>OZ241380.1:0-3015000 GCA_965200765.1 Arenicellales bacterium
TTTTAACACAATCACTGCCATTGACAATTCTGTTTGACTCTTTTTGATTGCCAAGTCCTTGCTCAACTTTTCAGACAGTTCGCTGAAAATCGAAAAAACCTGGGTTGATACCCACAGCCTTCCGTAACCACGCTGGCGATAATCTCCGGGACAGATGTGATTTGGATAATTTCCCAGGTCCTGCCTTGTTCGTCCTTCACCGAAGTCCGTTGATCAATACTCTGACTGGACAAATTAACCGAATTGAGCGGGTAACGGATTCCAACTCCCAAGGCCTTGCCATAGGATTCCTTTCGCGTCCACAAGGACAGAAAGAATTTTCGTTGCCGACTTTTCGTACAGCTTGCATATTGCTGATATTCTTCCTGGGTAAATTTGCGCGGGGCAATCAACTCGTGGCGTACCTGCCGTGTCGCGAGTTCCAGATCCACTCCTAGTTCACACCAGTTCGAGAAGACATAAAGTGCAACATCCTGAGAATCGGTAGTGTTGAATTGCAACGCGCGATTCTGCTTGAGATACGGTTTACCAAGCGGGCCGTAGTCGAGCTGGATATCTTGTGGACTGCTTTGGCAGTAAAGCCCCAGCAGCACTTTCAAGATGCTGCGCGAGGAGACAAAACGCCTTTTGCTTCGTTCGACAGAGTAGCGTTCCATTCTGGCCAGTTCCCGCCGGTCCAGACAGGACTTCAGGTAGCCGAGATGTTTGCTGACCGAATTCAGATCAGCTAGCCAGACATGAATTTCTGCGGGTTGGAATTCGACACGATTTCGCGTTTCCGGCCAATTTGCAGTGGCATAGACGCGCGCGGAATTCGCCACTTCCGACACTAGTTGAAATTACTCTCGCCAGGTGTGATTTGATTCATTCTGGCCAGTGCCTGTTCTTCTATGTCGGCCGATTTGCCGGCTTTTTTCTTTTCGAGAATTCTGTGTTGCAGACCCTGCTTGTCAAAGAGCTGGGTACCTGCCGCATCGCGTAGTGCCGCTACTGCGCCTTCGCCTGGCACCATGTACAGTCCAGCAAATTCAACATCAGAATGATTACTGTTTGTCATTTTTGAATCCTTTCGAGCGTCTTCCTCAAGTCAGAAACATTCTGTATACAGGGTTGTCTGTTTCTTCTACATAACGATAACCGACTTGATTGAGGAATCGCCTGAATTCATTCATCTCGCCGGGTGGCACTTGAATTCCGCACAGTACTCGTCCGAAATCCGTACCGTGGTTTCGATAATGAAACATGCTTATATTCCAGGACTGACCCATCTTCTGCAGAAAACCCAGCAACGCGCCAGGTCGTTCTGGAAATTCAAAGCGGTACACAATTTCATTCGCCGCATGCGGTGCCCGACCGCCAACCATGTGCCTGACATGAATCTTGGCCATTTCATTGTCAGTCAGATCCAGTACCGGATAGTCTTGCTTGCGAAGTGCATGAACAATGCGCTGAATATCCCGGCTGTCGGTCATTTGAATTCCTGCATAAACATGTGCTCGGTCCGGGTCCGCATACCGATAATTGAATTCGGTAATATTGCGGTTGCCGATAGTGGAGCAAAACTCTCTGAAGCTGCCCGGACGTTCGGGAATTGTCACTGCCAGAATTGCTTCGCGCCGCTCGCCGATCTCCGCCCGTTCCGAAACATGTCGCAAGCGGTCAAAGTTCATGTTTGCACCGGATGCGATCGCTACCAGTTCCTTTCGGCGCACTCGCCGTGTTGCACAATAGTTTTTCAATCCTGCTACCGCTAGTGCACCCGAGGGTTCCACAATACTGCGAGTATCTTCAAATACATCTTTTATGGCAGCGCAAATTTGGTCTGTGTTGACCCGAATCACGGAATCGACATATTGCTGGGCCAATCGGAAAGTTTCCTTGCCCACTTGCTTTACGGCCACACCGTCGGCGAAGATGCCGACTTCGTTCAAACGGAGACGTTTGCCTGCTTTTAGCGACTGGTACATTGCGTCCGAGTCTTCCGGTTCGACTCCGATTATTTTTACATCGGCTGCGACTTCCTTGAAATATGCAGCGATTCCTGCAATCAGACCGCCGCCACCGACTGGAACGAAAACTGCATTGATTTTTCCGGGGTGCGCCTGCATGATTTCCACGGCGATGGTACCATTGCCGGCAATGATGTCAGGGTCGTCGTAAGGCGAGATGAATCTCAGACCATGCTGTTTGCAGTGTTGCATTGCTGCTACTCCTGCTTCTGCATACGAGTCACCGACAAGTCTGACTTTGGCACCCATGCTACGCACCGACTTGACTTTGATTTCAGGACTGGTAATCGGCATGAAAACTGTTACCGGGCATCGCAACTGCTGGCCAGCCAACGCGACTCCCTGGGCATGGTTTCCAGCGGATGCGGCGACGACACCGCGTGCCATAACCGGAAGTGGAATACGCGACATTTTGTTGTACGCACCGCGTAGCTTGAACGAAAATATCGGCTGTTCGTCTTCTCGCTTAAGCCAAATTTCGTTGCCCAGCTTCTTTGAAAGATTGACTGCGTGGTCCAACCGGGTATTTTCAGCTACATCGTATACGCGTGCTGTGAGAATACGCTGAAGATAATTTGTCGCCAAAGCACCTACCTGCATTTACAATAAAATAGACAAAAATTTGGCAAATTGAGTTGTACCACCATGAATTCTGATCTGTTGAAGCAAAAAGTCGCCGAAGCCGCGTTGAATTATATTGAAATCGGTGATGTGATTGGTGTTGGTACTGGTTCAACGGTCAACCATTTCATTGAAGCACTGCAAAAGGTGAAAGGGAAGATTGATGGAACCGTGGCCAGTTCAGAGGCAACAGCTACGAATTTGAAGCAGGCCGGCATTCCGGTTCTGGACCTGAATCGCACTGGAAATTTACCCCTCTATGTGGATGGCGCAGATGAAGCTACGCGTAACCGGCATCTCATCAAAGGCGGTGGTGGTGCCTTGACTCGAGAAAAAATCGTGGCCGCGGCCAGTGAAAAATTCGTGTGTATTGTTGACAACACAAAAGTTGTTGATGTTCTGGGAAAGTTTCCACTTCCGATTGAAGTACTGCCGTTTGCGCAAAGCCTGGTCAGTCGACAATTGCTAAAGTTCGGAGGTTTGCCTGAATTACGCGCCGGATTTGCAACAGACAGCGGCAACATCATTATTGATGTTCGAAATCTGGACATGCTCAATCCGGTTGAACTTGAAGGAGAATTAGACCACTTGGCGGGCGTAGTCAGCAACGGTATCTTCGCGCGACGACCAGCCGACACGCTCCTGATTGGCTATCCGGACGAAATCCAGTCAATCTAGGCGGAAATTGTATTGCAGACTATATTGTAAATTGTTGCACCAGAATCAAGCGCCTTCCTTTCATATTTCGTTGTCGGGCGCAATGCCTTGCCTTGGTAGTACTCACCGCTTGGCATTGCATTTTGCAATGCCGGGACTGTGGCCAACTCGTTCAATATCCACTGCGCGTAGTCTTCACAGTCAGTTGCGGTGCAAAGCAATCCACCAGGTTTCAGCCGGTTGGCACAAATCTCGAGAAATTCCTTTTGAATCAACCGGCGTTTATGATGGCGCTTCTTCGGCCACGGGTCGGGAAACAAGATGTAAATTTCATCAATGCTGTCCGGGTTACAGATTTGCGCGAAAAAGTCGCGTCCATCTTGGTCAAACACCCGAATATTGTTCAAACTGGCATCTTTCGCACCGCGCAGAAATCGACCGATTCCCGGTCGATAGACTTCAATACCGACAAATCCGGTTGTCGGACGACTCGCTGCCATTTGAAGCAATGCGTCGCCATCCCCGAAACCGACTTCAACCACAATTTGATCAACAGAAGGCATTGACGTGGAAAAATCATCTCGCAAGTCGGCACTCTTGAGGCGGTATTGAGGCAGCAATTCAACAATTGCTTGTTGCTGAGCTTTGGTGATGCGGCCTTCCCGGCGTACTGTTGTGCGTACCCGGGAGCGCATGCGATTTTGTGTTTCAAAGCCTGATTTCAACGTAAATGATTCCGGTTCAAGCAAATTATTGATGAAGTGACACTGTTGATTTTACGAGTTTTGGTTGTATTTAAGAAACCCCCTGACAAATTTGCATATTGCCATTCAGTTGATTTTTGTTGTATGCACCGGACCAGAGTGAAATCCTTTTCCGTTGGTCCCTTCAAGTAGCATTCAATATTCATCTTGCAATCATTCCACAAGGCTACGCGTTAAAATGACAACATGTTTTGCCAATTTCACTTCGGTTAAAGCCGAATTCGCTGAAAAACTGCTCAGATTGCCCAAATCATGCTGGAAGTTCGAAATCTTGTTGTCGAAAGAGATTCGCGAATCGTGCTTCAACAACTGAATTTCATCGTACACGAAGCCGAGTTGCTCTACATAACGGGTTCCAATGGTGTTGGCAAAACCACATTGATGCGGACGCTTTGCGGTCTGGTTCAGGCGGAAGAAGGAGAAATTTTGTGGAACAACTCATCCATCAAAAAGAACTCAATCGAATACTTCCGCAATCTTGCCTACATTGGTCACGACAATGGCATCAAGGGAGACTTGACACCTGTGGAAAATCTGGAGATTGATCGGTCCATTCGGCAAAACGCCTCTGGCTTGTCATATCAGGAAATTCTGGAGCAGGTTGGAATTGCGAAACTGGCGCACCGTCCATGCAGATTCCTGTCCGCTGGCCAGAAGCGCATGGTCGCAATGGGACGGTTGCTCGCTTCAAATCTGAAGCTATGGATTCTTGACGAGCCACTCACCTCGCTTGACGAACAAGCACAAACTCGTTTTTTATTCATTCTTCAGGAACATCTGAAAAATCAGGGAGTTGTAATTGCAACTTCTCACCAGGAATTGGACTGGCAGCAGGTTCGGGTCAAAAAAAAGCATCTGGGTGCTGACGGTATGCTGACATGAAACCTCTGTTTTTCATCATTCTGGTCAGGGATATCAAACTGGTGGGTCGAAATCCGGGTGAAAGTGCGGCCACCACCGTAATATTCTTTGTGATCGTGGCGACCTTGTTTTCGTTTGCGGCAAATACCGACCTTGCGATGTTGCGTGTCATTGGTCCCACAGTCGTTTGGGTTGCAGCATTATTGTCGGCGATGCTGTCGCTCGACAGTATTTTCAAGGCCGACTATGCGGATGGCACCTTGGACCAACTGTTGACTTCTCCCGACTCTCTGTCCATGATCGTGCTTGCCAAGGTCACGGCTCACTGGATCGTCACCGGATTGCCACTGATTGTAGTCAGTCCGATTCTGGGTATACTGATGGGACTTGATTTTCGTTTAATAGGAATTCTCACTCTCACAGTCGTTTTGAGTACACCGATATTCAGTTTGGTCGGAGCATTTGGTGCTGCGCTGGTTGTTGCGCAGAAAAAAACCGGCGTGTTGATCTCCTTGCTCACACTGCCGCTGTGTGTTCCGATTCTGATTTATTCTGCCAGTGCAGTCGCGGCCGCCGCAGCAGGACAGCCGATTTCCGGGCATTTGTCATTGCTGGCGGCGTTTCTGGTGCTGAGTCTGACGATCTTGCCGCTTGCAACTGCGGGCACCGTTCGCATTGCCGCCGGAGGATGAGTATGTTTTTGTGGTTTCATCGTCTGAGCACGGCCAAGTACTTTTACAAACTTGCCGGGCGCGTTGCGCCTTGGACCGGTGCCTTGGCGGGTTTGCTGATTGTTGTCGGCTTGTATCTTGCACTTGTCGTTGCACCGCCGGACTATCAGCAAAAGGACGCATATCGAATCATGTTCATTCATGTGCCATCGGCATGGATGTCAATGTTCATTTATGTTTTTATGGCAATCTGCGGGGCCATCGGACTCATCTGGAGAATCAAGCTGGCCTTTCTCGTCAGCACGTCGGCCGCGGTGATTGGTGCTTCCTTTACTTTGACGACGCTGGTGACTGGCTCAATCTGGGGCAAACCGATGTGGGGTGCCTGGTGGGCTTGGGATGCGCGACTGACATCCGAGTTGATTCTGCTCTTTCTTTATCTGGGATTCATCGCCTTGCAGGCGTCGATACCCAGTCGAAGCGCCGCTCAGAAAGCCGGTTCGATACTGTTGCTGTGCGGTGTCATCAACATACCGATTATTCACTATTCCGTGCTTTGGTGGCACACCTTGCATCAGGATCCGTCCATCAGCAAGTTCGGCGCACCGTCAATCCATTCCAGCATGTTGGCTCCATTGCTGGTGATGGCCTTCGGTTTCATGCTGTTTTTTCTGACCGTTGTCGCCATCCGTTCGCGTGCGTTGATTCTGGAATCGGAAAGATCCAGCCGATGGGTTCAGGAAATGGGGGAAGTGGCATGAGTTTTGAAGAATTCATCTCCATGAGTGGCTACGGAAAATATGTCTGGAGTGCCTATGGATTCACACTCGCAGTTTTGGCAATCAACCTTGTAAGTGCGGTTCGCCGACTGCGGCATTCAACAAGGCGAATCAAGGATCCGGACGAATTCGAGGAGTGATTCAAAGTTCCCCGTTTGACCGTGAAAACAAATTAATTCAATTTTCTTATTGACTTGACAAAATAAATGTGTTTCAATCTGTATCAACTATAGATTTAGACTTAGTATAATTATGAATATAAAGTGAATTTCCACGGGATTCACTGAATGGGTGCCAAAGGGGTACTCGAAGCTATCAGATTTAATATAGTAAGAGGAGGAAACAATGCGAAGTATTCGAATCGCTTTGGGTTTGTTCATAACCCTGTCGTTTGCAGTTGTTGCACATGCAGCCAAGTATGTTGAACAAGAGGTGTCAAACGGTGGAACAATCCAAGGGAAGATCACCTATGACGGTCCGATCAAGCAACGAACGGTTCTGCCGACCAAAGACAAAGAGGTTTGCGGCGCGCCCCGTAAAGTCCCGTCGGTTGTGGTTGGAGACGGCGGTGCTGTCAAGGACAGTGTTGTATATTTGAAAGAAGTTGCAAGCGGCAAGGCTTGGCCCAGCATGGATCGACCGGTGATCAACAACATTGATTGTATTTTTGACCCCCATGTACAAATCGCACGCCGTGGTAAAGTCGACATTATCAACTCTGACCCGGTCCTTCACAATACCCACGGCTACTATGGTAAAGCGACTGCTTTCAATGTAGCCTTGCCGATTCAAGGTGCAAAAGTCACCAAGATTTTGCGACGCACCGGTGAAGTCCGTACGGATTGCGACGCACATGGTTGGATGCTAGGTTGGATATTCGTGGTTGATAGTCCGTACTTTATGCAAACTGGCGACGACGGCATGTTCAGCATTGCAGATGTTCCGCCAGGCGACTATACCATTGCAGTATGGCAAGAAAGCCTTGGTATCAAGGAAATGCCGGTCACAGTGAAGGCTGGCGAAACAACCGAATTATCCATTAATTTGGGTGGTTAGGCTTATCAAAATAAAATATTGTTTTTATTATTTGCTTTGTAGCAGGAGGACTTAAGCTATGCATGAGAAGCCAAGTCGCGATTCTGTGAAGAAAGGCGGAGTCGATTTGACTCGCAGAACCTTTCTGCACAAATCGCTTTTGAGTGGAGGTGCCATTGCCACTGGCAGTGCTGTGGGGGTGTTTCAGACCCTGACCTCCATGGAAGTCGCTGTCGCACAAGGCGAGACTTTCAGCTTTGCCTGGGTATCGGATACACATCTGTATCCCAGAGAGTTGAATACTCGCTTTATTGACAAGGCAGTGCGCGCTTTCAAGGAAGTGCAGGAAATGGGGTCGAAATTCGACTTCATGATTTTCGGTGGAGACCTGGCTCAGCTTGGCGATCCTGTGGAAATCAAGCTGGGAGCGGAATTGCTTGAAGAAGTAAAAATCAGAAAGGTTTTTATTCCTGGAGAGCATGACTGGTATCTCGACCTGGGTGAATCCTGGAATTCATATTTCGGGGAAACACCTTGGACCTTCGATCACAAGGGTGTCAGAATTGTCGGTCTTGACACAGTTGGTCGTGCCCCTGACTACTGGACTGCACGCGGTATGACCGCCGAAGAACGTATGGGACACATGTCCGCACTGGACGGATCTCAAGCGGGTCCGTGGTCCGGAGTAGGCAATGAGCAACGTCAATGGCTATCATCGACTTTGTCGGATTGGCCGAAAGACGCGCCGGTGATCATTTTCAGTCATACACCCCTGTACGAGGTGTACGCACCATGGAATTTCTGGATTCGCGATTGGCGTGAAGTACATGAAATCATACTTCAGTTTTCCAACGTTACCAATATCCATGGTCATGTGCATCAACCTCTGTACAACGAAATTGGTGGTATGAGAAGCATAGGTCAGCTGGCTACTTCGTGGCCGTGGCCGTATGCACCTGAAGGTGTTCCGGAGTTGACCAAACCAATGCTGAGAGTTGATCCTGGCGATCATTTCGACGGCGTTGGATGGGGCAATCTCACGATGAGCGACAGCATGGACTATCAGTACATGATGTGGCGCGAACAGGTCTTTGGAACCACCCGTGCCGATTCCGGTACCGGCGACAATCAAAACCAGAAACTGAGTCCGCGCATCGCAGATCGTGGCTGGACTGGCGATTAATCAAGGAGAGTGCAAATGAAATCCAGAGTATTGACTTTAGTAGTTACCGTACTTTGCCTGTCGTTGGCATTCGCGTTCATGGTGAATCGCGCATCGGCGCACAAAGTGTCGCATGATGCTGCCACGTTGCAGGCATTTCAGGATGCGTTCATGGAACAGGTGATCCGCGGGGATAATCTGTTTCATGGTGCGACCGAACCTGGCTTGAACATGTCGAACACCGGCATGGCCTGTGCCATGTGCCATCCGTTTTCATCGGATGTTCATCCTCATGAATTTCCAAAATTCCAGGAGCAAATGAGCGAATTCGCGACTTTGCGCGATATGATCAACTGGTGCATTGAGAAGCCGAATGAAGGTGAAAAGATCGATCCGGACGGCGAGGCGATGAAAGCGCTTGAAGCTT
The DNA here is from genome assembly GCA_965200765.1 of Arenicellales bacterium. Lineage (GTDB taxonomy): Bacteria > Pseudomonadota > Gammaproteobacteria > Arenicellales > JAJDZL01. The sequence continues at coordinate 8,987 of OZ241380.1, forward strand.
ATATCTATTGGTCAAATCGGGGTTCCACACTGGATCCTGGACGCCATTAATTTTTAGGCAGAGGCAAACCTGTCGAGTTTGAAATTCGACAGGTTTGCACAACTTTAGAAAAAACCGGGGGCACCAAGACGGTTCGCTGTCGGCGAGGTGTCTGGTGCCCTCAATGTTTTATGGTGTTGACTGAATTCCGGTTGAATTTTCAGTCATGTTCGATTCAGTAGCAATTCAATTGCTTGTATTCAACAAGTAGCGAGTTTGGATTCAATTGAAAAAATTGTTTTGGCCCGTAACAATTATTGCTGTCGTCATTACGATCGGCGTAGTTACGTTGACAACGCAGACCGCAGGAGGGAAAGTCGGAAATCTGACTGGCAATCCATTTTTTGACTATCCCGCCACGACTGGCAATATCGAACCGGTCAGCGACGGCATTCCGATTACACCGAAATTGCTGGAGTACGGCGAGTGGACCTTTCGCGGACTTTGCATTGGATGCCATGGTGCCGCCGGCGACGGCAATGGTGCCGTGTGGGAACTCGGCGACCAGTATGCCGCGGAACATAAATTGCCGCGCAAACCGCGCGATTTCACCGAAGCAGTATACAAGTTGCGTTCCACTCCAAGTGGTTCCCTGCCGACCGACGAAGATTTGTTCCGTTCAGTTTCGCGAGGACTGGTATTGAACCAGGACATGCCGTCATTCAAATTCTTGCCGGAGCGTGATCGCTGGGCCGTGGTGTACTACATCAAAACGTTTTCCGACCGCTGGGAAGAAGAGGCAGAATGGCAGGAAGATCCGATTGAAATTGCAGATCCGCCGATGCCAACTGCAGAGATGATCGTCGCCGGAGAAGAAGTCTATGCACTTATGCAATGCAAGGAATGCCACGGGTTGACTGGCAAGGGCGATGGACCCTCTGCACCAGGCCTGGAGGACGACAGCGGACTGCCGATCGTGCCACGTGATTTTACCGATGCCGGTCAGTTTGTAGGCTCCAGCGACCCGAAAGGAATTTATCAAACCTTCATCACTGGTCTGGACGGTACGCCTATGCCATCGTTTGCAGACTTTCTGGATGAAGAACAACGCTGGCAACTGGTCTGGTATGTAATTTCCTTGCGCCCTGATTTCAATCTTGAAATGGAGCGTCAGAGCATGATGAACGCTCAGCAAGGCTAGTGAATAGCGAAACCTGTGAACTGAATGATTGATTGTTTTCAAAATGGTTTTGAACACCGCGGTTCTTGTTTCCAGTGGAGTAGTCTTGGCGGGCTTGCTTGGCTGGCTGTCGGTAGTTTACTACCCGCCGAAGGACAGTGCCCTGCAAATCGCGCCGCATGTGGAAAAACTGGAGTTGACGCAAGATGTCAATCCTGCCGAGCTTGAACGTGGTCGCAGTTACTATATCCAGATCTGCCAGGATTGCCATGGTGCGCTTGGCGATGGCCAAGGGGAATGGAGATATCGCATGATACCAAAACCGGCGAATTTACTGCAGGAACGGGTACAAAGCCGCTCGGATGAAGAGTTGGCTGAAATTGTTCGCGTGGGTGTTCCGGGGACTGCGATGCGTGGCTGGGAAGCAAGTTTGAACAACTATCAGCGTCAGCAAGTGGTAACTTTTATAAGATACTTAGCCACTGCGGGTCAGTTGTAAATGGGTCAAGGCAAAATGGTCAGTCCGGAAATTACCGAAATTCAGTCTGCTGGCGTAGACAGCGCGATCGTGCTCAAGTTTTTGGTCATGTCAATGGTTCACTTGTTCATCGGTACTGTTCAAGGGGTGATTCAGACATTTCCGGAAGCGGCCCAGTGGATTCGCGAAGCCGGTCCGGCCGGACATCTGATTGACCCGCTCGCGCATGCGCACATCAACCTTGTTGGCGGCGTAACAATGGCATTGATGGGACTGTTCTACTATGTTCTTCCCAAACTGACCAAGCGCGCGGTTTACAGCAGGACGCTGTCCAATCTTTCATTCTGGTTCTCGACCATCGGCGTGCTGGGCTTCTTTACATCATTGGTGATTTTGGGGCTTGTGGAAGGAAACATGGTTCACAGTGGCATGACCTACGCGAACGCTTTGGCAACGGTTGGACCATTGCATCATATTTTACTGGTAACAACGGCCTTCATTATGGGGTTTGGTTACTGGATATTTATTGGAAATATACTTGTGACAATATTCAAATGGCACGGAGAGTACAAAAATGCACCGGTTGCTTAATTTTCTATATAACGGATTTATTGTGGGTGTAGGCCTGGGAACTGTGTTTCAACTTTGCTTGCTACCATTGCTCGGCATGCGCAGTCATGAAGAATGGACCGGCCTGCTTGTATGGGGATTCGTAATCTCAATAGGAACCGGAGTGATTTCCGCTCTCAGTTTCTGGTTTATGAATTCTGTCATGATCAAGCAGGGCAAGTAATTGCTGTACTGGCAGCGATCGGAGAAAACCTATGATTGTTGATTTTCTGCAACGCAACGATTATGCAGAAGGAACGGCTGCAAAGCACTTTTTCTTCTCGTCTATCGTAATGCTGAATATCGGAGTGTTTCTTGCACTTCTTACTTCCATGCGACTGGCATGGCCAGACGTATTTCCCAATGACATTCCCTGGCTTCATTTCGGAAGAATTCGTCCGGTACATGTTCATTTCGTAATATTTGGCTGGATCTCAATGGCTTTTGCAGGGGCGATGTGCTACATGGCTCCAGCGTTGTGCAAAACCAGGCTGTGGAGCGAAAAGTTGGGTGTATGGAATTGCTGGGCCTGGAACATCGGAATGATTTTCGTATTCTTTACGCTGATTAACGGCATGACTTCCGGTCGCGAATATCAGGATTTGATTTGGCCTTTGGATGTTTATGTTCTGCTTCTGGTATTCGCACCGTTGGCGGTCAACATCTGGATGACCATGCTGGACCGCCAGACCGAAGGACTTTATGTAACCATGTGGTTTTTCGGCGCGGCATTGCTGTTCATCATACTGAGTTATTTCATTGGTGCAATTCCCGATCTGTTTCCGGTCACGGGACTGAGCGAGGCCTACATGACCTGGTGGCATGCCCACAATATTCTGGGCTTGTGGATTACACCGGTTTCGGCTGCCATCGCCTACTACATCATTCCCAAGATTTCCGGCAATACGCTGTACAGTCATAAAATCGGACACTTGCATTTCTGGTCCATCGCTGCGTTTTATTCAACGCCGGGTGCACATCACCTGATGGGCGCACCAATACCGGAGTGGCTGAAATCTTTTGCTTCTGTTTCCGGCGTGCTGATTATGATTCCGGCACTGGCCTTTGTTGTCAACATGCTGATGACCATGAAAGACAAGTGGTGGATGTACACCAAAAGCATTCCGCTACAGTGGGCACTGACTGGCGTGCTGTTTGCAATTCCGCTCAATATTCAGGGTGCGTTTCAGCAAACCCGCTCTTTGAACTGGTACATTCATGGAACGCACTGGATTGTGGCGCATGCGCACCTGGCTTTGCTAGGGTTTTCAAGTTTCATTGAAATCGGGGCGATCTATTATGGACTGCCGAAGTTGCTCAAACGTGAACTGTATAGCCGAAAGCTTGCACAATTGCATTTCTGGTTGATGGCTATCGGCTTCCTTGGATTCTGGTCGGTGCTGACTGCAGCCGGACTGGTGCAAGGTGCAGCAAAAGTGTACGAAATTCCATACATTCAATCTGTTGTGGCGACCCATCCGTACATGGTTGGACGCGTGATATTTGGTAGCATGATCATCTTTGCCCAGCCGATATTCCTCTACAACATGTACATGACCGCCAAGTACGGCAAGAAAATCGTACCGGAAAAAGCCACAGGTGACCGCGGTGCGGTACCCGTTGGAGCAGCTTGAGTTGATGCAGGGAGAGTATTGATATGCCGAAGTATGTAGTTGGTGCAGTCCTTGTAGTACTTGTCATTTTTTCGTCGATTGCAATTACGATCGTCGGCGGGTCGACTTACATGAGTCAAATTCCTCCGACTGAACTTGCTATTGAGAAAGAAAAAATGATGGGTCATAGTGCCTGGTCCATTCACGATCCGTGGATGACTGGCAATGATGCTCCCACGCTAGCCGGCAAGGGTAAAAAGATTTTTATTCGCGAAGGATGCTGGTGGTGTCATACGTTGTTGCCCGAGCAAACGCAAGACTGGGCTTATTTTGGAGAACCGCCGGTTGCAGGCGATGTTCAGGGAGAAGCACCCAGTTTGTTCGGGTCCGATCGCAAAGCCCCGGACTTGCTGCATATTGCCAGTCGCAACCGCGTCAAAGCCTGGCACTATGTGCATCATCGCGACCCGAGAGCAGTAACACCGGGTTCGATCATGCCGGCATTCAAACATCTCACTGACGAAGAACTGGATGCAATCATCGCATTTCTTGAATCGCTGGAGTAACGCGAAACCAATTCGATTTTAGGAGAATGAATATTCATGGTTGATGACAATCGAAATGAACTGGAAGACAAGGGTGAAGTTTTTGGTCGCTTCGGCGACGAAGAATTCGACGGTATCAAGGAAGGCAACGGAAAGATTCCGTGGTGGCTGGTTCTCATTGTAGCAGTCACCATCTTTCAGGCCTTTCTGTGGACCATGCCATGGCCCGGATTCGGACAGCGCTATGATACAGTGACGACAACATTTCTCAGCGCAAGCGGCGAGCAACCGTGGTGGGATTGGGGTTATTACATGGTGCTGTTCCAGATCATCCTGATTTTGTCGTGTATTTCAGGAATAATCTGGTATATCAATATACAGAAGTGGAAAGAACGCGACGAGCAGAAGAAACAGGAGTCGCAAGACCAAGAGCAATCCTAGTCGCAGAAAATTGCTGAATTTTCGTCCGTGGAATTCACCGACAAAATTTCGGCACTGATATTTGCGCTGATTATTATCGGCGTTTTGGTGTATTTGATCATGTCCCGATTTGTCGTCGGACCACTAAAAGGGTTAAAGACCGCCGAGCGTGTGATTTTGATTGTCAGTGTAATTGGTATTGTGTTGGTTGTCGTCTATGCTGCTGTCGAGTTGCTGTTTCACATTGTGTTTTGACCTGCAATTGATTATGGAACCATGCGAACTCGCTTGAAACTGGGTGAAAAAATCCTCTTCGGATTTTCTGCATTGGTAATTGTCATGGCAGCAGTAAGGGGCTATCAGGTAATTACCCGGGAAGAGCCTTCAATGCCGAAGCATTATTACGAATGGGATGAAGTGGGCTTGCAGGGTCACTATGTGTATCGGGAAATGGGTTGCAACAGTTGCCACAAGGCAATGGGAGTCGGTGAAGCCGGTGTCGCGCCGGTTCTGGATGGAGTTGGCACTCGAAGAACCGAGGAATGGCTACATCAGTACTTGACCAATCCCGGACAGCTGGTTCCCGGCACTGCGCATGACGGCAGTCTGGGCCCGGATTTCAGAACATTGCAAATGAATGAACGCAAACTGCTGACCGCTTATTTGTTTGGTTTGAAGGCCAATCCGAACTCCCCGAACTACCCGGTGCGGCCCCCAACAGGCAATTGAACTTCATTTCAGGAGATACAACAATGACAGGAGAAGAATTAATTCCTTATATTTGGGCTGCAACTGGCCTTGTAATGCTGGTCGCGATAGTTGTTGTCATCTATTGGGCTTACAAGAATAACCAGTTTGATGAAAACATCAAAGACCAGATATTTACCGAAGGCGATGATGACCGTTACAATTGACCCGGTGTAATCAATTGCCGTGAAATTGAACCTTGGCGAGTGGATTGTTATAACCGGCGCAGTCCTGATCGTCATGTTTGCGGTTGTGGTCGGCGTGGTAATTTATCTGAAGCCGCCACCGGTGCAATTTGTGTATGAGCAAACCGCAGAAACCATGCTTGGAGAAGAAATTTATCGACGAGAAGGATGTGTATCGTGTCATGAAATTTTTGGCAACGGAGCTTCATACGGGCCGAGTCTGGACGGTGTGGGTAGCAAGCGGTCGAAACTTTGGTTGCAGAGATATATGAAAGCCCCGTGGTCCGGCGTAAGTGTGAAGCCGTATCGGCTAAAAATGCCACCGTACGACCATTTGTCGGAAAGAGATATGAATTTGCTGACAGATTATCTGCTCGCGCTGAAAATCAGCGGACGTGATTCACCTGACAGGAATTGAGGAAGTCGATTTGCTTACGACTGGTATTTCTTTTCCTTGTCGAACAATCCGGTACCGATGCAGGCCCAAGGCACGATGGACAAGGCGACTGCACCGCCGAGACCGAAGATGACAAGTGCAATTATTGTCAAGGTAGGCAATTCTATCATGGAAATTTTCTCGGTTTGAATTTATACTTGTAAACAATCTGAACAGTATATCTGTAAAATCAAATATGTCAATCACAAAACGAACACCGATTGTTGCAACGATTGTCCTTGTATTGACACTGGCGGGTTGCGACAGCGAAAACATCCTGGGTGTGCAGACGAAGGTACGTATTGGCGACGATGCGCCGAAGAGTCAAAACCTTACGGTCAAAAGCCCTAGCAATTGGCATAAAGTATCCACGATGGATACCAAGGTTGCTTTGTATCGCTGGAAAATTGCTGATCTGATTGATGAAGGCAAGCCGTTTCTGGCAGTTTTCGGCACTCCCCAGCATTGTACGATGTGTGTAGATCAGATCACTCGCGTTGCAGTCATGCAAGAAAAATACGGCGAGCGCTTCGCATTTGTTCATGTGGATGGCTACAAGGATAACAAGGTGTGGGTTGAATGGGGGGTCAAGGGCGAGCCTTGGACGTTCTTCGTTGATCAATCAGGAAAAGTGCGCCAAGTGTATCCCGGGCAAACTGAGCTGGGATTACTTGAAATGAATATCGAAGAACTGCTCGGCGAGAATTCCTGACTGTGCAGATTCTGCTCCAATTGCTCATTCCAGTATTGTGTTTGTCGGTCGCCGGACAAGCGATGGCACAGGAAAATCCCTACATCTATGTGAAGATGTCGCTTGGCATACCGTGGTTCTTGTATTTTGTATTCCTGGCATGCATCCTGATTCCGTTTGCAATTCTGATTATTGTCGCATGGCGGCGATATATGAGCGGACATGATGACAATGAATGAACCTGGTTTCAGATTGAATCAACAACATGCTTTGACTTTGTAGAGAGGAGCGGGCATTGCAAAAGTTTCTTCGCGTCGCTTTGCCATTCATCTTGCTGGCAGTCTTTGCAGTGATTGCGTTGTTCGTAATCAACACTGTTGAAACCATTGAGTTTATGGAAAATACGCAACGCACCGGACCCACAATTCTGAATCCCAATCCGCCGAATTACTAAGGGAATCTTACAAAGTATTTCTGACTACTTTGGCTTCCCCAGGTTTTAGAATCAAAATCACATCCGGCTTGAACTCGCCCTGTTGCCACACTCGAAGGCGGTAGCTTTTCGGTTGAATATCCGAAAATTCTACAGCACCAGGTTTGTTGAGAATTGTGCTGTGTTGACTCGGCGGTACAAAGATCCACGCATGCATCCAGGAATGAAGGTCACATCTGACTTTCAGTACGCCTGTTGCGGTTAGTGTTTTTCGGACAGAAACGGCTTGCAATGGAGTAGCGACATTGAATACTGTGTCGTCCTCGTCCAGTACGTGCGCATTGTGCAAAATGGAGTCGTGATTGACTACTTCTACCGTGCTACCATGCGGGACGACTTGAAAAGCGGGGGAAAACAAATTGTCCTTGATGGTAATTTGCACAACTTCTTCGCGCTCAGGTACCGGTTTTGCTTCGGCTGGCCATGGTTCAAGATACACCACTGTGGGAGATGCCGTAACAGAGTCAAAATGCAAGATCAATGACGCTCGGGAACGATCAATGTTCTGCAAAGAGATTTCAAACTCGTGGAACACAATTAGTGCTGACCCGCCAACAACTATGCAACCGAGGGCAACAACAGCAATTTTCCGACGTGCTTTGGGATGCAGGGCCGGTGTCTTTCTGGCTTGTTTGGCTGATTGGCGGCTCTTCCAACTCGAGTGGTATTGCTTGATTCGTTGCAAGGCAAGTCGCAACAGCAGTCGTATGAGTGTCACAATTGAAATTCTGTCATTTGATATGCACAAGCGGATAGTGGTATGCTCATTGACTCAATATCAATCACGAATCAGAACTACCTTTACCCCCAAGTTTACTTTTGTCCAAGCTTTGTCTCCGGTCAATACAGGCAAGTTGAGTTGAATGCAAGCACAGTCAACAAGAGACATTCCATATTTTCTAGCCAGATTACGAACTCTTGAAACTGCATAAGCCTGTTCGACATCAAATGGATATATTTGGATGCGTATGGACAATAAATTTTGTTGAATTCTTTCTTCTGTCACTCCGATTTCAACCAGACGAATACAAATCTCTGCCAGGTCAATTGTGGACATCGCAGTATAGCCTTCATAGCCGGATACTTTTTCAGCTCCCTTTTCATTGAGAAGCAAGGCGATGACTGCAGAAGAATCCAATCCCACTTTGTTCATTCTGACTGTCTCAAATCTGCTTCTGTCCACTCAGTCTCTTCCACTCGAAATTCCTGTCGCCGCTCGGCAATAAGCTCATCCACAATACTAACGCCTTCCGGTACATTTCTGTTTAATTCTTCCTGAATTTTTCTCAAACTTTCTTTCCAAGTCAGGATATGAAGCTGATTGCCCGCCAACTCTACCAGAACCTCCATATCTTCTTTGATGCCAATAGCTTTACGAAATTTTGCAGGTATTACTATACGTCCAGCAGGTCCAACCTTCACCCACTCGCTATCTGGATAAGATTCTGCTGATTCGGTGTCTGTGGCATTAACACCGCTTGTTGGTCTTTCCAGTTTCGTCTCATTGTAACCACTTCGGACAAGAACATTACGGACATGCTGGTAACGAACCCCCAAGAACTTGTAAATTTCAGACCGGCTATATCCTTGAAGATACAAGGCGCGAATTTTATCGGCCTTTTTTGTCATTCCTTCAACGATACGTTCCATGACCAGATCTTTACCAGTACTGTTCATCGTTGACAATGATTTGGTGGACAATTTCGAATGTTGCCCGGATTTGTACGCTTCCGAATTGGATGTTTCCCTGACTTCTGAATCTTCATAACCACTATTCATCAATACTTTTCGTACATGTTGATTGGAGCTCTGTAAGAAGTTTGCTATTTCAGTGCGGCTGTATCCCTTGCAATATAGAGCCCGAACTTTGTTTTTCTCGCAGAGCAGGCCATGGGTGATTTGGTTCATAGCATTTTGGTCCAAGAGTTTTCTCACAAGCAGTTCTCCAATTCGAGTGCTTCACATTGGAATTTTTTCACAGCAAAAGTGTGTTCTGGGACTCGTAAAACCCTTGCTCCATATAGTCGTAAAGAAATTACTGGCCGTCGACAAGGCAAGTACGGACTTACTCTTTGCCATCCCCAATTTCGGCCTTTTGCCGTCTTGAATCGTCGTAGCGAAGTACAAGCATGGGATCAATATACATCAAATTAGGTAGGTGTATGTCGCCTCGGGCGGTATAGTCAAGAGAGGGTGCCAAGTGCGTCCTAAGTGACGAGCAGGGCCAGACTTCGTACCTTGTTAGTCTTGTTTTTATTCCAATCTTTCCATTACTCGCCAGACTTCCCGGTAAATCGCTCCTTCTTGTTTGCCGAGTGCTTCCTGCCAACTCTGTGTATCCATTTCTTTCAAATGATTTCTGATACTGGAGATTGGTTCTTGCAGTACGTCCCCCAAACTATTCGCCAGTTTATTTGTGGCGGTCCGCGAAACACCAAGCAGTCTCAGTGCAATTGCTTGTTCATTGTTGACACCATAGTAAACGTATGAAGGAAGATTACGAAGAGACTGAAAATCATCATCTTCCAAATCGTGCACGGTAACTGACAACAATGCACCAAGTCCCCAGGCAACTGTGTTGGCCAGACTGCCATACAGGTTTCTACCACAAGCTGTCATTGCTGTCATTTCATCACCTCTATCCATGAAATGTTTTCGAGCAATTTCGCAAACCGAATCACCATTGACCCAATCTTTGACTATTAACGCCACTTGATCTCCGTCCGTAGTAGAGTCCCCTTTAACTGCCTTCAAGTTTTCACGCAATTCAGGAACGTTCAACAGTACACTCATCATTTTTTGCAGAGCATCATTGTCTTTATGAAACAACGAGTTTGGCTTCCAAGACTGCGCTGTTATACCTTCTTGGCTTGCTTGATAAAGTATCCTGTTGACACTCTCAAGAGAAAACCCTGTACTGTCGACCAAAGCAATCGGTTGCTTTTCTCGCTGGATATATTCGGAATATTTGCGTATGCTTCTCAATAGACGGCTTGCGAGTTCGCCATTCTTGTGCCTCAATTTTTCATAACCGAAAGTGTTTCGCATGACTTGCTCTATTTCACTTGCAAAACTACTAGGCTTTCCCATTTGACTATAAGTGTGGACCAAGTATTGTACGAATGATGACCATTGTGGAAATCTTAACACCAGTTTCCCTAAATCATCAATTTCATCCATTGCTTCAACTACTAGTCGAATCAGGGCAGAATTAAGTTCTCCGGTCTGGCTGTTGACAAAGTTTCTTAGCTCTCCCACTTTTGATTCATCTTTCGCAACAAGGGCGATGACACCTAACTGTTCTTGTGATATGCGGCCAGCACGTCCAGCTATATTCCAGAAATCTTCAGGTGGTATGTCTTCACCGTACGGATACTGATTCGATGCCATGACAACACCGGATACCGGAAAATTCACCCCCTGAGCAATGGTTGTTGTTGCGACGAGAATTCTTAGCTCACTAGTTTCAGTCAACCACTCCATAAGGGATCGAACTTCGTCTGACAACCCCGAATGATGCACCCCAATTCGGTAGGATAGTAAATCAATCAATGGATAGTTCTCTCCAAATTCCAACCTCAAAAAATCTTGCACCAGTCTGATGTTTTCTGATTTTGCCTCGCGATTCACTTCCAATTTGAGTTTTTCAGCAAGATTCCATACCCAATCAGGTCGACCATGCATAACAATGACAGGACCGCGAGATTTCAGGTGTTGTGCAACAATTGCTGCTATATTTGTTTGTGATGAAGCTTTCGAGTAAGTTTTTGCAATTTCCTCAATTTTGGGAAATTTCAGGAAATCTCCCACTTTCAATGTTTGTTTAGTTGTATGTATTGTTTCCATACTTAAACTATAGCTGTAGCTACCTTTTTTGATAGGCTTGCTCCGCTCTGGATACACGATACCAATTACTCGATCATTGGGTTGCCAATCCACATCCAGACTGATTTCATCTGAACTATTCCCACCTAACCAGCGGGCGACTTCACGAGCATTTTCAATAAATGGAGTTAGTAGAAGAAAATGCGCATATTTGCATTCTCGGTTGATAGTCGCTAGCAGAAGTTCAAGTCTTAGTCCTCTTTCTTTATTTTGGATGTTGTGTGCTTCATCAACCACTACTAAGGCAAGAGGGCGATTGATTCTCTTTTCCCAACCTTGACGAAGCATCAAGTCAAGTTTTTCCGGTGTAGTCACAAGTACACGAAACTCGTTTTCAGGCTTCTTTTGACACAAAAGTTTTGACTCTACACTGTCGAATTCGAGTGCAGGACTAACTTGTTCGACAATTATATTGAGCGGTTCCAAATCTCGTCGTAGTTGCCTAGAGACTTGATTTACCAAGGCGCGAGTCGGTGTGAGGTAAGCAACCCAACCTCTTTCATGTTCAAACTGGTTGATGGTTTGCAAAATTCTAAATTCGGCAATCAGGGTTTTACCGCTTGAAGTGGGTAAGCTTACTACGATTGATCGACGACCTGACCCTAGTAATCCCTGTTCCACCAAGGTACGGCGTTGTGGTGGAAGTAGCTCGAAAATAGGTTGATCTTCTCTGTTTTCAGCCATCAAACTGTGAACAAATTGATTGACCTGGAAGTTTGCTGCACGTGCAACGGTCCAAACTGAATTTTCTGTCATTTGATGCGCACAAGCGGAAAGCAACCTGCCCATTGCTTCCAGTTCGATCAACTGTGCGTATTTGCATGCAGACATCACTTGGTCAAATTGCGTATCAAGAAGTTGATGAATTTGATGGTCGCCGTCTATATTGCCGTCTGTAATATATGTAGCGAACATTTCTGCTGCTCTGGTCAAATGATAAAGACCGATTAACTCCAGTGCTGCGGCTGATGCGTGTTCGGGTTCAGAATCTTTCAAGTACTGTGCTTCGTACTCTATCTGCGACTCACGTAAATGGTTGATTTTCTGCAGTACTGCATCGCGGTCCGACCACCCATCTTTACGTATCAATCTGAGCCACGTGTCCAAAACAGTTGCCCAGGTACGCTCTCTCCAATCAGGACTGTCAAGTGGAAGTTTAGGCCAATCAATCTTTCGTAGCCAACGAGTAGCACCACCACCCATGTCTCCCAATACTGCAAGCACGCACGTTCGCAACACAAACATACCATCACTCGTTCCAGTCTTCAGTCTTGGCAAAATTCGGAGCAACCGAAAAGCATCCGCAGAGGCTAGTCTGAGTGCTTTTGTTTTTTCATTGTCATCTGCTAGATTCTCAAGTAGTAAATCATGCACGAAAAACTCAAGTAAATATGCTGTGCGCTCAATCAAATCGTAATCAATATCACCGTCGGTGTCTTGCAATTCACTAAAGAGCTGGTGACGAGTTGCTTGTCGAACAGCTTCTGTTCGAGTTGTCTCTAGCATTTCCTCCCAGCAATTCACGGCGAAATCCCACCTATAAGTTCAGTAAGTTCCAATATCTTACATGGTAAATATAACGCAACTAAATGGCAATCGGCAGGAGCTTGTAGTTGTGCCGCCAACTTTTCTCCACCCGACTTCAAATCAGCTTGGTCAGGAACTGTATCACGAACCAACACTCCGTATAAAGAAAAGGATCCGAATTTCGGATTGAGATAGGTGCCACAAGCTAATTTGATAGTGTTCTCATATTTTGTTGTTTTGCACTTTCTCAACAGCCACGCGCACAAATATACTTTTAAACTACGGTCATCTGCCAAACGAATTATTTGCTGGATCAAACCACCTGAACCATACATAACTCTTGGTGGTTTTTTCTGCTGACGAGATGTCTTGACTTCTCCAAAGACAAGTTTTGTATCATTCTTGTACTGAATGAATCCTACAAGGTCTGGTCCGGGGAGACTCGCGTTCGGAGTACGAACATCGTTTCTAGTGTTCCATAGCCAATGAATATTGCAGTTGTTTTGCAAATATGTTTCTGCTATGGCTTCTCCAATCGTCCAAGACGGAGTTCCATTGACCAAAATCGTTCTTACATCCTCATTGTCAAATTTAGAGGAAGACGTTGCTTGATCTATTGCATCAAGTTCGCTAATTTCTTCTTCGTCTATCAGTTTAGAACGGACGTCTTGGCGCATAAATTCTTTAAACTTTTCGCCTGGCTCAAATTGAAAGCCATACCAATTCACTTGGCCATCAGCATTGCTGTAGACAATTTTTCCACTTGAAGTCATAAGATTAACCGGTGTTCACTATACTGCTAATTTCTTTGGAAAGGGTAATTATGTAGCGACAGAATGGCATTGATATGGATCATTAGTCCGCTAAAGCATCAAGTCCCAAAATTGTGCTGTTGAATAGTACTATACAAACTTTTGGCTGGATATTCAACATTTACTCTGGTTATATGACCATTTTTGTCGGGTTACGACGGAGATGGGTGAAGCACACCTCCATAGCCTGTGAATTTGCAACACGTCCTTGCTGTCGTACAACTTGGCATTAGGTGTTGACGGACCAGTGTTTTCGATACAGATAGTGTGCTAACCGCGTGATGGTGCAAATCTTCATCTCACGCAACTGAGGTGCCATGGACAAGCTATGGGTAAACGACGATCGGATACATATCCGAAAATCATTCCACAAATCCAGTCGCCTTCTTTCTTGTTCGGGACTCTGAGCCTTGGTTGAGTAAAACTTACTCGGGTGGAACCAAAACAAATTTCCCAATGAATTGCTTGGCCAGGAATTCTTCCTGCGCGGCATGAATCTCGCTCAATGGGAAAGTCTTGGCTACAAGCGGCTTGATTTTGTCGTTTTCAATATAGGAAACAAGGTTTTCAAATACATCTGCCGGTTGAAAAGTGCAGCCGTGCAGTGTCAGGTCTTTCAGATAGAGGGATCTTAAATCCAAATCTACAATCGGACCGGCAATTGCTCCGGAAGTTGCATACCTGGCACCTCGAGCCATAACATCAAGCAGCATGGGCCAATTTTCCCCACCAACCAGATCTACAACCACGTCAACAGAATCTGTACCAATTTCTTCAACCAGGTTTGCATTTCGGTCAACTACCTTGTTGGCCCCAATGTCCAGAAGAGCGTCCGCTTTGGATTGACTGGCAACTGCAATGACGTTGGCACCGCGAACTTTTGCCAATTGAATTGCAGCCGAGCCCACGCCGCCTGAAGCACCGGTAATCAATACGCGCTCATCCCGAACCGATGGTCTGGTGAGCAGGTTTTCTGCGGTTGAGTATGCACATGGAATAGAGGCAAGTTCTGCATCAGTCCAATTGCAATCTACACGAAAGGATATCTTCGCAGGTACTGTCAGATATTGAGCGAATGCGCCATCTATTTCAGATCCAAGCGTCATGTACTGACACTCGGAATTTCCATTTTCAGCGGGCATGACACTCATTACAATGACCCGTTCTCCAATTCGAGTAGGTGAAACGTGTTTTCCAACGGCGACGATATGTCCACAGCAATCAGCTCCCTGTATTCTGGGAAACGGCATTGCTTGCCCAATTGATGAGGCATCGTCTTCATCTATGGTCTCGAAACCGCCGGTGCCACCGACATCGGTTGCATCAGTTACTTTTTTCGAATACCAGCCGATTCGAGTATTGATATCCGTGTTGTTGATGCCAGCCGCAGAAACTTTGATGAGTACTTCATCATCGCCCGGACTCGGTACGGGTACATCCTCGCGGTAGCGTAGCATCTCCATACCGCCGTGTCCAATGAGGTGAACCGCCGCCATGTGAGAGGGAATTTTGTGATTGCTGAAATCGGTCGTCATTTGTTGTATGCCTCGAGAATGTATTCACTAAAAAAATTTCTGAAAACCCTGAGTACTCTTGCCATGAGTGCTTGAATTAAGTGCTATGCTCTAATCCGAAACACTGGATCACCGAGTGTGTCAAAGTCGGGTTCAATACCCAAGCCTGGACGATCCGATGCAGTGATCCGACCATTCACCCGTGGTGGTACACCTTTCGCGGTAGAGACTGTGTTGTAGGAGTTCAAATCTGTAGAAGAAAAACAAAAGTCTTCCGGAGCGGATCTTGCCAAGTGTGTAACCGCTGCTGTAACAATATCGCCGCCCCAGACATCTTCAATCGTCATTGGTATCCCGGAAGTGATGCAAATGTCACGAATCAGTCGTGAGTTCGTGAGACCGCCGAATTTGGAAATCTTCAAACTGATAATATCCATTGCATCTTCGGAAATTCCCTGAACAATGTCGTGAACGGTTTGCATTGATTCGTCCAGAATCAGCGGTTTTGTTGTACGCTGACGAATGGAAAGACATTCCTGGTAAGTGTTGCAAGGTTGTTCTATATAGACATCCTCATTGGCAATTGCATCTACAACACGCGTCGCTTCATGTTGCGTCCAACCTCTGTTCGCGTCCGCGACCAAAATGTCTTCAGCATTCAAGATGGCTCTCGTTGCAAGTATTCTTTCAATATCATCGTCGGCGTTTCCACCAACTTTCAACTGAAACTTTCGGTAGCCTTCCTCATGGTAGCCCTTGATCGTTTTCGCCATCAATTCTGGCGAATCCTGTGTAATTGCCCGGTAAAGCAAGTAGTTATCCTGCATTGCGCCGCCCAGCAATGCGTGAACCGGTAGCCCCGACACTTTGCCGAGAATATCCCAGCAGGCAATATCCAGTGGCGATTTTACGTATGGATGCCCAAGCAATGCCCGGTCCATGGAGTCGTTGATTGCATTGAGATTTCTGGGGTCTTTTCCAATCAAATGGGGAGCAATTTCAGCTATGCCTGTACGGACACCAGTAGCATAGGCAGGAAGGTATGCCGTTCCCAGCGGGCAGATTTCTCCAAATCCGGAAATTCCGGTATTTGTTTTTACTTCGACAACAGTAGTGTCGGCAACTTCAATAAATCTGCCGTCCGACCAAGTATATCGTCCATCCTTGAATGGCAAGTCAACTCGCCATGCGAGAATTTCGGTGATTTTCATGGCGAAATTCCACTCCTTTCAAAAGAATTTATTCTACAGAATTTTCTTTGCTGTCAATCAATGTTTTTGTTTCACCGAAAATTTCATTCGTCGAGAATTGTATTATCGCCAAGCCAACACGATTGACAGACAAGCTGACCTTTGAGCAAGTTCTTATATTGAGATGATTAGACAACTATAATCACCATATTGATTCTACAAAATCGGTTATGAACTCCGCGTCAATTCCCTATTATTTGCAACTGCACGACGAAGTCGAGGTGTTTCATTCTGCGTTTCGGAATCGACTTGCGGTATTGCTGAAAGGACCTACGGGTTGCGGAAAAACCAGGTTCGTTCGCCACATGGCAGCAATTCTCAATCGCCCATTCTACACCGTAGCCTGCCACGACGAGTTGTCAGCTGCCGATTTGCTGGGTCGATTCTTGATCAAGGGAGATGAGACAGTTTGGCAAGATGGTCCGCTGACAAAGGCAGTACGCGAAGGAGGAATTTGTTATCTGGACGAAGTAGTGGAAGCCAGAAAGGATACTACAGTTGTCATTCATCCACTCGGTGATGATCGTCGCACCTTGTATCTGGAAAAAACAGGTGAAATACTTGTTGCTCCGCCTGAATTCATGCTGGTTGCTTCATACAATCCCGGGTACCAAAACCTGTTCAAGAGTCTCAAGCAAAGCACCCGTCAGCGTTTTGTAACCTTGAATTTCGACTTTCCGCCCGCTGAGCAGGAAGTTCAAATCATTGTCCAGGAATCGAATTTTGACGAACAACAAGTGAAACTTCTGGTTGAACTTGGCAGAAGATTACGCAACATTGAAGGACATGATCTTGAAGAAGTTGCGTCAACCCGTTTGCTGGTTCATGCTGCCTTGTTGATGCAAGACGGATTGAGGCCTTCAAAGGCGTGCGAAGTGGCATTGATTGACACATTGACTGACGACCCGATTATTCGGGAAGGATTGCTTGAAATTGTCTTCGCTTTCTTCCCTGAACAATAATCCGTTTACTGACGGTGTTTCAGTAATCTGGAACGGGTTGCTGTTTGGTCTTGCAGGTCGGCTTCGACATCCGGGTGCTGCAGTTGCCGGGAAGGAATTGTGGCGCGGCATCAATCTATACTACCACGGTCTTGGCGGTACATTGGAAAACAGACTCGATTCCCAAGGATTTGGTTCCAATCGCGGATTGATTCTGAAAACCCATGGTGGAGTTGACCTGCAGGCTTGGTCGGAAACCGGCAGAATTCACTTGCCGCGAAGAATCAATCGTTTTCCCACTCGCGACCTCAATCGCGAACTCTACTTTTGGCTGGCTGTGTATCTCGCACAAGACGAGCCTTTGCTAGGGAACCTGTCAATGCCACATGGTTTGCGGCACTTGCTACAAGGTGTGGCAACAAGTAACAGAGTGCTGAATTCCTTTCCAAATTTGCAACATCGATATCGACGACTGTGCGAGAGTGAACTCAGTCAGCGAAAAAATGCAATTTCAACGGACAAGTTGAAGAGTGGAAATCTGTCGCATCTGCTGGAAAATGAAATCCGTATCGCGTTGGGCGACTGTTCTGCTGTTCAAAACAGCGAATTGTCAGAGTTGGTTCACTTGGCAATTGATGGCAAGCCGATTGAGGTTCCGCAAGCATGGAAGAATAAAGCGATACCGTTTCTTCCGGTTCCTCTTTGGGCCTATCGCAACCCTGAAAGTTCCGGAATTCGAGTTCATTGGTTCAAGAGTAGTCGAAGACCTCGGTCCGACGCTAACAAAACCCCTCAACAGCAACCCGCCTTTGAGCCGGAGTACTTGAGCCAACCGCTATCAGGCTTCAGGGCAATCCCGGATGAGAATGTTTACCCGGAATGGGATTGTTTCTCAGGTTCGTATAAAACCAACTGGTGCAGGGTAGTAGAACAGGAACCAAAAGGGGGCTATCGTGCTGAACTTGATCCATCCTTCAATGAACTTGTTCGTCGAGTTCACAAGAGATTTGTTTTGCTACGACAAGAATCCTATTGGAATCGTCATCTTGAATCTGCTGATCATCTGGATATTGACGGATTTGTTGCCGCGTATGGCGATGCGAAGGGTTGCGGGATTCGGCGTTCTGATTTCTATCGGGAAAAGATTCAGCGGTGGCGAGACATGTCCGTCCTGCTTCTACTGGATGCTTCACGCTCTACCGAAGCATGGGTTGGGAGTAGCCGCGCCATTGATGTAGCCAAGCAGTCAATGGCCGTACTTGCACAAGTTTTTCTCGCCGCTTCAGATAATTTTGCGCTTTACAGTTTTTCAAGCGACAGTCGTCTTCGGGTCCGGTGTGACCGAATCAAAGAATTTGGTGATGCCTATGATGAGCGAGTACAAAGAAACATTCTTGAAGTCAAGCCTTCAAACTATACCCGTATGGGTGCTGCCGTCCGTCACACCGGGAAGAAACTGCTACAATGCCAGTCCCGCCAGAAACTGCTAATCGTAATGAGCGACGGTCGCCCTCACGACCCGACCGATCGATATGAAGGCAAGTACGCATTGGAAGATACTCGCAAAGCACTGAATGAAATGAGATCGCGCAACGTGCAATGCTTTGGATTGACGATTGACCAACAAGGTTCGAATTATTTGCGCTATCTGTTTGGCCCGGGCCATTATGCGGTTTATTCGCATCTTCAATCATTGCCGGAGATTTTGCCGCGTCTGTATGTGCGTATTACAGACATGACTCGTTAACGACCCGCACCTGACCTTTGCCGCTATCTCCTAAGTTTCTCGCGAATTTCGCTGGTTGAAAACTAAATCGTTTATGTGTACAATAAAAACTCGACCACAATTACAAGGAAAAGCGAATGGCCTATCGATTTATCGAACACTTACCTAGCAATGCAGAAGAACTTGCTTCAATCGAGTTAAGAGCATTGGCTACAGTTTGGAACGACAAAAAAAACAGTCTAATCCCAACTAATTTGTATCAGCATTTTATCGCGAATCTGAACAGGGAATGGGCGATTGAAACTGGGCTTATTGAACGCTTGTACCATTGGGACAGAGGGGTAACAGAGGTACTGATAGAACAGGGTATAGATTCTGCAATTATCGCTCATCAAGGTCAAGTTCAAAGAGACACAGCAGAACAGATTAAAAGTTTGATTGATGATCAACTTGACATCGTAGAAGGTTTGTTCTCTTACGTAAAAAGAGAACAACCACTCACTGAGCACTTTATTCGTAATTTACACGCAAAATTTACTACTCATCAAGATACAGCGGTAGGATTTTCCATTGATGGAAAACGAGTGCATATACCGCTTGAAAAAGGTGTGTACAAAGTTCGTCCCAATAATCCTAGAAGACCGGATGGAGTCCTTCACCATTACTGCCCACCAGAACAGACCAAAAATGAAATGGAGAATCTATTGGAGTGGTATAGAGAAATTGAACATCGGTGTGTGCCTGAAGTATTGGCAGCATGGCTACATCACCGCTTTGTTCAAATTCATCCATTTCAAGATGGCAATGGGCGTGTAGCTAGAGCGCTAGCAAGTCTTGTATTTCTGCAAAACAATATTTTTCCACTTGTAATTAGAAACTTGGAAAGAGATCAATATATTGATGCTTTGGAAAAAGCTGATTCTGGTGATTTGACTGATTTGGTAAATTTGTTTGCCGAGCGACAAAGGAGTTTAATTTTGAATGCTATCAGTTTGGAACAAAAAGCCCGTCAAAAATATTTTTCCGAAAATGGTTTGGCATCCGTGGCTGATTATATAAATAACGTTAACGAATCAACATTGGAAAAAACAAAGATAGTTCAAAATCACTCGAGTAAAATTGTCACAATCATCAATGCAAATTTAAAACTGTTTGAACTGCGGGTTGAAGGCATATTTTCGGGTTCACAATTGCTAGATCCATCAATTTGCAAGGTAAATATCTCCTCATCCAACTCTGATACTAGCGACAAATATTCCCTCTATAATCAAATTGTTGAAGTAGCAAACAGTTTTGAATATTCTGTTGAAATTTCCGGTTTTGAAGATTGGATGAAACTTTCTATAACAAATAAAGAATACTTCGCGTACATTGTTAGTCTGCATTGGTTCGGCATTGAAGAAAGTGGTATTGTGGTAGTATCAGCACTTACAGTCACGGGTGCATCAAACAACAGTGGCAATGTTGTACCTTTGAATGTACAAGCTTCTACTAGAGATTTATTTCAGTTCAATTATGCTGAATCCATAGATAGCATTGAATTTAGATTTAACGATTGGTTGTCAGCATCAATTAAAATCGCTGAATCTAACGTAGCTGGTTGGCTAACCAGGACACTGCGGTAAAGATAGTGCCGGTATTCTTGTAATATCACTTAAAAACATACAAATTCCATATAATATTCAACCTGCTCACCCGAAGCGTTGTAACAATCCAAAAACACTCTGCCATCTCAACTCGAGTAGGTTCCTGTACTGGGTGATTTCGGTCGCTGAACCGCTACGAAGCTTCTGGTTTGTGATCACTCCTGTCGAGTTGGCTATCATGCAAGAAGACCAATTCAGCAATTGAAGTTCTTGCTCGCCAATCTACAGGGTTGCAGTATCTAATCGGAGCAACTTCGTAATGGCTGTTCTAGCGGTTCCGGGCCATCCGTACGATGGTCAAACGCTGTCAACATGGCTCAGTCAGGTTCAGCGGACCACAGCCGGAAGTGAACTGGAACAGATTTGAGTGTCAGAATGGAATAAATTGAATATTATAGTTTCAATTTATGCTGTTTTCATGTATACTGTCCCATTATGATAAAAAGAGAGATTCAGCCACACTTGGAAAATCTGTTTCGCCAGTATCCATTTGTCACGATAACTGGTCCACGGCAGTCTGGAAAGACCACGCTTTGTCGTGCAACATTCCCGAATCTGAAGTACATTGACCTGGATGACCCTGAGCAAAGAGAATTTGCTATGTACGACCCTAGAGGATTTCTCTCCAGATTGGGAAATGGTGCAATTCTGGATGAGATTCAAAGAGTCCCGAAGCTGCTCTCCTATCTGAAAGTGCTAGCAGACGAAATTCGGCAAAATAGTTTGTTTGTGTTGACAGGGAGCCAACAATTTGCATTGTCCGATAAAATAAGCCAGTCCCTTGCAGGACGCACGGCGTTGCTTTGCTTGCTACCGTTCTCATTGTTCGAAAGGAATCAAGCAAACGCTAACCAGGATATTGACAATATTCTGTTGTCAGGCTTTTATCCGAGGATTCACAGCGAGAATACGGACCCCCGCCAAACACTCGCTGATTACTTTGAAACTTATGTACAACGCGATGTCCGACAAATCACAGAAATACGAAATCTCTCCAGTTATCAACGATTTGTGAGACTCTGTGCGGGGCGAGTCGGACAATTAACAAACCATACAAGTCTTGGTTCAGACGCTGGTGTAACTCATACTACTGCGAAGCACTGGTTAACTGTTCTTGAAGCGAGTTACATCGTATTTCAACTTCAACCGTACTTTGCCAACATTCGTAAGCAGTTGGTCAAGTCTTCCAAACTATATTTTTACGATGTTGGTTTGGCCAGTTATCTACTTGGAATTCGCGATACCGAGCAAATGGCGTATCACCCGCTTAGAGGTGCTTTGTTCGAGAATGCTGTTATTGTCGAGGCATTGAAACACCTGTTCAACAAAGGTGAGCGGTCCAATTTGTCTTTCTATCGAGATAGTAAGGGGCTAAAGTGCGATTTGCTTTTTGAGTATGGCCTTGATATCGGAGCGATTGAGATCAAAGCCGGGTCAACGATTGCACGCGACTGGTTCAAAAATTTGAATCGCATCTCTGAATTGCTTCCGCAAGTCTCCTCGAAGACAGTGATTTATGGTGGCAACCAAAAACAATTTCGCAACGACGGAAACATTGCAACTCTTTCAGATATTGGCGAGGTGCTTGATTATTTCGAGAATCACAAATCACGTTGCTGAGTGACTGTCAAATTCGTGTCGTATCACAGTTGTTTTTTCGAAATGTCAGCAAATATGTATTCTTCTGTGGATCAAATACTTTCAAATATCTCAGCTACATCATTCGTCCAGTACATAGAATAGGCATTGGGTACAGACTCGGTACGATTGAACATTAGCAACTTCACGACAACCACCAAATCTTGAAATTCGAATTCTTTTGGCTTCTTCAAGTATTCAAAAATTTGCCGGAACCCATCAATTTTTCGATAGGTTGAAGCATGTTCTGTTCCTTTTGGGTCAACAAACACAATCTGATATTTGTTGCCAGCGAGCATCCAGAACACAAAGTCGGGAAGAAATCGACGATATTCGTTCAAACTGGTATCGAAATAAGGAACATGTACACTGTCAACTGACTCGTCAATCTTGCTAAACATCCAGGCATCCCAATCGGGTGTATTGACTTCGAGCCATTGTTCCATCGCTTGAATGAATTGAATCTCGCTTTCTTCATTGATTACATGCTGGATGAATTCACTCTTGTGTTTGGTAGCCATTACAATCGGAACATAGTAGTGACTCGCGATGTTCTTTATAGTCAGTGATTTGAAGGTTTCAACAGATCTAGCATTGATTAGGCTTGAAAATTCTTCACTACTAATTAGACCTGCAGCAAAGTCTCTGGCAATTTGACGTTGATTTTCAACAGGCAACTCCCCCTGTTTGACTATTCGAATTTTCTGCCGCAAGCGGTTCATCTCATCGGAATCCAACTGTGCTCGAATCTGACGAAAATGAACGATGTCTTCAGTAGTGTCCAGTTCCCTGATAGAATCAACATCTTTTAACCACAGATTAAAATGAGCAAGTAATCTAGATTGGAGAAAACGCAAACTGGTATAAGATTTACCTTCAATAATGTGTACTCCCTCGCCTTTGCCAATTCTCCGCAATTTGTCAATGTCACGAATTGTCAAGTTGTCGCGAACAATCAAGACAGAATCTGAAGTTGAATCCAACCATTGTCGAAATCGCTGAAGTGTATCATCGTCCATCGCAAACTTGGCTTGCAGGTCAACACCCTTGCTGAATTCTTTATAATCCGGAAACAATAGAGGAATTTCCTGACCATTCACTAAGGGTTTTGCGTTCAATTTGAATTCTCCAACAGTTTCGAATACACCAATCTTCTCAGCCTGAAGACCTTCTAAAACCGATTGGATTGCCTTTTTGTTGGTGGAAAATACAAACAACGTTTCAGGCAAAGACACATGGTTGGAAAAAGGTTGAATCGCTTGTCGTTCTGTTGTATCTGGCAAATAAACAAATCGTCGTCTCTGTCCCGGAAATGGCTCAATTCGCACACCTCGCCCCACCGATTGAACCACAAACTTTTTCGCATCAATCCCGCCGATGTTAATGAAGTTGATTACATTGGGACGATTTGAGTCCCAGCTCTCAAAAAATGAGCGAGAACCCATGAGAATTGTGATATTGCTCTGTTCCAGACTGTCAAAAAATGAAGTGTCCCTAAGAGTTTCAGTCTCCTCATAGCCAACAAGCAAACGACTACGCCATTTGGACGTATCTCCAATTCGAATCAATGCAAAAGGGGTTGATGCGTTCTTCATCTGAAATGCAAGTTCTTTGGGGTCTCGACCGCGAATTATCTGCAAGGCACTTCTGGAACGACTCAAAAAAACATGTTCGCGCAATTCAGGTATGGTCAACTTGGCAAGTTCAGTTTGCTTTAACTCCCCAACTACTGTTTCACCTGTACTACCGAACAACAGACTGGAACTCTGCCACTCAGTCAGTAGCTCTTGTTTTACCAAGTTAAAGGCACTGGCATCAATTTCTCCAGAGGCGACTTCGCGAAGCGTTTGGAAAAATGCCCACAAATCGTTGTTTTCGTTCTCTATATCTGTGTTTACTGAACTTACCAATGTGAGCATCAAGGGCAGGTGATACAATGGTAACCCGGTACCACGTCGAAGCACATCAACTTCTTTGGTCACCAGTGCCAGTGCAATTAATGACTTCAGTACGATCACTCGCCGTTGAGCATGGTTAATTTCAATACTTCCAGACCTGAATGAGGTGAATTGATCTTCATTCAAGTAAATATGCTTTCCGTGTCCATTAAGGATGAATTCCTCCAGGTTGTACTTTTTTACAGTAGTTGCAATATCTTCCGGACCAATAAATGTAGCAGAGAAATTAAATAAAAATCCTGATCGAGCCATGACCGAGTAATATGCTTGTCGCTTGGAGTCCTCTTTGCTACCTTTGTGTGCTTCGTCTAGCAAGACATACCACTTCCCATCATTTTCGTAGCGACGAAAGTCTATCAGTGCTTCTCGTTGTAATTCAGAAATATTATCGCTTCTATGGTAGTAAACAGTTACGGAATCCCAAATACTTCCCTGATGAATATTCCCAATTTCGCGTAGTGAAATCAATTGAATTAGAAGCCCTTGTTGATTGAATTCTTCAACTGTCTGATGAACTTGCTTCAGAAGATGGTCACTTGGTGCCAAGATAAGAATATTACGCTTCGGAATACATCCGTTTTGTTGTAGCCTATGCAGAAATTCTATAAGCTTGACCATAACCAGCGTTTTACCGCTACCAGTCGCCATCCAGAAACACATGCGATTAATTTGGTGTTGATAGGAAATTTCGTCTCCTTGCGGTCGAATATATTCCGACAGAATTCTGAATATTTCGTTTTGCTTGGAATCCCGCCTGTCAACATTGTTTTCATATTGTTTGACTGTCAAACAATTGATACTTGATGCCTCGTATCTTGAAGAGAATGCGAACTTACGTTCTACATCAGAATCGTCAGACCGAATTTCCTGGTTCTGATTATTGCTGACACTGTAGTAAAGATATAAGGAACATGCAACTTTCTTTAACGCATCAACCTGATAGTCGTACAATGTTTTATCTGTTGAAAATTGCTCTATTTCGGGTACGCGCCAGATTTCCGGCAAATCGCCATAATTAATTGATTGAGCAATTATTTCAAGAGCAGGTGATTTCATATTGGTCCGAAAGTTATCAAATACAGGAAATGCCAGTATAGATAGTCGTTATATTGCACAATATTACAAGTGTCTTGGCACTTTGTTTTCAGTTCAACACAGACAACTAATAGTCACCCCACCACAACATGGGATGAATAAGAGAAACGAAGTGCAACTTCTCATCATCAGTCATGTAGGCAGGATCAATTTTTTCGATGGTCCCATCAACAAAAGTAATTGATTTTCTACTGCGGTGTTGGATTGGTTTACCAAGTATGTTGGAAAGGGATTCAGCAAAATCAAGATCGTGATACATCCTTTGAAGGTCCACATCAACTTGTCTATTCTTCAATTGTTCTACCACATGAGCCATTTTGGTATCTCCGAAAAACACATATTGCTCGAATGGTGACTTCATGCTGTCAATGGTCAATTGTTTTCCGTCCGTAAACCGTGCATTCCTAAGCGTATCTTCATACTGTTCCAACGAGTAGTACTTGAAAAATTGTGATTTGCCTGTTGATGATGCTGGCTTACCGTTTTTCCAGTCCTTTGAATACACAACTTTCTTGATTCTTGGTAGCAGAACTGTGTGGAAATGCTCGCCCATCTCAACGAGAACATACTTGCGTCGACTACCGTTTTCACGATTCAAATCAATAACTGCGTGGGCAGTCGTACCAGAACCCGCAAAGAAATCCAGTACCGTTCCTTCCGGGTCGGGAGAACAAACACTAATTGCATTGCGAACAGCGTATAGTGATTTGGGATAATCAAATGTCCTTAATTCACCCATGATGTTTTTCAGCAGATTTGTACCATGTGCAGTTGCCGAGTACTCGCTTTTATCCCACCAGGTGGAAGGCAATACACCTTCGCCGGGTAGACGCGATTTGATATAGAGATTTGGCTTCCCGTTCTTATCTTTCTTTACTGATACATCAGCAAGGTTCTCAACAAATCGATTCTTTGCCCACTTCCAGCGGCGTTCTCTGCCATTGTCATCAATCGGATATACAACTTCTTCATCATCTCGAGGATTTTCTGTTGCGATCCATTCTTTGGCGGATTCGCTCCAGTGTAAGTCAGGAACCCGTATTCCCCGTTCGCTACAATAAACAGGATAGTACATTCTAGATGCTTCTGCACGAATACCACCATGTTTTCGGAAATTTACCCATTCATAAGGACCGATTTCATCAGATTCATCATAGCGAGAAATTTGTTGCTGTGTTCTGGGAAGCCTGCCAATAGTTGATTTGTCAGATGCCGTAGCAACAATTCCGTACTCGTGAGCGATCGAAATCCCCTTTGCGGTGGACCTTCCGGAAGGGTTACTCTTGATAACAAAAATTCCTGCAATATTGGATTCTCCGTATGTGGAAGCGATGATTTCCCGAAGGCGATGGAATTGAAAATCATCAATGGTGGTGCATTGTGCGCCAGAGCTATTTAGAAATTCCTTTCCCAAGCTGATACGATTCTCCATCATCGTCAGCCAAGCAGAGTTTTTGTAGCCGTTTTTGTAGACGATTTCAGACGCACCTGTATTGTAGGGCGGATCAATGTAAATACAGTTCACTCTTCCCTTGAATCGTTTTCGCAATGTATTCAGTGCCTGCCAGTTTTCGCTATGCACAAGTTCACCGTCTAGAGATTCATCTAAATTCCCCTGCTCACCTAGAATGTCTATTTCCAATTCTTTGAAATACTTGGTATCTAAAGGTAGGTATTTGTAGGCATCATTGATCAAATCTCCATCGTCGTCCCCAAATTGAAATGAACAATTAACAAAATTGATTAGTTTGAAGTCCTGCGATACCATGCCAAGATCAATCCATTCCTGTGTTTGTTTCGAAGCACCTGGATGTTTGGCAATCTTTTTTAATAATTTTTGTGAAAGCTTGTCCAGCGTTACCACATAGTTGACATTTCGGACAAACTTGGGTTTCTCCCATATTCTGCGTAATTCATCTTCGAATTGAGCGATGAAATCAATAATGTCGTAGGCAGTTTTTTGAATCGCCTGCAACTGTCCAAGCCGTTCACCTTCAAAAATATTTTCCTCTTGGAACATGTACTGGTATAGCCACAAATCAAATTGCTCGCGCAAGAATCCACGCGCATCCATGTGTATGAAATAGTCCGTCTCAGTTTGACGTTCAAAAACCTGAATTGCTTTTTGCAAATCTGTCTCGTTGACAGACATTTGTATCTTGGACGCTGACTTGGCGGCTTTAATGATAGCGGCGACGTTGGTTTTTCTACCTCTGACCGCGTATGATGCCTGCAAATGCATCACCGGTCCAGTCTTTGCATTCTCCACGTGCTTGAATTCATACAAAAAATTTCGCTTTTCACTATATTTTTTGTTCTCAATCTTTGACGCGTCAAAATAAAAGCATCTTTCAACACCTCTTTGATCTGATTCAAGTGTAACCGGCATGGACCGTATGAGAGTATCCGACTTTACGTAGTAAAGCCTTCTGGTCTTCCATGCGAGTACAACATCTTGGCCATCTGCATAAACCCGGTCGTAAACACTCTGAAAGGCGGGTAATTCGCAGAAATAGATAGAGCCGCTCTCGCAAAAGTAGCGCGAGAAAAATGTATACAGCTTGTCAAAGAGCTCCTCCCTGAAGCTTGTATCTGAACCTGCTCGCTCGTCGACTGCTTCCATCAGCTTGGGCAGTATCGACTTGAAGTATTCTCTCTTGATCTGCATCAAGTTGATAAATCCGGACTCGCCCTCAACTTCTGCGCCTGTAAACAGCAACTCGAGTTCTGCAAGAAAACGGCTTTCCTTGTTTGAAGTGGTCATGGAAATCGCAAACGACGAAAGTGTCTGTGGATAAGTATAATCAGGCAATGAAGCGCACTCATCATTCTATCCAATATATCTTTCTCTGTCCCGAGAAATTTACAATCCGTACTATCTATAGCGGCAAATCAGAGCTGACAAATTCATTAGACACAGTCTTCCGTTCAGTTAAACTGCTAACTGAAAAATGAGGTTGGCTGGGGAACCAGGATTCGAACCTGGACTGGCGGAGTCAGAGTCCGCTGTCCTACCGTTAGACGATTCCCCAGCAATCGCGCAGAATCGTTCGGGGATTAGCGCTTGGAATATTGAGGTCGCTTTCTAGCTTTGTGAAGCCCGACTTTCTTGCGTTCAACTTCTCTGGCATCACGGGTCAGGAATCCACCTTTTCGCAGTGCGGCACGGTCCGATTCATTGTACTGCAATAGTGCCCGGGCAATGCCGAGTTGTATGGCGCCAGCTTGACCGCTTGGGCCGCCGCCTTGCACATTGGCGTGCACATCAACGGAGTTTTCCCTTCCCAGATGCACCAAAGGTTGCCGAATAATCATGCGAGCAGTTTCCCGACCGAAATATTGCTCAATCGGCTTGTTGTTCGCAATAATATTGCCAGTGCCCTTTTTCAGATACACCCTGGCCGTCGACGACTTGCGCCGCCCGGTTCCGTAATACACTTCTTCTTTTGCTTCTGCCATAGTAATTTCTGTTTTACAGGTCTAATGGTTTGGGTTGCTGTGCTTCATGCGGTTGCTCAGCATCCGGGTAAACTTTCAGTTTCGACATCATGGCGCGGCCCAAAGGCCCTTTCGGCATCATGCCGCGCACTGCGTTTTCAATGATTCTACACGGGTGTTTTTCACGCATTTCACTGACTGTGACAGATTTCAGACCACCTGGACGGCCGGAATGACGATGGTAAACCTTCGCTTTTTCTTTGTTCCCGGTCAATCGAACTTTCCTTGCGTTGACGACTACAATGTAGTCACCCGTGTCAATGTGGGGTGTATAGATCGGCTTGTGTTTGCCGCGCAAACGCACTGCGATTTGAGTCGCAAGCCTGCCCAATACCTTGTCAGTTGCATCAACAAGGTACCATTCCCGGTTGACTTCATTCGGTCTGGTTGATCTGGTTGTCATAATTTAACTCAGTCGGTTTATCAGTTTCAATTCCTGTTGCAATACACACGGCATATGCAATCGCACAACTCAATGATAATCTGTAGTTCAGCAACGACCCATAGCGTTCAGAACAAAAAGGCGTGGCACGCCACACCCCGCTCACTGTGATTGGTCAGGAAGAACTACAACACAAGAATTGTATATGATTTGTCCTGTCAAAATGCAACTTTTTCTTTTGTTGTCCAAATTTCATGCTCGACAGAAGGGCCGACATACACGGTATACGCGTAAATTCATAGTGTCGAACAGACTATAATGGCAATACAGAACAGTGCCATTGTGCAATTGGCCGGGTGCCTGCATAATGGAAACGGTTGGTTGAGTGATTCCAATCGTTGCATAATTCGCCACCTCAATTCTCTTCGTTGAATGGGCAACAACACAAGTAAATCTCCAACCAGCTTCAAAGTAAGTGATTTTGCAATCTACAAGAGATTGCTGGTCTACATTTATCGTTACCGCAAGATTTTCGCGTTGGGGATCCTGTTCGTTGTCTTCTTTGCCTTGACAAGCCCTGCAATTACCATGTTCATGAAGCCCCTGCTGGATGGTAGCTTCGTTGAAAAAGACCCGAACTGGATTCTCTGGTCGCCAGTGATTCTGATTGGATTATTCTTGATTCGGGGTGTTGCCAGCTATCTGAGCAATATCTGCACCACCTGGGTTACTGGTCATGTTGTTTGTGATATTCAAACTGAAATGACGGCCAAAGTCGTCAGCTTGCCGACGCGGTACTACGACCAGCACAAATCGGGACAGATCATCTCAAGAATATTGGTGGATGCCAACAACCTCACCAATACCGCAAGCAATGTATTCATTACCATTGTACGCGAGTCGTTGATTGTAATTGGTTTGCTGACATGGGTCTTCATTCTGGACTGGGAACTAAGTCTCATTATTCTGATTGCAACCCCGCTGATAAGTGGATTGGTTTACGCCATCGCCAAGCGGTTGCGTGTCTTGCACAGAAGTGTTTTGGAAGTTACCGCTTCATTCATGAATCACCTGCAAGAAGTAACTTCCAATATTCGCGAGATCAAGCTTTTCAACACGGCAAAGCATGAACGCAAGAAAATGGGTGAGTTTGCCAATCACCTGCGCCGAATACTGTTGAAGCAGCAAATTGCCAACGGCTTGTCTGTACCGGTTGCCGAATTGATCGGAGCAATGGTAACCGCCGGTGTCGTCTATTACAGTTTGACTCGCTCCTATGCTGACCCGTTGACTGTAGGCGGATTCGTCTCCTTCATGGCCGCGTTGGCACTAATCTTCAGTTCAGTCAAGAGACTGGCCGCCGTCAATGAGCAACTACAGCAAGGCATCGCATCTGCAGAACGAGTGTTCTACTTGCTGGATCAAGAATCAGAGTCAGAAACCGGTGACCGCAACGTCGAACCAGATAAAATTTCCGGCCGCACTGTATTCGAAAATATCACATTTCAGTATCCGGATACGGAAGCCAGCTCGGTCAAAAACCTTTCTCTTGAAATCAAGGCGAACGAGACGATTGCGATTGTCGGCGCGTCGGGAAGCGGCAAGAGTACATTAATTTCATTGATCCCCAGACTGTATGAAATCCAGGGTGGTTCAATTTCCATTGACGGAGTCGACATTCGGGAATATTCACTGGCAGAGTTGCGAAGCCTGATATCGGTTGTGAGTCAGGAAGTCATGCTGTTCAATGACACCATTGCCGCGAATATCGCGTACGGAAGTTTGCAAACCGCCAGCGAAGAAAATATCCGTTTGGCGGCCAGGAACGCTCATGCATTGGAGTTCATTGAAAAAATGCCGAACGGTTTTGACACTCTGATCGGGGAGAGAGGTGTTCAACTTTCCGGGGGTCAAA
This sequence comes from Arenicellales bacterium, assembly GCA_965200765.1. GTDB lineage: Bacteria > Pseudomonadota > Gammaproteobacteria > Arenicellales > JAJDZL01. The sequence goes on from OZ241380.1 coordinate 40,150, forward strand.
GACAACGTATTGCGATTGCTCGTACCTATATCAAGAATGCCCCGATCGTAATTTTTGATGAAGCGACTTCGTCGCTGGATACCACCACTGAGCAACAAGTACGATTTGCTTTGAACAAGCTGAGCAAAAATCGTACGGTAATTATTGTGTCGCACCGATTGGCAAGCATTGAGAATGTGGACCGAATCATAGTACTACATGAAGGACAGATTGCAGAGCAGGGTACTCATGCCGAGTTGTTGGCGCAAAAGGGGCACTATTACCAGCTTTGCACGATGAATGAAGCCGCCTGAAGTCGGTGATCTATTTTCTTTTGTCAAAGGGGTTTGCACCCTTGCGAAATACAACTCGTACATCAGCACCGTACAAGTCAAAATACTCCCGAAAGTAATTTTCCAGATAGCGGCGATAATGGTCTGCAACCATATCCACATTGTTTCCGTGAACAACGACTACCGGCGGGTTGCGGCCACCTTGGTGTGCATACTTTAACTTGACAGGCCGTCGCCTGGACATGGGCGGTGATGTTCGGGTAACCGCGTCGCGCAAGCATCGGTTCAATGTTGCAGTCGGCATTTCAACCATTGCAGATCGATATGCCTTGCCAACCGCGCGTAGCAATTTCGGGATGCCGATACGGTGTAATCCGGATACGTAGATCGCCTGATGATGCGGTGCGAATGCCAGCTTGCGTTCAAGCGTTCGGCGCAAGTTTGCCCGATTGCTGTTGTCAATCTTGTCCGATTTGTTCACTGCAATTACAACCGGTCGGCCGGACCGCCGGATCAAACCCGCCAGCGTGGCATCTTGGTCGGATACGCTGTCCGAGCCGTCTAGCACCAGAATTGCAACATGTGCTGCTTCAATCGCCTGTAGCGACTTGACCACAGAAAGTTTCTCCAGATACTCTCCGACTCGCGAACGCCGTCGAACTCCTGCAGTGTCAATAAATCGATATCTTTTATTGCCACGCGCCAACGGCACGACCACGCTGTCTCGTGTTGTTCCCGGGGTTTCACTGACAATGAGCCGGCTTTCCCCGACAATTGAATTCACCAATGTTGATTTGCCCACGTTGGGTCGACCAATCACAGCAACCTTGGGGCCTGGATCCTGCCAAAGCGGGTCTTCAAATTTGGGTAGATCCTGAACTATGGCATCAAACAATTCAGGAATGCCATACCCGCGTAGTGCAGAAATCGCAATTGGATCTTCAAATCCCAACGACAGAAAGTCAAGATTTGCAATGGAACTGTCCAATGCTTCGCTCTTGTTGACTGCAATCTTGATCTTGCAGTTGAGCTTGTGCAGTCGTCTGGCAATTTCCGAATCTGCGACAGTCAATCCCTGGGTGGCATCAACCAGCATCAGTACTGCATCTGATTCATCCAGTACAGATTCAACCTGATCGGAAATCAGTTCAGACATTGAACCATCATCTTCACCGATTCCACCGGTATCCACAACCAGAACCTCCTGGTCACCGAACCGGGCAATGCCGTACAATCGGTCCCGGGTTACCCCGGGTGTATTGTCAACGAGTGCGTCGCGAGTTCTGGTAACCCGGTTGAACAGTGTCGACTTGCCAACATTGGGGCGGCCGATAATGCTGATTACAGGCAACATTGGCAGGTACTTTCATCGGTACGGGCCTACCCGACTGGATTGAGTGAAAGAGATTCAATTTTTCCAGAACGATAGAGCAGGTAGAAAGCATTTTCGTCTTGTCGTATCGAACCGGGAACAATGCTTTCCCCGGTTCTGCGGACTCCGACCAGTTGCCCGTTGTTTGATTGCATGACAAGGACGGTTCCCAGATTGTCAGTAACGATGACATACGACTGAAAAACTGCAATATTACTGATTTCGCGGTGTAAAAAACCGTCATTTTCCCATATCAGGTCACCGCTGAATCGATCCAGCGCGTATACCCGATCGTCCAGATCCGAGCCAAATACTCCGAACGTGTCAACAGCAATGTTGCTGTCGGTATTACGCTGAATATTCCACAACTGACTTCCGGTTTGCAGGTCAAACGAAGTTACGCTACGGTCTTGCAAAGCAACAAAAAGTCCGTTTCGATAAATGACCGGCGCCGTGTCTGCAATATCTACACCTTGAGTGAATTCGTTGCCGAAAGGCAAGGGTACACTGATTTGCCAGTTTTGAATGCCGGTTGCCAGGTCAATTCCGACAATTTGACCGGCGGCATTGCCGGCCACAATACTCCGGTTCAATTCCAGCGGGGGAGTTGAACCTTGCAGTGTAAAGTTTGGCTGATTCAATTCAAAGGACCAAGTTTCTTCTCCCTTGTCCGACCCGAAGGCATACAGCATACCGCCAATTGTTCGGATCACCACGCTACCGGGAACCACAAGCGGCGGAGCAAAAACACCTCTGGACAATGATTGTTCCCAAACCGGTTGGCCGTCTTGTGCGTTCAATACAATCACCTTGCCAGAATCATTTACAACTGACACCAGGTCTTCACTGGCACCTACGCCGGCCGATATCGATTCATTCAACTCGGTTGCCCAGACTTGGGTTCCGTCCGCACGATTCAGTGCTGTCACCTCACCATTTACCGAGGTCAGAAACAACTTGTCATCGGCCAAAGAGGGATACAACTGCAAATAACTGCGACCCGGTTGCTCGGGCCCACTGGTGGACCAATTTACGTCAATCTGTACTTGCTCGGTGAATTCGCCTATCAATGTCGGTTCCGGCTTCGGAATCTTTTCGGAGCCCCGGCCGCATGCAATCAGTGCCAAGCAAATTAATACAATCGTACCCAGTTTCCATTTCATTCTAATTCTCCTGCATGCGTGTGCCATTCACTTTCAAGTCCAAGATTGGTTTATAGCTGGAATTTTCTCCCAAGGTTTCCACTGCTGTCAGATATGCTTCATGGGCTTTGTCAATATTGCCAAGGCCTCTTTGCGCATCGCCCCGCAGTTCGTTGTAATGCGATGCAAAGCCATCCATCGCGGTCACATCCAGCAAATTCAGCGCTTGCTGATATTCTCCATCGCCAAGCATTTGAAATGCCAGACGGAGACGCGCGGTGTGAACAGTAGAGGCTTCAGTGGCGTTGTCAATGGCCCACTGCAGTGCTTCGCGGCTTTTTTCAACTTCCCCTCGTTCATACTCGATTCGCGCCTGAATCAACGCCGCCTTTCCGGCGTATCCGGTAGTCGGGTACTCTTTCGTCAATTCTGCAATCAGATCGATCGCTTCATCAATTCGCTGCTCGACAGTCGCCTCTGAAATCTGCTCGTAAATGCTGGACACTGCTTCTTCCTGAGATTTCGTGTATTGAGCCCAGCCGTTGTAGCCAACGATTGCAGACAAGCCGAGTGCCAAGCCGCCAATGATAATCCATCGGTTTTCTTGCCACCATTCCTTAATTTGTTCTAATCGTTCTTCATCTGTTGCCATGATTGGTTCCGAGTCTGTTCAGAATTTGCATTGCGTTTGTCAAGCTCCTGTTTGACAATTTGGGCCAAGTCGTCAATGTTCACTGTCTGTTGCTCCTTGTTCGTTCTCAGGTATTTCAAAGTAACGGTATTTGAAGCAACTTCTGATTCGCCAATTATAATTGCGAATTCTGCATTGGACTGATCCGAATTCTTCAACTGCCGTGCCAGCTTGCCGCCACCGCAGTTCATTGTTGCCCGAATCCCCGCATTGCGCAGTAATTCTGATACTTTGAAGGCCGTATGTTCCGCTTCGGGTTCGACCACTGCCACATACACTTCAGTGGAAGTTGCCGGGGATTTGTCCGGTTGCAGGTTCAGCAATTCCACCAGTCTTTCAATGCCGCTTGCGAAACCGGCGCCGTAAACCGCCTGACCGCCCAGAAACTCGACAAGTCCGTCGTATCTACCCCCTGCGCATATGGCGTTCTGGGCACCCAGCAGATCGGTCAACCATTCGAAAACTGTACCGGAATAATAATCCAGTCCGCGAACCAGGCGGGGATTGATTGCAAAGCTGATGCCAAGTGCCTCCAATGTGTTGCAGAGACTGTCGAAATGACTCCGGGATTCCGAACTCAGATAATTGGTGATTACGGGTGCCGACCCAATCAGCTCTTGCATATTCGGATTTTTGCTGTCCAGAATTCGAAGCGGATTTGTGTATAGCCGTCTTTGGCTGTCGGCATCCAGAGAAGTTTTGTATGTCTCGAAATACTGAACCAGTTCCTTGCGGTATTCGAGTCTCGACTCCGGGGTACCCAGTGTGTTGATCTCGAGACGCGCGCTGTCAGAAATACCAAGTTGTTCCCATAGCATTTTTGCAACCAGTATGATTTCGATGTCAATGTCGGGGCCAGGCCAGCCGAACGCTTCAATTCCGAACTGATGAAACTGGCGATATCGACCTTTCTGCGGGCGTTCATAGCGAAACATCGGTCCCATGTACCAAAGACGAATTCGGGTATTGAAAAACAGACCGTGCTCAATGCCGGCACGTACGCAACTGGCAGTTGCTTCGGGTCGGAGTGTCATGCTTTCGCCGTTGTTGTCCAAAAAGGTGTACATTTCCTTTTCGACAATATCAGTTGTGTCGCCGATCGAGCGTTTGAACAACTCGGTGCGCTCCAGCAAGGGCATCCGGATTTCCTGATATCCATATAGCTCGGTTACATGGCGTACTGCGCTTTCCAGTCTTTGCCATTGCTCCACAGAACCGGGGAGCAGATCGTTCATTCCCCGAATGGACTGGATTGATTGTTTCACAGTGCCGCACCTGAGGAGGGTGTGGTCTGAATCTCATTCGGGGACGAACTTGTACCCAGTCGGGAAGAACGCGTGGTGCGATCTCTGAACAGGCCTACGAGTTGTCCGCAAGCTGCATCTACATCCTCGCCACGCGTTTTGCGCGTTACAGTTACAATCCCGGCCTGTATCAGAACATCCCGAAAGGCATCAATTGTTCGTTGGTCCGGGCGTTCATACTCCAGACCCGATACCGGGTTGTAGGGTATCAGGTTTACTTTTGCGGGAAAGTCCGAGAGGATTTTCACCAATGCTTTCGCCTGCTTGAGCGAATCGTTCACTCCGGAAAGCAGAATATATTCGAAGGTGACGCGCCAGCGACGGTCATAGGCGGCATACTTGTAGCAGGCATCCAGTAATTTGCGAATCGGATATTTCTTGTTCAATGGCACCAGTTGAGTGCGTAACTCATCATCGGGGGCATGTAGCGACACTGCCAGACTGACCGGGCAATCCTTCAGCAACTGTCGAATACCTGGCACGACCCCTGCGGTACTCAAGGTGATTCGCCGCCGCGAAAATCCGTAGCCGCAATCATCCAGTAGCAACTCCAGTGTCGGTATCACATTGCTGTAGTTCAAAAGCGGTTCGCCCATTCCCATGAAAACGATATTGGTGATCGGACGGTTGTTTCCATCGGTTCGCAACAAGTTTCTGGCCAACCACACCTGGGACAGAATTTCGTCGGTGGCAAGGTTTCGGTTGAATCCCTGGCGGCCGGTGGCGCAGAAACTGCAGGTGAGCGAACAGCCCACTTGCGAAGAAATACACAATGTTCCCCGAGTTGACTCCGGGATGAATACGGTTTCAACACAATTCCCGTCATCCAGTCGAATGAGCCATTTGCGTGTTCCGTCTTTAGATAGCAAGTCCCTTTCGATCGTCGGGACTTTTACAGTTGCAATTTCATTCAGTTGACTCCGCAAAGACTTGGAGAGGTCGGTCATTTCGTCAAAGCGGATTATGCCGCGCTGGTGAATCCACTTGAGAGTTTGAACAACCCGAAACGAGGGTTCGTTCAACTCGGCAAAGAACTCTTCTAGTTCTTGCCGCCCATAACCCATCAGATTTGTGCGCATGCCAACTTGTTCAAAAGGATTCAGGCAGAGTTATCGAGACGAGAAAATATCGACTTCGGAAAAGAAATAGGCCACTTCTGTGCGGGCAGTTTCCGGTGCATCTGAACCGTGTACGCTGTTGCTCTGTAGCGACTCACCAAATTCTGCCCGAATAGTTCCTTCCGCCGCATCTGCCGGGTTGGTTGCACCCATGATTTCACGATTTCGGGCAATTGCATTTTCACCTTCAAGAACCTGGACTACTATCGGTCCAGATTGCATATAGGCAACCAAACTGTCAAAGAAGGGTCGCTCCTTGTGAACCGCATAAAATCCTTCCGCTTGTTTTTGCGACAACCATACCATTCGGCAGGCCGCGATGCGCAAACCACCGTTCTCGAATCGACTGTTGATTTGACCGATCAGGTTTCGTTTGACCGCATCGGGTTTGATTATTGACAATGTACGTTCTATAGCCATGCGAACCTCTTTCTCAGATTTGTGTTGAATTGCAGTATGGAATTGAAGTGCGTTGAACCACGCAACGCCTCCAGTATTTTACGACAATACTGACCCGTGCAAGCCGTCCAATGTGGTTCCGTGGATATGGACATTCACCCAATCTGACTGCGCGATACTGGTACTGTTCAAGTAAACCGGCAAGTAATTTGCCATACGGGCCCGAATCATTCCGGTTTTCTTGTGATTTGCGGTTTCAATCAGAGCTTGTGTATGCCGATTGATGTAACGATTCAATACTTTGCTCTTGACTTCTTCGCCAGCGGCACGAATCTGCATGGCGCGCGACTTTCTGACCGGTACCGGAACCTGCTTTGGAATTCGTGCGGCGGGAGTACCATCGCGTTGGGAATACGGGAATACATGAGGAAATGCAATTTCCAGATTGTAGATCGCTTGCCGTGTCAACTCAAAATCATCACCCGATTCGGTTGGAAAGCCGGTCATAATGTCTGCTGACAGTACCAAATCGGGCAGGTGATTGCGAAGCAAGTCCACTACCTGATAAACATCGTCGGGTGAGTAGCGTCGTTTCATTCGCTTCAAAATAATCGAGGCGGCGCTTTGCAAGGACAAATGAATGTGCGGACAGATGTTTTCGCAAGCACTCATTGTGTCAATCAACGACTTGTCAATGTGGGCCGGATCAATGGAACTGAGTCGAAAGTGACACTCCGTATAGCTTTCAGCCAGTTCGCGGAGCAGTACGGACAAATTCATTTTGTGAGTCAATCCCGAAGATAGATCCGCACCGTAAGAACCCAGGTCAATTCCGCACAGAACAATTTCACGGCTTCCACTTTCGATGAACTTTTCCACCTGATTCTTTACTGTGGTTGGCAAAACTGAGCGACTCTCACCGCGGGCCTTGTGAATAATGCAGAAAGTGCAACCGTTGTCACAGCCTTGCTGAATCTGGACATAAGAACGCGTGCGAGACTCAAAATTCGGAATCACCTTGCTTGGAAGATTTATCTGTGTTTCCGGTAGCTTGGCAGGGTGTTCTCGCTGGTTGTGGCCGCCTACGATATCCGGGATTTGCAATTTCTGTGACCCTGGAACCACCAAGTCCACACCTGGTATATTGGCGCAAGTGTCTGGCTCCATCTCCGCGTAGCAACCCGTTACCACTATTGTGGCATCCGGGTTCATACGTATTGCTTTACGAATTGCCTGGCGCGATTGACGACTTGCTTCTTGCGTAACTGTGCAAGTATTGATTATGCAAATTTCGCGAGCAGACTCGTTGCAGGATTCCAGTTGAGAACGGATGTATTCCGATTCAAACAGATTGACCTTGCAACCGAGGGTTTCAATGGTCACCCGCGACCGGTTTGTAATGGTTTCGGAATTTTCAGTTCCACTCATAATTCAATCAATCAGGAATGTTAGCTACAATTTTCTTTGAATCTTCCTAGATCTCGGAAATACTGCTTGGCAGTTTTAACGATCAAATTCAGAAGACTCTTGTCACTTTGTTCCATGTCAATAATATTCGGTTTTGAAATGATGTAATCTTCGAACTGTCCATACATTTGCTCTACTACAGAATTAAGTAATGCTATTCAGATCTTGATGAATATCTACTTCCGGCAAGAAATCCAATTCCGGTTAGTATGAAGAACTTCAACAATTCGAATATTTCTTGTCTATATTCAACAGCCCGAATTGCAAAATAGCAAAATGTGAATGCGACCAGTATAAGAATTATACAAACAATATAAATCAGTGGGTGACTTTTATCTTTCACTTGTTTGTAATAATATTGATGCTCCAAATTTTCTGACTCTTCAACACTTGAGTCATCCAATATGTGTCGACTATGTCGCTCAGGTTCAATCTGATCAACTGCTAACTGTTCGTGCGATTTCATTCCGATTCCTCACTCTGAGATCTGTTTTCAATCAAATTTTTGTAGTATTCTCTGATCAATTCATTTGGAATATCTACATTTCGAATACCGGGATTTTCTTTTCTTGTGATTGCCCAAGGAGTATCTGGTGCATGCGTTAAAGCTGAAAGTTGAACGGCTGAATACTCATTATACACTTCCCACACTCTATCAAGCAATTCTGGAACTATTGTATCGGTACTTCTAATTTGAGGTGTTACCATTTCAACTCTTTTATTTTTTGTTCCAATATCAATTAAATTGAAATCTTGTGCGTACTCTTTGATAGGCTTTTTTCCACAGTGCTTGAACTCAAAATAAAGTGAAGGAAAAACTGGGCCAAATTCCCATGCTTCTATAAATTCATCATCAACCAATGGCAAACCATCCGGGTGAAGAGCAAGGTGCCATCCATGAGAAAAATATACGAGTTTCTGTACTTTCAATGGTGTGAATCGATCTGTTGTTGTCTTACTTATTCTAATGAAGTAATTTGCAATAGCCTTGGCTGAGTATCCCATGACAAAGTCCTCTATTCGAAATTTTTACAAGTATAACTCTTTGTTAGTTAATGTTGAACCAGATTGTTGTGTTGTTTTATACTATGATCCTTAATGAACTGTTAGAGGCATCTCCGTTTATTCTGTAGCTGTCCATCTGAAGCAAAGTCAGAATATAGGCCACCAACGACTTCAATAAACAGATTGACAACACTTTCTTTTCCAATTATTACCTCGGGGGTTCAAGGTCCCCCGCAATGTAGTATTACTAGAGAAATTGTCTGGCTCAATCAACGGTGAAGCTTTCGCCGCACCCGCATTCTGCGCTTACATTCGGATTGTCAAATATGAATGATTCGCCCAATCCCTGTTTCTTGAAATGTATTGTGGTTCCCTGAACAAGCTTCAGGCTTTTTTCATCAACAATCACATCAATGCCCCGGCTTGTAAAAACATGGTCATCTGCATTCACTTGGTCCGCAACGTCGACCACGTATGCAAATCCGGAGCATCCGGTCTTGCGTACGCCGAAGCGCAAGCTTTGTCCGTTTGAGACATAGCTCTTCACTCGTTCGGCGGCAGATTCAGTAAGTATGATTGACATGGTCAATTGATTATAAAGTTGTGAGACTGATATTATGAAGGCAATTTCACACCATTTCAAGATGTCCAGAGTACAATTCTAACCGAAAAACAGGCCTTGGTGTAGATTTTTTTACAGACCGAGTGATTCTCGTTGGAAAATTTTTGAAGACGAATTTGCCGATTTGCTGGGACTGACTTCGATATGAAAGCGGCTTGGACAGTGATTCTGGGGCTTTGTCCGAGGTTCTCCGTGTCACAAAATGGCGAACCTTCTGTGATTTTCGAGATATGGATGCGCCTGCATATGCTACCTCTGCGGCATGGTCAAGACGGGTGCCGAGCGTGTCTAGGCAGCGAGCGGTGTCATTAGGCCACGCATCTTGTCGGCGAGCAGAAAGTCGCGTCCAACGCGTACGTTGAATCGCTCTGGGGCATTTCGCCAGGTAAGGGTTGCCGACAGAACCAGTTCGGTCAGATGGTGACGTAGCAAGTCCACACTTGGTATTTCGGCGCAACTGTCTGGCTCAATCTCCGCGTAGCAATCAGTTATCACTTTTGTGGCATCCGGGTTGATGCGAATCGCTCTGCGGATTGCTTGGAGCGATTGGCGATTTGCTTCCTGCGCAACTGTGCTACGACGCAATACATATCTGTTCATCGATATTGTCAGTCAACTTGAAATGAGTCAAAAGTTGGTTTTCAAAGGGTGTGGGCGCTAACATCCAGTAAGCTTGTTGCCTAATTGCAACAGAAATCTCAGTGCAAACCGGTCCAGTAGCGTTTACAGCAAAATGTCACCAAATACCTGTCCTTGACACTGATGACACCAAGTTTCCACTTTTGTCACCCAGAATAATATCGTGATTTTAAGCTAGTCAAAGGAGCAAATCTTCAAACCTTCCCCTACGAATGCCAGTTCATCTGGTGAAGCGAAAATCAAAATTTGACAAAGAGGGTACGACACATTAGGATATGCCATGTCACCAGTACCAAGGCGTTGCCAACAGTACTATAGATAACAATCCTTGTCGCAAGCCATTGAGCAATGGAATTCGAACTGAAAGTTGATTTGAACGCCCTAAATCATTTGGGGATGAACCTGTACAGCAACGTACCCGCTGTTCTGTCTGAGTTGATCGCGAATGCTTGGGATGCTGATTCCAGTGAAGTAAGGCTTGATATATTTGACGATGCTTACGGTGAGAAAACGATTGTAGTCAAAGACAATGGTTGTGGTATGGATGAACTGGAAATACAAAACAAGTTTCTCACTGTTGGATACACAAGAAGGCCTTCGGTTGACCATGATTTGACCAAACGAGGGCGTAAAGTCATGGGTAGAAAAGGGATTGGAAAACTGTCAGTCTTTTCAATTGCTGAAGATATACAGATTTACACCTGCAAGAATGGGTGTGAATTAGGGTTGCGCCTCGAAACAGAAAAAATTCAGAACGATATTTCTCAACACAGAAAACATAATCCTCCAAGAATTCGAGACATACCATCCGAGTATCTCGACAAGCCTTCGGGTACAACTATTGTACTTTCAAAACTCAAAAAAAGAGTTTACTCATCGCTTGACTCGAACTTGAGAAATCGAATTGCCAGGCGATTCAACGTCTGGAATGATGGATTTTCTTTATTGATTGATGACAAGGCCGTTACTTTTGAAGATAGAGACTATTTTCACAAACTGGAATTTGCCATCGTATATGGTGATTACGATAAAACCAGATTCAATCATTTGACAAATAACCATTTACAAGAGCGCGACGGTGAACTATGTAATGGAACCACTCATCGTGTCAGTGGCTGGATAGGTTTGGTCAAGGAATCTGGTCAGCTTCAAGAAAACAACGAAAACCTGAATCGACTAACAATTTTGGCGAGAGGCAAAGTGGCGCTTGAAGATATTCTCAAAAGGGTTTCCGAAGGCGACCACTATACAAAATATCTGATCGGCGAACTTGATGCCGATTTTATGGACCTGACAGACCAAGAAGACATCGCTACTTCAGACAGACTGGACTTTCTTCAGAGTGACCAGAGATATATTGACCTCTCAAGTTTTGTACGAAGAGAACTAAAGTTTTTGGAGAAAGAGCGAATAGAGTACAAGGAAGAAGATGGTCAGCGAAAAGCAGAAGAGATTTCAGTGATTAAAGATTGGTTTGATAATATGAAAGGTGATGCCAAAAAGTCAGCAATAAAGCTTTTCGGACGAATCAATACAATCGCAACAGACGTGGAGCATAGAAAACTACTCTACAAGCATGGAATTTTGGCATTCGAATACCTGTACCAGAAAGAAATGCAGTCAAAACCAAATAGGTATAATGTCGACAATCTTGATAGTTTCACCGATATTATTCTTGAACTAGATGATATTGAAGCTTCTTGGTACTATCAAATTGCAAAAAATAGGCTAAGTGTAATTACCAAGCTTTCGAAGCTTGTCGACGAAAATTCTTGTGAAAAGGTTATACAAGAAATTATCTGCGAGAACCTTTGGTTGTTGGATCCGTCGTGGGATCGAGCAACAGAGACTCCAGAAATGAAACGAACTGTCAAGAAAATATTCTATCCTATTTCAAAAAATTTAACCGACGAAGAAAAAAATGGTAGATTTGATATTTTGTACAAGAAAACTTCGGGCAGGCACGTTATTATTGATTTGAAACGACCAGGAGTACCAGTCAAAACCACTCAATTGATAGATCAGGTAGAGAAATACAGGTGGGCGCTCTTGGATCAGTTGGAAAAAGCTGATGAACCTACTAGTGATGTTGAAACACTATGCATAGTGGGTAGTGAATTGACGGACTGGACCAACAACAGAACAAGAACTGAGTGGATAAATGCACTTAAAACGAAGAGTATTCGCGTAGTCACTTATGTTCAATTAATTAAAGAAGCAGAAATTAGCTATCAAAATTATCTTGAGAAGTCAAAGAAAAAAGCCAGAATCGTAAAACTTCTTGAAGAAATAGACAAACTTGACTAGCGTCAATTAGGGCTTCGACAAAATTTTGGTTCGTTTGCTTATCGCTGGAATTTGATTGGTATTGAATCCCAATTGCATCAGTATTAAATTCCGCGTTGCCCACTTTGGCAATACAGCAAAGTATTATTCTGAAGAAAATGGCACCACTCGTTGCGTTTGGACTCCCAGTCCTTCCACTCCGAGCTTCATGACATTGCCCGGTTCCAGAAATTTCGGTGGCTTCAATCCCATGCCAACCCCGGAAGGCGTACCAGTCAAAATTACATCACCCGGTAACAGTCGCATATAGTGACTGACATAGCTAACCAGATGAGCCATACCGAAAATCATGTCGTTCGTTGAACCATCCTGATACCGCTTGCCATCGATTTCCAGCCACAAATCCAAATTCTGGGGGTCAGGAACTTCGTCCTTAGTCACCATATACGGCCCCAACGGGCAAAACGTATCTGCACTTTTTCCCTTGACCCATTGCCCTGTACTTTCGATTTGAAACGCCCGCTCCGATACATCGTTGCCCACGCAGTAGCCCGCCACATAGTCCAGTGCATCTTCTTCGGATACATAAATGGCTTCGGTGCCAATCACCGCACAGAACTCCACTTCCCAATCCAGCTTGGTACTTTTGTAAGGCACCATCACATCATCATCGGGCCCAACCAGCGAAGTTGTTGATTTCATAAAAATGATTGGTTCAAAAGGAATTTTCAGTCCCGATTCTTCTGCATGCTTCCGGTAATTCAAACCAATTGCCACTAGCTTGCTGATGCCAGCAACTGGCGGTCCCAGCCTTCCGGGTTCTTCAACAACCGGAAGTGCCTCAATGTCCAAGTTTGCCAGATTATCCAAGCTTTCTGGACCAAGTGTTGCTCCGGCGAGGTCATCAATCTGCCCTGACAAGTCCCGAACTTGACCACGGCGGTCCAACACCCCCGGTTTCTCACTACCGGCAACTCCGTATCGAAGTAGTTTCATGAATCTCCCAACAATGTATTTTGAATGCGAATCAGTTCATTTTACAACTGATTCATCTTTGAATTCCAATCAAAATTCAAATTCGATACAAAACTGTACGAACAGAATCACACCAAGCAGAAACAGAACGAACTTGATAATTTTTCGGAAAATGTCGGCCGGGATTTTTGTGCCAATCTTGTATCCAACCAAAAGCGTGATACACGCAACTGCCAGCAAGGGAAGGGTTGTCTGAATAAGTTTCCCATCCAGTATTCCTTCGGTTGAAAATACACCTACCTGAGCGACCTTGCCTGAAAGAAACGTCATATTGAATACTTGAACCATCAAGGTTCGGTGCCAACCCAGCTCCAGCGAATAAATGATCAAGATGGGTACCATGACATTGGTTGTCCCGGCCGACAACCCCGCAGTCAATCCAAAGCATAGCTTCGATAATTTGGGGTGATTCAGAAACCAGCCCAAACCGGAGCTTTTTGACCGTTCAACCGCGAGATAAAGAAACACAAGCAACGCCAGAAGCAATTTGAACGGGGCCGGGTCGTTGAAGACGAGAATATACGATCCAATAATCGAGCCAATCAATGCCCAGAATGCCAGCGGCCAGAATTTGCCGATGCTTTCACGCCATTTGCCACCAATCCAGATGCTGATGATGTTGATGCCGATCGTTGGTAGCAAGGTAATCAGAATTGCGGTTCTGACATCAATGAAAATTGACAGTAGTGGTGTAGCAACTAGCGGAAAGCCCAAGCCGATCGTGCCATGAACCAGACTGGCGAAGATGATTACAACCAGGTAGAGTCCGTATTCTACCAGTGACACATCGAAAATCAATCTTTTCCTTTATGTTTCATTTTTGCCTGACGAATGGCTTGCCAGACTCGTTCTGGTGTCGCCGGCATTTGGATATTGATATTTCCAAATTCTTTCAGTGCATCGTAAACCGCGTTCATAATCGCCGCCGGCGCACCTGTAATGCCAATCTCACCAACTCCTTTGACCCCTAACGGATTTTCATCTGTAGGAATCGCATTCCACAAGCACTCAATCATGGGTAAGTCGTCGGCTCGAGGAATTGCATAGTCCAGAAAACTGCCGGTCAGGAGTTGTCCGTCAGAAGAGTCATATACAGCGTGTTCCAGTAGCGCATGACCTGCACCATTCGCGACACCGCCATGCACTTGTCCCTCTGCTACCATCGGATTGACTACTATGCCGGGGTCGCTCACCGTGATGAAACGATCCAGTACGATCCGGCCGGTTTCCGGATCCACTTCAACTTCACAGACTTGCGCACCACTGACAAAAATTATTTGATCTGAAACATATTCGTCTTCGGATTGCAAGATATTGCCGTTTTGCTGTGCTATCTGAGCAATTTCAAACAGATTGACTTTGCGGTCAGTACCCGGAACCTGAAAATTACCCTCTCGGTATTGCAAGTCGCTTGCGCGCACCTCAAGCATTTCTGCCGCCAATTCCTTTGCTTGATCTAGCAACTTTTCGACACTTTGTACGATGGCGGTACCAGCGTATCTCAGTGAACGCGAAGCATGCGTACCCGAACCGGTTTTCACCAACCCGGTGTCGCCTTCTACGAATCGAATCTTGTCCATTGCAATTCCAAGCTGACTTGCAAGCACTTGCACGAATACTGTTTCGTGACTGGTTCCAATTGATTTTGTTCCCACTCGTACTTCAACAATTTCTTCAACAACACGAATCTCGGCGAATTCGTTCGGCGCACCACCGACACTGTCCACGAATACGGAGTAACCCATTCCGCGATGCAAGCCCCGACACCGGGATTGTTCGCATCGCTTCATATATTCCTCCAAGTCGACATGTTCAAGCAACAGTTCCAGATTACGCGCATAATCGCCTGCATCGTAGTTCGCACCTGTTGGTGTCAACCATGGCAGTTCGCTGGAATGCAAAAGATTGAATTTTCTGAATTCAATGACTGACATGTTCAGTTGCCGTGCGGCTTCGTCCATCGCCCGTTCCAGTGCATACGAGGTTTCCGCTCGTCCGACTCCCCGAAACGCTGCGACGGTGGCTGTATTGGTGAAAACTGCCAGAAGTTCGTAGTGAATTGCCGGTATTCGATAGGCGCCGCTGGCCACCAGTGCCATGTATGTTGCATGTAGCCATGCACTGCGCGGTGCCAAATAAGCTCCGATTCGCCAAATGCTTGACAGACGCAGTCCGGTAACTTTGCAGTTTTCGTCAATGGACAGACTGATTCGGATGCGATGATCGCGCGACTGTGTATCCGAAACAAAACTTTCCCAGCGTTCGGGGACCCATTTCACAGTACTATTCGTCATTTTTGCCACGAAAGCGAGTACTGCCATTTCCGGGTAAGTCCAGGTACGCGCGCCGAAGCCGCCACCGGAGTCGGGCAGGATTGCTCTGACCTTGTCGACCGGTTCCATCAAAAGTTCGGCAATGCCCGCCTGAATCCAATGTGGTGATTGTCCGCCGGTGTAAATTTGATAGGTTTGGTCTTCGGTGTTGTATTTGGCGATTACCGATCTCGGTTCCATGAACGCAACTACATGACGCGGGTATTCGACATCAACTGAAACGACTTTATCGGCAGTTGCAAAAGCCTTGTCAACAGCGGTTCGATCGCCGGATTCATGGTCGGCACATACATTGCTGGTTAACTCGTCCCAAACAAGCGGGGCGCTGGATTGCAACGCGTTGTCAATTTCAATTACAGAATCCAGCACTTCATACTCAATCTCAATCGCCTCGGCTGCATCCAGGGCTTCGAAGAGTGATTGTGCCACAACTACTGCAACTGGTTCTCCAACAAAACGAACTTTCTTTCTCGCGAGTGGCCATCGGCGTTGGTCTGGTAGCTCGGACCCATCTTTGTTATGAATTTTCACGGCACCGGTATGATTCAGCGTGTCAATCGGTTGCACACCAGCTTTGGCAAGTGCTTCGCCATGAAGCACATATCGCACGCCTTGCATGTTTTTAGCCGAATTCAAGTTGACGGACTTGATGCGAGCATGTGCATGCGGACTTCGAATAAACACCGCGTGCAGAAAATTTTCCATTTGCAGATCATCGGTATAGCGGCCCCGGCCGGTCAAAAACCGAAAGTCTTCAACGCGTGTGACTGATTTGCCGATTAAACTGTTCATTCCGGACACTGACAAATGTTCAGGTGAGTCCCAAGTGTAATTTACTGTTCACAAGTGATTTCCGGGTCTTGTTGAGCGACAGCGATTGTTGCTGCAACGTAACCGGCTTTGTGCCCGCAGTCATATCGCTTGCCTTGAAATTTCAAACCGAAGTACTTGGTCACCTGCAGATGTCGATTCATTGCGTCGGTCAGCTGGATCTCACCGCCCGCCCCCGGCGGTTGAGAACTCAGGTATTCAAAAATTTGTGGTTGCAGAATATATCTGCCGATGACCGCAAGGTTGGATGGTGCAAGCTCGGGAGCGGGTTTTTCAACCAGTCCCTGAATCTCAACCAAATTTTCGTCTTGCACACCGGGTTTCAAGATTCCGTACCGTTTGACCTGATCTGCGTCCACTGTTTCAACAGCTACAATGTTTCCGCCGGTATCTGCAAAGGCGGTAGCCATTTGTTTCAAACATGGAGGATTTGCAATAACCATATCATCTGTCAAGACCACAGCAAAGGGTTGATTGCCTACATGGTCGCGCGCGCTCAGCACCGCATGCCCCAAACCCAGAGGCTTCTTCTGCAGGGCCTGCTTGACGTTTTCCGGTTTTAAATTACTGTTTTGCACCAAATTCAACACTTCAGTTTTTCCTTTGGTTTGCAAAATTTCTTCCAGGTGTTCGTTTTTGGAAAAATGATCAATCACCAGGGACTTGCCCGGCGCGACTACAAATACAAACTGCTTGATCCCGGCAACACGCGCCTCATCCACCGCGTATTCGACCAGCGGCCGATTCACAACTGGAAGCATTTCCTTGGGTATTGCCTTGGTTGCGGGAAGGATACGAGTACCTAGACCAGCAACCGGAAATACTGCAATTTGTACCGGGGTGTTCACAAATCTTGCAAGTTCGGCTTGATGATTCGTCGATTTGATTCACTTGGCGACAAATCTTTGTTATATGCTTTGTATATATTCAATGCTTGAATTTTACTGTTTGAGGCATTATTTTCAGCACTATTCATTGAATTTCAACACTGGAGTTTCAAATGACTGAGGACAAAAACAACGAAAGCATTGCTTTTCAGGCCGAGGTTCAGCAACTGCTGAACTTGGTGATTCACTCCCTGTACTCGGAACGGGAGGTGTTTCTGCGCGAACTGATATCAAACGCATCGGATGCCTGCGGACGGTTGAGGTTTGAAGCCCTGACCAATCAAAAGATGCGCAAGGACGGGGATGAACCGACGATCGAAATCGAAATCCACAAACGCGCAAAAACCATTACGATTCGCGATAACGGAATTGGTATGACGCACGACGAAGTGGTGGAAAACATCGGCACCATTGCACGTTCCGGCACCAAGAAATTTGTTGAAGCCCTGTCTGGTGAAGAATCCAAGGATACTCGCTTGATCGGACAGTTCGGCGTTGGCTTCTACTCGGCTTTCATGGTGGCAGAAAATGTGGTGGTTCGCACTCGAAAAGCAGGACAGCCTGCCAAAAGCGGGGTCGTATGGGAATCGAACGGCGTGGATGGCTTCACTATCGATAGTGAAACCATCAAGCAATCTGGTACGGAAATCAAAATCACGCTCAGAAAGGATGCCAAGGAATTTCTGGAAATTGACCGGGTGCGAGAAGTCATCAAAAAGTATTCGGACCATATTGGATTGCCAGTCAAGTTGCGCGAAACCGGCAAGAAAGAAGAACAGGAATGGGAAACCGTAAACAAAGCATCAGCACTGTGGACCCGGGCGCGCAGGGACATTACGGAAGAGGAATACAAAAATTTCTATTCCACCCTCTCGTTTGATCCGGACGACCCCTTGGTGCGTTTGCATGCACGCGTAGAAGGGCGATTGGAATATACCGCGTTGTTGTACATTCCGTCGCGCGCACCCTTTGATATGTGGGATCGGGATACCAGACGGGGCATCAAACTGTATGTTCGGCGAATTTTTGTGATGGATGATGCGGAGCATTTGGTGCCGGCCTACCTGAGGTTTGTGAGAGGGGTCATCGACTCGGATGATCTGCCGCTTAATGTTTCACGGGAATTTCTGCAGAAAAATCCCCAAATCGACAAGATCAAATCAGGTGTTGTGCGCAAGTTGCTGGGTGAATTGAAAAAACTCGCCAAAAGCAAGGGAGACAAGTATCAGACTTTCTGGAATGAATTCGGCAAAGTGTTCAAGGAAGGCATTATTGAAGGGCGCGACAATCAAAATAGCATTGCCGAGTTGTTGCGGTTTGCGACAACCAAAAGCGAAGGGCATGAACAGACCGTCTCACTGGAAGAGTATGTCAGTCGAATGCCTGAAAAACAAAAGTCAATCTACTACGTTACCGCTGAAAATCATGCATCGGCCAAGGGTTCGCCGCATCTGGAGGTATTCAGAAAGCATGACATTGAAGTGTTGTTGCTGAGCGACCCCGTGGATGAATGGGTCGTCATGCATTTGCACGAATATGCGGAAAAGCCGCTCAAGTCCATCGCCAAGGGCGACCTTGATCTGGAAGGTTTTGATGAACCGGAATTTGAAGATGAAGCAATTCTTCCCTTGGTGGAGAAATTCAAGGAAGTCCTGAGTGAAAAGGCGACGGATGTACGCACAACGTCCCGTCTTACTGACTCGCCAGCTTGTTTGGTGGCAAACGAGTATGATTTGGGCAGCAATATGGCGCGTCTGCTAAAGGCAACAGGTCAAACTGCGCCAGTGATGCGGCCGGTACTTGAAATCAATCCGGGACATCCCCTGATTCAAAATCTGGCAGGAAAAGACCAGGAGCTGGAAGATTGGGCGCATGTGCTGTTTGATCAAGCCGCGTTGAGTGAGGGTACGCCGCTGGAAGATCCGCAAGAGTATATTCGCCGAGTCAATTCGTTGCTGACTGCGTCGGCAAGCTCGGAGGAGTCTGTCATCATTACGCCTTAGTATCAAACGCAAAATTTATACACAGGTCGGGACTGCCGCATGGTTGCGAATGTCATTGCAATCAAGTGGGGTCAAGTCTACGGGTCGGGCTATGTTAATCGACTTCGTAACAGCGTCGCCAGAAACCTGAGTCGTCCATATCGCTTTGTCTGCTTCACGGATAATGAGGACGGAATTGAAGAAGGCATCGAAACTTATCCAATACCTGACATTCATGTACCTGATGTTCCAACCCATTGCACCACTTGGAAGAAGCTCGCGCTTTTTCAGACCGGTATTGGCGACCTAAAGGGTTCTTGTCTGTTTTTTGATCTGGACATTGTGATAACCGGATCCTTGGATGAATTTTTCGAGCACAAAGAAGGGCACTTTTGCGGTATTCGGGAGTGGGTTCAGCCACACCGAAAAGTCATTGCGCGACGGCCGACAGAAATCAATGCTTCTGTCTTTCGGTTTGAGGCCGATTCAATGCAACATGTATTGGACGAGTTCAATTCCGACCCCGAATTTGTTCTGCGGAATTTTCGGCATGAGCAACGATACATCAGCCACTTGCTGGGTAGTCAAGTTTCGTATTGGCCAACACAGTGGGTAGTCAGTTTCAAGCGGCATTGTCTCCCGACATTTCCGTTGAACTTGTGGCGTACTCCGGAACTGCCGCAACATGCCAGGATTGTTGCATTTCATGGCAACCCGAAGCCGCTGGACGCGATGAAAGGATTTGACGGCGGACCCATTCATCGCAAGTGCAGGCCGACACCCTGGATAAATGAGTTCTGGGGCAGTGACTAACAAAAATTCTGCTCTAGAGTGATCTTGGCAAGCTGACACACTGAGCAAGGACTTTTGACATTTGATGCAAACTTTGCTATCATTTCACTGTATCCTCTCTGTGCTGACTGGCCTTTTCTTGGAAAAAACGATTTGTTTATTCGCTTGTGCGGTCGCACTGGAATTCAGCTTTGCTTGAGTTGGCCAGAGGATAAAGTTCGGGGTATGGCGCAGTCTGGTAGCGCACCTGCTTTGGGAGCAGGGAGTCGGGGGTTCAAATCCCTCTACCCCGACCATTTACAATAGAATTGTCTGAGACTGCATTTGCACCGGAAAAATGCAGTTCAGCCGACAAAGCGAGGAAATTTGCGCAACTGAATTCAATGCTTCCAAAGAAGTGTGTAATATACTTTCGTGTTGAATTTGTGGATTGTGCTTGCTCTGAAATTTGATTCAGTGCAGGCAAATTCTTCGTTTTGAGTCTGAAATTTTGTGCGCCTGTAGCTCAACAGGATAGAGCAACGGCCTTCAACAGGAGCCTTCACAAGGAATAAAGAACTTGTGAAGTGCAGGACACTGTATCGGTGAAACCTTAACGCGTAAAGGCGATGGCAATACCGAGGAAACCCGCGGTTTGACGTAATCAGGGGATCCGTAGAGACTATACGTGTCCCGCCTGAGATGGCGAAGATATAGTCCAGACCACAAACCGCTTATTTCGGGAACGGTAAGTCCCGCGTGGCGGGCAGTGAAAACTGTAGTGGTATGCTAAGCCGTAGGTTACAGGTTCGAGTCCTGTCAGGCGTGCCAAATTCAGCGCAGTCGCAAACCACTGTTTGCATTGCACTCAGAGACTGGTAATTGTGTTGGATGACGATTGGCGAGGGGTAACCAACTGACGGCCGTCTCGCCGGGACTGATAGTCTGCCGCAAATTTGACTTCTCAAATTTGATATTTATAATATTTCATATTGACTTCATTGGAGAAATGATATGAAGATAACTGAACAAGATAGAGTTCGCATTATGGAATCCTATTTCAAAGGGAAGGAGTCCGGTATGTGCTACGGTTCATGGTTCGATTCACTGTCGCCCGAAGACCAGGCGATCGAGGAGTATCTGGATGATGAGTTTTGTACCATTGCCGCTGACAAAAGTTTCAATAACGTGGATACCTCGCGTTCGGATTTGTTCAAATCCGAAGAAGAAGGATTTAACATTCTGATGTCTGCATAAATTCATGCCGAAAGGTCCACAATGGAAAATCGTTTACTCGCGTGAATTTGAAGATTCGATTGCAGGTCTAGAACTCAAGTACAAGCAGAGAAAGGTTCTTTACGGTTTAATCAAGGAATTGGAATATGAACCAAATGTTCGGCAAGGCAAGAAGATCAGGAAACTGACTCGGGCCAGTGAACCGGATCTTTGGAGAATTCGAACACTAAAGGGTACTGCTTCCGAATATCGAATCTTCTACAAAGTATTCGAATCCGAACTCAAAGTTTTGATATACGACATCAAATTGAGAGATGATGCGTACACCGATAAGGTGCTTTTCCCTGAATCATTGAAAGTGAAATATGGTGGGCGTAGCTCAGTTGGCAGAGCTCTGGATTGTGGTTCCAGCGGTCGTGGGTTCGAACCCCATCGTCCACCCCAATATCCAATTCTGGAGGAGTTGAATAGACGCATATGCAATTGCCATCGATTGAAGAAATTCATGTTGCGGCTTCCGTTGTGTATCGGCATATGTCGCCGACACCGCAACTTCGGTGGCCTTTGTTGCAAGACCACTGCGGTTGCGAAGTCTGGGTCAAGCATGAAAACCATACTCCAATAGGCTCATTCAAGATTCGCGGCGGCCTCAACTATATTGACAAAGTTTCTCCGAACAAGGTAATTGCAGCTACCCGCGGCAACCACGGGCAGTCAGTGGCCTATGCTTGTCGGGCAGCGGGAATATCAGCAACAGTTGTCATGCCACGCGGCAACAGCGTCGACAAGAATACGGCTATGCGCGCTTTGGGTGCAACCCTCGTTGAACATGGTGACGACTTCAATGATTCATTGGAATATGCAATGAATGCGGCGCGTGAACAAGATTATCATTTCATGCCATCTTTCGACCCCAATTTGGCCTTGGGCGTAGCCACTTATGGAGTGGAACTGTTTCAGGCAGTACCGGCATTGGAAGCGGTTTATGTTCCTGTTGGACTGGGTTCCGGCATTTGCGGTGTAATCGCGGCACGAGAAGCCTTGGGACTTGATACGGAAATTATTGGTGTCGTCGCTGAAAACGCACCCGCCTATTCGTTGTCGTTTGAGCGAAAGGAATTGACCGAATCCGATTCAGCAAATACATTTGCTGACGGTATTGCAGTTCGCATCCCGAGTCCTGAAGCTCTTGAGATGATCCTTCAATATGCTTCTCGTGTCGTTCAAGTCAGTGAAGCTGAAATTGCAGATGCCATGCGGCTTTTCTTTTCCGCTACACACAATGTCGTCGAAGGTGCCGGTTCGGCTACATTGGCAGCCTTGGTCAAGGAGAAAGACCAAATGGCCGGCAGGCGCGTCGCGGTGATTGCATCTGGCGGCAATATTGATTCGGACCTGTACTCCAAGATACTTTCGTGTACTTGGCCGAAAGTTGATTAGATTGTTGCAATTCGGCCAGTTTGGGTAAATCTGTCTATGAATAATCGCCGGCTTTCGCGACGACGAGAAGAGCGAGACCCCGGCAGGCTCCAGACGCTTGAATGGCGAAATATTTCAAATCGGTATCCACCCACTGAAATTCTGTCAGAAGATCACCTGGAAGCGATTCACAGTGCGTCGCTTCGCTTGCTTCAGGACGCAGGCATTAAATTTCTGAGTACAGATGCACGTAAATTGTTCAAATCCGCCGGAGCGGAAGTCGACGAATCTGACTGCATTGTTCGCTTTGATGGAGGACTCGTTGAAGATCTCGTTGCAAAAGCCCCCGGGCACTTCACAGTCAAGGGCCGCAATCCCGATCATTCGATTGCTGTAGGCGGTCCGAATATCAGTTTTGCGACTGTTGGCGGCCCGTCGTTTGTCTCGGATTTCGACAATGGTCGACGTAGCGGAACTTTGGAAGATTTTCGCAATTTCGTGAAGGTCGCACACCAGTTGAAAATTTTCCACATTTGCGGGGCGAATGTTCTCGAGACCATGGAAATTCCGGCCGAGTCGAGACATCTTGACAAATATCTTTCCTGTATCACGCTACATGACAAGTTGTGGATGACGAATATGTTGGGCGCACATCGCGTACACGACTCTCTCAATATGCAAATGATCGTTCATGGCATTGACCGGGATGAGTTGATTCAACAACCGCTAACCATGGGCAATATCAATATCAATTCTCCTCGTCAGGTTGACGAATCCATGTCTGATGCTTTGATTGAAATGGCGAAGGCAAGGCAACCGGTGATTGTTACTCCGTTCACATTACTCGGTGCAATGGCCCCCACAACAATGGCAGGCTCTTTGGTCCAGCAAAATGCCGAAGCACTTTCGTGTTTGGCCCTTGCTCAAATTGTAAATCCCGGAACGCCGGTGGTTTACGGTAGTTTTGCCAGCAATGTTGACATGCGTACCGGTTCACCGGCTTTTGGTACACCCGAATATGTGCGAACAACACTTGCCAGCGGGCAACTGGCGCGCCGTTATGGTCTGCCACTTCGCACCAGCGGTTGCAATGCATCGAATATGGCCGACGAACAATCGACCTATGAAACGAGTATGTCGTGCTGGGCGGCGCTGCTGTCCCATACCAATTTGGTCATGCACGCGGGCGGCTGGTTGGAAGGTGGACTTGTAGCCTCTTTTGAAAAGTTAATCATTGACGCTGAAATACTTCAGATGATGTCCGAAATGGTCTTGCCAATTCCGATCAACGAGGATTCCCTTGCTGTCGATGCTATTGCAGAAGTTGCGCCGGGTGGTCATTTCTTTGGTTCAATGCATACCATGGAGCGATACGAAAATGCCTTTTACACACCGTTGCTATCCGACTGGAGAAATTTTGAAACCTGGCAGGAAGACGGCGCGGTTTCCGCATCGAAACGAGCCAACCAAATCTGGAAGAGGTTGCTTCGGGAGTATGAGCCGCCACCCATTGACGCGGAAGTGGTGAAAGAGCTTGAAGCTTATGTTGCCAGGCGCCGCACTGAAATTGAAGCCGGCAATATGGATGCCGTCAGGCAACAGGATTGATGAGCAACACTCAGTCAGGCGGATAATCGCATGGACTGATCTACGCTGTCGTTCTGAAGCTGTTTTGCAACCAGAGAAATCCAGTTCCTGAATAAAATTCTCCCGCTGTCCCCCCAGGTATTTTGAAGCCCTGAAGCAATTTTTTCTTCGGGAAATTCAGGAATCGGTTGTTTATCGAAAATTGCCGCTTCGAGACTTTTCCGGTATTTCTTCAAAGTGGCAATATCGGCCTGTGAAAAGTAATTTTCCGGAAAAGGTGGGTAATCGTTGCGCTCGCGGCGGGCAAAGCGCGTTACTTCGCGCTTGTATTCTTTCAGCAGACTGAATGAATCGTATTCAGGGTGGCCTTGCAAAAATACCCATTTCAGTCCATCATCGCTCACCGCCAGATGAAAATCCGCTTGCGGACTTTTTGCCAGCACTCGAAGTCCATGCTTTTGCAACTGGGCATCCGTTACTTCGAAAACATGGGAATGTGGTGCGTCGAGCGGTGTTGCCAGACCGACAGTCAAGGAATCATTACCGGAAGCAAGATCATGAGAATACACGCCCCAGCGCTTGTCTGGTATGCAACGAAATCGCTCGATTCCATAAAACAAATGAACCACTGCGTGAGTTGCCAGACATGAGCATAGATTGGATATGACATTTTGCTGGGCCCAATTCACCACTTCGACAAATTCTGGCCAGTAGTCTTCGTCTTCCAGGTTTGCGCGTACCGGATTGGCGCCGGTCAACACCAAGGCGTGAATGTTCTCTGAACGAATCTGACTGAAGCTTTCGTAACATTGAGAAATGTAGTTTCGAACTTCTGGTTCTCGTCTCATGCCGCCGGCAGAAAACGGGCGAACATAAATGTTTCCATAGGCTGACCCGGCGGCGATCAGTCGAATAAACTGACGCTCGGTGGCAAGGAACGCCTTGTCCGGCATCATGTTGAGAAAACCAATATGTACTTCCGGTTGGTCCGAATTCTGCACTTCGTCCAGTGAGCGGATATCGATACCTTCCTGCTCCAAACGGTCGTATGAACGCAATGGTCGATACTTTACTAACGGCATGATAATTTCAGTGATTCGTTATTCTTGATCAGAGTTATCCAGTACTTGGCAAATCATGTCGACAAAGTCCTGCTCATTTTTGATTTTTTCAATATCTTTCGCAGCTACGGTATATCCATGACTCTGAGCCAGCGCTTCATATTTGGGACGACGATGCTGTACCAGCTGGGGAAATACCCAGCGCACAAATTCATCCGGATGTACTTCGTCAGCATTATTCAAATTCTTGTCAACTATGAATTGTGTCAATCTTGAGTCCAGAAAATCCGGTTCGTAGTAAAGCGGTTTCGGGTATTCAATCTGCCGCTGAATCACCGCTTTTTCAATTCTTTCGTCTGCGGCGATGTATATGATGACGGAATGTTCCGCCAAATGGTAGATGACATTCAGGTCGTTCAATTCACACACGCTTCCACTTGCATCATTGACAAAATGACTATAGCCGTAGATGGACTGCGCTTTTTTGACAAACTCGCCTACATCAAGCATGGTGTTGACTTCCGCTTGTCGATGCAGTTCCTGTCTTTTGTAGAACTCATCCTCGTCAAGTCCGCCTAATTCCCTGCTGCCGATTTTTCCAACGAACTTGGACATCAATTCCAGGTTGTCGAAAGTCATTGCACTGCCGATGTAAATTGAATCGCTACGAAGCAAGTCGCGAAGAAATGCCACGTTCATTGCCTGTTCCTTGATATTGTCCAGAATTGGTTCTGACAAATACCGGGTTCCGATTCTGTAGTCGGCTGAAAAATGAAACCACGAGGTTTTGGGCAACTTTCGGGCGAGCATGGTTTTCCCTACACCGGACATTCCGATCAGGGTTACCGCCTTGTGTTCAAGTTGCCGAAACTTTTTACCCGACATTTTCACGATTGCCAACTCCTGACTGAATCTTCAGATTTTCGCCAGCATTTCATCCAGTTTCTTCTCCGCATCCAAGGTGCGAAGTTCTGCGTAGCCGCCAATATTCACTGCATCTACAAAAATCTGTGGAACTGTATACTTGCCACCGGTTCTTTCCAGCATTTCTGCCATTCGGTTGACATCATAAATAACGTTGTATTCTTCAAAATCTATGTCTTTCGATTTGAGCAAACGCTTTGCTCTTCTGCAATAGCCGCACATCGGAGAAGTATAGATTTCAACTTTTGCCATAACTTCTTTACACCGTATCGGAAGACCAACTACCCGACACCGGTATGTCCAAATCCGCCGCCGGCTCTTTCAGTCGGCTGAAACTGGTCGACCGGATGCAGTTCCACCTGAATTATCGGAACAAATACCATCTGGGCAATACGGTCGCCCGGATTTACAATAAAACTGGTCTTGCTTCGATTCCAGCACGAAACATAAACTTGTCCCTGATAATCCGAATCAATCAGACCAACCAGATTTCCCAATACGATGCCATGCTTGTGACCCAGGCCCGACCTGGGTAGTAGCACTGCGGCACAATTCTCATCCCGAATATCCAGTGCAAACCCGGTCGGCAGCAACTCGCAGTGGTTCGATTCGATTGTGACCGGTTCTTCAATGCAGGCCCGCAAGTCCATTCCTGCGGATCCTTTTGTTGAATAGGTCGGGAGCGGGAAACGGGTGCCCAGCTTTTTATCGAGTATTTTGTAGGCTATCTTCGGCAAAGTATCGTTCGCAAATTTCGTTGATCAGGCGATTGGCGACCTGTTGCTTCGAATCGAGTTCAATGGTGGTTACACCGATTCGGTCAATCAGATCGATCTTGTTGCAATCAGAACCGATTGCTCCGTCAACCCCGCCAACCTTGTTCGCTGCTATCAGGTCAACTCCCTTTGACAGAAGTTTGCGTCGTCCGCGATTGACGACTTCGGATGTTTCCGCGGCAAAACCAACTGCGAAAATTCCAGGATTTTGTTTCTTCACCTCGGCCAGAATATCAGGATTTTTCACCAATCGAAGTGGTAGCACATCATCGTTTTTTTTGATTTTTTCCTTATGTTGATGGTCAGGGCGATAATCAGCCACTGCAGCTACACCGATAAAAATATGCTGGTCTTCAATATGGGCGAGAACTGCTTTTTGCATTTCGTCGGCGGAAGTGACGCGAATCACCTGATTTGCAGGACTGTTCAATTCTGGTCCGCTTGTCGGTCCTGAAACCAGTGTTACATTGGCACCTTCATTTGCGGCGGCACATACAATCGCATGACCCATTTTCCCGGAACTCTTGTTGGTGATACCACGTACCGGGTCAATTGCCTCCCAGGTCGCACCGGAAGTTACCAGAATATTGACATTTGCCAACCGCCTGTCTGAGAACATGCTGGCGAGACATTCAATTATTTCTTCTGGCGACAGCATTCTACCCGGACCGGTTTCCCCGCAAGCCTGGTCGCCAACACCGGGACCAAAAACAGTTACGCCACGTCTTTCCAGTACTTTCATGTTCTCCTGGGTTGCAGGGTTGCTCCACATCAAGCGGTTCATTGCAGGTGCTACTGCGATTGGTGCATCAGTTGTCAGACACAATGTTGTCAGTAAATCGTCGGCGGAGCCTTGTGCCAGTCGGGAGAGTGCGCTGGCACTGGCAGGTGCAAGCAGTACGATATCTGCCCAACGCGCCAGTTCAATGTGTCCCATACCGGCTTCAGCCGCTTCGTCAAACATATCTCTGCGAACCGGATTTCCGCTAACTGCCTGCAAAGTCAACGGTGTAATGAAACGAAGTGCCCGTTCAGTCATGACAACACGAACTTCGGCACCTTGTTCTGTGGCGCGACGGACTATATCAGCGCTTTTGTACGCCGCAATGCTGCCTGTTATGCCCAGCAGGATATTTTTGTTTCTCAAATGGTTGTTTGTCATGGTTTTCACTTGGAATGGTCAACCAATTCGCAACCGCGAACAACGGTCAAGTTCAATCATACCTGTTTCAGTGTCCTGAAATGCAGAATTTTTCCTTTGGTACAGATGTTTGACGCAGATTTTTTGCCCGTGCGGGTATTTTCAGTAGCAAATTAGTCTTGTTTATGAGCCTTGTTTCCAAGGAGGTCAGCAAACGTGAAAAAATTTTTTTTGAAATTTTTGCTCAATTGGTATAGAATGCACCACTCTGAACAAAGTTAACTTTAACTTCGAGTTGATTTCAAATGCCTAGAGTTTGTCAAGTTACCGGAAAAAAGACTGCAAGCGGGAACAATGTGTCGCATGCGCACAACAAGAACAAGCGCAAGTTTCGCCCCAATTTGCACACTCGAAAATTTTGGGTGGCTAGCGAGAATCGCTGGGTAAAGTTGCGCGTCTCGCGTAAGGGGTTGCGCACGATTGACAAGAAGGGCATTGATACGGTTCTTGCTGAAATACGCAATGACGGAGTCAAGGTTTAACTGACGAGAGAGTTTTCCGATGGCTGAAAAGAAGAACAAACGCGAAAAGATCAAGCTGGAATCATCTGCCGGTACCGGCCACTTTTACACGAAACGAAAACCGCGCAACGCGACTGAAAAGCTGGCCTTGAAAAAGTACGACCCGGTTGCCCGGAAGCACGTGCTCTACAAGGAAACCAGGCTTCGTTAGCCTTGGGGCTCGTCTGCAACTCAAATCAGACAAGGCCCGTTGAAATTGAATGGCACAGATTCACTGTAATCAGTGAAAAAACACTGAAGTACGAACAACTCAAATTGAATTGACCAAAAAGCAATGTATAGTCTAAATCAGTTTAGTCTCCGGACAACCGTAGCCGGGATGCCACTCGAGTGGATTGACTACAAGGATGCAGTTCGTCTGCATTATCAAGGTAGTGTCGTTTACTCGTGGGGCGAATTGCTGTACACAGTACGTGGTGGTTTCAATGCGGTCACCGGCAAGCAATCCGTGGTGGAAGTCAGTTCCATCATTGCAACGACCGGGGACACCCGGCATGCGAGTCACCAGCAGGAAGGATATGTGCCGCCGCTGAACAATGCCGCATTGTTTGCGCGCGATGGTGGCATGTGCATGTATTGCGGCGACACGCCACGGCGTCAGTGGTTGTCGCGCGATCATGTTGTTCCGATGAGCTTGGGCGGTTCAAATACTTGGCAGAATGTCGTTACTGCTTGCAAACGGTGCAACAATCACAAGGCAGGGCGCACCCCGGATGAAGCGGGTATGGTGTTGCTGGCGGTACCGTTTGTGCCAAATTATGCAGAGTATGTTTTTCTCAAGGGGCGCAGAATTCTCGCGGACCAGATGGAATTCCTGGCTTGTCACTTTCCGCGTTCGAGCCCGTTGCGGGAAAGAATTCAAAAAGCATTGAACTAGTGAATCCGGCGGCAATTGCTACCGGATTACGATTGCACGGTCGTGTAGCCTCGCAATCGGATGGAAAACTGCCTGAGTGCTTCAATGCCGGATTCTTCAGCTGCCCGGCACCACTCTTCCAAAGATTTGTGCAAGTTTTCGTATGAAGAGGAAGAGCGCGCCGCAATGTTGTGCAACGCCTCTCGCATGGCATAAGCCTTTCGCAGACGTTTGTTTGTTTCCAGAAATCCCTGGAGATATTCGCGCTTGGCACCGCTGAGACTGGAACCTTCGTACTTGAGAAGTTTCCTGGCGCGTTTCATTTTCTTGCGGTACTCTCCGGTTGCCGAGCGCATTTCTTCGCGGCACACATTCACCAGTACATCATTGAAATACCGTGCCAGCACCTCGAAGCGATTTGAAACGAATGCTTTGGCCGTTTCAATATCGCAACTTTGCTTTTCTGTATCATGCGCCAAAACAGGTATTTTTCTGCGTATCTTCAGCAAGTCGAGTGCTTGAAACAGTCGCACGTACTGCCAGCCCAGATCAAATTCCCATGGCTTTACAGAGAACTGTGCAGAACTGGCGTAGGCATGATGATTGTTGTGCAATTCTTCTCCGCCGATGATAAATCCCCAAGGAACGATGTTTCGACTTGCATCCGGGAGTTCGAAATTCCGATATCCCATAAAGTGTCCGACACCATTGATTACGCCAGCCGCCCAAAAGGGAATCCAGAACATTTGTACGATCCAGACCAACACGCCTGCCAAAGGCCCGAACAGCAACAGATAGATCACAAGCAAAAGGGAGATTCCGTAGTTCGGATGTTTTGCATAGATTTTTTGTTCCAGCCAATCGTCCGGTGTGCCTTTTCCAAATTTATTCAGCGTGTCTTGCTGACTAGCGGCTTTTCGGTACAGTAACCAGCCGCCCCAAAGCACCGCATTGATCCCTTGCTTTTGCGGACTGTGTGGGTCATCGTCGGTTTCTACAGTCGCATGATGCTTTCGGTGTACTGCAACCCATTGCTTGGTTACGATACCTGTGGTCAACCACAGCCAGAACCTGAAGAAGTGCGCCAGTCCCGGACCAAGATCAAGTGCCGAGTGTGCCTGACTTCGATGCAAATAAACGGTTACAGAGACGATGGTGACGTGTGTCAAAAGCAAAGATGCCAGAACATATCCCCACCAGGGAAAGTCAAAAACAGCAAAACTCACAGTTTGGTGATCTCCGTTTGGTTAACGTTCACGGTAAAAAATCCGTCCTTTGGTCAAATCGTATGGAGACAACTGAACATGCACCGTATCACCCTTGCTGATTCGAATATAGTTCTTGCGAACCCTGCCTGAAATATGGGCAGTAATCATGTGATCGTTTTCGAGTCGTACACGAAAAGTGGTGTTGGGCAACGTGTCCTCAACGACACCCTTCATTTCAATATGATGTTCTTTTGGCACAGCAAGTGATTTTTTGTAGAAACTTCATTATAACGGATTGCATCACATTCAATCGGTCAATAAGAATAATGATTTTACTGGCATTGCGTCAAATTTAAATCCGGATTCAAAGGCCATTTCAAGTGCAAATGACTCCAAATATGAATCAATGCCATTAAAATCCAACCCATGGTGCTGTTCTGTACCTGTTCATTGTCTTGGTAACGACTCATACCTGCCCTTGGAAAGGTACATTGACATAACGAATTGATTCTGTGTTGTTCCAGGCAATTCCATAGATCACTCGCAACAGGGAATTTTGTTCGATTTTCGTACGAATCCTGTTGTCTGGAGACGCATCTTTGGCAGGAATTTTCGAAACTTGTGGATTCCATGCAGAGTATTGGAAATGATGTGAAATCTGCTCAAATCCAATGCAGGGGTAGGTGTTGAGGTCAAGGTCAACTACCGGATTGGTCAGCCCCAATTCCAGTAGCAGGTCTCCCAAGTCCGGCATTTCAATCGATTCTTGCTGTGGTAACTTGGCACCATCCGAGTCAAGTTCGGGTACATTTGTTTCCGTGGCGGAGTCAGTTGCCAAGACGGCAAATATGAGCAAGCCGGCAGGGCGGAGGACTTTTCTGCATTCTGAAAAAAATTCGGTTGGCGCGTATAAGGAGCCGGCCAGATTCGAGACCATCAAATCGACTGAATTGCTTTCCACGTCAAACTGGAAGTCGGTTTCCGCGAACTCCTGATTGACTACTATCGCGTCTGGAAACTTGCTCACAAGTAATTGGGAAAGATAGGCCGAGTCCCAGCTAAGGTTGAAGATCCGTTCGGGTTGAATCTTGACAAAGTCAAGCCTTTCAACGAGCTCGTCAGCGATGCTGGCAACTACAGACGAAGACTCGGCAAGCGATTCGTAAACATCTTGATACTCTTGATGTCTGACCATGACGCTGAAATGAACCCAGGCAAATTCTATTGCATTGATTTGGCGAGTTGAACGTATTGCTGATGATAGAAGTTCACCGATTCGCGAAGTTCGTCAATTGAACCCGAATTCTCAATCACATCATCTGCCAATGCAAGTCGCTCCTCCCGAGTCGCCTGAGACCGGATGATTCGTTCAAGTTCTTCTCTTGATTGTTGTCCGCGTGCTTCTGCTCGCGCCAGTTGCAAGTCGGCGCTTGCATCCACCACCAAGACACGGTCCAACGGATACTTCCTTTTTGACTCGGCAAGCAAGGGGATGACAATGACGCAGTAAGCGCAGTCCAGTGCATCAAGTTGGTGAAACACTTCAGCACGGATTTTCACATGAAGAATTTCCTCGAGCAACTGACGTTTCGAAGGGTCCTCAAAAACAATCTTCCTCAGTATTGCCCGATTCAGTCGACCATCGTTTCCAACTACGGTGCTACCGAACGCTTCAACAATTTCTTCAAATGCGGGCAATCCCGGCTCAACCAATTCTTTTGAGATTACATCGGTATCGATTACCGGAACGCCCAACTCGCTGAACCGGTCGCTGACCGCTGTCTTGCCGCTTCCGATTCCACCGGTAATTCCGACTACCAGCATTTTCGACTCACTCAACCGCCCAAGGGTTCAACACTTTCAATTGCTGCGCCGCCCAAGCAGGTGTCGCGGTCGTAAAACACGACAGACTGTCCGGGCGTAACAGCTCTTTGCGGTTCCAAAAATTCAACGATTGCCTTGCCATTATTCAACGGAGTGATTTGACAGGAATGCTCTTCTGTTGAATATCGAACCTTTGCATGAGTTGCACGCGCATGCTCGGCATGGCCTGAAATCCAGTTGATCGAAGCTGTTCGGGCAACCTGACTGTACAACAACGGATTTTCATTACCTTGCGCTACACAAACCGTGTTGCGTCGAATATCCTTGTCCACAACATACCAGGCATCGCCTTCGCCGCCGATTCCAAGACCGGTGCGTTGTCCAATCGTGTACAAGTATGCACCTTCATGCTCACCAATCTGTTTGCCATCGGGCAATTCAATCGGTCCCTTGTTTGACCCCAGGTAACTCTTGATAAACGCGCGAAAGTTCCGTCGTCCGATAAAGCAAATGCCGGTACTGCCGCGCTTGTCATGTGTGCTCAGTCCGATTTTCTTCGCAGTCGCACGAACCTGTTCTTTCGTCATTTCGCCAACCGGAAAAATTACACGCTTCAATGCTTCATGGTTCAGTCCATGCAGGAAATAGGTTTGATCCTTTTGTGGGTCCACGGCCTTGAGCAGGGACATTTGTTCGTTGATTTTGGCGACGCGAGCATAATGTCCGGTTGCCACAAAATCGGCATCCAGACGTTCGGCCCATTGCGGAAACTCCCGAAACTTGATCTCCACATTGCAGACGATGTCCGGATTTGGTGTTCGCCCCGCCTTCAGT
Organism: Arenicellales bacterium; assembly: GCA_965200765.1. GTDB lineage: Bacteria > Pseudomonadota > Gammaproteobacteria > Arenicellales > JAJDZL01. The sequence continues at coordinate 73,753 of OZ241380.1, forward strand.
TCATCCAGAAAGCCCAGGAACACCCGTTGCCAGTATTCGTATGAAAAATTGACTGTTTCCAGCGGAATGCCCAGAGTATCGCACACGGATTCGGCATCGGCAAGATCTTCAGCCGCGCCGCACTCATCGGCATCATCGTCTTCCCAGTTCTTCATGAACAGGCCGGTTACCTTGTAGCCTTTTTCCCGCAACAAGGCCGCTGACACGGACGAGTCCACACCGCCGGACATGCCGACGACAACATGAGTTCCGGGTTTCATACTCACAACATTCTTACCTGAATTTCGCCTTGCTGTATTCAAATTTGCTGCAATTTTTGATATTGTACTTGTTCCATGGAGATTGCTGACAGACTCGAAGAGAAATTTGCAGTGCAAATCAATCCATAATTCAATATAAATACGAGAACAGATTTATCCAACTCAAAAAGGGGAATCAGGTGCAAGAATTTTATACGGCTACAACCGACTTGAAGACTCAGCGGACCAAGCCGAAGCTCAAGAAACCCAGACTGTACAAGGTCATCCTTGTCAATGACGACTATACGCCGATGCATTTCGTTGTCTATGTCCTGCAGAAGTTTTTTGCCATGCCTGAAGATCGTGCAGTGAGCATCATGTTGAATGTTCATCAAAGAGGCCGCGGAATCTGCGGAGTCTATGCGCGTGAAATTGCGGAAATGAAAGTCCGCGATGTGCTGGATTGCGCCCGCAGACACAATCACCCGCTTCAATGCACAATGGAGCCGGAGTAAAGTGTTTTCAGAAAGCCTGGAGCAGTCCCTCAAGACGGCCGTCGAACATGCAAAAAACAGACAGCATGAATTTGTAACGGTTGAACATTTGCTGTTGTCCCTTCTGGACGACGAGAAAATCCTTGAAATTCTCAATAATTGCGGTGCGCGACCGACCGAGTTGCGGCAGGAACTGGAAGTATTTCTTAACGATAAACATGTTCCAACCATGCAACATAATCAGCCGGAACCGCGCACTACGCACGGATTTCGCAGGGTTCTTCAGCGTGCGGTCTTGCATGTGCAAAATGCGGGCCGTCAAGAAGTCGACTGCAAGAACGTTCTGATTGCCATTTACGGTGAAAATGAGTCTTTCGCGGTGCATTTTCTGCATGAGCAAAATGTTCAGCGCTACGACGTTGTGCGCTACGTTGCACACGGTACGGGGAAATTGCTGGAAAGCGATGATGAAACGCTCGCCGATGTGGAAAGCGACAATGAAGTCAAACAGAAGAACCCGTTAAAGAAATTCCTGCAAAATCTGAATGAACGTGCAACGCAGGGCAAAATTGACCCTCTGATTGGCAGGAAGCTGGAACTCGAAAGAACGGTACAGATTCTCTGCCGTCGCAGAAAAAACAATCCGTTGTTTGTTGGTGATGCAGGAGTCGGGAAAACCGCGATTGCAGAAGGGCTGGCCAAGCGAATTGTTGAAGCTGATGTACCGGAGTTGCTTGCAGACAGCAATATTTATGCTCTTGACATGGGGGCGTTGCTTGCTGGCACCAAATTCCGCGGTGATTTTGAGCAACGATTGAAATCGGTGGTCCGTGAATTGAAGAAGGATCCCGGTGCAATTTTGTTCATCGACGAAATTCATACTGTTATTGGTGCAGGTGCCGCCTCCGGTGGCACAATGGATGCTTCCAACATATTGAAGCCGTTGCTGGTGTCCGATGAACTTCGATGCATGGGGTCGACGACCTACCAGGAGTATCGTGGCATCTTTGAGAAGGACCGGGCCTTGGCGCGTCGTTTTCAGAAGATTGATGTGCTGGAGCCAACCATTGATGAGTCTGTGGAAATACTGCGCGGACTCAAATCCAGTTTCGAAATGTATCATAGTGTTCGCTACACATTGCCGTCGTTGCGTGCTGCGGTTGAATTGTCTGCGCGCTATATCAACGACCGCAAACTGCCTGACAAGGCCATTGATGTTATTGATGAAGCCGGCGCGCGAAGCCGGTTGCAACCTGCGTCGAAACGCAAGAAAACCATTGGCGTGAAAGATATAGAGGATATTGTTTCCCGCATAGCGCGAGTGCCTTCCAGAACGATTTCTGCAAGCGACATGAGTACGTTGCGCAACGTTGAAAGGGACTTGAAACTGGTAGTGTTCGGACAGGACGAGGCAATTGAGTCTCTTGGAAGTGCGATCAAATTGTCACGGTCAGGACTGTCCAGTCCGGACCGGCCAATTTCAACTTTTTTGTTTTCGGGTCCGACCGGTGTTGGTAAAACAGAGGTGACTCGTCAACTGGCAAACACACTCGGCATTGAGTTGATTCGTTTTGACATGTCGGAGTATATGGAGCCACACACAGTTTCCCGATTGATTGGGGCGCCTCCCGGTTATGTCGGATTCGACCAGGGCGGATTGTTAACCGAAGCAGTGAACAAGTCGCCGCATGCAGTTCTGTTGCTGGATGAGATTGAAAAAGCGCATTACGATGTATTCAATATCCTGTTGCAAGTCATGGACTATGGTACTCTGACTGACAACAATGGAAGAAAAACCGACTTTCGCAATGTGGTTATCGTTATGACCACGAATGCGGGAGCTGCCGATATTACCCGATCATCCATCGGATTTACAGAGCAGGATTATTCCTTTGACGACATGCAGGCAATCAAGCGCACATTTACACCCGAGTTTCGCAATCGGGTGGATGCCATCATTCAGTTCAATCCACTGGACCAAGACACCATTTTGCTGGTGGTTGACAAATTTCTGCTTGAACTTGAGCAGCAGCTCAACGACAGGAAGATTGAGCTTTCTGTGAGTGGAGGTTCAAGAAAATGGCTGGCGGAGAAAGGATTTGATGTCACGATGGGGGCGCGGCCCATGGCTCGAGTAATCCAGGATGAAATCAAGAAAAAGATTGCTGACGAAGTGCTGTTCGGGTCACTTGCAAGCGGTGGAAAACTCAAAATCACTGTAAAAGGCAAGCAGTTGAATTTGAAATTTACACCAATTGTTGAAGGATAGGGAAAACAGCTGATACTGAAAATCCGTCTCAACCAATAGGGTTGGACGTCCCGGTACCCCCAAGTTGTGTCATTCGATCGACTGAAGTTCCAGTACCAAGGTCGGCTTGTCCTTGAATTTTTCAATTTTCACCGGAATATTGCCCCAATCCGGTGCAACCCAAATGGTATAGCTGCGGTTGTCATTGTAAACATCTTGCAGAGTCGTACGCCAAGCGAGAACAGTTCCCATTTCTGTTGTTATTTCTTCTGAAACAGGTGCTCCATACGAATAGGTGTAAAGTTTTCTCCCTTCAAGTATGCTGACTTGCTGATCTTGCGTCTGAATTGATTGTCCAAGAATTAAAGCTGCATACCAGGCGCCATTGTCAAGAACAGGATTTTCAGGCAAATCAATTGCTGTTTCATTCGAGAATACGACCTTGCCTTGGTTCCAGTCAAATTTGGCGTTGTAAGTTTCCGACTGATCGTCGCTTTCCACCCAAAATTGATTCGGAGTCACAATCTGGTTTTCAATCTGAAAAACTGATCTGTGCGTGTAGGACGGGCTTCCGAGTAATTCGGCAAAAGCATTCGGTTCTACATGGTCATCCACAAAATATGCGCCATCGCGTTGTCCGACTGTCTTGATGCTGTGACCTGCCGACATGCCTTTGTATGTAATACTGTAGGTTGCCCGAAATTGCGACTGTGCATCAGTAGTGTCGGTCGCCAGCAATCCAGCTACTGCCGCAACCAGCAACGCAAAACCAAGTTGCATTGGTCGTCTGATGGGTTGTTGTGAAGAAAAACTAGTTCTTATGTGCCTGAATTTCATGCAAGTTCAAATATTGCTCAACTGATATTTCACCATCCAGTAAAACTTTGCCGTCTCCAATGCTTAGTCGGCCTTCGCCAAACCACTGTATCGCTTTCGGATAAATTATATATTCACAAGCATGAACTCTCTGTTGCAACTCGTTCGCTGTTTCACCTGTCTTCACTTTTAGCTCAGCCTGCAAGATGATCGGACCAGCATCCAGTTCCGGGACCACAAAGTGCACCGTAGCACCATGAAAAGTTTCACCGGCTTCCAGCACTCTCTGATGAGTATTCAAACCTTTGTAGGTCGGGAGCAACGATGGATGAATGTTCATGATTCGGGATTCATATGCTTTCACGAAATCGCCGGATAGAATTCGCATGAAACCGGCCAGCACGATCAGTTGCGGATGGTATAAATCCAGTACTTGAAGAACTTGCTTGTCATATCTGGACCGGTCAGGGTAGTTTTCAGGATTGACAAACTCTGTTGCAATACCGGCTTGCTTTGCGCGTTGCAATGCAAACGCGTCGGCAACATCACTGAGGACAACCACAATCTCAATCCTCAGTGCGCCATTTCTGATTTGGTTGATGATTGCCTGTAAATTCGAACCATTGCCGGAGGCCAGCACGGCGACGCGAAGCTTGCCGCTACTCATCGACAATTTGAACCTTACTGTTGTCTACTGACGGAACAATTTTTCCAATTGGATATGAAGTGAATCCCTTGTTCGCAAGAAACCGGATTGCTTCATCGGCATGATTTGCCGGAAGGACCACCACATAGCCGATTCCACAATTGAACACCGACAGCATTTCAGTATCGGCAATATTCCCGATATTTTGAAGCCACTCGAATTCCGGCGGGTGGTCCCAAGAATTTTGAATGATCCGCGCCATCAGACCATCAGGCATGATTCGTTTCACATTACCCGGTAGTCCGCCCCCTGTAATGTGAGCCATACCATGTATCGCAAACGTACTCAGAAGGTCTTGGACAACTGCCGCATAAATTTTTGTCGGAGCAAGCAGAATTTCTCCCAATTGTCGGGAACCGATGCGGTGAGACAATGGAACCTTGTTGTCCTGAACAACTTTTCGAATCAGTGAAAAACCATTGGAGTGAAAGCCGCTGGATGTGATTCCAATGACGGTGTCACCGGCACAAATTCGACTGCCATCCAGAATTTTTTTCTGTTCCACGATACCTACCGCAAATCCGGCCAAATCAAATTCCGATTTTGCGTAAATACCTGGCATCTCGGCAGTTTCACCGCCAATCAATGCAACTCCGGCGATTTCACATCCTCTGCCGATACCCTGGATGACTTCCTGCGCAATTTTCGGTTGCAACTGCCCGGTGGCAAAGTAGTCCAAAAAATACAACGGTTTCGCACCGTGTACGATAATGTCATTGACACACATGGCAACCAGATCAATGCCGATTGTGTCATGCTTTTTCAATTCGAATGCGAGCTTGAGCTTGGTACCAACACCGTCTGTACTGCTTACCAGTACAGGTTCCTGGTAGCCGACGGGGACTCTGTACAAGGCACCGAAGCTGCCGATTGAGCCGAGACACTCTGCGTTTTGAGTTCGCTTTGCTACAGGAATGATGGATTCCACCAAGTTGTCGGCGGCTTCAATATTCACCCCCGACTCCTGGTATATGGTCGCATTTGAATCTGGCATCTGGAGATAAGAGCTAGTGCAAGCGGCTAAATGATTTTCATTATAGGAATGTGGCTTTGATTCGATGCGATTTATTGCCTCTGACTGCTTGTCAAATCCGGTGTCAATCAGGTGAAACTGCGTTAGTAGCAAAGAATATTAAAATATACTTATAGTCGTGATTATGTTGAAAAAAATTTGAAAATGCACGCTGTCGCTTCACAAATTCCGAACCTGTTGACCTTGCTTCGCATTGCCGCGGCACCGGTGTTGATCATTTTGTTGCGCGATCACAACTACGAATGGGCACTAATCTTATTTATCGTTGCAGGAATTACGGACGGCCTGGATGGCTACATCGCGAAGAAGTTTGATTTTGTCACGGAACTGGGAGCTCATCTTGACCCCCTTGCGGACAAGATCATTATCATTTCCGCGTACAGCATGCTGGTTTGGCTGGGTCAAATCCCTTTCTGGCTGGTTACGCTTGTAATTTTCAGAGATGTAGTGATCCTCGGCGGATATCTCGTGCTGATGGCCTTGGATGGCGATATTCCCATGTTGCCCACCAAAATCAGCAAGACCAACACGGCATTGCAAATCTCTCTGGTGATCTTTGTTCTGCTGGAAAATACCGCCTGGAATTTTCTTCCCGAAATCAGCACCTTGCTCTTGTATGCGGTCGTTGTAACAACCGTCGCCAGCGGTGGTCAATATGTCTGGGTTTGGGCAATCAGAAGAAGTATTGGACAACCATCCGTCCAGGTAGCTACAGCTGAGAAAAAAAAGGAACGTGAACAGGCAAGCAGTACTGCCGGTCGCATTAGCTGATCACGCGGATTTCGATAATTTTCTGCCTGCCGGGAATTCGCATGTTGTAGAGTTTCTTCGCACGATGCTTCGGGAGAACATCAGTCGGCGCGTGGCATTTATATGGGGAGAAAACGGATTGGGCAAGACGCACTTGCTTTACTCAGCCTGCAAGATCATTGGTAATAGTCACTACCTGTCGTTGAAGGACCGCTCGCTTCAACCAGAAATTCTGGATGAGTTGCACTACTTTGCTGTGAATTGCATTGACGACTTGGACCAAGTTGCCGGGCAGGTGGCTTGGGAAAAAAAGATCATGACACTGTTTGAAAACTCCTTGGCAACAGGCAACTCTCTCATCTTTACAGCGAATGCACCGCCACAATCACTTGGTTTCCAGTTGCCGGATTTGAAAAGTCGACTGTATGCGCGTGAAATTTTCAAGTTGAAGCCGGTTTCAGACACTGACAAAATCAGAATACTTACTGAACGTGCCTCGCGACGCGGAATTCACATCGACGACTCTGTTGCTCAGTTCGCTTTGAGCCGATATGCCAGAGACATGCATTCACTGCTTGGACTGCTGGATAAAATCGACCGTATGTCTCTGCAACAGCAACGACGCGTAACCATTCCATTTCTGAAACAACTGGAAGGAATTGACTAAATCCGGTCAGGCTAATTTCAAAGACTTGGATATTTTTGCCAGACGTTGACCAATTTTCAGACTCAAAACTTCTTCTTCTTTGCTGAATGGCTGTTCGTCGGCGGCCCCTGAAACATGTGTGGCACCGTACGGTGTCCCACCACTGGTTGTAGAAAGGAGCTCATTTTCTGTATAAGGAATGCCGACAATCAACATCCCGTGATGCAGGAGCGGCAAAATCATTGAATTCAAAGTTGTTTCCTGGCCGCCATGGACGGATGCTGTTGAAGTAAACACACAGGCCGGCTTGCCTGACATCTTGCCCGACAACCACAGACTTCCGGTAGAATCCAGAAAATGCTTTAGCGGCGCGGCCATATTTCCGAACCGGGTTGGACTCCCCAATGCCAGTCCGTCGCATTCTTCCAGATCTTCCAGTGTCGCGTACGGGTGGCCTGAGGAAGGAATTTCATCTTCAACTGCTTCCGCCACTGATGACACCGGTGGAACTTGGCGCAGTATTGCTTCGCAGTCGTCTACGCCATTGACTCCGCGCGCGATCAGATTGGCCAAACGTGCAACGTTGCCACCGCGGCTATAGTAAAGAATCAAAATCTTGGTCATGTCAGCATTCAAATGATAATTTTTTCCGCATAGGATTGCTTATTCAAAATTCTCGCATAGCTCAATCGACTCAGATCAAGTGACCGGTATTCACCGAAAGTCAGCAATTCCGACAATCCTCGCCCGACTGCCGGTGCCTGTTGCAGTCCATGTCCACTGAAGCCATTGGCGAAATAGTAGTTTGAGATTTCCGGGTGAGCACCAACAATTCCGTTCATGTCGAATTCGTTGTAGTCGTAATGTCCCGCCCAGGCATTGACAACGCGAACCGACTCAAAAGCAGGAATTCGATTCGCCAGCAGTGGCCACACGAGTTGGTCGAAAATGGAGTAGTCCACTTCAAGCGAGTAGGTTTTTGGGTCAGGCAAACTGGTCGGTGATATTCCGCACAGGTAGTATTCTCCTTCGGGTCGGACATAGAATCCCGAAATGTCAATCACCATTGGCATTTCCTTGATTGTTTCCCGACAATGCAACACAAAAACATTGCGTTTGCGTGGACCGACCGGGAGCCAAATACCGGCGAGTGTCGCAAAGTCGCCAGCATACGGTCCGGCGGCATTCACCAAAGCGCCGCAGTTGATAGAGTTACCGGAGCGAAGTTTCACCGATTTGATGCAGGATGCATCGCGTTTTACTGAAACCACTTCATCGTTCAGATAGACAGCACCTAGGTCAATCGCTTTTTTGCGAAGCGCATTAAGCAAACTGTACGGGTCGAACCAGCCTTCGCATTCCAATCCGCGTGAACCGCCAGCGATACCGTCTGTGTTTAACCATGGATAGTAGTGATTGAGCATAGTGGCATTGAGCAATTCAACTCTAGCGTCCGCTTCTGTCTGAATTTCGTGATTGCGTTGCAGTTCGGCCCAATCTTGCTGCTCTCCAAGAATCAAATAGCAAGCAGGTATCAGCGAAACATCCGGCACCGTTGTGTTGACTTTTAATGTAGTGGATACATTCGAAATAAATTCCCACCCGAACCGGGAAGCTTTGACATTGTCCGCGGAGGAGAATTGCTGGCGAATTGAACCCACTGAACGAGTGGTTGAACAAGCTTGATATGCAGGGTCTTTTTCAACTACGGTGACGGAACCACTAAAATTCGGGTTCGCGACAAGAAAATAGGCAGTTGAACTGCCCATAATTCCTCCGCCGGCAACTAACACGTCGGTTGAAATGCGATTTTCCATTGAATCCATGGCGCTGATATTCAAATTTTGCTTGACAGCACGGCTTCTAGCCTCAATTCTTCATATATTGGTTCCCATTATTGTAAATCGGTCAATTCATTCGGTTCGAATCCATTGCCTTATCGCCTGTTTTCGTTTCGAATCTCGCCATAATTAACTTGCCGGCATCCGGTAGCATCATAAAACTTTGTCTATGACTGCCGGAGCATGATTTGTAGACTTTGCGGCAGAAAGTCAGTCGCACACGTAAATATTCAGCCTCTGTGCGGGAATCTTTCGACTCTCTCTGGCGCCATAAAATCCGCGCCTTCTATCCTCGTCATTATGTCGGTCTCCAATGCAAGTATTCAACAATACATACTGCACCCGTATCAACTAGGGGTGTGAAGAATCAGCGTAAGTCCATATTCAGTATCAGCACAGTGTACAACATTCATGAAGCCATTTACATCTTCGTGAGTGATACTTGTTTGCGTTTCACGAGGTTTTTGTAAAAATGCAGATGTGTAGATAAAAACAGAAGGATTATAGAACTTTGAAATTTGACACAACTGTGAGTATAACCATTTTTCAGTTCAATTCTCTTCTCAATTACTATTCTTCTGATGCAATTGGAGTTCAAATATTATTTCATCTTAATCTTATTTGTTGTCAATGGGTTTTCTGGTGTAGGGGACAAAAATTCCTCATCCTTTTGCTCAAGTAGCCTATTCAACTCATATAGACCGCTAACTTCGATATATTGTTGATATTGGTCTTTGACTTCTTCCAATACGGCCAAATACTCATCTGTACTTTTCTCGCAAGCACTTCGCGTAGACTCAATATCAGAAGTTTCAATCTTGTTCATTTTCAATTTTCTCCGGTAGAAAATAATTAGATACTCATATTGGTTACTGCACTGTGCATATCGTAGTAGCCAATTTAGGGGATTATATTCAATAGTGACAATTGTGGAGCTTCAGGATTTCGTGTGGTTAATTCCCATGGTTCTGGCATGTTCACGAAAAGAATCCAATGAAATCAGTTTCTCGAACTAAGGGTTGCCAGTCATCAACCAAATCAGGTTCCGGAAATTCGCAGACTAACTGAACCTTGACCTGACATGGAGTCTTTACCACACGTGCCAATTTGACCTCCTCATTTCAATTCACCCTTGAAACGAAACTTGCCGATGTCCTTGACCGTTGGTACATTCCATTTTTTTCCTCTTCCAAGCGCCTTTTCTTTCTTCCATCGCGCAGTTCTACAAACAGTTCTGTTGACCCAGAAACTCGTCCAATATCTCGTGAGCCAACACAACTATAGCCTTGTTGCAATTGACTCGGTCCACCGGTTTGCCGTCCACTTGATGCGACGGTCGAACTTGGAATCGCAGTTGTATACTCACGTTGAGAAGAGTTGCGCGGGCAACGTGAATCAGAATACAGCGAGGATAGTGCTCCCTCTGTTTGCTGATGCGTAGCAATCTTGGTATGCCTCCAGTACCACGTTAGCAGAGGACAATTCTTGCCAAAGCCGCTAGCTGTTGTTCGTTCTTGACACGAACCAGCAAATTTATCGTCAATTGAAAAATCGCCACTAGCCCACATGTTTCGTACCTGGTGCTTGAAGGATGGAGGAAGCCACTTGAAAATTATCAGTGATTTTCTGAACTTGATTTACCCAGGATGCAGTGCGAAACGATAGCGCGAATTTGGTTAACAAGCTACAACGTCAACATCAATCATCCCGAATTCGACTGGTAAACAAAAAATTTTTCTGATTTGGTTCGATCGAAATCCAATTGAAATCAAGACCATGTCGGTTCGGACAAGCTGTGTGAACTGTAAGCACAGTACTCTGTATCTAATTGAAAATAAACAACTTTTTCATCAAGAATCAACTTGAAGATGCATCTGAAGAAACGCCGTGAAGTTTCCATTCCGGAATGGAGTGCAACGACCTTAAAAAAACTTAAATTTCGTGAAATGCCAGATTAAGGTGTATGCCTCACAATAGCATGAACAAAGATGAGTTTTTCCATGACCGCATCAAAGGAGATGAAGTTGAATATGAAAATTGGCAGACATAGTGAAACCAACACCATTGCGATTTCGAAGAAATCTGTGATTGTATCGTTTCTCGCGATTTTCGCAGTATTTGGACTACTGCTTGCAAAATCGGGCGAAATGGTACGCGCAAATGATGCTGAGCAAACAGTTCCGCTAAGAGTCGCAAATATCCAAAACGGATTTGCTGACCTCATTGAAGAAATTGCACCAACTGTAGTAACCATATCGGTAGAACAGTTGCAGAAAAAAACTGACTTTGATTTTGAAGACGATTTTCGAAGGTTTTTCGACCAATTCCCTGAAATGGACAAATTCTTTGACAAGTTGCCGGGCGATGACCAAATACCGCGACAAGGTTCAGGTTCTGGATTTGTCGTGGACTCCAGCGGCTACATCGTTACCAATGCGCATGTGGTGAATGGTGCAGATGCCTTAAAAGTTACGTTGTCCGATGATACAGTCTACGACGCAAAAATTATCGGAATTGACGAGTTGACAGATTTGGCCGTGATCAAAATCGACGCTGACCGGAAACTGATTGCAGCAAAATTCGGCAATTCGGAAAAATCCAGAGTCGGTGACTGGGTCATCGCAATCGGCACGCCGTTCGGATTGCAAAGTTCAGTATCGCTCGGCATAATCTCTGGCAAAGGACGCTCATTTGCAAATAACCCGGATGCACAGCTGATTCAGATTGATGCAGCTGTCAACCAAGGTAATTCAGGCGGACCACTGTTTAACTCTGTCGGTGAAGTAATCGGCGTGAATACCATGATTATGTCCCGAACGGGCGAGAATGCCGGTGTCGCTCTGGCGATACCTTCTGCATTGGCTGAAGATATTTCCAGTACGCTGATTCAGGACGGTCGCATCGAACGCGGTTTTCTGGGTGTGGTCATTCAGGATGTAACCGAGGACATCGCCGAAGCCATGCAACTTGAAGAGGCGAAAGGCGCATTGGTGGCAGAAGTGGTTGATGGCAGTCCCGCCGCGATTGCCGGGGTTGAAGTCGGGGATGTCATTCTCAATTTCAATGATGAGGACATCGCCGAGATGCGCGAATTGCCTCGTGTAGTTCGATCAACCAAACCTGGCACGGAAGTCGGCTTGGAAGTCTGGCGCGACGGAGATACTGTTTCGCTGACCATTGCCATTGGCAACCGAAATGTCGCAGGCAAAGAAACGGAATTGGCAAGTCGTGAAAAGGACACATCTTTGTCAATCGGAATTGAACTCGCTGAAATCAGCGCTGAAAATCGCCAGCGATTTGAAATTGACGAAGACACCACCGGGGTTGTCGTTCTGGATGTGGAGCAAGGCAGCGCGGCGGCACAGTCCGGGATTCGTGAAGGCGATGTTATCAAAAGCATCAACCGTGAATCCATAGATTCCATTGATGATGCGCAACAGAACTTGAATGCCGCAACTGAAAGCGGCAAGAACAACATTCTCATGCTAATTGAACGAAACGGAGGCAGCCGCTTTGTGACCGTCTCCGCTTCGTAATTGGTTTATATCCTCTCTTTTCTGGTACAGGGTTTCCGCCGGAAAATATCAACAGCATATTTTCCGGCGGCTTTTTTTCACGAGAGCTTATAGATGTTGAATTCAAACCAATCCGCTTATTTTAACATTTTCCAAGGTCGGAAGTAAAATAAGTGACCTGGAAATTGCAAAATGCGACAACTTGGATGATTTTATCCGATACAGTCACCTACCCAGTTTTGATTTACGGGGGAGCTCATGCGTATACTGATTATTGAAGATGACAAAGATACATTGTCCTATATTGCCAAGGGACTGACAGAGGCAGGGCATCGACCAGAGGTTGCATCAACTGGTATTGACGGCTTGCATCGTGCAAGCACGGAAGATTTTGATGCACTGATTGTTGATCGCATGTTGCCGGAGATGGATGGCCTGGAAATTGTCCAGCAACTTCGCAGAAAAGACATACATACGCCAATTCTGATTCTCAGTGCGCTTGGAGACGTGGACGACCGGGTACAAGGATTGAAAACCGGAAGCGACGACTACCTTACCAAACCGTTCGCATATTCGGAGTTGCTAGCCCGACTTGATGCAATCGTTCGACGAGTTGATGCCTCGGCAACAACAACGCAACTCATAGTGGATGACCTGACACTGAATTTGCTGACGCGGGAAGTAACCCGGGCTGGCAAAAAAATCGATGTTTTGCCTACGGAGTTTCGAATTCTGGAAGTCTTGATGAGATACAGCGAACAGGTTGTAACCCGTACCATGCTTTTGGAAAAGGTATGGGACTATAATTTTGACCCGCAAACCAGTATTATTGACGTTCATATTTCACGACTCAGAACAAAAATTGACAAGCAATTCGACAAACCCTTGATTCACACCATACGAGGTTCAGGCTACATGCTTTCCCCTGAATAGGTGTATTCCCCCTATATCCACAATCAATTCCACCCTGCAATTTGCAATTCGCCAGAAAATACATGTTCAAGCATTTCACTCAACGACTCAGAAGTTCCACATTCCTCCTTGCGGTTATTTACGCCTCATTGTTCTGTGTGTCAACAATTGGGCTTATGGGGGTCATTTACTGGTCATCCTTTCAATACCGGTTGGCGCAGATAGACACTACAATTTCGGAAGAACTTGATAGCTTGGAAGAGACCTACCAAAACCCCATGGTCCCGTTCCATCTGATCGTGCAGGATCGCGTATTTCATCTCATGCCGACCGATCCGATGCTTTTCTTGTTATCGGACAATGAAGGAAATCGTATTGCAGGCAACCTGTCGCAGATGCCGAGTGTTGAACCAAACAATTACGGACAGGTCGAGTTTCCACTCAAGGGATATGGACCCGCGGGTCAGGATTCTCATCCGGTACGCGCTCATTTGCGTCAGATTTCCCAACATCATCAACTACTTGTAGGACGAAACATTCATGACCTGGAAGAGTTGGAAGCCAGATTTTTTCTGATACTTGCCTGGGGGATTGCAATTACCATTGTATTGGCAATTGCTGGCGCTCTTCTGTTCAGCAGAATTGTTGCAAGCCGATTGGCGACGGTTAACTCTACCTGTCGGGTCGTCATGGCCGGCGATTTAACTCAGCGGATCCAGCCGGACCATAGCGGAGATCAGTTTGACAAACTTGCAGTGAACTTCAACGAAATGCTGGATCGTGTTGAAACCTTGATGATCGGCATCAAATCTGTATCGGACAATATTGCCCATGATCTGAGAACACCTCTGACAAGGCTCAAGAATCGCTTGTCGCAAGCCTTGGAATCCAGCGAAAATTCTGATAATGGAGGCGCGATTTCCCGGCAAATGATTGAAGGGTCAATCAAAGAAGCCGATTCGCTTTTGGTGACATGCACTGCATTGCTTCGAATTGCCCGTATTGAGGCCAGCAATTCTAAACACACATTCACACGTTTTGATCCCAGAAATGTTCTGGACGATGTGATTGAATTATATGAACCCATGGCCGAAGAAAAGTCCATATCCATTTCCAGGCAGTACTGCAATTCAAAATACGAAATATATGCAGACAGGAATCTGATATTCCAGGCATTCGCAAATTTGATTGACAATGGTATCAAGTATGCGCCGAAGAGTACGAATCTTGACATTTCTATCAATCAAAATTCAAGCAAGGTGGATATAGTGGTAGCCGACAAGGGACCTGGCATTCCGAAGGAATTTCACGAAAAGGTAGTGCAACGGCTATTTCGCATGGACAGCAGTCGGTCCACCCCGGGGAGTGGATTGGGACTCAGTCTTGTATACGCAGTAGCCGGGTTGCACAATTCAAATTTGCGTCTGGAAGACAACGAACCGGGGCTCAGGGTAAAACTGGATTTTGATATGGCAAAGTCTGCGACATAGCAACTATTTGCGTGTTGCCTGCGACAAAGTCCGTTTGGTGTACCTGAACAGTATTTTGTATTGCACTCAGTTCCTGCTTCCTGAAATTCCCGTTGTATCTCGAACAACTTAACTGATAGTAGTTGTACAACTTGGAGTCGACTTTCCGTCGGGCATACTCTAGTTCTTGTTAAGCACCAACTGACTGCGCCGTCAGTTGTCTTGGCGCAGGCGACTTGGTACGGCTCGTTCCGGGCTGGCATTGATGCAAACAAAGGCAACACGACCTTGAATTCATTTGGTTCCCGCTGGGGCGTGAAGGGCTCCAACGAGATTTCCGACGGGCTGTCGGCCGTGTACCGCTACGAGGAGGCGCTGGATCTGAAGAACGCCACACTAGGAGCTGGCAACCGTCTGTCCTACGTGGGGCTCTCCGGCGGCTTTGGTACGCTCACTATGGGTCGCGTTTGGGGCGCAGAGTACAACTCCACCGGTGCCATCTTGGACAACTCCTACTTCATCGGCGATTCGTACGGCACTTACCGGGTAGGTCCGGCAATTTCGTATGCAATTTCGACCGGCCCGGTCAGCTTGCAATTGGATGCGATCATGAGCAATAAAAGAACGAAGGATAAGTTTACGGTCACGAACGGTGTAAGAACGGCGGATGCTGAAAACGGCACAAATCTCTCGGTCAACAATAACAAGACCGTAGACCGAATGCTGTTCGGTGCCAGTGCAAGTTTCGGGTCAGGGAAAGTTGCGATTTCCTACGATTCCAATAGCGACGGCGTAGAATCCGATGGTAACACTATGACACCAAAGACTACCAACACTACGATTGCAGGCGAGGTGTCTTTCGGGTCCATGAGAGCCTACGTCGGGCAAGCGACAAAGAAGCCGGACGGCGGTAATAAGGTCAGAACAATCATGGGCGGTGTCGGCGGTTCGCTGGGCGACACCGGAATGGGATTCCTGATGCAGGCAGCAAAGAAAAGAGATGCCACAGGCAAGCCGACACCGATCTTGTTGAGTCTGTACAGGTCGCTAGGCGGTGGCTCCACTGTTGTATTGGAAGGCCTATTCAATGACAAAAATGCTGATGGAACTAAAGCAAAATCACGTACTACACTGGTATTGAAGGTAGACTTCTAAATCTTGGATAGTATCAACGAAAAAGGGGTGCCGATGGCACCCCTTTTTTACATAAACTTGGCACCAACTAGAAGTCAACCTTCAGTATAAGTCCCACCGTCGCCTTCCTTTTCACACCGGCGAAACTTTTGTCGTTAGTCACGCCTTCCAGAATAATCGTGGAAGAACCACCAAGCGACCTCGCTACGTTCAGCAGAATAGGAGTCGGCTTGGCTCTCGCCGCAGTCCCACCGGTCTCCTGCTTCCTCTGCACCACCTGAATCAGATACGACGTGCCAGTGTCGCCGAGCGAACCGCCGATTCCAGCGAATGTACTGGTCGTCTTTCGTTCCTGCACGCCCGCTCTTGCATTGTCGTTGTCGTCAGGTTCTTTGAACTGCGAATAGCCGAGATAGACCCGGTTGGAGCCGAAAGTGAACTCCCCCGCAGCCGTGAGGTTGGTGTCCTTCACCGTAGGAACTGTGCTGTTCGCATCGTACGAAAGTGCCACCTTGCCACCGCCAAAGCCCGCCGAAAGACCGAACAACATGCGGTCCACCGTCTTGGTGTTTACGTCTATAGTGCCGCCAGTATATCTGATACATCTAGTATCAGGTGTGACAGTAGTAGCCGTACCACATGCGTTCTCGCCCCTGCCTTGAAGATGATAATGGGTTCCTGAATTTCTCACATCCGCGCCCGCCATGACAGCATCAATCTGCATGCTAACAAGACCAGTGGATACTGCGTACGAAAGCGCCGGGCCGACTCTGTAACTGCCGTGACTGTTGCCGTAGAAGTAGGAGCCGTCCAATATCGCACCGGTCGAGTTGTACTCGGCGCCCCAGACGCGGCCCATGGTCAATGTTCCAAACCCGCCGGACAGGCCCACATAGGACAGCCGATTGCCAGCACCTAGCGTGGCGTTCCTCAGGTCCAGCGCCTCTTCGTAGCGGTACACGCCCGAAAGACCGTCGGAAATCTCGTTCGAGCCCTTTACGCCCCAGCGACTCCCTTTCGAATTGAGCGTGGTCTCGCCTGACGCACTTTCTAACCCGGCCCGGAACGAGCCGTACCAAGTCGCCTGCGCCAAGACAACTGACGGCGCAGTCAATTGGTATGGAGCCTGTCAAACATCCATGAATCTTTTTGTCACACCGACAGCACGAAAACTTTTACTGACAAGATTTTTACAACTAATACTGTACAATAAGACTTACACGCTGGTTTTCGCGGCGACAGGTCAAGTCGGTAAAAGGCCGAATGCGGTATGCGGAAAAGTAAGTCCATGTCCCGCGAAACAAGGGGATCAAAACAATGTACCTGATGGTTGTGGTACATTAACAGTCAAATCGAAACAAATGAAACGATAAGCCTCAGGCAGAATCACTCCTATGAATCTGATGTCAGCAACTGATTATTGCGAATCGTTGCGCACATACAATCCAAATGTTTTCGTACAGGGTACAAAGGTCGACAGCGTCGTCAATCATCCCTTGCTCAAGCCGGGAGTGAATGCAATTGCCATGACATACGATTTTGCACAAGCTGAAGAAAATCAAGAATTTTCGCTTGCCAGGCAACATACTTCGGGTGATATTGTCAATCGGTTTGTACATATTAATCGTAGTAGTGACGATTTGTTGACCAAGCTGGAGTATGTCCGGGCAGTTTGCCAAATCACCGGATGTGCCATGCGATACCTGACAATGGATGGACTGAATGCCTTGTACCAGACGACTCATCGTATGGACGCAGAACTTGGTACAGAATACCATTCGCGTCTCATTGAGCAAATGCATAGAATTCAGCAACTGGATCTCACAGTCGGAATCGCCATGACAGATGCGAAGGGCGATCGTTCCTTGCGTCCCCATGAGCAACCGAATCTGGATAGTCATCTTCGCATTGTGAATCGCCGACCGGATGGGGTGGAAATTTCCGGTGTAAAGGCAATTGTAACGGCCGCACCGTATGTCCATGAGTTGTTTGTCCTGCCTGGACGCAATATGACGCGTGAAGACAGTGATTTCGCGATTGCGTGCCAAGTTCCCATTGATGCCGCCGGACTGACTGTGGTCGCGCGACCGGCAGGCCGTCCGGGTGAGTCATCGGCAGAGTTCAGCAACCGATTTGGTCAATCCACCGGTGTCTGTGTGTTTGAAAATGTTTTCGTACCTTACGACCGTGTGTTCATGTGTGGCGAATGGCAGCATTCGGAAGAACTGACAAAATCTTATGCAAATCATCACAGACACACTTGTATCGGAGCCAGGGCCGGATTTGGCGATTTGTTGATTGGCGCATCGGCAATGATGATTGAAACAAACGGTTTGAATGTTGAAGCGGAGCCGCACTTGCGCGAAGCCATGGTGGACTTGATCAAGACTGTGGAAAGCTTTTATTCGTGCGGTGTTTCAGCATCGGTTTACGGGCGCTATTCAGAATCAGGCAACTATGAGCCAGACGCGGTTTACTCAAATATCGGAAAGTTGATGCTGGCCAACTCGATTTATGACATGCATCGACTTGCGAACACCGTATCAGGCGGCTTGATTGTAACGTTACCGCAACCGGAAGAGGATCATAATCCGGCAACCATGTCCAAACTGGATTCTCTGATGTCGGCAAGTCCGGACATTCCCCCGCACCGCAGAGCAACCGTTGCCCGACTGCTGGAAGATTTGACAGCTTCTCACTCCGGTGCGTGGTATTCCGTAATCAGTGTTCATGGAGGCGGGTCCCCGGAAGCGATGAAACGCGAGATTTTTCGAAAATATCCAATTCAGGAAAAAACAGAATTGGTTCAGCGTTTGATTGACCGAGGTATCCATCAAGACAGTAGCTCGGTAGCCGAGCAACCGGGACAGTGTTGCGATACAGGTTGCAAGCCATCGCCAGCAACCGTGCCGGCCCGGGTACCCACTCGTACTGTTCGCTGAGAATCTCGGCTTCAGGAAATTCACTCATTTTGATTGGCTACGATTATGAAAGCCTCTGATTTATTTGTTCAATGTCTGGAGCAGGAAGGGGTCGAGTACATCTTTGGAGTGCCCGGCGAAGAAAATGCGGATTTCATGATTTCACTGGAACAGTCCAAGACCATCAAGTTTATCCTTTGTCGCCATGAACAAGGTGCGGCTTTCATGGCTGAAGCCTACGGACGACTCACCGGTCATGTCGCCGGATGCCTTGGTACCTTGGGACCGGGTGCAACCAATTTAACTACCGGTGTGGCGGACGGAAACATGGATCGGGCACCAATGCTGGTGTTGACCGGGCAAGGTGCCTCCACGCGACTGCACAAGGAGTCACATCAGGTCATGGATGTCGTAGCCATGTATCGACCCATTACCAAGTGGGCACAACAAGTGCATCATCCTGACAATATTCCCGAGATTGTGCGAAAAGCGGTGCGTACCGCGAAAGTGGAAAAACCCGGTGCCGCGTTGATTGAGTTGCCAGAAGATGTAGCAAAATTGAACGCGCATGGCCGGCCGCTTGAACCTTACATTTTGCGTCGTGCCGTAGCAGATGACAAAATCGTGGACCAGGCATTCGAGTTGATCAGTCGTTCAAAAAGGCCTGTGATTGTAGCGGGGAACGGATGTATTCGCAGACGCGCTTCAAAACAACTTCGCATCTTTTGTGAACAAACCGGAATCGGTGTCATCAGCACATTCATGGCGAAAGGTTGTGTTGACATGGATGCAGACTATTGTCTGTATACGATCGGGCTCGGTGCAAAAGACTTGGTTGCCTGTGCACTGGATGCCGCTGATCTTGTGATTACTTTGGGTTACGATATGGTTGAATACCATCCGCACTTGTGGAACCCGGAGCAAGACAAGAATATTCTTCACATTGATTTCCTGCCCGCAGAAATTGACGGGTACTATCGTCCCGAACTTGAAGTTATTGGAGATTTGGCACATACACTGTGGATGTTGAATTCACGTCTGGACCAAGTTGGTGTACCGGAGTTCAACTTGCAGCAACAAGCGGCAACTCGTCGGGATATGGCCGCGGATTTTGCAGAATTCAAGGACGACGATACAGTTGGAGTCATCAAGCCGCAGAAAGTTTTGTGGGATGTACGGAAATGTCTGGGGCCAAATGACATTTTGCTATCCGATGTGGGTGCGCACAAAATGTGGATAGCCCGCCACTATCATTGCCATGAACCAAATACATGCCTGATTCCAAATGGATTCTGCTCAATGGGGTTTGCCTTGCCCGGTGCAGTGGCTGCGAATCTTGTATTTCCGGACAGAAAAGTACTGGCAATTTGCGGTGATGCCGGATTTCTGATGAATGTTCAGGAAATGGAAACTGCGAAACGTCTCAATTCCAGAATTGTGGTGATGGTATGGGAAGATAACGCTTATGGATTGATTGCGTGGAAGCAAACGAATCAATTCGGATATCACACGGACCTCAAATTCGGGAACCCTGATTGGTTGTTGCTCGCCCAATCGTTTGGTTGGAACGGCTACAAAGTGAGTGACTCTTCCGAGTTGTTGTCTGTTTTGGAGGACGCTTTCATGAATGATGGTCCAAGTTTGGTGGTGGTTCCAATTGACTACAGTGAGAATCTTCGCTTGACGGAGCGGCTGGGGGAAATTGTCTGTCCGTTATAGTCCTGGAATCAGGCGACTGCGGAATCTGTACGATCCACATAGCAAACGCCGGTACCACCGTGTCCGCAATAGCCACCTGGATTTCTTGCCAGATACTGCTGATGTTCGGGTTCGGCAAAGTAAAATTCGGTCGCCGATTGAATTTCGGTAGTTAACAATCCGTAGCCGTTTTGTCGCAAAGCCGCCCGATATATTTCATAAGACTGCCTGGCAAGATGGTCCTGAATGTCATCGTAGGTGTATATACCAGAGCGATACTGTGTTCCAACATCATTGCCTTGGCGCATTCCCTGTGTAGGATCATGGCACTCCCAAAACACTCTCAGTAGATCCGAGTAGGAAATCTTGGATGGAAAATAAACAACTCTGACAACTTCATTGTGTCCGGTCATGCCGGTACACACTTCGGCATAGGTTGGGTTCGGTGTGAAGCCAGCGGCGTATCCAACGGCGGTGACAAAGATACCTTCGAGACTCCAGAATTGTTTTTCAACGCCCCAGAAGCAACCGCCGCCAAACATTGCGATTTCAGAATTATCGGGGTATGGCGGAGACAAGGGATTATTGTTCACAAAATGATGCGACAAAGTTGGAATGGGTTGTGACCTTCCCGGGAGTGCTTCATCCTTGGCAGGCATGGCAGTTTTACGACCGAATCCGAATAGCATGGCTTTACCCGTGGTTGATTTGCATTACTGACGCATTTTAACTGAATTCAAAGCTATCAATGCTAGTGAAGGTCTTGCAACACGCCCCTGTCGTACACCAATTCTCCGGCTTCAATGCGCAGGTGCTCCGAAATTTCATGTTCGAATACACTGGTCGAATCCTTGACATGGAAGATCCTGCAACCATAGGCTGTCAAATAATCCGACAAATATTTTCTGTGGCAAGACAGATAGGACTTCTCGGCACACATTAACACGATATTTTGTCTTTCTGCCAGTCGGGTCAGTTGACTGGCACCAATCTTGAAGTCAATAGTGTCCATGTGGTCTGCATACGCATGTTGCCAGCCGCCCAATGCGAAATGGCGAGAATTCTTCTTGGGTTTTCGCATTCCACCCAGCTGACGTCCGGCCCAGTGATATTGCAATCCATGCTCCTCAAGTCCAGGTTGCAAATTCTCGCGATTGAATTGCGGATGACGAGATGAATAAGGCAACGAACGAATGTCTACCAATGTATCAATCGGATATTGCTTGAGCAATTCGACAAATTGTTCGAACTCCAGATTGCTGTGACCAATTGTCCACAGCACTGGAAAATTCTCGGATGAAGATGGCAACTGGTTCAATTGTAGCAATGTTCTTCTGACGGAAATTGGCTGTTTTTCACATCATTGACATACTGTGAAATAGCAGATTGAACGCCGTTTGCATCTGCCAGGTAATTCTTGACGAACTTCGCCGGTTTGCCGGGGTAGAGTCCCAGCAAGTCATGCAAAACCATAATTTGCCCGTCAGTTGAAGGGCCGGCACCGATTCCGATCACTGGCACATCAAGTTTTTCTGTGATAGTCTTGCCCAGTGATTGTGGAACACATTCAAGCAAGATGAAACTGGCGCCTGCCTCTTGTAGCAGAAGTGCTTCTTCGATCAGCTTCTGAGCTTGGGCCGGGTCGCGGCCCTGGACCCGATATCCGCCAAGATGATTGACCGATTGCGGAGTCAAACCCATGTGTGCGCATACCGGCACTCCTCTTTCAACCAGCAAGCGCGTAGACTCGGCTAACCAAGCACCGCCTTCAAGTTTTACTATTTGCGCGCCTTCCCGCATCAATGTGGCGGCAGTTTGCAACGTGGCATTTTTTGAGTAGTAAGTCATAAATGGAAGGTCAGCCATCAAGAGTGAACCCCGGTTGCCGCGCACCACACACCGGATGTGATAGGCAATTTCTTCAGTGGTTACCGGCAAGCTGCTGTCATGCCCCTGAATGACCATGCCCAGCGAATCTCCAACCAGGAGAATTTCAACGCCTGCTTCACTTGCCGCGACTGCATCGCAATAGCCGTACGCGGTCAGGCAGGCAAACTTCACCCCTTCTCGCTTTAACTTCAGGAATGTATTGATCGTAATGGTCATTCAGAATGCTTGTGGTTTTCGGTACGTTGCGATTTCCATTTCTGATAGTCTGAATAACTTCCGCCTTTCGGATGTTGCTCCGCGATGTCAAGCAGATGATGATGTTCTTCGGCAGATTCTTTCACGATTGTTTCCAAATTCTTATTACGCACGCGCAACCACATCCAGACCAAAATGAAGCCCATGGCCGGAAACAGGAGCAGTCCAATATACTTCACGGTACCACCTTTGCAGGTAAATCAATTTCAGAATGTTTCGCAGAGCGAGTTTCTGCAATCGGGCGATTTTCTTTCGAGTGATAAGTGAAAACTACCGAATACTTGATCGAATTTGAATAGTTACGCCCCGCGGAGTGGATCAAGCGACAATGAAAATACAAGGCATCACCCTTGCGCATGATCATTTCCTTTGCAGTTTTTATCAAATCGCGGTTCTCCTCAAGGTCGTCTCTGAAAAACAAGGCCGCGTCAAAACGACCACGGTCCAAATTCATTCGATGAGAACCCGGCACTACTGTCAGACATCCGTTTTCACGGTATTCGTCACCAAGTGCTAGCCAGGCAGTGACCAGTTCCGGACGATCAAACGACCAGTAGCGCATGTCTTGATGCCACCCTGTCGAACTGCCATATCCCGGATACTTGGTCATAATGCAGTTGTGGTGATTCTGGCTAAGCTGGACATCACCGCCGCCGAGCAAACTTCGGACTGATTCCACTACAGATGAATTGGTAGCCCAATTTCGAAATACTTCATCTCGTGCATAGGCATGCAACAGTCTTCTGGAAGTGTCTCCGCCGGGTGAATGCCTAGTTGGCGGCGAGCCGGGATAGTGCAATTCCGCCTCGTATTCTACTGGCGCAATCGCAGGGTCAAGAGAAGTCTGGATAATTGATGCCATCTCGTCGCACAGCTTGGGTGAATACAAATTCTTCACAAGCAGATATCCATCTCTGTCAAAGCGCGCGATATCCACTTTCGACAAGCCCTTGGGAAGGCTTGACGGACACTCATTCAAAATTGCTTCGACGGACATCTGCAAATCTTCGGGAATAGAACTGTTTTCGGATTCAAGTTTATCATTAGTCGCAAAGAATTTCGTCAGCTGTTACGTCTACACTGTCTTCCGGCAATACGGCATTTCACGAATAATCGGTACAACAATTGGAGAGATTGTCTTGCAATCATCTCCAAAGAGAAGCGTTCATCACAGAAAATCTGCAGAACCGCAAGGCTTCCATGATATTATTAACCGCTTAATCTCGTCAAATTCAAAACTCTTTTGTGCAATTCAATCAAGTACTCTCAATGAAAGGTAAATTTGTCGCTTTTGTTGTATCTAGCCTATTGTTTGCTGGATGTGCATCTGTTGGCAATCAGGCAAACGTAAGAGATTACACGGTTACGATAACCAATGAAACATCCAATCTGTTCTTGACTCCAATTCTTGCAGTCGGGCATAGTGAGCGTGCGGAAGACATGTTTCGATTTGGCAAAGTAGCATCTCCCGAACTCCAGGCTGTTGCAGAAGGTGGCAATATCAAGCCGATGGCAAAACAATTTGAAGGCGAGCATATTGTTGTTGACCCTTACAACGGGTTGCTCGGTCCCGGTCAGTCGGTCACTTTCAATTTGAATGGAAGCGCAACACGAATGTCTGTAATTGCCATGATTTTGCCAACCAACGACGGATTTGTTGTTCTTGACAACGCACTGATACGGGTAGGTGTACAGGAGCTGTATGCCGTTGATGCCGGTACAGAATCAAACACCGAGCATATTACGGGGGGTGGTGAACCAAATACACCCGGGATTCCACATGACCCCAGTGGCCAAGCAGATCATGCAGCAACGGGAATCGAGGGGCTAAGCCCGGAGGGCAGTGTGGGGCGTCATCCAGGCATCATTGGTGGAACAGGCTCAGCATTGAATCCGGCTACGCATGGATGGAAAGGTCCCGTAGCCACAATCAGAATCAGAAATTAGCGGAGAATTTCCTTCACTGCAAGTTGGATTTTTCGCTTATCATTCAGTTTTCGTATTAACCATTTCATCTTGCGAGAAACTAACATGGCAATCTCAAGTTCCGCATTGCTGGCACAAGACAGCGACCATTTAATACACCCGCTACATATCAATTCAGCGCACAAGAATGCGCGAATCTGGGTTGAAGGACGGGGTTCAACATTGATTGATTCCGACGGCAAAGAGTACATTGATGCTCTTGCAGGTTTGTGGAACAACACGGCCGGACATAGCGCACAGACATTGAAAGATGCAGCAGCTGCACAGTATGAAGCGTTGCCATACGCCTCCGGATATGTCGGCAGTTCCAATGACAAGGCAATTCAACTCGGAAGAAAATTGTCAGAAGTCATGTATCCGAACATTAACCGTTTCTATCTGACTTCCGGCGGCGGCGAGGCGACTGATTCAGCGATAAAACTGAGCAGATACTACTGGAAGCTTTGCGGTCGTCCCGACAAGACAAAAATAATTTCCCGTATGCTTGGATATCACGGGGTTACCTTTGCTGCCATGTGTGCAACCGGAATACCACCTTATTGGCCGATGTTTGAACCGAGGATTCCAGGGTTTTCGTTCATTCCATCGCCATATCCGTATCGGTATGAATCTTCCGACTCAAGTGTAAGTCAGGGAGTCGCAGCTGCAAATGAACTAGAAAAAGCGATTTTGAAGGAAGGACCGGAAACGGTTGCAATGTTTATTGCCGAACCTGTTCAGGGTTCCGGAGGAGTCATTCCACCGCAAGATGACTATTTCCCGAGAATCCGGGAAATCTGCGACAAGTATGAAGTGCTGTTCGTAGTCGACGAAGTAATCACAGGATTTGGTCGTACGGGTCGTCTGTTTGCACTGGACCACTGGGGTGTACAACCTGACATAATCAGCTTTGCCAAAGCAATAACTTCCGGTTACTTTCCTTTTGGCGGCATCGGCATCAGCGACGAAATCGCTGAAATCATGGACGAGCGGGCAGAACCCTTCATGCATGCATATACTTACAGCGCACATCCGATTGGCAGTGCCGTTGCGTTGGCGATGATTGACTTGGTTCAAAGTGAAGATTTTCCAGGTCAGGCTGCCGTGAAAGGAGAACGCCTGATAAACAATCTGCGCACTGCTTTGAGCGACCATCCCCATGTTGGAGACATTCGGGGTTTGGGGTTACTTTGCGGTGTTGAGTATGTCAAGGACAAAGCGACCAAAGAACCGTTTCCTGCAGAAGAAAAGATCGGAGACAAGATTTTGAGTGCGGCGATTGAACGGGGCGTGTTCAGCAGGGTGCGGGGCGATGTGTTTTGCATTGCACCGCCTATCGTTACTGAAGAATCTGAACTGGACAGACTGACAGCGATATTACGTGCTGCGACGATTGATGTTCTCGGCACTTGATTGTGTTGATTCAACTGCAAGGCGATGAAGTAAATTCGTTAATATCCGAGCTGTTGTTGTGATTCTGAAAATTGGCCGTTTTGGCGATTTCAGGACCAAGTGGCATGATTCAGTTTTATGAATCTGAAATCCTCAATTCGGACAGTGGTTGATTATCCTGTTGAAGGCGTAAGATTTCGCGACATTACAACACTTCTGAAAAACCCCGAAGCAGTCAATTACTGTGTTGATCAGTTCCATGGTCGATACAAGGGCAAGAATATTGACAGAATTGCGGTGATTGAAGCGCGCGGTTTTGTATTTGGCTCTGCTCTGGCTTACCTGCTCAAAGTACCGTTGGTACTAATTCGCAAGCAAGGTAAATTGCCGGCAGAAACAGTAAAAACCAGCTACGAACTTGAATACGGTGAAAGCAGACTTGAGGTACACAAGGATGCGATTGAAGAGTCTGATCGAGTCGTTATTGTGGATGATGTAATTGCTACCGGTGGAACGCTGAACGCATCTATTGAATTGGTAGAGTTGCTGGGTGCTTGCACAGTAGAGTGTGCAACAGTCATCGAGCTAATAGACCTTGGTGGTCGAAGTGCAATAGCACCCGTATCTTTGTTTAGTCTAACTGCCTATCAAGAAGAAGAAATCTAAGGATACTCATCTTCCTTTACTTGGCAGTGGTCCAAGCAGTAGTTTCAGTAACAAAAAAGGGTGCCGTCAGCACCCTTTTTCGTTATTACTAGCAGTGAATTAGAAGTCTACCTTCAATGTCAGTGTAGTTCGTGCATCTATTTTGTTCCCTTCACCATCCTTGTCATTGAATAAGCCTTCCAGAATAACAGTGGAGCTACCGCCGAGCGACCTGTACAGACTCAACACAATCGGTGTCGGCTTGCCCGTGGCATCTCTTTCCTTTGACGCTTGCATCAGGAATCCCATTCCGGTGTCGCCCAGCGAACCACCGACGCCGCCCATGATTGTTCTAGACTTATTGCCGCCGTCAGGCTTGCTTGTCGCTTGACCGACGTAGGCTCTCATAGAACCGAAAGATACTTCACCCGCAAACGTGGTGTTTGTTGTCTTGGCCTGGTTTTCATTATCACTGTTGGAGTCATAGGAAACTGCAACCTTGCCCGCTCCGAAGCCGGCACTGGCACCGAACAGCATACGGTCTACGGTCTTGGGATTGCCACTCATTACCGCATCCAATTGCAAGTTGACTGGGCCGGTTGAAATCGCATACGAAACCGCTGGGCCGACCCGGTAGCTACCGTATGAATTGCCAAGAAAATAGGAATTGTCTGTAATTGCGCCGGTGGAGTTGTACTCCGCACCCCAAACACGTCCCATAGTGAGCGTACCGAAGCCGCCAGAGAGCCCCACGTAGGACAAGCGGTTGCCGGCCCCAAGCGTAGCGGTACTCAGGTCAAGCGCCTCTTCGTAACGGTACACGCCCGACAATCCGTCGGAAATCTCGTTGGAGCCCTTCACACCCCAGCGGGAGCCAGGAGTATACAGGACGGTATCGCCGGAACTGGACGATATTCCAGCCCGGAACGAGCCGTACCAGGTCGCCTGCGCCAAGACAACTGACGGCGCAGTCAGTTGGTTCGCGAAAGCAAAAAACTGGTAGCCATTACCTAACTAATTGATAACATTAAGAAAAACAGTGAATTTTCATTGATTCGGGTAACCTTGCCAAGGTTGAATTCCAAGAAAATTAGAACTTTTATCCTTCTATTCAACCATCAAACAAGGCGAGCTATGCAACTGCACTCCATTCTTTCGGAAGAAATTGCAGAGTGCAAGGAAGTAAAATTTCTAGTCCATAAGCAAACTGGTGCTTCGGTGAACTCGCTATTCATGTTGCAGAATTGCAACATGAATACGCCTGTATTGCCTTATTGTTGCATTTCTGATAGTAGAACCACAGGTTTTCAATTATTATTCAGTCGTGAATAGTATTTAAGTTTCAACTGTTCAGTTAACTACAAATTTAAATTTTAGGAGATTTTCTAATGAAAAAGAAACTACTTGCTCTCGCTCTCGCGGGCCTACTGACTGCGCCGTCAGTTGTCTTGGCGGAGGCGACTTGGTACGGCTCGTTCCGGGCTGGCATAAAGACAGCACCTTACAATGGTACAGGTGATGACGAAAAAAATGAGGTTGGAAAACGTACTGCCCTGCATGCCCCCGGCTCCCGCTGGGGTGTGAAGGGCTCCAACGAGATTTCCGATGGGCTGTCGGGCGTGTACCGCTACGAAGAGGATCTGGACCTGACGAGCGCCACGCTGAGGGCCGGCAACCGCCTGTCCTACGTAGGGCTATCTGGCGGCTTCGGCACGCTTACCATGGGTCGTGTCTGGGGCGCGGAGTACAACTCCACGGGCGCCATCCTAGACAACTCCTACTTTCACGGCAATTCATACGGTAGCTACCGGGTTGGCAACGCGGTTTCGTATGCAATTTCAACCGGTCCGGTCAGCTTGCAATTGGATGCGATCATGAGCGATAAGCCCAAGAGCATAGACCGAATGCTGTTCGGTGCGAGTGCCGGCTTCGGGGCGGGCAAGGTTGCAGTTTCCTATGACTCCAACAGTGATAGAGCAGACCAGTCCAAGACGACAAACACCACGTTTGCGGGTGAAGTGTCTTTCGGTTCTATGAGGGTCTACGTCGGTCAAGCGACAAGCAAGAACAGTAGCAACGTAAAGACTAGAACTATCATGGGCGGCGTTGGTGGTTCACTGGGTGACACCGGAATGGGATTCCTGATGCAGGCAGCAAAGGAGAGAGATGCCATGGGCAAGCCGACACCGATCTTGTTGAGCTTGTACAGGTCGCTAGGCGGTGGCTCCACTGTTGTTTTGGAAAGCCTATTTAATGACAAGAATGATGGTAATGGCGAAAAACGGTCAACAACGGCTTCGCTTACGCTGAAAGTCGACTTTTAGTTGAAGCTCCACATAATTTAAAGAAAGGGGTGCCTTTGGCACCCCTCTTTTTTCTTTTGAGAAATTGATTTTAAAAATCAACTTTTAAAGCAAGTAGCCCAGAGGCTTTTGTATCTCCGGCTACTATGTCTTTTCCTTGAATCTCAAATTTAATTGAAGTTCCAGTGCCGAGAGCTCTGCTCAGGCCGAGCCCTATGCGTGTGCCTTCAGCCGCATCGTCACCGAATGTTTCTCCTTTCGCAGCATGCAGGCCATAGCTTATGCCAGAATCGCCTACTGAGCCGCTCAATCCGTACCAGAGTACTGTTTCCTGCTAGAGTCACCTATCTTATGCCTCGCACCACCAAGGAATCCTGTAATTGATCCAAATCCGAAGCTTACAGCAACACCGGTTTTAGTGTCTTTAGTAGCCGAATTTCTTTCGTAAGACAAAGCACCTTTGCCCGCACCGAAGTCAAAAGTTGTACCTAGAAGTGCCATATCAATAGTCTTGTCTCCATCATTCATGACTGCGTCAACTCGCAGACTTACAGCACCAGCATAGGACAAGGCATTGCCGGTACGGTACGTGCCTAGCCAGTACCCATAGTTAAATATGCTATCTACTAGTGCACCTACGTTGCTGTTTCAAGCACCCAATATTTGACCCATTGTCAAATTACAAGTGGTGGATAGACTGGCGTGTAAAAGCCCCTCTCCCCCGATTTTGTCTTCTATTTCAGGCAAGAATGCATTGGTAGTATTCAGCTTGAGATGAGAAAAAAAGGGTGCCGATGGCACCCTTTTTCGTAATTACTAGCAGTGAATTAGAAGTCTACCTTCAATGTCAGAGTAGTTTGCGCATCTATTTTATTTCCCATATTATTCTTGTTGTTGAATACGCCTTCCAGAATAACAGTGGAACCACCGCCAAGCGACCTGTACAAGCTCAACAAGATCGGTGTTGGCTTGCCCATAGCATCTCTTCTCTTTGCTGCCTGCATCAGGAAACCCATTCCAGTGTCGCCCAGTGAACCGCCGACACCGCCCATGATTGTTCTAGCCTTATTGCCACCGTCCGGCTTGCGGGTCGCTTGACCGACATAGACTCTCATTGAACCGAAAGACACTTCGCCCGCAAGCGTGGTGTTGGTAGTTTTAGGAATCATATCGCCGTCATCATCTATACCGTCGCTATTGGAATCATAGGAAATCGCAACCTTGCCCGCCCCGAAGCCGGCACTGGCACCGAACAGCATACGGTCTACGGTCTTGTTATTGTTGACAGGGTTGTCTCTCATTACCGCATCCAATTGCAAGTTGACCGGGCCGGTTGAAATCGCATACGAAACCGCCGGGCCAATTCGGTAGCTACCGTATGAATTGCCAAGATAGTAGGAACTGTCCAAGATGGCGCCGGTGGAGTTGTATTCCGCGCCCCAAACACGCCCCATGGTGAGTGTACCGAAGCCGCCGGAAAGCCCTACGTAAGACAGGCGGTTGCCGGCCGCCAGCGTGGCGTTCCTCAGGTCCAATGCCTCTTCATAGCGGTACACAGCCGACAGCCCGTCGGAAATCTCGTTAGAGCCCTTCACGCCCCAGCGGGAGAGAGGAGTATACAGGACGGTATTGCCAGAGCTGGACGATATTCCAGCCCGGAACGAGCCGTACCAAGTCGCCTCCGCCAAGACAACTGACGGCGCAGTCAGTCGGTTTGAAAAAAGAATGTCAAAATTTAGCAAAATTTGTTATATTTATGATGTAATTGATAGCGGAGGTGTCAATATGAATGTTTCCCTTACCCCCACTCTTGAAGAGTATGTCCGGCGGAAAGTCGAGTCTGGACTGTACAACACTGCCAGTGAAGTTGTCCGAGAAGCACTTAGGAACTTCATGAATCAGGAACTGAGTGCAAAAAATGCTGTTAAGACGGAGGTACCTGTAAAACAGGAGGTCATTGACAAACTGAAAAGTTTGGAGCAACCGCTTCGAGAGAAAGGAATCACCTCTCTCTCTTTGTTCGGTTCGGTGGCTCGTGGTCATGGACAGGCCGATAGTGACATAGACATTTTGGTAGACATTGACCGAAATTCTGATTTTGATATCGTTAATCTAGTGGGTGTTGAAAATTTTCTGGGAGAGCATCTATTCCGAAATGTAGATGTGGTGGTCAAAGATAGTGTTAAACCAAGGCTAATAGATTCAATTTTTCGTGATGCGGAGAAAGTATTTTGAATTCAAAATCTCGTATGGTTTATATTGAAGATATTCAAGAAGCAATTGAAAATATCGAGTTTGATACTGCAGAACACAACTTTAAAAGTTTCAAAGAAAACCGGCAAGCACGCCAACTTGTTGAGCGTAACTTGGAGATCATTTCGGAAGCTTGTCGACACCTGCCCCAAGAGTTAAAGAAGCATGAAGAAAATATTCCGTGGGATGACATTGCTGGTATCGGAAACAAATTACGGCATGACTATCAGACTGTTGATGTAGAAATTTTATGGAATATCAGAAGTAATCACTTGAATCTTTTGAAACTTGCGATGGAACGAATGAAGAAACAATTACAGGAAATGCCTTAGCTCCATCAATTCAATGCCGATTCGAGCTTCCTTTACCTACGTACAGCTAGAGGCATGTAAAATTGATGAGTAATTTAGTGTCGAATCGATTATACTCATGACTAATTTAGTATTGATACTAATTTACTCATGACGAATAAATTGTTAGATCGCTATCTTTCCATGCCAGTAGAGGCAGACTTGGAAAATAAGATGGTATTTGTTGGTGGGCCTCTACAAGTTGGTAAAACTACTTTGTCGTTGTCGTATCTTGACCCGCCAATATCTCGAAACCCTGCATACTTGAACTGGGATGATGCAACCGTACGCCGTTCTCTATTACGAGGAGAACTGCCTGGCAACAAAAATCTAATCGTATTGGACGAGATTCACAAGCATTCTCGCTGGAGAAATCTTGTAAAAGGATTCTATGACACCAGAAGAGATGAAGTTTCATTTCTGATAACAGGTTCAGCGCGTCTGGACCATTACCGAAAGGGTGGTGATTCTTTGCAAGGACGATATCATTATTATCGACTTCACCCGTTTTCATTATGCGAGATGAACTCCAACCCTACAAATTCCGATGCCGACATGCTACTGAAATTCGGTGGTTTCCCCGAACCTCTTCTATCGAACAACACCAGAGTTTGGAGATGCTGGCAACGAGAACGACTTTCCAGAGTTGTTTACGAAGACTTGCGCGATCTTGAAAACATTCGACAGATTGACTTAATTGAAGTACTTCTGGAGGCATTGCCGGAACGTGTTGGTTCTCCCCTTTCAATTCGCAATTTGCGGGAAGACTTGCTCGTCGCACATGAAACAGTTGAGCGATGGGTTTCCATTCTGGAAAACTTATACGTCTGTTTTCGAATTCGTCCTTTTGGGACATCTGGAATTCGCGCAGTCAAAAAGGAGAAGAAACTATACTTCTGGGACTGGTCGCAAGTACCCAACAAAGGACCTAGATTTGAAAACATGGTAGCTTGCCAATTACTAAAGCATTGCCACTTTGTAGAAGATACAGAAGGATACCGAATGGAGCTTCAATTTATTCGGGACACTGATTTACGGGAAATTGACTTTGTTGTGCTTCAAGATCGAAAACCTTTGTTCGCCGTGGAATGCAAAACTGGCGAAAAGGGATTGAGTTCACCGATTCACTACTTCAGTCAGCGAACCAATATCCAAAAGTTCTATCAAGTACATCTTGGGTCAAGAGACTATGTTGTCAATGGACACAGAATTCTGCCCTTTCACACGTTTTGCAAAGAACTTGGTCTTCCCTAGTTTTTTCTCCGATTGGCGATTTGACACTGATTACTCAATGAGTTCAAAGCAGTCTCTTTCTTCGACAAGCACATAACGGCTCATTACTGCACCTAAGCCACCACCGGCAACTCCAGACGCTTCCTGCGTTACATGCTTGAAACCATAGAACCTTCCCAGTGAAATGCATCCAAGTTAGCACTCGTTGCTTCCGGCATCTACATTAGAGCGATGAGACACTGTTCATCAAGCCTTGGAGAATGTTGGATAACCGAGCTGGGTGGCGAGATCAATTAGTACATTTGTGCGCTTTGCGAAGACCGCGTCGATACGATGGTGAAGGTCGAATCCGGCAGCATGCCCCGCAAGTGTCCGCAAAGCCGCGAAGTGCGCACAAGGTCTACGCCGGTTTCAAGATGGAATAACCTGACGCCAAGGTATTGAAGCACGAGCGTAGAATACGGTCTGTGCCACTCCAGCCGACACGTGCTACCATAAGAGCAACTTCTAGCCAAATGCCAAGCAGAAAGGAGTTCGCATGAAACTCAACGATAGAAACCATTCCATGCGCATCTTCGATTCGTGTCAGCGCGGCATCCGAAAATAGAAACAGACGCTTGCTTAGCGAACCGCCATGGAGCGAATCAATGTCGGACGCGACTTCCTTTCTCTATGACCACTTCATCCGCGGCAATGCGTCAATTTATCTGCACCTTTCCGGTAGCATGGCAATTATGCTAGCCATCGCCTTACGGTTACCCGGAGAAGAACAAGTCCGACTAGATGCGTAGCTTGCTAACACCGTTGTCCGTCTACTCCACGCTGGGCACCTGGGTCTTGACCATGCCACCAGAGGCGCAGACTCCAACACGTCGGAAACTCGGAAATTCCTTAACAAAGCCTTGGAAATCACCGTTTGAGCCGTTTTCATACCGTAGTCAACTCCGGTAAATTGACCATTTCGCCTTCAAAATTTTGCCGACGGGAAGTACTCCCAATGAAAAAAGTTTGACTTGCGATATAGAATTATTGTATATTCGAACTTGATCAGTAGGAGTTCAACGGTGACTAGCTATGATAGACAGAATCTGTGAAAAATTCATCTATATGACCGCACTAGTGGTGGTTGTGACCTTTTCTTTTTCGTCAACGCTCATTGCACAGGATTTGAAGATCGGCCTTCTTGTCCCGACAGCAGGGCCTGACCTATCTTTGGGTGAGCAAGTGAAAGCAGGTGCGCAACTCGGTGTCAAGTCAGTAAATGAAAATTCCGACGTGGATTTTCATTTGAAATGGCCGAAAAATTGGGATGGCATGGATGTGAAGGTTGGATTAGAAGTCTTGGCTGAGTCTGGAGTAGATGCAATCATTGTAGATCTTGGACCATCTGCAACAGAAGAATTTGTCAAGCTGGCAAATGGCCAAAGAGTTACACCTGCAATTTTGCTTTCCAATGGTCATTCTACTTTGAATTTGAATTCAGAGTTTTCAAAAAATGAATCGATTCTTCAATTTGGTGGTTCAGACGAAGTTTTATTTCGTTCCGGTTTGAAAAAATGGGTGCAAGATTATCCGCATCTGGAGTCTGTAGTTGTTGTATATGACGAGAGTACCCCGAGTACTTTGAAACTTGGCGAGGATATCGCACAAAATACTTTGATGAGTTTGTCAAATCGTGATGTTTCTGTAAACACTATTTCCTTCAGTTCTAAAGGGAAGTCATACTACAAAGACAAGATAGACGAAGTAGTTGCAAAGAAACCCGATGGTATCGCACTAGTTGCGAAGTATGGGGACAGAGAGAATTTTATTCGCGGATTTAGAAAGAATCGACAAACCTATAATGTCCCCATCATTTTATCTGGTCCGATTGACTTTTCGGCGATAGATTTTATTACTGAGAATGGCGGTGCAAGTGTATATTATGGAGATGTTTTCGGTGACATTTTCTGGTCCGACTTACGAGCAGAACAACCTGATGATTTGGACACTAAAAAATTAGCTATTCGTATGAATGAATTTTCCAAAAGTGTCACTAGTCAACTTGGCTGGCACAGCCAAGCATTTAGCTCAGCTGCTGTTGCTGCTTATGATGCAATTCAGATTTTCGCGAAAGTATACAACGGGCGAGATGGCGAAAATAGCAACATTGATATCTGGCAAGCAGACAATCCATGGGAAATTGTAAAAAAGGAAAATGTGGCTGGATTAACGGGAACACTTCGTTTCTCGCCAATGTGGAATTCTATGATTCCTAAATCGCATCTGGTAGTTGTTGATAATAAAGAATTGGATGTGTTGGAACTGGATTTATACGAAAATTAGAAAATCACTCGACATTACTTTTTATAGAAGAATTTATGAAACGTATTGTCGAGTGGGTGCGCTTGCATTGGGAACGAGTAATTTTGATTCCCTTAATCACAGCATTCCTTGTTGTTTTCTTTTTTCCATATTTAGCAAGGCAAGAACCTGAAATTGTCTATGATATTAATCACAAGATTGAAAATCATGTGCATTCTTTCACGTTAATAATTCGTAATGAAGGATCAGGAAACATTAAAAGAAATGAATTTGTAGAGTTAAATTTATTATTTCGAAGAAGCATTAAGAGTGTAGTGTGGCATTCAGTTTTTAGCCATAAAGTAATTGAAGAATTTTGTAGTGGGTACAAAAATGATGAAAATCTCAATGGAGAAAAAGTTATTTATTACCACCTTAATATATATCAGTTGGCTCCGGAAGCTGAATTAAGGCTCACCATATATTCCGACGATTTCCTTGCAAAGTCTCCACATTTCTCATATGGTAGTAGCAATAACATTAACCCGAGAAGCTGTATTACGGATGGAACTGTATACAAGAAATTATGTAGTGGAAATGATCCATTAAATCCTTTCGATGTGAAACCATTTTATGATCAATGTAAAGATGCGAGAGATGAAATATGTAATTGTCCTCTCAGAGCTCCACCACAGTAGTGAGATCATAATTCCAAATCTGATAAATTAATTTGTCATGTCACGGACGATACAAAGGGTTTGAGGCAATTCAGATGGCAGTTCGGGAACGGCGCAAACTGGTAATTTCTTTTCTCATTTGCGGCGCAGTGTCGTTGATTACGGTTTTCGGTGCAGTCTACTGGGTCGTGGAAACACAAGCTACCGGTACGATTGCAACTCTTGTGGTACTTGGAGCTGCTTTGTTGCCGGCAGTATTGTTCGGTTTGCTTTGGTTGCACATCGACGGACATTTCCTGCAACCGTTGGTTCACTTGACTCGCGAGTTGGAAACTTTGCTCCACGCGAAACCCAATCGCTCAGTGAAACAATTCAATCCGCGCGCCTTGGAAAAAGTAGCCCACAGCATTTCGGAAATCGTGGAGCAAAGCGATCGCACCAAGCGAGAGCTTACTTCAACAATCGTTGCTACGACGACAGAACTTGAGGAAGAACGCGCACAGCTCGCAGCCGTGCTTGGAAACCTATCTGCTGGTGTGATTCTTTGTGCGCATGATGATACAGTACTGATGTGCAATGAAGCCGCTCGCCGTGCCGTCGGCGAAAAGCTAAGCCTTGGCCGCAGAATTACAGAAATTTTCAACGATACCGATTTTCGCGAAGTTTTTTCTACCATTCGCGACAGCGGCAATCCCGCAATCATCAACATGGAAAAATTGGGACCGGTTCGTATTGACATCATGCCGGAAGGAACACTGGAAGGTCATGTATTTTGCTTCAACGTGGGT
The DNA here is from genome assembly GCA_965200765.1 of Arenicellales bacterium. Taxonomy (GTDB): domain Bacteria; phylum Pseudomonadota; class Gammaproteobacteria; order Arenicellales; family JAJDZL01. Next base: position 110,209 of record OZ241380.1, read on the forward strand.
ATTGAAGAACGTCTGCCTGACCGACCTATGGCCTACGATTTCAAACTGATGAATCGACCCCGGGCGGCAAGCGAACTGATGCAACGCCGCATTGATGAGCTGGATTATGTGGTATTCGACACCGAAACAACCGGATTGCGTCCAAATTCCGGTGATGAGCTCATCCAGATTGGCGCAGTGAGAGTGAGTTACGGAAAGTTGCTGGAACACGAAACATTTGACACATTAATCAACCCGGATCGACACATTCCTCCGTCGTCCACGCGCTTTCATGGCATTACCAATGAAATGGTCAGTGATGCCCCCGGAGTGGCAACTGCCCTGAGAAGGTTTCACAACTATTTGGGAGATGTTGTACTGGTTGCGCAGAATGCCGCATTTGACATGCAGTTTCTTAAAAACGCAGAAAGATTTGCCGGTGTGAAATTTGATCAACCACTGGTGGACACCATGCTTGCGTCGTTCTGTCTGCACCCCAACGATAGTGACCACACGTTGGACGCGGTTGCAGCCCGTTACGGTGTGGACATCAGTGGACGGCACACCGCGTTGGGCGATGCTTTGGTTACCGCGCACGTCTTGTGTCGCATGCTTCCGCTATTGATCGCCGACGGTATTACAACTCTCGGTGATTTGCTGCAACGGACAGAAGATATCGGTCGTCGTCAGTTTGGACAGTGAAGACTTTCTCTTGTTTGTTCAACTTGACAGTACATCGCCAGTCAGATCCCCGGCCACCCGTTCCTGAAGCCACTGAACTGTCTTGAGAGCCTCTTTCAGCCGAGTGCGCTCGAATTTTGTCAGCGTACTGACAACAACTTCGTAATCGACAGTTTCGCGGCGATTGAAACAGTTGATTTGATGCCTGAGCAGGACACTGGCAATATGAGAGAAAGCGGCCTCCAGTTCCTCAGCTTCATTCTTGCTGAAAGTGCCGATTCGTTCCAATGCCTCTATGCGAGCCAGGGTGGAAGTTTCCGGGACTCCATCTCGCAGGGCAAGCAATCGTACTGCATTCACCAGCATTTGCATGCCGCCTTTCTTCAGATTGACTCTGCCGCGTGGCATCCCGGGTTCGGTCTTGAATCTTCCAAATGCACGAATTGCCGGCCGAAATCCTCTTTGATCCTTTGCAATCTCTGACAGAAAACCAATATTGTTGTGCATCAATTCAGTGATGTGGTCGCGCAAAGCATTGGCGTATTTTGGTTTTCCCCAAACTGGTACAAAATCGAAGAATATGTCGGCCAGTCGAACTGCGGCGGTACTGCGCTTTGCCGACCATAAAGAAGTCTGATGCTTCCATTGCGATATGGACTTTCGCCAGATCGGATTGGTTGCCATCACAAATCCGAGACAGAGCGGGAATCCGACATCATCGAGCATTTTGGTCACCCGTTCGGAGAATTCAATGAAGAATGGGTCCACAACAGAATGCTGCTCGTCCTCGTAATCTTGCAGAATCAGACCATTGTCTTGGTCCGGATACAGAAAATTTTCGTCGCGTCCACCGGAACCCATAATTACCGTGGAAAATGGCACAGGTGGTTCCCCCAGACCTTCGTTAACCATCTCACTGAGTACCCGATCAACAACGCGTCGATGTACATCCCGATTGACATGAGAAATCAATGCCTGCACTTCTGTTGCATCAATTCCGTCGTCCAGCATGGACATTGCAATTTCAACCTGAACGCCGCGCATGTCCTGCAAGCCTTCAACCGAGTCTTCATGCACCAAATTGTCAATTCGGTCCACCACTACAGCTGAAGCAATTGCCAAGGCGGACCGGAACCGAAGCACGCCGACGACTTGTTTCTTCCTCACTACCGGCAGGTGACTAAAATTTCTGCGCCGCATGATGCCGATGGCCTGATACAGCATGTCATCAGGTTTGACCGATTGCACCGGAGACGACACGAAATGCTGTACCGGTGAATCGAAATCAGCACGAAATGCAACCCGGCGGGCAACGTCTACTTCGGTAAGAATGCCGATGATCTTTCCCGATTTGGCCTTGACAAACAGGGAAGATGACTTGGAATCCGTCATTTTGGCAACGGCTTCGGCACAACTTGTGTCTTCAGTTACAACTGGTGGCGGAGGGCTCATTGCGTCGCCGACTGTCTTTGAAAATATTGTCGCGAAGGACTGCATAGAATAAAATGGAACTTTGAAAGACCTGGAATCAATCCGGGTCCGAGATCAGATACATATTGAACGAGTGAGTAAACTTCCTCATTGATGGCTTGCAGAATCCATTCCCTTGAACCATTGTGGGAAATCAATAAACAAATTATCGTCAAAATGGCGTATAAATCAAATTGGATTAGTATCGCAACATGCGTGTGTACCAACAACAACCTGTTTCAGGCAATCATTTCGGACGGAGCGGAACATGAAAATCTGTCGATTCAACAATAACCGGCTTGGCTTGGTACATGGACGGAACATACAAGATGTGACGGAGGCTCTCAAGTCAATACCCCCGGCCAGATGGCCGTCGCCGCACGGCGATATGCTGGTCCGGCACCTGGGCTCGGTTGTCAGCGAGATTCATAAAATGCGTGATGAGGCAGAAACACTGTCGATACGGGACTTGCATCTGAACAGCCCGGTTGCAAATCCGACCAAGATTATTGGTAGTCCCCTCAACTACATGGCTCACAAAGATGAAATGAATCGGGAACCGAATATCGGTATTGACGGTCAGCCAATCAAGTCGATAGAGACATACGGATTATTTTTGAAATCACCGGTTCCGGTAGGCCCAGGTGACGGGGTGCAGTTGCGTTTTGAAGAGCGGCGCACGGACCATGAAGTTGAACTTGCCATGATAATTGGCAAGGAATGCCGCAATATAAGCGAAGAAGAAGCATTGAACTATGTTGCCGGCTATACCATCGGACTGGATATGACGATTCGCGGCATGGAAGACCGGAGTCTGCGAAAAGCAGTAGACACCTATTCCTTGCTTGGTCCGTGGCTGGTAACCGCAGGAGAAATCGAAGATCCGGACAACCTCGACCTCTCACTGTCTGTCAACGGATTGACCCGGCAAAGTTCAAACACGCGCGAGATGATTTATTCCACTCGCAAGCTGATCAGCTTTGCATCGTCGTACTACACTCTTTATCCTGGCGATGTCATCATGTCTGGTACTCCGGAAGGCGTTAGTCAGGTATCCGTTGGAGATGTTCTTGAGTGCATGGTTGAGAGAATCGGTACGATGACTGTAACTATTTCAAAGTACAGAACGGAGCAAGGCTAATTCATCATCTTTGATAAACCGTTTTCAAATTGTGCAACGATTTGATTTTATTGAATAATCAATCCAGCCGCATGCCTGAATATTACCTAAATCAGACTTTTGATTGAAGACTACGACAACTTTGCAAAACAACCAAGCGACGATTGGGCAATTCATCACTCCGATGAGTAATGAGAAGCTAAAGAAATTTGATCTGGCTTATGAGGTTTGAAACAAAAACTCAATTCCTTCTTGCCACGGAAATACTGTAACATTTCCAACCTTATACTCTCGAGGAGTTCGGCATAAGCAATACAGGTGTGCTTTCTCATTCTCCTTGGCAAAAGCTGCCAGTCCTTTCAAATCCGATTCCTTCGGTGCGAGACTTGATTTGATTTCTATTGCCTTCGGAATTTCATTCAAACCTCTCGTCATGACCAGGTCTACCTCAATCCCGGTACTTGTGCGCCAATACTGGAAGCGAAACATTGATTCTGAATAATCATTTGCTCTGATCAATTCGTTTATGACCAAGGTTTCAAATAGCTTGCCGTATCGGTAAGCGCCGATTCTCAATTCTGTATTCAACTCTCCGGCCATTGCATTGAGTACACCGCAGTCAAAAATGTAGTACTTTGGGCTTTGGCGTAGTTGTTTTCGAACAGAATGACTCCAGCCATCAATGCGAAACGCCAGGAATGTATCACTCAAGATTTGGAAATATTCTTGAGCGGTTTTCGTACTTACACCGCATTCTCTTGCCACAGCAGTGTAGTTCACAGGGTCGCCATTGACCTGTGCTGATACATCAAGAAATCGGACGAAGTTGTTTGCTTGCCGGACTAGTGCCTCTTGAAGTATTTCTTCCCGCAGGTATGTATCAACATATGACTTCAGTGAACGTTTCGCATGGGAATTCTCCGATTGATAGTATTCTGGCAATGTACCAATAGTTAGCGCGCGGTTCAAGTCAATATCTATTTCTTGTGAACTTAGAGGATGCAAACGAAGTGTCCAAGCTCTTCCAGCCAGTAAATTTACTCCGGTTCGTTTTAGTTTACGAGCACTGGAACTGGTAAGCAAAAATTGTATACGTGGTTTGTATTTTTCGATGAAATAGTGAACTTCATCCAGTAGCTGGGGCATTTTCTGCACTTCATCAATGAGTACTACGAGCCTTTCTGTAGCGATGTGCCTTTGCAGGTGTTGTTCTATTTCCGCTCGAAACAAACCAGGGTCAGCAACAAACCGTCTGTAGCTTTCCAAACTGAGCAGGTCGACAATGACCGAGTCAGGCGCTAGGTTTAGGAACTGATTGGCAAGTACAGTTTTCCCGACACCTCTAGGGCCGAATAGAAACGCTGAATGCCCGCTTTTGAGTAACTCGCAAATATCTAATTTTCTGTTAATCATAGTCCATAATTATATCATAAATATGGAGTATGTTTTATGAAAATTTCTGATTGAAGTGTATACAAACAGGAATGCACCGCTCATCGGTATCCTCATGACTTGGTGCACTCTGTTGTTTTCATAATAAATGTCTTGCCATGAAAGTCCACTAGAAGTACAATAAAACTTATGGTTTTACAAAACAAAAAAATCTCAAATTCTGGACTTGAGTTCACTCTGCCAAATGACAATCTCGAGTGTACGCCGGGTATATTGACAGGGGTTCCAATCCGAAAGAATTTCAAGGAGAAACGATTCTGGATTGAATTGCTTGACGGCTGTGTGTTGGAAGTCCCCTACGATGAAGCAGAAAATGCCGAGTCCGTGCTAGTCAACAACAGAAGCGACCCTGTTCAGATTCATGGCAATGTAACCTACAATGAGCATAACAAGGCATTGTCAATTAGCAACGTAGACAAGGTTCTTCCAATTGACACTAGTTCAATTGAAGTTGCCGAGTTAATGCTTGGCGGTAGCAACTATAGAGCCAGACCACCGTTGCAGTTTGAAGTTGAGTTCAATGACGAAGAGTATTTCTACTCGCTCGAAGGTGATTTTGACATTGTTCTCGCGGCCGAATCTCGTATCGAACTTGTAAATGCTCTTGACGATATGCTGAACTACTTGTGGACCAAATTTGTCCATGGAAATCCGGATTCCTTTGCAGATGATGCCAAGCAATTGAGAAATGAGCTGCTTGGACGAATAGATGAAATCCAAAGACCTTGAAGCGCAGGGAAGTTGAACAGGTGCTAATGAAGAAAGGTTTTGAACGAAAGCTCAGAGATCAGGTTAATTTCGTCTACTATTCTTTTCACGGCGTACTTTCGCCACTCTGGTAGCACTCGGCCACCGCCACGTTAGTGTTATTGCGACAACAGTGAGCCTCAAGAGAATACGTAAAAACAGGACTACGAGTTCAACACCCTGAGGTGATGGTTGCTTGAAAGTGCCGCAAGTGATATCAAGCACATGAGCCGACCTACCTCGGCGATGACCTGTACGCCTGTCAGTTAATTGACAAACAGCATGCCCCTGACTTCATCTTCACCACCAAGAAGACTAAGCTCACTACCTTGAACGAATACCACCAATGCATCGAGCTGGAGACGTTTCAAAGCACTGTACGAAAACAACTACGACAGAAGGAAACCCGAATCTATTGATGGTTCGAAAAAGTGTACCTCAGGGACGGCGACGATGCCATGTGCGTCAACTGGATGGCACTGGAAATCCATCTTGACGGCAGAAAAACCAACGAGTACCACTTCACTTTGTCAACTCCATCCCGGTCATGTGCTGCAACGTCAAACATCTAGCCGATTGTGCACATAGCCGCTAGAAGATTGAAAAAATTGCCTTCAACGAGCTCAGCAACAACAGAGACCAACTCGAATACTACTTCGGACACGGCAAGAAGGGACTAACCAACGTTACTGCTGGTGCTCAACTTCATCGTTTTTGCCTTCCACACCATCTGCGACGAAGTGTGCCAACTCTGGCAGCGAGTCCAAAAAACAGGCCACCAGACGCGACTTCTTTACCCACTTCACCGTAGTCCCCAAGTATGACTACTTCCACAGCTCGGAGTTGTTACTGACGAGACTGGTGCAGGGCTTGTTGCCTTAGCCGCCCTCAATCCTTTTAAGTTCTTGAATATAGTCGTTTTTTCACTTCTACAGGAAGTGCCAATTTGACAAACTGTCCATAGTGAGATTTTCTGCACTGAAATTGATATGATTGACTATGCATGACGATTTGTGTACTATGGGGACATGATCATCTTTACTTTCACTGCAAGCCTGTTGAAGGCAGTTCTCAGGAAACCGGACAAGTTTCGTAAGCGACAGCGTGTACCCTGGATTGTTGCCTTGGTTGAGATTTGCAAAGACAACGCCAATTTTCATGCATTCAGTGCAACCGGTCAGAGAACGGTTCTGCATCACCTTAATGCTTGGATGGTCAAAGAGTTTAGTGTTCAGTATTGCCCTGATGACTTGAATATTGAGAACTCGACCGTATCTTGTATAGTAGGGGCAGGGAATCTGGGTAGAGTCTGGAAACATGAGTCAGGATTGAACAGGTGCATTCTTGAACTGAATTGCAATAATTTCTTGCAGAAGTTGGCATACAAAGCTGAAGGTGGACTTGCAAGGAAGGCAAATATTTCCATGAATATTCTTCGAATTGGGTCATCTGATTCGTTGGGTGGGGGAGTTTCCCGCGCACAAGGAGTGTACAAGCGGCTAGTCGCATTGACGGTTTGATTGCGAGTACGTAGTATATAATGTCCAATACATACTATCATCAGTTAATTCAGTAAAATTATTGCATGTGTGCAAGAATATTGTTCATACTTCTAATTTTTGAAAAAAACATTATTCAAGTTATTTCATTTGAACCGGTGACAAAATGAATTCACTATCAACTATAGAAGAAGAACTGTCTGCTATAGAAGCAGAACTTGAAAATGCAGTGATCAAACTAGGGAAAATACGAGAATCAGAGTGCTTCCCGCTGTTACTCAATGGGAGAGGCATTAGGAGAGTTCTAGTTGACGATGTGTATGATGTACTAAAATCGAAGTACACTGACTGTAAAACATTGGATGTTGTAGTCGATTCAAGTGGTGGTGACATAAACGCCGCGTACAATCTTGCCTTACTGTTTCGTAGGTATGGAACAGAAAGACTTACATTCATTGTACCAAGATGGGCGAAGAGCGCAGCTACTTTACTAGTTTGCGGGGGAAACGAAATTCTGATGACACCCGTTGCAGAACTTGGACCTTTGGACCCTCAGATTACCGAGAAAAAATTCCTCGAGCAACGTTTGGAACATTTTTCTCCCCTTCATATTGAATCAACTTTGCAGTTAATTCGTGAAGAGTTTGAAAATGGTAGCACTAAATTAGCAGACGGGTTATTGCAACGACTTCAGTTTCCACTTACTCTTGGAAGATTCAAAAAATCTATTGATGTTGGGAGAGACTATGTTGTCAAGCTTTTAACTACCAGAATGCTCGATGAAAACCAATCCGAAAAAGCGAAAATCATTGGTGAGAAGCTAACAACTGGATACGCAGATCATGGCTGGTGTATTTCAGTTGACGAAGCGCAAGAGATCGGATTGAATGCAAATGAGATCGAGAATGAGAGTTTAGATGCTGTATGGACTATTTTTAACCTCGGCAAGAAAAGGAAAAAAATGTTACAAAATAGAGCTTTTCAAAAAAAGCTGGAACAGATTAAAGATATTCCGTCTGAACTAATTGAAATGATGGAATCTAACTCTACATCAGATTCAGCAAATTAAAATTGAATCAATGTTGAGGTAAAACAACAAATCGTTTAATCTTTAACTAAAAGGGTGAAAACAATGACTACAAAATCAATCAATCCAACAAAGTTGGCGGCAACTTTACTTGTCAAGTGTGGAGAGATTACTTTTGCAGAAATCGAAGCATTACCGTTTGTTGATAGTGAAGATGATGCATTGTTAATTGTGGATGCACTGAGGCGAAAATTTAATGTTGAATTTTACGACCGAGAAATTGAAGGAACGCTATTCGACTATGATAGTGTAATTCGACTTGTAAGTAATCCACTACGTAGTAGTACTAGGGCATCAAGCATAGGTGCGTGATGATGAGGTTCGTGGAATTGTCTCGGGCATTGTTGTCTTGAAACAGATATTTGTCGTGTTTTACATTCTTTAGGGGCACGAAACCAACGCGATTTCATTTGGCTCAAACAGCACTGTGAAGTTTCGAACAAAATTAGTCGTATACGAGAATTGATTGAAGAACAGTTGAATGCTAATTCGCATTGACTTGACGTATTTCAGATTCTTGGAATCATCCAGCGCTTCTGTTTTGATCTTTAATGCTGTCTTCTGAAGCGTATGAGCTTGGTGAGTCATAAGTACTACGGACAGTGGTACTGTCGAGTCAATCCATAAGAAGAAACAAGGAACCAAATTGGTATGCGCAGGACTGCAATTTGGTTCAAAGTGACAAAGTTACAAAAGTTATAATCCGGTATGCTGGAAAGGCAGGTATCATTTCAATTTCAGTTGTCCATTCAACGCATTGAACACTGACGTCAAACCATAGAATTATAAAACCAAAGGGTTAAGAATGAATCTGAGAACAGACCAATGCCGCGATTGCGGGTACCGAGTATCCCGTTCAGCGAAAGAGTGCCGGGAGTGCGGTGCACAAGCACCAGCCTATACCAAATCGTCATACAAGTACTACTATGTCGGTACAAATTTCTATGTCTGGCTAAAGATGTTACTGGTGATAGCCCTGCTTTACTTTCTGGTTAGTATTTCAACGAATGTGAACAGTTTCATTGAGATATTGCCAGTGCAAATCCAGGGTTCTACTCAGCAAATTGCTGACAGCGTGGCGAAAGGGGTTGCAGTATTGGGTGAAAAACTGGCAGAAGAAATCTCTGAGACAATCTCCAGTATTTCCACTGATGCTGACGATGAAAAGCAAAGCCAATCTCTCGATGTTCAACCCAAACAATCTGGTAGCCTCATGAATTCAGCTGAGCAGGTAATTGATACAGGAAGTCAACTGGTAGAAGATCTTGAGAATGCTTCAACAGAGTTGGTCGAATGATGAGTTGAAGCACCACTTGTAGAAGGAGCAATCAACTTAATCGAAAATACGATGAGTCGGGAGTTAAACACTGAATCGGGTTTAAAACCTGAGCCCACTGAGACGGACAAGTCAGTTCTCAGCACTTCAGAGAATATTACAAGCGTTGCCACGCAGGACAATGACGCAGTGTCGATTAGCGCCAGTACAGACAAAGTAGAGTGACTACTTCGCAAATCTTCGAAGAGATAGGTTCGGGAGGACTGTCAAAGGCTGCTCAGCTGGAATCAGATTGATGAAATGTAGCATCAAGTATATCGAATAAAGAATAATTGACAAAGTAAGTGCCTCGACCTGTACTATGTTTTTCCAGAATTTTGCTACTGGCTAGTTCGTTCAAGTACCTTCTCGCTGTTGACCTGGATACCTCCATATCCTTCTGAAGAAACTCGATTTTTGTGTATGGATGCATGAACAAACTGTTCATTAGAGCATGACTGTAGAATTTATAGTTGCCTCTAATTCGATGCTTGCAAGCTAGAAAGTTATCAGCGAAATTTTTGATCAACACAATTGTTTGTTTGGCAGATTCAGCAATACCCTGAAGCATAAAAATCAACCAAGGTTCCCAATCGTCATTCTCTCGTACTGCTTGAAGATGACGGTAGTACTCATTTCTGTTTTGACTGATATAGCGACTCAGGTGAAGAATTGGTGTATCAAGCAGTCCCTCTTTTACGAGGTAAAGAAGATTTATAATTCGACCAGTTCGTCCGTTTCCATCATAAAATGGATGAATACTTTCAAATTGATGATGAATTAAAGCCATTTTGACTAATGGATTCAAAGGAGTATCCTCATGAATAAATTGCACAAGTTGATTCAACAGCTCTCTTGCCTTTTCTGGTGGAGGGGGAGTGAATACTGTTTGACCAGTAACTGCATTTACTAACACAGTACCGGGCTTTGTTCGGAACCCTGGTCTATCAACTTCGATTAAGCCTTGTACTCGTTCTATTGTATTCAATGAAATGTATCCGGTACTTTGAACCTCTTTGAATCCAAGCTCCAAGGCCTCAGCACATCGCACCACTTCCTTGCTTGCGCTGTTTGACAGGCTTGGACGTATCCTGAATTTAAACAGTTCATCCGGGGTTGTGAAGATATTCTCTATTGCTGAACTGCTCTGTGCTTCTTGTAGAGTCAAATTGGAAATCAGCACATTTTCATTTGGAATTATGCCTGCAATACCTTTGAGTTCAGCCAAAAAGCAGGTAGCTTGAATTAACTGGTGATATACCTTTGTCGTTTTAAGGTTTTGTGCTGGTGGAAACTGCACTAGTCGATTAGTGTTCATATTCATTATTGGAAATTTAATTGTTTCACTTCTAGGTTGCATTGAAAACGAACTATTCAAAGTCGCTTGATATTGAACACATCGAGCGGAATATGTTCAAATTTGGTATTCAATGATCACTTTGACTAAAAAGTGTTCATTTTTGATGTTTTTTTGACCACATCATTCAAATTGCATTCAGATTTGATAAAATTTGACCACAATCAGAACAATATACTATCTGAATATCCCGAGTGATTCTTGATTTTTCAATGCCGTTTCGGTTTTACAAATTGTCTGCAAAGCCATGCTGTACCTCTGTAAAAAGGCGAAAAGTTGTGTAGTTTAGCCAACATTTGGTGCAACTAAGCAACAATAACCCCGTTATTTGCGAAAATCTTATATACCGTAAAATGACGGGTTTCATTGAATTTACACCGATTCGATGCACTGGCAACAGCGTGGAAAGTCGCAAGAAAGAGGAAATAAGTTCGTACCGTGTTGTGCGCAGTGTCACTGAATTGCAGTGTCTGCCATATTCATTCGCAAGATATCGGGTTCTTCGGTTTCAGGCGATTCAACTGCAAAATTGATAGTGATTCATGGTATCATGGCAAAATTATTCGCATCGAAAATTGATTGCGCGAACGAATGTCGCCCTCAGGCAGATTTTTGATACATTGCCGAATGGCAAGTCATTTAAGGCTCGCCAGAGATTGACAACTCACATCAGCTAACGATTTAACACTTTAAGGAGTAGACAGACATGAATACACCGATCATGATTTCTGAAAACGCTGCGAAACGCGTCGGTCAGATCATGGGCGACTCTGATGTCGGCCTGCGAGTGTATGTAGAGGGTGGCGGTTGTTCGGGATTTCAATATGGCTTCCAGTTGGAAACCGCACAGCAAGGGGACGATATTGTCATTGAGGACAACGGCATAAAATTGCTGGTGGATTCTCTCAGCATTCAGTATCTTATGGGTGCCGAGGTTGACTATGTTGATGATTTGATCGGGGCACGATTTCTTATAAAGAATCCGAATGCAACAGCGACGTGCGGTTGCGGGTCGTCTTTTGCCGTTTGATTTTGTTCTGACCATTCACACAGGATGATGAACAGGCTTCCGCACCTGTTCCACTGTGTCAATGATTGAAACTCCGATTCTGCTTCTTCTCAGCGTCGGTTTGTTTTCGACGCTGGCCGGATTTTTGGTTGGTGTTGCCGGAGTGGGCGGCATCATCATTATTCCGTTTCTGATCTTCGTTGCCGGCATGGATATACATGCGGTGATTCCGACCTGTATGCTGGGCTATGCCGGCGGCATGCCGGCGGCTGTGTATTCGTATGCACGCAAAGGATCAATTCGCTGGGACAAGGCTGTTTATCTCATTATTGGTGCCGCTCCCGGTGCATACGTCGGATCCATCACTGTCTGGGCACTTCCATCACACATACTTGAACTGATTATTGCAGTTTTTGTCTTGTTCTCCGGGCTTCAGGCATTCCAGAAAACCAACCCGAACATTTCTGGAACAGGCATTGATTCAGTATCCGGACCATTGCTAATCCTGATCGGCTTGGTTGTAGGTTGGGGATCATCTGTATCTGGAACAGGCGGACCTTTGTTGCTCGTGCCTACTTTGCTATTGCTGAATTTTCCCATACTTGCTACCGTTGGATTGAGTATGGCGATTCAGATTCCTATTACACCGTTCGCCAGTCTGGGTCATCTCATCCACGGTGAGATTGAATGGCAGTTGTCTGTTCCGATTGCAATTGGAGCTGCTGTCGGAGTATTGTATGGTTCACAAATCGCCCATCGAATTTCCCCGCAACGTATGCGCCGCATGGTTGCCATTATCCTGGTAGGTTGCGCAATTCTCGTATTTTCGAAGTTGTTTTGGTAGTAGGCGTTGCCCGTTCAAACGCAAAGGTTCTGCCGTCCGGTCACAAGGTCAACCAGACACTTTCAAAACCTAAATTTTGTCCGAAAAAGCAAACCTGTGTCTTGACCCGACGCGGAGATTTGCCAAGTTGTCTACCTCGATTGGTGAATGACGGAATCAAATTTGAATCAACCGAATTGCAACTGCACGTCAAGGTTTGTCAAGAGAAATATCTGCCGCTGAACTTGTGCTTCCGGACTCTGCCGCCTTGGTTCTGTCTGCTAAATCATGCCTACGAATGTGTCAGATTTGATGAAACTGTATACAATCCGTACCGACTATGTGATAGAATATGTCCTTTATTTTGCTTGGACAGGCTTATTTCCTGTCTGGAGAGAGCCTACATGTTCTAAGGAACTCACCAAGCAGAATGGTTTTATGGTTGGAGCTAATATGGTATGGACAATGAACTTACTTCGCTCGGAATAATCTTTACCGAGTTCTATTACTGGCTCACAGTCGTCATCATGTTTCTGATCCATGTCGGATTCTGTATGTACGAAGTGGGTGCTTCGCGACGCAAGAACCACGTGCATACCTTGATGAAGAATACGATGCTAATCCCGTTGGTTACCATCACATTTTTCTTCTTCGGGTGGTGGATCTACTTCGCATTTCCCAATGGTCCCGGGATTATTGGAGGTGTAGTTGAATCTCCGCACGCAGTACCATGGAGTGAACTGATGGGACCGCACATGGGTGCCGGCGCAGATGGCTGGGAGCGAATCAACGGTGTGTTCTGGGCAGCATTTCTGCTGTTTTCCTGGACTGCCGCCTCGATCGTTTCGGGTTCCGTGATTGAGAGGATACAATCAGGAGCGTTTTGGATTCTTGCTGTTGCAATCGGTTCAGTATTCTGGATTATCGATGCCGCCTGGGGCTGGCATGCAGAAGGCTGGATGGTGCAGTTACTCGGTTACCACGATGCCTACGCATCTGGCGTAATACATGCAATTGCCGGTGGCTTTGCACTGGGTATTCTGGTTGTGCTGGGTCCGAGAATCGGAAAGTTTGCCGCGGATGGAACACCGCGCAACATCAATCCGCGCAATCCGTGGTTGGTAACTATTGGACTGTTTCTGATCTACACAGGATTCTGGGGATTCTATGTAGCGTGCAATGTTCCGATGTGGGACGTTCAGGCCGGCGAAGGCGTGTTCTACTCGGCTACCAATATTTATTTGGGGCCGACTACACTCAGTGCAATTACCCTGAACTTCCTGATGTCTCTGTCCGGTGGGCTTCTGGCAGGATACTGGGTATCCAAGGGTGATGCTTTCTGGACCTATTCATCCGGACTGGCCGGCATTATTGCCGCATCTGCAGGAAACGATTTGTATCATCCGATTCAGGCGATGTTCATTGCAATCGTTGGTGTGATCTTCATGTACAAGATGCACTACTTCGTTGAACGCCGTTTCAAGATTGACGATGCAGTCGGCGCCGTCGCGGTTCATGGATACGCCGGATTCTTTGGCGTTGTGATTTGCGGCTTTATGCTATGGGGTTATCCTTCTTCGCCTGACACAAGTTTCGCTGCAATCAATCCAATTGGTCAGATTATCGGTGCGATCATTATGTTCGGTGTACTGGGATTCATTCCCGGTTGGATCATCGCGAAAATCCTGAATGCAGCAGGCATTCTGAGAATACCGGCCTCAGTCGAAATTGCTGGTCTTGACACTAGTGTTGCCAAACTGATGCAAGAAGAAGAACAGCAAATCGAACAGGCTGAGTCTGAAACAAAAAGTCAACTTGGTTGAACCAGGAGGTAACTTGTAATGAGTACTGGATCATTTGCAGATTGGGCTGGAAGCATTGCTGATATCGGTCCAATTTATCCCTTTGTGGGAATCGAAGGGTTTTTGGTGCTGGCCGGAGTCGTATTCTGGGTGCTTTGGCACATCGTGCAGATTCGACGGGAGCAACAGCGCCTGAAAGCAGAAGACAAGGAGTTTCGCTCAGGCAAGACCTAGCGCAGATTCTTCTGTGTTTCCAACGACAAATTTCAAATTCTGAATTTCTTTCGGTTTTTGAAGTTTGCAAACTGATCAGACCGTCCGGTTGTGTCAACAACCGGACGGTTTCCTTTTTGTCAGTAGCGAATGAACTGATTGACGAAGCAAATCCGCAAACCCTGCAGATCATCCCGTTGAACTTGTCAATGGGTATAATGGTGCTTTCAAAACTTATAGCAACCCCAGACAAAAAGTAAGGAAGTTGGCAATACGAACCGTACTCATTTATCCGGATCCGCGGTTACGCGCAGTAGCAACGCGCGTTGACGTGTTTGACAGTGAGATTCAGCAAATTGTCAATGACATGGCGGAGACCATGTATGCGTCGAATGGTATTGGATTGGCAGCAATACAGGTTAATGTGCCCAAGAGCATAATTGTGGTCGACATGTCGAGTAATCAAGACGAGTTGCAGGTTTTGATCAACCCGGAAATTATGGACCGCGAAGGTGTGCAGGAGGTGGAAGAAGGGTGTTTGTCATTTCCCGGGTACTTCGAGACTGTGAAACGAAGCAAGTGGATTCGCTTTCGCGCTCAGGATGGAAACGGAAAAGAGTATGAGAAAGAAGCTGAAGACATGTTTGCAGCGTGCGTTCAACACGAAATCGATCATCTCAGTGGCAAGTTGTTTGCCGATTATTTGTCGCGTCTGAAGCGGGAACGGGTCAAAAGGCAATTCGAGAAACAAGCCCGCGCCCGGAAGCGCGAAGGAGTAGCCGCCTAGTTCAGTTCCACTTATCGACCATTGCATGATCGGTGTCAATGCAATTGGGTTGGCGGGTAAAATGGAAGGGTTAAGAACTAGAGAAATTGAACCAATTTCGAGGTAGTATCCAATCACCAGAATTGTTTTCGCTGGTACGCCATCCAGTGCCGTCACCTGCCTAAAGGAGTTGCATTCAGTTCCGGACATCGATATCGCAGGAGTACTCACCGCGCCGGACCGGCAACGAGGTCGAGGCCGCAAGGTTCTGCCATCGGAAGTAAAAAACTATGCGGATTCGTTGGGTCTGAACGTGTTGCAGTATGAAGCGCTATCTCACCAGGCTATCGAAGACGTGCATCTGCTTGCCCCCGAGTTGATGGTCGTGGTTGCATATGGCTTCATTTTGCCGACTGCTTTGTTGCAAGTGCCTTCACTTGGTAGCATCAATATTCATTTTTCCTTGTTGCCGCGTTGGCGGGGAGCAGCACCTGTGGCCCGTACAATTGAAGCTGGAGACACAGAAACCGGAGTTACTCTGATGGTTATTGACGAAGGACTGGATACTGGTCCGATTCTCGCACAAACCAGAGTACCAATTGATTCGCGCGATACGACAGTTTCGCTCGAAGCAAAACTCGCAGAAGTCGGCAGCAAATTGCTCACGCAAAGCATTGTTGATCTGCAATCCAAGCCATTCAAGCCTGTTTTGCAAGATGAATCTGATGCTACTTATGCAAACAAGATGCAAGTTCATGAAGCGGAGTTGGAGTGGAATCAACCCGCAACCTCCATTGACTGCAAAATACGCGCACTGAACCCGTGGCCAGTCGCCAGAACCTGGCTTGGAGACATGCAACTCAGAATTTGGGAATCCGCGTATTTGGAAGGTGATTCCGGTAGTCAGGCACCTGGAACAGTGGTTCGCTCGGACAAAAACGGATTGGTTGTTGCCGCCCATGAAGGGTGGGTCAAGATATTGTCGCTCCAAAAAGAAAATCGGCGCCAACTGAAAATTTCGGAATTTCTGTCAGGTACTCCTATTCCTGTTGGTAGTCGATTTTCACGCATCCCGAAGAAATAATTGCTACCAGGGTTGTGCTTTGAACGTTCCATCTGGAAATTCGAGAACAGCTGCAGCACACGGAATCGAAATGGTGGTTTTCAGGAAGATTGGAATCAGCAAGGCACTGAAAAAGTGCTTGAAAAATGTCGAACCGAGACAGCATTCCTTCGTATCAGAAGTTGTGCAGGGCGTTCTTCGCTGGTATTGGCGTTTGGACTGCTATGCAAAGGAAGTTCTTCCGCGCCCGTTTCGTCGAAGAGATGCAAATTTGCACTGCTTGCTTCTGGCCGGACTGTATCAACTTGAATTTATGGCAGTGCCCGACTACGCGGCAGTGTCAGAAACAGTAACCGCCGCCAAGGACATGGGAAAGCCTTGGGCATCAGGTGCATTGAATCTGGCATTGCGCAATTTTCTGAAATCCAAAAGTGAACTGGCTTCTGTGATTTGTTCCGAGGTGTTCCGATATTCTCATCCGCAGTGGATGATCGATCGTATTCGCACCGAGTGGCCGGAAAACTGGCAAACTATCCTGAATGCCAACAACACCAAGCCCCCCATGGTATTGCGTATCAATCCAAACCGCGCCACTGTTGCAGGGTATTTGAAAGAGCTTCAAGATGTCGGCATTGAAGCATTTTGCGATGAAACCTCACCGGTCGGTGTTCGGTTGCAACAACCCGTAGTGGTAAGCGAGTTGCCCGGATTCTATAATGGCACTGTAACTGTACAAGATACAGCATCTCAATTGGTAGCACCCATAATGGATATACAAA
The DNA here is from genome assembly GCA_965200765.1 of Arenicellales bacterium. Lineage (GTDB taxonomy): Bacteria > Pseudomonadota > Gammaproteobacteria > Arenicellales > JAJDZL01. Next base: position 127,371 of record OZ241380.1, read on the forward strand.
AAAGTCATCGCGTGCTGGACGCATGTGCCGCACCGGGTGGAAAAACCACGCATCTTCTGGAAATGTATTCTCAAGTTGGCGAGGTGGTTGCGGTGGAAAAGGATGTCCAGCGGTGCGAACGAATCCATGAGAACCTTGACAGAACAGGTTATTCCGCGGTGGTGCACCACGCGGATATCGCCAGTCCGAAAGACTGGTGGGATGGAGTTCCGTTTGACCGGATATTGGTAGATGCACCATGTTCGGGATTCGGTGTGGTCCAGCGCCATCCTGACATCAAGCATCATCGCCGACCGGAAGACATTGAAAATTGGTCGGAAGAACAGCACAAAATTTTGTCTGCACTTTGGCCGCTATTGAACCATGGCGGCAAGTTGATTTACTCAACTTGTTCGATACTGGATTGTGAAAATTCCGGTCTATTACAAAGATTTTTAGCGCATTATTCAGATTGCGTTGCCGAAAAATTACCTGCCAAAGTCGGTTTTGCCAAGGGAGTTGGGCGCCAACGCCTTCAGGGCATGTATACTGGCGACGGATTCTTTTACGCACGCCTCAAGCGACATGATGGTCGTTCAGATGCAAACTAGCAGAATACCTTCATGAGTTGGGTCGGAAGTGCAATTCATGGCGCATTCGTTGCGCTGGTTGTTTTTGCGCTGGCGAATACTGTTCACGCATTTGCAATTGTTGATGTGCAAGCCAGTCACATGGACGAAACAATTGAAATCTCGGCCAACATGGATTTGATTCTTAGCGACGACGTGAGAGATGCGGTCAATGGCGGCATTGGTATTCCAGTGGTTACTGAAATCAAGGTGTACAAAAAAAGACAAGACAATTTCTTTGACAACAAGATTGCCGAACTTGTTGTTGTTGAAAGGTTGCAGTATGCAGCTGTACAAAATCGCTACACGGTGGAGTCGGAAAATTCGGATATTGCCGGAAGGTTCACTAGTCTTGAATCGGCGTTGAATTCGCTGGGCAAGCCGCGGAAATACAGAATCGCACTATTGGAGAGTGCCGGTTCGGACGCGATGTATCGAGCGAAAATCCGGGTACGACTCGAGCGCCGCAAGTTGCCAGCGGTTCTGCGACTGACAGCACTTTTGAAAAACTCGTGGCGTTTGAATAGCCGGTGGTTTGACTTTGAAATTCAGTGACTACAAATTTATGAAGGGACTGTTCATCAGCATCACTTTGCTGGTGATTGCAGTGCCGCTGGCCGGGCTGGTTGGTGCTACCTTGCAGTACAAGGTTTTGGAACCATATCTTGAGCAGTTGTTTATCGTAACGTTTGGTGCGACTGTATGTCTGGGGATAATCATTGGCGTATACACAGTTCGTTTGATTCTGCAATGGCGAAGCAGGGTGCCCGGGTCTCGTTTGACGGTACAGTTTCTGGGTACATATACGCTTCTTACATTGGCTTCACTGCTGATCGTATATTATTATTCATTCTATTCTTTGAGTCGCGGTGTTGACAGCTGGTTCGATACACAAACCGACCAGGCATTGGCAACTGCACTTTCACTGGGTAATATTTCCATAGAAACTCTGCAAAACGACGTGGCATTGGCTCTTGAAGACACAATTGAAGAATTGATTTCGGCAAGTGACGCGCAAACTGTCAAGGATGTTCTCAATGTAGCTTTGGGGGCCGGCGATTTTATGGAAATCACTTATTTCCGGGATATCGAAAGTGCGGCCGGAATCGTGGTATCCAGTGAAATTCAACTTCAATCGGGTCAGCTGGTGCCAACGCGGGCCGACGAGCAAACAATCAACAATGCTCTGGCTGGCAAGACTGTTGGTGAAATTCTGCCGGACAGTGCAGAGAGCATGTTGCGAATCTTGATTCCGGTACCGATACAGGGCGAGACTGATCCCAATATTTTGCAAGTGCTCACGCCGTTGCCGCGTGGGCATCAGGATTTAGTTGACAAGGTGGATGTTGCCCGTCAAAGCTATGAAAATCTGGTAGTCGTGCGTGAATCAGTAAAATTCAACCTCATCGTTACGCTCACCTTCATTGCCGCGGTGGCGTTGATGATTTCCTTGTGGCTGGCGATCGAGCTGACCAAACGACTGGTGAAACCGATCCAGGTCTTGTCTGAAGGCACCCGCGCGGTAGCCATGGGGGATTACGACCGGCAATTGCCGGTTTCAACACAGAATGATATCGGTGTGCTGGTTGAATCTTTCAACAACATGACCAGTGAAATCAAATCCTCTCATGAGCAAGTTCGCAACAGTCAGCGCAATGCCGAAGAACAGCGTACCTATCTCGAGTCAGTACTGCAGCATCTGTCATCCGGTGTTTTTTCGCTGGACCAGCAGTTGAGAATTATTGATATGAATCTCGCTGCACTTAAAATTCTTGGATTGCAAACCAGCGACATCGAAGGCAAAACACTGGCGGATATTGTTCAAGCAAATTCCCGGTTGGAGCCACTGAAAAATTTCGTCGAAAGCGGCGTGCTGGGTGGACTTGCCGACTGGAACAAGGAAGTACGACTGGAATCAGCAATACGAAGTACCCAAACATTGATCTGCAGTGCTACAAAATTGCCCTTGTTGGCGGCCAATTCCGATCGTTTTGTATGTGTTATGGAAGAAGTTACAGAACTGGTCAAAGCGCAAAGAGGAGCAGCATGGGGAGAGGTTGCTCAGCGTTTTGCACACGAAATCCGCAACCCGCTCACACCCATTCAGTTGGCTGTTGACCGCATTCGAATGAAGACCGTCGACCGACCGCTGAGGAATGAGGACCGCGAGGCGGTCAAGCGGGCGATTGATGCTATCTACCGGCAACTGCAGTCGATGCAGAATATTGTTATTGAATTTCGTGACTATGCTCAGATTACCGCAATGAATCCCTCGTCGGTGAACTTGAACAGCTTGATTGAGGAAACTGTAGAATTGCACAGTGCCGGTGGGCAGTTTGGTGAGATAATCAGCAATCTGGACCCTGCAATTGGCACGATCAATGCGGACCCTGATCGACTTCGACAAGTTCTCAACAACCTGATTCTCAATGCCCGGGCGGCAATGGAAGAAAGCCCGGACCCGAAAATGACGATTTCAACCCGGCAGGTAGCACCAGAAAGTATAGAAATTGAATTGGTGGATAATGGTCCGGGGTTTGAACCAGCGATGATTGACGAGGCATTTGACCCATATACAACTTCAAAGAGGAAGGGCACCGGTTTGGGTTTGGCAATCGTACGGCGCATCGTGGAAGAACACGGCGGACGAGTATTTGCTTCAAATTGTAGTACTATTGGCGGTGGCCGCGTAACAATTCAATTGAAGTCCGACGGTGATGATGAAATCCGGAATTTGAATTCCGACAGTTCTGTTGATTCTGTACGCGACGGTACATTGCAATGACGCAACCCAGAATTCTGATTGTTGACGACGAGCCTGATATTCGTCACATGATTGGCGAAACACTTTCTGACGAAGGCTATCGTGTAACTGCAGTACATGATGCAAATGCTGCACGTACGGCTACGCGTCTGGATCCGTACGATGCGATCATACTCGATATCTGGATGCCGGGTGATGATGGAATTACGTTGTTGAAAGAGTGGCGGGATAAAGAATTCAAAACACCGGTCGTTATGCTGTCAGCACATGTTCGGTAGAAACTGCGATGGAGGCGACGCGCTATGGCGCGTTTGATTATCTGGAAAAGCCGATATCCACGGGTCGCTTGCTGGTTAGCATTCGCAACGCACTCGGCATCACAGCAACCCCCGCAGAAGAAGTTGGGCGCAAGGAGGTGCCTGGTGCAGTACTGGTTGGTTCCAGCTCTGTCATCCAGGACCTTCGGCGGCAGGTCAAGCGTATTGCAGGTGTGACCGGCAGAGTTTTGATCACTGGCGAGTACGGGAGTGGCAAGAAGCTGATTGCTCACCTTGTTCACAGTCAGGAAGGCAAAGCACCCGAGTCCATGGTAACTATTGATTTGCTGAACTCTACCCGAATGGAACTCAATGCCGAAAGTTTAATCAATTCGGCAAATGGTGGCACTTTGCTGTTTCCGGATATTCACATGTATGACGGTAGCAAGCAATCGCGAATGTTAGGTTTGCTGAATCAAATTCACGGATATGAAGGCACTGACACGGCTGTTGATATGCCGCGACTGATTGCGACAACAGATGTTTCCATTTCAGACATGATGGACAGTGCACAGTTTCGACCTGAATTGTATTTCGCATTGAATCATTTGGAAATTCAAGTCCCGGCGTTACGCGACCACCCGGAAGACATACGCGAACTGGTCGGGCATTTTACAGATATTTTCAGTGTGTCAGATCGGGTGCCGTATAAACGCATTGAAACGGCCACTTTGAACCGCTTTCGTAATCACACTTGGCCGGGAAATGTTCTTGAGTTGCAAAATGTACTTCGGCAAACCCTGTTAACCGGAACAGGCGACCGCATCAACTCAGAAGATGTGGAGCAGTTACTAAAGGAAATTGTTGTGCCGTCGCCGTTAAAGATGGACCATCGAACACTGGGTGGATCTGCCGGCGATTATTTTGAACGTCCAATTCGGGAAGCGCGGGAGCAGTTTGAACGGGAGTATTTGCTGTTCAACCTTAAGCAAAGCGAAAGTTTTACTGAAATGTCCCGAAAAACCGGCATTCATCGAAGTACGCTGTTCAGAAAGCTGAAGGAACACGGAATCAAGGTGGAGCCCGGCAACGAGCAAGAAGAGAAATGAATATAACGATTTGTGGTGCAGGAACTGTCGGTTCAAGTGTTGCTGAAGCATTGGCAAGGGAAAACAACAATGTCACACTTGCCGACACCAACGGTGCAAAGTTGAAGCGGATCAGTGAGCGGCTGGATATAAAAACGGTTCTTGGAGATGCAGCAGATCCGGACATTCTTGTATCGGCAGCAATTGAAGATGCAGATATTCTGCTTGCAGTTACGACACGCGATGACACCAACATCGTAATTTGCCAACTGGCGCATTCACTGTACAAGACTCCGAACAAGTTCGCGCGATTGCGCAACAGCAAGTTTCTGGAGTACAAACAATTGTTCAGGAACAACGACATTCCCATTGATGCGATCATCACACCGGAGCGGCTGGTTACCACGCAGATTATGAAATTGATCGAGCATCCCGGTGCACTACAGATTCTGGATTTTGCACAGGGCAAAATTCAGCTTGTGGCAGTGCGAGTCGGGCAGTCCGGCGCTCTTGTTGGTCAAGAGGTTTCAAAGATTCCGCAAATTATTCCCGAGCTAAGAACGCGGGTTGCCGCCATCTATCGACAAGAAAAGGGATTCATTCCAACACGCGAAACAGTGATTCAACCTGACGACGAAGTTTTCTTCATTGCGGACCAAGAGAATATCAGCAAGGTCATCAACAGTTTTTACGACGCAGGAAAAACTTACGGAAAGAGAGTCATGCTCGCAGGCGGAGGCAATATCGGATTACGCTTGGCGCATGAACTGGAACCGAAAAGTTTTCGTGTCAAATTGATTGAGCTCAATCGGAACACAGCAGACAGAGTGGCGGATGAACTGGAAAATACTATTGTCATTGATGGCAATGCATCGGACCGGGAGTTGATGCTTCGGGAAAATATTGAACACACAGAAATCTATTGTGCGGTTACCAATGATGACGAAGCGAATATTTTGTCTGCCATGCTGGCAAAGAAGCTGGGTGCGCATCGCACAATGGCGTTGACTTCCAACACTGCGTATGTTGATATATTGGAGAACAGCGGTATTGATATACTGATCACTCCAAACTTTGCAACCATTGGCGAACTTTTACGCCACATGAGAAGAGGTGACATCAAGGCGGTTTATTCATTGCGGCGTGGTGCCGCAGAAGCTCTTGAAATTGCTGTTCATGGCAGAAAAGAATCTTCCAAGGTAATCGGCCGTACAATCAATGAACTTGAGTTACCACCGGAAGTGAATGTTGGTGCGGTGTTGCGCGGCGACAAGGTATTGATTGCAAACAGTGATATTTTGCAAGATGATGGCAAACCAATTACATTGCAAGACAATGACCGAATTATATTGTTCGTTATAGACAAGGGTGGCAAGCAAATCTCGCAAGTCGAGAAGCTGTTTGAGGTTGGAATTACTTTCTTTTAAACAAATCCGAAACTGGTTCCGGCAAATTCGGATTGGTTAAACCATGCGATACAAGGCAGTACTGAAACTTCTCGGACAATTGCTTGCATTGTTCAGTTTGACAATCTTGCCGCCGATATTTGTTTCTTTCTACTATGGCGACGGTGCACACGGCGCTTTTGTCTATTCCTTTCTCATTACGTTGATTACCGGCGGCAGTATTTGGTATCTGGCGCACAAAGATCAAAAGCAAGTAGGTTTGCGAGAAGGGTTTCTTTGCGTGGTTGGATTCTGGATTTCGATTGCGACAGCAGGTATGCTTCCATTTCTGCTGTCGGAGCAGCCTGACATCAGACTGGCGGATGCATTTTTTGAATCCATGTCAGGTCTTACGACTACTGGTGCCACAGTTCTGGTTGGACTTGACGATTTGCCGAGATCCATATTGTACTACCGGCAGCAACTTCAGTGGTTGGGGGGAATGGGGATCATTGTTTTGGCGGTTGCAGTTATGCCCATGCTGGGGGTTGGCGGAATGCAGTTGTTCCAGGCTGAAACAAGCAAAACGGGAAAGTATTCAAAGTTGACTCCGCGCATTGCGGAAACTGCGAAAGCGCTTTGGTTTCTTTATCTTGTACTGACAATTTTCTGTGTGCTGGCCTACCTGGCAGCAGGAATGGAATTATTTGATGCAATTGCGCATAGTTTTTCAACGATTGCAATTGGAGGGTTTTCAACCCATGATGCCAGCTTCGCTTACTTTGAAGGGAATCCGAAAATCCTGTTTACTTGCACGGTCTTGATGATTGTCGCGGGCATCAATTTCGGGCTTCATTTTCTTGCTTGGCGAAACTTGAGTCTGCTTCACTATTGGCGCGACACCGAAGTTCGAGTGTATCTCGCAATTATGCTAACAAGCATACTGATTGCCTGTACGATATTGATTCAAGCAGGGTCGTTCACGGAAGTGTCCGAGGCCATCAAGCACGGATTATTCCAAGTTGTATCTTTTGCAACCACGACGGGGTTTACAACAGTTGACCATACGCAATGGCCACTGCTTTTGCCGGCTATGTTGCTGGCAATCAGCATCATCGGCGGGTGTGCAGGTTCCACTGCGGGCGGTTTGAAAGTAATAAGGGTGATATTGCTGTTCAAGCAAGGCTATCGGGAAACGCTCAAGCTGATTCATCCAGATGCGCGGTTTCCGATTCGCCTAAACAATGTACGGATTTCCGATTCGGTAGCGAATGCAATCTGGGGATTTTTCGCGTTGTATGTGCTTAGCTTTGTTTGTATCTCACTGGTGCTTATGTTGTTGGGACTTGATATGATCAGTGCATATTCTACAGTTACGGCATGCTTGAACAATTTGGGTCCTGCACTAGGCAAGGCATCATCCGGATATTCTGAACTGAGTGACCCCCAAAAGTGGGTTCTGGCATTTACAATGTTGCTGGGGCGCCTGGAACTATTGACGTTGCTTGTTCTTTTTACTGTGCGCTACTGGCGCGACTGATTGATGGTTGAAACAGACATCGAAGCGAGAATCAAACAACTGGAGCAGTTGCTTGCAAACGGTCGGGACGATCAATTGTTACGTTTCAGTTTGGGTTCGGACTGCCTGCAGGCGGGTCGCTTCAGTGAAGCGATTGAACACCTGAACAAAGCGGTTATTCACAATCAAAATTATTCTGCTGCGTACAAGTTGTTAGGAAAGGCGCATACTGGAAATGGTGACATTGCAAGCGCTGAAGTTGCTTACAAAGAAGGGATTGAATCGGCTGAAAGGGCGGGAGACAAACAGGCGGCCAAGGAGATGCAGGTGTTTTTGAAGCGACTTGAGAAAGAGTCAAATCAGAAGTAGGCCATGTACTGGGTCATGCTGATCATCTGGAATGTCCACAAGGTGTTCGCCAACGCGATGAGTAAAGTAGAGACTACGAGAACAATACCGGTTGTTTCAAGTATAGAATTTGAAGCAAAAGTCTTGCAATGAAGGTGCAGGAACTATTCAGACCTAATCGATTCTGGACTTTGTCAATAATACAACTCCATGCTCAGCAGTATCGTAAGGCAAGACACCAAAACTTCGGATTAACGTGATTCCGATACACTGGAATCTGTTCCTTTGTTGGTAGCACGATTTCTCACCTTGCGACTTTTCTCTGTCCTGTTCTCTCCATCGGCATGTAATCTGTCTTGTATCAGATCGTAATATGGTTTGTGCATTTCACAAGATATGAAATTTCGTTTCATATTTTTTGCTAACATCAACTCAGAACCACTACCGCCGAACAAAACAAAAATCAAATCATCAGGTTTTGTGGTAGCGTTGTACAGCATTTCAACAAGTTTCAAAGGGATTTGACACGCGTGGACAGTTTTGTCTTTTGAAACATTTTTCACAAGGTCAAAATAAAACCAGGAATAAGGCATTCTACCTTTGGAGCCAAGAGCTATTCTTTCTTTGATGCGCCTGTCATCCGGATTTTTATAAGGTTGTGCGACTTGGGATTTGTAGAACGCATTATTTTTGGACTTTGTCGCGTGCAGAATGGACCTGTGTGCGGTTGTAAAGCGACGATTGGAATGCCCAACATTCGTGTTGTAGGTCCAAACATATTCATGTACTGAGTGGGCGATATCATCCAGACATTGGACACGCAGGTATGCATTTTGACGCGGATAATTGATCGTAAACAGATTTCCGGTGTCTTTCAATATCCGCATAGACTCTGCGATCAATTGGCTGTACCAAGCGATATATTCATTCCATGCTTTTGTATAGCGTACTCCGCCATAGTTGATGCCAACATTATAGTCCGGGTCGGCGTAAACAAGGTTGATGCAATTATCAGGCAATGATTGCATTACTTTCATAACATCAGAATGGAAGACTTGATTATGGAATGTTGCTGACAAATCGTTCACTGGTCGCGGTCCAGTAGCTTGAATTCTGACTTCTTGACCAAACTTATTGAATCTATGCTACCAGAATTCGTGAAATTATACAAATATATATGCAAGATGTTCTCTTCTTTGCTCTCCCCTCGAAGCAAGTAATTTCAGTATATTTACGGTATTTTCAATGTGCAGACATGCGAAAGTAGCCGCAGAATTGCTAGTGACTGTGCTTCAGAATCAATCCGGTGAACTGCAAAGTGGTTTACGGTACAGCCCTTTCAGCGAATCTCCAAGTTGAAATTTGCGATTATGAAAAATTGTTGAATGAAATTACTAAGATTAAATTGAGGGAACCATATAAGAGAATTACTGTACATTTTGGAACCCTGTGATTATCTATTGTACTTTAGTCTCTGAAGAAGCATGAAATTTTGCTACAATATTATCCAATTGTTCTTGTTGAGATTCAACTAAAATTGCTGATTTTCCGTGGAGTACTTGAACAAGTGCTCTTCTAATCAGAATTTCCTCCCATTCTGCATCGTCCCACCCTTGTGGCACATAATTGCCTTCAAGAATTTCTAATTTCTCGATTTTAATTTTTAGCGTTTCTGCAATTTCTCCTATTAACAATGTCAATAATTTTTCTCGCTTAGCTTGAAACTGTTGGCACTTCTCTTGTTCTGCGATAGGCGGGAAAGGTTCGGATAATTTTTCCAAGTAGTTTTTCCAAGCAGTAATTACGTCTGGATACTTGATAAATTCTAATTCAACAAGATTCAACGCCTGTACATGTTCCCAAGATAGCAATTGCTTTCTTGTTCGCATCAGTGTACGAAATATTTCCATCCTTCTAGCTTTTTCAGCGCGTGAATTATCTAGCCAACGAGAAACTAACAGTGCACTGAATGGTCCCAAAAATATTGCAACAATTGTTAAAGCTGGCCAAAGCCAATTATAAGTCATGACGTTCTTCGTAGTCTCTTAAAAATTACATTAATAGGTCCTTCAGATGTTTGAATTCCGATTGGATATCCATTGCCAAAATTTTCGGGCAGAATTTTTGTAAAATTTTGTGTTGGGGTTTCTTTTTTAGCAACTCCACCATTCATTAATCTGCTCCCTAGCGGTGTTTGGAACGTCAATGAAATTTTCAAATTGTGATCATCAACCTCTTCAAATGTACCATCAAGTGTTCCACCGATAGAGTCTGCTCCTGTAATCAAACCATCTTTCATCACCAGAACAGCATGTCCAGATATTTCTGACCCAATGTAGTGCATAGCATAAATTCCTTCCATTTTAAGTACCTCAATCTATTGAATTAAAATTTTGTGCCTCTATAGCTATAAGTGAGGCAAGGCTGAAACGGCATATGAGTCAATGGCGGCTTGCAACAAGAGGGCCGGCACTGAGGTTCCCAGAATCGGCGATTGAAATCGAAATCAATCTCGTCAATTTTTTCTTGAAGGAATCGATGCGATACCCTGTGAAAGATTCCCGCCAGAAAACTCTTGAAGTTGTTGACGACAATATGAACCTTCAGAAGCGATTCGCCCACTTTTTCGGGTAGGATGGCATCGACTTGTTGCCGATGCATTCGATAAGCGATCGGCAAAGCCATGTCAACCATCTTGAAAAATTGTTCAGTCGAAATCCTGACTTGCTCAGACCCTATCAGATAGATCGCTACAAACCGTTTGGGCAACTGCAACCACGTAGGCACGAAACCAGTCCAGACCGTCGGTAAATCTTGACGTTCGTATTTGGTACACTTGTGCAAATGACGGAGTTTCAGCTGGCAGGACTTGTCGTGCCTGCGCTTCGGGCAGACCAATCCGTTTTCCCAACGGTACCGATTCAACTCTTCCAGACAAGCCACTTGCGTCGAACACATCTGTACCTGTTCCAAAAAATTGGAAGGGTTCCACTGCATTTGAGTTACTCTCGCTAGCATGTTCAATCAAATAGTTGCTGTTGCATTATAGGACAAACTTTGACAATAGTTAGAAGCATGTTTATATTTTGTTGTCAAATTCAGGCTATTTGCTCCCGGTATTTGACTCGGCTAATCGGTCCATCAAATTCGATGCTCCTCCAAGAGACCATCCACCGTCTACTGGAATCACTGCACCGCTGATGTAGCTTGCGAACGGTGATGCAAGAAACATGGCCGTCCTTCCGATGTCCAAGGTAGTACCCAACCGTTTGACCGGGACTGAATTTGTGACAGAGTCGAGCAATTCCTTTGTGGGTGCTAGCCGCTTCATTCCCTCTGTATTTTCAATTGGCCCTGGCACGATTGAATTTACCCGTATCCCGTCTTCGCCCCACTCCATCGCAAATGTTCTGGTCAACATATCGACTCCTGCTTTCGCTGCACAGACATGGGCCTGTAGCTTCATGGGCAGAAAGGCTTGTGGTGCTGATATGTTGATCACAGAACTACCCGGTTTCACGAGATGAGAATAGGCGGCGCGCAAGACATGGTAAGTTCCCTGAAGGTCAATGTTCATCACGGCCGTAAACGCATTCGGTGACATATCAACCGCGCGTGCAGGAAAATTGCCAGCAGCACCAGAAACCAAAACCTCAAACTTGCCATATTTCTTTTGAAACTCCGCAAAACCTGATTCAATAGCCGAATAGTCTCGGACGTCGGCACTGAAACCCGATACAGAATTTCCATGCTGTTCCAACAGTTGACACGCCGCTTCAACTTTTTCTGGCTTTCGGCTTACGACTCCCAAGTTGGCACCGGCCTCAGCGAAACATTGAGCGACACCAAGATTGATTCCGCTAGTCCCGCCGACTACCACTACGAACTTGTCAGAAAAATCAAGTGAGACAGGTGAATTGGGCACTGTTCAGCAGTAATAAGTGTTGGAATTACGTGAAGCAGTTTGAATGGCAGAAATTCAACAGAGGAGCAAAATTATGCCGTCTCCTTTCCTTCCCGTGCCGAGAGCACCATGTAAATGATTGATATTACAATACCCCAGTAGGCTACATTCACGAATATACCGTCCAGAAAGGTGTTCATGGTTGAGAGAATCAGGCACATAATGATGGCGACCACTCCAAGAAGGTAGTTCATTCGTTGTACTCCATTAAGTTTGATTGGTCAAAGTGTAACTGATGAGATTGTAGCAAAATTCAGAGATGCTGCTTTCGCAATTTACCTTGCCATTTCCTAACAAATGTCCATCGCTGGTTCATGAAAAACATTCTTCCTGTGCCACTTTAGGCGATCTTCGGAAGGATAATAGGATGAACTATGCGGAAGATAGATTTGTTTCCCGTTGAGATTCCCCATGTATTGATGATGTGATTGCAGTCCGTGAAGTTGTCCTGATACTGTCACATTGTAGTCTTCACTCACAGTAATCGCTCCCAAGTCAAATGCCTTATGGTGATTCGCGCAAAGTGCCAGTCCATTGGTCACTTCATCCGGTCCATCGTAGCACCACCAATGTATGTGTGCCGCTTCCAATCCGATATGTTGTCCACCCAAGCCCATATCAAATGCACAGAAGCTACATTTCCACCCATAAGCATTCAGAACCTCTTTACGGAACTTTGGATCTCTGCGCCTTTCGCTGGGCTTGGTGCTCATTGACAACTCGAGCTCCATTGACAATCCGATCGAATCCAGAATTTCCTGATGAAGTCCGCTGGTAAAGTGCTGATTGAGGGTAAGTTGGGCAATCTGAACTAGTAACGAGTTATCGCGTTTCAACGCTTCATAAACATCCTGAGTAAAACCGCCTCGAAATTTGCCAGAGATGAGCTGTGAGTTCGATTTTGGAACTGATTTGCCGTGATGACTGCTTGGCTCGCTTCCTTCTACCTCCCAAATTTTATCGCTTTGTAGATGGTAGAATGGCAGATAGGTATGATGATACTTGTTCCCGAACACTGTCAACAAGTTACGCAAAGGCTCTGCAATTTCCTCATACAAAATCATCCGTTCCCTTCCTTGTTGGACATGTGCCAAAGTCAACAACACCAGAAGGGGTTTGTGTGGAGCGCGATTATTACCCCGTTTCCAAACTTTCAGACTTGAGAATTGGTCTTTCAGTTCCTGAATTGAAGTTTTAGTATCGATAATACCCATAGCCAATTGACTCCTGATGTTTCAATGTTCCAGATGAATCAGTGCGAGTTTCTGCATTTCGATTGGGTATTATATACAATGATAACCAGACCATTGGATACTGTTCTGCCCGGTAGGACGTCCTCCCGAAGTTGACTGGATTATCCTCTTCGGCGAACTATCCTGATTTTCAATTCTCCCCGGAGCATCGGGCCACCCGCCCAGACTGCCGGACAAGCCGGCACGGAGAATGTTCTTGGCCGCATTCACATCGCGATCCTCTTCATGACCACAATGCTCGCATCAATATGTGCGTTCATCCAAGCCAATGTTCATTTTGGGTTTTTCAAAGCATACTGAACAGGTTTGCGACGTGTAGTGCGGGGGTACTTTGAGCAGCATGCCGCCGGCGCTTTCGGCCTTGTAGGACAGCATGTGGATCAATCCACCCCATTTCTGCTCCAGCACGGAGCGATTCAAGCTTTTCCCTGATTTTCTTTTCTCTTTCTTCGTCAACTTGCGGATATTCAGATCTTCCATTATGAGATTGGAACTGAATTTCCTGATGATTCTGGTCGACAGTTCATGCAGCCTGCCGTGTTCTCTTTCAGTCAGTCTCTGGCATTCTTTGGACTACATCAAAATCGCCTTCTTTCTGCTGCTTGAACTTGGCTTGGCACGCGCCACCTTTCTTTGCAGATGCTTCTTCCTGTTCAGCTTCTTCTTGCGCCGATCAAGCGTTTCGCCTTCAACAACAACTCCATTCGACATTGCCACCACGTTGTCGCCGGCCGGCATTTCGGTTGTCAACTGGATATTCACTCGCCGCGCAGTCTTCACGATTCGCAGCATCTTCACCCGGCCTTGCAGCTCGCCTTTGAAGCGAAACTTCCCTACTCCCTTTATGGATACCGTGTTCCAATTCTTGCGGCGCTTGATATTGAACTGGTCCGTCTCGAACGACCTGACTTTTCTACGTCCCGACTTGAACTTCGGGAAGCCCGGCTTTTCGCCATTTTTCACTCTGCGGTAGAAATTCTGGAACGCCTTGTCAAGCCGTATCAAAATGCCTCTCTGAGCATCGCATTGATACTGGTTGAACCATTCATCGTCCCTTCGTATCTCCGTCAACGAAGGCATCTGACCTTTCCATCCATGCTCCCACTTGGTCCGTTCCTTTCCATACAGCGTTATGTCGACACCTTTCTCGTAGGCTTCGATTCTTTCCTGCAGGGCACCGTTCCACAACAGCGTCAGCTGGTTCAGAAAGTCATCCAGATGCTCGTGGGTTGACCTGGACAGATTTGCAGTGTAGGTATAGGTGCGAATGGTTGCGGAGTTGTTCATAACTTGCCTATCATAGCAAATCATCCTTGGTTATCATTGTATATAATTCCCTATTCAAGTGCTGTCTGAAGCGACTGGGTTCTATCGGCTTGTTGCAATCCAAATGAAGCGGTGACAAGGTGTATCATCTGCTAGTCCACTATTCTCATCGCCAGAAAATTCGTTTCCTCGCGTGACATTTCACTCTGCACTTCTTTCTCTCTGTGCGCTCTAGATCACTCCAAATCAGTGGGGGTTGGTTCAGAACCTGAATTTCCCAATCCGCATCCTGATAATTCCTCTTCAAAAGGATTACTGTTTTGCCATCCAGTATGACCGGTTTGTCTAAATCGTTCAAGTCTGCGAATTGAAATTTCAGCAAATACAGGATCTATATCCACTGTGAAACATCTTCTGTTCAACATTTCAGAAACAAGCAATGTTGTTCCGGAATGGGAAAAGAAATCAATGATTAAATCACCTGGATTTGAACTTGCTTCTACAATTCTTTCAATGCACTTCAAAGGCTTCTGTGCATAACAGCCAGAGATATTTTCCTGCATTCTGTAAAAGACTTGTTGAATGTCAACCCATACATTTCCTGCTCGTATATTTTTCGACTTGCTTCTCTGGAGGTTTTCAGTTAATTTTCCTTCTACTGATTTGTAATAACCTCTCAGAACTTTCGGTATATCTGTATACTCCGCATTGACTTCAAAAACTGGTGTTCCCTTTACATAGTAAAGCAACTCTTGCCGTATCGCCATCCAGTTTTTTTGAGTTCCATATCCACGTTGATTTCTCACGGTAATGAAACTTCTGGGTTTGAATGGTTTTTCTCGCATCATAAGCATAAAATCAGGAAGTGGTTGAAATCCATTGTTCTGGTCTGCACCTAACCAGATGTACATCGAGGAATTATCGTGAAGATGTTTGTAAGTTAAATCCACCCAGATATTGCACCATTGTATAAATTCGATGATCGACCGTTCCTTGAATGCAATCAAATTGTATGGCGGATCATGGATTGCCAGAGTTGCCTTGTCTTTACTCATCAAATTTTCAATATCCGAGATACTTGCTACATCAAGACAACCCACTTTGTGTCCACTGATTTTATCTTCCCATATTTCTCCAACATTCAATCTACAATGACTGAGTAATTGACTTTTCAGATGGGGATGCTTGTCTAGTCTGGGTAAAGGATTGTTTTCCACTTCAAATTCTGAATTCATTCGTTCAGATTTACAGATTCTTGTTTAAGTCGCTCAGTTCTTCTTTCGATATATTTTCACTAGTCAAACGAAAATCCAAATTATCAAGCGATGGAACTTCACTGCTCTTGGTCATTGTTTTTCTTTGCATTTTCTGCCAGATTTTTATAATATCCTTTAATCAATTGATTCGGTATAATCGTGTTTCTTTTGTGTTTCATCCATATTTGATGCCACGGTGAACCGTTGACATGTGTAATTCGGGACAATCGAATTCCTGAAAATCCACCATAGAGTTCATTCACTTGTTGAGTTATATCCAACTCGACATCATCGAGATTGGCTTCAATAAACCCATCTATTGGTTCTTCAACAGGCAAATTTCCATATATTTTCAGCTCATGGTATACTTCTGGAATCACGGGCCCGTACCTCCAAGCCACTGCTCTTTGTCGAAATAGTGGTCTGTTCTGAAGTCCAAGCATCCATCCATGGGACATGTAGACTAATTTGATGATTTGCATTGGATTAAGCAAATCTCCGTAGATGATGAACCAATTCGCTATCTCACGTGCATCATGGTACACATGGTTCCGTAGTATTTCGTTCATGGTTTCCCTCTGTTACAAGAATTTAATTTGGTATTGGTCGTTAAAATGAGATGCTGTACTCTATTTCAAGTAGCCTTGTTGCAAAAATGGTTTTCTTTGGTTGGTGATATGGAACCCGCCATTCACCGCGATCCGGATCTTGGCAGAGGCGTATCAAGTATACAACATTGCTTTCGTAATACACCTACAAACGCTGAAAAAACTATGAAATAACATGAAATCTCTGTTGTAGCACATACATTCCAAAAAACTCTTTGCAAGTGCCATCTGGAACACTTGCGGTGCAAGTCTCTTGGCACTGACGCGATAAACCATGTGTGTTCAATCAATTCACCAGTGCTTCCCGTATCCAAGGCATCAGACCATTCACGCAACCTAATCACGCCGCAAGTACGACTTACAGACCGTGTATCTGGCTCCCAACAATCAGGCCGCAATTACCACTCAGAAGCGAAGAGTCTGGCATAATTCTATGTCCGTTGAACAACTGAAGTCAAAAATCAACCTGAATTCCAAGTAAACTAATCTGATGGACTTAGACATTCTTGACCTTTCGTATGAATCAACTGTACACCGGTTAGATTACATCGTCAAGGATGCACGCGCCTGGACGTCGAGCGACATCGACCCGCAGAAGTGTATCATCTATCTTGACGATGGAATTGAAAGGGAATTCTATGAGATGGCTGAATACATTACTTACAGTCCCATACCCACCGTATTGCGCCACCCTAGCCAGTTTTCTGCTCCGTATACAATGCGTTTGATGGAGGATGTGCGGACCCAGCTGGACCAACCTCCAGGTGTTGTCGTTCTGGACGGCTTGCCGCTGAACGATATATCAGTGTCGGAAGCTATCGACATCCACTGGACAATCGGTCAAAAAATCGGTCGAACAGTTGCACAGAAATGGAATGGTACCATGGTTTATCATGTTCGCGATACCGGTGTGCAGTTCGGATACGGTGTGCGCGGCTCCTATACATCGATTGAACTTCTTTTTCACAACGACAATGCATTCGGTGTTGCGATTCCAAGATATGTTGGATTGTTGTGCCTGATGCCTTCATACAAAGGCGGGCTCAGTCGGTTCTGCAGTTTCTACACAATTCACAACATGATGCTTGAGAAGTACCCCAAACTACTGGCCCGGTTATACAAACCTGTTCTATGGGACCGTCAGGCGGAACATGCTCAAGATGAACCCAGGGCAGCCTTGGCACCTGTATTCCGATATGATGGTGAGCGGTTGTGGACGCGTGCAAACCCCAGCTTGGTTTTCGCTGGCTACAAGGTCGCTGAAATTGACATCGACCCACTGACTGAAGATGCGATCAATGCACTGAAGGAAGTTTCCGAAGAACCGTCGATCTGGTTTGAATTACCGATTGAAAGAAATCACATTCAGTACATCAATAACATTGACATTGCACACTACCGTAGCGAAATTGTTGATCATCCTGACCCTGACAAGAAGCGACACCTGATACGCACTTGGCATCGGGATGCTGGACAAGTAACGTATGACGGCTAGAGACAATGTACGATTTCCATTCTGTTAGCATCAAAATTCCTGAAGCATGACCCAGCTCAGTGTCAACCTGAACAAGATCGCACTGCTAAGGAACTCCAGAGGAGCAAATTTCCCCAAAGTGCTTGACTTTGCCGAGTTGTGTATTCAATCCGGCGCACACGGAGTTACCATTCACCCGCGTCCGGACCAGCGACACGCTACCTATCAGGATGTGATTGATCTGGCAGAGTTTCGCAATCACCATGCGGGAATTGAGCTCAATATCGAAGGATATCCTTCCAGAGATTTTCTGGATGTTGTTATCGCGGCCCAGCCTGATCAGTGCACTCTGGTCCCGGATGCGCCTAACCAGATTACTTCGGACCACGGTTGGGACACAGACACACAGTCTCATACACTCAAGCCAATCATTGCAGAACTGAAGGAAGCAGGAATACGCATCAGCATTTTCCTGAATCCAGAACCTGAGCTTATCCGGTCCGCGGCAGAAACGGGTTCAGACCGCATAGAACTTTATACAGAATCGTATGCCAAAGCTTACGGAACTGACGATGAAGCCAAAGTCCTTGACGAATACCGTACTACTGCATTAGCCGCCCAGGAAGCGGGATTGGGGGTCAATGCCGGTCACGATCTGAACCAGAGAAATCTTGCCGATTTTCTTGCGATTCCTGGAATTCTGGAAGTTTCAATCGGCCACGCACTTACAGTCGAGGCATTGCTTGAAGGCTACGAGACTACCGTAAAATCCTATGTGTCTATTGTCGAGTCTGCTTAAACGGTTGATTTAGCGGTTAGGCAGTCGAACTCGGGGCACTAGCGGTCACGTCTTCAGCTACCGATGCTTTCAACTGGATCACCGGCTCAACCTTGCGCAAATCATCCAGTGGAATATGGCATGCGATCGTGTGATTTGCGCTTACGCGTTGCAATGGTGGTCGTTTCGTTTCGCATAATTCCCCAAGCTTGCGCGGGCAACGCGTCTCAAACGGACAACCTTTGGGCGGGTTGATTACACTCGGCAAATTGCCTTCCAATACGATTTCCCGCTTGGTTACATCCGGATCCGCAATCGGCACTGCTGACAAAAGCGCTTCTGTATACGGATGATAGGGTGGTTGGAATACATCACTGGTCAATCCCTGTTCCATAACTTGGCCCAGATACATGACCAGAATTCTATCCGACAAGTACCGCACAATACTCAAGTCGTGGCTAATGAATAGCAAAGTCATCTTGTGTTCGCGCTGAATTTCCATCAACAGCTCAGTGATTGCCGCGGCGACAGAAACATCCAGTGCGGATACAGGTTCATCTGCAATGATCATGCTCGGTTGGCCCGCAAATGCGCGCGCAATGCCGATTCTTTGCTTCTGCCCACCGGAGAGTTGTCGCGGACGGCGATAATAAAAATCTCTTGGCAATTTAACTGTGTCCAGCAAGGACATCACCATGTCTCGAATTTTTTCCGAATTGCTCTCAATTCCGAATTTTCGTATTGCCCGGGCAATCTGTTGCCCGGCAGTATGACTTGGATTCAATGTGTCACTGGGATTCTGGAATACCATCTGCATGGAGGAAAGTTGTTCCGGGTTCCGGTCATGCACTGAAATTTCCTCGATGCGCACGCCGTTCAGTGAAATTTTCCCCCCGGTCGCAGTTTCCAGCCCGGTCAATACTTTTGCAAGTGTTGATTTGCCGCATCCGGATTCACCGACGATTGCAAGAGTTTCTGCTTCACGCGCATTGAAGTCCAGTTGCTCGTTCGCCTTGACTACCTTTTCACTTGTACCGCTCAGCATCGCCTTGATCGACCGATCATGCAATACATAGTATTTTTGCATTTCTTCAACAGTCAACACAGTGTCTCCGATTTGAGTCGCGGACCTTGTTTCTGTTGATTGTTCAGCATCTGTGCGTTTGATTTCTTGCCATCGAGCGCAACGAACGCGATGAGTGTTTGTACTATCGTCAGGGACTGCTTCCATTAAAATTTCGTGGACATCACATTGTCCGGCCACAGCATGATCACAACGCGGCGCAAAATTACAGCCTTGCGGGCGTTCATGGGGCAGGGGCAGTTGTCCGCGAATCGGTTTCAGCGGTGCGGCATTCTTGTCTGCCGTTGGTAGTGCTATGCAACCAAACAAGCCATGTGAATACGGATGCCGCGGGGTCTTGAAAAGTGGTTTGATCCGGCCTTCTTCAACAACTTCCCCGGAATACATCACAAACACCCGGTCACAAGTCTCCAGAATCAGCCCCAGGTTGTGAGAGATATAGATTTGCGCGGTGCCGAACTTTTTGCTGATTTCAGCAATCAACTTTACAATCCCGGCTTCAACTGTAACATCCAGCGCTGTCGTTGGCTCGTCCAGCAACAGCAAATCCGGATTGGACAGTAGTCCCATGGCAATTACCACGCGTTGCTGTTGTCCGCCAGAAAGTTGATGAGGATAAGAACTCATGACGCGATCCGGGTCCGGAATATGTACATCCATCAAAATTTGTCGTGCCCGTGCTTTGGCTTCTTCGACTGAAATTTCTTCGTGCGCGAAGGGGACTTCCATCAACTGGTTGCCAATCGTCATGCTGGGATTCAGCGCCGAAAATGGTTCCTGGTAGATCATCGAGATTTCCTTGCCGCGAATCTGACGCAATTCTTCTTCGCTCTGTTTTGTCAAGTCCCGTCCCTTGAAAACAATGGAACCTTGCTTTACGCCGCCGTTATGGCCCATGTACTGCATGATCGCCATGGCGACGGTAGATTTTCCGCAACCGGATTCGCCCACCAGACCAATAGTTTCGCCGCGTTTCACTTCCAGTGAAAAATCAATCACCGCGGGGATTTCACCGGCGCGTGTGTAATACGACACGTGCAGATTTTTGATTTCCAGTACGTTCTGTTCGTTGTTGGTATCCATCATTCGCAACCTGGTTTAGTCTCGCAATGAAATTTCCCGCATGCCGTCGGCAAGCAGGTTGAATCCCAGTACCAAAGTGGAAATTGCAATGCAGGGGAACACCGTCATGTGTGGAAAGACGAGTGCCATTTGGCGCGTTTCATTGATCATTCCGCCCCAGTCTGGATCGGGTGGAGGAAGACCCAGCCCCAAAAAACCCAGTACGCCTATATTGATGATGACATAGCCCATGCGCAGGCATCCGTCGACAATCAATGGACCGCGCGCATTTGGCAAGATTTCAACCAGCATGATTCTCCATGCGGACTCGCCGCGCGTTTGCGCGGCAAACACATAATCGCGATTTCGAAGATCCAGAACCAGTCCGCGCACAATCCGCATGATTGCCGGTCCGCTTGCGAAAACAATTGCGATAACAATATTGATGCCGGAAGCACCAACGGTTGAAATGATGATGATATAGAGCACCAGCACCGGAAACGACAAGATCATATCGCTGACTCTTGAGAGTACATCGTCGATCCAGCCGCGGTAGTAGCCGGCTACCAGGCCCATCAGGATCCCAAGGACGTACGCGGAAAATGTAGCCAGCGGCGCATAGAACAGTACTGTTCTGGAGCCATAAATCAGCCGCGACAGAATATCCCGGCCGATGTGATCGGCACCTAGCCAAAATGTACCTCCGCCCGGTGCCGGATCGCCGGGTTTGGCAAATGGAGTCAAAGTGGCATTGGGTTCAAATGGCGCGATGAGCGGTGCAAAAATTGCCATCAGCACCCAAAACAGTACGAGCGCGGCACCAATCATTCCCGCCCAGCTTTCTCGCAACAAGCTGATAGCGTAAACTGTACGATTGATACGTCGCCGCATAGGCGAGATTTGCAGTTCGGTTGCAGTATTTGAAGTGTCCATCATTCAATCAGGCGAAACGAATTCTCGGATTGAGAAGCATGTAGGCAATGTCAGACAGCAACTGGGTCATGACGACAACAAAAACTGCAACCATGGTGCACGCTTCAATCAAAATGATGTCCTGACGCAAAGCAGCATCCAGCAGCAGTGCGCCGAATCCTTTGTATGCATAAAAGAATTCAACGACAATCACGCCGGACAAGAGCCAGTTGATCTGCAGCATCAAGACAGTAAACGGAGCAATCAGCGCATTTCGTAGCGCATGTTTAAGTATTACCTGCCGATAGGGCAGACCTTTCAATACTGCCGTGCGTACATAATGAGTGGTCATCACTTCCGCCATGGAGGCGCGTGTCATGCGCGTTACATAACCAAAGTCATAGACCAGCAAGACCAGTACAGGCAACACCAGTTGCGTCCAGTCGAACCCTTCAAACATGCTGCTTGTGCCCGGCAACCATTGAAGGGTAAACACAAAAATCCAGGAAAACAGCACGGTACTTGCAAATTCGGGAACTGAAGTTGTGAGAATGCTGACTACCGAAATGGAGCGGTCCATTTTGGTACCTTCACGCATTCCTGACAGAATGCCGAGAACCAATGAGACCGGCACCAAAAACACAAACACCCAGAACGCCAGAATGGTTGTATTCCACAATCTGGGCCACAGAACATCTGCGACAGGTATTTTGTAAATTATAGATGTACCGAAGTCGCCGACAACAAATCGTCCCAGCCATTCAAAATACCGAATAATGACCGGTTCGTTATAGCCGTTTTCATCCAGCCACAACAGACGTTGCTCCATGGTGCTGTAGGGACCGAGAACCTTGACTGCTACAGCTTCCACGTCAATCTCCAACAGTACAAAAAGCACCATGGATACTACGAACATGGTCAGTAGCATCAAGCCAAATCTTTTTACGATGAAAATAGCCATTACAAATTTCGAACGCGATGTACGACGCACGCAACGCATGCGAAGTCCACCGTTTCGAACTCCTCTCTGCTTAGAAGTGTAGCATTAATTGGCAACTGGACGACGCGCTTCAAGAACTTCGTCCAGCCAATCAGGCTCCATTTCTGGTACCGAACTTAACAATAGCTCAGTGTATTCGTGATGCGGCGGGGTAAGAACTTCATTCTTTTCCCCAAACTCCACAATTCTTCCGTTGAGCATCACCACGATTTCGTCGGCAATCGCTTTTACCGTCGCCAAGTCATGGGTGATGAACAAATAAGTGATTTTCAGTTCTTCCTGCAACCGATGCAGGAGTTTCAAAATTTCTTCTGCAACCAGCTGGTCCAGTGCAGATGTTACTTCATCGCAGATAATGACCGCCGGCTCGGCCGCTAGTGCTCGCGCAATACAAACTCTCTGCTTTTGCCCGCCGGACAGTTCCGGTGTAAATCGATCAATGTAATTACTCGGCAACTCAATCATTTCCAGTAGTTCTTTCACCCGTTGTTCCCGTTCTTTTCCAGTCAATCCAAAGTAGAATCCCAATGGGCGACCAATCACATCGCGTAATTTCTGTCGGGGATTGAGTGCCACATCAGGCATTTGATAAATCATCTGAATGTTGCGCAACTGTTCTTTGGGACGATCTTTATATGATCTTGGCAACGCGGTGCCTTCGTATATCACACTGCCATCGGAGGGCGGCAACAATCCGGTAATTACCCGTGCCAGCGTACTCTTTCCGCTACCGGATTCGCCAACTACGGCCACTGTGCGGCATGGTCTGACTTCCAGATTGATGTCTTCCAGAACTTTCACCGTTCCGCCGTACGAGGCATGCACACCTTTTACTTCAACAATTGATTTTCCTTCCGCCGCGTCTTGCATATCTTTGCGATAGGTACGGACGGCCAATAGCTCTCTTGTGTATGGTTCCTTGGGCTCCTGCAGAATTTCCCGCGTATTGCCTTCTTCAATCAGGTCGCCGTAGCGCAGAACCATGATTCGGTCGGCCAGCTGAACAACAACCGCCAAGTCATGCGTTATATAGATTGCCGCAGTATTGGAATGTTGCACAATATCCTTGATGGCGGCCAGCACTTCAATCTGCGTAGTGACATCCAAAGCCGTAGTGGGTTCGTCGAACACGATCAAATCCGGTTTGCAAGCCATCGCCATGGCGACCATGGCGCGTTGCAATTGACCGCCGGATACCTGATGCGGAAACCGCTTGCCGATATTGTTCGGGTCCGGCAACTCCAGCCGCGCGTAAATTGCCCGTGCTTCTTTGGCCGCTTGCTCGAATTTCAGTACGCCATGTTGTACCGGTGTTTCACAGTATTGATCCAGGAGGCGATGAGCAGGATTGAACGAGGCCGCGGCACTTTGCGCGACATAGGATATTCGAACGCCACGAATCTCTCGAATTTTTTCCGGTTTCAGCTCCTGTATTTGTACGCCGTCAAAATCTATGGTGCCACCAACCATGCGACATCCTGGCCGACAGTATCCCATCATGGCAATTCCAATGGTCGACTTGCCGGCTCCGGATTCCCCGATCAAACCCAGCACTTCGCCGCGATTCAAATCCAGGTTGATATTGTTGACGATGGGTTTCCATTGATCGTCGGCAAATCCTTCAATCTGCAGATTTCGTACTTTCAGCAATCGCTCGCTCATGTTTCCGGACTCTTCTCTGGCAAACTCAGTATTCTTCTCTCAAACCGGCAGTTTTTCTCTGAAACCAGTCCACGACAAGATTCACTGCAATCGTCAAGGTAGCGATGGCTGCGGCCGGCACGAGCGGTGTAAATATGCCGTAAGTAATAGCGACGCCGTTTTCTCTCACCATAGCTCCCCAGTCGGCAGACGGCGGTTGAATACCAATTCCCAGAAAACTGAGATTGCTGATAAACAAAAATACGAAGCAGAACCGCAGTCCGAATTCTGCCAACAGCGGTGTGAGGGTGTTGGGCAATATTTCTCGCCGCATAATCCACCATAGCCCTTCACCGCGCAACCGTGCTACTTCTACATATTCCATGACATTGATGTCCATTGCCAGTGCGCGTGCAATTCGGTATACCCGTGTCGAATCCAGTAAAGCAATCACAAATACCAGTACGGGTATCGATGTGCCGAAAATTGACAGGACGATCAAGGCGAAAAACAATGTCGGGAATGCCATGATGATATCGACGATTCGGCTCAGAAATGAATCAACCCATCGTCCTATGGTTGCTGCGAAAAATCCGGTAACCATGCCCATGAAGAATGCCAGGCAAGTGATAAAAAATGCCAAGGCAATGGTATTTCTTGCGCCATATAGCAAGCGGCTGTACAAATCCCTTCCAAGTTGGTCCAGGCCCAGCAGGGTGTCGCTTTCTTCTGGCGAGGCCCACGGCTCCGGCTTGATGACTTCGCTTTCACCGTACGGTGCGAGCCATGGTGCAAAGACTGCTGCGAATACAAAGATAAAAATTACGACAACACCAATTTGTGCTGGCAGTCCTGCAGTTTTCAGGGATTTCAGAAAACGCATGTATTTGCCTTATCGCGGGTGCCGCATGCGTGGATTGGCAACAATTGCCAGAATATCGGCAAGCATATTCAACAATATGTAAGTTGCTCCAAAGATCAAAATACAAGCCTGCACCAGCGGCAAATCGCGTGCTCGTACCGAGTCCACCATCAACAGCCCCAGCCCCGGATAGATAAACACAACTTCTACAACCACTACGCCGACTACGAGATACGCCATGTTCAGGACAATCACATTAATGATCGGGGAGAGGGCATTGGGCAGGGCGTGGTGAACAATGATTCTGGAGCGAGACAATCCTTTCAGTTGCGCCATTTCGATGAACGGACTTTGCATAAGATTTATGATCGCCGCCCGGGTCATTCTCATCATGTGTGCAACAATGACGAATGTCAATGTGACAATCGGTAACATTGACACATACAGCTTGTCCCAAAACGGCATGGTTGCTGAAATATTTGAAATGGCGGGGAAAATTTGCCAGTTAACGGCAAACAACGCTACCAGAATGTAGCCGATAAAAAACTCCGGAAGCGAAATCGCTCCCAAAGTGCAAGTTGAAATGATTTTATCCAGCAGGCTTTCGCGATATAGCGCGGCGACAATTCCCAAGAAAAGTGCAAGGGGAATTGCGACCAGTGCTGATAAAGATGCCAAATAGAGGGTATTTCCCAGCCGGGTCTGCATCAACTCGGCGACTGGACGCCGATTGGCGAGAGAGACCCCCATGTCGCCCTGAACAAAATTCCCAAGCCATTCGAAATATCGAATATAAATCGGGCGGTCCAAGCCTAGTTGCGTCCGAATGGCTGCAACTGTTTCAGGAGTAGCCGCTTGACCAAGGCGTTGCTCGGCGAAATCGCCGGGCAACGCCTCAATGGCAAGAGAAATAAGTAGGGTTATGGCAAATAACGTTACCAGGCCAAAGAAAGCTCGCCTGGAAATAAGCCGAAGTAAACCCATTTATACATTTTTGCGCATTAACCCTAAACCCGCGCTATCGAGATTACGCGAAACTCCAACGCTCACTGGCTTTATGTCCGTCCAACTCCCATGCTGACCCGATTTGCTCAGGCAACATGATCTTGTCGGATACGCCCATCAAGTCAGCAGCAAACAAGGGTACCACGGTGCCGCCTTCTTCCCAATGGAGTCTTTGCATTTCCCAGTACATATCCTTGCGTTTTGCCTTGTCGGTTTCCGCCCGGGCTTGGATCAGCAAATCCTGAAATCTTGGATTATCCCAGTTGTTGTCGTTCCAGGCACCGCCTTTCTCGTAAGCAATGGTCCACATCCAGTCCTGTGTTGGACGTCCGGACCAGTAGCACATGACCCATGGCTTGACCAGCCATACATTGGACCAGTAACCATCATTCGGCTCGCGAACGACATTGATGTTGATACCAGACTTGGCCGCATGCTCGCGGTACAGCACTGCTGCATCAACTGCGCCATCAAAGGCCGTATCGGCCGCCGACAACTCCACGGTCAGTCCTTCCATACCCGCTTCTTTCAGCAAGAATTTTGCCTGGTCGGGATCATATTCCCGTTGCGGAAGTTCAGTGTTGTAGAACTCCTGTCGACGTCCAATGGGCAGATCATTTCCGACTTCACCGTTACCGCCCAGTACTGTATTCAGCAATGCTTCTCTGTCAACTGCCAAGCGAAGTGCCTGACGAACCTTGACATTGTCAAACGGAGATTTTCCGGTTTGCATCGGAACCGTGTAGTGCTTGGTTCCAACAATCTTGTGAACACTGACGCCGGGAGTCTTGTCCAGCAACGAAGCAGTTCTTTGCGTTACCCGGTTGGTAGCATCTACCTGTCCCGTTTTCAGTGCATTGTCGCGAGCGGCCGAATCTGAAATCACTGTGATTTCCACACCATCAAAATACGGTAGCCCTTCCTTGAAGTAGTTTTCGTTACGCTTCGTAACGGAACGCACACCGGGCTCATAGCTCACTAGTGAAAACGGTCCGGTTCCGACGCCGCTTTCCCAGCCTTCTTCCGGAAACATGGACACATGATAATCACTCAGCAACCATGGAAAGTCTGCATTGCCGGATTTCAAAGTCATTTTGACTCCGTAGTCACCGTCCGCCTTCATATCGACAATTTGACGCATCTGGTCGGCAACTGCCGAAGTAGCGTCGGGACGAGTATGATGCTGAATAGAAGCAATGACATCTTTTGAAGTCAATGTTTTACCATTGTGAAATTCCACTCCTTTACGGATTTTTACATACCATTCCACTGCACCTGGTGCAGGTTCGAGTGATTCTGCAATCTCACCGACGAGTTCTCCGTTTGGCAAAATTTCTGTCAAGTGGCTCCGTATCTGAAATTCCAGATTAATCGGGACACTGTCAGGATGCGTACCTGGATCGAGCGAGTTGTCGGTTGAACCGCCACCCATACCCAATCGAAATGTCCCGCCACGTTTGGGCTCCATTTGCGCCAACGCTTGGCTACTCAGCAGAACCCCAGGTGCAACACCTGCGGCGCCCAATACAGTGGCGCGTTGCAAAAATTCACGCCTGCTGATCTTGCCTAGTTTCAAAGCTTTTTCAAGCTCGAATTTTGATTCCATATCGAATCTCCTGTAAATAAAAAAATTCTAACCTCTGTATCACGGAAATACGCACCAAAACCTTGTAGTGCAGATGCATCATTCCATTTCATAATTAGATATATAACACAATTTTGTTCATTCAATGAAACATATTCATGCTTCAACATCAAAAATCTATCATCAACAACCTTTGTGCAAGCCAACGGCTTGCTACCTGCGATTGACAGTTGCTATTGCCGAGAGTTCGTATTTTTCTTGATTTTTGTCTTTCATACGACATGGAATTCGATTTCAGCGACATTGTCAACACCGCCCTGAATGTGTTCGCCAACCTGAATCGGACCGACACCTGCTGGCGTGCCGGTAAAAATCAAATCACCGGTCATCAATTCGAATGATTCGGACAGGATTGCAATGATTTCAGGAATTGACCAAATCAGCTGGTTGAGGTCACCTTCCTGGCGCATTTCATCGTTTACTGTAAGCCAAACCCGTCCGGACTGCGGATGCCCGATTGAAGTTGCCGGCACAATTTGGCTCATCGGTGCAGAGTGGTCAAACGATTTGCCGACTTCCCAAGGCCGACCCTGTTGCTTCATCTGTTGCTGCAAGTCTCTGCGGGTAATGTCAACGCCCACGGCGTAACCGAACACATGCCGCAGAGCTGATGCTTCGGCAATATTGCGACCGCCGGATC
The DNA here is from genome assembly GCA_965200765.1 of Arenicellales bacterium. GTDB lineage: Bacteria > Pseudomonadota > Gammaproteobacteria > Arenicellales > JAJDZL01. Next base: position 155,790 of record OZ241380.1, read on the forward strand.
CCAGCGCAACAACCAATTCAATCTCGTGATGTACATTGCTGGACAACGGAGGATATGGAAAATCACCGCCGTTCAGTAGTATTGCATCCGATGGCTTTTGAAAGAAGAATGGATCTTCCCGGTCCGGGTCATGTCCCATTTCTCTGGCATGTTCGGCGTAGTTTCGCCCAACCAGGTAGATTCTTCTTACGGGGAAAACAGAATCTGTTCCCGCAACCGGAACAACGGGCCGCTCGACTGCTGGTACAGCAAATTTCACTGAAGCAAATATCTTTCTGTGGATTATTGGAATGTGTTCATTAAAACATATATTCAGGCAAATTTGACACGATCGCGTTGTATGAATGGTTGGTGACCATGCTTGGCAGGTGCTGAGTTAATAAAGTGTGCATCAGGATTTCGTGTGGCTTATTCCCATGGTTCTGGCATGTTCACTATAAATTCTATGAAACCGGCTTGCCGGACCAAGTGTTGCCGGTCGTCAGCAGATCGGCGCTGAAAACCCGAATTCCGTGCATTTTGAACATGTCATGGCCATTCGAACCGTTTGCTGCTTCATTCTTCGGATCGAAATTCGAGTCTCTACACCCAAGCATCATCTGCGTCGATTCATTTGTCGCAACACTTCCGATTTTCTTATCGATTCGACTTGAAGGGTACTTTGCAATATCCGGCAACAGACTGGCTCGCGAAATTCTGCGCTGATTCTTTCCTGCCTACCAGTCTGTCTGCCCGGTCAGCATGACCCTGTGGTCGGGGCGCTTGCCGCTGGCTTCGCGACGCTCGAATTCCAGGCCCGAAGACAGCGCGGATTCACTTGCATAGCGCATGCCGATGCGGTAGTCCCGCTTGCTGCCTTCTTCCATTCCGAACCCAGCGTACGGCGTGTGCAGACCGCTCGCTCCAAACAATCGATAGCCGACCTCCGCGTCCAGGCGCGTCGTCGGCTCCGCATCTTCGGATGCACGACTGGCAACGCGGCTGTCCCAGAGAGAATCAACTCCGCTTTCCGTCTGCCCGTGCGACAGGGAAGATCGGTAGGTCAGTCCGGTTTCTCGACTATTCAGCCGGTACCCTGCCGTCACGCCGGCGCCCCACTCCTTCCGTTCGCTTTCATGGTCCAGCAAGGCGCGGCCCGTCGCCACCAGCTTCATTCGGGTCGCCGGGTTGTGGTAGTCCGCCGTGCCGCCCATCTCGATGCCAGTGCCGGTATCGCCGTCGCCGCCGTCCCAGCGCAAGCCGGCTTCGCCAGACAGCGTCAGCGAAGCGCCGGATTCAAGCTCACAGTTTTGCAGCCTTTCAATCGCAACGCGCACCCCGTGAGCCCGGGACTTCGATCCCATTGGACGACGCTCGTCCCCGTCAACCCTGGTCTGCAGGCCCCAGGCCTCTCCCTTCAGGTCTACCTGAATCAAACGGCCGTCCGATGAACCATCAGTCGAATGCAGGCGATAGCGCCCGCCCAGCGCCGCACTGGCGATCGACATCTTGCTGGCGGCTTCTCCGGTGGCACCGTCGTTGTAGTTGACCTTGCCCTTGCCGTAGCCGATCGCCGCCCACAGGCTCGCCGATTCCGACACCGACCAGCCGATGTAGGGATTCAATGACTTCACGCGCACCTTCACCACGCCGCTGGTGCCGCCGGCGCTGCCCTGATAGCCGAAGCTTCCTTTCGACACTCCGGCCGCCAGGCCCACCAGAACGCCGGCATCGACCATCGTGTCGGTGCCAACATTAAGAGATGCCAATTCGCCGTCCCACTGCAGCGCATCCGCACCGCCGCCGGACAATTTTCGATAGTCAACCGAACCCCACACTGTCGGACCGCCGGCAATTCCCCCGCCGTTCGCGTCGGCCGAACCATTCGCGCCCAGAGCGGCAACGCTCGGCGTATAGACGAAGCTGGCGCCGTCCAGCGAACGGTACAGCGACATCTCCGAACGCTCCAGGCCGCGCTCCCGCTCGCGGCTGTGCCGCGCGGAACGCTCCAGAATCGACAGCAGGCCGCCGTCCGCAAATCCGCCAGTGGGCGGCACGCTTACCGGCGGCAAGCCGATCGGCGGTGCAATGGCGGCGCCGCCAACCACTGAAGCAATCCGGTTGCCGACCGCCGTCACCACGCTCGTGGTAACCTCGCGCGCCACTTCCGCCACAATCTCCGTGTCCACCTCGTCCAGCACCGACGCATCATTGTCAGCGATAGTCCCTGTGCCGCGAGCCTCCTCTATGGTGTACGACGGATTCGGGTCGCTGAGCATCAGCACGATCGTCTCGTCCTGCTCCGACAGGACATCGCCGAGCACGGACACATCAATAGTCTTGCTGGTCTCTCCGGCGGCGAACGTCAGCGTGCCGCCGGCGATCGACCTGTAGTCTTCGCCCGCTTCCGCAGTGCCGGTGCCGGTATCCGCATAGTTCACCGTCGCCTGCTCGAAGCTCGCCGGCGTCAGCGTCACCGTGAAGGTGAGATTGACCGAATCGGCGTCGCCCTCCTCCACGCTCGGCGAGTCGATCGAAAAGACCGGCGTGTCGTCATCGTTCGCGATGGTCCCGGTGCCGCTCGCCGTCGCGATGCTCGCGTCCGACGTCGCACTGCTCAATGCAATCACCACCGTCTCGTCCGGCTCGAACTCCGCGTCGCCGGTCACCGAAACCGCAATCGTCTTGCTGGTCTCTCCCGCGGCGAACCGCAGCGTGCCGCCGGCGAGGGTCTCGTAGTCGGTTCCTGAAGTCGCGGTGCCAGTACCCGCATCGGCGTAGTTCACCGTGGCCGGCTGATGGCTCGCCGGACTCAGCGATACCGTGAACGTCAGAACGGTCGAACCGCTGTCGCCTTCCATCACTCTCGGCGAATCAATCGAAAAGCCGGGGATGTCGTTGTCTGTGATCGTACCTGTGCCGCTCGCCGTCGAAATGTTCGTGCCCGACGACGCATTGCTCAGCACAACCACCACCGTCTCGTCCGGCTCGTCCAGCGCATCGTCGGTCACCGACACTGCAATCGTCTTGCTGGTCTCCCCGGCCGAGAATGTCAGCGTGCCGCCAAAAGCCGCATAGTCGCTCCCCGACGTCGCCGTGCCGGTGCCGGCATCGGCGTAGTTCACCGACACCTGCCTGTAGCTTGCCGGACTCAGCGTCACCGTGAACGTCAGGCTGCTCGACTCGTCGTCGCTTTCCGCCGCGCTTGTCGAATCAATCGAAAAGCCGGGCACATCGTTGTCCACGATCGTCCCGGTGCCGCGCGCGGTCACGATGCTCGCGCCCGACGCATTGCTCAGCGCAATCACCACCGTCTCGTCCGGCTCATCCGACGTGTCGCCGGTCACCGATACCGCAATCGTCTTGCTCGTCTCTCCGGCAGAAAACGTCAAAGTGCCGCCGACTGCCGCGTAGTCGGTCCCCGAGGTCGCCGTGCCGCCGCCTGCATCCGCATAGTTCACCGTCACCTGCGTCGCCGCTGCCGGCTCCAGCGTCACCGTGAATGCCAGGTTCACCGTACCGCTGTCGCCCTCGACCACGCTCGGCGAATCAATCAGCAGTCCCTGGTCGTCGTTGGCGATGGTGCCGGTGCCGCTCGCCGTCGCTATGTTCGTGCCCGTCGACGCATTGCTCAGCGTGATGATCACCGTCTCGCTCGCTTCGAACATCGTGTCGCCCGTCACCGTTACCGTGATCGTCTGGCTCGTAGCACCCGCTGCAAACGACAGCATGCCGGCCGCGACCGCCGTGTAGTCGGTCCCCGAAGTCGCCGTGCCGCCGGTCTGCGCGTAGTCCACCGTCACCGGCTGGTAGCTGGCCGGATTCAGCGTCACTGTGAACTCCAGATTCGCCGAACCGCTGTCGCCTTCCGCCACGCTCGGCGAATCAATTGAGAAGTTCGGCGTGTCGTTGTCCGTGATCGTACCCGTGCCGCTGGCTGTCACGATGTCCGCACCCGAGGCGCTGCTCAGCGTGATGATCACCGTCTCGTCTGGCTCGTTCACCGTGTCGCCCGTCACCGACACCGTGATCGTCTTGCTCGTCTCGTTCGCCGCAAATGTCAGCGTGTTGCTGGCGGCCAGCGCCGTGAAGTCGGTTCCCGACGTCGCCGTGCCGCCGCTGCGGGCGTAGTTCACCGTCACCTGAGACGACGATGCCGGGCTCATCGTTACTGTGAACACCAGGTTCACCGAGTTGCTGTCGCCTTCCGCCACGCTCGGCGAGTCGATCGAAAGACCCGGATCATCGTTGGTGATCGTGCCCGTGCCGCTCGCGGTCGAAATGTTCGTGCCGGTCGACGCACCGCTCAGCGTGAGCACCACCGTCTCGTCCGCTTCGTACGTCGTGTCACCCGACACCGATACCGTGATCGTCTGGGTCGTCGTCCCCGCCGCAAACGTCAGCGTGGTGCTGGAAGCCAGCGCCGTATAGTCGGTTCCCGACGTCGCCGTGCCGGTGCCCGCATCCGCATAGTCCACTGTCACCTGGGTCGCCGACGCTGGACTCAGCGTTACCGTGAACACCAGGTTCGTCGTGCTGCTGTCGCCCTCCGCCACGCTCGGCGAGTTGATCGAGAAGTTCGGCGTGTCGTTGTCCGTGATCGTGCCGGTGCCAGTCGCCGTCGCAATCGCCGTGCCCGTCGACGCATTGCTCAGCGTAACTGTCAGTGTCTCGTTCGCCTCGTTCGCCGCGTCCCCCGTCACCGATACTGTCAATGTACGGCTCGTGGTCCCCGCCGCAAACGTCAGCGTCCCGGAGACTGCCGTGTAGTCGGTTCCCGCTGTCGCGGTCCCGTCTGAACTGGCGTAGTCGACCGTGTACCGCGAAGAACCCGCCCCGCTCAGCGTCACGGTGAATGTCATGTTCACCGAACCAGTGTCGCCCTCCGTCGCGCTCGCATCGGCAATCGAAAATTTTGGGTCGTCGTCCGTAATCGTGCCAGTGCCGCTCGATGTCCCGATCTCTGCATTGCCGGTCGCATCGCTCAGTGCAGCCACCACCGTCTCGCCCGCACCCTCGTCAGTCGTGTCGCCCGTCACCGACACCATGAACGTCTTGCTCGTATCCCCGGCCGCAAACGTCAATGTGGTCGCCGCGATCGCCGTGAAGTCGGTCCCCGCCGTCGCCGTGCCCGCAGTTGCAGTCGCATAGTCCACAGTCGTAGCCTGGTAGCTGGCCGGACTCAGCGTCACTGTGAACTCCAGATTCGTCGTGCTGCTGTCGCCCTCCACCACGCTCGGCGAGTTGATCGAAAACATCGGCGTGTCGTCGTCCGTGATCGTGCCGGTGCCGCTGGCTGTCACGATGTCCGCGCCCGAGGCGCTGCTCAGCGTGACGATCACTGTCTCGTTCGCCTCGTTGATCGTGTCGCCGGTCACCGACACCGTGATTGTCTTGCTTGTTTCGTTCGCCGCAAACGTCAGCGTGGCGCTGGCGGCCAGCGCCGTGAAATCGGTGCCCGACGTCGCCGTGCCGCCCGTGCGGGCGTAGTTCACCGTCACCTGAGACGACGATGCCGGATCCAGCGTCACCGTGAACACCAGGTTCGCCGACCCGCTGTCGCCCTCCGCCACGCTCGGCGAGTCGATCGCAAGGCCCGAATCGTCGTTGGTGATGGTACCGGTGCCGCTCGCCGTCGAGATGTTCGTGCCCGTTGAAGCATTGCTCAGCGTGATCACCACCGTCTCGTCCGCTTCGTGCGTCGTGTCCCCGGTCACTGATACCGTAATCGTCTGGGTCGCGGTCCCCGCCGAAAACGTCAGCGTGCCGCCCGCAATCGCGGTGTAGTCGGTACCCGACGTCGCCGTGCCCCCGGTACCTTCGGCCCAGTTCACCGTCGCCTGTGTTGCCGGCGCCGGACTCAGCGAAACCGTGAATGTCAGGCTCGTCATGCCGCTGTCGCCCTCGTCCACGCTCGGCGAGTTGATTGAAAAGCCGGGCGTATCGTTGTCCGTGATCGTGCCCGTGCCGATCGCCGTCCCAATGCCCGCGCCGGCCGTCACATTGCTCAGCGTCAGCACCACCGTCTCGTTAACCTCGTTCGCCGCGTCGCCGGTCACCGATACCGTGATCGTCCGGCTCGTCGTCCCGGCCGCAAATGTCAGCGTGCCGGCGGCGACCGCCGCGTAGTCGGTCCCCGACGTCGCCGTGCCGCCCGTCTGGGCATAATCGACACTCAGCGACGACGTGCTTGAAGCGCTCAGTGTCACCGTGAACACCAGGTTCACCGAGCTGCTGTCGGCTTCCGTCACCGTCGGCGAGTTGATCGAGAATTTCGGGTCGTCGTCCCGGATCGTGCCGGTGCCGGTCGCTGCAGAAATACCCGCGCCCGCCGACGCATTGCTCAGCGTGAGCACCACCGTCTCGTTCGCCTCGTCCAGCGTGTCGCCCGTCGCCAGCACCGTAATCGTCCGGGTCGTGCTGTTCGCCGGAAACGTCAGCGTGCCGGCAACGACCGCCGTGTAGTCGGTGCCCGACGTCGCCGTGCCGCCCGTCTGCGCGTAGCCGACCGTCAGCTGCGATGTGCTCGACGCACTCAGTGTCACCGTGAACGTCAAGCTCGCTTGGCCGCTGTCTCCCTCTGTCACGCTCGGCGAATTGATCGAGAATTTCGGATCGTCGTCCATGATCGTCCCGGTGCCGGTCGCCGTCGAAATGCCCGCGCCTGCCGTCGCATTGCTCAGCGTGAGCACCACCGTCTCGTTCGACTCGTCCGCGGTATCGCCCGTCACCGACACCGCAATCGTCCGGCTCGTTGTTCCGGGTGCAAACGTCAGCACGCCGGCGGTGACCGCCGCGTAGTCGGTCCCCGAGATCGCCGTGCCGCCCGTCTGCGCGTAGTCGACCGCGAGCTGCGACGTGCTCGACGCGCTCAGTGTCACCGTGAACACCAGGTTCACTGAACTGCTGTCGCCTTCAGTCACGCTCGGCGAGTTGATCGAGAATTTCGGATCGTCGTCCGTGATCGTGCCGGTGCCGGTCGCCGTCGAAATCGCCGTGCCCGCCGACGCATTGCTCAGCGTGAGCACCACCGTCTCGTTCGACTCGTCCACTGTGTCGCCTGTCACCGACACTGTAATTGTCTGAGTCGTGGTTCCCGCAGCAAACGTCAGCGTGCTGCCGGTGACTGCTGTGTAGTCGGTTCCCGAAGTCGCTGTGCCGCCCGTCTGGGCGTAGTCGACCGTGTACGGCGACGAAGCAGACGCACTCAGCGTAACGGTGAATACCAGATTCACCGAGCCGCTGTCGCCCTCCACAACGCTCGGCGAGTTGATCGAGAAATTCGGGTCGTCGTCGCGGATCGTCCCGGTGCCGGTCGCCGTCGAAATGCCCGTGCCCGCCGATGCATTGCTCAGCGTGAGCACCACCGTCTCGTTCGACTCGTCCGTCGTGTCGCCCGTCACCGACACCGCAACTGTCCGGCTCGTCACACCCGACGCAAACGTCAGCGTGCCGGAAACAGCAGTGTAGTCAGTGCCTGCGGTCGCCGTTCCGTCCGAACTGGCGTAGTCAACCGACAGCGGCGACGAGCTCGACCTCGTCCCGCTCAGTGTCACCGTGAACACCAGGTTCGCCGTGCTGCTGTCGCCTTCCGACACGCTCGGCGAGTTGATCGAGAATTTCGGGTCGTCGTCCGTGATCGTTCCGGTGCCGCTCGCGGTCGAAATGCCGGTCGATGCATTGCTCAGCATGATCACCACCGTCTCGTTCCCTTCGTCCGCCGTATCGCCTGTCACCAGCACCGCAATCGTCTGGGTCGTGACCCCTGCTGTAAACGTCAGCGTGCCGCCGGCGACCGCCGTGTAGTCGGTCCCCGAAGTCGCCGTGCCGCCCGTTTGGGCGTAGTCCACTGTGTGCGACGACGATGCCGACGCACTCAGCGTCACTGTGAATGTCAGGTTCACCTGGCCGCTGTCGCCTTCCGCCGCGCTCGGCGAGTCGATCGAAAATACCAGGTCGTTGTCCGTGATCGTGCCGGTGCCGCTCGCCGTCGAAATGCCGGTCGTCGCATTGCTCAGCTCGAGCACCACCGTCTCGTTCCCCTCTTGCGTCGTGTCGCCTGTCACCGACACTGCAATCGTTTGGCTCGTGGTGCCCGCCGCAAACGTCAGCGTGCCGCCGGCGACCGCCGTGTAGTCGGTCCCCGAAGTCGCCGTGCCGGTGCCCGCATCGGCGTAGTCCACTGTCTGCGTCGACGAAGCCGACGCATTCAGCGTCACTGTGAACGTCAGGTTCACCGAGCCGCTGTCGCCTTCCGTCACGCTCGGCGAGTCGATCGAAAACACCAGATCGTCGTCTCTGATTGTGCCGGTGCCGCTGGCCGTCGCAATCGCCGTGCCCGCCGACGCATTGCTCAGTGCGAGCGCCACCGTTTCATTCCCTTCGTTCAGCGTGTCGCCCCGCACCGATACCGTTATTGTCCTGCTGGTCTCGCTTGCCGCGAACGTCAGCGTGCCGGCGACGACCGCCGTGTAGTCGGTCCCGGAACTCGCCGTCCCGCTGCCTGCGTCGGCGTAGTCAACCGTGTGCGGCGATGCGCTCGCGGTACTCAGCGAAACGGTGAACACCAGATTCACCGAGCCGCTGTCGCCTTCCGCCACGCTCGGCGAGTCGATCGAGAATACCAGGTCGTCGTCTCTGATCGTCCCGGTGCCGCTGGCCGTCGCAATGCCGGTCGTCGCATTGCTCAGCGAAATCACGATCGTCTCATTCCCCTCGATCGCCGTGTCGCCCGTCACCGATACTGTAATCGTCCTGCTCGTGACACCCGCCCCGAACGTCAGCGTGCCGCCAGTAATGGCCGTGTAGTCGGTTCCGGAACTCGCCGTCCCGGTGCCTGCATCGGCGTAATCGACCGTGTGCGGCGACGAAGCTGACGCGCTTAGCGTCACTGTGAACGTCATGTTCACCGAACTGCTGTCGCCTTCCGCTACGCTCGGCGAGTCGATCGAAAACACCAGATCGTTGTCCACGATCGTCCCGGTGCCGCTGGCCGTCGCAATGCCGGTTGTCGCATTGCTCAGCGAAATCACGATCGTCTCGTTGCCCTCGTTCAGCGTATCGCCCGTCACCGATACTGTGAAGGTCTTGCTCGTCTCCCCCGCGGCGAACGTCAGCGTGCTGCCGGCAATCGACGCATAGTCGATCCCCGACGTCGCCGTGCCGCTTCCTGCATCGGCGTAGTCGACCGTGTGCTGCGACGTGCTCGACGAACTCAGTGTCACCGTGAACACCAGGCTCGCCGAACTGCTGTCGCCCTCCGCCACGCTCGGCGAGTCGATCGAGAATGCCAGGTCGTTGTCTCTGATCGTGCCGGTGCCGGTCGCGGTCGCGATTCCCGTGCCGGCCGAGGCGTTGCTCAGCGTGATCTCCACCGTTTCGTTCCCCTCTCCAGTCGTATCTCCCGTTACCGACACCGTAATCGTTTGGCTCGTGTCCCCCGGTGCAAACGTCAGCGTGCCGGCGGCAACAGCCGCGTAGTCGGTCCCTGAAGTCGCAGTCCCGCCTGTCTGGGCGTAGTCGACTGTGAGCTGCGTCGTGCTCGACGCGCTCAGTGTCACGGTGAACACCAGATTCACCGGGCCGCTGTCGCCTTCCGTCACGCTCGGCGAGTCGATCGAGAATTTCGGATCGTCGTCCCGGATCGTGCCGGTGCCGGTCGCCGTCGAAATGCCCGTGCCGGCCGACGCATTGCTCAGCGTGAGCACCACCGTCTCGTTCGACTCGTCCAGCGTGTCTCCCGTTACCGATACCGCAACTGTCCGGGTCGTGGTCCCCGGCGCAAACGTCAGCGTGTCGGCGGTGACCGCCGCGTAGTCGGTCCCCGACGTCGCCGTGCCGCCCGTCTGGGCGTAGTCGACTGTGAGCTGCGACGTGCTCGAAGCGCTCAGTGTCACCGTGAACGTCAAGCTCGCTTGGCCGCTGTCTCCCTCTGTCACGCTCGGCGAATTGATCGAGAATTTCGGATCGTCGTCGGTGATCGTGCCCGTGCCGGTCGCCGTCGCAATCCCGGTGCCAGCCGAGGCGTTGCTCAGCGTGAGCGCCACCGTTTCGTTCGACTCGTCCAGCGTGTCGCCCGTCACCAATACTGTAATCGTCTGGGTCGTGCTATTCGCCGGAAACGTCAGCGTGCTGCCGGCGACCGCCGTGTAGTCGGTCCCCGAGGTCGCCGTGCCGCCTGTTTGAGCGTAGTCCACCGTCAGCTGCGACGTGCTCGAAGCGCTCAGTGTCACCGTGAACGTCAAGCTCGCTTGGCCGCTGTCGCCCTCCGTCACGCTCGGCGAGTTGATCGAGAATTTCGGATCGTCGTCCCGGATCGTGCCCGTGCCGGTCGACGTCGCGATTCCGGTGCCGGCCGAGGCGTTGCTCAGCTCGATTGCCACCGTCTCGTTCGACTCGTCCGCGGTATCGCCCATCGCCAATACTGTAATCGTCTTGCTGGTTTCATTCGCCGCAAATGTCAGCGTGCCGGCGGTGACCGCGGCGTAGTCGGTTCCCGACGTCGCCGTGCCGCCCGTTTGAGCGTAGTCGACTGTAAGCTGCGACGTGCTCGCGGCACTCAGTGTCACTGTGAAGATCAAGTTCGCTTGGCCGCTGTCGCCTTCAGTCACGCTCGGCGAGTCGATCGAGAATTTCGGGTCGTCGTCCGCTATGGTCCCGGTGCCGGTCGTCGTCGAAATCGCCGTGCCCGACGACGCATTGCTCAGCGTGAGCACCACCGTCTCGTTCGACTCGTCCAGCGTGTCGCCGGTCACCGGTATGGTAATTGTCCGGCTCGTGGTCCCCGCCGCAAACGTCAGCGTGCCGGCGGCGACCGCCGTGTAGTCGGTCCCCGAAGTTGCCGTGCCGCCCGTTTGGGCGTAGTCGACCGTGTAAGGCGACGCACCCGCAGCACTCAGCGTCACCGTGAACACCAGGCTCGCCGAGCTGCTGTCGCCTTCTGTCGCAGTTGGCGAGTTGATCGAGAATTTCGGATCGTTGTCCGCTATGGTCCCGGTGCCGCTCGCCGTCGCAATGGCCGTGCCTGACGATGCATTGCTCAGCGTGAGCACCACCGTCTCGCTCGCTCCCTCATCCGTCGTGTCACCCGTCACCGACACCGTAATTGTCTTGCTCGTTTCCCCCGCCGCAAACGTCAGCGTGCTGGCAGCAACAGCCGTGTAGTCGGTCCCCGAAGTCGCGGTTCCGGTCCCTGCATCGGCATAGTCGACCGTGTACGGCGAGGTGCTCGACGCACTCAGCGTCACGGTGAATATCAGATTCGCCGTGCTGCTGTCGCCCTCCGTCGCGGTTGGCGAATTGATCGAGAATTTCGGGTCATCGTCGGTGATCGTGCCGGTGCCGCTCGCGGTCGAAATGCCGGTCGTCGCATTGCTCAGCGTGATCGCCACCGTCTCATGCCCTTCGTCGGCCGTGTCGCCCGTCACCGACACCGTAATCGTCTGGGTCGTGGTCCCCGCCGAAAACGTCAGCGTGCTGCCGGCGACTGACGTGTAGTCGGTCCCCGAAGTCGCGGTTCCGGTGCCCGCATCGGCGTAGTCCACCGTGTGCGGCGACGTGCTGGACGCATTCAGCGTTACTGTGAATACCAGATTCGCCGAGCCGCTGTCGCCTTCCGTCACGCTCGGCGAGTCGATCGAAAATGTCAGGTCGTTGTCGATTATCGTACCGGTGCCGCTCGCCGTTGAAATGCCGGTCGACGCATTGCTCAGCGTGATCGCCACCGTCTCGTTCCCTTCGTTCGCCGTATCGCCCGTCACCGATACCGTGATCGTCTTGCTGGTCTCATTCGCTGCAAACGTCAGCGTGCTGCCGGTAACCGACGTGTAGTCGGTTCCCGAAGTCGCTGTTCCGGTCCCGGCATCGGCGTAGTCCACCGTTTGCGGCGACGTGCTCGAAGCATTCAGCGTCACGGTGAACACCAGATTCACCGAGTTGCTGTCGCCTTCCGTCACGCTCGGCGAGTCGATCGAAAATACCAGGTCGTCGTCCACTATCGTGCCGGTGCCGCTCGCGGTCGAAATGGCGGTCGTCGCATTGCTCAGCTCGATCACCACCGTCTCGTTCCCCTCGTTCAGCGTATCGCCCCTCACCGATACCGCAACTGTCTTGCTCGTCTCGCCCGGCGAAAACGTCAGCGTGCTGCCGGAGATTGACGTGTAGTCGGTCCCCGAGGTCGCGGTCCCGGTGCCTGCGTCGGCGTAGTCCACCGTGTGCTGCGATGCGCTCGTCAGACTCAGCGTCACCGTGAACACCAGGTTCGCCGAGCCGCTGTCGCCTTCCGTCACGCTCGGCGAGTCGATCGAAAATACCAGGTCGTTGTCCGTTATGGTCCCGGTGCCGCTCGCCGTCGCGATTTCCGTGCCGGCCGACGCATTGCTCAGCTCGATCACCACTGTCTCGCTCGGCTCTCCTGTTGTGTCCCCTGTCACCTGCACCGTAATCGTTTGGCTCGTCACTCCCGCCGCAAAGGTCAGCGTGCTGCCGGTGACCGACGTGTAGTCGGTACCCGAAGTCGCGGTCCCGGTGCCTGCATCGGCGTAGTCGACCGTAAGCGGCGACGTGCTCGACGCACTCAGCGTCACTGTGAATGTCAGATTCACCGAGCCGATGTCGCCCTCCGTCACCGTAGGCGAGTTGATCGAAAATTTCGGATCGTTGTCCGTGATTGTGCCCGTCCCGCTCGCGGTCGAAATGCCGGTCGTCGCATTGCTCAGCGAAATCACCACGGTCTCGCCGGTCCCCTCGTCCAGCGTGTCGCCCGTCACCGATACCGCAATCGTCTTGCTGGTCTCATTCGCCGCAAATGTCAGCGTGCCGCCCGAAATGCTCGTGTAGTCGGTCCCCGAAGCTGCAGTGCCGCTGCCGGCATCCGCATAGTTTACCGTGTGCGGCGACGTGCTCGACGCACTCAGCGTCACTGTGAATACCAGATTCACCGAGCTGCTGTCGCCTTCGGTCACGCTCGGCGAGTCGATCGAGAATACCAGATCGTTGTCCGTGATCGTGCCGGTGCCGCGCGCCGTCGAAATGCCGGTCGTCGCATTGCTCAGCTCGATCACCACCGTCTCGTTCCCCTCGTTCGACGTGTCGCCTGTCACCGACACTGCAATCGTCTTGCTCGTCTCGTTCGCCGCAAACGTCAGCGTGCCGGCGGTGACCGACGTGTAGTCGGTCCCCGCAGTCGCCGTGCCGCTGCCTGCATCGGCGTAGTCGACGGTGTGCGTCGACGAGACCGACGCACTCAGCGTCACCGTGAACGTCAGATTCACCGAGCCGCTGTCGCCCTCCGTCACGCTCGGCGAGTCGATTGAAAATGTCAGGTCGTTGTCAATGATTGTTCCGGTGCCGGTCGCCGTCCCGATGCCCGTGCCGGAGGTCGCATTGCTCAGCGTAATTGCTACCGTCTCGTTCCCTTCGTTCGCCGTATCGCCCGTCACCGATACCGTGATCGTCTTGCTCGTCTCGCCCGCCGAAAACGCCAGCGTGCCGTTCGGAATCGTCGTGTAGTCGGTCCCCGAAGTCGCCGTGCCCGTACCCGCATCGGCGTAGTTCACCGTCAGCGGCGACGAGCTCGACGCACTCAGCGTCACTGTGAATGTCAGATTCGCCGAGCCGCTGTCGCCCTCGGTCACGCTCGGCGAGTTGATCGAGAATTTCGGGTCATCGTCCGTGATCGTGCCGGTGCCGGTCGACGTCGAAATCGCCGTGCCCGATGACGCATTGCTCAGCGTGAGCACCACCGTCTCGTTCGACTCGTCCAGCGTGTCTCCGGTCACCGACACCGTGATCGTCTGGGTCGTGGTCCCCGCCGCAAACGTCAGCGTGTCGGCGGCGACCGCCGTGTAGTCGGTCCCCGAAGTTGCTGTGCCGCCCGTTTGCGCGTAGTCGACCGTGTACGGCGACGCACCCGCAGCACTCAGCGTAACGGTGAACACCAGGTTCGCCGAGCCGCTGTCGCCCTCCGTCGCGGTTGGCGAGTTGATCGAGAATTTCGGATCGTTGTCCGTGATCGTACCGGTGCCGGTCGCCGTCGCAATGGCCGTGCCCGACGATGCGTTGCTCAGCGAAATCACTACCGTCTCGCCGGCTCCCTCGTCCGTCGTGTCGCCTGTCACCGATACTGTAATCGTCTGGGTCGTCACTCCGGGCGCAAACGTCAGCGTGCTGGCAGTGATTGCCGTGTAGTCGGTTCCCGAAGTCGCGGTCCCGGTGCCCGCATCGGCATAGTCGACCGTGTACTGCGAGGTGCTCGACGCACTCAGCGTCACTGTGAATGTCAGACTCGCCGAGCTGCTGTCGCCTTCCGTCACGCTCGGCGAGTTGATCGAGAATTTCGGGTCATCGTCCCTGATCGTGCCGGTGCCGGTCGACGTCGCGATGCCTGTTGACGCATTGCTCAGCGAAATCACCACCGTCTCGTTCCCTTCGTCTACCGTGTCGCCCGTCACTGACACTGTGATCGTCTTGCTGGTCTCACCCGCCGCAAATGTCAGCATGCCAGCGGTGACCGCCGTGTAGTCGGTCCCCGAAGTCGCCGTGCCGCTCCCCGCATCCGCGTAGTTTACCGTGTGCTGCGACGTGCTTGATGCATTCAGCGTCACTGTGAACGTCAGGTCCGCCATGCTGCTGTCGCCTTCTGTCACGCTCGGCGAGTTGATCGAAAATACCAGGTCGTTGTCCGTGATCGTACCAGTACCAGTGCCTCGCGCCGTCGAAATGCTGCTTGTCGCATTGCTCAGCTCGATCACCACCGTCTCGTTGCCCTCCTGCGTCGTGTCCCCTGTCACCAACACCGTAATTGTCTTGCTCGTCTCGTTCGCCGCAAACGTCAGCGTGCCGCCGGTAACCGACGTGTAATCGGTTCCCGAAGTCGCTGTCCCGGTCCCTGCATCGGCGTAGTCGACCGTTTGCGGCGACGAGACCGACGCATTCAGCGTCACTGTGAACACCAGATTCACCGAGCCGCTGTCGCCTTCCGTCACGCTCGGCGAGTCGATCGAAAATACCAGGTCGTTGTCCCTGATCGTACCGGTGCCGCTCGCGGTCGAAATGCCGGTCGTCGCATTGCTCAGCGAAATCACCACCGTCTCGTTCCCCTCGTTCAGCGTGTCGCCCCTCACCGGTACCGTAATCGTCTTGCTGGTCTCATTCGCCGCAAACGTCAGCGTGCCGCCTGAAATTCTTGTGTAGTCGGTCCCTGACGTCGCGGTCCCGGTGCCTGCATCGGCGTAGTCGACTGTGTGAGTCGACGAAACCGCCGCATTCAGCGTCACTGTGAATACCAGATTCACTGAGCCGCTGTCGCCCTCCGTCACGCTCGGCGAATCGATCGAAAATTCCAGGTCGTTGTCCCTGATCGTACCGGTGCCGGTCGCCGTTGAAATGCCGGTCGTCGCATTGCTCAGCGAAATCACCACCGTCTCGTTCCCCTCGCCCAGCGTGTCGCCCGTCACTGATACCGCAACTGTCTTGCTGGTCTCATTCGCCGCAAACGTCAGCGTGCCGCCGGTAATTGACGTGTAGTCGGTTCCCGAAGTCGCAGTACCGGTGCCTGCATCGGCGTAGGCGACCGTGTGCGTCGACGAGACCGACGCACTCAGCGTCACTGTGAATTCCAGATTCACTGAGCCACTGTCACCCTCCGTTACGCTCGGCGAGTTGATCGAAAATGTTATATCGTTGTCAATGATCGTACCGGTGCCGCTGGCCGTCGCAATGCCCGCGCCGCCCGTCGCATTGCTCAGCGAAATCACCACCGTCTCGTTCCCCTCCTGCGCCGTGTCGCCCGTTACCGGCACCGTAATCGTCTTGCTCGTCTCGTTCGCCGCAAACGTCAGCGTGCTGCCTGTGATTGCCGTGTAGTCGGTCCCCGATGTCGCTGTCCCGGTGCCCGCATCGGCGAAGTCAACCGTGTGCTGCGTCGAAACCGACGCATTCAGCGTCACTGTGAACACCAGATTCACCGCGCCGCTGTCGCCTTCCGTCACGCTCGGCGAGTCGATCGAAAATTTCAAATCGTCGTCCGTGATCGTACCGGTGCCGCTCGCCGTCGCAATGCCGGCGCCGCCCGTCGCATTGCTCAGGTTGATCACCACCGTTTCGTTCGCCTCCACTGCAGTATCGCCCGTCACCGGCACCGTAATCGTCTTGCTCGTCTCACCCGCTGCAAACGTCAGCGTGCTGCTGGCGGCCAGCGCCGTGTAGTCGGTTCCCGACGTCGCCGTGCCGGTGCCCGCATCGGCGTAGTTCACCGTGTGCTGCAATGCGCTCGCCGCACTCAGCGTCACCGTGAATGTCAGATTCACCGAGCCGGTGTCGCCCTCCGTCACGCTCGGCGAGTTGATCGAAAAAGTAGGCGCACTTTCATTGTCGGTGGTGGTCATCGCCACATTCACGTCGGATAAAGCGTTGTAACCGGTATCTGACGACGACGGGTTTAGCACCACGTTCCAGCTCTGGCTGCCGTCGTATATGCTGTCATCGACACCCGTTACTGTCACCGACTGCGTAGTATTGTAGTCGTCGCTCGTGAAGATCAGCTCGCCCGGCGACACAGAACCCTCGGAGGTGTCGCCGCTGGAAACATTGACAGTCACTTTCGCCGTCGGTGCCTTCCCTAGCCGTACAGTGAACTCCGACTTGCTGCCCGCCTCCGTGACCGTAGCACTATTGGTGGGGGTGCTTACCTGCAGCTCCTCGACAACCGCTTTGATTGTGAAGGTGGCTACGTCATGCCATCCGCTTATAGAGGATTCAAATAACCCACCTTGTACCTGAACGGTAACTGTTGTATCCGTTGTGACATCGGCGGTGCTGGACCATCTCAAATCTATTTCAATACATAGGGGAGGAAGCTGATACCAGCAATGATTCGTAAGAGAAGGATCAAACACTCGAAGCGTTCGACCACCGACTATTGTGAGGCCAGCAGGAGCGTTTTGGAGCCGAACCTTGGAGGCATCCCAAGAAGGAAAGCGTCTCCAATCGTGAACAGCAAACTTCGCTGAAACATTACCGCTGCCGAACTGATCTTCATAAATTGTAGTTCCACTAATTCCTGACGGACTACTAAAGTAATATGCCTTCGCATCAGACAGCATGCATACTGATATTGTCGCTGCCAGTAGCCAGCAGGCAATGTGCCTGGCAAGCGAGAGCCGGCGAACCGGGTTTTCGGATATACAAGTGAATGCACCCCCCCCCCCTCGTTAATTTATGCGCCAAAGCAACAGAACTCTTTCGACTGCAAAGCCGGGCAATTGGGTCAACTAGCCTTAATATCAATTTCATCGGTTACTGCCTGAAAGTCTTTCATGCTTTTAACAATTATAAAGGATTTTCTTATAGTACCACGTAAAACTAATTGACTAGGCTGGTGAGGATCAAAGATATGCGTCAAGCTTTGATGGAAGCATAGCATGCAGGGCATTCATCTGTTTTGCATCACAATTGATGCGCAAATGCACGACTATTTGCCGCAAATGCATGGACATGTGAGCTACACCGTTGTGAGCGATGTCTGGCAATTGCCAGCGCAGGTGCTGGATTTCTCTGTGCTGATTCTTTGCCTAACAGTTCATCTGCCCTGTTAGCCAACAAACACAGCAGTGCGGCAAAACCAAGCAGAAAAGCGGCAAGCAACCTGCCAAGCAAGCCTAGTCCGGGTGGCAACGTTTTCAATAGCTTGCCCTCCCCCTAATCAAAAATTCATAGTGAAATCAATTCACTATGAACGTTCGTCCAAGATTGACATATTACAGTTACAGCACCGATTCAGATTGCATTCATCAAACTATTATGGAGGTTTGTTTTGCAATACAAAGTTGACGACCAGATTGAGCATGCTATCAAGGACGTAAACCGCGCAAGAGAGGTTGCAAGGCCGAGAAAAAACCGGTGATTATCGCTGCAGCTCGTCTAGTAAAGCGGGTGAATTCGGAACGGGCGCGGAGGTTCGCTGGGACACATTCAATGCCTTGCAGATTCTGGGCGAACCGCATTGGCACGAACCCAAGTCCACTCCGCCGAAGAAAGTGGGTGAATGGCTTCCGAAGGTTCATATTGTCATCAGCAACTTCAAGAGTTTTCTGGCGGGAACCTTAGTTGCCGGATTGATTGTTGTAGGCCTGCGCTGTTCCTATGCCGATTCGGGTTTTCAATAATTCAGTTTAGGTACATGTAAAATAAAGTTCTTTGGATTATCCAACCGCGACAATTCTGATGGAAGTTAAAAGCAGAAAATGGGTTCTTGCATCTCACCCGCAAGGGATGCCTACCGAAGACAACTGGAAACTTGAAGAAGAAACGCTTTCCGGTCCAAATGACAACGAAGTGTTGACTAGAGCACTGTACTTGTCGGTTGACCCCTATATGCGCGGTGCAATCAGTTCACAGAAAAATTATCGCAAAGGCGTTGATATCGGGGAGTTGATGGTTGGCGGGGCCGTCGCCGAAGTGATTGAATCCAGGCATCCGGATTGGCGGGCAGGCGATTTGCTTGAGACGCAGTACGGATGGCGGGAATACGCAGTTCTGGATCCGTCCAATGCAGCCCGCGTTTCTACTGGCTTGGGTCCGATTCACGCATGGCTCAGCTACTTGGGTATGCCGGGGATTACCGCTTGGTGTGCCTTAAAATATGTCGGCCAGCCCAAAAAGGGTGAAACGGTTTTGATTTCGGCCGCCTCCGGCGCTGTCGGTCAAGTCGCTGGTCAAATTGCAAAGGCATCAGGTTGTCGCGCGGTAGCAGTGGCCAGTTCTCGGGAAAAACTGGATTGGTGCAGGGAACTCGGGTACGACGAAGGCATCAACTACCGCGACTCAGAAAATCTTGCTGAAGACGTCGGTAAAGCCTGTCCAAACGGAATTGACATTTATTTTGACAATACCGCTGGCCCAATTCATGACGCCGCTATGAAAAATTTGGCGATGCGTGCCCGGGTGATTATTGTTGGCACAATCAGTTTGGCCGATAAATTTGAACAGACCGATATTGGCGAGCGATTTTTGCGACAGATTCTCGTTTCACGGGCCAAAGTGGAAGGCTTTCTGGTGTTTGACTATCTGGAGCAGTACGGCGAGGCGCGTCAATCACTCGCCGAGTTGGCATCCAATGGGCAATTGAAGTTTCATACTGATTTCATGGACGGTATTGAATCAATGCCGACTGCATTTCTGCGTTTGTTGCATTCCTCGAATTTCGGCAAGCAATTGGTACGAACCCGGTTTGCCGAACCATTTGCAGAATGACATTCCAGTTGTTGGCACATTGATTGTATGAATTAGAAGTCAGTCGCAACGCCGCCTTCAGCGATACGCTTGTCGACAAATTCATTCAATTCGTCACGAATTGCCGGATCAATCGGTGGTTCTACATATTCCGCCAACAGGCGTTTATACAACTTGTTGGCGTGTTCAGCCGCGTGGGGGGCACCTGCTTCGCTCCAGGTTTCAAAATTTCGCCAATCTGAAATCAAGGGGGAATAGAACGCCGATCGATAACGGCTTTGTGTATGGTCCGTGCCAAAAAAATGTCCGCCATGGCCCGCCTGCCTGATTGCGTCAATCGCAATCTCTTCATCGTTGACTTGAATCGGTTCCATATATTGAGCAATCATTTGCAACATGTCAGCATCAATCACAAATTTTTCAAATGAAGCCGTCAAGCCGCCTTCCATCCATCCGGCACTGTGCAGGATTATGTGCGCATGTGCATTCACTGAACCCCACAATGAAAAAACGGATTCGTACGCGGATTGTGCATCTACTGCATTGGCAGCATTGCAATTGGATGAACGAAACGGCAATTGGTAACGTCTCGCCATTTGCCCGCTGGCTAGAGCGGTCTTCATGTACTCGGGAGTTCCAAACGCCGGCGCCCCGGACCGCATGTCCACATTCGACGTAAATTCTCCATACATGAAAGGAGCACCGGGTTGCGTCGTTTGTGACAGGACCAGTCCGGCCAGTACCTCTGCATTTTGCTGTGCTACTGCACCGGCCAAGGTTACCGGTGCCATTGCCCCTGACAATGTAAACGGTGTCAATATCACCACCTGATTTCGCAGCGACATCTCAATGATTCCCCGGCACATGTTCGGGTCCAGACGCAACGGCGAGTTGGAGTTGATAACGGTGAGCAAGCTGGGTTCGCGATTCAGTTGTTCTTCATCAATTCCGCGCGCAATCTTGATGATCTCGAAGGCATCCAGATTCCTTTCTCGCCCCAGTGAATAGGCGTAAAACACTTTGTCTGTCAGTAGTACGAAATCGCGCAAGCATTCCAAATGACGAATGGATGCGTGGACATCAATCGGTTCGACCGGATATCCGCCGGTCAGGTGAATGATGTTCAATATCTGTGCAAGCCGCGTAAAGTCCCGGAAGTCCTTCTGATTGCCGGTTCGACGCCCATTGTCCAGATCTGCAGAATGCGGCGCGCTGCCGACGGTCGCGAAACAGATGCGGTCCGTCCCCATGTCAAGATTGTGTTCCGGATTGCGCGCATGGAGAACAAATGTAGGCCGCGTCGTTTGCAGGCATTGCTCTACCAGTCCGCGATCAAAATACACAATCTCGTCGTCTTTCGAAACTTCGGCGCCGGCTTTAGCGAGCTGAATGCGAGCTTCAGGAAGCATGACATCCACTCCTACCTGTTCAAGAATATCCAGCGATGATGAGTGAATCATTTCAACTTCATCTTCCGACAAAGGCTCAATCGGAGGATATCGATTGGACACTCTCTTCCACGGAAGTTGCTCCACGTGTTGCTGTTCCGGCAACAAGTTTCGATTGGGTCGTCTTCGTCTTGTCAAGGATCAGGGTGCCTCATAATTTGACAACATTACCGATTCTTAGAGATTGCGGGTTGCAGATTGATATAAACTGTTTCCTGAATTGAAAATCATTGCGAATACCCTTAATTTGATCGTAGTCCAAGACGAAATGATTTTGACTCCTGTTCAAAATAATTCGGTATTCCCTATTCGTTTGTTGTAATATATTTTCAATCAAGAGGTTGTATACTACTTAAAGGTATTCAAAATATGAAGTTCCTGCCCAAAATTTGGATTTTTGCAAGTTTGGCACTGTTGCTGAGTGCAAGTCCGCTTGCAATATCGCAAAATGTCGAAATCTCAACAACCACTCAAGCCGAATCTGTTGCTGACACGAGTACCGACAACGCCCAATCAGCCACAGCATTGTTGACTGATGCTGATTTGGGGTCGGCGGAAGACGAAGAGCCGGATTGCGAATAAATTCTTTGACGGGAATTGATTCGAAACACTTTTGTTCCTGTTGAATTTACCGGGAATTACGGGGTGTAGGTACAAAGTACAGAATCAACCCGCCAACAGCAAAAAGAATCAGTACGGACAGAATCGAGTTACGCGTTCCAAATGCCACTGCGGTCCATCCGACCAGAAATGGTCCGATTACGGCCGCTGACTTTCCAATCATATTGAAAAAACCATAGTATTCACCGGCCTGGTCAAGAGGAATCATCTGTCCGAACATGGACCGACTCAAAGCCTGAATTCCGCCAATTACCAGGCCAACCAGGCCAGCAAGCAAGTAGAACTCCAGTCCGGTGGTCATGAAGTAGGCCCAAATCGTTGCGACCGTATACACGAAAATGCCGATATAGATTCCTGTTTTGGGACCGAATTTCTGTCCCAGCTTGCCGAAAACAATAGCCGCAGGAAACCCGATAAACTGTACCAGCAAAAGTGCGGTAATCAAGTCGTTTGAATCCAGTCCGATGGCCAGTCCGTAGTCGACCGCCATTCTGAATACGGTATCAACGCCGTCAATGTAAAACCAGTAAGCCAGGAGAAACAGAAGAATTACACGATTTTTCTTAATCTCCTTGAAAGTTTTGGACAATTGTCTGAAGGCACCGATGATTGCACCATCGGGAGAGCTGTGCTCAGGTTTGGCTTCTTCAACAAACAACAGAATCGGTATGGAAAAGATTGCCCACCAAGCGGCTACCATTATGAAGCTGATTCGTACTGCTTCGCCGGCATCGGCGAAGCCGAACATTTCCGGTTGAAGCACCATGAACACGTTGAAGGCAAACAGAAGACCGCCACCCAGATAACCCAAGGCAAAGCCAAGCCCAGACACCATATGAATCCGGTCCTCAGTTGGTGCTACATCAAGCAGGAGTGCATCGTAGAAAACATTGCCGCCGGAAAATCCGATAGAAGCGACAACATAGAGAAAGATTGCAAGAACCCAATTTCCTTGGGCGACAAGAAACAGCCCAGCTGTCGACAATACACCGACATAGGCAAAAACAAACAGCATTTTTTTCTTCAAACTGGCGCGGTCGGCGATTGCGCCCAGAATCGGAGCCAAAACCAAAATGATCAGACTTGCAATGGAGGTGCCAACACCCAAGCGGAACGTTGTTGCTTCGCTGACTTGGTCCGCGGACCAATATTCGCGGAAAAATATTGGAAAAAATCCAGCCACTACTACGGTAGCATAAGCTGAATTTGCCCAGTCGTACAATGCCCAAGATAGAGTAGGGCGATCAAGGAGCTTGCGCATATCTTCTGTCCCTGTTATTGTCTCATTCGCAACCCGGCAGGATCGTATGGTGCTTCGGTCAATACCTTCGCAGTGCAAGGTTCACCTGCTACATGCACTGTAAGTATATCTGTTTGCGGCAGTGTTTGTCTGCCAACATACGCCAGCCCCAAGCTTTTTTGCACTGTATAGCCGTAGGCACCGGAGGTAATGAATCCGGTTCGGGTTTCATTGCAGAATACCGGTTCAAACCCATGCACATCAGTATCTGCGCTGTCAATTTCTAGCAACACCAGTTGTTGGTCTGACGGGTTTTCCTGTTCTCTCCTGGCAGCTTCGCGGCCAATGAAATTTTTCTTGCTGAAATCAATGAACCGGTCCAGTCCGGACATGCCCGGCGTATAAGCTGCGGTGAACTCGCGGGACCACGCTCCAAAAGACTTTTCCAGTCGCAAGCTGTTCATTGCCCTGAATCCGAATTGTCTGATACCGAATTCAGTGCCGATGTCAAGAACCGTCTGATAGAGTTGCCTGTGATCTTTGGCCAAGACATTGATTTCATAACCAAGCTCACCTGTCACGGCGACTCTGCCGACAATTGCGGTTGCGTCTTGCAATTCAAACTCCCGACAGTTCATAAATCGAAAGGCCGTGTTGGAAACATCTTCTTGCACCAGTTTTGCAAGTACGTTTCTGGAGTTCGGTCCGGTGATTGCAACACCGGCCCACGTGCTTGCCAGGTTGATAACATTGACACCGTGTTTCGGTTTGTGGTCATTGAACCAACGCATATGCCAATTCTGAAGAAAGTAAGAACCCATGAGCCAGAACCGGTCGTCTGCAATTCGCAAGACCGTAAGGTCGCCGGCCAATTTGCCGGTGTACGTCAGCATTGGAGCCAGCCGCATACCACCAACTCTGGGCAATCGGCAAGCCAGCAATTCATTGAGCCATTGCTCCGCACCCGGTCCAGAAACTTCGTAGCGAGAAAAACCAGTCGTGTCGACAATAGCTACATTATTCCTGACTGCATTTGATTCTTCACCCACCAGTTCGAAAGCGTTGGATCGTCGAAGTGTCGGCGTTTCAACAAAATTTTCCTCGGTTGTGAAATACAGAGGCACTTCAAGACTGTAGATGCAACTGAATTGTGCACCGTGAGACTGCATGATTTCATGCGCGGGTGAGACTGTCAGCGGTCGTCCTGCGGGCAGTTCTTCGTTTGGGTAAGTCAGCACGAAACGGCGGGTGTAGAATTGCCGCGTCATATCCTTCAAATACTTGTTGTCGCTGGCGTAGTCGCCGTATCTGGCAACATCCATACCGAAAACATCCATTTCGGTCTCACCTTCAACCAACCATTGAGCCAATGCCAGTCCAACCCCGCCGCCTTGGCTGAATCCGGCCATGACACCGCAAGCTACCCAATAGTTACGTAGACCGGGCACAGGGCCAACCAGTGGATTGCCATCGGGAGTAAATGTAAATGCACCATTGACCCACCGACGAATACCAACTTCCTGCAGTACTGGAAAGCGTCTGAAACCATTTTGCAATTCCGGCATGATTCGGTCGATATCTTCAGGTATCAACTCCATTCCGTAGTCCCACGGTGCTCCTTCCACGTGCCAATGCTTGGGGTTCAGCTCGTAAAGGCCCAAGAGAACTCCGGTTCGTTCCTGACGCATATAGGTGAAGCCTTCCAGGTCAACAACGGTTGTCATCAATTCATCCAGCTCGGCAATCGCGGGGATTTCTTCGGTCACCAAATAGTGATGCTCCATTGGTGTAACCGGCAAATTTACACCTGCCATCATTCCGACCTTTCGGGCCCACAGCCCGCCCGCATTGACTACATGTTCAGCGATGATTGTGCCTTGCTCGGTTACTACCTCCCACGCACCTTCCTTTCGGTAATTCAATTCGACGACCTGATTCCGGAGAATTACGTCACCGCCTCTTTTCTGGGTGGCCTTGACGTATGCGATGGTGCACCCATGCGGGTCAAGATGGCCTTCGTATGGAATATGCAAGCCGCCCAAAATTCCAGTCGTATCCACAATCGGACAGAGTTTGGAAATTTCATCCGGCGGCCGAATGAAAGACTCGACACCCAATGTCATGAACACCGAGCGCATGTGCTTCAAATATTCCAGTCTTTGCTCAGTGCCTGCCAAATCGACAGAACCACACATTTTTATTCCGACATTCTGGCCGCTTTCTTTTTCGATTTGTTCGTAAAGACGAATGGTGTATGCTTGCAAGCTGGCAATATTGATGTCATTGTTCAGGGGGTGAAACCCTGCTGCCGCATGCCAGGTTGAGCCGGCTGTCAATTCCTTGCGTTCAATCAACGCGATGTCGGTCCAACCCTGTTTGGCAATGTGGTAGAAAACACTGGCGCCTACCACCCCTCCACCGATGACGACGACTCTGTACTGATTTTTCACAACGTGTTGCTGATAATCGAAATTTTGATTGACGGAATTTGAAGCAAATTATTGTATAAAGTTGAACTATTGGTGCCGGGTATTCATGGCTTGTATTTTATGCGAGAGAGATAGTTGCAAGCCTGGAATATGAGCAAGTCAGTTGCATCCATTGAAACCCTGGAATTCAATCGACCAGAATCAATTCATGGATGCACATTGTAACCATCACCTGTTCCGACATTGAAAGTGTTCATGCGCTTGGTTTGCGGCGGTCAGATTGTCCAGAGGAATTTGTTGCATAGTTAAACGGTGCAGAGCTGATTTGGGCGTTGAGCCGGCGAAGACCAAGGTGCTCAAGCCAGATTTCCTAATGGCATCGCTTAAAGTTCAGAGACCTGACAAAATGATTGCGTCATTGGGAAAACTCCGGCCATTAGGACAGTCCAGTAGTTTGAAACCAAGCAGATTGACTATTTCGGAATGTAATCCGAATTAGTCAGGCTATTATGGAATATAATCCGAATTGTATATGTACAATTCGCGCGCTTGAAATTGACTTGCCCAAAGGGTTGTCAGCATTTTTGTGGGGGCCTCGTAAAACGGGCAAGTCTACATTACTTCAACAACAGTTTCCGGGTGTAGCCTATTTCGACTTGCTTGACACAAATCTGATGGTCGAATTGACCAAAGCACCGTGGAGAATCGTCGAGCATATAAATTCACTTGATCCGTCCATTTCAAAGAATCCGATTATTATTGACGAAGTTCAGAAGGTTCCGCCCATACTTGATGAAGTTCATCGGTTAATCGAAAATGAAAGACGGAGTTTTGTACTCTGCGGTTCCAGTGCCCGGAAATTGAAGCGCGGGCGCGCTAACATGCTGGGTGGACGAGCATTGAGTTTTTCACTACATCCTCTGACTTGGTCGGAAATACTAAATTTCAACTTGACCAGAGCGTTAAATCGCGGATTGGTCCCGCAACACTATGACTCACCTCGATATCCGGATATCCTGAAAAGCTATGTGAATGATTATCTCAAGGAAGAGGTCTTCGACGAAGGACTCACTCGAAACATTGCGGCTTTCTCCAGATTCTTTGAGGAATTATATACAATGATAACCAAGGATGATTTGCTATAATAGGCAAGTTATGAACAACTCCGCAACCATTCGCACCTATACCTACACTGCAAATCTGTCCAGGTCAACCCACGAGCATCTGGATGACTTTCTGAACCAGCAGACGCTGTTGTGGAACGGTGCCCTGCAGGAAAGAATCGAAGCCTACGAGAAAGGTGTTGACATCACGCTGTATGGAAAGGAACGGACCAAGTGGGAGCATGGATGGAAAGGTCAGATGCCTTCGTTGACGGAGATACGAAGGGACGATGAATGGTTCAACCAGTATCAATGCGTTGCGCAAAGAAGCATTTTGATACGGCTTGACAAGGCGTTTCAGAATTTCTTTCGCCGAGTGAAAAATGGAGAGAAGCCCGGGTTCCCCAAGTTCAAGTCGAGTCGCAGAAAAGTCAGGTCGTTCGAGACGGATTCGTTCAATCTCAAGCGCCACAGGAAGTGGAACACAGTATCCATAAAGGGAGTAGGGAAGTTTCGCTTCAAAGGGGAGCTGCAAGGCCGGGTGAAGATGCTGCGAATCGTGAAGACGGCGCGGCGAGTGAAGATCCAGTTGACAACCGAAATGCCGGCCGGTGACAACGTGGTCGATGAACGTGCGCCGATTGGAATTGATTTGGGCATAGACAACGTGGTGGCCATGTCGAATGGAGTTGTTGTTGAAGGCGAGTCGGTTGACCGGCGCAAGAAGAAGCTGAACAGGAAGAAGCATCTGCAAAGAAAGGTGGCACGAGCCAAGCCAGGTTCGAACAGCAGAAAGAAGGCGATGCATCAGTTGTCCAAAGAATGCCAGCGATTGACTGAAAGAGAACACGGCAGATTGCATGAATTGTCGGCCAGAATCATCAAGGAATTCAGTTCCAATCTCATATTGGAAGATCTGAATATTCCGAACATGACGAAGAAGGGGAACAGAAAATCAAAGAAAGGTTTGAATCGCTCCGTGCTGGAGCAGAAATGGGGTGGATTTATCCACATGCTGTCCTACAAGGCCGAAAGCGCCGGCGGCATGATGCTGAAAGTACCTCCGCATTACACGTCGCAAACTTGCTCAGTGTGCTTTGAGAAACCTGATATGAAAATAGGTTTGAATGAACGCACGTATCGATGTAGGCATTGCGGTCATGAAGAAGATCGTGATGTCAATGCGGCCAAGAATATTCTCCGTGCCGGTTGGTCCGGCAGTCTGGGCGGGAGGCCCGATGCTCCGGGGAGAATTGAAATTCAGGAAGGTTCGTCGAAGAGGATAATCCAGTCGTCTTCGGGAGGACGTCCTACCGGGCAGAACAGTATCCAATGGTCTGGTTATCATTGAATATAATTCCCATTCTTTGACACATTGTCATACTGTCATGGAGAGATTTTGAATTTCAGCAGTATCGTCAGAGACTGCGGCGTAGATTCCAAAACTGTACGAGAATATTTTCAAATTCTTGTAGATACACTTGTTGGCGTATTCGTGGAACCGTACAGTTACAGACGTTCTCGAGCTGTTATCACGCGCACCCCGAAATTTTATCTTTTCGATGTCGGGGTTGCAGGCAGAATCGTCGGTCGCCAGCTTGTTAACAATTCGGGCCCAGAGTTCGGCCGTGCATTTGAGCATTTTATTCTGATGGAATTATTATCCTCTCGAACTTATCAAGGTCAGGAATTTCCAGTGCGATACTGGCGTACCAAATCAGGATTGGAATGCGATTTCATTCTGGGACGAAAGGGTGGGATTGCAGTTGAGGTTAAGGGCGGCAGGAGAGTTCAAAGTAGCGATTTGAGGGCAATTCGCGCATACAGTGAAGAGCACAAACCTCAGTATTCCATAGTAGTCTCAAATCAATCACTTCCCAGACAGACTGACGATGGAATTTTAATTCTGCCATGGGAAGTCTTTTTGGAACGACTTTGGAATGGCGATTTCGTTGAATAATAGTGCCGCATAACAATTCTACGGGACTCAAGGCAAGCCAATTTCAACTCCTGTTTGAGTCGGCTGAAAGAGTGGACCAAGCGGTTCAAGGTTTATCAACCAAGTATCTGCCTTACTATTCTTACTACCTGGGTTGGTGGTGAGCACCTGACCCCTGCTCATCTGTCAATGAGGACATTTTCCTGAAAATCTCTCCGGGTTCTTTTCAACATTGAATTTCAAAAGAGCCTTGACAAAGTTTCGGGGGCAGTTGCAATTTCATGGATGAAGTACCTTGAAACCCGTTGGAAACAGGAAAGTACCAATTTTTCTCTTTTGCAAGGGCATATTCGAATCTTCCATCGAAGTGCCAGTCCTCACACCGAAATACATCCCGAACAGAAACCTCTTCACATCATCGCCAGTTCTCAAGCCACTGCTTCGCAGACTCATTTTCAGGGAATTTAAAATTATTTCAAAAATTTAACCTGGCTGTAACGATATACTTGATTTACAACTCTTACACACAGATTGGAGGAATAGACCTGATGAACAATCACTATGCATTCGCTGAAAAGAAGCGGTCTCGCTTGACTATCTTTTTTTCATGGTTCAGTTTTTTGGTATTGTTGATTGCCACATCTTCTGCTATGGCTCAAACAGTTCCCTGCACACCGTCAGATGAAGAAGGAACATCTGCAATGGTATCAGAGAATCCTGCCGGCGAGACAATTGTTCGGACTAAAGCAGGAGAGGAAGGAATTTCGTCAATTTCGCAAGGAGCTACAGCGGCCTTGGCCACCAATCGGGGAACCATTGTTACTTGTGGAGGTCCGTATAGTTACACGGATGATCAGGATAATCAGCGATTCAGGGTCAGCAACGGCATTCGTGCAACGGTATCATCTGGAGACAAAGATGCAACAGCGATAAACGAAGCGGGAGCAGTTGTCGAAGTTCGCGGGCTTGGCGCAAACGGTGTGCTCATTTCCGTTAGCACCGGGTCAGGTTCAGTTACCGGAATAAACAGTGGAAGAGTTTCTCGCGAAGCGGACGTAGACAACGGAAGGCCCTTCCCCAGGGGCCTTCTCGGATTAGCAGCTGGGGCCGGCAAGGTGAATCTAACAAACAGTAAAGATGGGATTATTGAAGGAACATTCACGGTTGGCATGTCAGGTTATAGTGGTACTGGCGCTATTACGCTTCTGAATGCAGGTCGAATCAGTCTTCCGGGCGGAGTTCTGATAGTTGGAATGAATGCTAATACAGGGGGAGATTTTGTACGGGTGATCAATGAAGGTATTATAGAAATCAATACTGGCGGTGCGATTGCGGGTTCAATACAAAACCAGGGACTCTCAGTAACTTCCACGCGCCAACACTCAGGCACGTCGGAAGCAATAAATCGTGGGCGAGTCTCGCTACAAGGAACAGGTGCTGTAGGAATTGCTGTTTATTCCACTCATGCAGGTACAAGTGAAAATCCCAATTCACTTCGTGCGGTAAATGAGAAAGGCGGCATGATCTCGATAAATGGACCTATGGGTTATGGCATCACAGTAGCAAAAAATGTTCAACAGGAAGAGTATAACATTGGCCGCTTGGTCGTCGAAAACCATGGTGCCATCAATATTACCGGTGATTTCTTGTCGACAGGAGGCGCCTGTTACGGACCCAGCGGCATATTTGCAGTTCACAGTGTCGTTGGTGGCACTGCGGTATTGAGAGAGTGTCGAATAAGTCCTGCCGATACGCATCACACCGGTGATGTAAGAGTGGTCAATACAGGGACAATTGAAGCTAAGGGTAGCAGTGTTGCCGGAATCACTGCAGCGAATTTGGGAAACGGAAGAACAATCGTTGAGATGACGAACGGAAGGATTGTTGCTGGTTCACCTGGCCCTGCACGCAAGTTTGGCTTCGGAATTCTGGCGACAGTTCAAACTGATCATGCGGACCGGGAAACAGACCCTGACCCGACGGATGACATAGACCTCGAAGTCACTGTATCCGGTCCGTCCACCACTATCACAGCATATGGCGAAGGTGTAAATGATCCGCTTACGAGCTGGGACGACAGCCGCGGCATCGGAATTCTTGGCATGGTCAATGGTAATACAAATTTCGTATCCCAAATGCCCGACCTGACGGGGCACATAGAAGTGGAAATATCGAACGGAGCGACAATCAATGCCCAGCGAGCATTGCTGTTAGTCGGTGCCAGGGCCTATGTTAGTGTTTTCAACAGTACGATCAACGGAGACATTGAATACGACCGCCACGCTCTGAACAATATTCTGACATTACGCGGCGGTGTCATATCAGGCAACGTAGAATTCTTCGGCGGCGATGACATGTTCAAGGTAAATAACCGGGGATTTGTTACCGGCAACGTTCAATTCGGTGAAGGAAACAACGATACCTTGATTCTGGATGTCACTGGAAGCGGCGCCCAAGCCAGCAGTATCAGCGGGACAATCTCCGGACTGGAAATGCTGATCAAGAGAGGACCCGGGCAGGCGCGAATTGGAAACTCGATGCTCGACGGAGGCACTCTCAGCATTGAAGGCGGGGAGTTGATTGTTGGTGGCCATTTGAATCTCGGTAGCACCGGAACAGTAACTGTACGGGCCGGATCCCGACTTACTTTTGAGGTTGGGAATATTTCTGGTGATTCGATCAGCCACGGGCGAATCACCGCGAGGAGTGTGGTGTTTGAAAGCGGTGCCAATAAGGAAGTGTATATTCAGCTGGCTCCACAAGTCAATGAAATGGCAGTACAAACGCGACTGAAGCAAGAAGGTATTGACTTGCTGTCGGAAGACACCCGCTATCGAACAAGAGGGGCGGATGGCAGTACGAGCAATGCAGGTACTGTTGTGGTCAAAACGATGAGCGGAAGCGTTGTCGGTGAATCGGATGACCAGGGTGCTTCTACAATCATGGCCGATGTTGAGACCGGTATGGAAATTTCCAACGAACCGACTCCTGCTCCTGCTTCTTCCGATTCCTCCTCCAGCACACTCTACGCCGGAGCAGCTCTTGCACTTCTTTGGTGGCTAACCAGAGACGATGCCGAGACAGAGTTTGTCGACTACGAGACACATACGCAAAACATTGGCAGTATTTCAAGTTTTGTCCGGAATCGGGAACCGGGAATTGAAACTTGGGCAAAAACAACTCCCAATTCGATCAACGGCTTGACTCCGTTGCAAGGAATTGCCGCCGGAGTGGATGCCAATTTCGAAAGCAATGGATACCTTGGAATTTCAGTCGAACCGCTGGCTTCCGGTTTTATGAAGTCAGGACATTTGTCGCTGGGTGGTGATTCCAGGTACTCGGGGGACCGCTATCAAATTCGAGGAAGATGGAGCAGCGGGGCATTTTTCACTTCAGGAAGTTTTTCCTACGGCAACTACGATGCGAGTGCTCAGTTCAGGAATCCTGTGATGGAAGACGGCATGCTGGGCGGGAATTTCCAAATGCTGCACAGTCATCTGCAGCTGACTGCCGGTTCCCGGTTGAATATTGGGAGTGAACTGATATTCGTTCCTTCGTTGTCTGTTTATCAAGGTTCAGTGAAGCAGAGTGCTTACCATGCCGAAAATTCAGTCCTCAGGGCTGAGGTGCCGGAGTATTCTCAGCGATATCAGGGTTGGAAACTTGGATTTCATGTCAAATCTTCGAACTGGCGACAAGAAGCAAATGGTTTGAAGTGGCGCCATAGTTCGGGAATCAGTACGCAAAGTTTTCGTAGCCGCGCGTCATCGCTGACACTGCAACAGCTTGACAAGACCGATTCGCTCAGCTTCGCGACAACAATGCCGGTTCGCGGGCTGCCATCGACAGTTCATTCTTTCAATGCGGGGATTGCCATTGCGAAATCGAGAAACTTTCGGGTCAAGCTGAACTATGTAGGATTGATGACGGATGGCGAATTTCACCATGGAGCTACAGTCCAGACGCACTATAGGTTTTAGGAGTTTCCGGATTCGAATGGCGAATTTCATGGTTCCGATATATTCAAATACAAGAATCCTCTGAAACCGGTTTTCCAGACTATTGCTGATGGCCGATGTCGGTCATCAGCAGGCTGGCATTGAAAATCCCCAAGCATTGCGTTTTGAATTTTTTATAGTCGTCCGAGCCGCTTGCGGATTCATTTTTCGGACCGGCTTGTAGAACTGTTCAAAACGTAAACAAGAACTGTCTTTCCCGGCACCATGACACCGGCTTTCGGGGTGCAGGTCCAGTTCGTTTAGATGAAACAGAGTCTCATTTTGCATGTGCTCCAAGTAGTTCGAATATCGCTTGAATTGCTGGATGCACGCATTGTAACTCTCCGCCCTCGCATGATTGGACACGGCGAATGCCGCATTCAGCAAGGCCGCTTAATACCAAGCGACATCCCCACAAAAAACAATGAATCTTATGGTGAGTCTTGAATTTATGAGTCGTGTAGTTGGTGATTTGATTTATTGCGGAAAATGCGATTTTATTTTAGGACGAAGGGGTGAGGTCGCAGTTGATGTCAAGGGAGGCAGGAGAGTTCAATGTAGCCATTTGAGGGCAATTCGCGCATACAGTGAAGAATACAACTTCAGTATTCCATAGTAGTCTCAAATCAAACATTTTCCAGACAGACTGAAGACGGCATCTTGATTCTGCCATGGGAAGTCTTTTTGGAACGACTTTGGAATGGCGATTTCGTTGAATAATAGTGCTACAAAACAATTCTGCGGGATTCAAGGCAAGCTAATTTCAACCCCTGTCTGAGTCGACTGAAATAGTGGACCAAGCGGTTCAAGGGCATATTCGAATCTTCCATCGAAGTGCCAGTCCTCACACCGAAATTCATCCCGCAATTACCACAATGGCAGGCCATTGGCTTGTTACGACTTGTTTAACAGAATTACATCCCGAACAGGAACATCTTCACATCCTCGCCAGTTCTCAAGCCACTGCTTCGCAGACTCATTTTCAGGGAACTTAAAATATTTCAAAAATTTAATCTGGCTGTAATGATATACTTGATTTACAACTCTTACACACAGATTGGAGGAATAGACCTGATGAACAGTCATTATGCATTTGCTGAAAGGAAGCGGGCTCGCTTGACAGGCATTTTTTCATGGTTCATTTTTTTGGTATTGATCATTGCCACATCTTCTGCTATGGCTCAAACAATTTCCTGTTCACCGTTAGATGAAGTGGGAACATCTGCAATGGTATCAGAGAATCCTGCCGGCGAGACGATTATTCGGAATAAAAAAGGAGAGGAAGGAATTTCGTCAATTTCGCAAGGAGCTACAGCAGCCTTGGCTACCAATCGGGGAACCATTGTTACTTGTGGAAATACTCATAGCTACACAGACGATCAGAATAATCCGCAATTAAGGAACAGCCGTGGCATCAATGCATCGGTTTCCTCCGGCGATAAAAGTGCAACAGCAATTAACGAAGCGGGAGCAGATGTCGAAACTCGCGGGCTTGGTGCATACGGCATATCCGTTTCTGTTGGCTCCGGCTCAGGTACAGCTACCGGAATAAACAATGGAACAGTTTCTCGCGAAGCGGACGTAGACAACGGAAGGCCCTTCCCCAGGGGCCTTCTCGGATTAGCAGCTGGGGCCGGCAAGGTGAATCTAACAAACAGTAAAGATGGGATTATTGAAGGAACATTCACGGTTGGCATGTCAGGTTTTGCTGAATCAGGTAAAATTACGATTGTTAATGCAGGTCGAATCAGTGGATTTGCGAGAATTGGAATCGAGGCTAGGGGAGAATTTACGCAGGTGATCAATGAAGGTACTATTGAATTCAAAGAAAATCAGGGTAGGAGAGCGGGAATCTCAGTATCTGCTTCACGCCGACATTCAGGCACATCGGAAGCGATAAATCGTGGGCAAATCTCACTCCAAGGAGGTGGCACGGGAATTTCTGTTGCTTCCGACCATGCAGGTACAAGGGACAATCCCAATTCACTTCGCGCGGTAAATGACAAAGGCGGCACGATCTCGATAGGTGGACTTGGTAATGGCATATCAGCAATAAAAAATGTCGGACATGAAGACTATAACTTTGGCAGCTTGGTCGTCGAAAACCATGGTGCCATCAGTATTACCGGTGATTACATTCCACGACCAGGTGCCTGTTTCGGACCCAGCGGCATATTGGCAATTCACAGTATCACTGGTGCCGCTGAGGTATTGCGACAATGTCGAGCAAATCCTGACGATACGCATCACACCGGTGATGTAAGAGTGGTCAATACAGGAACAATTGAAGCTGTCGGTCGCAGTGTTGCCGGAATCACTGCAGCAAATTTGGGAAACGGAAGAACAATCGTTGAGATGACGAACGGAAGGATTGTTGCTGGTTCACCTGGCCCTGCACGCAAGTTTGGCTTCGGAATTCTGGCAACAGTTCAAACTAGTCATGTTGGTCAAGAAGAAAATGAAAAAGACATCGAAATCACTGTATCCGGTCCATCCACCACTGTCACAGCATATGGTGAAGGTGTAGATGATCTGGATAATACGAGCTGGGACGACAGCCGCGGCATTGGAATTCTTGGCATGGTCAATGGTAATACAAATTTCGAATCCGAAAGGCCCGACCTGACGGGGCACATGGAAGTGGAAATATCGAACGGAGCGACTATCACTGCCGACCGAGCATTGCTGTTAGTCGGTGCCAGGGCCGAAGTTAATGTTTTCAACAGTACGATCAACGGCGACATTGAATACGACGACCACGATGCTTTGGACAATATTCTGACATTGCGGGGCGGTGTCATATCAGGCAACGTAAAATTCTTCGGCGGCGATGACATGTTCAAGGTAAATAACCGAGGATTTGTTGCCGGCAACGTTCAATTCGGTGAAGGAAACAACGATACCTTGATTCTGGATGTCACTGGAAGCGGTGCCCAAGCCAGCAGTATCAGCGGGACAATCTCCGGATTGGAAATGCTGAACAAGAGAGGACCCGGGCAGGCGCGAATTGGAAACTCGATGCTCGACGGAGGCACTCTCAGCATTGAAGGCGGGGAGTTGATTGTTGGTGGCCATTTGAATCTCGGCAGCACCGGAACAGTAACTGTACGGGCCGGATCCCGACTTACTTTTGAGGTTGGGAATATTTCTGGTGATTCGATCAGCCACGGGCGAATCACCGCGAGGAGTGTGGTGTTTGAAAGCGGTGCCAATAAGGAAGTGTATATTCAGCTGGCTCCACAAGTCAATGAAATGGCAGTACAAACGCGACTGAAGCAAGAAGGTATTGACTTGCTGTCGGAAGACACCCGCTATCGAACAAGAGGGGCGGATGGCAGTACGAGCAATGCAGGTACTGTTGTGGTCAAAACGATGAGCGGAAGCGTTGTCGGTTCTTCGGATGACCGGGGCGATTCTACAATCACGGCTGATGTTGGTACTGGTATGGAAATTTCCGACGAACCGACTCCTGCTCCTGTTTCTTCCGATTCCTCCTCCAGCACACTCTACGCCGGGGCAGCTCTTGCACTTCTTTGGTGGCTTGCCAGAGACGATGCCGAGACAGAGTTTGTCGACTACGAGACACATACGCAAAACATTGGCAGTATTTCAAGTCTTGCCCGGAATCGGGAACCGGGAATTGAAACTTGGGCAAAAACAACTCCAAATTCGATCAATGGATTGACTCCGTTGCAAGGAATTGCTGCCGGAGTGGATGCCAATTTCGAAAGCGATGGATATCTTGGAATTTCAGTCGAACCGCTGGCTTCCGGTTTTATGAAGTCAGAACATTTATCGCTGGGCGGTGATTCCCGGTACACAGGGGACCGCTATCAAATTCGAGGAAGATGGAACAGTGGTGCATTTTTCACTTCAGGAAGTTTTTCCTACGGCAACTACGATGCGAGTGCTCAGTTCAGAAATCCTGTGATGGAGGACGGCATGCTGGGCGGGAATTTCCAAATGCTGCACAGTCATCTGCAGCTGACAGCTGGTTCCCGGTTGAATATTGGGAGTGAACTGATTTTCGTTCCTTCGCTGTCTGTTTATCAAGGTTCAGTGAAGCAAAGTGCGTACCATGCTGAAAATTCAGTCCTCAGGGCTGAGGTGCCGGAGTATTCTCAGCGATATCAGGGTTGGAAACTTGGATTTCAGGTCAAATCTTCGAACTGGCGACAAGAAGCAAATGGTTTGAAGTGGCGCCATAGTTCGGGAATCAGTACGCAAAGTTTTCGTAGCAGTGCATCATCGTTGACACTGCAACAGCATGACAAGACCGATTCGCTCAGCTTCGCAACAACAATGCCGGTTCGCGGGTTGCCATCAACAGTTCATTCTTTCAATGCGGGGATTGCCATTGCGAAATCGAGAAACTTTCGGGTCAAGCTGAACTATGTAGGATTGATGACGGATGGCGAATTTCACCATGGCGCTACAGTCCAGACGCACTATAGGTTTTAGGAGCTTCAGGATTCGTCTGGCGAATTTCATGATTCCGGCAGGTTCATATGCAAGAATCCTCTGAAACCGGATTTCCAGACTATTGCTGATGGCCGATGTCGGTCATCAGCAGTCTGGCATTGAAAATCCCCAAGCATTGCGTTTTGAAAATTTTATAGTCGTCCAAACTGCTTGCGGATTCATTTTTCGGATTGGCTTGTAGAACTGTTCAAAACGCAAACGAGAACTGGCACCATGACACCGGCTTTCGGGGTGCAGGTCCAGTTCGTTTAGATGAAACAGAGTCGCATTTTACATGTGCCACATGATGCGGAAGTCGTACGACTCCGCTCGAGCTCGAGTTGCTGGATCGCGCATTGATGCTCCCCGCCCTCGCATGATTGAACCCGGCAAACGCCGCATTCACCAAGGCCGCTTAATACCAAGCGGCATCACCACACCAAACTGTGAATCTATGGTGAGTCTTGAATTTATGAGTTGTGTAACGGGCGATTTGATCTGTTGCGGGAAAGTTCGACAGGCCGGTCTGATATGTCAACGAACTTTGCCCTCCTATTCATATCAAGCTCGTAGCCCTTTCTTTTCAAAATGGGATTGCCATTTTGATCAGTAAACAAGTCAACCAATTCCTGAAAAGATTCCGGATCAATTTGAGGGTTCTTTTTCAGAATTCCCTTAACTAATTTTTTGTCAACCATCTCACTCTACCCCATCAAGTTATCTATAGTATGTGTGTTCACCATGCATATGGAGAACTCCACTAATATTATTACTCATTATATGGTCTGATTGCAAATTGTAATATTCCCGAATCGCCACAGAACGCTCCTCAGACACTCCAAAATCGTCAATTTTCAGCTTCAGTTCATTTTCTAAAACATCCTTTGAAATTCTGAATCCGTGGCTGTTCCATCTTTTCGTGTCACTCAGTGACTTGGCAATTTCCCCTGCCCGTTGTTCTCTCATCTCCTTGGTTACGTCCAAATTTCTCGTCTCCGTCTTCATCCAATTCTTGAACTTGTAATTGCATAACCACTCTTTTAGGAGCCTGATTGATAACTCTCTTTGTTGTTCATATTGGTATAACTCAGCTTGG
This sequence comes from Arenicellales bacterium, assembly GCA_965200765.1. GTDB lineage: Bacteria > Pseudomonadota > Gammaproteobacteria > Arenicellales > JAJDZL01. Next base: position 193,334 of record OZ241380.1, read on the forward strand.
TCGAAACCGAAAATCAGCAGCAATGCTTCTGCCTGACTAATTGTACCGGCTCTGGCTTGCTCTACCAACTGGTCATAACGTTCAAGGTAGCCGAGTGCTGGAACCAATATGTCCTTGTCTTCTTTCACTACTTGCGGGTCAATAGGTCCAAGACGAGAGTAATAGTCCATGTGGATTGAATCGCCAGACATAACAAAAACTGTACCGGCAGAAAATGCGTAATCCGGAACAACAAACTTAATATGTTCATAGTGGTGCCTAACAGTGTCAACCATGTGATGGACGACTTCAATATATCCCCCGTTAGTGGTAAGTAGAATAACCAGTTTCTTTCTACGCATAGTTCTATTTTCGATCATATTCCGTAGCATATCTTCCACCCCGAAAGTTATCTGTCCGTTTATAGACAAGACATCAGCGCTGAATTCAGTTTCCAGATTCCTGATTAGCTGGTCCAACCGTTCTTTCACTAAATTGTTTACAAATTTAGGCATGATTCACTCCTATTGCCTATGCAGATGTTAATTCGTCAGGATTGCCCGTTGTCAGATGAAGTTGATGACCTCCAAGCGAACTAAACAGTTGCTCGCGGCATGTCAAAACGACAACTTGCACGTTTTTTGCGACTTGATTGAGAATGTCGAACATGCTACTGATTCTCTGGTCGTCAGAAAAGACTAGTGCATCATCCAACACGATAGTGGCAGGATGACCCTTTTCAACCAGCAACTCACCAAAAGCCAGGCGTACAAGTACGGCAATTTGCTCTTGGGTACCCATGCTCAGGCGTTCAAAATCTTCTTGATAGCCTTTCTCGCGCACGACACCAGTGATTCGAAGATTCTCGTCGAATTCAATGTTGGAACCCGGGAAAAGTAACCTCAAGTACGGTGTCAACTTGTTAACCACCGGCGACAAATAACGTTCTTTCGCATCGCGTTCCGCTTCTTCCAATGTTTCCAGAAGCAGATTCAGGACTCTAATCTCTCGTTCGTATCTCTGCCGAGCTTGTTCGTTGTGTTCAAATTCTAGCTTCTTTTTAGCAATTGCTTCATCAAGGCCGGCACCTTCAAGCTCTTCAAGTCGAGAGCGAAAGCCTGCAATTTCTGCACCTAGTCGTGCTAGAGATTTTAGACGGTCGTCAATGCCGCGTTCCAGCCGGTCTATTCTAATCGCGAGAGATTCCAGCGTATCATCGCTTCGTTGCATCAACATGTTATTTTCAATTGCCTTTTGCTTGGTAACTTTCAGTTGGGCATCACTAAAAATTTGAGCTAGTTTTTCTTCTGTGTGCACCTCGACGGCTTTTTGTAATTGAGCTTGAAGTGCTTCAAGATTTTCTTGATCGTTCTTGAATTGAGCTCTGATTTCTGCGAGTTCGCCCTGTGTTCGTTCATAGGTTTCTTCCGGACCAGTCAATTCTGCCTTTTTTATAGCCAGCATTTGGCGCGCTTCGTTGGATTTTCCCTCTGCTATATTCAACGCATCCTCGGCTTCGCTTTGTGTTGGAACCTCACTCAGGTCAAGATCATTCATTTCCCTTGAGATGATTTTGCTTTGACTGTTGATATAGTCCCCCAACGACTGCGCACCTGCTTCATACTCGTTAGTTGCCGGAGCATACAGGTTCACTTCCTTACGAGCAATTTCCACAACCTGAAGCAAGTTTTTTCGTTCCTCGTACAGAGTCTCCGAATGACTCAAATTTATTGCATGTACGCTCTCCAGGGTATTCTCCAACTCTGCATGTATTGTCTGTTGCTGACGCAATAATTCTTCCCGGTCCATTATGGCTGGATCTACAGTAATCTTGCCGTAGTCGGCGATTTCAATTACTGTTGAATCAATAGCCTTTATGGATGACTTTGCCTTGATCAAAGCTTGCTCACCTACTTTGATTTCAGAGAATCGGTCGGGCTCAATATCGAAGTCAATCTGCGTGGCGACTGCATGAAGTTTATTCGAAATGTCTTCATGCTCCTTCGCCATTGTCCGAATAGCCTGAATCGAATTGTCGTCAATCAGAATTACATCTGCCTTCTGTTGCGCTTCTCGTTTTCGCTTCTCGGCATCCAATGCTTTTTCATGACGGTTCCGCATTGCTTGTAAATCTGAATCACGTCTTGCCAGTGCGACAATCCGTCGCTTCAGAGCCACGTCTTCATCAGCGGCAAACACAGTGCCTTCTGCCTCTCGAACAACGATCCGCAAATCTTCCACCCGCGCACTCATTTCCTGTTCTTGTTGTTCAATTTCAGAAAGCGCTTCTGCATTTCGCTTGACAGATTTGCTGATAGTTTCGATTGAATTCTTTAGTTCCGTACGCTCACGTAAATCTCTCTCTGCCAGTAGAAGGCGGTTTTTTCTTGACTCCAATTCACTGGCCGCGGCTTCCAAATTCGCTTCTAGCTTGGCCAGTTCGCTGTGCTTGGCTTTGGCATCCGCAAGTTCTTCCTTGTCTTTTTGCTCAACCTCGGTAGAGGACAATTTTTTGTATCTTTTCTCAGCACTTTCCAAATTGTCAAGAACTTCGGACAGAAATCGCCGCCGTTCATGTAATTCATTCAGTTCCGCTTCAAGTTTTTCGCTTTGCTCAATGCGCGACTTATAGTCTCCCGTAGGTCTAGGTATTTTGTTGCTACCAATGCTTCCCCGAGTAATTAATTCCTCAAGACGCTTTCGAATCACCTGAGGCAATTGTCGGGCCCTCCTGCCGCCGAGTACATTGCCCACTTCCGATTCGAGCGAACTATGCAGAGTAGTTCGTGCCTTGTCCGAGAGGTTGATAGAACCGAATGATTTTCCTTGCTCCACCCACAGCACACTCCACATTCCAAGCGTTTCGACCGTTGCGCCAGATCCGCCGGGCTTTCCGGAGTTCAGCAAACTTCTTAGTTCTTCCTCTGCCGCATCTGCCTGTAGCTTTCGCCCATCAGGACATTCCAGCTCGGCGTACTGCTTCTTCATAAATCGTTTTGTTATCTTGTACAACCCGTCGTCAAGCTCGAAAACCAGTTCCACAACTGGTCCGGCTTTGTTACGATCGTTTTGCAAAGAAGCAATAGGTTTGGCCCGTGAACTGTATTTTTCAAATAGAACTGCGCGCAGTGCCGCAAGTAAAGTTGTCTTGCCCAGTTCATTGGGTCCAACAACAACATTAAGTCCGTCCTGAACTTCGTTCAGACGCGTGGGGTCGGTAAATTGCATGAATTGATTTACCGCCAATGATCGAATTTTCATTTCTAATCCTCTTGAAGTTTCTTGTGTTCCAAATACAAACGCCTGAGTGCTTCAGTCGCCAGTTCCTGTTCATCACCTTTCCCGTTTTCAGCTTTCGCCATTAACGTTTCCGCTGCGACCCGGACCACGCCGGCGTGGTCAATTCGCTCCAAATCCTCTTCGGTCGGATTCGACAACAGATTTTTTTCGTTGACGCGAAGAAAACGCAAAGCGTCTGCAACGCCTTCAACAATGCGTTCCTGAAAGTACTGTTCATCATTCAAGGACAGAGCACCTTCGACATGCAGATCAACCAGTGCTTGTTCCGGATGGTCGCCATTGATCTGCCGCAACTGTTCCTCTAGGGAGTCAATTTCCTCAATGTTGTTGACCTGTTCCTTGCGGGTGTACCAGCTGAAAGAGCCAGTTTGAATCATTTCGACAGCTGGTATCGGACGATCATCGCCGATTTCGACCAGAAGCACCTGTCCGCCACCATCTACTTTAAAAGAATCTGTTTCGTGGGTTCCGCTGTACCAGCAACGATCGTTGATCTTTCTGGTGCCATGCCAATCCCCCATGGCCAAGTACGCCAGTCCTGCGCGTTGCGGCCGGTCCGGGGCAATGTAGTTTTTTGCTTCGCGGTTGTCCGAACCGAATCCTGTGATGGAACCATGTGCAACGCCAATACGAACTGCGTATTCTGGCAAATCGACATCGTCCATGTATTCGGACGAGTCGCCAAAAGTGTTTCTATAGTTCAACGGTACCGGTAGCAAGTAGATATTTTCTTCAATCGCAACATGCTCCGGCTCAAGCAACAGATTTATATTGGATGGACGCTCCTTGAGAGTTCGACTGTACCAGAGGCCGTTCGGTCTATGGAGGTCATGGTTTCCCGGCAACAGATGCCAGGTTACAGATTCAAATCTGCGCATTCTGTTCAATGGTTCTGCAAGTGTGCGTCGGTCTGGTGCCTCCATGTCATACACGTCGCCTGCGACCAGAACATGCTTCACATCATGTTCGTCTGCGATTTCACCGATTCTGGTAATCGCATTCAGTCTTTCTTCTTGCAAACGATGCATGGTCCTATCGTCCACGTAACGAAAGACTTTTCCAATTTGCCAGTCGGATGTATGGATAAACTTGAATGTCATAGTTTAAGTTCCTGAAAATTACAAAACTTTGATGGCAAGGTGAGACTTCTGCTTGCCAATCAAAAAATTTCGTTGATACCACGGTCTCCGTGAAAAATGATTCATTGATTCGCCTCTTGCTTGCAGTGGATACTTGTGGTTTAACCCGACTGAAACCATTATTATTGTCTTGGCGAGTGAATATTCATTTTCGCCACGGCACCATCTTCTATAGATTCGGGTTTGCGATCACTGCCGCCTTCAAGAGTTCAAATTTCGAATACAAACATGAGCAACAAAAAATTTGCTCACAGGTGAAATCAAATATTCACCAAAATACTATTTCTTCAATATAACACGAAATATTGGTTTGTCAAATCCACTACGACAGGTTTTGACGGGTTACAGATTTTCTTTGTTGTACGCAACCTGTTTTGAATTCAATGGTGCGGCTTCCCGGTCGAGTACAAGCGATTCAAAGTTGAACAGTGACCGGTCAGCAAGTTGGGAAGGTGCGATATTCTGAAGACTTCGAAAGATGTTATCCACCCGACCCGGGTGTTTGCGTTCCCATTGTTGAAGCAGATTCTTGATGTTTTGGCGCTCCAGATTGTCTTGTGAGCCACACAGATTGCAGGGAATTATCGGAAATTTTCGAACATTGGCAAAGTGGGCAATGTCTGCCTCGCGACAGTACGCGAGCGGACGAATCAAAATGTTTTTGCCATCGTCGCTCCTGAGCTTTGGCGGCATAGCCTTCAGTTTGCCGCCATGAAACAGATTCAGAAAGAAAGTTTCCACGATATCTTCTCTATGGTGTCCCAAGGCAATTTTTGTAAAACCGTGCTCAATCGCGAAACGGTACAGTACCCCTCTCCTCAGGCGCGAACAAAGTCCGCACATTGTTGCGCCTTCCTTGATGACATTCGTCACAATGCTGTAGGTATCCTCTTCGATGATATGGTACGGAATGTTATTCTTTTCGAGGTAGTCAGGAAGCACCGACTCGGGAAATCCGGGTTGCTTTTGATCCAGATTGACGGCGACAATCTCGAATGAAACCGGGGCCCGGGATCTCAGGTCTAGCAACAAATCCAGCAGAGTATAGGAATCCTTGCCACCTGAAATGCAAACCATGACGCGGTCATTGTCTTCAATCATGTTGAAATCCTTTATGGCGCGTCCAACTTCCCTCAGTAGCCGTTTTCGAACCTTGTTGAATTCGTAGCTGGTTTTCCGAGGGTCTGAAGTGTACGATCGATTCAGAGGTTTGAAATCAATGGTTTCCAATTTCGAGTTGCTTGCTGGTTTGATTGAAAGTATAAGTATAGTCGGCAAATGGGTTAAACTCTTTCCAATCGTTCAATTCTATTGTTGCATCGTTAACTTCGAACAGAGACAAATTTCAAGATAGCCATGATTCACATTTTGGGGCTTGTGCTGGTTTGTGCCGCACTGATTACGATTACGTACTTCTCGCCCAAAATCGGTTTTGGTCTGCTAGGCGGCATAGTTGTACTGGTGGCCGTCCTGTATTTCGCCAATTTTGAAGATGCGTCCAACCCCGGATTCGAAGTGCCACCAGAGCTTGTAAAACTTGAAGATGTTTCCGCGAAACCATCGTATGGAGATAGCTGGGATTATAGCGGACGAATCACAAACGACTCGAATGAGCCGATTTACGATATTCAAGTCAGTCTAAAAATGTACGATTGTCAAAGCGATTCGCCATCAAGTTTAGACGAATGTACTTTGATCGGCGACCAGATTGATTTTGTTACGCTGAAAATACCACCGCGTCAAGCGCGCGACTTCACCGACAATATCTCTTTCAGGGATGCTCGTCCACAGGGATTTGTGAACTGGAACTTTGAACTGGTTGGTGTGCGGGTAGTTGATTGAGGGGTTCAAGTTGCCCTGATTGAAGAAAACTGGTGTTTGTCTTCCGGTTTTCTCTCGCTTCCAAGTTTGTCGCAGTCGTGAACGGTTATCGCACCATTCACGAATGTTCACTGTCGCAGACGAGTTGCCGACCGTTCAGTGGTTGCACCGGTCTGAAATTGTTGGGATAGATTGCACTGAACTTGGCGACTTGTTCTGCTGAAACTTCAACACCGTCAGTCATCACAAACCAGCTTACACCTTCCGAACAAGGGGGTGTGGTGAGCGAGCCTGAGTAGCGCCAGGTTGTACGTCGTTGTGGCAACAGCGCATCCAAATCCACTGTACCTAGTAAAGTTTTTTCAGGTGTTGGTTGCTCGGGCAGATTGTGCCAAACGGGAGCGAGTGCTGCGTTGGCTTGGCCTTCAATCAGGAATACACCGACTACTGCCAGTTCGTCCTTGTTGTTGCTGTGCACGAAATGCAGTTCCATGGGTTGTTGCTGGCCAGCAATCGTATGTTCGCTGCGGTGATGAAAATGAAACTGAACCAGTTGATACCTGACACGCTCAACAGCAATGGAACTGCCAGGATCTACATTGATCTGAATTGAATGTCCAGTGTTGACAATGTTGATGGCACTGGTTTTGTAGTCAAACTCAATTTCAGGCAGTGGGCGTTGTTCAGCGTTTACCAGGTCGACCGGCGATTGCTTTTTCCCGACAGAACAAACCGAATATGCCGGGTCAAGCAACCCCCATCGGTCAGGAGCTATGTCCGAATCATAGCCCCAGTGCGCGTGATTAGTCATTCAATTTTCTGAGATGGCCCGCAAACCGCCAACAACAGCATGGCGATTGAAGAAATCTTGACAGTAGGAAATTCCATCCGATTGGGTTGATGGTTGATATTTTGGACTTCGTTGGTTGCACTGTAAGTCTCGGAGCGGAACTACCAAGGTTTTGTCAACATCTTCACGCCACGGGTGCAACAACAGAATTTGGACCGCTACTTTACCAGTTCAAACCGGCTCGTAGTCTGACTACACGAAAATCTGATAGCCCCAGCCCACTATCATGGAACTTCCTATTGCAACAGCAATATACAGTACGAACGGTCTAATATTCAGCACTGGAAAAATTGCCAATGCCCCCAATATGCTTATAACACTGCCAGCAACAGCAAATGACATGGCCGCTCCCATTGACATTCCCAATTCAATGAAACTTCGTGTTATCGGCAGAATTACATAACCATCCAAGGCAGGCGGAGATCCAAAAAGCGTTGCCAAAGGTATTGCCCACCAAACTTCCTCACCGACGAAGTCGGACAATATTCCCGGGTCCAATACTTCCTGCAATAGTCCTTCTGCCAGAAAGGCCAAAGCCATACAGATAAATATCAGCTTTGACATGATCCACAGTTCCCACTTGAAATGCTCCCATCGCTCCTTCTCTTTCCAAAATTTGATCTTGAAGTCCCACGGGTTGTCTGGGTCCAAATGAAGCATTTTAACTACGACACCTTGCCGTAATGGATGGGATCCCCAATCAGTTTTACTCAGCAATACAATTGCGCAACCTCCAATGACACCGACTGCAAAGGCACTCAGTGCTTTACCGATCGCAAAGTGAAAATCAAGCAGGGCCACGGTAGCAGTAAACATGGCCGGGTCAATGACCGGTGATGATAGCCAGAAAGCAAGGACTGGTGCCAAGGGCACGCCGCCGGCAAGAAGTCCGGCCATCAGTGGAATCACACAAAATCCACAAATCGGCGAAATTGCTCCCAACGCGGCTCCGAAAACGATTGATTTCAGCATGTTGGCTCTACATACCAACTGAATTTTTGAACTGATGCCGCTTGTGTTGATTACCGCGGAAATCAGGACACCAATCAGAACCAACGGTGTCATCATGATCATGTGGCCAATCGTAAACTCCATCGTTACGAGGAATAACTCCGGCCACAAGGCCCAGAACGATGCACCACTGCCTGCTATGATAAATAACCAAGTCAAGTACGGCCGCATGGCCGACTTGGCTTTGATGACAATTGAAGCGCTGTTCATTTTTTCACTAGTTTTCTTGTTCTGCTCCCATTCTCAACGATCGTTGCGTGATGTCGAGCATTCAGTATTAAGCAACGGGAATAATATAGTGATTCCATTGGAATTGCCAACTTAATTTTTTTCAATATTACCCTGAAATGCCTCAAAAATCAAATTAAATTCGGCTTCCGTTCAAAATCTGCTGACGCAAACCCTGACCGTTGCCCCAAAAACAACCCCGGATAACCAGTTCAAATCTTCGCCACAATCCGTCGCGCGAATTACTCACTGACACTTCACAGAAAATTTCCCTGAATCTGTGCAGGCTTGCAAGATTCCCGAGCACTTGCCAGCAATCGCCTTAACTTCTGCGGCACCATAGGAGCGGATCTTGCGGCATATTGTTTTCTCTGATCTCAAAGTACAAGCCGGGTTCTCTCAAGCCGCCGGTAGAGCCGGCAAGTGCGATCACCTCGCCAGTACTCACTGCATCACCGATTGATTTTGTCAACCATTCATTGTGCGCGTACAAGCTGAGGTAACCCTCGCCGTGATCGATGATCATCAGTTGCCCAAATCCTTGCAACCAGTCTGCGTAAACAACCTGTCCGGAAAAGATAGCAGATACTTCCTGCTCCGGTTGTGGTGAAAGCATGACTCCTTCCCAAGTCAGTCCGGCAATCCGTTTGGCATCGCCGTAGCGATTGGTGATGGGCGCATCCAACGGAAGTTGCAGTTTGCCTTTCATCGTTGCAAAGTTGCCAGTCTGGCTTGGCGGGGCGGGGCGTTCTGTTTTCAGGTCTGTAATCAGCTTCAGCAAACGCCTTTCATTTACTTTGGCATTCTCGATTTTTTGTTCTGTGGTTGCCAATTCCCGGTCAAGACTGGCAAGCAGTTTCTGCTTTTGTTGCTGGCTTGATTTCAAATCACTTTCCTGTGTTGCCAATTGCTCTGCCAACGCCACCAGCTCATTCTGACTGTCCATGATCTTTTGTTGGGCATGTTCAATGTCGCGCTGCAGAGTCATCAACTCGTTGATTTGTTCGATCTGGCTGCTGGTGAAGTATCGGTAGTATGCAACGGTTCTGGAAATACGCGCCGGGTCGTTTTCGCTGAGTAGCAGTTTCAACGGGTCCAGTCTCGAGATGGCAAAAGACAAAGTCATGGACGATTTGAGCTGCTCTCTTCTGGAATCCATATTGGTTAGCAGAGATTCATGGTCTTGCCGAACTTTTTCAAGACTGTTGTCCAGCTCATTTCGCCTTTTTTGAGTGTTGCGAATTTTTTTGCGCAGTTGCGATGATTTTTGTTCAATCTCGCCGAGTTGGCGGTGCGTTGTCGATTGTCGGATTTCTGTCTCGGCTTTTTGTTGCTCAAGACGCTCCAATTCGGAACGAACTTCTTCCAGCTGGTCTGCTTGTTCACTTTGAGCGAACAGGGTGTTTGGCGGGACGCAGATGATGAGACTCAGCGTGAAAAACACAACTGGTAAAAATCGTTGATTCATTGGGAAGTGAACCTTATTGATGATAGAATATTGCAACCTGTCTGGTACTAAGTTTTCAGCTTAAACGGCGATTGAACGGTGGAACTTGAATTTTTCAAACTGAACTGGCATTTGTTTGTTGCTCTTGCAGTGATTATTTTACTACTGGCGCTTGATCCGATACGCAAGCGCAGTGGCGGAATTCGCTCGATCAACGCGGTCGAGTTGCCCAATCTGATGAGTCACCATAATGCGGTTGTGGTAGACATTTCTGATCCGGCTGATTATCAGAACGGACATATTCCAAATGCGAAAAACATTCCGCTGAGTCGTTTGAATGATGACATTGCCCGAATCAACAAGTTCAAGAGTCGCCCGATCGTTGTTGCTTGCCGAGTGGGTACCCGCAGTTCCAAGGCGGCCAACATTCTGAAAAAGCATCAGTTTTCAGACATTCGAATTTTGCATGGTGGATTTGCATCGTGGACCAAAGAAAATCTGCCTGTTGAAAAGTAAGCAACCTTTGCCGCTTTGTTGCCATTTTGGGGAAACCGGTCCCCATTTACTACGCAGTCTCAATTTCGTCGAGATTCAGTTCCTTCACCATTTCTGACCGCATTTTGAATTTCTGTGCTTTGCCAGAAACGGTCATGGGCAGATCTTCCTTGATACGTACATGCTTTGGCACTTTGTAATGGGCAATTTGCCCTTCACAAAAGTCAATGATTTCACTTTCAGTCAGCGATTCGCCCGGTTTTGGTACAACCCATGCACAGACCTGCTCGCCAAATTTGGAATCCGGCACTCCAAAAACTTGTACATCCTGAACTTTGCTGAAATGATAAATGTAGTCCTCAATCTCCTTGGGATAAACATTCTCGCCACCCCGAATAATCACATCCTTGGAACGGCCAACAATATTGCAGAAACCTTCGTCGTCAAATACCGCCAAGTCGCCAGTGTGCATCCACCCATCTTCATCAATAGCTTCTTTGGTTCGCTTTTCATCGTTCCAGTAGCCCTTCATAATCGAATAACCGCGGGTGCATAGTTCTCCAATCTCTCCAGTCGGAACAATCGAACCGGCTTCATCAATTACACAACACTCGACATGTGGATGAACGCGCCCAATTGTCGAAACCCGCTTCTGGATGGGATCGTCGACATTGCTTTGGAAAGATACCGGACTGGTTTCAGTCATTCCGTATGCAATCGTAACTTCGCCCATGTGCATATCATTTACAACCTGATTCATCGTTTCAATCGGACAAGGCGCACCGGCCATGATTCCAGTGCGAAGCGATGAAAGATTGAAATTGCTGAAATCATTCAAGCTCAATATTGCATTGAACATCGTCGGGACACCGTATAGTGCTGTGCAGCTATCCGAAGCAATCGCCTGAATGGTTTCCGTCGGGTCGAATCCCTCTCCCGGAAATACCATGACTGCGCCTTTGGTTACGCAGCCAAGAGTCCCCATTACCATGCCGAAGCAATGGTAAAGAGGGACTGGAATGCACAGTCGGTCACGGTGTGTAAAGTTCATGGCTCCAACGGTAAACTGGGCATTGTTCACGATATTGCGATGCGAAAGTACCGCCCCCTTGGGCAATCCAGTTGTACCACTCGTAAACTGAATGTTGATTGCGTCTTCAGGGGTTAGCATGGAGGTAACACTGTCCAGTCTGGCCCTCTGCGCCGGTCCCGCCAACGAGGCTACATCGTCAAACGCCATCATGCCGTTTGGTGCTGATTCTTTCGAGCTATCTGTCATGCAAACCACTATTTTCAGATTCGGGAGTTTTTCGATGTTTCGCTTTACCGGATCTTCACTATCGTCGCCAGCAGCCAGTTCATTGAAAATTTCCACATAGTCGCTGGATTTGAATTGCTGTGCCATAACCAGCGCGGTGCATCCGGACAAATTCAAAGTGTGCTCCAGCTCGGCAACCCTGTAGGCAGGATTGATTGTTACCAGAATCACGCCGATGCGCGCAGTTGCAAATTGAGTCAACAACCACTCCGGGCGATTGGGCGACCAGATGCCCAGCCGGTCACCAGTTTTCAGCCCGAGCGACAAGAAACCGGCGGCCAGCGCGTCAACTTCATCTGAAAACTTCTTCCAACTCCACCGAATCTGCTGCCTGGAAAAAACTACCGCATCTCTGGCCCCATAATTCCTGACTGTTTCGGCCAGCATTTCCGGTATTGTGCACTCCAGCAGGGGAATTTCTTCGCTTCCCGCAACATGCGACATTCCGTCAGTAACGATACGTCTGCCTTGGGGCGTTGTACTTTGGCCTTGGTCAAACGTAAAATTTGTATCGTCAAGGGTTGCGATTGGGTCAGAGAGATTTGTAATTGGCTTGTCCAGCCTGTTCATGGTCATACCCTCATCATGTGAATGCTGCAAATGACAAATATCTTTATATCCTACATGCTTCGCCAATCCTGAATTCGTTCGAATTCATAAGCGGCGCGATAGATGGTGGATTCATCGTAGTGCTTGGCGACCAGCATCATTCCAACCGGCAGTCCATCTCTGAGACCACACGGGATGCTCATAGCAGGATGACCTGTGCAGTTAAACGGTGCAGTATTGCCAATCATCTCGAATGCCCGTTGTATGTAAAGCGATAACGGAGCATTCGGCGGCGGTAGTGGAGTTGCCTTCATTGGAATGGTGGGCATCAGCAAAAGGTCATAGTGTTGCAAAGCTTTGTCATAGGCGTATCTGAGCTGGCGCGAAATATTTTGCGACTTGCCATAGTATCGCCCTCTGTGATGCTTCAGGAAATACTCGCCAATCAGCATGCAGATTTTCAAGCTTGGAGACAACTCATCCGCCCGGGTCCGCCAGTTGGCGAACTGGTCGATCAGACTGGTTACGTACATGCCCCGATAGTTGGTTCCAAAGGCATTGCCGTGCATCATGAAATCTGTCAGTCCTTCCAGACAAATGGGTGTCCAAATTGCTGCTCCCTGCTCATGCATCGGAATTGACACATCTTCAACAATCGCACCGCGTTCTTTCAATTTTTCCGCTGCTGCCTTCACCGCTTCATCCACATCCTTCTCACCGGAGGGACGGCCAAAGCCTTCTTGTACGACTCCGATTCGTAATCCCGAAGTCCCCTGAGTCATATCTTTCGAGTAGTAGCTGGTCTTGGGTGAATACTGCCGCGGGTCAAGCATGTCGTCTTGCCCGGCAATCGCTTCCAGCAACAAAGCATTGTCAACCACGCTGGCAGTCATTGGACCCACAGTATCGATTGTTGCCTCAATTGACATCACGCCCGAATACGGCACCAATCCATGCGTCGGTTTCATTCCATAGCATCCTGACCATGCAGAAGGAATTCGAACTGAACCGCCCTGGTCGCCACCGATTGCCATGGGTACTTCTCCCGAACCGACCAGCGCTCCGCAACCGGATGATGAACCGCCCGACGAGTGTGAGGGTTTCCACGGGTTTCGTACTGGTCCGGCAGCATTTGTATGGCTACCGCCAGACAGGCACAAGTACTCGCAATGAGCCTTGCCGACAATGGTTCCCCCGGCATCAAGTATGCGAGAAACAAGAGTGGCATCAACATCGGGAACATAGCCTTCCAGAACCGAAGCACCATTCATCATGCGAACACCGGATAGGCAAATCGTATCTTTGAGGACGATTTCCTTGCCTTTCAGAATACCGGAAGGCGCGCCGCGCACCTCACATTTCACATACCAGGCGTTCAGTGGATTCTCTTCCGCAGAAGGTTGATATCCCGCCGTTCGGGGATACTTGACAGGTGGCAAATTATCCGGCAATGAATCAACAACATCATACGCATCAATGGTGCCTTGCATGATTTCCAGATATTCCGAAAGATGCGTATCTTCCATTCGGAAATTCAAGTCATGCGCAATACTGCGCATCTGTTCAATGGTTGGACGCTTTACTGTCATAGCAATCTCCCTAATTGCAGTTTCATTCTGTAAGTGTTGCACAGGTTTGGAACCAGTTTCCTGATTTGGCTTCTCGCCGGATGCCGGGGGCTTGGCTCGTTCTTCTGCGCGCTGAATTATTGGCTTGGATTCTGGAGGGGACAATTCCAAATTCTGTTGGACCATCGTGCCGTTTTCTATTCTAAGAACACGCTCCGAAAGTGCGTGGATAAAGTCTGAATTTTGCTCTACGAGCAGAATTGTCAGTCCGGACTCTTCGCGTATTCTTGCAAGCATTCTGGCGATCTCCTGAACAATCGACGGCTGAATTCCTTCGGTCGGTTCATCTAGTAGCAGCAAAATCGGGTCTGCGGTCAATGCGCGGGCCAGTGCGAGAACTTGTTGCTCACCGCCGCTTAAGGTGCCACCGGGCTGATTCAGCAGGGGTTCCAAAATCGGAAATCGAACAACTGCGCGGTCAACTGCTAATATGTCATCTGTATCCGCGGCATCAGGATTCAGCGCAAGACACAAGTTGTCCCGTACTGTAAGACTTGGGAATATGCCGCGCCCCTGCGGCAGATAGCCAATGCCGAGTCGTGCGCGGCGCCAGGGTTCCAAACCTGAAATATCCTCGCCGTCGAAATCAATGGTGCCCCCTGAATGGGCAATGAAGCCCATAATCGTTCTGAGCAGTGTTGTTTTGCCCATGCCGTTGTGCCCGAACAAGCCCACACACTCGCCTTCATGAACATCCAGATCAATGTTGCGCAAAACCTGAACACCATGGTATCCTGCACGCAGATTTCTTACGGACAGAATTGGAGATACAGCGTGCTCAGTCATTGCACTGCTTCTTTGCCCAAATAGACATCCTGAACTCGCTCATCATTGAGAACCTGCTCCGGCTCTCCGTTAGCAAGAATGCGCCCCTTGTGCAAAACTGTAAGGCGTTCGGCGATCAAGCGTACAAATTTCATGTTATGTTCTACGACCAGCACGGCCATGCTGTGCGTGGGTTGTTGAAGCAGACTGGCGAAGCCAACCAATTCTTCTTCGGAAAGCCCCGCTGCCGGTTCATCCAGAAGCAGAATTGAAGGATTGGCTGCAAGCGCGGTAGCAAACTCGACCAATTGTCGGCGACCATGCGCCATGGTTTCTACAACACGTGATTCATCATCGGCAATGCCAATTCGTTCCATTAGCCGATCTACCATTTGGGTTGCTTTTGTTGCACTGTTCGACCGTCTGGCAACAACCCAAATATTTTCCCTTACAGACAAGCCTTCCAGCAGGCTTGGTACTTGTGTTTTCACGCTAACACCCAGACGCGCAACTGCGTGCGGTTGCAATCTCGTAGTATCATGACCATTGATCCAGATTTTCCCCGCCGACGGACGTACTACACCGGTGATTGCCTTGAACAAGGTGCTTTTGCCGGCGCCATTCGGTCCAATCAGACAATGCAACTCGTCGCGTTGAAGAGTAAAATCTACGCCATCTACTGCCGCGACACCATCAAAGCGAACGGTCAAACCTTCAATGGACATGATGGCTTCACGCGGCATCTTGTTTCTCCTGTCCCTGTGGGGTTTGTGTTGCAGACGACAAGCGACTGGAACGGGTTCGCCATCGACCCCGCCGAGCTGAACCTTGCATGAATCTCGCGGAAAGGAATCCGCCGGCAATCCCCCGTGGAAACCATAGCACAACCAGAATGAGCAAGATGCCCATGATGAAGTAGTTGTCGATGATGGTTTGATAACCGAGTGTCAACCTGAGTGAAACCAGCAAGACTGCACCAATGATCGGGCCGATCAAGGTACCTAGCCCGCCCACGATTGTCCAGATAATGATTTCTGCCGATTGCGTCAAACTGAATAAGGCCGGAGTGACAATGGCAGCCCAGTTTGCGTAAAGAACACCTGCCAGTCCGGCCAAGCCCCCACCAATTGTGAAAGTGATCGTCTTGTGAAGTCGAGTGTCATAGCCGGCGAACTCGACCCGACGTTCATTCTCGCGAACCGCTACCATGACTCGTCCGAAATGTGACGAAAGCAACCATCGACAAAATATCCATGTTGCAAGTAGCAAAATAAAGCATAGCAAGTAATAGACTGAATCCGGGATAAACGATGCATCGCTCCACGGAATATCCAGCATCTGAAATCCCGGAATCCCGTTGAACCCGCCCAGGCGAGCTTCGCCAATTTGGTACTCGGGTCCTGCAGTTGAATTCATAAACCGGTTCAGGATCAGCGTAACCACCAATGTAACAACTGCCAGATAAACATCACTCAGTCGACCATAGAACATCAGCATGCCAAGAATTGCCGATATCAGCATAGTAAATAGTATGGCGAGTATCAGAGAGCCCCAGGGCAGTCCCATATTGGTCACAATAATTACGTAGGCATAGGCCCCAAGACCAAAGAATGCGCCTTGTCCAAAGCAAAGAATTCCGCCAAATCCCCAAATCAAACCCAGACTTAAAGCCAGGATTGCAAAGATACACAGTTGGGCCAATGTGTACGGTTGTACCATCAACGGTGCGATAAGAAACACCGGAATGCCAAACAGAAGCGGCAGTGCCACAACCTGTGAAATTCGGCCGCGCCCCAATCTCATTTTGACCCTCTTTGCCACAGACTGGCGATCCCGGTCGGCAGTATGCGCAGAAGTATCAGTGCCGCTACTAGCAAAGCAACTCCTCCTAATGCTGAACTGAACAGAAACGAAACAGTAGAAGATACTAGCCCCAGAACACCGGCACTTGCCAATGTACCCAACACCGGCGCAGTTCCGCCGGTGATTACGGTGATAAAAGCATCTGCAATCCAGGTTCCACCGCTATAGGGAGAAATTCCGGTTGTTGGTGCCAGTATGCCGCCGGCCAGTCCGGCCAGCATGCCGCCGGCAACAAATGTCATCATGTAAATGCGCTTGATGGGATACCCGAACGCCTGTGTCATTTCCTGATTCTCCATTGCGGCGCGTGCAACCCGACCCGATGCGGATCCGAACAATATCCAGGCGACAATCAATGCCACAACAATTGCAATCATAATGACAATCAAGCTGTAGTTGCTGGCCTGATAACTGCCGACAGCAACTGCACCCATATCAGCCGATATTCCTTCGGTAGTTGTTCCGAAAATCATCGTCATTGCGCCGGCCATGGCCAAGCTCAGGCCCCAGGTAGCAAGCATTGTGTAGACCAAGCGTCCGTACAGGAACCGAATGAGCAGTCGTTCTACGATAAAGCTCCATACACCGACCGCCAGAGGAGCAACCAGCAGTGCTGCCACCCACAAATTGATACCGGCTTTCACAGAAAATATTGCTGCATACGCGCCTAGTGTCAAAAATTCGCCATGTGCAAGATTGATCACTCGCATCATGCCGAATACCAGTGCCAGTCCAAAGGAAATCAGTGCAAGCACTGCAATCGAATACAGAATCTGAATGACAAAGATGATGACTATGTCCATTGAGTCACAATACTATGCAAACTTGCAATTGGAAGAAAAAATGAAATCCTGGAGAATATTATTGACCAGATGAAACTGTCTGCTCAACTTGAATGTTCAAGAATTTACAGGACTGGTGACCGATAAATACGGTTCGCAAATATATAGCATGGCACACTCGACTACGAAGCGTGCCATGCAATCTGAATTGTTCGCATCAGTTAACTTTCCAAAACTGACGCTTGTAGCTCTACTGAATTCTACAATTTACAAAGTGATCTCGTACTGAACATTGGAATCGGGATTGTCCATCAAGTTGCAAAATTTTGCAGTATCCAATGGTTTTCGCTGTTCAAATTTTTGTACAACGTTCATCTTTTGATCACCTAGTTCCATGACATGAATATCAAGGCTGCAGTGGTGGGTTGCGGCATCCATTTGCACAACGCCCGCCGGACCAGTTATGGAAATTCCGCCTTCAAGCGTCTGCGTCAGCGGATCCCGTTCAACGGAACCAGCTGTTCGAACTGCTTCGGCCCACAACATGATTCCTTGGTACTGCGATACCGCGATTTCATGTACATCATCAGCATTTCCGTGCATTTGTGCATAAGCAGCAAGAAAGTCTTTGTTTGCTGTTGTGTCGTTTTCAGGTGCCCAATTATTGGCAATGAGCATCCCGTTGCTTTGCGTCGCCGGAAGCACTTTGTGCTCGTTGCCAACGCCAAATGTTGTTGAAATCAGATTCACATCGGGATTCTGATTCATACCGGTCTCGGCCCAGTGTCCGTAGAAACTCAGGTGAGCAGCACCAACCAGAACAGATACGACCAAATCGCTGTTCGCCTCCTGGATTTTTGCAATGACAGTAGGGCCGAATTCACCATCAGCAAGATCGAAAAATTCGACGTTGACATCCGTTGCTCCGTTTTGCTTGGCATATTCATTTACCCAAGCCGCCGTAATTTGTCCATAATTGTAATTTGCGGCCAGAACATACAATGTTTTTGCTCCATATTTTTTCATTGCATATGGAACCAGTGCGTCTACTTGCTGTGCCGGCGTGGTACCGGTTACAAAAGTGTTGCGGTCGCAAACGCCACCCTCGTAAAGTACATTGTAAAAATAGGGCACACCCCTGTTTCGGAGAGTTTGCCTGATTGCTTCACGGGATGCCGAAAGAATTCCACCATGAAATACATCTAGCCCCTCCCTGACAAGCTGGTTGGCAAAGGTAGCATAGTTGTTCATGTCAGACTGCGTATCGCGGAATACAATTTCCACTTCACGCCCTAGTAAACCGCCAGAATCGTTGATTTGGCTGACTGCCAGTCGTGTCACTTTCTCCATTGGAGTGCCGTAGGCACTGAATGGTCCGGATGTATCCAGCAACACTCCCATCCGAATTGGACCAGACTGTGAAAACGATATGCTAGGCATAGCCAGTGCAACACTTGCTGCCCCCGTACATTTCAGAAATTCCCGTCGATTGGTTTTCATTGTCCTAAATCTCCTGTTAATTTGAATTGGTTAATCACTATCTTTTGAATCTTTCTCGTTGCCCGGTGTGATCTCGGTGCCTACTGCTTCACCGAGCTTGCGCACCGCGGGCATACGAAACGCCAAGTCCAACACGTCATCTACAACGTTGCCCAAGCGACCGTCATTTTGCTTTCCTTTAGCAGTACCACCGAGACCAGAAATATGATTGATGCGAATTTCTCCGATCTTTTCCAAGGGACGAGACATTTTCTCTGCCATATCGGGAAGTACGGACAATCTTTTTTCTTCCAGTTTCATTTCAATCAGCGGCGCACTGATTTTGTTTTCCGCGACAATCATTGCTTCTCGGCCTTTCGCTTCAACTTCCATTTCGTTGCGATTGCGTTCATTCGCCAAGGTTGCTATTTTGCTTTCGTTTTCGGCGGCAATCAGTGCAACTGCTGCGCTACTTTGTGCCCGTGACATATCAACATCAGCGTCCTGTTCCGCCTTGAGTTTGGAAATCTCTCCAGCTCGCTCGGCTGCAAGCCGTTCTTTTTCTCTCTGGACTGTTTCTTCTGCTTCTATGATTTGCTTGCGGCTCATTTCGGCTTCTGCCGTCGCCTTTGCTTCCGAACTACGGCGGGTAGCAAGTTCAATTTGGCTTTGAATTCGTGCATCTTCTACTGATTGCAAGGCAATAATTTCCGTTTGACGCAGATCCCGGTCGCGTTCGATTTCCAAGCGTCGAAGTTCAAGTTCGCGGTCCATGCGTGCTTGTCCGGACATAGTTTCTGTACGCTCTCGTTCTTCTGTTGTTCGTCGCGTAGTTTCAGCATTGAGCAACTCTGATTCGATACTTTTTTCTGACTCGGCTTTTTCATGCTCCAGTTCCAAGGCAAGTCGATTCTTGGTATTGTCCAGTTCAGTTCGACGAACTGCCAAGTCCGCTTCGGATTCAATTTCCTTCCGCTTGCGCCGATTGGTTGTCACAATTTCAGCGAGTTTTCGCATACCGACAGCGTTGAATGCGTTGTTCTCGTCCAGTGTTGCGAGTGACGTTTGATCGAGTAGAATCAAGGAAACCGATTCAAGCTGCAAGCCGCTGTTTTCCAATCCGGGGCGAATAAGCGTAGCTACATCGTTGACAAATTGTGTTCGGTTTTCGTGCAAATGATCCATCGTCCGGGTTGCTGCGACACTTTGGAGGGCATCTATAAATCGCCCCCTCAGGAATTCGCTCAGTTTTTCGAATGTCAATGACCGTGAGCCAATTGTTTGTGCCGCGGTTGCAATTCCATCTATCGTTGGGATTACGCGAACGTGAAACGAGACATTGACATCCACGCGCAACCGATCTTCAGTTAACAGAGCTTTTTCGTTGGTGCGGGCAATTTCAACATAGGTGGTACGCATGTCAACCGATTCCACCTGATGCAGAAACGGCAGCACCAGACAGCCCCCGTCCATAACGATTTTTTGACCACCGGCACCCGTTCTTATCAAAGCCCGGTCACGCGAACCTTTGTGATAGAAGCGATTGAATATTGCGATCAGAATTATCGCAACGACCAGAGTAATTAAAAGTGCAACAAACCAGTACATTTGAATTGAATTTATTTTGTATACAACAGTTGGTTAAATCATGAAATTCAATCGATGTATATCTGATACGATTCTGAAACTTCGGAATCCGTCAATAATTCGTTTGCAAATACTATTTGGTATACGCATTTCGAGCATTTCAAATCAATTGAGTGAATCATGCTTGCAAAGTATAACACTAGTTGAGTTCAATTCTAATTCTCTAATTCGGGAAACTAATTATTGTGATGGAATGAAAGACGTGTCCAGAGTCAGATAGTCCGTCTCGAAGTCAAAATCGTTGAGAAACTCACCACCTGAATTTTTGATGACATGTACAACTGCATCCAGCGCTGACCGCATCGCTGGTTCAGTCCAGCCACCTTCTACTGAATATGCTTCCCCTGCAAAGTAAATTCGCGCTGTGTCACTGTAGGTTTGGTTAAATGCCAGCAAAGTGTAGTCTTCTTTCCATCGGCCTTCTCTGTACAAGTTTGCACAACCATGGTAGGTCGGCATCAGTGCCCAGTGAATAACCCTGGCTTCTTCTGTTGAAACATAGTCAGACAGTTGCTGACCAATATTTGTACTGCGCAATAGAATTGAATCCGCTTCATTCAGGCAGGTTGCCACCAGTTCTTCATCAGAATATGAAAGAAATTTGGACGCGTCGTCTTCCCATGTGTACGAAAGAATAACCACACCAACATATTCGTCAGATGAATACGCGTAAACATCTTGAAGGTAGGTATCGGTAATCAATACTTGAGGAATTTTCGACAGATTGTTTTCCCAATACTTTTCTTTTGCTGTGAGGCAAATCTTGCAAGACTTAATCCAATGTGCAGTTCCCATAGCTGACCTTACCTGATACGGGAGACGGTCTGCATGTAATCTGGTCATGTCCATACTGAGTTGAGATGCCCACGTTGTTGGAGTTAATATCACATGGTCGTAATCTTTGGTGATAAGATTTTCATTAATCTCAAAATAACTTAGAGAAGTAGTCGTACTTCCGCTTTCCCCGCCTATCGACACAATCGGTGTATTGCTGAAGAAATTGACATTGGCACCGGATACCTTGCCAGATACGGCATCGTACAACGACTCGCCGGCCGAGTTTGCAGGTAAGAAAAACATGCACTCTGCAATACTCTGGATTCCCTTGTAGATTGGTGACTGGATAGTTCCGCCATCGCTGACTGGTACTTCGCCGGCCCCATAGTAAGGACCAGGATTGAACTCGTCGCTGTTAAATCGACCTTTGACTTGCTGGTGATTGTCGCCAAATCCACAAAGCAGTGTACGAAGTATATAGAGCGCACCGACGTCAAAGAAAGCTCCCCAACTACCGTCTCCGGCTCCGATCAAATAAAAGATCTGCAACTGTTCGTCTGTAAGACCCAGTCCACCGAAATAACCTGGTTTCGATGGGTCATAACTAGATATAGCAGGCAATCGTGCCATTTGCCTGAAATTCAGATAGGCATAGTGATTGGCTACGTCATGCCAAAGAGGCACCCAGGATTCGTCCCCTTTTACATAGGCCGGCGAGAATACACCTTTGACCAGATTGGAAAACGCCTCCCATTTATTGAAAATGTCAAGTAAAAATGGGTCTGGGGGTTGCGTTCCAGCTTCCCAAATCAACATAGTAGGATTGGGATAAGGTTTTGATGTATCAGGGCCGTAACCATCATTGGAATAGATTCCTGTTGTAACTACACCGGGGTCTGGAAAGTTTTGTGTGGTGATTCCATACGAACCAGCGTAGAACCCCATTGCGGAATTTGGTGCCGTTGGATCCGGGAAAAATGGAAAACGCATGGCGCCGAGTTCATAAACTGATTTGGGTGGGAGGTATTGATAGCGCCCCATGGTTTCTGCCGAATAGTCGCGTCCTCCAATGCGATCGGTCGCTTCATAAATATCAATATTGGTGTATCCGCTTCGAAACAGCTCTCTGGCTGATGTAACGCCTGCGACACCAGCACCGATAATTGCGATTTTTGGAGGTGTACCGGATACCTTTCCAATAGATGTTGACTTTGCATCATCCAGAAGTTTATAGAAATTGAAATTCATGTCGGCTGAATTCGGCCAGCCAAAGCGCCAAGGATTGCTATTGGGAATGTATTTGTCTGTTGACTTGGTTGGAGATGTGAAGGATGGCATAATCTGACTCTCAAATTAATTTTTTGAATTGTCAGTGATTGTGCCATAAAAAAATTGCAGATGTCAAATATATTTTGTGCTAATTCGGAACAATAGTACTTTTATTTCCTGAATCAATTCATGTATCAAAACTTGCATTCAATAAATTCTAAAAAAATACAAAATTAAGTTAAAGTTTGTATTTAATTCAAATACAATAAATTGGCGAAAGAAAAAGAGATTTATGCTTGATTGACAGCAGAGCATATATGTACTAGCCATACTTGTGCATGAAACCAAAAATCTGTCAAATTAACTAGCAAGTAGAGTAGCTTGACAAACTCCAAAATTTTTTCAGGTGAACGGTTGCGAGGTTACGTTGCTCATACAGGCAACCAATTGGGGACGGTTATACTGTATGTGTCGGTCGGTTCCACTCTACTACAACAATCATCACCGACTATCAAAGTTTTTGGACGGGCACAGAGTAGAGATGCGAAATGTTGCTACAACCGGTCAAATCACCGTTGAAATCGGCATTTGCTATTCAGGAACAATCCGGTTCAGACAGATGTGCCGGAAATATAGCAAATGAACTGAACGAACCGCACGAAGGTCGTGCCTCGCAAGACAAAACGAAATAGCATGCAAGGATCGTGATAAATTGAGCAACTGAGTGGTAAATTCTTGGTGTCAGATCGAAATATGGTTCAACAATCACCCACAACCCTGACAGTGCTTGGCGGCGGTGCCTGGGGAACCGCGATTGCCGCATGGTTGGCCCGAAACGGGCATACGATTCGACTATGGGCGCGTTCCAGTGCGGTGGTCAACGAAATAAACTTCTCACAGACAAATCATCGTTATCTGCCGAACATTTCTCTACCGAATCAAATCACAGCTTATTCATCACTGGACGAGGCAATGCAAAACAGTAGCGGCGTTGTACTGGTAGTTCCAAGCCTTGCATTCGATTCAGTCATGCGCGAAGTGGCAAAGAATTTGAATGCGATGAGTCAGTTGCACAAACCGTTTGTTGTCTGGGGAACCAAGGGACTTGAGCCCGGCACAGGCCGATTGCTCAGTGATTTGGCTGAAAATATATTGGGTGATTCGGCACACTCCGCGGTTCTGTCCGGTCCTAGTTTCGCACTGGAAATTTCCGCTGGACTTCCGGCTGCACTGGTGATTGGTTCAAAAGCTTATGAAGAAGTCGAGTCTGTCGCAGACTGGTTCCGAAATGATGTTGTTCGAATTTATACAAACCGAGATGTTGTCGGCATTCAGTTGGGCGGTGCTGTCAAGAATGTAATTGCAATAGCTGCGGGTGTCAGCGATGGTTTGAATCTGGGTGTGAATGCCCGGTCCGCACTGATTACGCGTGGACTTGCTGAAATGCGACGGTTGAACTTGGCGCTGGGCGGCCAAGACGAGACGCTGATGGGGCTTGCCGGAATGGGGGATCTGATTTTGACTTGCTCGGACAACAAGTCGCGAAACCGAAGAACCGGACTCGGTCTGGGTCTCGGCAAGCCGTTGAATCAAATCCTGATGGAAATCGGCCAAGAAGCCGAAGGTGTGCATGCAGCCAAGGAAGTTCACAAAATCAGTGAAAAACTGAATGTTGAAATGCCGATTACTCGGCAGGTATTCCGGATGCTGTTCAAAAGTTTGCCTGCTTCCGATGCCGTGAAAGAGTTGCTGGCAAGGGACCCAGCACAGGAATAAATTCCTGACCAAAAACTGTTTCAAGCTGTTCGGATCAACCAGAATTGAAGCGGTTCTGTCGCCAAGCTTCATAAACAGCTACTGCGACTGCATTCGATAAATTGAGGCTACGGTTTCCGGGAAGCATCGGAATTTTCAACTGGTTGAGCCCATCCACACTCAAACGAACGGTTTCAGGGAGTCCGCGTGTTTCAGAACCGAATACGAAAATATCTCCCGGCTTGAAGTGCGCGTCGGAGTATTGATGCCGATGAAACTTTGAAAAAGTGAAGACTCTTTTCTGGTTTCGGCAGGAAACAATTTCTTCATAGTTTTCATATACTTGTATGTCGGTCCACTCCCGGTAATCCAGTCCGGCACGGCGAAGTTTCGCGTGTTCCAGATCAAATCCGAGTGGCTTGACCAAGTGAAGGCTGCAACCGGTATTCGCGCAAAGTCGAATAATGTTGCCGGTATTGGGCGGGATTTCTGGTTCAACCAGTACGACATTGAACAAAATTTAATACTCTTTCGCTCAATTGTTGGTGATAATACAAGCAGGAGGAATGATTCCATGAAAACAATCAAATGGTCTTGCTTTATTTTAGTCCTTTCCGGTGCGTCCTTGCTTGTTGATTCAAGTGCAAGTGCTGGCGAAAAGGCGCGACACGTAGTCGAACTCTTTACTTCCCAGAGTTGTTACTCCTGTCCGCCAGCCGAGAAACTTCTGGGTGAAGTTGTCTCGGACTACAGTGATGTGATTGCGCTTGAATTTCATGTCGACTATTGGAACGACTTGGTCTACGGTTCAGCGGGACAATGGCAAGATCCATATTCCCTGCCGCAGTACAGCAAGCGACAGCGCGACTACAGAAGGTTGAACCTCAAGGGTAGAAACGGGGTCTATACACCGCAAATGGTGATCAACGGAAACTATGCACTCGTGGGTAGCAGAGCATCGCAGTTACACCGGCAACTTCGCGCCGATGCAAGAATGCCGCTCGCGGTATCGGTCGAACGAACGGAAAACGGCGGGGTCAATGTTGCGGTCGAAGGAAACAACAGCGAATCGGCCGATATTTGGCTCGCAATCTACGACAAAAAGCAGGTGACGCGAATCCCTTCGGGTGAAAACAAAGGCAAAACGCTTGAGAACTTTAATGTAGTACGGAACTTTTCATCTGTGGGCAAATGGCAGGGAAAGGCCCTTCAACTATCCGTTGACGATGTAGAGATTCAGGATAACCAAAGTTGCGCGGTGTTTGTCCAGAAAGCAGAAGCCGGCGGACAACGCGTGGCCGGACCCATTCTGGGTGCCGCTAGCTGCTAGTTGCCAGGCAATACTCAGAATCTGCCTTACCACTGGGGTTTGAACACCACCAGGAAAACAATTATGGCAAGTATGACAATTGGAATTTCGTTGAACCAGCGAAAATAGACATGTGATTTTGTATTGCAATTGTTTTTGAAGGCGATCATATACCTGAGACACAGTAAATGAAATATGAGCAACCCCCAAACAGCGACCAGCTTGAAATGAAGCCAAGTTCCGGAATATCCGTACCCAAGCCATAGTGCCAGTCCTGTTGCAAGCCCGAGTATCGCAGAAGGCGTAGCAATTCCATAGAACAACTTGCGTTCCATGACCTTGAACCGCTCATTGCCGATTTCATCTGATGCTTCAGCATGGTAAACAAACAGGCGCGGCAAATACAACAGTCCGGCCATCCAGGAAACAATGAATATGATATGAAACGACTTTATCAAGAGCATGAATCAAGATCTTGTTGACAGAAGCACTATTATCTCAGTCAATACTAACACAGACGGCCGCAAACAATACTTGTTTTGCAGTGAAATGGACGAGCCATCGTCTGTTCAATGGTCTGTCATCGCTATCGGGTCTGTCGGAAAAATTTCTCGATCCAACACAGAACAATTTTTGAGGACTTGTATACCCTGCTCAGAATGTGGGCATTCTCGATCTATCTGATCGCCACAAATCTCGAAGGAATATCCAGTATGAAACCTCACAGGGAATTGAGCATTACTCAGAAGTCTGCTTGGTTCATTTCGTGGAATACTTGGAATTCAATGAATTGGTATCAGGCTTAGATAGTCGGTTGAATTAATGTAAAGTGAATGGGAGTAAATGAATGAGTGAGACCAAGAACAGTGTGAAAACACCGCCAATAAAAATTCAGGGAATAAAAACACGAGCAATTCCACATATAAGACAAAACATAAGTTGGGACGGTGGGGGGAGATGGGTAGAACCATTCCTTGGTTCTGCTGTAGTACTTCTCAATATAGAACCCCAAAGTGCGGTTGCTGGGGATTCAAACCCTCATATCATTAAATTCTACAAGTCCATTCAAAATGGAACCCTTAATCATGAATCAGCAAGGTCGTATTTGGAACAAGAAGGGGCCAAACTTTCATTACTCGGTGAAGAACACTATTACCAAATTAGAAATCGATTCAATCAAGGTGGCGACTCTCATGATTTTCTTTTCTTGAATCGCTCTTGCTTTAATGGTTTGATGAGGTTCAATAAGGCTGGCGATTTTAATACTCCATTTTGTCGTAAACCTGAAAGATTTAGGGCTTCATATATCACCAAGATATGCAACCAGGTCAAATGGGCTTCTGAAAAGATTAAAGGAAAAAATTGGGAGTTTATTTGTTTGAACTGGTCTGATCTGGTTTCGAACGTTAGCCCTGATGATTTTGTTTATACTGACCCTCCATATATGGGCAGATATACTGATTATTTCAATTCATGGAATGAAAATGATGCCTCTGAACTTGAACAAGCACTAAAGATATTGCCGTGTAAATTTCTGTATTCCATGTGGTCGGAGAATAAATACAGAAGAAATGACCGGCTTTATGATGTATTTTCGAACTATACAATAAAGACTTTCTCTCATTTTTATCATCTTGGATCATCAGAGAATTTGAGAAATCCCATAAAGGAAGCTTTGGTAGTCGGATGAAAGATTTTTTCTTCATGCCTGGAAGAACAGGTATAGCCTCTGCAGTTTCATTAACCGAAAGAGAAGAGTGTACCCTCTCGGTTCTGATACAATAGTGATAAGCGCTCTTTTTGACATGGTGACTCGTTGAGCCTTGGTGAAGTACGCAAATAGTGAAGGAATACAGTTGAAAGAATAGCCGAAACGATTTCATTACCCTGACTTCACTCCAATGCATGATCATATTGACAAATTCAAGATAGCATTTGACGAATAAATCAACGAATTTAGATAAAGGAAAAACTTGGTTTAGATGTACTTTTGGAGTTGAACAGGTCACATTCAATCAAAAATTGGAATTTATCTTTCTAGATAACAAGAATGTTGTAAACTGTTTCAATGGTTTAATCAGATCTTAGAATTACCTTACTTTGAGTGTTATGACAGAGATTGCGCAAAATTTTCTCTCATTTGCCGTAGCAAAGGGCGCCTTACAATTTGGTGAGTTTACCTTGAACTCGGGCCGTGTGAGCCCGTATTATTTGAACACAGGGATGTTTTCCAGCGGCGACAGCCTGTCGATGCTTTCCGGATTCTATGCCGAGACGATCAAGAATTGCATCGCTGGCGATTTCATGTTGTACGGACCCGCTTACAAAGGTATTGCACTTGCGGCATCTACCTCCATCTCACTGTTTGAAAAATTTGACTTGTCCGTTGAATATGCCTTCAACAGGAAAGAAGCCAAGGACCACGGCGAGCAAGGACAGGTTGTAGGCAACTTGTCGGGTCGGGTGGTCATTGTAGAAGACGTGATTACTTCGGGATTGTCTATTGACAAGGCTGTGGAAATTATTTCCGCTACCCACGCAACACCGATAGCGGTTATCATTTCATTGGACCGTATGGAATATTCTTTGAATGACGATCGTTCGGCAGTGGATCAATGTCGCGAAAAGCACGGTTTGCAGGTCCACTCGGTAGCGGATGTCCACGACTTGCTTGATTTTGTATTGCATAGCCGCGAATTGAGGCACTTCGGGCAAAGTGTGAGAAACTATATGGACAAATATGTGGTGAACATTCACAATTCGTGAAAAAGGGAATTTCAATGAGCAAACACAGAAGAATTGCTGTATTTGGCGGTACCGGATTTTTGGGTACCCATTTGGTACGCGCACTGTCCAGCAACGGCTTCGAGATTGTAATTCCGTCCCGGCGACCCGCTCGACACAAGGAATTGCTGGTTTTGCCCAATCTTCAGGTCGTGCAAGCTGACATTCGCAACAAGGACGAAGTCGACCAGGTTGTCGAAAATGTTGACATCGTAGTTAACCTGATCGGCATACTCAACGAATCAAGGAAACGCAATACATTCGAGAGAATCCATGCAGTGTTTCCGGCGGAACTGGCCGAAAGTTGTCAGAAGCACAAAATCAGTCAACTGTTGCATGTCAGTTCGATAGGAGCGTCGGTAGATGCGCCGAGTGCTTATCTGCGTTCAAAGGGACAGGCAGAAGCCGCATTGAAAGAGTTCATGGACAAGGGATTGTCAATCACAATTTTTCGCCCTTCTGTAATATTTGGCGCGAACGATTCATTTACGCGCAAGTTTGAATTGTTGCTGAGATTGGCAAAAGGCGTGTTTCTGCTGGTTTGCCCTGATGCACAAATGCAGCCTGTCTATGTAAAGGATGTGGTTCAGTGTTTGATGCGTGCAATTGGAGAACCTGCAGCTGTTGGTCAGATCTACGAGCTCGGCGGGCCAGAAGTATTGACGCTGTTCGAGATCGTAAGCCGCATTGACAAGTTAACCGGGGGAAATCACAAGATCATCCGGCTTTCTCAGTCGCAGTCAAGTTTGCTAGCTTCGTTCATTCAATTCGTACCGGGTAAATTCTTTACGCCAGACAATTTGCTGTCTTTGCAAGTTCCGAATGTATGCAACAGTCAATTACCGGATTGGTTTGATTATCAACCCAGACGTTTTACGGATGTAGCAGTAACATATCTGCAGGCGCGTTCCAACCGTTTTGATCGCTATCGGCGGCATGCAAGACGCTGAAAATACCTCAAGTACCGTTGAATCAGATCAATCAGACCTCCTGACAGAGGGGCTTGAGTGCTACTTGGTCGGCGGTTCAGTTCGGGACCAAATGCTGGAGGTTAAAGATTTTGATCGCGACTGGGTGGTGATTGGTGCCAGTGAAGATGAAATGCTTCGCCGCGGATTCAAAAGGGTCGGATTGAGTTTTCCGGTGTTCTTGCATCCGCGTACCAAAGAGGAATATGCGCTTGCGCGCACGGAGCACAAGTCCGGCCGGGGCTACAAAGGTTTTGAAGTGGATGTATCAAGCACTGTGACTCTGGAGCAAGATTTGAAGCGACGCGATTTGACGATTAATGCAATGGCAATGACACCGGATGGCGGTTTGATTGACCCATTTCGCGGTGAGCAAGATTTGAACCAAAAAGTGCTTCGACATGTTTCGGAGCATTTTTCTGAAGATCCGTTGCGAGTACTCAGAGTCGCCCGATTCGCTGCCCGTTTCAACTCCAAAGGATTCAGGCTCGCTGAAGAAACACGTCAACTGATGTCTGCAATCGCTGCCAGCGGCGAATTGGATGATTTGATACCGGAACGGGTTTGGAGAGAAGTGCAAACCGTCTTGTCGGGCGATGACCCATGGATTTTTTTCAAAACATTGCAAAATTGCGACGCATTGGAGAAACTTTTTCCCGATTTACTCGTGTTGTTTCAAGACCGCAACGCTGTTGGTGGTGCAAAAAGCAGTCAATTGACTCAACGCGCAGAAACTGTGCTCCGCAATGTTGCAACAAAATCAAACAATGCAGAAGTGCGGTTTTCAGCCTTGATGTTTCTTGTCGGGGAGCATGAGTTATCGGTGGTTGAAAGGTTTTGCGATCATTGGAAAGTGCCGGGCAAGTATTCCAAGCTGGCGATTCAGGCAAGCAAATATGGAAAACAGGCATTTGCAATGTCTGAGATGTCCCCGGAAAGAGTGGTCGACTTTGTTCGTGACCTGGACGGGATCCGCAATCCAAAACGATTGAACAACTGTGTTACGGTTTGGGAAGCTGTATCGTTGCCGGATAGTAGCAATGTAAGTCTGTTGCCGAGCTATCGGGATGCGATGACAAGTGTCGATGCAAAGGTACTGGTACCCTACCTGAAAGGCAAAGCGCTGATAAACCGAATCAGGGAAATCCAGATCGAAAACGTTGCCCATTTGATGCAAGAATATGTGAAAGCAGGCATCAGATGACAAACTCGACACCAAACAAAAATCCGGCCAGCACTATCCGGTAAATCACGAACGGTACCATTCCGATTTTTTCGACCACCTTCAATAGCCAGTGAATGACAAGAAAAGCAACACCTCCGGCTACCGCAGCAATGTAAACTATCTGTAGCCAATCAACCGAATTGTCGGACACGGCGAGACTCATAAACTGCCATCCCCCCGCCATGAATATAGCCGGAATCGCTAGCAGAAACGCGAAGCGGGTTGCATCTCGGCGAGTCAGACCAAGCATTAACCCCATCGTAATGGTGACTCCGGACCGCGAAGTGCCCGGTATCAATGCCAATGCTTGTGCACAACCAATCAAGGCGGCATCGGCATAGCTCAAAGAGTCTGTATTTTTTTCCCCGCGCCGGTAGCGATCACTGTACCAAAGCCAGAGACCGAACAGCAAGGTTGCTGATGCAATCACCAAAGTACTTCTCAGATACTCCTCTACAAGATTATGAAAAAGTAGTCCCGCGACAGCAACCGGTATGCTTGCAATAATAATCATCCAACCCAGTCGGGCATCTTGACTAGGTGCATTTTTGAACAGTGAAGCAAGCCAGGCACTGATGATTCTCAGCAGGTCATGGCGAAAGTAGATTAGTGTTGCCAGCAACGTTCCTACATGGACAGCAATATCAAATGCCAGCCCCTGATCTGTCCAGCCAAACAAATTTGGTAGAAGAATAAGGTGCGCCGAGCTGGAAATCGGCAAAAATTCAGTAGCACCCTGAACAAAGGCCAGAAGCGTTGCAGAATACCAGTCAGTCATTTTGCATTCAAACGATGAAACTGGTTGAATTGCCGAAAACCGGTTTGGCTTGCCTGAATGTTTTTTGTCAATTCCATTACTTTAAATCGTTCTCCCATTTCCGTAGGGTTCGTCAAGGTCAGGATTTGGCTTTTGAGTTTGTTGGTGGAATCATCTGACGGGTTAAAACCATGCTCAAGCAGACCGGTATCAAGTAGAAAAGCACCCAGAGAGGTAAAACCATTCAAATTCATGCCATGTGATAGCGCAACGCGGGCGATTGCAGTGAAGTTTATGTGCGTGGAAATGTCTTGGCAACCAATATTGGTGTACGGATTGAAATTCACTTCATGACGATGAAAACAGGCCAGCGTTCCGGTTGCTCGCTCCGGGTGATAGTATTCATGCTCCGGATAGCCATAGTCGACAATAATGATCGACCCTTGATCCAATTGATCCGAAACAGTTCGGACCCAGGCTTCTGCTTGGCAATGCAATTCGGAAACATAGCCATCAACCAGATCCGGTAGCATTAGATGCCTAAGCGAGGAGGCGAAATCAGCCCGATGTTCTGGTTGAAATTCTGTAGCCAAACCATTGGCAGAGAGAACTGTATAGCCCTGCAGATATTTTTGGTTGTTCACTTGTAGTAACTCGAACGGTAACGCATCCAGTACTTCGTTGGCAACAATTACGCCGCGCAAACCTTGGTCCGGTAGTCTGTCAAGCCAGTTAACGTAACCCAACGTTGCTGGTGCATGTTCATTCAATGTTCTGCGCTGGCGTGCCTGTAGTGCAGGACTGATTTCGATGATCGAGTAATTCAGCAGATTGATGCCGAACAATTTCAATTCTTTCAGGATCTGTGATGCCAGTTTGCCACTCCCCGCTCCGAATTCAAAAATGGTATGTGGCTCGTCCATCAAAGACAAGGTGTCAGCGATTTTACGCGCCAGGCATTTACCGAATGCATCGCCTATTTCAGGTGCTGTAATATAATCTCCCTTCACCCCCATAGCATTTGCATTTGAAGTGTAGTATCCCCAATTCGGTTCATACAATGCCAGATTCAAGAATTCAGAAAACGGAATTCTCTTGTCGCTTGAGTCTTGAATTTTGTGAGCAATCAATCCGGATAGTTGACGATGCCTCAGAATTTCATCATCGTTCAGGGAGAGCGTTGGCGCAGCAAGTTCCATATTGCAACAGGTTGGATGGTCGAGTGAAGCCAATTATATCGCTTGAAAAGGTGTGTTAATGAACCCGCACCGAATCACCCCAAGCGCGACCCCGTCAATCAAAAATCTGTCGGGAAGAGTTGCTTTGGTTACCGGTGGTGCCTGTCGGATTGGCGCGGGCATTGCAAGTAGATTGCATGGTTGCGGTATGAATGTAGCCATACACTGCAAATCATCAATCAAAAGCGGGGAAAAACTGGTGGATCAACTGAATCTTGTGCGACCGGCATCCGCGTTATTACTTCAGGCAGACTTACTTGACTTTGACCGGGTTGGCAAACTCGTAGCGGATACACTTGAACAATTTCAACGATTGGATGCAATTGTAAACAATGCTTCGGTGTTTTACAGCACTCGAATTGAAAATGTTTCCGGCGATGAAATGGACGAAATGCTTGGAGTTCATATCAAAGCCCCCTTGGCATTGATTCAGGCGGGATGTGCCGAGCTTCGCAACAATCGCGGCAGTATTGTGAATATTACAGACCTGTACGCTCAGCACAATTTGGCAAACTATTCGGCTTACTGTGCTTCCAAGGCAGGGTTGGAAGCAATCACCCGCTCACTCGCGGTTGAATTGGCTCCTGAAGTGCGAGTAAATGCCATTGCTCCGGGTGCAATTCTGTGGAATAAGGGTTCAACTCAGCAAGACAGCATCATTGCAAAGACACCTTTGCAACGAACCGGTACTGTTGAAGAGATCGCTGACTGTGTCGTCTATCTGATTCGGGATGCAACCTTTACCACCGGTCAGTTACTGACGATTGACGGCGGTCGCAGTTTGACAGAGTGCTAATCACCGTTGTCAATCCGGTTTTGGTGCATGCCTTTCAATGCACACACCAACATTATTGCTCTTTTCCACGGCACGGGGTTTGTTGACAGTTACTTTGCACCACAGGACAGAATACTTTTCCAGAATGGTTGCAGCAATTTTCTCGGCAACTGTTTCAATCAACTGGTATTTTGATTTTTCAACAAGTTCAGCAACGCAATCTGCAATCTCTTTGTAACTGACCGAGTCTTCAAGTTGATCACTTGCGGCCGCCGCCTGAATATCCAAGCCAATTTCCAGGTCAATGATGAGTCTCTGCTTGACCTTGCGTTCCCATTTCCGTACGCCAATTTTGGCTTCAAGCATCAAACCCCGAATAAATATCTTGTCCATTCGCTCATTATACGCATACGAGGTTTCTGGACTTTGGAATCAAACACAGTGTTATTGAGTGTAGAATTGCAACATCAGGAGTTCATTGTGAATCGACAGAGCATCAATATTCTGAATCTGCAAATACTTCAATTGCTGGCAGCATTGTTATGGAAGTAATATTATCGGTTGTAGCGGGGTACTTGATTGGCTCAATTTCGTGTGCCATTATTGTTTCTCGAATACTGGGTCGAACAGATCCCAGACAATCTGGCTCAGGCAATCCAGGGGCGACCAATGTATTACGCATCAGCGGCAAGCTGGCCGCAATATTGACGCTTGCCGGCGATATTGCAAAAGGTACAGTACCGGTTCTTGCAGTCAAATTGCTGACAAACGACCCTGTAGCGGTCAGTATTACTGCATTGGCTGCTTTTTTTGGACATGTATTCCCGCTTTACTACAAATTCAAGGGTGGCAAGGGCATTGCCACCATGCTGGGTGCTTACTTGGGAATTGATCCAATTTTTGCGCTGTTGATTGCAGGTGTTTGGGTTGTAGTGGCTGCCATTACCCGATATTCTTCCATTTCATCCATTGTCTCAAGCTTTGCGTCGCCTTTTGTCGCGTGGTACCTCTTTCAGAATTGGTGGTTTGCGGGTATGGCTGCAATCATATTTGTCTTTGTTCTGTATCGCCATAAAGACAATCTCAGCAGGCTACGCGACGGCAAGGAAAGCAAAATCAATCTGTCTGCTTGAGATTTGGGCTGTTCCCGATTGGCGGCAAGTGTTCGAGCGACCAGCGAGCCCTGACTGAAAAGTCCAAATTATCGCACTGCCCGGACTGGAGTCGAAGAAATCCAGCATAGGCGATCATCGCTCCATTATCGGTGCAAAGCTCGAGACGAGGGAAATAGGTGCGAGTACCCAGATTTTGTGTCATACTTTGCATCCGCTCCCGTAGTAGCTGATTTGCGCCGACTCCGCCGGCGACTACAAGTTCCTGATAACCGAGCAGTTGCAGCGCAGTCTTGCACTTTGCAACCAAGGTATCGACTGCTGCTTCCTGAAAAGCACAAGCAAGATCTGCTACGTTTTCATCATTCAATTCCATGTCACGGGCGCGTAATGCTGCATGGGTTTTCAGGCCAGAAAAACTGAATTCCAGATTGTCGCCGCCAACCATGGGGCGTGGAAATTGAAACCTGCCTGATGCTCCATTCTTTGCACTTTTCTCAATGCTTGGTCCCCCTGGGTATGGCAGTCCGAGCACTTTGGCAAACTTGTCGAACGCTTCGCCAACTGCATCGTCCCGGGTTTGACCAATGATTTTGTATTGACCGGGCGATTGAACATCGGCGAGCATGGTGTGACCGCCTGAAACCAGGAGACAAACAAACGGATACGAAGGGTATAGCGGTTCCAGCATTGGAGAAAGCAGGTGTCCTTCCATATGGTGTACCCCGATAGAGGGAATTTCTAGTGCCATTGCGAGACTGCGGCCGACCGTTGCACCAACCAGCAATGCACCGATCAAGCCTGGTCCGGCCGTATAGGCAACTGCGTCGATTTCACTTTTTCTCAGCTTGGCAATTTCCAGCACCGCGTCTATGAGTGGAAGTAATTTTCGAATATGGTCACGGGCTGCGAGCTCCGGAACTACCCCGCCGTAGAGTTTGTGAATGTCGATTTGCGACGACAGGCGATGTACCAGCAACCCCTCGTTCGAGTCGTACACCGCGACACCGGTGTCGTCGCATGATGTTTCAATTCCAAGTACTTTCACAATTTGGCGTTTTGCCCGCGAGTTCTGATTGCAAATCGGTTGAAGTTGGTATTTTCGGAGTTCAACGGCAAAATTTTTCTGCTATACTGTATTGCCGTTATTATAATTCTGCCAAATCACACCGCGGCATTCTGCCAATCGTGATTCACCGTTTGCATCGCCAATCAGAGCATGAAATCAGCTTTGACCTTGGCAATGCCCGGCAGAACCAATTTCCGCTTGGCCAGGTAGCTCAGTCGGTAGAGCAGGGGACTGAAAATCCCCGTGTCGGTGGTTCGATTCCGCCCCTGGCCACCAAGTCATCGCTTTAGGATTTGGCAACTGCTAAGCCGTCATTCGGTTGTCACTCACCTCGATCAAATCAACGAATTCTGCAAGCGTTTTTTCCAGTCGCTGATACAAGTCTTCAACTTCGGCTTCACTGATAATCAACGGTGGCGCGAGAACTATCGAGTCGCCGACAGAACGCACAAACAGCCCGTTTTCTGCTGCCAGATCCATTACCGTGCTGCCCAAATTACCCGGTTGGGCATAGGAGTTTCTGCTAATCCCGTCATATTTGAACTCCAATCCTCCCATCAACCCGATTCCGCGAACATTCTTGACAATGGGAAAGTCAAGCAGTCGATTCAACGCTGAATGAAACTTTTTGGACACAGATTGAACATGCTCCACAATCTTTCGCTCTTCTATGATTTCGATGGTTTCCAGAGCTATGGCGGCGCCAACCGGATGACCCGAGTAAGTGAAGCCATGGCTAAAGCCACCATTGTTATCAGAAACCTTTACCAGTGCCTTGTATATTGGATCGGTTGTAACCACCGCCGACATAGGAAAGTATGCAGATGTAATTCCTTTCGCTATTGACAATATATCCGGAACAATGTTGAAGGTTTGGCAGCCAAACATATTGCCGGTTCTTCCAAATCCGCAAATTACTTCGTCAGCAATCATCAATATGCCATGGCGTTTCAGAATCGCTTGGATTTTTTCAAAGTAGGTCTTTGGCGGTACAATGACTCCGCCAACCCCCATCACCGGTTCGGCGATGAAGGCCGCAATTGTATCCGCACCTTCAGCAAGAATCATCGTTTCCAGATTCTCGGCCAGACGAGTTGCAAATTCAGTTTCTGATTCATTTTCATTGAAACAGGAAAGATAGTCTGGAAAGTCGGTATGCAGAACTTCTGCAAAATCAATGTTGTTGAACTCGTGCATGGCCGGCATTCCGGTCAAGCTTGTCGCAAAAATTGTAGAACCGTGATAAGCATTCGACCTGGAGATGATCTTTCTTTTCCCGGGGCATCCCTGAGCTTTGTGATACGCCCAGGCTATTTTGATTGCTGATTCGTTTGCTTCAGAACCGGAACCGGCAAAATAGACCTTGTTGAGATGTTTCGGTGTGATGGCTACCAATTTTTCAGAAAGCTCAATCACCTTGCTATGACTGCGACCCCGAAAAGTATGGCTGTATGGCAATATTGCCATTTGGCGAGCAGCTGCATCTACCAGTCGTTGCTCGCTGTAGCCCAGGTTGACACACCACAAGCTGGCCATCGCATCCAGATACTGTTTGCCATTGCTGTCGGTAAGATATATTCCGTCGCCACGCTCAATGACCACTGCACCATTTTGTTCATGTCGACCAAGGTGTGTGAATGAATGAACATGGTACAGCTGGTCGCGTTGCATGTAGCATTCATCGATCTGGTGCATGAATCCGAATCCGTTCTTTCTATATTTTGTAATACGTCATGAGTCAGCGTCAGTAGCGATGATTTCCCGCACAATAGGTGTTATTGAAACAATGGGTCATGCTACCAATCAATCCATGCAACAAGTTGTTCAGGCAATCTTGCCAAAATTTTCAGCTGGAAAACACAAACTCAAATTCACTCGCTTCGGATTGACTCAAATACTCTAGCAACGGCCTGCGAAACGATTCAATATGCTCACGGGTCAATTGCCTTACCAGTGTAAAATCTCGGTTTTCAATTGCACTGACCAGTTGGTGATGCTCGCGTATGCTGATATCAATTCTGTCGTCCAGGTTTGCATTGATCGGCATGGCATACCAGAACCAGTCCAATCGCAGGGATTTCACTAGCAAATCTTCCAACAGGCGTTCCATATGGTGATTGTGGCCAGCCCGGGCAATCTCCATGTGGAGTTTTTTGTTCGTTTCAATCAATCCTTGAATGTCCTTGTTTTTACCGGATTCTTCGTATGCATCGCGCCATCGGATAATTTCTTCCAGATCTTTCCGCGTACGGCGGCGAGTCGCCAGTTGCACAGTGGCTTGTAGTGCGAATTCGTATGCTTCGAAAAACGATCGGACTTCTTCAATATCCAGCGGTGGTATTCTGGCACCATGATTGGGCAACCATTCTATCAATCCTTCCGCAGCCATCCGCATGAATGCCTGTCGCACCGGAGTGCGCGAGATTCCAAGTTCCTCGACAATCACCCGTTCTTCAATGCGTGCCCCCGAAGTCAGGTGCAGATTGACAATTTTGTTTAACAGGTAGTCATATACAACTTTTGGGCCATCACCGCGCCGTTTGAATGCGCGGGTTGCTGATGTATTCTCTTTTTTCTTCATGGTCATCGTCTTTATCCAGATTATGAATGTACATACGCTACTGCAAACGTAATGCAGATGCTATTTGAACAGAGGTGAATTGTCGGTTGAATGCACGGCATTGATATTTTAATCAATGCCGTGCATTCACTTGAAACAAATTCCACTAGTTGCTTAACCAAGACTGCACCATGTCCCTGTTTGAATCTACCCATTCACGCGAATATTCTGCCGGGTCGCGTTCTTCTACTGCCATTGCGAACGACCAATCGTTGATCACCTCTTGTGTCCATTTGATACCGTTTAGCAACTTGACCATGTTCGGTACTTGTGTTTCCAGTCTTTTGGAATACGCAATTTGCGAAGTAACGGCCGGAAACGCTGTGCCGGCAGTAGAATTTTCCAGCCAGTTCGGATCATTTTCCAAGTCTGCGATATTCCATTTGGACGGATCATGCTCCGGTTCTTCCAAGATGACAAGGGGATGCATGCCAAATATATGATGAGGCAAATAGCAAGCCCATACAACGACGCGTCCTGCTTTGATATCAGCGTCGATTTGCGCAAGGATTACAGATTCTTCACTAATAGTGAGGTCGTACAGGTCAGCAAAACCATAATCGCGCGCACGAATCTGATGAATCTTGGTTGACTTCCAGC
This sequence comes from Arenicellales bacterium, assembly GCA_965200765.1. GTDB lineage: Bacteria > Pseudomonadota > Gammaproteobacteria > Arenicellales > JAJDZL01. The sequence continues at coordinate 231,893 of OZ241380.1, forward strand.
CAGGGGCACCCATCCAAATTTCACCTTTGCCGTCGCCATTCCGGTCCGTGAGTTCAACAATTTCAGGTCGGGCCAAATCATATACAGACTTCAATCCGTATTGGTCCGAAGCCGCCTTGGTCGAACAAAAGCCGTCAAAGGCCGGAAACTTGACTTCCGTCAATGCTACCGTGCCTCTTTCTTTGACATAGTTGTCAATCAGTCCCTGATTGTTCGGAAGCCACAGATCCGGGTGAATATCGACTTCCCCCTTGCCTTGGTCCATTGCCTTGAAGAAGACGGGATGATTGCCTGGCACTGAATCCACCTGTATACCGTAATTTTCTTCTGCAAGAATTTTGATCACATTGGCCATCACCTTGGCATAGCCCCAACTGAGTTGCCCGACGATCACTTTGTTGTCCTGAGCACTGGCCGTAGTAAAAGCACCGAGTGCCAGGGCAATGACTGCAAATTTGATGAATTTCATTGAAATTTCTCCGATGTAGGGAATAGAAAATGAATGTGTTTGTCAAATTGGATGTTCTTTGGTGTTTGAATGCCTGCCCTGAACAATTCGGTCCAGAATCATCGCACAGAACAATATGGCAACACCAGCCAGCATGCCTTTGCCTTCATTGGCATAGGTGAGAGCGTCAAGGACGCTTTCACCTAGTCCTTTCGCACCGATCAGTGAAGCAATGACCACCATGGACAGGCACATCAAAATGGTTTGATTAATACCTGTCATTATAGACGGCTTTGCGAGTGGCAGGTCAATGCGAAATAGCAGATCGAATCTGGAAGCGCCAAAGGCTTCCGCCGCCTCCCGAACATACACAGGTACGCCATGCAGGCCGAGAACTGTAAGCCGAACGACTGGCGGCATTCCAAAGATAATCGTTGCAATAATTCCTGGTGGCTTGCCAATTCCAAAAAACGCGATAACCGGTATCAGATAAACAAAGGAGGGCATGGTTTGCATCAGGTCCAGAATCGGCCAAATTACCGCGTGGGCAGACTTTTTGCGCGCACAAAGCACTCCCAGTGGAATACCGATGACCAGGCAGACAAGCGCGGCGGAGCCAAGTAGCGAAATTGTCAGCATGCTTTGCTCCCAAAAGCCCAGAATTGCCAGATAAGCAAGCGAAGCAGCAGTGAATATCGCAACTCTGGCCCCTGCAATCTTGTAGGCAAGGAGAATAATGATGCCCATCATGATTGGCCATGGTGTGCCGACCATGGTAACTTCGAGACAATCCAGTATGAAACGTATTGACCGGGTAATTCCGCCGAATAATCCTGCGAAGGTTTCTGTGAGCCACTGAAATCCGTTGTCCACCCAAATTTCCGAGTTGCGACGCCATTGCACATCTGCCGGCACCGATGTAAGCCATTCTGGTACATTGCTAGAGGTGAACCTGTAAGTGGTTACACTAACCGTCAATATGCTTGCGAACCCCATCAAGGTTGCCAGTCCCAAAGGCAAGCCGTTGTTCAAGGTTCGGTCCGCGTACCATTTTTGAAAACGTGCCTTGAGCACATGATTGGCAAGTATTCCCTGTACGAACTTGACCCCGATTAGCAATCCAAGGCCCAAGGTGACCAGCATGGTGTCTTGGGCCGCAAGGTCAGAAGCCAGTTCAAATGCCCGGTTGCTTGCTGTTTCCAGTGCAGTGGCGGATTGCGCGAGAACATTCGCATTTTCAGCACCGCTGGCGAGCGCTACATCGGCTTCTTCCCGACGAATTTGTGCGCTGTTCAGCAAGCGTTCGGCACGGGCAAGTTCCTCGGCACCCAATTCGGCAAATAGTCCACGGCAAATCTGAACGATTGCCAGTGATTCCAAAAGGAGGAACACCCAGAAGAATGACCACAGGTGGCGCGAGACCCACCAAATTGTCCCGAACGCTGCGGCCATATAGTTGAACGAAAATACGAATCCCGATTTTTGATCCAGCTTGTTAAACTGTTGCCGGTAGTAGTCCGCATTGCGACCGACAAACTCGTCAATTGCGGCATCTCGAAACTCGCGTTTCTTCTGAACTTCGACATCAAGGCTTGTCATTCTATATCCCTTCGTAAATTCAACAAGTTCCACCTGCCGGCGGTAGTAGAACTGATAATTTTAACGGGAAATTCCATGACGAAACAAGAGTCTAGGTGACTATCCAGCACTGAATGCAGCGAGTTTGACCGTAAACCTCTTGCATTCTGTACAAACCCCCGTTTTCAGGGAATGAAAATTTGCCATACTTGCCTTTTGCACTACAATAGTTCTATCTTGATTTACTTGATGGCATTTGGAAGATAATTTAGTTCATTCTGGCAAAAATTGCTCCTACGCCAGATTCGCTTCCAAACTGCAACGAATTGTATTCAGATGAATCAACAGGCCATTGTATTTTATTGGAACACAAAATCCATTTGTATGTCAAAGAATTATTTCAAAATCATTTGAATACCACACCGCGTGTCGAAACTGGTTCACACGGCAAATGGTTCAATTCATCGTCGAGAATGCGGTCGGATCAACTTATGCCTCATCAGAATGCGATGTTCAACGGATGATTCGGCGAGATGAGAAGTGAAACAGTATCTGCATTTTATTGACGGAAAATGGCTTGCCCCCAGTACAGGCAGGTTCATCGAAAGCTTTGACCCGGCGAATGCGGTAGCTTGGGCCGAGTTCGCACGCGGCAACGAAGCCGATGCAAACCTTGCGGTTTTGTCAGCAGACCGAGCATTCAGGAATGGCCCTTGGTCGGCCTGTACCGCTAATGAGCGTGCTGAAATTCTGGATCATCTGGCAGATTGCCTTGAATCCAGATGGGAAGAACTGGTGGAATCAGAAATTCAAGACAATGGAAAGCGTATTGTCGAAGTCCGCGCACAGTTTTCCGCGTTGCACACCTGGTATCGTTATTTCTCCAAAGAAGTCAGAAATCTGCAACCTGAAGCACAGGTGAATTCAATTCCAGGTGTCAACAGTGAAACACACTATTTTCCGTTTGGCGTGGTAGTCGCGATCACACCGTGGAATTCACCTTTGATGATCTTGGCCTGGAAACTTGCCCCGGCATTGGCCGCCGGGAATACAGTGGTCGTCAAACCATCCGAGTTGGCGTCTGCTTCCACGCTGGAATTTGCAAAAATCGCTCATGAGGCAGGCTTGCCGAACGGTGTGCTAAATGTGGTAACCGGATATGGTGGTGAAGCGGGGGAAGCATTGGTTCGTCATCCATTAACGCGCAAAGTAACATTCACCGGGTCTGATATTGGTGGTTGCAAGGTTGCCGAAGCCGCCGCTTCAGGTCCGGTGCCGGTCAACCTGGAATTGGGTGGCAAGTCACCACAGATTGTTTTTGAAGATGCCGACCTCGAAAGTGCTGTCAATGGTATCGCTTCCGGAATCTTTCTTTCCAACGGTCAAACTTGTGTTGCAGGCTCCCGTTTGATTGTGCAGAAAGCGATAAAGAACAAACTGGTTGAAAAAATCATCCGTTGTGCCGAGTCATTGAAAATTGGTCATCCGATGAATCCGGATACTCAGATTGGACCGTTAGCCAATGAATCGCAGTATCACAAAGTGATGAATATGATTCAATGCGCAAAAAATGAGGGTGCAGTGTGCTTGACTGGCGGACAAGCGCGCGTCCCTGACAAATGTCCGTATGGGTATTTCGTTGCGCCGACAATTTTTGACCAAGTTTCAACTGGCATGCAATTGTGGCAGGAAGAAGTATTCGGTCCAGTGCTGGCTGTAATTGAATTTGGCAGTGAAGATGAAGCAGTTGAGTTGGCCAATAACAGTAAATATGGACTGGCGGCCGGAATATGGACGACGAATGAAACGCGTGCAAGCCGTTTGGCGGCCAAGATTGATGCGGGAACTGTCTATCTCAATCACTATCGAAGTGTAGCGCCAGGTGCTCAGGTTGGTGGTGTGAAGCGGTCCGGATATGGTCGTGAGTTAGGTGCGAATGCGATTAAGGATTTTTTGCAGACGCGTTCCATTTGGTTTGGCAAGAAGCCCATGACCCATCCGTTTTGACCTCTGGTTTGAGCATAAACAGCAAATAGTCTCGCATTCTGAATATTGCGAGGCGTTCAAATTGGTGGGCCTGGAAGGACTCGAACCTTCGACCAATGGATTATGAGTCCACTGCTCTGACCGACTGAGCTACAGGCCCGGTTTGCATGCTTGGTTTGTGCAAAAGGGTAATTCTACCCTTCCTGAAAGTGCCTCAAATTGTCCGAACGTGACGGATGTCGCAACTTGCGCAATGCTTTTGCCTCAATTTGCCGAATTCTCTCTCGTGTCACTTCAAACTGATTGCCCACTTCTTCAAGCGTGTGATCAGTGTTCATGCCAATGCCAAAACGCATTCGCAATACTTTCGACTCGCGCTGAGTCAGTGTGCCCAGTGCATCCTCGGTTGCCTGGTTCAGTCCAGCCTCGGTTGCGGTGTCCGGCGGTGCATTAACGTTCTTGTCTTCAATGAAATCCCCTATATGAGAATCGTCATCATCGCCGACCGGTGTTTCCATTGAAATCGGTTCCTTGGCAATTTTCAAGACCTTCTTCACCTTTTCAGGCAAAATATCCATTCGCTCGGCCAGTTCATCAATGCTTGCTTCCCACCCCATTTCCTGAAGAATTTGCCGTTGCACACGAGATAGCTTGTTGATCGTTTCAATCATGTGAACAGGAATTCGGATGGTCCGCGCCTGATCGGCAATTGACCGTGTAATGGCCTGTCTTATCCACCAAGTGGCATAAGTTGAGAACTTGTAGCCGCGCTTGTATTCGAATTTGTCTACCGCTTTCATCAAGCCAATGTTGCCTTCCTGAATCAAGTCCAGGAACTGCAATCCACGGTTGGTATATTTTTTTGCAATTGAAATCACCAGTCGAAGATTTGCATCAGTCATTTGTTTCTTGGCTTGGCTGGCCCGGGCCTGACCATTTGCAATCGCGCGACGAATTCGCTTTAGTTCGTCAATTGACACACCGATTTGCGGCTCAATTTCGCGCAGGCGAATTTGGGCTGCCCTGATACGGGAGCGAGCTTCATCGATTTGCTGATGCTTGGACTCGTCCGAGCATTTTTTCAGCATGGAAATCAGGTTTCGGTGAAGCAACTTGTTCTGCAATACCTCCAAAAGCGGTTTGTTTCTGGGGATTCTGATCTCGTCGATACAGATTGTTTCGATGATCTTCGAGATTTCCCGCACATGTTCGTGGTCTTTTGTGACGATGTCAAATACACCTTCAAAATATCGCGGTGAAAATTTAATGTGCAGAAATTCATTTGCAAGCCGTTCGCGGATAATTTCAACCTTTTTGTCATGGACACCCAATGCCCGCACCACTTTTTTGAGAAGCTTGAAGTATCTGCGAATCTTAGTCATACGTCTTCTGATTTCTACCAGGTCGGGCCCGCTGTCTGGAACCATCATCGGTGGCGGCTGTATGATTTCATCATCATCGTCCTCTTCTTCTTCACCGGAGTATTTGCCGTACGGATGAACATTGGAAATTACTTCGCGGAGAGGCATCCCCCCGCGATCAATCTTGTCAAACCGCTCAATCAGATCCACATAAATCCGGGGGTAGAGGGCGATCGCTTTAGTCGCGGTCAGCATTGACCGTTCAATCTGCTTTGCAAGTTTGATTTCTTCCTGACGGTTGAGCAAGGGAATATTTCCCATCTCGCGCATATACATACGGACCGGGTCCGTCGTTCGTCCGAAATCATTCTTGAGAATTTCTTCTGCCTCTTCAACAACCGCTTCTTCATCAACACTATCATTGGCTTTCAAAATCAGGGTGTCCGGGTCCGGTGGATTATCGGAAACCTCGATCTCCATCTCGCTAATGATGTTGATCACATGTTCGATATCTTCCGGGCTGTGCATATCTTCCGGCAGACTGTCGTTGATTTCCTTGTACGTCAGATAGCCCTGATTCCGGCCTTGTTGAATCAATGATTTAATTGCAATTGCTGATTGTTTTGCGTTGTGTTCCATATAACCTCTAAGGTAGAAATAATTCTGTCAAATCGAAGCCTTCCTGTTGCATGCCAGTTGCATGAATTCGATTGACTAGTTGCAGTAGTGCCATCTCTGTGCTAATGAATTGTTCGCGAAGAATCGATCGCACCTGGTGCAGTCAATTGCAGGAGTTGTTCATTTTGTTCTTTGCTGGGATTTTTCAGATCAATAAATCGTTTGATCTCTTCACGTCGCTCAACGTATTCTATTGTAGATATAGAGCCAAGGAACTGATTTTCAAGGTCATCGCCCAGAAATCCGTGTTCAAAATGTACAAACGGCAATAGATTGTCATATTGGGGACCATTGCGAAAATGTTCCACCAGCACTGCTGACGATTCAATGTCCGGATTGAGGTGAACCTCTTCCAGAACATCGACTAGGAGTAGCACAGTTTCATCTTTCGACTGGTCCAACTGTTTCCAGTTTTGAACCGACAAGCCAATTTGTGGATTTTGAACAAGCAAAGCCAAGGCTCGATGGACAATCAAATTTGGACTTTCAACATCTATGGTCGGAATGTTTCGCTTATGACTAGTAGAAGATTGTTCGACCCGATTCAGTTGCTCCAAGAGTGAGTTCTTTTCCATCTTGGTGATATTTGCAACTTCAGCTGCCATTAGTTCTCGGAAAGCTCCTTCTGGAAGACTCATGAAGATTTTTCGAAATTCTTCGACCAACTTTGCCTTTCCGTCCATTCTGGAGAGATTCGTGTTGGCCTGCAAGCGGTCAAAAATTACATTCTCGATCGATTCCCCTTCAGTGATTCTCTGCTCGAAACCGTGCACTCCTTCATCGCGTATCAGGGAGTCAGGGTCATGCCCGTGCGGTAGAAAAACAAAGCTCACAACTTTTCCGTCCTGCATCATGGGCAACACTGCTTCCAGCGCCTTCCAGGCGGCATTGCTACCGGCTTCATCGCCGTCGAAGCAGAACGAAATTTCAGGTGCTAGGCGAAACAGCGTGCGAATGTGATTGCTTGTTGTTGCGGTACCAAGCGTTGCCACTGCATAGTCAATCCCGTACTGGGAAAGCGACAATACATCGGTATATCCTTCAACTACCAACACTCTTTGATTTTTCCTGATTGAACCCAAGGCCTGATACAAGCCGAACAATTCATTGCCTTTCTTGAACAGTGGCATCTCCGGCGAGTTCATGTACTTTGGTTCGCCTTTATCCAGAATTCGTCCCCCGAATGCGATGACTCGACCGCGACGGTCCAAGATTGGAAACATCAAGCGGTCTCGAAAGCGGTCATAAAATCGGTTTTTCTCTTTCGACTGCATAATCATGCCAGTTTTCACAAGAAGGTTATGCTGCTCCTTCTTCTTTCCGATACCTCGCGCCAGAAAATCCCACGAATTCGGCGCATAACCCAATCCATACTTGCGTTCCGTATCCGAATTGATGTTGCGCGATTCCATGTAAACTTGCGGCGCCTGTGCATCTTGACCATGATGCAATTCATGCTGGTAGGCGGCACTTGCTTTCTCCATGATGTCCAGCATCTGTGCGAAGTCGCTATCCTGGCGAAACGTTCCGCCTTCATAGGGGACTTCAATACCGGCGAATTTTGCGAGTTCTTCAACCGCATCTGTAAAAATCAAATGCTCGTAATCCATCAAAAACGAAATGGCCGTACCGCTTTTCTTGCAACCGAAGCAGTGGTAAAACTGCTTGTCGGGATTGACATAGAATGACGGTGTCTTTTCGTCATGAAATGGACAACAGGCCTTGTACTCTCTTCCTGCCTTGGTGAGAGCAATCCTGCTTTCGATGATTTGAACGATGTCAACCCTCTGAATTAGGTCCTTGACAAAGTTTTCTGGAATTCTGCCGGCCATCTGAGTTCGGTTATGTTGAGTCGCCAATTAGCATTGATGAATTCAATTGACTGGATAGCTTTCGATTGCCTCCGCCAAATTCGGGAGACAACGCATGCCACCAGCGATTGTACTGATTCTTCAGTACTGACGGGCCCGATAGCCCTGCTGGCGCATAGTGCGCTTCTTTTCCCGCTTTACTGCGGCCGCGTTCTTTCGTTTCCGAACAGTCGTCGGTTTCTCGTAGTACTCACGTCTACGAATTTCACTGAAAATTCCCGCTTTCTCGCAAGCTCTGCGAAATCGTCGCAAGATTACGTCAAACGGTTCGTCTGCCTTGACTCTTACACTAGGCATACAGTGCATCACCTCTTTATGTTTGATGTCGTAGTACCATACCCTTGCCGAGAAGGCAAAGGGCAACAAATTATATAACAGTATAGCACGAATTTTTTTGCAATCAAATTTTTTCTTCTGTCCAGTGTCGAACAGTGTCATCGTTTCGCTTGGCCGTTTGTTCTTGAGTTCCACAAATCTCCAATATGGCTTCGAATGTTCAAAGGTCGCCAATTCTGAACGTAGTTGATGTAAGCCGAAAATGTAGAGTGTAGCCAACATGGGTAAAGAATCTGGAGTTTGCAAATGTTATTAAAATAACGCCATCAGTTGATAAAATGATACAAATTGTCTCTAATTTACTCTAAATGAACAAATCCCGCCATGATGTAGCGTTTGCTCTGATACCTGCTTCTTGGATAGCAACACCATCGAACCTTAATTGCTAATCGCACACAGGGGGCCGGGGTGCCTGCGGTCATCTCCGCTGATTCCTTTCTTTCTTCCCATGACTATTCAGCATTGTTTTGTGTCCCATTGACTCGGGTCAACACACGAGACTGGTGCAAGGCTGACCGCATTTCCCCCTCCTCAATCCTTGCATAGAATTGCTTCTTTCGCTTCATTCGAGAGGAGTCGATATGACAAACCGTTCAAAATGACGAACACTGGACATCTACATGGACATTTACTTGGACACAGAACTTTGATACAATACTGTATCTTATTGTTTTATATAGATAATGTATTGACATACTGATGGACATCTACATGGACATCTACATGGACATCTACATGGACATCTACACGGACATCTACCCGGACATTTGCTTGGACACAGAACTTTGATACAATACTGTATCTTATTGTTTTATATAGATAATGTATTGACATACTGATGGACATCTACACGGACATCTACACGGACATCTACACGGACATCTACATGGACATCTACCCGGACATTTGCTTGGACACAGAACTTTGATACAATACTGTATCTTATTGTTTTATATAGATAATGTATTGACATACTGATGGACATCTACCCGGACATTTGCTTGGACACAGAACTTTGATACAATACTGTATCTTATTGTTTCATGTAGATAATGTATTGACATACTGATGGACATCTACACGGACATTTGCTTGGACACAGAACTTTGATACAATACTGTATCTTATTGTTTCATGTAGATAATGTATTGACATAGTGATGGACATCAACCGAGACAAAAATGGAGTCACAGAAGTTATGACTCACCGGTCGGGAAAGTTTGTTTTCCAGCAAGGCATTGACATGGAAAAACTACAACCGACACTTGACCGTGTTCTTGATGCACACGAACGTTTTACTGACATTCCGACAATCCCGGATGTTGTTTCCAAATTGGTAGATATCGTTCTCGTATCAAGTATTCATGGAACAGACACTATTGAAGGGGGTACCTTGTCTGAAGATGAAACAAAGAGGATATTGGGTTCTGATTTAGAGAAAGCAAAAGAGCAGAGGGAACAAGGTGTTGTGAATCTGAAAAAGGCTTACGAGTTTGTAGATAGTCTATCTGAAAAGATCACACACAAGTCAGAGTCCAACGAAAATGCTCCAATATATCTCTTGGACGAAAAACCAATTAAAGAAATTCACAAAATCATAACGGACAAACTCGAAATGCCCAACAATGTTCCCGGAGAATATCGGAACAATCCGAAAGGATTCTTGACACGCGTTGGGGATTTGGAACATGGAGGAGTGTATGTCCCTCCCAAATGCTTGGCAGATGTAACTGCCTTAATGGAAGAATTCACTATTTGGGCCAATAGCGAGTACATTTGCAGTTTAAATCCATTGATTCGAGCCCCGTTGATTCATTATTACTTTGAATCCATTCATCCATTTTGGGATGGAAATGGGCGAGTGGGCAGGTTGCTGGAAGCTTTGGTGCTCAAATGTTCGGGGTTTGAATATGCTCCCTACATGCTTTCAAAGTTGTACCAGGAGCATGTAGATGAATATTTTTCAGTATTCAGTAACACACACAATCTTGTCAAGAAAAAAGATGATGCACCCAACAACGAATTTGTGCTTTTCTTTTTGCAAAAAATGCTGGCAGTATTGAATCGCTTACACAGTATAGTAAATGAATTAATTGGTATTCTTCTACTAGAAGCCAGAATCGGAAATTTGCTTGGTCGTCGGGAAATCAACCAGAGGCAATATTTACTAATTGCTAGTCTTTTAAACGAAGGTGTAATTGATTATACCGAATTGCGAGAACTAAAATCTTATCAATGGTTTCAGAATATTTACTCGAACGTATCAAAACGCACAGAACGGCGAGACCTACTAAAACTCAATGAACTCGGACTTCTTGAATTAGAACAAAATAAAAAGGTAAGGGTAAGGTTGCGTACCACAAGGAGTAGTGATTAATGATTATCTCAACAGCAACACTTTCAGACGGTTAAACCTATCAGTACCAGCTAATTAAGAGCGTAGTGGAAAAATAGTTCATTGATTCTAAGAAAGCAGAGAAATTGTGATGTAGACTAGGGATTGTTGTCTTCGGGTGGCGTGTAGCCTTCTGGTTGGTCTGCACCTTCTCCAAAAAAAAACTTCTCCATTTGTTCACTCAAATAGGCGCGATGCTCGGAGTTGACGAGACTCAACCGCTTTTCGTTGATTAGCATTGTCTGGTGAGCAAGCCACTGTTGCCATGCTTCTTCAGATACATTTTCAAAAATTTTCCTGCCCAAATCCCCTGGGACAGGTGCGAACGCAAGTCCTGCCGCCGTCTTGTCAAGCTTGATGCAATGTACTGTTCTTGTCATTCAATTTACCTCAGTCGTGTATCGGTGCTGTCAACAACAATTGTACCAACCCTTTGAATCTGACATTCAATCAATCGAAGTACTTCTTGTTGGAAATATTTTCAAGATAAAATCGATTGAAAATATGTTTCAACAATGATACTGCATTATTTCGAAAAGTAAAAAACAAATTAAAAGTCAACTGCTCTGAAGATGCTAAATCACCAAACTTCATTTCTTGCTACAAGTCGCAATGTCTGTTGACAATTTGGCAACCAATTTCAAAACTGGTGCCGGAACGCCTAATTGTCGTATTTTATCAGAACACATCACTTGAATTTCGTCCGAGGCATTACTTGTCTTGCAATCATTCAAAATTCTGGCAGGTTGTGGCACTATGTTGAGTTTAAAGTGAGTAAATTGATGCTTTATGGGCGGCCATACCCCATGGAGACTGATTTTCAAGGAATAACGTTGTTCAAACCAGTTCGTCAGATTATCAGGATCTCCTGTGAATTCAGGAAAGCTCCACAAACCACCCCAAATGCCGTTCGCTGGTCGCCGTTCCATGAGTACTTGACCGGCATCATCCACCGCCATGATCATGGTTACACTCTTTGACTCGGTTGGTGAATTACGAAACGAAACAGGGTAATCGTCGATTTGACCTGTGAGTAATGCACTGCAACTTGATGATAACGGACATGCCGTACACAATGGCTTCTTGGGCAGACATACAGTTGCTCCCAAGTCCATAATCGCTTGTGTGTACTGGGACACTTGGTCAGCACGCGGCGTTAGCAATTCGGCAACTTCCCACAAATTTTTGTCGCGCTTTGCCGCAGTTTGACCGCCGATGCAAAACAGTCTCGAATACACTCTTTTGGCATTGCCGTCCAGTATCGGCTTCGGTAGATCAAATGCAAGTGAGCAGATTGCCCCCGCAGTAGACTTGCCGATTCCGGGCAGTTTCAGAATTTTTTTGAAGTCGCGCGGAAATTTTCCTTTGTGTTGCAGTTGGATTTGCTTGGCGGCCGCATGCAGGTTGCGAGCACGGGAGTAGTATCCAAGTCCGGACCAACAAGCGAGTACATCGTCCAGATCTGCTTTGGCAAGGGCTTCGACATCGGGAAAAGACTGTAAAAATCGCTGGTAGTAAGGGATGACAGTAGTCGCCCGTGTTTGTTGTAGCATGATTTCCGAAATCCAGATATGGTAGGGGTTTTTCACGCCGACCCACGGGAGGGCTCGCGGTGGATTGCACTCGTGCCAACGGAGTAGCGAGCTAACGATTTCCGAGTTCAACGATGACAATGAATGCCCCCAACAGTGAAAAACGAACAACAACAAACCCTAAAGTGCAAATATACTTGAATCTTTGTTGTACGACTACTGAACAGTTCAAATCATGCGTATCACAACTTTCAATGCCAACGGAATTCGCTCGGCGGCGAGCAAGGGATTTTTTGAATGGATGAAAGACCGTGAGTCGGAGATTGTGTGTATCCAGGAGTTGAAAGCGCAGGAAGACCAGTTGACCGACGAAGTGTTCAGACCCAAAGGGTATTCATGCTATTTTCACTGCGCGGAAAAGAAAGGTTATAGCGGTGTGGCGCTTTACTCCAAAGTGCCGCCGCAACACGTACAGATAGGAATTGGCTGGCAGGATATTGACTCGGAAGGTCGATTCATCCGCGCCGACTACAAGGATTTGTCGATCATTTCCTTGTATATGCCTTCCGGAACAAGTTCTGCGGAGCGGCAGGGTGTGAAAGAAGATTTGATGGCCCGTATGGAATCGATTCTGCAAGACTACATGCAGGAAAATCGGGAGTTTGTGATCTGTGGAGATATCAATATTGCACACAAGCCAATTGACATTCGAAACTGGAAAGGCAACCGAAAAAACTCTGGATTCTTGCCGAATGAACGCGCGTGGATGGATTGGCTCTTTGCAGAGGTCGGCTATGTGGATGCATTTCGGGTTGTCGATACCCGTCCGGGTCGTTACACCTGGTGGTCAAACCGCGGGCAGGCTTATGCAAAAAATGTCGGGTGGAGAATTGACTATCAAATCACAACGCCTGAACTTCGTCAGCGAGTTCAGTGCGCAGAAATCTTTACTGATATCAAGTATTCAGATCACGCGCCATTGACGATTGATTACGACTGGACACTTTGCTGAGTACTGGATGACGATTCAGATTGATTCAGTCGATTCAACCAGAAAATAATTGCGATCACCGGTACGCCAATCAATGCGGTACAGAAAAAGAACCATTGGTAGCCAAGATTGTCGACCACTGTGCCTGAATAGCCGGCAACAAATTTTGGAATCAACAGCATAATGGAAGTGAATATCGCGTATTGCATGGCCGTGAAATTGATGCTGGTGAGACTGGACAGATAGGCGACGAAAGCGGCTGAAGCCATACCGCCTGCCAAGTTGTCAGCAACGACAACTACTAGTAGCATAAACTCGACCGGATTGCCGGCCAGTAGCAAGAAAAGCAGATTTGAAGCCGGGGCCAGCAAAGCACCGAGCAACAGTGTCCTCAATACGCCAAATCGTAGAGCGAGTACACCGCCAAGAATGCCCCCTGCAATCGAAGCAATCAATCCCCAGAATTTTGAATATGCCGCAATTTGTGTTTTTGTAAAACCGATATCAAGGTAGAACACATTGGCGATGACACCCAGCACAATATCCGAAATTCGGTAGGTGCCGACCAGTAACAAAATTACCAAAGCGGCGCGTCCGTAACGGTCGAAGAAATCAGTCACTGGGCTCAGGTAGGTTTCTCGCACATGGTCCATTTCAACCAGTCGAACAGCAATCATCAGGCGTGCAGTTAACGCCCCAAGCGAAATCGAGAAAACCATTCGGCCAGATTCAACAACAATCCCTGCCGAGGTAGCGTTCAGCCCCCAGGAGTTAGTTATGTAGGTCTTGATTGCTGTCGCAAAGTCAGCAGAAATCAGAAAACCGCCCGCGAACGCTGAAATTGCAAGTACGAAAACCAGAAAAAACCGTATGTAGTCGGCCGAATTTTTGAATATGTCTTGTCTGAAATCTTTGGTCTCAGGCTCAGGATTCAGCAAGGTTGTTGCAATGCCAATTAGCATGAGTCCGGCCATGGCCCGATAAACCCAGGCCCACGCGGCGTAACTGTAGTTGTCGCCGCCCAGCAAGTCAGCTAGCCAAAGAGCACCGCCGCCAGCAACGACCATTCCCACCCGATAGCCGGCAATATAGGTTGCAGAAAGCATTGACTGCATTTCGGGTGGGGCAGATTCAATTCGATACGCATCAATCACGATGTCCTGGGTTGCTGACGAAAAGCCAATGCAGATCGCACCGACCACGGTCATCAGTAGCAATTCTGAAGCAGGATCGAAACTGGCAGTCCAAAACAAGCTTGCTATGACCGCCATTTGTGATACCAGCAACCATGCGCGGCGCCTGCCTAGCAATCGGGTCAGAACCGGTACGGGCAAGCGGTCAATAATTGGTGCCCAAACAAATTTGAATGAATACCCCAGTGCTGCCCAACTCAGGAAAGTGATGGTCGCGCGTTCAATGCCCGCCTCTCGTAACCAGACAGACAGAGTCCCGAAAACCAACAGCAATGGAAGTCCGGCTGAAAATCCAAGAAACAACATGCAAATGGAACGCGGATGCGTCAAATTTGCCATGGCATCTTTCAGGCTACGCGGTTCATCGCCGCGTTCAATCCACAATTTCATCCAATTTTCAAATTTGAATAGCGGGGTAAAGATATTGCCAGGTCAAGACAAGCGAATGAAAATTTCGCGAGCTTATGCAAGTAACGAATAACCCCATGTTTCAATGTTCAGAACAACCAGACCGTTGAACAATTCAAGCGCAAGAAATACAATAATCGGTGAAAAGTCCAACCCTCCAAAGGTCGGCAGAATTCTGCGAACGGGACTCATAAGCGGTTCGCTGACGGTTACGATTAGTCGGGTAATTGACAACTTGCGCGGTGCTACCCAGCTGATAATCACCCGTGCCAGAACTGCCGCGATAAACACATATGTGACAATCCGAAGCACTCTTGCAATGACAATGAAAAACAGTCCAAGCAGACTAAAGTTGAAATCTTCCTGAAAGATCGCTAATACCCGCTCGGCTGTAGCGACTATGCCGACCAGTACAATTGGCGAGAGAATATCGGCGCCACCAATTCTCGGTAAAAATTGCCTGAGTGCCAGAATGAACGGTTTGGTCAATCGGTCGATGAACAGTGAAAACGGGTTATGAAAATCTGCCTGAAAATATTGCAGAATTGCGCGTAGTACAACGACCCACAGATACAACTGGAGAGCGATTAGCAGCAGATTTGAAAACTGACTGTTCGCGGACATTATTTGGTATTTTTGAAAATCTCGGAAAGTTCCACGGAACGTTGTTCAGCAGCAAGCACAGCTTTAACGATGGATTGATTCACCTTGTTGCTGTTTAATACTTCAAGGGCCTTTTCGGTTGTACCGCCTGGCGAGGTGACCTGTGCTCTCAGTACGGAAGCTGGCTCATTGCTTTGTGCGGCGAGATGTGCCGCGCCAATTGCTGTCTGGGTTGCCAGCAAATGTGCATCATCCGCGGTCATACCCAATTGAGCTGCGGCTTTTTCGAGTGCTTCGATCAAATAGAAAAAGTAAGCCGGGCCACTACCGGAAATCGCGGTAACTGCATCAAGTGTGCTTTCTTTCTCTATCCAGATGATTTTACCTACTGCGTTGAGTATTGCCTGAGCTTGAATGCGTTGCATTTCGGAAACTAGCGGATTTGCATACATCCCTGAAATTCCTTTCTGAATCAAGGCAGGTGTGTTCGGCATTACCCTTACAATTGCAAGGCCTCCGCCGGACCACTTGTCCAGTTCTGCCAAACGAATTCCAGCAGCGATTGAGATTAGAAGTGGTTGCCTGGACTGCAGTTCATCCTGCACCGATTGCAGTGCTTCTCGCATGACTTGGGGTTTGACAGCAAGTATCAAAATAGAAGAGCTGCTCACCACGTCCCGGTTGTCGAAAGCCGTCAAGACCTGATAGGTTTCAGCCAGATAGTTTACTGCTTCGGGCAAAGGATCCGATACGGATATATTGCGAGGGTCCATACCAGTTGCCACTAATCCGCCGATTAAACTGCGCGCCATATTGCCGCCGCCCACGAAACCGATGCTGGGCAATGAAGGGGGTATTGGGGTACTTCTCCTTACCATGGTGAATCATCAAATAGTACTACATTGAATTGAGAATGCATGCTACGAAAAATCGGAACGTTTTTGAAATGCAATCATTTGGTTCGCGTATCTGCGGCGAGCCTGCTATACTTTCCCGAATTCAGCAACACTTGCAAGTAGATAGTAGCATCGGGTATCCATAGCCCGATGGAACTTGAACTCCATACTCCGGGCGGTGAGTCACGTCCCCCAAAGCATGATAGCTAGCCGCATTTTGTGCACAAAAATTCGTTTCGTCCGCACACTCACACCAACTTGTCAATGCACTTCTCTGAGAAAGTTCAATATCAACAAGTTAATGATAGCATTATACCTGTTTTGCTTGACTTGAAGTACTCTTATTATCTCCCAGCACCGGGGTCAAATTAAGGTAAGGTTGGCAAGATTGATGAAAAAATTTGAGTTTCACCAGTGCACTTTGTAAGCAGTACCAATGGCTGTATGTTCGATTCCTCGAGTATGCAAGGCATTTTGAGAATATGTGATTTGGAATGCAAGCGTACCATTGCCTACCTTTCGGTCATGTCGGTACTTTAACTGGAGTTCCCGCGAGTTCGGTGTCAACGGGAAACGGGTTGCCGAATACAGATGGTCCCCTTCCAATGTTCTCCCGGTTGAATAGTGAAGGGTGCCGTAACCTGATTCAGCGCGTAATGGTTGACTGATTGAAATCTGATTGCGACGGTTTTTATCAGAATGCTCCATTGTTAGCGAAGCGGACGAATAAAAGGAAGATGTTGCATTGAACATCGTACCGCTTTCATATCTGGGGCGTCCAAAAGCGATTAGCCAATCGGATTGAATTGACCAGCGAGGCAACCTTTCCGGTTTCCACTGATGCTTTCCTTCAATCCAGACCATGTTGGAATGAATTGAATTGCCGAAAGCACCTGAAGAAGTCATGCCGAGGTTGCTGTCGGTTTCCGCGATAAAACCGGTACGAAACTGTTTTCCAAGTGGTTTGAACGACAACCCGAAAGTGTTCCATGCACCGCCGCTTACGCCTTGCTTCGTTTCTTCAGAATATGAAAATTGAAAATCGTGCAACCCGGGAATATTGAGTGAAGGCAACTTTATCCAGGCCAGAGATTGCAAGGGTCCATTTTGCCCGGAACTGTCAGAAAATCCTGGAATGGTCTGCTGGCTTGGTACACTGTTTGCAAACAGGGATTCAGCATTTTTCCAAAATGGTGCATTGTAGGAGTCGAACGATGCGAATTCAATGCCACTCAATCGATTTCCGATATCCCCCCAAGCAGCAGGAACTTGCAAAGTCGTGCTTGCCAAGGAAGCATTTGTGGTTGGTGTACCAGTCTGTAGCGTACCGATTGGGCGAGTAGCGGCGTTCAAATCCAGTAGCCCGGCGCCGTAAATTCGGGAATTTTTATAGTACCCTGATCGATTGGCGGTATTGAGTACTCGTAGCGTTGCTTCTCGAGGTGAAATCTGGGCTCTGCCATCTCTTTGAAATTGTTCCAGAACCAAAGCGATTCCACCGCTGACTATAGCTGTCGCGAAAGATGTTCCATCCACTTCTCTGGAATCGGCTGACGAGCTACTGGGATATACGCCCCGGGCGAACCAAGGTGCTGCCAAGCAAAAATGACGTCCATCCCGTACAGCATTCCAATCGGATGGCAATCCGCCGCAATGGTTTGATCTTCGGTGTAGTCGTCCATCTTCATTAACACCGACAACGGCAATATACAATCCGCGAAGCTCTGCAATTCGAGTACCTCTAGTGGCACCAGCATTCGGCATGGGCTCGCCACTGTTTCCAGCTGCAATGACGTGGACAGTTTGCTCACTCGCAGGGATACTCGTCTGAGTCAGTACACCGTAGAGTTGCGGCATATTTGTCCGTAACCACTGTTCATTCTGGATGGCATTGGAGAATCGCGTATACCGACTCCAATCGTCATCAAAAATGGACATGCCGTAGGAGCGATTGATAAGGTCAACATTTCGATATGTTCTGCGTACAAGTTCAATCTGTTGATTCTCGAAGGCCATTGCATCAAGATTATTCATATTGATTCGTCGTTGAACTTCCACTTGATTGAGCATGTCAACTGTTGCTCGCTTTTGTGCACGCTGACACTCATTGTCATTTTCAAGCGGAGTTGCCATGGGAATAACGGTAGCTCTGGGTGCGACCCCCATGCGTGTACCGGCTGCAATTGATGCGACAGCAGTTCCATGCCAGCGTTTCGGTTGCCTGGATTCAGGATCAATTTCATTCAATGCGGGAATTTCGTAATACCTGAAATCCCGGTCAGCTGTACCTGTATTTCGGATATAGACCGTGTTGTCAATGTTTGGGAAACCGTCCCTTAGAATGATCTCCCGTGCTTTGTTCAGCACATCATCGGCAGAATTTACATCATAAAATGTGCATGTATCAGAATTATCGCAATGGTTGCTTGCGTCCGGATCCCAATAGGTCAGTGTGGCGGCATCAAAACCAATGCGTCCTGAAAACTCGTCGTTCAAAATATCAATGGAATCATCATTGATACCAATTCGAACCCCTCGTCCAGTCAGAAATCCCTTTGTTTCGGTATAAGCACCAGCCCAGCCGACTTGTTGCAAGTTCGGTTGGTTGCGTAGCCTCGCCGTTGCAGTACCAGATGGCGGTGCTACTTGTGGCGGCCGCCTTACAGTGTTGTCAGCATTTTCTGTTGGTCGTGGCAAGTTGACTGTTGGCGATACACCACTGCCGCCTCCGCCACCACAACCACCAAGAATTGCAGCTGCAACCAAGGACATGATGAGCTTTTTTCGCATCAGAGTATCGCCTGCATACAAACTGGTTTCACCCCGAAGTAGTCCAATATTTTATTTCAGGAATTATATACATAGCTTTACAAGGCTTGGATTTATAGAAAAATATTCTAATTTTAGTAATAGATTGACTTGTAACTGTAAAATTATTCCCCAAAATCTGGAAATGATGGAAAATAATTCCCTTTGTCAAGTCATATATTCATTATATGCTTTGATTATACTTGACAAAATCATAATTTACAAAAAATCAATCACTAATGCAACCTTATCAATATTCTGGTCGTCGAATCCGGGGACTTTCGTATTGTGAAACGGCGACTTTTCGTGATTCAGATGCATGGAGCCCTTGCCGCGAAGGATGTGATCGTCGAGCAAAAATTGGCATCTCACGCGTTGATTCATTTGAAATCTCAATCTACGCCCTTTCCCTCTACGCTCCTTGTCAAGTACTTTCATTCTTTTTCGTTTAAAATGTCGCTAACTAATTGTTTTTGTGAAATAAATTGAGATCAATAACAGTTTTGAAATCCACATGCGTTCAATTGTATTCCTAGTGTTGATGGGCACGGAACCGTTCTGTACTAGTGAACTTCAATCAAAATTCTGCCGTTGGATTCACTGGCGAACTGGTCGGGGTCCAAATAATGCAGTCCCGATCCTTACATGTGTTGACCCCTCTGCAATTGCCGCTTCCATGTCAGCGGTCATGCCCATTGACAGAGTGTCCATCGCATAACCGCGTTCATTGATTGTCTCAAGCAATCGACGCAATTCTGTAAATACAGCACGTTGCTTCATCGAATCGGGTTCCGGTTGCGGGATGATCATCAGGCCCCGAACCGATACATTTTCGAACGCACTGATTTCCTCTACCAAGTTACCAATCTCGGCCGCAGAGGCCCCCGACTTGGTTTGCTCCGCCTGTAAATTCACCTGGATGCAAATGTTCAATGGTGGCATGTCAGAACCTCTTTGATTTGCCAGCCGTCGAGCAATTTTCACCCGGTCCACACTGTGAACCCACGAAAAGCTATTCGCAATCTCTTTGGTTTTGTTGCTTTGAATATGACCAATAAAATGCCATTCCAAATTCAAATCAGCCAGTGCCTCCTGCTTTGTTTTGGCTTCCTGTACAAAATTCTCTCCGAATGCTCGTTGCCCCAGCAAAGCCATTTTGCGTATCGACTCCACTGAGTGCAGCTTGGAGACAGCAACCAGTTTCACAGATTCGCATGGGCGACCCGCGGAGGCTTCCATTGTTCGAATTTGTTCAATTACAGTCTTGTAGTTGCTTTGCAGATTGGCTGTTGTCACAAAGATTTTCCAAGATTCATTATTGACTGCAGTCCAATTTCATAATATCGTAAATGGTCGCATGAATGGTAATTTCCAACACTTGAACAATACGAATGAGCAAGGCAAACGGGAGAGTCATTGCGGCACTGAATGAGCTGGAAATTTCAGCAGATATCCGAATTTTGGATCGAGATACCCGAACCGCTCCCCAAGCAGCAGAAGTCGTTGGTTGTGATGTCGCGCAAATTCTGAAATCGCTGATATTTCGAACCGAATCCGGTCGTGCATTGCTTGCAATCACCAGCGGTGCCAATCGCGTTGATGTGAATCGCCTTAAAGAACTGGTTGGCGAAAGAGTACTCCGCGCCGATGCAGATTTTGTCCGTCAAGCAACCGGTTATGCAATCGGCGGCGTGCCGCCGGTCGGCCATGTGGGTACGGTGGAAACATTTTTTGACCCCGACTTGTTCAAGCATGAAACTGTATGGGCTGCCGCTGGAACGCCCAATTCGCTTTTTCCAATTCAACGCGACGACTTGTACAAACTTGCCGGAGAGCGAATCCACGCTTTCACCGAACAAAACTGAAGTCAATTTCGCTCGTAGAGAATCATTCCGTTGGAAATCGTATAGACAACCTGTCCGCGGAGCATCCAGCCATGGAATGGACTGTTTCGACCACGACTGAGCATTTGTTCTGGGTTGAACTGCCATTGCGTATCGGGGTTGAAAATGCAAATATCTGCCTGACTGCCCAAGGATAACGTACCTACATTAATACCAAGAATTCTTGCCGGATTACTGGTTAGCAAGCCGATTGCAGTGGATAAATCAACCACATCTTCATCGACTAACCGGAGAGTGAGCGACAGCAGAGTTTCCAAGCCGGAAATACCCGGTGAAGATTGACTGAAAGGAGCCAGCTTGTTGTCCATGTTGCAAGGTTGATGGTCCGAACAGATGGCCGAAACAGTTCCTTCCATGATTCCTTGACGGAGCCGGTCGCGATCCTGTTTGCTGCGCAGTGGCGGAATAACATGGCAAAGAGTATTGAATTCATCGGCATCCTTTTCGGTCAGGTGAAGGTTATGAATGGCAACATTTGCCGATACTTGCAAGCCTTTTTTCTTCATATCGTTAATCATGTCAACCGAATGCCCACAAGACAGCTTGCTGAAATGAGCATGTACACCGGTAGTTTCAACCAGTGCCAGGTCCCGTGCAACCGCCACCGTTTCAGCGGCTTCCGGAATTGCCGGCAAACCAAGTTTGGTGCTGATTTCACCTTCGTGAATGCATCCGTTTCCGGTCAGCCACGGGTCATGCGACTGAATGAATACCGTAATGTCAAATGTTGCTGCGTATTGCATTGCCCGGCGCATTACCAAGGTATTTTGTACCGCGTTTTCTGCATTACTAACCCCCACGCATCCGGCATCCATCAAAGATGCCATGTTTGTCAAGGCATCGCCTTTCAGCCCGACGGTAAGCGCACCAAGCGGCAGAATGCGAACGCCGCTAAGCATTTCGGCATTTTCCCGAATGAGATGGGCCATTGCCGGTGTATCAATCACGGGTTGTGTATTGGGTTGAATGCACACTGTCGTGATTCCGCCCTTGAGTGCGGAACTGGATTCTGTAGGGATGGTCCGGGTGGGGTCGACAGCCGGTTGTCCCATTTTAGTATTCATGTCGACCAAACCTGGACAAACCACCAAACCGGTTGCATCGATTTCGCGATTTGAATTTGTGTGAGAATCGCCAGGGAATTTGGAGATGATGCCGTTGGTAACGTAAACATCCCGAATTTCGTCAGTCCGGTTCGCTGGATCGACCACACGGCCATTGCGTATCAGAATATTCATTTTCAACCCTAGCGATTGCCGCCCATGATCTGCACCATGACTGCCATTCGTACCGCAATACCGTTAGCTACTTGTGCGAGAATCAGCGATTGGGTGCCGTCCGCCACCGACGATGCAATTTCCAAACCACGGTTGATGGGGCCAGGGTGCATCACCAGTACGTCCGGCTTTGCAACCGCCAGTCGTTCTTCCGTTAATCCGTAGCGTTGGTAGAATTCTTCCGGACTGGGGATTAGTTGTCCGGCCATTCTTTCCAGCTGCAGTCTGAGCATGATGACAATATCGGCATCTTGCAACCCCTCATTCAGGTCCGTAAACACTTTCACACCCAATTTTTCCACTTCAGTCGGTATCAGGGTTCGGGGTGCGACAATTCGAACTTCCTTCGTCCCCAGCAGATTTAAGGCGCGAATATCAGATCGCGCAACACGAGAGTGCAGTATGTCTCCGACAATAGTGACGGTCAGGTTCTCGAAAGAACCCTTTCGTTGTCGAATTGTCAGCATGTCCAACAGTGCCTGAGTTGGATGAGAGTAGCGGCCGTCGCCTGCATTGATAATATGGACATGTTCTGGAACATGCTGGGCAATCAGGTTGGCAGTTCCGCTGAACGGATGTCGCACAACAAACATGTCAGTATGCATCGCTTCTAGTGTATTGATTGTGTCAAGCACTGATTCGCCTTTGCTGATGGACATGCCATCGGACTGCAGATTGATGACATCCGCCGACAATCGTTTGGCGGCCATCTCGAATGTAGTGCGTGTTCGGGTGCTGGGCTCAAAAAAGAGATTGACGACAGTCTTGCCCCGAAGTGTTGGAACTTTTTTGATTTCCCGGCTTGAAAAATCAATGAATGATTCGGCAATCCGAAGAATGGTTTCAACCATCTCGCGGGGCAATTCGCCTATAGAAATGAAATGCCGGAGGTTTCCTCGCGAATCCAGTTGAATATTTTGAGACTCGGCTTTGGCCATCTACGCGCCGGTTATTTCAGAGTAGGTAAGCATGCCGTTCGCGGCCACTTTCACACTCAGGTTGCTGTCCAGCGACATATTGTACCCAACAATATCCGCTTGCACTGGCAATTCGCGTCCACCGCGGTCGAGCAATACAGCGAGTGTAACCGATGATGGTCGCCCCCAGGCAAACAACTCGTTCATGGCTGCCCTCACTGTTCGTCCGGTATACAGCACATCATCAATCAAAATGATATGACGATTATCTATCGGCACAGGCAGAGTGGAAGCCTTTACTTCAGGATTCAGGCCGATACGACTGAAGTCGTCGCGATAGAATGAAATATCAAGTGCGCCTAGCGGTTCCTCAAAACCGCACGTAGCATGCAAGTGTTCGCTAATCCACAAACCGCCTGCCAGAATCGCTACCAGCAACGGGTTTTGGTCCTGATAATTCTGCATTTTCTGTTGCATTTCCGTCAGCAGTTGGGCAATAGGCAATTGGGTTTCGCGTGTCACTCCTCCGCTCCTTTGCTGTGACTCTGCAATGTGTTGCCAGAATTGAGCCAGGTTTCAACAATGATTTTTGCCGCCACCTGATCTCTCAGTTTCAATCTCCGCATCGCCGTTGAATGAGTTGCAAGTTGATGCATGGCTTCCTGGGTACTTAGTTCTTCATCAACAAATTGAACGGGGAGTTTGTAAACTGATTCAAGCCTTCGTCCAAATCGCCTGATGGTGCGAAGAAATGTACTGGATGTTTCTTCCGCGGATTTTGGCAGTCCGACAATCAGTTGGTCAGGCGCCCAGGTATCGATCAATTTCTGAATTTCTCCCCAGTCCGGTTGGTTGTTGGCCACTGACAAAGTTGCAATGCCGCGTGCCAGTCCGGTAATCCTGTTGCCTACGGCCACACCAATTCTTCTTTCGCCGTAGTCAAAGCCAATTACCACTTCGCAATTGTCAGGACTGCTGTTCAACACTCGTAATGCTCCGCTTCCCGATAGCTGGCTTTCACGTCAGAAATCGTCTGTTGAACATCCTCAACTGCCCATTCGAGTAGTGAGATGAATGTTTTTGGTGGCAAGTCGAATGGCAGGGATTCAATCATGTCAGCGAGACAATAACAACCATTGCGCATAACAGTCTTCGATTCGGGTCCTTGCCTGTATATCCAAATTGGTCAAGGGTGGATACCTCAGTGGATCGCTCAAGTGTCAAATGTTGATTTGTACCAAACAGCAATTCATCAGGCAACCATTCGTAGTCCACAGGCGGAGTTTCAGGGAAGGGGACTGTGTATGCCGAGTTGCAGAAATGCCCATGGGCAAAGTAGATTGAGTTATTCATACGCGCACGAACCGGGGGATGCGCGAATCAGGCATGCCCGGCCTCAACGGAAATTGTGGACAGGTTGATTCCAACCAGTGCGGCAGCCTTGGTCCATCGTTCTGCTACCGGCGTATCGAATATGATGGAGTTGTCAGCAGGGGCAGACAACCACACATTGTTTTGCATTTCACTTTCAAGTTGACCTCGTTCCCATCCGGCAAATCCAAGAAGCGGCATGCACAGCTTGGGTCCGCGTTTTTTTGAAATCGCTTCCAGGACATCGGGTGATATCGTGAGTCCCAAATTATTGCCGACCTGCAGGGTAGCATCCCAATCAGCTCTCGATTCATGCAGTATCAAACCTCTGTCTGTTTGAACCGGCCCGCCATTATGTACCGGTAGTTTCATTTCCGGAACATCGGCAAGCGGAATTTCCAGCTGGTCAAAAATGTCTTTCAGAAACAAATCTGTCGTTCGATTGACCACGATTCCCAAGGCACCTTCTTCGTTGTGCTGGCATATCAATGTTACGGTACGCTCAAAATACGAATCATGCAATGCAGGCATTGCGATCAGAAATTGATTGGTCAACCAAGTCATTGCTCTTACTTCTGCTGGAAGGATATTGATTGTTGTTTCCGTACCATTATACGAAAAAAGTCCAAATGGATTGTACTGGTGTGATCATCTGTTGCAATTGAAACTCAGGTAGCCGTTGCGGACATCTTGTTGTTGAGCGACTGGTGCCGAACTGGAGATAGAGGTGCTCATACCGCCTCGGTGCCAAGAAGGCTGAATGAACATTGAGTTTTCTGCTGTAGATACTCAAAAACTCGGTACAGCTGATCGATCTGACCAGCACATGTTGTGCAACAAACGATGCTCTGCAAGGCAATCAATCACATTGTTAAGGCGTTGGTGAACTCCTTTTACATTTAACGCAAGTGTCCCCAACTATGCTGTAATTGAATCTTGTTAAACAGAAATCTCCTCAGTCAATTGTCCGTCGTCTTGATTTTGCCGCTGGTTATTTTCCCAGAGATTCTGAAAAAATAAATTTGCCACATAACACGCCCCACACATAACGCGATCATTAAGGCAAATAACACATTGAGCTTCGCGTTTCGATGGACAATATTGATATTTTTATCAGTACTTCCAATGTCCCGTTCAGCCTGAGGAATTCAACTGCCTTTTTCCAATTCTTTGTGTGTAACATGTTTCATAAACTTCAGTACCTCAATTCCAAGAACGTTCAAATTTTACGAATATCGTTCTTGAGCAACAAGAAAATTCAACAAGGATATCAGAATTTTATAATGTACAAATTCCAAGAGTCATTGTACATATCTGAAGCTCAATACTAGCCTGTTGCAAAATTCACGACAGGTCGTATTAAAGCAATGATAACTGACAGACTCTATACGTGTTTGATAGCATATTTTCGAGCGATCAATACGATTTTTGTCAAGACAAGTGTGCCAAATGTTTACCGAACTGGATGACCGAGTATTCATGAGTTCTTCGAAAAGAAACCCATGAACTCGGTGTGAATGGTCAATTAGACCGGGTTATTTCGTGCAACAAACGAAATCCTGCATAATGCAGTTGCATGTCTTGGGTCAAAATTGCGAAAACGCAATCGTCAAAACTTTCCGGCTTGATAATATGCAGAGGTTGGGGGATTAGTGGTCAAAACATTTTCAACGACTGCAAGGCGTTCGTTTGTCTCTTTCACCTCTGACGTAAGAGTACCCACTTCTGACTTAAGAATGCCCACCTCTGACGTAAGAGTACCCACCTGTGTTGTAAGTGAATCCAATCGAACAGAGTTCTCCTCGATCAATCGTCTGTTTTCTGCGACTTCAGCGCGAACTTCGCCAAACTGCTCCTTGACTTCGCCAAACTGCTCCTTGACTTCGCCAAACTGCTCCTTGACTTCGCCAAACTGCTCCTTGACTTCGCCAAACTGCTGATTGACTTCACCAAATTGCTGCCTGATTTCAGCAGATTGCTGCTGATTAGCTTCACTGATATTGTGAATAAAATAAAATTGCCCTACGACTAAACCGATGAATAACGTGATCATAGAGGCAAATAAAACAATAAACCAAGTTTGCGAGGACTTGGTGTTGCGGTCGACAAAATCAATTTTGTCTCTATTGTGACCAATGCCTTCTTCTGTCCGAGTAACTCTACGGTCCAATTCCAAATCTTCCTGTGATACCGGTTTCATAACTATTGGGTTCTCTTGTATTCAAGAGTGTTGAATTTTACAGATTTTGTCCTTAAACAGCCAGCGAGTCCAGTATGGACTACTGAACTTGACAATGCTATCAGAACATGATGTCATTGTACACAACTGAAGTCCAAAGTCAATTTGTTGTTCACATTCAAAAATTCCAGCGAGTACGAAAACTTGTAAATCGCCTGCATCGAATGTCCGTTTCAAAGCGATCCATACTGCAACAAGGCATGGTTCATGTACAATGATACCACACCCGCTCCTAGCTTGAAGTCAAATGGACACAAAAATTCTGGTCTACTCCGACCTGCATCTTGAATTTTCAGATTTCGCGCCTTCATCCGCCGAATTTGATGTTGTTGTACTGGCCGGCGACATTGGTGTGGGCACGCAAGGAGTGGAGTGGGCCATCAGGTCCTTTGAAGACAAGCCGGTTGTTTATATTTGCGGCAACCACGAATTCTACGGACTCGACTTGCATGGAGTGATGCATCAGAGCAAGGAACTCGCTGCCGGCAGCAATGTACATTTTCTTGAAAATGATTCTGTTTGCATCAACGATGTGAGATTTGTATGTGCAACCTTGTGGACGGACATGAATTTGTTTGGTGACAAGATTGAAGCCAAGACTTCCGCGGAGCGTTGCATGAACGACTATCATCTGATTCGTAATCGGGACAGGGTTTTGAACGCTGACGATACCGAAGCGTTTCATTTTCACTCGAGAATGTATCTCGAAAACGAATTGATAGCAAACAATGACTGGGATGGTCCAACGGTCGTTGTAACGCACCATGCGCCGTCTGGCCAGTCATTGACTCATCGGCGTGTTTCATCATTTTTGTCGCCGGCGTATGCTTCCGATTTGGATTCTGTCATCGAGCAGAGCGGTGCCGATTTGTGGATTCACGGGCATACGCACGAATCGGTGGATTACGTCATTGGCAACACTCGCGTTTTTTCCAACCCCCGCGGGTACGCCAGACAAAGAAATGGTATCGGCAACCTTGATTTCAACGTTGACTGTATAATCACTGTGCATTGAAACAGCATTTTCCGCCAATATTCCATAGTGTGAAATTCTTATCCGGTATTCGACAGGTATTAGGTTGAACGACGAGCCATCTACTGACAAACATAGCCCGACACGGCGCGAAAAAGCCAATGCAATTCGCGCATTGTCGATGGATGCAGTCCAATTGGCAAATTCTGGACACCCCGGAATGCCCATGGGCATGGCAGACATCGCAGAGGTGTTGTGGTGCGACTTTTTGAAACATAATCCGGCAAACCCGAACTGGTGCGATCGGGACCGATTCGTGTTGTCCAACGGACACGGTTCCATGTTGCTCTACGCATTGCTTCATTTGACCGGTTACGATTTGCCGATGGAAGAAATCAGAAACTTCCGGCAACTGCATTCTCGCACCCCCGGTCATCCGGAATACGGACTGACACCGGGTGTAGAGACAACTACCGGACCGCTTGCCCAGGGACTGTCCAATTCAGTCGGTATGGCCCTCGCGGAAAAAGTACTGGCGGCACAATTCAACCGCCCGTCGCACAAAATCGTTGATCACTTTACCTATGTGTTCGTCGGCGACGGTTGTCTGATGGAAGGCGTCTCGCATGAAGCGGCATCATTGGCCGGCACGCTCCGGCTGAGCAAGTTGATCGTTTTGTACGACGATAATAATATTTCCATAGATGGAGGAGTTGCAGGGTGGTTTTCAGACGATACGCCACAGCGCTTCCGGGCCTATGGGTGGCATGTGATCGAAGCGGTGGATGGCCACGACCCGGAACAGGTGGCCAGCGCTATTGAAGCAGCTCGGGCCGAGTCACAAAAGCCGAGCATGATCTGTTGCAAGACCGTCATCGGATGGGGTTCACCAAATAAAAAAGCAACTGCACAGGCACATGGAGCCCCTTTGGGTGAAGACGAAATTGCCGAGGCACGGCAAGTCTTGGGTTGGCACTATTCCCCTTTTGAGATCCCGGATTCATTCTATACGGCATTCGACTGCGTTGACAAGGGCAGACAGCAAGAAGCGAAATGGAAAGAGAATTTTGAATCGTATCGCGCTGAATATCCCGATATGGCTGCTGAATTTGTGCGCCGTATCAACGGCCAGCTACCCGGGAATTGGGAAGAAACAACACAGGCAGCAATTGTCGAACTCAGTCAAAGTCCGGCCGATGTCGCAACGCGTAAATCCTCGCAAATCGCTCTGGATACGTTTGGTCCGGAGTTGCCGGAGATCATCGGCGGTTCTGCGGATTTGACTGGTTCCAATCTGACTTATTGGAAGGGTTCAAAAGCGATTACCAGCACAGATGCAAGTGGCAATTACATTTACTTTGGTGTACGTGAGTTTGGCATGACGTGCGCGGCGAGCGGGCTGGCATTGCACGGCGGATTTATTCCGTACAGCGCAACATTTTTGATGTTTTCCGAATATGCGAGAAACGCTGTGCGCATGGCGACGTTGATGGGTATTCAGTCCATTCTGGTTTATACCCACGACTCCATTGGTTTGGGTGAGGATGGACCGACTCACCAGGCAGTTGAGCAAGCTGCTACCTTGCGATTGATCCCCAACATGTCCGTGTGGCGTCCATGCGACACCGTAGAAACCACTGTGGCCTGGAAAGCGGCGATTGAGCGCCGCGACGGTCCGACCAGTTTACTGCTGTCCAGACAGAATGTACCCCAACAATCGCGAACCAGCATGCAACTGAACGCGATTCGGTGCGGCGGATATGTGTTGGTTGATTGCGACAACCCGCAAGTTCTCCTCATTGCGACCGGGTCTGAAGTGGGCTTGGCTGTGAATGCAGCAACCGCGCTGAACCATCGCGGTTTTTCGGTGCGGGTGGTGTCAATGCCATCTGTGGATGTGTTCGAAAAGCAGTCCGCGGAATATCAAGAGAGCGTTTTACCGCCGACAATTCACAAACGCGTTGTTGTGGAAGCGGGCGTGACTGCCTTGTGGGCAAAATATGCGGGACCTGAAGGGCGTGTGCTCGGTGTTGATACATTCGGCGAGTCGGCACCGGGAGCCGCACTTTACAAACATTTTCATTTGACAACTGAGGCCGTTGAAAAGGTGGTCGGGGAATTGCTTGAACAGTAACTCGGACAAGAACATGCGGAGGTGATCGATAGCGATGACAATCAAAGTGGCAATAAACGGATTTGGCAGAATCGGCCGCAATATTTTGCGCGCGTTGTACGAATCGTCGAGAACGAACGAGATCATTGTCGTTGCAATCAATGACTTGGCGGACCGGGCAACCAACGCACATTTGCTTCAGTATGATTCGGTACACGGCAGATTCGGCAGCAATGTGGAATTGTCAGAAGAAGGTTTTCTGGTGGATGGTGACTTGGTGCGTACGCTGTCCGAGCGCAATCCGGAAAATTTACCATGGCAGGAATTGAATGTAGATGTAGTGCTGGAATGCACCGGACTGTTTGCTAGCAAGGAAAAGGCGAAGGGACATTTGGCAGCAGGAGCAAAAAAGGTAATCTTGTCTGCACCTGGCGGAAAAGATGTTGATGCAACAGTTGTTTATGGTGTGAATCACGAAATCCTGCGACCCTCTCACACTGTAGTTTCAAATGCTTCTTGCACGACAAACTGTTTGGCACCGATTTCCAAGGTGCTGAACGATCGGTTTGGCATTGTTTCAGGATTGATGACAACGGTTCACGCTTTTACCAACGATCAGGTGCTAACTGATGTGTTTCACACTGATTTACGTCGCGCACGTTCGGCGACCGAATCCATGATTCCAACCAGTACTGGTGCGGCAGCGGCAATTGGCCTGGTGTTGCCCGAGCTGGATGGCAAACTGGACGGCTTTGCTGTGCGGGTGCCGACAGTAAATGTTTCGCTGGTTGACTTGACAATTGAGACAACCAAGGAAGTTACAGTGGATGCCATTCACGATGCGGTGCGAACTGCGGCTGAAGGGCCATTTGCCGGTATTCTGGAATACAACGATGCACCGCTAGTGTCGATTGATTTCAACCATTCGAAAGCTTCATCCATTTTTGAAGCGTCCACCACTCGAGTTGTTGGCGACCGGGCGGCAAAGGTTTGTTGCTGGTATGACAATGAATGGGGATTTTCAAATCGGATGCTGGATACAACTGTAGCCTTGATGAGTGCTGTCTGATATCCATCACCGGTATGCTTCACATCAAGGAATTTGATATCAGCGGCAAACGGGTCATGGTACGAGCGGACCTGAATGTTGCCGTTAGCGATGGCCGCGTGGTTTCGGACAAGCGAATTCGGGCAGCTCTTGAAACCATTGAATATGCAGTCGCACAAAATGCCGCGGTGATTGTAATTTCGCATTTTGACCGTCCGGTTGAGGGCAGGTTTAGCGAGCAATATTCATTATTGCCAGTTGCAGAATGCATGCGCGAAATTACGGGTTGGAAAATCCCGCTTCGGCGCGATTGGATTGATGGAGTAGAGGTTCAGCCCGGCGAAGTTGTGCTGTGTGAGAATGTCAGATTTCTGGAAGGTGAAAAAGAGTGCTCCGACACTCTCTCCCGTCAAATGGCCAGTCTTTGCGAACTACTGGTGATGGATGCATTTGGTGCTGCTCATCGCGACCAGGCTTCACTAACCGGAGTCGTGAAGCATGCCCCGATTGCTTGTACCGGAATTTTGTTTGATCGAGAAATTCGCTCGCTTGACGAAGCTCTCGTTGACCCGGACCGTCCGGTTGTTGCCATTGTGGGTGGAGCCAAGCTGGCGGACAAGTTGCCGGTACTGATTCGATTTTCCAAGCTGGTGGATACCATGATCGTTGGCGGCGGAATTGCAAATACCTTTCTGCAAGCCTGCGGGCAAGAAATTGGAAATTCCCTGTATGCTCCCGAGCTGGTGACCACCGCAACCAAAATCATGCATCGCGCAAAAGCAAATCAATGTTCAATACAGTTGCCGGTAGATGCGGTTGTGGCAAAATCTCCTGAACAACCGGACACAGCTCGACAGACTTTGATCAACAACATTGAAGACGACGACATGATCTTCGATATCGGCAAGAGAACCGCCGCGAGCTATTGCGATGTGCTGAAAGATGCTGGTACAATTATCTGGAGCGGACCCATTGGAATGTTCGAGATTGATGCATTCAGCAACGGGTCGAAAGCCGTTGCCGATGCTGTCGTGGACAGCGATGCACATTCAGTTGCAGGGGGTGGTGACACCTTGGCAATATTGCAACAACAAGGGGTGCTGGGAAAAGTATCGTATGCTTCCACCGGGGGCGGTGCATTCCTTGAATACATACAAGGCAAGTCAATGCCGGTAATCGAGGCACTGCATCGGCGCGCACAATGAATTCCAACCATCTGTCAATTTTTCTGTGAAATCATATCGTCAAACAAAAATTGTTGCAACTTTGGGTCCGGCTACTGACAAGCCCGAAGTGATGGAGGCAATGATTCGCGCCGGCGTTGATGTGGTTCGGGTCAATTTTTCTCATGGGGACCGGGAAGAACATGCGAAGCGCATTGAACTGGTCAGAGAAATTTCCAGGAAATTGAACAAGTCCATTGGGGTTTTGGCGGACCTTCAGGGTCCCAAAATACGTATTGCAAGATTCATAGACAAACAGATCGAACTGCGCGCCGGCGATGAGTTTCAACTCAATGTTGATCTGGACGACAATGCTGGTACAGAAACAGCCGTGGGCGTAACTTACAAGGAACTGGCGCGCGATGTCAAAATGGACGACATTTTGATGCTGGATGACGGCAATATTATTCTCAAAGTCATTGATGTATTCGACCCGATCATCACCACCGAAGTTGTCTTTGGCGGAATTCTGAGTGATTCCAAGGGAATCAATCGGCAGGGTGGCGGCTTGACGGCCGAATCGTTGACATCGAAAGATCATCAGGATATTCGCACAGCCGGTTCGATGGATGTGGATTATCTTGCTGTATCGTTTGTTCGAAATGCGGTGGATGTGAATGTAGCACGTGAGTTGTTGCGCGCGGCGAACTGCAATGGCGGTATCATCTCCAAGATTGAACGGGTGGAAGCGGTTGAAAGGGTTGATGAAATCGTAGAAGCATCAGACGGCATCATGATCGCGCGCGGTGATCTTGCCGTGGAAATCGGTGATGCGCAGTTGCCGGGTGTGCAGAAGCGTCTGATTGGAATTGCCAGAGACCGCAATCGTTTGGTCATCACCGCAACCCAGATGATGCAGTCAATGATTGAAAATACTCAGCCGACTCGTGCGGAAGTTCTGGATGTAGCCAATGCTGTGCTGGATGGTACCGATGCAGTCATGCTGTCGCAGGAATCCGCCGTCGGTCGACATCCACCGATCGTAGTTGCGGCCGTTGATCGAATTTGCCGGGGCTCGGAACAAACCGAAATCTCTGTCAAGGCGAGAGACCGGAAAAGTGAGCAGTACCAAAATGCCGAAGAAGCGGTTGCCATGGCAACCATGTTTACAGCCAGCAATTTCGATATCACTGCGATTCTGGCATTGACCGAATCCGGTGCTACTGCCAAGTGGTTATCAAGAACAATATCAGGCATACCGATTTTTGCAGTAACACCACATTCTCACACTTTGCGACGGGTGCGGCTATTTCGCGGCGTTGAACCGATCAGTTACGACGTGGATGCAAAATCAAATGTACCTGTTGTCGAGCAGGTGTTAAATGAATTTCTGCAACGCGGTATTCTCTCAAAAGGGGATCGACTGATTGTTACGATGGGAGCCATGGTAGGCGTGGCCGGTGGAACGGATACCATGAGGATTATTACAGCGTGAAAAATTATGAATTTTTTATCACAGTTGGTATTCTAAAACAGAATCCAATCATTGAGTACCGGAGAAGAATTGAATGGATGTACAGCAACTGAAGCGGACAGCGAAGGAAATGGTCGCACCCGATCGGGGAATACTCGCAATGGACGAGAGTACGCCGACGTGTCAGAAACGGTTTGCTCAGCTGAATGTGGAGTGTACCAAATCTACACGGATGAGTTATCGCTCGATGCTGGTAACCACTCCTGACCTGCCTCGTTATATTAGCGGAGCAATCTTGTTTGACGAGACGATCCGGGAACCTGTAATGGATGATATTCCCTTTGCCGAGTATCTGGACCGAATCGGTATCGTGCCGGGAATCAAGGTGGACAAAGGTGCAAAGCCCTTGGCCGGACACAACGGCGAACTGGTTACCGAAGGCTTGGACGGATTGCGTGAACGACTTTCGGAGTACGTGGATCTGGGTGCCCGGTTTGCCAAATGGCGCGCTGTCATTACAATTGGGTCAGATCAACCAAGTGCGGGGTGCATCATGGCAAATGCACATGCGTTGGCCCGCTATGCTGCGCTGTGCCAGGAGGCGAGTATTGTGCCGATTGTAGAACCCGAAGTGCTGATGGACGGCGACCATACAATCGAGACTTGCCGGACAGTAACCAGCAATACACTTGCGGCCGTCTACAGTCAACTCGAAGAACAAAAGGTAATCTTGAGCGGCACGATTCTGAAGCCGAACATGGTGCTGGCAGGCAAAGACTGTCCGCGCCAGCCATCCGTTGACGAGGTTGCCAAGCAAACGGTAGAGTGCCTGAGAGAAAATGTTCCGCCCGAGGTTCCCGGTATAGCCTTTCTTTCCGGCGGACAAACAGACGAACTGGCGACATTGCACCTGAATGCGATCAACAAAATTGCGGAGGATGCAAGTTGGCGATTGACATTTTCTTACGGTCGAGCGTTGCAGCAAGCCCCGATGAAAGCCTGGAGCGGCGATGATTCCAGAAAGAAAGAGACACATGATGCGGCGTTGCAACGCGCAATGGTCAATGCAGCTGCCAGCAAAGGTGATTACTCGCCAGAATTGGAAACTGCGTAACCTTGGTTTTTGGTGAATCATGAGTGTGAACGTGCGATTCTTTGCCAGTTTTGCCGAGCATGTCGGTGTTCGCGAGAAACAGATTGCAGGAAAAACTGTTCAAACCCCACGGGATGTTTGGCAGGCATGTAATCTGGGTGTCGAATTGCCGGCCAACATTCTTGTTGCGGTGAACAAGAAATATGCAGATTTGGACTCGCCGATAAACGATGGCGACGAGGTGGCATTTTTCCCACCCGTAACAGGTGGCTAGACATGGTGTCGATTGAAGTTACCGACAAGTCGTTCGACCCGTGGAAGGAAGTCGCCGATTACGAAGCCAGAAACTTGGTGGATGGTGAACATGGTGCAACCACGGTTTTTGTCGGCACGATGCGGGATTTCAATGAAGGAGATGCAGTCGAAGCACTGGAACTGGAACATTACGAAGGCATGACCGAAGAGCATTTGTCGAAAATGGCAGAATCATTGATGGCGCAGTACGACTTGCTGGATGTGATGCTGGTGCACCGGATTGGGAAAATGCACCCTGGTGAGCCAATTGTGCTTGTTGCCGTCTGGACTGCACATCGCGCTGAATCCTTCAAGGCCTGTAGCGCACTGGTAGAAGACTTGAAGTCAAAAGCGCCATTTTGGAAAAAAGAGCATCTGAAAGGCGGAAAAATTCGCTGGGTTGAGCACAATACGATTGGTCCGGGAAACTTTGCTAATGAATCGCAGGAGGCAGGCGACAATGGATGACCAAACCAGACTTGAAATAGAAGCGGCGGCCTTTCGCCGACTGGTCGAACACTTTCGAACTCACACCGAGGTTCAGAACATTGACTTGATGAATTTGGCTGACTTTTGTCGAAACTGCTTGTCCAAATGGTACCGCGCGGCGGCCGAAGAACGTGGTGAAGAATTGAGTTATGAGGAGGCTAGAAACATAATCTATGGCATGCCTTACTCGGAGTGGAAGGAACTGTTTCAGGCAGAAGCGACTCCAGAACAAAAAAAGTTGTACGCTGAACGACAGGCGGCGAAGCAGTCCAAGTAGTTACGCCTGTTGAAATCAAGCAAGAATTCGGACAACAGATCGTTTCTTCTTTCCGTTACAGGCATTTGATTACGAAGTAAGGGAAGTCTGAATCTGCACAGGACCAACGGCGATTTGTAGCATTTGTTCCGATAGATGAAGTTCCCGGCGGCCATTGAAGTGGCAAGAAACTTGCCATCAGACTCCTCCGGATCGTTTGATTGTATTCAACAATTATAGGCGTGTTCTATTCTTTCGACAGGACAGAAAAAAAATTGTAGACTTGAATAATTCACTATATAATTCCCAGAAAGAAGTTTGAGAAATTAGGTATCTATAGAGGAACACTGATGACGTCGGAATTAGCAATATTGGTTGCATTGCTTACAGCAATTCTCGCATTGATTGCCGCTGCGTTTAAATTTGGAAGTTGGTATGGGGAAGTCAATAGTGACCGAATATTGTTCAAAGAGTTCATGGCAGAAGTCCGTAAAGACATTGATGAAATCCGTAATCAAATAAACAATATTCTCATTAGACTTCCGACTTTGCCAACGACAGGCGAAAGTCCGATACGCCTTACTGAACTTGGAGAACGGATTTCAAAAGACATTGATGCGAAGGACTGGGCAACTGAAATGGCGCGAGAACTCATTGGCCAGACTGAGGGCATGAACCCTTTTGAAATTCAAACGATTTCGTTTGATCACGCCAAAAAATTTGAGCCTGACGATGCGCTTCTCACTAAAATGCAACTGTCTGCGTTTGAATCTGGAATTGATTTGGACGGTGTGAGAAGCGTTCTTGGTGTTGAACTAAGGGACTGTTTACTCCAGCTGAACAAACTGCCTTAGTCGTCTCCTGACCAAAAAAATCTCACCATTGCGAAGCAAAATGCTTCGCAATGGTTTTGGGCACTCAGGTATATTGCTCCCTTACGGAACGGGTTTGCGCGCCACGATGTGACTGTACGTTTGTGTGTCCGGCTTGCCGTCATCGTTAATGGACACAACTTCGTAACTTTTAAACATTCGTGCCAACTCGCCGGGTTGCAGCACATAATCTGGATTGAATGCAGGGTATTCCCGAAGAATGTTCAGGTTGAAGGTTTTGAATACAAGATAGCCACCACCATGAAGTCTGTATTGCAAATCTTGCATCAAATTGCGATTCATGTATTTGAAGCAAACAACGGCATCCAGCGATTCCTGAGGAAAGCGAAAGTTGTTTAAATCTGCAACGAGTCCCAGAAGTTCAACATTTGCTTTTGCGGCGCGTCGTTTGGCCTCGTGAATGGCACGTTGGCTGCAGTCTACAGCAATTGAAACATGTTGTTGCTGTGCAAGATAAATGGCATTGCGGCCAGTTCCGGCCCCCAAGTCAACAACTCGCGAGAAGGGCTTGAACAACTTTGCGTATTTGACTAGCAGAGGATCTGGTGGGTCAGGCGAGCTGAATGTTTCGTACTTTTGGTCCCAGCGTTCAGAATCTTTGGGCAAGTCAATTTCCTTGTATCAAGCTGGTTTCAAAGGGTTCAACTACAACTTGAGTGCCGATTGGCAAATTGCCACATTCCAGCGGCAGCACAATATAGCAGTTTGCACGGCTCATGGAGGTGAGTACTCCCGAACTTTGGTTGCCAGTTGATTCAACAACAGCGTCTCCGGCCGAATCAAAAGAAAGTATTCCGCGCTGAAATTCAAGTCGACCCGGTACTTTTTTAATCGGGGTGGCACAACGCGCTGATATCTGTATTGATGACCGATTCCCTGCGCCTTTCAATTTCAGAATTGCTGGTTTGACAAACTTGTCGAAAGTTACCATGACTGATACCGGATTACCCGGCAGTCCGAAAAACCGGGAATTATTGATTTTGCCGAATGCCAAAGGCCGACCGGGTTTCATCGCAACTTTCCAGAATGAGAGTTCGCCCAGCGATTCAAGAGCCCGGGTAACGAAATCCGAATCTCCCACAGAAGCACCGGCGCAACTGACAACAATATCAGCCTTGGATGCGGCGCTACGAAGGGCATTGATGGTATCTTCAAGATTGTCTTTGACAACACCCAGATCGATTGAATCGGCATGCAGACTCTGAAGTTGTCCGTAGAGGGTGTAGCGGTTGCTATCGTAAATTTCTCCCGGCTTCAGGTGTTCGCCAACGCCGCGCAACTCATCTCCGGTTGAAAAGAATGCAACAACGGGTTTACGGAACACCAGAATTTCTGCACAACCTACAGAAGCCAGCAAGCCGAGCTCGGCCGTTCCAATAGATTGACCTACTGAGACTGCCATTTCGCCGGTTGCGATGTCTTCGCCCGCTTCGCGTATATGCTGACCAAGACGGTAACTGTATTGCGAGACTATGACTTGATTGTGTTTGACGGTGCAGTCTTCCTGGATGACAACTGTGTCCGTAGACTCGGGTACCACCGCACCTGTCAGGATTCGGACACATTCCCCGAATTGGACAGTTCCATTGAAGGGTCGGCCAGCCGCGGCAGTGCCAACCATTTGTAACCTTGTCTCTTTGTCCAGTTGCAAGTCTTGATATCGGCAGGCGTATCCGTCCATCGCTGAATTGCGATGTGATGGTACATTGAACGATGCGTGGATATCTTCCGCTGCGACGCGATGAAGTGCCTCGCGAATTGGTACTCGTTGCGTTTCTGCAATCGGATTGATTTCACCCAGAATTTTTGTCAGTGCATCTTCGTAAAGCGTGGATGCCATGACTGTCGCATCCATACAGCTTTCCTGCATGTGGTTGTCAGGCATTTTCCCGTCGCCAGTGCCCAGAGCGTCCCCCGGATTTTTCCAGTAGCTGTACAGATTGAATTGTCATTCCGCGGTCGGTGGACTTGCACATATCATAAACAGTCAGCAAGGCGATTTGAACCGCTGTCAGAGCTTCCATTTCTACACCGGTTTTATCATGCGTTTCCACAGTGGCAGAGCAATATACCCTGGAGTTGTCAACATCACAGTTCAAATCGATGTTGACATGCGTGAGGGACAACGGATGGCAAAGTGGAACCAATTCCGAAGTACGTTTGGCCGCCATGATTCCGGCAATTCTGGCGATGCCCAGAACATCTCCTTTTTTGTGCTTGCCGTCAATAATTGCCTGCAGTGTCTCCGGATTCATGAGAATGCAACCATCGGCGATTGCGCGTCTGGCGGTTGCCTGCTTTTGACCGACGTCAACCATGTGGGCTTCGCCGCGTTCATTGAAATGAGTGAATTCCGTCATACGGAAAGATGACCGATTTTTGCTATCCTGAATTGCACTGTCAGTGCTACATGATAAACTGTATTTCATGGATGATACCACTCTATTGCGATACAACCGGCAAATCATGTTGCCGGCAGTTGGCATTGAAGGACAGCAGCAGATTCTTGATGCGCGAGTACTGGTTGTAGGTCTTGGTGGACTTGGCTCACCGATTTCCATGTATCTTGCCGCGAGCGGCATAGGACATCTGGTGGTCAACGATTTCGACGAGGTGGACTTGTCGAATCTGCAACGTCAAATTGTTCATACAACCAAAGCCATTGAAATGCCGAAAGTAGAGTCAGCGGTTGCCACTCTCAAGGCATTGAATCCGGAAATTGATATTACCGGAATCAACCGGCATTTGCAGGGGCAAGAGTTGTTGAAAGAGGTGCGTGTAGCTGATGTAGTTGTTGATGCCACAGATAATTTTGATATTCGCTTTGCATTGAATGATGCTTGTGTTGAAACGGCTACTCCGCTTGTATCCGGGGCGGCTATACGTATGGAAGGGCAAGTAACGGTGTATCGTCTTGATCGTGAAGACAGTCCTTGTTTTCGTTGTGTATTCAGTCCTGAAGACGAACCGCAGGAACGGTGCAGTGAGACCGGAATACTGGGTTCTGTGGCCGGAATAGTCGGGTGTGTACAAGCCACTGAGGTACTGAAAATACTGACCGGAGTTGGTGAAACACTAAGTGGCCGGCTTCTGATTTTGGATGCGGCGCATATGGAGTGGCAGGAAATTCAGGTATTGAAAGATGTAAAATGTCCGGTTTGCGGCACTCAAAAATCGTCAGCATTTGCAGTGTAGTTCAAACGTCCAAACAAGCATCAAGGAGACAGAGAGATGCCTTTACTCGAATCAACAAATCTGGAATTGGGGATGGTAGCGCCTTCATTCACTCTGCCGAATCAAAATCCACTGGTCGACACTGAAAATATCAGTCTTGCAGAACTTCAATCCGCATCGGGCACCTTGGTTGCATTCATATGCAATCATTGTCCATATGTTGTGCATTTGAAAGAAAGCTTTTCAACTTTCGCCAAGGAATATCAGGAAAAAGGTTTGCAGGTTGTTGCAATCAGTGCCAACGATCCGGAGACTTATCCGGCCGATGCGCCGGCAAAAATGGCAGAAGATTCAATTACTTTCAACTATTCGTTTCCGTATTTGTTTGATGAAACACAGGAAACAGCAAAATCTTATGCCGCGGTATGCACACCGGAGTTTTATTTGTTCGATTCTGATTTGCGGCTTGCCTACCACGGCCAGTACGATGACAGTCGACCCAACAATAAAAAGCCGGTTACCGGGGAAGATTTAAGGGCAGCTGCGGATGCGATCATCGCTGGCCAAGCGGTGTCAGCAAATCAAAAACACAGCGCGGGTTGTAGTATCAAGTGGAAGCGCGGCAACGAATCGTAACAACTCATTCGCAGAAAACATTCTTACAGACTAGCTTGATTTAACTAGAGCAGGATCAAATCATTTCTTAAACAATGCTGGATTAGATGGAACACGATTTTGTAATCCAGTATTCGATTTTTCTGGTGTACTTTGGTGCGGCGCTACTAGCTACTGTTGCCTTGTTTACGCGCCAGGCCCTTCCGGTTGTATATATTTTGCTAGGTGCACTCGTAGGTCCGGGCGGTTTCCAGGTACTTCCCGACTTGCAACTGGTCGAGCAGATTTCGAATATCGGAATTGTATTTCTGCTGTTTCTACTGGGTCTTGATCTCTATCCGCAAAAGCTCATCAATCTGTTTCGATCGGTTTCATTCGTCGCGACGGCTAGTTCCATCATATTTTTTCTTGCCGCCTTCGCCATCACCATTGCATTTGGATTTTCCTTCATTGAAGCTGTGGTTGTGGGGATTGCATCGATGTTTTCCAGCACCATTATCGGCCTTAAGTTATTGCCAACCACGGTTCTGCATCATCGTCATATTGGCGAACTGGTGATTGGGGTACTATTGCTGCAAGATGTACTGGCACTGTTTGCAATCGTGTTTCTGCAAGGGTTGGCCTTGTCGGTGCACTTCCAGTGGGTGAGTTTGCTTCCGATCCTTTTGTTGCCGATATTTGTTGTATTTGCGTTTTTGCTTGAAAGGTTTTTCATTCGCAAGCTGTTGATGAAATTCGAGCAGATTCAGGAGTATGTATTCATTGTGACAATTGGCTGGTGTCTGGGTTTGTCACAACTGGCCGATTTTATTGGATTGACCTTTGAAATTGGTGCATTCATTGCCGGGGTGGCCTTGGCGGCATCGCCAATTTCTCGCTATATTGCCAATTACCTGCGCCCCATTCGCGATTTTTTCATGGTGTTGTTTTTTGTATCAGTTGGTGCTCATTTCAACATGCAGTCGACGGCCGCGGTGATTGTGCCGGCAATTGCAATGGCGGTTGCCATGCTTGCATTGAAACCGGTAACTTTCAAATACTTGCTGGGGCGAATCTCCGAATCCAAGGAGACTTCCTGGGAAGTCGGTTTTCGACTTGGACAACTGAGTGAATTCTCGATTCTGCTTGCGCTGCTGGCAGTGACTTTTGGCGAAGTCGGCAACAATGCAGCAAATTTGATCATTCTTGCCACGGTGTTGACCTTTATTGGTTCTTCCTATCTTGTCGTATTCCGGTATCCATCTCCCGTAGCGGTTTCCGAGCGATTGCGTCGCGATTGACGCGAACTGCAGAACACTGTATGTGCGATGGATAGTGGGTTTGGGCAAGTGCTAATTGTCGGTTGCGGCTATACCGGTCGTCGGCTTGCCGCGCATTTTTGCAACAACGGAGTAGAGACGTTCGGAGTCTCCCGAACTCAATCGTCATTTCAGCACGAAAAATTCTCCAATGTTGTTGCAGATTTGGACAAAAGTGTTTTGGAGGTGCCGGTTCACAGTGACGGAATGCTGATTTACTATCTGGTGCCACCGCCGAATTCGGGAGTTGAGGATCTTCGTCTTGAGCGGTTTTTGAAAAATGCGGTGTTTGGCACACTTCGAAAGTTTGTTTTGATCAGCACTACGGGCGTGTATGGCGATTGCCACGGGGCCTGGATTGATGAATCAACTACCGTGAATCCGCAAACGGACCGTGCCAGGAGGCGCATGAATGCGGAACATCGTTGTACGAATTGGTGCGAGCGGCGAGGAGTGTCGTTGACGATTCTACGGGTCGCAGCAATCTACGGTCCGGGTCGGGTCCCTGTGGACAGAATCAAACAGGGTATCAGAGTACCGACAGACGAAAAATGCGGATATACCAATCGAATTCATCTAGACGACCTGGTTGCAGTTTGCACAGCTGCTTCGTCGTTGTCTGCGGGTGAAATTTACAATGTTTCGGATGGACATCCGATGCGCATGACCGAGTATTTTCGGCTTGTTGCTGAGTTAGGGGGGCTTACGCCGCCTGAAGTTGTGAAAGGCCCAATCAGCCAGCTTGGTCACGGGAGTGTCATGCAGCAGTACCTTAGCGAGTCGCGAAAAATTGACAACCGTGCAATGTTGCGTGATTTAGGCGTTAGCCTCGCATACCAAGATGTGCGAAAGGGACTCCTTCACTGTTTTGCCAAGCAAAATTGAAGTTGGGGCAATCGGCAGATTGAAGCGCGGAATGCCACAAGCAATCGTTTTCACTATCTTCTCTTTTCCTCCATCAGAGATCGCTTATACGATGAAACAATAATGTTGCATTGCAACAATTACCATGAATCAAACGGAACAGGATTTTCAAACACTATGTAAGTATCTGATAATAAAT
This sequence comes from Arenicellales bacterium, assembly GCA_965200765.1. Lineage (GTDB taxonomy): Bacteria > Pseudomonadota > Gammaproteobacteria > Arenicellales > JAJDZL01. Next base: position 274,631 of record OZ241380.1, read on the forward strand.
AATATTATTGCGAAGGACGAGATTTTTTGCAAAAAACCCTTGACATTCAGAAAATAGATGATATATTGCAATGCAACAAAACTTTATTTTTTACCAGCGAGGGTATTCAAATGCAAGCCAAATTCATGGAAGTGACGAACCAGACCATGTTTGTCAACGCGAACTTGATCAACAAAGCCATTGAATTCAATGTCAAGATGGCTCAGGATGCCGTAAAGGATGCAACCAACCGTGCCGGAGAATTGCTCAAGGTCAAAACAATAACCGATTATGCAGCATTCCAGGGCAGTGTTATGCAAAGCACAATTGAAGGTACCAATGCCTATGCAAAGACCTGTGCGGATCTAGCCATTGAAGCCAGAGACGCCTATGCAGATTTGTGGCAGAACTACACCGCGGCTACCAAGCAAGCGATGGAAGATGCTGTCAAGATGCCCAAACTGGTATAAACGGATAGCATTCGAGCATATTCTCTTTCACTCCTTGAACAAGAGGGCCGGCCACAACTGAGTGACCGGCTCTCTTTTTTCCGGATATGGTGATTTGTCCAACTCCCGGCTTGCAGTTCAGAAAGAACCTGCTTAATAAATCCATTCCAATACACACAAAACATTTCCAAGGGACTTTATAATTGGATACAGGGCATACAAAATAATACATAAACCAAAACTTCATAAAGAATGATGACCGCCGACTACGGGAGTTAGCTTATGTCGATCCTTCATTCCCGCGAGACGCAGCAATTGACGGATCGGTTGTTTGAGAACAGCACTCGATTTCCAATTGCAAATACTCAAGTTTTCAAAGCATTTGTTCGCGAGTACTTTCGCGGTGTTCCTTATGAAGATCTGAAGAAGCGGGAAATCGCTGATCTTGAAGGCAGCGTACTGGCGCATTGGAATCTGGGACTTCAGCGCGAGGCCGAACAACCATTAATTCGTGTTTACAATCCCGATGTCGAACAGCATGGCTGGCAATCCCCCCACACAATTCTGGAAGTCGTTACAGATGACATTCCATTTTTGGTCGACTCTATTTCCATGCTACTGAACCGCATGGGTTTGACCATTCACCTTTCCGTCCATCCGGCAATCAGAATTTCCAGAGATTCGACCGGACAACTTCAGAACAAGAGCTCGGGCGAGAGCAAGGAAGCATACATTCACATCGAGTTTGACAAGCGCACCCAAACTGACGAGCTAACTCGAATCGAATCATCAGTAATGGGTACATTGGACCAAATCCGGGTTGCCTATGCGGACTGGCATTCGATGCGTGCAAGGATGCAAGAAGTTGCAGAAGAAATTGAACACAATAGCAAAGTGCCGAAAGATGAAGCACAGGATGATCAAGCACCGTTTTGTAATTGGTTGGCAGATGGAAATTTTGCTTTCTTTGGGTATTGCGAATTCAATCGAACCAAAAACGGCGAAAATCGTCTCAACAGAAATTCCACACTTGGCATACTGCGTGCATTTGACGACATCAAAGAAATCATACCGTCGCTGAATTCCCGCAGCGAAGCGGATGATTTTTCCTTACTCATCACAAAGGCCAATACACGCTCACTGATTCACAGGCCTTCGTACATGGACCTGGTCGAAGTGCCAAAGTTTCCAGTTGGCAGTGGAGTGCGAATCTTTGCAGGTTTGTTCGCTTCCACAGCGTACAACCGGAGTGCCCGAAATATTCCGCTTCTCCGGCGAAAAATGGACCAGGTCATCGAACAAAGCGGTTTGCCGGTGGACAGTTATGACGGGCGATTCCTGATGAATATCATCGACACTTATCCGCGGGATATTTTGTTTCGAATTTCTGCCGATGAGTTGTTTGCCGATGCGGCAAGTATCGTTGAACTCCAGGAACGTCAGCGAGTACGAGTGTTGTTGCGCCGGGAACGGTACGGCAGATTTTTCTCGGTTTTGGTGTATTTGCCGCGCGAACGCTACAGTCGCGAACTACGTCTCAAGATTCAGGAAATATTGATGAATTCTTTGTGGGGAAGTTCTTCACAGTTCGATGCAACTTTCTCTGAATCAATTCTGGTGCGCATCAACTATACAATTCACACCGATCCTTCCGACAATCCGGTTCACGCACTTGAAGAAATTCAAAAACTGGTGGAACACGCCTGTCAAACCTGGACTGACCAATTGACTGAAGCTGTTGTTGAGCGATACGGTGAAGAAAAGGGCATGAGGTATGTCAACAAATACGCAAGTGCTTTCAGTGCCGCGTATCAGGAAGATTTTACTGCGCGAACCGCGGCCACCGATATTGAACGAGTAGAACAACTTGATTCTCACAACAATTTGGGTGTTGTCCTTTATCGACCCTGGACGGACCCGATTAGCGGAATTCGACTGAAGATATTTAGCCATGCAGGTCCGATTTCACCTTCCGACGCGCTTCCCATCATCGAAAACGCAGGATTGCGAGTACTTGAATCAAACTCGTATGCGCTTCGGTTACCCAGAGGAACCGGTACTTCCATCCACGACTATAGTCTCGAGCAGGCTGAAGGTTTGGAGTTCGACCTGAACAAATTGAGACACGAATTTGAAGAAGCTTTGGTTCATATCTGGAAAGGCGAAGCTGAAAACGACGGATTCAATCGCATGATTCTCAATTCCGGACTCAAATGGCGTGAAGTCGTGGTTTTGAGAGCGTACTGCAGATTTTTGCAACAGATCGGAAGTCCGTATAGCGTGAATTACATGATCGAAACTCTGCTGTTGCATCCACACATGACGACTCGACTGGTTCATCTTTTCAATTTACGCTTTGACCCGAATGTTCAGGAGCAAGAGAGCAAGGTTCGCCAGCATATCGAATTTGTGGAAAGTCGATTAGAAACAGTGCAAAGTTTGGATGAGGACATGATTCTGCGCGGCTATCTCAACGCAATCATGTCAACTGTACGCACCAATTTCTTTCAATCTGATGCCAACGGACGGCCGCTGGACCGAATATCTTTCAAGATTGACTCTCGCGAAATTCTGAAAATGCCCGAACCGCGGCCGTTATATGAAATCTTTGTGTATTCAACACGCACCGAAGCAATTCATCTGCGCGGCGGCAAAGTGGCACGCGGTGGAATTCGCTGGTCGGATCGGCGCGAGGACTTCAGAACTGAAGTTTTGGGTCTTCAAAAAGCACAAATGGTCAAAAACGCAGTCATTGTTCCAGTCGGTTCCAAAGGCGGATTTATTGTCAAGCGACCACCTTCCAACAAGAATCAACTGCACAAAGAGGTGGTGGAGTGCTACAAGACGTTCATTCGCGGGATGCTGGATATTACCGACAATCTGGTCGCGGGAGAAATTGTTCCCCCGAAAGATGTTGAACGCTATGACGATGACGACCCCTACCTTGTCGTCGCGGCCGACAAGGGTACGGCGACATTTTCGGATATTGCCAATCAGGTTTCTGAAGAATATGGTTTCTGGCTGGGCGATGCGTTTGCTTCCGGTGGTTCCACGGGCTACGACCACAAGGCGATGGGGATTACTGCAAGGGGTGGCTGGGAGTCCGTCAAACTTCACTTTCACGAATTTGGCAAGGATTGTCAGAAAGAGCCATTCACTGCGGTCGGCATTGGCGATATGAGCGGCGATGTCTTCGGTAATGGAATGTTGCAGTCACAAAATATTAAACTGCTTGGTGCGTTCAATCATATGGAAATATTTCTGGACCCGAATCCGGACCCGAAAGCAAGTTTCAAAGAGCGAGAGCGATTGTTTAACTTGCAAGGCAAAACCTGGAGTGATTACAACCCTGAACTGATTTCACAGGGCGGTGGAGTTTTCGACCGAAAGGTGAAGGCGATATCCATTTCACCTGAAATTCAAAAAGCATTTGATATTCGAAGTTCCAAGTTAACTCCGTCTGAGTTGATCAAAGCCATGCTCAAGGCACCGGTTGACTTGATCTGGAACGGCGGGATTGGAACCTATGTAAAGGCGCAATCAGAATCGCATCAAGATGTCGGAGACCGGGCGAACGATTCGTTGCGGGTAAATGGCAAGGAACTTCGTTGTCGAGTGATCGGCGAGGGAGGCAATTTGGGCATGACGCAACTCGGCAGAGTGGAGTATTGCCGAAACGGCGGTTTGTGCTATGCGGACTTCATCGACAATTCTGGCGGGGTGGACTGTTCTGACCATGAGGTCAATATCAAAATCTTGCTGAATGAAATTGTGAGCGATGGTGAGTTGACAGTCAAGCAAAGAAATCGGTTGCTGGTTCAAATGACTGAAGTAGTCGGGGAGCATGTCATTTCTGACAATTACGAGCAGGCACAAGCCGTCAGCATGATTCACTTTCAAGCATTGTCCCTGTTGCCTGAGCATGCACGGTTTATTCGTGCACTCGAACGCTCCGGTGCATTGAATCGGGAACTGGAATTTCTCCCGGACAATGAAGAAATGCAAGAAAGAGAAAACGAAAAGAAAGGCCTCACCATGCCGGAAATTTCGGTACTGCTTGCGTACTCCAAATTGACGCTTTATCAGGAGTTGCTTGAATCAGATGTACCTGAAGATGAATTTCTTGGTTATGAATTGAAGCAGTACTTTCCAGAGCAATTGAGCAAAAAATATGGTGAGATCATGGCGCGGCACCCTCTCAGAAGAGAGATTGTTTCAACCCGAATCACGAACAGCATACTGAATCAGGTCGGACCGACATTTGTCTTCAGGATTCACGAAATCACGCAAGCAGACTATCCGGAAATTGCCCGCGCCTATACAGCGGCGCGAGAAATTTTCAGTATGAGGGAAGTGTGGCAGGAAATCAAAGGTCTGGATACAAGCGTCAGTGTCAAGATCAAGTTGAAGATGCTGGTTTACGCGGGTGGGCTGGTTGAGCGAGCCACTTTGTGGTTGCTTCACCATTGTCAACTCCCCCTCAATGTTCGCGAGACTGTTGACTACTATAAAGAAGATATTGCAACTTTGGCAGCAAGTTTCCCCGGGCCTTTGTCCAAGAGCGATTTTCCATTGCTGGAAAAAATTCTGAATGAATTTACCGAACAAAAGGTACCTCCTGAACTGGCACAGAGAATTGCGGGTTTTGTCTTGATGTCGACTGCTTTGGACATAGTTGAAATTTCAAAACAGACTGACAAGCCGATGAATTATGTGGCAACCGCCTACTTCGAGGTTGGCGCCCGTCTGGATTTGATGTGGATTCGAGATCAAGTTGCCGAACTGTCAGACGATGACCATTGGCATAGTCTGGCAAAATCCAGACTCAGGGACGACATTCACAATCAACAGTACGAAATTGCGGCAGATGTTGTGAAAAGTTTTGGTGAAAATGTGCCTCAGGAAGCCGTAACCAGTTGGATTTCAGCGAACGAACTGAACTATCGGCGACTCACAAACTTGATTAACGAACTTAAGTCCACTAGCAAGATTGACTTTGCTACATTGTCAGTAGCAATCAGCGAAGTACATACTCTAAGCCGACGTACCAGTGTCTCTTCATCCGAAGAAGCAGTGGTTGGGGAATGATCTGATTAGTCCAACTGGGCGTATTGCAGAGGAAGAGCAGTGGTGTATTTGATACGCTCCATGGCGAAACTGGAACTCACATCAGTAAATTCAACCGCGGTGACTAGTCGCTTGTAGAATTTATCAAACTCGGTGATATCCGGCACGACAACTCGCATCAAATAGTCAATTTGGCCGCTAAGGCGATAGAACTCAACCACTTCATGAAACTCCACTACCGTTTTTGAAAATTTCTCGGTCCATTCTGCATTGTGCTGATTTGTTTGTATCGCAATAAATACATCGACACCGAGGTTAAGTTTGTCCCGGTCCAGCAGACTGACTCTTGACTGAATCACACCATCGCTTTCAAGCTTCCGAATCCGGCGCCAGCAAGGCGAGGTACTGAGGTTTGCATGGTCGGCGATTTTCCTGATTGACATATCTGCGTCTTTCTGCAGACACTCCAGTATTTTGAGGTCAATGGCATCCATGGTACATTTCTCCTGATTTTTGATGAGAATTTAGAACAAGTTTATTCTGAAATGCAGATTTATTGCAATAATTTTCTCAAAATGATTTGTTTTACGCGATATTAATTGTCAAGTGGTTGTCAAATTTTTGCAGAAATAACTAACAACCCGATGAGTTTCAATTTCTGGAATTCGTGCTGACAGTAGAATAAGGTGTTCATTCAGTTTCAAACAATTTCGGCTTGGTAATTTACTGGCGATGCATATTCCATTCCGACGGGAAGACAGTTTCGAATACGGAGCGATTCAGGAAATTTCCCCTCTGATTCGCCGAATTGTGGCGCGGAATCCGAACCGCTTTACATTTCGAGGTACTGGCACCTACATTGTAGGCAGAGGTGAAGTTGCGGTCATCGACCCAGGTCCTGAATTGCCAGAGCACATTGAGGCGATTCAGCAAAGTTTAAAAGGCGAATACGTTACTCACATCGTGGTGACCCATACTCACAGGGACCATTCACCAGCAAGCCGCCCACTTCAAGTTGCATGCGGTGCCCCGATCTACGGTTTTGGTAGGCCTGAACTGATTGCCAATGAGACTGAAAAGGTGCAGGTCGAGGAATCGGTTGATACAGATTTCATACCAGATGTACCGGTGCAAGATGACGGTTTGATAAATGGCAACGACTGGACACTCGAGTGCGTGCATACACCGGGCCATACTTCGGACCACATATGTTATCGACTCAAGGAAGAGAAGGTACTATTTTGTGGCGATCATGTGATGGGCTGGTCGACCAGCGTCATAGCTCCGCCGAATGGCAGTATGTCTGCTTACATGGAAAGTCTGAAAAAGTTGTTGCCATTTGATGACTTGATCTACTATCCAACCCACGGACCGAACATTCCAAATCCAAAGATGTTTGTGAATACCTACATTCAGCACCGTCTGCATCGGGAGTCTCAAATCATTGATTGTTTGAAAGCCGGTTATGAGACCATAGGCGATATGGTACCGGTCATTTACCGCGACATTGATAGCAATCTCCAAGCGGCCGCGGCGCAGTCAATGTTCGCAGCGATTCTTAAACTTGTTGATGAAGGCAGGGTCGGTTGTAGTGGTGTTCCCACTCTGGAATCAGTTTTTCGAATTGAAAAGTAATCAAAACTTCATCAATGTGAAGCAATATACAGGTGAGCAGTTTGTGTCAGTTGTGATACTGCGAACTTTCACTTTGAACTGTATCAATCATTACTGCTACGTGTTCCGGGTCGATATCCGGAGTAATGCCATGCCCAAGATTGAAAATATGGCCACTCCCTGACCCGAACGATTGCAGAATTGCTTTGGTTTTTTGATGAATCGAATTTTTATCTTCTCTTAACGCGGCAGGGTTGAGATTCCCCTGCAATGCAACGTCGCTACCAACGCGACCTCTTGCTTTGCCAATGTCTGTATTCCAATCCAGTCCGATGCAGTGGCAACCAGTCTCCGCGATATGCTCCAGCCACTCGTCGCTTCCTTTGGTAAACAAAATTACTGGCAAGTTCGGCATCAAGTGTGACAGATATTGAACAATCTTGTTCATGTAGTGCAACGAAAAATTCAAATACTGGTCTGTATTCAGAATTCCTCCCCAAGTGTCGAAAACCATGAGAACGTCGGCACCTGCCCGCGCTTGTGCTTCAAGATAAATCGATACAGATTTAGATAAAGTTTCCAGAAGAATATGCACCTCTTCGGGATTGTTCTTGGCAAAAGACAAAATTTTGGAAAAATCTGTTTTTGACCGGCCTTCAATCATGTAGACGGCAAGAGTCCATGGACTGCCCGAAAAGCCAATCAAGGGTACCAAACCATCCAAACTGGTTTTGGTTGTTCGAATTGCATCAAGCACATAACCAAGATCTGTTTCAGGGTCGGGAACACCAAGTTTTTTGACTGCCGCCGGTTCCTGAACAGGTTTTTCGAACACAGGCCCGATGGATTCCACAAGCCTCAATTCCAGGCCCATGGCATCCGGAATGACCAGAATATCTGAAAAGATGATCGCTGCATCCAATTGATAACGACGCAAAGGTTGCATCGTTACTTCACAGGCCAATTCAGGGGTTCGGCACAGCGTTAGAAAATCTCCAGCTTTTTTACGTGTTTCACGATATTCGGGCAAATACCGCCCGGCTTGCCGCATAATCCAGACTGGTGTTCGGTCTACAGGTTCTTTTCGCAAAGCCAGAAGTAGCCTGCTGTTTTTCAAATTGCTAGTGGTCATGGAATGACTCATCAAGCATCAGCGAAGCATTTGTGAATCTCGTTCTGCATCGCTTCAGCTTTTTCTGCGGGATTTGCAGCACCTCGAATGGGCCTGCCAACAACGATGTAGTCGGCACCGGATTGGAATGCCTGAGTTACATTGACTATTCTTTTTTGGTCATCACCCGGCGACGATTGATCGCGAATGCCAGGAGTGACGATAAGCAAGTTGTTTTCAAAACGGTTTTTGATCAAAGATGCCTCAAGTCCGGATGCGATAACACCTTCGCAACCGGCCTCATGGGCAATTCTGGAACGATGGATCACCAATTCATCCAAATCACCTGAAAATCCGGATGACTTCAGACTGGCTTTGTCAATGCTAGTCAAAACAGTTACCGCCAGAATGCCAACATGATCAACTGCGCTTGTAGCGGCTTCCACGACTGACGGTTCACTGTGTACAGTCAGAAATTCTGCACCCAAATCATCAATTCGCCTGGCAGCACGCTTTACCGTTTCAGGAACATCATACAATTTCAAATCGGCGAATACTTTCTTGTTTCTGGCAGTAAGCTGATGAATCAAACCTACCGCGTCGCCGCTGGAAAAAAGCTCCAGTCCAACTTTATAGAATTTGACTGTGTCGCCAAGCTGGTCAACAAGGCGGAGTGCTTCGACACCTGTCGGCAGGTCAAGCGCTACAATTAACCGTTCAGCATTCGCGATCGAACATTCTCGCGAGACCTTCCGGGTCAAGTCAGACTCCCAAGTATCTTAATATTCCGGTGGCTGCTTCCCGACCTTCAAAAACTGCGGTTACCACAAGGTCAGCACCGCGCACCATATCGCCGCCGGCAAATACCTTCGGATTGGAAGTCTGGAAAGGGAATTTTGACTCTGGCCCGCATTTCACGCGCAGAAACGGGTCAACATCAATTTGGTGATCAACAAACCATTCACCCGGACTGGGGCGAAATCCAAACGCGATAATAACACTGTCGCATGGAAGGTCCTGTTCGCTGTCAGGAACCGGCTCCGGTGTTCTTCGACCGCGTTCATCCGGCGGACCTAGCCGGGTTTCAACTACCTTTACCAATTCTGCACTACCATTACCGAGAATCTCAACGGGTTGGCGATTCCACAAGAATTCAACGCCTTCCTCCTTTGCATGCCGCACTTCTCGCATGGAGCCGGGCATATTTTCTTCGTCTCTGCGGTACACGCAAGTAACCTGTTGCGCGCGTTGTCGAACGGCCGTGCGAACACAGTCCATCGCAGTGTCTCCACCACCCAGCACAACTACATTTTGCCCTTTCAGATCGATGTATTCGTATGAGTTCTGATTCCAGTTCTCGACATGGTTGATGTTGCCAATCAAGTAAGGTAGCGATTCATATACGTTTTTCATTTTCTCGCCCGGGAATCCCCCTTTCATGTAGGTATACGTTCCCATTCCAAGAAATGCGGCATCATACTTGTCCAGCAATTCAGAAAATTCAATATCGGTTCCAACTTCAGTATTCAATATGAACTTGACTCCCATCTCTTCCAGAACCGAACGTCGCTTCAGAACAATTCTTTTTTCCAGTTTGAAAGGTGGTATACCGTAGGTCAGAAGACCGCCGATTTCCGGATGGCGGTCATAGATTACAGCATCAACTCCGTTTCGCAGCAACACATCGGCGCAGGCAAGCCCGGCGGGACCGGCACCGACAATTGCAACGCTTTTCCTGGTTTTTTCAATGTCGGATAGATCAGGTGCCCAGCCTTGTGAAAAGGCTTCATCCGTGATGTATTTTTCAATTGAACCAATGGATATTGCACCAAATCCGTCATTCATTGTGCAGGCACCTTCGCACAGTCGGTCTTGCGGACAGATTCGACCACAAATCTCTGGCAAAGAATTGGTGCGATGAGACAATTCAGCTGCTTCAAACAATCTGCCTTCGCGTATCAGATTCAGCCAGTCGGGAATATGGTTGTGTACCGGGCATTTCCATTCGCAGTACGGGTTGCCGCAGGCAATACAACGACTTGCTTGTGCCGCGGCGGTCGCGTCGTCGTACGAACTGAAAATCTCGTTCCAATGACGAATGCGAACCTGAAACGGGTCTTTCTCTGGGTCCTGACGAGGCAGATCCACAAATTGAAAATGATCTTTCACGGAATTATGCTTCCTGTATACAAATCTACGCGGCTTCTCTCAGTGTTTCCATCAAGGTTCTAATGTCAGCGGCCTTGGGCTTGATCAACCAGAATTTTCCGACCAACTGAAAAAAGTCATCATAAACTGTCATTCCCCACTTGCTTCCGGTTTCTTCCACATGCTCGGCGATTAAATCATGCGTGTAATTCAAATGCGGCTCCATTTCCTCGTGGGTCAATCGATGAATGTCAATCAGTTCATGGTTGTAATTGTCTACAAACTGGCGTTCAAGATCTAGCACAAACGCAATGCCGCCAGTCATTCCTGCACCGAAATTTACTCCGGTATTACCAAGGATCAGTACCGCCCCGCCGGTCATGTACTCGCAACCGTGGTCGCCGCATCCCTCAAGTACCGCAATTGCCCCCGAGTTGCGGACCGCAAATCGTTCCCCGGCTGTGCCAGCGGCAAAAAATCTTCCACCTGTGGCACCATACAGGCATGTATTTCCGGCAATCGGGGTTTCATTCGAATCCAATTTGCTCTGGCTGTGCGGACGAAGTACAATTTTCCCGCCCGACATGCCTTTCCCCACATAATCGTTCGCGTCGCCTTCCAGATAAAGATTCAAGCCAGCTGCATTCCACGCGCCGAAACTTTGCCCGGCAATTCCCTTGAATCTCATGGTAATGGGTGAGTCGCTCACCCCTTGTGCACCGCGAAGCCTTGCGATTTCACCAGATAGCCGGGCACCGATGGAACGGTTTACATTGGAAATATTGTAAGTGAATTCTGCTTCATGTCCGTGCTTTATCCACATGACTGCATCGGAGACCATTTGTTCCGCAAGTCGTCCTTGGTCCCACGGTTTGTTTTTTGGAGTTATGCAACGGCGCGGTTCATCGTCGGCTACACCGCCAGTCGAAAGCAGTGGTTTCAAGTCCAGTCGCTTTTGTTTGACGGTGTCGCCCTGGACGATTTCGAGCAGTTCGGGTCTCCCGATCACTTCGTCCAGAGACCGAATGCCAATGGATGCCAAAATTTCCCGAACTTCTTCCGCAACGAATCTAAAGTATCGAACCACTTTCTCCTTGGTACCCACAAAGTGTCGAGTTCGAAGACGCGAATTCTGGGTTGCTACGCCGGTGGCGCAATTGTTCAGGTGGCACACGCGCAGATACTTGCATCCCATGGCAATCATCGGTACTGTTCCGAATCCGAAGGAGTCGGCACCAAGGATGGCCGCTTTCACCACGTCCAATCCGGTCTTCAAGCCGCCGTCAACCTGCAGTCGAACGCGATGACGCAAGCCACTCATTCGCAGAGCTTGTTGCGTTTCTACGAGTCCCAGCTCCCACGGACTACCGGCATATTTTACCGAAGTCAGGGGACTGGCCCCGGTACCACCGTCGTATCCGGCAATTGTAATCAAGTCCGCGTAAGCCTTGGTTACACCTGCCGCGATGGTACCTACTCCTGCTTCTGACACCAATTTGACAGAAACCAATGCTTCTGGATTTACCTGTTTCAAATCGAATATCAACTGTGCCAAATCTTCAATGGAGTAAATGTCGTGGTGTGGCGGCGGTGAAATCAAAGCGACCCCCGGTCTGGAAAATCGCAATGCAGCGATCATTTCGCTGACTTTATGTCCCGGCAACTGTCCACCTTCGCCCGGTTTGGCACCTTGAGCAATTTTGATTTGCAACACTTCCGCGTTGACCAGGTAATGCGGGGTTACACCGAACCTTCCGGATGCTACCTGCTTGATTTTGGAGGTTTTGGTGGTACCGTAGCGATGTGGGCTCTCTCCACCTTCGCCTGAATTGGAGCGTCCGCCAATTTCGTTCATGGCTTCCGCCAGTGTTTCATGTGCTTCCGGCGATAATGCGCCAAGTGACATGGCGGCACTGTCAAAACGGGACAGAATGGATTCGATTGACTCAACTTCTGACACTGGTATTGCGGTGCCGGATGACTTGAGTTTCAACAGGTCGCGCAAAACCAGTGCTTGACTATTGTTGACCAAGGCGGCAAATTCATTGTATTTTTCCTTATCGCCGGTTTCGACTGCTTCGTGAATTGTTTTGACTATATCCGGATGGAAAGCATGCTTTTCTCCTGTAGTCGAAAATTTTAGCAAGCCACCGTGCGAGACCGGTTGACGCGGGTCCCAAGCCTTCTTTGCGAGTTCGATCTGGGAATTTTCAATGTCTTCGAAATTGGTTCCTTCAATTCTGGAAACGGTTCGCGAAAAGCAAATCTCAATCACTTCGCTGTGCAAACCGACTGCTTCAAACAGTTGTGCACCGCGATAACTGACAATAGTCGCAATGCCCATTTTCGACATGACCTTGTACAGGCCTTTTTTGATTCCGTTTCGGTAAGAACGCAAAATCGCGATGGACTGATCATCCAGATGATTCTTTTTTGTGGAATCCAGTAATACGGCATACGCCAGATAGGGGTAAATCGCAGTTGCTCCATATCCGATAAGAACAGCAAAGTGATGTGGGTCACGCGCAGTTGCAGTTTCTACAATCAGATTGGCATCGCATCGAAGTCCTTCATTGATCAATCGATGATGCACAGCGCCTGTAGCCAGTAAGGCATGAATCGGAATCCAACCCTTTTGAAGGTTTCGATCTGACAACAATATAAGTGTGTAGCCGGTTTGGACTGCTTCGATGCATTCATCGCAGATTCTGAGTATCGCGGATTTCAGGTCTTCGTCCAGAGAATAATTCAAGTCCACACTGTACACGCGGTAGTCCGGGTCGTCCTGGTCCAGCAACGAATAGAATTTTCTGCCCGACAGAATCGGAGAACCAATGATCAGGCGTTTTGCTTTCTCAGTGGTCTCCTCGAACAAGCTTTGCGTTCGCCCCAGTGTAGTTTCAATTGACATAACGATCTCTTCGCGCAACGGGTCAATTGGCGGATTTGTTACTTGCGCAAACTGTTGGCGAAAGTAATCGTAAAGCGAGCGCGTTGTATTGGAAAGAACAGGCAACGGCGTGTCATCTCCCATTGAACCCACCGCTTCTTGCCCGACTTTGCCCAGTACCCGGATCACCTGTTCCTGTTCTTCAAACGTCAAATGAAACATTTTGTTGTAGACTGCGAGTTCGAAGGGATTCAAAGCCCTGCTGAAGTGCTTGGCATCGGATAACCGGGTGTACATTCTATTTTGGAACATATTCTGCCACTTCAAGTACGGATTTCTGGCTTGTAAGCGGTCATTGATTATTTCTGGTGTCAACAGTTCCCCGGTTTTGGTGTCAACACTGATCATCTGTCCGGGTTTCAATCGTCCCTTGGCAATAATGTCAGCTTCGTTGTAGGGATATACACCGATTTCAGTAGACAGGGTAATGTGCCGGTCTGCGGATATCACATAGCGGGCTGGCCGAAGTCCGTTACGGTCCATTACGCAAGACGCATGTCGTCCTTCCGTCAATACGATGCCCGCTGGTCCGTCCCAAGGTTCTATGTGCTTGGAGTTGTAGCTGTGAAATGCACGCAAATTCGGGTCAATGTTGTCGACGTTCTGCCATGCTGGCGGGACCAAAATCTGCATCGCCCGGTGTATGTCCATGCCGCCGTTGATATAGAAGTCCAGCATGTTGTCCAAGCTGGTTGAATCCGAAGACTTGAAATCAATCAACGGCATCAGTTCTGCAGGATTTTCATAATCGGAGTCATCAATCTTGGTATTGCGTGCGATAGTCCAGTTTCGATTTCCCTGAATTGTGTTGATTTCACCGTTGTGCGCCAGCATCCGCATGGGTTGTGCCAGTGCCCAAGTTGGCAAGGTATTGGTTGAAAATCTCTGGTGGAACACGACCAAGGAAGATTCGAGGTCTTCACGCTGAAGATCAGTGTAAAACTCCTGTAGATAAGCAGGCATGAACAAGCCTTTGTACACAATGGTCTGCGACGACAGACTACAGATATAGAACTGATGGTCCTGACTGCGAATCTGTTTTTCCGACACGCGTCGTGCACAATACAGGTTTCTGTCGAATTCGACCTGTGACATGGATTCCGGTGCGTTTATGAATATCTGTTCAATCCCGGGCTTGTTGGCTATTGCAAGTTCTCCAAGTGCGCTTGATTCAACGGGTACCGGCCGCCAACCGAGGGGAACAAGATTCTTTTGGATTAATTCCGCTTCAAGAATGGACTTGGCAGCTTTGGCGCGGTCCGAATCCACATTCAGAAACACCATGCCGACAGCGTACAATTCATTCAGTCGTATTCCAAGGCTGTCTGCTTCGCTACGGGAAAACTGGTCGGGAATTTTCAGGAGAATACCGCATCCGTCGCCGGTTTTACCATCGGCGGCAATTGCACCGCGGTGAGCCAAGTTGGCGAGTGCTTCAATCGCGGTGTTGACAAGCCAATGGGATTCGTGGCCATCCATTTGCGTAATCAACCCGAAGCCGCATCCGTCGTGCTCAAATTCGGGGCGATATAGACCCTGTTCCGATTGGTTCGTATTCAACAGCAAGATTCCCGTTGTTGGATAATTCCAATCCCCTTGAAAAAACATCTGCACAAGGGGGCATGCGAATTACCGGTTATTTCCAAATCGCTGAATCTCATGATTTCAGCGCGGTTAGCAAATCAGTATAACCAAATTTGGCGAATAATTGCAATTCGCGGTGCAAACGAGTACATCTTGGTAGAAAACGATTGAAGGTGAAATTGCCGAATTGCAGGGGTTGAGTGCGGCAGGAAAAGGGATTGGGCGGCGACACTGGGGCTTTGTTCGAGGTTTTCCCTGTTGCCAGATAGGCGAATTCGTTCGAACATTCCTAGACGAACAGGCTACATAGGACCACCGAGTTGATTTTTGCCCTGACTGCTGATGCCTCAAGCACCCAGATTGAAAAATTTTTTGCGAGATTCATTGTGTCTCGAAAGGGCTTTCACAGCAAGTTTTGTTTCCAATGAAAACAATAGGTTGCACTATATCCTCAAGGACATTGATTTGCATCGCCTGAAGCACGGGTGAAATTTTTTGGAAGATCAAAACAGCGCGGAAAATCGACAGCTAGGCAACTTGAAATCTAACTCTGCTATACTATTACAAAAACAACCAAGCCTATTTTCTGTAAGCATAGACTCATGGTGAACGACAACCTCAGAAAGGAAATTTGGTACGGACTCGACGATTCAGTCCGCTGTTCTCGTTACTACACTGCACTTGCAGATCGTTACCAGCGGTACCAGACATTTACTCGCCTCGCATTGTTGATAGTGGCGTGTGGGGGAATGGTTGCATTTTTTGATTTGCTACCAATGCACTTGTACGATAAATTTGAACCAATTTTCGGGTTGTTGCTTGCAGTTACAGTAGCCATAGATTTTTATTACGATTTCGGAAAGAAAGCAACGGAACTGCGTGTTGTAGCAACGGAGTGCTCATACATTGAAAACCAATATCGAACGTTGTGGCGCAACCACATTAAATTGAACGATGAAGTAGCTGAGAAAAAATTGGTAAAGTTGGATAGTAAATTACAGCAAGTAACATCAATACCCTCTAAATTTGGTGTACAAATCGACAACAATTTGAACAATAAATGTGCAGATGCCGCAATTCGTATTTTGGAAAGAGAATATGCCGAATGAAAGAAGAAACATCCCCGGCGAGTTACTTGAAGAAAGATCAAATCCACCAAGACCAGATGACAAGCCAAGACCTCGGCTACCACCAAAAGATCCGAGACAAAGCAAGAATACACCTGATAAAGGAAATTCTTCTTAATTTTCTTGTTGGTCACAGGAAATTTTCGGTGACAGATTCGTAATACAATTTGCTACAAGACCAAAATCTCGGCAGTTGTTCAAAATTTTGAAGAAACGGTTGCATGTTAAACCCTTGAAACAAGACAAAATTCACTTCATTCACAACAAAACTTGCAATCTTGAACACCGAATTTGTTAACAACTTTTTTTCATTCAGAGTAATTTTGGCGGTCAGCACTCTTGACAAAACCTGCCGATTGCTACCCGAGGATGAAATTTTTTGGCACGCGGAGAAAATGAAGAATCACAGACGATTTTGGTCGTCTGACTGCGTAGAACAGCATACACAAAGTATATAATTCTCAAACACATAGTTGTTTTCTGAGACTGTTATAGTTTGGCTTCTAAATTCTGGATTCGTTCATGCAAATTCATATTGACCCTGTAGGGGGAATTGCGGGTGATATGTTTCTCGCAGCAATGGTCGACTTGTTTCCGGATCTTGAGGAACGGTTGATACATACTTTGAAAAGTTTTTCACTCACTGAGTCAGTGAATCTAAACTTTGAATCGAAGGCTGATGAGTTGCTGGTCGGGAAAAAATTGGCAATCGTCGGTTCGAAATCGTCTGATCATTGCCATATAAAATATGTTGATTTGAGACAAGAAATACAAAACTCAGGTATTCCAAATGCAATCATCGCAAAGTCTTGTGAAATTCTGGAAACTCTTGCCAAGGCAGAGTCTGTAGTTCATGGCGTTTCAATAGATCAAGTTGAACTTCATGAAACTGGCACGGTTGATTCGTTGGTGGATATCGTGGGCGCAGCGGTTCTCATTACATCGCTTGACAAAGACATCACCTGGACTTGCAGTCCGTTGCCAATTGGAAGTGGAACCGTCCATACACTCCATGGCGAGATGCCGGTACCAGTACCTGCAGTGGTTGAGCTTCTGCATGGCTATCCGGTGTTCAAAGACGGGCGTACGGGTGAGCGAGTAACACCGACGGGTGCCGCGATATTGAAAACTTTGGAACCGAGTTTCGATGGTCAATGGAGAGGGGTAACTCTTGCTCGCGCAGGCAGTGGTTATGGAACACACCGGTTTGAAGGAATGAGCAACATCTTACGATTGTTATTATTGGAAGAAAATGCAGGTGACCACAAAAATGAAACAGTTGGAGTTGTTGAATTTGAAATAGATGATCAGACTGCGGAGGATTTGAGTATTGGGCTGAACAATATTCGTCGGATTGCAGGTGTTTTGGATGTGTTGCAAGTGCCCGCCATTGGCAAAAAAGGCAGAATGGTTGTCCATATTCAAGTATTGTGCATGGCCGAGCATCTGCATGAAACGATTGAAGCATGTCTTTCTGAGACTTCGACATTGGGTGTGCGTCATCAGATTGTGGAGCGAGTTGCATTGAGCAGAAAATCGACATCACTGGTGGATGACCAATCGGTGGTATCGCTCAAGACTGCAAGACGACCGGGAAACATGCGAACCGCCAAGGTTGAAGCAGACAATTTGGCAAAAGTCGGCGGCTACGGGCAACGGAAACGCTTGAAGCAGGACTTGGAGGCAGTAGCCGAAAAATCGAGTTTGAAGTAGATGAAGAATAACGAAATTTCATTGTCCGAGAAATTTGACACTTTGGAGTCGATTTTTCAAAACACAGGCAAGTTCGTAATCGCTGTGAGCGGAGGAGTGGACAGTATGCTACTGGCTGTCATCGCCGGGCGATTGGACCATGTACAGTCAACCGTGTTTCACGCAATTTCACCCGCGGTTCAACGATCTGCCACGACCCGAGTCAAGGATTATGCTGAAATTGAAAAGTGGAGCTTGTGCATTCGGAACGCCGGAGAATTCGATGACCACCGATATATGGCGAATCCGGTCAATCGTTGCTATTACTGCAAGTCAAACTTGTATGGGACGATTGCCCAAGAATTCTCGGTTCAAGCCTTTTCAGGAACCAATGCAGATGACTTGAACGACTACCGGCCGGGTTTGCATGCCGCCAAAGAGAACGGAGTGCGTCACCCGTATGTTGAAGCGGGCATAAACAAGTCTGATATCCGTATGTTTGCTTGTCAATCAGGACTTGTTGAACTCTCTGAACTGCCGTCTTCGCCATGCTTGTCCAGTCGGGTTGAAACGGGCATGCATATAGACTCGAAATGGCTGAATACGGTTGAAGCAACCGAGGAGATGATGCACCGAAATTTCTCTCCTGAAACGGTTCGTTGTCGAATTCGAAAAGACGGAATTGTAATCGAACTGGATTCAAAGACGCTCTCAAGTATGAGTCGTTTGGACAAAGCAGGAGTTGAAAAAGAGATCCGAAGAAGTCTTTCCGTCCAGAATACGACCTCAATTCATTTTACCGTGTACCAAAGGGGAAGTGCATTTATTCAAATGCAATAGAAAATTCTCGTTCTGTCGCTTGTTTCGTCAGAGGCTACAAGCCTGCATTGTAGATTCCATCCGAGAGCATGCTTATTTCAGTTATGGTTTGGGGGCGAGTGAGTTAAATGCAAGCAAAGTTGTCTTGTCATTGCGATTTCACCCAGTAACAACAAAATGCTCGGCAAAACATGACCAATGAACAGTAGATCTGATATCAATACCCCTGATATTGAGCGCCGGGGAAGGATTGGACTGGACGAGGCAATATTTTGTGAATTCAAAACTTCAGAACAGATTCAGAAAATATTGGAGAAGGCAAATTCTGAAGGTCGCTCGCAGTTTTTGACAAGACTTGGAAAAAAGAAATTTGCTCGCCTGGACACTGCCGTGAAGTCAATCATGGACTATGATTCCGAATCTCGAACCGGAATATTGGGGAAGGTTGTTCGACAGTCAGAATATTCGAATGTTGCTACTGTAACAGCGGGAACATCTGATATTGCAGTTGCCCGCGAAGTCTCCCGAACACTTGCGTATCATGGTTTGAGCTGTGATGAGTATTTTGATGTCGGCGTGGCAGGATTATGGAGAGTTTTGAATATTCAGCAAAAATTGGCAGAGAAACAAGTTGTGATAGTGGTAGCTGGTATGGATGCTGCTCTACCAAGCGTAGTTGCTGGTCTGATATCATCAGTTGTGATTGCAGTGCCTACATCGGTTGGGTATGGTGTCGCTGATGAGGGGAAAACTGCACTGAACGCGATTCTCGCCAGTTGTGCTCCCGGACTAGTGACGGTGAATATTGACAACGGTTACGGTGCCGCGTGTGCTGCGATACGAATCCTGAATCAAGCAGAGGATAATTGAGCTCAATGAGTACCCAGTCTGTAGTGGCCGATTTCGGCGCCGAGAAGATCAAGATTGATGTACCTGATCATGCGCAGGTAATTGAGTTTCAAAATCCCCCATTTTTGTCAAATCCCGTTCAAGCCGTTATAGATGCGTTGAATCGTCCGGTCGGTAGTCCACCACTCGCTGAACTCGCCAAACCGGGTATGACTGTTGCAATTGGTTTCGATGACCCAACTCGTCCGCCTTTGCCGTGGCAAACAATACTGCCAGTTGTAATTGAGCAGTTGACCACAGCCGGGGTAAATGAACGGGACATTACATTGATTTGTGCAAATGGAGCTCATCGCAAGTGGACTTCGGATGAATTGAAGAGATTCTTGGGGGAATCTCTGTTTGGTCGATTCCAGAATACCGGGCAAATTGTAAATCACGATTGTGCAGATCCAAATGAACTGACTTTTCTTGGAAAAACGGACAGGGGTGGACATGTTGAGCACAATCGCAGGTTCATTGAAGCAGATTTGTCGATTTATGTTGGCACAGTTTCTTCGACTTATGTTGGAGGGTATTCAGGAACCGGTGCTGTAACCGGACTGGCTTCAGCTGAAAGTTTGGCTTCTCATCATGCACATCGATTCTGGCACCACCCAAAATCAACAACCGGTGACCATCGAACCATGATGTATCGCGGGATGAAGGCACATGTTCACGAGTTCATGGAGACAGTCATGGGCAAGAGAGTTTTCTATGTAAATTCGGTTGTCGGTGTTGGTGGAAAAATTGCGGCCGTTTTTGCGGGCTATTCTCCGGAAATCGAAGCTCCATGCTGGGATGTGGCAGATACATTCAATTTGTATCCGTCCCCGCAAGCCGATGTAATGATTATCGGGATGAGTAACTGGTTTGCCTACGGGGAGGCGAACAATACATTAATTGCTGCGGTGGGTTGCCTGAATCCTCCCAGAATTTGGGTAAACCGACCAGTTTTGCGAGAAGGAGGCGTTGTCATCGGGCTCAACCCTTCGTCGGGTGAAATTGACCCGGTCATGTATCCTTCGTACCAAGAAGTAATCGACTTGTACGACCGGCACCATGACATTGGTGACTTGGCACAATATGAAATGGAGATCAGCACCAATCCCAAGTATCTGGATCTATATCACAACGGAAACTCGTATCATCCGCGACATCCGTTTTGGTTGATGTACATCGGGCACTACACGTTGCAACGCGCGTCTGCTGTGATTATGGCAGGCACCAGCAATCCCGGAGCATTTCGGCAACTGGGCATGACAGTTGCGAAAGATTTTGACCAAGCCTGGAAGATTGCTACCCGAATTATTGGAAATGATCCAATAACCGTTGTGGCGCCTACTTTCTGGACACGCAGACAGTTCAAGTTTCAGGTATCTGATTGAATTCGAAAGCTCAGTCGTCAGAAGATACCTGGCGATGGCGCGTCACGAGCAACCATCCAAACATAACCACTGCGGTTGCAATCAATGCAATGAGTTCAATCAGTCGTTCATTGATAAGGTAAGAAAACCCTATCGCTGTTACAACCAGGAATCCCCAGCGTTCTGGCCACGTCAGAATACGGAAGCAGAATCCGTAGCAAACGATAGAAGAAGTCCACTGGAGAAGCAGAAGCAACAGAATCGGGGGTAAAACCGACCATGTAACATTCGGAAAGGAAAGGAGTTCGGGATGATAAACGAAACCGAAGGGAATGATGAATGTCGTGAGCATGAGTTTCATTCCGTCTTTCGCGGTTCCCAGAAAAGTTCCTCCCGACAGTTTCGCGGCTGCAAGGGCACTAACTGCTACGGGCGGTGTGAGCGTAGAAAACACAGCAAAGTAAAAAACAAAAAAATGTGCGAGTATTGCTTCAATTCCGCCTTGTTGCAGGAATGGCACCAATGTCAGGGAGACGACCACATAGGCAACCGGTGTTGGCAATCCCATTCCAAGAAACAGGGAAACGACCATCGCTCCGAGAAGTAGCAGGAATTGACTGTCGGGCAGTACCTGAACCAGAACAATTGCCAAACGATTGGAAAGATTTGTTGTAAGAAAAGTCTGTGCCAGGGGGCCGATTGCAATCAGAAGCAGGGATAGCAAGGTGACAATTACAAGCCCGTCAACAAACGCATCGTAGATCTCCCGAAGTTTCGGCCGATATTTGCTTTGAAAAGGGCAAAGGCAAAGAGCAAGAGCTATGCCTGCAAGCCCCGCAATCGCGGGTGAGTAGTATCCAACCAGCAGAATTACAACCGCGGCGAAAGAAATCAGGAACGTAGGCAACATCCGCCAAATTGCCTGATAGTCAATGACATCCTCCATGCGCGGCAGTTTTTCCTGATTCGCACACGTCACGACACCGAATGTTGTTCCAGATAAAAATAGCAGTGCGGGTATCAGTGCGGCCAATGCAACTTCAATGTACGGAACATTCAGGAACAAGGCAATAATGAATCCGGCCAGTCCCAGAATCGGTGGCATAATTTGACCGGAAGTTGATGCAACCGCTTCAACTGCTCCTGCCATATCGCTTCGATATCCATGATTTTTCATCATTGGAATTGTCAATCGACCAGTAAGCACAACATTTGAGACGGCTTGACCCATAACAGAAGCAACAATACCGCTTCCGACAATCGCCGGAAACGCGGCACCGCCACGAACGTGCTTGCCGGTAACCTTGCCGATCTCAATGACCATTTTCAACATGCCGACTCCCAGAAGCATCGCGGCGAAAATCACCAGAAAATACAACTTGTCCGCAGCAAGTCGGGCTAGCCAGAACATTCCTTCGCTGACTCCGAGCCCCAGATAATGAATCACAAATCCAACATCGTATTGTGGAAGCATCAATATCGGGTACGGAACCATATAACCGAAAAAGAAGTAAAGAATGATGATGACAATGAGAGATGTCAGCAACCAGCCCCAATGCAAAAAATTCAGCAGCATTACACCGATGATCATCAAAATTCCTATACTGATGTCGAATGCTTCGAAAAAGGGGTGAACCGCATCCAGCTGTATAGCGTTGATTCGAACATACCCTGAACCACCAACGGCTAAAATTGCTGCAACTGTGGCGATTACGAAACGAATCTTCCAGAACCTCTTTTTACTGTTCTCGATATGTTCATCAAGCAATTCCTTGAATGCATAGAGTGAAGCCATGCAAAGAACAACAAAAACGAACGTAGCGTAATAGACTTTTGAATTACTGATCAGACCAAATACGGATATACCGATATAGGTTGTCAGAGCTATGCCTAGCCCTGTGAAGAGATAGGTAATGAAATTTCGGGTCTGAATAACGGTAGTCATTCGTATCGACTCAAAGAGCAACGTTCGTTGAATTGCAAGCGGGCTGATTGGAATCCGTATAAATGCGGTGTAAAAATGCCGCCCAATAGCAGACTACCGGGCGGCATTTACTTTGCTTTGATTCAGAAAATCAAGATTCGGGGTAGGTTACTGGAATAAAATTCTTTCGCTTCTCCCAAATTCCGAGTTCCTTGTAAGCACGGATTGCACCTGGATGTGTATTTTCTTCCGACAGTCCGTCCACCATCATGTCTTCGGTCAGAATTTTCCAAAGTGCGTTCAGCTCGGCCATTTCTGCCAAATGCCGGTGTGTTGCCATGACATACTCGTAAGCTTTGTCTTCGGGAAATTCCGGATGAACAGCTTTGTACCCGCGGTTGAAGCCAGATAGAAAATCCTTGTCTTGATGAGGCAAAGTACCTGCCTTGATGGTCATGCCTATCCAAGTTGTTCCGAATTTTTCATTCATCTTGTCAATGGCCCATTGATCCATTGGAATGTAGTAAAGCTTTTTGCCGGAAGCTTCCAGCTTTCTCAACGGACCACTCAGCAAATGTTCTGATTGCGAAGGCTCGGTGCCATAGCCGGTTATACAGACATCTGTTGTGCCATCAATCAGTTGCTGCGTCAGTCCGCCTGGATTCAATAACCGAATATCGGTGTTTGACTTGTCAATTCCATACGCATGCTTCAGGAATAGTCTTGGATATACGCCCCAGTCGCTTTGTCCTACCAATCCAACTGAAACACGCTTGCCTTTCATATCGGCAATCGTTTTGATATTTGGGTCGGTGGTAACGAAGAACTTGCCTTGCGCCCAGTATGATTCTCCATGAAGCAGTTTGAATTTAATTGGAATCGGGTCTGGCAGATACTCTTTGAGTTCTTCCGTGCCGCCTTGGAGAGCGAGCTGGATAATTGTATCTTCCGTTCCAAAGACGGTATGTTTCCAACGCCTTTCTTCGGCCATTGCGCGAACGTTGTACATGTATCCAGGGGTTTCCTGTGCAGCGATAAACAACGTTCCGCCCGATCTGGCTATAACGTTTCCGAAAATGGTATTGCCTTCCATGACTCCACATCCAAACGGGCAGGTCAGAATGGAGACAAACTGCTGTGCACTTGCCGAGTTCAGTACACCAGTCGTAGATACTAGCAGTACCGATGCCATTAGTAACTTGGTAAATCTTTTCAACACTACATCCTCCTGTTGGTTGTTCAGGTTTACGGTTAATTTGAATTATACACAGATTGTATTAAAACAAAATACAAATAAAATTGGAAATTGGAGCAGTCAAGTCCACTAATTCTCGTACGTTCTATGCGGCAAGCTTCAAGCCAAGCAATTGTCTGGCTTCTTTCGGATTCGCAGGTCGTCGATTGAACTGGTCAGCAACATCAACGACTCTTGCAACCAATTCAGCGTTGCTTGATGCCAAGCGGTCTCGATCGTATTTCAGGTTGTCCTCCAACCCAGTTCGACAGTGTCCGCCCAGCTCCAGACACCACTGATTGACCTCGAATTGATGCCGACCAATGCCGGCCGCAGTCCAAGTTGCACCAGGCATCACTTCTTCCAATTCCGATATCAGAAATTCCAAAAGTTTTCTTCGGGCCGGCAAAGCGTTCGGAATGCCGAGTACAAACTGTACGTGGGCAGGGAGTTTCAACAACTTTCGCTTTGCCAGATTCGCGGCATTGTAGAGCATGGCAACATCAAATATTTCAATTTCCGGCTTGATGTCGAAGTCAATCATCGATTGCGCCAGCTCATCAACAAACTGAGGCGGGTTTTCGTAAATTGAAGTCGGAAAATTCACCGAACCGGTTGCCAGCGACGCCATGTCAGGACGCAGACCGAGCATTGCACCCCGAAGATGCAGTTCTCGCCCGCGTCCTCCAGTGGAAAACTGAATAATCATTCCAGGGCAATACTTTTTGACCCCCTCTTGAACCTCGGCAAACTTTTCCGGGTCGGAACCCGGTGACTGGTCCGCATTGCGGACATGAATATGAACCAAAGCCGCGCCTGCTTCATAAGCTTCGTGCGTGGATTCGATCTGCTCGGGCGGAGTTACCGGAACCGCAACGTTGTCTTCCTTTTTGGGAACAGCACCGGTAATTGCGACTGTAATTATGCATGGATCACTCATTTTAATTTCCGTTAACTGGTTACAGATTTGATGGAAAACGATTGTATACTTGGACGAGATGACAACTCCTTGATCAATGTAACCAAAGGAGTGCTGCCGAATCGGGTTTTCGTTGGAATCGGACCGGCATGCTTCAGAGCAGAGTACTCCTTGTCATCATAGAAGGCGGCCAGCAACAAGTCATCGTCTGAAGCGAATGGACCTCTGTTGTTGCGAATGCGTTCAAGTGCTGGCGGAACCACCGCACCAGGCCTTTCCGTAATCGGTTGTTCGCCGCGTGTAATCTTGTCATACAAACTTTGATCAATTTCGCCGACCACTTCCCCGTATCCTCCCCGAACATACAGCCGTACTTCGTCCGGAACGGTTTCATAGCGCGGTTTGCCTTGGTCCTGCCCCCTTACATTCAGAACCGCTTGAGTAATGATGTACTGTGCAAATGGACTCACAATAATAGGATAGCCCAAATCAGCTCGTACATGCCCTGCTTCTTCCAGGATTTCATCCAAACGGTTTTCCAGTCCGATTGTTCCAAGCTGGTACTTCAGGTTTGAAATCATCCCGCCCGGCATTTGATGGTGAAAATGAAACTCGTCATAGTCCACAACCTTGCCTACCGGTTTATCTTCGACGCGTGCAAGAAATTCCAGCCGTTCGGCTACCTTTTCAATGGGTGCCAAGTCAATCGGGACACGATACCCCCGGCGCCTGCAATTTTGAACAAAGTTCTCTGTTGAAGAATGTGATGCCCCGTTTGCCAAAGTTGATGTAGCCGTGTGTACAACATCAATCCCTTTGTCAACTGCAAGAAGGGCGGTGTAGGGTGCCAAACCGGACAGGCAATGAGAGTGCAATTGAAGCGGCAATGAACCAATCGCCTCCTTCAATGCTGGTACAAGCGTCAATGCGCGGTCCGGCCTGAGAAGTCCACTCGGATCCTTGATGTAAATGCCATCAACTCCCAATTGAACCAGCTCTTTTGCTTTGCTCGCATAAAACTCATCGGTATGAACAGGACTATGTGTAAAGACAAGACCGCCAACTGTGTGAATACCGTGTCCTTTTGCGGCTCGAACCGGAATTTCCAGATTTCGTATGTCGTTGATCGGGTCGTATGGTGTGTGATACCGGATTCCATTTGCTGCAAATCGTTCGGCCGCCAACTCGACGACGTCATCAGCAAAAAATTCAAACGTAAACAGGCTTTGACCGCGTGTATGGACAATGAGCGGAGTTTCCTTTACCCAGCCGCTCAAGATTCTCATTCGCTCCCAGGGATCTTCCCTCAGGTAACGAACACATACATCAAATACAGCACCACCCACCAAGTCAATTGCTTCAAAGCCAGCCCGGTCCAGCAATGGTGCAATTTCCCTCATCATTGCAGTTGTCATGCGAGTTGCCCACAAAGATTGGTGTGCGTCTCGCAGAGTGACATCAATCAGTTTTACTTCGCGCGCCATGGTTGGTTATTTCCCCATAAATTCGTTTTCTACCCAATTGGTAGATATGTTGCTCGTAATGAAATCCGGTTGATCCAGTAAGTTTTGATGGAAACCAATGGTTGTATCGACTCCTTCGACATCGAATTGGTTCAAGGCAATCCTGGCACGCTCCAATGTCTGCTCTCGATCATATCCGTATATGATCAACTTCGCTATCATTGAATCATAGTACGGGGAGATTCTGAAGCCTTCGTATGCGTGCGTGTCAAGCCGTATCCCTGGTCCGGACGGTGGGTTCCAACGCTGAATTACCCCCGGTGAAGGTTTGAAGTCGTCTGTCCAGTTCTCGGCATTGATTCGAAATTCCATTGCGTGTCCTACTGGCGGTCGGGAATCAACAATTTTGGCCAAAGGTTCGCCCATGGCCAATCGCAATTGTGCTTCAATCAAATCCGTCCGGAAAAGCATTTCGGTTACCGGGTGTTCTACCTGAATTCGGGTGTTCATCTCAATGAAGTAAAATTTTTCACAATGTTCATCAAGTATATACTCAACAGTACCAGCTCCTTTGTAGCCAATTGACTTGCCCAGTCTTTCGGAGTGTTCAAGCAACTGCTGGCGTATGGTATCGTCAATTTTTGAACAAGGTGCTTCTTCAACCAGTTTCTGATGCCGCCGCTGAACCGTGCAATCTCGTTCTCCAAGCGCTTGTACATTGCCAAAATTATCTCCAAGAATTTGTACTTCAACATGACTGACATTCGGCAAGAATTTTTCGACATACATCAGACCGCTCCCGAACGCTGATTCAGCTTCTTTCGAGGCTTGCGCGAACATTGGTCGAAAATCAGATTGTGTCGACACGACTCTCATGCCACGTCCGCCGCCGCCTGCACTGGCTTTGATCAGCACCGGATAACCAATTGCCCGTGCTTCGTTTTCTGCCGGGTCAGCATCTGCAAATGCATCGCCGGAACCTGGCACAACAGGAACTTCGGTATTCATTGCCTGTTTTCGAGCATTGGACTTGTCGCCCATTTCACGAATCGTCCCGGAATCGGGACCAATGAATTGAATTTTGTGATTTTCACAAAGCTCAGCGAAGTGCGGATTCTCGGACAGAAAACCGTACCCCGGATGGATCGCATCACAATTCAGCTTTTCAGCCGCATGAACCAGTGCTTGTTGATTGAGATAGCTGGAAGTCGCTACCGACGGACCGATTCGTACTGATTGGTCTGCAAAAGTCACGTGCTTGGAAAAAGCATCGGCTTCGGTATAGACAGCAACGCTTTTTATGCCCAGATTTCGGCATGCCAAACACACCCTCAGGGCAATTTCACCTCGATTTGCAATTAGAATCCGATTCATGAATGTTGTAGAACTTGACAATGATGGTATATTCTTAACGCCACTATTTTAGCCTTGAACCAAAAGTTTCGAGTCAATTTGCGATGAAGTTCCAAAATTTGTCAGATCGTTCATTTCGCAATTGCCGTACTTTTGTATGAGTCGTCCAAAATATTACGACAGGAGTAGTTATGTCCATCAGTTTTGGTGATATTGCAGAAATATTGAAAGCGATTGACGAATCTCAAGCCGACGAAATTGAGCTTGATTTGGATGGATTTCGACTGCGGGTTCGGAAAAGAGGCAGTGGTACGCAACCCACGATATTCGAAAAATCGGGTGTTGCTGAAACGCAACAACAGCAGTCAGAGCCGCAACAAATTGAAACTCCGTTATCTCCGCAAATTCAGCAACCGGTTGACACGCCTGAAGGCTATCTTTGTGTTCGTTCTCCAATGACTGGCACTTTCTATCGAAAACCTGCGCCTGATAAGGATCCATTTGTAGAAATTGGTTCGACGGTGGAGCAAGGCGACGCTTTGTGCCTGATTGAAGTAATGAAACTTTTTACGACGATTGAAGCAACGTCTGCAGGAGTTGTTGAATCCATTTATCCGGAAGACAATCAGCTTGTAGAGTTTGATCAACCACTGTTTCTGATGAAATCTATCTAGTCGAAAGGATTTTCTCGATAGATAAAAACTCACCAAGAGTCTTCGTTGTTGCATACTTCCCACCTGGTGTTGATTATCCGGTGTTTCCAAACTTTGGGGACTACGCTGTGGAGGTTGCAAAGACGATTACAACTTCCGTATGATACCGAAAAATGAATTGAACCAAGGTAATCGGCAATCGCAGTTTCTATAACCAATATACATATCCACGGGCTAAAAGACAAACATCCACACAGCACAGGAAAATGTCTTTGGAAGCGAGAGCAGGGTTGCACAATCTGATACCAGGTTTGAGCAGTCAAACGCCAGTGCAGAAACTATTGGAGATGGGCGTATAATTCTCAATGAAAACAATGCAATTCAGGGTGATAGCCGTATGAAGAAGATTCAACGAACCGAACAGGAATGGAAGGACTTGTTGTCTCCATTTGAGTTTGTCGTACTAAGACAGGAAGGTACGGAGCAACCTTGGAGCAGCCCATTGAATACCGAATACAGAAAGGGAGTCTTCAAATGTGCAGGGTGCGGGCTTGATTTGTTTCGTTCCGAGGCGAAATTCGACAGTGGCACCGGTTGGCCCAGCTTCTACGAGGCGATTGAGGGTAGCCTTGACACTCGCAAGGATTTCAAACTCGTTCTTCCACGCACAGAATATCATTGTGCAAGGTGTGGAAGCCATCATGGTCATGTATTCAACGATGGACCGCTACCGACGAAAAAGAGATACTGCAGCAATGGCGTAGCGTTGCGATTTGAGCCCGACAAGGCAGACGAGCCAGAATAGTTGTTTTGATGCATTCGCAAATCAATTCACCGTCACTCAGGTTGTTCCGGTAATTTGGAAAGAAGCCTTTCCAATGCTCTGGTGTCCTTCGGGATGCTCCTGTTGCTGGGGCTACTGTGGGGTGGAGTACCCAACATTTCGAAGTATGTACTGCTGACTGGCGTACCGCCTTTCAATTACTCGTTTTGGGTGTTGGTGGTCGCATGCTTGAGCGGTTTGTTGATCAATCTGGTACGCGGAGCCAGATTTCCCAAAGGCAAGATTGTCTTTTATACAACTTGCGGCTTGAGTGGTACAGCCATACCGGCAGCAGCGATGTACTTCAGTTTGGTTCACATACCTGCCGGTTTGATGGTTCTGATTATCGCGACAACACCGATTATGGTGTATGTAATCGGTTCTGTCTGGAGAATTGAGGTTCGTCATCCGCTGAAGACTATAGGAACACTGCTTGGCTTCGTCGGGACTGCCTTGATTCTGGCATCTCATACGACTGGCGGGTTCAAAGCACCAGTTCTGTGGGTGATCTTGGCATTTGTCACTCCGATGTGCTATGCAATCAACACGGTTTACATTGCTCGCTATAGACCGCAAAGCGTTGACATTTACCAAATCACTACGGGAATGCTGATCGCGTCCGTAATTTTTGTTTTTTTCGTAGCTTTGGCTGTAGAGCCGATCTACCCGATCTGGAATGCCGAACTTCAAACAATCATGATGATGATCTATCACGGCATTTTAATGTCGGTTGCATTCAGCATTTTCTACGCGCTCATCCATCGCTCCGGTCCTTTGTATGCCAGTTTGGCGAGTTATTTTGTAACTCTGTTTGGAATTGCGATTGGTGCGGTTATGCATAACGAGATTCTGCCAATTCTTGTCTGGGTTGCGGCGTTGCTGATATTGACAGGACTCGCTTGTATTCAACTCGCCAGAAAGAAGGCGGGCTAGTCGTTGGTTTCATCAGGTTTGGGTCTTCATCAAACCAGTTTGTCCATTGCTAGTAGAAAAGTGTTCCGAAGTCGCTGAAACAGCTACCCACAATCATGGTCGCCTGTTGTCCAATTTCAGGTGAGCATTGACACTCGCACAACCCGATCCAAGTTCATTTTTGGTTTCTTCACTTCATACTTCATTTGTCTTCACCGTACATTGCAAACTACCAAGCAAGACACACCATCATACAAATGAGTTATTATTGCAAGTGGAATGGTCGGCAAGAAACTGAGGATGTCGATTTAGTAGAACCATCACTCAATTTGGAGTAATAGAAGCAATGAGTAACAGGCGCAGACTGCCACAGCACAGCACAGCACAGCACAGCACAGCACAGCACAGCACATTATATCAAATACCATATTTACTGGAGATAATCTTCCAATACTTCGGGGTATGGATTCGGCTTCAGTTGATTTGATTTATTTGGATCCTCCATTCAACAAAAAGACAATGTGGTCTGCTCCAATTGGAAGTGAAGCCGCTGGTGCCGCTTTCAAAGACACATGGACTCTGAACGACATCGATATAGCTGAACTTGGAATAATGGCAGAGAAGAATCCTGTATTGGCTGATTTGATTGATGCAATAGGCCGGGTCAATGGAAACGCCGACAAATCGTATTTGCTGATGATGGCACCAAGACTTGTGGAGATGCACAGAGTGCTAAAAAGTAATGGAAGTATTTACCTACATTGCGACCCGACGATGAGCCATTCTCTGAAACTTGTAATGGATGCGATATTCGGGGGGAATCGGTATCGGAATGAGATTGTTTGGGAGAGGACTAGTGGTCGTTCGGACTCAAAAGGATTTGGAAAAGTGCATGATACTATACTCTATTATACAAAGAGTAGTACAAGAATTTTCAATAAACAGTATTTGCCGTACACTTTAGAATATATAGAGAAACACTACAAATACAAAGACTCATTGGGTAGGTTTACTTATGCAGGATTAACCGCACCCGGAACCCGTGATGGTGAATCTGGAGAACCGTGGCGTGGCATAGAACCAACCCCAAAAGGGAGACATTGGGCAACTCCTACGGTTAGTGGAATGAACGATTTTATTCGTGAAAAAAATCTGATACCGGGATGGCCAGAAGCTTACAGGACCGTTCAAGACAGACTGGATGCACTAGACAAGTACGGTTTAGTCTACTGGGGCAAAGACGGCAATAGCCAACCTTCCCTAAAATGCTATTTGGCTGCAAGAAAGGGAATTGCAATAAATGATGTGTTTGTTGATATTAACCCCGCTGATATATCCGAGCGCACTAAGTATCCAACTCAAAAACCCATGAAGTTGTTGCATCGGATTATAAAATCATCTTCAAACGAAGGCGATGTAGTACTAGATCCGTTTTGCGGTTGTGCCACTGCGTGTGTGGCAGCACATGAGTTGAATCGAAATTGGATAGGAATAGATCTGTCAAAGGAGGCTTTTAGACTAGTCAAGAGACGGTTTCGTAATGAGCTTGGTCTTTGGAATCCTGTTATTATCCATCGCACAGACATTCCGATACGTTCTGACGGTATCAAGATTTCCAAAAACATAAAGCAGACAAGGTATGGAGAGCAGCAAGGGAATTGCAAGGGATGCAATCATCACTTCCCATATCATGGATTGACGAAAGATCATATTGTTCCAGTTTCAAAAGGAGGGCCAAACGATGACTCCAATATCCAACTGTTGTGCAATAGTTGTAATAGTGTAAAAGGAGGTCGAGACATGGCTTTTCTAATCAGCCAATTGAGAAAGAATGGCACAATTGGTCAAAATACACGAAGGAGTTGATATGAAACGAAGTAAAAAATCAAGTGCTCATAAAAACGTTGCTTATTCGACAACGAAGAAGTCAAGATTCAAAGTGGAATTTGATCCTATCGACAATACGCCAGAAAACGTGGCAAACGTACTTCTATCTGCTTAGCCCAAGAAGAAAGAAGTATGGAGATAATTGAAAAAAAGCAATATAAATTAGTTATTATTGTTATAGCGTGGACAATGTTAAGGGATGAAATTTTCACCACTCAGGAGCAAATCTCATAAATCTTCATCAATAAACAGTCAATCAGATCAATGATGGCTATATCTCTATCTAATTTAAAATATTGAGATTATAGATGGATGACGTAGAACTTCCGTAAGACAATACTCAGTTCAAATTGTTTGCTAGCCAAGAAAAGATGCTAAAGTAGAATCAAGTATTTCATTATCGTAGTCACTCGTTACCTGTGCATCGCCCAATTGATTCAGCACAATGAACTTTACAGTACCAGCTTCCGCTTTTTTGTCAACAGCCATAATCGATTTGAATTCTTTCGCACTCAAATGCCGAGGCGGTAATATGGGCAACTTCGCCTTTTTTAACAGGGGTTTGATTCGCTGGTTTTCCTGATTCGACAACAATCCTAGACGAACCGATAACTCGCCTGCCATAACCATGCCCGCCGCAACCGCTTCGCCATGTAGCCAGTCCTTGTAGTTCAAACCGGTTTCAATTGCATGCCCGAATGTATGCCCAAAGTTCAAAATTGCACGAATACCGGATTCTGTTTCATCTTCAGCAACAACCGCAGCTTTGTTGCGACATGACTGTTCTACCGCGTAAGCAACCGCATTCGATTCGCGTTGCAACAGCAACTCGATGTTGTTCTCAAGCCACTCGAAAAATTCAAGGTCCCGGATCAAGCCATATTTAATGACCTCGGCCAGACCGGCACAAAATTCCCGTTCTGGCAAGCTAATCAAGATTTCAGAATCTGCAATGACACAAACTGGTTGGTGAAATGCTCCAATCATGTTCTTTCCTAGCGGGTGATTGACTCCGGTTTTTCCGCCCACAGAAGAATCTACTTGGGCCAACAGCGTGGTGGGAACCTGTATGAATCGAATTCCTCTTTGATAACAGGCAGCGGTAAATCCAGCGATATCACCAACCACGCCACCACCCAGTGCAACAACTGTTGTTTTGCGGTCGCATGGCACAGAAAGCATTTGGTCGACAATGCTTTCTATAGTTGAAAGACGCTTGTGCGACTCGCCGTCCGGCAAGATAGAAGGATGCACTTCCACTATGGGGGCTAGCGCACTTTCAACCTTGTCAAGACACAAAGGTGCAACAGTTTCGTTTGTAATGATGAAAACCTTGGCACCTTTGATATGCGGCTTGTACAACTCGGTGTTGCCGAGCAATCCCGCACCAATATGAATCGGATAGGTCCTTTCGCCTAGTTCAACGCGTACGGTTTTCATAGCGACAACAAGGTTTGTTCAATCAGGCGAGCAATTGCTTTGGCATTCGAGCGGTCTGTACGGATGGAAAAATCAGCTTCCTGTTTGTACAGCGGTCCGCGTTGCTTCATCAGTTCTCTCGAAATTTGTGCAGAATTACCATGGTTCAGAAGCGGACGATTCTTGGACCGCTTGACCCGTTCTTCAATATATGCAGGTGCAGCATACAGATAGACCACGATTCCGGTTCTCATTACAGACCGATTTTCCTCTCGCAGGATAGAACCGCCGCCCGTCGATACAACCAACCCTTTCTTGTTCTGACATTCAGAAATAACTTTTGATTCCAGGTTTCGAAACACTTCCTCGCCAGCAGATTCAAAGATCTCAACGATTGATTTGTTCGCCTGTTTTTCAATCTCCCGGTCGGTATCGACAAAATTCAATCGCATCGTACGCGCAAGAATTCGCCCCACAGTGGTTTTGCCGACACCGGACGGACCAATCAGAAAAATGGCCGGATTGGAATGTCTATAATTGGACTTTTGGACGGGACTCATTGCCTTGCTGTTCCATCAATAATTGCGATTTCAATCAAGTTTACAAAAAAAGTTCTGCATTCGTAAGTCAATAAGTGCTTGAAACAACATATAATCTGTAATTCCAGTACTGTGATATATGTTCGTTTTATGAGAAATTCCAATTTCATTATTCTACGCACGATACTGCGATTGATTTCCTTCCTGTTTGCACTCGGTGTCCTGGTGGTGGGTGTTGCCGTGGTGTGGTTTATCTCGCTGGTTCCGCAACTTCCTGAAATTTCCTCGGTGCAGGAATTACAGTTGAAGGTGCCGCTTCGAATCTATTCGAGTGATGGCTTGCTCATGGCGGAATACGGAGACGAGCGCCGCACACCAGTGCAAATCGAGCAAGCACCGGAAAAACTGATCCATGCGGTGTTGGCGGCGGAAGATGACCAGTTCTACAAGCATGCTGGGGTGGATTTCAAAGGTTTTACGCGCGCCGCCATAGAAAACTTGAAAGCCGGAACCATTACACAGGGTGCTAGCACAATCACTATGCAAGTGGCCAGAAATTTTTTCCTGAGCCGGGAACGAACTTATGTCAGAAAAGCGAAAGAAGTGTTGTTGGCATTTCAGCTTGAACAACATCTGACCAAAGATGAAATTCTGGAGTTGTATCTCAACAAAATCTTTCTTGGCCATCGCGCTTACGGCTTCGGGGCTGCTGCTAAAATCTATTATGGCAAGGATCTTGCCGAATTGACGCTGGCGCAGTATGCGATGCTGGCGGCTTTGCCAAAGTCGCCTTCTCGAGTCAATCCGCTTTCTCATCCGACGATCGCACAAGAGCGTCGCGACTATATTCTTGATCGCATGCTGACTCTGGATTTCGTTTCGGCGGAAGAGCATGGGCTTGCGAAGTTCACTCCTTTGACGGCCGAAAGCCATGTTGCTGAAGTTGAGCTGAATGCACCCTATATTGCCGAGCATGTTCGGCAACAAGTGATTGACATTTACGGCAACGCGGCCTACGAGGACGGCTATGAGGTGTACACCACCGTTCATTCAAAAAACCAGTTGGCCGCAAGGGAAAGCCTTCGATCCGGCTTGATATCCTATGATGAGCGACACGGATTCCGGGGACCGGTTCGAAACTGGAATTTGAAAGATCTGTTGACGGATGAAAGCAGGATTGATGCACTGAAGCAGTTGCCGACCAGTGGAGATCTGTTGCCGGTGCTGGTTACAACAATTGAAGAGAATGAAGTCATCGCTTTCACCCGTAAGGGAGATTTGATTTCAATTCCTTGGGAGCAGATGAAATGGGCACGGTTCCACAAGGACTCCAGATCGCTTGGGCCCGAGCCCAAGAGTCCAAAAGAGCTTGTCAACCTGGGCGATATTGTCTATGCGAGGCCGGTTGGCGAGACATGGCGACTGTCACAGATTCCGGCGATTGAAGGAGCATTGGTTGCAGTTCGCCCTTCAGACGGTGCCATCCAGGCGATGGTAGGCGGGTTTGACTATTTTCTCGGCAAGTTCAATCGTTCCACTCAAGCTGTTCGACAGCTTGGGTCCACGATCAAGCCATTTATCTATTCTGCCGCGTTTGCAAGTGGATTCACACCGGCTAGCGTAGTCAGCGCGGCACCGGTTGTCGTGGAAGATACATCAACCAATATTGTTTGGCGACCGGAAAACTATAGCGGGAAGTTTTTTGGTCCTACACGTCTTCGAAGTGCACTCAGTCGATCTCTGAATCTGGTTTCGGTTCGTCTGATGCGATCAATGGGGTGGGAATATACCGCGGGCTATCTGGCGGGGTTCGGCTTTGATAAAGCGGCGTTACCGAACGGCTTGTCTCTGGCACTGGGTTCCGCAGCATTCACACCTCTCGATGTGGTGTCGGGCTACGCAGTCTTTGCTAATGGCGGGTACGCGGTTGAGCCTTATATTATTGATGTCATCAAGAATCAGCATGGCAAAGTTATGATGCGCGGCAGGAAAAGCGTAGTCTGCAATACATGTGTACCGAAATCCGGCAGTGAAGAAGATGCCGGACAAGACGGAGAAGCTGAATCAATGGTAGATCAATTCGCAGAACGGGTCATCTCACCCGAAAATGCCTATTTGATGCAATCTGTCCTGCGTGACGTTGTTGCTTCCGGTACTGCGAAGAAAGCCCAGGAACTGAAACGCTCTGATTTGGGTGGCAAGACCGGCACAACCAATGATTTTGAAGATGCCTGGTTTTCCGGTTTCAACAGTGAGGTTGTTGCCACTGTCTGGGTCGGATTTGATCAACCCTCCGATCTGGGCCAGCACGAGTCCGGATCCAAGGCGGCCTTGCCAATCTGGATTGATTTTATGCGTACTGCACTGGAGGGTGTGCCGGAATCGGAACTTACTGCGCTTGACAGTATTGTTCAAATGACGGTGGACAAAGATTCGGGCCTGGCGATTGCAGATGATGATCCGAATGGTATCAAGGAATTATTCATCGCCGGAACACAACCCTTGCATGGTCAATCCTACGCATCATCCGGCACTGCAGTAGTCGATGCAGGAGCCATGCAGGCCAAGGATGACTTGTTCTGAAATTGATTGGCAAACTGGTTGGTCGAGAGTAGCAAAATGTTTCGAGACGACGATCGCACTCGTCAGAAAATTCGTTATGAAGCGGCCCGGATTATGGTTGAGGACGGTGTTCGAAACTATCAACGCGCCAAGCAGAAAGCCTGTAATCGTCTGGGTGTAACCGCGCGTCGTTCGCTACCGTCAAATCTCGAGATTGAAGATGCAGTATCAGACCAACTGTCTCTGATATCG
This sequence comes from Arenicellales bacterium, assembly GCA_965200765.1. Classification (GTDB taxonomy): domain Bacteria; phylum Pseudomonadota; class Gammaproteobacteria; order Arenicellales; family JAJDZL01. The sequence goes on from OZ241380.1 coordinate 311,363, forward strand.
CCACTTGCAAAGCAAAGCAAACACAGGTCTTATCTCGCTGCCGCGCTGGAGATGATGGAGTGCTTCAGGCACTTTACTCCATATCTGACCGGTGCGGCGCTTTCTGGTGCAATTACCTCCAGTCGCCCGGTAGAATTGCATCTGTTTCCGTCAACTGTTGAAGAATTTTGCGAATTTCTGGTAATGGAGGGACTGGTTCATGAGTTGACAGACAAGCGCATGAGGTTTGCGAAAGACAAATGGCAAGTTGTTCCGGTGGTTCAATTCGCCTCGCGCGGCATTGATTTTGAAGTGCAGATATATTTGAAAAGCAACTTGTATCCACCACTCAGTGCAACCGACCGCAAGCCAGTCAAGCGGGCCTCACTGAAGAAAGTAAGGACTTTGCACAGTCAGGCCATTAATGGTGAGATTTAACCGGACTGCGCCCGTCTTGAGTTTGCATTACTCCGAAAATTACGCCGTTTTGGTGCATTTGCTTTTGCCTCGATGAGTTTCATGCACTCATCAATTTCAAGTACCTTGGGATCCCGATCCTTTGGAATACTTGCATTGGTTTTACCATCCGTAACATAAGGGCCAAATCGGCCATTCAATATCTGTACTCCGGACTCGAATTTTTTGATGACGCGGTTTGCATCCTCGTGTTCTTTTTGCTTGATCAGTTTGACCGCTTGGTCCAAAGTCAATGTCATCGGATCAAGATCTTCCCCAATTGACACATTGAATGGTTTGCGTTCATTTTTTACAACCGCAATATAGGGTCCGAAGCGACCGTCTTTTACAGTGACTTCATAACCTTCCGGAGACGTTCCAAGCGTTCTGGGCAAACTGGGTGCTTCAAGCATTTCCTTGATATCGTTTTCATTCAACATAGTCGGATCCTTTTCCGAAGTTATTCTCAGAAAAGTCGGTTTGTCACCGTTGTCAGTTTGCCGTCCAATCTGGATGAAATAGTTATCCTTTTTGAATCGCAAAATGACCTCCTTGCCAGTTTTGGGATCGGTTCCCAAATGTTTTTCAAACCGGGGCAGATTTGTCTTGCCCTCTTCCACTTTGTGCTTGAGTTCACTCCAAAATCCATTCAGCATTTCTATGCGTTTTTTGTTGCCGCGCGCGATTTCATCCAGATCTTCTTCAAGTTTCGCGGTGAAGTCGTAGTCAACATAGGTTTGGAAGTGGTCGGTAAGAAAGTCATTGACGGCGCACCCGCGGTCTGTGGCAATGAAACTTCGACTTTCCATATAGACATAATTTCGGTCCAGCAATTTTGAGATGATCATCAAATACGTGGACGGACGCCCGATACCGTTCTCTTCAAGCGTTTTCACCAGACTGGCCTGATTGTATCTTGGCGGCGGCTGAGTAAAGTGCTGCTCCGGTTTCAGCTGTTTGACCGGCACCTTTTGCCCTTGTTTGAGGGGTGGCAGAATCGTGTCTTCTTTCTTGTCAGCAAGAGTGTCCTTGTAGACCAACAGATATCCGGGATATTCCAATGTCGATCCGGTGGCGCGAAACAGATGGTTGCCAGTTGCCAAGTGAGCAGTAATTTGGTTGTAGACTGCCCCCTTCATCTGGCTGGCGACAGTCCGTCGCCAAATCAACTCGTAGAGTTTCCACTGATTTTTGTTCAGATATGGCTTGAGCTTCTCCGGTGTTCTAGAAATATTCGTTGGGCGTATCGCCTCATGTGCTTCCTGCGCATTTTTGGACTTCGTTTTGTACTGAATCGGCTGGGACGGCATGTGTCCAGTGCTCATCGTAGTTGAAATGTATTTTCTGATTTGCGAGATTGCATCGGTTGACAGTGTTACCGAATCGGTTCTCATGTAAGTAATCAATCCGACATGCTGACCATTTTCGACAGTCAGACCTTCATACAGTTCCTGAGCGGTACGCATCAGAACTTTTGCGCTCATGCCCAGGTTTCGATTGCCGTCCTGCATCATTGTGGAGGTGGTGAAAGGCGCTAGCGGCCGGCGAGTTCGAGTTTTGGCATTGACTTCACTCACGACAAGATCCTTGCCTTCTCCGGAAATTTGCAGGGACTTGGTGATTTCTGCAACCGCATGAGCTGCCTCAGTTTCACTCTGCAACGAAGTCTTTTCCACCTTCTTGCCATCGAATTGAATCAATTGTGCGGTAAATGGCTTGTCGGTGTTCAACTCTGCGTCTATGGTCCAAAATTCTTGCGGGACAAATCTGTTGATTTCTCTTTGTCTTTCGACAATCAGGCGAAGAGCCGGACTTTGAACACGACCCGCCGACAGTCCGGGTGAGAGCTTGAACCATAGTAGCGGTGACAGATTGAAGCCCACCAGATAGTCCAATGCGGCGCGCGTCTGCTGTGCCTGCACGAGTTCTTCGGATACTTCTCTCGGGTGTTCAATGGCTTCTTTCAGTGCATCGGAAGTCACTTCGTGAAAGACGATGCGATGTACCGGTTTATTTTTGAGTACGCCGCGTTTTTCAAGTATGTCCTTGATATGCGCAGAGATTGCTTCGCCTTCACGGTCCGGGTCAGTGGCCAGGTACAGTGCATCGGATTTGCACATGGCCTCAACAATCGGTTTGACGTATTTTGACTTCTCGGGGTTGATGCGATATTTCATCTGGAAGTCGTTGTCTACATCAACTTGACCGTCCTTGCTTTGCAATTCGTAGACATGGCCGCCGGTCGCGAAAATTTCAAACCGGTCAGAATTTTCTTTGGCTGTCCTGGATGAACTTTGCAAAAGCCGCTCAACCGTACGCGACTTTGCGGGCGATTCAACAACAACAAGATTTTGAGTCATTTGGATATTTACGCGAATTCATGTTTCACCAATCAAATTTGTAAAGATATTATTGACTTATTTTGAAAATTGTCAATTCCTATTGTCGCAAATTGAATGATTTGATTCGGATTGAGAACGTTATGAGATCAATTCAGTCAATTCCAGAATATCTCAAAAGTACGATTGTACCCATGTTCGACATTCTGAATAATGTTTCAATGCAACCGAATTTAATGTAATTTCACTCAATTCGAAACTGACCTCAATCAACAAACAGCATTGAAAAGTCGACTGCCTGAACGTCTTTTGTCAAACCGCCGACGGATATAAAATCTACACCAGTTTCAGCCGTTTCGCGGATATTTTCCAGATTGAAACTGCCTGATGCTTCCAGTTCAACTTGACCGTCTGCCATGTGCACCGCTTCCCGAATCTGCCCCACCGTAAAGTTGTCCAGCAAGATCCGATTGATGCCGCATTTCATGGCGATGCGAAGTTCGTCCAGATTTTCCACCTCTACTTCGACAAGCAGATCGTCCGTTCGGTCCGACGGCAGTTTGCGGATCATGCTGTCTAGCGAATCAGACATGAACAGGTGATTCTCCTTGATCAATACGCCGTCATACAAGCCGAAACGATGATTGTAGCCACCGCCGACACGCACTGCATATTTCTGGGCATTGCGAAGTCCCGGCAATGTTTTGCGGGTATCAAGAATACGAACCCCGGTCCCGGAAACTTCATCTACAAATTTACGGGTAATTGTCGCGGTTCCGGACAGGGTTTGCAGGAAGTTGAGTGCAGTTCTCTCACCGGAAAGCAACACTGCGGCGGGCCCGCTCAGTTCGCATACAGTGTCATGCTCCAAAATCCGGTCGCCGTCCCGCGCACTCCAGTCTACCACCACCGAAGGATTCAACTTGCGATAGACTTCATCGAACCATGCTGCACCACAAATCACCGCGGATTCACGCGCAACTACTTTGGCACTCGCGATTAGCCCGACAGGGATCAGCGTTGCCGTGACATCCTCCAGCCCCATGTCTTCGTGTAGTGCGGTGGCTACTGTGCTGGCAATATCGGTCGGTAGCCCGGTGTCTGAATTCATTGCGAAATGTTCGTCAAATCGGGTTTTTCGGTAAAGTTCTTGATGACGCGTGAAATTCGGGAACGGATGCGGTCGCACCAATTGAAAATACCGGATTGTGCGTCCGTGGAGCATACCATATCAACAAGTTTCCATCGAATATCAACTCTGCAAGTGTTCACCACAAATCAAAATCAGCATTTTTTCAACACAAGGTGACAATTGAACTGGTTAAATGATAATATTACTTTCAGTGAAAACAACTTTATTGGCAACAATATGAACTACGACATCTGGAGCAATATCAGCCCTTCCCTTGCCAAGCACGGGCAACAGCCAGCCTGGATCCGCCGCATGCGGAATGAGGAATCGATTACCCATACATATGAACAAATCTATCAAGGTGCATTGCATCTGGCAGCCAGTCTGCGGAAACAAGGGGTTTCCGCTGGTGACATTGTAACTGTAATTGCACCGAACGGGCCCCACTGGGGCGTTGCGGCACTCGCTGTGTGGCGAATCGGCGCGGTTCTGGCTCCCGTACATATTGGCTACACGGAGGCGGAGATTCAAACGCAGCTGGATGCCCTGAATCCAAAGTGCATTTTGGTAAACGACTTCAAGTTGAAGAACGGCGAACGCGAAGTCATGGAAATAGAAATCAGCTCCGAGTTGTCAGATGAGGAGCTGAAGCAACCGCTGTTTGAAGCGCGTCAGCAGGAAGCGGTCCGAATCTATACTTCCGGGAGCACCGGAACACCTAAAGTCGTTCGATTGTCGCATGAAAATGTATCAACGAACTTTGTTGCCTGTTCGAAGATTGTTGAATTGACTTCCAAAGACCGGTTCTTGAGTTTGTTGCCGTTGTCGCACATGTTCGAGATGGTCGGTGGAATGTTGCTTCCCCTGTATTGCGGATGTTCCATTGTTCTGCCCTCGGTACTGACGGCAGCGGAAGTCCTCCAGGCAATGAAAGAAGAGGGAATCTCTGTAGTACTGGCGGTTCCCAGATTGTTCCGCAATATCAAGACTGGAATGGAAAAACGATTCCGGGAAGGTAGCGTATTCTTGCGAATGTATGTGAATTTGCTTGGTTCGTTGCCACTCGGTTTGCGTTGCAAGCTGAATGCACCGCTACGGAAGAAGGTGAGTCCGAATCTGCGCTACTGGGTCAGTGGCGGTTCTCGTTTGGACCCGACAATTGCCCAGTTTTTCCGTCGCTTGGGAATCAGTCTCAGGCAGGGCTACGGATTGACGGAAACCTCCCCTGTGGTATGTATTCAGGAAGCGTTTCCTCATAACTTCGACAGTGTCGGATATTCAATTGAAAACGTTGAAGTCAGAATTGAAAAGCCGGACGACCAGGGATGCGGAGAAGTACTGGTGAAGGGCCCGAATGTCATGCTTGGTTATACCAATCCGGAGTTGACCGCAGAAGTCATGGACGGCGAGTGGTTCAGAACCGGCGATATTGGCCGGCTGGACGCGTCTGGAAATTTAAGCCTGACTGGTCGAATCAAACGCATCATTATCACTGAAGCCGGTAAAAATGTTTATCCCGAAGAACTTGAAGTGTTGCTTGAACGGTTTGAGGGAGTCAAAGAGGCGGCGATTATGGAATTGAAGCAACGCCCGGTCGCAGTCATGGCTATGGAAGGTGAAAATCCGAATATCAAAGCCAAGGAAATTGTTGCCCAGTTCAATGCAAAGACCTCGTCGCATAATCACATTGCACGTGTCGCAGTTGTTCAGGATTTGCCCAAAACGCCGCTCGGCAAAGTGGCGTTTCCGAAATTGCCGGACATATTCAAAGACCACGAAGTGAAATGAACCCCCACCCTTGAATCTGCCAGGTTTACAAGGAACAAGTTTGCTGAAATTTCTGAATCCGAAAGCAGGCTATCAGAAAGATAGTTGAAAATTCAGGGTATTAGCCCTATATCAGGTTTCAACAAGCAATTGCGAAATCGATTGATGAAATCTTGATGAGACCCGATAAATTTACCATCAAACTTCAGTCTGCTCTCGGTGATGCGAGCAGCATCGCGGTTGGCCGCGACCATCAATTTATTGAAGGCGCGCACTTGCTCACAGCCATGATTGAACAGCAGGGCGGCACGGTACACAACCTTCTGGCCAAAGCGGATGTAAATGTTATTTTGCTCCGAAGCGAACTCGGCAAGTACCTGGATACTTTGCCGACAGTTTCGGGCAATCAGGGAGAAGTCGCACTATCTCAAGAGTTGTTGGCCTTGTTGAATCAGGCGGACGGCTTGGCCCAAAAACGCGGCGATCAATTCATATCCAGCGAAATGATTGTCCTGGCCGCAGTGGGCAGCAAAAAAAAGATCGGTCAGCTGCTACGCGAAGCCGGTGCTACGCGAAGCTTGATTGAACAGGCAATTGATCGCATTCGGGGCGGGCAGGTCGTAACAGATGCCAATTCAGAAGACCAGCGTCAGGCACTTGAGCGGTATACCATCAACATTACGGAACGAGCCGCACAAGGCAAGCTGGATCCGGTTATCGGGCGAGATGATGAAATTCGGCGCACCATTCAGGTGTTGCAACGTAGAACCAAGAACAATCCGGTATTGATTGGCGAACCGGGTGTCGGCAAAACTGCTATCGTCGAGGGTTTGGCGCAAAGAATCATCAACGGTGAAGTGCCGGACGGATTGCAGGGGAAATCGTTGCTGGCGTTGGATTTGGGCATGCTGATTGCCGGTGCCAAGTTTCGGGGTGAGTTTGAAGAGCGTTTGAAGGCCGTTTTAAAAGAACTTGCTCAACAAGAAGGGCAGATTATTTTGTTCATTGATGAATTGCACACGATGGTGGGGGCAGGCAAGGCGGAAGGTGCAATGGATGCCGGAAACATGCTGAAGCCGGCTTTGGCGCGCGGAGAGCTGCACTGTGTCGGGGCAACAACACTAGACGAATATCGAAAATATATTGAAAAAGATGCTGCACTTGAGCGCCGGTTTCAAAAAATCATCGTGCAGGAACCCTCTATGGAAAGTTCCATTGCAATTCTGCGCGGCATAAAGGAAAAATATGAAGTTCACCACGGAGTGGATATTACCGATCCGGCAATTGTTGCTGCTTGTACGCTTTCACATCGCTATATTACGGACCGCAACCTGCCGGACAAGGCAATTGATCTGATTGACGAAGCGGCCAGTCGAATTCGCATTGAAATTGATTCCAAACCAGAAGAGTTGGATCGACTGGACCGTCGCATCATTCAACTCAAGATCGAGCGCGAATCGCTGAAAAAGGAAGGCGACAAGGCATCTCGGGAAAGACTGAAAATTCTTGATGAGAATCTTGATGAAATGGAACGCGAATACTCGAATTTGGAAGAAGTCTGGAATTCGGAGAAAGCGGCAGTTGTGGGTGCCCAGCATCTTCTGGAGCAACTGGACTCTGCACGCAATGAGATGCTTGCCGCACAACGAGCGGGTGATCTGGAACGGGCCGCACAGTTGCAGTACGAAAAAATTCCACTGCTTGAGGAGCAGTTGGAAAGTGCACGCGGACAGGAAGAACAAGAATTCAAACTGATGCGCAATAGCGTTACCGACGAAGAAGTAGCTGAAATCGTTTCGAAATGGACCGGTATTCCGGTCAGTAAAATGCTGGAAGGGGAGCGCGACAAGTTGCTTCGAATGGAAGAAGAAATTGCTGAAAGGGTAATCGGTCAACAACCGGCAATCGGTGCGGTGGCGGATTCCATTCGCCGGTCGCAAACCGGCTTGTCCGATCCAAATCAACCGTATGGAACATTTCTGTTTCTGGGGCCGACTGGAGTCGGTAAAACTGAACTTTCCAAGTCGCTAGCGGAATTTCTGTTTGACACCGAAGAGGCACTCATTCGAGTTGATATGTCCGAATTCATGGAAAAGCACTCGGTTGCGCGTCTCATCGGGGCGCCTCCTGGTTATGTGGGGTACGAAGAAGGCGGCTATCTGACTGAACTCGTTCGACGACGACCCTATTCAGTGATTTTGATGGATGAAGTTGAAAAAGCACATCCGGATGTTTTCAACATTCTGCTACAAGTGCTTGATGATGGCCGACTCACTGACGGACATGGACGAACTGTTGATTTTCGAAATACTGTTGTCATAATGACCTCCAACTTGGGTTCGGATGTGATTCAGAATATGGCCGGGGAAAACCAGTACGATGCTATGAAAAATGCAGTGCTGACGATCGTCAATCGAAATTTCCGCCCTGAATTCATCAATAGAATTGATGACATTATTGTGTTTCATCCATTGTCGCAAGAGCATCTGCATGGCATCGCAAAAATTCAAATCAAATACCTGCAGCAACGACTCGAGGCGCGTAATCTTGGCTTGATGCTGACTGAATCTGCATTGGACCAAATCACCAAGTCCGGCTATGACCCGGTTTACGGTGCACGCCCGTTGCGACGGACCATTCAGACGCAAATTGAAAATCCTCTGGCAAAGCAAATTTTGTCGGGAAAATTTCATGATTTGGATGAAATCATTGTGGATTGGTCAGATAGCCAATTCGATTTTCATGCAAAACCACAGAAACTTGCCGTAGCCATCTAAGTTTTTGATAATATTATTAGTCTTCTTTTGGAGTTGTTTGCCGTGGGTATTCTGACCGGCCCGGCTCCTCTCTCACAATTAATCTCAGCACTGCAATTGCAAGGAAGGAGCTAGCTGAAATGCCAGAGTACAAAAGCGATATTGAAATTGCCAGAAACGCCACGTTGAAACCGATTCAGGAAATCGGTGAAAACTTGAATGTGCCGACAGAGTCACTCATACCCTACGGACATACCAAGGCAAAAATAGATTTGGATTTTATCAATTCTTTGGAGAACCGTTCCGATGGAAAACTCATTCTGGTAACGGCCATAACACCAACACCGGCTGGAGAAGGCAAGACAACCACCACAGTGGGTCTTGGTGACGGACTCAATCGAATTGGAAAAAACACCTTGATTTGCTTGCGCGAACCCAGCTTGGGACCCTGCTTTGGCATGAAAGGTGGCGCGGCTGGCGGCGGGTATGCGCAAGTCGTACCGATGGAAGACATTAATCTCCATTTCACTGGAGATTTTCACGCCATCGGGGTCGCACATAATTTGCTGTCAGCTCTTGTCGAAAACTCGATTTACTGGGGTGGCTCTCCGGAAATGGATGCGCGCAGAGTTGCATGGCGACGAGTCGTGGACATGAACGACCGGGCACTGCGACAAATTACATGCGGGCTTGGCGGTGTAGCCAACGGATTTGCCCGGGAAAGCGGTTTTGACATCACAGTCGCAAGCGAAGTAATGGCAATATTTTGTTTGGCAAACAGTTTGCAAGACCTGCAGGCACGACTTGGAAGCGTTACAGTTGGATATCGACGCGACCGATCGCCTGTCCATGCCAGCGATGTAAAAGGGGAAGGGCCGATGACTGTTCTGTTGAAAGACGCTTTTGCACCCAATTTGGTGCAAACACTGGAAAACAATCCGGCACTTGTTCATGGTGGCCCGTTTGCGAATATCGCACATGGTTGCAATTCCGTCATTGCAACCAAAGCCGCACTCAAGCTGAGTGACTATATTATTACCGAGGCCGGATTCGGGGCAGACCTTGGTGCCCAGAAATTTTTTGATATCAAGTGCCGCGCCGCTGGTCTGGCCCCGCGTGTAGTCGTTGTTGTCGCAACCATACGGGCATTGAAGATGCATGGCGGTGTGGCCAAATCTGACTTGGGACAAGAAAATGTAGATGCAGTTCGTGCCGGTATGGTGAATCTGGAACGACACTTGAAGAATGTCGCGCAATACGGCATTCCGGCCGTAGTTGCGATTAACCGCTTTGTGGCTGATACCAATGCAGAAGTTGAAGTAGTCAAGGAAAAATGTGCTGCCATGAAAGCCGAGGTAATTGAATGCACGCACTGGTCGAATGGTGGTGCCGGCACTGAGCAGTTGGCGTACAAAGTTGCGGAGCTGGCTGACGCGGGCGAGGGCAAGTTTCAGTTGCTGTATGAGAATCAATTGCCGCTGGAAGAAAAAATCCGCAAAATTGCGCGGGACATTTACGGCGCTTCCGACATTTCCATTGAAAGCAAAGCACAAACTTATCTGAATCAACTTCAGGCGGACGGGTATGGCGAGTTGCCGATTTGCATGGCCAAAACGCAGTACAGTTTTTCTGCAGATCCGACGCGACTGGGCGCACCGGAAAATCACACTGTTCCAGTTCGGGAAGTGCGACTGTGTTCCGGCGCAGGGTTTATCGTGGTGATTTGCGGTGACATCATGACGATGCCCGGATTGCCGCGCGTTCCCGCGGCCCATTCAATTCATCTGGATGAAGAAAGCCGGATTCAGGGATTGTTTTAAAGCAGGAGACAAATCGTTGGCAATTCGGTCCCTGGACAAAGAAAGAATCGAAATAGCGCCGTTTCATCCGCGGCTTTTTGGTATGCACGCGGCCATCACCAGCGAGCACTACTTGGCCGCCAACGCCGGTGCAGATATTCTGAAAGCGGGTGGCAATGCGGTTGATGCGGCAGTAGCCGCCGCATTGGTTGAAGGAGTCGTCAATCCACATCAGCATACCATAGGGGGCGAGTGTCCCATGCTGATTCAATTGAACAATATGGCGATGCCTGTTGTGATCAACGGCAACACAGCTGCTCCCCGACGCGCAACACCCCAGGAATATCAAAAGCGCGGTTACACGGATGTTCCGGATGCCGGAATACTGGCGGCCGGAGTTCCGGCCGCATTGGGATCCTATATTGCGGCTTTGAAATTCTACGGTACCATGTCCTTTAGCGACATCGCATTGGCGGCGCAAAATTTGGCAAGAGACGGTTTTCCGGTCCACAATGGAATGGTAAACATGCCTGAGTTCGGAATACACGATATGGCGGAAACATTTCTGGAGCGATGGCCGAACACTGTGGATTTGTACATGCCTGAAAGGTCACCTCCAATTCCAGGCACAATTATGCGGAATCCGGCACTTGCCGATTGTCTGGACCTGTTGATGAATTCAGAGTCGACAACTTCAGGTGAACGTCAAGACAAGCTGGATGCAGTACGGAATCAGTTCTACGGCGGCGATATCGCGCGGGAAATTGTCCAGCATTCGAATGACTGCAACGGATTATTGGAACTGGATGACCTTGAAACCTATGAAACTCATATTGAAGAACCGGTATTCCTGGACTTTCAAGATTGCCGTATATTCAAATGCGGGCCTTGGAACCAAGGTCCCGCAATGCTCCAGGCGCTGTCAATATTGAAGAATTTCGACCTGCATTCGCTCGGGCACAATTCAACAGACTATCTTCACATTGTGATTGAAGCAGTAAAACTGGCCTTCGCAGATCGCGAGCAATGGTATGGAGATCCGCGCCACATTCAAGTCCCCATTGATGAATTGCTGTCTGATGACTATGGCCGTCGTCGCAGTGAAATCATTGATGCGGCGACTGCAAATCCAGAAATTTTGCCTGGCGATCCGGTTGGGGGAAATCCTCGTTTACCGGTGGAACAGAGACTCGGCGGCAATGCCTGGGGACATGGTACGGTGCATGTTGATGTGATTGACCAGTGGGGCAACATGGTTTCTGCAACCCCGAGCGGCGGTTGGCTTCGCTCCGCGGATGTTGTGAAAGCCATTGGCGTACCCACCGGAAATCGATTAATGACTTTCTACCTGAACCCGGAACATCATCCCAATTTGATTGCCCCCGGAAAGCGACCGCGCACAACCATCAGTCCAACGCTGGTGCATCGCAACGGAAAGCCGTGGATGGTATACGGCAGCATGGGCGGAGACCAGCAAGATCAATGGATGTTGCAATTTATCCTGAATCGACTTGTATTCGACATGACCATTGCACAGTCCATTGAGGCCGCCAAATTCTCCAGTTTGCATTTTCCCGGATTTTTTGCTCCTCACGATTGGTTTGTCAATAAAGTTCAAGTAGAACCCCGGGCAGGTGAAGAATCAATTACCGGACTTGAACAGCGCGGTCATGATGTTGAAGTGGTTTCCGACTGGACACAAGGTTTTCTTTTGGCAATTGAAAAGAATGCTGAAACTGGCCTGCTTGAAGCAGGATATGATCCGCGCGGCGCGAAAGGAGATGTCTTTCCGGCAGCAGCTTGTTGCTGGTAATCGAAACTTATGCTAACAGAGACAGTCCGGTAGCGGAATGCTGTTCTGGTCGCAAGTGATTTGAACAGTGTTTTTTAACAGACAGGCTATGGTCATTGGTCCAACGCCACCCGGTACCGGAGTGATTGCTCCGGCGACTTGGACGGCACCATCAAAGTCCACATCGCCCACCAGTTTTTGGGCGCCGTTTTCCTGTATTCGATTGATGCCGACATCAACCACTGTGGCTCCCGGCTTGATCCAGTTACCTTCAACCGCTCTGGGCTTGCCAATGGCGGCCACCAGAATGTCCGCTTGACGACATTCCTCATCAAGATTTTGAGTTCTGGAATGTGAAACAGTTACTGTACAGTTTTCTCGCAGGAGCAATGCTGACAACGGTTTTCCGACAATATTCGATCTGCCAATAATCAGTGCCTTTGCACCTTCCATGGGAGTTTCGCTAAATTTCAGAAGTTCTACACAAGCTAGTGGCGTACAGGGAACAATGCCACCCTGCCCAACATTCAGAAGACCGGCATTGACAACATGAAAGCCGTCTACATCCTTGTCAGAATGCACAACCGCCATGACTTCATTTGCATCAATGTGCTCTGGCAGGGGCAGTTGAACCAGAATACCGTGAACTAGCGGATCTTCATTCAGGCGATCGACCAAGTCCAGCAGTTCTTGACGTCCGACACTCTCATCCAGTTTGTACTGAAATGAATTCATTCCAGCCTGGGTTGTCTGGATAATCTTGTTTCTGACATAAACCAGGCTTGCCTGATTGTTACCGACTAGCACAACTGCCAATCCGGGTATGATTGAATGTTCCGATTTCAGGTGTTCAACAGCTTCGGCGACCGAGGCTCGCATGGAGGAAGCAAGAGATTTTCCGTCAATTAATTTTGCCTGATTTCCCATGATTTACTATTGGGTAGGTGTATGGATTCAATATTTAATTTTGAATTCAGCTCATGTTTTGGTTCAATTTGCAATTCGCAAGATATTTTTGGAATTGCAGAAGAAGTACAATTATAGTCAAGTTAGTTGTTGTTGCTGTTGTGTATTGCGAATTCCATGAATGATACTGCCTTCGTTTCCAGGACAAGAATTCCGACTGTGGGAGTGATGGGGTCGGGCAAGCTCAAGCATGAGAAATGGGCAACGACACTTGGTGAGTGGCTAGCAGCAAACAATGTCAACTTGTTGACAGGTGGTGGTAGCGGTGTGATGCACTCTGTCAGTTGTGCTTTTGCGAAATTTCCCGATCGCCAAGGCCGGGTGATCGGTATTCTTCCAGGTAAATTCGATGACGCAAACAACCACTATAGTATCCCTGACGGTTATCCGAATTCGTGTGTTGAAATTCCGATTTTCACGCATCTGCCGAAGTCCGGCGAGCAGGGACAGTGCCTGGAGTCGCGCAATCATATCAATGTGCTGAGTTCGGATGTGGTGGTTGTTTTGCCAGGTTCATCGGGAACCGCATCAGAAGCATCGCTGGCCGTTCGCTACAGCAAGCCGGTCGTCGCATGGCTGGAGGATCGAATGCAAGTGGCAGGTTTGCCTGACCAAGTACCTGTGTATTCCGAATTTGATTTGGTGACCGGGTTTATCAATAGTTCACTGGAGCAATTTCGTGGATGATCTGCAACGTTCACTACTGAATGTTTTTACCAGCAGCGACTTGGACCGCATGGTGCAACAACGCGAAGATTCAACATGGGTGGAGTCTGTAAGAACACACCATTCGACACGGTACATCCTGTTCAGTGAAGACCGGTTTCTGCTGACCGATACAACCGGCCGAGTGCCGGTGTATCTCACACATGCACGAATTCAGGAAATTCAGCACGCCGTACGTACCAGTATTTTTCTGGGTTCGCGCAATTCCAACCACTACTTCGCCGCAGATTTGACGGATTCAAATTGTATTGAAAATATTATTGACAGCCCTGTTAGATTTGGTGGATTGCGCGGGCATGGATGGGCTTTGGACCCTCATGATGCCTCCATGCTGTCCTTCGCAAAAACAATGTTTCACTGGCATCGGGCCCATGAGTACTGTGGAATTTGTGGTTCAGCAACCCAATCGGCACCGGCCGGACATATACGCAAATGCACCAATTCTGATTGTGGAAAAACACATTTCCCGCGTACCGACCCGGCAATCATTGTGGCAGTAATCAAAGACAGCAAATGCCTGTTTGGGCGACAACCGCAATGGCCGAAGCAACGCCATTCGGTCATTGCAGGATTTGTTGAACCGGGTGAAAGCATTGAGCAGGCAGTGGTGCGGGAGGTTCAGGAAGAAACGAATATCATTCTGGAGAGCGTGAAATACCACTCGTCGCAACCGTGGCCATTTCCCGGTTCGATCATGCTGGGCTTCATGGCGCAGGCTTCGACGGACCAGATCGTACTCAATGACTGCGAACTGGAAAGTGCTCACTGGCGTTCTGTTGAACAGGTCATTGAAGGACTTGAGAGCGAACAGTTTCTATTGCCGCCGAAACTGTCTATTGCGTATCGTCTGATTGAAGACTGGTTCAATTCTTACTCGTCTGTACCGCTGGCGCGTTTGCTTGAAAAGTTGCAAATGTGCGAAAAACATCGTGTATGACATGCAATGACACGGTTGCGGGCGTTATAATCAATTCAATTCAAATTACTGCAAACTAGGAATGGTTGGTACAACACAAGTAGCGAAAACTCAAAACAAGGTTCTCGGTGATATTCGCAATGCGCTGGGGCGCACCGGCAAAGCAAATCCGGAGACAGTCAACGCGGCTTACGAAAAAATCAGACAAACACCGGTTCCGAAACCCGTTGTAGATGGAGTGTTGCTTGACAAGTTTATGGAAAAGCACACCGCAGTTCATGGAACTTATGAAATTGTGGGGTCATTCGCTCAAGTTCCGTGTGCGGTTGAAAAATTTTTGAATGAACATGAATTGCCGAAAGAGATGGTGATGGGAAAAACACCTTTCTTGTCAAGCTTTGAATGGCCAGATGACTGGTCAATTCACAATCGCACGGCCACTAAAACCGATCAGGTATCTGTAACCGGCATTGTCTGTGCCATTGCTGAAACCGGCACCATAGTGATTGCTAGCGACCCGCTTGTATCATCCACACACCTGTATCTTCCGGAAAATCATATCGCCATATTCAATGCCGGGCAAGTTGTGCGCCATCTGGAAGATGCGTTGCAGATGTTGTCGAAGAATATCCTGGAAAGTTCCCGTGGCGTTCATATGGTTACCGGTCCATCGAAAACCGCTGATGTGGAGCAGACCATCCAGTATGGTGCGCATGGCCCCAGACGATTGCATACAATTGTGATTCAAAGTTGAAAGCCAGGCGCAAGCCCGTTTCCAACCATGAGCGCCGCGAAAGAGTCGTACCCATCAACACAAAAGATGTCGTCCTTCAGCTACGAACAGTTGCTTGCCTGTGGCCGCGGCGAACTTTTTGGGGATGGTAACGCCCAGTTGCCGTTGCCTCCGCTTCTGATGTTTGACCGAATTACGAATATTTCAGTTGACGGGGGCGAGTTCGGAAAAGGCGTCGTTGAGGCCGAGCTTGAAATTCGTCCGGATATGTGGTTTTTCCAATGTCATTTTGCCGGAGATCCGGTCATGCCGGGATGCTTGGGCCTGGACGCACTTTGGCAGTTGATCGGATTTTATCTGGGTTGGCTCGGCAAGCCCGGCAACGGTCGTGCTTTGGGGTCCGGTGTGGTGAAGTTTTCCGGTCAAGTCAATTCAGATGTGCGACGCGTTAACTACACGGTGGACATTAAACGAGTCATTGCTACCAAGCTGGTAATGGGGGTTGCCAATGGCACTGTCGCAGCTGACGGGAAAGTCATCTACCGCGGAGAAGATTTGCGGGTTGGTTTGTTCAAACTGAAATAATTCGAGTTTGTAGAGGTTTGCAGGAATGAGAAGGGTTGTCATCACTGGCATCGGAATTGTCAGTAGTATCGGGCACAATCGAAAAGAAGTTGAGCGTTCGCTCCATGAAGGCAAGTCGGGTATCTCATATTCCGATGAATATGAGAGTCTGGGTTTCCGAAGTCGCGTTGAAGGCGACATCAACCTTGACCTGAATGCCCTGATTGATCGAAAATCCAGGCGTTTCATGGGTGATGGGGCCGCTTACAACTATCTCGCGATGAAAGAAGCGATTGAAGATTCCGGTTTGATGGACAACCAGGTTTCTGACCCGAGAACCGGCCTGATTATGGGTTCCGGAGGTGCTTCCACACAAAATCTTGCCGATGCGGTTGAAATTCTGAAGAGCAAGGGGGTGAGGCGCATTGGACCCTACATGGTGACACGTACCATGTCGAGTACCAATTCAGCAACATTGGGAACCATGTTCGGGATCAGGGGAATTGGGTACTCCGTAAGTTCAGCTTGCGCCACTAGTGCGCATTGTATCGGGAATGCATCGGAATTAATTCAGTTGAACAAGCAGGACATCATGTTTGCGGGCGGCGGCGACGAAATTCATTGGACCATGACTATGCTGTTCGACGCGATGGGCGCGCTGTCCAGCAAATTTAACGACCGCGCCAGTACTGCTTCACGGCCGTACGATCGCAATCGAGATGGTTTTGTGATTTCCGGTGGCGGAGGTGTTGTGGTGCTGGAAGAACTTGAACATGCACGCAATCGGGGTGCCAAAATCTATGCCGAGCTTGTGGGCTACGGTGCGACATCTGACGGCCACGACATGGTGCAACCGTCGGGGGAAGGGGCAGCCCGTTGTATGCGTTTGGCCATTGAAGGTCTCAAACAACCAGTTCAATACATAAATGCACATGGCACTAGTACACCAGTCGGAGACATTCGCGAACTCGATGCCATTCAATCTGTATTCGGCAAGGAAATTCCCTATATTGCCGCGACCAAATCGCAGACAGGACATGCGCTCGGCGCGGCCGGTGTCAATGAAGCAATTTACACGCTGATCATGATGGACCGTGGTTTTATTGCACCTTCTGTTCATATTGAGGAGATCGACCCGGAAGCCGAGGCGTTTCCGATTGTTCAGGAGTGTATGGACAACTTTGAATTGAATACTGCCATGTCCAACAGTTTCGGATTTGGTGGAACCAACTCCAGTTTGGTTTTTCAACGCCTGCTTGATTGAAACGACGCGAGTGATTCGCGCTTTGCAAACTTCAAACTCCAATTGGGGGCGAGCAGATACGCAAGTCTTCGCTTGGCTGTTGATCGTTTGCTTTCTGGTATTTGTGCTGATTCTGGTCGGCGGCTATACGCGTCTCACAAACTCCGGCCTGTCAATCGTTGAATGGAAACCGATCTCCGGTGTTGTCCCGCCTCTGTCAAGCGAGGGGTGGCTGGAAGAGTTTGAGCGATACAAGCAGTTTCCCGAGTACAAGATTGTCAACCCGGATATTTCACTGAGCGGGTTCAAGCGGATTTACTGGATAGAATTCATTCATCGTTTGATTGCAAGACTGCTCGCGGTTGTCTTTTTGGTGCCGTTTTTGATCTTTATGGCCAGAAAATATTTCGACCGGCAGTTGGCGCTTCGGTTGGCATTCGTATTTGTTCTGGGTGGATTGCAAGGAGCACTGGGGTGGTATATGGTTCAGAGTGGATTGATTCGAGATCCGTCTGTTAGCCAGTATCGATTGACAACTCACTTGGGTTTGGCAGTCTTGATTTATGGCTATCTGCTGTGGCTGACTGTCGGCGTTTTATCGCGGCAGTGGAAGATGAAACATTCGGCCCCGAAGCGGACCAGACAACTGACAATTATTTGTACAATTCTTGTATTGATTGTACAAATAACCGGCGGATTTATGGCAGGTACTCATGCCGGCTTTGTGTTCAATACATTTCCGGACATGAATGGACAGCTGGTTCCCGAGGGTTTGTTTGCGTTAAGCCCGGTGTGGCGAAACTTGTTCGAAAATGTTGTAATGATTCAATTTGTACATCGCTGGTTGGCAATTGCAACGGTAGTTCTGATATTTTTGTTGTGGATTGGACGATTTGAGTGTCAGTCAAGGAGAATCAGAATGATGCTTGATGCAGTCATGGTTGTAGCAATTGGACAAGCGGTATTGGGAGTGAGTACATTGTTGAGTCATGTATCATTACCAATTGCACTTGCTCATCAGGCTGGCTTCATTGTTTTGCTGAGTGTGCTGGTAGTGTTGTTGAAGCTGGTTGCGATGCGACCCGGTTCTGCTCAAGTCTAAGAGATTGATTGGATGACTCGAATTTAAAATGTTCGCGTGAGCGAAGAATTTGCGAACAGAATAATTTTCACCATGAATATTGTTGCAATCACCTTGATCGGATTCATGTCAGTCGGAATGTGGGGTTTTCTCATTGAACCGTCGGACAGCGAATTTTTTCAAAGGGAACCACCCCCTCGCCAGGTTGGGCAAATTACGCAAGGTGTTATTGAAGACGGTGAAGCCAGGTACGAAGGCGAAATGCTGGACGGAGAACCGAATGGCTGGGGAATATTCACCAATGCGGATGGCGATGTGTACGAAGGTGGATTTTTGAATGGTATTCCGCATGGCAAGGGTAAGATTACTTTTTCTAATGGAAGTATGTATGACGGAGAGTTTCGGGATGGGGAAATGTACGGGCGCGGTATTCAGGTGACGGAAAGTGGTGACGTCATTGAAGTGCTGAACGGCAACTATGTTCGGCAACTACCCAGTGATTGGCTAGAGCAGGAAAAGCACAACGAATGATTACAATAGCGGTTGACATACGAACTTGGCGATAATCAACTTTGATTTTGCCTTTTGCCAACTTGAATTGTCTTGGTGAATTACTAGGATGGAATTAAATTGCATAACCAATTGGACAAGAAATGTGTCGGCAACAGTCTTCATGCTTGGGTATGAGAAAATTGCGTGTCATGACTGTTTTATAATTTAAAAAAATTTAAGGAAAAAGGGCAGACCAAAGCCTTACAATTCTGCATCTATTGATTACTTTCAAATATAGAAGGAGCGCCAATCGAATGCAACGCAATCACTTTCAAAATTTCAAGATTCAACAGATACTGCCAACCGTTATGGTTTCTGTTGTGCTCGTACTATCGGCCTGCGGAGGCGGCGGTTCAACCACTACCAGGTTGAATCCCGCGCAACCTTCTGTCGAGCAGGCTTTTGCAAGGGCGGCGACCTCAAATAATGCGCGACAAAACGTATCTACCGCTGCCAGAAGTGAGCCCAGACCGGGAAGTGTCACACAGAGCTCAGATTCGGAAGGTGGAGTCACTGCAAACAGTCTGAGTATTAGCGTAACAAGAGCACCCGCGCGCGGAGTTGGTTTTCGAATTCGAGAAACAGTATCTGGAGTGCAGTCTGACTTTTTGGTAAGTGGTGAACAAGGTGTTGAAGTAAATGCTGATGCCCCGGATAGTACTGGTTTTCAGCCCGTCCAGGCGGATTTTGTGTCGAACAGCAGAAGAGTATGGACTCTGATTTTTACAAATATCAACACAATTACCAATGCAAACCTCTGGCTTGCTGGAGGACTATACATTGAATCAACCGGCCAAGGCCAAAGCCGGTCTGATGAGTTTGGGGCTTTCTTTAATGGCGGTCAACCCTTTACAGATAACATTACAAATCTTTCAGGGACGGCGACATATGAAGGCGAGGCGGTTGGCATCGGAAGAATTAGCGGCTTCGGGTCAACTGATGGTCAAATTCTCGCGTTCGCTAGCGACGAAGTGCGGTTAGTTGCCGACTTTGGTGATGCAACTGCACTGGGAAGCATTTCCGGAAGGATTAGAGGTATTCAATTTGATCCGGACAGCGATGAAGCAGAAACACTGGACGGCACGCTAGAATTGGGAACGGCTCCACTAAGTAGCGAGCATTCTGGCTTTTTCAACGGCGATACCAGCTACCAAGAAGGTGATTGGACCGGGGCCGGTAAATGGGGTGGCCAATTCTACAACAATGGTGCCCTTCCGGGAAATGTTGGTGGAACATTCGGTATGTCTTTTTCTAACACTGAAGGGGACACTACCGGCGAACTCATTGGTGTGTTTGGCGTTGACAGAGATCAATAGCCATTTCAATAATCTTTGACGGTTGAATTTGTCTGATTTCATCGCGTTGTTGTATGGTTTCGATTTCATGGCATTTTCTTGTTGTTTAAATTTCAAGGTTGGCAATTTCTTCAATTGGAGATATCAGAAATAAGTTTCACTTTATGTTGAAACACTGGCCTCGTTTGGAAGTGGGAATTCTGTATTTTGGCAGTGACAAAATAGGTATTTAACCGTTAGTGTTGAATTTTTCCGAATTGCCCGGTGCGGTATTGTGCGGCTTGGCTTTCGGCCAAGCTCGGGACCGAAGCGGCGAAATTAATGATTTCACGGTCCTGATATTGGTGAAGCCATGATCGGGAAGGCAGAATAGTGTAATTGAATTTATAAAGTATTCAAAAAAGAGACTAATGAATGATTGAATACGTTAGTTTGTTCTACATTGGAAAAGTGTGCGGCACCCTGAATAATTTCCAAGGTTGAATTGGCAATCGCCTCATGCATCACCTTGGATTCGCTTACTGGTGTGGCCATATCCTGATCGCCAACAATAATATGTGTTGGCACCCTTATCTGCTCAAGCTGGTTGAGGAAGTTCATGTTAATGATCGCGTGACAGCATCCAAGGTAGCCGGTTGTTGACATCATTTGTATTTGTTCCCTGATTTCTTTGTATTCCGGAGTTGGCGGTTGCTTCCTGTATGAATCTGTAAACCACCGTTCCATTGCAGATTCAACCATGGGTTCCATTCCATGTTTTTCGCAAATCTCTACCCTTTTCGTCCAGACCGGCATTGTATGATCTCGAATCAAGGACATTGTGTCGCATAAGCATAAACTGTTTAGCCGATTTGAATGATGGATCCCCAGACCTTGCCCAATCATTCCGCCCATGGAAAGTCCAACCCAATGAACTTTTTCGATTTCGAGTGCATTCAGCACAGCAACCATATCAGCAATCAAATCGTTCATCGAGTATTTGCCAGCGGGTGCTGACGACTTGCCATGTCCTCTTGTATCAATGCGTAGCACATTAAAATCTGTCTCCAGAACAGGTAACTGGGGTTTCCACATAATTCCACTGGAACCAAGTGAATGACTGAGTGCGACTGTCTCTCCATTTGGATTTCCAGAGAGCTCGCAGTTGATTTCAATATTGTTAGCCTTGATTTTCATAGCTCTTCAACCATTGCTTGTTCAATTGGAAAATAGTTCAATCATGTTGCTTGCACAGTACAGCAAAACTGTGTGCGAAAGTAGTCGACGTAGCATTCAATACAAAAAGAAAGCCCAACAATTCATAGATGAAAGAGCATAACGATAGACAATGACGGATAATTGATATGCAGTGTTTCATCAAGATGTAGATTTGCATGCAAAAACTGGCTCAAAATCGATTGTTGTTTTATGTTGTAGCTTTGCTGTGGCTTCCAATTGGGGTTGTTTTTTACCCGATACTACGATTCGGAGCAGTACCGCTAGAATGGTTTGTATGGCTTTCCTTGGTTCCGACAACAGTCGGTGGCCTGTCCCTCGCCTTCGCCTGGCGTGCAATATACCGCAGGAATTATACGCGAACAGCCGGAATTTTCTTCATCATTTTGGCTCCCATTTCGATTCTCGCGGGAGTGATCGGCGGGTTGCTCGGGCCGATTGGCCTGATTGTTTATCCAACTTTTTTCAGTTTGCCTGCATGGATAGGATACGGAATTATTGTCTTGCGACAGAAGCTACACGCACGACATGACGACAGTTCTCCATAGCATGCGAACGAAAGCACTTCCCTTTCGATAGACAGCAAAATCAGTTGGAGACCAATCCCGGCCGAAAAGGTTTTGCGAATCACACATTCAGATACTGGTTTGTTCAAGCGAATCGGACTTGAGATAATCTTTGCATCCATTTTGATCACGATTGTGTCTTTTCCACTTCAATCCAACTGTGGCCGAATACAAAGATGACTGTCGAAGTGAGGCTGAAGTATCAAGCAATACGGTTCACTACGTACTGCCCGGTCTCCCTGCATTGACTCCAAGGTGCCAAATAATCTGCTTCAACATTGGTAGTTTGAGTTGTTTACCGGTAGTTTTACGGTCTTGAGCGATACAACGGGTCATCCTCCACAATCGAAATCAAACTTTTGCTCAATGCAACCCGCTCTACAAACAGTTTTCCGGTTCGACGGTACCGCCAGCAAGCTCGGAATATCGTTCAGAATTCCAAGCAGAATTTACCTTCAATGAACCCGACTTGCGCAGTGTGAATGTGCCGCGTGCTTTTTCCCTGATTTATCCTGTCTATCAATAACCCAAAATTCAAACTGCAACTCGCTATAATTAAATAATGGAAGGCATTGAACAAGCACTCACATTCGACGACATACTGCTCGTTCCTGCGAGATCTTCAGTATTGCCTGCAGATGTGGGCTTGGCAACTCGCCTCACCAAGAAACTTGGCCTGAACATTCCGTTGCTTTCTGCCGCAATGGATACCGTCACCGAATCTGCCATGGCAGTTGCCATGGCACAACTTGGCGGCATCGGAATCATTCATCGAAATATGACTCCCAAGAGACAGGCTGGAGAAGTATTTACTGTCAAAAAGCACGAAAGCGGAATCGTGACCGATCCGGTGACCGCACTGGACTCCATGACAATCGCAGACGTTTCTGCATTGATACAGAAGCACGGTGTTTCCGGCCTGCCGGTCTTGAGTCAGAAAGGAGAGCTGGTCGGTATTGTGACCAACCGGGATATTCGATTTGAAGAACGCGGTGAGACTTCTATCAAGACCGTTATGACCACGAAAGAGAAACTGGTTACGGTTACTGAAGGTGCTTCCAAGGAAGAAGTCAAGAAGTTGCTTCATGCCAATCGAATCGAGAAGTTGCTGGTTGTGGATGAAAATTTTTCATTGAAAGGCTTGATCACCGTCACAGATATCAAGAAATCCACTGATTATCCGAATGCCAGCAAAGATGGAAAAGGACGGTTGCTGGTTGGAGCTGCGGTTGGAACGGGGGACGGTGAATTGAAGAGAGTTGAAATGCTTGTGAATGCCGGGGTTGATGTAATCGCCGTGGACACGGCTCATGGCCATTCCGAACGCGTCTTGGAGCATGTCAAAACAATCAAGAAAATCTATCCCGATACCCAGTTGATTGCAGGCAATGTTGCGACAGGAAGAGCAGCATTGGATTTGGTTGAGTACGGAGCCGATGCAATCAAGGTTGGAGTAGGTCCAGGGTCGATCTGCACAACGCGAATAGTAGCGGGAGTCGGAGTTCCGCAAGTATCTGCAATTATGGATGTGTCGCGGGCGTTGCGGGATGAAGGCATTCCGGTCATTGCCGATGGTGGTATACGGTATTCTGGCGATATCGCCAAGGCGATCGTGGCAGGTGCTCATTCTGTAATGGTAGGCAGTTTGCTTGGCGGCACTGAGGAAGCACCGGGTCGAATTGAAGTTTACGAAGGGCGGGCTTACAAGTCCTATCGGGGTATGGGGTCACTGGGCGCAATGGCTGATGGTTCCGGCGACCGGTATTTTCAAAACTCCGGCAATGGGCAATCCAAACTGGTACCTGAAGGAATTGAAGGACGAGTGCCATATCGGGGTGCATTGAGCAACACAGTCCATCAGTTAATCGGCGGATTGAGATCCAGCATGGGATATACAGGCAACGCCGACATCAATTCACTTCGTACTCGCGGCACCTTTGTTCGCATTACCAACGCCGGAATCCGGGAAAGTCACGTACACGATGTACAAATCGTAAAGGAATCCCCGAATTACTGGCGAAACGTGTGATATTCCGGTGGATGTTTTCGATCGAAGCGAGTTAACCGAAGATCGAATTCTGATACTGGATTTTGGCTCGCAGTACACGCAGCTCATTGCGCGTCGAATCCGGGAATGTGGTGTATTCAGTTCAATTTTGCCGTATGGAACGGCTGTCAGGGAGATTGAATCGTTTGATCCGGCCGGTCTGGTACTGTCGGGCGGTCCCGCAACTGTCACCAGTGAATTTGCTGCCAAGGTGCCGGCGGAAATTTTCAATCTGGGTATTCCAGTCTTGGGAATTTGCTACGGAATGCAGACCATGGCCGCGCAGCTGGGCGGCCGGGTGGAAAACGCATTGACGCATGAATATGGCTACACAAAGGTTCGTGTAATTTCAAAATGTCCATTATTCGACGAATTTGTCAAGTTCAACGCGGCCTCGGAGGCCAATTTGGATGTTTGGATGAGCCATGGCGACCGGGTGATTGAACTGCCCCATGGATTTGAAACGGTCGCGGTGTCCGATCATTCCCCTATAGCGGCGATCGCAGATTCCCAAAAGCATTTCTACGGACTTCAGTTTCATCCTGAAGTCACTCACACCGACCAAGGCAAGCGAATTATTGAATGTTTTGTCCATGGAATTTGCAATTGCGGATCTTCATGGCAGGCTGAAGATTTCATTGAGAGTCAAATCCAGCGCATCCGTGAAAAAGTGGGAACCGAGGAAGTAGTACTGGCCTTGTCTGGTGGTGTGGATTCATCAGTCTGCGCGGCATTGCTGCAAGGAGCGATTGGTGAGCAACTGACCTGTATTTTTGTTGACAATGGTTTGCTTCGCTTGAATGAACCGCAGTCCGTCAAGATGAGTATGATGGATAGCCTTGGTGTGAATGTCAGGTTTGTTGATGCGCAAAAGCGATTTTTCCGCGAATTGAAAGGTGTCAGGAATCCGGAAGCAAAGCGCAAGACAATCGGTCGTGTGTTCATTGAAATCTTTCAGGAAGAAGCTGCACAGTTGAAAGATGTGAAATGGTTGGCGCAAGGAACAATCTATCCGGATGTGATTGAATCGGCTGCCTTTCACACCGCGACCGCCAAAGTGATCAAATCGCATCATAATGTGGGTGGCTTGCCTGATACCTTGCACCTGAAGTTGCTGGAGCCGTTGAGAGATTTGTTCAAGGATGAAGTCAGAGAAATTGGAACTCGCCTCGGCTTGCCAAGAGAAATCGTATACCGGCATCCGTTTCCCGGCCCCGGCTTGGGTGTACGGATTCTTGGGGAAGTCAAGCAGCAGTATGCAGAAATTTTGAGAAAAGCAGATGCGATATTTCTGGAAGAGTTATGGAAGAATGATCTGTACTACGAAGCCAGTCAGGCGTTTGCAGTATTTCTGCCGGTCAAGTCGGTTGGAGTGGTTGGAGACAACCGGGCATACGAGTATGTTGTCAGCTTGCGTGCTGTACAAACCGAAGATTTCATGACAGCAAAGTGCCTGCGCATCCCGTACGAAGTATTGGAGGCTGTTTCAAGTCGAATTGTCAACGAAATTCCGAATATTAGCAGAGTGACTTACGATATTTCCAGCAAGCCGCCTGCGACTATTGAATGGGAGTGACTTTCTGTGTTGGTATAATGATTGAAGATCTGCAACATGCTCAGTGGATGCACCAGGCATTGGCACTTGCAAAGCGCGCACTGGAATTGGACGAAGTTCCAGTCGGGGCGTTGCTGGTAAAGGACAACAAGGTCATAGGAGATGGATATAATCAAACCATTCGTACCTGTGACCCAAGTGCGCATGCCGAGATGCTTGCCATTCGCGATGCTGGTTCAAGGCAGGGAAATTACCGACTCCCCCAAACTACGCTGTATGTAACGCTGGAACCTTGCGTGATGTGCGCGGGTGCGATTGTACAGGCAAGAATTTCGACTGTGATTTTTGGTGCCGCCGACCCCAAGTCGGGTGCTTGTGGCTCAGTGATGAATGTACTGCAGTGTCCTCGACTCAATCATCGATGCGAGGTTATCGGCGCGGTCCTGGAACATGAGTGTTCAACGATTCTAAGACAGTTTTTTGAACAAAAGCGGAAGAAACATGTAGACTATTGCACTTGAACTTGCTGATTCGAATTTCAAGTTTCGGAGAGGTACCGAAGTGGACATAACGGCGCGGATTCGAAATCCGTTGGGGGCTCACGCCCCACGTGGGTTCGAATCCCACCCTCTCCGCCAAATCTGCTGTTGATGCAAATTTGTTCTTGAGTTGGGATAAATGTTCTGGAAGTAGTGGTTAAGGCGAGACCAACAAGGAAAATTCAAATAGCGACTATCCACAGAGCGATTGCTTCCATGGTTTCTGTCGCTGCGCTGGCATAATTTTTACTTGCTTCTGATTCACGACGAACAAGAATTCTTTGAAAGACATAAGCCAATGCTGCGCAGATCGCAATAACAAAAATCACCCAGGTGCCGCCAATTGCAACGCAAAACAAGCACGATACGGCAATGACAAGAAATACATGAGATTGTTCAACATCAGCTATTTCATTCAGTCCGCCATACTCAACCGGCCTTGGGCCGGATGAAGATACAATAAGCCACATGGTTGTTGCCCGCGCCAAAATACATGCAATGATCACTGCACTTTCATAACCCTGCTCGAAAGCTACGTTCAATGCGGAGAACTTGGCGAAGAAAATGATGAGAATTGAAGAAGTAATGAGAACTGACTTTGAAGGCAAACTGGCTTTGTTGATGCCAGCGCCAGCTGATTCTCTCGATGGTAACAAACTCGCCAGTGTGTCAGCGATCCCGTCAAAGTGCTTGGAGCCGGTAAGAATGAACCAGGCAACCAATACGACAAAGGCGGTCAGGCCGGCGTTCACTGCAAACAGTAGCATTTGTATGACAACCAGAATCCCCCCGACCGTGAATGCCACAGCCGTATGCCAGAGTAGTGACTTGCCCGCTTCTTCAGGAGTGATGTTTTCGGGCAGGTCAATGGGCAATCGGGTCAGGTTCGCAAGTGCATAGCGAAACTCACGCCATTTGTCGAGAAAATTCAGATTGTTGGGGATGCGAGGTTTCTTCATTGTTAGCGGTGGCAGAGCAAAAGGATATTCTATGGCGGAGAGGGAGGGATTTGAACCCTCGGTACGCTATTCACGCACACACGCTTTCCAGGCGTGCACCTTCAGCCACTCGGTCACCTCTCCATGAATCGTGTCAGACGAATGTTATACAACACTCTATTGTAACCATTTTCTGTATCGTTTCACACAGATGTTGCGACAAGTCGAACACTTTGTTCAGTGTATTCATACGAAGGATGCAGAATCTGGTCCAAGTTTGTAAATTCTGTACTTGACAGCACTATCTCGTAGTTTACTGCATATAATGAATACCTCAATGGTGGCAGAAGAACCGGAAAAGGGAGGTTCGGATTGCCCTATAGTGTTCAATACGCTGTGTTCGCAGTTTCAAGATATTCCCTCTGAAGACATGAACATTGAACTCGGTGTCGGTAGCGATCTTTAACTCTGAGTACCTGGCTACAAAAAATGCTTATAATGGACATGCTGGGATCTTCGATATTTATGGTCCAAAATCCTGAAGCATCTTATTTTGAAAAACATCTTGTAGTATAGAAATGACTAATTCAGCTGAAATTCAAGGAATAGAAAATCGCTTAATTAAGCTTGAAAGTGAGGTTTCCAATACCAGGGACAACCTCAAAGGTGAGATTTCGAATACGAGAGACAACCTCAAAGGTGAGATTTCGAATACGAGAGACAGCCTTGAAAAGGAGATTTCAAATACGAGGGACAGTCTTGAAAAGGAGATTTCAAATACGAGGAACAGCCTTGAAAGTGAGATTTCCAGTATCAGAGAGTATATAAAATCTCAAATGGATTGGATTCGGCCCGCCATATACGGTATTTTTGGCATAATTATTGTATTGGTGATTGGAGTTGCTGGGTTCATTTATGACATAAAGCAGGAAATAGGCGATATGAAACAAGTATTAGGCGGTATGAAACAAAGTTTGCAATTGATTGAATTGACAAGCGAGCTAGCTAGTGAATTGAGTGGCGATAAGGAATTTGCATTTGCTTCTGAGAACAGAAAAATGCTCCTCATTGATTCAGTCAGCCTTGAAAACTCCAATTATCAGGAATTTTTTCCAGTCGTGATACACTCCTCAAAAAGCGAAGACAAGCCTGATTCTACACTGCCGGTCAAATCCGAAGTGTTTCCGCCAGATTTCGGCGCAAATGATTCTGATTTTCCTCGCGATGATGCGAATGCTGTGCCATTGCCGCACAGTATAGCGTTCAATCAGTTTCCCTCATTTGCTTTCAGACATTTCTGACCCAATACGCCGTCACAACACCGCCGCAACTCGAATGGATTCCTGCGCCGGGTAATCTCGGGTACTGATTAGCCGTCAGATCTCTTATTTGCGATAATTCGCAGGGGAACTGAGTCTAAATCAGATGCCAAAGGCCAAGTGCTTCTACCGCGGAGAACTCAATGCCCACTCCGTCAACGTGGCACAGAAGCACTAAGAGTACTACTACAATCGAATCAGGTCGTATGAGTCGCTGAACAACATTGAGTCAAACGAATTACTATTCATGTTTTGGGCACTTGAGTCTACAATTGTATAGATAGTTAACACAGAATGCTGATTGTGTAACTTGCAAATTGTTTTCAAAAAAACTACAATTGGAGTCGAGTCAGTTGGCAACATTGAGAGAAATGAAATATGAAAAGACCTATTGTTGTATTGTTCGTTTGCACAGTTTTCATGCTTGGTGCACACGGAATCAAAGCCGTTGGAGCCGATAGTGAGGAACTGACTATACAACTTGCAAAAGCTTCTCGGGACCAAGCAAAAACTCAATACAATCTTGGGTTGATGTACGATTTCGGTTTAGTAGTTGCCGAAGACAATCGCAAAGCCGTGATGTGGTACACGCTGGCGGCCGAGCAAAATATTGTTTTGGCGCAATTCAATCTGGGGCTGATGTACTATTACGGAGAAGGAATTACCGAGGACAAACAGGAAGCTGCGAAGTGGTGGCGGCGGGCAGCCGGGCAGGGACACTCAACCGCTCAATACAATCTTGGTTGGGTGTATGACAAAGGTTCAGGAGTACCCAAAGATTACTACTTAGCCAGGAAGTGGTACAGCCTGGCCGCCGAACAGGGGAATGTAGATGCTCAATACAATCTTGGCTGGATGTACAGGAGCGGTAGAGGAGTTGACAAGGACAACAGTGAAGCTGCGAAATGGTGGCTACTGGCGGCCGAACAAGGTAATGCGCATGCTCAGTACAATATGGGGTTGATGTACTATGACGGGGCCGGGGTTCCTGAGGACCGTCGCGAAGCCTTCGAATGGTGGCGGCGGGCGGCCCAACAGGATCATAGAAATGCTGAAATCGCGTTGCAGGTATTCGGTGAGGATTGAAGTCTTGCCATCTTTATATCTGAAGGTTCCGAAATTTGGACCTGTATTGAGATGACTTCGATAAACAATTCAATCGATATTATCTGTCAGAAAGTCAGTTTCTAGGTGAATTCGCCGTATCCTTGTGTACATTAACGGGCTGGCTTTTTGAAATACCAACGGCTTTTCATCTTAACGCCTTATGCGTCGAATCAGCAAGACTCACCTGAACCGTTGCAGACTTCAACAAGAGAACCACCAATTTTGAAATGCAGTCAACAGTTTGTGTGCTTTTAAGCGTGTTTGAAAGCGGCTTGAATTGCAAGTCCAATCTGTGCTCTTATTCTCTGTCGCGACTGAACAGGGACACATAGAAATTGGTAATTTCATCAGTACATGCAGTTATAATCTGACTGCAACACGCATGCAATCGCGGACTCAACTCATTGCCGAATTCGCTTGATTTTCGCTTTTTTGTTGTATGAGTGCGGTGAGTGATTCATGCCGTTCGGGAATTGAGCGAATCAACCAGCAAATCTGAACAGGTAACAAAACGCGTTCCTTATGACTATTCAATACGACCCTGCTGCCGTAGAAATCGCTGCGCAGGAGTACTGGCAAAACCATGAAAGCTTCAAGGTAGTAGAAGACCCGGAAAAGGAAAAGTTCTACTGTTTGTCCATGTTTCCGTACCCGTCCGGTGCGTTGCACATGGGGCATGTGCGAAACTATTCCATTGGCGATGCAATGAGTCGCCATCAGCGCATGCTGGGCAAGAATGTGCTGCAGCCGATGGGATGGGATGCGTTCGGGTTGCCGGCAGAAAACGCTGCAATCAAAAACCAGGTGCCGCCGGCCAAGTGGACCTACCAGAACATTGAATACATGAAAAAGCAGCTCATGCGTTTGGGATTTGCTTACGACTGGTCGCGCGAATTGGCGACCTGCCGCCCCGAATACTACAAATGGGAGCAATGGTTCTTCACGCGACTGATTCAAAATGGCATGGCATACAGAAAAAAAGCAGTCGTCAATTGGGATCCGGTAGAGCAGACTGTACTGGCCAACGAGCAAGTTGACTCGGAAGGCCGCGGCTGGCGTTCAGGCGTATTGGTGGAGCGCCGGGAAATTCCTCAGTGGTTTATTCGGATTACTGCATATGCAGAAGAATTGCTGAACGAACTTGACAAATTGCCGGGTTGGCCAGAATCTGTGAAAACCATGCAGCGAAACTGGATTGGCCGATCAGAAGGTGTAAATTTCAATCTTGAAGTTGAAGGCGAGCATCCGCCGCTCCGCGTCTATACGACACGGCCCGATACCGTTATGGGTATTACATACGCCGCAGTTGCCGCCGAATATCCGCTGGCCCAGCACTTCGCGGAGCAGGACCAAGAAATTGCCCAATTTGTCGAGGAGTGTCGCCGAACAAATACTTCAGAAGCGGCGCTGGAAACCATGGAAAAGAAGGGATTGCTGTTGCCTGTTTCGGCAATTCACCCGGTATCCGGTGACAAGATTCCGATTTATGTGGCAAATTTCGTGTTGATCGCGTATGGAACAGGTGCCATCATGGCGGTTCCTGGACATGACCAGCGTGACTGGGAATTTGCCCGGAAGTATGGTATCGAGATCAAAAAGGTTGTGCGCCCTGCGGCTAGCGACACTGACTTGAGCAAAGGGGCATACGTTGACAAGGAAAATACGATTTCCTGCAATTCCGGGCAGTTTGATGGTCTGGACTTCAATGCGTGTTTTGAAGCCACGGCGCAGTATTTGACGAAGCATGCAAATGGCGAACTGACAGTTAACTACCGACTGCGCGATTGGGGTGTATCTCGCCAGCGATACTGGGGATGTCCAGTACCGGTAGTATTTGATTCAGACGGGGAGATTCATCCGGTTCCGGATGAGTTGTTGCCAGTCGTGTTGCCCGAAGACAAGGAGTTTCAGGGAGTCAAGTCGCCAATACGAAACGACCCCGATTTTCTCAATACTGTCGTGCCCGGTACGAATAACAGTGGAACACGTGAAACTGATACTTTCGACACTTTTGTTGAATCATCCTGGTATTTCGCGCGATTTTGCTGTCCCGGCGCAGATGGCAAGGTGGATGAGCGGGCAAATTACTGGCTTCCGGTAGATCACTATATCGGCGGCATTGAACACGCGGTTTTGCATTTGCTGTATGCGCGGTTGTATCACAAATTGATGCGCGATATGGGGCTGGTCGACTCTGATGAACCATTCACCAATCTTCTGACGCAAGGCATGGTATTGAAGGATGGCTCCAAAATGTCGAAGTCCGTCGGAAATGTGGTTGACCCGCAGGAAATGATCGATCAGTACGGCGCGGATACAGTGCGACTGTTCATTTTGTTTGCCGCTCCGCCGCGCAATACGTTGGACTGGAATGACGAAGCTGTTGCAGGTGCGCATCGTTATTTGCAACGCCTCTGGAACTTGGTGAGTGAATATTGCGAAAAAGTAGCTGATTGCTTTGGTGAACGTCCCGCTCTTCAAATGGATTCTTTTGACTGGGTACAGGCAGTTGATGACTCGAATGTGCTTGATTTTCGATATCAGGTGCACGCAGTTCTTGACCGCGTATCCAAGGATTTTGATCGCCATAACTACAATACGGCGATCGCAGCCTGCATGGAACTGACCAATGCCATCAGCAAGGAAGCTCCTGCGCTGGTTGAAACTGAATCAGGACGATTGGCCGTTGCTGAAGCCATTTTGATATTGGTTCGTGCGCTTGCACCCATTGTTCCGCATATTTGTCATGAGCTTTGGCTACAGATGAATTTGCCGGGTGCAGTGATTGATACAAACTGGCCAGTCTTGGATACAGCAGCATTGGTACGAGATGCCATCGTCTTGCCGGTACAGGTCAATGGAAAACTCAGGAGTCAAATTCGGGTCGGAATCAATGCGACCCAGGAGGAAGTCACTGCGGTTGCCTTGCAGGATCAAAATGTTCATCGACATGTCCAGAACAAGCCCGTAAAGAGAGTTGTTTTTGTTCCAGGCAAACTTGTCAATATTGTCGTTTAGAAAAATTGTCCGAAGTGCCGTTGGCTGTTTGGTAGTTGCAACTTTTGCAGTGGTTGCATCATGCGGATTTCAACTTCGTGCCCCGATTGACAGGAGTTTTGTCTATGATATTCATGTTCGGGTCGACAGTCCGGTAGCAGAGTTGCAATTTGCATTGACCGAGCAGTTGTCAAAAGTTGGTTTCACAGTCATTGACAGCGGTGAGGATTACTTGTTGCTTATTCAGGACGAGACTGTTGAACTTGACGAATTGACCCCGGATGATGAAAATACAATTTCTTCCAAGATTCTTGTCTATCGGGTAAGATACTTGGTTATGCAAAGGGATGGTTCGCCACTGTTATCCGCTGCTGAGTTTCGCAGTCAATCCAGGATCAGAAAGTCACCAAGCACAGCTTTGGTTGACCAGGCAGCGACCGAAGCCGCGACCAGGAAATTCAGGACCGTGGCCGTTCGTGAAATTGCTCAACGGCTGATTCGCACACTGTCTGACCAGTCAGTATCCATCAATTAGAAATCGAAAAGAGTTTGCACCAGTGAATATAAGTTGGCATGAATTGTCAGAACGACTCAAGAAGCAAATCGATAGCAGGTATTTGATCTACGGCAAGGAGCCCTTCCTGGTTCAGCGATGCGCCGACGCAATTCGGGCGGCGGCCAAACAACAAGGATATTTGTTGCGAATTCCTTTGATTGCAGAATACGACTTCGACTGGGGTATGTTGACGGAGCATACTGCATCGATGGGGTTGTTCGGCGAAAAGAAGATTGTAGAAGTCAGATTGCCGACCGGGCGAGCGGGGGTCAAAGGCGCGGACGCACTCATGGAGTGCTTGCAAACTCAGGACCAAGGCACCATTGTTACTGTAGTGATTGACAATCCGGATGCTGATGTGAAAAGTCCGAAATGGATCGCACAATGGCGCAAATCCGCAGTGACTGTCAATAATGCCTTGCTTTATCCAAACCAGTTTCTCGACTGGATTCGCAAATCGCTGGATTCACGAAATATTCAGTGTGAACAAGGGGTGTATCGGCGACTTGCTTACTATTTTGAAGGGAATATGACAGCTGCTGCCAATGAAATCGGCAAAATTTCCATGGGCAATGATGGTAGCCTGCTAACTGTCGCTGACGTTGAGCGAATTGTTGTGGATCAAGGACGGTTCAATGTGTTCGCTTTGGTGGATGCCTGCTCGGCAGGGCGCGCCGACCGAGCGTTGCGACTGTTGAAGTCATTGCACAACGAAGGAGTGGAACCGGTGCTGGTGCTGTGGGCTTTGACCCGGGAGGTTCGGACGCTTTACAAATGTGCAGTTCTCGCACAGAAAGAAGGCAGATTGTCAAAGAACATATTTGATAAACTGAATATATGGAGATCAAGGCAGGATTTGGTTTCAGGCGCGGTTCGGCGATTGCAGTTGCGCGGGTGCGCGCAGATATTGCACCGCGTGGCGCAAGCCGACAGAATCATGAAAGGTCGGGAACCGGACGTAGCTGTCGGAACAATCTGGGAAGAATTTGAAAAAATTGCACTGATGATGTGCTCCATTCGACCATTGACAGACAAATGAACATGCAGCAATACATGACAGATATTGCGCGGCAGGCCAGAGAGGCAAGCCGGTTGATTCGAAGTTCCAGCACCGATGCGCGCAATCAGGCATTGTTGCGGGCAGCGGATTCAATTCTGAATTCGGCAGAGTATTTACAACAGCAGAATCGGCTTGATCTGGAACAGGGTCAAAGCTGCGGACTGTCGGCGCCAATGCTAGACCGGCTGGAGCTGACCACGGCCCGAATCGAATCAATGGTGGAAGGACTGCGACAAATCTCGGCATTGTCGGACCCGGTGGGCGAAATTTCGGATGTATCCGTTCGTCCTTCCGGAATTGAAGTATCGAGAATGCGAATTCCGATCGGCGTTATCGGAATCATTTATGAATCGCGTCCGAACGTAACCGCGGATGCAGGCGGGCTTTGCCTGAAATCGGGCAACGCAACGATCCTGAGAGGTGGTTCCGAAGCATTTCACTCGAATCAGGCCATTGCAAAGTGCCTTGCCGATGGACTTCAGCATGCCGGACTCCACCCGCATGCAATACAGTACATTGAAACAACGGACCGTTCGGCGGTGGATGCAATGCTTGAGTTGGACGAATATATTGATGTCATCATCCCGCGTGGCGGCAAGGGTTTGATTGAACGAATTACCTCCCGGTCACGAATCCCTGTTATCAAGCATTTGGACGGCAACTGCCATGTCTATGTGGATACCGAGGCCGATCATCGCAAAGCGATTGATATCATAATGAATTCCAAGACCCATCGTTATGGTGTATGCAATGCCGCTGAGACATTGTTACTAGCGAGAAATCGCGCCGAAGAAATTCTGTCGCAAGTTGCACCCACATTGAAAGACAAGGGAGTGGAGCTGCGCGGTTGTGAAACGAGTCTGAAGTTGCAACCGAATATGATTCAGGCCAGCGAAGAAGACTGGTACACAGAATATCTTGCACCGATACTTGCAGTTCGTGTTGTAGACGACCTGGAGCAGGCAGTGCAGCACATTGAAAAGTACGGATCTGCTCACACCGACAGTATTGTTACAGAAAACGCGGACAACGCGGAACGATTTGTCAAGGCAGTGGACTCCAGTTCTGTAATGGTCAATGCTTCAACCCGGTTTGCGGACGGATTTGAGTACGGGTTGGGTGCTGAAATTGGCATCAGCACCAACAAGTTGCATGCCAGAGGTCCGGTTGGACTGGAAGGATTGACAACACAAAAATTTGTTGTGCGCGGAGACGGACATGTACGAACCTGAACAATGGAGAGGACCAGCATGCCTGAATGGCAGGAGGATTTTCCCGTTCTGAATCAATTTGCAGAGCAGTGTCCGTCTTCGGACTGCTTGAAAGTTTGCTTTGCCGCATAAATGCATCCGATTGGAATATTCGGCGGTACGTTTGATCCGATTCATCGCGGACACATTGAAACGGTGCTTGACGTCTGTCGTTGCACTGGAATGCGGAAAGTTTTTTTTGTTCCAAATGCGCGTCCTGTACATCGTCCTGCTCCGTCGACTCAAACCAGGCATCGCTGGAACATGTTGCAACTAGCCTTGTCCGACTATTCTGAATTGATTGCGGATGATCGGGAAATCAAGCGCTCCGATCAATCCTACATGGTTCCTACCTTGCGATCCTTTCGCTTACAGTACGAGACTCATTCGCTGTGTTTGATTCTGGGTATTGACGCTTTTGCCGAACTGGAAACTTGGTACCGCTGGCAGGAAGTGTTGCAATTGGCAAATATTATTGTGATGGACCGACCGGGGTTTCAGCATAGCAAAAACGACCTGCCTTGCAGGGAGAGTCTGACCCGCGTGGAAGAAGTGATTCAATCCGCATTCGGGCGAGTGTGTTTTGTACCGGTGACTGAAGTCGATGTATCGGCAACAGATATTCGAATGAAAATTACCAGAGAAGAGGACTGCACGGATGATGTTCCGCTGAAGGTGCGGGAGTATATCCTGCAAAATGGACTTTACAAGGAAGAGGT
The DNA here is from genome assembly GCA_965200765.1 of Arenicellales bacterium. GTDB lineage: Bacteria > Pseudomonadota > Gammaproteobacteria > Arenicellales > JAJDZL01. Next base: position 347,327 of record OZ241380.1, read on the forward strand.
GCTGGATTGAATACTGATCAGTTGCTGGAGGCAATCGTAAATGCAATTGGTGATGCCAAGGGCTTGAATATCAGCGTGCTGGATGTTCGGGAAATGACTGTAGTAACCGATTACATGGTCATTGTTACCGGAAATTCGTCCAGACATGTCAAATCCATTTCAAGAACAGTTGTGCAAAATTTGACGGATGCCAGACGCAAGCCGATCGGGCTTGAAGGTGAACAGTTTGCCCAATGGATACTGATAGACTACGGGGATGTTATTGTTCACGTAATGGATGCGGCAACCCGGGAATTTTACAGTCTGGAGAGTATTTGGAAGGTATCGCTAAAAGAGTCAGTTGCCAAGGACGCTGAAGCCGGTACGGCCAGCATGCCTGTCAATTGATGCAGTTTGAAAAATCGAATTCCGCCAAGATTGATTCCGTGCAATCCACTGAACCAATAGTTCATTTGGCTTCATCATCGCCGCAACGGAGACAGTTGCTTGCCGCGCTTCGTGTTCCGTTTGATATTGTAAAACCGGAAATCGACGAATCAGTATTGCAGGCCGAGGACCCGGAGGCCTATGTGCAGCGACTTGCTTTGGAAAAAGCGACACATGGTGCCCGAATGACACGTGCTTGTGAACTTCCTGTGCTTGGTGCGGATACCTGTGTAGTATGCGAAGGTCAAATTCTTGGAAAGCCTGTCAGCGAATTCGATGCGAAACGCATGCTTCGGTTGCTGTCCGGTCGAGAACATCAGGTTTACACAGCGATTGCTTTGGTTTATCAAAATTCGATGCAGGTGGAATGCTCCTGCAATGCAGTCGAATTTGGACTGCTTGCCGACCGACAGATTGATGAATATTGGGCTTGCGGTGAGTCAAAAGGCCGGGCCGGTGCTTACGCCATTCAGGGGAAGGCTGCAAAATTTATCAATCGACTTGAAGGTAGCTACAGCGCCGTCGTAGGCTTGCCGGTCAAGCTGGCAATTGCGTTATTGCAAAGAGCTGGAATTCCAGTGGTTTCGTATGAAGAAGTACTGAGAAATAAATACTTGTCATTGCCTGATAGCAACCATTGGAAAGGCAATTACTGGCTATAGCGAAGGGGACATGAAGCAACACGTCAATTCGTGCAAAAATTACCGTTTTCCCGGGTTGCTGCACAACCCGGATTCAATAAATACTGGTTTCAGTACCACACTCAATCTCCGCTAAACTCGGCAATTGCTGTATTATGAGTGCTGTGCGCAACAGTTTTTTCCTGTTGTCAATGCTTCAAGTTTTTTTGCAGTATCCGAGCGATGTCGGGTAAGTATTCAATAAAATCAATAATGTAATGAGTTCCACAGATTTACCGGACAGGCCGGAACACTCCGAATTTGGACGACTGGTGTTTCGATGGCTTTTGAGAATTGTTGCCGTTGTAACAAGCTTGGCGATTGCGGCCGTGATTCTGGTGTTTGTTTTGCTAGCGAACATTGACTACATTTCACCAGCGGTGAAACGCATGCTGAATCAGCAAGAAAACATTCAAGTGGATTTCAGCAAGATTGAAGTTGCCTGGGCTAGCCTGAAGCCTTCATTTCACATATTGAATCTCGTGGTTGATTTCGAGCAGGAAAACTTCGACCTTGATTTGACAGTCAATTCAGTTGATGTGAAGCCTACTTTCGGGGATATTCTTGGTGGCGTATTGAGTGTGGAGCATGTGGCGTTGTCAAAGCCGAGACTCAGGGGGACAATTCGTTTGGACGCGCAGACCGAGCGTGAAGATAAATCCGGTACCAGACATTGGAAAGAGTCAGCTGGCAATTGGCTGGCAAGCGTCAGACGAATCAAGAAAATTGTCGTTGAGGACGGTCAGTTCAATCTGGAATTGATGACCGAGACACAGTCGCTTCCAGCGATCGGAACTGTGAAGTTTCAGACGGAGCCGACCGAGAAAGGATATCGCATGAAAGGCAATGTGGATACTGCCTTGATTAATCAGTCGACCATTGATTTGAGTTTGGACCTCACTGAGTCAAGTCAAGCCGACGGGGTGCCCAAAGCCGAGTTTGAGCTCAATGCAAATTCGGTGGACATGGCATGGTTCGATATTCTGGGAATACCGCGTGTTCGATTTGCCAACGCAAAGACTGTGGTTGACGCAAGTGTGAAGTCGAACTGGGTTGACGGCGCGCTTGAATTGATTGAATGGAAAGTAAATGCAACAGACGAAACTCTGGATGGCAACATACCGCATGTCGAATTTGCCAGTGTCAAGAGTCAAGGAAAGTGGTCCACCCCATTGAATGCGAAAGATGGCGGGCAGATGGAGGCCAGTGTCGAAATTCAATCATTGGACCTTGCCACCGTCCTGAATACCTTTCCTGAAGCGTTTCCACCAAAGTTTCGAACACACATGGAGACCCGGCTTCATGCACTGGAGATGCTGATAATGACGGCCAGTTTTTCCGGGTTGCCAATGCAGTTCATCGAAAACACCGAAACTGGCACATTGAAAGTAGACGGAACCTTCCAGAATTTAAACTTCACTTACGGTACTAACCTGCCGCCACTTGAAAACGGCAACGGGCGATTTCAAGTCCGCGGCAAAAGACTCGAAACGGAAGGAAACACTGGCCTGATTTATGGTGAACCCATTGACTTCTTCAACGCCTCTATTGAAGATTTCATGGTTCCGAAACCGATCATGGTTGTGGATGGCAACATGTCTTTCCCGGTCGAAAAGGCATTGCAGTTATTTGGCCCGCAGGGTACGGCGTTTCCCGGCAGATCAAAGTCTATTCATGGCGGTACCGGACGCGGTGTGCTGGACCTGTCCATTCGGGTACCGTTGCGAGAAGGCAAGAAGTTTTCATTTACAGGAGTTGCTGTACCCGAAGACGATGTGACATTGATCATTCACGAAGGGCCGGTTTTAACGGATTTGAAAGGCTCCGTGGAGTTCGACCGGGCGGGAGTTACTTCCGGCGAATTGAACGGCCGCGCATATGGCGGCGAATTTCAGACAATTTTTGTTGCTGTCGTTGCCCAAGGCAATCGAAAGTACAACGGAAAAGCCAGTGGCACAGTTGATTTGACAGAATTGGAGCAGGTTCTGGGCCCAACTGTCATTCGCCGTATTCATGGCGCAACAGACTGGGAAGCGCATTACAAGATTGAAGGCGGCAGTGTGGATATTGAAATCACTTCTTCACTGCACAATATTACTGTTGATTTACCTGAACCATTTTTGAAGACTCCGTCCGATGTATGGCCGTTTGTTCTGACCATTCAAACACAGGACGGTAATTTCCGTACAACGAGTCTTGCCTTGGGGGACAAGTTGCAAGGTACTGCGACTGCTGTTCGCGAGGACAATCAATGGAAAATAACAAGCGGAGTGTTTGGTACCGGTATGGAGCCGCCGACATTTGAGCCGGGGATGACCGGGTTGCATGTCAACGCAAATCTGCCAGTGTTTGATTATGATCTGTGGAAAACAGTTTTCACGCGTACGGGGGATCGACCTGATGGCTTGTCGTTCGGCGAAATTCAAAGTGTTGCCGCAAATTTCGACGAGCTGATTTTGGCGCGTCAGCGTTCCATCCGCAGTGCTGCAATTGATATTCAACGACTGAATACACATTTGCAGGTGCAGATTGACAGTCAGGAAATCAAGGGAATAGCCCGCTATCGCACCGCTGAATTTACAGAGGAAGATGAAGTGCCAAGTCTGCATGCGGAGTTTTCCAAATGTCACTTTCCGGAAGCCGCCGAAGGAATTGAGCCGGAACCTGCCAATCCGTTTGATTTGCCGGAACTGCATTTTACGTGCAACAACATGCGATACGGTGACTACAATTTGGGGGTTGGCAAAATTGTGGGCAAACCATACATAGGGGGATGGCGGATCGAGGAAGCCAAATTTGAATCGAAGGCCTTGCTATTGACTGCGAGCGGTGCATGGAACTTGAAGGATCGACAGTCTTCCTGGATTGACTTCGAGTTTTCATCGGATGCATTTGGCGATGCCATGAGCAATCTTGGTTACCCGGGTGTAGTGGAAGGCGGGACCTCAACGCTGACAGGCAAGTTTCGATGGGATGATGCACTGACTAGCTGGCAGCCTTCGAAAGTTTCCGGAACCTGTAATCTGAACGCGCAGCAGGGAAGATTGAAAAGCATAGATAATCCCGGGCTTGACTTCGTGGGGTTTCTCAACTACGAGACTCTGACTCAGCGGTTGGGTATGAGTTTCGATGAAGTGGGGACGAGCGGACTGGAGTTCGCCACACTGGGCGGTTCCTGCGAGATCGAAAACGGCATCATTTCAATCAACGGGTTGCATATCAACGGACCTGGCGCAGAAATGCTTTTATCGGGCACAACCGACTGGACCAGCCGAACGCATGACCTCAAATTGCTGGTGGAACCGAAATTGGGGAAAGGAGTAACTACAATTGCAACTTTAATCAATCCGGTAACCGGCGTATGGACTTATTTGGGGCAGAAATTTCTAACCGAGCAATTGCCACTGAAGATCGGCGCACTCTATTCTGTTACCGGTAGCTGGGATGACCCGAAGATTGAACCGATTGTCCCTGAAAGTTAAAGGCTTGCGCTACCTCAGGTTGCTGGTTGCCGCGTTGCTCGCGGTTGTATGGTACGCGGCCTATGCGCAGATAATCGACGAGTTTGAAACCAGAATTTCGGCGACTGAATGGCCCAATCCGATTGATATAGAAGAAGTTTTGTCGTTATCGCAATTGAAAGTAGCGGTAAACCGATACGATCAACTCCGCGACCCGGTGTTGATCATTCGTTATCCGGGTGGCGATGCCGGCAATGCCTGGGCCATTGAATTGCGCGATGTATTGATCAGTTTGGGAATGGAATCGGAAAATATTCTGCTGGAATTCGGTTCCGGAAAGTTTGATACGCTACTTGTAATCGTTTCCGAGAAACGGCCATAGTCATGTCCGTTATTGCAGCAGTACAAATGAACTCCGGTGACCGGGTCGAATCCAACTTGAAGGTGGTTGCCGACTTGGTTCAGGAAGCACGAAACTTGGGGGCTAGTGTCGCCGTTTTGCCTGAATGCTTTGCATTGATGCCAAAAGATTCACACCAGCGAATATCTGCAAGCGAAGCATTGGACGGAAGCGGTGAAATTGAAATATTTTTGTCGAATTTGGCAAAAGAAATTGACATCTGGATCGTATCGGGCGGCATGCTGGGTCAGGCCAGTCAAGCAGGCATGGTTCGCAATTCCTGTCTGGTTCACGACTGCACCGGAACACGGGTTGCACGTTACGACAAAATACATTTGTTTGACGTTGTTTTGAAAAACGGTGAACAATACTGCGAGTCAGAGTATACGGAGTCAGGCAAAGAACTGGTGTTGCAAAAAACTCCGGCGGGGGTTGCCGGTTTGACAATTTGCTACGATGTTCGTTTTCCCGAAATGTATCGCCAGCTCGCATCAAGCGGGGCACAGTGGTTTCCTGTACCTTCAGCTTTTGCCGCTACTACCGGGAAGGTACACTGGGAGAATTTGCTACGCGCCAGAGCGATAGAAAATCTTGCCTATGTAGTCGCGCCGGCACAGTATGGAACGCATTCAAATGGCAGAAATACTTATGGGCATACGATGATCGTAGATCCCTGGGGCAATGTCATGGCAAGCAAGGAGCATGGCGACGGGGTTGTTGTTGCCGAAGTGGATCTGGTGGAGCTTGCCAGATTGCGCAAGACATTTGCTTCATTTCAATTGCATTGCACTTCCGATGACGAAGGTGCAACTTTGAATTATGCTTCTGCCAACCGTATATAATGAACTGATGGACAAAAAACTGAAAATGGCCAGCAACTTGATGCTTGACTCCGCCAATATGGGCGAAGCCGAGTTGGATCATCTGCTTGGCCACCTGTCTGGTCGGCAAATTGACCATGCAGATATTTTCTTCGAGTATTCGCGCGAGGAAAGCTGGGTGCTGGAAGAAGGAATTGTGAAATCTGGCGGATTCAGTATTGACCAGGGTGTGGGTTTGCGCGCTGTGAGTGGTGACAAAACCGGATTTGCCCATTCCGACGAGTTGTCGTTCCCGGCGTTGGCGGACGCGGCGCGATCGGCGCGCGGTATCGCCAGGGGAACAGGCATTTCACAACAGTCGCTGACTCGAAAATCTGCCAATGTTCCTGATTTGTACAAATCTGATGATCCGATCCGAAGCATGGAAGAATCTCGGAAAATCACCCTGCTGGAGCAGGTCGACCAGGAAGCTCGCAGACTGGATCCTCGAATCAAGGAAGTAACAGTAGTACTGGCCGGTGAACAACGGGTAGTGATGGTCGTTCGAAGCGATGGCGAAATTGCTGCCGATGTCCGGCCGCTGGTCCGGTTAAATGTTTCAGTCGTTGCAGAAGAGAATGGCCGCCGGGAGCAGGCCAGAACTGGCGGCGGCGCGCGTTCGACTTATGAATTTCTGCTGGATAAGGATCGCGCCCTCCAGTATGCACGGGAAGCGGTTCGCCAAGCCGTAACAAACCTGGAGTCTGCAAAAGCGCCTGCGGGTACGATGGTGGTTGTACTGGGACCGGGTTGGCCTGGTATTCTGTTGCATGAAGCAGTTGGACACGGACTGGAAGGTGATTTCAATCGCAAGGGTACTTCAGTGTTCTCAGGCAGAGTAGGTGAAAAAGTTGCATCAGAGTTGTGTACAGTCGTGGACAACGGCACGATGCTGGATCGCAGGGGCTCATTGAGCGTAGATGACGAAGGAACGCAATCACAGGAGACTGTTCTGATTGAAAACGGCATTCTCAAGGGATATATGCAGGATCTGACCAATGCTCGCTTGATGAAGAAAAATCCGACTGGAAATGGTCGCCGTGAATCTTATTCACATCTACCCATGCCGCGAATGACGAATACTTACATGTTGTCAGGCAGTTCGGAGCATGACGAGATTATTGAATCGGTGGACCAGGGAATCTATGCTTGCCAGTTCAGCGGGGGACAAGTGGACATTACGTCCGGCAAATTCGTGTTTTCAGCAAGCGAGGCATATCTGATTGAAAAAGGTCGCATTACTCAGCCAGTGAAAGGCGCGACACTGACAGGCATGGGGCACGAAGTTCTCGGCAAAATCACCATGGTCGGCAACAATCTGGAGCTGGATAGCGGAGTTGGTACCTGTGGCAAGGAGGGACAAATGGTGCCTGTAGGAGTTGGACAGCCGACCTTGCGGATTGATGGTCTTACGGTCGGCGGAGAGTTGGTTTAGGCTTGGACCGGAATTTCAGGTCGGCAGGGTATTGCGTGCCGATTGCCACCCTTGTTAGCTGCTGTATAATCATTTCGGTGAAGAACCGGTTTTTCAAATCATTCTTTCACCTCGGTTCTTCGCGCGACAATGTTCGCAAACATTTCAAGGTAAATTGATAGTGTCTTTGGTCTCATTACCATCAGGCGGAAAACAGGATTCAGAAGCAGAACTTCGCTCTGTTGTAGAGGAGGCGTTGTCACGTGCGAAAGAATTCGGTGCCAGTTCAGCAACTGTCGAAGCAAGTCGGTCGCTGGGATATGATGTGCGTGTCAGACTTGGCGAAGTTGAAACGGTCGAACATCACAATGGAAAAGAGCTTGGAGTGTCTGTGCATTTCGGCAAAAGTATCGGTAGTTCATCAACTTCAGATTTCGACACGGCGGCGATCTCGGAAACGGTTCGCGCCGCTTGCGCGATTGCCAGGCATACTGCCGACGACCCATGCAACGGATTACCGGATCACAACCGGTTGGCTCGCGATTTCCCCGACTTGCAATTGTACAATCCCTGGGCAATTGACCGGGAGCAGGCAATTGAGATTGCAAAGTCTTGCGAAGCGGTTGCAACGAGTTTCGACCCTCAGATCAAAAATTCCAATGGTGCCGGTGTCTCCAGTAGCTTGTCCGATTCTGTATTTGGCAACAGTGATGGATTTATGGCAAGTCGTACTACGACACTTCACTCGATTTTCTGTTCGGTGGTTGGGCAGTCCGAGTCCGGAATGCAAAGTGATTATTGGGGTGTATCAGCCCGCTTGCCCGAAGATCTGGATATGCCTGCAGATGTTGGAAAAATCGCGGCCATGCGAACTGTACGCCGTTTGAACCCTAGGCGAGTGAAGAGTTGTGAAGCACCAGTGCTGTTTGAATCAAGAATCGCCGGGAGTTTGCTTGCTCATTTCATCGGTGCGATCAGCGGAAGAAATCTCTATACAAAGACTTCATTCTTGCTGGATAGTATCGGCGAGCAATTATTTCCCGAGTTTGTTCGAATTCACGAACAACCACATTTGGAGAAAGGTGCTGGCAGTTCTGTATGCGACGGCGAGGGAGTGGCAACTAGGCCCCGGGACATTGTGTCGGATGGTGTATTGAAAGGCTATGTGCTTAGTTCTTATTCCGCTCGCAAGTTAGGTTTGGAAACCACTGGCAATGCGGGCGGAGTGTTTAATCTCACAATTGATTCCGGTCCCGGAGAGAGGGATTTTGACGAGATGCTGAAACTGATGCATCGCGGTTTGCTGGTTACTGACATCATGGGACAGGGAGTGGATCTTGTTACCGGAAACTATTCGCGCGGAATTGGCGGATTCTGGGTAGAGAACGGAGAAATTCAATTTCCTGTAGAAGAAATGACGGTTGCTGGCAATTTGCGAGAAATGTACCGCGGCCTGGTTGAAGTTGGAGCCGGCGCAGATTTGCGAAGACGAATCCGAACCGGGTCATTGCTGATTGAAAATATGACGATTGGCGGCGAATAGCGTTACAGTCAAAATTTGATTTCGCCTGAATTGAACGAGTAAACAATGCCGATCTACGAGTATGCGTGCAATGCTTGTGGCCATGAGCTTGAGTTGCTGCAAGGCTTTCGCGACGAACCGACGACCACCTGTCCTGCTTGCCAGCGCGATCAATTGAAGCGGAAAATTTCAGCGGCCGCGTTTCATCTGAAAGGGACCGGTTGGTACGAGACAGATTTCAAGAACAAGGACAAGAAGGAAGTCGAGAAGAAAGAGTCGACGGAGGACAAGCCGGATTCCAAGAAAGAATCAACTGACTCAGCCTCAAAAGAGGAAAAGAATACTGAGAAAAACAAACTGGAAAAGAAAAGTGAATCAGGCAAATGAAGAATTGAATTTCCAGGACAAGTCCTTTCATTCTTCGACAGGTTTGACCGGCAGTATGCGGACGCAAGGTTGCGGTGAACTCAACGAGAAATTGATAGGCCAGACAGTGCGAGTTTGTGGTTGGGTGAATAGCCGCAGAGACCATGGCGGTGTCGTTTTTGTAGATTTGCGCGATGCGAGCGGACTGGTGCAAGTGGTAGCAAATCCCGAACAGGAAAGCGCATTCGCGGTTGCCGAGACTGTGCGCAATGAATATACATTGCAAGTGGAAGGAACGATTTGTGAACGTCCTGAAGATACCGAAAATGTTGATCTCGCTACTGGCAAGGTTGAATTGGTTGCGAGCTCGATGGTAGTTTTGAGCAAGGCGGAGTTTCTGCCATTTCAGACCAATGAAAGTGATATTGGTGAAGCGTTGCGCTTGAAGTATCGATATCTGGATCTGAGAAGCCATCGCATGCAGAATAATCTTCGCTTGCGTGCCGCGATGATTCGAGAAATACGCACATGTTTGGATCAGGCGGGCTTTACCGAAATTGAAACACCGATGCTGACTCGTTCGACACCGGAAGGTGCCAGGGATTACGTAGTCCCCAGCCGGGTTCACACCGGTTGGTTTTTTGCCTTGCCCCAGTCACCGCAGATGTTCAAGCAACTGCTGGTGATGGGCGGGTTTGAACGGTATTACCAGATTGCGCGGTGCTTCAGAGATGAGGATTTGCGTGCTGACCGGCAACCTGAATTTACCCAGCTCGACATGGAAATGGCGTTTGTCAATGAGGAAGATGTAATCAATATTGTTGAAATGCTGTTCGGACGTTTGTTAAATGCAGTATCAGGAATTGAACTGAGTCCAAAATTCGACAGAATCACGTACCACGACGCGATGACGCGGTTTGGCAGCGATCGGCCGGATCTGCGAAATTCGCTAGAGCTGGTTGATTTGACCGAGACGATGAAAGACGAAGAATTTCAGGTTTTCCGTCGCGCAGCGACCATGCCGAACGGACGTGTTGCCGCAATGAAAGTACCAAATGGCAGTCAGCAAATTGCCCGGCAGAAAATAGACGAGTACACCAAGTTTGTCTCTGAATGGGGTGCCAAAGGACTGGCCTATATCAAAGTAAATGATCGAAGTGCGAACCGCGAAGGGCTTCAATCACCGATTCTGAAGTTTCTGTCTGATACAGCAGTGGAAGTCATATTAAATCGTTGTGAATGTAACAACGGTGATTTGGTATTCTTTGGTGCAGACAGCATGACAACGGTTAACGCTTCGCTGGGAGCATTGCGCGAGAGACTTGGAAGGGATTTGCAACTTCTGGCAGATGGGTTCCATCCAGTTTGGGTAGTGGATTTTCCGCTGGTTGAATTTGATGACAATGAAAAACGCTGGCAGGCACTTCACCATCCGTTCACCTCGCCCATGCCGGAGTATTTGGATCTGCTGGATTCAGATCCGGCCAAAGTGTTGTCCAGAGCCTATGATTTGGTGATTAACGGTGTTGAAGTGGGTGGCGGTTCAATTCGAAATCACCGCTATGACTGGCAACAAAAAGTATTTGATTTGCTGGGGCTTTCAGAAAACGAAATTCAGTCCAAATTCGGTTTTCTTCTGCAGGCGCTCAAAAGTGGTGCCCCGCCGCATGGCGGGATCGCGTTTGGCCTGGACCGGATTGCGGCAATGTTGTGTGGTGAAGAGTCCATTCGGGATGTAATTGCTTTCCCCAAGACACAACGAGCCTATTGCCCGCTGACTGAAGCACCGAACGAAATCGGCGACCAGCAGTTGAATGAGCTGGAGTTGCGCGTAAAATCCACGGCGGCCTCCAAGACCGGGGCTGATCCGTCCTGAACTTGCATGTACAGTCATGCAGGTTGCCGCAAACAAATCAAATTTATTCAAGCGGCCTGAATCGGTTCTTGTCGTTGTCTATACCCGGTCCGGGCAAACATTGTTGTTGAATCGGGTACCGCCCCGTAGTTTCTGGCAGTCAGTAACCGGCAGTCTGAAGTGGAATCAGGAATCCTCCTTGCAGGCGGCACAACGCGAATTGAGGGAAGAAACCGGTATTGAGGCATCTTTGGACCAAATCCATAATTGGAACCGCAACTTTAAATTTACAATTTTTCCCGAGTTTCGCCACAAATACCCTGCCGGAGTGACGGAAAACATTGAGTATATATTTTCCCTGCAGTTGCCGGAAGTAGTTCGCATTGAAATTCAGCCGACCGAGCATACGGAATATTGCTGGGTTGATTTGGATGAAGCCATTGAAATGGTTTGGTCCTGGACCAATCGCGAGGCACTGAAATGGGTCAAAGAAGCGTTCTGAATGGCGAGATCAGGTCGGCATTTGCAGGCAAACAAGCAATCTACAAGCGAAAAGTGATAAAATATGTGGCAAAAAGACGCACCAACTTTACTTCTCAGCAATTATGGCCGGCCACAGCAAATGGGCAAATATCAAGTTTCGAAAGGCCGCACAGGATAATCGTCGCGGCAAGTTGTTTTCGAAACTGATTCGGGAGATTACTGTTGCAACCCGCGCGGGCGGTGCAGAACCCGATGGCAATCCCCGATTGCGTACAGCAATAGACAAGGCGTTAGCGGCCAATATGTCACGCGATGTGATCAATCGTGCTGTTGGTCGCGGTTCTGGTGAAGGGGGCGGAGATGACTATCAGGAAGTTTGGTACGAAGGATATGGTCCTGGCGGTGTCGCAGTTTTGGTTGAATGCGCGACCGACAACCGAAATCGTACCGTGAGCGAAATTCGCCACGCGTTTTCCAAGCATGGTGGCAATCTGGGCACTGAAGGTTCGGTTGCCTACTTGTTTCAGCGAGTTGGCATGTTGCGATTTTCATCGAAAAATGATGAAGATGAACTGATGGATATCGTTGTCTCTGCAGGTGCTGAAGATTTGGAAGTACTGGACGACGGTTCGATCAATGTAACTACTCCGACCGAAACATTCCAGCAAGTTCTTGCAGCGGTTGAGCAAGCCGGTTTTGACTGCGAATCAGCGCAGATCGAGCAACGCGCAGTTTCCGATCTGGAACTCAATGATGCATCTTCCGAGTCAGTGCTGAAACTGCTTGACGCACTGGACAATATCGATGATGTGCAGGATGTATACACAAATGCAAGTTTCCCGGAGGTGGTAGCATGAAGATCATTGGAATTGACCCTGGTTCGAGAATTACGGGCTACGGCATCATCGAGTGCAAATTTCAAAGAATTCAGTACATTGACAGTGGCACTGTCCGGACAACAAACGCGGACCATACAAATGATCGCTTGTACAAGATTTTTGTAGAAGTTGCTTCTGTCGTTCGCAAGCACAAACCGGACCATGCCGTAGTGGAGCGTGTTTTTGTTTCACAGAATGTTCGTTCCGCACTGTTGTTGGGGCATGCCCGGGGCAGCGTGGTTTGCGCATGCAAGGTGAACAGTGTTGATGTTTATGAATATACGCCGCGGGAGATCAAAAAGAGCATCACGGGAAATGGTGCGGCTGAAAAAGAGCAGGTTCAGTTTATGGTGCAAACCTTGCTTCAGTTGCCCGGGAGACCGCAGCAAGACGAGGCTGATGCACTGGCTTGCGCAATCTCTCACTATCAGCATTTGCCGATGCTCGATATGACACGGGATTTGCATCCGCGAGGGTTGCCCGTTCCATCATTTGAACCGGCATAGGCGCATGATTGGCTTTCTTTCCGGCATCGTTCGAGAGAAAGAGCCGCCTTGTATTTTGCTTGATGTGAATGGAGTCGGATACGAGGTGCAAGCACCTCTGCGTATGTTTCCAATTCTCCCGGAAATTGGTGGCCACACGAACATGTACACACATTTGCAAGTTCGCGAGGATTCTCATTCAATTTACGGATTTGAGACTCATCAGGAACGAGACGTGTTCCGGTTGCTGATTTCAATCAATGGAGTTGGTGCCAGAATTGCTTTGGCCATACTTTCGGAACTGGGTATTGAAGAGTTGATCTCCAGTGTCCATCTGGATAATTCCAAAGTATTGGTAAAAGTTCCCGGCATTGGTGAAAAGACAGCAAAGCGGCTATTGGTTCAAATGCGCGAAAAGTTCGAAAAATTACCTTTCAGCGACATTGACATGCCGCAGGATATGGTCGAGCAAGGCAACATCACGAGCGATGCAATTGAAGCACTGATGTCATTGGGATATTCGCGCAAGGAAGCGAGTGGTGCGGTTAACTCGGTCAAGAATGGCGCGGAATCTGTCGATCAGATTGTCCGACTGGCCCTACAATCCATGAACGTGAATGCATTATGAATGAACAAAGGATCACTTCACCCGAACCGCTGAGCGGCGAAACTGCTGACCTGGAGCTAAGCCTGCGTCCAAACCGGTTGAAGGAATTCATTGGTCAGGAGACGACGCGAAAGCAGCTGGGCATTTATGTGAAAGCCGCCAGGCAACGGGGTGATGCTTTGGACCATGTACTCATCTTTGGACCTCCGGGACTTGGCAAGACAACATTGGCGCATATCATTTCCAATGAATTGTCTGCCGAACTCGTCCAGACATCAGGTCCGGTCCTTGAGAAACAGGGAGATGTAGCCGCGATTCTCACGAATTTGCCCCCCCGGGCGGTTTTGTTCGTGGACGAAATTCACCGTTTGAATCCGGTCGTCGAAGAAGTTTTGTACCCGGCCATGGAAGACTATAGAATTGACATAATGATTGGTCAGGGTCCGGGGGCCAGATCGGTACGATTAAATGTGAGTCCGTTTACGCTGGTTGGTGCTACCACTCGTACTGGCTTGTTGACATCACCGTTGCGAGACCGATTCGGAATCGTGCAGCGACTTGATTTTTACAATCATCAGGAGTTGGCCGAGATTGTCGCGCGGTCTGCCAGGATTTTGGGCATTGAATCGAATCCGGAAGGTATTGCGACCATTGCGGAGCGTGCCCGGGGAACACCTCGAATCGCCAACCGAATTCTGCGGCGAGTACGGGACTTCGCGCAGGTTGAAAAAAAAGGTTTCATTGACGAGGATACCGCCAGTGATGCGCTGGATATGCTGGAGATTGACCACGGCGGACTGGATATTTTGGACCGCAAGTTGTTGACTGTGCTATTGAAAAACCATAATGGCGGACCCGTTGGCGTAGATACGCTTGCCGCCGCTCTCAGCGAGGAGCGCAGTACCATTGAAGACACAATTGAACCGTTTTTGTTACAGCAAGGCTATTTGCAACGTACTCCGCGGGGTCGGGTAGCCGCGCCCAAGGCGTGGGAACATCTGGGTTTGAATCCGGGGCTGTCAAAAGCACAATTGTCGTTAGTTTAAGCGAAGTGAATTTGATTTTTTGATAAAATATAGCCATATTTATACTGAATGGCTCAGTGATGTCGTTGGTTATCCATACATCGGAGTATCGGGTTTACTACGAAGACACAGATGCGGGAGGGGTCGTCTATCACGCGAATTATCTGAATTTCATGGAACGGGCGAGAACCGACTGGCTGGCGCATTGCGGTTACCTGCCTTGGAAGGTCGAAGAACGATTCGGTGTGATACTGGCGGTCAAGTCGGTAGCGATATCCTTCGACAAGCCGGCCTATCTGGGTGATCAGGTGAGTGTGACAGTGGAAAGACCCGAAGTTCGCGGCGCAAGCATTGAATTGGGCCAGCGTGTTTTGCGCGGTGCAGAAACACTTGTGTTCGGCAATTTTCGTATTGCCTGTGTCGATGCACAACAATTTACAGTCAGAAGACTACCAAAGCAACTATTAAACAGGTTAAATAATTGGAAAGCGTAGTTGATATTGCCCCGACGGCGCATACCCTATCGTTCATCGATTTGATTTTGAATGCGAGCGTGCTCGTTCAAATCGTCATGGCAGTGCTAGTGCTTGCTTCGGTGGTATCTTGGACCATGATATTCTACAAATGGTTCACGCTGAGAATATGGATTGCCTCGGCGAGCGAGTTCTACAATGATTTCTGGACCATTGGAGATATGACCGAAGCCTACAACAGATGGAAATCACGGGATATGGACAAAGGTGCACTTTCAGTCGTATTTGTTGAAGGCTACGAGGAGTTGGTTCGCGTAGGAACCCCGCAGAATGTAGACAAGGACGATGTTGTGGAAGGAGTGAATCGGGTAATGCATGTGGCCTTGAGTCGCTCCGAGGACAGCATCAATTCAAACCTGTCTTTTTTGGCGACTGTCGGCTCCACCAGTCCTTATATTGGTCTGTTTGGAACCGTCTGGGGAATTATGAACTCATTTCGTGGACTCAGTTCGATGCAGTCAGCAACCATCGCGGCCGTTGCCCCGGGAATTGCAGAGGCCTTGATCGCGACTGCCATGGGGCTGTTCGCAGCGATACCTGCGGTTATCGCCTACAATCGATTTTCGTACAAGGCCGCCCGCTTGATGAGTCGCTACGAATCATTTATTGAAGAATTCCTGAATATTGTCAGTCGACACTATACCGGGAGGCGCTGAGTAATGCGATCAAAATTTCGTATCCAAAGGTATCAGCAAATGAACGAAATCAATGTTGTGCCGTATATTGATGTCATGCTGGTACTGTTGGTGATCTTCATGGTCACTGCACCTCTGTTGACTGAAGGTGTCAATGTCGAATTGCCGCAAGCCCCGGCCAAGCCCATTGTCACTGAAGAAAGCATACCGTTTATTGTTCATGTAACCGCTGATGGTGAGTACTATGTCAATCAGGAAACCAATGAACCGGTTACACTGCGGCAAATTCAACTGAAAGCCGCGGCTGTCCTGCGTGTAAATCCAGCTACTGCGTTCATGGTTCGCGGAGATCGCAACGTACCATTCGATACAGTTGTGAAAGCGATGGTTGCCTTGCAAGCGGCAGGTATTCACAATGTCAGTATTGTCACCCGTAATGTGGAGATCAACCAGTAACAAAATGGCAAAACGAATTCAGCAAACAACAATTGGAGTCAAGTCGGTAATTCTTGCCATAGTCGTGCACGCATTGATCATCGCGGCAGTAGGTGTCAATATTCTGTTTCAAAGCGATTCGAACAATGAAGTGATTTCGCTGGAATCGGAACCCGCACCCATTACCGCGACCGCGGTTGAAGAAAAGGAACTGGATCGGGAAATTGCCTTGGTCCGCGAACAGAAAGAAATCAAGCGGAAAGAAGCGGAGCAGCGCAAGCGATTGCTTGAGGAAGCAAAGCTCGCTCAACAGGAACTGGAGGCGAAGCGGGAAGAGGAGCAACAACGATTGGCGGCCATCACTGCGCAACGCGAAGATGAAGAACGCAAGGCCCAGCAACTGGAAGAACAGCGAAAGCAGGCGGATTTGGAACAGCAACGTAAACAAGCGGAAATCAAGCGGCTAGAACAAGAGAAGCAAAAGCAACTGGATGAACTCGCCGCGCTAGAAGAACAGCGAAAACAGGCGGATTTGGAGCGGCAACGGAAAGAAGCAGAAATCAAGCGATTGGAAAAAGAAAAACGCGAGCGCGAAGAGGCGGAGCGTCAAAAACTGGCCGAGGAAAAACGCAAGAAGGAGGAAGCTGAAAAGAAAAGGCTAGCAGAGGAAGAGCGGCGCAAGCAGGAAGAAGTTGAGAAAAAGCGATTGGCGGAAGCACAGAAACTTCAAACGGAAGAGGAGGAACGCCGCCGCTTGGCCGAAGAAAAACTCAAGCAGCAGCAACTGCAGCAACGCGCCTCACGAGAACTAGCGAAGTTTGAATCGCAAATTCGCAAGAAAGTCGAAGACAACTGGGTTCAAACTTCAGGTTCCAGAATTTTTACCGCTTCTGTACAGGTGGTAGTCAATCGCCAAGGGACGGTACTGTCGGCTGATATAGCCCAATCGAGTGGCTCTACACAGTTTGACCGGTCGGTCATCCATGCAATTCAACGCGCCTCTCCGCTTCCAATTCCAAGTGATCCGGAACTCTTTGATCACATTCGAAAATTCAATTTTAAATTCACCACGCCATCCGCATAAGCATGATTCAACGTCTGCAAGACATCGTTCGGTATTTTTTGTTTGTCTCCATGTGCATGGTTGCCGGCAATGCTCAGGCATTGATTACAATCGAAATTGACAAGGGAGTAAAAGCTGGCCTGCCGATTGCGGTCGTGCCGTTTGCAAACGGCGATATTGTAGCTACTGATTTCATGGTGGACGAAGTCATACGAAACGACTTGCAAAGAACCGGGCGATTCAATCCGCTGTCTCCGTCTGACTTTATCAGCTCGCCGACGCAACAAGAGCAAGTTCTCTTCTCCGACTGGCGCTTGCTGAAATCTGATTATCTCGTGATCGGGGGATTTGAGGAGATACAGCCAACTGTCTATAAATTTCGGGTGCAGTTGTTTGATGTACTGACGGAATCTCAAATTTTCGGAAGACGTTATACGATAGCTCCGGACCAATTGAGAGCTACCGCGCATCAGATTGCAAACTCGATTTTCAATGAGATTACCGGGGAGAAAAGTTCGTTTGATTCACAAATTGCCTATGTGTCGACCGAGCAGAGTCAAGGCGGAAATGTCGAGCATGTACTTTACATATCTGACTATGACGGCTACAACCCACAATCAATTGTTCGTCAAAGTAGTCCAATCTTTTCTCCAACATGGTCACCGGATTCAACACAGATCGCATATTCAGTTCTGGAGCAAACCGGCTCCAGAATCTATATTCAAAACTTGGATTCGGGTGTCCGGATTCCTGTTGTTGAAACTGATTTTCAAGCTAGCTCGCCAAGCTGGTCTCCCGATGGAGAGAAGCTGGCATTTACGATTCTGCAAGATGGCAACTCCGAAATTTATGTTTCCGAGTTGGCTAACGGTAGTCTGGTGCGTGTTACAAACAACGAAGCAATTGACACTGAACCGAGTTGGTCACCAGACAGTGAGTCTTTGATTTTTACTTCCAGTCGGGGTGGATCTACCCAAATCTATTCCGTTCCTGTCTATCGTGCTGCGACACCGCCGCGGCGCATCACGTTTGACGGAAGGTCGAATGCCAGTGCGACTTACGATCCAAAAGGGGAAAATCTTCTTCTGATTTCCCAATTCGGTTCCGGTTACCAAGTATCCAGATACGAAATTGACAACAATTCACTTGTGTCTCTTGTCCAAACATCATTCACTGAATCACCCAATTTCTCGCCAAATGGCGATATGGTGGTTTACATTGTTGAAGGAGTAGAAAGACGGTTGATGACCATGTCCCCGGACGGTGAAGTGCGCATACCGATTCGTACGCCAACGGGACAGATCAAGCAGGTGAGTTGGGAGAAACGAACAGAGTAAGGTTGAATTTACACCGAACAGGAGTTTAAAAATCGTGAACAAAATTTTTTCTGTTGCAATTGTTGCACTATTGATCGCATTACTTGCCGGATGTGCTAGCACACCTAGAGATCAGTACCTGGACACAAGCGAATCTTCGGATAGCGCTACGACGGGTACCACCTCCGGAATTTCTTCTGCTGATGCGGATTCTGGTACTGCACTGGACGGGACGACCTCCAGCACCGGTGACGGTCTGTCCAAAGAAGACTTGCTCAAGCAAACAGTTGTCTATTTCGAATTCGACAGTAGCAAACTGGATGATTTTGCAAAAGCGGTCGTTTCCGCACATGCCGAATATGTTGGCCAGCGACCCAACATTCAGCTTCGCCTGGTTGGACATACGGATGAACGTGGATCCAGAGAATACAATCTGGCACTTGGTGACCGTCGCAGTGCATCGGTCAGTAAATGGTTTCAGGCATTGCAAGTGGATGATGCCCGCATTTCAACTGTGTCAATGGGTGAAGAACAACCTGCATCTATCGGACACGATGAGGAATCTTGGCAATTGAACCGACGTGTCGAGATTATTTATCAATAGCTTCATTGAATTCAAATTTGGTTGTATGGTTATGTATGGTCGACTTTTTGTACTTCTTGTAGTTACCGGAATTACCGCACTGGTCGCCGGATGTTCTTCACCGGCTCCAAGATCGACGGCACAGCCGGCACCTGTCGTTGAAGCGCAAACCCCAACGGCGGTTTCACAAGCAGTTGTTGCACTTGAACAAATTGACAGGTTAACAACTGAAGTCCGGGTTTTGACGAATCAGGTAGAGATTCTGCAATTTGAACTTACGCGCGTTCAAAATCGACAAAAGCAAGTTTTCGACGATATAGACTATCGCTTGCGGGAGCTGGAACGCGGAAGAGCTGTTTCGCCTGGTACATCATCATCCACCCCGGTAGCGACGGCGCCAACTCCATCGGTGGAAATTCCAGGTGATGAATCTGATGATGTCATTGAAGTCAGTTCTGACCAGACGCAGGTCGCTACCCTGGACCCAACTGTTGTCAAGACCTTGTACGATGAAGGATTCAATGCGCTTCGGGGCGGCAAATATGAAGATGCCATCTCGAAGTTTCAGGAATTGGTATCGACCTATCCCGGTAGCGAACTGGTTGACGATTCAATCTACTGGATTGCTGAAGCGAACTATGTTACGCAGGAATACGACCAGGCACTAGACGCATTCGAGCGAGTGGTTACCGAGTATCCAAGCAGTCAGCGCGCACCTGAAGCCATGCTGAAAACGGGATATATTCATTATACGCGTGAAAATTTCGAGGTTGCCAAAGAAGTTCTGGCGGAAGTCGTAGACAGATATCCAGCGAGTCGTTCAGCATTTTCAGCCAGACGCCGTTTGAATAAAATGGAAAGAGACGGCTTGTAGATTCGCCTTAGATTCCCAGGTATTTCAGCTGCAGTGCTTCATCGGCGGCAAGTTCATCCGAGTTGCCGGTCCAGGCGATGTGTCCTTTTTCCACAATATAGTGGCGATCTCCAATTTGGAGCAGTGCATCCAGATTCTTGTCAATCAGCAAAATGGACTGATGATTGTCCTTCAATTCTGTGATGCTGTGCCAGATTTGTCTTCTTAGCAAAGGAGAGAGTCCTTCAGTTGCTTCATCCAGAAGCAGCAGGCGCGGGTTGGTCATCAGTGCTCGTCCTATGGAGAGCATTTGCTGTTCTCCTCCAGACAGTTTGTTGCCGCTTAGTGATATCCGTGGTTCCAAACCCGGAAACAATGCAAGCACCCGGTCCACGGTCCATGGGTTGCTATAGCCATTATTGTTGCGGGCCGCAGCAATCAAGTTTTCCCGAACAGACAGATTGGTGAAAATATGTCTTCCTTCCGGGGCCAGTCCAATGCCGGCTTGAGCAATTTTGTATGGCGGCAGTCCAATCATTGATTGGTTGTTGAAAGTAATATCGCCGCGATGCGGTTTGATCATGCCGATGATGGAACGGATCGTTGTTGATTTGCCCATTCCGTTCCGACCCAGCAAAGTTACTACTTCACCTTCCCGGACAGTCAGCGACAAGCCGAAAAGCACCTGAGTGATGCCGTAGTATGAATCAATAGAATCTATGTTTAGCATGACTCAGTCGTCTTTGCCCAAATAAGCCTCTCTCACAATGACATCGTTGCGTACATCTTCGGGAGTACCGCTCGCAATCAGTTTGCCATAGACCATCACTGAAATTTTGTCGGCCAACGTGAACACCGCATCCATATCATGTTCCACAAGCAATATGGTGTATTTTTCCTTTAATGTGTCAAGGAAGTGAACCATAGTGCCTGAATCGCTTCGTCCCATTCCGGCCAGCGGTTCATCCAGCACCAGCAGTTTCGGTTCCATCGCCAGCGCAACAGCAATTTCGAGTTGTCTTTGTTCTCCATGTGCCAATTCCCCTGCAATTGTATGACAATGATTGCCCAACCCGACTGAGTCCAGAACAGTCGCCGCTTGATCCTGGATTTCCAGCTCAGCGTTGAATGGTTGCCACATTCTGAAACTGTGGCCGAAATGTGCCAGAATGGCCATGGCGACGTTGTTCTGGCAAGTGAAATCCTTGAGAATCGAAGTAATCTGAAACGAGCGAGCCAGTCCAAGTAACGCGCGTGCCGGAGCTTTCATATGGGTAATTTGCTGATTGTCAAATTCGATTTCACCACTGTCGCAAGGCAAGATCCCGGAAATTTGTGAAATCAGTGTTGTCTTGCCGGCACCGTTCGGTCCGATCAAGGCGTGAGTTTCACCTTTTTTGATAGACAAGGATACATTGTCGGTGGCAACCACCCCGCCAAATTTTTTGTCGAGATTGGTGATTTTGAGGATTGAGTCAACCACGAGCTTGCTTTTTGAATTTGAACAGCCCGGCGATGCCGGTTGGTGAAAACAGCACAACCAGGATCAAAAACGGACCGAATATCAAATGCCAGTGCTCGGTAAGTCTGGACAAGAATTCTGACAGTAACCAGAATACCAGCGCACCGGTAATTGGTCCCAACAGTGTAGCCATTCCGCCAAGTACGACCATAAAGATCAACTCGCCTGAGCGAGTCCAGTGCATCACATCCGGACTGACAAACTTTTCTACATTCGCACTCAAGACACCGGCGATGGTACACATCACACCTGCAATAATGAAGCAAACCAGCTTGTAGCGAAATGTGGAAAAACCGATTACTTCCATGCGTTGCTCATTTGATTTTGTGCCCCGAACGACATGACCAAACCGGGAGTTGATTATCCGGTAAGTCAAATACAGGCAAGCGACCATAACTGCGAAAATCAGATAGTAGCGATGCATGGAATTATCCAGATTCATCAGACTAGTGCTGAAATCGCTTCTTTCGTAAATAATCAAACCATCATCGCTACCGTACTCTTCGATGCTGATTGCGAGAAAATAAACCATTTGGGACAATGCCATCGTAATCATAATGAAGTATACGCCGCGCGTTCGAATACTGATAAATCCAAAAATGAATGCGATCAACACTCCAATACCGATTGCCAATGGGAACTGCACATAGAAACTGTTGATGTCGTAGTAAGCGCAAATGCCAACCACATAAGCTCCAATACCCAAATAGACTGCATGCCCGAAACTGATCATGCCGCCAAAACCCAGAATCAAATTCAAACTGATTGCGGCGATTGCCCAAATCATCAATCGGGAAAAAAGATTGATGTAGTAGGGTTCATCGAAGATTACAACATAAAGCGGTATGAAAGCGCATAACCCAATGACTGCAATACCTAGCCAGTGTGTGCCAGACTGGAACAGAAGGCGAAATGACATGGACTAATTCGAGTGCGCCGGAAACAAGCCGCTCGGCTTGAAAAACAAGATGGCGGCCATAAAAATGTAAATCAACATGGAAGAGATTGCCGGTGCAGCGGCCTCGGCTGTGTTGATCGAAACAAAAAGAGCCAGAATGGTATCGAGGAATGAACGTCCAAGCGTGTCAATGAGCCCGGTGATCAATGCAGCAATGAAGCTTCCCTTGACTGATCCGATTCCGCCGATGACAATAACAACAAATGCAACGATGATAATTTGTTCACCCATGCCGGAATTTGCACCGAGTATCGGTGCCATGAGCACGCCGGCCAAGCCGGCTAGTGCTGCACCAATTCCGTAAACCAGCGTAAAGAGTAGCTTGATATTCACGCCAATGGCATTGGCCATGTCCCGGTCGGTTGCACCGGCGCGAATCAGCATCCCCAATTTGGTTTTGCTAACCAGACCCCACAATCCCAATGCGACCGCAAGTCCGACAAAAATAATTGCCAATCGATAAACCGAGTAATCGATCCCCGGCAATACCGGGACTGTAAACGACAGGAACTCGGGAAACGGTACCGTCAAACCATCTAGCGGCCATACGATTTGAACCAGTTCATTGAAAAATAAAATCAAACCGAACGTTGCCAGTACTTGATCAAGATGATGACGTTGGTACAGGGTGCGCAGAGTGGTTACTTCAGTCAGAATACCAATACCGGCGACCAAAGGAATGGCCAGTAGCAGGCCAATGATAAATGAACCGGTCCAAAGAATAATGGTCGCGCCGATAAACGCCCCGAGCATGTACATTGAACCATGTGCCAAATTGACCAAATCCATAATGCCGAATGTCAGGGTCAGTCCAGCTGCCAACAGAAACAGCAAAACGCCAAACTGAATGCCATTCAGGGTTTGTTCAATCAGAAGCAACGGATCCATTCTGGAAATCCGGATACAGAGGTTGCGAATCTGCAACAAAAAAATCTGCAGACTGCATTCGAGCGGTCTGCAGACAGATCATTTTTCAATACTGACGAATCAATTGTTCTTCAACAGACATTTACAGTCGAAAAACAAGAGGGTACATCAACGCAATGGACATTCCGTATTGTAAACGTCCTGATGCATTTCAAGCACGACATCACGAACTGATGTTGTCCAAACTCCATCTTCATCCACTACAACTTCGCGACTGTAGAAATTCTGAATAGGAAAGTGGTTGGGTCCCATTTTAAAATCACCCCGAACGGAGTTGTATTGGACGTTGCTCCATGCTTCTCGCAAACCATCAGAATCGTCCATATTGCCTCCCACAGCCGCAACACCGCTTTGAATGAACATCACTGCATCGTAGCTCTGTGCTGCGTAAAAACTGGGGTACCGTCCGTATTTTTCCTTGAAACCGGATACAAATTTCTTGTTGGCAGGATTATCCAAATCCGGTGCCCAGAACTGCGTCATCACCGTACCCAGTACACCGTCCATGCCGGCGCTTTGGAATCGGGGCAGGCTGATTGAATCGATGGTGAATACCGTATACAGATCAATATTGTCGGACAATCCGGCCTGCTGATATTGTTTGATAAACGCTGGTCCGTGTTTGCCAGGGTAAAAGATAAATACAGCATCCGGATTGACTGCCTTGACATTTGACAACTCGGAAGCCCAGTCAATCTGGTCGGGCCACTTGGTCATGTCCTGTCCGACAATTTCCCCCTGGAATGTACGTTGCACGCCAGCAACCATGTTTTTGCCGGCAGCATAGTTCGGGGCGATGACATAGAGTTTCTTGATGCCTTTTTGATTTAGCACTTCACCCATTGCCATTGGAGTCTGGTCATTCTGCCAGGAAACATTGTAAAAGTTTTCGTGACAACCTTTACCTGCCAGTTGGGAGGGTCCGGCATTGGCACTGATCAAAAATTTACCGGCGTCAAGAACCGTATTCGCTGAAGCCAGCAACACATTTGACCAGATATAGCCAAAGACGACGTCTACTTTATCTTGCGCTATCAAACGCTCAGTGGCTTGCTTGCCCTTTTGCGGATTGAATTCGTCGTCCGCGTAGACGACTTCTACATCGACGGTGCCCATTTTGTTGTCTATGTGTTCCAAAGCGAGTTCTACGGCATCTCTCATGTCATTGCCGATCACCGCGGCCGGCGTACTCAGCGTGGTTACAAATCCTAATTTCACTGTCTGTGCGTAGGAACCGGGCGCGACAAACATCAAAGCCAGTGCAATTGCGGTAAGAAATCTATACTGCATGTTGATATCCACCTATTTTCTAATGTTGGTTACAGTTATGCGGGGCAACATCATTGCCGCGCACAACAAAATTTCCGGTTACAGAGCGTCAACTTGTAACCGATATACTTGAATCTTTATATTGTAGTTTGAATAAAATCCAAACGGAGTGTAAATCATCGGGACACCATGTTAGACGACTACCGGTATCATGCTGAAACTGACTGAATATGAAGACCAAATGCTAGCGGGGTTGCATGGCGAGATACGCCAATGGGCAATGCAGCAACAGGTGCAAGTTGCGAAGTTCTTTGATGCAACAGGCCTGGTAGAAGTAACGCAGGCGCACATCATGTGCGACACCGAATCGCTGGGGGAAGCAGGAATCCGTCATCTGGAGAAATTTTCGGCCCTGCCGAAAGCTGAGCGAATCGTCTCCATCCCGACCATTACTGATCCGAGAGGAATCGATCTCAATCTCTACAAGGCACTTCGTCAACCTGAAGAATTTGCGGAAAGGGAAAGACGAGCGACTAATGCGTTGCGAAAGATGGGAGTAATGATGACGGATACCTGCATCAACTACCAATCCGTTTCTCCGCCAGTCTTTGGTGAGCATACGGCATTCGGGGATACCGGTGTGGTCATCTATTCAAACAGTGTGTTTGGTGCGCGCAGCAATTTTGAAGGAGGTCCGGCGGCATTGGCGGCCGCTTTCACAGGGCGGGTACCCAGATACGGATGTCATATTGATGAGCATCGAAAGTCAACTCACCGCTTTCGCGTTGATTTTCAGCCAGCAACATTCTCGGACTGGGGCGCATTGGGTGCAGTCATTGGCAAGATCGTATCGTCCTATTGGGCAGTGCCGTATGTACAAGGAATGTCCCGCACTCCCAATTCGGATCAACTCAAGCACTTCGGTGCGGCGCTCGCCAGTTACGGGTCTGTGCCATTGTTTCATATTGAAGGGATTACTCCCGAAGCCAGTGGTGCAGGAGCTGAAATGCAGGAAGGGTATTCTGATGCGATTCAAAATATTGGTGATTCGGATATCAGGACGTTTTACGATTCATTTGATTATTCTGGCGATGTTGATGTCGTGGTGTTTGCAGCTCCGCAGTTGTCGCTGTTTGAAATGCAACATATCGCAAATTTGATTGATGGTCGAAAAGTGAATGAATCAACAGCTCTTCTAATTGCTACATCGCCGGAGATCAAGTCTGCTTGCGACCGATTTGGTATCACTCAGCGACTGCAAGGCGCAGGGGCGACGGTATTGACAGGTGTATGTTTTTATCAAATGTATGCGCGGGAATTGGGAGAGGCAAATGGCTGGAAGCGGTTGCTGAGCAATTCAGCAAAACTGGTTAACATTATTGCAGGGTATGGATATGAACCCATACTTGCGCCGACTGAACGATGCGTAGAAGTTGCGATTCAAGGGAGGTTGTAAATTTGACGGCGAAGATTGCAAAGTACAACTGCCATGCTGGAATTGGAGACAGAGTTGCCGGCGTGGCACTAGTCGCACGAGACAACTTTAGTGCGCGCTATGACTTGGACCGGACTCAGGGAGTGTTTTCCCGACCTGCTCATGCACTTTACGGTGAAAGTTATGTTGGAAAAATTCTTGTCCTGAACACTGCGAAGGGTGGTGTTGCCAGTTCGTGGATGCTATTGGATATGGTAGCTCGAAATCTTGCGCCGGCCGCACTTGTTTTGAATACCGCGAATCCAATTATGGCGCAAGGGGCGGCATTTGCAAATTTGCCGCTGATACATGAATTTAATTTGGATATTACAGGAGAAATTCAAACTGGTGACTTCATCACTGTTGACCCTCAACAGGGTTTGCTGATGAAGCATATTGGTTAAACTCAGCGTTCGTAGCGATTCAACAGAAACGAATATGGTAGTCGGTGTTGAATTGGATTTGCGAGGTATCAAGCTTGCTTTCGTTTGTCCCTTGCCAGCACAGGGTTGCCATGCTAAAACTACTTTGAACCTGCAAGATTTTAATGGTGTGTCTTTGGTCTTGCTGCACACACGAAGCGTGGATAAATGAAGAACCTGTTGGGAACTGAATGCAATAGAGGCGTTCAAGACATCAGCGAAACATCCGTTTATCCGCAGGTATGTTTCTATGTTGCTTACACGCCCATCAAGATTGATGACATCATCTTATAGATCTGAGACATCTTTTAAGTTCGGAAACATCATGTTTTAACTCGCCAACATCCTCCTTGAGTTCACTTATGGCTACCTTTAGTTCGGATACTTCCGCTTTGACTTCTGATATTTCGTTCATGAGTGCGAACAACATAGAGAAAATGCCAATAATGACGGCGAGTATCATCGCATATATAGCAGTGAAATACCGTTGATACTGACGGTAACTCCCTTCAAGTGAAGAGAGTCGCCTTTCAACACCTAGTTCTTCATGCGTTACAAATTTATTTTCTTTCATTTTGAGTTGTTTCGGTTGTATATTCAGATTTTACAATACTCTCAATGACTCATAGACTGGAAGAACCATACTATACCAAGTAATTGAACTTCACTATATCCAAATTTCCTACAGTTCCCAAATATTACGAAATGGAAGAGCCATTGAAGGTATACTCAACCCTTGAAGTGTAGTCCGGCCGTACCATGATGTCGAATTTACTTTTCAATCGATACTCGTTGTGAACAATAATGTCACGGACTTTGCTATAATCTACTGAAGTGTGAGTAAAGGCTGTAACTTTTCACACAACTCTCAGCGATGCGGGCCGAGGTTTTCCTGCATGGCAGTATTTTCAACATTAGCCAAGGAGTCAACCAGCGGCATGCAGGTTGATGAATACAGTTTTTCGCTCGTGGGCCGTTAGCTCAGTCGGCAGAGCATCTGACTTTTAATCAGGTGGTCGCAGGTTCGATTCCTGCACGGCCCACCACGCACAAGTGAAACCAATGGTCATCAAATCAAGATCCCAATCAAACTCAAATTGCAGTGGTTTCCGGTTTGGGGGTTAGATTCATTGGCATGATTGCCTTGAAGTTGCCAAATCAGTCTTTCGTATGAATTTAGACAAGCTTCACAATCTGATTCTGATTGGAGAGAGTTCGACAACGGAGTTCAAGAAGTCTGTAACACCAGATATAGCAAATGATATTTGCGCATTTGCGAATTCAGGGGGCGACGGTACTATATTGGTCGGTGTCAGTAAAGACAGGAAACTCACCGGAATTCTTGATCATCCGAATCAAAAAGCTCGGATTTTGAAAATTGTGAGTTTCGCGAAGCCTGCTATTCAAGTGAATCTGCACTCCATTGGCAGTGTTCTATGCGTTTTTGTACCCAAGCAACACAGCAAGCCTTACTCTATTCGCGGACAGTTTTATGCTCGAATTGGAACAGAGACTTGCAAACTAACCGAAAATGAAGCAAATGCGTTGCCAGTCAATGAAAAATTCGAGTCATTTGACGCAATGCCGTGTTTGAATTTTGATTTGGAGAATGATCTGTCGCCTGAGTTGTGGCAACAATTTGCGCAAAGCGCAAATCTATCGACAACACAGACCTTGCCAGAAATGCTGGGACTACTTGGTTTGATGACAAATGGAATGATCGTACACGCTGGTGCTTGGATGTTATCAGACAAGATTAGTCGATGGACACCATCCGCTGAAGTTGCTTGCTCGCTTTTCATGGGTCGGACAAATCAGCAAATCATTGACCGGAAGTTTTTCAACAGCCCACTTCAATTGGTGATTGATGATTGCATGAAATACATCAAGTCCAAGTTGAATTCCGTTGTAAAACCAAGCGGAATTCAGGAAACAGAACAACTTGAACTGCCGGAAGATGCTTTGCGGGAAGCTGTGGTCAATGCCATTGTGCATCGAGACTACAGGTCGATCGGTTGTACTGAAGTGAAAATCTACATGGACCGCTTGGAAATCGTTTCCCCCAAGACGGTTCAAACGATTCAGCATGAACAAGACTTTCAGACGACCAGGAGTATTCCGCAAAACCCTCTATTGTTCGAATTGTTTCGTCGTATGGGGTTAGTCAACGGGACCGGGAAGGGGCTACAGAAAATTTACAAATGTTGCCGCGACTATGGAACCAAATCTCTGGATATTCAAGTCTCAAGCGATAAATTCAAGATAGTATTTCCCCGTAACAACCAACATGATAGTGTCGAAACTCTACATGTCAGCTCAGATTTCTCACCACATGTTGTATCACATGTAGGTATAGAGGTGTCACAAAAAGTGCAGACAGTAATCGGCAAGATGGAGCAGGAGCATACGCGTGCCGAAATAGTTGAACTTCTGCACCTTAGAGATCGAATTTATGTGATGAAAGAATACATTCACCCTGCGATTGAAGCCGGTTTGATTGAAATGACAAAACCGGACAAGCCACGTAGCAGAATGCAAAAATACAGACTCACTGCAGCAGGCAAGCAGTTCAAGCGAGCAAAGAGTTGAATGTCAATTTACGAGCCAGCACAACAGAACATGGTTGATCTTGCCCCAAATAACTGGTTGACGAGGTTGCCACAAAACAGAGTTGGCATTTGGTGAGCGTTCGCCCCGTGGCGAGCAAATCACTTCTTTTTCAATTCAGCAACTAATCCGGTATCGTTGCTCACGCCATCCCATCAAACTCCCAACTCGATCGATGGATTCGCATGCGAATGGTCCACTTTTGTATACTTTCACTGCTCCAAAGCCTATACAGATATCACTTGGGTCCAGCCATACGGATCTGGAATGGTACCTCGCTGAATTCCGGTGATTGAATCGTAGAGTTGCTTGCCCAGTCCTTTTGAGGAGTTATCGTTGATTTCGTACAATTTCCCTTTGAAGCCAATACTCTTGACCGGTGCAATCACCACCGCTGTTCCGCAACCGAACGCCTCGTGCAATTGGTCGTTTTTGATGCCATCAATGATTTCCTGAATATCAATTTGTCTTTCTTCGCAAGCCACACCCATGTCCCGCGCCAGTTTCAGGACACTGTCTCGAGTGACACCGTGCAAGATTGTGCCGGTCAACTCAGGTGTTACCAGTTTGTCATTCAGGTGAAAGCAAATGTTCATTTGGCCGACTTCTTCAATGTATTGATGTTGCTCGCCGTCAAGCCATAGTACTTGCTCATAGCCTTGTGATTTGCCTTCTTGAGCCGGCATGAACGTAGCAGCGTAGTTGCCGCCGGTCTTGGCCGCGCCGGTTCCTCCGCGAATCGCCCGCGTGTATTTTTCTTCTGCCTTGAGTGACACGCCCGGTGTGTCATCCTTGAAGTAGCCCCCAACCGGAGACAAGATAATCAAATATCGATATTCGTGAGCCGGACGCACATCGAGTTGACCTTCACATGCGTACAATACCGGACGAATATACAAAGACTGATTGTTGCCCGGCGGTACCCATTCGTGGTCAATTTTCACAAGCTCTTCGATGCTGCGAAGAAAAATATCTTCATCCATTGGCGGAATACACATACGTTCACACGATGCCATCATTCGCCTGTAGTTCATTTCCGGACGGAACAATCTGATTTTGCCATCCTGACCCCGGTACGCTTTCAGGCCTTCAAAAATTGACTGCCCGTAGTGCAGCGAAGCTGATACTGGATGAATTTCCACCATGCCGAATGGAATAATGCTTGCTTCACACCAACTTCCGTTGCGGTACTCCATGCTGAACATATGGTCGGTGAATTGGGAGCCGAACTGAAGTTCACTGAAGTTTATTTCGCTGATGCGACTGCGATTTACTTTTCTGATAGCAATTTTGGGATTCATCATTACACAATATGTCCGGTCAAATCAAAAGAAAAAATTGTATTTGAAAATTTCTGTACGGTGGAACTATTGTCATGGATTCAGTTCCTCGCGGGCGTATACCTTTCGTCCCATGCTCCAGGTTTCCCGTACATTCGCTGTATTCCCCATGATTGCAAATACAAACAGTTTGTCTTTAATATTTTCTGTGCGTTCAAGGCGTTGTTTCATAAACTTGGAGTTTCCAGAATCCAGAACAATGAAGTCCGCTTCCTTGCCCGGCTCAAAACTGCCGACATACTGGTCAATCTTCAACGCACGTGCACCACCCAGAGTTGCAAGATAGAACAATTCAAACGAGGTGAGTGTTTCCCGGGAATGACAACTGACTTTGTACAATTCCTGCATGGTTTGAAGCATAGACAAGCTAGTACCGCCACCTACATCCGTACCCAGCGCGGTATTGATTCCATATTTGGCCAGTTGCTTCGGACGAACCAGCCCACTGCCAAGAAACAGATTGGAAGTAGGGCATAGCACTGCAGTGGCACCGGCATCGGCGATTCTCTGGCACTCGTTCTGCTTCAAATGAATGCAATGTGCAAACAACGAGCGATCAGAAACCAATCCAAATCCGTCATACACCCCCAGATAATCGTCAAACTCAGTAAACAGGCTTAGAGTCCACTCAATTTCATCAAGAGTTTCCGACAGGTGTGTGTGAAGCAAAACGCTGTCGTTTTCTTCCAGCAACTGTTTACATACCTGGAGCTGTTTTCGGGAGGAGGTGCCGGCGAATCTGGGTGTGACTGCGAAGGTTTGCCGTCCGTGCTCATGCCACTTGTTGATCAATGCGCGCGAGCTTTTATAGCCCGCATCATTTCCGTCGCACAGTTCTTTCGGCGCATTTTGATCCATCAGCACTTTTCCGGCTACCATTCTCATGCAGCGTTGGCATGATTCTTCAAAAAAGCTGTCTACCGATACGGCGTGAACAGTCGGATAAACCAAAGCACTGGTGGTACCATTGCGGACTATTTCATCAAAAAATTCCACTGCAATTTTTGCGGCGTAATTCGGATCGGAAAATCGGCTTTCTTCCGGAAATGTGTGAATTTCCAGCCATTCAAGAAGTTCCGCGGCCGGTGATGCAATGATTCGCATTTGGGAGTAGTGAACATGAGCATCTACAAAACCGGGGCAAATCAAGCCATCGCGAATTTCGTGAACCAATGTCGTTGCCGCCATATCATCGGTAAACTGCTCGGCGGGCATCACGCGCTCCACTAATCCATTGGTAATGAGCATCACACCGTCGGGAAGATAATCCCAAGCAGACGGGTTGTCGGCAGGATTCTCTGTGGTATGAAAGATTGAACCGCGAATTGCCAATCGCTTCATGTCTGTAACGGATTGAAGAGTGTCAGATTGAAAAAGGGAGCGACGAGATTCTGGTCAAGTCCGGTCACATTCAATTGATAGACAGGATCTCTATGCCGGGAACAAAGTAATCCATTGCACTCAAGGCTTCATCAGTGACAACCTGACCTGCTGAAACCGTTTCACGACCATTCTGGTCATAAATCGGTCCTGTAAATGGATGCAGTTCCCCCGTTCTGATTTGATCTGCGATTGACTTGGCATCAGAAATGATTTCGGTCGACAGTGCCTCGGCATTGTAATCGGCCATTTCAATGATGCCTTCAGACATTCCGTACCATTTGTTGCCTGAATTCCATGTTCCATTGATTGCTGCCTTGACACGTTCGACATAATAGGGTCCCCAATTGAGAACTATGGCGGTCAATTGTGCGGTTGGAGCGATGTCACGCATATCGGACGTTTGTCCGAAGGCGTAAACTCCAAGTTCTTCCGCGGCCATCATGACACCGGTAGAATCTGTGTGCTGAGCCAGAATGTCAGCCCCTTTGTTCACCAACTCGGTTGCCGTAATCGCATCTTTTACCGGGTCATTCCAACTCTCGACAAAAGCGAGCTTCACAATCGCGTCGCGATTAATGCTGCGAAGCCCCAGTACAAAAGAATTTACCCCGCGAATCACTTCCGGGACCGGATATGAAGCGACATAGCCAATGACATTGGATTTTGTCATTGCGCCAGCGATTCTGCCCAGCACATAGCGACCTTCGTAAAATTTTCCGTTATAGGTGGAGACATTGTCGGCCAGAAGAGTTCCGGTAGAATTTTCAAACAAGGTTTCCGGTGCCAAGGTGGCCGCTTCAATTGTTGGGTCCATCAATACGTAGGATGTTGTGAAAATCATTTGATAACCACTGTTAGCGAGTTGCAGAAGCACGGGTACCGCATCATCGCCGCGCGGAATGGACTCCAGAAAATTGGTCTCTATTTGATCGCCGAGCTGTTGTTCCAAATACAGGCGTCCCAAGTCATGCTGAAAATTCCAGCCATGAGTCCGGATGACATTGTCAAAAACGAATGCAACTTTTAACTTTTCGTTCGCGTGCGTTGCAAGTGGTGTTGCAATTGACAGCAACAGGCTTATGGCGAGCAGTAATGGCTTGAATCGATTCATTTTAATTTCTGAAAGGAAGTTGTTGAACGGGAGTCCAGTCATTGCTTCGACACAAGATTAGGGGGTGTCGTCGAGACACCCCCTTTGTCGAGATTATTCAACAGTAATTGACTAATTCGGAATCGAACCTTCTACACCTTGTACATAGTAGTTCATGGACAGAAGGTCGCCATCGCTCATCACTTCGCCGTCAGCAACGACCTGATTCCCATTCTGGTCAAAGATCGGACCGGTAAACGGATGCAGGTCACCACTGGTAATCCCATCAATCGTGGCCTGTGCATCAGCGACGACTTCAGCAGGCATCTGGTCGGCATTCATGGGGGCCATTACAACCATGCCTTCATTCATCCCGTGCCAGATGGCTTGTGATTTCCAAGTGCCGTCCATTACAGCCTGGGCGCGTTCAACGTAATACGGTCCCCAGTTGTTTACAATGGCACTCAGCTGTGCCCGCGGTGCGAACTCACGCATATCCGAAGCCTGTCCAAAAGCGAATATCCCGCGTTCTTCAGCAACTTGAACCGGTGCCGGCGAATCTGTATGCTGTGTCAGGAAATCAGCTCCTTGGTCAATGAGTGCTTTGGCCGCATCGCCTTCCTTGCCTGGATCAAACCAGCTGCTGACCCAGATTACCTTGATCGTTGCATCTGGATTTACACTCCTGAGACCCAGCATAAAGGAATTGATGCCGCGAATGACTTCAGGAATCGGAAATGAAGCAATGTAGCCGATGATGTTTGATTTTGTCATCGCACCGGCGATCCTGCCATTGACATAACGCCCTTCGTAAAATCGGGCCAAATAGGTTGCCACGTTGTCCGACTGCTTGTAGCCGGTTGCGTGTTCAAAACTTACATCCGGAAACTGCTCGGCAACCTTGATGGTTGGGTCCATGAATCCAAAGGAAGTTGTGAATATCAGTCCATGCCCGTCAGCCGCCAGTTGACGAATCACGCGTTCGGCATCCTGTCCTTCTGGCACGTTTTCAACATAGGTTGTTTCAACCTTGTCACCAAATGTCTCTTCAAGCATCAATCGGCCAACATTGTGCTGATAGCTCCAGCCGTGGTCGCCGATGGGGCCTACATAAACAAAGCCAACTTTGAGTTTGTCCTGAGCGGTCGCCACCGGGGCGAATACAGCGAGAGACAGCAATGCAAAGAGTGCTGTCTTGAAAATCTTTTTCATACAATAATCCTCAAAAATAGTAAATTGTCGCAACAGTCGAGTTCTTATCGACTGGGTTGCCTGCCATTCAGCAAATTGCTGAATTTGACTGACAGGGTTCAATAACAAAACATTTTACGCGAATTGACAGTCGCTTGCTCAATGATTTTGGGCGCGACACCAAGGCATTGCCGATTCGGTTCTTGATTCCATAGTCAAATTCCCAAAATTTCAGCTCGAGGCTATATTTGCCGGTGAGTTGTTTACGGCAAGGCTTCTGGGTATCCGCGCACTGCGGGTTATAAGACAGTCACGCTGATTATGTCTTATGCTATCTAGGGAAGAAAAGCCTGACAAGATGCGCAACATGGGGACATCGCTCGCCGTATAGAACACTTATTGACTCCCAAGTAGTGAAAAGGATGTAGGAATCTGGCATAATTTGACAGTATGGAGGTGAAAACAACGGAACGGGAGAGTTACATGGTAAAGAAGAAATTCAGCAAGCTGATTGTGTTGTTCGAGAATCGGCCGGATTTCGAGCAACAAACAGTTGTAAAAATTCTTCAACGAGTGAATTCGGAACACAAGATTTACAAGCTGATCGACTTTCGGTTTTCCAAACAGGTGGCTTGTTCGTACTACGGAAGCGACTGGTATTTCCACAGGATGGTAGGTGGCCTACAGAATCATGGCTGTCTAAAATTCGAGAAGAGCCACGATGTGCCAACCGATTTATCGCGAGCTTTTCTTCGTAAGATGGAGAGGTTTTTACTATAGAATGGGACGTGAAAAGTCAAGAAAGAACTAGCACGTGTGTTTATTATTTTATAACCTTACATGATGGGCGAGGCTATCTGGATCTAACAGTATTTTCTCTGGAGATTGTGAATGAAAATTGATCAAGCTGAGTATTTATTGAAAGTTGGTGAACAGCACCGAAAAGATTTCGGACAATTTTTTACTAATCCAGTAGTTGCAAAATTTATGGTGGAATGGGTTTTGCAGTCTGGACAAAATACTTTATTCGATCCTGCATTTGGATTGGGAGCTTTTTTGGTACCAATTGATAATGATATTAAAATTGAATTTTCTGGATGTGAGGTTGATAGCGAAATTATCAAATTTTGGAATCACTCAGTAAAAGAAAGGCAAATTAATTTAATACATGACGATTATCTTCAAAGATGGGGCAATTCGTATGCGAATATCGTTTGTAATCCACCTTACATGCGATTTCAAAAATTTGTTGATAGAGATTCTATATTCAGAGCATTTAGAGAACATTTGGGGTTGAAAGTTTCAGGATATACAAATACGGCATCTGCTTTTTTACTGAAATCGCTTTTTGAACTAAATAAATCAGGTAGATTGGCGTATATCATGCCCTTGGAATTTCTTAACACTGGCTACGGTAAGATTGTAAAGAAACAGCTAATTGAAAGTGGGCATCTAACTGCTATAATCAAACTTGATTGCGAAAAAGAAGTTTTTCCTGATGCTACTACTACGGTCGGGATTGTTTTATATGACAAATCTCAAAGATCCTCTTACGTAGATTTCCACATTGCAGATTCAATCTATTCACTAAACAGAATTTTGGATGGAACTCCTAACAATAGAGTAGAATTAAAACAACTCAACCCTAACGAAAAATGGTTACCATATTTATCTGAAAATCAACTAATAATTAAAAATGAACTTACTGTGCCACTAAGTATTTACGGTCTATTCAAAAGAGGAATATCTACTGGTGTAAACGAGTTTTTTGTTTTAAGACGTTCGCAAGCGCAAGCTTTAGGAATTGAATATCCAGAAGTAGTTCCTTGTATATCAAGGAGTTCTCAACTAAATAAATTGCAATTTGGAATTGAAGGATATGAAGAATTGTTGTATAATGATTTCCCGGTGTTATTATTTTGTGCACAAAATGCTCACTCTCGTCAAGCAGCCGTATATATAAAAGAAGGTGAAATAAAAGGATACAACAAACGTTATATTACTAAAAACCGTAAACCGTGGTACAAAACAGAGTATAGAGAACCATCTCCAATATTGCTTGGAGTATTTTCACGTGGCAGGTACAAACTTATTAAAAATGAGAGCAAAGCGCTTAATTTAACCTGCTTTCATGGTTTTAAACCAAATATATTTGGAACAAAATATCAAGACCATTTATTTCTGTATCTAGCATCCACACCTGGACAAGACTTGTTGTCGTTATCGAATCGAAAGTACGGCGATGGCTTAGAGAAATACGAGCCAAATGATCTAAATGACGCATTGGTTCCCAACCAGCAGGTACTAGATGGTCTTACCAATGACGATGTCGATGTTGCAATGCAGTACACAAAAAAATATGGTCAAACACCAAAATGGATAAACAACTATTTTGAACAACTCAAAGAAAAATTAGAATAGAAAGATTAGAATTAAATTGACAGGTTTCAATAACAAAACATTTTACGCGAATTGACAATCGCTCACCCGATGATTTAAGGGAAAGACAAAGGTATTGCCAAATCGGTGGATGCTCCGAATATCAAATACTCGGATAGGCCGCTTGCGGTTACATTTGGCGAGACGTGTTTGGATTCAATCTAAAGAATTTCACAGCACGACTCTATCTACGACCTAATTGTTTCGGTAAAAAATCTGTCCAATGCAACTAGGAGCATTCAGCTTTACTCGGACTGCATCGCGTGAAATGAGAACCAAAACCAGGATGGTCACAAGATACGGTAGCATTGACAGAATCTGTCCCGGAATTTGAACACCGAAACCCTGCAGATGCAACTGAAAAATTGTAACTGCGCCAAACAGATAGGCACCCACTAGCACAAGAATCGGTTTCCAGGTTGCAAAAACAACTAAAGCCAGTGCAATCCAACCGCGGCCGGCAGTCATGTTCTCTACCCACATCGGCGTATAGGAAAGTGACAGGAATGCACCTGCCAGTCCGCTCATCAACCCGCCGAACATGGTAGCAAGAAATCGAATCCTGATCACCGGATATCCGATTGAATGAGCCGCTACATGCGACTCCCCAACAGCGCGAAGCACTAGGCCTGACTTCGTATGATAGAGAAACCAGTGAACCACGAATACCATTACGATTGAAAAGTAAATCAAGATGTCGTGAGAGAACAGAAGCGGTCCGATAAGTGGAATATCTCCGACCGCCGAGAAATCCAAGGATGGAATTTTGTCTATGGGGCGACCCAGTACAGGTTTGCCGATCAGTGAACTTAATCCAATTCCAAATAGTGTCAATGCCAAACCGGAGGCCACCTGATTGGCCAGAAATACAAGGGTCAAGGTAGCAAACAGCGTTGACATGATGACACCGGCCAAAGCCGCTGCCAGAATACCTGCAATCCAGCTACCGGAAACGTAAGCGACCAGAAATCCGGTTACCGCTCCGACCAGCATGGTGCCCTCAACACCCAGATTTAAAACCCCTGACTTTTCCGTGACCAATTCACCGGTTGCTGCAAGAAGCAGGGGTGTCGCCGCACTCACGATTGTAAGCAGTACAAGTTCGACAGTTGTGATTGCTTCCATTACTGTTCCTGCGGGGTAGTGCCGATAGGTTTGTTCGCCCGACGAAATTCAAGTTTATAGTGAACCAGCAAGTCGCACGCGAGCAGAAAGAACAGCAACATTCCCTGAAAGACACCTGTTATTCCGATGGGAAGTGCCAATTTAATCTGCACCGATTCGCCGCCCAGATAAGACAGTGCCAGCACCAGGCTTGCCGGTATGATTCCAGCTGGATGAAGACGTCCCAGAAATGCTACGATGATTGCTGCAAATCCGTAACCGGGTGAAATAAATGGTTGTAGCTGTCCAATAGGCCCCGCAACTTCAATAATTCCGGCCAGTCCTGCGATACCTCCGCAACCCACCAAAGTCCACCATACAACTCGGTTGCGATGGACACCTGCGTAGCGCGCTGCCTTGATTGGTTGTCCCGCGATTTTCACTTGGAATCCGATCCATGTTTTGGATAGCAGTACCCATCCGGTGGCAGCGATGAGTAGTGCCAAAATTGTACCGGCGTGCAGGCGTGTGCCAGTGACGAGCTGGGGTACCACGGTTGCACTCGGAAAATCAACGCTTTCAGGAAACCCGAATCCTGCCGGGTCGCGCCACGGACCATGAATCAAGACACTGAGTAGCAACCCCGCGACATAGACCAGCATCAAGCTACTCAGAATTTCATTGGTATTGAAGCGTATTTTCAAAAATGCGGGAATTGCTCCCCACGCGGCACCGCCCAGAATTCCCAATACAAGGACCGCGGGCAGGGCGAGAAAATGATCGATTTCCGGCGAGTAGATGACTAATGCGCTACCAGTGATTGCGCCCAGCGTCAATTGGCCCTCAGCACCAATATTCCAGACATTCGCGCGAAAGCCCAAGGCAAGACCAATGGCAATCATTGCCAGTGGCGATGCCTTGACAAACAATTCGCTTAAACCGTAGCTGTCACTAATCGGACTGATAAAGTAAGCATGCAAGGTTTTAAGAGGCGGATAACCCAGAACCTGAAACAAAATTCCGCCAAATATCAAACTTAACGCAAGCGCGATGAGCGGTGTAACCCACATCATCAGCGTAGAGTGTGTCGCTCGAGCGACAAGCTTAATCGGCATGAATCGAATGGCCGGGTTGAGGTATTTTCGAACCGCCCATTAGCAGTCCGATTTTTTCAGCGTTCAAATCAGCGATGTTGTATGGATCGGACAACTGTCCCTCAAACATGACTGCAATTCGATCGCAAAGCAACAACAACTCATCCAAGTCTGGTGAAATGATCAATACTGCGGTTCCGGATTTTGCCAGTTCAAGTAACGCACTGTGAATGGACTGTTGCGATCCTGCATCAATACCCCAAGTGGGTTGAGATGCCAAGAGTAGGCGGGGTTTTTGCAGAATTTCCCGACCCACCAGAAATTTTTGCAGATTACCGCCGGACAAGCTGCTGGCATCCACATGCAATCCGGAATGTTTGACATTGTACTGCTTGCAAATTCGAGTTGCATATTCCTTCGCATTTGCATGATTGAGCCACAAATTTTCAGAAAGGTTTCCCGTCTGATGGTCGCCGAGAAATGTATTTTCAATCAACGACATGCTTCCAATCATGCCTTGCAACAATCGTTCTTCCGGTACGACTGCGATCCCCTTTGTTCGGCGAGCGCGAATTCCCAGTTTTCCGACTTGCTGGCCGTCAATCTCAATTGCGTCAGCGCGATCAGCGAGTCGTTCGCCAGACAGAAATTCCATCAATTCAGTTTGACCATTGCCGGCAACGCCGGCAATGCCGTAGATTTCGCTTGCACAGACTTCAAAACTGATGTTTTTCAATGAAATGCTTCGTTCATCAGACTCTTGGTGAGAGAGGTTTTTGACGCTGAATACAATATCGCCAAAGGTGCTGGCGGCCTTGACAGCACCGGTAAGACTGGTACCGATCATCATTTCAGCCATGCTCCCCGAATCTTCTTGGGTCGGGTCGCACTCGGCAATGAACTTTCCATGGCGAAGAATTGTTGCCTTGTGACACAAAGCTTGAATTTCTTCCAATTTGTGACTGATATACAGTACTGCGCATCCGTTTTCGGCCAGTCGACGTAGAACTTCGAAAAGCTTGTTCGCCTCCTGGGGTGTCAGTACTGAAGTAGGTTCATCCATAATCAGCAATTTGGGCGATTGAATCAGACATCTGGCTATTTCGACCCGCTGGCGTTCTCCAACAGAAAGCGTGAACACATGTCGATCCGGGTCCAGGCCAAGTCCATATTCTTTGGAGAGTGTTCGAATTTGATCCGACAATGAGCGACTTTGCGTTTTGGGCACAACCAGTTCGATATTTTCCCGAACGGTCATGGCATCGAACAAAGAAAAATGCTGGAATACCATCTCGATGCCCATTTCACGCGCTTGTGCTGGCGATGAAATCTTGACTTCCTCGCCATTCCACTTTATCGAACCACTGTCAGCAGAGTAGTAGCCATAAATTATTTTGACCAAGGTGCTTTTCCCCGCTCCGTTTTCACCCAAAAGCGCATGAATTTCACCGGCTTGTACGATCAGATCAATCGAATCGTTTGCAATGACTCCGGGAAAAGTTTTGATAATCCGGCCGAGCTCAAGCAAAGCAGGTTGAGGAGGTTGCTTGCTATTGTCAGAACGGTAATTGTTCATGAAGCGAATTGCCTAGATCCTTGAAGCAATTGTTGCATGTGACTCAGAAAGATGTTGCGATTGACGAGCTAACAGTGCTTTCTGTCTGGCTTCCAAAAGTTGAACCGTAACGGATGCTGCGATAACAGCAGGAGACTTGCCCGGAAGATTGGGCAAGCCGATTGGGCAAACAAGATGCTGTAGCTGTCCTTTGCCAATTCCGTCCTGCAGAAAGCGTTTTTCAAATCGAAATCGCTTTGTTTTTGAACCGATCAGTCCTAGCCAAGCAAAATTCTTGCTTTGAAAAATTTTGAGGCACAACTGATAATCAAGTCCGTGGTTGTGAGTCATGATCAGATACAACGCATTCGCTGGAATCTGCTCCAGACCTTCAAGTGTGTTGTTTACTACGATGGGTTGTGTATTCGCCGGAACTGTTGTCGGAAACATGGCCGCCCGTTCGTCAACCCAGAAAATTTGAAACGGGAGGTTTTCCAACGCATGAATGACAGCTTTTCCGACGTGGCCAGCACCAAAAAGCGCTAGTGGTATGTGATTTTCATCCAATCGGGATACAAACCATTCTTCCGAATCCTGTTTCACCAGTTTCGATGAAATTTCATCTTTCTGGAGCAAATCGTCAATCGTTGCCTTCACGGCATTGGGCAATGAGGTGTTGCCTCGCCAGCTGACAACCTGTGTCGGTAATTTCACGGAAGGGTTTAACGGACTTACCAGAAACAACGAAGCAGAACGATCTGCATGGTCCAGTGATTCTCGTATTGGTCCGGAAGCGTGCTCGTCAAACACCTCGTACAGCAATCGTACAGCGCCGCCACAACATTGGTTCATCGTAATGCCCAATCCGAAGAATTCATCGAAACGTTTGGGTTCTTCTGAATTTGTCAGGAGTTCTCTGGCGCGTTCAATCGCATGAAATTCCAGATTACCGCCACCAATCGTATCGGTTGAAGTTTCCGTGGTTACTACCATTCGGGATCCGACTTCCCGGGGTGCCGAACCGGTCGTCTCCAATACTGTAACCAGCGCAAACGGCTTGCTGTTGCGGGTCAAATCAGTCATTTCCTGAAGCCAGTTCATGCAATGTACTCCAAGTCCTTTAGTGCATGAATAGCTCGCAAAACTCGTTCCGGTGTCGCCGGTGCGTCGAGCTCGGGCCACGTGCGGTAATTTGCAACACTGGAGATTGCATCGCAAATCGCGCTGTAAACAGAAATTGCAAGCATAAAGGGCGGCTCGCCGACGGCTTTGGAACGGTAGATTGAATCTTCCCGGTTTCTGCCCTTGTCCCACAATTTGACAAAGAATTCAGCAGGTACATCTCCACAAGTTGGAATTTTGTAGGTTGAAGGTGCATGAGTCCGCAGAACCCCGGTGTTGTCCCACCAAAGTTCTTCACTAGTCAGCCAGCCGGCACCTTGCACAAATCCGCCCTCAACCTGACCTAGATCCACTGCCGGATTCAGCGATTGACCAACATCATGCAGGATATCCACCCGAACCAGTCTGGACTCTCCTGTCAATGTGTCAATCTCGACTTCACTGACGGCCGCACCATAACCGAAGTAGAAAAACGGATGACCTGACATCTTGGTGCGGTCCCAATGAATTTTTGGTGTTCGATAATGTCCGGTTGCCGATAAAGGAATGCGCGCCCGATGGGTTTCCTGAACCAGTTCCCGAAAGGAAATGGATTGCTTTCCCGCAACAATCCGGCCATTGACAAAAATTACATCTTGAGGTGTGACATGAAACAGACGCGAAGCGACAACAGCAAGATTTTGCTTGATCTTTTGCGCGGCATCCTGCGCCGCTTTGCCGTTCATGTCTGAACCTGATGAAGCAGCTGTAGCAGATGTGTTCGGTACTCGGGAGGTGTTTGTTTCGGCAATTTTGATCTGCTCCAGAGGCACTTGAAACTCTTCGGCGACAACTTGCGCAACCTTGATGAGCAAACCTTGGCCCATTTCCGTACCGCCATGATTCAGATGAATGCTTCCGTCGGTGTATACATGTACCAGTGCACTGGCCTGATTGAAGGCCGTCATGGTGAACGAGATGCCGAATTTTACCGGTGTCAGTGCAATGCCTTTGCGCAAAATTTGACCGGGTTGATTTGCGGCACGAATTTGCTTGCGCCGCCTTTGATATTTCGATGTTCTTTGCAGTTCCTTGATTAAATCGAACAAAATGAAATCGGTAACTCGCATTTTGTACGGAGTAATATTTTGAATTGGCTTGTTATAAAAATTTACTCTTCGAATGGCAATTGGGTCCTGATTGATAAATGCAGCGACTTCATCCATGATTCGCTCGATGCACATCATTGCCTGAGGTGCCCCAAATCCGCGGAACGCTGTATGTGAAACTGTATTGGTTCTGCAACGGTAGGATACGACCTTGAAGTGTTTGAAATAATAGGCATTGTCAATGTGCATGAGTGCGCGGTCATTAATTGGGCCGGACAAGTCGGCCGAGTAGCCACAATTGGAAGCCATGATTGCATTGAGAGCATGGATTTGGCCAAATTCGTTGAAACCAACTTCATACTCGAAGAGAAACTCGTGCCGTTTGCCGGTGGCAATCATGTCTGTGTCGCGGTCCAGTCTGAGTTTTGCCGGCCGCCCAGTGACCCTGGCAGCAATTGCAGCGATGCAGGCCCATTGTGCGGCCTGAGTTTCCTTGCCGCCAAATCCGCCTCCCATTCGTCTGACTTCCACAATGATTTCGTTAAACGAAATGCCGAGTACTTTCGACACAAGTTGCTGAACTTCAGTCGGATGCTGGGTGGAACAGTAAATTTGCATGGATTGCGCTTCTTGCGGCACAGCCATTGCAATTTGCCCTTCCAAATAGAAGTGATCTTGTCCGCCTGTACGGAGTCTGCCCTGAAGCTGGTTGCGCGATTCCGCCAATACTTTTTCCGCTTCTCCGGTTTCCAGCACAGTGGGCTCCAGAATCCAGGATTGTTGCTCCATCGCATCTTCTATTGTCAAAATCGCCGGCTTTGTCTGGTATTCAATTTGTGCTCGTTTGCAAGCCTTCCGAGCTTCTGCCAATGACTCCGCGGCAACTGCAAACAGCACCTGTCCCGCAAAATGCACTTGTTTGTCGGCAAATACAGGATCGTCTCCAAGTGTCGGACTGCAATCGTTGGTTCCCGGAACATTGCCGGAATGCAACACTGCTACGACACCGGGGCTTGAATGCACATCATCCAAATTCATTGAAACAATGTCCGCACATGCCTCCGGGCTCAGTGCGACTGCAAGATGAAGAAGATTTTGGGGTTCCGGCAAGTCGTCGACATAGAGTGCTTCACCGGAAACATGCAGTTCGGCACTGTCGTGTGGCAACGGTTTGCGAACTGTAGTCGGCTCGGAACGAGTATGATCAAGCATGATTGGCTTTCCTTAAACTGATTCGTTGATCGGCGGAAATATCAAGAAAAAACTTTCGTAGCAAATTCATGGCCGTCAACATGCGATAGTCAGAAGTTCCCCGAAAATCTGTGATAGGTGAAAAGTCCTTCTGCAATGCTTCCATCGCCATTCCACACGCGGCCGGTTCAACAATAGCGTTGTGCAGAGCTTTTTCAGAGTTCAGGGCCCGTTTCGGTGTTGCGGCCATGCCGCCGTAACAAATACGCGCTCTGGAAATTCTGGCCTCTGTTATTTCAATAAAAAATGCTCCGCATACCGCAGAAATATCCTGATGGTAGCGTTTGGAAATTTTGTAGACTCTGAATTCGCAATCGCTTGAAAGTACCGGAATCTTGATTTCTTTCACAAATTCATCCGCATGTCGGTCCTGCTTGCCGTAATCAATAAAAAAGTTTTCCAAATCCAATGTTCGCTTACCCTTGTGACTTTCCAAGACAACTTTTGCTCCAAGAGCAATGAGTGCTGGCGGCAAGTCTCCAATCGGGGAACCATTTGCAATGTTTCCGCATACGGTCGCCGAATTTCTGATTTGAACAGAACCGAAGCGAATCAGCATTTCGTAGATATCCGGGAAGTGCTTTGACAATTGAGGCAATGCTTCGCTGATGGTGACCGCGGCGCCGATGTTCAGGTAGTTGTTTTTGAAGCTGATATTCTTCAAAGACCTGATTCCCCCTACATACACAACGTTTCTCAGTTCTTGATGCTCTTTGGTTACCCACAAGCCTACGTCTGTTGCTCCTGCAACAATAATGCTGTCCGGGTGAGATACGAGAAATTTCTTCAGTTCACTGATTTTGGTTTGAACAATGCAATGATATCCATTGTGTTGAATTGACAAGGATTTCGTGCTATCAAGCTTTTTTAGCTTCGCTATGGTTTCGACTTCGCATTGGTTGAATGAATCTGTTTCTTTTTTGGGTAACACTTCGTTGGCGGCGCGCACAATCGGTGCGTAGCCAGTACACCTGCAGAGATTTCCGGACAAACCGAT
The DNA here is from genome assembly GCA_965200765.1 of Arenicellales bacterium. Taxonomy (GTDB): domain Bacteria; phylum Pseudomonadota; class Gammaproteobacteria; order Arenicellales; family JAJDZL01. The sequence continues at coordinate 392,040 of OZ241380.1, forward strand.
GTCCAATTCTGCGCGGGAACTGTCACTCCCATTGCGGTACATGGCGAATAATGACATGACAAAACCGGGCGTACAGAATCCGCATTGGGAACCGTGCTGGTCCACCATGGCTTGTTGTACCGGGTGTAATTTTCCATCCGGCTGGCGCAAGTGTTCTACCGCAATCAACTGCTTTCCATGCAGGGCCGGGACAAATTGAATGCAGGAATTGATGGCTTTGTATTCCAATGCATCGCCGTTGAGTTCACCCAGCACGACTGTGCATGCGCCGCAATCTCCTTCAGCACAACCTTCTTTTGTGCCGGTCAATCGTTCTACATTACGAAGATATTCCAGCACTGTCATAGTCGGGTCAATCGCGCGGATTTCCCGAATCTGATTGTGTAGCAGAAATTTCAGAGTCTGGCCGTCCATCAACTCCCTCTGTAAGTGGAGTAACCGTATGTGGAAAGCAGTAGCGGTACATGGTAGTGCTGGGTTGAATCTGCGACGTTGATGCGAATGATGATTTCGTCCAGAAACTTTCCGCGCTCACTGTGCATGTCCATCGAGTCATGATAGGCGCCGGCATGGAATACCAATTCATAAGTGCCGTTTTGAAACAAATCTCCTTCAACCAGTGGTGTGTCGCACCGTCCGTCCGAGTTGGTCTTGTCGCGTCGTATCAAATTACGTTCGTTCCCCAGAAAATATAGTTCCACATCAATGCCACGGCCAGGGTAGCCACTTACCAAGTCCAGAACATGTGTAGTCAATTTGCCCATTATGCTATTCAGTGATTGTCAGTTTCCGGTTGTTTCTTCAGCCGCGATTTGTTCCATATAGTGATGTTGGAACCAGTTTGCCAGAATTTGTCGTTCTTCTTCCGTCATGCTGGTAACATTACCCAACGGCATGGTGCGAGTTGCAACTGTAGCGGAATGAATTCTTTGCGCGTGTGTCTTGATTTGATGCTCATGGTCAAAATCCAGCCCACCGGGCGATGCGGTAAACCCCGGATGTACGGGTGCAACAGAATGACATACAGTGCAACGTTCATGTACGATACCCTTGACTATCTCGAAGTCAACCTTGTCCGCAGACATTTGACTTAGTTGAAATTGCGGTGCAGTTAGTATAGCAAGCAATGCGATGCCACTTCCTGCTGTAATTGGCAACCACCACTTGTGGCGGGGCAGGTGGCGAATATTGAAAAAGTGCCGAACGAGCACGCCGAACAACCCCAAACTCACCAGAATCAACCAGTTCCAATGTGTATTGAATGTCATTGGATAGTGGTTGCTAATCATCAGGAACAGAACCGGCAAAGTGAAGTAGTTGTTGTGGCGCGAGCGATTCAAGGCGGCTTCGCCGGGAGCCGGATCCAACGGTTGACCGGTTTCAACCGCTGTCACCAGATATCGCTGCGAAGGAATAATCACTCTGAATACATTCAGCACCATGATTGACCCCATGGCCGCACCGATATGTACAAATACTGCGCGACCGCCCAAAGTTGCGCACATGACGAATGCCAAAACAGAAAAATACACAAATATGATTACTGCCAGCGTACGCTCATTTTTACCAATCGGAGATTTGCACAGCCAGTCGTAAATGAACCATGAACCGGCAATGGAGGCAACCGCAACTGCAATTCCTTCCAGTTCGGTAAGAAATTTATTGCTTGGATGCATCAGAAACAAATCTGCTTCGTGATAGTAGATGAGGACGAGTAGCAGGACACCGGTCCAGAAGGTAGCATAAGCCTCCCATTTGAACCAGTGCAAATGAGTTGGCAAATCTTTGGGGCCGAGCTTGAACTTTTTCAGATGATAGAAGCCGCCGCCGTGGATGGCCCACAAGTCACCGGCAATCTCCGCGTCGGTCTGATTTTCCCGCTCCAGTCGATTTTCAAGCCAGTTGAAATAAAAAGAAGCACCAATCCAGGCAATTCCGACAACAAGATGAGTCCAGCGAAGGATAAGCTCGGTCCAATCAAGTAAATGAGTTTTGAACATCAAGGCAATCCGTTAATACGCGGTTCCCGTGTTGATGATGACATTCCTGCCGCGTCGGGAATTCGTGCGGCACATTTCCAAAGTTCTAGCATGTCAATTACAGGGATATGTATATTTTACTTGAATCTTGAAAAATCATTCCAAAATTCCTAGTTCTCAATGATAAAACTTCAACAGTTTTGAACCCCCTTGTTTCTTGAAACGGTCAAGATCGTAGAAGCTTCCTCAACGGGCGGCAGTGGGTATGATTTTGTATTGCCAAGAAATGTCGAACAATCGGAACTGGAGGCCGATAATAGAGTTTGTGTGTCTCTTTCCGCAGTAAAACTACCCGCGCATTGCGGTGGTGATGTTGCACCAACCGGAGCACTAGGTCTCAAAACAAGAATGTTTACTAGGTGATGAAGTCCGGGGACTTGTAGAGGCAGAAAAAACCGGTACGAGAAGCGAAGATTCGCCGGTGCCAAGCTGTTCGAGCTGTCGCTTTCGGGGCCGGAAGCACTGTGATGGTTTGAATCGGCCTAGATTCACATTCCCGGTTTCAGATAGTGGCATGCGGTGATTGACTGCTGTTCCTGCTATCCGGTGGCTTGCTACTTGCCTCTTTAGCAGTCGAAGATTCGATTGGACCGCGACGATGGACCATGCCCGGTGTGAGGTGGCGAGTAACAGCGGGATTTCCGCACTTGTGCCGACACCGGTCACTTAAAACGAAATCTGTTTCGTGTTGAGAAAATTCCAGAACCAAGCGAGCGACAATTTCAATCATGTCCGTATTCAACATCGGAAGCCTACTCAATTGGTTTTGTTGAAGTGGTTTCATGAAATTTGAAAGATGAGGAGGTGTAGGTACCTGTACGACCGCCCGTTAGAAGTCTATCTGGAGGGTTGGCAGTGACGACTCACAATTGCAGGGATGGCCAGAACCGCCAGAAAGAAACTGCTGGAGATGACCTGAGAATTGCTACTTCCAGATTTGATTGACAATCTAAGAAAATTTGCAGGAAATTCTATATAAACTCAAATATTTTAGTGATTATACAGAAGTATCAATCTTTATATTATACTATTTTTGGACCCTCTCCCAAGGTTGCAACAATACGATTTTTAAGATTCGTTTTCAATTCATCTTCCGAATTCCAAACAATATGATTGTATTGACGAACATCAAAATGCACCTCATTTAAATTATCTTTTCTACATGTGAATATTACTCCAATTCCCATCCCATGTGCAAATCCTGCTTCATAGTAGACTCCTCCTCTTGCACCTTTTTTTCCATGTGTAAAATCTGCCACTACAAAGCAAGAACGACGAATTTCTGCAATAATTTCATCATCAATTTTGTCGTTATAATCCTTTTTATCGATTCGAACCGCTTCGTATCCTGCTTCTTCAATCCCGGGGCGAAATCCTTTTGCCCATGCTTCATTCATTTCGTCATCAAACCACATAGCTACAAATGCTTGGGATGAATTTATTGTTTTTCTATTCAAATGATCTAAATATTTGTGCCCATCTACTGTTAGCCAATATTCTGACATTTTTACATCAAGCCAGCCTTGCTCACAACAATAATCCAATAGATATAAAATTTCACTTTTTTGAAATGATTCCGACCATGCTTTTAAATATTCATCAGTAATGTGTTTGTCGCTAAAATGATATGAAAAATGCTGATTCAGAGTTTCACTATGTTGTAAAAAATAATAGAGTATTCTATCTACCCGTTCCCAAACTTTTAACGAGGTAGATATTTTTGCTTCTTCTATCTCAGGGGTTGAAACGATTGGTTCACTAATTCCATACAATCTATTTGTCACTAATATGGAGGTTAAACGAGCTCGATAAATGTCATTAAATGAAGAGTATTCTAAAGAATATAATTGTTTTGCTGTATCTTCATCAATTTTATATTTCCCACCAGCACGAGGAGAATCAATTAAAACATATTCTTCTGAACACTGGTATTTCATTGGTGTCTTCCATATTGGACAAGAATATTTATCGTATCCCAAATCCTTGTACCCAGCGGGTAGATATTGTACTATTTCTATCCACGCAATATTCTGATTCATAATTATTTACCAACATACTGTGAAATAATCTTCAATTTATATAAACCCAATCAATTTTTACAAAACATACTTTAGATATGTCAATCCTGAAATAATGATATTATTTCATACCTTCTGATTTTTGCGCAGTGATTAGTGAAATGAACTAATAGGAAGATTGTATTTGTTCAATTACAAGTGCTATCACCTTGTTAGCCATAAACCACTAAAGTTCCTGAAGACCAATATTTCTATATTTCAACTCAATCATCCAGAACCGGTGCCACTTTCTTTTTGGCAATCGACTTCTTGGAAATCCAGACAGGGGGTTGCAATTCGCACTCTTCTGTATTTTCGTCAGGATTGCTACGGTCAACGACATAGTATTTTTGCTCCTCGTCCAAGGTCAGTAGAAAGTGGTGCCAAGTTCCCCGGCGATAGTTTACACCTTGGCTGCCGTTGGTAATGAACAGACGCAAATCCTTCCATTTCGGAATGTCGGTGGTATCAGCGACGAGAACCAGAAACCGACTGTTGCCGGCAGGCATAAAAATCTGACTGGAAACCGGGTGGCGTTCCATACCCTGAACCTGAAAGGGCAGGGGTACCGGATGAGCTTCAATAATACTGATGGCCGGATGACCGCCCTCGGTTATATCGAGCTTGGTGAAATTTTCATAGCGTTCGGCAAAGCCGGCATTGATGGTTCTAGAAGTCAATCCTTCTGTGTCAATCACTTCGCCGTACGGCTTGAATGCTTCCGGTGTAAGTTCTTCCGCTGTCAGGGTCGGATAGGTGCGCGAGGACTGTGTACCCCAAATTCGTAGTCTGCCGACTCCGCCGTCCGGGTAAATTTCCAGTTTCACATGAGATACCGGCCCGACATCCTGAATGGTGTCTTCGAATTCATGCTGATGGTCCGCTTGCATTTTGGCTTCGGGGAGGATGACTTTCCAAGCGGTATTGGTATCAGACAGATAATCCACATCGGCTCCGGGTGCATACACTCCGCGCACAATGCAATGCGCTGGAAAATTGCCTTTGAAATGCAGTGTATCGGCAGAAATTCGCTTGACATGGCCGGGCTTGCCAAGCTTGATGACGGCCCAATCAAAGCCGGGTCCACGACGCCGGGCAGTTTCCCAACCGTCGCCCATGTTCACCGCCCGCCCGGGAGCAGTCAAATTTTGAACATGGCCGAAGTGCATATCGCTGCAAGCCATTGCAACACCGCCGTTCTCCATCGCTGCCAAATCCAGTATTTCTTCTTCTGAAACTTGCGACCAGTCTTTGAAGACTTCTCCATACACCCGCAATCGGGCAACTCCGCCATCCGGGTAGATATTCAAACGCAAGTGCGTCCATGCTTTTAGAGAGTCCACATCCAGCATGTTGTGTGAATTGCCGTCTAGGTCGGTTTTTGGAATCAACCCATGCCATTGGGTGGATTCGTTCGGTTCACCGGAACTGTCGCACGCTTCCACGGAGGCGGCTTGCGGATAGTTTCCAGTAAAGTGAGTGGTGTCAATGTTAATACCATGTACAACACCGCGGCAGATTCGAACAATACAATGGTCGTAGCCTGCGATGCGTTTTCGACGCGACTCCCATCCATCCATCCACTTGCCGCGATCGGTGAATTTGTCCGGTATAAAGACCGGTGCTTCTGGCTTGATTAAATTTTCGTGTTCCGCAAAAAAGTCATCTGATGATGAAATGACTGTAGCGCCCAGACGTGGCTGGGCCAAATCGGCATAGAATGTTTCGTAGTTTATCTTGGCCACTCGTGTAGATTACTCCGGGTTGGTTTTGATCCAATGTCTGGCAATGTCAATGCGTCGACAAAGCCACACGGATTCATGTTCAGTGATGTATTCCAGAAATCGCTTCAGTCCAGCAATCCGGCCGGGACGTCCAACCAGTCTGCAGTGCAATCCTACCGACATCATTTTCGGACTGGTTTTTCCTTCTTCGTAAAGTGTGTCAAATGTATCTTTCAGGTAGGTGAAAAACTGTTCGCCTGTATGAAAGCCCTGCGCAGTTGCAAACCTCATGTCGTTGGCATCCAGTGTATAGGGTACTACCAGATGTGGTTGTCCATATCGCCAGTCCCAGAATGGCAAGTCATCATTGTAGTCATCTGCGTCATACAAAAAACCACCTTCTTGGACGATCAGTCTTCTTGTATTGGGGCTAGTTCTGCCAGTGTACCAACCCAGCGGCCGCTGGCCGGTAACTTTTTCAATCGCCTGAATTGCCAAATTGATGTGCTGTCTTTCGGTTTCTTCGTCAACATGTTGGTAGTCAATCCAGCGATAACCATGACTGCAAATTTCATGTCCATCGTCAAACATGGCCTGAATCACTTCGGGATGGCGTTCCACGGCCATGCCAACTGCAAATATTGTTGCCGGAATCTTGAATTCCCTGAACATTGCGAGTAGTCGCCAGACTCCGGCGCGAGATCCGTACTCGTAGATGGATTCCATGCTCATGTGTCGCACCCCTTGGCGCGCGTCAGCACCGATAATTTCGGATAAAAATGCTTCAGATGCTAGGTCGCCATGCAAAATGCAGTTCTCACCACCTTCCTCATAGTTCAGGACAAATTGCACCGCAATGCGGGCATCGTCGGGCCAGCAGGGATTCGGCGGGGTAGAACCGTATCCAATCAAGTCCCTTGGGTAGTGGCTACTTATCATTGTGTTTGACAAAGCTGCAAATCATTCAAGTTAGGCGTATAGTTTATCAAACAGACAGCGATAGCATTGAACTTCAATCAATGAAATATGAATCAAATTAAATTGACAGCCAAATCATAATGGTTCATCACTTTACAACGGCAGTTCAAATTCCTTAGAATCAATAGCATGAAAATTTTGCTGATTAATCCAAACACAACGCAACTGATCACTGAAAGAGCTGTTGATGCGGCGCATTCGGTGGCTTCTTCCGGCACGGTGATCGACGGAGTCACCGGACACTTCGGCGCGCCGATTATCAATAGTTTGACCGACAATGCCATCGGTGCGTATTGCGCGATTGAATTGGCGGCGAAGCATGCCAATGATTATGATGGTATTGTGCTTGCGGTGTCGTTTGATACTGCATTGTTCGAGTTGCGGGAGATGCTGTCTATTCCGGTTGCCGGCATGAGCGAGTCGGCGATGCAGAAAGCCAGTAGACTAGGTGGTCGGTTCAGTTTGATATCATTTGGTCAGCGTACGAAGCCGCTGTATGAAAAATTAGGGTATTATCGGGAATAGTTGACAAATAAAATTTCAATTTGTTTTTTTTTCAGAATCAGTTTTCACTTCGGTTTTCTGCCATTCTTTCGGCTTCACACCGAGAAGAATTGATACTATTTCATCAAAATCAAAGTCAGTCATTGGAGGAACTATATCCTCCCGTTCTTTCAACTTGATTTTCTTTGCATTGTTTCGGTGCATTACTACTGGACTGGTTTTCTCCAACCTGGAATATACGGTAATTTACCGCCAAGTAGATTTTCCACACTCAATCCCTGAATGAAATTGAAGTTTCCCGTCATGTCTCTAATTTGTCCCTTCTCCCTATTGTTTTCAACCGTCTGCATATATTTGTCAAAACAAATCATTACACCGCATTTAGCTCCTGTTTGTCGCACCGTCGTAGATAAGGCTCTCACGGAATCAGCACTGACTTTGCCACTTTTGACTTGGACAATTGCAAAAGTCTTTTGAGGCAAATCTCGACTGACCAATTCTTCGCTGTGATAAAAAGGAATTATGCCATCAACCCCACCATCAGCCCCTCTCTCACCCGGTTCGCGAAACAAGCCTTGAGCACCCACTTCGCCACAAACCCACTTTTCAAATTCAAATGGATTTGATTTTGCCAAATCTTGTGCATCAACTACGGTAAGCGGACAGCCAATAACAGGTATCTGACCGCGATTTAATCGCTTGAATTCGTTAAGCAATCGGTTTCTAACCAAACCTGCTGCAAACTGAGATATGTCTATGCCTATCCACTTTCTCTTTAATTCTTCAGCAGCGTGAAGTGTAGTGCCGCATCCACAAAATGGATCCAAAACAATGTCTCCCTCGTTTGAACTAACATTTATGATTCGCTCCAGCAAACCTAGAGGCTTTTGAGTTGGATATCCTGTATATTCACTGTGTGTTTTATAGGCTTCTGCAATGTCGTTCCACCAATCAAACGGGATTTTTCCTTTATTCAACTCTTCCTTTGGAGTCGCTTTAGCATATTCTCCAGCATGGCCAAACTTCTTTAGCTTTTTGTCAATTCTCTTGTGTTGGACAAGAACACTTTTAGGGTTAAACGTTGGTTTGTCTCCTTTTGAAAAGTACAATATAGTGTCATGTTTTCTAGGAAAATGAAATTTTGGAGAACCCGGACTACCATAGCACCAAGCAATCTCATTACGGAAATTCTTTGCACCAAATATCACATCCATCAACATTTTCAGATAATGACTTGCCGTGGGATCACAATGAAGATAAATACTTCCTGTCTTTTTCAAAACTCGCCTCATCGCCTTGAGACGAATTGCCATATTCAACAAATATGCTGACGTACTGATTTGTGCATTCGGTCTTTCCTTGAATACCCGTCTTGTCAATTCAACAATTTCAGCAAGTAACTTGTCTTCTACCCCCCCCCCCCTTTAGATTCTGAAGGTCTGTTTCCTCAATATCCGACCATGACCAAGTATCCTTGAATGCCATGACTGGCTTTGCATCTTTCTCGTACTGGCCCTTGAAAGGAAGGTTGTACTCGCTTTTGGAATTGAAAGGCGGGTCAAGATAAATCAGATCGACGCTTTCATCCGGCAGTGCGTAAGAATCATTCAACACTTCAAGGCAGTCCTTTGCGTAAATCGTTCTGTTCAATGCCCCTCCCTGTTTTTCTGCGGATTTGCAGGTTGTTCATTTTGGTTTGCCTTCCGGGTCGCCAATCAAGTCATTATACTTCAGTCGCTTCCCAAACAAACCTTGAATTGTGCAATCAATCTGCAGCATGGTATCAATTTGCCTGATGTTCTGTCTGGCACTGAACTCGTCAACATACTTCTGCAAGTGCTTGGCACTCATCTTGTGGTAAATACCGTAGTATCCTCGCTTCAGGCAGGCCCAGAACGATTCTGCACCGTTGATATGAGCTTGACCCTTGACATACTCCCCCACCGAGTGCTTGACGCTATCATGGCTGTATCCAAGTTGTTCAAGCCCATTATATACAGCGGCATCATCCGTGTAGATTTTCGAACCTTTCAAAACATTGTCGCAGACAATTTGAAGCAACGTCGTAGCCTTGGTGTTCTTGACCTTGACTGCCTTGACTTTTTTGCTGTCCCGCTCCTTGATGCCGATGACCGCGGTCTTGCCAATTGCTCCGCGACCTGCATTAAGTTTCTTGTTCTTATGCTTGTTCTTTTCCTTGCCTCCCATATAGGTCTCATCAACTTCAACTTCGCAACCGAGTAGCGATGACGCGTTGGTCGCCCATGCTTCACGAATTCTATGCCCCATGAACCAAGCGCTCGACTGATGCAGTCCAATATCGTTTGAAAGTTTCGTACTGGAAATTCCCTTGAGCGAAGTGGACATCAGATAAATAGCCATTAACCATCTCTTGCAATCAATATTGCTTCCCTCCATCAGAGTTCCTGTCTTGACACTGAAATACTTCCGGCAGAGTTTGCACCAGTAGGGCATAGTCTTGTGTTTCGCATTACTGGTCTTGTCGGTGCCGCAACGCGGGCAAGTTCGACCTTTCGGCCATCGCCTTGACTCGATATAAGCCATCGCGACATCTTCGGTTTCGAACATGTTCATAAATTCGTAAAGACTGATTCGCCGTCTTGCACACTTGGGTTTTCGCATAATCTATTCACTCAGAAAGTTATTTCTCATTCAAGACAGGTTATACACTATTTGACTTGATTTGTCAACTATTCCCGATAATACCCAAAAATTAGCCATCTGGTACGGAAAAGCGGGGCAACTTGCTAGTGTCAGGTGTCTTGATGCGCTGACTCCTTCCCAAATGAGCGATACTGATTTTCTCGCAGAACTTGTGTCCGAAGAGTTGGCGGTTGCAGTGAAAGAAGATGGCGCTGAGGTCGGGATTTTGTCGGCGACAGCATTTACCGGACTTGCTGACAAACTGAATTGCAACATTCCTGTCGTTGACGGAGTTACCACCGCGGTTCGTGCTATAGAAAGCGCTGTGCAAGGAGCGAGCGAGGAGTTGATTGACTTGAATTTTCCAGAGAAAAAACAGTTGGAGGGAGTCTCAATTGAGTTGGAGAACTGGTATTCGAAGTTGCCGGATTAAAGGAAGCATCGTCAAGGTTGCAAGCCAAAATATGTCATAGTTTGCCAGTAGATTGACTGATTTGTGATTGATAGTGTAAAAATTATCGACCAAGTAGAGTAAGATAGTTTCGTCACGAAAATCGTAGAGGTAAATGATTGTGAGAGTTTCCTATTCAATTTATGAAGTAAAAGCCAAATTTTCAGAAATAATTCGACTAGTGAGGTCGGGGACGGTTGTTACGATCACTCACGATGGTGAGCCCGTGGCCGAAATGACTCCTATAAACGAAAAGAAAATGTCTACTGAAGAACATTTCAAAGACCTTGAGCAACGCGGTATTCTGCTCCCAGTAAAGGGCAAAAGAAAGCCATTCAAGGCGATTGGCAAACGGCCCGGAGCAGTCAAGCGATTCATCGAAGATAGAGGCCAATGGTAACTGCATAAGTTGTTGGATTCTTTGGTTTTGATTTGCAAGTAGTTGTATTTCAACAACTGAGCAAAGACACTACAAATCAGCCTTTCAGTTACTCTGCATCAATACCGGGTAGGCACCTGTAAGGTGTTACCGAGGGGAAACGGCATAGTGCCCGGCAACTTCAGACCCATGACCTTGTAGATGGTTTTAAGAACCTCGGTGGATTTCGATGGGTTCGCATAGTTTCTGCCGATTCGCTTGAATAGCCACTCAAGGGCCTCCTCGCGGGTGTGCGTCGGCGAGGAACGAACAACAGTTCCGTCGCGGTGCAATGTTGGTAGCTGATAGAAAATCAATTCCTCTGGCGTTGAATTTTCTGCACCCACTTGTGATACTATGTGCCTAGGTATTTTAAATCCACAAACTTACACGGAGATACGAGTATGAGTAATTTTACCCCCCCCCCCCAAGCCAAATCTTTTCAGATATGGACGTAAGGAACTATCTCAAGATGCATTGATTTGCTGGCTCTCGGACTGGGCCAATAAAAAGTACGCAGATTTAGATCCCGAACTTCACAAAACTGGTCAAGAGTTCATTCGAGCACTATTCTCCAAACATGACCATTCAGGTCCAGACGAAATTCTTAAAGTAGAACCAAGACAGCAAGTGTCCAGCATTGATGTTTTGGTTGAAGTGAATGACGAGTACGTAATTCTCATAGAAGATAAAACAGAAACCACAGAGCACGGAGGCCAACTATCCGAATACCACGGCAAAGTTCTTGAAAACAGTAATGGTGGTATGACGAATGTCAATGTGACCAAGGAAAAATTCTTTCCAATCTTCTTGAAGACAGGCAATATCAGCAAGGTTGACGAAAAATATATTGAAGAAGAACCACTAGATCCTTCCTATCGTGTGTTCAACCGCCAGGATTTTATTAATGTTGTATCAAGTTTTAAGGGTGAGTCCGAGATTCTCAAGGATTTCATTTGCCACCTTGAAGGCCGGGAAGCTGATTTCCAGTCTTGGAAGAGCACGAAGCCGGGTGATTGGTCATGGGAGGCTTGGCAAGGATTTTATCGTAACCTTGAATGTAGTCTGGATGAGGTGTTTTGGTGGGGACATGCTAATAATAAGTCTGGTGGGTTTATGGGCTTGGCATGGCCTGATTCTGAGACAATTGATGGGGTGAGTATCTACCTACAAATCGAAGAAGGCCAGGTAGTCTTCAAAATTGCAGTAGAGGAAGATTCTGACCGAAGCGCAAAAAGGACTCTCTGGCATACTCGAGTTTTGGAGTTGGCAGGGGAAAAAGGAATGAAAAATGTTGTCAAACCAAAGAGATTTGGAACCGGGAAACATATGACAGTTGCTGTTTTCGAACCCGGGTGGAGAAAGGTTGGAAGTGACGGTCTATTGGACTATGAGGCCACAATTGGAGTACTGAAGAAATTGGAAGATTTCTTTAGATTAGCAGTTGAGAAGTATAAGAGCAAATAGAGTATCCATGCAAATATTTGATTCTATTGATTTCATTTAGTAAACAAAGGCACTGCAAATCGGATTTTTAATCCGATTTGCAGTGGTACCGGGCAGGTGCCTGTCAGATTTTGCCGAGGTGTCTGTGAACCAGCAATTCAAATCTGTGATTTACGAATTGTTGCGAGCCAACTTGTAAATCGCCAATGGACCAATCATCGTAATTGCACCGGTGACAACAAACGCAAGCCCCCAAGCTATCCAATTCTGTGCACCGCCAGTGATATCAAGTGTTGCCCCAAAAATAATTGGTCCGACAAACGCACCGATAAATCCGATCAGGGAATGACTAGCCAACGTTGTGCCGCGCACTTCTGAAGATGCTTCTTTCACAACAGTTGTTGTAATGCTCGCTGAGTCAGCAATGGACAATATTCCGTAGAGTAGTGTCAGCACCAGTACAAGCATAATTGACATGATGCTGGCAAACCCTAGAAATATCCCGACTGCGGCGGCAGTGAATATGACTGCGCATACAACTCTGGCCCGGTGGGTTCGCTCCGCGATTTCATTGGTCAAAATACTGAACGGTTGCGAGATGAGACTGACGATAGCGACGAACACCGCTGGATTCAAGTAGTCAAATTCTGTACTGGTCTCGTGCTGGCTAAAGACAAACACCAGATAGGCCACAATCCAGGAACGAAAGACAAACAGTTCCACATTATGGGTGCCATAAGCGATGCTGTATCCAAGCGCCTTGCGATTGCGAAGTGCAGTTCTGAAATTGTCGATGATGCTGAACTTCTTCTCGCCTCGCTTTGGTGGAACCGACGGCAGAACGTAGTACGCAATGAGAAAAGCAGTGACGGGCCCCAATGCTGATACAGCAAACATCCATTGCCAGTTGAATAAGCTGGAAAGAGCACCAGCAAACAAAAACGAAACTGCAACACCAAAACCAAAGCAAGCGGTATAAACCGCTACTGTTCGGCTTTGTACGCGGTCCGGAACTGCATCCACCAAGGCTTTTAGCCCTGGAAAATAAGTTCCTGCGACAGCAATGCCTTGCAAGCAACGCCAAATACTTGCACTTTGAACACCGGTTGTTGCAATTGCGAATCCAACTGCGCCGACAATACCGAGTGCCATGCATAGCAGGTAAATATGGCGAGCGTTGAATCGGTCTGTAATGGAGACCAGAATGCCGACCGCAATGACATAGCCACCAAAATAAATCCCCGCAACCCAACCCATTTCAGTATTTGTGGCATTCCACTCAGCCTGGAGTTCCGGTAAAAATGCCGGATAGACCGAAAAGGACAGCATACTAAGCACATGCGCAATGCACATGAGCGCGACTGTAGTGGCAACACCTTTGTTGTCAAGCATTCTGTAAAATTCGGACCAATTGGATGATCGGGTTAGACAACTGACCTTGCATTCGCAGTCATTGATGAAAACTCAATCGAAAACAATCAGCAACTGTGATGCAAATTGTAGTGTCAGTTTTGGTAGATGGGCTTTTCACCCGGGGGCCTTGACTGAAATTTTCGATGAAGCCAGAAGTACTGTTCAGGCATGGTCTCCACAATTTTCTCAATCTCCTGATTCATTTTCGTAGCATCTTCCAGAGGGTCACCGGTTATGAAGTTTTCAGGCAAAAGTCTGGTGTGAATTTCATAGCCGCTCGCCTTGGGAAGCTGAAGCGTGTGGCACATGAAAATTCGAGCGTTGTGATACTGTGAAATACGAGTAAGTCCATTGTATGTCGCACATTGAATTCCAAAAAACGGTACAAACAGTTTGCGTTGCTGGAAACTGGCATTTTGGTCCGGGAGATAGAACAAAACTTCTCCGGCGCTCATCGCCTTGTAGAGTTGGCGCAAGCTTTCATGAAAGCGCACCAGGGTAACCCGATATGGAGCATTCATACGAAATATGCGATTCAACCAGCTGAACGGACTTGTTTCATTTCTGAAACATCGACGGTAGATCATGTCGAAAATCGGATTTTTCGGCGCCTTGTAGATGGTAGTTGCCGGGGCAATGTTGCAAACTGCTCTCAGTAAAATCAGTGCACAGGTCAAATGCGGGCACAGCAATATCACTGACTGTTTGCTGTCAATAAATGGTTGCAGGTGGTCTCGGCCATGCCATGACACTTCCCGCTTGAATTGCTTTGAATTGGCAAACATGGCGAAACCCCAAGCGAAGACGCCGCGACCGCAATAGCGAAAACAGTCCAGTGCGATTTTGCGCCGGCGATCGCTTGAATAATTGGGGAAACAGAGTTCTAGATTGCGAAGTGCAATCCTTCGGCGTTTAGGCAACAAAAGATAAAGTATGAATCCAAGTGTGCCACCAACATGCCACCTGATTCGCGCCGGGAGCATACTGACATAACGCCATACGACTGCACCCGCCAGACCACTGAGTTTTTGTTTGCCTGAAACTTCAGTAGAGGTCTGAGCCATTGTCAGGCCTGGTTTTGAACCATCGTAGCGTCCACATGTACTGTTCGGGTGCTTGGAGAACGATTTCTTCGAAGACCGCATTCATTCGTCTTGCATCTTTAGTTTCGTTACCGGTCGGAAAATTCTCGAGCGGTTTTTCAATGCTGGCATAGTAATGTCCGGTTCGACCATCAAATTTGGTATGGAAGGGCAACACAATTGCATTTGTCAACTTTGCCAGTCGTCCGAGTGTAGTCAGAGTTGCTGAAACGGTTCCCAAAAATGGAACAAATACCGAGTTTCGTTCACCGAAGTCTTCGTCAGGAATATAAATGCAGGCGATGTTCTGTTGCAAGTTTCGAATGAGTTTCCGAATTCCTTGCGATCTCGAGTAGACTTTCAGTCCAAAACGGGCGCGTCCGCTTGCAACCAGTCGGTTCGACAGGGGGTTTCTGAGCTCTTGCATCATGGTGCAGGCCGGGATGTCACGCGCGAGCAGAGTGCCTGTCAAGTCTGTGCCAACCATATGCGGTGTCAAAAATATCACTGGACGATTTTGTGACTGAGCTTCCCGCCAATGTTCCATGCCGCTGATATGGATGAAATCATTAAGCCGTTTTTCTCGTGCCAGCCATACCATTCCCAGATCAACAACTATTTGTCCATAAATTCGAAAATGATCCCGCAACAGTTGATTTCTTTTTTCCAGTGGCCAATGAGGGAAGCACAACTCCAAATTTGTCCGTGCAATTGACCGGCGTTTTTTGTTCAGATAGTAGAACCAGTCGCCCACGACTGAACCAATCCTGAGTGCCACTTTGCGGGGCAACCTTCCAATGATTGTCAATACTGCCAGTCCTGCCCAGGTAAGCCAGTAGCCCGGATGATAAATTGGCCCCGGAATCTCAGGCTTGTATGTTGAATCGTTCTCCAGTTTTTGACCGGATTGTTGGACTTCGTTTTGTACTGCCATCGGGTTTATACCGGCCAACTGAATGGAGTGTGAACTGGAACCGACATTCTACGACTGATCGATTAATTCTTGCAATTCCGGGACGAATTGAATTGCTTGCTGGTAATCGTCCCAAGTGTCAACGTCCTGTTGACACTCCAATATCGTATCAAACCAAATGCCAAGATCGGTCAATTGATTGATAGTAGATTGCGCTACTGTGCTTTCACCCCAGCGAATATCATCGAACATTCCGGCAATGTACTGTTGCAATCCGATGAAGTAGAATCCACCGTCGGCACTGGGGCCAAATACATTTAAACCTTGCTGTAATTGTTGATACGCCCATTGCAGTTGACTGGCAGAAACTTGAGGAATATCGCACCCCATAACACCGACTGCAGAGGCATTTGCAAGTTCATCGCGTATGGCAAGTTCCATTTTTCTGCCCAAGTCACCGCTCGACTGCTGTTTCAAGGCAATGTCATGTTGTTGGCAAAGATTTTTAAGTGCAGGATGATTTTTGTCCGGACTGATGTACATGCACACCGGCCCCGGCCAACTTTGAGCGGCTGTAAGAACGGTAAATTTGATCATGCCGAGTGCGATTTGAGCAGATTTTTCTGCGGAACAATGCGGCGTAAAGCGAGTTTTCACGAAACCGGGTACGGGAGATTTTGCAAACAATGCAAGAACAGGAAGCCTCATTTGTTCGTCGCTTTGTACATGGCCGCTAGTTTCGCCGGAGAAACCCCGATCCAGTTCAAAAACCGCAGTTTCCACATCAGGACGATGGTGTGCAAGTAGCCTTTCTGTTCCCAGCGCCGCGCGGAAGTAATAACCGGAGTCTTGATTCGGGCCGGACGACCGTACTGCTTCAATTTACGCGAGATTTCAACATCTTCCATCAGCGGAATTTTGGGAAAGCCACCAACTGCTTCAAATAGTTGCCTGTGCATGAAAATTGCCTGGTCACCGGTGCAGATTCCAGTTGCGGCAGAGCGCAAATTCATAAAAAAGCTCACCATTCTCATGATCCGGTTGGGGTTATCGAAGCGAATATCAAAACGTCCCCACCCGTGTGCATGATGCAACTCTTGCAGAATTTTGTGCGGTGCAGAATTTGGAACTTCTGTATCGGCATGCAAAAACCAAAATACATCGTGGCGAGCTGCATTTGCCCCTGCATTCATTTGTGTCGCGCGCCCTGGTACCGGGCTTTGAACAATATGAACGAGGCTATTGACAGACTGCAGCATCTGCAAAGAAGACAAGGTTTCAGGGTCGTTGCTGGCATCTGATATCACAATTTCTGCCAGATGATCCAGTTCTGCGACCCGACCGAGTTTCTCCAGTACTTCTGGTGGCTCATTGAACACTGGCACAATGACTGAAATTTTTGGATCTGTCAAAAGTCAGATTGGCTTGTCAAAATTAAAATGCACCAAGAAATTTCAATATGCTACAACTGGCGACCTTTGGCAGCTGCAACTCGCAGTCGCAACGCGTTCAATCGAATAAAGCCTGCGGCATCGGACTGCGTGTATGCTCCGGTTGTATCGTCAAAAGAAGCAATGGCTTCGTCATACATCGAGAACTGCGATTTGCGCCCCAGGACCGTTACACTGCCTTTATACAGACGTAGCTTGACGACTCCGTTCACAAGTTCTTGTGTGCTGTCAATCATTTCCTGCAGTGCAATCCGTTCCGGGCTCCACCAGTAGCCGTTGTAAACAAGCCGCGAGTAGCGCGGTGCCAAATCTTCTTTCAGGTGCATGATTTCCCGATCGAGTGTCAGCGATTCCATTGCCCGATGAGCAGTATGCAAAATCGTTCCTCCGGGCGTTTCATAACAACCGCGTGACTTCATTCCGATGTAGCGGTTTTCAACAATATCAACGCGACCAATGCCGTGTCGTCCACCGGCTTCATTCAGCCAGGTCAAAATTTGTGCCGGAGTGCCTGTATCTTTGTTGAACTGGACGGCGTTGCCGTTCTCAAATGTTATTTCGATGGTCTCGGGATCGTCTGGCGCATTCAGGGGATTGACGGAGTGTCGCCACATGTCCTCTTGAGGAGGATGCCAGGGATCTTCAAGTTCCCCGCCTTCGTAGGAAGTATGAAGCAGATTTGTGTCCATGGAATAGTTTGCTTTGCCGCCGGCGCGTTTTTCAACTTCGATACCTTCGGCATCAGCGAAATTCAGCAAGTCGTCTCTGGATTCCAGTGTCCATTCGCGCCACGGTGAGATGACTTGTATTTCGGGCATCAACGCGTAGGCCCCCAGTTCAAACCTGATCTGGTCGTTGCCTTTGCCGGTAGCGCCGTGTGAAATTGCATCGGCACCGATTTCCCGGGCAATATCCACCAAATGCTTGGCAATCAATGGCCGTGCAATTGAAGTGCCAAGTAGATAAACCCCTTCGTACAAAGCGTTGGCGCGGAACATTGGAAAAACGTAGTCGGCTACAAATTCCTCGGTCAGGTCGCGGACAAAGATTTCCTTGATGCCGGACGCATGGGCTTTTGCTTCAATTTGGTCCAGATCGTCCACGTTTCCGATATCCGCCGTAAATGTAGCGACTTCGCACTCATAGGTCTTCTGCAACCAGCGCAGAATTACAGCAGTATCGAGTCCGCCGGAATACGCCAACACAATTTTTTTCGGCATTGAACCTCCTTGTAATTTGTTGAAAATATGAAAACTAGCTGTGAACCGACCGCATACCTTGTATAATACCTGTCAGATAAGGATTCAACCAAAACCGCAATGACTCCGCATCCTGATTGGTAAAGGCGGACGCAACATGTAGTCGAAACCAATTTTACATTGAAACGGGATGTGAGAAGGGTATTCTTGTTGCTGAATCTGCCGGAGTGATTCACTTGCAGGCAGAGGCAACAATGAACCGACGTGCAAGGTGCAATATTATTTCGTCTGCCTGCGGTGATGGGAATCCAAATCAGTTTTATTTGAACCATGAGATATTTTGAAGGGTGAATTTCATGAAAAATCCGCTTGATTCCATTACCGGTACCATTATTGCCGGATTGGTGCTGACTGTTGTGCTGTATATATTTGCCAGCAATTTTTTGCCGCTGGGCGGCATGTAACCGGCAGAATTGCCTTCAATTACTAACATCTAGGAGGTAACTCAATGGACTTGTTAATCGACAGGTGGTTACATATCTTGGCCGGCGTGACATGGGTAGGATTACTGTATTACTTTAATTTTGTTCAGGTTCCGGGTCTGGCCAAAGCCAAGGCAGACGGGACCGCGGCAGGAATTACCAAGCATATTGCTCCCCGGGCCTTGTTGTGGTTTCGGTGGGCGGCAGTCGCGACCTGGTTGACCGGGGCGTACTATTTGATGAGGTCAGCGACATTCGGCGATGCTTTCATTCTGCAGGGACCGCATGCTTATCTGGGACTGGGTGCATGGCTTGGAACGATCATGCTATTCAATGTCTGGGTGCTGATCTGGCCGAATCAGAAAAAAGTTTTGGGCTTGGTTGAAGCCACCGACGAAGAGAAAGCCAAGGCTGCGAGAGTGGCATTGCTTGCCTCTCGTACGAACACCATGCTCTCGATTCCAATGCTGTTCTTTATGGTAACCGGATCGCTGGCGCATGGCGGAATGTTCTGATTTCGGAAAAAACCGTTGATTAAAATGCCGAGACCCGGTTATTCCGGGTCTTTGCATTTTGAAATTGTTCCCGGTTGCTGTCTCCATGCTCCGCCATTTTCTGACTCTCAAAGATTTCGACGCGGCCGATTTGCAAGCGTTGATTCAGCGTGCAATACAGTTGAAAGCCATTTGGCGTGAGCGACGTGAAAGTCCGAAAATCATGCTGGACCGAACTCTTGCGTTGGTGTTTGACAAAAGCTCGACTCGAACCCGCGTTTCGTTTGAGACTGCAGTTTATCAATTCGGCGGCAACTGCATATTCTTGGCACCGGGCGATACCCAGTTAACGCGCGGCGAGCCAATTGCAGATACATCCCGGGTCCTGTCCGGCATGGTTGATCTGATTGTGGTCCGGACGGGCCCGCACCGCAATGTGGAGACCTACGCAGAATATTCCACGGTGCCGGTTATCAACGGACTTAGTGACACCTATCATCCATGCCAGTTGCTGGCCGATGTACAGACCTTTTGTGAGCTTCGCGGCAGTATTGCCGGCAAGAAAGTTGCATGGATCGGCGATGGCAACAATGTATGCCATTCGTGGGCCGTGGCCTCGGAAAAATTCGACTTTTCCTTGCGCATATCGTCTCCCGATGGCTATGAGCCAAATTCAGAAGTAATTTCTTCACTAAAATCCGACATCCAACTGATGGCGAATCCAATGGAAGCTGCTGTCGGTGCGGATATAGTGGTTACCGATACATGGGCCAGTATGGGGCAGGAAGATAAAAAGAGTGAACGTCTCAAAATATTTGGACCATTTCGCGTTACCCGCCAGATTATGAATCAGGCTTCAACGGATGCAGTATTCATGCACTGCCTGCCAGCTTATCGGGGACAGGAAGTAGATGGAGATGTGCTTGACGGGCCGCAAAGCGTGGTGTGGGAAGAAGCTGAAAACAGACTTCATTCTCAAAAAGCCTTGATTGAGATGTTGCTCGGCGGAGGTGATTGAACTGATTTATGAGTGAGCTGCTGGAACTTGATCAAGTAACGCTAAGCTACGGCAATTCAGTCATCGTTGATTCCTTTAGCCTTTCGGTAGGAAGAGGTGAAACTGCCAGTTTGCTGGGGCCGAGCGGTGTTGGCAAGACTACATTGCTCCGGGCGATTGCAGGTTTTCATCCGCTGGATTCGGGAGAAATTCAGATTGACGGGAAAGTAGTGTCCCGGCAAGACTATCACTTGGAACCCGAAAAGCGAAAATTGGGTATGGTGTTTCAGGATTTTGCTTTGTTTCCCCATTTGACCGTAGCACAGAATGTCGCAATCGGCTTGCGGAAATTACCCAAAAGCGAACGAATGAAACGAGTCCGGCAAATGCTTGAACGCTTGAGTATAAACAACCTGGCAGAACGATATCCTCATCAGATTTCAGGCGGACAACAGCAACGTGTGGCAGTCGCCCGGGCACTGGTACCTCGTCCTGAATTAATACTGATGGATGAACCGTTCTCGAATCTTGATGTGGAAACTCACGAACAAGTTGTCAATGAAATTCGCGAGTTGTTTGCTGAACAGGAAACGACTTCGATTTTGGTTACACATCATCAGCAAGATGCGTTTTCATTTTCCAATCGGATTGCAGTTGTGTATGAAGGCAAATTACTGCAGTGGGATACCCCGTACCGTATCTACCATGAACCCAGTAGCAGGTTTGTCGCCGATTTTATTGGTGAAGGTGTATTCTTGCCCGGACTGATTACCAATCAACACAATGTTCAAACGGAACTTGGTGTCATCAATGGCCACAAAGTGGATTACCCGGCTGGAGCACAAGTGGACGTTTTGATTCGTCCAGATGATATTGTTGTGGATGATGACAGCGAAATTCAGCTCCGAATTGTTCGCAAGGAATTTCGCGGATCAAACATAATGTATACACTGCGACTTTCTGACGGGAAAGATGTACTTTCATTGGCACCAAGTCACTGTAATTATTCAGTTGGCGAGTTCATTACAGTTCGACTGGATGCGGAACACGTCGTTGCGTTCCGGGACTGAGGCGAAGGAACAAAAAAAGAACAGACAGTGAGTTGCTGTCTGTTCAATCACCAAAGTGATCAGCTTGATTAAGCGCTAAGTTCGTATTCTCCCAGTGAATTTCGCAACTTGAGCATTGCATTTCGCTCAATTTGGCGAATTCGCTCGGCGGACAGTTCGTATTTGTTCGCAAGTTCCCTGAGAGGTGTTTTCTTGGTGTCTTCAGTCAACCATCGTTGCACGATGATATCCCGACTTCGATCATCCAGTTCATTCAGCGCCTTCGTCAGCAAATTGTTACGTTCGATTTCTGTTTGATTTCGCTCGTAGTTCAGTTCCGGATTGTACGAATTATCCTCTATATACTGCTCGGGTGCCGATACGTAAGAGCCATCTTCGTCTTCACTGTTACCCGGGTTGAACGAGACTTCGCTTTTGGTCATTCGAACTTCCATCAGACGAACGTCTTTTTCGGGCACGTCCAAATCACTGGCGAGTTGTTTGATTTCCGATTCAGTCATCGGTTCCAGCGATTGTCGCCTGTTTCTCAGATTGAAGAACAGTTTTCGTTGTGCCTTGGTTGTTGCCACACGCACGATTTTCCAGTTCTTGAGAATGAAGTCATAGATGTCTGCTCTGATCCAATGCACTGCAAATGACACCAGACGGATATTGCGTTTCGGGTCGAAGCGTTTGACAGCCTTCATCAAACCGATATTTCCTTCCTGAATCAAATCACCCAGAGGCAGTCCGTAGCCCATGAACCGATTGGCAATTTGCACTACGTACCGCAGGTTGGATAGTACAAGCCGCTGTGCTGCTTCGATGTCTTCGTATTCACGATAACGCTCCGCGAGCGCGCGTTCTTCCTCCGCGCTGAGAAGCGGCACCGCATACACAGACTTGATGTATGCAGACAGATTATGGGTCTTCAATACGGGTAAATTCATAGTCATATCAGTCAAATTGTCCCTCGCTAATTTACTGTATTAGCACTCACTATACCAGAGTGCTAATCCATTTGTCAAGTAATTTTATAACCAATATATGTCCGAATTCGGTGATTTCAACAATTCTTGCAAAAGTTTAAGTTGTGTGCAAGATTCATTGGTTTTGATTCGTGAGTGAATCCTGCTCTCACTGCGTCGTAGTGCGTCTTGGACCATGGTCGCTTCAGGGCCCTTGTTTGAAACAAATCAGGTGCGAAAATGCCATTGGACCGGCTATCAGTTCAGCGGAAACAGGAACGCTCAATTTTTCGGTGTCAACCTTCGCAAATGGGCATCAACCGCGAGACGAGATGCAACCCAGCTGAATATCATCGTAATCAACAAAATCAATAACCACTGTAGCCACGGTATTGACTGAATCTGGAAATTGCTTTCGTACAGCTTGGCAAGTTCATTGACCGGACCGGCAACCCAGGTTATCACCAACTCTGTAATCAGGTAGGCAATACCCAAGCTGAATAGTCCGTGCAATATACCGCTGTATATGAAGGGCCGTCGAATGAAGGCTTTTGTTCCACCGATATTATCGAAGACCGTGATTTCTTCGGACCGATTGGCAACCGCCATGCGGGTAGTGTTCCCGATGAGCAGTACAGCTGCCAGAACAAGGATTGTTGAAATCAGCGCGAACAGAATGCGGGCGAGTTGAATGAAACCGTGAAGCCGTTGCACCCACTCCAGATCAACCTGCACAGTTTCTACAGGGTCAAGCTTGCCTAGCTGTTCAGCGAGCAAGCGCATGCTTTCGGGAGAATGATGGCTTTCGGCGGGAAAGACTATTATCACATTCGGTATTGGATTGTCCGGAACATACTCTTCAATTGTTACCAAACCGGTTGTTGTCTTGAACTCTTCCAAAGCATCCTTGGCAAGTAATAGCTGAACAGTGGAAAATCGCTCGTCTTGTTCGAGTTCTGCATACAGGGAATCGACTGCTGGAGTATCTGCATTCTTTGCAAGAAACAAAGAAAGTTGCGGCTGGTTTTCCCACTGGGTTGCAATTGCCTGAATATTCAAAGTCAGCATATGCAAGCCAATTGGAAGGCAGAGAATCACTCCGATTGCTGTAATGGTGAACAGAGTTGGAATCGGTGACCGCCACATTCTTCCCAGACTCGAGAAAAATGCTTGTGCGTGAAGTGCGAACAAAGCAGACATTTCTACCCCCTGCCATATCCGTCGGAAACAAGCACACCTTCACTCAGTTCAATAACTCTGAACTTGTATCTGCCACCATGGTCCATCTCGAAGAAACTTCGGTCATGCGTAGCGATGATGACAGTTGTGTCGTGTTGCACAATTCGCTTGAAATAGTCCATGATACTCTGGCCGAGTTCATGGTCCAAATTGCCGGTTGGTTCGTCTGCGACAATCAGGGGAGGTCGGCTGACAATTGCACGGGCAATGCCAACTCGCTGTTGCTCTCCGCCCGAAAGGCTGATTGGATACATGCCATCTTTCTGGGCTAGCCCAACCTGTTCCAGTGCGGCCGAAACTCGCCGCTGAATTTTTCCCCGTTCCATTTGCTGAACGACCAGCGGCAATGCAACATTGTCGCGTACGGTACGGCTGAACAGTAGCTTGTGGTCCTGATGCACAACGCCGATGGTTCGTCGATAATACGGGATTTGATTTCCGCGAATTTGTGAAAGGTTCCGTTCATTCACAAATACATGGCCGCGACTGGCCCGCTCACCGAGTGTAATCAGTTTAATCAGTGTGGTTTTTCCGGCCCCGGAATGCCCCGTCAAAAATACCAGTTGTTTGGGTTCAATCGCAAACGAGACTCCTCTGAGTGCGACGTTTCCATTCGGGAACTGTTTGGTTACACTGGAAAATCGGATCATCGCAGAATCTATGTGTTCAGCTAGTCAGTGTCGGGAAACAGTGAGTCGATGTATTCCTGAACTCGAAACGGTGCGAGATCATTGATGCCTTCTCCAAGTCCTACGAATCGGACCGGCAAATTGAACTTCCGGGTCAGTGCAACCGCGATACCGCCTTTAGCGGTGCCATCCAGCTTGGAAATGCAAATCCCGTCCAACGCGATTTGCTGGTTGAACTGTTCCACTTGGGACAATGCGTTTTGCCCCGTTGCACCGTCAATCGTGATGAGTGTTTCATGCGGTGCAGTTGGTTCGATTTTTGCAACAACGCGTCTGATTTTTCCAATTTGACGCATCAGGTCATCTCTGGAATGTTGCCGGCCAGCTGTATCAAGTATCAATAATCCAATGTCCTTTGCGACCGCGGCGTGCAAAGCATCGTGTGCAACCGCTGCCGGATCTGCCCCGCTGCCTTGGGCGATGACTGGCACCGCGATTCGGTCCCCCCAAATCTGCAGTTGCTCAATGGCCGCGGCCCGATAAGTATCGCATGCGGCAAGCATTGCCGAATGCCCGTGCTGCATATAGTAGTTGGCAATTTTCGCCACTGTTGTCGTTTTACCCACCCCGTTTACGCCGAGCATAAGAATAACCGCAGGCTTTTGAACTTGTTCGGGACTGAATGACTGCTCGGCATTGGCCAAAATCTGCGCGAGTTCATCTTTCAGGAGCGAGACCAGTACATTTTGGTCGACTTTTCCGCGTTTGGTACGGGTCCTCACTTTTTCAACAATGGCCTGGCTTGCATCAAATCCTACGTCGCAACACAGCAAAGCATCTTCAAGTTCGTCAAGGTAGGAGTCTACAGTTGTTGATGAAGACAATCCTGAGAACACACCAGCAATGGCGTTGCGGGTTTTTCGAAGACCGGCAAGCCAGCGCAAGCGACCACCAGATGCGGACTTGTTGTTTTCGGTCATTGATACAAGCAGGATAGATCTAAGGAATTTGGAACTTTACATCGGCGTGTATTATTATCGTAAATCTCCATTTGAATTTGGAGTGCGATCGTCAATCTGTCACCAGAAACTTCAGTCACTTTGAAAAGTAAACTCAGAATCATCGCAGGCGATTGGCGCGGACAAGTCATCCGTTTCGACGCGCGACTTGATATTCGGCCGACGACGGACTTTTCAAGGGAATTGCTGTTCAATTGGTTGCAAGACAGCATAGCCGAATCAAAGTGTCTTGACTTGTTTGCCGGTAGTGGTGCATTGGGGCTGGAAGCATTGTCCCGCGGTGCCAGCAGAGCTGTACTGGTGGATCACAGTGAACCTTGTGTTCGACAATTGCGAAAAACGAAGCAGAAGTTGAATGCTGGTCGAGCTGAAATAGTTTGTATGGACGCATTGAAATATTTGCAAGGATGCAACGAGAAGTTTGATATTGTGTTCTTGGACCCGCCGTTCTATCAAGGCATGCTGGATCATGTATTGAGAACGCTGGACCGAAACAAGTGTTTCACTTCTGATGGCCGTATTTATGTCGAGTTTGAAAAGACTTCTGCAGAACTCTCCTTGCCGACTGACTGGACGGTATTGAAATCCAGAATCTCGGGAAATCGGCAGCATCTTTTGATACTGCCATGCAACAAATAATTGACGCATTGATTTTATAACGTTCTATAATCATTATCGAATCAGCAATATTGCTATGCAACATCAATCGGGAAGTGACTGCAATGATTCATAACGGCAGAGCGAAACGGGCAATCTACCCTGGTAGTTTCGACCCGATCACCAACGGTCATGTAAATCTTGTTGAGCGTGTATCCTCGTTCTTTGACAAGGTAATAATTGCAGTGGCTTCAAGCGATGCAAAGAAAGCATTGTTTACACTGGAAGAGCGAGTTGAGTTGACCCGGCAAGCCGCCGGTCATATTCCAAATGTAGAAGTAATCGGATTCACCGGATTGCTCATTGACATTACGAGGGAACTGAACGCAAAGATCGTAGTCCGCGGTTTGCGGGCAGTTTCAGACTTTGAGTATGAATTCCAATTGGCATGGATGAATCGTCAGCTTGACCGTGAAATCGAGACGCTGTTTTTTGCGCCATCGGCTCAGTACGCATTTGTTTCAGCAACACTAGTGAAGGAAATTGCTTCGCTCGGTGGCGATGTCTCGCAATTTCTGCATCCTGCCGTCCATGAAGCATTGAACAAGAAATTGAAATCCAAATCTTGAGTGCAATTCGGCCGGGGTACTTCCAGCGGCCCTTTTGCTGGATTCTCAGTTTGCTTCGTAGCCCTTCACTTCAATTTTGCCGTCAATAATATCTTTGCGGGCTTGTTCAATCTTGGACTCGACACTCGCGGAAATCAAGTCGCGATTGAATTCATCCAGTGACCATCCGACACCATCTTGGGCCACTCCCAGTATTTGCAAACCACTGGTCCATGTATCGTTTTTGGCATCCATGAACGCGTTATAGACAGCACGGTCAACGTGTTTCACCATGGAGGTAAGGATTGTGCCGGGTTTGAGGTAATTCTGGTTGGAATCGACTCCAATCGCCAAGGTACCAGCAACAGCGGCCGCTTCAATTACTCCTGTTCCACTTGCGCCGGCAGCGGCAAAAATCACGTCCGCTCCTTGATCTATCTGATTTTCGGCTAGTTCTTGAGCTTTGTCAGGGTTGTTCCAGGCAGCTGGATTTTTACCGACATAGTCTTCGAGAATTTCTATGTCGGGATGGACGAATTTCGCCCCTTGTGTATAACCAATCAGGAATTTTAGAATCACCGGAACGCGAATGCCGCCAATGAAACCGATTTTGCCTGTATTGGAAGTCAGAGCTGCCGCCATGCCTACCAGAAACGAACCTTCATTTTCCTTGAATTGTACGGAGCGCACATTCGGCAAATCAACGATTCCGTCGATGATCACGAATTTTGTCTTGGGGTATTCCTTTGCCACGATGTTGAGTGGTGCCGCCAGGTGAAATCCGGTCACCGCGACTATATCGGCATCTTGGTCCGCCAATTTGCGAATTTCATCCTTGACATCCGGGTATTTTTGCGGGGCCGATTCAAGGACAGGAATTCCTGTTTCTGCTTCGAATTGCTGGGCTCCGTCATAAGCAGCCTGATTGAATGACTTATCGAACTTCAAGCCCAGGAACAAGATGCCGGGTTTGAATTCATCAGATACTGCAGTTCCAGACAACAAGACAAAAAATGCCACCACTGTAGCCAGAGTGCATCGTTTCATTCAAAGTCTCCTGGTTTTTGCTGTTTGTGCAAGGATTGAGCTTGCGTTATTTCTATTCCTGTTGATTGAACAATTTTAATCAAACAGATGTGTCTGTCGGAAAATTATGCTGAACTACTTCCACGCAAACCCCGGCTGGTCGTAATGTGCAACTCTTGTATGCCTGTCCAGAAGGGCAACTTCCCGGAACTGATACATGATTGCTGCTGTCGGTGCAAAGATTCGATGACCAATAGATTTCAATGGAGCTGACAGAACGGGTGCGTTTCCTGCACTGGTTTCTTCCAGTAGCGGGATGTCAGACGACAGCAGATCGGACAACGGTACCCTGAACAGTTTGCCAACTTCATTCTTGTCGGGATAGAGCTTGTCTCTTTGACCGCCCCATACTACGACAGGAGTGATATTGAAACCAGACCGAGTTGCATAGTCGTCCAGAACACCTAGCACATTTTCATTTGACACGCGAATGCCAATTTCTTCGTGTAACTCGCGCAACGACGCTTGCACCGGTGTTTCAGAACCATCCAGTCGCCCGCCTGGCAAGGCATATTGACCTTTGTGGCGCTTCAGGTGTTTGGGTCGACGCGTCAATATAAAGCAAGCGGTGGAATTAGCACTATCAGTATTGATGATTGTAAAGGCCACCGCAGACTGAACCAGATCAGGATCTTGAATGACTTGACGGTCAAAATGTGACAATCGGTCCCGGATACAGCCTTTCAACTCGTTGTCAAGGTGGAAATTGTTTGAATTCAGCATGTCTATGATCTGCAAGTCATGTGTTCAATAGGGTCAAATTCAGGAAATACGAGTTCATTCATGTCTGGATTCAGTTTACGGCAGGCGAATTGTGAACCAAATCGAATGAACCTGCTATTGTACTAATTCAGGATTTTTTCAACGGTAAAATTTGACACAACTTCGGTCCAACGGAGCCATCATTGCGGGCCAATCAAACGAGAATTTTCTACATCACATTTCATGAGGTAACCTATTGCAATCAAAGATTTACAGGAAGGAAAGGCAATTCAGAGAAAAGGAATATGAAAGTGCTTGGAAAGTCGTTCGGAGTGGCGGTGAGATTCATTGGGATCAACACCAAAACGCAGAATACTGTTTCGCGCCAGCGTGATGCCGTAAGCCTGAATCCGCGAGTATCATCAGGGAAGCAGGATGACCGGACATGACGCACGGGCAACGGGGGTTCAGTTTGGAAAAACAATGCTACCTGAGCATGGACAGGAAAATTCGCAGAACAGGCGACCGAGTTGGGTATATAATTTCCTAATATGTACTTCAATTTGTTCACGAATATCGGAAAGATTTTCTAAAATAGGGCAGAGTCATCATAGTGGCTTCTTATTGAAACACAATTTAGTCGAAAAGAATGTTTACACGAATCAAAATCAAGCATTTCAAACTGTTTGAAGAAGTCGATCTCGACCTTGGTCAGCACGTTGTACTGGTTGGACCAAACAATTCGGGTAAAACATCACTTCTCCAAGCAATAGCACTGTGGGAAATTGGCTTGAAAAAGTGGCCTGCAAACAGAGGTTATGGAACATCAACAACAAAAAGGCCAAAAAGCATCACTATTAATCGCAATGATCTCGTTTCATTGCCAGTGCCGTCCTCGAATCAACTTTGGCATCACCTTCGTATGCGATCCATCAAAAAAGTAGAAGAAAAAACTGAAATGAAGAATTTGCCCATTGAAATTTCGGTTTATGGTGTGAATTGGTCATACGGTCTTGGATTTCGCTACGCAAATTCAGAATCAATTTATTGCAGACCACTGCACACAGAAGCACAAGAGACCTTAATTAACCCAGATCAGGTAAACAACGTAAAAATTGCTTATCTTCCCCCAATGTCTGGTCTGATGGCGAATGAGTTACGTTTAGACCCTGGTGCGATTGATGTTCGATTGGGTGAAGGACGCACCGCAGAAGTGCTACGAAATCTTTGCTATCAACTAGTAAATTTGAAGGATAGCCAATGGGCCCACTATTGCGACCAGATTGGACGTATGTTTGGTGTTCAACTGAATGAGCCGATGTATATCAGTGAACGCGGGGAAATTACAATGTCCTACAAAAACAGCGAAGGGGTGCTTCTGGATTTGTCGGCAAGCGGTCGCGGCCAGCAACAAACAATGTTATTGTTGGCGCACATGATGGTAAATCCGGGATCTGTGTTGTTATTTGACGAACCTGACGCTCACTTGGAAATTCTTCGTCAACGACAAATCTATTCACTACTGAGAGAAAATGCCGAGCAAACAGGAAGCCAGATAATCGCTGCAAGCCATTCTGAAGTTGTATTAAACGAAGCGGCGGGGCAAGATACATTAATTGCGTTTGTTGGCAAGCCTCATAATTTAGATAGACAACGTACAAGTCAGATTAGTAAATCACTGTCAACTATTGGTTTTGAAGATTACCTAAGTGCAGAAAAAACTGGATGGGTACTCTATTTGGAAGGGCCTACTGATCTTTTGATATTACGTGAACTTGCCAAGATTTTGAATCACCCTGCAAAGTGTCACTTGGAAACACCATTTGTTCATTATGTCAGCAATCAGCCTACCAAAGCAAAAGATCACTTCTACGGTTTACGTGAAGCCCAATCAAATCTTCATGGTATTGCAATTTATGACCGACTTGAAACAATTCTAGATTCGCACAATAACCTAATACAAATGATGTGGAAAATGCGAGAACTTGAAAATTATATTTGTAAGCGTGACGCTCTTTTAAAACTGGCGAAAACCCAAGGTGTCGAATTTGCTGGCCGCCAGTCTGCTGGCAAATGGCTTGAAGTAATGAATAAGAGTATAGAAGAAGTAGAACTCGCGATCGGCACTATTGGTGATCATTCGCCTTGGGGGACGGATATAAAATCAAGCGACGATTTCCTTAAACCATTGTTTAATAATTTTTACAAAAAGTTGAACCTGCCAGTACAGTTTTTCAAGAAAAATTACCATCAATTGGTACAGTTTCTGGATAAGGACGAAATTGACAAGGAAATAATTGAAAAGCTAGATGCAATTGTTGATGTTGCCAATCGCGCGGATCAGGGATAAATGTGCTGGTAGATTCATCTTGCGGGAGAATTCCTAACTAGATCCAGACTTGCTCGGAGTTGTGCCACAAGCGGTGAAGCTCTGACTCACAGTTCAAGTCTTCTTGTGGGCCCCTACGAGGCTCTGAACAGGGACTTGGTTACGAACGCAACTTTCAATTTAATTCGGGTGGGTTTGTTGGATGACACACCAAACGTTAGTCCCGTAGTGCAAGGAGAAGGAAAAATCGAGGACAGGACTACTTGTTCCACTGTGTGGAACAAAATTTGATATAGCATATAATCCTGCAATTCCAACACCAATTGATGCTCCGAAACTGAAGCTTACAATACAAACCTTCTGACATTCATGTCATTGATCAACAAAGCCCCCGGACCTCGCGAATTTATTGCGTTGATGGCACTCACGATGTCTATGGTTGCGATGTCCATAGATGTAATGCTTCCGGCTTTGTCGTTTATTGCCATTGACTTGCATGCGGCAGAAGAAAACGACCGACAACTGGTTGTCGGCATGCTGTTTCTCGGACTGGCGATTGGACAATTGGTTTACGGTCCGATTTCCGACAGTATTGGAAGAAGGGCACCGATGATTGTTGGATTTGCAATTTTTCTGGTGGGATGCACGATGTCAGCGTTGGCAGAGTCATTCTTTGTAATGTTACTTGGAAGGTTTCTGCAAGGACTGGGAGTTGCCGGTCCTCGCATAATGAGCGTAACAATAATTCGAGACCATTCAGCAGGCGTGGAAATGGCTCGCCTTATGTCGCTTGTAATGATTATTTTCATTCTTGTACCC
This sequence comes from Arenicellales bacterium, assembly GCA_965200765.1. Taxonomy (GTDB): domain Bacteria; phylum Pseudomonadota; class Gammaproteobacteria; order Arenicellales; family JAJDZL01. The sequence goes on from OZ241380.1 coordinate 423,397, forward strand.
ATACTAGCGCCCGGTGTTGGTCAAATCGTGTTACTATTTGGAGACTGGCGACTGATTTTCTGGCTGATGTTCACACTGTCCATCTGTACGCTTGTATGGTTTGTATTTCGCCAACCTGAAACACTTACCTCCGAGAATCGAAATCCACTTCGATTGAAAGCATTGGCGAGTGCCTTCGCTGAAACTGTAACAACAAGACAAACCTTTGTAAACACACTGGCGGCCGGCCTAGTCTTTGGTGCTTTTCTTGGTTACATCAATTCCAGTCAGCAAATTCTGCAGGAACTGTTTGGCGTAGGCAAGCTATTTCCGTTGTACTTTGGAGCATTAGCTGCTTCAATTGGAATTTCGTCTTACTTCAATTCCATTCTGGTTGTGCGGTTTGGAATGCGGCGCTTGTGTAATTGGTCATTGGTCTTGATATCCGCTGTATCTGCGATTTATTTGTTTTACACAATGTTTTATTCATCCTCGGTCTGGTTGTTTTTACTGTGGTTGTCTATTTGCTTTCTTTCAATTGGTTCACTATTCAGCAATTTTCATGCACTTGCGATGGAACCAATGGGGCATATTGCAGGAATGGCTTCATCAGTAACAAGTGCGTTAATGACAATACTATCAGTAGTATTGTCGTATATCATTGGGCAAGCATACGACCAAAGCACTGTGCCACTAGCGAGTTCTTTTGTAATTCTGCATTTGCTTGCACTCATTTTGATACTTCGTTTCGACCGCGAAACCGCATAGACAAGTCATCATCATTTTTCTTCTGATTGTGGAAACAACCCGATCAAAACAAGCAGGTACGCTTCACCATTGCAAATGGGAAATACGAGCTCCAAATTTCAACAATGTCAACCTTTGGACTTGGAGAAGAAATGATTGCTTTCCTGTTGAACTATAATCAATATACGACAAATCAAGTGTCATTGAATATAATGCAAAGAATAACTGAGCTGAAACCTAAGCTTGGTTGAACAACGAACCACACCTGAGTCCTGAATACCAATGAACTACACAGCCGAAGTGAATCGAGTAGAGCAGGAAGACTTTACCATTGAGTCAGAACCGTTCTATGTTCCGCAAGGCAAGGAAATACAACTGTTTGACAGTGCCTATGCCAGTCAGATTCCGGTCCTTTTGAAGGGACCGACGGGGTGTGGGAAAACCCGATTTATGGAACACATGGCATGGCGATTGAAGATTCCCTTGGTCACCGTATCTTGTCACGATGATTTGACAGCTTCGGATTTGGTGGGGCGCTACTTGATTGTTGGTGGACAGACAACTTGGGTAGATGGGCCGTTGACACACGCGGTTCGCATTGGTGGAATTTGCTATTTGGACGAAATTGTAGAGGCCAGAAAAGACACGATCGTAGTGATTCATCCGCTGGCGGATGACCGGAGAGTGTTGCCAATTGAGAAAACAGGGGAATTGTTGCGAGCATCACCCCAATTCAGCTTGGCGATTTCCTATAATCCCGGATACCAAAGTGTATTGAAGGACCTCAAGCAAAGCACTCGACAGCGGTTTCTCTCACTTGAGTTTAACTACCCTGTGCATGAGTTAGAACAATCAATTGTGGAACATGAGTCAGGTGTTGACGGTTCGACTGCATCGAAGTTGATTCGATTTGCCAAGATGACCCGTAACTTAAAAGGTAGTGGATTGGATGAAGGAGCCAGCACCCGGCTTCTGGTTCATGCAGCCAAGTTGATTGTGTTTGGAATTGATCCTGTTGAAGCCTGTAACGCAGCGATTACACAAACGCTGACAGATGAACCAGAGACATTGATAGCAATTCGGGAAATGGTATCGGATTTGTTCTGAACTTTTGGTGCGATACATTTGCATGAATACTTGCTTTCGCTACTTTTTTCCTGGACTATCCATTTTCCATGCCGATATTCGAGATTTTGCGCTTGAACAATAAATCGGGTCAATATCAATACCGAAATATCTACGGTTTTCAGTAAGTGCAGCAATGGCGGTGGTACCGCTCCCAATATAAGGGTCGAGTACAAGAGAATCAGGCGGTGACAACAGTCTGATTAATTCCCGAATGACATTCAGAGGAAAAATTGCTGTATGAATATTACCTGGCAATGAAGCTACCGGTGATTCAATCACGTCTCGTTTTAGTACGTTTCCATGAATTCTGATTATTGTAAAACCATTTTTCGTCATTTGAGTCTTGCGACCGCCTGCCTGTCCTCCAAATGCTTCCGCATGAATACCCCGAATTTTCATTCTAAAACTACAAATCTTCCCATCATGCACTTCCTGAATTACATCATCCAAAGCAGCATGTGCTTTCTTTTTGGATGTTTCATCCAAATTGGAATCTTCAATGAGTTGTCTGTACCTGGAACCCAGTCTTGGTGAAATACGACTCTTCTTGATACCCTTATTCGATATTGGAAGAAAACTGTCCCGGTCGTAGTAATAGTCTGGCCCTAATGCGAAGTGAAAAAATGGTTCTGTACTGGGTACAAGTCGTCGAGCAAATTGGCGAGGTGTCGGGTTCCGTTTAACCCACATAATGGTATTAACCAATCGAACAGGAAACTTTTCACACGCTGAGATTGCAAAACGATACGGAAGTAATTGCAATGAACCGTTTTGGTACTTGTCTCCCAAATTATAAACAACGTTTCCTGTTGGTTTTACAACGCGCAGAACCTCTTCAAACGCATCCAGCAATGCGCTGACATATTTCTCCTGAGTAGGCTCATGTCCCAACCCACCGGTGTTTTGGTTGTAGGTTCGTTGCTTGTAGTAAGGAGGTGAAGTAACAACCAGATCAACACTATTGGCGGGTAGCTGCATGATTTCAGAAACAGCATCTCCACAATAAATTTTGTTTATAAATTGTTCAATCATGTATTTTCTGGATTATTGAAGTTTCGTAGTCTTCATTTGCAACTTAGTACAAACGGGAAGGATACTGTTTCAGATGAACGTACTTCCTGCGACCTCGACTTGAATAATGTATCCTTGTTCCTTCTTGACTTTGGTGAATGCAAAATTTTCAGCTAATCACCAACAAGTATAACAGAAAATATTGACTTCAATATTATTATACGACTGATATTGTCGTATTAGAAAATCAAATGGAACTCACCTCAAATCATTCAAAAGCATGTCCCCCATAATCAATTTCTAATTTCTGTCAAAACGACCTGTGTTGATTGCAACCAGATAGGCAATTGCGGGATACATGAATCGTGGGCATGTTGATAGTTTTTTCTCGAACCGCCATTCAATTTCATAGCTGTCTGCCTTCAACGAAAGCAAGCAGACAGGTGTAGCTCAGTCAATAATGACCGCGCAATGGAACATCAGGTGAACGCGTAATGCCTGGCACGAAACAGATTGATGAGCTGAAAATGAAGAAAGGAAGTTCAATCAACCGGCGCACGAGTCGGGTATCGAAGGGTATAATAACAGTTGTCGAATTGGCACAAACCGTAAGGGGTATGAGTATTCAAACAAAAACAACTCACCAAACAAGAGATTACGCTGAGCGATGACACATGATTTGATTGCAAGAATCAATGGAATCAGGCAGTTCAGCTACGAAACAATTCACAAACCTCTGCTTTTGCTGTGGGCCGTTGGACGATGCTTGAGACACGAGGAGCGTTTGGTTTCCTTTAGAGTCTTGCAAAAGGAACTAACCGATTTGAACCATCGCTTGGGGTATCCAAGGAAGAATTTTCCTGCTCAGCAACCGTTTTGGAGACTGCGAAAAGACAAGGTTTGGATTGTTGAAAATTCTGAAAAGGTTAGGGAAACGAGTTCAAGCGACGCTTTCGCTACGGACTTGATTGCTCATGATATTCACGGAGGCCTTAGCCAAGAGGATTACCTTTGTCTCCAAAATAATCCAGATATTGCTACGGATGTTGTACTGACATTGCTTGACAAAATTGGACCGGAATCGATTCACGAAGACATTTTGTCAGAAGTCGGTATTGATGATTATCGAATTACCGTTACTCGCAGACAACGAAAATCAGAATTCAGGGAAAGAATTTTATTGACTTACGATTCACAGTGTGCAGTTTGCGAGTTTTCGATTCGCGCGAATCAAAAATTATTGGGTGTTGAAGCCGCTCATATACGTTGGCATGGACGCGGCGGCCCTGACAAAGTTACCAATGGTCTCGCTCTTTGTTCTGTACATCATGTGCTGTTTGACAGGGGTGCATTCACATTGCGCATTGAGACTCCTGAATTGAACAACTATCAAGTTGTTGTAGCAAAATCGGTAATAGGGGCAGGCTACGAAGAATGGCTTGCTACATTTGACAGACAGCCATTGCGCAAACTGCCTGACAATACCCATGACTACCCGGATATACGATATCTTGAATGGCACCAAAAGAAAATATTTTTATCTTCGGACACTCTGTTCAAAAAGATTCAGATTTGTTGAACAATATGAATCAAAACTATCTTGTATCTGTAATACACCAAATGTACCGATACGTATCAGTAAATGAATAGATCTGAAGTCGACAATGCTAACTGTCAGTACAGACTAGCAATTGATTTATCCATTGCATCTACAACAGTTTCAACATCATCTTCCGACAGGCAAAGAGGTGGTACCAGGCGAAGAACACTTCGATACGCTCCCGATTTGCTGACAACTATTCCTTGACGGCGGGTTTCCTCGAAAATTACCGCTGTTTCATCAGTTGCAGGTTCCTTGGTTTTTCGATCCTTGACCAATTCCATACCTACCATCAGTCCGAATCCGCGAACATCCCCGATAATTGGATACTTAGCTTTGAGTCGTTCAAATCCTTCAAGGAGCTGCTGTCCTACCAACAGTGCATTCTCCTGCAGTTTATCCTCCTTGATTACTTTCAAGACTGCGCGTCCGGCGGCGCAACTAACCGGATTGGAACCATAGGTATGAAACAGGAACTTGTCACCCATGGGTTCTGCAAATTCCCTGCGTGTAACAACAGCTCCCAATGGATAGCCATTACCGATTCCTTTGGCCATGACGATAATGTCCGGTACGATATCGTGCTGCTCGAATGCCCAAAAGGATTTTCCGGTTCGTGCCACACCGGACTGCACTTCATCAATGATCATCAATCCGCCGCAGGAGCGAATTTTTTCAGCAGCACCAGACAAATAACCCGGCAACATTTCCACCAAGCCGCCATAACCCTGAACAGGTTCGACCAGCATTCCAGCAAGCTTGCCGGTAGTACCGAACTTGATCGTATCTTCCAGTGACTCAAGATATCGCCCGGTGTCACTGCCGAAAGGCCCGCGGTATCTGTTTGGTGTGACCGCAAACTGTACTCCCGCTAGCAATGATGCCTCATGCCGAAAATCCGAAATACCGGTTACAGACTGAGCACCGAAAGTTGGACCGTGATAGCCACTTTGCATGGAAATAATGTCGCGATTGCCGGTATAAGTCCGCGCCATCATGAGTGCCAGGTCAATTGCTTCTGCGCCGCTGTTGGTAAAGTGAGAGACCCATTCGTAGCCCGCCGGCAAGGTATCAGTCAGTTCTTCTCCGTAATGTGCCGGCACCGGATGATGGAACATTGTTGTACAGTGGACTAAAGATTCAGCCTGCTCTCTAGCGGCGCGGTTGACTACATCGTTTGCGTGCCCAACTGATATGCAAACATTCATTCCCAGAAGATCAATTAACTTGTTGTCCAACTCGTCCCATAGGTACTGGCCTTTGCCGCGTTTCAGGATCAAGGGAGTTTGATAGGGCGTGAACTTTCTTTGCGATGCAGCGTAATACTTGTCCCGCCGCGCGACAATATTTTCTGTGGTCCAGTCTGTTTTGAATTCCATACAGATTCTCCTTTGACTATTGTTGATTTCTGATTTGAAGGAGGCGGCGAGCAATGAAATCATCCAATTCTTCAAGCAAGCTCTCCTCCAAACGAGGCGGTTCGTATTCTTCCAACAGTTTTTTCCAGCGTTCGTTGGCGCGCTGATGTTGCCAGGTTGCACCTTCTGCATTCCACTGCTCGTAGGTACCATTGTCAGCAAGTGGTGATTGAAAAAATGCAGTTTCAAAATGTCTCATCGTGTGTTTGGCGCCCAGGAAATGCTCTCCCGGATTTATTTCTTCGAAGGCATCCCAGGCCTGCGCTTCGGTGGACAGGTCGATGTTGTGTGCAAAGGATTCCAGCATGGAGCATCGGTCGGCATCCATGACAACTTTCTCATAACCGGTTGTGAGCAAACTTTCCAGACATCCAGTAGCGTGTATAATGAAATGCGTACCTGCCATAAATGAACCGATCAATTGAGTCGCACTTTCGTAAGCGGCTTGTGCATCGGGAACTTTCGAAGCTGTCAAAGCACCAACAGAGTGAAATGGCACCCCTAATCGTTTGGCAAGTGAACAAGCGCACATCTGGAACTGCATGCCTTCCGGTGTACCAAATGTTGGCGCACCTGACTGAAGTGAAATTGGACTGAAAAATGTTCCAAATACACAGGGTGCCCCGGGTCGAATCAACTGTATCAGGCACAAACCGGCCAGAACCTCTGCCAATACCTGAGCAAGAGTTGCCGCAACGCTTACCGGACTCATGGCGCCTCCAAGTACGAACGGCGAAACAACAACTGCCTGGTTGGCTTTAGCATAAACTTTCAGAGCATTCAGCATGGTTGCATCGAGCACTAGCGGTGCGTTGGTATTTACAACACTATAGAGACAGCAATTCTGGTCGACAAACTCTGTACCGAAAACGATACGTGCCATTGCTACTGTATCTTCGGCGCGTTCTCGCGCAGTTACAGCACCCATGAAAGGTTTGTCACTGAGTGTGAGATGTGCTTTTGCCATGAACAAGTGACGTTCCGGGACCGGCAGATCAACGGGTTCGCACACCACGCCGCCTGAATGATGAACGCTGTCCAGCGAATAATGCAATCGAGTCAGATTTTCGAAGTCTTCATAGCTTGAGTACCGCCGTCCCCGGTCCATGTCATGTACGAAAGTCGGCCCAAAACTTGGACAAAAAATTGAATTGTTTCCGCCGATATGTACTGAACGGGCAGGGTTTCTGGCATGCTGGACAAATTCGGCCGGGGCGGATTCAGTAATGACCGCGCGACAGAAACCGGGTTCGAAGCGAACTCGCTCACCCTCAATGTCACATCCCGCCTGTCGAAAGATATCCAGTGATTCCGGGTCATCGCGGAAGTCCATTCCAATTTCGGCCAAGATACGGTCCGCGTTGCGCTCAATCAGAGTCAGACTTTTTTCGTCCAGCAATGACAACTGGCCTATTTTGCGATGTATGAATGGCGCACCTTTGCCCGGACTGCGCGACTCGTTTCGGCGAGCCAGTTTGTCGCGTCTTCCGCCTCGCCGACGGGGCGGATGATCTGTAGTTGCGGTGGTCAATTTTGTAGATTAATTTATGAAAAAAATATGTGAAAATAGTCTGTTACTTTATACTCTGTTTCTATGAATTGCAGTGAAATTTTGAAAGCATTTTTTCCTGTATTTTTTGTTGTTTCTGACATCTGAATTTTATTTGTGACAAAACACGTACAAGTGGCTGTAATTGGCGGCGGGGTGATGGGAGTTTCATTATGCTATCACCTCTGCAAACTAGGTTGGACCGAGGTGTTGTTGCTGGAAAAGAGCGACTTGACTCATGGTTCAACTTGGCACGCGGCCGGGCTATGTACACATTTTGCACACAATGCTACGATCATGGAGATGCGGGCAACCAGTGTTCGCTTGTACCGGGACCAGCTCGAAGCTGAATCCGGAATGTCGACCGGATTTCATTCTACCGGTGCTTTGCGAATCACTCGATGCAGTAGTCGCATGGATGAATTTCGGCATGTACAGGGGCTTGGTCGATTCATGGGATACGAATTTCACATCATTACTCCTGAAGAACTACGCGACTTGCATCCGTTGGCCGAGATTGGAGATGGTTTGATTGGGGGAATTTACGAACCTGAAGACGGGCATGTCGATCCGAGTCAAGCCACACAAGTGATGGCGGCTTGTGCGCGCAAAATGGGTGCGGGAATTGAAAGAAATACCAGAGTTACAGGAATTCGTCGCACAAAAAAGGGTGACTGGTTGCTTGAAACAACGAACGGGGAGATAGTTGCCGAACAAATTGTCAATGCATCCGGCACTTGGTGCCGTGAAGTCGGCGATATGATGGGGGTTGATATTCCGGTTGTACCCATGTTGCATCAATACCTAGTCACTGACCGAGTTGATGAGGTAGTAAAATTGCAACGGGAATTGCCCATCATTCGAGATCCGGAAGAAAGCTGGTATGTTCGGCAAGAACGCGATGGTTTGATTTGCGGGCCTTACGAGAAAGAAGGGTGTCCATGGTCCATTGATCAAGTGCCTTCCGATTTTGCCGCAGAACTGTTGCCGCCGGACCTGGACCGTATCGTTCATATTGTTGAGCAAGCTTCTCGTCGAGTGCCTTCATTGGAAAATGCCGGAATCAAGACGATCGTCAACGGACCAATCACTTTCACACCGGATGCCAACTTGCTTGCAGGACCTGCGTTTGGTTTGGATCGAGCGTGGTTGCTTACAGGTTCTTCAATGGGTGTTATGGAAGGCGGGGGAGCAGGAAAGTTTTTGGCCGAATGGATTGTAGCCGGTGAACCACCGATGGACCCAATTGCAGTGGACCCGAGAAGATTCGGTGCCTATGCGAATCGCGACTATCGGGTGAAAAAAGCGGTGGAAAGTTTTGGTTTGCAGTTCGGGATTCATTTTCCACGCGAGGAACGCCCGGCGGCGCGTCCAGTTTTGACGTCACCGATTTATCATTCGCTCAGGCAGCAAGGTGCAGTGTTTGGGGCGGTTTACGGTTGGGAGCGTCCCAACTGGTTTCAATGTAAGAACAGCGGGTCAGAAACGCTTGACAGTTATCATCGTACAAACTGGTTTGGCCCCGTTGGCCGGGAATGCGAATTGGTTCAACAAGGTGTTGGAATTGCAGACATGACTCCGCTTTCAAAATTTGAATTGAGCGGAGTGAATGTTGAAAAATTCATGAATTCTTTCGGCGCAAATTACCCACCATCAAAAGTCGGGAAAGTTTCACTGATGCATGTACTCAATCCTTCTGGTGGTGTTCAGTCGGAATTCACCATTGTTCGTCTGGTGGATGATTGCTACTATTTGACCTCCGCGGCAGGTGCGATGCGACAAGATTTGGAATTGTTGAAAACTCGGTCTGCGAGCTTGAAAATTGATGTGAAATGCGTTACAAGTAATATTGGAGTAATGGCTGTCATGGGGCCTCAGTCGCGCAAGTTGTTGGAAAGGGCAACGAACGAGAATCTGTCAAATTCGTCCTTTCCGTGGCTAAGTGCGATGCAAATTGAAATTGCGGGAGTGTCCACATTGGCGTTGCGAGTTTCGTATGTCGGCGAACTTGGCTGGGAGTTGCATCTCCCGATTGACGGGCTTTTGAGCGTGTACCAGGCATTGATCAAATGCGGAGAAGACTTGTCAGTCGGGCATTTCGGGGCATTTGCTACTGATGCCATGCGTCTTGAAAAAGGATTTCGCGCCTGGGGTTTGGATTTGACAACCGAACGGACACCGCTTGAGGCCGGACTGGACTTTTTTATCAAATCTGAAAACAGATGCTTTATTGGCAGAGATGCTATGCTACATAGGCAGGAGTCCGGGAAACCTTGGAAAATGGCGTTGTTGGAGATTTTCAGTAAAGGAATTGACCCATTCTATTCACATCCTGTATTTTCAGGAGACAAAGTTGTCGGTATGGTCACTTCCGGCGGATATGGACATCGAACGAAAAAGAGTCTGGCGCTTGCTTATTTTTCTGTCAGTGAAGCGATTGATGACCCGGAGCTGGAAGTGGAAATCATCGGCGTGCGATATAAAGCAACAGTTTTGACAGTTCCTCCGTACGATCCCCGCAGGAAAAGAATGCGCGGTGGGAAATAATCGTATTCAAGAAAATACCTGGATTTGAATCAGGCTAATGAAAAAGGGAAATATTCCACTGTCAGTTGATGTAATTGAAGAGCGCCTGGATGACTTGCTGGGTGCTGTGCTGTCGTCACGTCGAACTGCTACAGAGCCGGCCAACTCGCTTGCGACGTTGGAGAGGGAGCAACAGAATTTTGCCATTCACTGGACCGGGGTTATTGCCAAGTCCAATTCCGAGATGGCATTTCAATTCGTAAGCAATGTTTCAGGCGCATTTGAGTTGATGGATTTCGACGGTGTGGAGCAGTGGATCATCGAAGCCATGGACGTATATGACAGACAAGGGCTGTATCCGGGGAGTGCGGCACTGAAGGATGTGGAGAAATTTGAGCGCGGGCTGTCGCGAAATCGTTCAGAAGTCAAGTTTGATCAAATTGCTGGCGTAATGGACAGATACGTAAAAGGAGTGTCTGGTCGCCACCTTGGCTTGAAAACGGACAATCGACCATGGACTGATACGGAAATCCTCTATTTTCCGGATTCAGTTTGTGAATTTGACTCAAGAGAGAAAAATTTTCAATTGACCAAGGCAATGGGAGTGTATCTTTGGGCACAAATTCAGTACGGTACATTTCGCGTAGACCAAGGAACTCAAGTACCCATTGTTTGCAATAAAATCGGCGAGTATCCCGACCAGCAAAGAGCCTTGCAAATATTTGAAGCGGTGGAAGAGATACGACTACTTGCTCGCATTGAAGAAGAGCTGCCCGGGTTGGTGCGCCAAATGAAAGAAATTCGAAACCCCGGTGGAATCCGGTCAATACCAGAGCAATGGGGAGAGTTTGTAGAGGCAGTCAAATCACCGACTGCACAAGTTACGGATTCGCTGCGAGTGGTTGAGCAGATTTATGGAAAGAATCTGGAAATTCCAGAACCGGCGAAGTATCAAGACCGACTTGCACTTGAATGCGTACGTATGGTGGCCCAAAAAAGAGTGAACCAGGAAAAAGAGAAGTTTCAGACTCAACTTGCAATGCTTGCCGAAGGAGTCGAGACCGAGGAGAATGGCACAGATGAAACAGAAGATACCCCGGTACCAAAGATAAGCATAAGTATTCCTGCAGCAGATCCATCCGGAGCTTGGGAGTTGCAAATCACAATTGACAGCGAGCCGGTGGAACCACCAGCTGAAATGTCCAAGTTGGCAAGTAGCATTATGCAAGACTTTGGAGAAATTCCAAACGAATACTTGGTGCCGGCAGGAGACGGAGCGTACCAATCGGGCAATGAACAACAAAAAAAGGACAATCAGAAAACATCATCTGAAAATAATATCTACTACTACAACGAGTGGGACTTTAGACGAAATCACTATCGCAAGAATTGGTGCAGTCTACGAATTCTTGACATGCATCCGTCCAAGGAACCGTTTGTAGAGAATACGCTTGTAAAGTATTCGCATTTGATCACTTCAATTCGCAGGTCGTTTGAAGCATTGCGGTGCGACGACCGCCTATTGAGAAAACAGATCAATGGCGATGACATTGATATTGATGCGGTCGTGGAAAGCTATGTTGAGTTACACAAAGGTATGGAAATGTCCAATCGATTGTTTACGCAGTCACGCCGATTGGACCGTGATTTGGCAGTTGTCTTCATGGTTGATGTAAGTGGTTCGACCAAGGGTTGGATAAACGATGCAGAACGAGAAAGCCTCGTGTTGCTTTGTGAAGCACTGGAAATACTGCGTGACCGATATGCGATCTACGGATTTTCCGGGATGACGAGAAAACGATGCGAGTTATACCGCATCAAGACATTCAATGAACCATACAACCTGCAAGTTAAAGAAAGAATTGCAGGGATAAGGCCGCAAGACTACACGCGGATGGGGGTTATTATTCGACACCTGACCAAGATGTTGCTGGAAGTGGAAGCAAAGACCAGGCTTTTGATTACATTATCAGACGGAAAGCCTGACGATTACGATGGTTATCGTGGGGAGTACGGGATCAAAGATACGCGTCAAGCTTTGATGGAAGCGAAGCATGCAGGTATTCATCCGTTCTGCATCACGATTGACACGCAAGCACACGACTATTTGTCACAGATGTATGGACATGTGAACTACACTGTTGTGAGCGATGTTCGGAAACTGCCAGTAAAGGTGTCGGATATTTATCGAAGATTGACAACTTGAAAATCAAGTTGCGATCTGATAGTCTCTTGAGTTAGACTAAGTTGTCTTTCATACAGATCAAACCAAGTTATTTGGTACTGTATGAACCAAACCAACATGGCAAAGGCAACCTTTACCATGGGCGGGTTTTATCTCCATGGTATCGCCAGCCTTTCTTATGGAAGTGCTTTTCGTCCATGACGATGGCAGACTTTCCTATGGACAGGTTTTGTTTTCATGGCATCGCCAAGCTTTCTTATGGAAGTGCTTTTCGTCCATGACGATGGCAGCCTTTCCTATGGACAGGTTTTGTTTTCATGGCATTGCCAGCCTTTCTCTTGGAAGCGGTTTTCGTCCATGACGACGTAGGTTTTTAATGGACGGATATTGTTCCTATAATATTACTACCAGCCTTTACAGTCAGCGAGATAGTCTCGCAAAATGAAGGCAACTTAATACACAGTTTCAGTTAAATTTGGAAGATTAACAATGACTAATCAAAGATATGCGGGAATTTATGCAGACCAATCTGGAGGATACAAGGCATTTATTCCATCTCCCTTGCCTCCTGTCCCTCCTGTCGAGATTTCTGGAGAACTTCAAGAGTTGCTTTACGAAGCAACCCAATCTCTGGGTAGATTGGACGGGTCAATTTATACTTCATCCGACGCAGATAATTTTGTATCTATGTATATGCGTAAAGAAGCCGTACTTTCGAACAGGATTGAAGGAATTCAAAGTTCACTGCATGATATATTGGCTTCAGAAGCACAAATATTTCCATTGCATAGTTCTCGCCAAGATGTTGAAGAAATTACCCGATACATAGAAGCCATGAGCTATGGACTAAAATGTCTGCAGAATACCCCTGTTTCAATTCAATTAGTGTGTGAAATTCACAAGCGATTATTGCGTGAAATTCGGGATTCGCAAATTAACCCGGGTGAAATACGGAAAATTCAAAATTGGATAGGGCTAGAAGGTTGTAGTGTTTTTGAAGCAATGTTTGTTCCACCGCCGCCAGAACTGGTTGAAGAAAAACTCCACGAATTAGAACAATTTATACAAAGTGATTCTGACTTGCCGCTGTTGATAAAAATTGGTTTGATTCACGCTCAATTTGAGGCAATTCATCCATTCGTTGATGGCAATGGACGCGCAGGAAGATTGTTGATTACCTTATTACTCTGTGAACAAAAAGCCTTACTTAGTCGGCCATGAAAAACCCATTTTGGGTTGTACAACGATTTGATTTGATTGAAGAATCAATTCAAGAAAGTGCGAAAAAGCAAGCATGAAATTGCAAGGAATTGTATAATCACTGCTTGATTTCTTGCAATATCCAGGAGAAAAAAATGACCCCGCACAAGCCCAAGTCGCTGCATCAAAGTGAAATGTTTCGCATTGCCCTGGACTACGCTTGTCGGCCGGACCATCCGCTGGTAAAGCTGGCCGAGCAGATTCCTTGGGAAATGTTCGAGAATCATTTCGGAGAACTGTATTGCCCGGACAATGGTCGTCCCGGTCTTCCGATACGAATGATGGTGGGTCTGCTGCTGCTCAAGCATACCCGCGGCTTGTCGGATGAAGAAATTGTTGAATGGTGGCTGGACAGTCCGTATGCGCAGTATTTTTGCGGTGAAACGCATTTTCAGCAGGAGTCGCAACTGGATACGAGCAGTCTGTCCCGGTTTCGCAACCGGATCGGCGAATCGGGATGCGAGCTGATCTTGAAGTCGACGGTGACCGCTGGAATGGCGACCGGTGCGTTGAAGAAAAGCGACTTGAAGCGTGTGACGGTGGATACCACGGTGCAGGAGAAGGCGGTGACGTATCCGACCGATGCGAAATTGCTGAATCGGGTACGCGAGCGTTTGGTGAAGAAAGCACGTGCCGCGGGTTTGAAACTTCGCCAAAGCTATGTGCGAGTGGGTCCGAAGCGACTTTTCAAGGTGAATCGCTATGCGCATGCGCGTCAAATGAAGCGAATGAAGAGGGAGGTGAAGAAATTGCGCACGATTTTGGGTCGTGTGGCGCGTGATGTGGAGAGAAAGATCGACCAGATTGCGAATCCTTGTGTTCAGCAGTTGGCGGAATCGCATCTGGAGTCGGAGCTGGAGCTGGCCAAACGTGTGATGACACAAGAGAGAACCAGCAAGAACAAGGTGTACAGTGCACATGCTCCGGAGGTGGAGTGCATCAGCAAGGGCAAGGTTCACAAGCGCTACGAATTCGGTGTGAAAGTGGGGATTGCGGTGACCAATCGAAGCAATTTCGTGCTGGGCGGTCGGGCGTTTCCGGGCAATCCGTATGATGGTCATACGCTGTCTGCCCAGCTTGACCAGGTTGAGCGTATTACTGGAACCAAGCCGGAACAAGTGTTCGTGGACCGTGGCTATCGCGGTCACGGCGTGACGGATTCACAGGTTTTCATTTCCGGTCAAAAGCGCGGCGTGAATGCACAGCTGAAGCGTCTGCTCAAGCGACGGCAAGCGATCGAGCCGGTGATCGGGCACCTCAAGAACGACGGACTGATGGGGCGGAATTACCTGAAAGGCACCGAAGGCGACCAGATGAATGCGATGCTGAGTTGTGCGGGGCACAACATGCGCATAATCCTGAAGAAAATCAGGATTATTTGTGCCGATTTTTTGCGGCGACTATTTTCTTGCTTCGGGCTGGAAAAAACAATGTCGTTTCTCGCTTTCCGGAGATATTGCCAATCTGCCTGAAAACTCGCTGAAACAGGGTTTTTCAGGGCCGACTACTTAAGCCAGTTCTGTACCTTTCCGATTTTCTAAACCGAAATCGGCAGGAATACTACGAGAAACTACAATCTGTACGAGATGCTAACACTTGGGAGAAGTGGTTGTGTTTCTTTCTGAGAGGTGTCGCAGAGGTAAGCGAGCAAGGCACCGTTACTGCAAGAAACATACTTACATTACGTAATGACCATCAGGCACTGCTTGCGAAGCATTTGGGGCGTATTGCTGGAAATGGCCACATTGTTTTGAATCATCTTTATGCAAATCCTATTATTTCTGTCAATGACGTAAAAGAGTTACTTGGAACTACCAAACCAGCGGCCAACAACTTGGTTGGACGGATGGTTGATTGTGGTATTTTGCAAGAGTACACAAATCGCACGCGCAACCGAAAATTCATATATCACGAATATGTTGAATTGTTTGAGTCAAAGCATGCTACAATGAAAAACGCGTTCGAGCAGTTGTCGTAGTTTTATCTGATCACTGGTTTCATTTGTTGGATCTGAAAAGCTTGGTTACACAAATATATTTCAATTTGAATCAGCATTTTTGAAGGAAGCCTGCTTTAGCTTCTTCAATACGTCTTTGGTTCCAACAATTATGAGGTGAGTTCTGGCGCGAGTCATGCCAACATACACAAGTTCTGATTTTTCGATCAGAAATTCTGTAGCAATTAACACAAGAACAGAACTGTCCAGTCCCTTGAATCGGCTTACACTGTCCACCACCACTTTGTTTTCGAGCGGATGTTCACAATCCGTCGTTTCAAACGGTCCAATTTTCTTTTCGTCAAAATACTCGGGAACATCTTTAAGTTTCGGCGACAGAATCGCAATATCCGATGCTTCAATTTTTTCATCAGTTACAAGCCGATTCAATATTTGAACGACAGCTGGTTGAATCTGCTGATGAGATTCAACAGTTATCCATTCCACTTCAGTTCCTTCAGGACCGACAGACTCTATCTGAAGACCTTGATAATAATGTCGGACAACTTTGTGAATTTTCTGTGTGTTACGCATGTTCTTGGTCAATTGAATAGGGGACAAAGAAATGCTCTTGGGCAGTTTTGCTCCAAAACTGTAGATTTTCTGATTGTTGTCGAAGAATATTCGTACACGATTGGGTCCGTCCGGGCGCATGATGCAGTCCAGTACCTCCCACCATTCGTCTCTAAAGTCCTGACCTTCATCCACTATTACTACATCGAAACGCTCGTTTGGCAATTTTTCGAACGCTTCGAGCATCACAATTGGCAAATTTTCGAAGTAATCGTCCTTTGCCATTTTTTCAAAATCGTACAGTTCTGTGAGACCAGCTTCCTTGGCCATGTGGTAGCCCAGCTGCAGAAAAGTCTTGACGGTAATGGGCAAGCTGTTTCCAAACTTTGATTTCACGGATGCCGCCAACCCGCGGTTGAAACAAACAAATAAAGTTCGTGCGCCGTTCGAGGCTTGTCGATAAGCTTCTTCAATCGCAAGAAGTGTCTTGCCGGTACCGGCAGCACCTTGTATCGCAACTTGCGAAATTTCTGAGATGTTATTCAGAATTTCAAATTGTTCTTGCGTTAACGTGTTGATTTCCCGATCGTCTTCTGACAAATAGCTGCCGAGAGGGGCTTGTAGATGAACCGGTTGGGCAAGCGACATTTCAAGGGCTTTCAGACCACGTTTGCCAAAACTGTTCCCGAATTTTTGGTTTGGCGATTTGGTGCCAAACCGTTTCACTACCCAGTTTCCGAGATTCTGTTTAAATTCGCTTGCGAAACAAAACAGTTCTAGCGGCTTGTCAGCACCCAGATCTCTGGGCGGTTTGGTTGCATGAGGCAAAATCACACCATGTCTGGCGTGAATAAATACAGATTTCATGTATTGGGATTGTTGCAATTTTTTGACCAGATTGTATTTTGATGTCAGGGCCTGTTTCACCGGGTCTTTGATACCATGTGTTTTTCCTTTACGGTCCTTGCTTTTCCACTGCTTTGTTTGGGGGTCATAGTCAATCTGCCCGCCCTTTACTTCCAGTGCAAGTAGTCCAAGGTCTGGGTGTGCAACTACGAAATCGCACTCGCCGTCTATTTCCTGTCCGCGTTGATTTACTCCTATCCACGGACTTGAGTGATATACGACAAACGAATCGTCCAGTTCGTCGCGCAATTTCTCGTATACCTTGCATTCGGTACCAAGTCGCGGGTCACCGAGTACATCACGAGGTAATTTTCGGGGCCACATTATCGCCATGACTCTTGCGAATTCATCTGGCAGTCAGGATTGTCAACAAAAATAGTTTGTTCGCGAGGATTTGGGAAAAAATATTTTACAACAGATTTCCATTACCAATTGGAAAATCAGGCATCACTTGCACAACAGAAGTTGAGAGTTGCGGGCGAACACGGGTCGCCTTGTATCACTAGTCCTGTCCATTGCAGAGCTGTTTGTTTTGTTCATGCCTGAAATTTCAGACTCTGCGACTTCTACCTCAAACAGGTTCTCGCTGTTCAACACCTTGAAACATATCTGAAAGATAGTTGTCGGGACAATTTCAGGTTTATAATGGAACAATCGCAATTACCACACATCTCAGAATTTTGAGGACCGCCAAAAATGAGACAAAGTGAAATTGATTTGCATCCGCCCAAAGTATTGAGCCGGTCAGACCGACAGTTGTATTACGACCAAGGATATCTTGCATTTTCCGGTTTGGTCGGAGAGGACTGGCTTCAACCACTTCGTGATGCTCTCTCGCAAGTCGTTGAGCAGACCAGAACGCTCAAGAAATCGACACGCAGAATTGATATTGAAGCGAATCACAGTTTCGAGAACCCGCGATTGAGAAGAGTGGCTTATCTGGATGAATTTGATCAAGTGTTCTGGAAACTGTGTTCCGACTCTGTCATTCCGGACATTGCTGCTGACTTGCTGGGACCGAATATTCGGTTTCGCGAGTTGATGATGAATTTCAAATGGTCTGATGGCGGCGCAGAAGTGAAGTGGCATCAGGATATTGCTTTTTATCCACACACGCATTCCGGTACGCTTCAGTTTCTCCTGATGCTCGACGGTGCTACTGAGGATCAAGGTCCTTTGCAGGTGATACCCGGGTCGCATAAAGGCAAAATTTTTCCGCACTATGATGAACAGGGGAATTGGACCGGTGCCATTTCTGATACAGATATGAAACAAATCGAGTTGAAAAATGCAATTTCAATGACTGGTCCACCAGGTACGCTTTCTGTTCACCACAGCCGAACCATACACGGGTCGGCGCGTAACTGGAGTTCGCTGGGACGCCCTGCATTTGTTTTGACATACTCGGCGGCGGATGCCATTCCTTACACGGCGCCTGCCTATCCCAGCGTAAACTATCAGGAGTTGGTCCGTGGTACACCCCCCGTTTATGCCCATCACGAAGAGATGATGGTGCCATTGCCACCCGATTGGTTCGAGGATTACACCTCGATTTTTGAACATCAGGAAAAACTTGCCGCTGAAACCGTTTCCATGGGTTGAAATTAAACTGAGAATGGGTGCCGACACGATACAACTCTCCGATATTGAAAAGGCTCGCGACCGTATCTCGCAATCCGTTCGATTGACACCTGCAGTCCGGTCAAGTTCACTCAATGAACTGTCAGGCGTACCGGTTTATCTGAAACTGGAGCATCATCAAATTACGGGCAGTTTCAAGGTGCGCGGTGCAACCAATGCGGTTATAAACCTCACGAAACAACAGCGTAAAAATGGCATTGTTGGATTTTCAACCGGAAATCATGGCCGCGGATTGGCATTTGCCGCACATCAAGCCGGAATTCGTTGTGTGATTTGCATGTCATCGCTGGTACCGAAAAACAAAGTTGACGAAATCAAGGCATTGGGTGCGGATGTACGAATCATCGGCAAATCTCAGGATGAAGCGGAGGTTGCGGTTGAGCGGCTCGTGAAAGAGCAGTCAATGACACTGTTGCCGCCGTTTGATCATTTTGACATCATTTGTGGACAGGGAACGATTGGACTGGAACTTCTGGAACAGGTGCCGGAGCTGGAAACGGTTCTTGTTCCTGTTTCAGGTGGCGGTTTGGCTTGCGGAATTGCAATTGTTGCAAAGTCACTACGCGCAGATGTGAGGGTAATTGGCATTTCGATGGAACGCGGCGCAGCGATGTATGAAAGTATCCAGGCAGGTCAGCCGACCATGGTCGAAGAACTGCCTTCTCTGGCGGATTCTCTGGGCGGTGGTGTTGGTCTGGACAATCAATATACATTTCACCTTTTTCAAAAGTGGATTGATGATTTTGTACTGGTTTCGGAGCAAGAAATTGCTGAAGCAATTCGACATGCCTACTGGTCGGACCGTCAGATCATTGAAGGTTCCGGCGCAGTGGGGATTGCTGCATTATTGTCTGGCAAGCTGCAACCGAAAGGCCCAACAGCAGTCATTTCAAGCGGCGGCAATATTGACATGAAGTTGCACCACAGAATTATTTCAGGAGAAAATGTCAACTTGCTGGAGGAGTGATCTGGATATGCCCAAGATAATGATTTTGACAGAACAAGATCTCCGCAAGGCGGTCAAACTGGATTTGGATGCGGTTGAATGCATCCGTTCTGCATTTGCGGCCTTGTCAAGCGGAAAAGTAGTTATGCCACCCATTTTGACAATGTCGGTCGAGGATTACAATGGAGAAGTGGATGTAAAGACCGCCTATGTTCCTGGTATTGACAGTTTTGCGATCAAAATGTCCCCCGGATTTTTTGACAATCCGAAACTCGGATTGCCAAGCACTTCCGGGTTGATGGTACTGTTCGCGGTGCAGACCGGAATGGTTGAAGCCATTTTGCTGGACAACGGTTATCTGACTGATATTCGTACGGCGGCCGCAGGTGCAGTTGCCGCACAACATTTGTCAAGAGCTGACTCTTCAACAGCTTGCATTGTTGGTACGGGGCAACAAGCTCGCCTGCAACTGGAAGCACTGTGTCTGGTTCGACCGATTGAGACTGCAACCATTTGGGGGAGAAATTCTGAACGTGCAGAAAAAGCGGCCACGGAACTTGCCGGTCGTCTCAACATACCGGTACAAGCCGGTCAAGACTTGAAATCAGCAGTTCGCTCAGCGGATATCATTGTTACGACAACCTCGTCTTCAAAACCATTGGTGATGAAAGACTGGTTACGTCCCGGTCACCACGTTACTGCCATGGGAGCGGACCAGGGACATAAAAACGAGTTGGAACCGGGGTGCTTGGGTGTTGCAGACGTATATGTTCCAGACCGGCGGTCACAAACGGAAATTCTCGGTGAATTGCATCACGCATTGGACCAAGGTGTCATTCAGCGTACCGCAGAGATCCCGGAATTAGGTGATGTTGTTTCAGGAAAAGTTTCGATTCAGCGCACTCCGGATTCCATTTCGATTTGCGACTTGACCGGTACCGGTGTGCAAGATACCGCAATTGCAACGTATGCGCGACAGCGTGCCTTGGCAGCATCTGTCGGTATTGAAATCGACAATTGACACACGTTAACTGTTATGTACAGCAAAGTATTTTCCAAAGATGAGTTCGACATTCGTGTTGCAGATGTAAAGCAGCGAATGGAGAAGGCCGGATTCGACCTGCTTGTCAGTCAGGATCCGGCAAACATGTATTGGCTGACCGGGTTTGATGGTTGGTCATTTTATGTACCGCAATGCGTACTGATTCATCTGGATGTGGAAGAGCCATTCTGGTTCGGTCGCGCCCAGGATGCAAAGCTTGCACATGTTTCTACATACCTTCCACACAGTCATGTGATTTCTTTTTCTGAAGGACTGGTACACCATCCGATTGATCATCCTTACGACGAACTTGTCGCGTTGATCAAAAAGATGGGTTGGTCAACCAGTCATATCGGTGTGGAAATGGATACCCACTACTATACGGCGCGATGTCATGCAGCATTAGTCGCCGAATTGCCGGATGCAAGATTTTCAAACAACAACGAACTGGTGAATTGGGCGCGTGTTGTCAAATCCGAAAGTGAATTGAAGTTGATGTACGAAGCGGGCAAAATTTGTTCGAATTCGATGAGTGCAGCAATTGCAAAGATACAAGCCGGAGTTCCGCAATACGAAGTAGTCGCGGAAATTTATCATGCGCAAGTCATGGGTGTCGACGGATACGGCGGGGATTATTCGGCATTTGTTCCGCTTGTTCAGGTCGGTGAAGAAACCAGTATTCCGCATTTGACATGGACCGAGTCCCCCTTGCCTGACAATGCGCTGGTTGCGATGGAAATCGCAGGAGTTCGAAGGCGCTATCACACACCGTTGTCGAGATGCGTCTATATTGGCAAGCCGCCGAAAAAAGTGAAAGATTTGGCAAAGGTCATCGTGGAAGGGGTGGATGTTGCCTTGGAACTGGCGAAGCCCGGACAAACTTGCGAAGAAGTTGAAGCGGGTTGGCAAGCGGTGCTGAATCGAAACGGACTCGTAAAAGAGAGTCGCGTGGGCTATTCAATCGGCGCAGCGTATCCACCAGATTGGGGAGAACGAACTTGCAGTCTTCGTCCGGGAGATACGACTGAACTTCAAGCCGGTATGTGCTTTCATTTTCAATCCGGAGTCTGGCTTGACGACATCGGATGTGCAGTTTCCGAACCGTTTGTTGTCACAGATAAAGGCGGCGAGCGATTCTGTAATGTGAAACGCGGTCTGATAGAAGTAGAATAGACTTTCCAACACGAGAATTTACGGGAACCAACTCTAATGATGAAAAATCCAATTTCACCGACAATTCCGCTGGACCAAGATGGCGTACATCATGGTTTCCTGAAGTTGCCGTACAGTCGCAATGATTCGGCTTGGGGGTCATTAATGATTCCGATTTGTGTGATTCGGAATGGCGAAGGACCAACAGTGCTATTGACCGGGGCCAATCACGGCGACGAATATGAAGGTCCAATTGCCTTGCAGAATCTGGCGTTGAGTTTGAACTTGTCGGACATTTCGGGACGTGTGATTATTGTGCCAATGTTCAACTATCCTGCATTTCGGGGTGCTTGCCGCAACTCGCCCATTGACGACGGAAACATGAATCGGGTTTTCCCGGGTCGTCCTGACGGTAGCGTGACAGAGAAGATTGCTGATTTTTTCACCCGAACGCTCGTGCCGGAGGCGGAGATTGTGGTGGACATTCATGCTGGTGGCAAAACACTGGATTTTTTACCGCTTGCGGCAACTCATGTTCTTGAAGACCAAAAGCAACAAGCAGCTTGTCTGGCGGCGATGCGCGCGTTCAATGCACCTTACTCGATGCTGTTTCTGGAAATCGACAATACTGGCATGTATGACACGGTTGTTGAAGAATCCGGCAAGGTATTTGTAACAACCGAGCTGGGTGGCGGCGGAACAACAACAGCAAAATCCGTTGCGATTGCGAAAAAAGGTGTTCGCAATGTATTGATTCACGCAGGGGTACTGAATGCCGAGCCCGAGGTGGATCCATCAGTGAATGTAGCGATGCCGAATGATGATTGCTTTGTTTTCTGTGAGCATGAAGGGTTGCTTGAACCGACCGCGGATTTGGGGGACAGTGTGAATGAGGGTGATGTTATTGCGCGTGTTTGGCCCTTGGACCGAACCGGAGTGCAACCAATTGAATACCGGGTGAAGAGTAGCGGATTATTGTCCGGAAGGCATTTTCCGGGCTTGGTGCAACCTGGTGATTGCATGGCGGTGGTGGGGATTGTTGACGATTGAAACTTCTATATGATGAATAATTGGATGCTATGTTTCCCGGTTTTTTACTGTCAATATTGATGGTAAACTCGATTTCTTCGAATTCTTGATCTCAGGGTTAACAATATTACAAATCACAGTTTGTTTGAAGCCCCGCACATTATGACTATGAAACAGAATCATTTTTGCTCGGAATTGCCACAGATTTTTTCGATTGTTGTCATCGTCGCGGTTTGCATGGCCGGGTACTGGAATGGTGTGTACGCCGATATGGAAGAAGCCGATCAAGCTTATGAAAAAGGTGATTACTCAAAGGCGTTCAACGAGTGGAATATCAAAGCATGGAAAGGCAATATGCTCGCACAATATTATCTTGGCAATCTATATGAAGATGGACTTGGCACAGATCGCAACTTGGAACTTGCCGCGTACTGGTATCGATCTGCTGCTCGCAAAGGATTGGACCTTGCACAATTCAGATTGGGCTGGCTATATTTGACGGGGCAGGGGGTAAGAAAGGATTACATTGAGTCCGCAAGATGGTTCCAACTGTCCGCGGACCAAGGACACGAAGTGGCACTGTATCACTTGGGTCAACAGTACGAATTCGGTTATGGAGTACCCAAAGATTTTGCAAAGGCGCTACAACTCTATCGACAATCGGGCAATAGTGGCTTTCGCGGAGCACAATTTACTCTTGGTATCAAGTACGACACGGGCAACGGTGTAGCAGTAGACAAAGCGGAAGCTGTCAGGTGGTATACGATGGCCGCTGACCAAGGCATTGCAGCTGCTCAGTACAATCTGGGACTTGTGTACAAGGAGAATAGTTTGTGGTCCGATAACAGGCGGATGGCATATCTTTGGATGCTAACTGTTGCAATTACTCAACAAGATCAGGATGCCGTTGAGCAAGCGGCGGCAATTGAGAACGGAATGACGTATGAACAGATCGAGCAAGCGCGAGAATCCATACGACAATGCCAGCAGATGGGTTGGTTGGGGTGCAGTGCAGTATTCCAATTTGGTACCACAGATACTCTGTAGTGAAAGGTTGGGTTGTTCAGGCAGCGGCATTCGTAACTTTTCGAGGACAAGACTTAGTCGGGTTTGCAGAATCAACTTGGAAATGGCTACGATTTCATATATACTGAAATTCTATTTTGTGTTATCAACTATACAAGAGGTGTAATGATAATGATGCAGTTTAAGAGAATGCTGCTGGCGGCATCGGCACTGATGCTGACAATGGTTGGCGTGGAAGGCACATTGGCACAGTTCGAGCCGAAGAAGCCGGTGGACTTCGTCATCATGGCAGGTCAAGGCGGCGGCGCTGACAAGATGGCGCGTCTGATGCAGTCGATCATCGAAAAGAAGAATCTGTCGAGCAAGCCGTTCGTGCCGATCAACAAGCCGGGCGGTTCCGGTGCGGAAGCACTGATTCATATGAAGGGAACGTCGGGCGATGCTCGGGATCACACGGTGATGGTGACGCTGAACAGCTTCTACACCACGCCATTGCGTCAGCCGGGCTTGAATGTGGATGTGCTGACGTTCACGCCGATTGCACGCATGGCGGAAGATACGTTTTTGCTGTGGGTGAACAAGGACAGCGGCATCACCAATGTGGACCAGTTTGTGGACGCGGCCAAGGCGGCAGGCAACAACTGGATTATGGCCGGTACGGGCAAGGCACAGGAAGACCAGTTGCTGACAGATTTTCTGAACCGTGCGTATGGTCTGGAGATGAAGTATGTACCGTTCAAGGGCGGTGGTCGCGTAGCCAAGGAATTGGCGGGCAACCATGCGAACTCGACAGTGAACAACCCGTCGGAGCAGCTGGGATTCTACGAAGCAGGCACGACAGTTCCGCTGGCGGCGTTCACGCCGGATCGTTTGGACAAGTTTCCGGATGCGCCGACGTTTCGCGAGCTGGGTCAGGACTTTGTGTATTTCATGCAAAGAAGCGTCGTAGGCCCGCCGGGAATGTCGGATGAAGCGGCGGCTTACTATCAGGATGTATTCAAGCAGGTATTCGAGACTGATGAATGGCAGAAGTATCGTACGGACAAGAGTTTGTACGGAGCGTACATGTCGGGTCAGGAGCTGAAGGACTACTGGACCAATCAGCGTTCGATTCATGAAGGCATGCTGAAAGAGATCGGCGAAATCTAGTCGATCTTTGACTGTACATCAATTCGATTTGGTGGATATCGTGAAATACTGAGTCGCCATAACGGATCGATGTGAAAGAGTTTGGAATTCCCTATCGACTGGGTCCCAAGAAAGGAACAGGCGATGGGGAGTTCCTTTTTATTGAAACAGAAATCTGAATAAACCAAGCAGATAGCTTGGGACGAAAAAGTTTGAATATGAAACTGAAAAATAGGCATAATTACTCGCTTTTAGTTTTTCAAAGCGCCGTATACGAGGTCAAATGATGAAAATCTGTGTTGTGGGAGCCGGATCTATCGGCGGTATGATGGGAGTCAAGATGCACAATGCCGGCGAGGCAGTTACGCTGATCGCGCGTGGACCGCATCTTGAAGCGATTCAGAAGAAAGGTCTGAAGTTGATCATGAATGACGGCACAGAAGAAACTGCCGTCAATGTCAATGCGACTAGTGACATTCGCTCAGCAGGTGTCCAGGATTTGGTCATTTTGGGTGTAAAAGCACATCAGATTGCTCCAATTGTTGATGACCTGAATGCAATTCTGGGACCAGAAACTGTCTTGCTGACCGTTCAAAACGGCATATTGTGGTGGTATTTTCAGCTACATGGAGGCGAATACAACGGCCGAATTCTTGAGACTGTGGATCCTGGTGGCTTGATTTCAAAAGCCATAGATCCGAAACACATTATCGGTTCCATAGCTTTTCCTGCTTCGGAAATCGTGGAGCCGGGAGTGATACGTCATATTGAAGGCAATCGGTTTCCGATTGGCGAGTTGGACGGCGTAGAAAAAGAGCGCACTCGAATGGTGCGCGATTTGCTAGTGAATTCGGGTTTCAAGTCTTTCATACTTGAAGATTTGAGAGGTGAAACTTGGTTGAAAGCAATGGGCAATCTTAGTTTCAATCCAGTGAGTGCACTGACACACTCAACACTGGTGGATATTTGCCAGTATGAACCTTCGCGGACGCTGGTTGACAAGATGATGACCGAGTGTCGCGAAATTGCCGCACATCTGGGTGTAGAAATTCGCTTGTCCAATGAGAGGAGAATTCAGGGTGCGGAGAGTGTCGGGAAGCATAAGACTTCAATGTTGCAGGACATAGAAGTAGGGAAGTCTATAGAAGTTGATGCTCTGATTGGAACGGTTGCTGAACTGTCACGGATTACCGGCGTACCTGCTCCGAATGTTGAAGCAATCTATGCGCTTGTGCAGTTGCTGAATCATACTATTGTGGAAGAGAAAGTCAAAATTCGTGCAGAAGCATTATAAGCAGGATAACGAATTGAAGTCAGAGGGGACCTGGACAAAAAGGAGATACTTATAATTACTACCTTTCATTGGATTTCATAAATTCTTGAACTCGTTCTCTATCGTAATCTGTTTTAACTCCTTTGAAGTACAATTCAATGAATTCTATTCTATTTTCTTTGTCAAAATAGGCATAGACGATACGGAGTGATGAACCTTTCAAATCCTTGCAAAAAAGACGAGCTTTCAAAATTTGTACATTATCTGTTTGCATAATGGTGTTAAAATGTTTCGTATTACCGAGAGGGTCAATGGTGATTACATTACGAAACTCCTGTAAATCTTCAGTCAATGATTTATATTTTTTATAGTACCGTGTTAAGTCTTTGTTAAAATCCAGAATCTGACTAAATTTCATCGTCATAGTTTCTCACCGAGTATCGTTCATCTCGATAAAATACGCTCTCGTAAGAAATTGGTTTTCCATTTTGGGCTACCCTCCAAGGTATGTCACCGTGAGAATAATGCTCAATTTCTCGGGCATTTTTGTCTGATAGACGCGCTAATACATCATCGATATGAGATGTATCGCGGGCAGAGAGAATATCTAGATTCGGCCGTTTTAGTGGCAGATACTTTTTTTGTTGATATTTGAAAAACTGACTCTTTACAGTTTCAATTTCATTTTGTTTCTGCATATCTTCCAATACATGCCCAAGTTCAACAGAAGTAGGTCCATGATGATTCTTGATGTAGGTTGCTCCCATAAGATTTTCTTCAAATTTTTCGTAGTAATCAAAATCAATAAAGTAAAGCAATTTGTGCAATACTGTCTCACCTACATTAGGCTTGCTACCCACTTTATTTAGTACATAGAGTAATACCTGCTTGAATTTTTCAAGATTTTGCTCCGTAACACGAATTTGCAAATCATCTGGTTTCTCTATTGAATTTTTCACGAACGTAACGTTTCGAGATGGTTCTTTCGCGTCAACGAAGTTTGCCAGTGGCATTTCAAAAATAGCAGCGAGCTTTACAGCTTCAGAAACAGTAAGTTCCCTCTTTCCTTGTTCGATATTTATATATGTTGGGCGCGAAATACCTAGCTCAGACGCAAGATATTCTTGAGTAAACTTGTGTTTGATTCGTTGTTGTTTTATAAATTGATTAAGAGTTAACATTGGTTACATCTCTGATTGAATACAAAAAATACTACCTGAAATGTGGTTTCTGGTGTTTTGTTTGGTCAAGACCTGAATCGCCGAGCAATCCCTTCTGTAAGAAGAGCCATTGAAGCCCATTCTAACGAGAAATTGTGATGTACCGCGGGTACATACAGCTATATCAACATTACGCATATCTACCAGTCGATTCTACTATTCGGAACAATTAGGTCACCATCAAAAAGTTTGTCTTGGTCTGCCAGATTTCCTCAAATACCAACCTCCACTGCAACAACTTTGGTTCTTTGGGTTGCTTCTTCATTTGTAGTGATTGGTAACAATTCAGAACGCATGAGACCAATCGAACATCATACAACGGGAGTTGATGTACAGAATCTTTACAAACTCACTGTAAAGAATATCTTACACTACTATTTTTGAAAATGCAACTTTTTTCAGCTAGTCCCGTAGCATTGTGCTCTCATCCATTGGTTCTCTCATCCGTACAACATCTTGCAGAGGCGATTGACTGTTTCGTGCTTCAAAATGCCATAGAAAATTCTTTCGAGCCAAGAGTCACACAACAGGTAGTGGGGTTACCGTTGAACCTAAACCAGATTCTACTTGACTAATAGCAGGCTTGTTGACCGCAATCCGGCCAACAGCCTGATTCAAACTGATGTATCACTTCTATTCATTTACAACTGAACATGATGTCTCAAAGTCAAGAAATAGAGTGTCCAGGCACTCTGGCACTCTGTTATAATGATTCACACTTTGGAGATGGAAATTCTCAGTATGTTTTTTGTACATTGAACCACGATTTAGAAGCGAAGGATGGAGCCCAAATCGATTCCACTAACCGATAAACTTGCGATTGAAGCCCCGGAACTCCTCTGTAATTTGCCTAAACTGAGTCTCTTTCAGGCAG
The DNA here is from genome assembly GCA_965200765.1 of Arenicellales bacterium. Taxonomy (GTDB): domain Bacteria; phylum Pseudomonadota; class Gammaproteobacteria; order Arenicellales; family JAJDZL01. Next base: position 451,546 of record OZ241380.1, read on the forward strand.
CTTTATGGGGTGATAGAGGCCGAACACGCATGAATGGAACAAATGATGAGCGGAAAGCCTACCAGACTTTACTTAAAGACAAAGGCCCAATTGTCTTTCTGACTGACCCTGAATGCACCGGCCGACCGGTGAACGACACCTTTGCAGTAGCTTGGCCGGAAGTTGAATCTGACATATGGTGGAAAAGTAGTTTCAAGCGCTACGACCCCGACTTGTACGAAAAACTCCTTGAACGAATAGTCGGACATATCAATGACAATTGCGAAAAGCTGTATGTGATTGATCGACTAGTCGGACAGGACTCTGATTATTCAGTTTCATACAAGTTTGTCGGTGAGTATGCAACTCATGCAATTTTTTCCATGAATATGTTCTTGCCTCTGGGTAGCGAGGCGGCAAGTCGCGTGAACGAGAAATGGACCATGCTCAACATTCAGTCGTTTCGTTGCGTACCTGAGCGAGACGGCTGTCATTCCGACAAAGTTGCAGTGATTGATTTTCGTAACCGAATCTGTCTGGTAGCCGGCCAGGCGGATTACTGCGGCTTGGTCAAGAAACTGATGTTCACTGTAATGAACTTTTTGCTTCCCAAGCACGGCATACTGCCAATGCACAGTGCAGCGAATTTGGGTCCGAACGGCGATTCAGCTGTATTGTTCGGATTGTCAGGTACCGGAAAGACCACCTTGTCGGCAGATCTGGAGCGGCAACTGGTCGGCGATGATGAAATTGGCTGGACGGACAGCGGAGTATTCAATCTGGAAGATGGTTGCTACGCCAAACTGATTGATCTGGACAAGGAAGCGGAACCAGTCATTGCGTCCGCTTTGTCCAAGTGGGGCACAGTGATTGAAAACGTACCTCCGCTACCAGGTATTACATACGAGTTGACCCATCCGAATGAATTGAACTTGCATGACAACAGCAGGACCGAAAATACACGCTTTTCTTATCCATTATCATGCGTGCCCAATGTAGCCCCGGAGGCCAAGGCCGAACATCCTGAAACCATCGTCCTGTTGACTGCGGATGCTTACGGAGTATTGCCGCCGGTTTCAGTACTGGAACTAGAGGAAGTCATGTACTATTTTTTGCAGGGATTTACAGCTCGGCTTGCTGGAACCGAGGTTGGCGTTACTCAACCCGAAGCGGTATTCAGTCCTTGTTTCGGCGCGCCTTTCATGTCGCAAATGCCGGTTGTATATGCAAAATTGCTTGAGCAGAAACTGAAAATTCACAAACCCAAATGCATTTTGCTGAATACGGGCTGGTTCGGCGGCACTGCCGGCGAAGCATCGCGAGTGCCGATCAATGCGACCCGTTCCATGTTGCGGACCGCGATATCTGGAAAATTTCATGAAAAATCCAATGGAATTGCAATGGAAACGCATCCAATATTTGGCTTGCGGTACCCAACCGCTTGTCCTGAAGTGGACCCGAAGATCATGAATCCAAAAAATGCCTGGCGAGATCCGGACGCGTACGATAAAGCGGCAAAATTGCTGAGAAGCAAGTTCAGAGACAATTTTCAGTCGAAGAAATTTGGCGACTTCGGAATTCGGGCCGTCGTATAACGAGTGAATGTCTTGAAAGGTTCAATTTCATGAGTGAAGCAGAATACGAAAAATTGCGCAAGGAGATGCTTTTTGTCATTGCCGAACATGCAGTGTCTTCGGGTGGAATGACGGGCCGGTCAACGATTGGCAACAGTGTCAATGAGGCGATGGGGGAAGTGCCGCGGCATAAATTTGTGCCATCGCAACTGATTGATGCCGCCTATATGGATCAACCGTTGCCGATCGGTCACGACAAAACGATTTCCCAGCCGTTTATAGTCGCGTTAATGGTGGATCTGTTGGATCTGCAACCAGAGGAAAGAGTTCTGGAAGTCGGTACCGGACTCGGCTATCAGGCCGCAGTGCTGAGTCGAATTGCAACTTCAGTCTATACCGTAGACATCATTGGAGAACTCGCAGAGGGTGCGATTGGAAATTTTCAGGAACTCGGCTACAGCAACATTGAAGTGCGTATTGGCAACGGCTACTATGGATGGGCCGAGCAGGCACCCTTTGACAAAATAATCGTGGCAACTTCCAGCGATAATATTCCAGACGCGCTGATTGAACAACTGAAGCCGGGTGGTCGTTTGGTCATGCCCGTTGGTACCGAAGACAACCAAGCTTTGGTTTTGTATGTCAAGCCGGAATCAGGGTCGACGGAACCCGAAACAAAAGTTATCCTGCCAGTTCGATTTTCCAGAATGGTAGTTGCTCACTAGCAAACGCGACTTTCAAGGCGTTTTCTGAAATTCAACTGGATTCGCCTAGCAGGTAGCTGGCATGTGTTTCAATGTGCTTCGCCAGGCGAAGTGTATGGTTTTTGACCAGCAATTCTGCATTGTCCGTATCTCGTGCTTCCAAGGCTTCAATGATGTGGATGTGATCAATGACAGAGTGCTTGGCGCGTTCCAGGTCAGAAATACTTCGTAGTCTGATGGATTTCAAGTGCAGGAACAGGTTTTCGGAAGTGGTGATCAACGGTTCGCACTTGCTCATTTCAATGATCATTCGATGAAACTTGATGTTGGTTTCCGAATACTCATTGATGTGTGCTTGCATGCGGTCTTTTTCAAAGGTCGCGAACAGTTTGCGGAGCTGACTGATTTCAACATCTGTAGCGCGTTGCGTCAATAATCTGGCAGCCATGCTTTCCAACGCGGCCCATACATACACCATGTTGATGACCTCATTCATGGATTTCCGGACAATGAAAGCACCCTTGTGAGGGATTGTTTTTACAAAGCCTTCTTTCTCCAGTCGAATGAGGCTCTCCCGGATCGGTGTTCGACTTACGCCGATCTGATCGGCAAGGGTACGTTCATCCAGCCTGAGATTTACATCAGGTCGGTACACATCCATTGAAGTGATTGCCTCCTTCAGAGATTCGTACACCCGATCTTTAAGAACCGTTGAATCGTCAATTTTTTGTATCGCCAGTGAAACCATTTTTGGGCTCGTGGAACAGTCAAATTCCAATCATCAGGATGACTGTCAAAAATAAACAATGAAAGTTGTTGTGCAATTTAGTATAAACTCAATTCTCTGTTTTGATTACAGTGCAATGAAAATTTTGACACAGGTTCTGGATGGTCTGTTCCGGTGCCGTGGTCTGAATTTTTGGGATAATTTTATTGAATACTGTTTATATTCAAACAGTTATATCATTGATCCGCTTGAAAATGATTTGAGCGGCTATCAGAAAAGAGGTAAAAATCTGTGGGCAGGAAACGGAAGTCGTCCTTCAATGATTGTGTTGCCAAGTCCTTGAAGCGATACTTCAAGGATATGAAAGGGGAAGATCCAAAGGATTTGCACGCAAAGGTGATCTCGGAAGTCGAGCGACATTTGCTGGAGTATGTATTGAACCACACGAAGGGCAATCGCACGCGAACTGCCAGAGTGCTGGGGCTCTCCCGAAGTACGTTACGCAAGAAGATTGCGTTGCACCAAATCCAAGAAGACTATCACTCTGACAATTCTTCCCAGTGAGTTCCTCCAGATCCCGGGACCATCAACTTGTGGTACGCCGCGCTCTCGTCAGCGTCTCGGACAAGCAGGGAGTTGTTGAGTTTGCTACGGCACTGGTGAATCTCGGAGTTGAAGTTCTTTCAACCGGTGGCACTGCGAAGCTACTGGAAGAAAATGGTGTAGCGGTTACCCAGGTTTCCAATTTCACGGGACAAGCCGAGATGATGGACGGGCGGGTGAAAACTCTGCATCCAAAAATTCACGGCGGTATTCTGGCGCGCTACGATTCGGACCAAGCGGAAATGGCGACACACAGGATCGACCCGATCGATCTTGTAGTTGTCAATTTGTATCCGTTCGAGTCGGTATCTGACGATGCTTCCAAATCCCGGATCGAAATCATTGAGAATATTGATATTGGCGGTCCGACGATGATTCGCGCCGCGGCAAAAAACTATGCTTGGACCGGTGTGATTGTCGATCAGGCCGATTACCGGTCTGTTTTGGATGAGATTCAACAACAGGGTGGAATCAGCGAAGAAAAAAGATTTGAGTTGGCCGCCAAGGCGTTTCACAGAACATTTCAGTACGAATCTTCAATCAGTGCGTATTTCAACGAACTTGCGAATGAAGGTGACCGATTTCCGCAACATATGAACTTGTCGGTAGTGAAACGCGAGGATATGCGCTATGGAGAAAATCCTCATCAACAAGCTGCTTTTTATATTCCTGCAACTGGTACGACAGGATTGCTGGCAAATGCAGACCTGCTACAGGGAAAGCCGTTGTCGTTCAACAATTTGGTTGATGTTGAAGCGGGGCTGAATTGTGTTCTGGAGTTTGAGGCTCCGACCTGTGTCATCATCAAGCATGCAACCCCTTGTGGCGTTGCCCAGAGTGAAAATATCCTGCGGGCGTACGATTTGGCTTATCAGACTGATCCGGTTTCTGCATTCGGCGGAGTGATTGCATTGAACCGGTCTTTGGACAAGTCAACCGCACATAGCATCTTGGAAAGGCAGTTTGTCGAAGCGATCATTGCCCCGTCAGTTGCATCGGAAGCCATGGAAATACTGCAGACCAAGAAAAACATTCGAGTTTTGCAATTTGGCGAATCTGGCAGTGAACAATCCGGTCAAATGGTATTGAAATCAGTGGGTGGCGGCTTGCTGATGCAAGATGCGGACGAATTGCTGATGAATAGTGAAACACCCGAAGTTGTAACCAAACGAAATCCGGATGACAATGAGCGGAATGATTTGCTGTTCGCCTGGCGCGTTGCCAAGCATGTGAAGTCCAATGCGATTGTATATGCAAAAAATGGGCAAACTGTCGGTATTGGTGCCGGTCAAATGAGTCGGGTTGATTCAGCATCAATTGCTTCAATGAAAGCGAATAGTGTCGGAATGGAAGTGTCTGGAGCAGTGATGGCATCTGATGCTTTTTTTCCATTTCGGGACGGGATTGACAAAGCCGCAGAAGCCGGAGTACGCGCAGTAATACAACCTGGCGGTTCGATGCGCGACAGCGAAGTAATTGAAGCGGCAAACGAGCATGATATGGCCATGCTGTTTACGGGTATGCGGCATTTTCGACATTAGGATTATTTCGGGTTGGAGAAGTGAAGGTCCTGATTGTCGGCGGTGGTGGACGTGAACATGCGCTTGCCTGGAAAATTGCTCAGTCTGTTTCTGTCAAGCAGGTATTTGTAGCACCCGGAAATGCCGGTACTGCGACGGAACCAAAGACACAGAATGTTGATATTTCTGCGGAGGATCCAAAACGCCTCGTTCAATTTGCTCAGGAAAAGAAAATCAATCTGACAGTCGTTGGCCCTGAAGTACCGCTAGTGAACGGTATTGCAGATTTGTTTGAAGAACAGAATTTGCTGTGTTTTGGACCTAGTAAATCCGCGGCGCGTCTGGAAGGTTCGAAGGAGTTTGCCAAGCAGTTCATGGCAAAACATGAAATTCCTACGGCTGAATATGCAAGTTTTTCCAATGTGAAAGACGCTTGTGAATACATCAATCGCCAAAATTTACCGATTGTTGTTAAAGCGGACGGACTCGCCGCTGGCAAGGGAGTGGTGATAGCAAACTCATACGAGGAAGCGAATCGGGCAGTTTTCGATATGCTGATTGACAGAAAGTTTGGAGAAGCCGGACAACGCGTGGTGGTTGAACAGTTTATTGAAGGAGAAGAAGCGAGTTTTATTTGCATGGTGAAAGGCGGAGACATTCTGCCGCTGGCTTCGTCTCAGGACCACAAGGCTGTGGGGGAACAGGATACCGGCCCCAATACTGGTGGTATGGGGGCATATTCTCCGGCACCGGTGATCGATTCAACCATGCATGACAGTGTGATGGCTTCGATAATTCAACCGACAGTAGAGGGACTGCGACAAGAGGGAATTGATTACAAAGGTTTCCTGTACGCTGGTCTGATGATTGATTCGCAAGGAATGCCATACGTGCTGGAGTACAATTGCCGATTGGGCGACCCGGAAACTCAACCTATTCTGATGCGGCTTGAATCAGACTTGGTTGACCTTATCTTGACGATGCTTGAAGGCGACAGTACGAACATGAAAGCATGCTGGAATGAGCAAGCTTCATTGGGAGTGGTTGCCGCTTCCAAGGGCTATCCGGGCTCATATCCTACAGGGGCAGTTATTTCGGGGCTTGAAAGTCTGGACGATCAATCAGTCAAAGTATTTCACGCGGGTACCAAATTGAACCAAAGTGGACAAGTTGTTGTATCCGGCGGGAGAGTTCTTTGTCTGGTAGCCTTGGGGGATGATATCGCGACTGCGCAAGCCAGTGCTTACCAATCGCTATCGAAAATTTCATTTGACAATATGTATATTCGCAGGGACATTGGATTCCGTGCATTAGCCAGAATGAGGGAAAGTTGTGACTCGTAAATTTGTTGCTGTAATGATGGGGTCAGACTCTGACCTTGGTATCATGCAAACTACTTTGGATACACTTGATTCACTAGGGATACCGAAGGAGGCGAGAATCCTGTCGGCACATCGCACACCAGTAGAAGCCCGGGAGTATGTCATTGATGCGGATAGTCGAGGTTGCGCGGTATTTATTGCGGCTGCCGGCCTTGCCGCTCATCTGGCAGGGGCAGTGGCCGCCAACACCCTGAAGCCGGTAATCGGTGTTCCGCTGGATGCCGGCGGGCTGGGCGGGCTGGATGCCCTTTTGTCCACTGTGCAAATGCCTGGCGGTGTACCTGTTGCCTGTGTTGCTGTCGGCAAACATGGCGCAAAAAATGCGGCCTATCTGGCAGCAAGAATTATGGCAGTGTATGATGATCAAGTAGCAACAGCACTGCAGTCTGATCGAAACGCAAATCATGCTTCGGTGTTGGAGAAGAATCGCAATCTGGCGGAGAATGCTTAGATTTGACGCTGTCTGGGAGGTTTGATATTGTGGGTTCAGTTGCTACGATGGGGATGGCATTTGATTGATGGAGTTGAGTTTTTTCTTGTTTTTGCGATCAAAAGACGAGATCAGGCTTGTTGGAAGCGATTGTTGAGTGTGAACTTAATCTGTCTAGGTGCTCTGCAGGGTCAGTCCCCCGAGTGTTGAACTGAGTTAGTCGGCCCTGAAAAACCCTAATTGAATTGTACAATGATTTTATTGAACTCGACTTTGTCGGTGTCTGTCTGATTTTGGTCGATTTGCCTCCTTGAACCCCGCATAACTCCAAGGATTGCTTTTTCCATCGAAATGTAGAGCCTTCGCAATAATAATGCTTCACATTCAAGATGGAAGCAGATATGCTTTTCCCACGTTTATTCGAAGCAAAAATTTCCCCAACCGCACCACCTTGCAGATCGTCGAATTGCGACGCGAAGGGTACGGGTCCGGCAGAAGGTATTGCGTCATATCGGCTCGGCCTACAACGACGAAGAACTGGAGGACCTGAAGGTGCTGGCCAAGAACGTGCTACGGCGAATGGAAGAGTGCTCGCCGCCATTAGCATTGATCGACCACTTCGCATCGCCAAAACCCACTATGACGCTTTCAATGCCTGAACTCGAACACAAGGCAGCCTAAACTGCATTTCATGTTGTCGGTGCGCTTAACAAAAATATAATGGTTGTTTCCAACGGGAAACCCTGACCCGTAAAATCATACCCGACATTTCACGCATGACATTGTATACTACATACCTGCTTTCATTGGGTCAGTCCCCCGAGTGCATTTTTAATTAAAACGGTGTTGTACCGCAAATTCCAAAGGCGGTGTCCCTTTCACGCATCCTCGGATGTGATTTTTCAACAAGGAGTATATCATGGCAGAAAATCAAGACGATTTAATTCAAAATTTGACTTTTTCTCAACGACAAGGATTCGAGACATTGCCCGAATACGGGCATCTGGAATTCTTATCAGATGATTTAAGGCGAGAGCTCTGCAATGTAGTTTATCTATTACTGATTGAGGAAGAAGCTATTCCTCAACGCGAGAAAATTCGTTTTTTTGCGGAAAGATTGGGTGAATATAATAGACGGCCCAAAGATGAGTATAGTGGATCAGTTGATGAATTCTACATATTATTTAAGCATATTTTGGCTAATGACCCATTTAATCGAGTCCTTGACCTAATTGAGCGCATTTTAAACAAAGGTAAAAACAAAGAACTTGCTAAAATGGTTCAATCCCTATTTGAACAACATTCAGCGGCTTATTTTTTGGACCTGTCTAAGCAACCATATATGTTTTTCCCTCATTGGAATAAGGAACAAGGAGATGCGATAAGAGAAGCAATTAATATTCTTCTGGAAAAGAGATTGGACGCTCCGGCACGTCATCTTCGGGAAGCTGTCGAACATATAAAAGCTAAAAATTACGGAGACTCAATTGCTGATAGCATCCATGCTGTAGAATCTGTTGCAAGATCAATTGATACAACAGCGAATTCCCTTGGTCAAGCTTTAAATAATCTTGAAAGGCGGGGATTGCAAATACATCCTGCACTCAGAAATGGATTTATAAGTCTATATGGATATACTTCTGACGAACAAGGTATTCGCCACGCACTGATTGACAAAGAATCTCCAGAAGTTGGGCTGGATGAGGCCATGTTTATGCTTGGAGCTTGTGCATCCTTCGCTACTTATCTAGTTAGTAAGCATCAAAAGTTAAACTCAGGAAGTTAACTGCTAGTGACACCCCTTGAAAACTACCTTGTTTTGCACAGATTCAGGTGCAACGAGTTTGGCTATCCCAATTTGCGCTCAATGCTTGGTCGCTTGCCACATGACTTGGACTTAATGGTTTATGACGGGACCGAAAGCGAATACACAAAAGTTCTTTGTATCCCCAGATCCCAGTTTAAGATTGGGAAAACTGTATTTTGGCAGTGAAAACGAGAAGTATTTAACAGTCAGTGTCGAATTCTACCGAATTGCTTGCTACGATTCGGTGCCGGTACTGCGCGGACCAAGCTTTTGGTCAAATTCGGGGCTGAAGTACCGCCGGGCGATGCACCATGCGCCGAATGATGGTTCACAAACTGCGCCGCCATTCGCTTAACGGCGGTGGCCTGTACTAATGCCCGCGCAACAATACTTGCGCCAGCAAGCCGCACAAGTAGAACGCATGATTCGCCGCAAAACTGCTTGTTGCAATGTCGTAGCCGTTTCCTGTGCTGGGTGCTCGAAGCACTAGCTTACTACAAGGCTTCCGCATTGCGGCCAGCTGCTAGGGCGCTAGTCCCCCAAAGGCGTTTGAAACGCAGGAGATTACCATCAATAGTGACAGACGGACTGGCGATGCGTATAAATCAACATGTTGCATAACAGACTTTGAGTGCATTCGCAGCACACTCACAGACAGTATCACGTGAACTTGTAAATCGGCATTTTCCAAGCTTCTAGTGACAATCCGGCGAGGGACAGAAGGAAGGCGACAAGATTGAACAGAACTGTATAATCAACTATATGGTTCCAAATTGTTGGCATGCCAGCATTTGCATTACTTGGTATCTGATCATGAAGAGCGATAAACAACGGCAACAGCGTTTGAAGAGTTTCAACAATGCCCTGGACCGACTAGACGAGGCGTGCCAGCTTGATTCCTATTCGTTTCTCGAACTTTCCGGGTTAGTCAAACATTTTGAGATTACATATGAACTGGGTTGGAAATTATTAAAGCTTCAACTGTCCCGCAAGGGTGTTGATGTGAATACACCGCGTGATATTATTCGAGAAGGGTGTGCGGCGGGCTACTATGACACAGTTGACTGTAAAATACTTTTGGAAGCGTTGGACAAAAGGAAAAAACTTGTGCTTGTATATAATGCAAAAATTGCCAAGAATGCGGAATCCCTGATAAAATAATCCTATCATCCGGTACTGGTCAGGTTGCGGGATGTGCTTGAACAGGTAAAAGATGCATGACAGATGGATTAGAGCGGTAAGACAGAGAAATCATTATTGACATTCTCTCATCCAATGAAAAGGTGGAACGGGCAGTCCTGTACGGATCCCGGGTGCTCGGAACATTCAGACCTGCATCCGATGTCGATATTGCTTTGTTTGGTGATTCACTTACATTCAGTGATATCGCTCAGTTGGCGTATACCCTGGAAGAAACCACAATTCCCCAGAAGATTGATTTGTTGTTGTACAACACTTTGACGAATCATGATTTGCGCAATCACATTGAGGAATCTGGTGTTGAATGGTTCAATCATTCAACCCATTGAAAAAGTCAGTCAAGCAAGCTGCAATCAGATGGTACTGAGCAAGAATATTGCCTTGTTTGACTTGTTCATACCGAATCAATCATCAACAAGTTTTGAGTCAGGAGCCAGAATTGAGCAGTATTGAAAGCGGTGCGCGCATTATTGCAGAGGGCGGAGTCATTGCATATCCGACAGAAGCCTGTTTTGGAATTGGTTGTGATCCGAAGAATGAAGATGCGGTTCGCCGAATTTTTCAAATCAAGAACCGGCCGGCCGGCATGGGCCTGATTCTTATTGCGGACTGCTTTGATCGACTCGTTCCGTATGTGGATATAACCAACGAATCAATTCTGGATGAACCCCTTGCTTCTTGGCCCGGCCCGTACACATGGATTTTTCCGGCAAAAACAGGTGTTGCGCCAGTGTTGTCGGCGAAAAACGAAAAAATAGCAGTGCGTGTAACTGCGCATCCTATTGCTGCCGCACTGTGCGAACAGGTTGAAATGGCAATTGTTTCAACCAGTGCCAATCGACATGGCATGTCTCCCACTCGCAGTTATGCCGAGACAGTTGATATTCTTGGTGCTGACCTTGACTGCGTCGTACAAGGGGACATTGGGGATCAACTCAGGCCGACCTGGATTCGGGATGCGGTAACCGGTGAAACGATTCGAGCGGCATGAAAGGTGCTTTCTATTTGTCAATGGCAATGAATCGAGAAAATACTGAAATTGCATTGGTGCAGGAGTATTTGCGAGATCTGCAGCTAATGATTTGCAAGGAGCTGGAAGCTGAAGACGGAGAAGGGGAATTCAAGGAGGATGTGTGGAATTTTGCTGGCGGAGGGGGTGGCAAAAGCAGGGTACTGACAAATGGACGGGTGTTTGAAAAAGCGGGCGTAAACTATTCTTCAATTTGCGGCGAGCAGTTGCCGGTCGCGGCAACTGCAAAGCGAGGTGCCTTGGCGGAGCAGCCATTCACTGCAACAGGTGTTTCACTAGTGGTTCATCCGTTGAACCCCTATGTGCCCACGACTCATATGAACCTTCGGTTTATTCAGGTTGGTGATGAGAAGTGGTGGTTCGGGGGCGGATTTGATCTGACTCCGTATTATGGATTTGAGGAGGATGCAGTACATTGGCATACACAAGCGCACAAGGCCTGCAACGGATTTGGAGAATCGCGCTATGCAAGGTACAAGCAATGGTGTGATGATTACTTTTTTCTGAAGCATCGCAATGAAACTCGCGGAATTGGCGGGTTGTTCTTCGACGATCTCGATGAGCAGGATTTTGACTACAGTTTCCGTTTTGTTCGCAGCGTGGGGGATCACTTTCTGCCAGCTTACATGCCCATCGTGCAAAGACGCAAGGAAACTCCGTACAAAGAGCGGGAGCGGGATTTTCAACTGTATCGTCGCGGTCGTTATGTGGAATTCAATCTGGTGTACGACCGGGGAACCCTGTTTGGTCTGCAGTCCGGCGGGAGAACTGAATCGATCTTGATGTCGTTGCCGCCGCTGGTTGCTTGGCATTATGACTGGCAGCCAGAAAAAAACTCGCCGGAATGGGATTTGTACGAAAATTTTCTGAAGCCCAGAGACTGGTTGCTCCTTGGCCAATGATGGCGAAGTTGGCACTTCTGTTTTACAACATCGCACTGATTGTGCTGATTCCGGTCATTTTTGTTCGGTATTTGATCAAAGGTTTTCGGAATCCCGCGTATTGGAAGCGTCTTGGAGAACGGTTTGGATTTGTCAAGGATGATGTGACTCCGGGGAAATTGTGGGTGCATGCTGTATCAGTCGGAGAGGTCAATGCGGCTGTACCATTGATTCGAAAGCAACTGGACGTTCGAGGGATTCGGTCCGTGGTGGTAACCTGTGCAACTCCTACAGGGTCGGACCAAGTCAGAATGTCCTTGGCCGGGTCCGTGGAGCAATTCTATGCGCCGCTGGATCTGAAATTTGCAGTAAACAGATTTTTGGCCAGAATTCGTCCGGAAGCACTTGTCATCATGGAAACCGAATTATGGCCGAACTTGTTGCTTGCCTGTCAGCGACAAGGTGTTCGAATCATGTTTGCGAATATGAGAGTGTCGGACCGAAGCTATCAGAATGCACGAAGATTCAAGGCACTTTTCCGGCATGTACTTCACGGTGTCGGGCGTTTCTGTGTTCAGACTGAAACTGATGCAGAACGAATTGTTGCATTGGGTGTCAATACAGACCGAATCGAGGTCACTGGCAATCTCAAGTTTGAACTGGATTTGCCGAAGGGTTTTGATGAGCAAGCAAGTGATTTCAGAGAACTATGGGGCAGTCATCGACCTGTGTTGATTCTGGGTAGCTCGCATGCAGGAGAAGATGAAATGATTTTCGGTGTTTTCAGGCGATTGCGAAGTTTTTATCCGGATCTGGTGTGTATTGTGGTTCCGCGTCATCCGGAGCGATTCGAACAAGTGTATTTGCTGGCTGTGGAATCAGGATATTCTGTCGTGCGAAGAAGCAACTGGAATCAATCGCCGGGTCAATTGGTTGACATTGTGGTGGTAGATACTATGGGAGAGTTGCTTCAGTTTTACGGAGCATCGGACGTTGCGGTTGTCGGAGGAAGCTTTGTAGACACTGGGGGGCACAACGTACTGGAGTGCATGGCGGCGGGCGTGCCAGTAATTTTTGGTCCTGACATGTCGAATTTTCGGGAAATTTCCAGCATGGTGCTTGCCAGCGGTGCCGGAAAGCAAGCTCAAGACGCAGAAGAGTTGTTTTCGGCGATTCGGGAGTATCTGGACAGTGTCGAGCGACGCAAGGAAGCTGTGGAGAAGGGACAAGAGGTACTGGAAGCGAATCGCGGGGCCTTGCAACGAACCTGCGATGCATTGGAAACTTTGACACGTCAGTGATTTTTTCAAATTTTCGTTGATCATTTGAATCGTCGCGGCACCATTTCTCCTGGCTTCAGGGAGTAAATCATCTCCGTACCAAGTCGTTCAAAGGGTCTGAATTGCGGGTTGGTGTGGAGAGAAGATTCAAGAATGTTGATGCTCAAGGCATATTCTAACCATTCCAGTCTGATTTTTTGATATTCTTGCATAGTACCAATTTAACCTAATCAAAGAGGGAGAATATGTATGGACAAGAAGTACATGACCTACAAAAAGGAAGACTTTGAAGAGTTGCTTGCAACTGGACAAATGTCTCGCCGAAAATTCAATTCAATTCTGGCCGGGTTCGGGGTTGGATTGGTTGCCATGCCGCTGGGGTGGAACAAGGCTCATGCGGCTGCGGATGATCACCCGAATGTTTTTACCTGGGAAGGCTGGGATTCACGTGGCCATCATCTCGAGTATGAAAACAAGTACGGAGAGTTGCCAAACTTTTCGATCTTTGGAGACGAAGAGGAAGCATTTGCGAAAATGCAGGCCGGTGCACAGTTTGATGTCACGCATCCGTGCTCGTACAAGGTAGAAATCTGGCGAGATGCGGGGATTCTGCAACCGATTGATGTGAGTCGTCTCAGTCACTGGGACGAGCTGATTCCGGCTTTGAAGGAAATTCCCGGCATGAATGTCGGCAATGATGTTTACTTTGTTGCGGCGGATTGGGGTTTTACTTCAGTGCTGTATCGTCCGGATCTGGTTGATGAGAAGTATCAGGAAGAAGAAACCTGGGGCATCTTGTGGGATGATCGATATTCTGGCCGATTGTCCATGTCAGACAGTCTGATTGACGGGGTTATGGTAGCGGCCATTTATGGTGGTGCACAGAATCCGTTTGACATGAATGAGGCGGAAGTTCAGAAAACCAGAGAACTGATGTGTCAGCAGTTGCCGTTGTTGCGGTACTACTGGACCAGTCCGACTGATCTTGAAAATTCCATGGCAAACGATGAGCTGGTTGCAACCAGTTCCTGGAATGATGCTTTTACTGCACTGAAAGCGGCCGGGGTGAATGTCAAGTACATGCAGCCGAAGGAAGGTGCGATGACCTGGGTATGCGGTTTCTGTTTGATGAGTGATGCAGATCCAGCGAAACTGGATAAATCCTACGATGTAATCGACGCATTCCTGAGTCCTTCTTCCGGTGTCTTGTCAATTCTGGATGAAGGTTATGGGCATGCCAATCTCAATACTTTCGATCTCGTGCCGGAAGGGGAATTGGTCGAGCGTGGTCTGAGTGCAGATCCGGATGAAACGCTGAGTGCCGGGATTTTCCAAGTACCCATCAAGAACGAGGCCACTCTTCAAGCCATGTTTGAAGAAGTCAAGGCCGGTTTGTGCTAGTTCTGATTCGGAGCTTTACAATCCACCCAGTTGATTGATCGAGGTGCCTTGCATGGCACCTCGATCACCTGGTTTTCGGCAATGCGAGCCCGGAATTTGCCATGCAATTCTGATTGAATTGCGGCCGCCGGCAAATGATTCAGATTTTTCAACAAGTCAGCAGATCGGTTTGACAAGATGAGGATTTGCTTTGTGCTGCCAAGCAAGGCCTGTGCAGAACTTCAATGTGGCTAGCCTGTAAATTCGTCTGTCGAAGAATTCCCCGTATCACCCATTCGGACAAATGAGCACAACGGCCCTGGAATCCAGTACAACTTTTTCCGAACGGATACGGATAAAGTTTGCACGTAGCGAGTCTGCAAGGGGTCTCACATTATTGTCGCCGACATTGCTGGTGATTCTGATGGCCCTGATGGTGCCATTGATCATTTTGCTGACACTCAGTTTTTGGAAGCAAGAGTATGTCAATATTATTCGCACTTTTTCGCTGGACAACTACTTTGCATTTTTTCAGAAGAAGATCTATTATCTGATTCTGTATCGATCCATCAAGATTTCAGCGCTGGTTACATTTGTGACAGTGTTGCTGGCATATCCGCTGGCGTATTTCATTGCCTTTCATATTCAGAGAAACAAGATTATCTGGATCATTCTGGTAACGATTCCGTTTTGGACGAGCTATCTGCTTCGGGTGTTCTCCTGGAAAGTCATTCTTGGATACAACGGGGTGATTAATTCGGGATTGATATCGTTGGGGATCATTACGGAGCCGCTGGAGTTTCTTCTCTATAATCCGAATGCGGTGGTCATCACATTGGCGCATGCCTGGGCGGCGGTGGCAATCTTGCCGATCTATGTTTCTCTGGAGAAGATTGATCGGTCGCTGATTGAAGCCTCCCGGGATTTGGGAGAGAACGCGGTCATGACATTCTTTCGGGTCACGTTGCCATTGTCGTTGCCGGGAGTCATTGCAGCATCTTTGCTGGTGTTCATTCCGACAGTGGGAGACTATGTCACGCCTGCATTGGTGGGCGGCACACGTGGCCTGATGATCGGGAATATTATTCAATCCATGTTCGGCAAGGCGCTGAATTGGCCGATGGGTGCGGCGTTGTCAATCATCTCCATGCTGACAGTAACAGCAGTGGTTTGCGTGTTTCTCGGATGCATGCAGCTAATTCGAAAGCGGGTGAGGTAGCATCATGACGAACAGGGTTCATGGTGCCGGAAAATGGCTGGTGTTTTATGCCATCATCTATTTGACGTTTTTGTATTTGCCAGTGGCTGTGTTGCCGGTATTTTCGTTCAACGATTCACAGTACGTGGCATTTCCGCTGAAAGGATTTACGCTGAAATGGTACGAAGAACTGGTCGACAACTACAGTCTGTTCAATGCTGTGTGGAACAGTTTTCGCGTCGCGGTTTCAGTTGCCATTCTCAGTACGATTTTGGGAACATTTGCGGCCAAGGCGGTTACGCGTTATCGAATCAAGGGGCGAATCCCTTTGATCGGAGCCATTATGGTGCCGCTGGTCATTCCCGAGATCATTTTGGGTATCGCACTTTTAATGACGCTGAGTCTGGGTGGTATTAAGTTGTCGCTTTTTTCGGTCGGGCTGGGGCATATGCTGTTGTGCGTGCCGTTTTCCATGCTGGTGCTGATTTCGAGAATGGAGGGATTTGACAAGAGCATGGAAGAGGCGGCGCAGGATTTGGGTGAAAATGCCTGGGGTACGTTCTGGCGGGTAACGTTTCCGATCATGTTTCCGGGCATTGTGGCCAGTTTGCTTCTTACATTTACAATTTCGTTTGATGAATTTGTTTTGGCGTTCTTTTTGGCCGGAACGGATGCGACTTTGCCGCTCTATATCTGGAGCTCGTTGCGATTTCCAGACAAGTTGCCCGGAGTGCTGTCGCTCGGAGCAATTATCATTGTTGTATCGACATTTATCATATTTATCGCCGAACTGGTTCGTCGAAGTGGCGTTCAGCTCACACAAACAGGAACAAAGACCGATGTCAAGTACGATTATTTCGCTAAGTAGCGTGGTCAAGGACTTTGGTGCGGTTCGTGCAGTCAACAACGCGAACTTTGATATTCGGTCCGGAGAGTTTTTCTCATTGCTGGGGCCATCCGGTTGCGGCAAGACGACTTTGTTGCGAATGCTGGCGGGGTTCGAGCTGCCCACAGAAGGAAGAATTAATATCGATGGCAAGGATGTAACGCTGGTGCCGCCGAATCATCGGCCGGTCAACATGGTGTTTCAAAGCTATGCAATATTCCCGCATCTGAATGTTGCAGACAATATCGGATTCGGGATGCGAAAATCAGGTTTGTCAAAGTCGGAAATTGCGCAGAAAATTGAAGAGATGCTGGAGCTGATCAAGTTGCCGGGGTATGGAAAACGCGGTTCGCATGAGTTGTCCGGCGGACAACGGCAGAGAGTTGCGCTGGCGCGGGCGTTGATCAAACAACCCAAAGTGTTGTTGCTGGATGAACCATTGGGGGCATTGGACAAGAAACTCAGGGAACAGATGCAAATCGAGTTGCGACAACTGCAGCAGACAGTGGGGATTACATTTGTGTTTGTTACTCACGATCAGGAAGAAGCATTGACATTATCCGATCGCATTGCGGTGATGTCGCATGGGGACGTGCTGGAAATTTCTACGCCGGCGGAGTTGTATGAAGCTCCCAAGTCCCGATTTGTGGCAGACTTCATCGGGACAATGAACTTCTTCGAGTGCGAAGTAGAAGAATGCAGTGAAGGTACAATCACTGCATCGTCGCCTATTCTGGGTTCGGTGCGAACGGTATACGAGGATTCTCCCAAATCAAAAGGCGAGAAGTTTATGCTGGCGATACGGCCCGAAAAGTTTGAGCTAGTATTTTCGGAGCCCGAGGTTTCATTCAACAAGGTTCTCGGGAAGATGGGGCCGTCTGCGTATCTCGGCGATCGAAGTCATTTCTACATTTATCTGAAACGGCGCGATGATCCCGTGTCGGTTGCATTGCAGAATTTGAGTACTTCGCTGGAAAAGCTCGGGGAGCCGAATCAGGAAGTGTGGCTGACGTGGTCCGAATCATCGTCTGTTGTTTTATCGAATGAGTGAGGGTACAAGCTATGGATTTCAAGATTTATATTGATGGTCAGGCAGGGACAACTGCACTACGTATTCGGGAGTTGCTGGCACACCATGAAGGCCTTGAAGTATTACGATTGCCAGATGCCGAGAGAAAAAATGAAGCGGAGCGCAAGCAAATTATTTCAGAATCTGACTTGATTATTTTGTGCTTGCCGGATGATGCGGCGGTAGAGTCAGCGGGTTGGGCATCAGAAGCAGGTGTGCGGGTTATTGATGCCAGTACGGCGCATCGCGTGGCAGATGATTGGGTATACGGGGTGCCCGAGATGACACCCGAAGCGAGAGACTCAATTCGAGAAGCAAGTCGAGTTTCCAATCCCGGATGCTATCCGACTGCATTCATTTTGCTGATGCGTCCTCTGGTCGATGATGGAGTCATTGACATTGGTTCACCGATATCCATTCATGCGTTGTCGGGCTACTCAGGGGGTGGTCGGCAGTTGATCGAGAAGTGGGAAGATCCGGAAACAGATTTGCCGACTCTGCCTTATTCTGCACCGTATGCACTTGAACGTGTACACAAGCATATTGCGGAGATGATGCAACATACCGGATTACAGGCGGAACCGCTGTTTGCACCACGAGTTGGGCCATTCGTTCAAGGCATGCGCGTAGAGATTCCATTGCACAAATCGCTTGGGTTCAGTGCCGATGATGTTTGGAAAGTACTGGATGAACGCTATCGAGATGAACCGTTTGTCCAAGTGAATCCGCCAGTTGATGACGCGGTCAACGAAGGGAGATTTGATCCGCGCCATTGCAATGGCACCAATCGAATTGAGTTGAACGTTTGCAATCACCCCTCCGGACATGTATTGTTGATTGCGATTCTGGACAATTTAGGGAAGGGTGCTAGTGGGGCCGCAGTGCAATCCTTGAACCTGATGCTGGGGTTTGACGAAGAAGCCGGATTGGTTGTTTGAAGTGCGATAGCTATGCACGAAGGGTAGTAATGGACCCAAGCAGGACGACTAATCGTTGAGTTGATATTCTTGGCTATAGTGCTTGTAAGTACTTGATTAAAATACTAATCTTCCAAAATTGACTACGACCGACTTACGGTTTAACAGATGGTACTATCTTGATTCAAGGAGAATTCGTTTGGTGCTGAATTCTGGTAGAATACTCCTCGGTGCCTAAGTGGCCCCCTCTCCCCCACACATCACCTGAACCTTATACTTAGTACCATCCGCCCTGCAATATCAACTAGACGCAGATATGGTGAGTGTCCAGATATCTCTTGGTGATCATGAGCAATTTTGATGGCGCAGTTCGATATGGAGAGCCTCTCTCCTTTTGAGAATGAAGCCTATAATATAATCAAAATATTTAATCCTTGACAAATGGTTCAATTTGTGATTACAATATCAGAACATAAATTTTAATCACATTCATATGGAGTAAATTATGAATAAATCAAAAGTTCGTGTAGTACATGGACCAACTTTGCGAAATAAAATCAAGACAGTAGTAGGCGTCATGCCAGCTGAAACCTTGGTCAGACATCATTGCGTCCCTCATCGCAACATCTATAAAGCGGAAGGGTATCAACGAAATCCAACAAATGCTAGGGTCAATGAGCTTGCGAGTGAACTGAAACGTCAGTCAGTGGATTTACCCACCTCAGTGTTGTTGAATATACGTGACGTTAAGGAGGATGAACTTCTAATAAAATCTCGTAATGACAACTATATACTCAGTCTTGACCCGGAAAAGGCATCTGGTGAACATCGATTGTATGTAGTAGATGGCCAGCATCGGATTTGTGCGTTGAAAAAGGCAATTGAAGAGCATGGGGCAGATATCCAAAATGTCAAGATTCCGTTTGTTTGCATGCTAGGTGCCAGTGAGTTTAACGAAATGGAGCAATTTCATGTTGTAAATTCAAATGCCAAATCTGTAAGAACTGACTTGGCATTGGACTTGCTCAAATCACGGGCTGAAATGGATCCGGATTTTGCGTATTTGGTTGAGAGGAAAGGCAAAAAATGGCAGGTGGATGCCCAGATTCTTACAGAGAGATTGGCAATGTCATCAGGTGTTTGGAAAGATAAAATTCGACTACCCAATGAACCGTCGAGAGGTACTATTGTACCATCTGCATCCTTTGTACGTTCTCTAAAGCCTCTTCTCGCACAACCAACTTTGTTCAAGAGCATTAAAACTGTTGAGAGGCAGGCTCAAGTAATTGATGCTTACTGGAATGCAATTAGAAGAGTGTTGCCAGATGCATTTGAAGAACCCGCTTCGTACAGTATTCAAAAAGGTGTTGGGGTTGAAGTGCTTCATGCCATACTCCCTGTCGTATTTGATTGTGTTCGGTCAACCAGTGGTTCATTATTCAAACCTGAATCATATATCCCCACGATTGACAGTGCGTTAAAGGATCTTGAGGGGTTAAACGGTGACGGTTTGATGGTTCAAGGTGAGATGTTTTGGAGATCTGGACATGCCGGTGCTGCTGGTACTTACACTTCAACAGCTGGAAAACAACGCTTGGCCGAATATCTATTAAAACTACTGCCTGATATAGATGTATAAATTTGAGGAAAAGTTTGGCTGTGAAAGCAGTTTGCGCCGAGGAGTTGACGAATCCGCATTGTTGCAATGCGGATTTGTCACTCAAACTCGGTTGCAATGCGAGTAATCACGATGATTGTAATCTCGTGTACTCAATGTCTCTGGTAGAATCGAGTGAAGTTGAATTGGCGGACAAGGTGCTTCATTGGTTTGGAAGTTTCACAAATGGCGTGGGAGCATTGGTTGCAAACGCTCGTGTCACGGCGTGAACCGCGCGCAGGTAGTTGGGCACTGTCGTGTAGCCACCCACCCATCTTCACGAGGTCCCGGTACAGACGACCACCCGACAAATACTCTTTCCAAGGGGGTTATCAAACTCGCACGACTACCACAACACCGCAGGGACCTTGCGGCACTTGCTTGAAATTTGTTAGCCGGCAACACGGAAAACCTCGCACAAAGCCTCTGCATTGTCGGCCAAGACCTTTTCACACCGCAATCAAACCCAGCATGTCAGCAATTTCATCTTGAAAAATTTCAAACGAGAATTATTTATAATAGTAAGTCAGTTGAATCGAATCCGATCTCCTATGTAATATTTTCCTTGATTCTCGCTTAAAGCGCTGAAAAATCAATGCAGAGGGTGGAGGAAAGAAACACCTCCCTTAGGATTTTCGGTACAATACCTTCTCATTAAAAATTCATCCGGGAGGTGTCCTAATGAAACAGATGAGCAGTATACAAAGTCCGGCTCGCAATGTCGAGTATGATTTCATGGATGCGAAGTTGACGGGTTGCGGCGGCGTGTCGTTTGCGACACATTTGGCGAAGGAAAGCGGACTATGTAGTTTGCTGGAAACGGGGCTGAACGGCACGTTGAAAATACGCCGGCGCAACGCCACGGAGGCGCAGAGCCTAATGTCGCAGGTATATTTGCTATTGATGGGCAGTGTGCTGTAAGAGATGCTTTGCGATCGCATGAAGGCGGTGGTTCTGGGTGAGTACAACGGTGCAATGGTCTACAATCCATCGTTGTGTTCATTATTGTGGCACTACAGTGTTTCGGCGCGTACTTGCTGTGTGTATCGTACGAAGAACAAGAGCAAGGTGAAGTGTCTGTATTGCTATATTTTTTCATATATCCAACGAGGTGATGCATAAATGAATACAGAAGATGGAATATTGTCTTCCGTTGAGTCGGGAGTAAATTCGGATCCCTTAGATCCAAATCAACAGGATAAATCTGACCAACACCCTCTTAGAACAAAAGATTTCACGATCACGATTGATCTAAACGAAATCAAAGTTTCCGAAGACTCTTTAGTTGATGGAAATTTGACCGGTGCACAACTACGTGAATTAGTATATCCACGAATAGACAAATCTTGGGATTTATATGAGATGATGCTAGGGGGGACAGACAGGAAAATCGAAGATTCTGACATTGTTAAGATATCTGATTGGCAGCGTTTCTTCTCTGCACCTACACAGATCAATCCAGGGAACCTGATAGTGCAATAGAGATGTTACCTCTGATAGATGAAAATTATCTGACGGAGCAGTTTTCACAACATTCCGTGTCAACTGAAGATGGCGTGATTTGCGTAGTCGTTTCAAACTTTGTCATACCTGTAGGTTTTCGTCAAAATAGAGCAGATCTGCTACTCCGTTTATCATCCGGGTATCCTGATGTACCACCGGATATGTGGTGGTTCTCACCAGCAATTCAGCGCGTGGACCGAAGCTCTATACCGTACGCTGATGTTGAGGAATACCATTTGGGAAGAACATGGCAACGATGGTCTAGACATTTGGACCAGCATCTTTGGCGTAGCGGGGTAGATTCATTGCAAAGTTATATAACTCTTGTGGAAAAAGAACTTAGGTCTGTCGTAAAAGGTGTAGTATGACAGTTACACTTGTGTTGCCTGAGCAAATTGCAACCCAGATCATTGAGAAGTCAAACTTATCGGTTGAATCCGCCGGGGTGCTTCTTGCAATTCTACATACAACATCAACAGGTGATATTCGACTATTGGCGAGAGAAATGTTTTGGGTACCGCCAAGTGCCTACAAACAGCAGAGAGCAACAACAATGTCAATCACACCTGATGGATACATCCATGCATTAGCTGTCGCAGAAACACAAAATGCTGTTCCAATTTGGTTCCATACACATCCCGGAAGGAATTCTGCGCCGATTCAGAGTGTGTGTGATAAGAAAGTTGATGAAGAAATCTCAGCTTTGTTTCAATTACGTAGCGGCACAGATTACTATGGAATCATGATTACTTCTCCTAGAGACGACTTCATAGTTTATAGCGGAAGTTTGAAATATCGGAGTAACACTCCAATTCCAATCAATAGGCTTTGGTCACTGGGCAAAAGATGGAGGCTGATAAGTTCCTTTGACAATAGCAATTCTGAACCTGACCCGATGTTTGATCGTAATATTTGTGCGTTTGGCACCGATATTCAAAGAATTATTGGCGCGTTGAGAATAGCAATAGTTGGAACTGGTGGAACGGGTTCAGCAGTTGCAGAGCAATTGGTACGGCTTGGTGTAAGAGATTTGATTCTTGTGGATTCTGACCGACTAAGCAAAAGTAACATAACCCGTGTTTACGGTTCAACTCCCAAAGATGTAGGTTTGCCCAAAGTTGATGTATTGCGTTATCACCTGAGACAGATAGCACCTGATTTGTTATGTAAAGGACTCAGATCGAAAGTAACTGTTGAATCAGTCGCTCGCGAATTGAGTGGTTGCGATCTCATCTTTGGGTGTACGGATGATAATGCAGGCCGGTTAGTTCTTTCGCGTCTTTCCACATATTTCTTGATCCCTGTTATTGATCTAGGTGTGGTTCTAAGTAGCGACAAACATGAAAAACTGGAGGGAATTTTTGGTCGCGTAACAACCATGTATCCCGGGGTAGCCTGTATGGTTTGTCGAAACCGAATTGATATAGCCCGTGCATCTGCTGAACTAAAGACTTCTGAGGAACGTATTAAGCTGGCTGACGAGGGTTATGCACCTGCACTTGATGAAGTTGACCCAGCAGTTGTGTCATTTACAACATCAGTTGCCTCAACTGCTGTGAGCGAGCTTCTTGAACGGTTGATTGGTTTTGGGTCTAGTTACGTTTCTAGTGAAGTTTTGCTTCGGCTACATGAAAAGGAGTATTCTACCAATCATGTTGAGCCATGTAAGGGACACTACTGTCATTCAGTCGAAGGTAAGTGGGGAATAGGTGTAACTGAACCGTTCCTTGAACAGATTTGGGCTTGAGCATGATTAGCAATTTTAGGAACAATTTAGTATCCCCAGTTGGAATTCTATATTGGTTACCATGGTTGCAACTTCGACGTTGGCGAATTTCACAGAGTTTTGAGATTACTGATGAAGTTCCAGGGCAATTTTTCAAGAAAGTCCAAAACATTGTCACTAATTTATTCATTCAGAAAACACTTTACGGTTACAGGAGTAAGCAATGGAAAAATCAATAGATGAAAAGAAAAATGTCGAATCTGTTGACGAACAGAACAATCAATTATCAGATGATTCTGAACAGATTTATGAAAGAACACCGATGTATGTGACTAAACATTCATCGCGATATCAAAGGCAAGATTTAATTCGTACAATAGAGAACAAAACAGGGCGCACACTACTATGTTTCATAGCTGGAAATCAATGTCGAATTAATCGAGATGATGTTATCGGATTTGTCGAATTGCTTTATAAAGTTTCTTTCACAGAGAAGATTGATTTAATGATTCATACACTTGGAGGGGAAATTGATGCAGCTGAAAAAATCGTAAAGATGTTACAGGCGAAGATTGGATTTTCAGAAGATTCAGCCAAATTGCAAAATGGTGAGGAACTACCCTTTCGTGTTATCGTGCCCGATTATGCAAAGAGTGCAGGTACACTAATTGCACTTGGTGCAAATAGTATTGTCATGAGTGATTCATCAGAACTTGGTACCATTGACCCGCAAGTTCAATTGCGGGACAGTTTTGGGAATATTTCAATGTTTTCTGTTTTTGATTACATTAATGCTTATGAAGAGTTTGAACAACGCCTATACGACAATCCCGATAGTTCTCCTGATAGGATCATGTTTGCAAGATTTGAACCATATCGCTTATACCAGATCAGGGCAATTAAGGAACGAATGAGAGTATGTGCAGAAGCTACAGTTAAAAGGCAAGGAGGGCCATTTACTCGAATTGTGACTGATCTCATGGACACAAAATTATTTAAATCTCATTCGCAAGCGATTGATTGGATTGATGCACAGAAAATTGGCCTAAACATAGAATACTTGCCATTTAGAAATCCCTTATGGATGGACTACTGGACACTTTATTGCTTAATTTGCAAAGCAATAAACACGGATCAAAGAATATTTGAGTCTCGATTTGTTTCATATATTCCAGAGCGTTAGTTTTATATTTGTTAAGTTACTTTTTCGACATAAATAGTCAGTCCTGAAAAACTAATTTCGTGTTGTACAATGATTTGATTGAAGAATCAATTCAAGAAATTGCGAAATAAGCAAGCATGAAATTGCAAGGAATTGTATAATCACTGCTTGATTTCTTGCAATATCCAGGAGAAGAAAATGACCCCAACCAAGCCCAAGTCGCTGCATCAAAGTAAAATGTTTCGCATTGCCCTGGACTACGCCTGTCGGCCGAACTATCCGCTGGTGAAGCTGGCCGAGCATATTCCTTGGGAAATGTTCAAGAATCATTTCGGAGAACTGTATTGCCCGGACAGTGGTCGTCCCGGTCTTCCGATTCGAGTGATGGTGGGTCTGCTGCTCAAGCATACCGCGGCTTGTCTGATGAAGAAGTTGTTGAGTGGTGGCTGGACAGTCCGTATGCGCAAAAATTTTGCGGGGAGACGCTTTTTCAGCAGGAGTCGCAACTGGATGCGAGCAGTCTGTCTTGATTTCGCATGCGCATCGGCGAATCGGGAAGCGAGTTGATCTTGAAGTCCACGGTGATGGCAGGATTGGCCACGGGTGCGTTGAAGAAAAGCGACATGAAGCGTGTGACGGTGGATACCACGGTGCAGGAGAAGGCGGTGACGTATCCGACGGATGCGAAATTGCTGAACCGGGTACGCGAGCGTCTGCTGAAGAAAGCTCATGCGGCGGGTTTGAAGCTTTGCCAAAGCTATGTGCGAGTGGGTCCGAAGCGACTTTTCAAGGTGAATCGCTATGGGCATGCGCGTCAAATGAAGCGGATGAAGGGGGAGGTGAAGAAGTTGCGCACGATTTTTGGTCGTGTGGTGCGTGATGTGGAGCGAAAAGTCGACCAGATTGCGAATCCTCGTGTTCAGCAGTTGGCGGAGTCGCATCTGAAGCTGGCCAAACGCGTGATGGCACAAGAGAAAACAAGCAAGAACAAGGTATACAGTGCGAATGCACCGGAGGTGGAGTGCATCAGCAAGGGCAAGGTTCACAAGCGCTACGAATTCGGTGTGAAAGTGGGGGTTGCGGTGACCAATCGAAGCAATTTCGTGTTGGGTGGTCTGGTGTTTCCGGGCAATCCGTATAATGGTCATACGTTGTCGACCCAGCTTGGTCAGGTTGAGCGGATTACTGGAACCAAAGCCGCAAGAAGTGTTTGTGGACCGTAGCTATCGCGGTCACAGTGTGACGGATTCTCAGGTATTCATTTCCGGTCAAAAGCGCGGCGTGAATGCACGGCTGAAGCGTCTGCTCAAGCGCCGATAGGCGACCGGGCCGGTGATCGGGCACCTCAAGAACGACGGACTGCTGGGGCGAAATTACCTGAAAGGCACCGAAGGCGACCAGATGAATGCGATGCTGAGTTGTGCGGGGCACAACATGCGCATAATCCTGAAGAAAAACAGGATTATTTGCGGCGACTATTTTCTTGCTTCGGGCCGGAGAAAACAATGTCATTTCTCGCTTTCCGGAGATATTGTCAACCTGCCTGAAAACTCCCTGAAACAGGGTTTTTCAGGGCCGACTAGGTACACATCGGCCAGCTTCTAAGGGTCCGCATCGCTGGCTAGTTGAAGGTCCCCAACGCGGAGAATCCGTTTGTTGTACTCCCGGTACGCGGTGCTTGGGTACTTCGCACCGGATACTTGCGAACAGTTTTGCGGCCGTAGCACGCCTAGCGGGCTATCTTGCTAATGCTCAACCCTTTAAACTCAATGAATGTATCATGCGAATCTCGAATGGATCTTTCATTTGCTCGGGTCTTCTTCGATTTTTGGTCGAATACTGGAAGCCTTGGAGCATACAGAAAAATTCGATTTCTTGACACGCACCCCGTTCGCGAGTGTGCGTGTCAAAACCTGAAATTGGGGAATCTTGTATTGGAACTTCTGGGATTTTAATGTTGATATTGACAGTCAATTTCAATTTGCCAAGTTTTTCTAGCACACGAATCACAAGTCTGCTCGCAGGTTCCCCGATCGCGCTCTGTTAATCCCTCATTCAAGCGCTCGACCGCCCTAGCTTCCGTGAAACACCGTCGCTCAAACACTCGCAACTGCCTTCAATGAACAAGTCTCGCAAGCGATACAAAGTTTGTTTTGACAGACCCGCTTTACGAGGTAGCGACACTACCGAATTTTCGTAGCGAACCGCCGTCAATGCTCAGTGCAGGTGATGCTTTTCGCTGATTTTTTACTATTCCCATGACAATCCTCCGTTGGACGACATTGAAAAATACACCAGCACTATTGCGTGTCCCATTAACTCGGTTCAAGCCATTTATTTGCTAATCTCAAAAAAATTGTTGACATTATTTCACATTTTTGTTATTGTAGGCTAGCTATTATTCGAAACAGTCTTGCGGCCGACCTTCCAGGTGGGTGGTTAGATGATGTGAGAGAATGAAGATCGCTGGTATTAGTGGTTGTTTGATTGCTTAGAGTGGTATGCTTGTTTAGTTTGGTAAATTGTTCACAAAATTTTGATGTGGCATGCAGAAATTCCAAGAGCGACTTATTCAAAGTTGGTCCTCGACAAAGCACAAAACTACTAAACAGTTATCTAAAACAGTGGTATTAACCATATATTGATGCAAAATGAGGAGATTTTTAAATGAATCAAATTAGTGATAAACTGCCTTTACGGTGTCCAGAATTGAAAATTCCAGAAGGCGATCCTTTTGAATATGATCTGCTGAATCGCAAAAAGAATGTAGAAATATTAACTCGCTTAATTGAATCAACGACAGGCCCTCGTGTAATTTCAGTTGATGCAGAGTGGGGAAACGGAAAAACTATATTTTTAAAAATGTGGGCACAACATTTACGCAATATAAACCATGCAGTTGTTGAGTTTAACGCATGGGAAACGGAATTTTGTAAAAATCCGTTTATTGCACTTTTCTCGGAACTGGAAATTGCGTTAACTCAAAATGATAATAGTGTTGGAAAAGATCGTCAGATAAGAGCAGTAGGTAAAGAAATATTTAAAGAAATAATATCAGTTGCATCGAAAATAAATGCAATTTCCGTTGGATATGCAGGACTAAACGTAGGGATAGGGATTGGAAGTAATAGTGATTCTGTGACGGATGAAAATATTATTGAGTACAAAGACGCAATTAAATTATTGAAAGAGTTCAAAAGCTTATTAGAGCAAACAGCAAGTAAATTATATGAACTAGAGTGCAAATCATTAGTTATAGTAGTTGATGAACTAGACAGATGCCGGCCATCTTATGCATTGGAGTTACTCGAGAATGCAAGACATATATTTGGAGTTAAAGATATAGTATTTATACTGGGAATCAATCGTTCTCAACTTGAACATTCGATTGAAGCATTATATGGAAGTAAATTTGATGCTCAAGAGTATACACGAAGATATTTTGATGTAGACTATAAATTACCTAGTCCTAGCCGTAGTAACTTTATAGAAAATTTAATACTCAAAATTAATATTGAAAATTACTTCAATTCCAATATCGACATCAATCAAATTGGTGGATTTGATACAATCAAACAAATGCTATATATTTTCTTTGTTGATTCAAGAATCAGTCTGCGTACAATTGAACAAACTATACAACGATTGGGTGTAGTTTGCGCACTGTTGGAAAAAGATAGACATACTTACATAACTGTGGCCGTAGTTATACTAATTATAAAAACTATCAATTCAAAGATTTGCGAAGAATTCGTGCTTGGGAATGTAAGTGATTTAGAATTGATAAAAAATCTTCCCAATATAGAGCGTGTTGGTTATGCACAAGATCATCCAATCAGATGCTTTGAAGCAATTATTATTGTTGTTGCAATGCATATCGATCCGCCAATGCGGAAAAAACGAAAGCACACGCCGTTGTACGAACATTACGACAATTTGTTTATAAAAGAATCAAAACGAAATGGATACAATACTATAGTTGAAAGTCATTCAGGAGGAATTATAAATATATTTCAAAATATATATAATCATTATGATCTGAGAGGAATCACTAATACAATAGAGCAAATTGAGTTTGTGTCTAAAGAATTGTTGCCTAGTCAAAAATAGAAATGGAATTTTATACCCGACTAACTCATTGGAATGTACTTCACTATTCCTATGAAAGAATGTCAGTAATGGAAAAACTGTATTCCCGTCAAATAAAATCGAGATGACATTAGCACTATTGAACTTGTGAAATTATTCAAAGACGAAGAAACGACAAGGTACTGACTGGAATCTATTGTATGGAAGAGAAGTCAGCTGTGTGCCACCGCTACAATGGAAAAATACTTGCAATGTGATTATAGGTGAAAATATCGAGATCAATTTTATTAATACGAAAATGACGAGTAGCAGTCGTGTTTCGTTTATGGTGTAGTTGGCGAAAGCAAACGGGTTGAACGGATTGCTGGAGGAGCATAGCAAATTGGCGTGGATGTTTATATTGTCAACGGGTGAAGGGCACATGTCGGATTTGAACGATGCCTTTTAGAATTTGATGTTCAGTGTGCTAAAGAGCTTTGGTGAAGTGCCGGGTTTATTGCGACTGGGAGAGTTCCTGTGTCGTTTCGAGAATTCGAAACTGGAGCGATTTTGGAAGTTGTCAGTGGGTCAGCGAATTCTACCTGCTCCAGAGTACTAGGCAAGGCTTCGGAAAGACGCTCGAACGGTGACCTCAAAGCGCGAACGTCGTGAAGATAGTTGGTCTTTGGTCTATGTCGTGTAGTACCCCGAATAGTTCAACTCGACAGTGACCCTGTACAGACGACGACTCGAAAAATCAAGATGCGACTTGATGCGCGCTCTGACGAAAATTCCTCTCAGGGTACCTGCAAACATGCAACACTACTGCCGCGGCGACTTCTGTTTCTATGGTGGCTTCGCTCATCCTTGTGACAGACACGTGATAAATGC
The DNA here is from genome assembly GCA_965200765.1 of Arenicellales bacterium. GTDB lineage: Bacteria > Pseudomonadota > Gammaproteobacteria > Arenicellales > JAJDZL01. The sequence goes on from OZ241380.1 coordinate 481,120, forward strand.
CTTGCGTTCGCAACCCTCGCGGAAGGCAATCGCACTGATGTTCAACCCGACCGATTTCAACACTGACAGTTGAATATCTTTGTTGTCACTGCTAAAATACAGTTCTCCTACTCTTGCGAGGACCGAGAACCACCAAAGTAAAACTTGAGGTAGAAATCAACGATGAGTAATCTGGGTAACGCAATCGAACTCCTGAAGGAGTCCCGGCACTATAAAGACCTCAGGGACTACAAACCACCGTTCAATCCCTTTGAGGTGATGAGTGTACCTTACAGGGAGTTGACCCACTCGAGTGTGTTGGCTTGGTTGCTGATGGACAGGACAAACAAGAACTTCAGACAGAAATTTGTTGCTTGGATCGCCAATCAAGAGAACGGGCTTGATGAAAAAGCCAAGGACAAATTGAAATTCTATTACGCAGAAGACTATGACATAGAAGTCAGATGCGAATTTGGAGATTCCGAGCATGGTCGAATTGATGTATTTGCGCGTTTTCCATACCTTGAACTTGCTATAGCGATTGAGGTGAAAATTTGGGCAGGTGAGCAGTACAGACAAATAGACCGATATCAAGGTTTTCTGAAAAAGAAATTCCCTAGGCACAAAAAGATGGTGATATTTTTGACACCTTGGGGTCATAAACCAGAATCGGATGTAGAAAAATTCGATGATGTACCTGTTTTGATCATGTCATGGGGTACAATCGCCGAGATTATCGATAAAGTTAACAACACATCAGATGAACTGGTTGAAAAATACATTTTTCGAAAGCAATTTTCACAACACATCAAGAGGAACATCATTATGGAAAAAGACGAAAAACTCCTAGTACGTAATCTGCTTAGCGACCCAGGTCACGCAGAAACAATACAGAAAATCATTAACAACATGCCATCCTTGAATGAATATCTGGATGGTTGGAAAAAGATTGTGGCAAATGTTTGTAAAACTGACAAAAACAGCCTTATTGAAAGATTTTATCCTGGGAGAGGCCAGCCGTTTGAGCTAAAGCTAGCAATTCCTGAATGGGAGAAAGCCGGATTGCCATTTGAGTTTATGCTTTACAAATATGAAAATGCGATGGTCAGGATTATGATCTATAAAGGTCACATTGAAGAAGGTAGCCAGTGGAAAGAAAAACTTGATGAATTTGCTGAAAATAGTAATGGAATCGTAGAGTTCATAAGGCTAAATCACTGGTGGTGTTCGGTTCTCAAAGAATATGGCGGTCAAATCGAACGAGAGGAAACTCTTATAAACATCTACAGCGAAGATTGGGCAAAGCAAGCTGAAGAAAAGCTAAGTTTGCAAATGGAAAATTTGCTTCCTCTGATTCAAAAGTGGGTGTTCGATCATCAAATAGAATCAAAAAGCGTTTGAATCAGTTGGGCTGAGCATCCGTGCGAATGCTACCCGTATGGTGGGAGCGCATGAAGAATTCATTGAATGCTAACGAGTAACCGATAGCTATCTGCCATTCTTGGTATGAAGGCGAGCAAGGTTTCGTTTACCTTGTGTATAAACTTGGCTAGCGGCTACTAGGAATTTTACGGAAACGCTTGAAACAGCAGAAAAGTATGGGTTGTATAGCTGTATCCCTAAAAATATGGAACCGATTACTTAAATGATTCGAATTACGAAGTCAAGATACTCACGAGTACAGTACAATCCAGTTCGCAGTATTCTACAAAACAAGGAACCATAAAAACAGATGTTTATCCAACTCGTGCAAAAGCGTAGACATTTTTGATGCGCAAATGGAAAAATTCACTCATGGAATCAGCTTCCTTCAAAGAATTGTACAAGTTCTCAGAAATACCGTAGTACTGGTATATTTTGCCATTCAAGAACTCAAGTTCTAGAGTCCGGGATGGCGGGTGATAGCCGTATGAACGAATTCGTGATTCAGATAGAGGGGTGTTTTGCATAAATTGCACCTATTCATTTTCATATTTGTTGTTTGCAGTTTTTTGTTCAATGATGGTTTCCTTCGCAACAGTGCGTGATTCCCGTGCATGCCACGTAGCAGTACGTGATTCCTGTGCACGCCACGAAGCTATCATTCTATCATAACCTTCTTCGAGTTTACGTTCAAGAGCCCAATTTTTGGAAACTTCAGGATCAAGACTATTGGGTCGATGAGTGGGTGCCGGCAACGTTACTCGGTAGCGCATGGGTAGCTTGGTAGCTTCTCCCATAACAATAGCTTCGCCTGTGCGAAGAATTGGCAAAGCATCTAGCAAGGTTAGAAGCCCGTCCGGGAATGTTCCTTTGATTCTCTCGCGGTCAACTGGATTGGTTAACCGAAGCGCGAAAATTGTACCGCACTGCGAAAGAATCGTTTCATCGACCTCAGAAGGTCTTTGACTGACAACCATCAAACCAACTCCATATTTTCGGCCCTCCTTTGCGATTTGTTGAGTAATTATAGACGTAGCGGTATCTGATTTGTTAGATAGGTATCGATGTGCTTCCTCCATGACGATAAGCAAAGGACGAAAAATACCACCTTCTGATTTATCTCGGCTCCAGTAAAGAGCTTCGAATACTACTTTCAAAATCGAACCGACGAGCCTTGCCAATACCATACTCGGCACACTTGATAAGTCAAGAATTGATATAGGTTTGACATCCCCCATCCAACCTTGAAGTAGTGAATCAAGGTCTTTCTTTGTTTTTCCATCTAGATCAGGTGTCCATTCTCCGGGATTTAGCAGAAAATCGTAGCGGCGGTCAAGTAGAAATGAACGCATAGTGTTTAGTTGTCTGCGTATTCCACGAGCTTGCGGGTTTAAAAATGGACCTTTTGATCCCATTGCGTGAGGTTTGTATTGAGGTTCAATAAGATTTTCCGCACTTCCATAATTGATTCGAGCCGGTATATCACGGTCCGCATCTTCAAACGTAGTATTTTCAAAGTCAATTAGCTCGTACCATAGCTTCTTGAGGCTAAAGGGGAGTGGGGTGTCAACAGTTATTGAGTTAGCACTGACTCCGGGAAATTTCGCTTCTTCGTGTGATTTCAACTTCAGGTCAAGAATCTTGTCGGTAAAAAATGCTTCTCGTTCACTTTCCATACCCCCTGTAAGAAACTGGAGCAACTCAGATGCACTTAGTGCCCAGTATGGAACATAGAGATTCCTTTCCCCCTCTCTTGGATGTACGGAAAACACATTTGCAACGTCGGCTAGTGCGTCTGGATATTCTCCGTGTATGTCAAGCAGAAGAATTCTTGCACTTGGATACTGACTACCGTTTGATGAAGTATCTGTGATTGCTTGAAGCAAGCTAGCAATTTTTGTTGACTTGCCGGAACCAGTAGACCCGAGAACAGCTGAGTGACGTGTTATCAATTCATCAAGAGCAATATTTGCGGGGATACTTTCGGCACTAGACAGGGAACCGATTGCAATATGACCGAATTCTTCTGTTCCGTATATGCGAGCGAGACTACTTTGTGTAACCAAATGAACGTTGTCCCCAACATTTGGATAGTGGCTAATACCACGCTCAAATACTCCACCGATTGATTCTCCAAACAGTTGAACCTGAACCCAACGGCTTACATCGGTGCCAGTTTCGGATTCTATTTGTGGAGCAGCCTTGGCACCGATTTCAGAAATAATTCCAAAGAGATCCTGGTAACCTTGAGGAATACGAACAATACTGCCAACTTGGCCTATTCGGTAAGCACGCCCTTCAATAATGGAAAGGCCTGATGCAATGGACTTTGCGAGATATACATTAACTGATGAACTCGAAACAGAAGCAACTTCACCAAGAAATGTAGGGTCATTACTAAGCATCATTCACACTTGCAGTAGAATTTGAATTTTCACCAGAGTTGCTGGTAAATTCAGTTGAAGGGTCGGTTAATTTAACTTCTTGAAGGGCTAAGTCCAATGAGTTTGCTTGGGACTGCATCAAGAATCGTGTGAGTTTATTGAAGTCTCCCAAAAGAAATTCACTATCATTTTCCTCACCAGTTGACTTCCAGTATGTAGATTGAATTGCCTCCCAATTTTTTGCTGGCGGTTCCCCAGGTTTCCATTTTCCTTCAAGGCAGGAAATCATCGCTCCATCGCGAGCGTAAACACTGAAATTATGTCGGCGGCGGGCTAGTTCAACTGCATGGGTTTCTTCATTGAGTGCCAAATATTGGAAGGCGATGACAGCAGTATGAGAGTTCGAAGTTAGTGCCTCGTCAATCACAGCAGTAATTTGAGCATCTGAAAACGAAAACCCTGTGCAGAAGAGCAGACTGTCCGGTGTTTTCAAAAAGGTGCGAAGTCTCTCGTAGAGTGCTGAAAAAGGTTGGCGAGTAATTTGATCATATTTTAGATGGTCAGGATAAATCAGTGTATTTGCATCCCGACTTCCAGTCCTGATTACTGAATCGTCTTCGCTTTCCCAGCCTAGGGAGCCATGAATTTTCCACAGTCTAGTCCAACGAGGGGGAAGTTGGTTCTCACTTACGCTGACAGGATCAAAAAAGGGCCTGAATGCCCCGGGAAATCCGTCAAAATATGGCAATCTTTGCCGTTCGAATGCTTCTTCCAGTAGAAGGTCATAATTTGGAGTGAAAATTTCAATTGCGTGTCTACGAGCTGTGCCTCCTATCCACGAAATGAGTTCGGTATAGGCATTCTCCTCTTCTGGAAGTGAAACTGAAACGAGCTTCCCAATCTCTCTGCAGATAGCTTTTGCTAATCTCCGGTATGCTTCTCCATTGCAACCATGTACTTCAGCATTGCCTATTGTCGCAGCTAGTTGTCTGGCACGTGTCAAAATTTCTTCAATATTCGAATCCCCTCCTAAATCGGTTAGGATCCCTTTAAGAGGAAACTCTTTGTTTTTGCTGATTTTCGTCAAGACCTCATTCGTGAGGCCTTTCACGTCAGGAATGAGTGGCTTGCCATTTGATTCCTCAGGTACTGGGTTGCTATCATTCGAGACTGTTTGCGACACGGCCGCACCAGCTCCAATCAAGAGTCCGATTTGTTTGCGGCCTTGGGAGAGTATTCGTCTCAGATCAATCATGTATTGATCTGGGTTGTGCACTACAGGGTTGGTTTGATCGTACATGAACAGTTTTCTGGTTATACGGGTTCAACAGAATGATTAAGTGGGCAAGATGCTCCACAAATTGTCAGTATTTCACTGACGCGACACTATACTATGGGGGCGAATTCAAAGATTGCAAGTGGGTCACAAAAAATTTTTGCAATTCACTTGCTCAATTCACGCACTACGAGTTTTTGGACACCGGGAACAAGTAGAAGATACTACTCCCCGGGGTCAAGGAGCAAGAACACATTGGCAGGCATTACTCTGGGAATCTGCCGCCTATCATTGCATTCAAGCCGAATGAGTATCTGCATAGCAGTTCTCATATTGTGTCACTACCTCAGCAAAGAGATGAGTATGACGCCGTTAGATAAATTTCAAGATGCCCACGCGTATGTTCCAGTCAGGGTGTACTAGAGATGGAAGATACCTGCGAAAGTATTGATGCGTTGCATGAATGGTCAAATTCTCGGTTGCAGCGAGAAACGGCAACAACAGTCATCGGTGACTACATCACGATTATTCGTACGGTAGGCAGGTCTGTTGTTTTTCTCTGAATGATGCATTGAGCCATAGACTGCAAGGGCAGTGGGATATTGGGGAGTTCGAGGCTGTAGTCTGGTAAAACACTTGGTAACCTGTATAGTATGGAGTGGTTCTCTGGTGTGCTGAGGTACAGCTTTTGCCTTCGGATCAGTTCTGTTGTCATCAAAATCTTTCGCCAGCAGCGTGAACGCTGATTGAATGGTTCGCAGGAGCAGCTTGTGAGATGTTGTACGACTGCGTGAAGAATCCGATAACCGTCTGCCGGTCCAATGGTATGAAGGTGCCGTGCAAAGTTTCGTTAACTCTGGTGAAAAACTCGGCAAGCGGATACTTGATTGTCTGGAGACGACTGACAATCATGTTCGCGGAGCATCGCTTCCTAAGTGAACTGTAATAGAATCAATTACTTGAAGATTTAGACTTACAAAGTCAAGAACTAAACAAGCACTCAGATATCCAGTCCACAGGGGTCTGCGATAAATCGAATCAGGAAAACTTACATTTATCCAACCCGTGAACACGGGTAAGCATTATTTATATAGAAATGTAAGAATTTACCCTTGGAATCGGCTTTCATCATTTCACTGTAAATGTTCTGTGGGACATTATAGTACTGGTAAATAGAGCTATTCAAGAACTCAATTTCCAGTGTTTGAGTTGCCTCTTCATAGCCTATGGTACGGATATTAGATGAAACTACTGGCTCTCTTTGCATTGTGTTTACCTCGTAATTTGCATTTGTTTTGATTGCAGTTGTCGTTCGCTGGTCCCTTTCAGCAAAGACCAGCGCTTCTTGTGTGGGCTATAAAACGATTGTTTTTTCATAGCCTTCAGATATTGTATGGTCAGGAGACAATTTTTTCAAGACTTTCGAGTCAAAGTTGTCTGATTGACGGTCATCGGCAGATGAAGATACCCTGTAGCGTACGGGCAAGGTGAAAAATTCACTCATGGAAACGGTTTCAGCTGGTAGCTGCTCAGTCGTTGCAGTATTGAAATTCGTGCGACATTGGAAATTTTGGGTGTATTCTTGGATTGTATAGGAATCACGGATTGGATAACTTCTGACAAATGAAGTTTGTAAGAATGGGAAGAAGTTTCAGAGCTTCTATGAAGTTAAACCTAACATGAATTTGGTAAACACAGCGACGGAGCAGTTCCGTCACCGTTTGATCCAGATTAATCTGCATTAATAGCTTGACAAGAAGGCCACAAACAAGTTTGCAGCTTTTTGCTGGAGGCGTACCAAATAGGGCTGGACCCGGGTGCTGTCGAAGAGTGCGTTTTCACAATTTGGGAAACTGTTGCTACGGATGGAGTGCGAGCATAATGCGATGCGAACGTTATTTCTTCTATAGCCGCGACCAGTTGATGCAGGTCTGCGCGGATTTCGAAAAATGCCTAGGGTTCGACGGCAAGAAGTTGCATGACCGGTCGGTTCTGAGCCGATGGCACTGGCAATGTTGCGGATGTGGACCAAGGTTGCCACATTTATACCGCGAGGTGGGGATACGTTGCGTCGGCTTGGTCGTCGACCGGACGCTACATGAGAGTGGTGTGGTGCTGTTCATTATCAAAACCCGGCGAATGTGGAAGGACGAGCCGACCGGCGAGAGCTATCCGCCCACTCGGGCACCTTTCGAAGACCGTGTCGATACGATGGTGTACACCGAATCCGGCAACAACATACATGCGTTGGTTCGCACAATTCCAAACCTCTTGTTATTGCCTGGAAAACAACATCACAGAAGGACGGACCAGCATCCCGCGAAGTCAGGATTTTACATAATCAGTTCTAAAGCATGTGAACGATTTAGGATTTCAATAGTGTTATTAATCTCAAATTATATATCAAAATTAATTTGTTAGCGACCAAGAAAGAACCTTAATACCTGTTTTTGACAGATTTTAGCCTGATTGAATGAACTGGCGCACACGATAATATCCGCATTGTAGCGTTTAGAGTCTAAAAAATATGCAGAGCAGATAGTAGCTATCAGCGTAGTCTTGCCATTGCCAAGAGAAACCGACAAGCCCTTAATTTCTATATCGTCCTAAAATGAACATCTGATAAATCTCTGTTCCCACAGTAGCATTGCAAACTTTTCACCGGGACGGGAACCTTGCGCTACTCGCAAGTCTTGCAATGCACTAATTATCTGTCCTGACTGCATGAAAAGTTAGGACGTCCCCAACCACTCGTCAAAAAGTGTGTTTAAAGTTGAAAACCCTCTTCGCTATACGCGCACCCTTTCAACCCCGCGTACCTTTGTTTACCTAAACCCAACCTTCACGATTGATAGTAATTTCTGTGTCAATCATTTCAAATTCAGACTATTCAACTACTGGTATTTGTTGCGTTTTTTGTAGCGTTATAGAAATTGTAATATCCATGCACGACTTGTCTACAATATTGCCACTTAAATTGTCAGGCATTGCAAAATCAAGACTTGTAATTGCAGTAGTCTTGTTGCAAGCAAAGTGCCTATCCACTGCGTATTGTAAACCTAACGGCGAGTCTAACCACTCGCGAAATGCAGTAGCATAATTCATAGAATTTTGACCAATCCATTGAATGCTATAACGCATATCTACATTATGTAACACTTTCCATACACCCGATTTTTTCTTGCTTTCGTAGTCAGTCCATGGTGCCCCGCGATAATTGATATTAATACAATGCACGACTGCATAAATGGACTGTTGAGGCGCAGGGTGGCTCGTATAAGGAATTACATACATGCTGTCGATGCCCGAACCAGTCGCCACATATTTGCGAATAATACTGTCTGTTTGTACTGTATCCATAATTCAATTATAGTTGAAAAAATAAAGAACCCGCAACAACCGAGATTGTCTCGGGTTTTGCCATTTATATCGCAGATTTTTTAAGCCTACGATTCAATTATAGCAAACTACATCACTCAGTTTCAACAGGTTTGTGATATTCCCTAATTCTGTCGATCTCCGCTTCAGCAGCCGTAATGTAATAATTGTTCAAATAGAATTGCGCTGTTTGAAAAGTAGGATTAAGTTTTGCATACTCGTATTTATCGGCAAACGAGTGAATACTGTCCTTCACTTTTCTCAAGTCCTTCAAATACTTACGTGTTTCATGGTTATCCATTATTTACCTCCTTGGGGTTTTTGAGTTCCGCAAATTTGATTTGAGCGATTTTCATATCACCACTCACATATTCCATCAAATCCAAGATACAATGGAATAGTCAATTATACATCGTCTGTCTCGCTATGAAACGGATATTCTGTGACCAAATCTTTCAGCATATTTTTTTGTTCAGTCGTTAAGTTCAAGTTGTCAATCTCTTCATAAATTATCTTTTCATCCTCAGTTGTCGCAATTATCAAATCACTAGGCTGATAAACATGAGAAAATTTATTAAGCAGTTTCTTAAATGCTCTGAGAAAATATAGATATTCCTTTCCACAAGTTTCAAAGAATTCGTCATCGTAATGCGAAAATTTAGTGCTACCGTACCGATTTACGATTGCGTTGTAGAGAACCGATTGAACATTTGATAGTTCTATCATTTCTAACAACTTTGCTTTTTTCAAGTCTATTTCAGACTTGTATGGATGGCGCTTATCAACATGATAATGATTATCGCCCTTGTATTGCTCCAACGCCTTAAAATCAACAATTTTCTTTATTTCCTCATCAAGCGTTTCCACTGATTCGATGGTGAGTTGCCGCCAGTCGCTATAACGTTCAATCTCATTCCGCAGTCTGTTACAACGGAGTTTGCAAGCCTCAACTTCTTCATTCGTCATTTTTCCAATCTCTTCGTCAATCATCTTTTCAGTGTAGACAATTCGTTCATCTTTATTGTCCATATTAGAACCCTCAAAGGTTTGGTTTACAATACTCCTATTATACCACGCATTCTGTCAACACTGCGATGAAACAGGTCTATCACCGTCTGCTCCTGATAAATCCGTATCGGTCGTTTGACAAGAAGATTCAAATCGAGTATCCTGTTTTGTCAAGAATTGTTGCCTAGGTTTTCATGACGAACCAGAACAATCAGTTGAATCATTTTGGTTGAGGAGTATAATTCGGTGTTTACTTTGAGCACCTTCATGGAAATCGCAGGAAATTACCAAAGACCAAAGAAAAATTTGAGATGAAAAACGATAGTTAGTAACGTACATCTAAATTGAAATAAGGTCTGTCTTATAATACAACTGTAACGGTCTGATTAAGCATGCTGTGAGGAAATTTCAAATGCAACAGAACTATACAATTATTTTTGATAGGACACAGAATTATTCCACTCAGGAAGCTTCTCTGGAAGAGTTGAACCGGCATCGCTGGAAAAACGGATTCATCTGCCCGAAATGCGGTCGCGACAAGTCCTACCAGTTGAAACATCGTCATTTAAACGAGTGCTCCGAATGCGGTTGTAAAGTTTCGCCGACGGCCGATACGGTTTTCGAGCCTACGCGTTTAACGTTGACCAAATGGTTTGCAACGTTCTACCTGATGGGCGCTGGCAAGGCTGGGATTCTGGCGCAACGGCTTTCCAAGATGACAGGAGTGTTTTGGCCTAGCTTCTATCGAATGTTGAGGAATTTGCGTCAAGCTATGGGAAACCGCGACCGCGGCTACAGGTTCAAGGGGCTTGTGGAGGTGGACAATGCTTTCATCGGGGGACGCAAGCCGAGCAAGAGAGGTTTGTGCCAAAGACGAAAAGTTGTGATTTTTGTGGTGGAGCAACGAGAAAATGGCATGGGTTTAATGGCAACTCGTCTTGTTGAGCGAGTGAATTTGTTGCTGGGTCAGGAATACTCGAGGCGAATCTCACCTGAATCGCAAGTTCGCACGGACGCTTTCTGCGGGTTCTGGGTGATTCGCATCGGTATGAAGCCAATACCACCCCGCCGGAGAAAGTGGATGAATGGCTTCCCAAGGTTCATATTGTCATCAGCAATTTCAAGAGTTTTCTGGCGGGATCCTTCCACAGGGTATCGCATTGATACTTTCAGGAATATAATGACAAATTTGTGTTCCACCCAATCGCAGATTCTGGAAACCTCAGCTACCGGATGGATTGCTGAAAGCCGCCGTTGATTCTGTGCCGATTCAGGTTTCCCTTAATTAAAGTTACAAGGAAAATTCTATGAAAAATTTACTAAATGCAGAACCCGAAGAGTTCAATAAAATTGTTCTTGCTAATTCTGTGGGCATAGCCGATTCATTATGTCAAACTTTGCATTTGGATCTTATCAAGAGAGATCAATTTGAAAACAATGATCTGCAGATTTATGAGATTATGGGTTGGGCAAGATACAAGGTCATCGCCTATATAGAAGCCATAGTGAAGGGTTTTATACGATGGTACTTATGGCCTCAATATTATGATTATCCCATTTATGACATGCCTAAAGCACACGTTCATAATGATGAATTTATCAGGAAATCGAGAATGATTGTTCGGGATGATTTTAGTTTTAGTATAAAGAAATTGAAGGAACTTTGCGGAGACATAAAAACGAATGACAACGAATTATTTGATAAGCTGTTCGATCATTTGGATATTTTATCATTATGTCGTAATCAACTGTCTCATTGCACGAGAACTTCAATGCCAATAAATGTTGAAATGAATTTTCATAGTTGTTCGAAAGTTGTATTTGATGTATTGTCGAAAGGATATGATCCCGTATATACCATTGACTCCAATTTAGCGGATAATTTTTCACTTCTTCCTGATAAGGAATTTCCAACCAGATTTTTCACTTTCGATAAAGACAGCAAATCATCAAATAAAGACTTGATTATTGATTATATCGAAGACTGGTACAAAGAAATCAAAAGGTACACTTGGCTTGCTCATCCAATCGATCTGTATTTATTTCCGTTGATTGCACAGCATTTGCAGTGCATTCCGTTTTGCAGTTACGTTTGGCGAGATATGTTCGAGTCTGATAAATTCTTGATTGCGTCTGTTATTCCCGATACAGAAGGTCAATACCATTATACACTACTTCGCGCCGATTCAATCAATGAAGCGATAGACTATAGAATTAAATTCCATATAGATTGGATATCATGCTTCAAGAATATCTTGCCTACTAATTAACTGGACACTGATTTATCCATTTTATTTTAGTTTCCATAGATAATTCCGGAAAAATATCTTGGTTGTCGTTCCTGTCCGAATTAGACTGCTCTCTGGTCCTCTCTAGCAGTTTCTTTCTGGCGGCTTGGGGCCGGCCCATCCGCCACTTCGGAATAGTCACCGCCAGTCCGTCCAGGTAGACATCGGCCGGCACCAAATGATCCCCGCAACTAACCGGTTGATGCACACAGTGCGGGCGAGTCCGTTTGTAGCGCTCTTGGTACGCGTCCAGCGAGCGACGTGCATCAGCTGGATTGTCGTACTGATTCCAGTACACTTTTTCGTCTTTCAAGGTGCCATGAAAACGCTCCAGCAAGCCCAGCTTAGTGGGGGTTCGATACTGTATGCGGACATGATTGAAATGCTGGTTCACATAGTAGTGGAACTTTCTGGACATGAAGTAGCCGCCGTTGCCGGCGACCAGCGTCGGCACGCGTCCGGAAAAACCGCCGTGGTGCGCCGCCTCCCGGGGCCTTCTCCAACTTTCAGCAACTCGCCAGGAAGAGCAAGATGAATCAGGGATGATGAATTCCGCTGGCCATTGATTTGGATTGCAGTATTGGGTCACAAGAATCTCTGGAAATGTAGAGTGTGTTCTTGGAATGTCTATGAATCAAGGATTGGATGGCTCGATATGAAGAATGTCAGGGCAGAGAGAGGTTTTAGAGGGCTTCTGTCAAGCTAACCCCGACACGTATTCAGTATACAACTACGATGAAGTAGTTCTGTTACTGCTTGCTCCCGATTAGTCCGCATCGGTCGCTTGACAAGATGATTCAAAACGAGTATCCTGTTTTGTCAAGAATAGTTGCCTAGTGTTTTCATGATGAACCGGTACATTCGATTGAATCAATTTGGTTGAGGAGTAGAATTCGGTGTTTACCTAGAACTCCTTCATGGAAATCGCAGACTCTTATCAAAGACCAAAGAAAATTTTGAGATGGAAATCGAAAATGAGTGATTTACAAGACGCTATCATTCATCTGATAGAATCGCCACACTACAAGGAACTTGCGGACTATAAGCCACCGTTCAATCTTTTTGATGTCATGAGTGTGCGCTATCGGGAATTAACTCATTCAAGTGTGCTAGCTTGGCTTTTGGCTGATGAGACAAATACAGGATTCACTCGAAAATTTCTTGATTGGATTGCGGCTCAAGATGAGATTGATAACGACACGAAACGCAGAATCAAGTTTTCTTCGGATTACAAATTCAAGGACGTAGATATCAGATGCGAATTTGGAGATTCCAAGCACGGGCGCATTGATGTATTTGTGCGTTTTCGAAAGCTTGGACTTGCTATAGCAATCGAGGTAAAAATCTGGGCGGGTGAGCAGGAAGGACAAATAGACCGATATCAAAGTTTTCTGGAAGTGAATTACCATGACGATAAAAAGATGGTGATATTTTTGACACCTTGGGGCCATGAACCAGTATCAGATCAAGACAAAAGCAGTGATGTACCTGTTTTGACCATGTCATGGGGTACAATTGCCAAGATTATCAACGAGGTTAACGACCCATTCGATAAACCTGAAGATGAATACAATTTTCGAAAGCAATTCTCACAACACATCAAGAGGGACATAGTTATGGATACAGAAGAAAAACGTATAGTTCGCGAGTTATTGAGTGATGATAAATACGCGGCAACTATACATAAAATATTTCACAACCTGCCTCCTTTAACGGATTATTTAGATGGGTGGAAAGAGATTGTAACTGACGTATGTTGCGGGGAGAGTAAGAATTGTGAACTAATAGTTAAATATTATCCTGATTCGCGTGCTCCTAGAGAGTTAAAAATTGAAATTGAAGAGTGGAATAAAAAAGCTAAATTACCGTTCACATTAATGCTTTACAAATGTGAAAACGGAATGTTCTGGATCAGGCTACTGCTTTGGGATAAATTCCTAGAACCCGGGAATGAATATGGTTTTAATGATAGCTTGATAAATTTTGAAAAAAATAGTAACGGTATTGTAAAGTATACCAAGGTGGCAGGTTGGGCGTTCTATACGGTTCTGTCTAGCAAGTTTGATGAAATTCAAGAAATACTAATCAATCCCTACAAGAGTGACTGGAAAGTTGAGGCCAAGCGCATTCTGCGGAGGCAAATGTTAGTGGAAAACAATGAGGGCAAGACCCTACTTCAGTTAATTCAGGACAAATTGTAGGCGAGCATTATTGCAAGACAATCGAAAACTTGCTCTTTCAGTAACATTCCCAGATCTGCGTCTTAGCCAGTTATTTCGCGGGATTTAAATTTGACCATTTTACTTGCGTTTCCATAGATATTTCTGGAGAAATATCCCGGTTGTCAATCGTGTCCGGATTGGGTAGCTCTCAGGGAACGACAGCAGTTTCTTTCTGGCGACCCCGGCCCTTCCCTGCTAATTTGGAATCGTCACTACCAGACCGTCCAAGTAGACATTGACCGGCAAAGAGGGTTCCAGGCGCTTACCGGTTGAAGAGCCAATGCAGACGAATCCGGTTGTGGCATTCCCGATGAGCGGCCAGTGAGCAACGCGTATTTTCTGGACTGTCGTACAGATTCCAGTACGCCTCTTCGTCTTTCAAGATTCCATGAAACCCCTCCGGCTAGCCCAGCTGAGTGTGGATGTTCGATACTGGACGTGAACATGATTGAAGTGCTCGCTTGCATAGTCATGGAATTGTCTTGATTCGATGCGGGCACCGTTGTCGGTGACCAGTGTCAGCACACGTTCGGAAAACCCGCCATTGTGTGCCGCCTTCCGCCAAGCCTTCTCCAACGTTCAACCAAATCGCAGGAAATGACAAGATGATGCGTGGTGGTTTCAGTTAGCAATTGGTTTGTGGTTGCAGAATTTTAGTTTGTGAATCATTGGAGATTGTCAGGAGGAGATTTCAGAACTTCTAGGAAGCCAAACCCCACTCGCATTAGGTACCAACAGCGATGTAGCGGTTCTGTCACTGCTTGTTCAGGATTAATCCGCATTGATTGCTTGACAAGACAACCTCAATACGGTATCTTACAGTATTCAGAACGGTTGCCTTGGATTTTATGGTTAACTCGTACAATCAGTCGAATCACTCTGAATGAGGAGCATAATTCGGAGTTGACCTAGAAATCCATCATGGGAATCACAGACTATTACCAAGAAAAATTTTGAGGTAGAAAATGACAATGAGTAATCTGGACAACGCAATCGAACGCCTGAAGAAGTCTCAGCAATATAAAAACCTCCGGGACTATAAGCCACCGTTCAATCCCTTTGAGGTAATGGGGGTACAAAAAAAGGAGTCGCCCCATTCGAAGGTGTTGGCTTGGTTGTTGGAGGATGAAATAAACAAGAAGTTCAGACAGATATTTGTTACTTGGATTGCCAATCAAGATAACAGGTTTAATGAAAACACCAATAATGAATTAAAATCCTATTGTGCAGAAGACGACAACGATATAGAAGTCAGTTGCGAATATGGGAATTCCGATAGTCGCATTGATGTGTTGGCTTGTATAGAGTCACTTAATCTAGTTATAGGCATTGAAGTAAAAGTTTGGGCTGACGAGCAACCAGATCAAGTGAGTCGGTATCAAAAATTTCTAAAAAAGAAGTATCCTAATAAATATAGGATGGTAATATTTTTAACACCTCAGGGCAATGATCCAACAACGGCTAGTGAATGCAGTTGTGTGCGTGTACTGGTAATGTCATGGCGCGATATTTTCAAAATCATCAATGAAGTCAACTACGAATCAGAGAAAATTGAAGAAAATTACACTTTTCGAAAGCAATTCTCACAACACATCAAGAGAAATATTTTAATGAATACCAAAGAAAAACGAATCGTTCGTAAGTTGCTGAGTGAAGGAAATAATGCGGCAATGATACAGGAAATTATTGACAGCTCACCGAGTGAGTTAAAAGACGAGGCAACAATACAGAAAATAATTGACAACATGCCTCCGTTAACGGATTATTTAAACGATTGGAAAAATATTGTGGCTGAAGTGTGTGGTGAGACAGACTTTGAAGTTGATATTCTTGGTAGGGGGAATGCTCATAATGGAGAACTAAAAATTCAAGTTAAACGGTGGGATGTTTCTAATTTGCCATTCACATTAATGTTTTACAAATATACTAATGCAGCAATCAGAATACTCATTTGGAGAGAGTACCGAGACCCTGATAAGCACAGAGTCATTTACGATAAACTGGAAAAATTGAAAAATGATAGTGATGGTATTATAAAGTATAACAAAATACCTTATTGGCCTACATGGCAAACAGTGTTGTCTAACGATTGTGTAGAAGAATGGGAAAATCCAGAAACAGTATTCGATCTTTACAGCAAGAAATGGAAGAAAAAAGCCAAGAAAATCTTGAAAAAACAATTACTGGAAGTAAAGAGTGCTGATGGAAAGAATCTACTTCAACTAATCGAAGACAACTTGAAATAAGCGAGCGATTTCGCAATAAAATCAAGTATTCAACCATGTAATATTGAAGCACACGTGTTGCGAGAAACGGTAGCGGCCCGATTTACTGACTGATTTCACACTATTTTAAGTGTCTTCGCCAATAGGCAATACTATACACGGAAAACGGATTGAGTTTGACGATGGGTATCGAATTATTTTGCCTAACCGCTAGGTTGCCATCTAGACGGAAGTGTAAGTATACTTTCTTTTGTATGGAGTTAAGTAGTACGAGAAATTAGTAAAACTGCGCATTTTCAACAAGGTTATGTTCTTCACCAGCTAAACTTGTAAAGTACAGTATCTGAATTTCGTTTCATTGACCACCTTGTCAAAATAACCCGGCAGAATATGGTTTAGTACAGATGTGTGTTGATTTGCCGTACCTCTGATTAAGTTCACTTACGATAGAGGCGTGTTTTTCAGATTTGCCAACTTCTTCTGAGCCGTCCGGCTCATCCTTTTCAATTGCTTTTTGATTCTATGATTAGACTCAAAAGCCTCTGTGCAACGACTTCCATAACTGTAGAAATTTCTTGCATTAACTGGTGTAAAACGTCGATACAAGCTCTTGGTAAAGACCTTTTTAGATCTACCCGCTTCATACTCTGATTTAGCTTTTGTGTCGGCATGCTTAATTGATCTTTGTAGTTTACATTTATGTTTGGATATCGTACTTGGACGAATCGCCACACCATCTGGGTACAGCACAAACCCCAAGTATTGAGCTGGTTTCTTCGTGGGGTCCATTGGGGTAGCAGAGTCAAATTCAGTTATTTCTGTTTTGCTTGTGTTTAAATTTAGTTTATCTTCCTCAACAAGTATTTTCACTGTTTCCTCAACTTCAGAACAGAAATCCCACTTGCATACGATAAGTATATCGTCAGAGTATCGACGGTAGAATCCCCCGAATTGATCGCAATATGACTTCATCGCTATATCGAAGTCAATCATGTAGAGATTTGACAATACCGCACTGATGGGCGTACCTTGGGGAATTCCATTTAGTGGGTGAGAGTGGATTTTTATGTCGCTCTCCTTCAGGTCACGAATCGTCACAATCGGCCTCATACCCTTCGACTTCAATGATTCGCCAAAATTTGGGTGATTTTGGATATCCTTCAATTCGACAAAGTGGTACCGTGTGACATTCTTAAACACAGCATACCAGTCATTTGACAAGCTATCAGTGTTCAACACCCGCTTGAGTCTGTGTTTTAACAGTTTATGGTCTAAATTGTCGAAAAACCCTTTGATATCAAATGCTAGGATGCAGACGGGTGAATTACCATTTGCGTATGTAAAGACTTCATTGGCAAAGTCTGCGTTACTTTTCCCCAGTTTTCGATAGGCGATGACATTGTCATCAAGACCAGTATCACGGTAAAAATCGTCAAGAATTTTCGTAAGTTTGTACGAGTAGTATGAGTAGATGCATGCGTCGCGATGAGAAGCGTATTTGATTGGTCGTTCTTTAAGTTTAGTCTTTCTGATTTCAGATTTGTACCGCTTTGCATTCTTGTCGTAGTGAATCAGCGGAGAAAAAGCATGTTTCGCAACAAATTTTGGGTCGTTTACAACCTTACATTTGAAGGTGTCTGAAACAGGTAGGTCGAAATGCTTGTATGGTCGAGGACGAAACCAATCGAAATCCATATTTGAACTCCTTTGTATATCACAGTTCGGAGGGTTAGCACTGCCCCTGAGCCTCAATAATTTACTGAACACCCTCCGAACGCACGAATCATATCTACCCAGTTTATACTAGGTACGGAGCTTACAATATGACAAATATAATGAACATCAATGTATTCATCCAAGCGATTGTTCGCTTGCGACTCAATGTCAGAATTGGTCGCTTGCTCTTGCAAGTTTGCGAGATGCAAATAACCATTGACATTTGTTGTCAGACATTAAATGTTGGTACCAGCAGACCATTTTCTGTGGCAATTGGTATTGTAAGGTCAATTCACAAAATGTCAAGAGGTGTGCAGTAGTTGTTCGTCGCGTGGCCTAGACTTGAGTGAAAATCCGCAGCGATTCAGCGAGTGATGAAGATGCATCGGTCACAGGTGTCAATGACGACTTCAGATTCACAAGGATCAATCTTACGCGCGTTCGCGTAAGCAAGGGTGGAAGAATTCCAAGTGAAAAGGAATTGCTCCGTTATCTGCTCAGCATGTGCTTGCCAGCGGTGGGTGGTGCCGTTGATTTGAGTCAACAGCGTGATGTAGTTGCCGGAAAAATAATGGACGGCTACAGAATACCAGGTCAGTTTGCTCGTCCCATTGGGCAAAATTGTGGTTGGATATGAGTACCCATGGAACTTGGTGTGAGTAATTTGGAATCAAGCATTACACAGGGTCCTGTTGGCAAGCGTTCGGTGACGGAGCAAAATACCTGATAAATACCATGTCCACGCGGTATAAGTTCCCGGCATTTGTTCTTGCAGGTCGGATCTATCTGCACGGCGGTCTGTGCTCAGTGGATTGAATTTTCCTCATGTTGATTGTGAGAAGCACAATGCTTGGCTAGCCGGTTGCTGTGCTGGGAGTGGATTGTGATGAGTGCCACGAAGTAACGGCATCGCAAGGCGTGAGATGTCGATTTTGATGGCTTCTACGATCTAGCTCAGTAATGTTGACAGTATTGCTGGCCCATACCTGGTAAGGAGCGCAGGACCGTGGTGTTGCGCCTCTTCCGGGTGTTCGTAGGATTCCAGCAGGGATTGTATTTATTTGTGAGTGTTGTAACTATTTTCGGTACTCTCCCAGTCGCAGCAACATTTCTATCACCGGACCGCGTAGCACCTCAACTCCAACTTCCACCTGTCTCGGCTCAGCACCGGTGAGTTGCAGAAACCACTCCGCCATCACCAGAACCCGTACACAGCCATACTGGAACGAGCAGTTGCCTAGCGCGTCGCCGTTGACAGTCATTGCTACAAGCCTGATGCAAATGATTCGCAAATTCAATCCCACAGTCCATTGATATTCTTTGCTCATCATTCTTTCCTTCATGTGCAATTCAATGAAATGAATTAACAGAGTTGCAGACATGTCCTAGGCGTTTCCTGTACTGGGGCCTTGGAGCTTATTGTTTGTTCTTAGTGGATCGATTTTTCCAACTGCCACTAATACCTGCGTTTCGAAAAAGATTCTTCTCGAATAGACATGCTTGCAGGTGTTTCCCTAATCCTTCGGTTTTGAATTAACTGTTTGTGCAAACGCTTTACCTTGTTGCAGGCAGGCGAAAATTTGCCAATCCGAACACTCCAATCCGCCGAATTCGCTCCTGAACCTCAGAAAAAGCCAACCTACACAGTACCGACACTGATGGTTAGACATCTTGTTTTCACTGTAAAAATACGACATTGCCGCTTTCAAACGGGAATATTGGGGTCTTGAGAATTGCCAGAAGCTTACCAGATGTATGTTATACTGAGCGTTGTTATGGGCAAAGTCAGGAGACTGTTGCGGGAAGTTGCAGGGCTGTGAGTGACAGTGCATGTTCAATTCGTTAGAGAAAATGATTTACAATATATACAGAAATTCGTTGTAAAATGAAATTCCATTCTTAATTTTCAGTAAAATACTGCGAATTAAACGATTAGATGCTCATAAAACACATTTGTTGTTCAATATGAGTGAATATTGACAGATTCCAATACATGGCAGAAATATGATGAAACCAATAGTTGAGCAATTATTAAACAAGGCCTGCGAATCACTGATTCTTTCCATAGAATTATTTAATCGTCCTAGCGACACGGGGCGAGTTAGTGGCACCTTGATATTATTGGACCATGGGTTGGAGATGCTGATGAAGGCATCAATTATGGAAAGAGATGGAGAAATCCGTAAGGCTGACGATAATAAAACTATAAGTTTCAAAAAAGCTGTAGAATTATCATTGAGTAAAGATGATATTCGATATCTTGTTAAAGAGCAAGCAATGGCCTTAAATGCAATCAATAGGCTTCGTGATGCTGTCCAACACTATACTCTTGAAGTTTCAGAAAATCATTTATATATGCTGATTCAGTCAGGAGTTGCTACATTTGATGATATATTGAGTACAGTTTTTGATAAGCGACTATTTGATTTAATTCCACAGCGTGTATTACCTATATCGACACAACCGCCACTGGATATAATCACGCTTTACGATAATGAGATTTTTGAAATTATCAAAAACGTTAAAGAAAATGAAAAAAAACTTGATGAAATATTGCCTAGATATCGGTCATTGGCGATAGTTGACTCTGTGTTTCAAGGCGACGATGATCCGCCAAGCGACGAGAATTTAAAAAAGAATTTAGAAAAACTCCGGGAAGGTCAAAGTTGGATGGATATTTTCAAAGGTGTTGTCACATTTGGTAGTAAAGCGGAAGCTAACAACATGTATTTGTCGTTGAGGTTATCAAAAAAAGAAGGGGTTCCTATGCAATGGGCACC
The DNA here is from genome assembly GCA_965200765.1 of Arenicellales bacterium. Classification (GTDB taxonomy): domain Bacteria; phylum Pseudomonadota; class Gammaproteobacteria; order Arenicellales; family JAJDZL01. The sequence continues at coordinate 501,798 of OZ241380.1, forward strand.
AAACGATTCAAAAAATGGGAATGTAGTTGTAATAAGAGAAGTAAATGAGAAAGATAAATATTGTTTTGGTCCGAAAAGACTTGCAGAGAAAATTGAAATATCTGTTCCAAAACTCAACGCTGTGGTATATGATCTTAAACTACAAGAAGACATAGAATGTTATAAGGTGATTAAAATGGATAACTCACCATTTAAACGTTACTCGCAATTAGCAAAAACAAAAATTGAAGACGCAATAAAAAAAGAACCTATAGAGAGTATTTGGGAGAGATATAAACAAGATAAAAAGAAAATACCAAAAAATAATTGAAAACAATTTATGGAGCATATAGGGTGACTATATAGGCCACCTCATTTCATAAACTGAATACTGATCGTCATTTGTTGAGTTTCTATCACTCAATGGTTTCAATTCTATCTGGTTAAGCCTTACTGAGGTTCATCACTCCATAATTGGCGAATCCAAGGAGTCGGGCGGCAACCCCTCATCGGTTTATCGCTTGTGTAGCCTGCAATCGCTTGGTCCATCTTGGGCAACCCATGAAACGCGATAATCTTTGAATCTCTGGGTATTCTTGGGGTGAGTACCATATTCAGTGGAATGGTTGGGTAGCAGTGACGGCGGAAACTCCTTATCCAGGAGGTTGGAAACCACCTTAGTTGGTCAATGAGCATCTGGGTGACATAGAGTTGCTCGTTGAAATACTTTTCAGCAAGGTGTACCGGGTTGCTTTCAAAGTCTTCAAGGAGAAATTCCATGGAATTTGCCTCGAAGCGGAACACTGAGGTATTGCCTTCCTCCATTCGGTTCAAGACTCTTGACTTCCAGTGTTTGTACGGGGTCCACCAAGTGTGGCTGATGCAGAAGGAACCTGGTTCGTAATCAAATAAGCAGTCAATTGAATCCACGATAAGGACGTCCAGGTCAAGAAACAGACATGTTCCCTCAAGATCTGCGATTTTTTTTCGAAACACGCCAAGCTTGGGCCAACGCAAGTCCTTCACATCAGGAGGGACAGCTACCTCGACCATAGGGTAGCACTCGACTTCTTTTGTGATTCCAGAGTGATCATCTGTGAAACATACAAATCGGAACTCTTTGTTCAGATTGCGTTTCACGGCCCAGTACAACCGATTGACGTAGTGGGGACCGTAGAGCGTGCCCCACTTCATTGAAAGAATGTTAACTGGCATTGTGAATATGTTGTTCAGTTCTTGACTTGTTTGTTGGGTTTCCCACGACGTGGCTTTCAACAATACTGCCCAATCTGGAAAGCAATACAAAATGTCATCGAGAGTACTTTCTTATACACTTGTGTAACTTCTCTGGTTAGCATCACTTGTGATGTGAGCTTCATCGCGCCAGTTATCAGAAACCCAGGTAGCGGTTCGGCAACGGTCGAAAAACTTCTCGCTACATTTTCCAATAACTGCTTCATGCATTTTGGGCAATCCGTGAAAACAGACGATTTTAGTTGATTGCGGCAGAGTAGGCCGTAAAATCAAGTTTAATGGCTTGGGAGGGCGGCAGTGACGTCGAAAACTCCTTATCCACGGAGTTGGCCACCACTTGATTTTGTCTGATACCATATTAGTAACAAACGTTTGTTCATTTGGACAGGTTTGCAAGATTTGGCGGAAGTTTGATTCAAATTCATCCACGATGTATTCCAAAGTGTTTGCTTCAAATCGGAAAACAGAAGTATTTCCACATACTGGTAAATTCTTCCATTTGAATTTCCAACGCTTGATTGTGGCTAGCCAGTCAGCACTAATGCAAAATGAGCCTGGTTCGTACTCAAACAAGTCATCCATAGAATCCACAATGATGACATCAAGATCAAGAAACAAGCATGGGCCTCTGAGTTTGGCGATATTGTCTCGAAATACCCCCAGCTTTGGCCATTGCATGGTATCCCAGTCTTCCGGAAGTGGCAAATCAATCATTGGAAAACATTCCACTTCGGGGACAATGCCGGAAGGGTCGTCAGTAAAGCACACAAATCTGAAATCTTGGTTCAGATTTCGTTTTGAAGCCCAGTATAATCTATTCACGTAGTGGGGGCCGTACAGAACTCCCCATTTCATTGTTACAATAGTGGCGGACATATTCTTAAAACAGATCAATTGGAACAGAAAGTCAGGAAGATCCGGTTAAGTAACTTGTTTTTGAATATTTTTTGAATTCATCCGATCTTTTCTTGCTCGGGAAATGTTTTCGATTACTTCAATTACTTTGTCAAACTCTGGATCGTATTGGCGAATTACGTCTGGACGAAGGAAGGTTTCTATATTCAGTGAGCTCAATTCTCCCTTAGCATATCGCAAGTTCTTGCGATCAAGTTTCTCAGCGTAGCGTTTTGATACACTTCGTTTAATTCTGCGACTCAGGCGCAAGTCAGCCACACTATGCCGAGTTCCTAATCGATCCTGCTTATCGGAAACGTCTTCGTCCAACGGACTTCTCGGCATAAAGCACATGTGCATTGCTCTGAATTTTGAAGTTTTCCAGCTATGCAGGTCATCAAATGAATAAATGTTGGTCAAAGAGTATCCAGGTCGAAAAGCGATGTGGCTATGCCCATGTAGTCGTTCTCTACGACCCGGACTCCAAGACTCAATCGCGTTGAAGTTGTAAAGATTTTGCAGTTCATGTGCTTCGGGGGAAGTAAAGCCAAAGGCAAGGGAATCTTTAAAGTCAATTCCAAGTACGTGAATTGTGGATGCTCCGATTAGCCAATAGTTGTCAAACTCTCTCGAAACGAGTCTTGTCCGTAATTCCTGAAGTCCAACGGGGTCGAACACTTCATCACCGTCAATTCTGAAAATCCAGGTAGCACTCCCCGCGAATTGCTCAACATACTTGTGAGTATTGTTACCGTCCTTTACTGAAAACAGTTCAATATGGCGATACTGAGCCGCGACCTCCTTCACTATGCTTAAGGTTCGGTCCGCGGACAAGTTGTCCATGACTAAAATCCGGTCACAAAATTCAACAGCATTCAGTAACGCCCACGCAATGAAGTGCTGTTCGTTTTTTACTAGACAAATACCTACGATTGATGTCATTGGTGAATCAATGTGTCAGAACGAAACAAGTGGTGGAACTGTAAACAATTTTGTCTGTGTTTTGTCACGATTCTTCATGCTTGTTCCACTTCTGTCGTGACTGGGTAACATTCTTGATTGTATCCAAAACACTCTGGTAATCAGGGTCGTATTTTTTGAAATCAAGCGGACTGCCAAATCCAGAAATATCCAGCTCCGTTACTTCGCCCTTCGCGTATGTCCGAGTTTTGTAGTCCGGCCGCTTGGAGTATTTCCAGTTAACTGCACGGGCAATTCGCCGAGCAAGGCGAATCTCGGCAATGTTGAACCGACTGCCCAACTCTTCTTTTGATTCAGATTGAGGATCCAATGGAGAGCGTGGCATAAAGCACAGGTGGAGTCCCTTGAATTCTGATTCACTCCAATTGTAGTACTTCCAGTAAGGAAAGGTGTGATCCATAGAATAGCCCTTTTGGAAAACTATCTTGCCGAGCCCGAGTAGTCTCTCTCTCCGACCGGCTTTCCAGCTCTTGATGGCGTTAAAGTTATACATGGACAGGCATCCATCTGTTGCAGGTTGCGTGTAGCCAAACGCTATTGCACTATCAAATTGAATTCCAACTACATGCAAGGTGGAAGCGTGAATCATCCAATAGTTGTCAAATTCTCCCGCATACAGTCTAGACTTGAAATTTGCCAGACCAGCGGGGTTGAAGACTTCATCTCCGTCAATTCTAATTATCCATACAGGCTTGCCCGCATACTCCTCAATGTATCGATGGGTGTTGTTGCCGTCTTTTACTCGAATTACTTCAACATGGTCATGTTCATCAGCGATCGCACTGACAATTTCATAAGTACGATCGTCAGACATGTTGTCCCAAACCAGAATCTTGTCGCAGAAATTCAATGCATTCATCAATGCCCACGCAACGAAGTGCTGCTCGTTCTTTACGAGGCACACACCGACAATCAATGGTTTCATTTGATTCAGACTACAAATGTGGGATGAAATCAGGTTTCTGAAAGTTTGCTAGCCATTATAAACCAGTATGCTGTTCATTCTGGTTCGCTTCACTTCCACATACCCTTTGGATATTGCTACATCAATTGGATTTTCAGTCCAAATTTGGGGTGAAACTTCCAAGACTATAGTTTTCGGATACATTCTGGATGAAGCGGTTTCCAGATATGGAATTAGTACCTTGTCTTCGTAACCCTCTACATCGACTTTGAGCGCGTCAATGCCCCCAGGGCAGTGTTTTTGTACAATTGAGTTCAGAGTTTCGCATTCAACCTCAACATCACCAAATTTTTCTATTCGAGAGGAACCCAGATCTTCATAATTTGTTCGCATTCTTATAGTAGTTTTGCAATCAGATACTGCGGACTTCAGTACTGATATATTAAAGCTCGGATTCAAGCTGATATTGTACTCCAGTTGCTTACTGATTTCGGGATGCGGTTCAACCGCAATTACTTGGAGTCTGGAGATTTTTTTCGATAGCAAAAGAGAATAAAGACCGACGTTTGCTCCGATGTCAACGAAAACGGGATTGCTACTTTCTCTGCAAGCTTTGACCAAGAACTTTATTTCAACACAATCCACCTTATCGCCCCTGCGAAGAAATGCTGCTTCGCTGATGTTGAATTCCGGCTTGATTCTCATAGAGATACCATCAATTGTTACATCGAGAATACCAGATTTATAGCGTTGCATTGATCTACGAAAAAAAGTTCTGAACACAATATCTCGCGGAATTAAGTTATTCTGGAATAATCTATATGCGAATTCATCCTTTTTTTGGAGACAATACTTCCCGAACGGAGCATCTACTTCGTAGGGTAGACAAATCTGTTTTTGTTTGTATTTTTGATTCATGATTTTGCTCGATTGTAGATTATTTGGCCATAAAAAACTTTTTTGAGTCTAACTATAAGTAAGGAAAGCACGAATCGGCACGTACTCAACAACGGCTTGTAGCGTTCGGTTAAGCAACCGGAGTTCCTGAAAGAATCAATGCGATACCCCTTGGAAGGTTCCTGCCAGAAAGCTCTTGATATTGCTGATGACATGAACCTTCGGAAGCCAATCATCCAATTTTTCGGATGAGATGGCCTTGACATCGTGCCAATACCATTCACCCAAAACCAGAAAGGTAAGGAACGCGTCCGTGCGAACTTCCAAATCCGGCGAGATTCGCATTGCAAAATCCTGAATCTGCCTCGCGATCTTTCTTATTTGGCTTGCAACTCCCGACGAAAACATCATCCACCTCGACAAGCTATTCATCTTATTCTAAAACCAATACACTGTTCATTTTATTTCTCTTTACTTCTGTATAGCCTCGGGAAATTGCCATTTCAATCGGATCCTCTAGCCAATGCTCCGAAGTAATCACTTCCACAACAATCGTGTTGGGCAACATTGCGTCCGATGCACTTCTCATGTATGGAACCAATACTCGATCCTCGTATCCTTCAACATCAACCTTGAGTGCATGAATACACGATAAATTTTCCATTTCTACGAAATTCGCCAAAGTAATACAATTAACTGTTAGTTCACCTTCTTCATCGATTCGAGATGTGGAGATTTCATCTTCACCTGAATTCATACTGACTTGGCCTTGAATATCGGAAATAGCATTGCCACACACATTGATATTGAGTGCAGGATTCAAGCTACAGTTAAACTTGAGTTGGTGTTGAATTCCGGGATGTGGTTCAATTGCAAACACACGCAATTCCGGTACCTCATTGGCGAGTAGTAGCGAGTACATGCCAATATTTGCACCGATATCAACGAAAACAGGACTCTCAACCGATTTGCAGGCATTAGCTAATGCTGTCCATTCCATAAAGTCGACGTATTTTCCTTTTCGAAGAAGTTTGTTGTCCGATCCACTAACTTCAGGGCACAATCGAACATTGATGCCAGCAACAGTTACATCAAATATACCGTCTTTCTGTTGTCTATTTGCAGACTTCAAGAATGCCTTGTAGATGAAATTTCTTGGCAAGGCACGGTTCTGAAACAGTTTAAACAGAGTCTCTTTGGATTTGGCAGGGCGATAAGTACCGAACGGAGAATCTATATCGTAGGGAAGGCGAATCTGTTTCTTCCCGTATTGTTGATACATGAAATTGTCAACCATTCATCTTGGATTCGGGTGCTGACAGGGGACAGGAATCGCCTTCCCTGTAAAAATGGTTGAAAGTGTGATTTGGTTCATGTTATTACAATACAAACTGGTCTGGAAAGGTGATCGGGCATCTTGATTGTACTGCAATTATACTTCAGAACTTCAACTTCTGACTTAAACCCTTGATAAAAATGCGGCTGAATGGCGTGAATAGTGTGCCATGCTTGGGTTTCTGACACAACAACAACTTGTCAACAATCACCGAACAGGTTGTGAAGAGCAAGAATATATCCCCAAAGCCGCGTAACATCGACTTTGATGTGACCGAAATGATTCTCACTGCGTATGCGGAATGATTGTTTCTGGGTATGCTAGCGATGAAATTCGTGTGTTGCACGCTGTCGATTCGGGCAGTGTCGCCATCGTCCTGGTGCATGAGCGACTATCTGACGTGCCCCGAACAGTCCGAGGTAAATGGTCTGAATCGCGTGGTACGCGATGTGTAGGTGAAGGTAGCAGGTGGCACTGGCGGCGGTGTTGCACCACTGAGACAGAGCCTACTTCCTTGATTTACAACTCCTGCGTTTGAAAGCTGTGTATAATTGTTGAATAGTGCAATTGAATATTCCAGAAACTGATTGGCAATTACCAAGTCTCATCAAAAGTACGAATATCGATCGCTCCACGGATACCGTCCCCCGTCTTGATTTTTGGACACCAGAAAGACGAAACCGATAACCACAGTAGATCACGAGATGGATCAACCAACATGAGAATTGCTTGGAGTTGACGTAACCAAACACAGGTAGCTCGTACATAACCAGAACATCTAGAAGCAAAGCAATGGTTCAAATTCCCGAGAAAATTGAAGATTACTTGAAAATCGACCCATCAGATTTCACTTTTCCTTACGACGAAAGTAAACCATTCGGGTCATATTGTTTATCCCCATATCACAATTTCGTATACAAACTGTTTAGAAACAACTTGCTTCCGCGCGACCTGGTATTTGATAAATTCCTCCGTTCATCCATGCGTCAATATGAAAACGGTATTGTAGACGCAACAATTGCGGGAATCTCCATGCGTATGAAGCCAGCTTTCAATACCAGTGAGGCTGGACTACTCAGACGAGGGCTTCGCTACGATGAAAAAGAGTGGAGAGCTCTTGCAAATTCATGCCGAATGACAAAAAATCCTGTTTTTATTGATGTTGGGGCCAATGCGGGACTGTACAGTTTGCTTGTTACGAAAGCAGTGCCGAGTGTGCGCGTACTGGCATTTGAACCTCATCCAGGATTTTGTAGACAACTGAAATTCAACTTGAATCTCAATCCGGGCCACAATATTTCTGTACATGAATATGCAATGTCAGATCGACTTGGAAAAGTGTGGCTGAAAACTCACACCAAAAACAACGCACAGACTCGAATAGAACCCGAAGGAGATGTGGAAGTTGAATGCACTACCCTGCAGACAGTCGTGGAAAAAGAACGCCTGTCCCGTGTTGATGCACTCAAGATTGATATTGAAGGACACGAAGATAGAGCATTAATTCCCTACTTGCGTGACGCGCCAGATTCCCTGTTACCGCGAGTAATTGTGTGTGAAGTGAATAAAAAGTTGTGGAAAGAAGATCCTTTGGATGTTGCCCTTTCCAGAGGGTATAAAGAAACGAAATATTTCACTTGGAACAGAAGACAAAAAAATTATATTCTTGTTTATTCGAATTAGAGTTCGATACCGAATGTGAGAAATGTTTTTAAGCATCGCAAGGGACTGATCAATCAAATTCAGGAGATTCAGTTGGAACACGAAATTGTACTGAGCCGCGGCGTAGTAGCGTTTGAGTCAGTTTCTAGTGCGCCACTTTGTGGTCGGAACCCATGCGTCCTTCGGTCCCAGTTGAATACCTCTGTTTTCACTGCCAAAATACAGTTTTCCCACTCTTAAACGGGGAGTTGGGTAACTACAAGTAAGGAATGCACAAATCGGCACATGCAATGGTAGCTTGTAGAAATTGGGTTCTTGAAATCGTCGATTGAAGCGGGAAACAAACTCGTCAATATATTTCTGTACCATTTATAGAACAACTGCCAATACCAGCTAGTACTAGCTACTATGAAGCCCCTGTGGTTCTCCCGGTTATTCGCTGCGAAACTCGCCGGCTTTTTGCCCATGCCCCGCGACTTCTCTTGCTTGGCTTGCAACCTCCGACGAAAGCATCATCCACCTCGACAAGCTATTCACCTTATTATAAAACCAATATACTGTTCATTTTGTTTCTCTTTACTTCTGTATAGCCTCGGGAAATTGCCATTTCAATCGGATCCTCAAGCCAATGCTCCGAAGTAATCACTTCCACAACTATCGTGTTGGGCAACATTGCGTCCGATGCGTTTCTCATGTAGGGTACCAATACTCGATCCTCGTATCCTTCAACATCAACCTTCAGTGCATGAATACATGATAAATTTTCCCTCTCTACAAAATCCACCAGAGTAATACAATCAACTGTTAGATCGCCGGTATCATCAATTCGAGATACGGAGATTTCATTTTCACCCGTATTCATATTGACTTGGCCTCGAAGATCGGAAATAGCATAGCCACACACATTGATTTTGAAACTGGGGTTCAAGCTGCAGTTGAACTTGAGTTGGTGGCAGATTCCGGGATGCGGTTCAATTGCAAACACATGCAATTCCGGTACCTCTTTGGCGAGTAGTAGTGAGTACATGCCAATATTTGCACCGATATCAACGAAAACAGGATTTTCAGCTGATCTGCAGGCATTCGCCAGCGCTGTCCACTCCGTAAAGTCTACATACTTTCCTTTCCGAAGAAATTTGTTGTCCGATCCACTAACTTCAGGGCACAATCGAACATCGATGCCGGCAACAGTGACATCAAATATACCGTCTTTCTGTAGTTTATTTGCAGACTTCAAGAAAGCTTTGTAGATGAAGTTTCTTGGCAAGGCACGGTTCTGAAACAATCTAAACAGAGTCTCTTTGGATTTGGCGGGACGGTAGGTGCCGAACGGAGAATCTACATCGTAGGGCAGGCGAATCTGTTTCTTCCCGTATTGTCGGTACTTGTGATTGTTCAACCATTCATCCTAGATTGAAGAACTGACAGAGTGAAGAGTCCGCTTTCCCTGCAAATATTGTTGAATGTCTGATTTGATTCATGTTACAACATTACAAACTGGTCTGGAAAATGGAATCGGGCATCTTGATTGTACTGCAATTGTACTCCAGAACATCAACTCTCGCCTTTGGTCCTTGATAAGAATGCGGGTGAAGACCCGGCGGAGATTGGTTCAATTCTTCGCCACAGTTAGTCACCGCACTACAAAATCCGTAACCTTTCACGGCAAAATTGTGGTGTAGCGTCTAATATTTGGGTCTACATCACCAATCGCACTCAGGTTTGGTGCGTGTGACGCATACAACTTTGCGCACACACCACCTTGCCATCTCTTTCGCATCTCAGTCTATCAACAGCACCATCTCCGTGGCCTCAGTCTATCTAATGCCAAAAATCGTTGGGTTATACCAATTCAATCAAGGATATAGTAAGATGCTCGAAAGAATATGGATTCAACATATCAACTAGATGACTTTTGATGTCCAAGAACTTATTTAAATTGACAGGTCTTCCAAGACTTTACTGAGTTCTGAATGGGCAATGCTCGGATCAGAAGAGCCAATAATATCGTATGTTGGACGCTGGGATGTAACTTTCCTTATCCAATCTGGAATTATGGACCAGCCTATCGCTTCATATTTATCAACTTCCCAACCTTGTGCTACGTCACCGATATGTCTGTGTATGTTATCCTCAAGTAGACAATTTTGCTTCTTTCGAAGCTTTAAATAATCACTAGCCCAAGGTGGCGAATTTTCAAGCTCAAATTCAGTCGTTATTCGAGCCAAATAAGCAACACCCCGCTCACTACGAGGAATAACAACAATTGATCCAACAGTCACTTTTTTTACGAAATTTCTGTTCTTAGTGAACTCATTAGTTCTTTCTTGCTTACTTACTTCTTGACCCCATTCATCATCATCCGTGCATAGTGGATCAACTAAACAACTCCACAAACTATTTCGGTCATATCCTACTCCATCTCTCCACAATGGGTGGCCGATAAATACACGATTGTGTTTGTTAAAAATGTCGAATGCATCGCAATATTGCGGTTTTGCATGACAAAAAAAAGCGATTTTGGAATCAGATTTGCTATCCATGGAATACCTCCTTGTGAAATTATTTCAATACAATCAGTTCTGAGCGGTCAGACAACCAGTGTAGCCTGCCATTATCATTTTCCAAGCATCTCTGTGCCTCCCTTCCGGAGGACCAGTCGCAGGCCCGCTCTGGAGAACATGGAACATACAATAACAAGAAAACGACGGAGTGTCAACAAATTTTTTCCAAATCTTCAATATATTGTAGTTGTGTATATGAACTCCAAATTTATACCTGAGCCCGTCAAAGGTCAACTCTGATAGCCCAACTTGATTCTCACAAAGCATGTAGGTCAAGCGATTCCGCGTACACCATCGGCAACGACTGTTCAGTGGACGAGCCACTGATGTCTGTCTCAAACTCACTCAAACTTTACCGTTTTGCTATATCGCACTCTGATTCACGCAATCCACGATGACCTTCATGCCGACAAGAATTTGAATATTTCTTGCAGTTGCATGAGTATATCGGTTGGCAAACACAATTCCCTTCCTAATATCCAAATATTTTTCTGAATGGTCTTCAACTAATACGCTGTTTTGCCATGTACCCCCTCAATCAATCCGCACGGCATCGCAGTGTTTCAGCGAGCTGTCCTCCAATAGGTCGTAGCCGAGTTGGCACGGACGATTGATGCCAATCGGGGGTACCGCCGCCAAAAATTCTTCGAAAACCTTCACCTGTATTCGTTGAATTACAAGTTATACAGTCTTGATGACATGAATTTTCGCCATTCCAATGGATTGGAGAGTGCAACACGACTGGAGCTGAAATGGCAATGCGACACTCCAATTCAAGTACTACGCGTGCAGTTGCATGGAGCGGTATTATGCTGTCACTGACACTCGGCGATAGTAGAAGGCATGACGGTCAGCAAGACAGCCCACCAAGTCGCTTCGTGAAGACCGCGTTGATACAATTATGTACGCCAAAACTGGCAACATGGCAGTCATGTTGGTTATAGCACTGGATTGCTTGGAAAAGAACAAGCCCGACAGAACTGCGTAGTCTAGTGATGCCGCCTGCGACCTAGGACACACCAAGCGAACGTTATGATTATGAGGCGACAGGTGCCGGCGAGACCAAACCTCAAGGTAGTTGACAGTTTTCAGAAAAGAAAGCATCGGGGAAAGCCCCAGCATCGCTGGCGAAGTTATATTCATTCACCAGTTAACCACACAGACCGACAATTTCATCGCAAAATTTTCACCGGAAAATATTCAATGCTGGTGTTTGTTTTGTAGTAGCCAAGTTGTTGATATCACGCGTGGATTTGACCACTTAAAAATGTGTCCATCCCAAGAATCTGTGTTTATCAAGCATGGAATGCCGAATTCGCCTGCTTTTGCCGATGTTCTACCCCTTGCTTCATGCATTGATTGTCAGCATTCTCAAGAACTGTTGCAACTTTTTGTTTTCATTCAAAAATAGTATTGCCATGAAAGCCCTCCTGAGGTACAATGAACCTAATTTACAAATCGTTCAAGAGGCACTAGAACCTTTAGGAGAAGCAATCATGGCGAAAACCAAGTCCACTTTGCTTTGTAGCCTGTTAGGCGGGGAAAGTTTTTATGAGCTCGCTTAGCTGGGTTCTCTGCGAGCGGTGGTCAAGCACAGGCAAGACGAGGAGCTAGTGAAAAGTTGAATAGTTGCCGGAAATTTGGTCGGAAGGATTGGCTGGCTGAAGCGATACTCAATGCATTTTATGCCGGTTTGGTACTACAGGTAAAGCTCGGTGGAGTCTCTGCGGCGCAACTTGCTGTCGCAATTAACGGTAAAGTCCATCAAAGTGTTAATTTAATGTTCCTCAGTTTCGGAGATTAATACGCATAACCGCAAGCCGTAACGCGTGTCAAACCCTTGGACTGGGGACTCTACCGTTAATAGTGACAGCAAATGGCGAAGTGCGCTTAAATGCAGAAAGGGGCCAATGGAACACGGGATGCACCTTTATGTCGCGCTCAGTGATTCAGAAAGTGTTTTCGAGTCATTATTTTTATGCTTCCACTACAACAAGCGATCCAAGTTCACCTCGTATTTGTTCATATATTGGTAGATTTTTTTCTTCATTTACTTCAAGAGTTATAGCTAATCCATACGGAATTTTACTATCAAGGTTCGTTGTTGCATCCGCTAGGCACGAAATATTAACTGGAAGATCTTTACCTCTTTGAAATTCAGGAATTTGATTACAATTTTCAAGTATTTCGTGTTGAACAGTACCACGCAATACTTGATTATAATCAAACAATTTTCGTTTAACTCTTAATGCGGTATTCTCCCATTCTCCCTCAATATAAAACTTTAATTTTGCTTCCCGTAAATTACGATGTTGCGAATTTATGGGAGAAATCCATGCAAGTGTTATAGTAACTCTTCTCCATATCGATTGCCCAGATAGGTCTCTCGGTATAGGCAATCGATATACGTGATCAAAATCAGTTCCAATGTATCCGTAACCTATTACCGTTGCTCTTTGAGAAGTAGATGCCAACACACGGTCAATTTCTACTGCACCGTATCCAACAAACCTAGAGTAATATTCTTTGATTTTCCTAGAATCAGGAGCATTATTCAGTGATTTTCCAATTGTTTTCATATCTAAACTTTGGTAATTTGCACCATGAACCAAGAGTGTTTTTAATAGTACCGCCACTTGGTCATCAGGTATTTGATTCTTTGTTGTTAAATTCATTAGCATTTCATGAATTTTTATCCCACTTCGAGTTGCAAGAGCTGTGGCACCACTAGTGCCCGTTGTAAAAGCTACCGACTCTAAACCTCCTTCAAATTCATCATCAGATGCAACTCTTAATCCAGGTGGGCGTCCCCCACTCTTTTTTAAAGAAAAAGTGGTATCTTGCTCAGCCAAGGGTAGTTCATACAACTGCCTGCCCCCTGGGAACAAAATTTCAGGTTTCATAGAACGACGAAATCCAAACCCAATTCTCGAAATTGGGCTAAATATGTATGATTCTTTAGCAATTTCTGGCAGTTGGCCATGCGATAATTTAGGCAGTATATCAACATTTTTACCATGAGAATCTGGTTCGCTCTTGTCTGTATGAATTGCTCCAATAGTCAATGAATTCAGTGATTCAGCAGGAGACAATATCCGGCGAACGTGCATTTGTTTTTCAATCCCACCTATTACACTCTGAACTTTCTTCAAATCGCTCAAATTGTTAAACTCACTTACAGGGACTCCAATATCAATGCTATCTTCATAGTTGCCTGCACTGACACAAAACAGAATCTTATATTTCCACGATAGCCAATCCAATAATCTTGCAGCAGGACTCGGAATGAATATAAATGGCCGTTCCGGGTCACAAATTGACAAATTCACAATCTTAACACTTGGTGCTAGAGCGGGAATCTCGCCTTCACCTTCAAACATACGACGAACAGCACGCCAAATTCTGTCCTCAAAAAATACTTCTTTTGGCACATGTTCACGGAAATATTCGAACTCTTCAGCTTCTGCATCAGGCTGCATGATTGGTACATAATAAATCGGAGAATTTACAGGTATAGGCTCCTTGACATCTAATTCTCCGTATAAAACAAGCGAGGCCATAAAGGTTCCATGAAGCCGCATTCCGGGTTGATATGCGGACGATATGTCGTCTGGGTCGTCTAGTAAAATTCGACCATCACTCAAGTACTCATTGTTCAAGTTTGGTACACCATCCAGTACTGCAGCAACTGGTGAGCCAACGGCTTTTGGCAAGACTATTGAATCTGCCTGTTCCACAGTGTTTTTTGTATTGTCTGACAAACTTTGTCCAGACGGATAAATAAACATTAAACTTGGAAACTTCAATAATTCAATCATCTCCAAATCTGGGTTTTTCACAGCATCTTTAAAATCCTGGAGTCTTTCGGAGGGAAACTTTACCTTGACGGCATGAAATGCTATCTCCGGAAGCTGGTAAAAGTCGCTAATTAATTGCCCATCAATATATTTGACAAGTGACTCAATATAAAACTCATTTTCCTTTCTTCTATTTTCACTTTTTCGATAAAACAATTCTATTTGGCAATATATTTCTTTTTTTGTACTCGAAATACTTTCTAACTCCTCCCAATAGTCAACAATTTTAGTGTTAGTCAGAATTTCTTGTATACCCCAACGTCGAATTGTTTTGATGTAGGGAAACACTGATTTCCACTTGCCCTGTCCATGAGGAAGCTTTTGTTTTTGTTCCCAAAGTCTTCTTAATTTGATTAGTTCCTCAATTCCCCTTTCATTCACAAACGAGAGAAACATTTGTCCTCGCATTTCTTCCAATCTGTCGCCATTTGAATTTATTTCATAAAAATTATCATCCGGTTTCATGTCATCAACTAGATACTCTCCTACCCATTCAAGCCCTTCGGTTTTTTCAACTGCTCGTTGTAGTTCTTTAGCGCTCCCGGCAATTTCGAGCACAAGCACCCTTTCTGGTTCAAAACCGCCAATGTGACTACTAATGCTTGCCTTGTATTGAATAAAATCCTTGTTAAATCGATCTAACTTGGACGATAACAGTAGATTTTGTTTATGAATACCAGGATACTGGAGTTTCCCACCATTCTGTGGAAAACCTGACCGATGCCGAGGGGGAATCTCTACTGCTTCAGGAAAGAATAGATGAGGAAGTTTCTCGTTCAAAATTACTCCGTTGTTTTGTGATTTGAAAACGGTACCAATCTATTATTCCAGTCTTTAAGTCTCAAATTCACGATACTCTTTGCATTGTCTGTCTTCATCTCGAGAACAGCTTGGCGAACCACACCCAAACAAAATTCTTCCGCTTCAGAAAAATTTATGCCGTCAATGTGTTTTGCGATTGTTTTGGGAGTCAAGCCAAAATTTATTTGACAACGCTTTTCAATCGATGAAACCAATTCGGCAAGTTGTGCTACAGTTGGCATTGGTAACTCCAAACGAACTTGAAATCGCCGCCACACCGCCTTGTCCAGCAGTTCAGGGTGATTGCTTGCTGCTACAACAACAACGTAATCTGGTAAATCATCAATTTGAAGTAGCAGCGAACTTACTACGCGCTTTATTTCTCCGGTTTCATGAATATCGCCTCGATTTTTCCCGAGTGTTTCAAACTCATCAAGAAAAAGAACACATCTTTGTGTCTTGGCATAGTCTAATACATGCTTCAATCGATTTGCAGTCTCACCAAGATAACTGCCAATCAGGGTTTCGTATCGAATAACGACCAACGGATACATCAATTCATAAGCCAAAGCTTCCGCAAGCACAGTCTTGCCGTTTCCGGGTGGTCCAGCTAGTAGAATACGATTCCGTGCGCGCAGATTATGAGCATGCAATAAGTCAGAACGATGTTGTTCTTCAACAATCGCCTGAATTTGACTCAATATATATCTTGACAAGACTAGTCTGCCTAATTCTCTTCTTGGTGTGATTTCATAAATCAATTCTTTGCACTCGTAACCACCATTTGGTTGCATGAATTGCTTGTTTTTTGATGGATGATTATATTCAGGCTGCAATGCTTTTGCCATTCGGTCTGCCAATATACGATGACCTTTGCTACGTTCATTCTGAATAATCTTTTCGGCCAATTTACGCGCACCGACCTGATCACCAGAAGTGACATTTTTCAAAAGACTAACTAGCAAATCTGCCTGTGCCATCGCAAGCTTCTTATTCAATATAATTTATGACACTACAAAAGTATCTATGAAGTTTATCAAAATTACTACTCTGTAAAATTTCAAAATTATTAAGCAATCTAGTTGAATATAGTGTTAATTTTGTGAAATTTTGCAACTTACAATTGACTTGAACTACAGTAATTGTTAGGATATTACCAGTTTGTCATACAAACTTGTTTTGGCTTCCTTGTTTGCTGGACACGAAATACCCTGTTTTACTATAGTCAACCCTGGAAAATCCGGCCTCTGTCCCGTGCCTCGCTCAACTTGACCGAGCTGGATTGTCAACGTACGTCCAGCATACAAATTGCCCGGAAATACCAGACCGTTCATTGTGAAGTTGCTTCTATTGGTCGCCGCAACACACATCTTCACACCGAATTCGTAGCGCTTGTGTGCCTTGCCTTTGATGCGCTCCTGACCCAGCGCATGCACACTGTACACCGTTTTCCGGCTAGTTCGCTCCAATGCGAGCACGCGTTTTGCCTGCTCCGACACTAGACCCATCTTCATTAGTTGCTGAACAGAAGGATTCGCAATCTTGCCAGTTTTGCGTCCAACATCCCGCACCACACGAGCCAGTATGGTGCGCAATTCCGTCACCTCCCCCTTCATCCACATTATCTGACGAGCCTGCGCATAGCGATTCACCTTCAAGAGTTGTCTCGGACCTACTGGAACATAACTTTCGCGAAGCTTCAAACTTGCTGACCGAACCTTCTTCACCAAACGCTCGCGAACTCGATTCAGCAACTTCACATCCGTTGGATGCGTCACCGCCTTCTCCTGGATATTGCAAGAAATCAAGCAATAACTATACAGGTTCTGACACGCTTCCTGAATCGAGCACTTCAGTGTCCATTCAAAAAATTTGGAAGGTTTCCGCCGCATTTGAATCATCCTCACCAACATGTTGAACTAGACCATTACGCTGAATTATACGACACCTCTTCATAATGGTTAGATTTTTTCAAGTATATCAATATAGGTATGATGGTTGGCGCTTCATGATTTCGTGTGGCTAATTCCCATGGTTCTGGCATGTTCACTATAAGAATTCTATGAACCCGTCTTCCTGGACTAAGTGTTGCTGTTCCTCAGTAGACAGGCGCTGAATACTCCAGCTTGGTCAGATTGCTCATGCCATACAGGTGCGGAATCACCTTGGTTCGTCTTCGCTCCACTACTAAGTTATGCATCGTGTATATGAAATGGGTATATGAGGCCATGGACAATACCTGCGGCTTGAAAAGAAGGATCATTCTCGAATAGGCTTGTCCGGCGACAGTTCGCTACCCTCCCTTGAATCGGTCAATCGGGCAGACGCTCTCGCCTGTTGCTGGCGAAAACCCGTCCGCATGGCTACATCATAGCGTTCAGCTCAGCCGTCGACCCTTGCCGAAAGCCGAGCCGTGCAGCACCAGCAACGACTTGCATCGGACAAGTCGGAAGAATTCGACGCTGACGGTTGCATACCCTTGTCGTCACTGCCATAATACAACTTTCCCACCCTTAAACGAGGATCCGGGTTATTCTGCTAATATTGTTGTTTCTTTGGGTATAGTGTCTTGGAGTATAACATTACGATCAGATTGAGCATACTGTCAGGGAAATTTCGAATGCAACAGAATACTACCAATTTTTTTGAATGTGCACAGAAGTACTCCATTCGGGAGGCCTGTCTGGAAGAGTTGAACCAGTGTCGGAGTGAAAACGGATTCATCTGCCCAAAGTGCGGTTATGACAAGTCTTGCCAGCAGAAACACCGTCAGTTGTACGAGTGCGATAACTGCGGTTGTCTAGTTTCACCGCCGGACGGGACGGTTCTCGAGCATGCTCGTTTGCAGTTGCCCAAATGGTTTACGGCGATTTGTCTAATGGGAGTTGACGAGGGCGTGATTTCGGTTGAACAGCATTCCAAGATGAATGGCTTGGTAGATCACCTATCGAATGGTGAGGAAGTAGCACTAGTCCATAGGGTCGCGACCATGAATACAGGCTTGATGAGCTTGTCGAAGTCATTGATGCTTCCGTCGGTGGCCATAAGCTAGCGAAAGCAGTCGAGGGGCCGCAGGCAAAATACCCGTGAATTTCGTAGTAGAGCACCTAGAAAACCACATGGGCTTCAGGTTAGCTCGTCTTGTTAAGCTGGTGAATTCCGAACAGGCTCTAAAATTCGCAAGGCAAATCTCGCCGAATTCGGAAGCTAGCGCGGACGTTTTCCCTGCCTCGAGCGTTCCCGGTAAATCGCATCGGCACGAAAAGCCAAGGTACCTCATCCGAAAATGTGGATGAACGGCTTCCGTAGGTTCACATCGTCGCTAGCAACTTCAAAAGTTTTCTGGCGGGAACCTTCCAAAGAATATCGTATCAATACCTTTGGGAATATATTGACGAGTTTGTTTTCCACTTCAATCGCCAATTCCGAAAATCTCAGTTGCCAGACCAATTGCTACAAGCTATTGTTGATCATGTGCAGATTCGAGCTTTCCTTATTTACAGCCAGAGGTATGTAAATGAAAGAGAACCTCACTCCCAAATTTCAAGATGTCCAACAAGAATATGTACTGATGCAAGCTTGGAAGAAGACAGCTTCTTATCTGCGAAGTCAGAGTTGGCTAGTCGACACTTTGGAAATCGACTATCAATCATTGCAAATTTCAAATTTCATACAAAACATTCAAAATCTTCTAAGAAATTCAGAAAACTGGCAATTGGATCGTTTAAAAATTGTTCCTGCTCCTAAATCACAAAAGTGGAAGTATCGAGAAGGTAAATGGAATCCGAAAGAAACTGAAAGCGACATGGAAAAGAAATGGCGGCCCTTGGCCAGTGTTTCATTGAAAGACCAAGTGGTTGCGACAACGGTGCTGATGTGTTTGGCAGACCGGGTTGAAGATGCTCTTGGCGATTCGTCATTAAGTTTCAAAGAAGCTGTAAATCGCAGGAAAGTTAGAGCATACGGAAATCGGCTCTATTGTGGAGATGAAAACGGTTGGTTACGACATAGGTGGGGAAGCACCACACTTTATCGACGATACTTTTCAGACTATCAGGCATTTCTGGAGCGACCAATCTACGTCGCTGACTTACTATCAAAACAAAACGACAGGTGTTTTCAAATTGCCATAGTTAGTAGCGATTTGTCAAATTTCTATGATCGAGTTCGTCCAGAAACTCTCCATAATAAAATCTTGCGATTCAAAAGAAATGAAAGTGAAAACGATTTTTTTGATTTCACTCGCAAGTTATTCAATTGGGAGTGGGAAGAAAAGGACAAGGCTATTGCAAAAAGATTTGAAGCATTACACGATATTAGCGGATTTAGTGATTCAGTTGCACTTCCACAAGGATTAGCTGCATCAGGTTTTTTTGCCAACATCGTTCTACTTGATTTCGACAACGCTCTACGTGAAGCATTTGATACTTATATTGATAAAAACGAAAAAGTATTTCTGAAAGACGCATGTTTTTACGTGGATGACATCAAAATGGTTGTTCAAGCAAATAAAGAAATGAACAAGGAAGAAATTGAGGAAGTTGCTTATAATTGGTTAAAACAACAACTTGAAACTACAGGCACAGAATTAATTGTAAAAAAAGAAAAAACATCGGTTACGTTGAAGGGTAATGATCAAAATTATCTTGTACCCCAGTCGGCCGTTGCAAAAAGAATACAAAGCGAAGTATCAGGTACGTTTGATGCTCTTCATGGAATGGATCTACTCACTGCTATTGAGGGTTTCTTTCATCTTCAAAAGAAGCACTCCACGTCACTAGAAAACCCTTCAGGGCTACTTTTGGGAGTATCTGACATGAAAGACGAAACTGCAGCTCGTTTTGCTGCATACAGATACAGAAAGACATTTCGTTCGTTGCGTTCTCAGATCAACTACGACACCTCATCTTCATTGGAATCTACCTCATTGGTATTATCTGCCCTTCAGGTTGATGAACGCGCTCAACTATTCGCTAAAACGTTGATTGATGAATGGGTCGCCAATCCATCGCAAATTTCCTTGCTACGTATCGCATTTGACATGTATCCAAGTGAAGATTATTTGACTAAAGTTCTTAATATTTTAAGTATTGATCTACAATCTAACGATACAAGTCAAGCAAAACGAGATGTTCTAATCTATTGCTTGGCAGAACTTTTCAGAGCTGGTGCAACCGAAACAGCGATAGTCACCATTGAAGACTATCTACCTAAGGACGTAAACCCCGGTGATTATCGAAAAAAACTTGATGAGAAAGCGCGTGAACTAATGAAAAAATATATACAAGCACCACCTAACATCAGGAATAATCGTTTTCCTTGGTACTTGATGCAACAAGTCTATCTGTATCTCATTGTTCGTGACAAATTCCCCCGAAAAGCATTAATGGCGAGTGATTCTAATAGTCAATCTCCACTATCATTATATAATAAATTTGCGTCTTTTATTTATTCTCGTGTATTCGATTCACCAACTGAGCAGGCAGTATTCTTGATTATGGCAATTTCGGGATTCAAGTACAAAACGATTACTCGACTATTGCATGGTAAAGACATAACTCTAACTTTGTTGCAAGAAGTGAACAAAATCTCTCCCGAAGTAGCACTACAACTATGGAGTCAAAAGAAAAAGGAAGGAACCAGTATCAACATGCTTGAATCTATGAGGAAGTTGGGTCTTGAGGCACAAAAACCCGGCCAGCGTGACTTGGTTGGAGAACTAGTAAGACTGGACCACAATCCTTTCCATTCTGAAATTAATTTGTTGCAGTTTGCAAAATGGCTACTAAGTGGAATGAATCTTGATGAGTTGATATTCACATCTCCTTGGCAAATATGTTGTAACTGTAAAATGAAAATTAACGATGAGTTTGGAAAGGTTAGTAATTATTCATTTAACAACAAGAAAAATACAGTGATTGAATTTTTTACTGTACCTGATTGGTGTGAAACGCACGAAGAACAAATAAAACATAAATTAGGTCTTCTACTCAGATTTGCTATTCGAGGTTCTACTGCTTTCAATGGCCCGCGTATAAGCAACATGCCAAAAGAAGGATACAAACGCTCAATTTCTCACTGGGAATTGCAAAGATATTCTTCTTTTCAAGGGCGAAGAGAATTTGGAGAAGCATGGATACCTTTATCTTCATTTATCGAAGATTTGTTGTATGAACTACTTCGATGGCCAGGTTCGGGTAAACCGAGTTCGATCAGAACAGTTGCTCAAATACGAAAACAAATACAAAAACGCCTGTTAAAACTTAATTCTCGTAAACATAGATGCTCTAAAATGCTGTTTCTTGAACAAGACGTTAATTTTCCAAACTTGCAATCAAAGTCGCTTACTAATCGACCATTGAGGATTGGAATTGTTCAATCAATCATACCAAACATAAATGATTTTTTAAAAAATAGGCATGATTTGGAATTATTACAAGATAGCAACTTTCGAATAAAGCATAGAAACCACGTTGCTGCTTTGCTGGAAGGTGTGCGCCAAATGCTTGTTGTACACCAAAGCTGTAAAGGAGAAGAACCTGTTGAAGCTGGGTTGGACTTACTTGTATTTCCAGAACTTGCTGTTCAATTTGGAGATATAGAAACATTTTTCAAACCATTCATTCGAAAACACAAATGCATCGTACTTTGCGGGTTAGTATACCACAAACTGTACAACAATTCAAACTCGCAACTAATCAATAGTTGTCTGTGGATAGTACCAGAATGGAACGACAACTCTGGTTTTCATATTCGACTGATTGAGCAAGGTAAATTACATTTGTCTCCAATGGAAGAAAAACTAGGTGGCAAGATCGCTAAATTTAGGCCAGCTCAGTGGTTGATAAATTGCACTTGGAATAATGATACTGAGCACACCAGGCCAATCGTAATATCATCTTCCGTGTGTTTTGATGCCACAGATTTATCACTAGTAGCAGACTTGCGTAAAAAAAGCGACCTGTACATTGTATGCGCACTAAACAAAGATGTGGGCACTTTCGATCGCATGTCTGAAATGCTTCACTATCACATGTTTCAAGGTGTAATGGTAGTGAATAATGGCCAGTATGGGGGCAGTAGTTTCTTCATACCGTTCAAAAATCATTTCGAACGACAGGTATTCCATCTACATGGTCAACCGCAGGCTACAATTACTTTTGCTGAAATCAAACCTGAAGAATTGCTGAATAGACCAAACAAAATTGAAACCAAGAAAAAAATTGGTAAATTCAAAGAACCACCAGCTGGATGGAAACCACGGGACAGTAATTGAAACCAATAAAAACGACATTGACTACTTGAATTGGTAAAGAGTTGAATCCAAATATTCTAAGTGTACTTGGGTAATAGCGTAATCATTTTCCTCTTCAATGTGGCAATGCATTCACAAATTGGAAAGTTAATAGTGACAACTGTACCTCGTTGTCGTAACTCTTGTGAATTCCCACGAACAATTTCCCGTCCACTTCAATCCCGGTGCTGTCTACAAACATCGACACATAGGCTTGGTACACCGTCTCGCGTACCGGACCATTACTCCATAAAGCTTCCAAACCAATCCTGATAGCCTCTCCTACACCTCACACCAGTCAAGTCCCAAAACCGCCCCGGCTCGTTACATTTATTCGCTAACTGTCCAAGTCCTCAACAGCATCGTCGCCCTATGCCATCGAACTCCACAGCATCTCAGCATACGATGTACCGCGCGTCATTAATTGAATCGACCTTCCGAATAGTCTGCTCAAAACGCTCCGCTTGCGCCTGAGCATACAGAAAAGCTAAATTGTGACAGTGAATACTCGACAAGATTATTCAATCTTTAGCGTCAAATTCTTCCGAGTTGTCTAGTGGAGTTCAGGTGCCGATACTACGTGGGTTGGCTTTAGGTAAGGTTCGGGCCGAGTTCGTAGCATGAAGCTGCTTTACGGACGTGTTTTCGCCGGCAACAGGCGAAAGCGTTTGTTCAATTGACCGGTTCAAGACGGGAGTGTCGGTGGAGCACCGCCAAGCAAGCCCATTTGAGAAGAATCCTTTTCAAGTTGAAGGTATTGTCTATAGCTTCGTTCACTCATTCATATACACAACGCGGAGATTCTTCCTGAATTTCAACAAGTACTGGCGTGTACTGCTGGGTTACGCACCATGCGCTGAATGATCGTTCCCAAGTTGTACTAGTAAGCACATAAGCGCCTGATTTGCCGCAAAACTGTGCACAGCAGATGTTGAATATCCACGTCAATCAGCGGCCGAACGCATTCTCTTGCTCCTGCTCGCTACGATGCCGGGCAATCGCCGGCCGCTCGACCAGTAATACGAACAAATTGCCTGTTCCTCTTCGTTGGTCCACACCCAATGTACATCATCTTAACACCTCACCACATCCAACACCAGCAACTTCCAATGGTCATTCGTCATATTCACCGAGTTGTCCCGTCAACAACCGCGGCAATACTCCGCCAACTCCCGAAATCAATACCGGGTCCTCCTCCCCGAAGCGACTCAACAACTCTTCTATCCACCACGAACCCGGCACCCATCTATTAAATCCGAAAAGTGATCTTCACTCTTCGCCAGCATGTAAACTTGGGGAATTATACGGAATACTACACAAATTGCGTGAATAACAATTTTTGTCATTAATTTGAGGGTTATTTATTATCCTTTAGTTTTTCCTTCAATTCCTTTTCAGTCACTGGCGGAAGTTTCATGAAAGCCTTGGCGAATATTCCTGCTTTCAAGTGAACCTCGACGGGAATGTTGTTTTCATGCACATCAGGCAATTTGATTTTCTTTTTGTTCCGCATTATAGCGTTCCTGCTGTTATTGACATGATTCAGTTCGATCCGACTTGAATTTTCATTCATTCCTCGCACTGGCAATATCGCAGTCAAACATGTCAATTCATTCTGCCGTCTTCACCGGACAACCAAGTCTTTGTACATGATTCTTCTGCCAGCCATGCCTGCAACGATAGCTTCCATCTGATTGATGGTATCCATCTCCCGAATATTGTGCCGCGGCACGAACTCGTTCACATAGCGGTTCAAATGCTTCTTGCTCATTTCATGATAAGTGCCTTTGTGAGATCTCTTCAGCATTGACCAGAAAGATTCCATGCCGTTTATGTGGATCTGTTCATCTACATTCTCGCCGACACTGTGCTTGACGAACCCGTGGTTGTAGTACGCCAGATTCCGATAACTCTTGAAGTCATCGGTATTGACAGTTGAACCTTCCTCTACATTGTCTTCTATGAACCCGTGCAAAGATTTTTGCCTGGTATTTTCAACAACCTTCACTTTGACTTGGTTTGTCTCTCGGTTCTTGATGCCTGCAACAATGGATTTTCCCGCCCCGCCGCGACCGGCATTCAGCTTATTGTCCTTGCGCTTGTTTCCTTCCAAACCGCCCATGTAAGTTTCATCTACTTCCACCGTGCCTGAAAATACATCGGTGCAACCGGAAAAAACCTCTCTAAGCCGATGCAGCATGAACCATGCCGCAGACTGTCCAATGTTCAGGTCCCGGTGCAATTTCATGCTGTACACCCCCTTCAAACTGGTGGTGTAAAGAAATATTCCAACAACCCATTTCTGCAAAGATATGCTTGATGCTTCCATTGGAGTACCGGTTCGAACACTGAAATACCTTCGGCAACTCTTGCAATGATACGGCATTAGCTTGTGGTTTTTCCGAATCGAAACTTGTTCGGAACTGCATCTTGGACAAACAGGTTCATAGAACCACCGCCACTTTTAAAACCATATTTCCGCGGCCAAATCACTTGGAAATATTTGAAACAATTCAGTAAGTGGAATTCCCTTGCGACACCCTTTTTCGGGATTGACTTTGGAATGAAGACAGCAGGCTCGAATAGTGGCTTTGCAAGTGCCAAAGACTGTCATTCAATTCACACAATTTGTGCAGTATTCCGTATAATTCCCCAATAATTGATTACGATATTAAAAGTGCAAAAATATGGATTGTGTATGAAATTACAATTCACTGAACCTACGATTACTCAGTCTTGTTGATTGTAGATTCAACATCTTGTAGATATAATTTGATAGCTTGAACTATTTTGCTGTTCTCTTCAGCGTTTATGTGCCGTATAATCCAGTTCTTAAATTCTTTTGTATTATTACTTCTAATTATTTTCGCAAGTATCTTTACTAGTCCTTTTAGATTGTAAATTTGCAGTAGTTTGTTTAAATTCTGCTGATTTATAGCCTCTGTCAATTCTGTTCTTTTCTTCACTTCCATAGATTTAAAATCTATTTTTTTAGTCTCGTTTTGAAATAAATTATCCATATCGTAAATGCTTGTAAAATCTCGAAAATATATTTGTCTCAATTTATTATAAACTGTTCGTTTGCAATATTTTTCAATTATAGAATTTTGAATACCGGGTTTCCTCGCTTGTGAAAATATAGCACATTTCAATTGTTGTAAACGGTTGCTTAATTCTTCTTCTTCATAGTTTTCATATATTGCAATTTCTTTACTAATGTCTGGAAGTAGAAACAAGTTCTCAATAATTGCTACAGGCAATACTCCGATTCGATTATCTTTAAGGTAGTTTTGCTCATATAATTCTCTATCGTCTCTATCTATTATACCTGCACAATTGTGCCAATTCATATTTTTGTGTTTGTTCATAGTAATTACAGAGTGGATAACATCTCTACAACTTCCACAAGGCACAATAGTCCAGCTAGGAAAACAGGCGCCATAGATTGCTTGATCAAGACTATTATTTTTACCTTCTACAAATAATATTGGTTTACGGCTACCCAATATTTGAGTTACAATTTTCTCATCAAGTCCAATTTTGTCTTGTTTCGTTTCTAAATCCCATTTATCGGGATGATTATATTTCAACAAAATTATTGTTTTAGCAGTTCTTGAAATTGCAAAGTTCAAATCATGGGTAATAAATATAAACGAACAGTCTGATCTTTCTGATTCAAGTAAATCCCAAAGATCCGACATTAGTGACATGTGAACATGGAGTTCAGGTTCATCAATTATAAGCAAGCAATTTTTTGGAGCAACGAGTGTGTGCCCAATTAAATAAAATATTGCCCTTTCGCCGTCACTCAATTCCGATGCGCTATAACTCGATTGACAGTCATTTTCAAATACTTGAATATCCTCGCCACTAAGTTTAATTTTTCTATGAGGAAGCAACTTTTCCCATATTTGAATTAGCTTTTCGAATTTAGCATTCCGTATAACATAATTTTTATGCTTTTTCATATTTTGATGGTTTTCAACAGCTATATTTAAAAATTCTGCAAATAGAAACTGAAGTAAATCATCAAAATCATTCAATAAATGAGTTGCTTGTTTATCTTTCCAACGACTATGGTTTCTATCGTGAACTGTACCGTATTCTTGATGAATACCATATCTTATTTTCCTTAATGCACTATCTACATCAGTTTTATTTACTTTAGGATTGAGTGAAAGTGCGCGATGTGCTGATATCCTATGCGCAGAATTTTCTAATGTACTTTCAAGAAATACAGCTAACCTTGTTTTCCCGCTACCATTTGCTCCAACAAAAATTGTTGATGAGCCGGGTGAAATATCTAATGTATAATCTTTCTCATCAATAGTCGGAATTGTAATTGTAGAATCACTATTTAGCATTTTTATAACTTTTAACCTTTAATGTTAGTTTCAAATAAACAATATATCAAGAACTAATACCTCGAAATTCTTATACTTGTAAATATTAATTGTACATGCATCTATGTTGAATTAAGGGAAGCCCGAATTGGCACATAATTAACGGCAGTTTACAACAATCGGTACGGCACCTGAAAATCCCAGAAACGGCGATTAAAGCGAAACACAAATTCGTCAATATATTCCTGAAGGTGTCGATGCGATTCGACCAGAACCCACAAAACTTTCATTGCATCCGTACGAAACTCGGAATACGGAGAAGTACGATAAACGAAAAACAGAACTTGTTCTGAATTCACCCACTCCAACAAACGAGCCGCCATGAAACCCATTACATTTTCTATCTGGTCCACCGCGAAAAACACCGGGCTTTTGCCCTCGGTCTCGCGACTTCTCTCGCCCGGCTTGTAGCTATCGATCAAAGCATTGCCCACCTCCACAAGCCGTTTGAGCCAGTAAACGCAGTTCGGATATCTCCTGCATTGGCACAAAATTCTTGTCATTGGATAGCCGGTCGGACAAGAAAAGACGTTCATTGTGGAAAGACGTTGCATCGAAAACCCACCCTTGTCAGCGTCCATAAAGTAGATCAACAGTATACCATTTGGGCAGCAGCAAACGCGTAAGCTCGAAAATTGTACCGGCCATCGGAGAAAATTGACGACCGTACTCGGCCCACTCGTGCAAATGACGATATTTCAACTGGTAGGAGTTGTCGTAACTGCACTTCGGGCAGATGAATCCGTCTATGTAGCGACGCCGGCTCAAGTCTTCCAGACATGCCTCCTGAGTCGAGTACTTTTGTGGCCATACAAAAAAATTGGTAGGGTTCTGCTGCATATGAAATGTTCCTTAACAACATGCTCAATCAAATCGTTACGTGGTATTATAAGACAATTCTTATTTTAACGTGCATCTAAGTTGAATTTAGGGAAGCCCGAATCGACACACGATCAACAACGGCTTGCAGTAATCGGTCCGGCAACCGGCGTTCCCAGAATCGGCGATTGAAGCGGAAAACAAACTCGTCAATATATTCTTGAAGGTACTGATGCGATGCCCCATGGAATGTTCCCTCCAGAACGCTCTTGAAGTTACTGACAATATGAACCTTCGGAAGCCACTCTGTCACTTTTTCAGGCAGGTTGGCCTTGGTTTCATGCCGATTTGCCCAGAACCCGCAAGGCATCCGTACGAACTATTTGACAAACCTTATCTCAGTTTAGACGCATGTAAAATAAAGGGAATTATATAGAATAGTTACAAATTCTTCTTGACAAACGGATATTTTTCTGATAGAATGATTACATCATTAAAATCAAAATCGGGTGTTGAAAATGTGCAAGAATAAAGGGCCGGGAAGGTATCACCGCAAGGGAATGACCATAATTGAATTGTTGTCGATGTTTCCGGACAATGACGTTGCCGAGCGGTGGTTTGAAAATCAACGCTGGGGAGGCAGTCCGTTCTGCCCGTCTTGCGGTTCCAAGCATGTGAGCAAGTCGTCTCACAAGACCATGAAATATCGCTGCAATGGCTGCAAGGGGTTTTTCAGCGTACGCAAGGGAACAATAATGGAAGGCAGCAATATCGGCTTGCAGAAGTGGATAATTGCGCTGTATATGATTGCAACCAGTCTGAAAGGCGTATCGTCGATGAAGCTGCATCGCGAATTGGGCATTACGCAGAAAAGTGCGTGGTTCATGCTGTGTCGGATACGCGAGGCGTTCCGGACTGGCGGTCAAATACTTTGCGGGATTGTTGAAATCGACGAAACCTACATCGGTGGAAAGGAGAGCAACAAGCACGAAAGCAAGAAGTTGAAAGCGGGTCGCGGAGCAGTCGGCAAAACGGCAGTTGTCGGTGCCAAGGATCGTGAAAGCAGGAAAGTGGTTGCCGAACCGGTATCAAAGACAGATGCAAGCACCTTGCTCGGCTTCGTCAATGCCAATGTAGAGGCGGGTTCAACCGTCTATACGGACGATGCAAATGCGTATGCCGGAATGATTGACTACAAGCATGAAACCGTCAAGCACAGCGTGAAGGAATTTGTCAACGGCATGGTTCATACCAATGGCATGGAATCGTTGTGGGCGTTGCTCAAGCGCGGATATGTAGGAACATACCACAGAATGAGTCCCAAGCATTTGTTCCGCTATGTCAATGAATTCACCGGTCGGCACAATATCCGCGAGCTGGATACGATTGACCAGCTGGAAGTGATTGCCAGGAACATGAACGGCAAGCGGTTAAAATACGAAGAACTGATTTCCTGACAAGACTGGGAGTGACAGAACCGTGAGAGAGAAAGTCGGGCGCGACGTGCCGCCGCAAGCAAGCAAGCAAGCAAGCAATTTTATCGAAACAAGGAGAACCGAATTGGGCGAACAAGACCATATTCACCGGGGACAACTTGTCGATTATGAGGAACCTGAACAGCGCTTCGGTTGACTTGATATATCTTGATCCGCCGTTCAACTCGAAGGCGAACTATGCGGCGCCGATTGGAAGCCAAGCTGCGGGTGCAGAATTCAAGGATACATGGACATTCACCGATTTAGACGAAGAATGGCTTGAACTCATGAAAGTGAAGCACCCGGCGCTGATTCATATTATTCAGGCCACAATACTGGACTCGGACAAGTCGTACCTGATTTACATGGCAGTTAGAATTATTGAGATGCATCGTATTCTGAAAAATACTGGAAGCATCTACTTACATTGCGACCCGACTATGAGCCATTACTTGAAATTGATAATGGATGCCTTGTTTGGCAGAAAGAACTTCAGGAACGAGATAGTCTGGAGTTATCAACGATGGACGGGGGCGACCAAGCACTTTCAGCGAATGCATGATGTTCTTCTATTTTACGTTGCTTCCGCTGATGCTTCATTCAATGTTATCAAGGAGCCATACAGTTCCAAATCCAAGCACAAAGGTAGAAGAATGACAAGCTTCAGAGATGGTGCTATGGAGCAACAGTACACCGAAGATACTTCCAGAATGAAGGCTAGGCGGGATGTATGGGAAATTTCCTACCTGAACTCGCAGTCTAAGGAAAGGACTGGGTACCCCACACAAAAACCGTTAAAACTACTTAATTGGATCATTGAAGCCTCCAGCAACGAAGGAGACATGGTATTTGACCCGTTCTGTGGTTGCGCTACAACGTGCGTGTCTGCCGAGGGACTTGGCAGGCAATGGATCGGAATTGACATCAGTCCAAAAGCCGCAGAGTTGGTGAAACTGAGGACAAAAGATGTGCTTGGCACTCTGCTTGGAGACATAGTTCATCGGACAGATATTCCGCAACGAACGGATATGGGCAAAAATTGCCAAAATACAATAATCCTGAAAACAAAGCAAAGCTGTATGGTGACCAAGGCGGTTACTGCAATGGATGCAATACGCATTTCAAAAAGGTAAATTTGACTATCGACCATATCATTGCCAAGAGCAAAGGCGGGACTGATCATATTGACAATCTGCAGCTGCTTTGCAGTCGCTGCAATTCAACAAAGGGTGTCAGGAGCATGGAATACCTGATGTCCATAGTGAATGCATAGTTGTAAAATAAAGAAACCGCACAACGAACCATAAACGAGGTTAGAAACCATTATGAAAAATCAAGACAAATCATCCACAAGCAGCAAGCTTGAAGATGCTCCTGTTGAGAAGAAAAAACGCAAGCGGGGCAGACCGGAAACACGGGTGCTGAAAATAGACGCAACACCCGAATACATCGCCAAAACCATCTTTGCGGCCGGCAAATTGGACAAAAAATGATTCCTGAACTAAATCAATGACTTATCAAGACGATGTAACTATACTATATAATTCCCTTTGCTTGGCTACGGTCGTCCAATTCCATTACTTCTGGGCTGCGCGTCGCCGCTCATAAAAACTTGCAACTGCCTCAACATGGAGGATTGGATGATGATAGCGGACCAATTTCAAGTTATCCATGTGCATGCCGCAGCAGAGTTTCCCGTTGAAAAGAAATTGAGGGCGAAATTGTTGATATTCTGGAGTCGGCTGTGGTATGAAAATGTTCTGATAGGCGATTTTCGAGTTTCGGATGTACCCTGCCTGCCGCTTCTGGCAACATGGTCAAGACCGGGACGTCAAGCGAATTTCAGGCGGCCAGCGGTATCACCAGGCTACGCATGGTGGTGACTACGTGTCGCAGAAAATGGCGGTGATGGTCAAAAATGGCAACTTCTGGCCATGAGTAAGGTAATCAAATTCGCACAGTACAACGGCATGAACGCAAAATAAATTGGTGTTCATCGTGTTTCACGAAACAAGGCGCCAAGACACTACAATTCAAGAAATTATTCTACGGAGTGTAGCCTAACTCCTCTGCTATCAATTTTTCATACTCTGCTTGGTTGATGGAACAGTCAATTAGTTTTTTGAAATCTTTCCTACTAAGCTTACACTGACTAGCCATACTACTCTCAAGATTCTTGTCGACATCTTTTTGCCTATTTCCATGCGACATTTTAGTCCGAATATTTGTTTTTTTGTCTGACAATGTATAATATCTATAATATTTGTGGTCACCCGATTCTACCACAAAACCTTTCTTTTTGAGAGACTTATCAACTTTTGTTTTACTGAAGACCATTAAACAACTTTAAAACGTTGCAACATTTCTCGACCCACAATCTGGGCATCTGCGGCCAATTTTTCTGATTTTTCCTGAACATAGTCTACCCAAAATAATTTCAATGTATAGTCAAGATCGTCTTCAACTTCTATTCTGGAATCACCGATCAAGAAAATATCAAAATCTCCTTTAAGTGTGTAGAAATACTCATCATAGTCAAAATCAACTACAAACTTCAACGGTGGGTTGATTTTATAGCATTTACTTTCAATTACGAATTCATTTATAGTGATTGGTCTAGTATCGACAGTAAGAAGCTGATCTACATTGGAAATTGCTAT
The DNA here is from genome assembly GCA_965200765.1 of Arenicellales bacterium. Taxonomy (GTDB): domain Bacteria; phylum Pseudomonadota; class Gammaproteobacteria; order Arenicellales; family JAJDZL01. The sequence goes on from OZ241380.1 coordinate 533,578, forward strand.
TAGTTCATCAAGTTCATTGTAAGTCACTTGACCATGAACATGAAGTACATTGTTACGGTTCTTAATGAGAACACTTTCTGCGTTACTAATATCGCGGTAATCTACATCTAGTGAACGGTCACTCATCAACTGTATCTGGAAATATTTTTCTTGTAAATTGATACCAATAAGCCTTCCGGTCACAAATTCTGAATTGCTTTCTACATCTACTTGTTCGTTTGTAATGCTGGCTTTTTCATATATAGACGAGTCCGTAATTTTGTAGGGAAAAGGAAAACATTTGGCAAAAGCGAATAACTGGTTGCCCGTATATTCTATTTGTACATCAACTTTGCTTGTGGTTCGGTGGTCACTAGATTCATTACCATATAGAAGAGGAATCGTAGTGGGAGTGTTGCTTTCAGGCGAATCAATAGAATCTCTGTACTGTGAATCAGATATTTTTTTCCAGATATTTGACCCCCTCAGTGTTTTCGTAAGAGCAACGCTAGTTTTCGTATTGTCAGAATTATAACGATCGACAATAACAAAACAAAACGCCCCCGTTTCTGAATATTTTGTAAGTGATGGTGAATAATCGGATCTATTGTAAGTTTCAAGCATTGCCATAGAGCTCTATCCTCCGTTGTATATCATCGTGCAAAATACTACCAAGTGTCTTCTTGTTTTCACAGTGTAAAGATTCCAAAACTGTATCAAAAACTCCAGATGCTATAATAGAGTTCGAATCGAAAGCCAAGTTATTTGAACTTGGATCTATATCAAAACGATTTAGATTTTCTATTCGAGCTAAAAACATATTATTTTCATGAATAGCATCTATATGGATTCGTGTAAGGACTCTTCCATTTATCGGATCACTTACTTCGGTAAACCAACCTTGATGCAAATGCCAAAATGGACCACGGTTAATGATCGTTTCAGGAACAAACGAACTAGATTCATTCAATAACTTACGATTATCGTAATCGTCAATATTCCCCGTCCAATTGAATACATCAGTATATTGAAGAGTTATTGAATTGATACATTGTTTATTGTTTTGCAAAGCAAAACCTACTTTGTTGAAAACATCGATCACATTTTCCTTTACAGTTTGCCATTGACTGTACAAGAAGCATTTCAATGTAATTTCTTTGAATACAAATGATAGTTCCCATTCGGGAAAACCATTTGACCTATAACGAACGAAAGAAAATGGTGCAAGAGAAGATTTCATTTGTTTTTGAGATTGGGAAAGTTCATTATCAGTAGTGAATTGTACCAACTCGCTTTCGTGCATTCGAGGTAGAAAATCAGCCCAATTCTGATGACACAGCTTAATAATCTCTACATCATCAATTGTAAATTCAGTTGAAAGTTGCAAGGAAAAAGCAACCTCAACAATTGAATGTTCTTTATTTACTGGTTCAAATTTCAAAACTTATTCTCTCAAATTGTCATTGTAAGCACAATGATTCGAAAAAGAAAATAACTACTTCATTTGAAATAGTATTCTGTTCAAGATCATTCATGGTACTGGACGTTCGCATAAAGCCTATGCACTTTACCTCTGAAAAAACCGATGTATGAATCGGTAAATAGTTGACCCGTATTATTGAACTAAATTTAAAGTAGTCTTTATAATGACTCGAAAGTCGCAACAAAAACAGTCTAGTATCATTTTCATCTAGTCGCCTTCTGTATCCTCTATCTTGAATCCTGCATGATACCTCGTAGTTTTTCACGTGATTGCCCTTACACTTCATCGCCTGTACTTGCCTCAGCAAATACTTCAGTTGAGCGGTCACACAAAGTTTTGCGCGACAAAGATAATACGACTGTAAACTTGTAAGCGGAAGTCGACGATGGGCGCTGTTTATACCTGACACATCTTCGAATCTTGCCCCAGTGCCATTCTCGATTCGGTCAACTTGGCCTGTCAGCGGGTATACACAATATGATTCCCCCGAAAACGCCAAACCAGAAGTGTGAAATTGATTCGATTGATCAATACAATCTTCACCTTCAAGCCGACAAGTAACGACTGCAATCCTTGTTTTTACTCGTGTATTGGTCACTTCTAGCACAACTGCTCTATTAGCATCGGATTTGACTTCTCGCTCCTGCATCAAGAAACGTAGCACCGATTGTACATCCACTGTCAATTGGAAAATCTTCTCCAATCTATCAAAAGATTGGTGTCTAACATTATACACTGTTTGGCTTGGTAACGTCCACAACTTCTTCACCATCGATTTCATTCGCTTTGTTAGTTGCAAGCGTTCATGGCATATATCCTTGGAAAGTAATTCCAAGCCTGCTCGCACATAGCTTTTTTGATGATCCAATACAACCGCTAGGAATCTTTTCACTTGCTGTCCGTAGACTTGGTTCAATAACTTCGTGTCGGTCGAATATGCAACAGACTGTTCAAATGAAGCAACATCGGCGGCTTTAGAGACGCATCTTGGAATAGATATCGCATAAAAACACACTCTGGCTACCACTTCAATCTCCCTCGATAGGCTTTGTAGGTGTTTCAGTATCTGGCTCTCCTAGAAGACCGTTGGTTGCACAGTATAGCATACTGAGCTTCTCTTCAAATGTCTTCCAAACCATCAGTTTGACTAGTTGCCCACAAGTCCTCGTTAAGAAACCACCCGAAAAACGTGAAAGGTGCGACCTGCTAAGGCTACTGCTGATATAGCGACATGGACAACCATTTGCTTAGCAGGTGACACCATGAACAGTATGAATATATACCCGAGACCGCCAAAAATCAAATTTTATAGGACCTAGTGTTGCCAGTTGGGAAGAAATTGAAGACGAAATTGTTGATTTCCCGGGGTCGGTTGTGGCATGAACATGTTCTGATTGGTGAATTCGGAGCTTTGACCGAGGATTTTCGAGTTTCGGACGTGCCGGTGCCTGCCGCTTCTGTTAGCAGGGTCAAGACCGGGATGGCAAGCGAGTTTCAGGCGGCCAGTGGTGTCACCAAGCTACACATCTTGTCGGGCTTGTTCTTTTCCATGTAACCCAAGGCGATCGCCAGCATGACCGCCATGTTGCCAGCGATTCACAGACGCATGGCGGATTTCCCGCAGAGAAAGTGACCGTCGAGCAGAAAGTCGCGTCCCACGCGTGCGTTGATTCGCTCCAAGGAGTTTCGCAGGTAAAGAATCTGCTTCCACTTCCGGGTGTTGCACAGACATGGACCGAAGATGCGCATGGATGCTTTCCATCGTTAACCTTGATACGCACGATTCGCCGCTTGGCGTTCGGCGACAGACTGCCCATACGGTAGCATTCGTCACGCCCACCACAATGCAGTCCGTATTCCACGGTCGGGCATCGATACTTCCGTGTCTGGCGCTTGGACTCAAAACCCGCCTAGACCATGTGCTCACTTCACCGTTTTACGGACAAACGTAATACATATAGCCGCTTTCAGTGTACACGACCGCATCGACGCAGTTGTCGCAATGCACCCGCTCTGCATATCACCGAACGGTTCACCCTTCCACATTCGCTGGGTCTTGATGAACGGTGTCACACAGCTCTCATACAACTGTCGCAGCATCTGGTCAATTGTTTCATGACGACACCCCAAGGTATGTATTGTCAATAAAACGATATTGGACCGAAAATACCAAGGGAGGTGTCCTTTCCCAACCATCAGCATTGATTTTCAGCGCTATTAGCAGGGAACAAAGAAAAATTCTAACAATGGATGGTGATTATTCTGTATAATCTCCCAAGGCTAATAGTCAGAATATCAATGTAACAAGTCCAGATGACAGATTCAGAAACACAACAGGGTGGTCTTGACTTTCGCTCCAGTGAGCGCGTTGGTGATGTTTTGGAGCGGATCCGTCGGGATGCTTCAAGCGAAGCAGAGAAGGGCAGATGGTTTGAAAAATTGTTCATTGCCACAGTCCGTGAAAATCCCGAATTTGAAGTAGCAAAAATCTGGACTTGGAGAGACTGGCCGGAACGGGAGCAATTGACGGGACTGGACGGGCGCGACCATGGCATTGACCTCGTTGCTCAATTGCGTAACAACACAATTGTGGCAATTCAGTGCAAGTGCTACTCTGAAGATTCATTCATCACAAAGCCGTCAATCGATAGTTTTTTGAATGAGTCTGCGCGTCCTGTTTTCGGGCTAAGATGGATCGTTTCCACATGCCAATGGAATTCTGCAGCTGAAAGAGCGATACAGGGAAGAGAACCCAGAGTTACTCGAATCGACTTTTTGGACCTTCTTGATCTCACCATTCGGGAACTTGCAAGGCCCGAGAAAAAGCGACACCCAAAGCCATTGCAAAAAAAGGCAATTGACGCGGTATATGACGGATTGATCACTCAGGGACATGACAGGGGTAAAATGGTCATGGCTTGTGGGACCGGCAAAACCTTTACTGCACTTCGGCTGTCAGAGCGCATGGTACCGGATGATGGCAAAATTTTGTTTGTCGCACCTACAATTGCATTGGTTTCACAAGCACGACGCGAATGGCTGATGTATCGAAATCGCCCCATGACTGCGGTTGTGGTTTGCTCTGACAGTACCGCAGGTGGCCGCGGTGAAAACGATCAAATTGGTGTTGATGACCTGGTTTGTGAGGTTGTTTCTGATCCAAAAATAATTGCGAATCAACTTGCAAATAATTCGAGTTGGGGGGGGGGGGTGCAAACTTATTTTTGCACTTACCAATCACTGCATAAAATCTGCGAAGCACAACTGGAATACAACGCTCCTCGCTTCGATTTGGCAATCGCTGATGAAGCCCATCGCACTACTGGCATTGCCAAAGACAATCTATTTGTCAAAGATAAAGTAGACTTCCAAACCTTCCATGATCCCGACAAGCTGGGTGCCGTAAAACGGCTCTACATGACTGCAACGCCGCGTGTCTATTCCGAGCAGTCAAAGCAAGCGGTTCACAGGCAGGCCACCAAAAAAGGCTTGACTTACAATGTCGTCGACATGACTGATGTATCGGTGTATGGACCCTTGTTGCATCACGTCAAATTCTCGGAAGCAGTCAATGCCGGCGAGCTTTCAGATTACAGAGTGATTGTGCTTGGTATTCGCGAAGACCAGTTGACCCCGGGTGTTCGCAAAGCACTCGAAGATAAGAATGCACCTGCGAAAGTATCACAAATGGAGCTATGCAGACTGCTTGGAACCATGCTGGCTCTCAACGGAGCTGTCGAAGGTGAAGCACTTCCAGGCAAATTATCTCGAAGCATTGCTTTTGCTTCAACAATTCAACGTTCAAAATGGTTCACTGACACTGTAAATTACAATACTCCCCTGAAACTACTGGTCACAAAAGCAATGAGCGGGCACGGCAAACGCGCAGATCTGGAATCCCGACATTTGGATGGAAAGAGTACCGCATTGCAACGAAATCTGGAACGTCGCTGGCTCAACGAAGCTCCGAAACAAAATCAGGCCCGAATGATATGCAACGTAAAGGTGTTTTCTGAAGGCGTAGACGTTCCAGCGTTGGAGGCTGTCACATTCCTTGACCCGAAACAAAGCCATATTGACATAGTACAAGCCGTCGGTCGCGTCATGCGCAAGGCACCCGGCAAGACCCGTGGTTACATAATTGTTCCGGTTTTCATTTCGGATGGAGACGGAGATATTGCAGAATTACTGGAACAACGCGGCGATGACTATCGACACATCGGTTCAGTTCTTCGAGCGTTGCAGTCACATGATGAACGATTGGCAGAATCTCCGGATAATTTTGTAAGTGTGCTCACGGGGAAAAGAGAGAACAACCAAAATGGCAAGGACTATCCTCCACAAGGGCCAGGCAGAGATCCGGAACCACCAATAGAAGACCTGTTTACTTTCAAAGCTGTAGAACCCGGAATTTTTGCTCAAGTTGTGGCATCTTCTGGCCTTGGCAAGCCCGGCCAAGTAACAGCAGATGAAATCGCCCGATCTGTTGGACTTGCAGCAAAACGCATGGAGAATGATATTCCTCTGCTAGATTCTGTCCGTCAAACACTGGACTTGTCAGATGTAGAAGAAAAAGAGGTATCTACAACTGCCGCACTTATTCTCTGCAATGCATGTTTGCTTCATCGCCGATTACAGCAGGAGTCGCCGATGCAGCAATTTTTGCCTAGTATGCTTTCTGTCGGACGTTCGCAAAATCCGGCAGAAATGCTTGCAATAGGCTGGGACAAAATTCTGACAAAGGACTACGATGCTGTGTTTCGTCCTGCATTGTCGATTATTGAAAATTCCCCAAAATTTTCTAGTCTCACACCTGCATTTCAGATTCTCGCCGAGGGTGTAGCTAATCTTTCTGAAACCGTAGCCGAGCTGGGATATGACCATGCAGGGCCGCTTTACCACAAAATTCTGGGCAGTGCCGCAAGTGACGGTGCTTACTATACAAACAATATATCTGCGTTAATGCTTGCCGGATTGGCACTGCATTCTGATCTTGTTGATTGGTCAGACTGGCACCAGGCAACCAAGTTGCGCATCCTTGACCCGGCTTGCGGGACAGGAACTCTTTTGATGGCTGCCCTCAAGACGATCAAGGACCGGATAATTGCCGCACAACCCGATATGCCTCAAGAGACGAAAACTGAAATTCACAAGCAACTGGTTGAAAATTCAATTCAGGGACTTGACATCAATTATCAGGCAACACAATTGGCCGCTTCCAATCTTACGCTTGGAGCGCCAACTGTTGATTACGATTCTATGCACATTCACACGATGCAACATGGGCCGCAGTCCGAAGGCGGCGTAAAACTGGGAAGTCTTGAGTTATTGCCTGAAGCCGTGGGAGACGGCGAGCAACCCGATTTGTTTGGCCACACCAAGCAAGCACCAATTTCGACACCTTATTCATCAATCAGCAAAGAGATAGATATTCGTGAAGTAGACATTGTATTGATGAATCCACCATTTACAAGTAGTTCGAAACGGGGGAAGAAATACAGTAGCCATGCCAGGAAACTGATGCAGAGTCGAGAACTAAAAATAAAGCGCCAGATCAAGTTTTCTGATCCTGATGCGTCAAATGCAATTGACTCAAGTAGTATCAGCACTTACTTTATTCCGCTTGCAGAGGCATTGCTTTGTCAAGGAACCGGAGTACTTGGCACGATTCTTCCGACTACTACATTTACTAGTACATCTGTCATAGAAGTGAGAAAGTTTTTGGCTAAACGGTTTCACATAGACATGGTTGTAACCTGCCACGAACCGAATCGGGTAAATTTTTCTGAAAATACCAGTATTCACGAATCTTTGCTAGTTTGTCGCAGGAAGGGCAGAGACGAGGATATAGGCCCGACTAAGTTCATCGCGTTGAATCACATGCCTAGAAGCGCAACCGAAGCGTCCGACTGGCTTGAAGCCGTGTTAGCGGGCAAAGAACATAAATTTCACCGAACTTTCAAGTGGCCGAGGTCAAAAATTGCAGATGGCGACTGGACACCTGTCCAATACTATGATGGTTCGCTGGCGAATCTTGCACAACAAGTAGATGATTTGAAAAGTTTGAGTCCATTGGGTGACTTGGCATTAGTTGAGCCGTCTGATGCAGGAGTAAGATCAGCTTTCAGGAATCCGTTGAAAAATATAGAATACCCTCCATCAACTGCATTTGAAATGGTGTGGACCCACACAACAAGCGAACGAGAAACCATGCGTTCGTTTTCGGATTTCACAACTGAACCAAAGACAGAGAAATACAATTATGCGGTTCATGTCTTATGGCCAAGAGCAAGCAGAATGCTGATTGCTTGCAGAGCAAATCCTCAAGCAATTAGAGTGTCTTCGATTTTCCTGCCGCGTCCAGTGTTGGGGCAACCCTTCATACCAGTAACCCCACTTCCAAAATTTTCGAACCCTACTGCAATGTTGCAAGCATGGTGTGCATACTTGAACTCCACCCCCGCTGTATTGTCATTTTTGAATCGTCGTCAAAAAAAACTGACTTATGCAAATTACTCCTTAGATCAACTTCGCGCAATTCCTGTGCCGGACCCTGAAAAGACCGATTTAGCACCTCTTGTGAGCGCATTTAATGATCTGGGTAACAGCAAATTATTACCGTGGTCGAAGATGAATGACTGTCCGACCCGAGCCAAACTTGACGATGTTGTTGCAAAAGTACTTGGTTTAGACCCGGAAATTCTTGCTGATTGGCGCCAGCGAATAGTAAGCGAACCTACCGTGAACAACCAAAAGCCTGCTGACTAGGCAGAACAAGATGTAGCTATATCAAAGTGAAGTGCTTTGCATTCCCCTGCTCCATGCCTATCAGCCTAACAATCCACTGGTGTAGCTAGCCGGGAACATTCCTTGGGAATAGTTCAAGGATCGTTTCGGTGAGTTGTACTGTCTGGAAAATGGTCGCACTCGGCTACTTCCTTCCTGAAGCGCTCGACTTCATACCGCACCGGTGATGCTCGTCGCAGATACCTTTCCTTTTTCCCATGATTATCCTCCACTGTTTGGTATTGAAATACAAGCAATACTCCATGTCACATTAACTCGGGTTAAGACGATTCTATGTTTGGATGAAAGTTACCAAATACAGAACACATCATTTTTTACAATCGTGAAACTGCACAAATTTGCAAAACTAATAGTTAGCTCAATTGTTACCAACACTGTAACTGTAGAAGAACATGAACTGAATTTTAACACGGTTTAGTCTCAACAAGAAAATGAAACTAATCGATTGTAAATTAGTTCACATAATGTTTTAATTTTTCTACAAGACGTTTTGCTGCATCAATAGATAGATATGGTTTCTTTGCTGTCGTTGCCCAGAAAACACGTTTTCCGGTTTCTTTTACAAATTCTCTTACAATGTCTTCAGCTGGCATATATTTCAATTGATCATTATTGGGTGGAGTCGTCAGAAAATCGACGTCTCGATACCATGTTTCATTCATTTTGTTGTCTTCTTTTCTATCGCTTTTGACAGTACCGGCCGCTACAATCCCCCATCCCTGATGGTAAAAGAAAACTATGTCTCCTTTATTCAGCAAATCAATCACAACCTTCTGATCTCCGAAAGCAGCGATTCTAGAGTTTTCCATCATGTACCAAACGTCAGGTCCTCCTTCATATTTGTATGTTTCGTTTGTATCAATGATAATCCCCTTATTCTCTGAAGGACTATCATGTTGGTCGTAAGGTGGAGTAAAAAATTCAAAATAAATATCTTCTTTAAATTGATATATACGGTATGGAGCAAAGCTAATTGGCATTCCTTGTTTATTACAATACTGTACAATATTTATCAATTTTCTGTCAGCTGCATTACCTATAATAATTAATTGTTGTCTACGATTGAATTGTTCATGCGGCAACTTAACTTTGAAATCTTTTTGGTGTGCATCTTCTAAAGATTCCTCATTTTTGTTATTAATCTGTAAAAATTTTCTGTACTTTTGATCAAGGAAATTATAATTCCATGTGCCTGCCGCTTGAGCATAATTAAACAATTGCAATATAGCGTCATCGCCTGCTGTTTCTCGTTTAAGCTCGAAAATAGTTAAATCGCCATATTCATTTAATGCATAAATGTCACCTAACATTTCATATTGTCTTTCTTGATAAATTGGCATAAGTGGTGACTCAGAGTATAGTACTTCGAAAAGGTTTTCACTTATAATATTTTCAAGATCTTTTTCTCTAAGTCCTAGATTCTTGAAACTTGAAAATCGGGCCGGTTCAAGTTGTGGGACAACTTTGTTGTTGTCAGTAATATTCATTTTGTAAAGCATGGATTTTCCCTCCTCATAAAGAGTTTTTCAAATTGATTAATTAAGTGTGAAAAAATATGTTCCTTTCGTTAGGAATGTTTCCGGTCGAAAAGAATTTGAATGCGGAATGGTGAACCTTCGTCAATTTTCGAGATTCGGACACGTATGCGCTCGTTTCCTCTGACGGTATGGTCAAGACGAAGGGAAAGTGTATTAGGTGGCAAACCGTGTCATCAGACTGCGAACATTTTCGGGTTTGTTCTTCTCTAAAAAATTCAAAGCGTCCGCCAGCATAACCGCCATTTTGCCGGTGCCGCACAAAAGCATGGAGGCCTTGCCGCGGAGGAATTGCCCATCGAGCAAAAAGTCGCGTACTACGCGTACCTTGATTCATTCCAAGGCGTTTCGCTAGGCAAAAGTTTGCTTCCATGCCATCAGCCTCTCTCTTGGTCGGCTCAATTGAAATTTATTAAACAAATTCTACCCCCCCCCCTACGCACTTTGTCAAGTACTTTTTTGATTTTCTTTTGGAAATGCCGCTAACTAATTGTTTTTATGAGATAATTTAAGAGCTATAGAATCTTGAAATCCTGAATCGTTCAATTGTTTTTGGACTGTTTGCATAGAATCCTGACTTCACGGAGTACTGATCAGTCCTGTTGAGATGTTGTTTTCCCGGTAAAATCAGGAGATTTGACCTATCTGGACCAACGCAGTATCCGTAGCCGGAATCGGTGTACGCCATATTGATGCAGCTTTCACAAATCGACTATGTGTGTAGCCTGCTCTCGCCGATCGGTTCGTCCTTCCACATTCGCTATGAACGGCATTACGCCGCTCTCATGCAACTACCGGTGTAGCCGGTCTTCGTCCAATCCTCATCGGCGGCAAAGTCGATGCAACGTTCGTCTGGCTAAGGTGTCTCCTCAGCGGAGACAAGCGATTGAGCATATCAAGAACGATGGATTGCTGGATCTCAGCTTTCCAAGTTGATTCATTCCGGAAACAACTGAATGATCTCGGGAAGCAAACCTCTATTAACAGGCACAATTTCGCCAATAGATTCGCGACCGTCTTTATGGCAGGCAAAGTAAGAATATGTACCTGTTCCATAGAAACCAAGGTCAACATGGGCAGGTTCATACTTCCAAAGGAAATTGACCTCGCCATCATCAGCCAAAGTGATAGTCGGAACAGGAATTGAAGTGAGGTCTAGATGTTGGATGAAGACATAAGCATCTTCAAAGGCTTTCTCACTAGGCCATTCTGCACATGACCATCGCTCATTTTCCGGTTTGTACTGACAAGCTTGCAAGCTCTTGATCAATTGGAGTGTAGGTGAATGCCTTGCTGGTAAAGCAGATAGTCTATTTGCCGTAGACCACCAAGTAGGTTTGGTGCCAGGCAATTCCTTTGTTTCTAACTCATTTTGAGTTTCATCCTGCAATACGTTGCTTGATAGCCTTTCAGATGAAAATGGTTCCTCGCAAGTGATTGATGTGGGAAACTCGGTATCTGTATAAATGATCATATCCGCAACTCAATTCTTGTTAGCATTTCAGGTAGTAAAGTGTCAATGAGAATGCTACGACTACACTCGTGAAGATAGTTTAGAACTTTTTGAACACCAAAGTCAATCAAATGAGAATCAAATAGTCCTTTGACACACCGCAATTCGTTGCAATCAACCGTACCGTTCCCTACGCTACAACGTTCGGCAATTCCCCCGGCATGGTCGCCACCACTCGAACTCAAATCAGTGTTGTGCCCACGTCGGTTGCTCCCGAAAGTGTGCTTCTTCAGCGTGCTGTTCAAACCCTTCAGCAAACCAACCAGACCGTTAAACTTCACCAAAAACGAGATTCCACTGCTGTTTGTCAAATTAGCATCAGTAGAGTTAGTTTCGTAGTTGCCAAGTTGTTGACTTTTAAAACAGCTTTGATCTTGCGAAATCCAGATTATTGACTGATGTATGATTCTAATTCAAGCAACTCAATCATGTTTTTAGTTTCGGACCAAGGATCACCAGGTAGTTTTGCAATCAAGTGTTCAAAAACTATGACAAAATTAGACTTGAAATTACTATCAGTCAATTTGGAAGCTTGTCTTTCTGGTAGTAATCTGCGAATCTCTGCGTTATAAGTTGGACCAACAAGTTTTGCTAACATTCTACGTTCAGCCTCGGCTCGAGTAATTGACAGACCGGAATTTTTGAAATAAAAAAGAAAGCACTCAATTACGCGATCCAAATTTAAGTCATCAAATTTCTTTAATCCATATGCTATATCAAACAAGTCTCGCCCTTTATTTCGTTGCAGTAAAGCGCGAAGTTTGGTCGCTATCATTTCTTCTTTTGAAAAAGTTGCTATCTCTGCCGCACCTGTAAACCAAGGGTTTTCCATACTAAATGGAACAAGAAAAGTAGGATCAAAAGCAAAGGTTTCAACAATATTCACTTCTACTTTTATTCTTATAGTATGATTCGAAACTACTTCAGCAGGAACTTTGAAGAATAACTTAATACCGAATTGATTTCTAGTATAAGAAAATTTTCCAAGCCATGGTACTAGAGCATTTCTCAAGCTATCAATATATTCCCCGATTGGACCTCTTGTAGATCGAACTAGATCGATATCTTCTGAATAACGAATTGGTTCGGGAAAATGTAGTTTGGACAATGCTGTCCCGCCACGCATTCGTAATTCATTTTGCAGAAAAAGATCCGAAAATATTTCAATCATTGCTCGACTAATAATTAAGTCTTGCTCAACCATTGGTTGTGTGGCCCACGGTGCGTGATGAGCCCAAGCATCAATTGAATCTATTGGAATCATTATATATCAGAATCCGGATAAAGACGAACAATTATTTTCCACTTGTGGTCTCTTTCCACTGGCGGTAGCAATATGTCCGCGTATTTTGTACGAACTGGTGTTAACTCTGTCCAGTCAAAAGATGACTTCGAAAATTTATTGTGGAGTTTTGCAGTTAAAGATTCGTACCCAATAAAGTCAAGTATGTACCCCAAACGCTGACTTACAGTTTTTCCAAAAAGACTAGATATATTCGCAAGTTTCACAGCATTCAGAGAATCCCCCAAATCCGTCAAAACAGTGGCTATGTTATCGAAACCGGCACCGGCATGAGAATATCTGATTAAATCAAATACAGTTAGTTCAGGGCACGAAATCAGAAATTTACTCTCGACAAAATGGCGGACTTCTATACCAGCGCTAACTTCTTTGAAGTTTTTACAAAAATGAACAGAAACTGCCGATCTTCCTGCGTAGAAATTGGAAAACCTTTTCCCAACTACAAGTTGGTTCCACAAAACGGCCTGATGTGTGGCACCATGCAAATAAGCAGCATCAAGAAGTCCAACATAATATGGACAGTCTTTGAATTTCATCAATTCATCGATGTAACTGTAGGGTGGTGGCGCCCCCCAAACTTTGTATTCCGGTGGTACGATTACATAAAATCCACGTTTCGGACTGATCAAAAGATTTTGTTGTTGGAGTTTTTTCAGAGCTTGTGAAAACAAGCGTCTGTCAATATTCAATTTCGAAAATGCTTCGTCGCGTGTAAACGCGATTCTTCCGGAACTGGCAATCTCGGATACCCATACGGCTAGTGGTGAATCAAGATCTGAATTCATATATCTTAATCGTAATGATATAAATGCTTCACAAGAAATTTTCAAAGACTTACTACAGTTTATCATGTGTAGAAATCAAGATGTAAATTGTGTTGAGTGTTTCCAGTTGCAGAGAATTTCAAACGTGCGGGTGCCTTCCGCTTCTGGTAGCAAGGACAAGACCGGGATGGCAAGCAAGTTTCAGGCGGCTAGCGGTGTCGCTAGGTTGTACAACTTGTCGGGCTTATTCTCTTTCAGGTAGCTCAAGGCTTGCCATCGGCATGGGTCCGACCGGTTGAATACGAATACAGTTTCTTGCTGTCAAACCCCAGGCTGGTTCCAAAATCCGGACACTCCTCCATCAACGGGTCGCGATTGCGATCAAACAATGCGCTCATCGCACCATGCTCGCACACCAACTGCGCCAGCAGTTTCATGAAACGCGAATATGCGCTCTTCGATAGCACCCGGAAACAGTCTTTCTTGTTCGATTTCACCGGAAAACAGCAAACCTTCATCAGCGTCGAGTTGGCCGCCAGATTGCGACGCAGAGACTCCATCGGCCAGTCCTGGCGACCGCCTTCGCGGCAACGTTCAAAAGATACCGCAGTTCCTCGTCATGAATATGCTCAATCACCACCCGCAAAGAAACCAATTGTACGAATTCGTCAAAACTTCCCTCGCCGAACAGAGCTGCAGTGAACCGTGGAATTGGTTGTCCCCATGATTACGTCTCCTGACTCTTCATGTGCTTCAGTTGATGAAACTGATGCCAAGGTTCAAACAAATTTCATTGCATCTCGAGAGGGCTTACAAGACAAAACTTGTCTCCAATGAAAACAATGGGTTGCAGTTGTTCCAAAGGATGTCGATGAGCAGTGCCTGAGGCACGAGGTAGAAAACCGGCGAAACAAGTGTTTCAAGCCGAAAAACGCAAGATCCCGGGGTAGAAAAAATTTCAGGCACTTTCTTTGCACAAAACTTGCGAGATTTGCGTCTCTGCAACCGATTTCCTCAAAAAGTGCGATTGCCTGTCCTTTCATTTTCATGCTCCAGTGTCCAATCGCAACGGCATTTCCACCACGGCAGCCCGGACAGAATGCTATACTGTATTATCTGACACAAGCTGTTCGAATTTTCGAACATGGCCATGTTGCCGGCAACGATTTGAAATTGAAAGCTTGTCGAAAACAGGTTGCATCTCAGTGATCGGACTACAATTTATTTTACAATTCATCCAAACAGACCAATAGCTTTCAGGTCTTTGAATACAAACCTGCATCAAGAACAGCAAGAAGTTTTTCCATTGAGTCGGTACAGGCAACAGCTATGGCAAGCACGGCGAATACAAAGGCAGTAGAAAATTTCTTTGCGGAGCTGCAAAAGATTCAGGCGACTGGTGCATCCACTGCAGAATTGTCGTACTATTCCCCGCTGTCAAACCTTCTGAACTCGGTAGGGGCCGGCTTCGACCCCAAGGTGTTCTGCGTTACAGAACCCGCCGGCCAAGGTGCCGGGCGCCCCGATTTTGGGCTTTATACGTCAAGGCAAGTGCAGAAGAAAAAGCCGGTTGATGGTCAAAAGCCTGAATTGGGCGTAGTGGAAGTCAAGTCCGCCACTGAAGATATCAATCGAATTGCAGACAGCGAGCAAGTCAACTTGTACTGGCAACACTACCGTCTTGTTCTGGTGACCAACATTCGACAGTTCATTCTGGTGGGTTCGGATGCGAGTGGCGGTAAGGTTTTGCTCGAGCAGTTCACCATAGCTGAAAGTGCTCAACAATTTGACCTTTTGCTGGAAACCCCCAGAGCATTGGCCCGCGAAGTAGGGATTTCTCTAACCGAGTACATCGTTCGCGTGTTTTCTCAAACATCTGCATTGGCGGACCCCCAAGATGTTGCCCGGTTGCTTGCATCATACGCGCGCGATGGCTTGTCCCGGGTGGAATCCGCCAGCGAGTCGGCGCCGCTTCTGGAGCTGCGTTCAGCATTGGAAATTGCCTTGGGGGTGCGTTTCGAAGGCAAGCAAGGAACGCACTTCTTTCACTCGACATTGATTCAGACACTGTTCTACGGCATCTGCTCGGCCTGGATGCTGTGGGCGCACAAGTCTCGAAAATCCAAAGATCTGCTGACGCAATCCAGTCAATTCAATTCCGGACCATTCCGCTGGCGAGAATCCGAATGGCATTTGCAAACGCCGGTGCTTCGGGCACTGTTTCATCAGATCTCGGATCCGGATCGCCTGCAGAATCTCGGTCTCGTCGAAGTGCTGGACTGGACCACAGCCGCACTTGACCGGGTTGAAAAATCGCTGTTCTTCTCGAAATTCAAGGAAGGCGATGCAGTGCCTTACTTTTACGAACCGTTTCTGGAAGCCTTCGATCCCAAGCTACGCAAGCAGATGGGAGTTTGGTACACACCGAAAGAAGTGGTGCAGTACATGGTTGCCCGCGTCGACAATGCGTTGAAAGACGATTTGAAAATCCCTCTGGGACTGGCGGCGGACAACGTGTATGTGCTGGATCCTTGCTGCGGCACCGGGGCGTTCCTGGCCGAAGTCTTGCGTCGCATTGAAGCTAATTTGACCAAGAAGGCGCAAGGCGCCATCGCCGGAGAAAAAATCAAGCAAGCCGCCGTTAGCCGTCTGTTCGGATTTGAAATCATTCCGGCGCCGTTCGTCGTCGCCCATATGCAAATGGAACTGACTCTTCAGGAACTGGGCGCCAGTTTCAATGACGGCGATTCAGAAGGTGCACAGATTTACCTTACCAATGCACTCACCGGATGGGGAGCGGAAAACGGCGAGAAAATCTGGTTTCCCGAATTGGCGGCCGAGCGAAACCGGGCAAAGAAAGTCAAGCAGGATATACCGATTTTAGTTGTGCTCGGAAACCCGCCGTACAACGCTTATGCAGAATTGGCGGTAGAAGAGGAGAGAGAATTGACGAATGCGTATCGCACCGTCAAGCGCGTAAAACGACCGGAAGGAAAAGGACTGAATGATCTTTATGTCCGTTTTTTTCGCATGGCTGAACGTCGTATCACTGAAAGCACGGGACACGGGGTAGTCTGCTTCATTTCAAACTACTCGTGGCTGGACGGCATGTCGTTCACGGGCATGCGGGAACACTTTCTCGAGGAATTCGATTCAATTCGAATCGACTGCCTCAACGGCGATATGCGCAAAGGCGGCAAAACACCGGAAGGAGAGCCTGACCCAAGTATATTTTTGACAGAATTTTCGGCAGGAATTCAAACGGGAACAGCTGTCTCTACGCTGATTCGAACAGTAGAACACTCTCCGGTCAAATCAATTGATTTTCGTCATCTTTGGGGAAATACGAAACGCCGAGAATTGCAGAAGACGGCGGAGTTGAAACCTCGCACGATCTACAGGAAGGTAAGGCCGGACCCAAAATTTGGCTTGCCCTTTCTGGATTTGAAATTCAACAAAAGCTGGTTTCAATGGCCAGAGCTACACGACCTGTTTCCGCAGTCCTATCCGGGTGTAAAGACTAGCCGCGACAGTTTCCTTGTCGACATTGATTTGGGTCGACTGAAAGCACGAATTGCTGAATACTTTGATCCGGCGGTCAGCTACGAAGAAGTCAGCAGACGCTATCCTGTTGCAGCAAAGAAGCTTGAAAAATTCAGCGGTCAATGTGTTCGTGAAATGCTGATTCGGCGCGGCGGGCCGAATTTGGACGGATTCATTCGATATGCGTTTCGACCGTTCGACTACAGGTGGCTGTACTGGGAAGGAAGCGAGAACCTGTTGGATCGACCCGGGATTAGGTATAAATCACAAGTATTTGAAGGCAATTTGTCATTAGTTACCCAACAACAGCCCCGTCGTGAATGGTCACCCCCTCAAGTGATTTCCCATATGGGTTGTATTGATTTGATGGACCGTGGTGCGACCTGTTTTCCGCAAAAGGTTCTCAATGGTGATATCAGGAACAACGGAGAGCCTAAAGCACCCGAGCACAACCTGTCGCAACAGGCAGAACAATATTTGAGCAATCTCGGCGTGGATGCTGGCGAATTGTTTTTCTATGTTCTGGCGGTGATGCATGACCCCGTCTATCAACAGGAAAATTCTGACGCTTTGCGAACGGGTTGGCCCCGAATTCCATTGCCGGACTGGCCGAAAGGGAAAAGAAAGAACCTGGCAAGGAAATTCACCAGGACTGCAGAACGAGGCCGGAAATTGGCGGACCTGCTCAATACTGACACATCCGTACCCGATGTAACCGAAGAACCCAATGCCCAGCTTGCCTGCATAGCTTTGCCTTCCACAACAGATGGTGCAAGCATGCATGGCGACGATTTTCTCGTATCCGCCGGATGGGGAAGATTCGGAGCGAATCAAACCATTGTTCCGGGCAAGGGCAAGGCTGTATTTCGCCAATACACGATGGGTGAACGCGATGCGCTGGGCCAGTCGGTTGATGTGCTCGGCGAGACTACATTCGATATCTACCTGAATGCTCAAGCATATCTTCGGAACATTCCGCAAGCGGTCTGGGATTTCAAGCTGGGCGGTTATCAGGTACTGAAGAAATGGCTTTCCTATCGGGACCAAGCAGTACTCGGGCGAGCAATATCGGCAGATGAAGTTCAGCACCTGTACGAGGCTGCCCGAAGAATTGCGACGATCTTGTTGCTGACCCGCAAAGAACCCAGCTGTACGGATTCGTCAAAACTTCCCCCGCCGAACAGAGCTGCAATGAACCGTGGAATCGATTTTCCCCATGCTTACTTCTCCTGATGCTTCATGTGCTTCAGTTGATGAAACTGATGCCAAGGTTCAAACAAATTTCATTGCATCTCGAGAGGGCTTACAAGACAAAACTTGTCTCCAATGAAAACAATGGGTTGCAGTTGTTCCAAAGGATGCCGATGAGCAGTGCCTGAGGCACGAGGTAGAAAACCGGCGAAACAAGTGTTTCAAGCCGAAAAACGCAAGAACCCGGGGTAGAAAAAATTTCAGGCACTTTCTTTGCACAAAACTTGCAAGATTTGCGTCTCTGCAACCGATTTCCTCAAAAAGTGCGATTGCCTGTCCTTTCATTTTCATGCTCCAGTGTCCAATCGCAACGGCATTTCCACCACGGCAGCCCGGACAGAATGCTATACTGTATTATCTGACACAAGCTGTTCGAATTTTCGAACTTGGCCATGTTGCCGGCAACGATTTGAGTTTGAGAGCTTGTCGAAAACAAGTTGCATCTCAGTGATCGGACTACAATTTATTTTACAATTCATCCAAACCGACCAATAGCTTACTGGTCATTGAATACAAACCTGCATCAAGAACAGCAAGAAGTTTTTCCATTGAGTCGGTACAGGCAACAGCTATGGCAAGCACGGCGAATACAAAGGCAGTAGAAAATTTCTTTGCGGAGCTGCAAAAGATTCAGGCGACTGGTGCATCCACTGCAGAATTGTCGTACTATTCTCCGCTGTCAAACCTTCTGAACTCGGTAGGGGCCGGCTTCGACCCCAAGGTGTTCTGCGTTACAGAACCCGCCGGCCAAGGTGCCGGGCGCCCCGATTTTGGGCTTTATACGTCAAGGCAAGTGCAGAAGAAAAAGCCGGTTGATGGTCAAAAGCCTGAATTGGGCGTAGTGGAAGTCAAGTCCGCCACTGAAGATATCAATCGAATTGCAGACAGCGAGCAAGTCAACTTGTACTGGCAACACTACCGTCTTGTTCTGGTGACCAACATTCGACAGTTCATTCTGGTGGGTTCGGATGCGAGTGGCGGTAAGGTTTTGCTCGAGCAGTTCACCATAGCTGAAAGTGCTCAACAATTTGACCTTTTGCTGGAAACCCCCAGAGCATTGGCCCGCGAAGTAGGGATTTCTCTAACCGAGTACATCGTTCGCGTGTTTTCTCAA
Source organism: Arenicellales bacterium (assembly GCA_965200765.1). Lineage (GTDB taxonomy): Bacteria > Pseudomonadota > Gammaproteobacteria > Arenicellales > JAJDZL01. The sequence continues at coordinate 552,870 of OZ241380.1, forward strand.
ACATCTGCATTGGCGGACCCCAAAGATGTTGCCCGGTTGCTTGCGTCATACGCGCGCGATGGCTTGTCCCGGGTGGAATCCGCCAGCGAGTCGGCGCCGCTTCTGGAGTTGCGTTCAGCATTGGAAATTGCCTTGGGGGTGCGTTTCGAAGGCAAGCAGGGAACGCACTTCTTTCATTCGACATTGATTCAGACACTGTTCTACGGCATTTGCTCGGCCTGGATGCTGTGGGCGCACAAGTCCCGAAAATCGAAAGATCTGCTGGCACAGTCCAGTCAATTCAACTCCGGACCATTCCGCTGGCGAGAATCCGAATGGCATTTGCAAACACCGGTGCTTCGGGCACTGTTTCATCAGATCTCGGATCCGGATCGCCTGCAGAATCTCGGTCTCGTCGAAGTGCTGGACTGGACCACAGCCGCACTTGACCGGGTCGAAAAATCGCTGTTCTTCTCGAAATTCAAGGAAGGCGATGCAGTGCCCTACTTTTACGAGCCGTTTCTGGAAGCCTTCGATCCCAAGCTACGCAAGCAGATGGGGGTTTGGTACACACCGAAAGAGGTGGTGCAGTACATGGTTGCTCGCGTCGACAATGCATTGAAAGACGATTTGAAAATCCCTCTGGGACTGGCGGCGGACAACGTGTATGTGCTGGATCCTTGCTGCGGCACCGGGGCGTTCCTGGCCGAAGTCTTGCGTCGCATCGAAGCAAATTTGACCAAGAAGGCGCAAGGCGCCATCGCCGGAGAAAAAATCAAGCAAGCCGCCGTTAGCCGTCTGTTCGGATTTGAAATCATTCCAGCGCCGTTCGTCGTCGCCCATATGCAAATGGAACTGACTCTTCAGGAACTGGGCGCCAGTTTCAATGACGGCGATTCAGAGGGTGCACAGATTTACCTCACCAATGCACTCACCGGGTGGGGAGCGGAAAACGGCGAGAAAATCTGGTTTCCCGAATTGGCGGCCGAGCGAAACCGGGCAAAGAAAGTCAAGCAGGATATACCGATTTTAGTTGTGCTCGGAAACCCGCCGTACAACGCTTATGCAGAATTGGCGGTAGAAGAGGAGAGAGAACTGACGAATGCGTATCGCACCGTCAAGCGCGTAAAACGACCGGAAGGAAAAGGACTGAATGATCTTTATGTCCGTTTTTTTCGCATGGCCGAGCGCCGCATCACTGAAAGCACGGGACACGGGATAGTCTGCTTCATCTCAAACTACTCATGGCTGGATGGCATGTCGTTCACGGGCATGCGGGAACACTTTCTCGAGGAATTCGATTCAATTCGAATCGACTGCCTCAACGGCGATATGCGCAAAGGCGGCAAAACACCGGAAGGAGAATCTGACCCAAGTATATTTTTGACAGAATTTTCGGCAGGAATTCAAACAGGAACAGCTGTGTCGACATTGATTCGAAAAGTAGAACACTCGCCGGTCAGATCAATTGATTTTCGTCATCTTTGGGGAAACATGAAACGCCGCGAACTGCAGAAGACGGCAGAGTTGAAACCTCGTACGATCTACAAAAAGGTAAGACCCGATCCAAATTTCGGTTTGCCTTTTCTGGATTTGAAATTCAACAAGAGCTGGTTTCAATGGCCAGAATTGCACGATTTGTTTCCACATTCCTATTCGGGTGTAACAACAAGCCGCGACAGTTTCCTTGTCGACATTGATTTGAATCGACTGAAATCACGGATTGATGAATACTTTGATCCGACAGTCAGCTACGAAGAAATCAGCAGGCGCTATCCTAGTGCGGCAAGGAAGCTTGGCGAATTCAGCGGTCAATGTGTTCGCGAAGTGCTGATTCGGCGCGGCGGCCCAAATTCGGATGGATTCATTCCATTTGCTTATCGCCCGTTCGATTGCAGATGGCTGTACTGGGAAGGAAATTCGAATCTTTTGGCACGCCCCCGTAAAATGTACAAATCACAGGTTTTTCAGGGAAATATTTCGCTAGTTACTCAACAACGGCCTCGCCGCGAATGGTCCCCTCCTCAAATTATTTCCCAAATGGGCTGCATTGCTTTAATGGACCCTAATGTAAGGTGCTTCCCGCTGATGATTCTCAATGGGGATATCGGAAACAATGGGGAGCCCAAAGCACCCGAGTACAACCTGTCGCAACAGGCAGAACGCTATCTGGACAATATCGGCGTGGATGCTGGCGAATTGTTTTTCTATGTTCTGGCGGTGATGCATGACCCCGTCTATCAACAGGAAAATTCTGACGCTTTGCGAACGGGTTTGCCCCGAATTCCGTTGCCGGACTGGCCGAAAGGGAAAAGAAAGAACCTGGCAAGGAAATTCACCAGGATTGCAGAACGAGGCCGGGATTTGGCGGACCTGCTCAATACTGACACATCCGTACCCGATGTAACCGAAGAACCCAATGCCCAGCTTGCCTGCATAGCGCTGCCTTCTACAGTGGATGGGGCAAGCATGCATGGCGACGATTTTCTGGTATCCGCCGGATGGGGAAGATTCGGAGCGAATCAAACCATTGTTCCAGGCAAGGGCAATGCTGTATCTCGCCAATACACGATGGTTGAACGCGATGCGCTGGGCCAGTCGGTTGATGTGCTCGGCGAGACTACATTCGATATCTACCTGAATACTCAAGCATACCTTCGGAACATTCCGCAAGCGGTCTGGGATTTCAAGCTGGGCGGTTATCAGGTACTGAAGAAATGGCTTTCCTATCGGGACCAAGCAGTACTCGGGCGAGCAATATCGGCAGATGAAGTTCAGCACCTGTACGAGGCTGCCCGAAGAATTGCGACGATCTTGTTGCTGACCCGCAGAGAAACCAGCAGTACAAATTCGTTAAAACTTCCCCCGCCTCACAGAGCTGCAATGAACCGTGGAATCGATTTTCCCCATGCTTACTTCTCCTGACGCTTCATGTGCTTCAGTTGATGAAACTGATGCCAAGGTTCAAACAAATTTCATTGCATCTCGAGAGGGCTTACAAGGCAATACTTGTCTCCAATGAAAACAGTGGGTTGTAGCAGTTCCAAAGAATGCCGATGAGCAGTACCTGAGGCACCAGGTAGAAAACCGGCGAAACAGACGTTTCCAAGCCCGAAAAACGCAAAATCTCGGGATAGAAAAAATTTCAGAAGTTCAAAACTGCTTGAAATATCAAAGACTTGGTAGCTTCGAAATCAACTAATCGAATTTATGCTACTTGAATTTGCATTGGTTCAACAACTGTAAATTCACTTTTCGATACTGCATTTCACACAGGACTAGTAATCGTTTCGTTACCGTCCATACAGAGTCCTGAGTAGGACTGAAAAGAATTCAGTAGTAATTGCTTGAAATTTTTTTCCTTGCCCTTATGTTCTTGGAAAGAAAGACAAACGAACGCCAGATTCAAAAATTTAATTTGGATTTGAAAGCGTGAAATAATCACAAGCAAAGCTAGGAGTTCATCCATGAATAAAGTACCAGGAAACAACGAAGACAATATAGGACCCGTCATCAATGTAGAGGACGGCACCGCGATCAGTTCGGTATCAATCATAGTCAACGGGGTCACGATTGAAGTCACCGAAGAGGTGAAGGTTCACGAAGTGCTGATCAAGGCAAAAGAAGCAGGTGCCATTATGGGAATAATTGATGAGTATGTCATTGAGAGGGTTGAAGTAGAAGGTGAATGCCAAAGGGAAGAGATCATTACCGTAAAGGAGCAAGAAAAATTTATTGCCGTACCTACCGGGCGGACGGATGTTATGTTGCTTAATGATTGTTATTCTGTCATTGGGAGATAATTATGAGTGTTGACCATCGAATCGCTGCCGAGTTAAAGGCTTTGGGTTATGAACCCGAAGTCGTGGAATGCACTACGCCTAACGGAGAGGACAAAGCGGTCACATTTCAATATCGTATAGAGGCAGGTAGATTCAAAGGGGAAACTCGAACTTTCGGTATTACAACACAGTGTGAGGCTGTTGGGTACCCTGAAGTACCGCCGCATTGGATATTTATTAGTCCGCCCATTACTGATACACAGGATGGACCAAACCACGGTACAGGCAGTTTTGCCGGAAAAAAGTGGGTTTTATTGAGCCGACCACCTGGTGAGTTCTGGGACAGTGTCTCCCACAAAAGTATGAAAGCTTATTTGGAACACCTTTCGAAAATCTGTGCTCAGATATGAATCAAAAAATTTGGCACGAGGTTGCGCTGACTTCCGAGGCCAACAAAGTTGCATGTGACCATCTTCTGCAACACTACAGACGCGGAGATTGTCAGGAAGACCTTTGTTTTGGTTTATGGACTCCCAGCACAGGCATGGACCGTGAAACCGCGATTGTAACCGCTATTTTGTTGCCAACTGAAATTGAACGAAATCTGCACGGCAATGTCAGTTTTGAATCTCGCTATCTGTTAAGAGCAACTCGAACAGCTATAAAAACCGGTCAAGGTTTGGTCTTCATGCACAGCCATCCGACAGACGGATGGCAGGATATGAGCATATCGGACATAGAAGCGGAACGAGACCGTATTGTGGATACTGCAAGGGCAACCGGTATGCCATTAGTCGGGATGACTGTGGGAACTGACGAATATTGGAGTGCCAGGGTTTGGAAAGAAACATCGCGGAGTGTGTCGAAAGTTTGGTCAAAAAAGGTCAGAGTTCTGGAAAAGAGCCGCTTGGTAATTTGGCAGCATCCTACTCTGGAAGTCCTTGACAGACAAAAGCAGAGAAGAACCATAGAGAGTTGGGGAGAGGAAAGACAAAGATGCTTGGAAACATTGCGAGTGGGAATCGTTGGCCTTGGTAGTGTAGGCAGTATTGTTGCAGAAGGGCTTGCACGTACCGGGATTCGCGAAATGGTACTCATTGACCACGATGTCGTGGAACCTCACAATCTGGACCGCTTGTTAAATGCTTACGAAAAAGACATCGGTCGCCCCAAGGTCGATGTTGCCGAGAAAGCTGCCCGGAAAGCTAGCACTGCCAACAAAATTCGAATCATTAAGCATCAAAGACCAATACAAAACAAACTGGCATATGCCGCTGCGCGTGATTGCGACATTCTGGTAAGTTGCGTTGATAGCCCGGTGGCGCGTGATGTCCTGAACAGAATCGCTTATAAAGATGCCATTCCAGTTGTCGATGGTGGTGTAGAGATTCGTCAACATCCGCAAACTGGCAATGTGAATGCTGCACGATGGAAGGCGCATGTTGTGACTCCGTACACTGAATGTTTGCGTTGCAAACGTCAATATACGTCAAGCGATGTTGCACTTGAACTAGATGGATCCTGGCATAATCCGAGCTACATTAAAGGTGCACAGTTCGAAGAGGGTGGTGGAGAAAATGTCTTTTGCCTGAGCTTGGCAACAGCAAGCGAGCTATTGAACATGGTCCTGCGAATGCCAATTGCAGAAAATTGGTGGCCAAATCAAAACGGAGTAGAACGGAATTTTGTAACCGGAAGGACAAAGATTCGATCTGGTGTATGTCATGAAAATTGCACGATAAACCGGGAGAAGTGGTTGGGTGACAATGCTAGTGAGATTGGTTATCTCACTGAAAAGGAAAGCTGTTTAAAACGCTCGCCTTTTGTTCGTATTAGAGATTTTTTCAGGCAACTCAATGGATAACCTGATGAAAAGTACCAAAGATTTTGATCAAAGTTGGATTTCAGATGCATTGGAACAGTTAGAACAAATTAATGAAGAAGCTGCGGAAGAGAATTATCCAGAAATTAGTAGCATATCAATTGCGATGGCTAGAGAACTACTTCCAAAGCTGACTATTCACCCCATTGTACCAGACGTTTATCCATCAATGGATGGTGATGTATCAATATTTTTCAAGTCACGTACAAAACCTGCGGCAATACTAATTAGAATATGTAGTAATCAAAAGATAGTGTGTCATACATCAGTAAACAAAAAACGTAAAAGGAAATATTATAATAACATATCCGAGATGCCGGATGACTTTCTACGTGGCAAACTAACAGAATTGGTATGAGCTGTGAAAACTTGTACGACAATGGTCAAGGAAACCAGACCGCTGAATTCAAAAAATCGTGGTAGTTGCGGTATGCTCCAAGGTCAGCTACTGAATGCAAGGATTCACAATCTTGCCAGCCTTCCGCTCCACATCTGCTGTGAAACCAGACAGCGCAGTTGTTGCGATTGAAGGGGAGCGCGTCGCAAATCTGGACGATGCTCACTCGTTAGCAGGAGCAGAAAAATCCACAACCGGAGTCCTTATCGCTCACTCTGAGTCTACCTGCCTCAACTATGCCAAAGACATTTGTCCCAACTCATATGCAGGAGTAGGCATGAAAATTGTCATCCCCATCCGAAGTGCCGTTGTTGCTTGGTCGTATTGATTTTGACTTTCAGCGGTTTGGAGTATATAGTCTTACTGTTCTTGGTGTGTACCTTACTTGCCTTCCACTAGTAGCAGTGTGTTAAAATTTCACTAATTTTGAACACTAAGTTGATAGACGAGACTATTCTGTGTCACGAACTAAAAATTTATGATTTAGAAGGTGAATTTCAGTGAAATTATTCGCAATTGGCGGTCATCAGGTCATCTGGGGTGACGTAATCTCGGCACTGAATGAGTATGTCGATGATGAATCGGTTGATCTGATTTTTGCTGACCCGCCATACAACATTGGTAAAAATTTCAACAGCACAATGGACCGCTGGGCAACTGATGAAGAGTACTTGAACTGGTGCTATCAATGGATAGACCTGTGTGTGAAGAAGCTGAAACCTACTGGATGCTTCTATGTGATGACCGCTACACAGAATATGCCGTATTTCGACCTTCATCTACGAAAGCAAATGCATGTTCTTTCTCGTATCGTTTGGGCGTATGACAGTTCCGGGGTTCAAGCAAGAAAATACTTTGGTTCTTTGTATGAACCGATACTATATTGCGTAAGGGGCAAGGATAACTACACTTTCAACGCTGACGAAATACTTGTGGAGGCAAAAACTGGCGCAACGCGTAAACTAATTGATTATAGAAAACCGGTGCCGCAAGTATACAGCAGCAAGAAAGTACCCGGAAATGTATGGTATATCCCTCGAGTACGATACAGAATGGAAGAGTACGAGAATCATCCGACACAGAAGCCCGTTGCGCTGCTGAACAGAATCATCAAAGCAAGTACCAATCCGGGTGATACCGTATTGGATCCTTTCTCTGGAACTTTTACTACTTCGTATGTGGCAAAAATGCTTGAGAGAAAATCAATAGGTATTGAATTGGATGAAAGCTACATGAAAATTGGACTAAGACGTTTGAAAGTACAATCTTCATATAATGGAGAATTATTGGTTAAGGAGTTGAAGTCGTTTGAAATCAAGAGTCAGCTAGGCCATGAAAAACAAAAGAGTCGTTTTGCTACATCGCACTCTGTTATGCACGTTAGCGGGAAAACTTGAACTTTGAACAAAGCCCGTAAAGCAACGCTTCATGCTTGGCCCAATTTGTCTTGTGAGCATCGCGCGCCATCTGAAGCTGATGCAACCATGAAAGTGGCAGTAGAGGGGAAAAGCTTTCAGTCTATGGAATAACGGTACCGAACCGAACCCCATGTTCCCCACCCTCGACAACACCTATTTGACCACCATTCGCCTTGATATATACAAACGAAGTCAAAAGTTACGTGCAAAAGGATTTGACTAAACTAAGAAGGATGGTATCATTTTCAGTAGCGGATTTCATTTTCAGCAGATACATTGTGCACACAGGTGTATACGCGCATATGAAATTCCAAGAATACTCTATTTGAATTAGGGTAATATGAGATCATAATTACACTCGGATTAAAGCTTTGCATATCGAGTTTCAACTCATGTGTTTGAATTTGTTTTAGTAGGTATGCTGATAACTGATGCTTATATTGGAGGATATCGTTATGGTAGGAGAAAATACTAGTTTGGAAACAAACCGACTTCCAGAGTGGTTGGACAGTCGATTGGGAGAATGCGAACAAAGGCATTTAATCGAAAAATACTGGAAAAAACTCGAAAGGAAATTTCAAATCTCCCCAGATTGGATAGATGAATATATTATTGATTTTGTAACTTTCAAGCAAAATAAAGATCGAAGAGATAGTTACAATAGCAGTCGAAATTTTATTGATTTGCTAAGGGATGAAACGGAGGAGACCTTAGAATCTATGCTACGATACGCTGATTTCTATATTGAGTACGTACTTGCCAATGATCCTGATTACAATTTTGAAAAAAGGGAAATTAGGAATCTAAGGTTGCTCGGTTATGGACCCGCAATTCTTATAATGAGACTTCGAGACTTGTTGGCTTCAGAAAGGCTCGATAAAGAAACATACAGGAAAATGCTTTCGTCATTAGAAAGCTATCGAGTAAGGCTTGCAGTGATGGGTAAACTGAATCATTGGAAAGTGTTTTACAAATTAACTTCATTGATATGTGAAAATGATCCCTTGGAATCATTTCTAAGTGCTATGAAAAATATGGAAGTCAATGATACCGAATATAAGTTTCCAAACGACAACGATTTTCGTGACCAGTTTAAGAAGATAGATTTCTATGATTCGGATGATATGAGTAATGAGTGGTGTAAACTAATTTTATATCGTTTGGAAAATTATAATCGAGACATACAATCCATCCCTTCGGAACATTACTATCAAATAGAACACATTATGCCACAAACTATCGAAGATACAAAATGGAAATGTATACTTGGAGAAAATCATAAGGAGTATTGGAAATGGTGTAATAAAATTGGAAATCTTACACTCGTACCTTCTATTAACCTTAACTTAATGCTTTCCAATGAGTTGTATGAAGATAAAAAGAAAATTGCGAATTGCTACATTGAAATTGAAACTCAATTTCGATTGAACAAATGTGTATGGGAGAAAGAAAAATGGACATTTGACGAAATTGAGGAGAGAGGTGAAAAACTCGCAGATAAAGCAATTGAAATCTGGCCTGACCTCAACAATATATTTGACAAGATATTATCGGACTGAGGGATTTTGGACAAATATTCTCCACCAAAAGGAAACCAATGCTTTGAATTACCACTGGATAGTTCTATAATTGTTATTACACTACCGTGATTGTGGAGCAAAAACCAGAATGAATTGATACATGTGGTTCAGCAATTTGCCGCCTAGATACGGATAGGTACGAACTATGCATGCACTCAGTTTGTTTTGTGCCAAATGATGACTAGATTGAATTCAATCCCGAACTCTTCGCAAGGTGGATGTACTTGCCGGACAGGTTCAAAGTGTGAAACGAATTGATGACGCTGACCGGCAAATTCATAATGTTCAGAAAGAACTTGCCGCACGGATGCAGAACCCTATATATCTCCGGCCGTATACATCTAATTTCGTCCAGTCAGATAGCTAGGTCATGTACATTGCCTAAGGTCAAATAACCGAGAGTACATCTTGGCATTGAAGTAAGGGCATCAATGTGGTGGACAAGTGGATGCTTTCATTGTCGACCTCATCCATGTTTCCAGAATCTACATTGACGATGGGCTGACTGCTTTGCCTTTCTGATTCTCGTTGGACTTCTGACGAGAAGGGCTTGAGTTTTCGTCTGCAAAAATCTTGTATCGCAACCGTTCTCCATCAAGCAAGCTGAATCTGTACTGCCTGCTCGCCGATTTTGTCAAGCAATCAATGCCCATGGGGTAGAGATTCATAGAAACATACCCTTCTTTCCTTCAAAAATTTCTCCTTGACAGACACTTGTTATCGTCCAGAACAGGCTGGAGAGTTGTTTTTCAGTGCCTTTGCTTGTTAAAAATATTCAATTATATCAATCATTTACAGATTCACTTCAACGATATCAAGAAAATTGTAATATTCACTCATCTTAAACAACGAACGATGAACGATGAGGAGTGCTATGGTTGCGAGGCTTTGTGACGACTTGGTATCATGCATTGAAGGTATGGTATAAGTCAATGCCTTACACATTGCAACTGACATGCATAACTGAATCAGAGCCACCTTGAACTTTTTGGAGTAGAGATTCGTTGATGAGTCTGATTGGGCACGAACTTCAACTTTCCTCCGGGGAACATTCTCCCGAGGACATGCAAACGCCTAGTCCCGGTGCTCGAGTAGTGATACGTGGCGAAGAGTGGCTGGTGCGAGGTGTCGAGATCCTCAACTCACAAAAAGGACACTACCAGTTGACGTGTGAAGGAATATCTGAACTCGTCAGCGGGCATGAAGCAATATTTCTGAACCAATTGGATGAAATTGATGAAATAGACCCTGCCAAGACCAAGCTGGAACTGGATACATCACCAATGTATGCCGACAGCATTCTTTACATAGAAAGTCAGCTTCGAGAGCAAGTCAACTGCAATGACCAGATACAAGTAGGCTATTTAGCCGCGATGGACCATGCACCATATCAATATGAGCCTGCAAGATTGTCCCTGAGTCAACCAAGGCAAAGAATTTTGATCGCAGATGCTGTTGGACTAGGTAAAACTATGGAAGCGGGTGTCTTGGTAAGCGAGTTGATTGCAAGAGGTAGAGGGAAAAGAATTCTAGTTTTGGCAATAAAGAGTATGCTAGTCCAGTTTCAGAAAGAGTTCTGGAATCGGTTTACGATTCCTCTAACCCGGCTTGACTCTATTGGTATTCAGCGAATACGACGTCAGATTCCGTCCAATCACAATCCGTTTTATTACTATGACAAAGCAATCATTTCTATCGATACCCTGAAGCAAAGCCCGCAGTATCGAGTTTATCTGGAAAAAGCCTATTGGGACATCATTATCATTGACGAGGCCCACAACGTTGCAAATCGGGGAACTAAGGCATTGCGCAACAAACTTGCAACTCTGCTAAGCACAAGATCAGATACGCTCATAATGCTTTCGGCAACTCCTCACGACGGACGAGAACGAAGTTTTAATAGTTTGATGCAGATGCTTGACCCAACAGTTGATTTGAACCCGGACAAAAGCAAGGCCGAAGAGTACAAGAAGAAAGGTCTTGTAGTCCGACGCTTCAAGAAGGACATTGTGAATCAAGTTGAACAATCCTTTCGCGATCGCAAAATATTGAACCTGAGTGTCCAGGCTTCTGCTGATGAAGAAGTTTTATATGATGACTTGCTTGCTGTAAAGCAAAAAACCATACACCATCTAAAGCATCGTAGCTTGTTCAATGTAACCTTGGAAAAAGCATTGTTTTCAAGTCCTGTTGCCTGCATTGATTCAATTTCAAATCGACTGAATATTATTGGCCAACAATCGAATGACAGAAGTGGTGAGATAGATTCTCTAAATCGACTCAAGGCGAAATTGGAAGCACTCAGTGATGCATCCTTTTCAAAATACCAGCGGCTTCTTGAATTGCTGAAACAGGATAAAGTATTCAATTGGAATCCAAGCGACCCAAAGGACAGGTTGGTGATTTTCACAGAAAGAATTGAAACCATGAGGTGGCTGAAAGATCGCCTTGGGAGAGATCTCACACTAACAGGCAACCAGATAAAAACGCTTGATGGTGGCATGAGCGACAGGGAACAGCAAGAAGTTGTAGGAGAATTTGGAAGTGAAATTAGCGAAGTGCGATTGCTGATTTGCTCTGATGTTGCATCTGAAGGAATCAACTTGCACTACTTTTGCCATAGACTTGTACACTTTGACATTCCTTGGTCACTCATGGTATTCCAGCAGAGAAATGGGCGAGTGGACAGATATGGCCAAGAGAAAACTCCAATAATTGTCTATTTTGCCACAGATTGCCAAAACAAGACGATTCAGGGTGATTTGAGAATACTTGAAATCTTGAAAGAGAAGGATGAGCAGGCCTATAAAGATATTGGAGATCCTTTAGTTTTTCTGAATGTTGAAGCCCTAGAAAAGATGGAGGATGTCACACAAGATGCAATCGCAAAAGGGCAACCCGCGGAGGATTTCAATAAGAAATTAGACCAAAAGCCCAATAAAGGCGAAAAATTATTACGATTATTCATAGGGGGGGGGGTACGGCTAAATCAACTAAATCAATATAGTAATCAGCATTATCCACCCGCAGACTCTTTGTTTGATGATGAGTTGTGCTACCTTACTTACGGGCTAGATCGACTAAATTCAAAAAGAACTCATCCACAAATTCAATTTGAAGTAGATGACAGCGAGTCTGTCATTGAACTTCACGCACCTCCTGATCTTCAGCACCGTTTTCGGTTCCTTCCAAGGGAGGTGAAGCCAAACAACTGGTGCTTCATCATAACAGTTGACTACTCGCGCATGCGTGCTGCAATCGTTGAAAGTCGCAGAACTGAAGCAGACTGGCCAGAAATTCACTTCCTTTGGAGATTAAGCCCAATTTTCAATTGGCTGAGCAGTCAACTCCTGTCATTGTATGGAAGGCAGACTGTACCTGTTCTTGCTGGGATTGATGGGCTAGAGCAAGATGAAACAGCATTTCTGTTTTCAGGGATGATCCCCAATGAAAAAGGGCAGTCTCTGAAGAATGAATGGATTTGTATTCTGTTTCACAACGACATCATCTCCGGGCAGTGCAGTTTCCAAGAGATACGCCAACGCATAAAACTAGGTATGGAGCAATCCGCTAATCATCCTGGCAGTGAATTCAACATTGATAGATTACAAGGCTTGGTCCCTGTAGCAGCCGAGGTAGCAAAAAAACACTTCCGCAATCTTCGAAATTTGTTCGAACAAGAACAAAAATCGAGATTGGAAGAGTTAAATGAAAACCTTACAGCAGACTTGCACAAGAGGCTAGTTGCCTATCAGGAAGAACGTGAAATTTCAAAAAAACTGAAAGAAATAGCTTCAGGAGAATACAAGCGGAAATGCGAGGAAACACAACGAACATTTGACGACTCAATAAATTGGTTGGAAAAAGCGCTAACTCCGGCCCAAAATTCATGGGTTCAGTTGGTTTGCGTATTCACCGCTGGGCACTAAGAAATGGCCATAAGCAGTACTACTTCCCTTATCGGCATTCAGAATGAGAATGAGTTCTTCAGTCATCATTACTTGACAGAATTACTTGTGAAAGACATTGGTAAACATCAAACCACAACTAGTCGTGATAAAGACTCTCAAGGGCTAATTGGGTCTCTTGCCGGCGTTCACCAAAAAATCTTGACCGACTTCAGCCTTGGGAGAGATAGTGCAATAAAGATTGATAATCAGTATGAGTGGTTCGAGCGGTTAGCTGCTGTTTTTGGATATAACATTAAAAAACTCAATTTTGACATCGGCGGTGATGTTGAAATTCCTGTCCACTTCTTGTTAAACAGAGGTAGTCCCGAGCGACCCTACCTCGTTATTCTTGGAGCCTACAACCAGAATTTTGAAATTGAGGATCCGCTTGACTTGATACCAATCGTAGATCAATTTGCAGGTAAAGTTCCGCCTGCACAAGAACTACTGCAGCAAACATGGGCTGAAATAATAGAGACTCATATTTTTGGTCAGGACCACCCGCCTCGCTGGGTCATCGTATTGTCCGTTGGTCAGATCGTGTTGATTGAGAGAAGCAAATGGGTAAACAACAGATTGCTTCGATTTGATTTGAAGGAGATATTTGGTCGCAATGAAAAATTAACGATGACCGCAGCTAAAGCGTTGTTGCATCGCGAGTCAATTGCTCCTTACGAGGGGGATATTTTGCTTGACGAGCTGGATGAGAACAGCCACAAGCATGCGGTGTCAGTGTCTGGAGATTTAAAGTATGCACTGCGCTATTCAATAGAAGCAATCGGAAATGAGGCGATTCATTATTTACTGAATGTAAAAAAGGTCGCTGTATACAGAAATCCAGATTTTTCAGCTGAAAATCTGGGACTGGAATGCTTACGCTACATGTATCGCTTGCTATTTCTCTTTTTTGTAGAGGCTCGTGAAGAAATTGGTTTCGTGCCTGTGCAATCCGAGGCATTCCGAAAAGGGTACAGTCTTGACCATCTTCGCAACCTACAGCAAGTTCAGTTAACGACTGAACGCTCGCGCGACGGATACTACTTTGATGAAAGCTTGCGAATGTTGTTCAAATTGGTCAGGGAAGGTTTTGGCCCTGAGAACACAACACATAAGGCTTTCAATATGCGAAGTGTGGACAGTAGATTGTTTGATCCCGATTCTACGAAAATGCTTGATGGGGTAAAGTTACGGAATTCTGTACTGAAAGATGTCATCAGAAAAATGTCGCTTAGCAACGCATCCTCCAAAGGACAGAGAGGATGGATTTCTTATTCACATCTGGATATCAATCAATTGGGGGCTGTTTATGAGGCACTTCTTTCATACCGGGGATTCTTTGCGAAGGAGAAACTCTACGAGGTGAAGAAAGCCGAGACAGAGCCTGATGAATTCCAAGTCGGATATTTTGTCAATGCCTCTGAGTTGGATAATTACAGTGAAAGTGAACGGGTATATGTCAGGAATGACGACGGAGACAAGAAACTTCGTTCATACGAAAAAGGGACATTTATTTTTCGCCCTGCTGGACGCGACAGAGAAAAGTCCGCCAGTTACTATACGCCACAAGTGCTGACCAAAACAGTGGTCAAGCACGCACTGCAAGAATTAATCAAGGACGACATGCCAGCAGACGACATTCTCAGGTTGACCATTTGCGAGCCGGCGATGGGTTCTGCGGCGTTTCTCAACGAAGCAGTGAGTCAGATATCGGAAAAATACTTGGAACGAAAGCAAAGTGAACTGGGAAAGCGAATTCTATCGGCTGAATATGGTGAAGAGTTGCAAAGGGTTAAACACTACATTACAGATCGAAATGTATTTGGAGTCGACCTCAATCCAATTGCGTTGGAACTCGCAGAAATTTCACTATGGATTAACTGCATTAGCAAAGAAGGGCATGTTCCGTGGTTTGGATATCAGTTGAAGTGTGGAAACTCACTGATTGGTGCAAAGCGACACTATTTCCATTCATCTTCATTAAACGAAAAGGGTAGTGCTTGGTACAAACTGCCCCCTAAGAGAGTAGAACAAAAGAGTGTGGAAAACGAAAAACAGACCTATAGGACAGTTCGTCAGAATTTTGCCGGGATTGACCGTCCTGCCGAATCAGTCTACCAATTTCTTTTGCCTGATCCAGACATGTGCAAGTATGGAAACAAGGTTGCACAAAGCTTGAAATCGAAAAAATTTCAGAAAATAAATGCATGGAGAAAGAACTTTGTTAAGCCTTTTAGCGAAGCACACATCAAATTACTGAAGCGACTCTCAAATGTAGTTGATGAATTATGGAAAGACCACACACAACAGCTTGCTTTGGAGCGTGAAAGTACTACAGATATTCTTCCAATCTGGGGTCAAGATAGCCACAGACATTCGAAATTAACTTTGAATTCCGAAAAAGACAAATTCAAAGCAGGTGGATTTTCGAGTGATACGAATAGTCCAATCAGTGCATACAAGAAACTAAAGCTGGTCATGGACTACTGGAGTGCACTTTGGTTTTGGCCAATAGAAAAAGCTGAACAACTACCTACCCGAGAACAGTATCTAGCAGAAGTCAACGCTGTCCTCACAGGGGGTGCCTACCAGTCTGAGCTTGAGCATGGTGAACGTAGATTGCTTGCCGAAGAGTATGCCCGACAAGTTGAGAAAGAATCCAGACAAATAAAATCAGAATTGGGATTGGAGAATTTAGAAAAATTATGTGGTACATACTCTCGACTAAAACTTGTTGGCCAGCTCGCGCACAAGCATAGGTTTTTACACTGGGAGTTAGAATTTGCCGATGTATTTTTTCAGCGTAATTTTGAGGGAAGAAGTCAAGGGTTTGATCTGATTTTGGGGAATCCACCTTGGATAAGGGTTAAATGGAACGAAAAGGGGGTGATAGGCGACTACAATCCAAGTGTTTTGTTAAGACAAAAGTCTGCTACAGAACTGGTAAAAATGCGTATTGACGAATTTCAATTACACGACGGTCTGAAAAGAGCATGGTTTGATGAAATGCAGCAAACGGAAGCAAGTCAAAAATTTTTGATGGCAAAGCAAAATTATCCATTGTTGATTGGACAGCAAACTAATTTGTACAAGTGTTTCATGCATCGAATGTTTGAACTTGGACCAGATAGTGTTATTGGGCTCTTGCATCCAAGTAGTGTTTATAACGACCCCCATGGCAGTGCTTTTCGAGAAGCTATATACTTGCGACTGTCCAAGTCATTTCGGTTTTTGAACGAAAAGCGAATTTTTCCTGAAATTCATTCGATGAATGAATTTGGCATCAATATCTATGGAGCTGTTAAATCTACACCTGGCTTTCAATATATTTCAAATCTTGTAAACGTAAATACCATTGATGGATGTTTTGACCACGCTGGTAGCGAGGAATTACCAGAAATGAAGAATAGTAACAATGAACGAACCACTACTGGGCATAAAGAGAGAGTCATTGAAGTATCATCAGAAACTTTGGAGTTATTTGGTAAATTATTTGATGAACCCGGTACACTAGGTAAATATTCTCGACTACCTGCATTGTACGCCAGTAAGCAGCTTGAATATCTGAAGCTGTTTTCTAATCAAACCAGATGCCTGGCAGACTTTGGTGACGATGTATTTTTCACTATGCACTGGCACGAAACAGGGGCTCAGGGGGACGGCACTATTCGGAAGGAAACCAAATTTCCTGAATCCTCTGAAGAGTTGATTTTATCGGGACCACATTTCTATGTGGGTACGCCATTCAACAAATCACCAAAAAGAATTTGCAGATCAAACACACAGTACGATGCTCTTGACTTAACTGACTTGTCAAAAGACTATCTGCCTCGAACAAATTACCTTCCCGCTATAGAAAAGGATGAGTACACATATCGTACACCGAAAGTAAAGTGGAAAGTGCGAGAAAATCAACATTGTATTATCGACTACTTTCGGGTTGTTAGTCGTGTAATGGTTAATCCAGGAAATGAGCGAACTTTGATTACAGCGTTGTTTCCCAAGGGGGTGGCAACAATTAACGCATGTGTAAGTGTTGCATTTCGTGATGTGGGTGAATGCACGGATTTCGCTGCACTAACCATGTCAATTCCATATGATTTCTTTATCAAGGTTACTCAATCTGGGAACATATCACCCTCATGGTTGAACAGACTGGTTATACCAAACAAATCTGAAAAAAACGGTGTAATAAAGACAAATTTAAGGCTTCGGGTACTGTTGCTATCTTGTTTAACGATTCACTATTCTGAACTATGGTATCAAATCTGTGAATTGGAACTATTAAACAAGCCAGAGCGAAATAAAAATTACACAAAGCACGTGCAGTTGTTCAGAAGTGACAAATGGACAAAATCTGATGTCCGCCTTGATCAGTCGAAATTTTCCAACATTTCTTCCGATTGGAAGTGGGAATACGCACTAAGAACTGATTACGAGAGACGACAGGCACTAATCGAAACTGATGTTTTGGTGGCAATGAGCCTCGGGTTCAAACTTGAACAACTTGTCGACATGTACAGAATTCAATTTTCAGTCATGAAAAATTACGAAGAGAACACTTGGTACGATCAGAGAGGACGTACTGTATTCAGTGCTAGGCAAGGGGTTGGGTTACCGCGCAAAGCCATTAAGAATGATACCTCATTCAGTTTGAAAACTGCCTATGAAGAAAAAACGGAAATTGCACTAGGCTGGGAAGATATCAAGGATCTAAAGGAAGGAGTTGTTTATCGCAAGATTGAAGACGACACACAGCCTGGCGGACCAATCGAACGAATAATTGAATACCACGCGCCATTTGACAAGTGCGACCGGATCGAAGACTACAGGGTTGCTTGGAATGAATTTGAGCGGCGATTGGCAGAAGAAGGGGAGGAGTTAAAATGATTCCTTCCATAGTAGTTTCCGAAGTGATTCAAACAATCCGGGATTACTTGGTAACTGGACTGACTCCGTCAAATCCTGAATTCGGTCAATTAATGGACGAATTTGTTGACAATAGAGAGAACTTCTGCAAGGGACCATATTATTCTGTTTCACTTCCCTACCAGAAGTCCCCAGTCACTGATGAACCATTTCCAGAAATACCACTTGGTTTCACTCCATACGTGCACCAGCAGAAAGCATTTGAACATTTGCAATCAAGTAAAGCGAAGTCGTTAATTGTCGCCGCAGGTACTGGTTCTGGGAAAACTGAATGCTTTCTATATCCCGTACTGGACTATTGCCGTCAAAGAGTTGGTGAAAGAGGTATCAAGGCGGTTTTTATCTATCCAATGAATGCATTGGCGACCGACCAGGCGCGACGTTTGGCGAATGTCATACATTCCACTCCGTCCTTGAATGGAAAATTATCAGTCGCCATGTATGTTGGCGAGCGGGAAGAAAACCCGTGTACGCGAATGGAACCAGACCGGGTAGTTACAGACCGCCGTACAATTCGTAGCTCCCCACCAGATATTTTGCTCACAAACTATAAAATGCTGGATTTCCTTCTGATTCGGCCTCAAGACCATCAATTGTGGCGATACAATGACCCAGACATTCTACGTTTTCTTGTTGTAGATGAAATTCATACCTTTGACGGAGCGCAAGGCACTGACCTTGCTTGCCTGATACGCCGTCTCTGCTCACGATTGAAGACTGCAAGTGAAAATCTTGTTTGTATTGGCACTTCTGCGACGATGGGTGAAGACGATAAAGAAGGCGTGATTGAATATGTATCCAAAATTTTCAACCAAAGATTTGAAATCGGACAAATTGTAAGCGAGTCGCGACAATCGCCGGATCAATTTATTGGTGATACATTGGTGAATAGTTACTTACCTTCAATTGAACATCTGTCGAAAGTTGCAAATCCAGCAAATTGTACTACTGAAGAATTAATCCGAAGCCTGGAAATTTTGTTTTTCGGCGAGAAAGTTCAAGGGGAATTTCAATCGGATAAATGGAAAGACGCGCTTTCCAAACACTTGAAGGGAAATCTGCTTTTTGTAAATTTGATCCGAAAAATAGCGGATACACCGGATTCTGTCGAAGAAATTGCTCAATATTTACTGCCAATCCTGCCAGTAGGTACACTTCAAGAAGCAACTGATCTGGTGAACCATTTAATTACATTAATTTCAGTGGCTGGACAGAGCGGAAGCACCAAAGGTTCTAACGATTATCGACCGCTGTTGGATGTGAAGACACATCTGTGGATTCGCGAGCTTCGCAGAATGGTTGCACCTGTAAAAAGAATAAAACACAATTTCGATTCATCTGCGTTTGTGTCGGGAGATGAACCTGAATATGTAAAGTTAACCTACTCAGACGACCTTGCATCTCAAAACGACAGTGGTATACATCTTCCGTTGATTCGGTGTCGGGAATGTCACGTTACGGGTTGGTTGGGCGTGAAGTCAAACGTAGAGGCTTGTGTTCAACAAGATCTAAGTGAAATTTACAACAGCTTCTTTTCGTCTTCGCTAAAAGCTGTTCTTTTGTTTCCAAAAGCAGTGCCAAATTCAACAAAGCAAATTGAAAACGCATTTTGCGGGAAATGTGGAAACTTGCATGGTGACCCTGAAGTTTCGCGTTGCCACAGATGTAATTCAGACAATGTTGTAAAGGTTTACCGTCCCGAACAGGTAAAAAGCAAGTACCGAAATAATGACTGTCCGTTTTGCAGTGCAAAGGACGCATTAGTCATTATTGGAGCGCGAGGCTCAAGTCTGCTAAGCATGGCACTCTCGCAAACTTTCGGCTCTCAGCACAATTCAGACCACAAGTTGATTGCGTTTTCCGACAATGTTCAAGATGCGGCACATCGTGCCGGCTTCTTTTCAGCGAGAACAGCACAATATAACGTCAGGGCAGCGATATATCGTACCATTGCAGAAAACGACCCAATTGCATTGGATGAACTGCTTGGCAAAACGGTTGATATTTGGAGCAATCCAGATATTGACCCGAGTGCGTTTGACAAGCTACGCTTTATTGCCGAATTCATCGCCCCGGACCGTCAGTGGTACAGAGACTTTACTGAACTGAAAAATCGAGGCACTCTGACAGAGACAAAGGTCTCTAAACTGCACAACCTTGTTAGTAGGCGAATGCGATGGGATGCTTTTGCAGAATTCGGATTCAGAAGTGTTATTGGATTGACATTGGAGCGAACAAAGACGGTTGCTGTCGGCTTTCAAACTGATTTGGTCTATGATGCTTGCAAATCCATACACATGCGGTTGCAACAGGTATTTGGAGGACTAAGAGAGATCCCCGAATCTGCCACTCGTTCATTGGCACTCGGAATACTGAAGCGCCTCAAAGAACGAGGTGCAATACGGTCAGAGTTTCTGAGAGGTTATTTGGAGCATGGTGGAAATTCATATATACTGACTAGGAATCTTGCTTTGCCAGATTTCGGCCCGCGTTCAGCAGTTCCTGTTTTTCCAGGTATATGTAGTGATAAGCAAGGAGTTGAAGCGCGGGATTACAGAAGTAATCAAGCTAGGTCGTGGTACTTGAAATGGGCTGAAAAAACACTGCTGCCGAATCAGAAACTTTTGACAAAGCAGGAATGGTCGGATGTACTGGACGTCGTATTCGAAGAACTGGTAAAAGCGGAGTTATTGTGCAAATTGGATGCAGGGAAACAGCAAGTTTGGGCTTTGAAGCCTGAGAAATTGTATGCAACCACAAAAGTTGCCGAATTTACAACAAACAATTTCAAAATGCCCCTCATCGTTCCTGAGCGGGAAGTAAAGTTGTGGCTTGGTACGGACTGCATGGATATGGCCACTGACGAAAAATATTCACATTATTCAATTCCCAAGCCAACTTGGGCGGGACGATTCTACCGTGACATGAAAATCAAGCGAATAAATTCAGCGGAACATACTGCGCTTGTAAGTCGTGACGGGCGAACTCGATTACAGGAAAGATTCAGTGCTTCCGACCCCAAGCCTTGGGAACCCAACGTATTGTCTGCTACTCCTACTCTTGAGTTGGGGATTGACATTGGCGACCTTTCATCAGTCATGCTTTGTTCGGTTCCACCTACTCCTACAAACTACATTCAGCGTGTTGGTCGTGCGGGAAGAAAAAACGGCAATGCACTTGCCATAACTGTAGCAACGGGACAGCCGCATGACCTATATTTTTACGATGACCCAATCAAAATGATCAAGGGGCAAGTCGAGCCGCCGGACATTTTCTTGAATGCTCCTCAGGTGCTGGAGCGACAACTGATTGCTTTTTGCTTTGATAACTGGGTAGAAAAAGGGTTGCCTCAAAATTCCATACCCGGAAAAATGAGTGGGGTTCTTGATGCCGTTAGTTCACAAAATTTGGAAAGATTTCCATATACATTCTTCAGTTTTGTACGGCAGAATGCAGAAACTCTTCGCGAAGGGTTCATTGGTATGTTTTCCAGTGGCGAGTTGACAAACGAATCCAAAAATTATTTGAAAGCCTTTCTTGTTGGCAGTGAAGAAGGTGATGAGCCATTTGTCCGCCGACTTAGAGATCGCTTGATAGAAGTGAATGAAGAACGAAAATCATTGACAAATGAGATTCGTAATTTGAAAAACAAGGTTGCAAATCTGAAGCTAGCACCGCCAGATGATGCAACAAAAAAAAGTATTACGGAACTTGAAAAAGAGTCTACAGCACTGTCAAAAGTACTGAAGGCAATAAACGGCAAAAGCACGTTCAATTTCCTGACCGACGAAGGCATACTTCCAAACTATGCATTTCCGGAGAACCCCGTTTTACTGAAATCTGTCATTTACAGGCCACCATCGGATGACAATGAAAGTGTTCAGTACGATTACTATGAATACGACCGTCCTGCTGAATCGGGGTTAAGTGAATTTGCGCCTGAAAACGAATTCTACGCCGGTGCTCGGCACGTGCAAATCAAGCGCTTGGATTTGAAACACTCCACCGTTGAAGAATGGAGGCTTTGCCGAACTTGTGCATATAGCGAATCTGAAGAACTTGGTAGCAAACACAATTCTTGCCCGCGGTGCGGAGATGTCATGTGGCTAGATTCCGGCCAGTTGTTCAGGATGTACAAATTAAAGCAGGTACACTCGTTGGCAAGCGACAAAACCAGCAGAATTATTGATGATAGAGACGACCGTGAACCCTACTTCTACAAACGCTTTATTGCGGCGGACATTCGCCAGAACGCCATCGTCAAGTCCTATTCTTTCGAGAGTGAAGACTATCCCTTCGGATTTGAATACATATCTCAAGTAGTCTTTCGGGAGATAAATTTTGGCCGGTTGGACCGACAGGGGGAGCCTAAAAGATTTGCCGGTGAAGAGTTCAAATACCAAGGATTCAGTATTTGCGGGAAATGCGGTACAGTTCAGTCACAAAGTAGCGATGCCAACTCTTCAGATCACATGCTCTCGTGCCCGGCAAGCGGTAAAGATAGCCATTCAGATCACATTAAAAACAATTTGAACCTCTATCGTGAATTTAGTTCAGAAGCAGCTCGTATTCTGCTGCCGGTAATCGATTCACTAAGTGGAGGTGATACAGTCAGTTCTTTTGTTGCTGCATTGGAATTTGGCTTGAAGAAACGTTACGGTGGTGCCTTGCAGCACCTGCGTATCAGCTTGAAAAATTTTGCCTTGTCCGGGCAAAAGGATAAACGGGTCTACATTTTGGTGTACGATACGATACCCGGCGGAACTGGCTATTTGAAAGAACTTACAAGTGAATCGGGAAAATTAAGGGATATGTTTGCCACAACGATTGAAGGATTAAAGAACTGCGTGTGTAGTCGGGACCCTAAAGCAGATGGTTGCTATAGTTGCCTGTATGCGTATCGACGTAGTCGCGAGATGCAATCGATTTCAAGAAAGAAGGCTATTTTTCTACTCAGTTCCATATTGGAGCGTTGGGACCAACTACGTGAGTCTAGGTCTCTTGATGATGTCAAGGTCGATACCTTCTTTGAAAGTGAATTGGAGAAACGCTTTGTTGAATCGCTTCCTCTTGTAAGTTTGGGTAATGGAAAATCTCCCAAGCTTAGCAGAAGAGTTGTTGGCGGAAAGCCAGGATATACGCTTGTAGTCGGAGAGCAGTCGTATTCGTTGAAAACACAGGTGACAATTGCTCAAGATGATGGGGTTGACATTTCAAGCAAGCCGGATTTCTTGATTGAATCATTGCATGGCGAAAATCTAAAAGTTGCTGTCTTTATGGACGGATATCAGTTTCATCGCGATATCACGCACGATGATTCACAAAAGAGAATGGCATTGGTTCGCTCAGGTTATCTGGTTTGGTCGCTTTCTTGGCACGACTTGGAAACAAAGCCCGGCCATCCATCAAATGTGATGGATTTTGTTAATGCTGGATACATGGAAAACAGCATGCATGAAATCCAAAGCGTATTGGACAATGAATGGGGTACACACCGCATACGGCGGAAATTTCAAAATTCCTCATTAGTCATGCTCGTTCAATTTTTGAGTGAACCTAATATAGAGTTGTGGCGAAAGGCAGTTTTTGTTGAACTGTGTGGTTTGTTCAATCCAAATTTAATTGAAGACAAAGAATCTCAGGCAACAATTTACGCTAAAGTAAAAGAAGTACTTCCTAAATCGACCCAGCAAGCTTTATTCAGCTTGCCAGAAAAACGGTTTGTTACGTGGGTCACGGACACCAATCGTAGTAAACTGTCAGCGGGAGTTTTAATTGCATTGCCTGAAGAATCTATTTTGAATCAAGACCCCGACGGAATGCTGGCGGTGGCATTCCTGGATGACAGAGAGCGCAATCGCATGCATTCAGGTTATCAGAAAATTTGGAATGGCATAATCAAGTTATTCAACCTTTTGCAGTTTCTGCCAAACTCTTGGTGGGTGACCCGGCAAGGGGTAAGTATGGATTTATATTCTGACTTGGAACAACATTTCGCCGAGGAGAGATTTCCGGAATATCAAGAAAAATGGAAGGAGGTATTTGAACTTGCCTCACCCGAAATTCACGGTATACTTCACAGATTGGTAGACGTGTGCGACCCTCCCGAAGTAGGGTTTGAGTTGAATGATCAATCCGGCAAAGTCATTGGCGAGGCCGAAGTGGCTTGGCCGAACTGGAACACTGGCTTGTTGCTTGGAAATCAGGAAGTTTACAAAAAGGTTTTCAGTGATTATGGATGGCAATGTTATACTGTGCAAAATGAAGATGTTTCGGAAAGTCTCTACAGAATTCTTGGTGTGAGTGATTAATGGTCTCCAAACCAACATTGGCCATGTCAGTCGATTTTCTAGCTGCTTTTGCAAAATTGCCCAGGCAACAGCAAAGAAGCGTGCAAAAAATGATTGGCAAGTTTAAAGACAATCCGGGATCAAGTGGTTTGAATTTTGAGCGTATTCAAGGTTCCAAAGAACCAAATATGCGCTCAATTCGTATCGACCAAAAGTATCGCGCAATTGTTCTAAAGCCAAACCAGGGCAATGTGCATATGTTGCTTTGGGCAGACAAGCATGACGATGCATACTCTTGGGCAACCAGACATCATTGCAGCATTAACCCCGAAACTGGCGGAATTCAGATCTATCAGCCCAAAACATTTGACGAGACCACAGATTTTTCGAACCTGAAAGCATCGTTGTTTGTAGCTGAACATTCAAAAGCATTCGATAAACTTGAAGACCGTCAATTGTTGCGATTGGGAGTTCCAAGTTCAATGCTGGCCGAAGTTCGAACGGTTCAAACTGACTCTGACCTTGATGCTATGGAAAAGCGATTGCCGGTGTATGTCCATGAACGATTGTTTTATTACATGGAGGGAGAGTCATATCAAAACCTGATTTCGGAGAATGGCAAGCCGTTCGAGCCTTCTGAGGTTTTGGCCAATAGGCCAATTGGCTGTGTCATGGACCGAGAGACAGCAGAAGGGCTTGAAAAAGAGTCGGAGCAAATAGATACCGAAGATTTTTTGACTGCACTGAACCGGGTAGATTCTCGTTCAAGGTTTGTTGTAGTCGATGATGAATTTGAACTTCAATCCATGCTGAATGCTCCACTGGAGCATTGGAGAGTGTTTCTGCATCCCACTCAGCGAAACTTGGTGGAACGAGATTGGAATGGACCCGTCAGAGTGCTTGGGGCAGCGGGTACCGGGAAAACAGTTGTTGCTATGCATCGAGCTCGCTGGTTGGCTAAAAATCCGCGGCAGGCCGGCAGAATATTGTTTACAACTTTTACCCGGAATCTGGCAGCGGATATTGAAAACAACCTTAGGCAGATCTGCTTGTCTGGTGAAATGGACCAGATTGAAGTCATAAATTTTGACAGATGGGTGTACGGGTATTTACGTAGTCAGGGCTATCAGCAGGAAATTGTTTTCGGCAGACATGAGGAGGCTTGGAGAAGTGCCTTGGATATGAAGCCGAGTGATGTTGACCTACCGGACAAGTTTTATGAAGAAGAATGGGAGCAAGTAATCCAGACAAATTCAATTTCGACCAAAGATGAATATCGCAGGGTGTCCCGAGTTGGACGCGGTACACGACTGCTTCGAAATGATCGGGATAAGGTTTGGACTGTATTTGAACAGTATCGAATGGAACTTGCCAAACTGGACGTAACAGAATTGCAAGATGCTTACATGGACGCAACTTCGATTTTGATAAACGACAATTCGACTCAGAAGTACCAGTCTGTGATTGTTGATGAAGCACAGGATATGACCTCGCAATCTTTTCGTTTGATTCGCGCTTTGGTGCCTGAAGGAAAAAATGACATATTCATAACAGGAGATGCACATCAGCGAATATACAGGCGAAGCAAGCTAGTGCTTGGTCATTGTGGAATCAATATCGTAGGAAGATCAAGAAAGCTTCGGTTGAATTATCGAACAACAGAAGAAACCCGTCGTTGGGCTGCTGATATGCTGGCCAATTGCGATATAGATGATTTGGATGGTGGAAAAGATGACAACTTGAAGATTCGATCGTTAACCTATGGCCCGGAACCGTACATCAGAAATTTTGAAACAATTGAAGAGCAGGCAAATTATATTGTTGAGTATGTCAATAGACTAATGGATTCGGGTCAAGAATCCAGGAACATTTGCATCATCGCAAGGACAAAGGATGAAAGAGACGAAATCATCGAATTAATAGAGGAAATGTTGCCAGTATATTTGTTGGATCAAAAACTGGACGATAGAGCGAAAGACGGAGTCAGAATTGCTACTATGCATCGTACCAAAGGATTGGAATTTGACAATGTTGTGATGGCAAGTGTAAACGACGATATTGTTCCGCTTGAATCTGTACTGGAAAATGCCGCCGATGAATCAAGTCGTCAGTCAGTTGAAATCCAAGAACGGGCACTCCTCTATGTTGCCGCAACTCGTGCCAAGAAAGAATTGCAAGTTCTAAGTTATGGCTGTCAAAGTCGGTTTTTGAAGAGTTAGTATCAATGGTATGCTTGAGTAAATTCAGATTTCGCTTAAGAATATGAAAACAGAGGTATTTAACCGTCAGTGCCGTCACTATGCGGATCAGGCTTTTGGGCAAGTTCTGGGCCGAAGCGGCGACCTGAAGCTCCAGAAATACATTAGATGAACTGAGAGGTCGAGGGGCGGTATCCTTGACTGGTCGTGGAAAACATGCGCGTTGGCGTATTGCATGATTCTGTTTACTGAAAAATTTGGCGAAAAGGTGCTTTCCATTCCTGACAGTCGCATTGAGTAACAAGTACTGACCTGTATATGACATGCTGACAAAAGTCTATAGTTGATTTTGACTACTTTCGAAAAGTTCAGCCAAAGGTCACTGGGGAATGTCACTGGAAGGCGTTGGAAAGGGCATTTGAGGTCACTGGGGAATGTCACTGGAAGGTATTGAAGATTATTCTATTGATTCTCTTGACCGCAGTTGACAATCACTGAATATCAAGTGGATTGAGCAACATATAACAATCCAAGGTGCGTCCTGAGTAACCTCCCTTGGAGAACTGTCTGTTGCCTGAAATTCCACGAACGCAGAGAAAAACATTACAACTCTGCAAAGGGTAGCGCATCAATCTTTCCCCCGAGGGGCAGATTCATGTTTCCAGGATGTACCACATAGCCATGCCCTACCTGATTTCCGTAGTCATTTTGAAAAATTTTGATTGAGTTCGCCATCGCGGGACGCGGTGTTGCTGACACTTTGACTTCAATCGGTATCAATTTTCTGTCAAGGTCAACCACAAAGTCCACTTCGGTACCTGCTGTAGTTCTCCAGAAATATACTCTGGGGTCCATTCCTCGGTGAACTAGGGTTTTGTAGATTTCAGACAGGACAGCGGTTTCGAAAATTGCTCCAGCAAGAGGTCCGGATGCAGCACTTTGCGGGTCGCGTACTCCTGTCAGATAGCAAAGCATGCCGACATCGGAAAAGTAAACCTTTGGCATTTTGACTAGCCGCTTCCCTATATTTGAAAAGTATGGTCGCAATACGACCACTTGATATGTTGCCTGCAGTATTGACAGCCAGGACTTCACTGTGTTCACTGCTATTCCTAAATCTCTGGCTACATCCGTCAAGTTAAGAAGCTGGCCACTTCTGGATGCCAGAATGGTCAGAAAACTCTGGTACAGGTTCAAGTTCCCGACATTCAGCAGGGAACGCAGGTCTCGTTCCAGGTAGGTTTGAATATACGCTCCATACCAGTTGGGTGCATTTCTGCGCGGATTGATTGCCAGTTCAGGGTAGCTGCCGCGCAATATCTGTCTCCATAGATTGTCGAAGACATATTTTTCTGTTTTGGCAAGCTTATCGCTTCTTTCCCAAGGAAACAACAGATTTCCTTGGCCTTCTACTTCTCTTCTAGATAGTGGAAAAAGACGCAGTACAGCGGTACGGCCCGCTAATGATTCTGTTATTTTCTCGGAAAGCAGGAGATTTTGCGAACCGCTCAACAAGTACTGACCATATTGAAGGCGGTTCTCATCAATTCTTACTTTGATGTAGGAAAGCAATTCAGGGGCATGTTGCACTTCGTCAAAAATTACAGGAGGGGAATATCTTTCAAGAAATGATCTGGGGTCGTTAAGCGCAAGCGAACGCACATCAGGCAAGTCAAGCGAGACATACTGGTAGCGATTGCCAAAGAGTTTTCGTAGAAGAGTTGTTTTTCCCGACTGTCGCGGACCAGTCAGCATGGTAGCCGAAACTCGGAAACTACTCTTTTCAAGACCGGTTCTATGGAACGATGAATGTAAGTCGAATTCACAACTAAATGGTCAGGTCAATATTATGCAATTGAATTATATATTTTTATGCAGTTTCACGTTGTCTTTTTGATAGTTGCCTTGATCCCTTCATTTTCAGGACAGTCCAGAATTGGCAGTTCTCCGGCCATCTCCGGTAGTGTTTTTCTGGCGGCCGGGCCAACCCTGCCACTTCTGAGTCGTCAACACCCAGCCCATTCAGGTAGACATTGGTTGACACTAGAGGACCTCGCCGCTGGCCGCTATAAACAGTTTCAGTTGGAGCGAATTCGGTAGATTCCTGCTATTGAAGAAAGGCAGCGGTCTAGTCGCCAAGTGAACGTTTTCATCGTTGGCTTCATCCATCCTTCGGGAATCTGCATTGACGATGAGCTGACGGGTTTCGCCTTTTTGAATCTTGAAGGTCTTCTGATGGGAAGGGATTGAGTGGTTATTGTCAGAATTCCTGCATCACAACAGTTCTACATCAAGTAGCCTGAATTTTGCACTGCCTGCTCGCTGGCCTGTTCACGCAGTCAACGCCTATGAGCAAATGAAAGCCAATGAAGGTCGACGAACCATGGGGTAAAGATGCCGAGGAACATGCTCATTTTTCTCAAAAATTTCTTCCTCGCAGTCGTTTAGCATCACTCGGAACAAGCTGAAGTGTTGATTTTCAATTCTTTGTTTGTTGGATTTTATCAATAATATCAATCATTTACAGCTGAATGTCAGCGAATTCCAGAAAAAAATCGATTTGTGACTTGACAGATGGGGGGGGGGGGGTAAATTAGAATCAAATCATGTTGAACAATAAACAACCAAAGTGGAGTGAATTATGAATGAAAAAGAAATCAAAAATCTTGCCGATTGTATTGAAAAAGGTAAGAATCCTGTTGAAGTTGATGGATATGGTTCAGAACTGACACATCAGTGGTATTTGACTTGGCTTTTGGACTCACGTCATTGGAGAGATGCCCGAGAAGCAATTGACTTGCTCATAGACAGTCCTTCTTCCTATAAATGCCCGGAAGACAACAAGGGCTACCAAGAGATAGCTGAACAGTGGAAAAGGAATTTTCCGCAAGAATTCTGGTGTAATTTTGAATACCCGATTGGAAATAAAGGTGAAGTGGATTTATTTCTTCGTTCAGAAGATGGAACCGGATTGGGTCTACCGATTGAATTGAAAGTAGACGGTAAATTTGATAAAGATCAATTGAAAAAATATTCCTATGGCAGAGAAGATAAATTAGGACTTGTTTTTCTCTTAGGTTCTTCTTCTGTTCGTCATGACAGCTTTCCTGATTCAAACGATAATATTATTGGGTGTTGGAAATGGATTACAATTGATGACATTTTAACTGTGTGGAAATGTTTGTATGAATCGATGCCACAACAAGGTAAAATATGGTATGATTCTCTAGAGAATGAGGCACTAAGGTTGAATTGTGCCTTTGAAATTGAGAACTATGACACTTCTATATCTGGTAGTAAAGATCCAGATTGGCGAAAGAAGTATGGTTATCGTGGCAACAATATTAAAAAACATCTGTATTTTTCGAAATTGAATTCAGTAAAGAATATGTTGTATGAAAAGAAAAACAAAGGCCTGATGGAGTGGGAACTTTACGACACACGCAATAACACTGTTCTTAATTTAAATAGTGAAGAATATCCATGGAAAAACATACTAAATCTTGGGGAAAACAAGTATTATTGGGAGTTCAATGATGATATACTCGTGTTGAAAGTCGAGTTTGAAAATGAATGTGGTGACCATGGAATCAGAGAGTGGATAGATAAAATACAGGATAGCTTTAAACAGGGATGGAACTGGCCAGATAGAGTGAAACTTAATCAAATTCGTAAACCCAGATCAGATGCAAAATGGCACGTTAGCGTATTGCGATGGGAATTGAATTTTGATTCCGCCGAATCAGTCGCCGACCAAGCCGTAAAGATTATTAAGCTGGTAGACAATAGCAAGATTTTAGATAAATAATCGCTCTGTTTCCAGAAGTTGAGTAGCTTCATTGCCTATCTCACTCTATGGCTAATTCAGATTTCACTTGTTGAATTTGGATTATGTATGAAGCCTCGGAGGTAGAGCTCATACTCAAGGTGTTTCGAAGGTCGGAAGACAATGGCCTGCAACGAATTAGTACGGTTGCAGAGTGGTCAAGAAGTCTACTTCGTCTGATGACACCTTGGTTGGTGATTTGTACAGGCAACCAACACCCATGACAGAAAAGCCACTAGACATCAGCGAATCATGGGGTAGAGATGTACGGGAACAGGCCCAGTTCTCTCAAAATTTCCCTCCCTGTAGCATTTTGGCATCATCCAGAACAGACTGAAGTGTTGATATTCAGTACCTTTGCTCGCTATATTTTATCAATTATTTCAATCATTTACACCTTCTTATCAACGAAATCAAGAAAAAAATTTGAACTGTGACTTGACACTTGGGGTAAATTAGAATTCAAGCATGTTTGATAATGAACAACCAAAGTGAGGTACACAAATTGGAACAGATTATATTTTTGAAGGATGTTTGGTCAATTGACAACGTAGAAAATTACAAAATTCATTTTTGACGTAAGTATCGAAATATGTATGAACCTCTGGATGAATGGGTAATTGATAGGTCAATATGGCAAAAAAATTGGTTAGGGTACCGTCCGAAAATGAATGCCTTCAATCGAGAGTACATCTTTTCGGTAATGAGATTTTACCATGAAGATGATGCTTGGCTGTTTGGTGGGGTATTTCGGGTAGTTGGTCGATATGAAGACCGGTACGAAGTTGAACTTGCAGACAGTGGGAAAAAATTTATAGGTCGATTAAAATTACGATCTCAATACAAATCCCAAGCTACCCGGGTTAATTTTGAAAATCACTATGATGAAATTCAAGTATTGGAGATTTTACGTGAGCCCTACTCTGGACTAGTATTCCCCGGTTATGAAAACATTGATATTACGTTCCCCGAGTTAGAGGCTGTAATTCGTAAAGATAGACCGGATTGGAAACTGGCTTTGGAAAACATGAAGGGAGTTTACATGATTACAGATATGAAATCAGGAAAACGATATATTGGATCTGCCTACGGAGATTGGGGTATTTGGTCAAGATGGCAAAACTATGTCGAATACGGACACGGAGGGAACAAAGAGTTGATAAAGTTGCTTGGCAGTGAAAGCGAGGGATACGCCCGTTTGAACTTGAAATTTACATTGCTCGAAAATTTTCTTGCCAAAGTAGATGACAATACAGTTGTTCATCGTGAATCATATTGGAAAGAAGTGTTGTTGACTAGAGGGCAGTTTGGATTGAATTTGAATTGAACAATTCGAATGAACTATCTTAATTCGTTAGTTTCTGAACCACTTCCTTCTTTCGGATTGAACAACGAATTGATTGAAGAATCAATTGAAAAGGTGCAAAAAGCAGGCACGAAATAGCCAGGAATTGCGTAATCAATGCTTTACTCTCTACAATCTCTCGAAAAGGAAAATAACCCCACCAAGCCCACGTTGTTGTATCAAAGTGAAATGTTTTGCATTTCGCCGCACCATGCCTGTCGACCGGACTATCCTCTGTTGCAACTGGTCAAGCAGATTCCCAGGAATGGTTCGGTGAGTCGTATTGTCCAGAGAATGTTCTTCCCGGTCTTCCGAGTCGGATGATGGTCAGTCTGATGTTGCTGTATCGCTCAGTGGAGTCCCTACGGCGTAATTTGACACCCAACCCGTCACTGATGAAGGTGGAGGCTTCCCGCTGGTGGCGGACCAAGAGGGCAGGGTTCGGGTGCCGTGGAAGAGTGCGTTTTCGCGATTTTGGAAGTTGCTGAAGCGGATGGAATTTGAGCATGGTGCGATGCGCGCGTTGTTCTACCGCAACTGCGCCCAATTAATACGGGCATGTCAGAATTTTATACAAACAGACCTAAAACAATTGAACGAATTTGGATTTCAAGAGTGTTGTTGATGTCAAATTATCTCATAAAAACAATTAGTTAGCTATATTTCAAAAAAAATGTGAAAAAAGTACTTGACAAGGAGCATAGGGGCAGGGGTAGAATTAGTAGAGTGAAATTTCAAGTGAGTCAACCAAGAGAGAGGTTCATGGTATGGAAGAAGAAAATTTTAGAGATGACGATCATTGCTCAGATAGTTCGGATGCAGACTGGATCCGTAATTGGCTGTTCAGTGGTTTGAAGGAATCCGAACAAAACCACTTGATTGGTCACTGGAAAAAAATTGAAGATAAATTTCAAATCTCCCCAGATTGGATAGGCGAATTTATTTTTGATTACGTAACCCTCAGAAGTGATAATTTGGAATATATACAGCGTAGGTATAATGATGAGATCAAGGAAAGATTTATTGAATTGCTAAGTTCTCATACGGAGGAAAACTTAAACTCTTTGCCAAGATACGCTGGATTTTACTCTGACTACGTACTTGCCAATGATCTTGACTACAGTTCCAAAATTAACGAACATAGAAGTCTAAGATTGACTGGTTATACACCTGCAATTCTTATAATGAAACTGCGTGACCTATTAGAATCAGGAAAACTAAGCCAAGAAACATATAAAAAAATGCTTACTCTATTGGAAAGTTATCGGATAAGGCTTGCAGTGACGGGCAAACCGAATCATTGGGAAGTATTTTACAAGATGACTTCATTGATATGTGAAAATGATCCCTTGGAATCATTTCTAAATGCAATGAAAAATATGAAGAACAAAGATACCGAATATAAGTTTCCAGATGATGAATTCTTTTGTGAGAAATTAAAGGAAATAGATTTTTATGGTTCGGATTATCTGAGTTATGATTGGTGTAGATTAATTTTATATCGTTTGGAAAATTATAATCGAGACATACAATTCATCCCTCCGGAACATTACTATCAAATAGAACACATTATGCCACAAACTATCGAAGGTACGAAGTGGGAATGTATACTTGGAGAGAATCATAAGGATCTTCATCGGGAATGGTGTAACAGAATTGGAAATCTTACGCTCGTACCTTCGATTAACCTTAACTCAATACTTTCCAATAAGTCGTATGAAGAAAAAAAGAAAATTGCAAAAAACTACATTAAAATTAAAACCCAATTTCAATTGAACAAGTATGTATGGGAGAAGGAAAAGTGGACAAAAAGTGAAATTGAGGAAAGAGGTGATACTCTTGCAGAAAAAGCAATTGAAATCTGGCCTAACATACACTGAATTTAACGAGATATTGTCGCAGTGAGGAATATACAAATACAGGTCCAAAACAATATGGAAGTATATTGGCTAGCGCAACTGCTACTACATTCTGAATGCTCAACCTCATAGTAGTGTAGTTTTTTCCTGACTGTTGCGTCCAGATATTAGGGATTCAAGACAAATATCCTCCGCCACCCAAATATCAATGCTTTGAATTTTCACGACCGATGAGCAAGTATCTCACTTGATATTTCACAAAGATCTGATCTCGTACACTATGCCATTCCGCTTGTGCTCGACCTAAGTAACAAGCGTGGTACCGGAATCCAAGAACAGTCTCGATAACGAAACTGTACCCTCTGATTACCCGACTAGGGGGTTCGAAGAGAAAAGGAGCAGCATGATTGCGATTGCCGTCAATTGGTTTCTGGATTCATCAGCAACACATCCGAGGTCTTGATTGACAACACAAAATCCTTGTTCGCGGGAAACATGAGCATATTTGCGATGGCTTGGTTTCATGGGCTTTTCAAAACCCAGAATGAATTCATGCATGTGATTCAGCAGAACACCACCCAGATGCGAGTAGGTGTCGAATGAAGTCTCGCTTGAAGTCAAACCCGACCTCTCTGTAAAGGCCAACATTCTTGCCGGACAGGTTCAAGGTACGAAACGATCAGTTGACGCGAACCAGTAAATTCACAGTGTTCAGAAAGAACTTGCGGTCCGGTTGCAGAACCTGGTAGATTTTCTGCCATACCCATCTGACCTCCTCTAGCTAAGCATTAGGTCATATACATTGCCCAAGTCGTCAGATGACTGAGAATACATCTTGGCATTGAAGTATGGCGGCGATGTAATCACCAAGTGGACTCTCATCATCAACCTCATCCATGCTTCGGGAATCTGTATTGACGATGAGCTGAAGGTTTTCGTCTTTCTGAATATCAATGGTCTTTGGTGAGAAGGGCTTGAGTTGAAATCTCCAAAATGCCTGCATGGCAACTGTTCTACGTCAAGTTGCCTGAATCTGTACTGCTCGGTCTGATTTGTTCATGCAACCAGCACCCATGGCAGAAAAGCCACTAGAGACCAGCGAACCATGGGGTAAAGATGCACAGGAACATGCCCATTTCTCTCAAAAATTTCTTTCTTGCAGTCGTTTGGTATCATCCAGAACTGGTTGAATTGTTGATTTGCAGTGCCTTTGTTCTCTAGATATTATCAATAATATCAATCAGTTACAGATCAATGTCAATGAATTCAAGAAAAAATTCAACTTGTCACTTGACATGAGGGGGGGGGGGGTAAATTATTATTCAGTCATGTTTAACAACCAAAATGGTGTGAATCATGAAAGAAAGAGAAATCAAAGAATTAGCAACTTGTATTGAAAATGGTACTAATCCTGTTGAAGTAGCCGGACATGGTAGAGGAACAACACATAAGGGCTATTTGACTTGGCTTTTGAACTCGGGACGCTGGGGAGATAAGAAAGATGCTCGAAAAGCAATTGACTTGCTTGTTGATTCTGCTTCAATCACCTGCCCAGAAAACGACAGCTATCAAGAGATTGCCCAAAATTGGAAAAGGGACTTCCCTGAGTCTTTTTGGTGCGAATATGAACGTGGTATTGGAGACAAGAAGTCTAGAGTAGATCTTCTACTTTGTACAAATCCTGAAAACAACATGACTCTTCCGATTGAATTGAAAGTAGATGATAAATTGGAATACGATCAATTGGAAAAATATTCCTCTGGCAGAGAAGATGAAATAGGTCTTGTTTTTCTTTTGGGTTCTTCATCCGTTCGTGATGACAGCTTTCATAATGTCGGGTGTTGGAAATGGATTACAATCAATGACATTCTTACTGCATGGGAATGCTTGTATGAATCGATGCCACCACGAGGTAAAGAATGGTATGATTCGCTGAAAAACGAGTTACTAAGACTAAATTGTGCTTTTGAAATTAAGAACTATGACAGGTCTATATGTGACAGCAATGATTTCGGATGGTGGAAATATGGCTATCGTAGTGAAAAGCATTTGTATTATTCACGATTGCATTCAGTTAAGGAAATCCTCAATATTAATGGAAAGTTTGGGAAATGGGCACTCTACGACGGGGGCTACAACACTGTTCTTAACTTAAATTATTTTCGTAAAAATAGCGAGTACTCATGGGTTAGAGTGCCCGGTCGGGAAGACAATTACTATTGGGAGTTCAATGATAATAAGCTTGTGCTAAAGGTTGAGTACGCAAAGGAAAATGGCGATGATGGGATTAGAACGTGGATAAGAGAGAAAAAATTGTCAATCAAAGAAAGTGGTATTGTTTGGCCGGGTGATGTGACACCTCATTCACCACCATCACGAGGGGGGAAGTGGTACATTAGCGTATTTCAATGGATATTGCCGTTTGATTCGGCACAATCAGTCGCCGGTCATGCCGTAAAGATTATTGAACTGGTAGACAATAGCAAGATTTTAGACAATTGACCACTCTATTTTTTGAAGGGAAATTGCTTCTTTGTCTATTGCAAAGCTATCTCGCCATGTCTATAGCAGACCTTTCCAGTTGAATTTGGAATCTGTATGAGCGCCACGGAGGTGGCGCTCATTCTCAAGGCGATTCAAGTCAGTTACGACTAATCTCGAGCATGAGTGATCGTCGCAATCGCATTGTAGCAGAAACCGGCATCTCAGCCGATTATCTTGCCCGGACTTGACGATATCCAGAAATGGTGGCGAAGTGACCCTAAGTACACCTGTTCCATCCGGAACCTAGAATGTTTGTTCGGGGTGCTTGTACAGAAACAGATGTTCGTTTGCTATTGGAATTGGTTGTGCGATTAGACTTTTGAAGTTTTCGAGCAAAATTTCAGCGAGGTCCCTCTTCCGGGCATGGCCTGCACTTTTTGTTGACCTTGGTATAATGCTCAGCGGGAACAGCTTGATTCGGGGGTTTTGTGTAAAAAAATAGTACCGTGCGAGTGTCTAGTCAACAGGTTGGTCGTTGCCATGTGAATCCAATGGTCAATTTTATCTAGTTCTCCCTTTGACAAACATAGGGTGCTTCGTTGCTATACCCGGACCACCGTGTGCAACGCTTGACACTTTTTTCAATAAATCGTAGACTATTTCCAATGTCAACCAATGGAGAAAAGGTCATGGGAAGAAAGAAAGGCACCAGCGCCGAGCAACGCCGACGCTGGTCACCGACAACAGCGGCTGTTTCATGTACAGAAAGTTCCACGACTATGCGAGCCAGCATTTCAATCATGTCCGCATCCAGACCCCAACCCAGCTGGGCTTGCCGGAGCGGATTCATGGTAGCTTGAAAGACGAAGAAGTGTACTGGAATCTGTACGACAGTCCGGCTGATGCGCGTCGCTCGCTGTACGCGTACCAGGAGCGCTGCAACCGGATTCGCCCGCATTGGGCGCTTCAACCGGTCGGCGGCGGGGATCCTCTGGTGCCGGCCGATGTCTACCTGGACGGACTGGCGGTGACGATTCCGAAGTGGCAGGGATGGGCCCAGGCCGCCAGAATCAAACTGCTGGGGAGCTGCCCATTTCGGACAGGAACAACAATCATGATATTTTTCTGGAATTATCTATGGAAACTAAAATAAAATTGATAAATCCGTGTCCAGTTAAATAGTAGGCTAAGACACATGTCAAGTTATCTCTATAATTGAGCACTTCCCGTCGGAAATTAATTGAAGGCAACATTGTTGATTTACCGGGGTTGGTTGCGGCATAAATACGGATTGAACGGCGATTCCAAGGATCTGTTGGAGGTTTTCCGTGTTGCAAAATGGCGAATTTTTGGTGATTTTCAGAATCTTCACCAGCTCCTTGTCCTGCCTATGTTTGATGACCGCTCGAAGTGACCCCGGTTGCGCGACTTCATCAAAACTTCCCCGTCGAACAGGTTTCAGTGGAACATGGATTTTGTATTTGTCATGATTGATTCTCCTGAGGCTTCCAGTGCCTCTTGAATGATTTTCTAACCAAGTCTTCTTGTACCTCTGGAGGACTTTCATGGCAAGATAAAAACAACAGGTTGTACAAGATTATGAAGATGCCGATGAGCAGTAGCCGAGGCTTGAGGCAGAAAGAAATTTACAAAGTCAAAACTTGTCGGAAAATCGACAAGTAATGGCACTGAAGGAAGATTTCGGAGCAGACTTTTTATTCTGGTTTCCGCGGTCCGCGATGGATACACCCGTATGGACGGTGTCTTGCATCGCACATAGTATCGCATCACAAGACTCAATGACGGTAATCAAGTCATCAATTGTGACTTGTCGCTGGTCGACAAGAACACTGTACACGCAATGTTAGAAGCATAGTTGCTCCGATTAATCGCTAAGCGTATTCACTGTCGGGCAAGTTTTCAGCAAGCAGGTACAAATCAGTAAGTCATGCTCAACTCAATATTACGCCCAGGTTGCCTCCGGCAGTGTTGAATGTTTCCTACGGTGCAGAGTCAAGACATACCATTCACGGTAGAGTCCACGCAGATTCAACGACGGCGGAAGCGAGTTCCGAGTCGGGCTCAGATTCTGATGCCGAGCACTCAGAATCCTGCCCCCAAGGTATTGCCCAGATCCGAAGGCATATTCCAACGCGCTATTCTGATCATTCGTACCAAGCACTGGAACTTATACGCGGATTGCTCAATACAGTCAGTCAATTTGTGGTCGAACGAGTAATGATTTTCAGTTGCAACTGGTAAGTGAGTCTCGTCAGTTGTAAACTGGAACAAGATAAATTTGGCAGAATTATGCGATAATATGCAATGATTGGTGAATTGTACTTTGTGTTTGTGAGGTGCTTGAGTTGAATTGTATAGGGAGTCTTGCCTTGTTGAAATTTCGTCAGGGGGGGGGGGTACTCAGTTGTCCAGCACTTGCTGACTACGGTTTTTAACCGGCAATACTTTTCTACAAGCATTTATTGGAAAGTGCCTCATGGAAGTAAGCATGATTGCGTGCAGACCCACCAAATTTTATAAGCTGGCTGGATTCTTATTCAGGTTCGCAAGAGAGTGAATTGGTACAGGATGTACGGTTTCTTGGTTTCAAGTTTGACAATTACAACTTGGCATCGCCGGTTTAATCACGCCTCTGTAGTATTGCGGGCAATGGGCTCGCTAATTTCTATCTGTTTGATTGCTGTCGCACTAGTTTTTGCGTCAGTATCCTTCACCAATGCAAATGTCGAGGCGGCACCCACGGCCTCTATAACATCAAACCCCACCCGAGTATCGGGTTCGGATAGGTACTATATTCCCGGTGACTCGATCACGACAAGACTTCAAACTGATCTATTATTTAATACTCATGACCCCGGCATGAAAATGAAGATAGATATAGGAGGCGTTGAACGACAGGCAGGGCATACTGATCCTTTATCAAGTGGTGCTACTGATAAAATGAATTTCTCATACACAGTAGTATGGGGAGATTGCGACAGCGACGGTATCACTATCCCGGCAAATTCAGTTATTGGCTCAGCATGGTTTATTCCAGGAAGAATAGCCAGACCCACCAATCACTCTGCGCTGACCAACCAATCTGCACACAAAGTTTTTGGGTGCCGACCCACAATTTCCACTACCCCTTCGACATTGAACGAGTCGAATCTGAACAACGCAGAGATTGTAGTTACACTGACTGGTGGTGCACAGTTTGTTACTGGGGCGGCCCAAAAAAGATTCTTTGCGCTGAATACAAATATCCGGAATCTGGAAATTGACGATGTTAAGGGTGCTAGAAATGGTGATACAACAGCAACGCTTGTATTGAAATTTTCGGGCGACGCGAACTTTAGCACACTACAGACCTTGGGAGTGACAGTAAGTGATATCGCTCGTACCGGCCCGGGTATAGCCGGAGGTTTACCCACCCCAACGGTCAATGTCGCACCGAATGACGAAGCTCCGTCTTTCGGTAGCAATACAGTTGCAAACCAGTACTATACGGCACTATCGGATTTCAGAGCATTCACGTTTCCGGCTGCACACGGCGGTAACGGAAACATCCGGTACATAGTCCAAGGCTTGCCATCAGGACTTATAACTGACCTTACCGGTAGTGGAACTTGCCCCGGCAGTCCGTCGCGGCCGCGTACGATTTGCGGCACACCTTCACCTAGCCTGAATTTTGGCACCTACAACGTTACCATTATTGCGCAGGATGCAGATTCAAACCAGGCGCTGAGTGACCAAGGCCGGCTTACCTTTTCAATCAACTTTAGCGAAGCATCAATTGCATCCACAAACCCTGCATCGTTGACCGAAGAGACCCTTGACACTGCAACAGTCAATGTCGCTTTGGTTGGTACTACCTTTGGAAGTGGAGTGACCGCTTCCGACTTTGAACTGGTGACTGCAATACCGAATGTATCCATTTCCCAATTGTCAGGCGCTGTTGCGAACAGTAATTCAGCAGCACTAAGGCTTGACTTCTCTGGCGATTTCAACACCCCGCAGACATTGGCGGTGAAGGTGAAGAATTCTGCCCATGCAGGCAACTTCGACCTGACCACCGGTACGGTCAATGTCGCACCGACTGATGAACCTCCGGTTTTTGACCGTACAGTTTTGCCCTATTATTTTGATAAAAAATCAACCATTCGGCCATTCCAGATTCCGGCGGTGGTCGGTGGGAATGGTGCAATTTCATACGAAGCTCATGACCTGCCTGCAGGAATTGACTTTGACGAAGATGGAACCGGAAGCTGTCCAGGCGCAATGCCGCGCATGGTTTGTGGCAAGCTTACCGGAAATGATGGTAGTTACGACGCGTATTTTATCGCCAGCGACGCGGATACAAATGAGGCAGACAGCGATAAAGCCCGGCTGAATGTCAACATGAACTTTACTGAAGTGGATATCACTGCTACACGTCCCGCAGTACTGACCGAGGCGAATTTGAATAATGCCGAAATTGAACTGACACTGGAGGCATCCACCACTTTCACAAGTTCCAATTTCGAGTTGGTTACAACAATCCCGAACTTGACTATAGCAAGCGTATCGGAATCAGTTGCCGGTGGCTCGGTAGTGAACTTGACATTGGGTTTCCACGGCGACATTACCGGTTCGGAAACCTTGGCAGTGAAGGTCAATGCCACTGCAAATTCAGCAGGGGTGGACTTGACAACAGACACAGTGACTGTGACACCTACACCGGGAATTGCTCTCAGCAAGAACAGTATCAGGGTAGAGGAAGATTCTTTTGGTGCGAATGCCAACGTTGACACCTATACCGTTGCGCTCAATGCCAATCCGGGCAACTGCAGTGTGATTGTTGTAGCCGAGAGCAACAGCACCGATGTTGAAATTGATACGGATAGTACCAAGCAGGAGAAAAGACTGACGTTTAGCTCTACCAACTGGAGCGACCCGCAAACGATCACAGTTACGGCAAAGCAGGATGCTGATCAGGTAAACGACACCGTGACACTAAGTCACCGAAACGCGAATCAATGTACTGGAAGCCTGTACACCACCTCGCTGACATTTCCCAGTGTGTCAGTGGAAGTGGTAGATGATGATGCGCCGGGAAAGGCGGTTCTGATTACCTCGCGGCCTGCCAACGGTACACACTATGTAGCGGGTGAAAATATTACCACGAGAATTCGCGGCCTTGAAGCGATTGCCACTCCCACTTCGTTTCCCACTTTGCAAATGAAGATCAATATTGGCGGTTCTGAACAAAACGCCGATGTTACTTCAACATTCACCCAAGGAATGACGCAAATTGATTTTTCCTATACTGTGACGAGGAATGATTTTGATACGAATGGTATCAGCATTCCGGCAAATTCACTTGTCAACGCGAATTTTCAAACATCCTCCAGTCAGGCTGTAGATACAAGTCACAGTGCACTCGCCGACCAGTCGAGACAGAAGGTTGTCGGCAGTGCAGTATCGATATCTGCCACAAATCCAACCTCGCTCACCGAAACCAATCTGAATAATGCGACGCTCAACCTGTCACTGACCGGTACTACCTTTGCGAGCGGCGTGACTGCATCCAGTTTCGAGCTGGTGTCAGCAATTCCGGATTTGTCCATTTCACAAGTGTCGACAGTAAATTCAGGTGACACCACAGCAACACTGACCTTGGCTTTCACCGGCAGTATATCGGCACCCGAAGCGTTGGCGGTGAAGGTGAAGAATGCCGCTCACGCAGGCAGTGTTGATCTGACTTCTGCTTCTGTCTCAGTGGCCCCGACAGATGCAATGCCAGTCTTCACGAGCATAATCA
This sequence comes from Arenicellales bacterium, assembly GCA_965200765.1. Classification (GTDB taxonomy): domain Bacteria; phylum Pseudomonadota; class Gammaproteobacteria; order Arenicellales; family JAJDZL01. Next base: position 594,589 of record OZ241380.1, read on the forward strand.
CCACCAAGATATTGCCCAAGGGAATTGCCATCCAACCATTCCAGATTCCAGCGGCGAGTGGCGGCAACGGGGAACTTTCCTACGAAGTCCGGGGACTACCGGCAGGGCTTGTCTTTGATGAAGACGGTAGCGGTAGTTGCCCGGGAAATTCACCGCGCATGATATGCGGCACCCCCAGGACAGCCGCGATCAACTACAGCGTTCGCGTAACTGTAAACGATGCAGATTCGGACCGGGCGAGAAGCGACCAAGCCAGACAGGAATTTATTATCGCTTTGTACGGGATCAATATTGTGTCCACCACCCCCTCGACACTGAGCGAATTGAACCTGAACACTGCAACAATTCGCGTGGAACTTGTCAATACGACGTTCGGGAGAGGTGTGAATGCGTCCAGCTTCGAGTTGGTTACCGAGTTGCAGAACGTGTCAGTTAACAGCGTTTCAGGCGGATCTGCGGGTAGCAGAACCGCTACGTTGTCAATGTATTTCGGCGGTACTTTCAGCAGTGCAAGTGAAAATTTGGCGGTAAGAGTGAAAAGCACTGCCCACCGGCGTAGCGGAAATTTGACCACTGATCCTTTGACGGTTCAAGGTACACCGGACGTCGGTCTCAGTGTGAACACAATCAATTTGAGTGAGGATAACGATCCTACCGCAACTTATATTATCTTTTTGACCACTTCAAGAGCGCCCGGGTGTGACCTGACATTTGATATCGAAAGCAACAATCCTGATGTTCGCATAGGCACGGCCTCAAATTCTCCAACGAAAATCGTTGGAAATTTCATGAGTTCCCAGACCTATACAGTGCAATTATATGCAAGGTCGGATGCAGACCACCTGGACGATACCGCAACCATTACTCATAAATTCAAGAACTCGTGTGTTCCTTACACAACTTCAATGACCTTGCCGAGCATGCAGGTTAGAGTCGTTGACGATGAAGATCCTCCCGCGGTTGCAATTTCCTCGCCGGCTCTGCTTACCAGAAGTACGTTAAACGGCGCGACACTGAACCTGGCGTTGCAAAACGCAACCTTTGCGAGCGGACTGGTTGCGTCTGGTTTCGAGTTGGTGACAGGGATTGCCAATTTGTCCATTTCAGGGGTTGTCGCAAGTGGCACAACCGCTACATTGACACTTTCACACAGCGGTACACTGAGTGCCGACCGGAAACTGCGGGTGAGGGTGCCGGCCAGCTCACATAGCGGTGTCGGAGTGCTTGAAACCAACGAAATCGACGTGCTTCTAAACAACGACACGGCACCCAGTTTTGGTTCCTTGGTCATACCCACCAAGTACTTTGCCAAAGGGGTGTTGATTGACCCGTTTACAATTCCACCGGCGCGGTACGGCAATGGCGACTTGACCTACGAAATCCAGGGCCTGCCGGCCGGTCTTGACTTTGATAAAATCGGAGGCCGTTGCGGTCCAGGGGTGTTTTCGCCGCTCACTATATGCGGCACTCCCACTGCCGCAGGTACTCATACCGTTACCATTACTGTGACTGATGCGGATTCGAACTCGGCCGGTTCGGACAAGCACGAACTTACGTTTACGATCTTTGTCTCCGGGGTGTCCATTACTTCCAGTCCTGCACAACTGACGCGGTCGAATTTAAACACTGCGACTCTCAGCCTGACTCTGACAGACACAACTTTTGCAAGCGGGGTGAGCACATCGAGTTTCGAGGTGTTGACGTTGATTCCGGATGTTACGATTTCGCAAGTTTCGGGGGCAACCGCTGGAACTACGACTGCTACGTTGACGCTTGCCTATACTCCAGGCACTCTCAATAACGAACAGACTCTTGCGGTAAAAGTCAAGGCAAATGCCAATACGCGCGGTTTCGACCTGACCTCGAATGCACTGACTGTGCAACCGCCGGACATCGCGCCATCATTTGGCAGTGGTTCTGTAACCGACAAGGTCTACCAGAAAGGGCAGTCCATTACCGAATTTCAAATTCCAGTCGCCACGCACGCCGGCGGAGACAGTCTTTCCTACACAGTGGAGAATTTGCCGAGGGGACTGGTTTTTGACAAAGACGGCAGTGGTATTTGTCCAGGTAACGACCTGCGAGAAATTTGCGGCACACCTGCTGTTTCTGGCAGTAGCAGCGTTAATGTAGTTGTAAATGATGAAGATACAAATCGGGCCAGCGGCGACCAGGCGCGTCTGACATTCAACATTACGGTTTACGATGCCGCGATCACCTCCTTTAACCCTGTGTCGTTGACCGGAACGAATCTCAACTCGGCCACTCTTGGAATCACGCTGACCGGAACTACCTTTGGAAGCGGGGTGACCGCTTCCAGTTTCGAGTTTGTGACAACAATTCCAAGCTTGTCCATTTCGAATGTGTCAACTGTGAATTCAGGTGATACAACTGCAACGTTGACTCTGGCTTTCACCGGCAGTATCACGAATGCCACAACATTGGCAGTAAAAGTACTGGCCGCCGCCCATGCGCGTAGCGGCGACCTGACTACCGGGTCAGTACTGGTTCCGCCGACCAATACGGACGATACCGCTCCCAGTTTTGGTACCTCAACGGTTGCTGCCAAATATTTCGCCGCGAATACGTCTATTGATGCGTTTCAGATTCCGGCCGCAAGCGGTGGAAATGGAAACTTAACTTATACCGTCACCAATCTACCGACAGGGTTTGTCTTTGATGCAGATGGCAACGGTGACTGTTCTGGTTCCAATCCGCGTACTGTTTGCGGCACACCTACTGCTACCGGTTCCAGCACTGTTACTGTCAATGTACATGATGCGGACTCGAATCGGGCCAATACAGACCGCGCGCAAATCAGTTTCATGATTATGGTTTCCGGTGCATCGGTGGTGTCGACCAACCCATCGTCATTGACCGAGGCAAACCTGAACGCTGCAACCATTAACTTGTCACTGACCGGTACTACCTTCGGTAGCGTCGTTCCTGTGTCCAGCTTCGAGTTGGTGACAGATATACCGGATGTATCGATTGCCGGCGTTTCAGGCGTTACATCGGGCGGCACGACCGCGGCACTCACCTTGGGCTTTATTGGCAACATCAGCAATGCCCAGACATTGGCGGTAAAAGTACTGGCAGCTGCCCATGCGCGTGATTTTGATATTGAAACGAATTCAATATCTGTGGCCGCTTCGGACGAAAAGCCAACTTTCGGCGGCGTGGTCGGTAACAAAGACTTTGCAACAAACTCTCCCATTTTGCCTTTCCAAATTCCGGCGGCTAGCGGCGGAAACGGAGATTTGACCTACACCGTAACAGGCTTGCCATCGGGTATTGTTTTTGACAAAGACGGCAGTGGCAGTTGCCCAGGAAATACTGCACGTGCAATTTGTGGTACGCCTGCTTCAGACACGACCAGCGTCGTTGTAGTTACTGTACACGATTCGGACTCAAACCGCGCCAGTGGCGATAGTGATGTGCTGATGTTCAAACTGACAGTAGGTTCGCCAGCTGCTGCAATCACATCCACAAACCCCGCACAATTAACCGAGTCAAATCTCAACGACGCGACAATTGAGGTGAGGCTTTCCCAGACAACCCTGAACCGTACATATACTGCCGCCAACTTTGAGCTAGTATCCACAATACCGAATTTGACCATAGCCGGAATCAGAGGGTTTAGTAACAAGATTGTAAGATTACAGCTGGGGTTCACGGGAGAATTTGATGCTGCTCAGACGATCGCCGTAAAAGTAAAGGCATCCGCACATGCGCATAGTGGTGATCTGACCACTGGAACGATAACTGTCAACCCTACCTCGGAACTGGTCCTCAGTAAAAGCAGAATTACACTGAATGAAGACCCTGGGGAGTCGGAAGCCAACATTGGTACTTATACCGTCAAGCTGACCTCAAATCCCGGGAACTGCGATGTAGTTCTGGAACACATCAGTAGCAACAGCGATGTTACAGTTGGTTCGGGTGAGTCATTTAATGAACCCAGCATAACGTTTGATTCAACCAATTGGAATTCACCTGTAACTGTCAGAGTTACGGCGGCGCAGGATACAGACACACTCAATGATACTGCCACAATCAGTTACAGAAACACTCGAACTTGCGCCGGTACTTTGTATCCGACATCCGGTGAATTCCCTCCAAGAGTAACAGTAGTGGTGATTGATGACGATATCGCGACGGCTACCATTACCTCGCCCGCCGCGTTCACGACTGCATCGCTGAGTGCTGGCCAAATTTCGATATCCATTTCGAACGTCGCATTTGGAAGCGGGGTGAGTACTTCCAGTTTTCAACTCGTGACTGGTATTACGGGCTTGTCTATTTCGCAAGTGTCGAATGTGAATTCAGGTGATACAACTGCAACACTGACGTTGTCATCTTTCAGCGGTACTATTACCGGTACCGAAACATTGGCAGTGCGAGTCCTGAACTCTGCTCATACGGGTAATTCTGATATTACGTCAAATGCCCTGACGGTGAATAGTACGGATAACGCACCATCATTCGGCAGTGCTACGATAGCCAACAAGAATTATCAGCAGAATTCAGAAATTACAGCTTTCCAAATTCCGGTAGCTACCGGCGGTGAAGGCACCCTTGCATACGAACTTGAAAGCTTGCCCGCGGGACTGATCTTTGACGAGGATGGTACCGGCGACTGCGATGGTTCCAACGTGCGTACTGTTTGCGGTACACCCACCACCGCGGGTTCCAGCACTGTTGTTGTTAATGTACATGATGCGGACTCGAATCGAACCAGTGCAGACCGGGCGCAGAACAGTTTCACAATTACAGTTTCCAGTGTGTCGATTACGTCGACCAGTCAAACGCCATTGACCGAGTCAGACTTGGGCGGTGCAACGATCAGCGTGACGTTGGGGGGTACTTCCTTCGGTAGCGGAGTCACCGCGTCCAGTTTCGGGTTGGTGACTGAAATTCCGAATGTGTCGATTGCCAGTATTGCAACTGTTACGTCAGGCGACACGACTGCGGTACTCACCTTGGCTTTCACAGGTAACATGAGTAGTTCCCAGACATTGGGAGTAAGTGTACAGGCAGCAGCTCATACGAGTGGTATTGCCCTGACAAGTGAAGCGATATTGGTGCTGGAAAGTAGTGTGACAGACTCGGTGCCAACGTTCGGGAGCAATACGGTAAGTAACCGAAAATTTGCCAAGGACACGCCTATTGAAGCAATCCAGGTTCCGGCGGCCACGGGTGGCAACGGAACGCTTATCTATACTGCTACTAATCTGCCGGAAGGACTTGTCTTTGATGCTGATGGCACCGGTAGTTGCCAAGGAACTACGCCGCGCACGATATGCGGGACACCTACAGCATACGGCACCAGTTCAGTAATGATTACAGTCAATGATTCAGATTCGAATCGCGCGGCAGGCGATACAATATCCTTGACATTTTCGATTGAAATTGCCAAGCCATCGGTCGCCATTGCTTCCACCAATCCGTCTCCACTCACAGAGTCGGGCCTGAATACTGCAACGCTGACATTACAGTTGACCAATTCTTCGTTTGCCAGCCCTGCAACCCTGAGCAACTTCGAGTTGTTGACAAATATACCGAGCATAGGAATTTCGCAAGTCTCGGTGCCCAATCCCGGTCGTACGACAGCGGTACTCACCTTGACTTTCACAGGCAACATCAGTACTCAACACACTTTGGCAGTGAAGGTCAAGGATGCAGCCCATGCAAGCACGCTTGACTTGACCTCGGCTACTGTTGCTGTGTCCCCAACCGATGAGGTTCCATCGTTTAGCTCCGTAGTACAAAACAAAGTGTTTGTTGTCCGAACAAACATTGTTCCGTTTCGGATTTCGACTGCAAGCGGTGGTAACGGAAGACTTTCCTATGAAATTGAAAATTTGCCGCCGGGGCTTGTTTTCGACGAAAATGGAACTGGACGTTGCGGCGCTGTACTTCATATTTGCGGCAGAGCTAACGGAAATGGTAGCTTCACAGTCAACGTGATTGCAAATGATGCTGATTCAAATCGAGAAACAAGCGATCAGGCCAGGCAGACTTTCACGATTAATGTGCTAGATGTTCTTGTAAGATCCACCACACCATCGTCTTTGACCGAAGCCGATCTGAACAATGCCAAAATTGCAGTGCATTTAATTGGCACTACCTTCGCGAGCGGGGTGAATGCGTCCAGCTTCGAGTTGGTTACAGCGATACCGAGCCTGTCGATTTTGAGCGTGTCAGGTGCAACTGCCGGAGGGACAGAAGCGACATTGACACTGGCTTTCACCGGGGATATCAGTACGGCCGGAACGGTGGCGGTACGGGTGAAAGGAGCCGCCCATACGAGTTCCAATGATGCGCTCACTACTGTTACGAGAGGAGTATTTCCTACTTCGGGTGTTGCTGTCAGTGCACAAACCCTTACACTTGACGAAGCCCCGGGAGACAATACCGCGAATGTCGAAACTTACACTATTGCGTTGAAATCCAGTCCTGGCAATTGCAGTGTGGTAATTGAAGCGTCGAGCAACAATGCGGATGTGGCACTGGACGCGGATTCTTCACCCCTGAAACAGAGATTCACGTTTGACGGCACGAGCTGGAATGTGCCGCAAACGGTCACTGTGACGGTGTCGCGCGATAGCGACGGATTTGACGAGACGTCCAAGGTGACTCACGCAATTGTTGCCCAATGCGCCGGAACTCCTTACATCAGTACACTTGATATTCCCAGTGTATCGGTGGTCGTCAATGATTCTGAATCGGTGGCGGTCGAATCTTCACCAGCGTTTTTCACTATAGACACCTTTAACAATTCGGACCTTACTCTGAACTTGACGGGCACTACGTTCACAAAGACTCTCGTTGCATCCGACTTTCAGCTGATTACGAATATCGAAGGCATCTCCATTCTCTCGGCGACTGGAGCATCTGGTGGAAGCACCGCGACGCTGAGGCTGGGGTTCCGAGGTGTTGCTCGCAGTGATTCCAAGTTCAAGGTAAGGATACTGGCCGCCGCTCATGCTGGTCCTGACAATTTGGAGTCCGGCGATATCAGTTTACTGGTAGCCGATACCGCACCCAGTTTTGGAACCTCGTCGGTTTCCAACAAGTATTTTATGGAAGACGAACCTATTGCTACGTTTCAGATTCCAGCAGTAAGCGGAGGAAACGGAACGATTACCTATAGTGTAGATGGTTTGCCTGAAGGACTGGTATTTGATGCAGATGGCAGCGTGGATTGTCCACATTCTGCGCCGCGTACGATTTGCGGCACTCCCACTGAATTGGATGTCAGTAATATCGTGGTAACTGTAATTGACTCGGATACAAACGATTCTGATGGTGACCGCGCCCAGCTCATGTTCGATATCAGCATTGTTGAAGCATCAGTCACATCCAGTCCGTCGCAGCTTGTTTGGTCAAATCTGAACAATTCCACGCTCAGTCTGACGTTGACGAATACTACCTTTGTTGCCGGGGTTAGTGCGTCTGACTTCGAGGTTGTATCAACACTGTCGGGCCTGTCCATTTCCGGAGTTTCGGGAGTTACCTCCGGCGGCACGACAGGGACACTGACGTTGTCCTTCAATATCAGAGCAATCGCTACTCTCGAGTCTTTTGCGATCAAAGTGAAGCCTACTGCTCATGCAGGTGATATTGACTTGATCACCAATGCAATATCGGTAAGTCCAAGCGACGTTGCACCAACATTCGGCGGTGCCACACTGTCGAAAATGTATTTTCCTGCAGGGAATGCCATTACCGAGTTTCAAATTCCGGCAGCCACGCATTTAACTGATGAAGTTTCTTACACTGTCCAAGGTCTGCCAGCCGGCCTTGAATTTGATGAAGACGGTAGCGGCAGTTGTTCGGGTAATGACGCGCGCAAAATTTGCGGCACACCGGTCGCCCCGGGGATCTACAGTGCAACCGCGACTGCACATGACCAAGATACAAACAGGTCCACAGGGGATTCGGCTACTCTAGCGATACAGATTATTGTTTATGGACCCACGATTTCTTCCACCAGTCCATCAGCACTGCTCGCATCGAACCTGAATGCGGCGACAATTAGCCTGAGTATGAGTAGCGTCAATTTTGTGAGCGGGGTGACCACATCCAGTTTCGAGTTGATAACAAATATACCGAACCTGTCAATTTCACAAATATCGGGTGGCGGTAACGGAGCTTTAACAGCGACACTAACGCTTGCATTCACTGGAAGCATCACCAGCGCACAAACATTGGCTGTTAGAGTCAAGGCGGCCGCACATAGTCGCACCGGAGACATAACAACCCCGACAGTTTTGGTTCTGCCAACCGGGACATCTGACACAGCTCCCAGTTTTTCGTCGAGTTCCCTTACAAAGGAATATAGTTTGGGGGTACCCATTGATGCGTTTCAGATTCCCGCTGCAAGCGGAGGCAACGGGGACTTGGACTATACAGTAGTTTCAGTTCCTCAGGGAATTATTTACGATGCTGATGGGAGTAGTGGTTGTCCCGGTACCACTCCGCGAACCATTTGCGGTACTCTGACAAGAGGTGGCAGCAACCGGGTAACCGTTACGGTACATGATTCCGATTCGAACCGAACTGATTCGGACAGAGGGCAGCTTAGCATTAACATGATTGCCTATCGTGCGAGAATTCAGTCAACAAATCCCTCGCCGCTGACCGTATCGAACCTGAATACGGCGACGATCAGCGTGAGTATGACTGGCAGTACTTTCGGAAGCGGAGTAACCACATCCAGTTTCGAGTTGATAACAGATATACCCAGCCTGTCGATTTCACAAGTGTCGGGAGCAACGAGTGGAAGTTCGTCAGCGACACTGACACTGTCATTTTCCGGCAATTTCAGCGTTGACGAAACCTTGAAAGTAAAAATCAAGTCAAGTGCCCATGCACGAGGTAACGATTTGGTCTCGGAGAATGCGATAACGGTGAGTCCATCAAACGCCATTCCGACTTTTAGTAGCACTGTAGACAACAAGGTGTATCCGACAAATGTAGAAATTGATGCGTTCCAAATTCCGGCGGCTAGCGGGGGCAACGGGGATCTGGACTATTCCGTCGCAGGGTTGCCTTCGGGACTGATGTTTGATGAAGACGGCAACGGGGACTGTCCCGGCACCACTCCGCGTACCATTTGCGGAACACCGGATTCCGGTGCAATCGGCGTAATTGTGGTCGTTGCTCATGATTCAGATTTGAATCGGGCCCCGAGCGATAGTGCCAGGCTGAATTTCTTCATTAGAACTACGCCGGCCAAGGTCAGAATCGTTTCCACGTCTCCGGCAACGCTAACCGAGGCCAACTTGAACAATGCGACCATCAGAGTAGCTCTTGAACTGCTGGAATTTGAGAGCGGGGCGAACAGCTCACACTTTGAGCTTGTGACAGAGATTTCCAATATGTCGATCACCCAGGTATCGGGAGTGACCACCGGCGGTACCACCGCAACCTTGACGTTGTCCTTCACCGGTGACTTTAGCGTACCGAAAACTCTGGCAGTGAAATTGAAGGCGGCTGCGCATAATCTTGAAAATGACGTAACCTCGGATCCAATCACAGTTTCTCCGACAGATGAATCTCCGGCGTTCAGCGAATCTGAAGAGGACAAGAACTATTTCAGGAATGTTGCGATTACGTCGTTCCAGGTTCCGGCCGCAAGCGGCGGCAACGGGTCAATCACCTACGTAGATGCCGGCTTGCCAGACGGTCTTGTATTTGATGCCGACGGCACCGGCAGTTGCCAAGGGAACGAGGCGAGAACAATTTGCGGAACTCCGACCACAAACGGCACCAGTACCGTCACAATCACTGCCTCAGATACAGACACAAATAACGCACAAGCGGACAAGGCAACCCTCACTTTTATGATCAGGGTGCAGGATGCGCCGACGGTGACAATCTCATCGACTCCGGGAACTTTAAGCGAAGACAACCTTCATCGAGCAACAATCGACGTAACTTTGTCCGGTACGGTATTTGCAGGTTCAGGCAACAGTCGTTTTGAGCTGGATACCAGCATATCCGGCTTGACCATTTCAAGGGTGACCGGTGCAAGACCCGGCAGTACGACCGCGACATTAACCTTGGCGTTTGACCAGGTGACTGGCAATTTCAACGCAACGCAGTCACTGAGGGTCAAAGTGAAGGATGCGGGGCATTTGAGCGTAGGCGACCTGACATCGAACTCGTTAAGCGTATTGCAGAGCAATGAAGTGACAATCAGCACCAGCCGCATCGATTTGATTGCAAACAATCCGGCTAACAGTGCAAATTCGGGCTCTTATACAATCGTATTGGCAAGTGCACCGCAAGGGAATGTTGTGCTTCGATTACAGCTTGCCAAGCCAGGTTTCAACAGGGCTCCAACGGTGGCTGATAACATCACCATTGACACCAACTCTATGGCGAGCGGCAATCAAAACACTCTGACGTTCACGCAGATGAACTGGAACACGCCGCAGACCGTAAATGTGACCGGGCGCGATGCGATTGGAGTGGGTGCCACCAGTGTTGAAACAATCATCCACGATATTACCAGTGGCAGTGCTCCGTATCAAACTGGGCAAACCATTGATGACGTTAAAGTCTGGGTGCATCCACCCATTTCAATACCTGCCGGACTGTCAGCAGTTGCAGGCGACGGCCAAGCTACACTGAACTGGACTAACCCTTCAAACAGGGGGATCGCCGGTTACGAACTCAGCTATCGGGCCGGAACATCGGGTGCGTTTACACTTTGGACAGCAATTCCAGGCAGCAATTCGAAATCGATTGGTTACACTGTTCCGAACTTGACGAATGGCATAGTGTATACAGTTCGGTTGCGAACGGTGAGCTCGGGCGGCCATAGCGGATATGCGGAAACAACCGTTACTCCATCTGCAACTGCAGATGCCATGCCGAAATTTACCAAAACGGTGCCACGTCTGCGCTACAAATCAAACTCGGCAATTGCCACTGTAACGCTCCCGGCGGCGACAGGTGGCAACGGAACGCTTACCTATGCGATGGCATCTGTACCAACGGGTTTGACATATACAGCTCCGTCCTCTGGTAGCAACCACGGTGGCACGATTACCGGTACTCCTACTCAGAACAGAGGTGCGACGAACTATGCATTGACTGCCACGGATACAGATAACGATGTGGCGACACTGAATGTTTCCATAGAGGTACTGAATGCCCCGTATGTTACAGGATTGCGTATCGGTTCAGCCAGAAATTATTTGACAGGTGAACTCATCAGTGTAGTTGTCCAATTTAACGAGGACGTTAGTGTTACTGGAGGCGGGACTACATTTTTGCTTCAAATCGGCGACACCTGGCATCGGATGGATTCAGTAGAGGCTGACTCAGATAGCAACGAGTATAGATTTGAATACAGAGTCGCGAGCACTGATTGGGACGGCGATGGGATAACAGTGCCCCGGAATCCATTCCGCTTTTTCGTTGAATACGGCGGCCAAGGGTCAATCACGCGTCCTGGTAGAGGAGCTAGTTTAATCACCGATATCGATGTTCACAGAAAGGTGTCATTTTCGAATAATAATGTCTACCGGGTCAACGATAAAACCCCCTCTTTCCCGGCACAAGCGATTGGTGCGCAACGCTATGTAACTGGCCAGCAAGCTAACTTGATTCTGCCTGCTGCCACAAGCGGCGATATGCCACTGCACTATGTTGTAGATTCATCAGATCTGCCCGACGGTTTGATTCATACGCCGCCAACCGGGTCAACAACTGGAGGAACCATCAGCGGGACACCCACCAGGGTAGAAAATAAAACTGTCAATCTAACAGCAACAGACCGCGATGGTGATTCGGCATCGCTGGCCTTTGCAATGAATGTGGAGAGAGAGTCCCTGCCTGATTTTGGCACCGCGACTTCACCGCATTTGGCGGTGGAGATCAATGCGGCAGCCAACTTGGCTCTGCCACAAGTTTCGGGAGGAAATTTACCGGTTGTCTACTCGGTGTCGCCGTCCCTTCCGGATGGATTGGTTCTGGATTCTTCCACAGCTGCAATTACAGGCACTTCGGCCATTGCAAATTCGTCGGCATCCTATCGACTTACTGCAGTCGACTATGACGGGGATACTGACACGCTGGACTTTACACTCGCGGTGACCCAGCCAGTGCGCAGAGTATCGGCAGTCTCAATCAATTCTACTCCCGCGGCCAACAAGACCTATGCGGCCGGAGAGAACATCACAGCGGCGGTTCGCTTTGACGGCGATATATCGGTAACCGGTTCGCCGAAACTGGAGCTGAAGATAGGAGATGCGACGCGGCAGGCATCCTTTACCAGTCTGAGTGGAGCCAACACACTGAATTTCAGTTACACAGTGTTGTCCACTGACCGGGACAACAATGGAATCAGCATTGGTGCGAATGCACTCAAGCTGAATGGCGGTACCATCGGCGGGGTCGGTTCCGGAGCAGTGGCCGCCAACCTGAATCTTGGCACACATGCAATCTCGAATGATGCAAACCACAAGGTTCAAGGCGGAGTCTCTGCGCCAACCCATGTAACGTTTGTTTCCACACCAGCAAATGGCGATACCTATCGTGCTGGCGAAACCATCATAACAAGAGTCAGTTTCGATCAGGAAGTCGAAGTAACCGGTTTTCCGCAACTGGAGTTGAAGATCGGGAGTCGGACGCGTAAAGCAAACTACTCCAGCCGAACCAGTGGCAACACCGGGTTGAACTTCACCTATACGATCATTGCCTCCGACCGGGACGACAACGGCATCAGTATTGACAAGAATGCCTTGCAACTGAATGGCGGAAAAATTCAGGGAACAGGTAAAGTTGATGCTCTGCTGGATCTTGGTTTCAGTGCGGTTTCCAATGCTTCCGGACACAAGGTTGCAGGGGGCGCCGCCGCACCGAGTCAATTAACGGTTACGTCTTCGCCGGCGAGCGGAGATACTTACGGCATCGGCGAGACGATTGAAGCAACTGTAGTATTTGACGAAGCCATTACAGTAACCGGTTCACCGAAACTTGCGCTCACTATTGGCGAAAACAGACGCCAGGCTACTTTCACCGGTCGTTCCAACAGCAACACTGCAATGAACTTCAGCTATACAGTACTGTACTCCGACCTGGACGACGACGGCATCAGCATTGATGCAAATGCACTGATTGCAAATGGCGGAACAATTCGAAATTCACGGAACATTGATGCTGACCTGAGTCTTGATGGTACTGCAGTTTCAAACGACTCGAACCACAAGGTAGCTGGCGGGGTCTCTGATAATGATCCAAGAATTTCGATTTCATCGCCGAGCGTAACCGAGGGCAACGGTGGCAGTGTTACGCTTCGGTACGCAGTAACACTGAGCAAAACAGGTACTCAGCAGATTACCGTGAATTATGGCACGGGTGCAGCAAGCACTGCAAGTGCAGGAACAGATTACACATTGACTCCGGGAATGCTGACGTTCGCGCCGGGCGAAACAAGCAAGAATATTGACGTGACGGTGCAGGGTGACACGCTGAACGAACTCGACGAGATTGTTGTTGTCGTGCTGAGCAACCCGACGAACGCGGCGCTCGCTATTGCAACGGGCACTGGTACGATTACGGACGATGATGCAATTCCGACGTTATCGATTTCATCGCCGAGTGTCGTTGAAGGAGACCGCGACAATGTTACGCTTCAGTTTGTCGTAACTCTCAGTGCTGCCAGTGGTCGGCAGGTGACAGTAGATTATGCCGAAGGTTCCGGCGGTTCTGCGAATCCGGTGTGGGATTACGACTTGCTTTCAGAAGGTACGCTGACGTTTGCACCGGGCGAGACGCGCAAAACAATCGATGTAACAGTAAAGCCTGACACTGCCGACGAAGCCGACGAAACCATTATGGTGGTACTGAGTGATCCTTCCAATGCGACATTGAGTACAGCAACTGGAACTGGCACGATAACGGACAATGATGCAACTCCATCGTTATCGATTTCCTCGCCAAGCGTAATTGAAGGCGATGGGGGTGCTACGACCCTTCGGTTTGTGGTAACACTCAGTGCTGTGAGCGGTCGGCAGGTGACAGTGCGTTATGCGGAGGGGGCAGGCGGTACTGCAATTGCTGGTACGGACTACACGGCACTGGTTGCCGGGATGCTGACCTTTGCACCGGGCGAGAGTAGCAGAACCATTGATGTTTCGGTGACAGGCGACACAACCGAAGAGTCTAACGAAACGATTGTTGTTACCTTGAGTTCTCCGACCAACGCTACGATCTCAACTGCTACGGGAACCGGAACCATTACAGATGACGACGGCATGCCGAGTTTGTCTATTGACTCTCCGACTGTGGTTGAAGGAGCTGACGGTACGACTACTACATTGCGATTCACGGTAACACTGAGTCCGGCCAACAATACTCAGCGGGTAACAGTGAAATATGCAGATGCTGGCACCGGCAGAGCAACCTCAGGTACGGACTATGTAGCGATCAACAGAGGCACTTTGGAATTTGCAGTTGGTGAGACCAGCAAAAACATCAATGTTACCGTGAACGGAGACGCATTGGATGAACCGGACGAGCAGTTTGTGATCGCACTGAGCGAAGCGGTGAGTGCAAGTATTTCGACCGCGAATGGCACGGGTACCATAACGGATGACGATGTGCCCCAGCTGTCAATCAGTTCACCAACTGTAGAGGAAGTCGATGAAGACGAATCTGCGACAATGGAATTTACGGTAACTCTTTCACCGGCAAGCTGGCAACAGGTATCAGTTGAATATGCCGAAGGCACGAGCGGTACAGCCACTCAGGGAACTGACTATTTGGCATTGACAGGGGGAACACTGACCTTTGCGCCAGGCGACCTCAGCAAATCGTTCACTGTAACCGTGACCGGCGACGAGGTTGATGAACAGAATGAAACTGTTGTCGTCGAACTCAGCGATCCGACCAATGCGGGTATATCGACAGGAACCGGAACCGGAACCATCACGGACAACGATGAAGAGCCGACAGTAACTCTGCATCTGATTGACAATTCGATCTCGGAAACTGGTACAGCTGCGGTATCGGCGAGCTTGAGCCATGCGTCCAGTGTTGCCACAACGATTACGATTACGCCAGTTGCGGATCTGTACACAGTAGGTATTGATTCAAAAATTACAATTGCTGCCGGGCGTACAGCGAATGCGTTGGATACAGCAACAATCACTGCGGTGAACAATAACAAGGATGAAGATAACCGGACCGGGACAGTAACTGGTACGGCGCAGAACTCCGTGGGTATCGGGTCTGTAACAGGAGTTTCGATTACGATTGAAGATGATGATGATGTGCCAACACTCAGTATCAACTCGCCGAGCGTAACAGAGGGGGACGATGGCACTTCAGCCACACTGACATTTACGGTAACACTTGGTGCTTTATCCGGGCGGGCGGCGACTGTCGCATATGCAGAAAGCACCGGTACTGCAACTCAGGGGACAGACTACACTGCGTTGGCAGGGGGCACGCTGACATTTGCGGCGGGAGAGACCAGCAAGACAATTGAAGTTACCGTAACTGGCGATGACTCGGACGAGGTTGACGAAACAGTTCTGGTGGTACTGAGTGCTCCAACAAATGCGTCAATTGAAACTGGAAACGGCACTGGTACCGGCACAATTACGGATGATGATGATCCGCCAACGGTATCCATTGCATCGCAATCAAGTGCAGAAGGAGACAGTGGCCCCGGCACGGCGCAACTGGAGGTGACACTGAGTGTTGCGAGTGGCAAGGAGGTTACAGTCGCTTACGCGGAAGGTTCCGGCGGCACTGCAACTCAGGGGACAGACTACACTGCGTTGCCGTCAGGCATGCTGACATTTGCGGCAGGAGAAACAGCCAAAGACATTGACATCACTGTGACAGGCGACACAACTCAAGAATCGGATGAAACAGTTGTGGTGACACTGAGTAGTCCGGTGAATGCAACGCTTGGCACAGCATCTGGTACTTTGACCATTCAGGATGATGATGCGTCGCCGGTGACGGTGTCGATCTCTGTTGAGGGAGTGGATGGCAACGGGAATTCAGTGGACCGCGATGCTACATGGTCGGGTTTACAAATACGAGAGGGCGACTATGTACATGTCAAAGTAACAGTTAACGACCCGTTGTCATCTTCATCGACGTTGGCAGCATCGGGAACCATTAGTTGCAGATTGTCACGAGATGAATCCCTTGGTTCTTGGGGGCGAACTAATTTGGATTCTAATCACCTTCGTACTACAAGCCCTATTCCACAAGCGTGTAGTCTGACAGTTCCTGGAACTACCAGTATCTTGGTACACAAGGTGATCGCTGCGTTCTGGCCGCGCTCCGATACAACATTAAAGTACACCCTGAATCTGGATACTGATACCATCGCCACCAACGGCGGACGAATTCGCAAGGTGGTGCTTGGTACGTCTTCAGTTTCAGCGGAAGTGCTTGACATTTCCGATTCAGCTCCCACTTTCGGGACTGGCTCGGTCACTGACAAAACCTTTACCAAGGATGTTCCGATCGCGGAATTTCAAATACCAGAAGCGACCGAAGGTGAAGGTACGATTACCTATACGGTTTCTGGACTTCCTGTGGGTCTGATATTCGATGCAGACGGCAGTGGCACCTGTTCAGGGACTGAAGCGCGTGAGATCTGCGGAACTCCTACCACTGTCGCCGCCGCCAGTACCGTCACAATCACTGCATCTGATGAGGATTCCACTACAGGAGCCGCCGACCAGGCTACGCTCACTTTCGATATTACTGTGGTTGGAACCGAAGCGGTCTAGATTACATCGACTCCAAGTACACTGACCGAATCCACTCTGAACAATGCTACGCTGACTGTAGACTTGGCGAATGCGACATATGCGGGTTCAGGAGATAGTCGATTCGAGCTGGATACCACAATCACCGGACTTACCATCTCCAATGTTACAGGAGCAGCGGCCGGCAGTACGACAGCAACGCTGACACTGTCGTTCAATCAGGCAACTGGCGATTTTAGTTCGGACCAAACACTGGCAGTCAAGGTAAAGGCTGCGGGACATTCGGGAAGCAGCGATATAACCTCGAACTCGCTGACTGTAACGCCGACTTTCGGCGTAACAATCAGCGAGAGCAGCTTGTCGCTGGATGAGGATCCGGGGTCCACGAACGCGAATGCCGGCAGTTATACAGTGGTATTGAATAGCAAGCCGGCCGGTGATGTAACAATCACCGTAGCGAGCAACAACACCGATGTAACTGTAGATACAGATTCTGTGATGATCGGAGCACAGGATACGATGACGTTCTCGCCTACAACCTGGAGTACACCGCAGACAGTAAACGTAACAGCGGCTTCAGACAACACCGCGACGGACGATTCGGCGACAATCAGTCACAGTGTCACCACTGGCGATGCACCGTATAGTGCAACACTCGTTATTGACAGTGTTTCAGTTACAGTAAACGACGATGAAACGCCGGGAATCACTTCCAGTGAAACCTCCAGAAGTTTGATTGAAGGTCATGCCACTGACGCGACCAAGACCTACACCTTGGTGCTGGACGCAGAACCAACGTCTGATGTGACTGTTACTCTAAGCAGTGCTGACAGTGATGCGGTAGCTGTCGATACAGACACCGATACAAACGGAGACCAGAATACCCTGACATTTACAACCGGGAACTGGAACACGGCTCAAACCGTGACACTGACCGCAAAGGACGATACCGACTGGGCGGATGAAACAGTGACGATCACTCATACGGCCGCGCAATCGGGTGGTGAACAGGAATTTCAGGGTCTATCCGGCACCCTGACTGCAAACGTAGACGATGATGAATCCGCGCCGGCACTGACGTTGCATCTGTCAAATGAATCTATTGATGAAAGCGGTTCAGACAATTCAACCACCGTCACGGCCAGTCTTGACCGCGCATTGGATTTTCTGACAACAGTCACAATTGCTGCGACACCGTTGTCTCCGGCAGTGAGTGGAGACATTGAGGTCAGCACTAACAAGACATTGACAATCGCGGTAGGCGATACAACGAGTACTGGCGCGGTGACCGTCACAGCAGTTGACAACAATCGGGATTCGCCAAACAAGATTGTGACAATTTCAGGCACGGCGACAGGCGGGCACAATATAGCGGATCCGGCGAGTAAAACGCTGACCATTGTAGACGATGATGTGCCGCCGACTCTGTCGATTAACTCGCCAAGCGTGACAGAAGGAGATGCAGGTTCTACTGCAACAATGACGTTCACGGTATCACTGAATCCGGCAGCACCGCATCCGGTTACGGTTAACTACGCAGATGCGACCGGTACTGCGACATCGGGAACTGACTATGCGGCCTTCGCAAGTAGCACACTGACATTTGTAGCAGGGGAAAGGTCAAAGACGATTAGTGTTACGGTAACGGGAGATGACGATGGCGAAGCGAATGAAACAATAAAGATCCGACTGAGCAGTCCGAACCCGTCGGATACACCAATTTCAACCGCCGTTGGAACTGGAACGATTTTAGATGACGAAGTGCCGACCTTGTCGATCGACTCGCCCGTTGTAACAGAAGGGGACAGCGGGGATACTGCAACAATGACGTTCACGGTGTCACTGAATCCGGCAGCACCGCATCAGGTCACGGTTAACTACGCAGATGCGACTTCTGGAACTGCGACCTCGGGAGCTGACTACGTAGCGATTACGGGCGGCACGCTGACATTTGCCGCCGGCGAGACCAGCAAGACGATTGCTGTTTCGGTGACCGGTGACGGCGATATCGAAGGCAATGAGACAGTACAGATCACGCTCAGTAGCCCGAATCCGTCGAACACGCCGATTTCAACAGCAACCGGAACCGGAACGATTGCAGACAACGAGACACCCACCCTTTCAATCAACTCGCCAAGTGTAACAGAAGGTGACACCGGCGATACTGCAACTCTCACGTTCACCGTAACACTAAGTCCGGCAAGCACTCAGCAAGTCACAGTGAACTATGCAGACGCGAATTCTGGAACCGCGACCTCGGGAACGGACTACACACGCATTACTGGCAACACGCTGACATTTGCCGTGGGCGAAACTAGCAAGACTTTTGATGTTTCGGTAACGGGAGATTCAATTGACGAGCCAGACGAGACCATCAAGGTCAATATCAGCAGTCCGAACCCGACAACCACGCCGATTTCGATTGCAACAGGTACTGGAACCATCGCAGACAACGAGTCACCCACCCTGTCGATTGGCACAGCGAGTGTGACAGAAGGCGACAGTGGCGGGGCGACGACGATGAGTTTTACGGTTTCGCTGAGTCCGGCAAGCTACCAGCGGGTGACAGTACAGTACGCGGATGCGGGCACCGGGACCGCGGTAGCGGGTACCGATTACGCGACTTTCGCAGGCGGTACGCTAACTTTCGATGCGGGCGAGACGAGTAAAACCATTGATATTTCAGTGACAGGCGACGATGTCGCCGAACCCGATGAGACGGTTCTGATAACGATTAGTAATCCGACTCCTTCAGGTACGCCGATTTCGACGGCGACTGGCACCGGAACCATTACAGACAACGAAGTTCCGACCTTGTCGATTGACTCGCCAAGTGTCACAGAGGGCGACACCGGTTCGGTAACGATGACTTTTACCGTAACACTGAATCCGGCGAGCAATCAGCAAGTCACAGTAGACTATGCCGACGCGAATTCTGGAACTGCGACCTCGGGAACCGACTACACAGCCATTACTGGCAACACGCTGACCTTCGCAGTCGGTGAAACCAGCAAAACGATTTCTGTTTCGGTAACCGGAGACAGTACAACGGAGGCAAGCGAGACGATACAGATTACGCTCAGCAATCCAAATCCGTCCGGAACCCCGATCGCAACTGCGACTGGAACGGGAACAATATTGGACAACGAGACATCTAGCCTGTCGATCGATTCGCCAAGTGTCACAGAAGGTGACACCGGATCGTCAACAATGACGTTCACCGTAACATTAAATCCGGCGAGCAATCAACAAGTCACAGTGGCGTATGCAGACGCGAATACTGGAACCGCGACCTCGGGGACTGACTACACAGCCATTACAGGCAACACACTGACATTTGCGGCGGGCGATACCAGCAAGACATTTACTGTGTCAGTAACCGGAGATACAATTCACGAAGCGGATGAAACCATCAAGGCAACAATCAGCAGTCCGAACCCGTCAAGCACACCAATTGCGACTGCGACCGGCACCGGAACAATCACGAACAATGATGCGGCGCCAACGGCAACATTGGCACTGACAAACAGTTCAATCTCGGAGAACGGCGGCACGACCACGGTTACTGCAACACTGAGCCATGCATCCAGTGCAGATACCACGATTACAGTTACTCCGGTCGCAAACTCCTACACGGTTGGTTCGGATGCAACAATTACGATTCCGAAGGGACAGACTTCCAATAGCAGCGACACCGCGACGATCAACGCGGTGAACAATTCCCGGGATGAAGCGAACCGGGTAGTTTCAGTTATGGGTACGATGACGAATACGATCGGAACCGGCACTGTGACCGGTGTCAATTTGACGCTGGTTGACGATGACAATCCACCGACAATCTCAATTTCGTCACCAAGTGTAACCGAGGGTGACGGCGATTCGGTCAATTTAACCTTCAAGGTGACGCTGAGTGCGGCAAGCGGGAAGACAGTGACTGTGAACTACGCTGATGCCGGAAGCGGCACAGCTTCATCAACTAGCGATTACACGTTGGCTTCGGGTTCAGTGACATTTTCAGCGGGGGATACAGAAGAAGACATTGTTGTAACTGTTGCAGGCGATACGACAGACGAGGAGAACGAGACCATTATCGTGTCGCTGAGCAATCCGACAAATGCATCTTTTGCCGGCGGCGCAACATCTATCACTGGTACAGGGACGATCACCGACAACGACGACTCGCCGACGATATCGATTTCTTCACCGAATGTGGCAGAAGGGGACAGCACCACCACAACGCTGCGGTTTGTAGTTTCGCTAAGCAAGGCGAGTGAAAAGGCGATTACAGTTGCATACGAAGATGCGGGCACTGGTACGGCAGTATCAGGAACCGATTATTCGACGCTGGCTGCGGGCACGCTGAATTTTGCCGCGGGCGATACCAGCAAGAACATTGATGTTTCAGTTGCAGGCGATACGCTCAGCGAGCCGAACGAGACGGTAATCGTGAAATTGAGCAATCCGACGAATGCGTCTTTTGCCGACAGCGCAACGTCCATCACTGGTACAGGGACGATCAATAACGATGACCGCTCGATCTTGTCAATCAATTCACCAAGCGTTTCGGAAGGAGACAGTGGTGACAAGACACTTACTTTCAAGGTGACTTTGACTCCGGCGAGCGACCGGGAAGTGACGGTGAACTATGCTGAAGGAACCGGCGGCACGGCAACTTCGGGAACTGACTATACGGCATTGTCAGCAGACAGGCTGACATTTGCGGTGGGTGACACGGAAAAAGACATCGATGTGACGATCAGGGGAGACACCGTCGATGAGCAAAATGAAACCATTGTGGTGAAGCTTAGTGGTTCATCCAACGCAGAAATTGGAACGAACGCGGGTACCGGTACTGGCACGATCACGGACGACGATGATGCACCGACGGTGACACTGTCGCTGGATGACAATTCGATTTCGGAAAACGGCGGCACGGCGACGGTGTCGGCGACACTCAGCAACGCATCAATCGAATCAACAACCATAACAATCGCTGCAGTATCGGACCTTTACACGGTAGGGTCGGATACGACGATTACGATTGCTGCGGGAGAGACAACAAATGCGTCGGATACGGTAACAATTACGGCTGTGAATAACACAAAAGATGAACAGAATCGTACAGGAACGGTGACGGGAAGTGCTTCTAACGATCATGGCATAGGTGCGTTGACGGGTGTAGGACTGACACTGGAGGACGATGATGACCCGCCGACGGTGTCGATCAGTTCGCCGAGCGTGGCAGAGGGCGACAGCAGTACTGCGACGTTGCGATTTGTGGTTTCGCTAAGTGCTGCGAGTGGCAGGACGGTGACAGTGAACTATGCCGAAGGGACCGGCGGCACAGCAACAGCAGGTACTGACTACACGGCATTGCCGAGTGGTACGCTGACGTTCACAGCGGGGCAGACGAGCAAGAATATTGATGTATCGGTAACCGGCGACACGCTGGACGAAGACGACGAAACCGTGAAAGTCACATTGAGTGGCCCTGCTAATGCGACGCTGGGCACTGCGACCGGTACGGGAACGATCACGGACGACGATGATGCACCAACGGTGTCAATCAACTCGCCAAGCGTGGCAGAGGGGGACAGCAGTACTGCGAGGTTGCGTTTTGTTGTGACATTAAGCGCAGCCAGTAGCAGAACCATAACGGTTGCATATGCGGATGCAGGAACAGGAACTGCGACTTCCGGTACAGACTACACAGCATTGCCGAGCGGTACGCTGACGTTTACGGCGGGGCAGACGAACAAGAACATTGATGTAACAGTAAACGGCGATACGCTGGACGAAGACAACGAAACCGTGAAAGTGACACTGAGTAGTCCCAGCAATGCGACGCTGGGCGCGGCAAGCACCGGTACGGGAACAATTACGGACGACGATGACTTGCCGACGGTGTCGATCAGTTCGCCGAGCGTGGCAGAGGGGGACAGCAGTACTACGACGTTGCGATTCGTGGTTTCGCTGAGTGAGGCGAGTGGCAGGACGGTGACGGTGAAATATGCCGAAGGGGCCGGCAGCACGGCAGCATCAGGGACTGATTTCACCGCGGTGACAATGACCACGCTGACATTCAATGCCGGCGATACGAGCAAGAACATCGATGTATCGGTGATCGGCGACACAGCAGACGAAGACGACGAAACGGTGAGAATCACATTGAGTAGTCCCAGCAATGCGACGCTGGGCACGGCGAGCACCGGTACGGGAACAATCACAGACGACGATGATGCACCAACGGTTTCAATCAGTTCGCCGAGCGTGAATGAGGGGGATAGCAGTACTGCAAGGTTGCGTTTTGTTGTTACATTGAGTGCGGCCAGCAGCAGAGTAATCACAGTTGCGTATGCGGATGCGACAACGGGCACTGCGACTTCCGGCACAGACTACTCGGCATTGACGAGTGGTACGCTGACGTTTGCGGCAGGCGAGGCCAGCAAGAACATTGATGTGACCGTCAATGGAGACACGAACAATGAGGCGCACGAAACGGTGGTGGTGAAATTGAGTAGCCCGACGAATGCATCTTTTGCAGGTGGAGCAATGTCAATCATCGGAACTGGCACGATTACGAGCGATGATGATCCGGCGATATCGATCAGTTCGCCGACCGTGACTGAAGGAGACGGAAATACCACCACAACAATGACCTTCAAGGTGACACTGAATCCGGCCAGTAGTAATCAAGTGACAGTGAACTATGCCGAAGGAAGCAGCGGTACGGCGACTCCGATGACTTCGCTTATTAATAATGACTACACGGCATTGACAGCGGGCATGCTGACATTTGCGGCGGGGGACACGGAAAAAGAGATTGATGTGACAATTCACGGCGACAGTTTTGACGAGCCGGACGAGACGGTTATCGTTGAACTCAGCAGTTTGACGAACGCCGTATTTGCAGGCGGCGGGACTACCATCAGCGGCACCGGAACGATTACGGACGACGATGATCCGCCGACTGTTTCAGTACGCAACGTTAAAGTTTCGGAAGGTGACGGGGCGTATAGTTTCTGTGTAACTCTGAGTCGAGCTAGTGGCAAGAGTGTTCGAGTTGATTATTCTGTTACGGGAACAGGCACAGCGACTAGGGATGTCGACTATCAGCCTCCTGGCTTTGGTGGCTCCGATAGTCCTACATTTTCGTATCCTACCATTCGCCAATGTGCTTCAGTGGGGATAATTCAAGACACAATTGACGAGCCGGACGAGACGATCGAAGTTAGGCTTAGTAATGTGGAAAATGGTGTTTTCAGCAACGGCGAATCATCAATAACCTTGACAATGACCACCATCGAAGATGACGACGATGCGCCGACAGTGACACTGGCGCTGGCAGACAACTCAATTTCGGAGAACGGTGGTTCAACGACGGTGTCAGCTACATTGAGCAATGCGTCGAGCGAAGACACGACGATAACAGTGACACCGGTTTCAGGCGCCTACACGGTGGGATCGGATGCGACTATCACGATTGCGGCAGGCAACACGTCGAATAGTAGCGATACCGCGACAATCAACGCAGTGGATAATTCCAGGGACGAGTCGGACCGGATGGTTACGGTATCGGCCACGGCACGGAACACCTTGGGCATTGACTCGGTGACCGGCGCAACACTGACGCTTGAGGATGACGACGATGCGCCGACGGTGACGCTGGCGCTGGCGGACAGCTCGATCTCGGAGAACGGCGGTTCAACGACGGTGACAGCATCACTGAGCCATGCGTCGAGCGAGGATACGACAATTACAGTGTCGGTGCCGACTTCGACCGACTATACGGTGAGCATGAACAAGACACTCACAATTGCAGCAGGGTCGACATCAAGCACTGGAGCAGTGAGTATTACGGCGGTGGACAACAATGCCCAAGACGGCAATAAGTCGGTGTCGATTTCAGGGACCGCAACGAATTCCCTAACGGTAACAGGAACGACGCTGACCATCGTGGACAATGAATCTACGCGCCTGACGATCAATTCGCCGAGCGTAACAGAAGGAGACAGTGGGTCTGCGCAGTTGACTTTCACAGTGACACTGAGCAGTGCAGTGGGCACTCCGGTTACGGTGGAGTGCGAAGATGCAGGTAGCGGAACAGCGGCTTCGGGTACTGACTACACGGCCATTACAAGGACTTCCCTGACCATCGCAGCAAACACTACCAGTGCGACGTTCAACGTGTTGGTTACAGGAGATGCGACAGACGAGCCAGACGAGACGGTAAAGGTGAGACTGGTCAGTCCAAGTAGCAATGCGGTATTGGGTACAGCGAGCACCGGCACGGGTACGATTACAAACGACGATTCTGACCCGACTGTGACGTTGTCGCTGACAAACAGTTCGATATCGGAGAACGGCGGTTCGACGACAGTGACGGCGACGCTGAGTCACGCGTCGAGCGAAGACACGACGATTACAGTGACACCGGTTTCCGGAGCCTACACAGTTGGATCGGATGCGACTATTGTGATTGCGGCGGGCAACACGTCGAACAATAGTGATACTGCCACGATTAATGCGGTGGACAACACAACGGATGAACCGAACCGTACGCCGATGGTGACGGGCACGGCGCGGAACACTCAGGGCGTGGGTGCGGTGACCGGAGCAACGCTAACGCTGACAGACGACGAGGCAACACCGACAGCGACGCTGTCGCTGACGAATAGCTCGGTTTCGGAGAACGGCGGTTCCACAACGGTGACGGCGACGTTGAGCCATGCGTCCAGTGAGGAAACAACGATTACAGTGTCGGCGCCGGTTTCGACTGACTATTCGCTGAGTTCCAACAAGACGCTCACAATTGTAGCCGGGTCAACATCAAGCACTGGAGCGGTGAGTATTACGGCAGTGGACAACAACGTCCAGGCCGGTAACAAGTCGGTGGCAGTATCGGGGTCGGCATCAAATTCCCACGGGATTGGAGCAGTGACCGGAGCGACACTGACCATAGTAGACGACGAAGGTCCGAGCTTGACGATCAGCTCGCCTAGCATAGCAGAAGGAAGCAGCGGTTCTAGTTCGCTTACTTTCACGGTGACACTGAGCCAGGCACTGAGTACTCAGGTAACAGTGGAGTACGAAGATGCCGGTACCGGAACCGCGACTTCGGGTACCGACTACACGGCCATTACAAGGACTTCCCTGACGTTCGCACCAACTGATACCAGCAAGACATTCAGCGTGGCAGTCCAGGGCGACACAACGGACGAGCCGGACGAGACGGTGAAGGTGAGGCTGGTCAATCCAAGCAGCAATGTGATGTTGGGTACGGCGAGCACCGGTACGGGAACGATTACAAACGACGATTCTGACCCAAGAGTGACGCTGTCTCTGGGGACTAGCTCGATATCGGAGAACGGCGGTTCTACTACGGTGAGGGCAAGGCTGAGCCATGCGTCAAGCGCGACTACGACGATTACAGTGACACCAGTTTCGGAAGCCTACACGGTTGGAGCGGGAGCACAGGCGAAGATTGTGATTGCGGCGGGCGATACAACGAGCACGGACACGGCGACGATTACCGCCGTGAACAACACGACGGACGAACCGGATCGAATGGCGACAGTAACGGCCATGGCGCAGAACACTCAGGGCATTGGTTCGGTTAGCGGTGCGACGTTGACGCTTAAGGATGATGATGTTGCACCGACGGCGACGCTGTCGCTGGCGGACAACTCGATATCGGAGAACGGCGGCACAACAACAGTGACAGCGATGCTGAGCCATGCGTCGAGCGAGGACACGACGATTACGGTGACGGGTGTTCCAGGGTTCTACACGGCGGGAGCGGATGCGACCATTGCGATTGCGGCAGGTAGCACATCGAACAGCAGCGATACCGCGACGATCAACGCGGTGAACAATACGAAGGACGAGCCAGACCGCACGGTGACAGTAACAGGCATGATGCAGAACACTCAGGGCCAAGGTTCAGTGACCGGTGCGACGTTGACGCTGGAAGACGACGATGATGCGCCGACGGTGACACTGGCGCTGGGGAGCAGTTCAATATCAGAAAACGGTGGTTCGACAACGGTGACAGCGACGCTCAGTCATGCTTCCAGTGCTTCTACGACGATCACGGTGTCGGCGCCGACTTCAACCGACTATACAGTGAGTATGAACAAAACGCTCACGGTTGCGGCCGGGGCGACAACGAGTACCGGCACAGTCACAATCACGGCGGTAAATAACAATGTTTATGCCGGCGACAAGTCGGTGTCGGTATCAGGGTCTGCGCAGAATACTCAGGGCGTAGGGACGGTAACCGGTGTGACACTGACCATTGAGGACGACGAAGCGCCGAGACTGACGATCAGTTCGCCGAGCGTGACAGAAGGGAACAGCGGATCTGCGCAGTTGACTTTCACGGTGACATTGAGCCAGGCACTGAGTACTCAGGTAACAGTGGACTATGAAGATGCCGGTACCGGGACCGCGACTTCAGGTACCGACTACACGGCTTTTTCAAGGACTACACTAACGTTCGCCGCAAATGTAACCAGCAGGACGTTCAGCGTGGCAGTGCAAGGTGACACCACAGACGAACCGGACGAGACAGTGAAGGTGACTCTGCTCAATCCAAGCAGCAATGCTGTTCTGGGTACGGCGAGCACTGGTACGGGAACAATTACAAACGACGATGCTGACCCGACGGTGACGCTGTCGCTGGGAAGCAGTTCGATCTCGGAGAACGGCGGTTCGACGACGGTGACGGCAACACTGAACCATACGTCTAGCGCCGCCACGACAGTCACGGTGTCGGCGCCGACTTCGACCGACTACACGTTGAGTACGAACAAGACGCTGAGCATTGCTGCGGGTTCGACCAGCAGCACCGGCACGGTGACGATTACGGCGGTGAACAACGCTGTTAGCGGCGGTGACAAGACGGTGACGGTATCGGGTTCGGCGACGAACACTGTGGGTGTGACCAACCCGGACAATGTCAGCCTCACGATAACGGACGATGAGGCGTTGCCGAAGGTGACGCTGTCGCTGTCGCGCACCAGCATCGACGAAAGCGGAACGAACAATTCGACGACGGTGACGGCGACGCTGAACCGCGCCTCCGGCGCCGCCACGTCGATTACTGTTTCGGTGACGCCGACTTCACCGGCAGTCGCCGGCGACTTCTCGCAGACCGGCACTACGCTGAGCATTGCGGCCGGGGCAACAACAAGCACCGGCACGGTGACGATAGCGGCGGTAAACAACAGCGTTGATGCGGCGAACAAGACGCTGACGGTATCGGGTGCGGCGACGAACACTGTGGGGGTGACCAACCCGGACAATGTCAGCCTTACGATTGCGGACGACGACGCGGCACCGACAGTGACGCTGGTGCTGTCGCGCACCAGCATTGACGAAAGCGGAACGAACAATTCGACGACGGTGACGGCGACGTTGAACCGCGCCTCCGGCGCCGCCACGTCGATCACCGTTTCGGTGACGCCGACTTCACCGGCAGTCGCCGGTGATTTCTCGCAGACCGGCACCACGCTGAGCATTGCGGCGGGTGCGACCACCAGCACCGGCACGGTGACAATAGCGGCGGTGAACAACACTGTTAGCGGCGGGAACAAGACGCTGACGGTGTCGGGCACGGCGACGAACACCGTGGGGGTGACCAACCCGAACAATGTCAGCGTCACGATAACGGACGACGAGGCGTTGCCGAAGGTGACTCTGGTGCTGTCGCGCACCAGCATTGACGAGAGCGGAGCGAACAATTCGACGACGGTGACGGCGACGCTGAACCGCGCTTCCGGCGCCGCCACGTCGATTACCGTTTCGGTGACGCCGACTTTGCCGGCGGTCGCTGGCGACTTCTCGCAGACCGGCACCACGCTGAGCATTGCGGCGGGTGCGACCAGCAGCACCGGCACGGTGACGATAGCGGCGGTGAACAACAGCGTTGATGCGGCGAACAAGACGCTGACAGTGTCGGGTGCAGCGACGAACACCGTGGGTGTGACCAACCCGGACAATGTCAGCCTTACAATAACTGACGACGAGGCGGCGCCGACGGTGACGCTGGCGCTGGGGAGCAGTTCAATATCAGAAAACAGTGGTTCGACAACGGTGACAGCGACGCTGAGCCATGCTTCCAGTGTTTCTACGACAATCACAGTGTCGGTGCCAACTTCAACCGACTATACAGTGAGCCCAAACAAAACGCTCACAGTTGCGGCCGAGGCGACAACGAGTACCGGCAATGTCACAATTACGGCGGTAAATAACAATGTTTTTGCCGGCAACAAGTCGGTGACAATATCAGGGTCGGCATCAAATTCCCAAGGGGTTGGAACGGTGGCCAGCGTGACGCTGACCATTGTGGACGACGAAGCTCCGCAACTGACAATCAGTTCGCCGAGCGTGACAGAAGGGAATAGCGGGTCGGCGCAATTGACTTTCACAGTAACACTGAGCAGTGCGCTGAGTACACAGGTAACAGTGCAGTATGAAGATGCCGGGACCGGGACCGCGACTTCAGGTACCGACTACACGGCTTTTTCAAGGACTACACTAACGTTCGCCGCAAATGTAACCAGCAGGACGTTCAGCGTGGCAGTGCAGGGCGACACCACGGACGAACCGGACGAGACGGTGAAGGTGACCCTGCTCAATCCAAGCAGCAATGCGGTGCTGGGTACGGCGAGCACTGGTACAGGAACAATTACAAACGACGATGCTGACCCGACGGTGACGCTGTCGCTGGGAAGCAGTTCGATCTCGGAGAACGGCGGTTCGACGACGGTGACGGCAACCCTGAACCATACGTCTAGCTCCGCCACGACGGTTACGGTGTCGGCGCCGACTTCGACCGACTACACGTTGAGTGCGAACAAGACGCTGAGCATTGCTGCGGGTTCGACCAGCAGCACCGGCACGGTGACGATTACGGCGGTGAACAACGCGGTTAGCGGCGGGGACAAGACGGTGACAGTATCGGGTGCGGCGACGAACACCGTGGGTGTGACCAACCCGGACAATGTCAGCCTCACGATAACGGACGATGAGGCGTTGCCGAAGGTGACGCTGTCGCTGTCGCGCACCAGCATCGACGAAAGCGGAACGAACAATTCGACGACGGTGACGGCGACGCTGAACCGCGCCTCCGGCGCCGCCACGTCGATTACCGTTTCGGTGACGCCGACTTCACCGGCAGTCGCCGGCGACTTCTCGCAGACCGGCACTACGCTGAGCATTGCGGCCGGGGCAACAACAAGCACCGGCACGGTGACGATAGCGGCGGTAAACAACAGCGTTGATGCTGAGAACAAGACGCTGACAGTATCGGGTGCAGCGACGAACACCGTGGGGGTGACCAACCCGGACAATGTCAGCCTTACGATCGCGGACGACGACGCGGCACCGACAGTGACGCTGGTGCTGTCGCGCACCAGCATCGACGAAAGCGGAACGAACAATTCGACGACGGTGACGGCGACGCTGAACCACGCCTCCGGCGCCGCCACGTCGATCACCGTTTCGGTGGCGCCGACTTCACCGGCAGTCGCCGGCGACTTCTCGCAGTCCGGCACCACGCTGAGCATTGCGGCGGGTGCGACCACCAGCACCGGCACGGTGACGATAGCGGCGGTGAACAACACTGTTAGCGGCGGGGACAAGACGCTGACGGTATCGGGTGCGGCGACGAACACCGTGGGTGTGACCAACCCGAACAATGTCAGCGTCACGATAACGGACGACGAGGCGTTGCCGAAGGTAACGCTGTTGCTGTCGCGCACCAGCATCGACGAAAGCGGAGCGAACAATTCGACGACGGTGACGGCGACGCTGAACCGCGCCTCCGGCGCCGCCACGTCGATTACCGTTTCGGTGACGCCGACTTTGCCGGCGGTCGCTGGCGACTACTCGCAGACCGGCACCACGCTGAGCATTGCGGCGGGTGCGACCACCAGCACCGGCACGGTGACGATAGCGGCGGTGAACAACAGCGTTGATGCGGCGAACAAGACGCTGACGGTGTCGGGTGCGGCGACGAACACCGTGGGAGCGACCAACCCGGACAATGTCAGCCTTACGATTACGGACGACGACGCGGCGCCAACAGTGACGCTGTCGCTATCGTCTTCAACAATTGACGAAAGTGGAGCGAACAATTATGCGCATGTAACAGCGACGCTGAGTCACACGTCAAGTGCTTCTACGACGATCACGGTATCGGTGCCGACTTCGACCGACTATTCAGTAACTACGAACAAGACGCTCACAGTTGCAGCCGGGTCAACATCAAGCACCGGTACGGTGACGATAACCGCAGCCAACGACAATGTTAATTCGGGGAACAAGACGGTGACGGTATCAGGGTCGGCATCCAATACCCAAGGAGTTGGAACGGTGGCCAGCGTGACGCTGACGATTCGGGATGACGAAGGTCCGCCGCTGGTAACACTGGTGCTGTCGCGTACAAGCATCAATGAGAGCGGCGCGAACAATTCCGCGACGGTAACCGCGACCTTGAACCGTGTCTCGACTGCTGCAACCTCAATCACAGTGTCGGTGAGTGCGAATTCTCCAGCGGTTGCAGGCGATTTCTCTCAAACCGGCACAACACTGAACATAGCCGCCGGGGCGACCACCAGTACCGGTGCGGTGACGATTGCCGCAGTAAACAACAACGTTGATGCGGCGAACAAGACACTGACCGTGTCAGGTTCAGCAACAAACTCCGTAGGTGTGACCAATCCGGGCAATGTCAGTCTTACGATCGCGGATGATGACAGTACACCAACGGTGACGTTGGTTCTGACACCTGCATCCATTGCAGAAAACGGGAGCACTGCAGTAACAGCAACACTGGACCATCCATCAGGCACTGCAACAACCTTGACGATTACTGCGTCTCCGGTACTGCCAGCTGTTGCAGGCGATTTCTCGCTCAGCGGCAGCACACTGACAATTGCAGCCGGTTCTACTTCCAGCACCGGCAATGTGAGAATATCTGCGGTCGACAATAATATTGATAATCTGGCCAAGTCAATTTCGGTTTCAGCAACAGCCGTGAATAGTCACGGCATAACCCAGCCAGGTGCAGTAACACTGACAATTACAGACAACGATGTACCAACCCTGTCAATCAGCTCGCCAAGCGTGACTGAAGGCGCGACCGGTTCAACAACAACCATGACATTCACGGTATCGCTAACTCCGTCAAGTCTCGTTCAGGTAACAGTGGACTATGCGGTTGCAGGAACAGGTTCAGCCACTGCGGGCACGGACTATGCAACGCTTGCGGGAGGCATGCTGACGTTTGCAGTAGGTGAAACCAGCAAGTCTTTCGACGTAACGGTGAATGGCGACGAACTTTCGGAAGGTCCGGAAACAGTGATTGTTTCATTGAGCAATGCGAGTCCGTCTAGTGCCCTGTCTTCGACAACAGTAACCGGTACTGGCACCATAGTGGACGATGACCGCGTACTGTCTTCAAACGCAGACTTGCGGAGTTTGACTATTTCGGAAGGAGAACTGAGTCCTGAGTTTGCAAGTGGTGTGTCGAACTATACAGTAGTGGTAGCAGCCAACGTCGATAGTCTGACTGTAACACCCACAGTGAGAGATTCCTTGGCAAGGGGCGTGACAGTGAACGGCAATTCGGTATCCAGCGGGTCGGCAAGTAACCCGATTAGCCTGAATGTTGGTGAGAACACAGTACGTATTGTGGTGACAGCCGAAAACAACACACAGAAGACCTATGCAATTACCATTACTCGAAGTGCATCAACAGTGACGTTGGTTCTGACGCCTGCATCGATTTCAGAAGAAAACGGAAGCACTGCGGTAACAGCAACACTGGATCATCCATCAACCAGTTCAACGACTCTGACAATTGCTGCAACACCAGTAGCACCAGCCGTTGCGGGTGACTTCTCGCTCAGTAGCAATAGCACACTAACGATTGCAGCCGGTTCGATTTCCAGCACTGGCGAGGTGACAATATCTGCAGTCGACAACAGTGTCGATAATCTGGCCAAGTCGATTTCGGTTTCAGCAGTAGCAACAAATAGTGCCGGCATTACCCAGCCGAGTGCACTGATACTGACGATTACAGACGACGAAGTTCCAACCCTGTCAATTGATTCACCGAGCGTGACTGAAGGCGCGACGGGTTCAACCGCGGCCATGACATTCACGGTATCGCTAAGTCTGGCCAGTGCCGTTCAGGTAACAGTGGACTACGCGGATGCGGGAACAGGTACAGCCACTTCGGGCACAGACTATGCAACGATTACGGGAGGTACGGTAACTCTTGCAGTAGGTGAAACCAGCGCAACCTTCGACGTGACGGTGAATGGAGACAATGATTTGGAAGAGGCGGAGACGGTGGTTGTGTCATTGAGCAATGCGAGTCCGTCAAGTTTCCTGTCATCGTCGGCAGTAACCGGTACAGGCACCATTGTGGACGATGATCGCGAACTGTCTTCAAACGCAGACCTGAGTAACCTGACTATATCGGCAGGTGTACTGAGTCCTGAGTTTGCAAGTGATGTGACCAGCTATACAGTAGTGGTAGCAGGCAACGTCGAGAGTCTGACTGTAACACCCACTATGAGTGATACCTCGGCAAGGGGTGTCACAGTGAACGGCAATTCGGTAACC
Source organism: Arenicellales bacterium (assembly GCA_965200765.1). GTDB lineage: Bacteria > Pseudomonadota > Gammaproteobacteria > Arenicellales > JAJDZL01. Next base: position 627,984 of record OZ241380.1, read on the forward strand.
AGCGGGTCGGCAAGCGCTCCGATCAGCTTGACCGCAGGTGAGAACGCAGTAAGCATTGTGGTGACCGCCGAAAACGGTACACAGAAGACCTATGCAATTACAATTACTCAAACTGAAGAGACAGTTGCAGACCGGATTGAGGAGCTGGACACAGAAATTGTGACAGAAGTTGCACGCGAAATTGCAGCCACCACAATCGAGACGATTACCGGCAGAATATCGGGTGTGATTAGCGGGGTTCCGGCAACGGGCACTACGCTGCCACCTACGTCACCCACAGGTGGCCTGACTTCTAGTGCAATGTTGCCAATTTTAACTACACTGGCTCAGAAAGAAGAAGATTTGAACAAGGGCACTATTTCGATAGAAGAAGCACTGGATGGCGCAAGTTTTGCCTATTCACCCGATGCAGGAATACTTTCGGCAACAGATAGCGAAAGTGGTCTTGCACAAGGTAGCATAGCAGTTTGGGGTTCGGTTGATTATCAGAAGCTTTCAGGCGGTAGTACAGGTCCGGTGAGCTGGAATGGCAGTCTGTTTTCAGTCTATACCGGTACGGATACAATGATTGAGCCAGAACTGCTGGTTGGAATAGCGGCCGGGGTGTCAAAAGGCAATTTTGATTACTCGGGTGGCATTATGGACTCCAAGGGGAAAATTAGAACCCGGATGACGTCATTGTATCCATACGTCGGCTGGGCAGTATCGGATGCTATGAGCCTATGGGCGACAGTAGGGTATGGTGAAGGAAAAATTGAATACAATGATTCGCTAGGCAACTATTTGAGCGACACGGCAATGACGCAGTTGTCTGCCGGCGGCCGATACCGACTGAATTCCGATCAATGGTCTTTCGTAGACAATGAGATTTCAATCGACGTCAAGGGCGAAGTGTGGGGAACGCGTTCAACAATCAATGGTAATGCTAGTCGAGTTGCCGGTAGAAATATAAGCACTAGCGGATTGCGAGTGGCACTTGAGGGATTCAGCGAGTACACTTTGGAATCCGGTGTAATACTCACACCGTCTGGCGAGGCCGGAGTTCGTGTGGACAGCGGTGATGGTGACAATGGAGTTGGCATGGAGGTTGGCGGTAGCCTGAAGTTTGACAACCAGGAGTTAGGATTAACCGTGGATACAAATGCACGTGCGTTGCTAACACACGATAGTGGCAAGAAGGAATGGGGTGCAGGCGTGGTCGTGAGACGTACGCCAGTGTCCGACAAGATTGGATTGACATACGAAGTATCTGTGTTGCATGGAGAAGCAGAAAGTTCAATCAACTCGCTTTGGGAGGAGAATGCAGCAAATCGTTCTGTTGATGCTTCCAAACCAGTTACTAGCTTTGACACGGAAATAGGTTATAGCATGTATGAAAATAGTGGAGTAGTCACACCATATATCGGGTTGAATATGAAGGACACTACCTCTAGAAGTTACCGTTTGGGCGGACGCTATGAAAATGATTCAAGCATGGATTATGAACTGGAGTTTGAACAGCGTCATTCCAGTGGTAAGTCGTCTGACAATAGAATCTTGCTCCAAGGAAAATTTGATTGGTAATGGACGGCAATTCGTCTAGCAGTGCAAGTCATCAAAGCACAATTTGGTGACTATGAGTGAATGTTGTGTCAAGTTGGGTTGATTTCCAGGGTTGATAACTCGCTAGCGCAGAATAGCTGAGTGCTTATGGCAGAATGTTTTCCGTTGGTAGTGTGTTAATCATTTTTTCGATATGTCGAATCGATAACCTTTGGTGATGAGGTGGCTTTTTGTTTTCGACGACGCTCTGCATACCTTTCCAGGAGATTCAAAAGTATGGCCTGAGCCATATAACGTCGAAGAACTGGTATCAGGCAGGTAAAGCCAATTGCATCTGTAACAAAGCCTGGTATAATTAACAATATGCCTGCAAAAAGTAAAAACAAGCCTTCGACAAGCTCCACAGCCGGAGTTTCGCCTGATTTTACGTTTTGAACAGCCCTTTGATAGGTGGCTATTCCCTGTGTCTTCACTAACCATGCGCCAATCAACGCAGTAGAAACAACTCCGACAATGGTCCACTCTGCACCGATTACTTTTCCGATTTGAATCAAAAGGTAGATTTCTGCGACCGGCACCAAAAGAAAAACAAGAAACAAGACTGTAAGAAATTTCATAGTTTAAAAATGCTCTAAAACTGATTGCATAGGTTGTTATGGTTTGTATGATGGATTATTGGATCCCTGAAAATGACCCAATAGTTTATAGTAATTGTTGGGTATTTCATATATGATACACGCTTTTGAAGAACTACTATTCAAGTAAGTGATACATATGTTATTTAATAACAAATATAGCTTTCGACTTCGTGTGAAATGTCTGTTGGTCCCAAGTAAACGAAAGTTCATCGTTAGCTGTGCAAGAAAACTCATCTAAATAATCATGAATCTTATCGAATAGAAAATCACGAGCTCTTTTTAGCTTCCAAGATTCGAAATAATTCGATTTGTTTACAAGCACAAGATATATTCTGTTGGAGGCGTCAAATCTACGAACTCCCTGATTTTCATATAACCACTCGATCAAAGTTTTTGGTTTTACATACGATTCATCTAGCAATTCTTCTCGAAATGTGCGTATTTCATTTACGAGATTTGATGCTTCATTTGATGGATGATCAAGAACTTTGTACCATAAATCTTCAAGAAGTCGTGCTGATGGTAAATCCGATGGATAAACTATATCTTGTTTCCTACAGAACTGTTTTAGAAGAGTTAGTTCTGGTTGTAGGTCGGCTTCTTTACGGCGTTTTTGAATATATCCTTCCGGAAAATAAGTCACCTTGAGGTCAAACGGTATTCCATGGATAAAAAAATCAATATTTTTTATCAATCCTACTGCTGGTAAAACATCTTTGTGGTCTTTGAAAATATCCTCTATGACTATTGAGGTCCAATGATTGTACCAAGAACACAATACATACGAATGTAAACTTGGATACAGATTTGTATCAATACGTTTACATAGCTCATCGTATGTTTCAATTTTTTTCACGTACCTATCAACTATTGTCTTTTCCAAACTATTTTGATGCAGTCCACCCCAATCAAATGTCTGCAAACGGTATAACTCACTCAGTAGTTTAGGTTCATTCACTAACCGAACGGCTCTCTCTCTTTGATGTATCGATTGGATGGCATCGATGATACTCTCTACACTCAAATGTGGACTCAAATAGAGAGTTTCTAGCAGTTGTGATACAAGAACACCTTTCGATTCAATACCACAAAGATTCGCAAGAACAGCCAAATATTCTTTCCGAGATAGTGTTCGTAAAAGAAGAAAACGAAAACCATCAGGATCATTTGCTAACTGTGCAAGATGATTATCTTTGAATGCTACTGATGCTGCTTGAAAAACGTACGGCATTTGAAATTATCAAAAAGGAAAGTCGGGAGACCAACTTGGAAGATTTTCGAGAAATTTATAGTGTCCGACTTTCTTGGTTTGCTGATAAACCAAAACAAAATCGGTTTTCATCGCACCTTTTCTATTGTCCTGCGCGATTGAACTCGCCGAATAATTTAAATCGAATCGACCTACAAATTTTAGTCTGTCTGGATTACGCAAGAATGCCCAATCGCTGTTTTTACGGCAATTGTACATCAGACAGAGAAAACCATTTGGCTTGAGGATTCTAGCGCATTCTAGAATAAACTTACTCATGTCTTGAATATAAATATCAGAAGTTTTAAAACGTTCTTGCGCATTGGAAATGATGATTTCATCTTCGAAATTCGATTGGGCAAATTGAAGCAGTGAGTTCCAAAAGTCTGACAATTCAAGGTAAGGTATTCTATCGCTGTGAGGCGGGTCTGTAAGAACAAGGTCAATTGAATTGTCTGGAATGTCATTCAAGACATTTTGTGCTGCATCCGTGACCAAAGCACATCCGGAATCGTAGTTAAAGAAATCATTTACATTGTTAACCCATTGTCCGTCAATCTTGCCGGAACTCGTTTGAATAGCTTTCTGAAGCCGCCGAAAGCGATTTTCAAAGCAATTCCAAACATTGACTTCAAAATGCTCGCGAGGTCGCCAAAAACCAATTGCCCAACTACCTACCTCGGTTCTCGCACTACTATTGATCGAATTGGAGTTTTTACCTCGATTATTGATTGCGAATACAAAATTTGACATCTGGCCCGAAGCGGCCGTGAGAGTCAATAGTAAAGCTCGCCGAACGGTCAAGTTGTCAAACTCTAAAATTCTTTCAATTAAGGTGTCCATGTTTAGGCAAGCGCGAGGCTTGAAAATATCTAAAAATGATAGCGAGGGCGTAGCATTAATTCTTGAATTGGAAAAAGTTGTTATCTCCCTGAAGTGTTTTGGTGAATATCCATGAAATTTGCGAGAAAGTTGCAAATCATGGTCCGTAGGTTCATTTTCAACGCGACCTGCCGAATTATGATTTGTCCAAACAGACAATAACTCAGAATCGTTCCACAAATAATGAGTTGCAATTGAATTATCGTAGCACTTGTAGGTACTGTAGATTTTTGATTTTACATCAGCCGATATCAAGCGGATCGCTTCTGAATAGTCCTCAGAATTTGGCAGATCGTGAAATAGTTTTCCGAGTTCTATGGATACAGGATTGATGTCGATTCCAATAAACCGTCGGTTTGCAATGCGACATATTCGAGTTAGCAACCCGCCACCCAGGAATGGGTCAACAACTATTCCTTCAGGTGGGCACAAGTTTTCAACGAGGTAAGCGAGCGGTTCCAGAGGTTTTTTGCCCCAGTATTTATGAAAAGCATGGAGACCTTTGTACCCCATTGGGTTCGTTGCCTGTGTGGTCATCGTCTGACAGGTTGACGATGGAAAAATTTCTAGTTGTCGTAGCATCACACTGCGTTGAAACTTCAATAAAAACAAAACTTTAGCACTGTTGGTGGTTTGAGTCAATGCAAAATTACAGCAACCACCCATTCCTGGAACAGAATCTCTGCACTCCAGTCAGTGCAATAGACACAGATTCCTTTTGCTACCATGTAGTATAACTGTAGAGGCGAGCTTTGCCAACTGCGAAACAACAGTTCTTGCGCAATCGACCATGGGAACCATCAGTGTGGGCTTGAAGAAGCGGTTTATCGAGAGTCGCCTCCTCGCAAGTTGAGTGAGTCGAGTTCCGAAGCGAATTTGCCAAGTGCCTGCACTTGGCCCGAAAGGGTAGAGTACACGTCAATACCTTTGTGGCACGAACTTGTTCATCGTTCAAGTTGCGACTAGCGGCAAAGTTGACGCTACATGGGCACACCTCTGCATCCGACAAGATTTCCGCCTTCATCTCTCGACACCCATGATTTTATATACGGTTCCAGCGGAAAGTCGCAAACTCTCATCAACGTCGGGTTGCCGCCAAATTGGGTCGCAGAGACTTCACTGAGCGATAGGTGCAGTAGCAGACCCAAATAGAAGGCATTGAGCATCTCTTCTACTGGTCAGTCCTTGCGGTCGAATTTCCAGTAGCTTTTCAGAATCTTCACCAGTTCCTCTTCCCGTCTATGCTTCGTAGCCGCCCGCGTTGAACCCCCTGCTAAGCGAATTCGTCAAAACTTTCTCTGCCGAACAGGCTGCAAAGGAGCGCGGAAGGAAGTAATATTCCATTATTCCGGTGAGGCGGTTCTAGTTGCACAAGCAACTTATCTTGTTTCCAAGAAGAAATCGAGAATATCAGGTGGAAAACCTTCACTCGTAGGAAAAGCATTGTTGTATACTTTCTGTCCGAATTTACTCTGAGCAAAGTAGGAACATTGCCCATCTCCGTAGAAACCCAAGTCAACATATATGTCATCTACATTCCAAAATAAATTAATTTCTCCGTCATCCGCCAGACTGATAAACGGGCTAAAAACTTGAGACAAAGGAATATTCTGTATGAATTCGTAAGCGTCATCAAATGCTCGTTCACTTGGCCATTTAGCTGGCGGCCAACGCTGATCTTCGTGTGTATTTTGTAGTTTTCCCAATTCATTCAATAGTTGAATAGTAGGTGAAAGCTTAAATTTACTATATATCCTTTGATTTTGCATCTATTCTGAAACTACTTGTTGTAGATAACGGTTATTCGTATATATCAAGACGAAATTGAGAATCTAAATCATTACTCTGAAAATATAAAGTACGATATTCAATTTATGTTGATTTTATATCACCGCAAACCATTTGAGCAGTGGTAAACGCGTATGCTCGAAAACCGTACCGGCCGTTGGTGAAACTTGCCGACCGCAATTGGCGCACTCGGGCAAATGAATCCGCCCTTCCAAAGAAACCGGCTCAACTTTTACAGACAAACTTACAGAGTCGAGTACTTCTGTTTCCATTGAAAAAATGGTGAGGTTCTGTTGCTTTTGAAATTTCCTCATTTGCCTGCTCAATCAAAATAATGCCTGAACATTGACTCTGTCAAAAGTAACTTCACCGAAGCCACTTGAGCATTTACTCGAAGCCCCTGACATTCTATGGAAGTTCTCGGGAAATTGCGTGATTTTCCATGCAAGGAATGACTCTCGCACGAATATTCTGTCCATTCTCAACCATTTCCTTGGATAGCTCATATGATTTTTGAGCGTTCATCCAGAACTCTGGAGACTGCCCGAAATACTCTCCGAATGCGATTGCTGTTTCAGCACTGATGCCGCGCCGCTCATGAACAATATCATAAAGTCGGGTTGCTGGCAATCCAACATTCCTCGCTACACGATGCACTGTGAACCCCATTTCCTTGATTTGCTCAATCAATAAAGCACCGGGGTGTGTTGAAATTCGATTTTTCGGTATTAGCACTGATTACTCCTGCTGTTAGCTGTAGTGATGATTCAATTCTACTTCAAAAGCGTCTCCAACTATTCGAAACGAGAATACTATATTGTCCATTACGGTTACCCCTTAACTTTTCAAGACGATTTCCAAGTGGCATATTCAGGTCGCCAAGATTTGATGCAAAGTTAATTCTGTCCAACTTGCTCTTGGCTCGTTTCTTCACCGACGTCGAAACGGACAGTTCGAACTAGACGTTGTAAACTCTTTTGGTACGGTTGTCTGCAAATGACTAAAGCATAACCACCATAAATTTTACGATTAATGTATAACGTATAACGCCGTCAATCAAATGCACCCGACCGCAGAAATTCTCTTAAGCCGACCTTGACAGTCTTGAACGTCGGACAGTAAGTGCAATATAAATTACAAGAAGCGTTGTGGCTAATGCAAACCATTGAAACGCATAAGCTTTATGACGAAAAATCCATTGATCCTCGAGACGGTTCCATTGCCGTGCAAATCCATTCGGGTGAAGCTCATCCAAGCGGATCACAACGCCATAAATCTGATAAGGCACCGCATTTTGAAAGCGAACCAGATCAAGAACCTGCCAAACTACTGGCCATTGATCTCTAATAGGTGGCTCTGTTTCAAGAAGAAACTCCACTTCGTATGGAATCACCGCGGTACCGGTCACCGTCGCTACACCTTCGAGCGGTTCTACAGTTGGAAGGATACTGCGGTCCGGATCAGCCGGTATCCAGCCGCGATTGACCAGGATTGCTGTATTGTTGCCCTTGAGTAGCAACGGAGTTATCACATGAAATCCGGCGCGATGGTTCAGAATACGATTGTCGACAAAGAACTGATGTTCGTCATGCCAAGTGCCTGTTGCCAGCAAGCGGCGAAATTCAAGCGTACGCGGGTCTTCGCGCTTCTCCCCGATTGAAATTTGTGGTTTTGCCAAACGATCTTCGTAGCGTTGAAGAATTCCTGCTTTTTCCTCGGCCCGGTCCAGTTGCCAAAACCCAAGGCTTGCAAGTAACGGCACCAGCACTAGTGTGCAAAGTGTCGGTATGAGCGCAGGGCGAAATTTCAGGTTCACAAATCTGTCCAATTGCCAAACAATGGCTTGCTCGGCATTTCACTCGCTTTCACTGCTAAAATACTCTGAGCAATAATTCAGGAGATTGTCTTGTCATTTGAAAACATTGTAATCGCAATTCTGCTGATCGCCATGATCGGCAGTCTTGCCTCGGCATTCTGGTACATGTACAAGGACCGCGGCAAGGGCACCCGTACGGTCAAGGCCCTGACTCTGAGAATTTCGATCTGGGTTGTATTGTTTTTTCTGATTGTTGCAGGTATCTACACAGGCTGGATCAAGCCCAGCAATACAATACCAATGCCAATGCCGCCCAAGCAATCCTCGACAAACTAGCCGGCCAACGTCTTACACCACATAGACAAAGATAAACAATCCTACCCAAACTGTGTCTACAAAGTGCCAGTACCAGGCACCTGCCTCAAACGCAAAATGGTGATCCGGCTTGAAATGACCGCGGATGCAACGCAACAGAATCACCGCCAGGATAATCGCTCCGATTGTTACGTGAGCTCCATGGAATCCTGTCAGCATGAAGAAGGTTGCACCGTAGACTCCCGTTCCAAGTGTAAGTCCCAAATCTGAGTATGCATGAATGTACTCGTATGCTTGCAAGTACAGAAACAGAAAACCGAGCAGGACAGTAATTGCTAGCCAAACAATCAAACTGGTACGCTTGTTCATCTTCAACGCCCAGTGAGCGATAGTAACCGTCACACTGGAGGTCAGCAGAATCAGCGTATTCCAAATCGGAATGCCCCATGCGCCAATAGTGGAAAATTGTCCTGTACCCGCCGGCGTGTCGGCCGGTAGCAAATCGGCACCCATCGGTCCAGCTGTCGGCCAACCGCCTTCGTAGCCCATCCATAAAATATCAGTCTCCGCCAGCCATGGAACCGAAAGGTTTCGAACATAGAACAAAGCGCCGAAGAAACCGGCAAAGAACATGACTTCGGAAAAGATAAACCACATCATGCCCATGCGGAACGAGACATCGACATGCGCACTGTACAAACCACTTTCGCTTTCCTTGACAACAACGCCAAACCAGCCAAACATCATGAAGGCAATTACCAGTCCACCTGCAACCATGAACCACGGGCCAATACTGATATTGTTCAGGAACATGACAAATCCGCTCGCCAGACCGAACAGCCCGATTGATGCGACGATTGGCCACGGACTGGGTTCAGGTAGATAATAATCGCTGTTCGCACTCATCGTTTTTCCTCAATTCGTTAACTTGTAGGTGCAGGATCCTTGACCTCGAAGAAGCTGTAGGACAAGGTGATCGTATTGAATTTTCGGGACGTTTTCGGGTCGACATAGAACCGAACCATCATTTCTCGTTCTTCGCCAGCCGGCAGCGACTGATTTTGAAAACAGAAGCATTCCAGTTTGACGAAGTGCTTGGCAACTTCCATGGGCGTAACGCTGGGGATCGCCTGACCCACCAAATCCCGATTTGATACATTCTTGACCAGATAGGCAACTTCGTGAATTTCCCCGGGTTTGACAGTTGTCTTGGGGACTTTCGAGCGAAACTGCAACGGCATGCCGTTGGCAGCATTGCCAGTGAATTCAATGGTCAAAGAGCGGGACTCATCAATTGCGTCCGGCGCATCCTGCAGCACTGCAACAGTGGGTTTGCCGCCGATACCGGTGATCTCGCAAAACAGATCATACAACGGCACCAGTGCATAGCCGAAGCCGAACATCGCAAACGATGCCGCGACCAGCCAGCAAACCGTACGTCGATTGGACTTTTGCACACTGCTTGACATGTTCTGCTACCAGTATGAAATCACCATCACTGCAAAAAAGAAAAATGCCACTGCGCCCAGAATCAGTGCCAGTCGTACATTCTTCGAGAGTCTCTGATTGCTGTCTGTCATTTGACAGTCGGCGGCGTAGAGAACGTGTGATAAGGCGGCGGCGATGCTACCGTCCATTCAAGGCCTTCCGCGCCTTCCCATACCTGGTCAGTCGCCTTCGCGGTACCACCGCGCACACACTGAATAATCACATAGACAAAAATCAACTGCGCCAGTCCAAGTCCAAATGCTCCAACACTTGAAATGATATTGAACTCGGTAAACTGTGTCGAATAATCCGGAATTCTTCGCGGCATTCCCGCCAGCCCAAGGAAGTGTTGCGGGAAGAATGTGATGTTGAAAAATATGCACGTCAGCCAGAAATGAGTCTTGCCAAGAAATTCGTTGTACATTCGGCCGGTCCACTTCGGCAACCAGTAATAGGTCGCACCCATCATCGCCATAATGGAACCGGAGAACAGTACGTAATGAAAGTGTGCCACGACGAAGTACGTATCGTGATACTGAAAGTCAGCCGGCACAATCGCAAGCATCAACCCTGAAAGTCCACCAATGGTAAACAGAAATACTACCGCCAGTGCGTACAACATCGGCGTTTCAAAAGTCATCGAGCCGCGCCACATGGTCGCTACCCAATTGAACACTTTTACCCCGGTTGGCACAGCAATCAGCATTGTTGAATACATGAAAAACAACTCGCCAGTCAAAGGCATGCCAACTGTAAACATATGATGCGCCCACACAATAAACGACAGGAAGGCAATGCCGGCCGTCGCAAATACCATGGAGTCGTAACCAAACAGCGGTTTGCGTGCAAACGTCGGAACAATCTGGGAAATGATGCCGAATGCAGGAAGGATCAGAATATACACTTCTGGATGACCGAAGAACCAGAATATGTGCTGAAACAATACCGGGTCGCCGCCGCCGGCCGGGTCAAAAAAGGCCGTCCCGAAATGACGATCAGTCAACAGCATCGTTACCGCACCTGCCAGAACCGGCATTACGGCAATCAGCAAGAATGCGGTGATCAACCAGGTCCATACAAACAGCGGCATTTTCATCAAATGCATGCCGGGTGCGCGCATGTTCATAATCGTAACGACAATATTGATTGCACCGAGCACCGAGGAAATACCCATCATGTGAATGGAGAGAATGGTCATATCCACGCCGGCACCGCCTTGGGCCGATAATGGTGCATACAGCGTCCATCCGGAAGCGGGGCCACCGCCCGGCGTGAACAAACTGCCGATCAACAGGAGAAATGCGAACGGCAGAATCCAGAAACTCCAGTTGTTCATGCGTGGCAACGCCATATCCGGTGCCCCGATCATCATGGGAATCAGCCAGTTCGCAAAGCCAACAAAGCCAGGCATGATGGCACCAAAAATCATAATCAGTGCATGCATGGTTGTCATCGAGTTGAACAACTGGGGATCGATGACCTGAAGCCCCGGCTGGAACAATTCGGCACGAATCGCCAATGCCATGACTCCACCGACAAAAAACATGGTCAGTGAAAATATCAGGTACATCGTACCGATGTCCTTGTGGTTGGTGGTGGTCAACCACCGCATAAAACCGCTGGGACGATGATCGTGATCGTGGTCGTGTGCGTCTGTGTGAGCTGCTTGCATTGGTAAGTTCCCGTGGAGTCGAATTTAACTGGCTATCAGCATTTGTTTGTTAGCGCAAGGCTTTGATGTCGGCCGGCAATACCATGTCGCCGACACTGTTGCCGAGTGCATTTCGTTCGTAGGTGATCACCGCGGCGATGTCTTCGTCACTCAGTTGATCCCGGAATGGAAGCATGGTTGTATTTGCTCGCCCATTCATGACAATATCAATATGGTCGGCGATTGGACCGGTTGTAATTTCACTGCCGGTCAACGGTGGGAAGGTTGGCGGTACCCCTTGTCCTTCCATTCCATGACAAGCAAAGCACTGTACATAGACTTCCTTGCCCCTGGCCATCAGTTTTTCCATGTCCCAGTCTACTTCCACCGGTTCAGCTTGTGCAACTTCTTCCATAGTAGTTGAAGCAGGTTCTGCGGCCATTTGCTCCTCTTCTGATGGTGCGGTTTGTTCCGCAACCCAGGAATCATAATCTTGCGGGGCCATTACACTGGCCACAATCGGCATAAATCCGTGGTCTTTTCCGCAAAGCTCCGCGCATTGCCCCCGATATACGCCGGGTTCGTCGACAAGAGTCCAGAATTCGTTGATATAGCCGGGAATGGCATCTTTCTTGACACCGAATTTCGGAATCCACCAAGCATGTATCACATCATTGGAGGTCAGCAGAAATCGGATCTTGCGATTGGATGGCAAAATGACCGGCTTGTCGACTTCAAGCAGATAGTGTTCGCCTTTGGGTTCGCGGTTTTCAATCTGGGCGCGCGGTGTTGCCAGATTGCTGAAGAAGCTGATCCCCGAATCCAGATATTCATAGTGCCACTTCCATTGATAGGCCGTAATCTTTACAGTCAAATCCGAATCGGTCGTATCTTCCATGTAGAGCAGGGCATACGTCGATGGAACTGCCATGCCGACCAGAATCAAAAACGGAATAATCGTCCAGATGATTTCCACCTTGGTACTGTGACTGAACTGATGAGCTTTGTGGCCTTTGCTTTTGCGGTGTGCATACAGCGAATAGAACATGACGCCAAACACCACAATAAAGATGATGAGGCAGATCAACATGATCGCATTGTGCAAATTCAATATTCGCTCGGCAATGGGGGAAGACGGCGGTGGAAGGTTCAGATCCCAGGCCGCGTACGCATGGGTCGACACCCATGCGGTGGTTACGAATAACAGTATTGGCGACAAGATCGCCTTGCTAAACAATTTCTTCATCTAACTTTTTAACCAATCGCTCAATTGTCGGTGTAACCTCTCTTTGGACTCCGTTGTCAAACTCCTGCCGATTTCCACCCGATGGCCGGATGCACCGACCAGAAGCCGTGATGGTTCATGCCGGGTTCGACCGGAGCATAATTCCACGCGTACCCACTGCTTGACGAATGATCTCACTGTTTTGCGAGAACGCACACGCTTTGTAATATGGACAAAATTTTTACTAATGACCAACATTTCGTAATTCTTGCGTCGCAGGCCGACATACAGCGCACTCGCCAGTAATACGATAATTTCAATACCGGCGAATGGCAGTATCAGCCATGCTCCTTGCAAAGCAAAAATTATGCCGATTGTCGAAATCGTGAAGGTCAGCACTAGCACACAAAGCAATAGTGCTTTTCCATTCGCTGCTTCGTTCGGACGAATTTCGAACTTTACCATTTTCACATGTTCGGGAGACGCACTCCGTTGCATGAACGCAAATTATATTGATTTGCGAACTTTGATTGACGGAAAATTTTGTTGACCTGCATCAATCGGGTGTCTGAAGCAGTCACTTTGGTGCAATCTGATCCAGCAGAAATGCAAATTCCAGTGCAATTTCTCGTAGCACTTCATGGCGACCTGATTTTCCTGCATGTCCGGAATGCATGTCGGTTTTCAGGAGCAGGAGGTTTTCATCGGTCTTGCAGGCCCGTATTTTTGCCACCCATTTTGCCGGTTCCCAGAAACCTACGCGCGGGTCATTCAGGCCAGCAGTGACAAACAAGGCCGGAAAGTGATCGACTCTTACATTGTCGTACGGCGAGTATGATTTCATGTAGTTGTAGAACGACTTGTCGTTCGGGTCACCCCATTCATCGCGTTCAATCACGGACAGGGGCAGGGAATCATCCAGAATGGTTGTTACGATATCCACGAATGGAACATGTGCGATGGCCGCCGCACACCACTGCGGGGTGTGATTCAGAAAATTGCCTACCACCAATCCTCCGGCGCTGCCGCCCGAGATCGACAGTTGTTCCGGAGTTGTAACTTTTTCGTCAATCAGATACCTGGCACAGGCCGTAAAGTCCAGAAAGGTATTCTTTTTGTTCTTGAGTTTTCCGTCATAGTACCATTCCCGGCCTTTTTCGCTGCCACCCCGGATATGCGCCAGTGCCCAAATGACACCCCGGTCCAGCAACGACAGTCGATTCGCTGAAAAGTGGAGCGGATAAGCATGGCCATAGGAACCGTAGCCGTTCAGCAACAGTGGTGCCGGTGATTGACGATTGATTTTCTGGTTGTAAACCAGATACAGCGGTACTTTCTCGCCGTCTTCGGAGATTGCGAAATGTTGCTCGGTTGCGTAGTCAGACGGATTGTAGCCACCCTGTACCTCTTTCATTTTGACAAGTTTGCAGGAACGCGTATCCATATCGAAATCGTACCGGGTGCGCGGCATGTCCAAAGCATTGCCATTGAGTCGGCAAACATTTGTATCGAATTCTTCATTTGCGCCGATGCGTAGTTCCTGAATCTTGTCCGGATTGGGCACCAAATAGGAGTCCGTCGCATGGCCAGGCAAAATCCGAACTCGCGCCAGGCCTTCTGCGCGTTCACCAACTGCAATGAAATTCTCGAACATTTGCATGCCGGTCAAAGTACGTTCTTTTGAATGCTCGATCACTGTAGTCCAGGTGCTACGGTCCGGCTGGTTCAATCGAGTCTTCATCAAACGGTAGTTGCGTGCATTTTCGTTTGTCAGGACATACAGATCATCCTGTCGGTCTTCAACCCTGTACTTCACATCGTATTGCCGGGGAAATACTAGCCGGGGCTCGGAATTTTGCTCATTGGCATCCAGCAAATGAATTTCCGTAGTGTTGTTGCTAGCCAGTCTGATGGTGATGAAACGTTCGCTGTCAGTCTTGTCGACCCAAAGATAGAAAGCTTCATCTTCTTCCTGAAAAATCAGTTCATCGGCATCGGGATCATCACCAAGCCAATGGCGGTAGAGTTGCCACGGGCGATGTGCATGATTCAGTCGTGTATAGAAGATGGCCTTTGAATCGCCACTCCACAAAATCGTGCCGGAAACGTCTTCAATCACATCGGGTAGCAGTTGCCCGGTTTCCAGATTCAGTAGCCGAATGGTGTACTGCTCGTTACCAGTGGTGTCATAAGAGTAACCAAGCAGATTTTCTCCGGGATTGACGATTATTTCGTCCAGGGAGAAGTAGGAATGACTTTTTGCCAGTACATTCTCATCCAGTAATAGTTCGTCGGAACTGCCCGGAGCCCTCTTTCGCCGGAAGTGAATCTTGTAGTTTTCGCCTTCGTTCTCCCGGTAAAAATATTCATACGACTTGTATGGCACTGGTGCCGAAAATTCGGTTGGAACTATACGTCCGCGCATTTCCTTGTACAACGTTTCCTGAAGTCGTTGCGTGTGTCCCATCTTTTGTTCGACGTAGGAGTTTTCCTGTTCAAGATAATCAACCACCTCGGGGTTGTTACGGTCGGAAAGCCAGTGATACGGGTCATAGCGGTCGTCACCGTGCTTTCGGTGAACATAATCGACTTTCTTGGCAATTGGCGGTTCGGGGCCTACATACATGTCAGATTGCTATTTTGTTGGCTAGAGTTCTTTGGCAACAAGTTCTTCTTCCGGTGCGCGATCGCTCAGCAAAACAGCCAGCCAGCGGGTTTGTTCGTTGCTTTCTGCGACGAGTCGAACAATCATGGTGAGCGGCACCGACAGAAGCATCCCCACAGCTCCTAGCACCCAGCCCCAAAATACCAGTGAAAAGAACACTATCATGGGTGACAACCCCAAGTGTTTGCCAGCCAGCCGCGGTTCCAGTACCGTTCCAATTCCAACATTGATGACAACATAGCCAAGAATTACCCAGACCATCGTGTTCACATCGGTTTGCAGAAGTGCGACCAGCACAGCCGGAATCGCGGCGATGATGGAACCGATATTCGGCACGAAATTCAACAGAAATGCCAGCAATGCCCACAGCACGGCAAAGTCGACTCCCAACACCCATAGCCAAACACCCACCAGAACACCAGTCGCCAAACTTGTCAGCGTCTTGATCAACAGATAGCGTTGCAAACTGCTTTTGAAATTGTCAAGCCGTGCCAGCGACTCGCCCGGTTTGCTGAAGATGGCATTCAATTTTGCCGGCAAAGTTGATACTTCCAGCAAGATAAACACAACCATCAAAAATATCAGAAATGCCTTGGTCAGCAGTTGTCCCAATTCATTGATTGCTGCGGTGGCCGCTGAAGTCAGCACACTGGGGTTTACAAACTTTTCAATGTCCTCAATACTGAACTCGATCCCCAATGACTTTGTAAACGCCAGAAACGACAATAGCAATTTATGCAGACGTTCTGCGTAGGACGGGAGTTGATTTTGCAATTCAGTAACGGAGGTTCCGGCAACCGCGACAACCAGTGAGCCTGCCAAAAGTATTGACAGGATGACAACCAGTAACGCGACAGCAGTTGGCAAGCCTTTGTTTTTCAGCCAAAGTAGCGGCGGTGCGCTGATGGTGGCAATAAAAATTGCCAGAAGGATCGGTACCAGAAATGCCGAGGCAACTTTGAGGCCGGCGACAATCCCCATGAAGGATGCCAGAATCAGCATCGTAACGACAACCCGGTTATCGGTCAACGATTGCACGGTCGGCGCTTTGTGATTTGTATACAAAATGAAGTCATCGCATAGTATTATATACAGGGAACACATTACGAGCATTGTGCCATTGCGCGAATTTTTAGTGAGAGTGAAATAGTGAATTCCCGTCCCAAGAGCCTTGAACTGACCCAGCAGCTGATTGCATTCGATACAACAAGTCGAAACTCGAATCTTGAACTGATAGAATTTGTCCAAGGCTATCTGGAAGGGTTTGGAATCCAGTCAGAACTGGTGTTCGATGCCGACAAGCGAAAAGCCAATCTGTTTGCAACTATTGGGGCGACGGACAAAGGTGGCATTGCACTGAGCGGCCATACGGATGTTGTGCCGACAGACGGGCAGAACTGGAATACTGATCCTTATGATCTGCAGGAGATTGATGGTCGTTTGTACGGGCGCGGCACCAGTGACATGAAAGCCTTTATCGGCGTATGTCTGGCAAAGGTGCCGGATATTGTTGACAGAAATCTGGAAACTCCGTTTCACTTGGCTTTCTCTTATGATGAAGAAATCGGCTGTGTCGGCATTCATACATTGCTGGATGTGCTGAAGCATCGTTCCAACAAACCGGTGTCCTGTTTGATCGGCGAGCCCACCGGAATGCAGGTTGTGGTTGCTCACAAAGGCAAGCATTCCAGGAGTTGCACCATACACGGTTTGGAAGCCCATTCAAGTTTGGTGCATCAGGGTGTCAACACGGTTGAAGCCGCGGCCGAAATGATTGCTTTTCTGAAAGGAATAGCCCGCCGATTTCGGGATGAAGGTCCGTTTGACGATCGCTTTGATCCGCCGTATACCACCGTGCATACAGGAGTCATTACCGGCGGCACGGCATTGAATATCGTACCCAAGCACTGTCAGTTTGAAGTGGAAGTTCGCCATTTGCCGGACGACGATCCGCAGGAAGTATGGGATCAGCTGCAAGAGTTTGTCAACGATACAATATTGCCGGAAATGCATGCGGTGGACCCAACTGCTGGAATTCAGTGGCAAGAGTTGTCATACATTCCAAAGCTTCAGTCCAGCGATGACGAATTGGTGCGCCTTGCACAACAACTGGCAAACCGAACCGACACTACTGGTGTAAGCTTCGGTACGGAAGCCGGCTTGTATGAGTTGATTGGAGTGCCAGCAGTGGTTTGCGGTCCGGGGCACGTTGATCAGGCACACAAGCCGAACGAGTACATTGAAATCAATCAACTCAAGCGTTGTGAAGACTTCATTGACGACTTGCTTGATCAAACCGCCTGAAATTTTAATTATTAATCATTCAAAGAAAAACAGGAAGATATGACTGAACTGGTTATCGTTGACAAAGCTTTTGGTGTTGCCCATATCAAAATCAATCGGCCGAAAGTCCGCAATGCAATCAGTCCGGAGCTGATGCAGTCGCTTTCGAATGCATTTCTGGATGCTGGCCATGATGACAATATCAATGTTGTTGTATTGAGTGGGGTTGGTGACCATTTTGGTGCCGGCTATGATCTCAACTATGATTGGCGGCATTTGTATGACGACGGGAGTGCTTACGGTGTACGCCGCATGTTGTCCGAATGCGTCGAATTTGAAACGCATCCGTGGAAGTGTCCCAAGCCGGTCATTGCCATGGTCCGCGGCTTTTGCCTGGCAGGGAGTTGCGAACTGTCGATGATGTGCTGTGTAACCTATGCCTCGGAAACTTCCAAGTTCGGGGAACCGGAAATACGATTTTCTGCGGCACCACCGGTGGTCATAATGCCGTGGCTTACCGGATTGAGGAATGCGCGGGAGTTGTTGTATTCCGGTGACATGGTTGATGCTCGGACCGCATTGAGAATCGGACTCGTGAACAAGGTGTTTCCTGACGACCAGTTGGAAGCGGAAACAATGAAATATGCGCGTCGGGTTGCCAAAATTGATCGACAGGCATTGGAGTTGACGAAAGCGACTTTGAATCGGACTGCGGAAATCATGGGGATTCAGGAAGCCATACGACATGGACTGGATGCAGGGTCGATCATGGAAGCCACGCAAACACCGAGCTACAAGAAGTTTGCGGAGATCCAAAGAAAAGAAGGATTGAATGCCGCGATCCGATGGCGCGAGAAGCAGTTCGAATGATCCTGGACAGCGAGAAGTCCAACGGAATATAGAAAACCAAAAGCCTGTGCAGTACGAATCCGGATTGCATTGATTTGTTGAATTCGCACGATCAGAAATACTACGGCAAGGTTTATACCCCTGTCAACATAGTCGAATTGATGCTTTCCGGCATCTTTGCGAAAACCTTGTGCAATCGTAAGATTTGCGATCCTGCCTGTGGTACAGGTGATTTTCTGGCACCAGTCGTTCAGGAAGTGTGCTTGCGAATCAGAAGAGGCGGGGACAAGCAAGCCCATTTAAATACTCTGAAAAATTTGACTGGCTACGATGTTGATTCACACGCCGTCAAGGAGTGTCAGGCAAGACTTACACGACTCGCCAACGAATTAGTCGGTGACCAATTCACTTTTGCTGATGACTACTGGCGTATTCTGAATGTGAATGCGTTGGAAGTCAAAGAAGGTTTTGGCTTCTTTGATTATGTCATTGGAAATCCGCCTTATGTTCGTATCCAGAACCTTGAAAGGTGCAGGCGGGATCAGATTCGCAATGGCAACTGGCGCTACTTCACAGGCTCCAGCGATTTGTACATTATTTTCTACGAACTTGCATTGCAATTGCTGAAGCCTGGCGGAGAGTTGATCTACATTGCTCCGAGTAGCTGGCTTCGAAATGAGGCAGGTCGCGCGATGAGAGCTGACATAGAGAGGCATTATTTCATCAAGCAATTGTACGATTTTGGAAATTATCAAGTTTTTCCAAGAGTGACCACGTACACAGCCATTGTCAATATCGTAAAAAATACAAGCCGGCGAAAGACCAAGGCATACAAACTAAATCACGAAGGAAAATTCTGTGACAAGTATTTTCTATACAAAAGCAATTTGTGCTGGTCAGTTGTTTCCAACCGATACAAGCAAAGTTTTGAGTCCAAGCGGAGTGCCCATGTTCCACTAAGGGAGATTGCCAATATTCATGTAGGGATTCAAACTTTGGCAGACAGAGTTTTTATTCTGGAAGTGAAAAAGCATGAAGCAGATAAAGTGGAATGCAAAGTGAATGGAACAAACTTTCTTGTTGAAACAAAGGCGGTCAGAAGAGTGTACAAAGCTTCCGCATTGAAGAACGGGAAGGACAAGGTAAACAGAGTGGCCATATACCCCTATCAAACAGATGGTAGTTTGATTGAAGAGCAGGAATTTGCGGACATGTATCCATTAGCTTACCAATGGTTGCTTCACAATAAAAAACGGTTGTTGAGCAGAGACAAACATACCTTCGACAGAAACAAATGGCACGGATATGGAAGGGATGTATCTATTTTGTCCGGGTACGGAGAAAAGATTTTGACCTCAGGAATGAATCCGAAACCGAATTTTCAATACTGTGGAGACAAAGATACACTTTTTTATTCGGGTTATTGTGTGAAGCCAAAGAGTGGGGTAGATATTCAATTGCTGATATCTGAATTGAACAGCAAACGCATGGAACAATATATTCAGGAAGTGTCGCAGCCATTTCAGGGTGGTTGGTACAGCTATGCCAAACGCTACATACAAGATTTTCCGGTATCTGTGAAGGTGTGCGAAATTGAATGATTAAAATTTGAGCAATGTAGCAATAGGTTGATTCGTTTCATATTTCTCTTTGAAGTCTGTTATCGTTAGTATCAGACGCTTGCTCCTGCCAATTCGATGGGGTAAGCGAATATGTGCTAAATTGAGGACAACAATATGAATATAGTACTACTGAGGCATGCAATAGCCGAAGAACGCATTGACTTCTACCGAAGTAGCAATGGAGCCCCAGATTCTGAAAGACCATTGACAGAAGAAGGCATTGAGAAAATGAAACTGGGAGCTCAAGGACTCGTTAAAGCGTTGAATGGCAATGTTCAAAGAGTGGTCACCAGCCCTTACGTCCGCGCCCGCCAAACCGCAGAAGTCTTTCTCGATGCAATTCCTGAAGCACAGCGACCTGAGCTTGAATTCTCTACGAATCTCTCAAGCGGGTGCAGTGGAAGAGGCCTGGTTGAATGGTTGACCGGGGATCCGGAGCCAGTTGTTCTGGTTGGACATGAACCTGATATGAGCTACTGGACCGAAGAGTTGTGCGGGATCGGTAGTTTTTATCGACATGTACAGAACAAGTTTGGCAAAGGCGGAGCGTGTCTGATTGAATGTTCAATCGAGACGATTGGACGCGAACAGAACTTTATTTGGTACAAGAGTCCAAATATGCTTCGAGCAAATGCTGACTGATATTTACTCGAATTTTCGGTTTGTCGGTCTAATGAAAAGCAAGGGTTGGTAGGGCTTGCAGCTTATACTTCCGTCAGGAACTGGCGTTGACAGCCCGCCACACATTTCGTTGGGTATCAAGATGTGTGGCAATTTTTGCACCCTGACCTGACTATTGAAGTGCCTGCATTGTTTCGGTACCAAGTTGACTGAGTAGGAGTCGGGTACTCCACTATAGAAGTCCCTGAATCAGGCACTGTGCAAGCCAATCACCGAAAATTTTCGTTTCAACAGGTTTCTGTGATAGAATTTTCCATAGAACTTGGCAAGTCCGTGCATGTGTTTAGTTGCAGAACGAACGAGCCAAGAAATTTCTGAATCGTTACCGAAAATATACTGAAATGGAGAACGTCAATGAAAGTTAAAAATTTCACCGCTGTGATACCGGCACTTGCTGTGGCAGTTATGCTGGTATCTGGCGTTGCGACAGCTCAGGTGAAAATTGGTTTTCTGGGTGGTTTTACCGGTCCCATTGAATCACTGACACCTGCAATTGCTGGTGGCACAGAAACCGCAGCTGCCAATGTAAACGACCAAGGTGGCATTCTGGATGGACAAATGATTTCCGTTGTGAGTGGCGATACGACTTGTGTAGATGCCACTGCTGCTGCCAATGCTGCTGACCGTCTGGTCAACTCTGAAAATGTAACTGCGATCGTCGGCGCACTATGCTCCGGTTCAACGATTTCCGCGGCCAACAACGCTGCCATTCCAGGCGGGGTTGTGATGATTTCACCGGCTTCAACAAGTCCTGCGCTAACTACGATGGATGACAATGACCTGGTATTTCGGACTGCTCCGTCAGACGCGTATCAAGGGGTTGCAATGGCATCGCTGTTGATGAAGAAGGGGATCAACAAGATCGCGATTACCTATATCAACAATGATTACGGGAAAGGATTTGCTGATTCGCTTTCCGGCGCGATGACCTCCATGGGTGGAGCTGTTTCTGCAAATGTTGCTCATGAAGATGGCAAGGCAGACTACCGGTCTGAAATTGGCAGCTTGGCCGCGAGTGGTGCGGAATGGCTGGTTGTGCTTGCCTATGCTGACGGTTCCGGTCAAACTATCATTCGACAGGCAATAGAAGGCGGCGACTTCTCGAACTTTGTTGGCGGGGATGGAATGGCCGCTGAGTCTCTGATTTCAGGGGTGAATTCACCGGCACTGAATGGAATGATCATTACAAAACCGGGTAGTGCGAGCGGTCCGTGTGTAGCGGCTTATGCGCCGTTGGCGGAAGCCGCTGGGCAGGACCCGAATGCGGTATTTGGTCCGCAATCCTACGACGCTGCATTCTTGGTTGCTTTGGCAATTCAGAAAAACGGATCGGCTTCTCGCGATGGCTTGTCGGCCGCACTTCGTTCAGTTGCCAGTCCTCCGGGAGATGTAATTTGTCCAGGTGAGTGGAGCAAAGCAATGGCAGCCATGAAAGCAGGCAAGGATATAAACTATGAAGGTGTATCCGGTAGCCACGATTTTGATGAAAACGGCGACGTGATCGGGATTTTCGATGAAATCAATATCGTTGATGGCGAATTGAAAATGATGGGGCAGATGTAAAATCACTCTCATTCAATTGCGGCAATACTGAATTTTGCCGTTCATTTATTCAATGGAATTGGCGGCTTGAATGAGCCGCCATTTCATTCTGCTCTGGGTTCGTGCGGTATGTAGCCAAGTCAGGAAATTCTACCCAAGCAGTATTCAAAATGCTTCATCGATTTTATGTAAGTAATTTTTCTTCGATTCGCGAGGAAGCGGAGCTGAATTTTCGTATTCCGCGTACCACTCCTGACCTGTCTCGTTTCCGAAAGAGCCAAGCTAAACCCAGAGTTCGATTGCCGTGTGTTGTCGTAATATATGGTCCAAATGCATCAGGTAAATCTGCGGTACTTCGTGCCATTGAGAGTACATTCGAATTCATCACCAATTCTTTTGCCAATCCACTAGGAAAAGGAATAACAGAATTCCCTGCGTTCAATTTTCGAGAGAAACTCGTAGAGCCTACTCGAATTGAAGTTGATTTTGAAACTGAGCTGTTTTCTCCAGATTTAAAATCTGCATCAATTTGTCGCTATATTCTTGAACTAAATCGTAATAAAGATTCTGATCAACAAAGTCCTAGTGTCGGTTATGAAGCTCTTTTTTTACTTCCAAAAGGTCAACCTAAAAAAGTATTTGAAAGACATGAAAAGGAACCGGTTTATATTGCGAAAGAATTCAAAACCAATTTAGTAAACGGTCAATATCCGATTATTCCACCTAATGCATCGGTGATTTCAACTCTTGCAAGAGTAGATGTTGAACCATTTTTATCGTTGGTAAAATGGATTGATAAATTTGACTCAAATTTGTTGACTTCCGATTCTTGGAATTCGTCTGACAAATGGATTACAAGAATCTACAGCGACACGCCTGGATTCACGGAAAAAATATCAGATGTTCTACCGAGAATTGATGTAGGCATTGAAAACATGGAGTGTTTCAAACATCGCAATGAACCTGATCTTAGATACAATCATCGTGGTTTGGAGAAACCAGTTAATTTTGTTGACGAATCAACAGGCACTCGCAACTTGATACGAATGTTTCCATTGATACACTTGGCCCTAGAATCTGGAAACATGGTATTACTTGATAACTTCGATTCGGAATTACATCCTGACCTGGCCGCTGAAATTATTCGTTGGTTTCAAAGTGAAGAGCACAATCCACGCAATGCACAACTAATTTGCTCGACACACAATACGGCACTTCTCGATAGTTTGGAAAAAGAAGAAGTATTCATTACTGAAAAAAACACCGAAGGGTCCACTCGTGTTTATGGAGTACGAAATATTATTGGTGTGCCTCGTTCGGAAAATCTTCAAAATCTCTATCGTAGTGGAGTATTAGGCGGACTTCCAAACTTGGGCTGATAGAAGCAACTGTGTTGATTGAGTCAATCGTTGTATCTGTTCTTATTGACAAGAAAAAGACCCACTGAGTGGCATAAATTAGTTATCCAGAATTTTGCGTTGTCTTGTAAAGACTTGATGAATTCCCTAAGCCTTGAAAATCTCAAAAACTGATAATTCAATCTCGTTCAGACGGAGATTGGAAATGCTTCACTTGCTCGGGAAACAGACCCTTGGGCAAGAATCTCAATGCTAGTGTAATAGTCAATCCGATAATAAAAACGCGCATTTGCAAGGCTCGACTGGTGAAATCTGGAACTGTTTCCCATTCAAACAATGCTTGCCCCAAAACTTCTATCTGGTGAAATACGAAGAGCGTCAAAGGTTCGGACATGGTCCAGATGATATAGATGGCCACAGCACCGAAGATGGCGCCAAGATTGTTGCCGGCACCGCCGATGATTACCATAACCCAAACCAGAAAGGTGTGGTGCAGAGGAGTAAAGCCGGAGGGGTCGAATATTCGGGCAAAAGTAATCAGCGCCGCACCACCAATCCCGATGATTACGGAACCAACAACAAAAATTTCCAACCGCCGCCGGTTGACATCCTTGCCCATGGCAGCCGCTGAAATCTCATTGTCGCGAATGGCGCGCATCATGCGTCCCCAGGGTGCCAGGTACACCCGTTGCAATGCTACAAATATGACAGCAATCAAAATTGCAGTTACGCAAAGGTAAAGTGCTCTTGCGGTTACAAACCCGAGTTCATTGGGTGTCGGTATCGGCCATGGCAACGGCGACACAGTCAAGGTGCCTCGGGTCAACCAATCTGCATTTTTGAATACTGCTTTGATAATTTCCGCAATGCCCAAGGTGGCTATGGCCAGATAGTCAGCGCGCAGTCCCAGGCAGATTCTGCCAATGCACCATGCAACACCGCCGGCGGCAAGTCCGCCAACAAGCCATCCAATCCATACCGGCAATCCGAATCCACCGATGAATCCGGCTTCAGTTTCGATATACCGTGCAACAGGAATCAGTGCATCGTTATAGAGTGCAAATCCAATGAGAACAGCAATAATCACGCAGACATTGCGAACTTGTCGACGAATGCCGAGTCGGTGAATTTGACTGAGTGCGATGACCACCACTGCGACCAATGCCAGCTTCAGCATCAGACCACCCAATTCAGCCGGACCGCTGGAATTCCAGAAGGCTTCATTAACCGGATAGCTCAACAGCATTGTCGTGAAGCCGCCCACAGCAATGAATCCCATCACACCGGCATTGAACAATCCGGCGTATCCCCACTGAATGGTCAGGCCCAAGGCGATAATTGCGAAGCAGCTAGCCTCGGCGAGCATTCGGAGGCCATACGCTTGCCCCAGAAAAGCAAATACCAAGGCGATAGCCAGTGCGATCAGTCCGAACAGGAAAATTGTTCGTTGGCGACTGGACAGATGAATGGTCATGCTAAAGTACTCGCCCGCGAAAAATGCCTGTTGGGCGCCAGACTAGTACTGCTACCAGAATCACAAACGGAACAACCAGTTTGTATTCCGGGGGTACCAAAGCGAGTGACGTTGGAACTTCAATCCATTCTGACAGAAAAGATGAAAATGGACGAAGTAATATGGACCAGTTGAAGATCGCGAGAGTTTCAGCGAAACCAACCAGAAATCCTCCGGCTACTGCACCGTAAGGACTTCCAATTCCACCAACAATTGCGGATGCAAATACTGGCAGGAGCAAGTTGAAGCTCAAGTCCGGCTTCAGCACTACATCAAGAGAAAGCAGTACACCGCCGGCCGCTGCCAACCCGCCGCCAATAATCCATGTCGCTACAATCACTGAACGCGTATTGATGCCTGAAACGAGCGCCAGGTCCGAGTTGTCCGACATCGCGCGCATTGCTTTCCCCAAACGACTCCGAGTCAAAAATCGATACAGTGCAAACATGGAAATTGCAATTGTAATGAGTAGCAAAATCTGCGGCTCGGTGATCACAATTGATTTGCTGGCCAAGTCGAACGGCAAGTGAATATGAAAAATATCCTTTTGTTCCTGAATGAAAAAGTTTCTGGGTGAAGTGCCGGCAAACAGTCGCACCAGTCCCTGCATCATCAACATAACGCCGAGCGAAGCAATCATGAGCAAAATGGGACGGACATTTCTGGCGCGCAAGGGTTCGTAAAACAACCGGTCTATGCCCACTGTGAACATGGCAGTCAGAATTATGGCAACCGGCAAGAAGACAAAGCCGGTCGGCAATCCAATATATGAACCTGCGGTTGGAAAGAGCGTAGCCAGAACAAAAGCAAACAGTGCGCCTACGGTCATTAAATCTCCGTGTGCAAAGTGAGCAAAGCGAAGAATTCCAAAAATCAGAGTTACGCCGATTGCACCCAAAGCATAAATGCTGCCAATCACCGAACCGGCAACGATCACTTTGTTAATGAAAAATACCAGCTCGTTCAACTTTCACCTAACCCCCGAGAAAACTTTGAGCGACTTCGGGATCATTCAGCAAATTCTCTCCTGAATCAGTAAACAGGTTATACCCGCCGGCCAAAACATATCCGGTGTCGGCGACTTCCAGTGCCCGCTTGGCATTTTGCTCGACAATCAAAACGCCAACTCCGCTTTTGCTGATAGCAATGATTCGTTCAAAAATTTCTTCAACATAAGCAGGGGACAACCCGGCCGTAGGTTCATCTAACAGCAACGCTTCCGGTTCAATCATCAAGGCACGGGCTATCGCGACCATTTGCCGTTGACCGCCAGACAAGTTCCCCGCAGTATCCATCCGTTTGTCCTTGAGCGGTGGAAACAGGCCGAACATACGTTCAAGCGTATCCGAAAAATCATCGCGGCGAATATAAGCACCCATTTCCAGATTTTCCTGAACTGTCATGGTCTGGAAGATATTCATTTCCTGTGGAACATAGGCCATGCCTAGCCGTACACGTCGATCTGGCGACAGTGACGAAATGTCCTTGTCTTTGAAAACAACACTGCCTTCTACCAGTTCAAGTAGCCCGAATACACTTTTCAATGCAGTGGACTTGCCGGCTCCATTTGGACCTACGATCACTCCAATCTTGCCTGGTTCAATGGCGAGGTTGATGCCATTGAGAATATTCACACCGCCATAGCCGGCATGCAGGTTGGACGCAGTCAACAAAGACATGCAAATTCACTGCTGCAGTTTGCGTCCACCGCCGAAGTAGGCATCGACGACTTGCGGGTCGCTCAATACTTCATCCGGGGAACCGTCAGTCATCATCTCGCCTTCGACCATAACGGTAACGTGATGACAAAGCTTGGAGATAAACTCCATGTTGTGTTCAATGATGAAGAACGTTCTGCCGAGTTCATCATTCTGCTTCTGAATGTTGGAAACCAGGGTATTCAGCAATGTTCGATTGACACCGGCACCAATTTCGTCCAGCAACACAATCTTCGCGTCAACCATCATCGTCCGTCCCAGTTCAAGCAGTTTTTTCTGTCCACCTGACAAATTTCCAGCAAGTTCGTTTTTGACTTTTTTCAAGCCCAGAAACTCAATCACTTCCGTTGCCTTTTTCACAAATCCTGCTTCTTGCCTGGCGACTCTGCCGGGTAGGAACAGTGCTGCGTGCAGTTGCTCGCCGATTTGCTCTTCAGGAACTACAAGGAGATTTTCAATGGCTGTCATATAGGAGTATTCATGCGGGATCTGGAACGTTCGAAGCAAACCGTTGCTGAACATTTTATGAGCAGGGAGCCCGGTTACGGTTGCATTGTCAAGATAGACTTCACCTGCGTCTGGCTTGAACACACCTGCGACGATATTGAAGAGAGTGGATTTGCCCGCACCGTTGGGTCCGATGAGTCCACCAATAGTGCCGGATTCAAGGTTCAGGCTAAAATCGTTGACCGCGGTGAATGCACCGAAACGCTTGGTTACGCCTGCAATACTGAGAATTGGCGACA
The DNA here is from genome assembly GCA_965200765.1 of Arenicellales bacterium. Lineage (GTDB taxonomy): Bacteria > Pseudomonadota > Gammaproteobacteria > Arenicellales > JAJDZL01. The sequence continues at coordinate 655,555 of OZ241380.1, forward strand.
TTGGTCAACGCTTTGCTTTACGATGCGTGTATTCGATTTTTTTGCTTTCAACGCTTGATTTTCATTGAATCAGAGTCAAACACTATCATACCAGAATGAAATGAAAGACACAGGTTTAGACAACTTTGTCGCAAGATGACAATTGATTCACAACGGCAAACGAAATGTTGCATGCTTGCCCGGAATCTCGTATATTGTTTTGCACATCATTCGAGTGATTTCAATTTACATTCGGTATTTTTCGCGTTTCCGGATTGAAACATTCAACCATCAACTGAGCGTTTTCTTACGAATGAAAGAATCTCCTGAGAAACTTGATTTGGGTTCGCCGCCTCACCAGAGTCCGATAGAACCGGTTGAGTTGACGCTTGACAGTTTGATTCAATTCGACTGTCACAAGGGTGTGAGTTGTTTCAATGTCTGTTGCCGAAGCATTGACATCACTTTGACTCCATACGATATTGTTCGCCTCAAGCGAAGATTGCGAGTTGATTCGAAGGAATTTGTCGGGAAATACACGACACCATTTCCAATGGACTATCACGACCTGCCGGGCCTGAAATTGAATACCAAACGCGCCATGACAGAGTGTATCTTTCTGTCGGAAGAGGGTTGCACTGTTTATGAAGACCGGCCGGTTGCATGTCGATACTACGCATTGGGCAGCATGGGTGTCCGAAAAAAAGATGCCTCGAAAGTGGAAGACATTTATTTCATAGTCAAGGAAGACCACTGCAAGGGGCACGAAGAACCGCGTCAATTGACGGTTTCCGAATATCGTGAGGAGCAGGGAGCCGTTCTGTACGACGAGATGAACAAGGATTGGCGGGATATCGTGCTGAAGAAACGGTCCAGTGGTCCAACTGTTGGCCGACCCAGCGACCGTAGCATGCAACTTTTTGATATGTGTAGCTACGATATGGACAGTTTTCGGGAGTTTATCCAGTCCCCCGGCTTCATGGAAATTTTTGATGTACCGGAACCAGAACGACAAACCCTGCTGGATGATGAAGATCAGTTACTTCAATTTGCCATGAAATTCCTGAAACAGGTGCTTTTCGGTGTGATGACGATACCCATGAAGTCCAACGCCAAGGAAGTCCGAATGGAAAGAATGCGAAACCGGGAACCCGCCTCGTCTGACTAATGCTAGCTGAATTGACAGATTTATCCGATTGGGTTCAACCGGAAATCCGAATTGGAATTGTCTCCGACACGCACGGGCATCTTGATGCGCGAATTGCCGAGGAGGTTGCCACATGCGATATAGCAATTCATGCTGGTGACATCGGCTCAGCAACTGTTTTGGAGCAACTGGTGCCCAAATCAGGAATAGTCATTGCGGTCGCTGGCAACAATGATGTAGTTTCAAAATGGGACCCGACTGAATCCGAAATCGTTCTGAACCTGGCAGAGGAACATGTTGTCAAGTTACCTAATGGCATTGTATCTGTTGAACATGGGCATAAAGTCTGGGATTCAAGGCGCTATCACGAAATTTTGAGAAAGAAGCACAAAGAGTCCCGCGTGGTTGTATACGGCCACACTCATGCAAGAACAATTGACACTTCGGACATTCCTTGGGTGGTGAATCCGGGTGCGTCAGGCAGAAATCGCAATAGAGGAGGTCCATCGTACCTCAAATTGACAGCGGACGGAGAAAATTGGTCTGTTTCAGAACAGGTTTTTGCAAATTAATTATGTGATGCTAGATGAAGTGTATTCGTTGAACGACTTAGAAGTCGGTGAAAACATCCATTAAGCGGCTGGACGAGATTGCGACGATTTTTTCACTTAGTGGGTAGGTTTCCGGTCCTGCGTGAATCACATCAATCCGGTCCAGTTTCAAATCGGCCAAGGCGTTACGCATAGAAGGAGTAACTCTTGGCGAAGTAGTGCGTTTGATTTCAAATCCGCGTAACCTTTCCCCGAATTTAACGACCAAATCAATTTCTGCTCCGAGATGTGTGCGCCAATAATGGCATTGCCATTCATCCAATTTCAAAATCTGTATCAAACTTTCAACAATATAGCCTTCCCATGATGCTCCGATTTTCGGGTTTCTATCCAATTGTTCCCGAGTCAATATGTCTGCCAAACAATGAAATATCCCTGAATCCCGAATATAAATTTTTTGTGCTTTTACTTGACGCTTCTTGATTTGTGCGAACCACGGCTTTAAGGTCCGTACCATAAAAGTTGACTCCAGTGCGTAAATATATCGTTGAACCGTTGGATAAGTAATTCCCAAGGCCCGTCCCAGTTCGGATACATTGATTACTTGTGCATGATAGTGAGCTAACATAAACCAAAATCTCGATAGAACATTGCCTGGGACATTGATACCAAATTGAGCAATCTCTCTTTCAGTGAAAGTTCGAATAAAATCTTTGCGCCATTGGATGCTTTCTTCAATGTTGCGTGCAGTAAACGAACGAGGGAATCCACCACGTAACCATAGTTTGTCAAATTCGGTTGGCGATACTTCGGTTGGCGAGAATCCGGAAATTTCATAATAAGCGATTCGGCCTGCTAAACTTTCCGAGCTTTGCTTTAGTAAATTCGGAGTGGCACCCCCCAATACAAGGAATCGAGCCGGTAAGCTAGACCTATCAGACAATACCCGCAGTGTTGGAAAAATTTCTGGAACACGCTGGACTTCGTCCAGAATCACAAGACCTTTCAGAGGCTTTAACGTAGTTAGTGGGTCATCGAGCCGCACAACATCTTCTTGCGATTCCAGATCAAAAAAGGAAACTTCTGACTCCCAATTTTGTTCGACTTGTTGTGCAAGCGTTGTTTTGCCAACCTGTCTTGCGCCTAGCAAGGCAACTACTGGAGACCTTTGAAGTAGTGATTGAATTGCTTGTTGATGGTGATCTCTATTGATCAACATGGCGCGGTGTCACTCGAACTGTGAATTGATAGCACAATTGAGATTATAGCGTTACCATGAAAATCACAAAATTGGACTATGTTTTTCATGGTGAAATGTATGCAATGTAAGCGATTCACCTGTCGAGGTGGTACTAAGTGTTGTAAGCCGGCAGACCGTGTTCAACCGCGAAGCCAAGAGTCAATATCTGTGCAAAAAATGCTTACCATGAAAAACAAAAGTGGTATTTATGATTTTCATGGCAAAATTCAATACCAGTGCGAAAGACGACCTTGCCATGAAAAACACAAGCGGCACATTTGAATTTCATCGCGGGAGCCACACAATGCAGTTGGTCGACCTGTCGGGTTGATGAAAAGGCGTGGCGAACCAGCTGACCGTGTACAAGCGCCAAGTCGAGCTTCAATCTCTGTGCAAAAGGGCATACCATGAAAATCACAAGCGGCATATATGACTTTCTTGGCGAGATTCGCATGATGCAATTGATTGACCTGCCGGGTCGATGGATAGGCGTTGTGAACCAGCTGGCCGTGTACAAACGCCAGGCCGAGATACAATCTCTGTGCAAAAGGGTATACCATGAAATATACAAGAGACCTATATGATTTTCATGGGTGGATTCACATGATGGAGTTGACTGGTCTGCCGGGTTGATGGAAAAGCGTTGCTAATCAACTGGTCGTGAATGACCGCCAAGTTGAAATTCAATCTCTGTGCAAAAGGACATACCATGAAAAACACAAGCGACCTATATGATTTTCATGGCGGGATTCAAATGATGCAGCTGATTGACCTGTCGGGTTGATGGAAAGGCATTGCGAACCAGCTGGTCGTGTACGAGTACTAAGCCGAGAATCAATCTCTGTACGAAAGACGACTTTGCCATGAAAAACACAAGCGATCTATATAATTTTCATGGCAGGATCCACATGATGCAACTGATTGACCTGCCGGGTTGATGGGAAGGCGTTGTGAACCAGCTGGTCGCGAAAAACCGTCAAGCCGAGATTCAACCTCTGTGCAAAAGGGCATACCATGAAAAACACAAGAGACCTATATGATTTTCATGGCGGGATTCAAATGATGCAGCTGATTGACCTGTCGGGTTGATGGAAAGGCATTGCGAACCAGCTGGTCGTGTACGAGTACTAAGCCGAGAATCAATCTCTGTACGAAAGACGACTTTGCCATGAAAAACACAAGTGACATATATGATTTTCATGGCGGGATTCACATGATGGAGTTGACTGACCTGCCGGGTTGATGGAAAAGCGTTGCTAATCAACTGGTCGTGAATAACCGCCAAGCCGAAATTCAACCTCTGTGCAAAAGGGCATACCATGAAAAACACAAGAGGCATATTTGATTTTCATGGCGGGATTCACATGATGTAGCTGATTGACCTGCCGGGTTGATGGAAAAGCATTGCGAACCAACTGGTCGTGTACAAGCGCTAAGCCGAAATTCAATCTCTGTGCAAAAGGGCATACCATGAAAACCACAAGCGGCATATGTGATTTTCATGGCGAGATTCACATGATGTAGCTGATTGACCTGCCGGGTTGATGGAAAAGCATTGCGAACCAACTGGTCGTGTACAAGCGCCAAGCCGAGATTCAATCTCTGTGCAAAAGGGTATACCATGAAATCCACAAGTAGCATATATGATTTTCATGGCGAGATTCACTTGATGCAGTTGATTGACTTGTTGGGTTGATGCAAAGTTGTTGCAAGCCAGTTGTCTCGCTAGTTCAGATAGGCACAGGCAGATTGCGCACACCAGTGAAGTCGAAATTCAGTGTCTGTACAAAGGAGCATATCATGTAAAACATAAATGGCATATGTGATTTTCATAGTGAGATTCACTTGATGCAGTAGATCGACCTGTCGAGTTGGTGGAAAGGCGTTGCAAACCGGCTGGTCGTGTACAACCGCCAAGCCAAGGTTCAATATCTGTGCGAAGGAGCTTGCCATGAAAAACACAAGAGGCATATTTGATTTTCATGGCGGGATTCACATGATGGAGCTGACTGACCTGTCGGGTTGATGAAAAGGCGTTGTGAACCAGCTGGTCGTGTACAAGCGCCAAGCCGAAATTCAATCTCTGTGCAAAAGGGCATACCATGAAAAACACAAGAGGCATATTTGATTTTCATGGCGGGATTCACATGATGCAATTGTTCGACCTGTCGGGTTGATGGAAAAGCGTTGCAAACCAACTGGTCGTGAATAACCGCCAAGCCGAGATTCAACCTCTGTGCAAAAGGGCATACCATGAAAAATACAAGAGACCTATATGATTTTCATGGCGGGATTCACATGATGGAGTTGACTGATCTGCCGGGTTGATGGAAAAGCGTTGCTAATCAACTGGTCGTGAATAACCGCCAAGCTGAAATTCAATCTCTGTGCAAAAGGGCATACCATGAAAAACACAAGAGACATATTTGAATTTCATGGTGAGAGCCACACAATGCAGTTGGTCGACATGTCGGTTGATGAAAAGGCGTTTGCGAACCAGCTGGGTTGTGTACGGGTGTCAGGTCGAGCTTCAATTTCTGTGCAAAAGGGTATACCATGAAAAACACAAGTGACATATTTGAATTTCATAGTGAGAGCTACACAATGCAGTTGGTCGACATGTCGGTTGATGAAAAGGCGTTTGCGAACCAGCTGGGTTGTGTACGGGTGTCAGGTCTAGCTTCAATTTCTGTTCAAAAGGGCATACCATGAAAACCACAAGCGGCATATGTGATTTTCATGGCGAGATTCAAGCAATGCAGTTGATTGACTTGTTGGGTTGATGCAAAGTTGTTGCAAGCCAGTTATCTCGCCAGTTCAGAGAGGCACAGGCAGATTGCGCACACCTGTCAAGTCGAAATTTTGTGTCTGTGCAAAAGGGCATACCATGAAAAACACAAGAGACCTATATGATTTTCATGGCGAGATTCAATACCTGTGCGAAAGACAACCTTGCCATGTAAAACATAAATGGCATATGTGATTTTCATGGCAGGATTGAAACAATGCAGTTGGTCGCCCTGCCGGGTCGATGGAAAGGCGTTGCGAACCAGCTGATCGTGTACAATCGCCAAGTCAAATTTCTATATCTCTATGAAGGAACCCACCATGAAAAACACAAATCAAATTAATATATTTCATGGTATGAATTGCTTACTTAAAGTGATGCTGACACACGCATCTTGTCAAACGTACTTGAACTGAGTGTCTAGAGTCGACGATATTCAACTAAAGATGAACTCCCGATAATTGAGATGAATTTGCACCAGAGTTGGTATCCGTTGGAATCGCGTAAATGAACTTCTCTGCCAAATGCAATTCGAACGGGTTGCTCCACACCTTGGTTAACTTCTATGTTGGTTGCTATCAAAAATGCTTTTCCAAGGTCGTCAATAAATGGATTTAACTTTCCATTTAAACCTGGTAGATTGCCGCTTCGATTCGTAATAATGATTGAGCCAACATTCAGAAAATCCTGCATTACGATAGTAAGTAGTCGGCCCTGAAAAACCCTATTTCAGGAAGTTTTCAGGCAGATTGGCAATTTCTCCGAATAGCGAGAAACGACATTGTTTTTTCCAGCCCGAAGCAAGAAAATAGTCGCCACAAAAAATCGGCACAAATAATCCTGATTTTCTTCAGGATTATGCGCATGTTGTGCCCCGCACAACTCAGCATCGCATTCATCTGGTCGCCTTCGGTGCCTTTCAGGTAATTTCGCCCCAGCAGTCCGTCGTTCTTGAGGTGCCCGATCACCGGCTCAATCGCTTGTCGTCGCTTGAGCAGACGCTTCAGCTGTGCATTCACGCCGCGCTTTTGACCGGAAATGAAAATCTGAGAATCCGTCACGCCGTGACCGCGATAGCCACGGTCCACGAACACTTGTTCCGGCTTGATCCCAGTAATACGCTCAACCTGGTCAAGCTGGGCAGACAGCGTATGACCATCATACGGATTGCCCGGAAACGCCCGACCGCCCAGCACGAAATTGCTTCGATTGGTCACCGCAATCCCCACTTTCACACCAAATTCGTAGCGCTTGTGAACCTTGCCCTTGCTGATGCACTCCACCTCCGGTGCATGTGCACTGTACACCTTGTTCTTGCTGGTTCTCTCTTGTGTCATCACACGTTTGGCCAGCTCCAGCTCCGACTCCAGATGCGACTCCGCCAACTGCTGAACACGAGGATTTGCAATCTGATCGACCTTGCGTTCCACATCCCGCACTACCCGGCCCAAAATCGTGTGCAATTTCTTCACCTCCCCCTTCATCCGCTTCATTTGACGCGCATGCGCATAGCGATTCACCTTGAAAAGTCGCTTCGGACCCACTCGCACATAGCTTTGGCGAAGCTTCAAACCCGCGGCACGTGCTTTCTTCACCAAACGCTCGCGTACCCGATTCAGCAATTTTGCATCCGTCGGATACGTCACCGCCTTCTCCTGCACCGTGGTATCCACCGTCACACGCTTCAAGTCGCTTTTCTTCAACGCACCGGTAGCCATTCCAGCGGTCACCGTCGACTTCAAGATCAGCTCGCATCCCGATTCGCCGATCCGGTTGCGAAACCGGGACAGACTGCTCGTATCCAGCTGCGACTCCTGCTGAAAATGCGTTTCACCGCAAAAATACTGCGCATACGGACTGTCCAGCCACCATTCAACAATTTCTTCATCCGACAAGCCGCGGGTATGCTTGAGCAGCAGCAGACCCACCATCATTCGTATCGGAAGACCGGGACGACCATTGTCCGGGCAATACAGTTCTCCGAAATGATTCTCGAACATTTCCCAAGGAATCTGCTCGGCCAGCTTTACCAGCGGATGGTCCGGCCGACAGGCGTAGTCCAGGGCAATGCGAAACATTTCACTTTGATGCAGCGACTTGGGCTTGTGCGGGGTCATTTTTTTCTCCTGGATATTGCAAGAAATCAAGCGTTGATTATACAATTCCTTGCAATTTCATGCTTGTTTTTTCATGCTTTCCTGAATTGATTCTTCAATCAAATCAAATCGTTGTACAACCCAAAATGGGTTTTTCATGGCCGACTAAGTAGGCTTTCAGAAGGTACCCATTCATGTTGAACAAAAGCAGTGTAACCTTTTTTCGCTGCAAATACTGTCATGGGCAGATGGGTGGAATGCAATTCCACAGTTGCGAAACCATTTTCGTCAGTCGTTGCCTGTATCCAGGTGTGATTCGGAAACAATAACAGAAGCTGAACAGAACTCAAAGGGGTATAGTTGTTTTTATACACACTTATGACTACACGTCCTGCACTATTCTCCTGTGAGGCAACAGGAATCGAAAGCAACACTTCTGATTCATCGATAACTCTGTATTCAGGTAGTTGTCCACAAAGTTTTCTAGTCTCTTCTTCAATGATCGGAACTCCTTCACCGCGCCTTTCAATCAGATATCTTCTGTTTTCCGAACCTGGAATCTCACCTACAGAAATTGTGCCGAAAATCGACGTCAATGTTTCATTTCGAGTGGCTTGACTTACTGATATGTTTTCGATTCCCAACCCATTTGGCAATGAACCTGGAGATTGAATTTCGAGTCGATTGGAAAACATGGAAATCCGAATCCTGCGCCCTTTCATTGAGTAGTCGCGATGAATGACTGCATTTACAACTGCTTCGAAAACAGCTTTTTCGCTGTACTGCGGCAAGTTGACACGTGCTGGATCTTTGCGCGCACCCACGCGCATATTTTTCACAACAAAAGCTACAGCATCAGCAACCTGACGATCCAACGGTCCTGTAATATTCTTCGAATCGATCTGTCCTGATTCCCGATTTTCACCTTCATACAAAGTCGCAGTAATCACGGCATTGGGTAGCCAGTTCTCTGGATGTTTTGTACACAGCAGGATCCCTGCAACTATTGGACGCGCTACATTTGCTTCATCCCAATCCAACAGGCAAAATTTGCAAAGCGACAATTGAGGGTTTGCCAAAGCCTTCGCACTCAACAGCGGTTCCCACAAGGTTTCATCTAGTGATCCGATGCTGGTCCCAAAAACAATTTGTTTGTCAAACCACAAAAAGCGAGGTTGAGTTTTCTGTTGTGCGAGATGTAGAATTGGATTGCTTTTCATTCGTCGTTTCGTACTGGAGACGGGCCAACAAGTGTCCCTTGGACTTTCGTAAGTAGCATACACCGAGTGTACAAGGACAGCGAGTAGTATCTTGGAATCTATTTTTTATTCTGGCAGAAACTCAATTTCCGGTTTAATTCTATCTCAACAGATTTATGCTGCTCGATTCCAGTTTTTTCTATTTCAGCATTGTACTTGAGAAATTCATTTGTGGAAATGAATTCAATCTTTGATTTCCCGTTCAAATTAAAATCAATAGTTCCCGAAAATAAAATTCAGACATACAAGTGTGTAGTCAACATTATTTTCGTTGATGAAGTGAACGCATGTGCTTGGTAGCAATCTCAACTACTGAACTTGTTGAGATAGTTTTCGCACAAGGCAATAGTGTCGGCAGTGTACTGCAACCCCATGGATTGAGCAAGTTCAGTTTCCGAATGAGAACCGATCCATGCAACAAGCAGGAGTCTGCGCAACATCACAAAAGTTGGAATTTCAGCAACATCATCATCAGGCAATTCTGTAACGGACCGATAACCTCGAACCCATGCGTCAATCAGTTCAGGTACATCCGGACGTCCTTCAATAAAACTTAAGGCAGTAGCGCAGTCGTACATGAACCAGCTGAAGCCACAATCGTCAAAGTCAATGACTTTGGTAACGTCGCCTTCAATCAATAAATTCGCCAGTCGTATATCGCAATGTACCAGACCCCATCGGTCGGCACTTTGTCCGTAGGTATCCAGACGGGCTTTGATTAGTTCGGTTGTTTTCCCAAACAACTCGATGCGTTCTGGATTCATCCCCATCCCGTCTTGCCATCGTCCCCAGTGAGGTCGTTCGCCCAGGCTTGTTTCAAAATCCCAAATATAACGTTCAAACCAGGAGGGTCGGTTCCAGTTTTTGGAATGATCGTGCATTTGTCCTGAAACTTTCCCAAGAAGTTCAAACGGCGCATGCAGATCGTCTTCCGGCGGTTCCTCACCGGACTCCCATTCGAACATAACTACATGACGAGGAACAATTCCTTCCGCTTTCACCACCTGAATATTACCGTCATCGCTTCCCGGTGCGATTCGCGGCGTAATTACCCCGGCCTCGTTCCGAAGAGCATCCGTCCAGGCATGCTCCGAGGCGATTGCAGTTCTTGTGTGATATCCTTCACGGTGCACGCGGAGTGCCCATTTTTGCCCGGTTGATGCTGAATGAACAAGATAGGTTGCATTTTCAGACAAATTGATGAGTTCGACGGTAACATCATCAGGCAGGTCATAAAATGGTACCGCATTGACTGCAACAGATTTTAGCAGCTTCAATTGCTCTTCATGCGGTAGCTGTTCAAATGGTGTCATGCTTTGAATCCTCCTTGTTGCATTTCTTTATGCGGCTTCAGCCATTTCTGGCTCTTCACTGTTCCGGTTGTTTGCCGAGTTTTTCGAAAACGCCGACTTCCGCGCCTGGGCAAGGGAAGTATCCAAACGGTTCAGTACCGAGTCGCACAAATCATGGTCAATCAATATTCCCGGTTTAAATTGTAATACCTTCGGGTCAAGAGAAGAAAATATAGCCCAAACACCGTTGTTGAACAATGCTTTCATTACATGAATGGCTCCTTCGGGGTGATTGAATTCAAGTCCCATTACAACCCCTCTTTGCCGAATTCCGACAAAAAAGTCGGAGTAATTTGCTTTCAACACCTCGAGTCCATCGCGCATGTACTGTGCGATGTAGTGAACCATGGAACGAACTTGTGGCCGCATGGAAATTTCCAATACTTTGGCCGCCGCAATACAACCAAGCTCGGCTCCGCCGAAGGTGGACATGTGTCCCCAGCCATCTTCTTTCAGCCATGCTCCGGCGCGCTCGTTTACGACCACTGCCCCGATCGGATAGATACCGCCTGACAAGCCCTTGCCAGTAACCAGGATGTCCGGCTTGATATCATAAGTATCAACCCCCCACATCTCCCCGCAACGCATTAATCCGGTTTGCACTTCATCGGCGATATACAACGTGTCGGTTTTTTCACAGGCCTTTCTGATGGCGGCCAAATAACCTTCGTTTGGCATTGGAAAACCGTAAGTTGCAGGTATGGTTTCCATGATCACACAGGCAGCATCCCCCTTGAGTATTTCCCGTTCAATCGCCTCCAGGTCATTGAATGGAACCTTGACCACCTCCTGTTGGGGTGCATCGCTCAGAAACATTTTGGAGAAACGGTCGTCTCCTACTTGAACCGCAAGTCCGGTGTGGCCGTGATAGCAGTGGTCAATGCAAATGAATTTTCGTCGCTGGGTAGCATGACGAGCACACTTCAACGCTATATCAATCGCTTCGCCGCCGCCGGAAGCGTAAATGGTGTACTGCAGTCCTTCCGGTGTATATTCGGCAAGCATTTCGGCGACATGAGTTCTCATCAACGACGGAAAATGATGGTTGCCGATGTCGAAGTACTTCATGCCTTCCTTGACTGCTTCAATGACTTCCGGGTTGCGATGTCCCAGATTGTAGGTGCCACCGTTCAGATGAACATCAATGAGTCGCTTGCCATCCATGTCGTACAAGTAATAGCCTTCCCGTCGGTCAATCACAAGATCAACCCCGAAGTTCTGCCAGTCCGAGGTCTTGCCCGGATTCCAGTGTTCCTTGGTACGCTCAAGAAATTCTTGTTTGGTTTCTGTCATGCTTGTCTCCCGCGGTTTCACGCAATCGGAGTAGGATTTCTGTTCATGGCATGTAAAGATAGACGATTCAATCAAGGAAAACTTGACACTTGACGGCAAATTGTTGATATAGCAAGTGTGAGGCGATGGTTCAGCGGTTGCAATGAATTCAGTGTATATCTGGCGCATCGAATATTTTTGCAACTCAAATTAATGGCCTGGATACATTCAACCCAACAAAATTGCGGCAGACTGTAAAATTGTAGGCAAGCATTCAACAAATTGAACTACAGGAGGTGTTATTCATGCTTACATCGGTAGAAAACAGATCGGTTGTTGTTACGGGGTCCAGCAAGGGCATTGGTAAAGGCATCGCGCAAGTCTTCGCAAATCAAGGTGCGAAAGTTCTCGTCGTTGCAAGAAATTTGTCTGATGCTGAAGCAACAGCAGAAGAAATCAACAACTCTGGCGGTACAGCATCTGCATTTTCAGCAGATGTGACCAAAGAACAGGATATGAACGCGATGGCAAGTACTGCGGCTGAACGACACGGTGGTATTGATGTTCTTTGCGCCAATGCTGGAATTTTTCCGCAAAGCCATCTTGAGAACATGGATGGCGATGAATGGGATTTGGTGCTGGGCACCAATCTAAAGGGTATGTTTCTCTCAATCAAAGCTTGTCTGCCACACTTGAAGAGCAGTGACTACGGACGAATCATTTTGACTTCTTCTATCACTGGTCCGATTACCGGATATCCCGGATGGACGCATTACGGCGCGAGCAAGTCGGGGCAACTGGGGTTTATGAAAACTGCTTGCATGGAGTTTGCAAAGTATGGCATCACCGTCAATGCAGTCATGCCAGGCAATATTGTTACCGAGGGGTTGACCGGACTAGGAGAAGACTATCTGGAGACCATGGCGGCTTCAATTCCGCTCAAACGACTGGGCGCGGTGGAAGACATTGGCAATGCAGCGTTATTTTTTGCGTCAAAAGAAGCAGGCTACGTCACCGGTCAGACGATTGTTGTCGACGGCGGTCAAACCATACCGGAGTCAATCGAAGCACTTGAAGAAGCCTAGTCTGCCCGGAAATTTCAGACACTTCATCCTTAATTACCCGTGCACTGTGTTATGACAGTGCAGGGGTAAGCGACGTTTCTTGTTTTGTCATCGGGACGGATGCCCGCACTGTTCAGTGCTGGTCCATCGAAATTAAGTTGAAGGGATGTAGTAGTGAGTATGTGAGTCAGATGTAGCTGGTGCGGAAGGACGGGAGGTATCCGGGTGAGATTCTCGGTCATTTGAGAACCGCTAGTGACATGTAATACAATGGTCGGTATCATTACTTGGGCTTGTTCTTTGAAAATGTGCTTGGTGCACATGAAAAATTTGTGAAAGAAGCGTTAAAGTACAGAAGAAAAGAAATGAGGCAGGATGAAATCTGAATAACTTCTGCCATATTGTCAATATTTTCTGAAATTCATGTATGAAAAAACATCATAATATTGACTATACAACCAGTTTGGTTCTGGGCCTGTGCAAACATCCTCACGAAACAGAATGGGTTAAGTTCAAGGTAAATTATCGTAACCCTGAGAGAATTGGGGAATATATTTCGGCTCTCTCGAATACAGCAGCTCTGCATGGAAAAACTCATGGATACATGGTTTGGGGTGTCAAAAATGGGTCGCAAGAAATTGTAGGCACGAATTTTTCGCCTTTCACCGCAAAGAAAGGAAATGAACCATTGGAGACTTGGCTGTATAAACGACTTAACCCAGCTATAAATTTTCAATTTTATGAGACCTGCATTGATTCCAAAAAATTAGTATTGCTTGAGGTTTTTCCTGCAACAAATCGTCCTGTTGCATTCTCTCGCGTTCGATACATTCGATTTGGTTCTTCAACACGAAAATTAAACGACTTTCCAGAGAAGGAAAGAATACTTTGGAGTGTCTTTGACCATGTACCCTTTGAGAAAATGGTCACTTCAGTGCACGAAAGCGATGATTCCATATTGAACATGATTGACTATCCGTCGTATTTCGTGCTTCTGAATTTACCTATTCCAGAACGTTTGACTGTGCTTGAATCCCTTCAACAAGAAGGTTTAATTCAGCGCAGTGATACAGGTGGTTGGAAAATTACAAATTTGGGGGGAATATTGCTTGCCCGACAATTGAGTGATTTTCAAAATTTAGGCCGAAAAGCTTTGAGAGTTATTCGATATGAAGGTTCTGGAAGAAGGGGGTCTGCCCGAGAAAAAATATTTGATACCGGGTATGCATCGGGATTCGAGACGATGATGGGATATATTGATGGCCAATTGCCAGTTCATGAATATATTGAATTTGCACGACGTAAAGAAGAGAGAATGTTTCCGAGTGATGCAGTTCGTGAACTAGTGGCAAATGCCTTGATTCATCAAGATTTTTCAATTACCGGCAGTGGCCCCATGGTAGAAATTTTTGATGAAAGAATTGAAATTTCCAACCCCGGAAAATCGCTTGTAGATTCACAACATTTTTTAGATGCCAGTCCAAAATCTCACAATGAAAATCTAGCGTCTCTAATGCATCGATTTGATTTTTGTGAAGAACGAGGCGTTGGGATAGACAAGGTGGTGAGTCTTGTTGAAATCAATCAACTGCCTGCGCCGCGAATTGAGACAACCCCGGATTACACTCGAATAACACTATACGGCCCCAAGCCGTTTGCTGACATGTCACAGTCAGAACGTATCCAAGCTTGTTACTTGCATGCGAGTTTGAAATTTATTGAAGACGGCAGACTGACAAATTCTTCATTGAGGGAAAGATTTGGAGTAGCTGCAAAAAACAAGGCAATCATCTCTCGTTGCATTAGAGAGGCAGTTGATGCAGAACTGATTAAGCCTTTCAATGAAAGTTCATCTCGAAAATTCATGAGTTATGTTCCTTTTTGGGCATAAATCTCGCTTGTAATTGATTGGAATCGCAAGTTTCAACCCTGAATTTCTGTAACTTGTTGATTTTGTGGAATAAGTTTAATTGATTGAAATTGGTTGATCAAGCGAATGGAGTAGTATTTTCCATCTCGGAAGCCAGCGGTGTCGGCTACTGAAAGTGCGCTTCGTCAGCAATGCTTTCTGGCTGTGCAAGTCGGGCAGTGCCTTTGCAACTGATGCTGGAGTTGGTGCGTGAGAGGGTCAAGCGGCATGCGTGCAACTGAAGAAAGTTATGCTTGAAATTTCATGAGCCATGCTTGCTGATGGACATGGATTTCGTTTTAATTGATTGGAATCGCAGGTATCAACCTTGAATTTCTGTAACTTGTTGATTTTACAGAATAAGTTTTATTGATTGAAATTGGTTGATCAAGCGACTGGAGCAGTGTTTTCCATCTCGCAAGCCAGCGGTGTCGGCTACAGAAAGTGCGCTTCGTCAGCGATGCTTTTCGGCTGTGCAAGTCGGGGAATGCCTGCGCAACGGAAGTTGTTGCTGAGGCGGGAGAGAGTGAAACGATGTGTGTGCAAATGAAGAAAGTTTTGCTTGAAATTTCATGAGGCACGCTTGCCTTCGGACACGGATTTCGTTTTAATTGATTGGAACCACAGGTTTCAACCTTGAATTTCTGTAACTTGTTGATTTTATGTAATAAGTCTAATTGATTGAAACCGATTGCTCAAGCGAATATGGCAGTGTTTTCCATCTCGCAAGCCAGTGGTGCCGGCTACAGAAAGTGCGCTTCGTCAGCGATGCTTTTCGGTTGTGTAAATCGGGGAATGCCTGCATATCTGAAGCTGGTGGTAAGGCGGGAGAAGGTGAATTGGCGTATGTGCAAATGAAGATATTTCTGCCTGAAATTTCACGAGCCATGCTTACCGGCGGACATGGATTTCGTTTTAATTGATTGGAATCGCAAGTTTCAACCCCGAATTTCTGTAACTCGTTGTTTTTACGGAATAAGTTTAATTGATTGAAATTGGTTGATTAAGCGACTGGAGCAGTGTTTTCCATCTCGCAGACCAGTGGTGTCAGCTACAGGGAGTGTGCTTCATCAGCGATGCTTTCCGGCTGTATAATTCGAGAAATGCTTGCACGACTGAAAGCAGGTGCTGAAACGGGAGAGGTGAAACGGCGCTTTAAGCCTGAAAACCGCAGACTCTTGGGGAAGAAAAATTCAGATACACAATTTTGCCTTGTCTAGATGGTTGCCGTAATCCGCGTGCTCAGTAATTCTGTACTGAATGAGGCTTCATGATTCAACTGCTTTTTTGGTGAGGCTCACCTACTCACATTCCACGAAGCTGAGAAAGGTTTGAATTCGTGTTACTTCAGGGTCGTTTTCGCCAAGAATTCCAATCAATAATTGAAGAGATTCCCTTGCTTGGTCGTATTCGCTGTCTTGTATTTCGTCACTGATTTGGTGGAGCAATTGTTCCACTTCTTCCGCACGTGGAGACACTTCCATTATTTCTTCAAGTATGCGACTTGAATCAACACCATAAGAATAAGGAAGTGAATATATTTTGTTTTCTTCAATACTATGAATATTATCAGATTTGACTTCGCCAATCACTTGCGGAGAATTAGTCGTTGCAATAAACTGACACTTTGGGAAAACTTCCATGAGGTCATGTACAATTTTTCGCTGATATCTGGGATGCAAATGAAGTTCAATCTCATCGATCAATACTACTGCCCCGGCATCGACGACAGGATTGGCAAGTGTCGGATTGGCCAGAGAGAGTCGACGAACGATATCGAAAACAATTATAAATAGTCTTCGCTCTCCTTCTGGAAGATTTCGGACTGGAATCGTGCACCTGCTATTTTGAATGAACAGTTCCTTTTGATTCTTACCGCCAACAACAAGACTCTTGTAATTGGGGAGGAATCGGGTCAGCGTATTTTCAATCGTTTCCGAAATTGCTTTTGACAGGATAAACATCGAGTCTGACTCTGTCTTCACTTGCAACCACTGTCCAAGCTCACCAAGATTCACCCCTCGGTCAGACAATGCTCCCGAAAATGCAAGACTCGTCCCACAATTTGAAACTTTCCTTTCAATTCCGTTCCTGTATAGACTTGCTGCTTGAGTCGAAAAATGAATCGCAAGCGGAGAATAGTCAGCTCGACCGGGTATTTCCTGTTTGTGAACATTATCTGCGTAGGGTGGTTTTAACTGTCGGTCAAAGATTTGAGATACGCCAGTTAGTGGCTCGAATTTTCGTACCGCCTTCCTTTCTGGGCACTTTGTGTACGAAAACAAATAATCCACAGTTCCATGTTGCACTTGACATTCAATTTTTTGAGAAAAATCTTTAATGACAGATTCACTTGACAAATCAACCTTTACAAGAGACCTTACCTTGCCGACACGAGAAACAATTGATGACAGACACAATCTCAATGCATCAAGTGAGCTTGACTTTCCAGCCCCGTTCTCACCAATTATCAGGTTGAAATCGGGTTGGAAATCAAAATTCGCGAAATTGAATCCGCGAACATTTTCCAGTTTCAGATGTTTTACTTTCATAAGTAGTTTTGAACCATGCATGGGCGTGTCATGAAGTCCAACGATAAAAGACTTTTCAAGCCAAATTCTACTTCACTATGCAGAGTCATGTCAACTAAATATTCTTTAATGAGTACTTACCGTTGCAAAATATTTAAAGACGAAATTGCCGATTTGCCCGGGTTGACCAAAAATCTGAAAAATTTACCTCAAATATCACGAACCACGCTTGCTGGCGAACGTGGATTTCGTTTTAATTGATTGGAACGGCAAGTTTTGATATTGAATTTCTGTAACTTGTTGATTTTACGAAATAAGTTTAATTGATTGAGTTTGGTTGATCAAGCGAATGAAGCAGTATTTTCTATCTTACGAACCAGTGGTGTTGGCTACTGAAAGTATGTTTCGTTAGCGATGTTTTCCGAATGAGCAAATCGAAGAAATCCTGTGCAACTGAAGCTGGTGCTGAAGCGGGAGAGGATGGAACGTCTTTTAAAGCCTGAAAAACGCAGACTCTTGGGGTACAAAAAATTTCAAATGCGCAGTTTTGCCTTGTCTGGATAGTTGTCGTAAAACGCCTGCTCAGTACTTCTGTGTTGAATGAGATTCCGCGGTTCAACTCCTTTGTTGATGGGTCTCAACTATTCCCTCTCCATGAAGCTAAGAAAAGTTAGAATTTCCACTACTTCTGGATCATTTTCACCGAGAATTTCAATCAACAATTGAAGAGATTTATTTGACCGATCAAATCCGCTGTCATTTATTTCTTCATTGATTCGACCCAGTAATTGGTGTACCTCTTTCGTACGCGGAGATACGTCCATTATTTCCTCAAGTATGCGACTTGAATCAACGCCATAAGAATAAGGAAGTGAATATACTTCGTTTTCTTCAATGCTATGAATATTCTCAGATTTGACTTCGCCAATCACTTGCGGAGAATTAGTCGTTGCAATAAACTGGCACTTTGGGAAAACTTCCATGAGGTCATGTACAATTTTTCGCTGATATTTGGGATGCAAATGAAGTTCAATCTCA
This sequence comes from Arenicellales bacterium, assembly GCA_965200765.1. Classification (GTDB taxonomy): domain Bacteria; phylum Pseudomonadota; class Gammaproteobacteria; order Arenicellales; family JAJDZL01. The sequence goes on from OZ241380.1 coordinate 673,781, forward strand.
TCGATCAATACTATTGCCCCAGCATCGGCAACAGGATTGGCAAGTCCTGGATTGGCCAGAGAGAGTCGACGAATGATATCGAAAACAATTGAAAATAGTCTTCGCTCTCCTTCTGAAAGATTGCGGACTGGAATCGTACCCCTGCCATTTTGAATAAACAGTTCCCTTTGATTCTTGCCACCAACAACAAGATTTTTGTAATTGGGGAGGAATCGGGTCAGCGAATTTTCAACCATTTCCGGAGTTGCTTTGGACTGGATAGACATCGAGTCTGACTCAGCCTTCGCTTGCAACCACTGCCCAAGCTCGCCAAGATTCACCCCTCGGTCAGATAATGCTCCTGAAAATGCAAGACCAGTTCCACCATTTGAAACTTTCCTTGCAGTTCCGTTCCTGTGTAGACTTGGTACTTGAGTTGAAAAATGAATTGCAAGTGGAGAAAAGTCGGTGTGACCGGGTATTTCTCGTTTGTGAACATTATCTGCGTATGGTGGCTTCAACTGCTGGTCAATGATTTGAGATACACCAGTTAGTGGCTCGAATTTTCGTACCGCCTTCCTTTCTGGACACTTAATGTACGAAAACAAATAATCCACAGTTCCATGTTGCACTTGACATTCAATTTCTTGGGGAGTTGCTTCTGTCGCGGATTCATTCGAGAAATCAATCGTTGCAGGAGACCTCACCTTGCCGACACGAGAAACAATTGATGACAGGCACAATCTTAATGCATCAAGCGCGCTTGACTTTCCAACCCCGTTCTCACCAATGACTAGGTTGAAGTCGGGTTGGAAATCAAAATTCGCGAAATTGAATCCGCGAACATTTTCCAGTTTCAAGTGTTTTACTTTCATAAGTAGTATTGAACCATGCATGGCGTGTCATGAAGTCCAACGATAAAAGACTTTTCAAGCCAAATTCTACTTCACTATGCAGAGTCATGTCAACTAAGTATTCTTTAATGAGTACTTACCATTGCAAAGTATTTAAAGACGCAATTGCCGATTTGCCCGGGTTGACTAAAATCTGAAAAATTTACCTCAAATTTCACGAACCACGCTTGCTGGCGAACGTGTATTTCGTTTTAATTGATTGGAACGGCAAGTTTTGATATTGAATTTCTGTAACTTGTTGATTTTACGAAACAAGTTTAATTGATTGAAACTGGCTGATCAAGCAATTGAAGCGGTGTTTCCCATCTCGCAGACCAGTGGTGTCGGCTACTAAAAGTGCGCTTCGTCAGTGATGCTTTTCGGCCAAGCAAGTCGGGGAATTCCTGCATAACTGAAGCCGGATTTGATGCGAAAGGGGGTCAAACAGCATGTGTGCAAATCAAGAAAGTTTCATCTGAAATTTCACGAGCCATGCTTGCTGGCGGACACGAATTTCGTTTAATTGATTGGAACCGCAAGTTTCAACCTTGAATTTCTGTAACTTGTTGTTTTTACGAGATAAGTTTAATTGATTGAAAATGGTTGATCAAGTGAATGGAGTAGTGTTTTCCATCTCGAAAACCAGTGGTGTCGGCTACTGAAAATGTGCTTTGTCAGCGATGCTATCCCGCTGAGCAAGTTGAGAAATGGCGTATGTGCAAATGAAGAAAGTTCTACTTGAAATTTCACGAGCCATGCTTGCCGGCAGACACGGATTTGGTTTTAATTGATTGGAACCGCAAGTTTCAACCTTGAATTTCCGTAACTTATTGATTTTACGAAACAAGTTTAATTGATTGAAACTGGTTGATCAAGCAATTGAAGCAGTGTTCCCCATCTCTCAGACCAGTGGTGTCGGCTACCAAAAATGCGCATCATCAGCGATACTTTCCGGCTGTGCAAGTCGGAGAATGCTTGCATATTTGAAGTTGGTGTTGGGGTAGGAGAAGGTGAAATGGCGTATATGCAAATGAAGAAAGTCCTGTCTCAAATTTCACGAGCCATGCTTGCCGGCAGACACGGATTTGGTTTTAATTGATTGGAACCGCAAGTTTCAACTCTGAATTTCTGTAACTTGTTGATTTTAAGGAATAAGTTTAATTGATTGAAACTAGTTGATCAAGTGAATGGGGCAGTGTTTTCTATCTTGCGAACCAGTGGTGTCGGCTACCAAAAATGCGCATCATCAGCGATACTTTCCAGTTGTGCAAGTCGGGGAATGCTTGCATATTTGAAGTTGGTGTTGGGGCAGGAGAAGGTGAAATGGCGTATATGCAAGTGAAGAAAGTTCCATCTGAATTTTCCCGAGTCATGCTTACTGCCGGCAACGGATTTCGTTTTAATTGATTGGAACCGTAAGTTTCAATCCTGAATTTCCGTAACTTATTGATATTACGAAACAAGTTTAATTGATTGAAACTGGTTGATCAAGCAATTGAAGCAGTGTTCCCCATCTCGCAGACCAGTGGTGTCGGCTACCAAAAATGCGCATCATCAGCGATACTTTCCGGCTGTGCAAGTCGGAGAATGCTTGGATATTTGAAGTTGGTGTTGGGGTAGGAGAAGGTGAAATGGCGTATGTGCAAATGAAGAAAGTCCTGTCTCAAATTTCACGAGCCATGCTTGCCGGCAGACACGGATTTGGTTTTAATTGATTGGAACCGCAAGTTTCAACTCTGAATTTCTGTAACTTGTTGATTTTAAGGAATAAGTTTAATTGATTGAAACTAGTTGATCAAGTGAATGGGGCAGTGTTTTCTATCTTGCGAACCAGTGGTGTCGGCTACCAAAAATGCGCATCATCAGCGATACTTTCCAGTTGTGCAAGTCGGGGAATGCTTGCATATTTGAAGTTGGTGTTGGGGCAGGAGAAGGTGAAATGGCGTATATGCAAGTGAAGAAAGTTCCATCTGAATTTTCCCGAGTCATGCTTACTGCCGGCAACGGATTTCGTTTTAATTGATTGGAACCGTAAGTTTCAATCCTGAATTTCTGTAACTTGTTGTTTTTGTGGAATAAGTTTAATTGATTGAAACTGGTTGATCAAGCGAATGGAGCAGTGTTTTTCATCTCGAAAACCGATGGATTCGGTACAGAAAGTGTGCTTCGTCAGCGATGCTTTTCTGCTGAGCAAGTCCAGAAATGCCTGCGCAAACGAAGAAAGTTCCATCAGAAATTTCACGAGCCATGCTTGCTTGCGGACACGAACTTCGTTTAATTGATTGGAACCGCAAGTTTCAACCATGAATTTCTGTAACTTGTTGATTTTACGAAGTAAGTTTAATTGATTGAAACTGGTTGGTCAAGCGAATGGAATAGCATTTTCTATGATTGACCACGGGATTGATGTTGACCTTTGGTGCTAGGGATGGTTCGTTGCAAATTTTGCAATCTGTTCGATTGTTTTATTGTCAAGCAGATCTTGAGCATCAATATTGATGTTGAATTCTGTTTGCAGGAGATGTGACAATTCAACCGCAAGCAAACTGTCAATTCCGTAGTTTGCAAGCGAACGTTTGATGTCCAGTTCGTTTTCGCTGATCTCCAGTACTCGGGCAATACAACTCTTGACCGAGTCAATACCATTTTTTGACTGACTATTTTGCAACTGCCATTTCACAGACAGATTACTGTCTGTCGTTTCGTGCATCACAGTGGGCAATTGAGTGCGGGTTCTTGGCCATTTGCCACCAGCAATGATTCCCTGTGTCGCGTGCGATTCAATCAATTTCGGCAAGTGGTTCAGCATGGATTCTGCCGGGCTTGCAGACACCTCGAATTTCTCAAGTGTGAGCGCAGTACTTTTTGGATGATTGGCAACATATCCGTAGTCTGAAACCGCACCCCAATTGACTGAGATAGCCGGCACTCCGCGCTCACGAAGGAAGTGCGCTAGGGTATCCAGAAATGAATTCGCAGCGGCGTAAGCGGACTGACCAGCAGGTCCCAGGAGACTTGCCAGGGAGGAATACATGACAAAGAATTCCAGGTTCAGGTTTTTGGTTAGTTGATACAAATTCCAGGCAATAGCAACTTTGGGTTGAATCACTTTGTCAAAGTTGGTTTTGTTCAGCTTGGAAATAGGAAAATTGTTGATTTCCATCGCACAGTGGAATACTCCGCGAATTGGAGGTAAATGTGCGGATGCTTTTTGAATCTCTTTGCTGAATGTCTCGAATTCAGTTGCATCCGAAGCAATCACTGTTACAGACGTATTCTGATTATTGAATTTCGCTTCGGCCAGCTGAAATTCCGGGTTGATTGTACGAGACTTGCAAACAAGGAGCAGGGACTGAGCGCCATTTTGACTCAACCAAAGTGCGGTTGCTAGTCCGAAACCTCGAGTTCCGCCGACGATCAGAATGGTCGAATCTGGTGGAATTCGAATATTTTTCGGTGCCGGCAGGGAGGGGAATGTTCCATTGTCGAAAGTAAGCAGAACCTTGCCGATGTGCTTGGCAGAGGAAACATGCCTGAATGCATCGCTGACCAGTTCCAATGGAAAGTTTCTGTGTGGCAGAACGGGCAATAGTTGCTGATTAATCATTGCCAGCACAGATTCCAGGATGTCATGCAATTCCTTCGGCGAGTCTTTCCACATCTGGTCAATATCAACACTTAGGACTTTTGCCTTGTTCGGTGACGAAATTGATTCCTTGTGCATGCTCAACGAATTCGGACTTTTCCCCAACTCAATGATCACTCCGTCCGAAGCGACAATACGGTGATTTGCCAGAGCCGCGTTTCCAGTTAGGGTGTTGATGACGATATCAACGCCCCGTCCGTGTCTGATATCAATAATTTTCTTCGCAAATTTCGTTGAACGAGAGTTGAATACATGCTTGATTCCAAGTGCTTTCAAAAAGTCTCTTTTTTCTTTTGAGCCCGCAGTTGCATAAATTGTTGCATTCTGCAATTGTGCAAGAAAAAGTGTTGCCAACCCAACGCCGCCAGATGCGGTATGGATCAATATTGATTGACTGGTTGCGAGAACTGTTGCTTTTTTCAATGAAACCCAAGCAGTTGCATAAGCCGTCAGGAGTCCTGTTGCCTGTTCTTCGGTAAGCGATTCGGGAACTGGAAAAACAAAGTTTTCCTGTGCAACGCACTCGGTTGCAATGGTGCCACTCGCCAATGCGATTACCCGGTCACCAAGACTCACTTTGGCAACTTTTGAACCGATTCGCTTCACCGTGCCGGCACACTCGATTCCCAAGGCTGATTTTGCGTGCCCGCTGTTAACCGCGTCTTGCGGAAGTGCTTGTAGCCCGACCATGACATCCCTGAAATTCAACGCGGTTGCAGATACTTTAATATGTACGTCATGGTCACCCAAGGGGGAGTGCTCTGCCAAATGCTGAAACTCGGGTTGACCTAGCTGTCCATTCTTGAAGCCGGTCAAGGATAGCGGGCGTTGCTTCGCAGGCTTGGCTAATGAGTGAGTAAATTCCCGAAAGTTTTGTGTATATTGATATGAGCCGCGTAGCAGCAATTCCGGTTCATCCGGAAAGTGAATGAGCAGTTCAAATAATTCTTTCGGTGCATTATCGCTGTTCAAATCTATGTCAACGAGCCGTGAATCAATATGCGAGAATTCATTGCGCGCGGTTCGAATCAAGCCCCATAGCATTGAATTGGTCACTCCGGTTTCGGAAACTTGGCAGTCTACTGGAATCGAATTGGCGGTAATCACAAACATACGCGGTGCACAAGTGAATACGTGATCAATCGCCTTCAACAGACAGGCGAGCGACAAAGGACCAGATTGAATATCGGTCTGTTTCCCGGACTGTGTTTCTAGCGGGTACTGTTCTGTGATTGCTCGAAGGTCAATAATTCCCGCAATATCGAGTTGTCTGGCAACTATGTTTTGTAGTACTCGTTCATAGTCTTCGAAAGTTTCCGGGTGAACCGATAAACCTTCTTCATGACAAGCATCATCAGTAGCAGACTGCACAACATAAATTTTGCCTTGTCTGAATTGCTTGATGAACTCATCGGAAAATCGGTTGCTGTCGGTAAAGACAATCCAACTGTGGTCCATATTGGAAGCCGGTTCAACTTGGGGTTCAACCTCTTTGCTACCTGACGAGTGCGCAACAATTAACGTGTGTAGTGATTCTTTATTTTCCGTGTTGGTGCCAAATTTTCCAACAGTTTGAAAACCATGTTGGTCAAGATAGTCGATCCATTGCGCGGAATTTCTGCATGGACTGTCAGATGAACGGTCGTCATCTGCATTGATCCACCAACCTTGTAGCATACCGAAAACGATTCGTGCCCATGCAGGTTCGCGGGTCAATTCAATCAGGTGCAAAATACCGCCGGGACGAAGCAATCTGTTGATGTAATCCAGGCTGTCCCCGATGTGGCGGACTGCGTGTAGTGTATCTGAGGTCACCACTAGATCAAATTCGCGTTCACTGAAACCTTGCACCGACGGGTCTGCATCGATATTCAATTCCTTGAATTCCAAAAAAGGCAGATGTTTGAACCGTTGCTTTGCCTGTTGTACGAATGTTCGGGAAATGTCGGTAAACACGTATTCCACCGGGACGATTGAAAGTTTGCTTGCCAGCAACGACAACAAAGCTCCAGTCCCACCTCCAATTTCCAGAATTCTGCACGGGCGCTCAAAGGGCCACTGGTCCAATAATTCTGTCACCGACATGCAAAGCAATTCGTTGTAAACACGACAGGTTTGCGAGTTCAAGTAGAATTGCCTCAGATCTTCGCTTGAGCCGTTTGGAAATATGCAGTTTAATCCGCTCTTGTTTCCGCTCAGCACCTTATGCAAATTTCGACCGCAACGTTCTATCAATACAAGTTCGGACAAGTACTCGGATGCAGGTGCAGTGTGAAGAAATGTTCGCCACAGCATTTCTCCGCTCTTTCTGTCAGGTTGTTCAGTTGCGACAATTTGTTTGTCGCGAATTTGTATCAATTGATGCTTGCTGAGCAATGTCAGCAACGAGTGAAAGAGTTCTGTGTGCGATGTTGCAATATTGAGATTCACTTGTAGGGCATCAAGTGAGACCGGGGTCCGGGATGTGAAATCATATCCCAATTTTTCCAGTGCATCTGCAATGTAGCCAACAGTGATTTTCTCCAGTTCGTTTTCTGCCTTGCTGTCATCTAGATTTTCACCGGCGTTTCTGGCTCGTGAAACTAAGTAGTCGTTCAGTTTTTGAGATACATTGGCAGTCGCGAATATTCTCGAGAGTTCATCGGTATGATTCGTTGGCTTTCGTCTCCATACTGATTCAAGGCAGTAAACTGGTTCCGCAGTGGAATCAGTTTGTTCAGATTGAATTGCTGGCAATCGAAGATTCAATCCGGATACCAGTACCAGCAATCGCCCAGTATCGTCAGTAATTTCCAAATCCAGACTCAGGTGACCGGACCGCTTTACCGTGTTGCTGGCGTAAACCCACACACTGTCCCCGGGAGAATCAAAAAATACAATGGAGTCGATTGAGTATGGCAGTAGCAGATGATTGGTTTCCAAGTTCGCCACGCCAATTCTGAAGCATAGGTCCTGCAATCCCGGGTCGAATTGATAGAAGTTGTCATTGGCAACGCGATGGTCTGTTTTCACAATATTGGCCAGAAATTCTTTGTCTGCGCGACTATGCAATTGTTCTACCGCGTAAGTTTCGGTATCTTGTGTCAGTCCAAGTGCGGAAATTTGTGCAAAGAATTGCTCAAGTGAAACAGGTTCGCGGCAACGGGACTTCCATTCATTCAATTCGGATGTTCTCCGAGGGATGCTCTTCAATGATTGAATCTTGCCGAAACAGTAGGTTTGGCTTTCGGTGTTGCTTGCTAGTTCTTTAGTACCAATTGAGAATTTTGTGGTGCTGCCTTTGTGCTCAAAGTTGATATGGCAGTCTTGCTCAGGTCGCCGGGCTTCGGGCAGATGCAAGATTCGTTTGAAGTGAATATCCTTCAAGTGAACTGGTGTGGTCTTGTTGATCAAAGAAATTGCTTCCAGAACCGCCTCAAGGTAACCCGTTGCCGGAAAGACAACTTGACCATGAATTCGATGCTGTTCAAGCCAGTGAAAACGACCGCGTGTCATTGGAATTTTCCAGCGATTCGCATTTTCGCCGGAAAATTCAATCAATGGCGTTTCAGAATTAGCAATTTCAGAGTTTTGATGCTCGGCAACATGACCGTGGCCGGTTTTCCAGTAGAATTGTCGATTAAATTTGATGCCTGGCAAGTCAACCACTTGATGCTTGCCGTTCACCGCTAACCAATTGATGTCATATCCGCGGCAATACAGTCCGCCAAGCGTTGACAGCATGGTTCTGTACTCCGGTTCATCTTTCTTTAGTGAAGGAAAACATCGGGCTTCAAGTTTCGCTTCTTGCAAGATTTCCAGAAGATAAAACGACAAATCAGGGTTGGGACCGATTTCAACAAACGTCCGTACGCCGGATTCCAAGCAAGCTTCAATCGCATTGACAAACTTCACTGGTTGACGGAAGTTATTCCACCAGTACTCAGCATCCGCGGATTGGTCAGCCATGCTGCGTCCGGTAACCGTTGAATACCACTCACTAGTTGCAGGTCGTGCTTTAACCCCTTTCAAACTATGGAGAATTTTGTCACCGCATGTATCGATCAGCGGTGTGTGAAACGGTATGTTGATTTCCAGATTTCGACTAAACTGAGTGTTTGATTCTGCCTTTCTCATCCAGATGGCAAGTTGTTCAGAATCACCAGCCAGAGTAAATGAACGAGGCGAGTTACACGCGGCCACATAGATGGATTGTTTCTCTCTTGACAGCATTTTTTCGAGAACCGCAGGCTCAATCTGAATCGCATACATGTTGCCTGAAATTCTGGACTTTTCCACGATTTCAGTTCGATGCGCGATAACAGTGGCACCGTCGACCAAAGACAGCCAACCCGCGGAACAGGTGGCAGCGGCTTCACCAATACTGTGCCCAACGACTGCATCGGGAACAATTCCCCAGGACTTCCAAAACTCGGCGAGCGCAACCTGAATCGTAAAAAGACGTGCGTGAGCAAGTGTCAAACTAGGCGGGTTGCCGGGCGGTGGATCATCCTGAATCACAGGAAGAATTGACAAATTGAACTGATCTTTGAATACAGCGTCGCAAACGTCGACTGTATCCCGGAAAACCGGTACCGTTGCATAGAGGTGCTTGACGCTTCCGCGCCAATTTGGCCCCATACCGCAAAATACAAACGCCATCTTTGATTCCGGGTTCTCTGCGTCGCCAGGGTACTGGATAAATTCCTGCAGATCTTTCAAATTACTTGACGACTCGCCCAGGAATGCAACGCGATACTTTTCATGCGCTCGGCGGCCGGCACTGTATCCGACTGTGGGCAGAGTTTGGCGTGTATTGTTCAATAGCGAAGTTTTATAGAGTTGCAGTTGGCCAAGCGACGAACCGGACAACGGGAGCAGATAACTTGTGCGTTCAGAACAGTTACGAGTTGGACTGCTCGCTGGAGCTTGAGCAAGGATTGCGTGTGCGTTCGTTCCGCCAAAACCGAAGGAGTTGACTACTGCAATTCGATAACGCTGTCGTTTCGGCCAGTCGCGAGTCTTCGTCGGTATCCGAATACTGGATTGAACTTCTCCGATTTGAGGGTTGGGAGTAGAAAAATTCAAATTTGGCGGGATCTTCCCGCGTTCGACACAAAGCACGGACTTGATCAATCCGGCAATGCCGGCGGCCCCTTCGGTGTGTCCGATATTCGTCTTTACTGAACCTGTCCAGCAGGGCCGGTTGCAACCGTAAACCTGTCCGATGGACCGCGCCTCGGCAGTATCTCCGATTTGGGTCCCGGTACCGTGAGCTTCTGCATAGCCGATTTCGTCACCGGATAGATTTGCTGACCGCAGTGCAGTTTTCATCATTTCAATCTGTGCATTGCTGCTAGGTGCCATCAGTCCGGCAGAATGACCATCCTGATTCACTGCCGTAGCCAGTATGACCGCGCGAATCCGGTCACCGTCAATCAGTGCATCTGACAGTCGCTTCAGTAGTACAAGTCCGCCGCCTTCGGCGCGCACAAAGCCATCTGCGTTTTCGTCGAAAGCATGGCACTTTCCTGATTTTGACAACATGCCTGCACGGCCGAATTCAATGTAACTTTCAGGTGAGACGATGGTGTTCGCACCGCCGGCCAGCGCGATATCGCAAGTTTGCAGATTCAAAGCCCGACACGCGGCATCAACCGCAACCAGAGATGATGAGCAAGCGGTGTCGTAACTGATACTGGGACCACTGAAGTTGAAGATGTAGGAGATTCTGTTGGCGGCTATGCTGGTTGAGCGACCAAGCCCCGTGTGCGAGTTGATCGAGCGTCTGTCGGACAGTAGCAGTCTTTCATAGTCGTGGCTGATCACACCGACAAATACCCCGGTTGAAATGCGTGTCAGTTCATCAACTGACGCCGAAGCATCTTCAATGACGCGCCATGCAAGCTCCAGCAGAATTCTTTGCTGTGGGTCAATGTCGCGCGATTCTCGTGGCGATATACCGAAGAATACCGGATCGAATTGGTCCAGGTCGGACAGAAAACCGCCGACCTTCGCATATTCATCGCCGGCGAGTGAATTCAGTATTTCAGGGTTCCAGCGGTCTTGCGGGACCGGCTGAATGGCATCCTTGCCGGATTTCAGGTTTTTCCAGTAGGATTCAATACTGTCCGCGTCGCCTGGAAAGCGACAGGACATGCCGATGATCGCGATAGGAGCGAAGTACTTGGTCAAATCGCAATAAAATAGTGGCTAACGTGCTTGAACAAAAGTATGCAAACGGACCGGGCAACTGTTTTGCAGGCATGGTTTCATCCTGGATTCTGGTACAATCATCATGGTCATCGTTTGATAATTTGCAGTCAACATGTCTGAAATTTGCTATACTTGCAAGGGTAGATTTGTTGTTGAAACGAAAGTGAAACAGCAAGTATGCACAACGAACATTACAATTACATTAAAATCCTTTATTTGCAATTGGATTGAATAATACTATTATTGTAAGGGAATCTTTGGAAATCGTATTGTGGTCAAGACATTGAACAAAAATATTCCGTCGCGATTGCCGAATCTGTTGATCGGCGCGATTGTTTCGTTGCTATTTGTGGTTTGGGGGGCAACATTTGCCGATGACAACGCTGACATTGTTGAACAGGGCAAGGCCTTGGTTCTTGATGTGGAGAAAGGAAATTGTGTGGCTTGCCATATGGTTGGAGACGCGGAGTTTCCCGGGAATCATGGGCCGCCGCTGATTTTCATGATGCAACGATTTCCAGACAAGGAGAGATTGAAGAGTCGCATCTATGATTCTACTGCAGTCAATCCGTATACAATGATGCCGCCTTATGGTCTTCACGGTATTTTGACACCGGAAGAGCTTGATATGGTGGTGGAATACATCTACACACTCTGAGTGGGAGTTTTGTTATGCATGCAGTCAACCTGCAACGCCGCAAGGTTCTGGGAAAAGCCCTGTATGCAAGTCTGGCCGGACTTGCAGCTTCTTGGGGCCTGTTGCCGGCAAATGTACATGCTGCCCGTCCAGATTCTGCGTTCACCGCCAAGGATATTGATTCAGGTTTGGTTGAACTATTCGGCGACAACGGAGTCGAGGATTCGGGCGACATTGAAATCAAGGCACCGGAAATCGCGGAAAACGGGGCCGTGGTACCAATCAAAGTTACTGCCAATGTCAGCAATCCGGAAGCGATGGCTCTGGTTGTTGCCAAAAACCCGAATCCGGTGATTTGTTCATACGACTTGACGCCAGAGGTCGTGCCAACTGTTTCCATGCGCATCAAAATGGGCGAATCTTCGGATGTGATTGCGCTGGTCAAAGCAAATGGCAAAATTTACCAAAGCGTGAAAGAAGTGAAAGTTACCGTCGGCGGTTGCGGCGGTTAGAATCAACTGAAACAGGACAAGAAAATGACGATCAAAGCGAAAATCAAGGTCATCTCGGATGGCAGTGCAGAAATAAAGGTTCTAATCAAGCATCCCATGGAAACGGGATTGCGCAAGGATCGAAAAACCGGCAAGGTTATCCCGGCACATTACATTAAAACCGTAACTTGCGAATGGCAAGGAAAACCGGTCATGGCAGCATACTGGGGCTGGGCGATTTCCAAGAATCCCTACCTGTCATTTCGCATGAACGGACCGGCCTCCGGCGACACCGTAAAGGTTTCCTGGGTCGACAATATGGATGAGTCGGATTCAAAAGAATTCAAAGTGCGTTAACCGGGCATCGGAAACGGCTAGCAGTTTTATACGGGTATAAATTGATGAGGAAATTACTGTGTTTGTTGACGGGTATTGTGCTGACCGGCATGTCTGCACTCGCGATGACATCACCCGAAGACGACCGTATTGCGTTTCAAAAATTTTTTCTTGACAAATTTCCAGACACAACCATCGTAGGATTTGCCGACGGCGTGTACGAAATTGATGCGCCCTCCAGAGAGCAGTGGCTGGAACTGGAGGATTTTCCGCCTTACGAGCTGGACGTGGACTACGGCCAGGAATTGTTTGAAACTCCTTTTGGAAACGGCAAGACGTATGCTGATTGCTTTGAAAATGGAGGAATCGGTATTCGTCAGAACTATCCGTTTTTTGACTTGGAGCGCGGAATGGTCATGACACTGGAACTGGCCATCAACGAATGCCGCACTGCCAACGGCGAGGAACAGCTTCCTTATCGCAAGGGTGATTTAGCTGCAATTTCTGCATATATGGCATTTACGTCTCGAGGGGAACCCGTAAATGTCGTGGTCCCGGACGACCCGCGTGCCTTGGCGGCCTACGAAATGGGAAAACGGTTCTACTACACAAAACGTGGCCAGTTGAATCTTGCTTGTGCGGATTGTCACATTCATGCATCTGGTGGCCGACTACGGGCTGAAATTCTCAGTCCGGCAGTTGGGCATGCAACTGGTTTCCCCACCTACAGACTGAAATGGGATGAGTTGGGAACTTTGCATCGCAGATTTCGCGGATGCAATCAGCAAGTGCGTGCCAAGGGGTTCAAGCCACAAGGCGAGGAATACCGGAATCTCGAGTACTTTCTCACCTACATGAGCAATGGTTCGGTCTTCAATGGTCCGGCAGTACGAAAATAATCGGAGAGCAAAATGGTTAAATGTTTCAAGTTCATTCAGGTTTCATTTGCATCACTGTTGATTCTGGTTGCAGCAAGTAGTGTGAATGCAGGTGAAATGGACGACTTTGTCCAGGCATTCAAAGAAGCGAATGCGTTGCGCAAGCAGTCGGCAGAGCTCGGACACGAATGGCGCGATACGGCCGGATTACTAAGAGATGCGAAAAAAAAGGCAGAATCCGGGGAGTTGGAAGAAGCACATCAGCTAGTTGCTCAAGCCAATTTTCAGGCTGAGGCGGCAATTGCACAAGCAAAGAGAGAGGAGGTTCTCTGGATGGGGCGAGTGCCCCGCTAGTTCGTAGCGATTGGTCCGCGGGACAAATCGTATATCCGGCTCGGGGCTCAGGTCCTGAGAGTCGGAACTGTTTGAGTCTGTCTTCTGTTGCGGCTGGAAAATTTTGAGTGCAAATCAGTCGTCGTGAATTTGCCCGGCTGCTTGCAACAGCAGGTGCTGCTGCAATGTTGCCTGTCGGTGCTGGCAAAGCCTCTGACAATCTGTACGATATTGGTACGTTCGGTGATGTTCGCCTGTTGCACATTGCTGATGTTCATGCACAGTTGAAACCAGTTTACTACCGTGAACCGAACGTAAATATCGGTATCCACAACTCCTTCGACCGGCCGCCGCACTTGGTGGGCCAAGCATTTTTCGATTATTATGGCATTCGACAGTCAAGCCGCGAAGCCTATGCTTTCACGTATGTTGAATTTTCGGAGCTGGCCGAACGGTTCGGGAAAGTTGGCGGATATGCCTACATCAAGACTTTAATTGACCGGCTTCGAATGGACTTCGGTTCGGAACGCACACTGTTGCTGGATAGCGGCGACAGTTGGCAGGGTAGCGGCACCGCGCTTTGGACGCGCGGTCGAGAGATGGTTGAAGCCAACAATTTGTTGGGGATTGACATTGCTACCGGGCACTGGGAATTCACCTATACGCCGTACGAGTTTCGTCGGAATCTGGAAGCCTTCAACGGCGAGTTTGTTGCGCAAAATGTTTTTGTCACCGAGTATGCGCTGTTTGACGGGAGCCCGGCATACGATGAATCCACCGGGCATGCGTTTATGCCATATACGATGCGCACCATCGGCGGTTTTGATATTGCAATTATTGGCCAGGCATTTCCCTATACGCCCATTGCAAATCCGGGACGTTTTGTGCCTGACTGGACGTTCGGTCTGAGAGTTGAAGAACTGGAAGCCCTGTTGTTTGAGATTCGTATCCTTCACAAGCCCGACGCGGTGGTCTTGCTTTCACACAACGGCATGGATGTGGATCTGAAGCTGGCCAGTATGGTTTCCGGTATTGATGTGATTCTGGGTGGACACACGCATGATGCAATTCCAACACCGGTGCCTGTACGAAATGCGGAGGGGGTGACTTGGGTGACCAATGCCGGTTCCAACGGAAAGTTTGTCGCGGTGCTGGATTTGGCATTCGGGAGCAGGGGAATTCGGGACATGCGCTACAAACTACTCCCGGTCTTCAGCAATGAGTTGCCACCGGATGCTGAAATGGATTCGTTCATCAAACAGTCGCACAACATGTTTGCGGGACGACTGGAAGAACCGCTGGCGGAAACTGAATCGCTGTTGTATCGACGGGGAAATTTCAACGGTACATTCGACGAAGTAATCTGCAGTTCACTCAGGGCAGTTGGCGATACGGAAATTGCCTTGACACCGGGCTTTCGCTGGGGGACCACAGTGTTGCCCGGACAAATGATAACCATGGAAGATGTTTTGGGAGCTACTGCCTTGACCTATCCGGAAACTTTTGTGCGGGAGTTTACCGGTGAGCAGCTGAAGCATGTTTTGGAAGATGTAGCAGACAACTTGTTCCATGCAGACCCGTTCTATCAGCAAGGCGGGGACATGATACGGTCTTCGGGGATCCGTTATGCAATTCGACCATCGGCAAAAATGGGCAGTCGAATCTCTGACTTGCGTCTGGAAACTGGTGAACTCATTGACGCGAATGCAATCTATAAAGTGGCCGGCTGGGCCTCGGTGGGAGAACAATCGTCGGGTCCGCCAGTGTGGGACTGGGTTGCGGAGTATCTCCGGGACCAAGGTAGCGTTCAGGTTGACAAACCGTACAACCCGCGGCTGTTGCTGGATCGGGACAATCCCGGCGTGGCTGATTATTTCCCGTCCTGAAGTCAATCAGTTCGAAATGAATTTTTGAATACTCAACTCCTTTGAATCTGGGCAGCTTGCCAAATACTTAATTAATTGTAAGTTGCAACAATCCCGTGAAACGATTAGACTGTTGCACCGATAAAATGAATATTCCCGTCAAATTTGTGGATTGCGGCCGAGAGGTTTGTTCGTCGATGAAGAATCAGGCAATCAACCGAATTGGAAAGCCGGTCCGAAGCGTTGCAACGCTGGTTGCTGTTGTGCTGGTATTTACTGCCAGCAGCTTTGTTCTAGCTGAACAACGCAACCCGGAAGAGTACTTTTTTCAGCAAAGTTTTGGGGACATGACTGATGAATTGGCAACTGCCGGCGAGGAAGGCAAGAAATTCCTGATGATTATGTTCGAACTCAGCAATTGTCCCTGGTGCGAGCGCATGAAGAACCAAGTGCTGAACCGGTCAGAAATTCAGGATTTCTACAACAGCAGTTTCAGATCGCTGATGATGAATGTAGAGAGCGACAATCTGATCGTGGATTTGGACGGAACAGAGTACACCGAAAAGGATTATGCGGTAGAAGTCGTGCGGGTGCGTGCCTCGCCCGAGTTTGTTTTCCTCGACCTGGACGGCAACATCGCGTTTCGTTATTCGGGAGTAACGAAAGATGCCAATGAGTTCATGTTGCTGGGGAAATATGTGTCAGAAGGGCACTACCAGACTACTGAATTCGTGACCTTCAAGCAGGCGAACTAGACGGAATTGGGAAAATTTTTCATGTCAATGGACTCGACGCGTTTGCAATCGTACGAATTGAATCTGCAACGCGGCAACAATTTATTTATACTATTGCGGTATGTTGCTGAATGCCAGAGAAGGGAAAAATCTTGATTCAGAGGTACACACAGTGATTTTAACGAAAAAAATATATTGTCGTTCACTTGGATTGATACTGAGCTTTCTGCTTGTTAGCTTTGTTTCACTGCCGGTACAATCGGAAGTGCGCAATCCGGAAGAATTCTTTTTTCACCAGCATTTTGGCGAAATGCAAGACGAATCGGCCGCCGCCAAAAGCGACGGGCTTGAATATATTATGGTCATGTTTGAGTTGAGTGACTGTCCTTGGTGCGAGCGTATGAAGACCTCGATATTGAATCAATCTGAAATTCAGGACTACTACCGCGCCAATTTCAGGCCGTTAATGATGAATGTGGAAAGTGAAAACCCGGTAACAAATTGGGATGGCACAGACTACACCGAATCTGACTTCGCGACTGAGGTCGTTCGGGTACGCGCATCGCCTGAGTTTGTATTTTTTGACTTGAACGGCAACGTTATCGTTCGGTTAACCGGGGTCACCAAAAACAAGGAAGAATTTATGCTACTTGGGCGATATGTAGCGGAAGGCTACTATCGGAGTGTAGATTTTGGCAGTTTTCGGGATTCTCAATAGCCACGAGACGAGTCGACGAAACAATTTCCGGCATGGGCATTACCAAATTTTTTTCAGGAACGAATCAAAAAAACAGGAGGTATCTGTAATGCAATTGAAAAAACTGGGCTTGTATACAGTGTTCAGGGCATTGCTTTGTGTTAGCTTGGCATTCGGATTGGTACTACCGTCGTACGCGGAACTTCGGGACCCGGAAGAATACTTTTTCCATGATAGTTTCGGTGATCTGCAAGAAGAGGTGGAGAATGCGCATGACGAAGGGCAGGAATACATCATGATCATGGTGGAGCTGAGCGATTGTCCCTGGTGCGAGCGTATGAAGACCTTGATATTGAATCGGTCGGAAGTACAAGACTACTTTCGCGAGCGATTCAGAAATCTGATGATTAATGTTGAAAGTACGAATCCGCTTACGAATTTTGACGGCGAGGAATATACCGAGCAAGATTTCGCAGTAGATTTGTATCGAGTACGCGCATCACCCGAGTTCTTGTTTTTCAATCTGGACGGGGAGTTGGCAACCCGCTTTCTTGGTGTATTGAAAGGCTCGGATGAATTCCTGTTGCTCGGCGAATTTGTCGCAGATGAACACTACAAGGATACAGATTTCACGAGTTTCAAACGGGCCCGGCAGTCAGAAGATTCGTCATGAAGAATTTGAGGGGAGGTAACCGTGGAGCTTGGTCAAAAATTTGGTCAGGTGTTTTCGCGGTTATTTTCATGTTGGCAACCGGCACGGTTTCATCGGAAGAGTTGCCTTTGCCTGAAGAACCCCTTACTCTTGAAACAGCCCTGAAATACTCCAATTCACAGCCAGTGGCAAGCGTATTGTTGGAGGTGAATCTGGGTGTTCAAAGACAATCGAATTTGGTTGGCTCCCTGATGCAGCAGGATTTGCAGTCAGGTGCGGTTTTATTCGATTCACCCGAACTGGAATCTTCGGAAAACTTGATCAGCTTGCTTGATCAGGACCGCCGACTGATAATTGCGCAGTTGTTTTTTGACGTTCTGTTGAGTGATTATGACTATGCCATCAACAATGAGCAGATGACGCTCGAATTTTTGCAGTTCGACCGAAATCGAAAAAGAGCGGAACTTTTGGACAATAAGTCAGAAGTGCAGTTGCTAGAACTGGAGTCGGAATATCTGGATGCCTTCACCCATCGGGAGAGAGCTGCGGTGAATCAGCTGGGCACCCGAATTCGACTCGGTATAGCGATGGGATTTGATGACTATGTTCCACGAGATGTCATTGCTCCTGATTTGTCGAAATTTGCAGAAAGAGAAAGTCCTGATCTGCACGACCTTACAGCCGTGGTCCTGGAATCCAATACCGAGCTTGTGGCGATCCGAGAAGCTCATCAAGCCGCGGCATCAATGGAGGGCCCCGACGCAGAACAAGAAACAGCGAAAATTCAAAATGCTCTTTGGACAAGTGAGGCTAACCTTCGCATTGAAGTCTTTGAACTTTGGGAGGAGTTGCAGTTTTTGCAAGTTGCACGGCGAGCTATTGAGACAAAAGACCAGTTTCGTTCACAGTATATGGATCACAGTCGTTCCTTGTTTGAATTCGATTTGCCTTCCGATCGTGGTTCAGCACAAGTGGAATTGTTTCGAGTTCAACGAGAAATCCATAAAATTGCATTTCAGACTGCCATGGTTTGGTCCCGTCTTGATGCTTTAATGGGAAAACAGGTATTTTCAAATGACAGTTAATCAAACCAGAAAAGATTGTATTTGCGCGGTGGTTGGATTGGCCACCCTGCTGTATTCGCTTGTCAGTTTTGCTGACGAGATTTCATGTACGGTTCAATTCAGAACTGTCGTGCCGATTGAGTTGCTAGCCCAAGGAAAAGTAAAGGCTGTCAACGCCGATGTTGGACAGACCATCGCCGGGGGCGATACATTGATTGAATTGGATTCAACGCTTCAGCAAGCAAGAGTTCAAGCGAAACAAAGCGAGGTCGACCTCCAGGTGATCGAGGTTGAATCCTTGAAGTCATTGCATCAGAAGTATAAAGAACTTCTGAAACGCCGGTCACTGTCGTACCGGGAGCTGGATGCGTCCGAACAAACAATCGCTATTGAAGAAGTGAAACTTCAGGCTTTTGAAGCAGAACTCGCAATTGCCGAATTCGAACTGGGCCTGACCACAGTGGAAGCGCCTTTCGATGCAGTGGTTGTCAGTCGTCGCATTGAGCCCGGCATGATTGTTGCTCGTTCTTCGAAAACTCAAAAGTGGATGGCGGTGGCCAGGGCGAATGAATATGTCGCACGCGCAGTTGTTTCGTACGATACACGCGTCAAGCTGGTACCCGGCGAACAGTACGTAGTCAAACTTGGGGACCGTCAATATACAGCAACCATGGAGTTGCCGACGTTGCAGCAAAAAAGTAAACGCTGGCACAGGAAGCAAGACGACGAATCGAAATTTTTGGTAGATTTTGCATTTCAGGAAACCGACAATTCCATTATTCCTGGTGCTCCGGCAACAGTTGACATAGAGTAATTCGATTTCGCCGCTGTATACTAAGCTGACCGCGAAGTGTACAAAGCGTTCTTCTGGATGACAGGGACCCTGTTGTCTTTTACCTTGTCAGCGATTGCCACCCGCGAATTGTCGGACGAATTTGACACTCTGGCGATTCTGTTCGTCCGTTCGATCATTTCAATCGCCGTGATGGTAGCGGTTGTTTGGTTGTCCCGGGAAGGATTCAAGCAACTTTATACGAAGTGCCTGCATCTCCATATCGCGCGAAATTCCATTCATTTTGTAGGGCAATTCTCCTGGTTTTTTGCGCTGTCCGTGATATCGCTGGTTGAAGTATTCGCGCTGGAGTTTACGATTCCGCTCTGGATTGCTGTTTTGGCACCGATTTTTCTGAGAGAAAAACTTACCTGGCAGAAGGCACTGTACACGGTGATTGGTTTTATGGGTATTCTGGTCGTTGTACGACCGTTCAGCATGCAAGTTGAGACAGGCTCGATTGTCATGCTGATTGGCGCAATTGGATTTGCGTGCTCCATCATGTTTACGCGCCATCTGGCAAGAACTGAAACGCCGTTGTGCATCCTGTTTTATATGTCAATCTGTCAGTTTCCGATTTCATTGGCTTTGGTTCTGGCGTTCAGCGACATTCTTCTGCCTACCGACTGGCTAAGTTTCTTTTTTCTGATTGTGATTTCAGTTGGCGGATTGACGGCACACTATTGCATGGCCAAAGCCTTGACCATTGCAGAAGCGCTTACGGTTGCGCCAATGGAATATCTGCGTTTACCATTGATCGCGCTGGTTGGTGCAGTGTTTTACGGCGAGATGGTTGAAATGGCGGTAGTGGTCGGGAGCTTGCTGATTCTGACCGGAAATTATCTCAATATCCGTTCTTCCACCACAGAACCCCATTGAAGATTCGGTGTGGACTGAAGCAAGTGATGCAATGGTGGGCGATACTGGGATTGAACCAGTGACCTCTGCCGTGTGAAGGCAGCGCTCTCCCTCTGAGCTAATCGCCCACATCAATAAATTATAGTAATATTGATGACAGATTCGCTGAATTTATTATCAAGGAATGTTATTGCAAGGCAGGTGACATGAAAGAAGTTCGGGCTGTAATGTTTGATGTTTTTGGAACAGTGGTGGACTGGCGTACAAGTATCGCAAACGAAGTGAAGCAAATTTCCGAATTGGCGCATGTGGACAGCGGGAAATTCGCTGACCGCTGGCGGGCGATGTATCAACCCGCCATGGAACAAATTCGCAATGGTTCCAGACCATGGACAAAACTTGATGATCTGCACTACGAAAATTTGCTTGAAGTGTTGAAGGAATTTGGCATTGATTCAATGTCCGAGGAGAAAATTTTCGATTTGAATTTTGCGTGGCATCGATTGGACCCTTGGGAAGATTCAGTTGAAGGTTTGCATCGAATCAAATCCGGATACATCATCGCCACATTGTCCAACGGCAATGTTTCATTGATTGTCAATATGGCCAAAAATGCAAATTTGCCGTGGGACATGGTGTTGGGTGCTGAAGTTGTCAGACACTACAAGCCACAACCCGAGTCATATCTGAAATCTGCTGAAATGCTGGATTTGCCGCCGACTGCCTGCATGCTTGTAGCCGCGCATAACAGTGATCTGGTAGCCGCTTCCCAATGCGGTTTCAAGACTGCGTTTGTGGCAAGACCGACTGAACATGGACCGAATCAGAATATTGATCTTGAAGCAACCGGCAATTACGACATAGTCGCGAATAGTTTTCTGGAATTGGCCGACCAGCTGGGATGCTAAAGTTTGCCGGCATGAAATCTTGTTGCGAACAAGGCACGACTGTCCCGTACAAAATTGAAAATGCGTTTCGTTCCTGACGGACTAGGCCCGACGCTGGCAATGCTCCTGACTTTGGCAGTCGTCAGTGCTTGCATACTGGCCGTGGCAGTGGTTGCGCCCGATGCCGCCCCTCATATTGGAATTGCAGCAACCTATGTCGGGTACTTTACCGGATTGGTTTACATGGTTGCCGCATTTTCAGGAAGTTTTTCCGATGTGTTCGTGGCTCGCTACGGACCGATACGTGTTCTCCAGGCAACTGCAGTTCTCGGAATACTGGGTCTGGTTTCGTTTTCCATTGGCACCCCGGTGTTTGCATTTGTTTGCGCCGTGTTGCTGGGGTTGGCATACGGACCGATCAATCCCGCCAATGCTTCTGTGCTTGTAAGGGTGACTACGGCAGATAATCGATCGACAATGTTTTCCCTGAAACAGACTGGAGTAACCGTGGGAGGTGTGTTCGCTTCAATTATTGTGCCGCCGATTGTTGTGGGTTGGCGATGGGAAGCAGCAATTCTGTCAGTTGCAATTCTTGCGATTGTTTCCCTCTTTATCTTGCAGCCATTACGGAAACGGTTCGACGCAGGACCTCGGTCTTCCAATGTTTCATGGTCATTCACAGCGTTGATGAGTCCAGTGAAAAGGGTAATGAAAGTACCGTTGTTGAGAGGCTTTTCTTTGGTTGGATTTATCTACGCCGGCGTACAGACCAGTATTGCAAGTTTTTTCGTTGTGTATCTGGTAGATCATGGATTCGATCTGATTCAGGCCGGAGTTTGTTTCATGTTTGTCAACATTGGTGGATCTGTTGGACGAATGATCTGGGGCTTGCTGGCCGACAAGTGGTCATCAAAGTCTGTGTTGCTGATGATCGGGTTGGTCACAACTGTCTCGGTCATGGCAATGTTCTACATCACCACGGATTGGCCAGCACAAATTCTGTATGCCTATTCTTTCATCCTGGGTGGTAGCAGTCACGCCTGGAACGGAGTTTATCTGTCAGAAATTGCGTACCGTGCACCGGCGAATGAGGCCACCAAGTGGACCGGGGGTGTTCAGTTTATCTTCTACTTCGGGGTAGCGTGCATGCCGCCGCTATTCGGCGGACTAATTTGGTGGACTGGCGACTATCACATTTCAATCATTATGACTGCGGTGGTTGCATTGGCCGCCGGACTCTATCTGCTTCGATTATTTCGCCTGCACGATGTGCCGTCAGACAGCTAAGCTGAATAGCCGCTTGTGTAAGGCAGGGTTGTTACCAGACGTTTAACTTTATCCAGATTTTCGAGTAGCAAGTCAGTGCTGTCCCAAGTGCCTTCCAGCAAGGCTTTTCTGTGATGGTCCGACATTTCCACAGAAATAGTTTGCTGTTCCGAAGAAACAGTCATTGTATTCAAGTCGACCATCCACTGCACTTGTGCATTCGTGTCGGCAAGTTGCTGAATGGCTTTCAAGTTTGCTTCCGCGGCGCGAAGAACCGGAATTCCAAGCGTATTGCAATTGCCAGAAAAAATTTCAGCAAACGACTCGCCAACAATTGCTTTGATCCCCCATCGAAGCAGGGATTGCGGGGCGTGTTCCCGGCTTGAACCGCACCCGAAGTTCTTGTTGACAAACAGGAGGTTCGGGCGATTTGAATCAAAACGATTGAAAGGGTGAGTTCGTTCTGTGCCATCGGCATTGAAGCGTTCGTCGAAAAAGGGATACTTGCCCAGATTTGCAAATGTGATTTCCTTGAGAAACCGCGCCGGAATGATGCGGTCCGTATCAATGTCATCGCCGGGTACAGATACCGCTGTGCCGGTGATTTGAATGATTTTATTACCAGTCATTTTCAATTTGTGGTTGATTGAAGGTTGCAGTTTCAATTGAATTACAGCGCCCGAATATCAGTCACTTGTCCTGAAATCGCCGCTGCCGCCGCCATTTGCGGGGACATTAGCAGTGTTCGGCCGCTAGGGCTTCCTTGGCGTCCAATAAAATTGCGGTTGCTGGTGCTGGCGCAGACTTCGTCATTTTCCAGTTTGTCGGGATTCATTGCCAGACACATTGAGCAACCGGGTTTTCTCCACTGCAGGCCGGCATTCGCAAAAATTTGGTCCAGTCCTTCTTCCTTTGATTGCTTATCGACTTGCTGTGAGCCTGGTACGACAATTGCGCGTACATGCTTTGCCACTTTTCGATTTTTGACAACCTCGGCAGCTGCGCGCAAATCTTCAATTCGGGAATTGGTGCAACTGCCAATAAAAACAACATCCACCTTGACATCGGTGATTCGCTGACCTGGCTGAAGTTTCATGTGTTGATAAGCGTGTTCAGCAGTATGTTTTTCGCCTTCAGACATCTTCTTCGGGTCGGGCAGGGGTTCGTCCAAGCTTACACTTTGACCGGGATTGATCCCCCAAGTTACATGTGGAGCAATATTTTCTGCCTGAAAATGCACTACATCGTCATAGTCCGCATCCGTGTCCGAGCGAACTGATTCCCAGTACTGAATTGCTCGACCCCAGGCATCGCCTTGAGGCGCATGCGGCCTGCCTTTCAGGTAGTCGTACGTGGTCTGGTCAGGGTTCACATAACCGGCCTGCGCACCACCTTCAATAGACATATTGCACAGTGTCATGCGTTCTTCCATCGTCATCGCTTCGACCGTCGTGCCGGCGTATTCATAGGCAAATCCAATTCCGCCTCTTACCCCAAGCATGCGAATTACATAAAGAATGACATCCTTCGCAGTGGCTCCGGCACCAAGTTGTCCGTCAATTTGCACGCGGCGTACATTTAGCGGGCTCAGACTCAGGCACTGAGTGGCAAGCACATCGCGAACCTGGGAAGTACCGATGCCGAATGCGAGTGTGCCGAATGCACCATGGGTTGCTGTATGAGAATCACCGCACGCAATGGTCATGCCCGGATGGACCATTCCAAGTTCCGGTCCGATGACATGCACGATTCCCTGCTGATTTGAACTTGGGTCGAGATACGAAATCTTGAACGCTTTGGTATTGTCTTCCAATGCCTGTGCCATGGCTTCAGCTTGCGGGTCGGAGTAGGGACGAAGCTGAGTGGTAGTCGGAATAATATGATCAACTGTGGCAATGGTTTGTTTGGGGAATGCTACATCGAGTCCTCTCTCCCGAAGCATGTCGCAGGCTTGCGGACTGGTGACTTCGTGAATCAAATGCAAGCCGATGAACAGTTGCACATATCCAGTCGGCAGTTCGCAAACTGCATGGCGGTCCCAAATTTTGTTGTAGAGTGTGCCCGTAGCCATATTTCAGAAGTGTAATTCGTAACTTGAAAGGACAGATATTCTACCAGCGAATACGGTTGCATTCAATACCCGCCCGACCAAAGAGCCGTGAAAATGTCAATTCTTTTGCCAGCTCGGCAACGATTCGCGGTGCCCTGCCAAGCACACTGGATACTATTTCAGTTCAATTTTCAGGCACAGTTCAACGCGGTTGCCAGTCTTCATTCACCCTGTGAATCGACTTTTTCACTACTGTCAAGTATAAATAATCGGACAAATTTGTTGCATTGCAAAATCACATATCAAAAAATATAATAAAAACAAATATTTAGAATTTAACTCACTGAAACATGATACATGAGTAAAAACTCATGTATGTAGGAAAACATTTCTCTTGATTTTTTTCCAAAATGCGTTATCTTATAGTCAACAGCTTCAAACAATCTAATCGTAGAGAGTTAATCGGAAGCTTTCGACAAGGATGGTATTTAGAGCATGGACGCTCTCCGGATCTCCAAGCTTTAAATCTTTCCTTTTTTTATATTTTATCGAACATGCAAAGAGGTACAAATTTCTAATGCTGAAAGATATTCGAACAAAAGTTGGTTTGGCTTTCATAGTTGCTGTGACTGCGGTCGCAATTGTGGTTGCGTTTGTTCTATAGTCGGAAAACAGTTCAGTAATCGGAGAAAGCATAAATGAAACAAAGCAATGTTGTTGTATTGAACAAGCCAGTGGGTATCGTCAATGGCAAATCGTTTGCCGATTTGATGAAGCGAATGGCTACTGGTTTGAAACTCTGGCGGTGTCGCCGTCGAACAGTCAGGGAACTGTACCACTTAAGCGACCGCCAGCTTGAGGACATCGGTATTCAGCGATGGGAGATCAAGCCGCTGGTTGATGTACACATCAATCAGCAGACGCAAGGGACAACTGGAAGTATGGTTGTCAAGCACTACAAGATGGTGTACGAAACCGAGTCTGGTCCAAAGTAGCAGGCGAGTTGTTTCTCGCACCAAATTAGTATCCAATGGAAAATAGGCCGCCTGAATGGGCGGCCTTTTTTTTCGGGACAGGATGGACCGGTCAGACCAGCAGTAAAATGAGAATTTGAACACACACTCAAGCAACCTTGTTGCGGGTATGCCCGGTGACCTTGGATACAGTGTTTTGAAGTGCCTGGAAAATTTCCCCTTTTTGTGAAATCAAAGGTGCTTCAATGGTATATTTAGGCATTGAATTGCAAACCCGCTGGACGGGCTTGCAGAACTGAACAGATACCTTGCACAAGAAGGTAATATTCTTTACTGAAGGAGAAACATTTTATGCTGCGAACAGGACAGGACTACAAGGATTCATTGCAAGATGGTCGAGTAGTCTGGATGGACGGCGAACTTGTCAAGAATGTTGCCGAACACCCGGCTTTCAAACCCTTGGTAGACATTCGTGTACGTATTTACGATATGGCACTCAGTGAACAGTACAAAGATTTGCTGACCTACAAGGAAAATGGCGAACCCCACGCAGTATTGCAAAAACTTCCATACAAGAAAAAGGACTGGTATCGAAAGCGTACAGCCGTTGATGCGATTCTGAACGATATCGGTGGCGTGGTGACCCGGGTCGGCGATGAAACAGTTGGAGAGATGTGGTCGTTGTACGACGGCAGCGATGTGCTGTCTGAAATTGATCCGCGTTTTGCAGACAATATCAAGAACCACATTGACCGGGTGTTGCACCACGATGTGTTTCATGTTTCTGCTAACACCGATCCGAAAGGCGACCGGTCCAAGCGCCCGCAAGACCAGGACCCGGACATGTTGCTTCACGTTGTCAAGGAGACCGACGCTGGCATTGTCATTCGTGGCGCCAAATACGAAACTGCCTCGGCTTACGCCGATCAGGCGTTTGTGAAGCCGACAATTGCCAACTGGGGCGACCAGAAACTGTCCGACTACGCGGTCGGTGTCATTGCGCCGATGAATGCCAAGGGGATTACCCACATTTGCCGCACCGGATTTGCAAAACGCGCACCGATCGAGGATTATCCGCTGGCCAATCGATTCGATGAAATTGATACATTGATGATTTTCGACAATGTTCTGATTCCGTGGGAGGACGTGCTTTTCTATCAGCACACTCGCGCCGCTACATTCATCCGCGCGACGTTGCATCGTTACAGTGCATACGCCTTCATACAACGGATTCAGAAAGTTGCCGATATGATGATTGGCGTTGCCATGTTCAATGTCCGGCAAACCGGTCTGGACAAGCAGCAGGCAGTACGTGAAAAACTGGCGAAATTGGTTTGCTATCGGGAAGGTATCAATGCACACCTGACGGCCGCGATTGCATCGGCGAAGCGTAGCCCCAAAGGATTGCTGATGCCGAATCCGTCATTGCTGTACACCGGTCGGGTACTGGCTTGTACGCAACTGCCGCATATGATGCATATTGCCCGGGAATTGTGCGGCGGACAGATTTGCATTACACCGGATTCAAAGTCATTCGAAGCGGAAGAAATCAAGTATTGGCTTGAAAAATACTATTCGATCAACGAGGAATGGCAATACGACGACCGCCGCCGGTTGCTGGCTCTTGGACGTGATCTGCTGAACTCTGACTATGCCGGCCACAAGCTGACATTTCAGTTGTTCGCACAATCGCCGCCATTTGCTCATCTGAATGCAGTATTCATGAACTTTGACTTTTCGGACCCAATGAGATTTGTCAAGACGGCAGCGGGTCTTTCAGATAAAATTTCCATGAACTAACAGTACGGAGTTGTGTGATTTGACCGAGCACATTCGACTAAGAAAATTCAATACCAAGGACACTTATCCGAATCAGGATCTGGACAACGATTTGTGCCAGGTTGTACGGGCTGGCAACATGGTGTTTGTCAGAGGACAAGTTGGCAGCGATTTTGAAGGAAATGTTGTTGGTGTCGGGGACCCGGCGGCGCAAGCCGACCAGGCAATGAAAAATGTCAAGCAATTGCTGGAAGAGGCCGGTGCCACGTTGAACGACATTTGTAAAATCACAGTTTTCATTACTGACCGCGCCTACCGCGAACCGGTGTACCGATCGATCGGAAAATGGTTGAAAGGGGTATTTCCGGTATCGACCGGCTTGATTGTTCAGGGACTGGCGCGGCCCGAATGGGTGATGGAAATTGAAGTTATTGCTGTAATTGCTCCTGACGAGCAGTAATCAAATCAATCATTGAGGAGTTGGGATGGAATTGAGAAACACTTACGATACTGAAGATCTTTGGGAAAAGGATCGAGATCACTACATTCATCCATGGTCGGATTTTTCCGTTTTCCACGAAGAAGGCTCCCTGGTGGTGGCCGAAGCGGATGGCGTTCATGTTTACGACAGTGACGGCAAACAATATATTGATGGAATCGGGGGCTTGTGGTGCGTCAATATTGGCTATGGTTCGAGTGAGATGGCCGATGCCATTGCCGAACAGGTTCGCACAATTCCCTACTATTCGGTATTCAATCACATCACGACGCCGCCAGCTGCACAACTTGCCAGCAAGCTGGCTGAAATTGCGCCCGGACCGCTGAACCATGTGTTCTACGGTACCGGCGGTTCCATGGCAAATGACACTGCCGTGCGTATTATTCACCATTACAACAATTTGCGCGGCAAGCCGTCGAAGAAAAAAATCATCTCTCGCACCGATGCTTATCACGGTAGCACGTATTTGGCAATGGCACTGACTGGTGTTGAATTTGACCATACTGACTTCGATCATGCGCAAGGGTTGGTTCATTATTTATCTTCTCCAAATCCGTACCGCAAGCCGGAAGAGATGAATGACGCGGAATTCTGTAATTTTCTGGTTGCCGAGCTGGAAGAAAAGATCAATGAACTGGGTGCTGACAATGTTGCCGCGTTCATCGCGGAACCGATTATGGGTGCCGGTGGCGTGATTGTTCCGCCGGATGGCTATCACAAGCGCACGCTTGAAGTTTGCAGGCAATACGACGTACTGTATATTTCCGACGAAGTGGTAACCGGTTTTGGTCGTCTGGGGCACATGCTGGCATCCGAGCCGGTATTTGACCTCGTGCCGGATATGATTACCTGCGCCAAAGGCATTACCTCCGGCTACCTGCCGTTGTCGGCAACGATGATTTCCGACGAAATTTACGATGTAATCAGTCAGCCAATGGAGGACGGCAGGTTGTTTACCCACGGATTTACTTATTCCGGGCATCCGGTTTGCTGTGCCGCCGCATTGAAGAATATTGAAATCATCGAACGCGACAAGATTTGCGAGCATGTGCAGTCTGTAGGCCCGTATTTCGAAGACCAGTTGAAGACTTTGACGGACTTGCCGATTGTTGGAGATGTTCGCGGCAAATGCTTTATGATGTGCGTCGAGAATGTAGCCAATGCTGAAACCAAGGAACTCTTTGATGAGTCCCTGGATATCGGTAAACGGATTGCCGTACATTGCCAAAAACGTGGTTTGATCATTCGGCCGCTGGCGCATCTCAATGTTCTGTCGCCGCCGTTGACTTTGACTCGTGAGCAGATTGACGAAATGGTGCGTATTCTGCGCAAGAGTATTGAAGCTACCATGGTTGATTTGGAGAAGGAAGGAATCAAGATCGCCGCGTAAATTCAGACCAGCGGTGGCGAATTTCTCACTTGGTTGAACCCACCAAGGTTTCTTGCGTGTCACGCGATCCGCGTTACGACATTCTGTTCGAACCCGTTCAAATCGGGCCGGTCACCGCGCGTAATCGTTTTTATCAGGTGCCACATTGCAGTGGCATGGGACATGCTCGACCCAATTCGGCTGCTGCCATGCGCGGTGTCAAGGCCGAAGGGGGCTGGGCAGTAGTTTCCACGGAAGAATGCGACATTCATCATACGTCGGACATTTCGCCGTATACGGAACTTCGACTATGGGATGACTCTGATATCCCCATGCATGCCAAAATGGTCGAGGCAGTTCACGAGCATGGCGCACTGGCAGCAATTGAACTGTCACATGGCGGGCGTGAAGCCTCCAATTTTCTGACTCGTGCGGATAGCCTTGCACCGTCAGCTGGACCGGCACCGGGATACGATCCGATTCATGCTCGCGCGATGACCAAAAAGGACATTCGCGATGTGCTGGAAATCTACCGGGTGTCAGCGTTGCGCGCACAGCGCGCAGGTTTTGATATTGTCTATGTTTACTGTGCTCATGCACTGGCCCTGCCGACCCAGTTTCTGGCGCGTCGATTCAATCATCGAACCGACGAATACGGCGGTTCACTGCAGAACCGGGTGCGGTTCCTGAAAGAAGTCATCGAAACAACCAAGAATGCTGTAGGAGAACACTGTGCCGTTGCGCTTCGATTTTCGATTGAAGAACTGATGGGAGAGGATGGCCTTCAATACGACGGGGAGGGCATCGAAGTGATTGAGATGCTCGCTGAATTGCCGGATTTGTGGGATGTAAACGTGAGTGACTGGGACAATGATTCAGCAACTTCCAGATTTGAGCCGGAAGGCTATCAGGAGAAGTTTATTCGCGCAGTGAAGAGTGTCACGACCAAGCCCGTGGTGGGAGTTGGTCGGTTTACATCGCCGGATGAAATGGTTTCTCAAATCAAACGCGGTGTGCTGGATATGATTGGTGCGGCGCGGCCTTCTATCGCCGACCCGTTTCTGCCCAAGAAGATTGAAGAAGGTCGGGTGAACGAAATTCGAGAATGCATCGGTTGCAACATCTGTGTGACGGGCGACTATACAGTGACACCGTCCCGGTGCACCCAAAATCCGACATTTGGTGAAGAATGGCGCCGCGGTTGGCACCCGGAGCGTTTCGACTCGGCGGATTCTGGTGATAAATTTCTGATCGTTGGTGCCGGACCGGCCGGACTTGAATGTGCTGTGTCGCTTGGCAAAAGAGGTTGCGCAGTGACATTGGTTGACGCGCATCGCGAACTTGGCGGTCGGGTAGTCAGAGAAAGCCGATTGCCGGGCTTGTCCGCTTGGATTCGGGTGCGCGACTATCGACAGGAACAATTGTCGCGTTTGTCAAATGTTGAAGTGTATCCGGCCAGCAAAATGGCGGTTGATGATATTCTGGAAGTCGGTGCTGACCGGGTCATCATGGCAACCGGTTCATCTTGGCGACGAGATGGTTCAGGTCGCAATCACAACACTTCGATTCCGATTGACAGTTCTGTCTCCGTGTGGACCCCGGATGATTTTTCCAGTGTTTCCGAACTGACAGGCAATGTACTGATCTACGACGATGATCATTTCTACATGGGCGGGGTGTTGGCCGAGTTGATTTGTGCTGGAGGTGCAAAAACAACGATTGCGACACCTGCACCGCTGGTGTCTCATTGGACCCAATTTACGTTGGAGCAATGGCGTATACAGTCCCGATTGCTGAAGCAGGGTGTGTCAATCCACACAAATGTTAGTCTGGATTCAATCGGTGATAACCGTGCAGGACTGAGTTGTGTCTTTTCAGACCAAATTGAGGAAGTTTCCGTAGATCACGTTGTTTTGGTGACTGCCAGGAATCCTGACGATCAACTGTATTGGCAGTTGAAATCTTTATCGGGGCAATGCGAGGATGCCGGTATCCGGTTCATTGAAAGGATTGGCGATTGTCTGGTTCCCGGTACCATCGCTGCGGCCGTATATTCCGGACACAAATGGGCGCGTGAACTAGGCGAGTCGCAACTGGAACCCAACACGCCGTTTCGGCGGGAAATGGTTTCAATGGTTCAGGACTGAACTTCTTCGGAATGCGCCTGCACCATGGCTTCCAGAGATACGAATCGAAATTCAGTCGTTATTTCCTGATTGACAACCGGGGTGGCACCTGAACCTTTTTGTTCGCTTCGTCGATCTATCCAGCACCGTACAAGTCCAATTTCGGTCGCCGGCACCATATCATGGTGAAGGCTTTGTGCCGTGTGCAGTGTTTCATTTTGCGAAATCCCCATGGTTTGCAGTTTTTCCAGCATGTAGTGAAAATTCTTCAGCGAAGGCTTGTAACTGCCAATGTCTTCAGCGGTGTAAATCGCATCGAATACGACATCCAGTTTTTTGTTGCTCTCGGCAAACGAACGATTGTCGACATTCGACAGGACCACTAATTTGTAGTGCTTTTTCAGGTATTGCAAACAGGTTGCAGAGTCGGCAAAAGCAGGCCAAGTACCAACTGCGTTCATGGACTGGGTGCGCATTGCCTCTGTGATTTCCACGCCCAGATTGCCGACCATCTTGAGAAGGGTTTCAGATACAAGTTTAGAATATTTCATGCCGGGACTGTCCGCTTGCAACACTTTTTCGATGCTGGAGTATTCCACCAGCAATTCATTGCGGTCTGGAGTTTCAACAGTTGCCGGCATCAAAGATGTGAATGAATCCACGATGCCGGATTCCCAGTCAATCAGTGTTCCATAACAGTCGAATGTCAGTGTCGTAAAATCAGAAAGTTTCAACTTCATCTCCTTGGTTCAAATTTTCAATAGTCAGTTGCCTGGCTGGACTGCTTGCACTCCAATGCGTCAAGTCGTTTACGCTGTTTGTCGGCATCTTATTCTACCAACTGCACAAGCCCTGACTTGAATTGTGTTGCATGACAAGTGCGATTTTCACCCGAAAAATTTACGAATTCAGTTGATTTTGCTTGAATCTGTTAGAGAAATTTCAAGCAGGGCGTGTATAATTGTACGCCTTGTTTTGAACATAATTGTATCTTTACCAAAATTTACTCTTCCAGTCGGTGTAGCCATTTCGTTCATAGCGAGCTCACCGGCTGCTTTATCAGGAGAGAGACAGTTTCAGTGAATATTAGGGGATTGCGAACACTTGCGAAAGTGGCGGAAATGGCAGACGCGCTGGTTTTAGGTGCCAGTGGGGTAACCCGTGGGAGTTCGAATCTCCCCTTTCGCACCACGACCAAGAAGCACTAGATGGATGAAATCCGGATTTTCGAGGAAAAATTCAGCTTGATGTGTAATTTGATGGTTGTGCCTATACCCAAGGGTGAAGTTGCACCGCGTCCGAAGAAATTGGCTATGGCCGGAGAATGTCTTGCAAGCCGCGAGATTGATCAAGCGTCAGAGCAAGCTGAATTTCCACGGAATGCGATGCGTACTTTGTCAGACTTGATGCCGAGTGTAGCAGCAGTATTCGCGCGAAGTCAGTGTACTGGAGTATTTTGCAACCATAAATTGCTGGCCTGACATGGATATACAGATTCAAGAGTTGGATTCTAGTGGTCGCTTGTTGACGGTTGCGCTACCTGATGAAGAGGTGCAGGGCGAAGTCGTTGAGCGGCTGAAAAAAATGTGCAGAACTGTCACAATTCCCGGATTCAGAAAAGGCCGTACGCCGTTCAAGGTTGTTGAGTCACGATTCAGGGAGTCAGTATTTCGAAACGTGCTAACTGACTTTGCACGCGATAGTGCTGATTCTTACATGGAAGAAAATTCAATTAGACCCGTGTACGGCCCAGTCGTGCAAGACTACTCTCAAGAGCAAAGCATGCATAAATTCGAATTGTTCTTTGAAGTCCTTCCAAAGTTGAGTCAATGGAGCATTGCGGGTCAAGAAATCATTGAGCCAAAGGTGGAGCTTACGGATGCAGATGTTCTTGAAGAAATTGAAATTTGGAGAAAGGAAAATCGTAAATGGGTTGTTGTGGACCGCAGTGCCAAGCAAGCGGACCGGGTAACTGTGGATGTTACAACGAAAATCAACGATGAAGTCGTCGACGATGGCAGACAGAAGAATCTGAAGATTGCGATTCCATCCAACGAGGAGGACGAATTCGAAGATGACACTGACCTTGGCGTTGGCGAGCTCGATTCTGCATTGATTGGAAAGGCTTGTACCGGACTAAAAGCAGGGGATGAAGTAACAGTGCCAGCGGGCCTGGAGGACGCGAAAGAAGGATCCGACCCGTCAACCTATACTATCAAAGTCCATTCGGTCGAAGAAGCAACGAATGAATTTACGGACAATTTTTTGAAGTTGCTGGGGGTGCAGAGTGAAGCAGAAGAAAATTTTCTTTCCCATGCGCGCAAGTTGCTGGAGCAGGACTTTCGAAACATAGCGGAGGAAGCACTGAAACGTCAAGTAGTTGAAATCTTGCTTGATCGCAACAATTTTGTCGCACCAAGAAGCCTGATAGAGGCCCAAGTCAGGCACCAAACTAAAGAGATGGGATATTCGGTAGAAGAATTCGAAGAATCCGGCATGGATTTGATGAAGACGGAAGTTGGTCAATTCATCCGCAGGTACATAGAGAAACAAATTGTGGATGATTTGGTCAATATCGAATTGCTGAGTAAAAATACGAATCTCATTGATTCATCGGATGAAGCATTTCAGGCCCATACTCAAGAACTGGTGTCATTGTCCCCGACTCCCGAAGAAACAAAGAAGAGTATTGAAGAGAATTCTGACAAATACAAGACCGAGTTTGGAATAATGCAGGTCATTCGCGGCCTGGCGAGTGAAGGTGACTACGAGGTTCGAAGCATGACAAAGCAGGAATTCGATGAATGGGTACATCGTTTGAATCACAGCGAACCCGGTGAAGAAGAACAACAGGAAGATGAAGCGACAACAGAAAAATTGATTGTCGATTCTTCCGGACAACCGATTCGGGAATAGGTTATTTTCAAATGAATCCAGTGGAAACGAATGAATAATAGTACTGCAAGTGTAGAATCTGTCGGCTTGGTGCCCATGGTGGTGGAAACCACGGGACGCGGCGAGCGTGCCTACGACATCTATTCCAGGTTGCTCAAGGAGCGCGTGGTGTTTTTGGTGGGCCCGATTCAAGACCAGATGGCGAATTTGGTCGTGGCGCAGTTGCTGTTCCTGGAGTCGGAAAGTGCCGAAAAAGACATAAATCTGTATATCAACAGTCCGGGTGGCGCAGTTGATGCCGGGTTGGCAATTTACGATACGATGCAATTTGTCAAGCCTGATGTGAGTACTGTCTGTATTGGTCAGGCAGCTAGCATGGGTGCGGTGGTTTTGGCCGGTGGTGCAGCGGGCAAGCGTTTTGCCTTGCCTCATGCGCGTATCATGATTCACCAGCCGATCGGCGGTTTTAAGGGCCAAGCTGCCGATATTGATATTCAGGCAAAGGAAATTTTGCGCTTGCGCGAGAAGCTGAACCGAATTATGGTGAAGCACACCGGCAAGTCAACAAAAATGATTGAGCGCGATACGGACCGCGACAAATTCATGGACAGCGGCGACGCAGTCAAATATGGAATTATCGACTCTGTAATTGAAAATCGGAGTTAACTTTAATCGTTGATCAAGAGTGGTTGAAACATGGCAGGTAGAAAAAATGGATCCAATCGAAGCGACCGGGGACTTCATTGCTCGTTTTGCGGAAAAAGCCAGCACGAAGTTCGCAAGTTGATTGCCGGCCCATCGGTATTCGTCTGCGACGAATGCGTGGAGCTGTGCAACGACATTATTCGCAGCGAAAGCACCAATGAAGAAACCGCGTCCACCAAAGGACGCGTGCAGTTTCCCATACCTAGCGAAATTTGTTCCATTCTGGACGAATATGTCATTGGTCAAACGGCCGCGAAGAAGGTGCTGTCGGTAGCTGTTTACAATCACTACAAGCGCATCGAGAATGAAGAAGAAGTCAATGATGTTGATATTTCGAAAAGCAATATCCTGCTGATTGGCCCGACCGGGTCCGGCAAAACCCTGCTGGCAGAAACCCTTGCGCGGCAACTCAATGTGCCGTTCACAATGGCTGATGCCACGACGCTGACAGAAGCTGGCTATGTTGGAGAAGATGTCGAGAACATCATTCAAAAACTGCTCCAGAAATGCGATTACGACATTGAGAAAGCACAGGTCGGCATTGTTTATATTGACGAGATCGATAAAATCTCCCGTAAATCTGACAACCCGTCGATTACCCGGGATGTGTCGGGCGAGGGTGTGCAACAGGCCTTGCTCAAGTTGATTGAAGGCACAGTTGCATCAGTACCGCCGCAAGGTGGTCGCAAACATCCGCAACAAGAGTTCTTGCAAGTCGACACCCGTAATGTGTTGTTCATTTGTGGCGGCGCGTTTTCCGGACTGGAGCGCGTAATTCGGGCGCGCACGGAAAAGAGCGGCATTGGTTTCAGTGCTGATATACAAGGTTCGGGCGAAGAAGAAATTGCAGAAACTTTGAAGCAGGTGGAACCCGAGGATTTGATCAAATTCGGCCTGATTCCTGAATTTGTTGGCCGATTGCCAGTCGTTTCTACTTTGGAAGAACTGGATGAAGATGCCTTGATGAGAATTCTGGTTGAACCGCGCAATGCCTTGTTGAAGCAGTACAAGAAGTTGTTTGCACTGGAAGGAACGAATCTTGAGATTCGGGAAGAAACGTTGAGAGCTGTCGCGCTAAAGGCAATGGAACGCAAGACCGGTGCGCGCGGTTTACGGTCGATTCTGGAAAATGCCTTGCTTGAAACGATGTACGAATTGCCGTCTATGCCGGATGTCAAGGAAGTTGTTGTTGATGCCGGTGTGATTACGGACGGCACTCGGCCTTTCTTTATTTTCGAAGAGGAAAACGAGCGTCTGGTATCTTCTAGTGGCAGTAGATAAATTGAGCGGGTACAATCAACGGCAAGCAGTTGTTGCATTTGACACTGCTGACCTTATATAAATGAAGATTGCAAATTATTCAAAACAGGTTGGCTGAAAGTGAAATCATTGAAGAAACAAGTATCAAAATCGAAACAGGAGCCATTGTTGCTTCCGGTATTGCCGTTGAAAGACGTCGTCGTTTTTCCGTATCTGGTAATCCCGCTGTTTGTCGGGCGCTACAAATCGCTTCAGGCCTTGAATCAGGCCGAGCAGCAAGGTACGCATATCTTGTTGCTGACCCAGAAAGAAGATGCCGAGCATCCGAGTGAAGAACAACTTTACGCTACCGGCACGGTCGCCAAAGTGTTGCAAAGCCTGCAATTGGCGGACAAGACCAGAAAGGTTCTGGTAGAAGGGGTGCAACGCGCCAAAGTCAAATCATATCAGTTCACGGACGATTGCCTGCTGGCTGAAGTTGCGCCGATAGAATGCAAACCGCTTGTGGGTTCAGTGAATAAAAAGCTGGACATGATCAAGAAACAGTTTGAACAGTATGTCAAGCACAACCACAAGATACCAGCGGAGATACTTGGTTCGCTTGATGAGATTGAAGAACCGGGAAAACTGCTGGACACGATTGCAGCTCACCTGGTGAGTCAAAGCGTTGATGACCGTCAGGAAATTCTTGAATATGTAGATGAAAACGAGCGATTCAAGCAAATCACGGCAATTATTGCGTCTGATACTGAAATGCTCCGGCTTGAAAAGAAAATTCGCTCGCGCGTCAAGCAGCAAATGGAGAAAAGCCAGAAAGAATACTATCTGAACGAGCAAATGAAGGCGATTCAGCGCGAATTGGGGGATTCAGAAGACGGAATGAGCGAGATTGATGAAATCACGCAGAAAGTCGAAGAATCCGGCATGTCGGCCGAAGCACGCGAAAAGGTTGAAGTGGAAGTGAAGCGGTTGAAAATGATGTCGCCAATGTCTGCTGAAGCGACAGTAGTGAGAAACTTCATTGACTGGCTGATTGCTGTACCATGGAAGAAACGTACCCGTATCAACAAAAATCTCAATGCGGCGGAAGGAATTCTGGATGATGACCACTATGGTCTCGAAAAGGTGAAAGAGAGAATTCTTGAATACCTCGCAGTCCAGCAACGCGTGCGCAAAATCAAAGGTCCAATACTGTGCCTGGTAGGACCTCCGGGAGTTGGCAAAACTTCGCTGGGTAAATCCGTGGCGAGAGCGACCAACAGAAAATTCATGCGAATGTCGCTGGGCGGCGTTCGCGATGAAGCGGAAATCCGCGGCCATCGACGCACTTACATCGGTTCATTGCCCGGCAAGATTATCCAGAACATGGCGAAGGTGAAAGTGAAAAATCCGTTGTTCATGCTTGATGAAGTGGACAAGATGTCCATGGACTTCAGAGGTGACCCGTCGTCGGCCTTGCTGGAAGTGCTTGACCCCGAACAGAACCATACATTTGTTGATCACTACCTGGAAGTGGACTACGATTTGTCGGAAGTGATGTTTATTGCCACTGCAAACACGTTAAATATTCCGCCGCCGTTGCTGGACCGAATGGAAGTGATTCGAATTTCCGGCTATACCGAAGAAGAAAAAGTCAAGATTGCTGAACAGTACTTGTTGCCAAAGCAATTGAAGAATAATGGATTGAAGGAGCATGAGGTTGTCATTTCGCGACCCGCACTGGTTGATATTGTTCGCTACTATACGCGGGAGGCCGGGGTACGCGGCATGGAGCGGGAAATTGCAAAGATCATGCGAAAAATTGCACGCAAATTTGTGCAAAGCGAGGGCCGTATCAAGAAAATTTCAATTCGCCCCAAATCTCTGGAAGGGTATCTCGGTGTCAGACAGTATCGATACGGGCGCACCGACGCGGTCAATCAGGTGGGGCAAGTGACCGGTTTGGCGTGGACCCAAACTGGTGGAGAACTATTGAATATCGAGGCGATCGTTGTACCAGGGAAGGGTCGCCATATTTATACAGGCAAACTGGGAGACGTGATGCATGAATCCATTCAGGCAGCGGTAAGCGTTGTGCGAAGCAGGGCTGCCGGATATGGTATTCCGACCGATTTCTATCAGCGCAAGGACATTCACGTGCATGTGCCGGAAGGTTCAACTCCCAAAGATGGCCCAAGTGCTGGCGTTGCCATGTCCGTAGCTATCTTTTCAGCGCTGACAAAGATTCCAATTCGTTCGGATATTGCAATGACGGGTGAAATCACGTTGCGCGGCGAAGTGTTGCCGATTGGCGGACTCAAGGAGAAGTTGCTGGCGGCGCATCGCGGCGGTGTTGAGAGAGTCCTGATTCCCGACGAATCCAAGAAAGATCTGGTTGAAATTCCGGCCAAGGTGAAAGAAAACCTTGAAATCATCCCGGTTCGCTGGATTGACGAAGTACTTGAATTATCACTTGAATCAATGCCAGAGGTTCGGCCAAAATCCGATGATCTGGATGTAGAGATGGAATTGGACGACCAAACCAAGGATTCTGCCGAGGTTGTCAAGCACTGATTCCATTATTGATTTTGGGTTGCCTACCCGGTTGTTTCAGGCCGGGGAATCCCTGACTTTGAGAAAACTTAAATCATTGGCAGTGATTTGTGTGATAATTGGTATACTGTTCGTGCGTTTTTCAAAAATTGTTACGCGAACTTATTCTGGTTTTTTACGGTGTAGCCTGTTATTCCACTACCGAGGATGTTTATGATGAACAAAACAGATTTAATTTCAAATGTAGCGTCAAGTGCGAATTTGTCGAAAGCCGATGCAGCAAAGGCGGTTGACGGTGTCTTGTCTCAGATTGAGTCGGCACTGAGCAATAATGATGTTGTGAGCCTAGTTGGGTTTGGAACTTTTTCAACTTCTGATCGACCCGCGAGAAAAGGGAGAAATCCGCGTGATGGTTCGGAAATCAATATTCCGGCTTCCACGGTCGTAAAGTTCAAGGCTGGCAAGGCACTTCGAGACGCTGTAAATTGAGCAGAAGCCGGGTGCTTAGCTCAGTCGGGAGAGCGTCGCCCTTACAAGGCGAAGGTCGCAGGTTCAAGTCCCGCAGCACCCACCAGGATATGCGGGAGCGGTAGTTCAGATTGGTTAGAATTCCGGCCTGTCAAGCCGGGGGTCGCGGGTTCAAGTCCCGTCCGCTCCGCCATATCTCATGTAGTCGAACAATTGATCGCTTGCCAGGATTCAAGGATTATTGAACAACTGTGCAAGCGATTTATTGCTGGAGTCTGTCATTGTTTTCCTATTAGTATCAAGATTCAAACTAGGCTATGCTAACGAGTATCCGCGCCCGCGCTACAGGATGGATTGCGTGGGCAATCGTCATCTTTATTTCGATTCCATTTGCACTTTGGGGTGTCAATTCCTACTTTGAAGGCGGTGCCAGTATCCACGTCGCAGTGGTTGATGGTGAAGAAATCGATCAACAAGCCTATGAGCGAGCACTGTACATTGAACGCGACAATCTCAGGCGGCAAATGGGAAGCAATGTTGATCACGATTACCTTTCAAGTTCAGTAGTCGGTCGACAAGTGATTGATAGCATGATCAGTGATATGCTGCAGTTTCAATATGCACGCGACAACGGTTATACCGTTGATGATGAGACGTTGGCCAAGGCGATTCGCAGATTTCCGGATTTCATGACGAATGAGCAGTTTGACCCGAATCGGTATGAACGAATCCTGCAGTTTTCAGGCTATTCGGTATCCGAGTTTGAAGAGAGTCAACGGCAAGCTGCGACTGTATTCCAGATTCAAAACAGTTTTGTATTGTCCTCTTTCAATGTCGACAAGGTGACAGACGATGCCTTGACTCTGCTGATTCAAGAGAGAAATGGTGACTATGTCCTGATTACGCCCGAACAATACGCATCGGAGATTGAGGTTTCCGAAGAACAAATACAGGAACGGTACGAAAGCAACAAGAATCAATACACGGACCCGGAAAAAGTGAAGGTTGAATACATTCAGTTGTCGGTGTCCGACTTCGCGACCGATTATGCTCCAAGCGAGCAAATCATTCAGGAATTGTATGACTCGCAGATGAATGAATTCTTGCGCGAAGAGACTCGCTCGGTGAGCCACATTCTTATCAAGCCGGAAGGTGATTCTGAAGAAGACGAAACAAAAGCAAAGGAACTGGCCGATGATGTTGCCAGCAGAGCAAAAGCTGGAGAAGACTTTGCCGAGTTGGTGACAACTTATTCAGAAGATACAGGTTCAGTTCAGCAGGGAGGGAGCATTGGTGAGGTCAATCGCGGTGCCACTGTGCCGGAATTTGAACGAGTGGCATTTTCCCTTGAGAAAGGTGTCATCAGCGACCCGGTGAGGTCGTCATTTGGCTATCACATCATTCGTGTGGACGAAATTCGTGCCGAGGAAATTCAACCATTGGAAGAAGTCAAGGAAGAGCTAGTGGCACAAGCTGTAAAAGTACAGGCGGAAAGTGAATTGGGCGGAATACTTGAAGAGGTGAGAAATGTTGCATACGAACAACCGGACAGTCTGGAGCCCGTTGCTGATTTATTCAATCAGGAAATCAAGACTTCCGACTGGTTCACGCGCGAGTTTGGCAATGACGTTGCTTCCAATGACATTGTGCGCACTGTGGCATTCAGTGATTTGGTGCTGGAAGAAGGCTTCAACAGTGAACTTCTTGAACTGGACGTAGAAAATTATGTCGTATTGAGAAAAGCAGATTATGAAGCTGCCGTGCAACTTGCGGTCGATGACGTTCGAGACGAAATTACAGAGTCGCTGCTTAGAGAAATGTCCATCGAACAGGCCCGGTCTGTTGGAGAAGAAACGATTGAAAATCTGAAAAGAGGAGACGACTGGGATGAATTTGTTGCAGAAAACGGTTTGACAGCCGAAAGTCTTCCGCCACTAGAAGGCGATCCGGACAATCCGGACTCATACAGAATTTCCAGTTTCGTTTATTCGGCGCCTTTGCCATTGGCCGATGAGGTTATTTTCGGCGGCGATGCATTGTTTGATGGGCGATTTGTGGTTTATCGAATTGTTGGTGTAACGGAAGGCGATATAGCTACGGCCGAGGAAGAACAACGGTCGCAGATTGAGAACCTGTTGAAAAACCGGTTTGGAACTGAACTCTATCAGAACTATGTTACAAATCTGAAAGATTCGGCAAATATCAAGATTTACGAAGAATTTCTGTAAAGCGGTCCCTAGAGCATTTGCTCACTTAGACCAACAATATTGAATCCCCCGTCAACGTAAAGAATTTCACCTGTGATCCCTGAAGCAAGGTCCGAACATAAAAATGAAGCGGCGTTGCCGACTTCTTCAATTGAAACGCTGCGACCAAGCGGTGCTGCTTTTCCATAGTGGTCAATCATTGCTTTCATGCCCCGGATTCCGGAGGCCGCAAGTGTACGGATAGGACCTGCAGAGACTGCATTGACACGAATGTTTTTTGGACCAAGTGTTTGGGCAGTGTAGCGAACATTCGCTTCAAGACTGGCTTTGGCGAGTCCCATGACATTGTAGCCGGGCATGGCACGCATCGCGCCGATATAGGTTACGGTAAGCAACGCACTATTTTGATTTTCCATTAACGGAGCAAATACTTGTGCCATTGCCGAGAAACTGTAAGAACTGATGTCGTGTGCAATTGTGAAGCCTTCCCGCGTAACCGCATCCAAAAACATTCCTTCTAGTTGTTCTCTGGGCGCATAAGCCAAAGAATGAACCAGGATGTCGACATGTTCCCAAACATCGGATGCTGTATCTCGCAGAGAAGTAATCTGTTCGTCGATGGATACGTCGCAGGGTGCAATAAATTCTGCATTGAATTCGCGTGCAAATTTTTCTACGCGCGGGCGTAACTTGTCATTCTGGTATGTGAGTCCAAGTTTGGCGCCTTGTTCGTGCATGGCATTCGCGATGCCCCAAGCGATGGAGCGGTTGCTAGCGATTCCGGTTACGATGGCGCGTTTTCCAGCAAGAATTCCCATGGTCAGATTTCTGGTTTGATATTGGTTTAGTGTATGGGTCGAATTGAGTGCTATTTTAACATTGAGAAGGCTTTTGTATGAGGAGAGTTGAACCGAAACATGTTCCCGGAACTGTAATGACTGGAGTATTGCGATCTGAACAGTACCCTGAACGGATCGAAGACATTTCACAGAAATTTGATTTGCCGATCATTGCAGATTCGGAAATGTCCAGTTATCGATATGGACTTGCGATTGACGATGACGGACTTTACCTTGCTGACCTGACATACCCGACGCACCAGCCGATGCGTGCAACAAGGCGTTTCGGAGGTTGGGTGACCCGGAAAAATTTGTTTGGCCAAGCAATTGGCATGAAATCCAAATTTGTAGTTGATGCCACTGCCGGATTTGGTGAAGATGCAATACTGCTGACCAGAATGGGGTTTTCGGTGCTGGCTATAGAGCGTTCCGGTCCAATCGCAGCATTGCTGGAAGATATGGTTCAGAAATTCCACGAAATGGCAAAGTACCCGGAGTTGCTTGAATTTCGCTACGGCGATTCAATTATGGAACTTGTTTCGTTGTCTCCCGTACCAGATGCGATTCTTTTGGACCCAATGTATCCCGAAGGTCGAAAGCGCAGTATTCGTGTTCGTCGGTCGCGTTCGATGCTGAGAAGCATTGTGGGTGACGACGTTGATATGGACGAATTGCTTGAAGTGGCGCTATCCTGTCAATCGCGAGTGGTGGTGAAACGGCCCCATTTTGCACCTTCTTTGCGTCCCGAGCGTTTATCGAAAAAATTTGAAGGGAAGTTGGTGCGTTATGATGTGTATTTCCCTACCGGCCCTAATGAAAGCTTGTCAGAAAAAACTGCTGGATCCGATCGAAATTTTGTCTGATATTGATCAGTTACAAATTTTGAATCGCCTCGGCACGTGCTTTCAAGTCATCCAGAGCGACCAGATTTTCTGACAATCGTTGGCGTTCTTTGTCAACAACTGCTGATGGTGCTTTTTCGACAAATTGATCGTTTGCCAGTTTGGATTCAGACTGTTGAATCATTCGGGTGACCGAATTGATTTCCTTTTCCAATTTTTCCAATTGCCCGGCCTTGTTGACTGTGGTATCGGTCAACATGGAAACCCTTAGATTGTCAACCAGAAAACCGCTGACTGCTCCGGTCTGTGCGTTTTCATCTTCTTCAATCCGAACGGTGTCCAGTCGCGCCAGCGTACGCAAAATTGACTCGTAATTTTTCAGGTAGGCAATATCTTGCCGAGATGGATTTTCAAAAACAACTTGTACCCGACTACCCGGGTTCACACCCAGTTCTGCCCGAATGTTGCGAATGCCGGAGATTACAGCTTTCACCCATTCAATTTCCTTCATAGCTTCGGTATTGTAGGGGAGCTGCTGAGGATTGACATACTCCTGAAGCATGATGGTACCTGTGTCCGGTTGTTTCTCTTCGTTTCGCGCAATCAGTGTTTGCCAGATTTTCTCTGTTACAAACGGCATAAACGGATGAAACAGTCGAAGCGATTTTTCCAGTACTTGTGCCAGTGTCCGCCGAATCGATGACTTTTCTGTTTCAGGCACTGATTCGTCCCGTAGCTGAACCTTCGCAAATTCAATATACCAATCGCAGAATTCACCCCAAACGAACTGATACATATGATGGGCGGCAAGATCAAATCTGTATTGCTCAAATGCAGTTTCTACATTCTTGGTAGTTGTATGCAGCTCTGAAACAATCCATTTTTCAATGGTCGACTCGCCGACATGGTGGTCGTTAAAATTGATTTCATCGTCAGCTGTGTTCATCAGTACGAATCGGGCCGCATTCCAAAGTTTGTTGCAGAAGTTTCGGTATCCTTCGATTCGCTTTAGATCAAAACGAATATTTCGCCCTTGAGTGGCCAAACTTGCGATCGTGAGCCGCAGTGCGTCTGCACCGTACGCCGGTATTCCTTCCGGAAATTGTTGTCGAGTTGCTTTTTCGATTTCCGGTGCCAGTCCCGGTTGCATCAGCCCTGTCGTTCTTTTTTTAACCAATGTTTCCAGTTCGATGCCGTCAATCAAATCTAGCGGATCAAGAATATTTCCTTTGGATTTGGACATTTTCTGTCCCTTTGCGTCTCGCACCAAGCCATGAATATAGACTTCATCGAACGGGTGATCGCCAGCAAACTTGAGACCGAACATAATCATTCGCGCAACCCAGAAAAAGATGATGTCAAAACCGGTTACCAGAACATTGGTCGTATAGAAAGTTTTCAGATCTTCTGTTTGGTCCGGCCAGCCGAGAGTTGAAAATGGCCATAGTGCCGATGAAAACCAGGTATCCAGTACATCTTCATCCCGTTTCAGTTGAATATTCGGATTGCCGTGTT
Source organism: Arenicellales bacterium (assembly GCA_965200765.1). Lineage (GTDB taxonomy): Bacteria > Pseudomonadota > Gammaproteobacteria > Arenicellales > JAJDZL01. The sequence continues at coordinate 718,084 of OZ241380.1, forward strand.
TCTCTCTGGCCTGTTGCAGTGCTTCTTCTTCGCTTCTTGCTACGAAAATATTATTGTCATCGTCGTACCATGCAGGAATGCGATGCCCCCACCAGATTTGCCTTGAAATGCACCAGTCCTCAATATTCTCCATCCATTCAAAGTAAGTTCGGTCCCAGTTTGAAGGCACAAAGCGAATGGTACCGTTCCGCACAGCATCAATCGCTGGCTTGGCAAGCGGACCAACTTTGACAAACCACTGGTCCGTCAGATACGGTTCAATAATCTGGTTGGTACGATCTCCGTGAGGCACGTTGTATACATGTTCTTCAACACGCTCAAGCAATCCATTGGCTTCCATATCCGCTACAACTTTTTTGCGTGCCACGAAGCGGTCGAGTTCATGATAGGGGGTACCGGGCAAGTTGATTTTGGCGGCCGGGGTCATAATGTTGATAATGTCAAGCGAGTTTCGTTCACCAACCTTGAAGTCATTGAAATCATGGGCCGGTGTAACTTTCAGGCAACCTGTGCCAAACTCGGGATCCACATAGTCGTCTGCAATAATTGGAATGATTCGCTTCACCAGCGGCAATTCCACTGACTTTCCAATCAACTTGGCATAGCGTTCATCGTCAGGATGAACTGCTACTGCGGTATCACCAAGCATTGTTTCCGGTCGAGTAGTCGCAATCACTACATGCGTGTCTTCGCCGACAATCGGATAGCGGAAATGCCATAACGAACCTGTTTCTTCAACCATCAACACTTCGAGGTCGGAGATTGCAGTCAGCAGCACCGGGTCCCAGTTGACCAGTCGTTTTCCGCGATAAATCAAGCCTTCTTCATACAGTTTGATAAAAACTTCCCTTACCGCTCGCGACAAGTCTTCTTCCATGGTAAATCGTTCCCGACTCCAATCTACCGAAGCACCCAATCTTCGCAACTGACTCGTGATGGTTCCGCCGGATTCAGCTTTCCACTTCCAGACCTCGTCGTTGAATGCCTGACGTCCCAGCGATGATCGCGAAATTCCGCGCGCCCGCAACTGTGTCTCCACAACAATTTGCGTAGCTATGCCAGCATGGTCAGTCCCCACTAGCCACAAAGTATTACGCCCCTTCATCCGATGATAGCGAATCAAGGCATCCATCAGCGTGTTTTGAAATGCATGCCCCATGTGCAAGCTGCCGGTTACGTTCGGCGGCGGAATCATGATGCAATAGGGTTCACCGCTTCCCGACGGCAAAAAACATCCCTGTTCTTCCCAACGCTGGTAAATCGGCTCCTCTATCAAATGCGGATCATAAGACTTTGAAAGTGAGTTCTGGCTCATTGAAATTCCCTGGCAAGTTATGGTCAGCGAGATCTGTCGTACACCAATCGGTGCAGATTACACATGAAAGTGTTCCGGTTGAGAATTGGTAATGGCAATATATTGCTCCTCGCGTTGTACAACTTCATCAGATTCACGGTCACCGAAATCAACAGGGTCGGCAACAATTTTGAACTGATTGGCGAAGTCGGGTACATCGTCGCGCAGCAACACCATTACATCGTTTAATTCAACTGGTGGATCTTCATCGCTGATGAGTACCGGATATTTATCAGGTTCTTCTTGAGCAACTTCGTCATCTGCATGAGGGACGAAACTGGACCAGGAGAACGACCAGAGATAGGTATCCAGAAATTTGCATTGTGCCTCGCTTTCGCAACACATGAAAACTTTATGCCCGCGCTTGACGGCTGTTTCTGCCAGTTTGCAGGCCAGGAACAGCTTGCCGTTGTCGCGGTGTGCCTTGAGATGATAAAAACGAACTTCTGTCATGTGGATGTACCGGATGTATTGTTTAGGTTTTCACAGTAGTCGATCAAATACTGTGTAAAAGTACCGACTGGACGTCCTGTTGCTCCTTTTTCACTGCCGGTGTTCCAGGCAGTACCTGCAATATCCAGATGCGCCCATTTGAAATTTTTGGTAAAGTGCGCCAAAAAGCATGCAGCAGTAACTGCACCCGCATCGCGACCACCGATATTTGCCAAATCTGCAAAATTGCTTTTCAACTGTGCATTGTAATCTTCCCAAAGCGGCATGCGCCATACCCGGTCGCAACTGGTTTCACCCGCGCGAATCAGATCTTCGGCCAATTTGTCGTCATTGCTGAACATACCGCTCGGATGTTTGCCAAGGGCAACCACACAAGCACCGGTCAAAGTGGCCGCGTCAATAACGATTGTCGGATTGAAACGCTCTGTATAGGTGAGGGCATCGCACAAAATCAGCCGGCCTTCCGCATCGGTGTTCAATACTTCGATTGTGGTACCGGCCATGCTGGTAACAATATCGCCCGGTTTGTTCGCTGCGCCATCCGGCAAGTTTTCACTGCTTGGTATGACTCCGACTACGTTCATCGGCAGATTGAGTTCGCTCAAGGCCGTTATTGCGCCAATTACTCCGGCCGCGCCGCACATGTCGAATTTCATTTCATCCATGCTTCCGGCAGGCTTGATTGAAATTCCACCGGCATCAAAGGTCAAGCCTTTGCCGACCAAGGCTACCGGGCGCATCTTTTCGGGTCCGCCACGATATTGAATCAAGATCAACTTGGCTGGCTCCCGACTTCCGCGCGAAACAGATAGCAGTGAACCCATGCCGAGTTCTTGCATGTCTTTCTCTTCGAGCACCTCAACATCGATTTTGTCGTGATCGGCGAGTTCGCTGGCTTTGTTCGCCAAGTAAGTCGGAGTGCAAATGTTACCAGGCAAATTGCCCAGCTCTCTAGCCGCCGAAACACCGCTGCTAATTGCTGCGCCAACCCGAATTCCTGCTCGAATCGGCTTGATATTGACCTGCTTTTTGGAAATGAACTGAATTCGCCATTTCTTGGTGCGTTCCGTGTCTTTGGTCTTCAGCTGGGTGAATTTGTAAAGACAAAAGTTGATGCTTTGCACGACATGTCTGGATTGCCAGGCAAGGTCGCGATCCTGCAACTCCATATCGTCCAGACAAAATGCCACGCTGTCTGCAGCAAGTTTCGACAGACATTCGGCGGCGCCTTGAACGGCTTTCAGAAAAATTTTGGAGTCAAATTCTTCACGTTTCCCCAATTGAACGATCAAAACGCGTTTCGCTTTGATTCCGCCAATCGCGGGAACCAGAACACACTCTCCAGGTTTTTTTCCGAGGTCGTCATTGCTGACGACGTTTTTCAATACGCCTCCAGATTTTTCATCTGCTTCTGCGGCAGACGAAGTAAAATCCTTCTTGCCATATACCCCCACAATGATGTAGCCAGTTTTGCAGTTCGAAGGACTATTGCGATTCGCAGTAAACTCTGCACCCATATATTAATTACTCCCTGAATATTATTTGTATTCAAAATCATTGTCTATGGTTACTGAATCAAAATTTCCATTCTAACAGATGAAGCATGATTGTTACCTTACATCTTGCATAAATTTTTACGATCAATCCAGACCTATCCAATGCGTATTCTGAATCGAACTCTGGTCAGTGAAACGGTAGTTTCAAGTGCCTTGATTGCACTGGCTACAACCGGAATATTCATTGTCATCAAGGTTGTAGAGTTGTTGAAGCAGGCGGTTGAGGGACGACTGCCGACTGATGGACTGTGGATACTGCTTGCCCTCAATCTGATCAATTACATGGACATTGTGATTGGTGCTGCAGTTTACATTGCGGTTCTGGTGGTACTGGCGCGCTGGAATCGGGAACAAATGATGGTGATCTATGCTACCAGCGGTATTGGTCCTTCCGGGTTTTTGATGCCGGCAGGAGTGATTGCGCTGATGGCGATGTGCGTGGTCGGGTACTTCTCCTTTGCAATGTCGCCGTATGCCAACCGGATGATTCAGCAGGAGCTGGAGTTGTTTCGCAGTCAAGCGGACTTGATGCCGGTGGAGCGGGGCCAGTTCTCGGTTTCAGGAAACGGACGCTCAGTAGTGTATTTTGCCAACAATCCTTCCGAGGATCCGTCGTCTATCCAGTATTTCAGCGTGGTTTACAAAGACGATGCAACAGAGGTGACAACGGCCCGTAGCGGCCGGATTGAGGAAAAGGGCGGGGAAACCCTGCATCTTGCTACTGGCAAGCGATATTTGTTGTCGCAAGACTCGACTACCTATGAATTGACTGAATTCGACACCCTTGTGGCTCAATTTCGCGCGCCACTTTCTTCTCAGTCCAGCCTGCATACGAGAGGCAAGCCAACTGCCGATTTGATCGCTTCCCAAAATCCCGAAGACCAGATTGAGCTGATTTGGCGATGTTCTCGAACATTGATGATATTTGTTGTTGTGCTACTTGCTTTCGGCCTGAATTTGTCGCCGACGAGACAGGGTGCCGGCGCCAAATTGATTGGTGCAATTGTCATTTATTTCGCTTACAGCAATCTGTTGGGATTCGTGATCAAATCTGGCGATGGAAATCCACTCGAGTCAGTCATGTTTCTTGGCTTAGTGCATGGCGCATTCATTGCGTTGCTCATTTGGTCCGTAATTCGTACAAGTCGCAACAAATTATTTTTTCCAAGAGCGACATTGGTGAGACCGTGAAGAAAATTGACTGGCACATAGGCCGGGAATTATTGACCAAAACGTTAGCAACCGGTGCATGGTTGCTGTGCATTTATGCATTTGTCTCGCTGATTGAAGTTTTCGAAAGCTATGGTGACGAGTTGTCAACCCTGAATGTTGCGAAACTGATGCTATTGGCATTGCCAACCATGCTGTATCAGTTGGCCCCCATGATCTTACTCATTGGAATTTTGCTGGGACTTGCGGCACTTTCCCAGAATCTGGAACTGGTCGCAATGATGGCTGGTGGTATATCCCGTCGAAGAATCGCTGCTTCCGTCGCAGGATTTGCAGCTGCTTTCGCGATAGTGATGTTTGTTTGGGGCGAACTTGTGGTTCCCAACACGGCAAGAATGGGCGAACAAGTCCGTCAATTGTACGAAGGTGTAGTGCAGGATGACGCGCAGTTTTGGTTTCGAGACGGAAATCGATTTGTCAATTATCGCGGTGTGTCAGAAGATGGACAAATGAGGTTAGTCAAAGTTTTTGAATTCGACGAACGCGGACAATTGATGAAAACCACGACGGCGGACTCTGCACGATTCGACGAGAATTCGGGAAAGCAGATGTTATTCAATGTTGTGGAACAAAAGCAGGTGGAGGGTGCTCTGGTATCAGCAAATTACAACCAGATCGAAGTCGAGTTTGACATTGACCGACAGACTGTGGAATTACTCGGAAGGAACACGGCCCAAATGTCAATCTGGCAGTTGCTGAATCAGTCAAATTTTCTTGAAGCAACGGGTCAGGACACCAAGATTTACGAACTGGAGTTCTGGAACCGGATCATTTTTCCGCTGTCCATCATCGCGATGGTAGCGATTATCATTCCATTTGGCTTCAAAACGGTTCGGCATACTGGATTTCAAGCGTTGTTTGGACTGGTAATCGGTCTGGCTTATATTGCGGTTCAACAATCGGCCGGCTACATCGTTTTGCTTAATGGTATGCCACCACTGTTGGGGGCAGCATTTGTTCTGACGGCTGTTTCAATCGGCGCATTTGCAACGCTATACAAGTTGTAACGCGCAAGACAGAAAGACTTGCTTTCAGCTCTTGGGTGGCGTGTTTCCTTTTTTATTGTTACTGCGAGTTTCGGTTTCATCGTCCATCAAGATCCGATACGCTGGACCTTCAAGATCATCGTACTGTCCGCTTCGCAAAGCCTTGATGAATATCCAGGCCATGGCGACAACTGCAATCGCCGCCACAATGAGTAAAAGAAAAACTACATCCATGTTCGCGCTACGCAATCGAGTACTTGTAACTGTTAACTGGTCGACATTGATTTCAGGTCCGCTTCAAGTTTGTTCAGACGCAGAGAATTGTACAGAACAATCAGCGAACTGACCGACATGCCGATTGCGGCGGCGAACGGTGGCACCAGCCCGGCACTGGCTAGCGATATGCCAATCAGGTTGTAACCAACAGCCCAGACAATATTCTGCCGCGCAACTCGAAGTGTTTGTTTCGCAACTTTGTTGGCCGCCGATAGTGACATCAAATTACCGGATGTCAACACGAAATCGGAATTCACTTTTACAGCGTGGGAAGCCGACGTTGATGCAACCGACGAATTGGCCGCGGCCAGAACCGGTGCATCGTTGATACCATCCCCAACCATTGTGATGCACTGTCCTTCATTTTGAAGCGCTCGAATCATTTGAAGTTTGTCGTTGGGTGTGCAGTTTGCAAAAACTTTCTTGATTCCAGTGCTTCTGGCAATTCGGTTGCCTTCCGCTTTGCGATCTCCGGTAACCAACATTGTGATGATGTTGTCTTCTTGCAACGCACTGATGGCATGCTTCGCATGGGTACGCAAACTGTCTCGAAACTTGAAAATGCACAGCAATTGATTGTCGGTCGCAAGCATTGCTGATGGCCCGAATTCATCCACCAGAGAAGTGTCTGCGTCAACATTTGCATACTCTTTGACAAATTTTTCTGAACCCAGAAAATATTTTTGTCCGCTCACAACACCGTGAACCCCTGCGCCAGGCAGGTTGTTCAGTTCACTTGCAGATGGCAGATTCAATTCAGTACTTGCATACTGAAGCGCACTGGAAATGGGGTGTTCCGAACCGCCGGATAGTCCGGCGGCGATTTGCAAGCATAATTCACGATTATTGCTTCCAACTGTTTCGATTTCAACGAGTGCCAGCTTACCTGTTGTCAAAGTGCCAGTTTTATCGAATACGAAGGTATCAGAGCGGGCCAGACTTTGAATGGCATTGGCACGAGTCGTCAGAATTCCGATTTTTGCCAGTCTGCGTACAGCGACCGTCAGAGCTGTGGGGGCGGCAAGTGACAACGCACAAGGGCAGGCTACCACCAGAACGGAAATCGTATAGGCAAGCCATTCCGGGTTTCCTTGCATGAACCAGAAAAGCGCGATACATGTTGCAATCAGGACAACCGTAATCGAAAACATGGCTGCAATTTTGTCAGTAATTCCTGCCATTTTTGGTCTGGACTGTCGTGCGCGTTCCAATAGTCGTTGAATACTGGCCAAGACAGTGTCTTTGCCAACTTGTGAAATCTGTACAACAATAAGATTTGATACATTGCTGGAGCCACCGATGATTGCTTCCCCTTTGCTACGGGGTAGTGGGTATGACTCACCGGTGACAACGGATTCGTCAACTTCGGTCGTGCCGTCAACGATTACGCCGTCTGCTGGTACATGTTCACCTGGACGTACCACTACATAGTCTCCAACCTTTAGACGGGCGATTGGGATGATTGTGGTTGATTGTAGATCATTCGGATTGGCTAGCCGGCTAGCGTATGCCGGTGCAGACGAATTCAATTGACGAACAGAATCAGACATGCGCTTCTGCGCGGATTGTTCGAAGAAACGCGAAACAAGCTGGAGAAACACAAACATTGCAATGCTGTCATAGTACACGTCTCCAGTTCCGGCAATCGTTGCATACAAGCTTCCGACGAACGCAAGCAACAGTCCAAGAGCTACCGGAACATCCATGGTTGCAGCTCCGGCGCGAAGGTCGCGTGCAGCACCGCGGAATATCGGCGTCGCGCAATAGAATAGTATCGGTATCGTCAGTAACAGGCTGAACCGCTCGAACAATTGTTCAAATTGAATTTCTATCCCGCTCCAGTTTCCGAAGTACATGGCGACTGCCAAAATCATTACTTGCATTCCAAGTAGACCGGCAATCCCCATTCTTCTCATCAGTCTTTTTCTTTGCGCTTGTACATGCGCTTCATAGCTTGATGGGTCATATGGACTGACACTGTAGCCAAGATTTTGAATCGTACGAACAATCTCACTTAGCTTCAATTGATTGCTACGCCACTGAATGTAGAGACGATGTGTAGAGTAATTGAGTCCGACTTCACTCACTCCATCCAGCTTTTTTGTCTTGTTTTCAATGAGCCATACGCATGCAGGGCAGTGAATTTCCCCGATGACAAATTCTGCCTCGCATTCGTTGTTTTCCACTTTACGCACAAACGCAGATTGAACGATATCATCGTCAAGCAATTCTGGGTGAACAACAGGATGGCCTGAACGGGCTTCGTCTATCGGTCGAGGGGTGGCAGTTCGTTTTTTGTAGTAGGATTCCAGTCCTGACTCATGGATCACCTCAGCCACCGCTACGCATCCCGGACAGCACATCGGAAAGGTTTTCCCGTTTAACACTGCATGGTAGCTAGTATCGACGGGTACTGACTCACCGCAGTGATAGCAAGTTGAGTTTGAATTGAAATTTTGCAAGATATTAGAATTTGGTTTGAAGTATTTAACCCACTGATTTCAATTGCTTATCAAGCAGTTAAAATTTTCCAGGTTTTCTCTATTTTACATTTTACCAGATTCGTGCTTGCAAGCCTTGGGTAGTGACCTCAGAAAGAATTACGCAATCTATGCTTCATTGGTTATTTTAAATTATTCTCACATAGATTTGTTAGCCAAAAGTCCGGAAGAATCCATACAAGAGCGTTTATCGAAGAATTGAACAGGGGTTCATATTCGCATGGTGCCAATTCACTCCTGAATGTTCTCTGTGATGACCATCGGTACGGTGGGCAATGTGTACCGCTGGACAAGGTTGGTAAGTCCATGACGTCTCGGTGTTCACAGTGACTGGTAGCCTCAGACACTATAAAAAACGAGTTCACGGACAAATTTAACTGCAAGTATTCTGCTCGTCTGTATACGAAGCGACAAGTGAAAGTTTAGTTTGACTATTTTTACAAATCCTTAAAAAATATTTTACTATAAAAATATATTAATTGGAACCAAATAAGAATAAAATTTATTATTAATCATTGATAATACCAATTTTGTTTTTGAAAAAACGAGAATCACAAAGGTTTTCAAAGATGTGTCTAAAAACTAAATTTTAAAAATATGAACAAAAACAATCAAAACTATTTGAATTACGAGGCACACTGTCGGTTCAAGAGAGTATCTGCTTGTGACAAGTCTGGTTGTCTATGTTAAATGAGATTTTAATGATTTATGAGTTGTGAAAAAATCAATTCCCCAAGAGGCGGAAAACAGTCAAAATCAAGCATCAAATTGAGGTCTTTCGAGACATGAATGACCACTATCAAAGTCTAGTTGGTGATCCAAAAAATATCGTTGAACGGGTTACTGATTTTCTTCAAATTGTTGAATCGGTATCCAGTTGATATACATGTATCTCCAGCAGGCGAGATTGATGCAACACGCTGTCTGTACACAAACACTGACATCGCAGAATTCAGCTAGTCCATTGTCAGTTCTGGGGCAGGCAGTTCCGTGAATCGGAGTAAGTTATCGCATTTCTGCCATTGCAGTATTTGAAAGCACCAATTCTGTCATTCAGTTAGATGAACAAGAATGCAACTGATTGAAAACGGCGTACCAAAAAAACCGAGATTTTTCTTGAAATCAAACCAATTCTGTATTATGGTAGTGTGCTACAAGGAAGTGAAACTGGCATTGCAATCATGAACAGTGGTTGAATGCGGTTTGATTCTGAATTTTCGGTATTCCATGACGGGTGGAAATGCTTTTTAGACGGATCATTGGATTATTCACTAGTCCGCAGCAGGAGTGGACCCGCATCCGCGACGAAAAAGCGAGTGCGCAACTGGTTCTGTGGGGCTATGTCGCCATACTGGGGTTGGTCCCTCCGGTATGCGCGTACTTTGGAACCACGCAGACCGGATGGACGGTTGGGTTTGCTGACCCGATCAGATTGACTGCATCAAGTGCGCTTCCAATTTCGTTCTTTTACTATGTCGCAATTCTGCTGACTGTCGTGCTAGTCGGCAAAACAGTCCAATGGATGGCACAGACGTACGGTGTGTCTGATCCGGAGTTTTCAGCCTGCATTGCAGTTGCTGCCTACCCGGCTACACCGCTTTTGCTGGTTGGAGTCGTGCAGTTATTCCCGATTCTGTGGGTAAATTACCTGATTGGACTGCCGGCTTTGGTCTATTCGATTTATTTGCTATATTCCGGAATACCGGTTGTCATGGAAATTCCGGCCGAACGCGGATTTTTGTTTGCCAGTGCTATTCTCGCGGTGAGCCTGGTAACGCTAGTCGGACTGCTGGTTGCCACGGTGATTTTGTGGGGCTTGGGAGTTCATCCGGAATTTACATTTTGAACAAGGAAGTTAACCAGACATGAATGATAAGCAATCTACCTACAATTACAGGGTTGTGCGCCAGTTTGCGATCATGACGGTCGTGTGGGGTGTCGTCGGCATGCTGGTCGGAGTGTTAATTGCCGCTCAGCTGGTGTGGCCAGTCTTGAATTTCGATATTGCCTGGTTGACTTACGGTCGCTTGCGACCGCTACATACCAACGCTGTGATTTTCGCTTTCGGTGGTAGTGCGCTGTTTGCCACATCCTACTACGTTGTGCAAAGAACCTGCCATGTACGTCTGTTCAGTGACACGCTTGCAGCAATCACTTTCTGGGGTTGGCAACTGGTGATTGTTTCGGCCGCATTGACACTTCCCTTGGGAATCACCACCACCAAAGAATATGCCGAGTTGGAATGGCCAATTGACCTGCTGATTACATTAGTCTGGGTGACTTATGCTGTCGTGTTTTTTTGCACCATAATGAAACGTCGTATTCGACACATTTATGTCGCCAACTGGTTTTTCGGTGCATTCATCATTGCAGTTGCAATGTTGCATGTGGTCAACAGCGCAGCATTACCAGTAACTCTGACCAAGTCTTATTCCGTCTATGCAGGCGTTCAGGATGCTATGGTTCAATGGTGGTATGGACACAATGCAGTCGGTTTTTTCCTGACGGCCGGATTTTTGGGGATCATGTATTACTTCGTACCGAAGCAAGCGAACCGGCCGGTGTACTCCTATCGACTTTCGGTGGTTCATTTTTGGGCATTGACCTTCACCTACATTTGGGCTGGTCCGCACCACTTGCATTACACTGCACTGCCAGACTGGGCTCAATCGCTCGGCATGATTTTCTCCTTGATATTGCTCGCGCCTTCGTGGGGTGGCATGATCAACGGTATTATGACATTGTCGGGTGCTTGGAACAAACTGCGAACCGATCCAATTCTGAAATTTCTGATTGTTTCAATTTCATTCTACGGGATGGCAACCTTTGAGGGGCCAATGATGTCAATCAAGACGGTTAATGCGCTTTCGCACTATACCGACTGGACCATTGGACATGTACATGCAGGCGCATTGGGTTGGGTCGCACTGATTTCAATTGGTGCCATGTACTACTTGATACCCAAATTGTACAACTGCGAGTTGTTCAGCATTAAACTGGCAGAGGCTCATTTTTGGGTTTCCTGTATCGGGATACTTCTCTACACAACCTCGATGTGGGTATCTGGCATCATGCAGGGACTCATGTGGCGAGCTGTCAATTCCGATGGCACCCTGACTTACAGTTTCGTTGAAAGCGTACAGGCAATGCATCCGTTCTATATCATTCGAATGCTGGGCGGCGCTATTTTTCTGTTCGGTATGCTGATGATGGCGTACAACCTGTTTAAAACGATACGGTCCGGTAGTCCGGCTGTAGCACCAATTCCGGAAACTGCCTGAGAACGAGTTGCATTATGTTTGCCTCTGCCAACAAGAACATAGGCCTGTTGATCATTTTGATTTTATTGACCGCGAGCGTCGGCGGCATTGTCCAGATCGTTCCGTTGTTTTTTCAAAAATCTTTGACTGAGCCGGTAGAGGGTCTTAAGCCGCACAGTGCGATCGAGCTGGCAGGGCGGGAAGTGTACTTGCGCGAACAATGCATGTCGTGCCATTCGCAGATGATTCGTCCTCTACGTGCAGAAACCGAACGTTACGGACATTATTCGGTAGCGGGCGAGTCGGTGTATGAACGCCCCTTTCAGTGGGGGTCGAAGAGAACCGGCCCGGATTTGGCGAGGGTCGGAAAACGGTACAGCGACGACTGGCACCGCCTTCATTTGATCGACCCGCGCGCGGTAGTGCCGGAATCGATTATGCCCGGCTATCCGTGGCTGGAAGAGCGTATGGTCAATGCCGAGCTGATTCAAAAATACATGCGCGCATTGAAGACGCTTGGACATCCGTACACGGATGAGCAGATCGCGTCCGCGGTCAAAGATCTGGAAAACAAGACCGAAATGGATGCGATGATTGCTTATTTGCAAAGTTTGGGCACCTTGCTCACCGCGCGGAGATAGTGCAATGGTTTGGATTCACATAGCCTGGACAATTCTTTTGCTTGTTGCTTTTGTAGCAGTAGTCGTTTGGGCCTGGAGTCGACGTCGAAAAGAAAGTTTTGAAGAAGCCGCGAACATACCACTAAAGGAAGACGACCACTGACATGGGTGACTTTACCAGCTCGTTTTGGAGCATTTTCATTGCTGTAGTGACCATCGCCAGTTTGATTGGTACTGGCTGGTTGGCCTTGGCGAACATGGCGAAATCCACGTCCGCTGGAGAAACAACAGGGCACGTTTGGGATGAAGACCTCATTGAATATGACAATCCGTTGCCGCGCTGGTGGTTGTATATGTTTTTCATCACACTGGCTTTCGGCACGGTTTACGTCGTTCTGTATCCGGGGCTGGGTTCATTTCAAGGCGCTTTCAACTGGAGTCAGATCAGTCAGTATGAACAGGAAATGGCGGATGCGCAAGAAAGATACGGAGATTTGTTTGACCGATACGCACAAGCGGATGTTGAGGAACTGGCCAAGGATGAAGTTGCGATGAAGTCGGCCGCAAGATTATTTTCCCAGACATGTGCATTGTGTCATGGATCCGATGCAAGAGGTGCTCCCGGTATCCCGAATTTGGTGGACAATGACTGGATTTATGGCGATTCACCTGGCAAGATTCTGGCAACAATACAAAATGGCAGAACGGGCATCATGCCCGGTTGGGAGCCCGTGCTAGGCGGTCCGGAAGGTGTAAGAGATGTAGTTGAATATGTACTGACACTCAGTGGGCAGAGCGGGGACAGCGAGCGTGTAGCAAGAGGTGAAGCACAGTACAGAACGGTTTGCGTCGCGTGCCACAATCTGGACGGGTCGGGAAATCAGGCTCTGGGTGGCATGAACCTGACCGACGATATCTGGGTACACGGCAATTCCGTGGAACAGTTGACCAGAATTATCGGGCAAGGCGTGCAAAATCAAATGCCGGCGCATCTGGAATTGCTTGGCGAAGCGAAAACAAGATTGCTGGCTGGTTACGTGGTCAAGTTATCCGGCAATTGACCCGTCTCTGCGTCTCGACAGCACAAATTCTGTTTGGTTGCAAGCAACGAACTGTACCGAAAGTTCGATGCTGATTACTTCAACTTAGCATCTTCCGATGGCAGATCTGCAACAGGAGCTCTATGAAAAGCGCGAGAAAATCTATCCGCGCGAAGTGCATGGTACATTTGCTGTTTTGCGATGGTCGGGTATTGCCGGTTTGCTGGGGCTTTACTTCCTTATTCCCTGGATTCCGTGGGATGGACATCAATCTGTTTTGTTTGATCTGCCGGCGCGAAAATTTTATGTGTTTTCACTGATATTTTGGCCCCAGGATTTTATCTTTCTCACTGCGTTGCTGGTGATTCTGGGACTTGCCTTGTTTTTGTTTACGGCACTCGCTGGACGACTGTGGTGCGGCTATTCTTGCCCGCAAACCGTTTGGACAGAAGTATTTCTTTGGGTAGAGAGAAGAATCGAAGGGAATCGATCGCAGCAAATGAAACTTGACAAAGCTCCGATGTCCGCGCGAAAAGCCGGATTGAAATTGATGAAGCATTTGATTTGGGTTTCGATTTCGTTCTGGACGGCAATTACATTTGTGGGGTACTTTACGCCGGTTCGCGAACTTGTTGTCGGTTTGCCGGACTTTGATTTGAGTCCTTGGGCCGCTTTCTGGATTTTATTTTTCACGGTTATGACCTATATGAATGCCGGCTGGATACGAGAGCAGGTTTGCTTGTACATGTGTCCGTATGCCCGATTTCAGAGTGCGATGTTCGACAAGGATACGCTTGTCATTTCCTATGATCCGGAGAGAGGAGAGCCGCGGGGTTCGAGGCGAAGGCAGGCAGACCCGCGCAAACTTGGGCTTGGCGATTGCATTGACTGTGAAATGTGCGTGCAGGTGTGTCCCACCGGAATTGATATTCGCAAAGGATTACAGTACGAATGCATTGGGTGTGCCGCTTGTATTGATGCCTGCGATGACATCATGACAAAAATGCAATACCCGAAAGGCCTGATTCGATACACCACAGAAAATAGCCTGAATCAAGTGCGTACAAAAGTGCTTCGGCCGCGTGTGATCATCTACTCTTTGGTTCTGGGCGCATTGATTGCCGCAACTTTCTATACCATCGCTACTCGTACCTTGCTTGATGTAGATGTAATTCGGGATCGAAACGTTCTCTTTCGACAGGTTGATCAGGAACATGTCGACAATGTTTATATTTTGAGAATTCTGAACAAGGACAATCAGGAGCATGCCTATACAATTGACGTTGCCGGATTGGAAGATGCCAATCTGCTGGGTAATGAAAGTGCAGTGATTGTGCCTTCCGGCGCAGTTGTCGATGTGCCGGTTACAGTACGCGCACGCATTACAGGTGCTTCAGGAAGTCAGGAAATGGACTTCATCATTCAGGCGATTGATGAACCGGATGTACGAATTCAGGAGAAAGCTCGCTTTGTATTGCCGTAGCGATGAACCGAGATGGCCATGAACAACGAAACTGATTTACCGTGGTACCGCGTTGGTGTGGTATGGATTGTCATTGGAATACCGGTTGTTTCCATTGTGGTGACGTTGTCAATTGTCTGGATTTCCATTATTACCTTTGATGGACTGGTTGTCGACGATTACTACAAGAGAGGGCTGGAGGTCAATCGGGATCTGGCACGCGACCGTCGTTCCCATGCTGCGCAACTGGTTGGCACTCTGTTGATTCAGGAGCAAGAGTTGCAGCTACAGCTCGAATCTCAGTCTGAATTGACATGGCCCAATCAACTTGAAGTAGGGTTTTATCACCCGACGGTGAGCGGCAAGGATGTAGTCGTCGCACTTCAAAAGGTTAGCGAATCAACTTATCGGGGCCAATTGGTTGAATTGCCGCAAGGTCGCTGGAATATTCAAACCGGAACCGAAGAATGGCGACTTGAGGCTGGAATTTTTTATCCGCAATTCAATCAGGTGCAGCTCCTTCCTGTACCCAAGAGATGATTGGTTCCGAATTCAGTTTGGTAGCCGCGTTTCTGGCGGGTTTGATTGGTTCTGTGCATTGCATTGGAATGTGCGGTGGAATTGTTGGAATATTGACCGCTGCACAAAGCAAAGTCAGTAGCAATGCTTACATTCACTGGGTTCTGTACCATTGTGGCAGAATATTCAGCTACTCGATTGCCGGATTTATCGCCGGATTGGCAGGGGGACAGGTTTACGACTTGTTTCCGCCAGACAGAGCCAGTGAGCTCGGTGCAATGATTTCCGGTGCGTTCATCATATTGCTTGGAATTCATGCGGCGGGCTGGTGGCGTGGACTTGAAATACTTGGCGGGGCCTTATGGAAGAAAGTTTCTCCTGTTCTTCTGCGAGTCATACCGCCGCGTGCATGGAAGCACTCGCTACTGGCCGGAATGGTTTGGGGCTGGTTGCCATGCGGGCTGGTTTATTCGACCTTGGTATTGACCGTAGCATCCGGATCCGGCTATGGCGGAATGTTGATCATGCTAGCGTTTGGTGCAGGCACTCTCCCGATGCTAGTGGGCATGACCATCGTTTCCGACAGGTTGTCAAATTTTCAGGCAAATTCTATAGTACGCGGCGCATTCGGTGCAGTCCTTTGCGGACTTGGCACGTTGATTTTCCTTGGTTTGTTGCCGTTGCACCCAATGGGAAATCATCATATGAGCTGAAGGCAGGGAAATCTGGAATTTTCGCTTATGCCGATGCTTGGTCATTCGACATTCAGGGTTGATTTTGCTATACATGACCATCTGCTGGTCAAGTGTTTTTCGCCTTGGTCACGCAAAAATCGCTGTCAGTCCCGAAGCTAAATTCGTAGCAACCCGGATTGCATTTGTAAACATGTCATTCGTACTAAATCAATCACTTATGAACGGCAATTTACAGATTGTTTCTATTGTGATGTCTAACAAAACCATTCATAAGTATTTGAATATAAACGATTATCACTTAGGTTTGAAAAATTTGTTAAATTCTGCATGGAAATATTCATTCAAGGACTGATTGAGTTCAAAAATATTATTCACAAAGTTATTAACAGGCAGAATTTTTGTATCTTTCAGTCATTTCGCCCACTTCTTGGGTTGCAAGTGGCGCCCCGAAGACGATTCGAACGTCTGACCTGCCGCTTAGGAGGCGGCTGCTCTGTCCTGCTGAGCTATCGGGGCACAGTTTTTGCAGTATTTTGTATTCAGATGGGCTTTCAAATTCAGTTTGATTGTATCAATTTCACTCTGACTGGATGTACAAGAATGACTGTTTCCTGAATCCGTCATCTTCTCTTTCAGAATCTTCCCGTGGACAGGTCAGTGATCAGATTCAACCAGATTGGATTCCATTTCAGATTTCAGGTGGTCGGGTAACGGTTCTGAACTTCTTGTCGTCAAGTTGAAAAATGCGCTGGTTTTTTCCGAGGTCGCTGCCAGTGTATCGTTCTCTGCATCGTACATTTCATGCAACGCAGTGAAGGATTTCCCGCCC
Organism: Arenicellales bacterium; assembly: GCA_965200765.1. Classification (GTDB taxonomy): domain Bacteria; phylum Pseudomonadota; class Gammaproteobacteria; order Arenicellales; family JAJDZL01. The sequence continues at coordinate 734,865 of OZ241380.1, forward strand.
ACGCGTATTACGCCGGACCGAATCACGACGAGACTGCCGACTGGAAGCTCAGCCATGTATTGCAGAATGTCCTTCACATCAGCAAATCCGAGATTTTCGGATTTCAGATAACCTGGAGTAAATCCAAACAAAGCGACGTGATGCCAGAATGCTGCATCAAACATGCCAACATAGTGCATCACTGTCATATGGTTCTGGTGGTCGCAGTGCCACGGATACACGACGCCGCGAAAGGTTTCAACAAAATTATTCTGATTTGTGTTCATTGCGGAAGTTCCATTTGCTTACTGAAAGTCATTTACAATTAGAATATCAGTTTTCATCACAGAGTGGAATAATGGGATTGTTGGACTTGTTCAAAAAATCGGGTAGTTCTCGCGCGGAAGCAGTTGCCCGACAGGTCGAATATGAAGGCTACACCATACGGCCGGAGCCGAGTAAGCAACAGAACGGATTTGTCACTGCCGGTTATATTTGCAAGCAGACTGAAGACGGTGAACAATTGGAGCAGTACTTCATACGGGCCGATACTCATGCGGACTACGATTCCGCGTCGGACCACGCGATATTCAAAGGCAAGCAAATCATTAACGAATTTGGCGACAAGTTGTTCACGAAGTAGGGTAGCCAGCACAGCGTGCCAAGTGCTTGCTTCGTCACGACAACATTTCTACATTGATTTTTGTCTGGATTGGGCTTGAAGAATTCCTTCCAGAATTTCTTGACCAAGAGTTTCAATGTCCGTTTCGCCTGATTGCACGCGTTTGCAAATTTCTTCTGTCCAACCGGATTGAGAACGCAGGAACTCGGCTTCGACAGTATTGCCAAGTGCCCTTGCAACATAGTTTTTCGTACGTTTCCGGATAGAGTTTTGTCGGCGTTTTGTCTTGAGGGATTTGCCATGCGAGTTTATGAGACTCATGAGCTCTGGCACCCCCTCCGCGGTAGATGCAAGTGTCTTTAGAACTTGTGGCTTGTTGGACCCTTGACGCAAGGCGAATGATTGTTTGAAATCGCTTACTCTCTGGTCCGCATTCGGCAAATCCGACTTGTTGACGACCAGTATGTCTGCCACTTCAAGCAGGCCTGCTTTGATTGTTTGTATGTCATCTCCAAGCCCGGGTGCATCAACTACGACCGTAGTATCTGCAATTCGAGATATTTCCACATCAGATTGCCCGGTTCCGACTGTTTCAACCAGAATCTTGTCCCATCCGGCCGCATCAAAAAGATTGATGATGTTCAAAGTAGTTGGCGTTAATCCGCCCAACTGTCCCCGGGTGGCGACTGAGCGAATAAAAACTTTGTCATCTTCAGAGTGTGACTCCATTCGAATGCGATCTCCCAGCAGTGCGCCGCCACTGACTACGCTACTGGGGTCAATTGCAAGAATCGCGACCGATTCATTCTGTTGTCGAATGACAGGTATGCAGGCATCAATCAATGTGGACTTGCCAACTCCTGGCGGGCCAGTGAATCCAACGACATGCGCCTGACCTAGCTGATTCAGAATTGCATCAAGAATAGCCTTGCTGGAGTCGAATTCATTTTCAATGGATGTAATGGCGCGGGCAAGCGATCTGCGTCCCCCTTGAAGAAGGTTTTGCAGTACAGCATTTTCCACTGGTGCAATATCATCAGGATTTGAACTCATGGAACAATCTGAGGATGTCCGAAACCGAGTTCGCTACGAATTGTGGCATTGATCTCTCCATGAGTAACACCTCTGGAGGCCGCCTCGACAATAGCGCCGAACAAGTTCTGCTTGTCGTTTTGGGCGGCGCTTTGCAACAAGGACAACCCTTTTGAAAATTCTGCCTGATTCCGGTTTGCCTTGAAATCCCGAAGTTTTTCAAGTTGCTTTTCAACCACCTGAATTTCAGGTCGTTTCAGTGGCTCAATGTCGAGTTCTTCATTTTCCACAAGGTACTTGTTGACGCCGACTATGGTTTCATTGCCGGACTCAACTTTTTGTTGAAAACGAGTCGCTGATTCACCAATCATTCGTTGCACCAATCCGTGTTGCACCGCCTGAAACATCCCGCCGGCATCATCAATGATTTTGATCACACGATAAATTTCTTCTTCCATTTGATCTGTCAGGGATTCTACATAATAGGACCCTGCCAGCGGGTCAATTACATCGGCGCAATGCGCTTCTTCCCGAATGATGTTCTGCGTTGCCACCGCGATTCTTGCGGCTTCCTGAGTCGGTACACTCAGGACTTCGTCGTATGAGTCGGTGTGCATGGACTGCAGACCTGAAAACACACCGGCCATCGCCTGAACCGTAACGCGAGCAATGTTGTTCAGCGGTTGTTGACGAGTCAGGTCGGCCCCGGAGGTTTGTCCGTGAAACTTGAATCGCCAGGTTTTTGGATTGGTGGTACCAAATCGTTCCCGAACTAGTTTCTGCCAAATGCGTCTCCCGGCGCGCAACTTGGCAACTTCTTCAAAAAAGCTGATTGAAATATCGAAAAAGAAGGTAAATCGCTCCAGAAATTCATTTGGGTCGAGTCCTCTGGAAATGCAATCTTCCGTGTATTGCAAACCGGTTGCCAAGGTAAAGGCCATTGCTTGTGCCGGCGTTGCACCTGCTTGCTGCGTGTGCTGTCCAACAATAGACAATGGATTCCAATTCGGAACATGTTCCTGACAGAAAGCGATATGGTCAACGAGTGCCCGACGCGAACCTTCCAATGCTACCCGGAAGAACATGTGATTCGCCACATAGTGAGAAATGTAGTCGCTCTGGTTGGACGTGCCCGTAACCTGATTCCAGTTGATATTTCTTTTACGCGCAACACCCAACAGAAGGGCGAGCAATGTAAAAGGGCCGGGGTCGTTCAATGCAGTTGACAATGAAGCAATGTCAACTCCCTTGAAACACCGGTCCATATCGTCAATCGTGTTGACCATGACTCCGCAAGTCCCCAGAAGCCGTGGATCAATTTCATCAATATCGTAGCCGCGATAAACAGAGTTGCAAGGAATGAGACTAATGGCGGTATTGCCGGCATCAAGGAGTTCGTGCAGACGTTTATTGTAGTCTTCCGGTACTCCCATTCCGATCAACTGGCGTTGGCTCCAGGTGCGGCCGCGATACATGGTTGGATAAATTCCGCGAGTCATGGGCAACTGGCCCGGATAACCCAGTTTTTCGGAATATTCGGAACCATTCCAATCGTCCGGCGTATATAGCGGTTTGATTGTTATGCCTGACCGATTTTCAATGGTCTCTTCCTGTGGCAGGGCATCAGCATAGGATTTCTCCCAAGATTCCTGCTCAGTAATTTCCGAGGGTATTTGAAGTTTGACGATATTGGATTGTTTCACGGGTTGTTTTCCTCCCATAATTGATTCGCTTCCTTGCGGGCCATTTGCGCCAGCGCATGAACTTCGGAAGAAATGTCCGAAAGAGATGCTCCGGGGTGAAAAATCCGGCTCACACCTTGGTCCAGCAACGCGATTTCGTCTTCGGGCGGTACGATACCGCCGACAATGACTCGAATATGTGCCATTTGTGAGTCGTTCAATGCTTGAACCAAGTCAGGAACCAACAGGTGATCCGTGGCCAGGCAACTTACTCCGATCACATCAGCATCTTCTTCTTCGGCGAGTCGAACCACGGCTGATATGGATTGCCACGGTGGCGTGTACACGACCTCCATGCCTGCATCTCTCAGATGAGAAGCAACCACACGGCTCCCCCGGTCATGACCGTCCATACCAATCTTGGTAACAATAACTTTCGGACGATAGTTCTTCATGCATCAAGCAAACAAAAATTTACGGCACAAGTTCAGAATCATACAACGTTCAACTATTGAGCATTGACCAGTTCGGATATGTATTGGGTGACCTCTTCAACTTGATTGTCGATTCTTCCGACTCCTATATAGCGTATCTTGCGGTCGCGGTCAACAAGAAAGGTAGTCGGGAGTCCTTTCACCTGCCAAGCGGCCAGCGCACTCATTTTCAGATCCAGTGCTATCAAAAATTCATACTCGATGTTGGATCGTTTGAAAAATCTTTCAATTTCATTCGGTTTCTCGGCGACATTGATTGCCACGATTTCAAAATCGCCCCGATCATAGGTTTCCCAGATTTGCTGCATGGCGGGGAACTCTTTCACGCACGGCGGACACCACGTCGCCCAAAAGTTGACCATCAGAACTTTTCCTTCCAACTCCTCGCCTTTCAACTGACGACTGTTCAAGAGAAAAATTCCGTCCAGGTCCGGTGCCTTTACGACTTTTTCGGCGGGCGCCATCAATTCGTCAGCCTTGGCTTCCAGTCCGGTAATTGTCCACGAGGAAAGCACAACAACGAAAAGAAGCAAAACTGTTGTTTTCTTTCGTCGTACAGTCAAAGTTGCAAGATTCTTTCTGATCTGTTCGTTTTCCATCAAATCTATATGGCTGCAGATGCAAGCCGGCACTGAAGTGGAGTGAGTGCGAATATTCGGATTTCGGTCAAGACACCTCGCCCGAGCTGGAAATGAAACTTTCCAGATTTCCAATCTTGCGTTCCTGGTCGCGAATCATCTCCGCCAGCAGATCCGTAGACGAAATCACACCGACCAGGTTGCCTTCTTCCACCACGGGCAGATGACGAAACCCCCCGTTGACAACAACCTGCATACACTGCTGGATAGTGTCGTCGGGTGATGCAGTCTGTACATTCGCTGTCATCACTTCAGCAACTTGTGTGTCCTTCGAATTGCGTCCGTAAAGAACTATACGTCGAGCATAGTCCCGTTCGCTGAAAATACCAACCAGCTGGCCGTCTTCAACCACCGGTACGACCCCGATGTTTCGTTCAGCCAAAACCTGCAAGGCTTCATACACAGTTTGTGCAGGTTCGACCGTCCAGACAGAAGAACCTTTCGATTGTAGCAGTGTTGCAGCTGTTATCATATTCGATACCTCCAAGTCAATTGTTAACAGGTTAGGCGTTCTTGTAGCCCATACAAGTGTTCATGTGTCAGTTTCCAATCGAACAGAATTCCCGATCCTATTGAGGATTCAAACTTCTTGCAATTTCCATTTGCGATCCGGTTCGACTTGGATGTTCGTGACATCAAGTAAAATTGATCTCTTTTCAATTATAAATATATTTTAGAATAATCTGCTCATCACTAACCGAAACTATGAGGACTTTCAATATGAAAAACAAATTTTCCAGAAAACATTCTGTTCTGGTTGCTGCAATTGCCTTGATTTTTTCAAGTGGCATCGCAGTGGCGGAATCTGTCAAGATTCCAACCCACAACTGGTCCAGCCAGTTGGTCGGTGCACAAATTGTCGGCAAGTTGTTCGAGATGGTCGGCGAAGAAGTCGAGTACATCCCGATGGACAGCCAGACGGTTTATCAGTCAATGTGCGAAAACGATATTGATATCGTGCACGAAGTTTGGCAGGGCGCGTTTGGTGTATCCTTCGAGAAGGTTGTCAATGAAGGGTGCGTAATTGATTTGGTGACACACGATGCCAAAACTCGTGAAGAGTGGTGGTATCCCAAGCATGTAAAAGACACCTGTCCGGGATTGCCTGACTGGAAAGCATTGGATGCCTGTGCCGATCAGTTTGCGCGCGCCGATTCGGATGGCAAGGGCGTATTCATTGGCGGGCCAGTTGACTGGCTCAAGCACGATGCGGAAAAAGTCGAAGCGCTCGGCATGAATTTTGTCGTGAAAAATGCGGGTTCGGCAGCGGCCATCTGGGCTGAATTGGAAGCTGGCATCAAGCAGAATAAACCAGTTGTTGTATTCAATTGGACACCGAACTTCATTGAAGCACTGTATGAAGGTGAATTTGTAGAATTTCCGACTTACGAGGCACAATGCACCAAGGACCCCGCTTGGGGCATGAACAAGGAGATGCTATACGATTGCGGCAACCCGAAAGGCGGTTATCTGAAAATTGGCATTTCACACAACCTGAAGGAAAATCATCCGAAAGCCTATGCAGTTGCAGAAAAGATAAATTTCACCAATCTGGATATCGCAAAGCAGTCCAATTACGTGGACACTGACGGCATGGAAGTTGAAGCCGCCGCAAATCGCTGGCTCGATGAACACAAGGACAAATGGCAAGCCTGGATCAACTAGCACCACTGCTTGAGTCATCCATACACAGTTGACAATTGTCAAATCTTGTCCAAGTCGGTTGTCCTTTGGCGACAATCGATTTGGACTCTTTTATGCTATGCTGAGTGGCATTGAATTTATCAAACTTCGCTCAGCATCAGCAGATTTGAAACAGATCTTGAATGAACAAACGCACAATCAAGATATCGTGTGAGAACGTAAGCAAATTCTACGGGCCCCGTCCTGAAGAATTTCTGCGTCAGCACAATGGTACGCCTGATGCAGAGAGTATTCGGTCCGAGGGGTATATCGGTGCGGTCCGAGATGCAAGCTTTGAAGTCTATGAAGGCGAGATTCTGGTTGTCATGGGGCTTAGCGGTTCAGGCAAGTCCACCCTGATTCGCTGTTTGGCGAGACTGATCGAACCCACCGCAGGGAAGGTGATTTTTGATGGTGTGGACCTGTTGCGGGCCAGTCAAAAAGAACTGATTCAGATTCGTCGCCACAAGATGGGCATGGTGTTTCAGCACTTTGCCCTGTTACCGCATCGAACTGTTTTGAAGAATATTGCATTTCCTCTGGAAGTGCAGGGAATTGATCGCGAAACACGGGAAGCAAGAGCAAACGAAATTCTGGAAATTGTTGGTTTGCACGGCCGGGGTGACTACTATCCGCGCGAGCTTTCCGGCGGTCAGCAACAACGGGTGGGGATTGGTCGATCGCTTGCGGTGGAACCTGACATCTGGTTTTTGGATGAACCATTTTCAGCGTTGGACCCGTTGATCCGTCAGGAGATGCAGGATGAGTTTGTTCGCCTTCAATCGATGTTGAACAAGACGATCGTATTCATCACGCATGATTTTGACGAAGCAATCAAGCTGGCTGACCGAATTGTCATTATGAACGATGGCTTGATTGTGCAGATTGGCACCGCGGAAGAATTGATTACGAATCCCGCTACTGATTATGTTGCAGAATTCACCAAGAATGTTCCGCGTGCCAAGTTGCTGTCCGTCAGTACCGTGATGGACCCGCCGGGAGAAGATGCAAATCCCGAGTTTTCGATCGCCAAGGATGACAAGATCATTCAAATCGCCGCCAAAGTATTGAGGCAACATCAGAATGTACATGTTGTCGATGCCAGCAATCAGGTTGTAGGTCTGCTGAAGCGGGAGAAATTGCTAAGCCTGCTGTTTCAGAAGTGACATGAACGCGAAGTACGTTCGGCCACTCCTTGTGTTGTTGCCATTTGGCGTTTTGATTGCACTACGTCCAGTTTTGCCAGACTGGGCCATTACACCTCCCAAAAGCTGTCTCGCAGGTTGTGCCACGATCGAGGGTATGGTGCCTTTTGTTGACTGGGTTAACGCGGCAGTCAGTTTCCTGAAAAAATACGAATGGTTCGGCCTGTTTACGTTTCGCGACTTCACGCGGTCGATATCCAGCACAATCGAAATTCCTCTGGAGTTTACGGAAGCATTGTTGCACGAGGGTTTCAAGGACATTGGCGTGTCTCCAATTCCCTGGGTGATTCTGGTAGGACTGGCGGCAATTTACGGATATTACCTGAAAGGCTGGCGATTGGCATTGCTTGGCGGCGGATGTTTTTTCTATCTTGCGTTGTTTAGCCAGCGAGGAATTTGGGAGCTGTCCATGCAGACATTGTCAGCGGTATCAGTCTCCGCACCGCTGGCTGGCATTATTGGATTGTCGCTGGGAATTCTTGCGGCCAAGAAGAAATCGTTTGAAACAGTGCTCTGGCCGTTACTGAATGTATTGCAGTCACTCCCGCATTTTTCCTATCTGATTCTTGTTGCAATATTTTTCGGCGTTGGTTCCAAGGCAGGAGTGATTGCAACAATCATATTTGCATTTCCGCCAATGACGCGATTAACCATTCTCGGCATCAAGAATATTTCTCGGGAAGTGCTGGAAGCCGGCACCATGGCAGGATGCACAGCTCGTCAAATGTTGTTCAAGGTGGAGTTGCCGTCGGCCCGGTCTGAAATCATGCTGGGTGTCAATCAGGTGATTATGCAATGCCTTGCAATGGTTGTCATCGCATCGTTCATCGGACAGTCCGGATTGGGGCACGACTTGCTTACTAGACTTCAGCGTCTTGCTATCGGGCAAGCATTTGAAGTCGGCATCGCAGTCGTATTGATCGCCATCGCTCTGGATCGATTTAGTCAGGCAGTTGCGGAAAAGGAACCTGTTCACAAAAAGGAAGGTCCATTTTGGGTTCAATATCCTCTGCTCATATTGTCTGCTGTATTGGTTGTTGGTGTATTTCTACTCTCTTTTGTCACTTCCGGTGTTGTCAAGTTTCCCCAGGAATTGACGATTTCCACATCAACTTTCTGGGATGCCATCGTTGATTATGTCACCCTTAATTTCTACGACACGCTGGGAGCGTTTCGCGATATCTTTCTGGTGCATTTTCTGATTCCGGTTCGAGATGCCATTACCGCGATTCCCTGGCTTGCTGTCATTGCCTTGGTCGGATGTCTTGGATGGAAGATGGGGGGCTGGCGACTGGCACTGATTGTGGCATTGTATGTGGCGTTCATTGCAACTTCAGGTTACTGGGTACGAGCAATGATCACAGTCTACATGGTTACGGTTTCACTAGTGATCTGTGCTTTGCTCGGCATACCCATCGGAATCTGGGCTTCAACACGGGATTGGGCGACCCGGTTGGTACAAAACCTGTGTGATACGTTGCAGACATTTCCGTCATTCATTTATCTGTTGCCAGTAGTGATGCTGTTCCAGATCAATGATGTCTCTGCAGTGTTTGCGATCATCATTTATGCTGGCATACCGGTTACCCGATATACCTTGTTTGGCCTGAGAAATGTACCACAGCACATCATAGAAGCGGCGATTACATCCGGGTGCACTCCGCGGCAAATCATGTGGAAGGTACGAATGCCGATTGCATTTCCCGAAATCGTGCTAGGACTCAATCAGACGCTGATGTTCGGGTTGTTCATGGTGATGATCGCCGGCTTTATTGGAACCGTTGATCTGTCGCAGGAAATCTTTCGCGCACTGACGTTCGCCGATGGTGGCAAGGGTCTGGTGATCGGGCTATGTGTGGCATTTATCGGATTGACTGCAGATCGACTGTTGGTAGAGTGGGCAGAAAATCGTAAGCGAATGTATGGTATCTTGTAAGTGTGAAGGGGATAGAATAATGGACATGATTGCAACTTCATCAGTGCCGAAGCTTCGTGAACCGGGACTCGGAAGCCATTGGCTTGGACGGGAACGCTATGTTGTACGCGGTGGCGGTGTCACGGTGGTACCGTTGCTGGCCGGCGATGATATTGAAATCGTCGATCCCGAAGGCCTCCAGAACGGACTGGTTGTCGCCTTCGATTCTCAAGGTCGCGACTGTACAACAAAGCTTGGGGTGGTCCCGACTGTCAAAGGGGTTGAATTGGCCGAAGTGCTCAGCGGTGAGACGCCGGGTGCAGACTTGATTCGACGCAAGTTAAAACTATTCAACATCAAGCTGGAAGAATTTACTGCGGCCGACATTCTGACCGGACAAACGTCCCCTGGAACGAGTTTGTCCTTGACAAGCGAAACGGAGTGCATCGCTATAGTGGGTGCACCCGGAAAAAAGATGCAAGTTGACGAGCAGTGTCCAGCGACCAATTTGATTATCTGGGTAAGTCGCGCACAACCATGCGCAAACGGATTGCATGAAGTGCCGGACCCACTGGGTGACCCTGTTCAAGACTTCAGGGTCAAAGCGGGAACTGCGACCAGCTACGAGGTGCAAGCCGGTCAGTATGTTCAGGTCCTGGATATTGATGGTCGCCAGTGTTCAGATTTTCAGTGTTTCTCAATGACCGGTTTGGACCGGGGTGTAGAGCGATGTCTGGATGCAACTTCAACTCGTACCCTGGTTGGTTCGGCTTATCCCGGACCCGGACTCTATTCCAAGTTTTTTGATGTTGATCTGGAAGCACAAGTTGAAGTAATTCAGGACACTTGCGGACGACACGACAGTTTCGGACTGGCATGCACTGGCAAGTACTACGACGATCTCGGCTATCCCGGCCATGTCAATTGTTCGGATAATTTCAATTCAGCAATCGCCAAATACCCGATTGCTCCCCGCAAGGGTTGGATGGCGATGAACTTGTTTTTCAATACTTTTTTCAACGACGACTTTCAACTGTATTCTGACGAGCCCTGGTCGCGACCCGGCGACTACGTACTAATGAAGGCTTTAACGGATTTGGTTTGTTTATCGTCGTCTTGCCCGGACGATATTGATGCTGCAAATGCCTGGAATCCTACGGATATTCAGATTCGTGTTTATAATGAGAAGGAACTGTTCAAACGTGCAGTAGCCTATCGTAAAACCGCAGATGCGGAGCCTGATATGACACAGGAGACCGGATTTCACAGTGAAACATCAAAACTGACCAGAGACTTTGTCGAATACGCAGGATACTGGTTGCCGAATACCTTTACCAACCAGGGCGTGATTGATGAGTACTGGGCCTGTCGGCAAAATGCGGCGGTCATTGACTTGTCTCCACTTCGGAAGTATGAGGTACTGGGACCGGATGCAGAAGAATTGTTGCAGCGATGCGTGCCGCGGGATGTGCGGCGGCTTTCGGTGGGGCAAGTTGTGTATACCGCGATGTGCAATGAATCCGGAGGCATGATTGACGATGGAACAATATTTCGTCTGAACAACAACAATTTCCGGTGGATTGGCGGTGCTGACGAGTCTGGAATCTGGTTGCGCGAGCAAGCAGAGAAAATGGGCTTGAAAGCCTGGGTAAAGAGTTCTACCACCGAGCTTGCAAATTTACAAATCCAGGGGCCGAAGAGTCGGGACATTTTGAAAAAACTGGTTTGGACGCGACCGGACCAAGCAACGGTTGAGGAACTGAACTGGTTTCGATTTTCCATTGCAAGAATCGGGAATGGAAGCGGAATTCCGATTTTAGTTTCAAGAACAGGATACACCGGCGAATTGGGTTATGAAATATTCTGTCATCCCGACCAAGGTGCAGAAGTCTGGTGCGCGATTTTCGACGCAGGCAAGGAGGAAGGCATCAAACCGATGGGTCTGGAAGCACTGGACAAGTTACGAATCGAAGCAGGATTGATTTTTGCCGGGCAGGAATTCTGCGAACAAACAGATCCTTTTGAAGCAGGCATTGGTTTTACCGTTCCTGCATCCAAATCGGATGATTTCATTGGTCGCGACGCGCTGGAGAAGCGCAAGGCTAGTCCGCAAAGAAAATTGGTGGGACTGGATCTGATGTGTCGGGAAGAAGTAGGTCATGGAGATGTTGTCTACTCTGGTCGGCGACAAGTGGGTCAAATCACTAGTGCCACCGAGTCGCCGATATTGGGCAAGAGTATTGCCTTGTGTCGAATGAACGTGGAATATGCTGAATTGGGTACTGAAGTTGAAGTTGGGAAACTGGATGGACAACAAAAAAGAGTTCCGGCAGTCGTTGTGCGGTTCCCGCACTTTGATCCGACCAAGCAGAGAATCAAGGGTAATTATTGACCAGTAAGTGTTTGTGGTGCTGAATTAAACCAAGTCTTAAAGGCGTAGCCGGCATGGTTGATTCAAGCATAAAACTTTCAAGCACAACGTGAAATAGTTTGTCAACGGCATAGAGTCATTTTGGGCGATGCTGAAGCGTGGAACGTGAATATGTCGAGACATACCATAAGATGAGTGTCAAGCATTTGGATCGCTATATCAATGAATTCACCGGCAAGCACAATATCCGGTATTTGCACACGATCAACCAAATGGAAGTGATTGCCACAAACATGGTCGGCAAGCGGTAAATGCACTAAGGAACCGGTGTTTGACTTCTAACAATAGACTGCATTATGCAGGGAGTGATTGAACTATGAGAGAGAAAATCAGGCGCGACGTGCAAGCGAGCAAGCGAGCAAGCGAGCAAGCGAGCAAGCGAGCAAGCGAGCAAGCGAGCAAGCGAGTAACATTTTACCGACACATGGAGAACCAAATTGGAAAAACAGGACTCTGTTTCACGGCGACAATCTGAGGTTTCTCCGTGCGATGAACAGCGAATCAGTGCATTTGATTGCAACCGACCCACCTTTCAACAAAGGCAAGGACTTTCATGCCACACCAGACAGTCTCGCTTCTGGCGCTTCATTCCAAGACAGGTGGTCGTGGGATAAAGATGTACATCAGGAGTGGGTGGATCAAATAAAAGATGACTTCCCGAAAGTTCAGAACGTCATTGAAGGGAGCAGAAGTTCCTATGGAGATGACATGGGTGCGTTTTTATGTTTTATGGCGGTAAGACTGGTAGAAATGCACCGGGTGCTTCGAGAAGATGGAAGCATTTATCTTCATTGTGACCCTACAGCTAGTCATTATTTGAAGGAATTGATGGATTCTATATTTGGCAGAAAAAATTTTAGAAACGAAATTGTGTGGTGCTACCCACCGAAAGGCAAACCCCCAAAATTTGGTTTTCATAGAAAACATGACATTCTGCTTTATTACGGTAAATCAGAGAATATTGGAATTTTTAATCACCAATATACTGGATTAGATAATTATCAAATAAGTAAATTTTCCAAAATTGACAAGCATGGTAGAAAATACAAAGAGTTCAAAGGAAAACGAACTTATCTTGACGAAAGTAAAGGGAGACCAGTTCCAACATGGTGGGATGATATTGGTCAAACGGGTCAATCAAAAATTGAGTTTATTGGTTACCCCACCCAAAAGCCATTGAAATTGTATGAACGAATTATCAAGGCAAGTTCAAACGAAGGAGATATAGTATTGGACCCCTTTGCAGGTTGTGCCACTACTTGCATAGCAGCAGAAAAGTTGAAAAGGCAGTGGATTGGAATAGATATTTGGAAAGAAGTAATGAATATCGTATTGGATAGGCTTGAAAAAGAAGGACTGAAAGCACCGAAGCACGCTAGGCGCAAAACTGCATTGAAACAAGAATTTCTGTTTGCTGATGACCTGCACTTCACTTCTGATTTGCCTGAGAGAACAGACGACGGCGAAGAAGCAATCCCGTTCTTGAAAACCAAATTGAGAGTCGGCGAACCTGAAGGGAAGAAAATGAGACGTGCCGAGATGGTTGAATATTTATTGGATCAAAACGGTTCAATTTGTCAAGGTTGCTACAGGGAATTTGATGACTCTCGAATTCTTGAACTGGACCACAATGCTCCACGTTCTGACGGAGGTTCGAATCATATTTCCAATCGTATTCTGCTGTGCCCTCCTTGCAACAAGTTGAAAAGCAACCGATACACATTGTCAGGACTAAGGGAAGTGAACAAGCGGGAAGGGTATATGGCGAAACGAATTTTGAAGTGACGTAAAGAATTCACAAAACAGGACAATAATAGTTATGAAAAATCAAGACAAACTGTTGACAAGTAGCAAACTTGAAGATTCTCCTCACAAAAAGTGAAACGTAAACGGAACAGAAACAAGAATGCTAAAAATAGACGCATCACCCGAATATGTTGCCAAAGCCACAATTCTTTAACAACTGGTGAATAGTAGTTTGATGGTACTAATGTGCAACTCCCAGTTCAGCATCAGTGGGACGTTCAAAAATAATTGGTGAGAATATATCCTTAAAGGACTTTTCTAATAACTCTTCAGTAGAAAGGTGGTTACTAATGATCAATTCAGCAACTATATCATACAAAACCTCCTCGAACTGCGTAATGGAATTTGCTTCGATGTGCAGTCCAACAATGTTGCTTTCCGAATAAAAAACTTTGGTCTCATCATCCCAAAGTGCTTTGACATAGAATTTGGTATTTCCTTTCATATAGGCCTTCACAATATTTGTTTATAGATAAAACTGATGAAAATTAGTTAGTCTCGAAAAATCCTGATTTGCTTCAATCATGCTGATTAACAATTTTTTTCAAGATGTTAACCATTTGCAAACAATAACCTGCTTGTGAATCTGGTTCGGGTGCGTTCACATCTTGTACTCGAACGACATAGTTTCTATATTCATGCTTCTTCAGCTCTTTGCTCGAGATTGGATCAAATAGTCTTTAATCATAGCAGACTCCTAACCGAAAAAATCCATGTCAGTGTTTCAAGAAAGCAAAGTCCTATTCCGGTGTCATACCGAGCAAGACAATTTGTACTCGAAATCATAAAACTTTCTAATGGTCAAGGGACGACTAAGTCAGATCATTGAGTTGGAGTAAACGGTCTCTCAGTTCAACGCCGAGAACTCTTCTCACGCCTTCCAAATCAATTCCTGTTTCAAACGAAGACTGTTGCATTTTAACTAGAAGCGCATCATCAGGTTCAAATGCCTTGGCGTGGTCAAACGACAACTCTTGAACTTGATACGGAGTCATGCCTTTACTCTGGCCAATGAGTTTTTGCGTCTCTTCCTCCGCCCAAGCCTTCGCGTCAATGTCTTTTGAAATTCGTTCTCCATGTTCAGATAGCCGAATCGGACTCGCGTTTGTAGTTGGTAAAAGCGGAAGTCTGTCAAGTATATTTTTTATATCTATACGGATTTCTTTCATGAATTGATCGAACCCTTTCCAGTCACTATTGACTTCTCCGTACCAATTTCCAAATTTAAATACAGCGGCAATCAATGCTAGAAGCACTATAACAGATAGAGCTGGTGCCCAATTTGCTGGCATCATCAATGTACCTCAATATATACCTTAGTTTTGATAATTTCTCTTCCATTCAGAAGAAATGATGGTATGTGAATTATAAACGATGCTTTACTGGATTTTACGGTTGATTTCAACAAACGCAACGATCAGCATTGTAACTCTAGTAGCTGGGGATCAGTTTCACCATCGGGGTCTTCCCTGTATTGACTTTTTGGGTCACCTTCTGTTTGTCCTTAACTTCATTTACACAATACAGGAAAGTACCAAGGAAGTCTGCCATTATTTTCGGAACTTAATGAAGTTTCCGGAGTTCAACTTATTTCCATCTACTACTCGAACGACAGAGTCTCAACAAATGCCTTGATACCGTGTTATCCACGGTCCCGTTTTGCAATTTGGGTGACTGTCAAAAGATTCGCACTCACCAGAATCGAATGCAAATCTCGTGTCAGTAAATCAATCCGCCTGCCAAGGCTCCACACTCAATCCGTCAACCGCATTGGTAAGCTGGGTGACAATGAGTTGGTCCTTGGGTTGAAGTTCTGCGCTGCTTGCCACAATGAATTGTGTTTCATTTCTTTCCACCTGTCCATAACGCTGAATGGTTACGGACTTCATTTTGTTGTCTTCCACTTTGAATACTTGATTGGAACCGTATACCGCCTGGTATGGAATTGCAATCGCATCATCGACTACAGGAAGTGAAACAGACAAGTCAAGCGTTCGTCCCAGCTCGGGAACGGTGTTGTTGGAAATGAGCCGAAAATATGCATCAACGCCGCCGCGTCCCGCAGTTACCGAGGATGAAAACCGGTCAAATTCGACTACTAGCCTTTGATTATCCACGAATGTTTCCGCCTTCACAGATAATCCTTGATCGTCAACATCGCGCAGATTTGAAAGATAGCGATTTGGAATCAGTGCACGAATCTCGATCTGGCTGGGGTCGTACAGGTCAAGGATTCGCGTGCCATTCCGGACTCGATTGCCTGGCGCAACATGAACATTCGTTATGCGGCCCGCAAATGGTGCAGTCAGCACTGAATCTTCAATATCCAAACGCGCCTTGTCCAACGATGCCTGAACTCGTTCCCGCTCTGCGGTCAGCGAAGCGACACGACTGTCGTATTCTCGGATAGAAGCCTCTCGAAGTGCAACAGATAACTGTGCCTGTTGCTCGGCCCGGACAGTGTCGTCCAGTTGTGCCTGAGAAGACAGATTGTCCTGTCTGAGATTGGCCACCCGCGATCTAGACTCGGTGGCAAGCACCAGCAACTGCTTTTCGTATTTCAGCAGTTCACGGTCGGTTTGCAGTTTTTGTGTTTCGCGCTGAATCGAAGCGTTGACTCTTGCGCTGTCCGCTTCCAGTTGCTTGATTTGAGTGTCAATATTCCGTGTGTCCAACTGAACGAGCAAGTTACCTCTCTCCACCGAATCACCTGTCCGCACGAATACATTGATCACTTCTGCATCCAGTATTGAACTCAACTCGGACTGTCCGGGTATGACAACACTGCCGAACAATTGAACAGTGGGTGATATTGGTTCCTTTTGAACTTCCAGAACATGGACCGGCCATACCCGTTGCTGTGGCGGTTCTACTTTGGCATCAGGCGCATCAACTCGCAATGCTACAAACCCGATTACACTACCGCCAATGATTGCAATTGGCAACAGGAATCGAAAGACTTTGACCAGAATCCTAATCATGGTTTTCTGTAATGTGCTTCGCCAATTTTGCTGTTTGAATGCTTGAGAGTATATATTATGTTAGATTCATACTAGAATATGGCATCAATTTCTGTAAATCCAAATCAACGCCTGTTTGAGCGACAAAGTGAGGAGAAATTACTGTGACAGCGCAAAAGACGATCGCATTTTTTCCGGAAGGGGCATTTGGACCGGCCCTGAATTCAGTTGGAATTGCCCAGGCCTGTACGGAGCTGGGGCATCGATGTGTATTTCTGACTGATCCCGGTTTTTCCGGCGTATTCAAGGAATACGGATTCGAGGAGCGAATTGTAAATCTCTCTGAACCGATGGACCCGGAGGAAATGGCCAAATACTGGTCAGATTTCATCAACGGTCATATTCCAAATTTCAACAAGACACCTTACGAGCAGATTGACAACTATGTCAAGGAATGCTGGGAGGCGATTGTAGATACCGCGAAGTGGGCCGAGAAAGACCTGCCAAAAGTACTGGAAGAGTTGAACCCGGATATAGTTTGTGTGGACAATGTCATTTTGTTTCCAGCTATCAAGCACTACACTGCACCGTGGGTCAGAATCATTTCCTGCAGTGAAAACGAGATTCCAGACCCGAACATACCCCCGCATTTGTCAGGTTGTGGAGAAAACGATCGCGAATGTTTCGAGGCTTATCGAAACCGTTTCAACGAGATGATTGACCCCGTTCACCGCGACTTCAACCAGTTCCTGCAATCTTGCGGAGAGGCACCGTATCCAATAGGTGAGTTCTTTGAATCGTCTCCGTACATGAATTTGTTGCTTTATCCCGAACAGCTTCAGTTCAAGCGGTCGAAGCCGTTGGACCCAACGAAATTTCAGTATCTGGAAGGTTGTGTACGAAACGAGGAAAAATTTGAGATAGTGGATTTTCCGGGATTTGAGTCAAATCCGTTGATCTACCTGAGCTTCGGTTCGCTGGGTTCGGGTGACACAGATTTGTTGAAACGATTGATTTCCGTACTGGGTGGCATGAAGTATCGGGTGCTTGTCAATGTAGGTGACTATCAGGATGCCTACGACCAGGTTCCGGACAATGTTCACATTGCTTCTTGGTACCCGCAACCATCTGTGATTGAGCAGGTGGATGCCGTGATACATCATGGCGGCAACAACAGTTTCACGGAATGTCTGTACTTTGGAAAGCCGGCATTGATCATGCCCTATGTATGGGATGGGCACGACAACGCAACGCGGGTGCAGGAAACCAGACATGGATTGAAGATGCACCGTTCGGACTGGTCGGACGAAGAATTTGAAAACGCGTTGAATACTCTGCTGACGGATTCCGAAATGCAGAAAAATCTCGCTAGCACAAGCCGACATATGCAAGCGGCCGATGGGAGAAAGAAAGCGGCAAGAATCATCGATCAACTGATTTCCTCGTAGCTTCTCCTGATTTGCTAAAGAATCAAACTGATTTGTACGAAAGCCAGGAATCTAGCACTCATTGTTGTCCCAAACAAATAATATGAAATGCTGAACCCTTGTCTATGTCCACGATTAGTCTGAACCAACTACTGCATTCGGTTGCTGACGCCGGAATAGAGTTATTCCGGCGCCGCATACCAAACAAACGGTCCACGCCGGAGGATATTGCCGGATGGTGTGAAGAAATCATGTCAATTGTCGGTGAAGCCTCAGGAGTTGCTATCGCCAGACAAATCGTTACTGGCTACAAGGGGTTGAATGACAAGGAAAAAACAGTGTTTTTGACCTGTCTTCTTGAAAACTTCGGTGTTGACTCAGAAAAAATTCTGGACTGTGCCATTGAATACAACGATAAGCGCGACAGCGAGAGCTTCGAACGTTTGTTCCATGAAGTTGAACCACGGCGACTCGAGCTCTTTCGACGCATCAACATGGCACCGGACGGAACTTCAACGCTCGTATCCATGCGAAGCGACTTGTTGCAGATCATAAAGTCACAACCGGAATTGAAACCGGTCGAGCATGACCTGTCGCACATTATGGCATCCTGGTTCAACAAGGGTTTTCTGAGTCTTCGCAGAATTGACTGGAGTTCACCGGCGGCAATCCTTGAAAAAGTCATTGCTTATGATACTGTACATGAAATAACTGGCTGGCCTGACCTTCGACTACGGCTCGCCGAGGATCGAAGATGTTTTGCCTTCTTTCACCCGGCAATGCCGGATGAACCATTGATATTTGTTGAAATTGCACTGGAAAGTGGCTTGCCAGGCTCCATTAAGCCACTGATTGACCACAACCGAAAAACTGAGAGTCCGGAGAAAGCGGATACCGCGGTGTTCTACTCCATCAACAATTGTCATTTTGGCTTGAAAGGCATATCGTTCGGCAACTTTCTCATCAAGCAGGTTGTATTGGAAATCAAAAAGGAATTTCCACAAGTCAAAACATTCGCGACGCTTTCGCCAGTTCCGAAATTCCGCAACTGGTTGAAGACGGCAGTTGCAGACTCGGATACTGAATTGCTTTCTGATACTGAACGACACGTCCTTGAACAATTGCAATCAGATACCTGGTACGCCGACGAAGATGTTGAAAACAGTTTGCGTCCGATTTTGATGCGTCTGGTTGCTACCTATTTGGTGTCAGCCAAGAAGGACAATTTTCCCTATGACCCGGTTGCAAGATTTCATCTGGGCAATGGTGCCAGATTGCAAAGAATCAATTGGCGCGGCGATTTGTCTCCCAACGGCTTGCAACAATCTGCAGGCATTTTGGTCAACTACCTGTACGATCTGGATGCCATAGAAAAGAACCATGAAAAGTACGTCAAGGATTACAGCGTTGTTGCAGGTGCTTCGATAACAAAGCTGATGCGGAAGTAGCTTGATAACCCAATTACAGACCGAGATGAAATCAAACGGGTTTATCAGTCGAGAAGATTCAATGCTCGTCATTGTTGATGTGCAGGAGAAGTTGTTGCCGGCCGTTGAATTCCCGGACAGACTGGTAAAAAATGTTCAATGTATGCTCAAGGCAGCAGATTTACTTGGGATTCCGGTTGTCATCACTGAGCATTGTGCAGAAGCAATTGGGCACACCGTAGATCAACTTCGGTCATTGACAAGCAATCCGGTCATCATTGAAAAAACACACTTTTGCGCCACCAGGGAACCAAACTCTATCGAATGCTTTCAAACTTTGAACAAAAGTCTTGCTGTAGTTGTCGGCACAGAGGCTCATGTATGCGTATTGCAAACAGCATTGGGTTTGCAAGCGAACGGATTTCAAATTGCAATACCCGCTGATGCTGTCTCTTCCAGATGTGCCGAAGACAAGGCCTTGGCTTTGGAAAGGATCAAACAAAGCGGGGGTATGCTTGCCACAACAGAAATGGTTGTATTTGAATGGTTGCAAAAAGGAGATACGAGTGCTTTCAAGACGCTGTTGCCGATGATCAAGTCGTTGAAGCAGTAATTGTTGATGTACGAACTTCAACCTCAGAAATTTCTTGCAGAGTTATTTGATACAGCTGTACGAAGTGCTTCGCCAGAAAGTTGTCTCCCGGAGTATCTCGCAAAGATTTCAGAAAAAGAAGTTTGCGTGATTGGTGCCGGAAAATCCGCTGCGGCTATGGCGAGAGTCGCAGAAAACAACCTTCAGTGCAACACTTACGGAGTCGTATTGACACCATACGGACACAATGTTGATTGTGGCTCGATTGAAGTGCTGGAAGCCGCACATCCGGTGCCAGATGAAGCCGGTGTCAAGGCAGCACAAAAAATCTTGAACGTCGTAGCCGGGCTGGATGCTTCAAGTTTTGTATTGTGCCTGATGTCCGGTGGCGCCTCCGCGTTGCTGACATTGCCGGCGAGTTGCATTACGCTTGCACAAAAGCAGGCGATGACTCGCGAACTCCTGCATTCCGGTGCAAATATTGAAGAGATCAATTGTGTTCGCAAGCACTTTTCGTTAATCAAGGGTGGAAGATTAATGAAAGCAATCTATCCGGCAAAAGCGTTGACTCTTTGTATTTCCGATGTAGTGGGTGATCATCCCGCAACGATTGGTTCAGGACCTACGGTACCCGATTCATCAACTTGCGCTGATGCTTTGCAAGTCATTCGAAAGTACCGGATTTCAATTCCTGTCAACGCGTTGAATGAGTTGAATTCAGGCAAACTGGAAACTCCGAAACCACAAGACAAAGAATTTGAAAATACCGAAGTTGTCGTAGTAGCATCTGCAGATATTGCGCTTGAGTCCTGTGGTGAAGTTGCCGAACAGAACGGCATTGCAGTGCACAAGATCGGTACCAGTGTAGAAGGCGAAACGAACCAGGTTGCCAAGGAGCATGCAAGACAAGTGCGGCATATTCTCTCAAACCAGTCCTACAAAACCCCCTTTGTAGTTTTGTCAGGAGGCGAAACAACAGTTCCCGTATCCGGCAAGGGAAAGGGCGGACCCAACACGCAGTTTGCTCTCGCATTGGCAATTGAACTGAATGGCAACGAAGGGATCTATGCAATCGCCTGCGATACTGATGGAATTGATGGTTCCGGTGACAATGCGGGTGCAATGATTACACCCTCCACGCTGAAAAGAGCCCGGCGAAAGAATCTTGACCCGCAAGTTTATCTTGAAAATAACGACTCTTACAACTTTTTCAAGGAGTTGGGCGATCTTGTCAAAACGGGGCCGACACTCACCAACATCAACGATTTCAGAGCAATTCTTTACATGCCCGGCGAATCTGATTGATCCTTCGTTATTTCCAAGTGTCGGAACATCAGGCTACCTGAACATAAACTTCGTTGCTATCAATAGCAATTGGAAACGTTTCCAAATCTTCGACAGCCGGTTCTTCCACAGCTTTGCCAGTCGGAATATGAAATTCTGCCAGATGCAACATGCAAACGATTCGGTCTTCTTCAATATGTCCATCTGACAAGCAGGCATATTCATGCGTGCAAACATTGCTGACCGCAAAAATATCGTCGTCCAGTTTGACGATTGCTATTTCTTTGCCGTTCAGATCAACCGGGTAGGGTTCCCGGTCCTCAAGGGTTGCCAGTTCGACTGCAAAGTGCCAGTTGTCTCCTTCAGGTTTTGCCATATTTCCTCCGCGTCTTCATCGTTTCAAATTTCATGGTTGTCGAAATCACTTGACAGGGTGTCTATTATAGTCATTCACCTGCAATGTTCCTTAAGTGAAACAAGTCAGGCACCGATGTTGCACTGATCCAACAAACAACTCTGGCTCCAACAGGAAGCGGATGCTTCTGCATGATAGCGAAACGAAAGGGCTTCGTAAACGAATTCGCCAGATTTTGCACTGAAGGTTTTTGTTTTTACTGAAAAGCCCTTAAGTTAAAATCAACAGTCAAGTATGTAGCGATTTCAATTTCAAGTCTCTATGCAAGACTACTTGTTGATATAAATTTCAACTATATTACGCTTTTTACTGTACAACCCGGTACCAGGGGCAATGATATCTAGTATGACTGGCTTTGCGCAACGAACCGCAAAGACCGATGCCGGCGAATTCTGCTGGGAGATCCGTTCGGTCAATCATCGGACAATCGATATCTTTCTGCGCCTGCCGGAGCCGTATCGAATTGTTGAACCCGAGGTTCGACAACTGATATTGAAGCGATTTTCACGCGGAAGAATTGACGCAGTCCTGAAACCAGGTGTGAATCATAGTGATTTATCCAAGGGAACGGTCAATGAGGAAGTGGTGCAAAGTCTGATTTCAAACGCCAATGTTGTTCGGGGGCACTTGCTGGAAGATTCAAAGGGTTTGACAGTTGCAGAGGTGCTGAAGTGGCCGGGGGTTCTCGTGCCGTTGGAACAGAATGAGGACAAGTTGCGCGAGGCAGTACTCCATTCCTTGGATCTCACACTGGATGCATTGGCAGAAAGCCGCCAGAGTGAAGGACTGGCAATTCGGAAACTGCTTCTCACGCAAATCAAGACGCTTTATGAATACATGCGCAAGGCCCAGCAGTTGATTCCGGATGCTGAAAATGAATACAAGAGTCGAATCAGTGAAAAGCTGGACAAGGTTGATGTAGTGGCAGAACCCGGGAGACTGGAGCAGGAAATTGTCATACAGCTCCTGAAAATGGATGTGAAAGAGGAAATTGAGCGATTTGGGCTACACTTGGCGGAATGCGAAAAAGTGTTGAATGAAGATGGCTCAATTGGCAAACGCCTGGATTTTATTGCACAGGAGTTGTTTCGCGAAGTCAACTCCTTGTCTTCCAAATCATCATACTATCCTTTGAATTCACTTGTTGTTGATATGAAAGTCGCAATCGAGCAAATCAGGGAACAAACCCAAAATCTTCAGTAGGGACATACTGATACAAATATGACTGCCAACTATCCAGGAGCGGTTGTTTTCATACTGTCGGCTGCTTCCGGCACCGGAAAGTCCAGTTTGGCTCGCGCACTTGTGGAGTCGGAACCAGGTACCGAGCTTTCAGTTTCCTACACCACACGTGATTTGAGAACTGGCGAAATTGATGGTCGAGATTATCATTTCGTGTCTGTCAGGCAATTTGAGCAAATGATTGAAGACGATGAGTTTGTTGAGTATGCCAAGGTATACGATTGCTACTATGGCACTGCAAAAAGCACACTTTCAGACAAGCTTGAATCCAACATCAGCGTGGTACTGGATATAGATTGGCAAGGAGCAAAGCAAGTGATCAACAACGTTGAACCCGCGGTGAGTGTATTTCTGCTTCCACCTTCGCTGGAAGCATTGCAAGATAGATTGCTTGCCAGAGGCCGGGACTCGGAGGAAGTTGTTCAGAATCGATTCAAGTTGGCAAAGGAGGATATGATGCATTGCGCACGCTATGACTATGTTGTGTTGAACGACAACTTCGAAAACGCGTTGCAGGACTTGAAGAATATACTGGCCGGGCAGATTGACAAGGTACGGCCTATACCGAAAAGCTTGCTGTCGAAACTCGGTTTGAGAGAGGACCTGTTGCCACCGCATTAAATTGAATCTCTGTGTACGGGTTGTGTTGAATCGATTTTCATTGCGTGATGAGACCGTCAGAGCAGATCAATCAATGGTGCCGTCGAGCTGAAAGGGAATTTCAGAATCCAATTGATTGGGCAACTTGGAATTCATTTGTACTTGATGTTACTGCAATAAAACCGGGCAATATCTATTGCGGCTCCGAAGGGCATGGCATGACAGTCGGAGACTTTTTGCAAAGTGCATGGGTTACCTGCATTGAAATTTGTAACCCGAGCTATCGATTGGGACAGCGTATTGAAAGGTCCGCCCAGGCTACGCTGGTAAAGGTAGGCAAGAATACAAACTTGGGGATCATTTTGCTTTGTGCGCCGCTTTTGCATGCTTGCCAGCATCGTACCGGAGACCAGACACTGCAGCAATCCGTGAAAACGAATATTGAAAATGCCGACTTGAACGATGCCGAGGGTCTGAATCGTGCGATTCGCTTGATGCGCCCCGCCGGGTTGGGGACAGTCAGTGAACATGATGTGTGGAATTCGGCACAGGTGCCAATTCGTCAGATTATGGAATCTGCTCAATCCCGGGATATGATTGCGCGTCAGTACGCCAACAACTTTCAGGAAATATTCGATTTTGGCCTTGAACGCGTACAGCACTTTCAGCACAAGTTCCAGCATGAAACCGAGGTGGCGACCGGCGTGTACATGAGTTTCCTGTCCCAATTCCGTGACTCGCATATCGTCCGCAAGCATGGCGAACGCGTTGCATCGGAGATTTCGAATACGGCCGGAGAGTTGTTGAATGGATTGCTGTCTTGCACGAGATTTCAAGACTTTCAGTCCGATCTGTTACAGTTCGACGAGCGATTGAAGTCAACGGGTATCAACCCGGGCACCTCTGCCGATTTGACTGTTGCTACATTTCTGGCCAGCAAATTGAAAAATATTGTAAATTAGTAGGATAGAATTGAATTCTTGATAACGGGTTTGATCTGTAGACAGGTTGATCCAAATTAGTAGTGTCCAACCTCAAAAAGGGGGAGATTTAAATGAAAATCAACAATGTTCGAGTAGGTGAATCTCTCGTAGGCGAAGGCAACGAAGTTGCTCACATTGATTTGATAATGGGGCCTCGCGGCTCGGCCGCTGAAACGGCTTTCTGCAATACTTTGTGCAACAACAAGGATGGTTTTACCAGTCTGCTTGCCGTTGCCTCGCCGAATATCCCGGCCAAGCCGAATACAGTGATGTTCAACAAGGTGACGATGAAGCATGCCAACCAGGCAGTTCAGATGTTTGGTCCGGCTCAAAGAGCAGTAGCGATGGCTGTCATTGACAGCGTTGAAGACGGCACAATTCCGGCCGACGAAGCAGATGACCTGTTCGTTTGCGTTGGTGTGTTCATTCACTGGGAAGCCGCCGACGATGCAAAGATCCAGGATTATAATTACGCAGCGACGAAAGAAGCCATTGAGCGCGCCGTAGCGGGCTCGCCGACGGCCGCTGAAGTAATTGCACAGAAGGGAACTGAGCATCCGTTCGCGGCACACGCTTAGTTCGAAAGACTTCATGGTGAACTCCTATTGGAGTATTTTGTTGCCGGGCATCGCTCAAGTTGTCCGGCATTTTTTTACCAAATTGAAATCAGAAATAATATGACGGAAGAAAAGACAGATCGTCGACTCGATGAGACCTTCGACGAAACCACGATAACCAAGCGTCTGTCCGAGGAGTTGCCACACTGGTATTACGAAAATGGCTGGATTCGACGAAAATATCGCACCACCGGATGGAAAGGCACTTTGATGGTAATCAATGCGGTCGGACATTTGGCTGAAGTTGCATGGCATCATCCGGATATCACCGCTTCGTATGCGTTTGTGATTGTCAAGTTGATGAATCATGCTGCCAAGGGGATTACGGAGAAAGACTTTGAATTGGCGAAGAAAATCGAAGAGGTGGTTCACTGGCAACCGGGTATCGAGGATGGGTCACTTGAAGGCACGCCGACTGATCAAAGATTCAGATATGTTCGATACGACTATTGAGTCAACCTGGCATCGGTAAATAATTGTGGCCGACCGAGTTGATGTTCTGCTCAGTCTCGGGTCGAACAAAGGCGACAGGCAGGCGAATCTTGTTGCCGGAATCAAACGATTGGCAGATACTGAACTGGTAGTGAAAGGAATTTCGCCAGTCGTTGAATCACCCGCGCTTTTGCCGCAAGGCGCACCTTCCGAATGGAATCGTCCCTATCTGAATATTGTTGCCAAAGGTGTCGTTGTACAGCAGTTCGACACTTTTTACAAAATCAGCAAAGCAATTCAGGAAGAATTGGGCCCAAGGGGAGAGTCCAAATGGGCACCGCGAAATTTGGATATTGATATCCTCGCTTGGGGATCTTCCACAATTACATTGAATCACTCGACTTTGCCGTCTCGAGACGTATTCTTGAGACCATTTGTCATTTCTCCACTAATTCATTTGGATCCAAGTATCAGAATACCTGTTGATGGCGGATTGAAGGCGTTTGATATCAGTCAAAAATGCGAGCTGGATTTTCATATCCCGCTGTGGATGGGTATTGTGAACGTTACTCCTGATTCCTTTTCTGATGGTGGCACGAACTTCGATCTTGACTCAATAGAGAAGAACGTCAAGCGTATGATTGAATGCGGTGTGAATATCATAGATCTTGGGGCGGAGTCAACCAGACCCAATGCAAGGCCGTTAAGTCACGAAGAAGAATGGGACCGACTGCAGGAACCACTCGAGGTTGTCCAAAATTTGATTGGAAACCAGATATTACGGCCCAAGCTGAGTATTGACACCTACCATGCCAAAACTGCGGAAAGGGCATTGGCTGCCGGAGTTGATGTGATCAATGATGTAAGCGGACTTGAGACGGAATCAATGATCAGACTTGCAAAAGAGAGCGATGCGCAATTTATCGCGATGCACAGTGTAACAGTCCCGGTCAATCCCGACGCAAGCATACCTCAATCATCGAATCCGGTCGAATTCATTAAAGACTGGATTGTACGTCAACAGCAACGGTGGGAGATTGCCGGCTTGAATCTTGACAAAATTGTCGTTGATCCGGGAATCGGGTTTGGCAAGTCAAGCTTGCAGTCGTTAGACTTGATGCGTTCGACCAAGGAGTTGCGTCAGCTGGGGCAGCGAGTTTTAGTGGGACACTCACGCAAGCGTTTTATGAGAACGTTCACGAAATTCCCATCGGCAGATTTGGATTTTGAAACGGTCGGGGCTTCCTTGAACCTTTGTGAGCAAGGCGTGGACATATTGCGCGTACACAATGTAGAAAGCCACAAACGGGCTTATTTAAGCTGGTTGCACCTGAGACAGAACCGGGAATAAGAGAACCATTGACATGCGCACATGAAATTTCTCAACTTGTGCATATGCCTTTTTGAAACTTGTCAAATACTGTCTCAGGCATTCTTCAACACAATTCGTTGTCAATCTGTTGCAATTTGAACTTGGGAATTTCGAAAATCAACGATCGCTTCTTTGAGCCATAGCCAAGCTTCCATTTCCCGCTCACCCGCAGTCTTGCTAACCGCAATTTCCAGATATTCCATCTCTCGATCAATCTTCTCCGCCGACAGCATCGACAATCGGCTAATGAGAATGGCCGCTTCAATCACCGCCGCTTGGGCGCGATTGAATCCGGCAAACGGACGAACCGTTTTGGACAATACGCATTTCAAATAGATTTTGGGTCGAAGATTATCATTTTCAATTCTTTCGACGACCAATTCCTCGTACGCTAGCGCAGCATCGAGAATTTCACCCTGCACAGCACTCGCGCCATGAGTTGGCCAGTTGTGCCGACCTGTAAGGCAACCTGCAAAAACACGAACATCATCAGTAACATTGACAACAGCAGATTTTGTTGCTTCAAGATTATGGAGAGTCTGTGAAGGCTTGAATGGTGAAATGACTACATGGTTGCCTTCATGCCGAATACCCATGGGAGCGATATGGACATTATTGGATTCGTCAACCGTTGTTACGATTGATTCGTAAATCATTCCTTGCTTTTTCCTGCCATGGAACGCGGCACTTTGTACGTATCTCCTGACTGTTCTTCAGGAACAATGCAACCCCAGCTTAAGTGCCGGTCCTGAATGTAGCGTTTGCCAAGCTTCCAGGCAAGTTCAGCTTTCGACAACTCGTACCCCAGATAAAATGCGTGCGAAGCGTCGTCATCTACTTTCAGATGCGGATAGAGTTCATATGGGTCAGTTGATACATGCAGTCCGTCGCGATTGTAAATATGTATTCCTGCTTCACAAACCTGAATACGAAAACTCGGGTCCCGAATTTTTTCAGCCAGGCTTTTGATCTCTTCTTCTGAAACAGGGAATGGTTTTTTTTCATGCACCGCAATCAATCCGCTACTATAGCCTTTCGGAAGACTGGCCTCTTTTCTGGATGCGAACATAATGCGTCTGGCAAGATCAGTTTCCCGAATGACTGAGCAAGCATGACGGCTCACTTGCGTTGTCAAAACCGCACGGGCATCCAGCTCCGATACAATTCCCATCAAAAGGGCGGTCATGCCGGTAGTGTCAGCATCCGTCAATTCTGTAATGTTGCCTGTACCAATCATAATCTCTGCATCCGGATAACGATTGCGAACTTCGAAATACTGACTGATGGATTTTGTGAATCCAAAATGAATTGGATTCAGGATTGAATCCACATAAAATTGCCTGCCTTTTGTTTGCATCGCTTCAACTGCGGCATACAGTGATTCCAAACCAGTTTCTTCGTCGGGAATCAGAACCGGAATGCTCTCCACTTCATTTGCAATCCATAAAGTGGAATGATTCAGGCTTAGCAAGTAATCGGCGCCCGCACGGCCACCGCGTAACAGCTCATTGGTATCAAGCGAATCAACGCTGACCTCGAATCCTCCGCCTTTCAGTGCCTTGATGGCATCTTCCAAATGAGAAAACGATTGCGACGGCAGACAACCAAGGTCAATCACATCGGCACCGGAATCCCGGTAGGCATGAGCGGTAGCAACAATTTGTTCAACGGTCAACTGTGGCGCATCGACAATTTCTGCGAACAACTTGACTGAGTGTTCATCCAGCGAAACAGACCGGGCAGGACTTCCAAAGTACTCCGGCAAGTCGTTGACTTCATTCGGTCCTTTCACTACTTTGATGCCATAATATTCGGTGAGTTCATCGGCATTTCCGGCACAAAGACCCGGTAGCATAATCAGGTCGAAACCGTCCCAGTTTTTCAGCCGTCGTTTCACCATCTCGGCCGTCATCAAGGCGGCGACGCTAACGCCAATTTGTCTGATTTCGTATTCGAAATTTCGTGACTCGATTGATTGAAGCGTACTCTGCAAACCGGTTTCCGCGAGACGTCCGGTCAGGAAGAGGATTCGTTCAGACATTTGATGCGTTCCTCGACCGCGACTTGCAACTCTTCCATGCTGGTTGTGAGAGTCGTGTGTTCAAACTTTCCGATTTTTTCGGTGCACTCCAGATCAATTTCCCGCGGATACACAGTCACCATTTTCCCGGGTGCCGGTGTAATGACAACCGGTTTGGTATCACATGCGTACACAATGCACGGAATTTTGCATTTGCCTGCCTGTGCGAAAACATTGGTAACCAGCGTATCTGAAATGCCGGCAACACACTTGGCGATCGTGTTCGATGTCGCCGGCGCAACTACCAGAGTGTGGTAGTTGCCTTCATAAAATTGTCCAACCGGAACAGCACTGGCTGTGGAGTCGTGAAACATGCGAATTCCCGATTTGCGCAACTTGTCTATGTACTTGTACATGATCAAGACTTCTTCAACGGCCCGACTGAGAAAAACATCTACATCAGTGATGCCCATCAAATAGTCAAGGCATTCTTTGAGGTCGTGCCCGGAGCCGGTCAGGGCCCAGGCAAATCGCGCATCCTCGTACTTACGAGGCATTTACGATCTCCACTTCAATTCCTGCTCAACTCTCTCAATCTTGCCTCTGATCGTTTCCGTCGTGTAAAAATCATTCTTCGTAAATTGCTCCGCCAGTTTCAATTGTCGTAGTGCCAGCTTCAGATCACCCCTCAGAAAGTAGAATTCAGACAAGGACAAATGGGAGTTCAGTTTGTCGTTGGCGGCATTGGCAGCTTGAGCATGCAATTTGTGCAGGTCCGGAAATTCGGGATTCTTGATGATTCGCTTGCGCACGAATTTTTGTGCTTCTTTTGCCCGATTCATCCGTAGCAATGCTTTGGTGGTGAGTTCCACGAACGTAATGTTTTCGGAATAAGACTCGTCCAGTTTCGACAATATGCCCGAAACATTCTCGGGGTTTCCCGCTGACAGTTCAATTTCTGCCGCCGCAAACTTGAATCGCGGACTGTCCGGTTGCATTGAGACCAATTGATTAATTTGCTGTCTGGCAAGGTCATACTGTCGATCCTTCATCAGAGCCAGCGCGTAGCCGTATTGATAGTTGAGGTGATTGCCTTCATCGTTTTGGATCAATTCCCTGAATTTTTCTGTTGTTTTTTGTGTCTTGAAGTTATACAAGGCTTCGATACGCGCCTGTATCATCAGAAAATCAGTTGAATCCGGTTGCTCGGTTTTTTTCGGAAAACGATTGATTCTGGCATTTACGTAAGCGATGCGGTCCGGAGTAATCGGGTGCGTGTTGTGAATGGTTCGTTGTCGGGCACCGCTCTTACGAAGCCAGGTTTCCAGCGACACCAGAAAATTGCTGAGATCGCGCGGGTCGTATCCGGAGTCAGTCAGAATTTGCAAGCCAATAACATCCGCTTCGCGCTCAAAATGATTGGTATAGTCAATCATCATTTCAGTTTGCGCGGCGGTCGCGGCCGCAGTGATAGCAAGTGCATCATCACCGCCGGCAGCAACGCCGGCCACAATTGCAATCATTGTTGGAATTTGCGACAGTTTTTGCTTCTCGTAGAGTTGTGCCAGGTGGTTTTGAGAATGATGAGCGATTTCGTGCGCGATGACTGAAGCAAGTTCACCTTCGTTTTTTGCCAGTCCCAGCAAGCCTGTGTGCAGAAAAAATACTCCGCCAGGTCCCGCAAAGGCATTCACAACCGGGTCGTTGATAACAAAAATTTGGTAGTTTTCGGTGTATCCCTGAACACTGGCAGCTAGCTTGCGAGTCAACGACGTGATATAGTTGTTGATCTGAGAGTCTTCAAGAATAAATTTCTGGGAAGCAACAATCTTGATAAACTGCCTTGCCATGCGTTCTTGTTGCAGGGTGGTAAGTACCGGTGCAACACTTGATACGCCCAAATACCCCGAATGACTGGCTGAGAAGCTCGGTGCCAGAAGGGCAATCGTCATTACGCATGGAATGAAAAATTTTCGATGGATTCGGGACAAGTGAAGTTTCAGTGCGGTTATAGACATTTAACTGACAAAGTTAGGGACAAATTCAAATTTGAGTGTTCATGCAACTCAACAGTATTTTAACAGCAATCGTAGCAAACAGTTGAAGTTACTATTGTTCAGCACACCTGCAACCATGCCCGGTTTGCTGACCGGGTACAATGTTACCGAGTCATGCCAACCATTTTGTTTAAATGAAATTCAATATTCTGGTTAGTGAAGGGCCTTACACGCATCAAGCGTCGGATACTGCATTTGAATTTGCCAAGGCGGCCATGGCGGCAGGGCATGATATTTTGCGTGTCTTTTTCTACCATGACGGCGTTTACAACAGTACTAGTCTGACGACACCGCCGGTGGATGATCGCAATGTGGTGAAGCGCTGGACGGAATTGGCCGACGAGCATGGAACGGATCTCGTTGTTTGCGTAGCGGCCGGACAACGGCGCGGGATGCTGAATGCCGCAGAAGCCAAGCGGCATGGAAAGAGTGCCGATAATGTCGATCATCGGTTCAGGATAGCTGGCGTTGGACAGTTTGTTGAAGGTGCCATAATTGCAGATCGAACGATTGTGTTCGGAGACTAGGAATCGATGAGTTCCAATTCAAAACGGTTCACATACGTATGTCGTCGTCCGCCATACGGCACAATCTATGCACAGGAAGCATTGGACCTGATATTGACTGGTGCTGCCTTCGATCAACAGGTTAGCGTTGCATTCATTGATGACGGTGTATATCAGTTGACGCGGGACCAAAAACCGTCAATCCTCAAAATGAAGCACTTTACTCGTGCATTCGCTGCATTGCGAGATTTTGAAATCGAACAGATTTTTGTTGAAAACGAGTCCTTGCAGCAAAGAGCGTTGAATGCGGGTGATTTGATCTCGATTCCGAATGAAGACGGTGAAAATGCTGTGCAAGTTGTCGATGCGGAGTGGCTATCGAAGTGGATGGAACAGCGCGATGTAATTCTTCAGTTTTGATTGAATATGCTTCATACAATCAACAAGTCACCTTTTGAAAAGAGCAGTTTGCAGAGTTGTTTGCGGCTTGCATATGCCGGTAGCGATATACTCTTGATTGAAGATGGTGTCTATGCGGCGACGGCCGGAACTGTAGTGGAATCTTTGCTAGTAGCCGCAATGGAAAAGCATTGTGTCTATGTATTGGAACCGGACCTTCAAGTACGCGGATTGGATCAACTGGAACTCATACCGGGAATTCGTACTGTGGACTATAGTGGCTTTGTATCTTTGGTTGTGAACAACCATGCTGTTCATTCTTGGCTATAGGGAGGAATCTGAATGCCGTTAACGCTGGGCGATCAAGTATTTGAAACGGACGAAGAAGGTTTTCTTCAGGAACCGGCACTCTGGACGGAGCAGTTGGCGGTAAAAATGGCCGCCGACGATGGCATCACGCTGGGGGACGACCACTGGATGGCGATAAATTTTCTGCGCGAATACTATGAACAATATTCTATTGCACCACCGGTTCGTATACTCGTACGCAACATGGGAAAGCAACTTGGAAGAGAAAAAGCCAATACGCCTTATCTGTACGATCTGTTTCCGCTTGGACCTGCCAAGCAAGCTTGTCGTTACGCGGGTTTGCCCAAGCCGACAGGGTGCATCTGATTCGAACGATTCAGTTGCTTTGCATCTGTCGGAAATGAACCGAATTTATCACCGTGACTCTCTTCTTCGCGATCGTATTCTATTTGGCAGCTGCGCTATTTGTGTGTGGCATCAGCTATAAGTTGTATCAATATTCACGAACACCGTCTCCATTCTCCATTCCAGTGCCTCCGGCACCAAGAACGCGAACAGGCGTGATAGTCCGAATACTAGGGGAAGCACTGCTATTTTCCAGTTTGTTCCGTGCAAGCAAGTGGACGTGGATTTTCGGGTGGTTGTTTCATTATGCATTGCTGGTAGTTTTGATTCGGCATCTGTTTTTTGCTACGGATCCGGTTTGGACCTGGGTGCTGTGGATGTTTCCGTACGGCGACATGGCTGCCTGGATTCTGATAATTTCTTTGCTGGGACTTTGGGGTAGACGGTTGCTGATTGACAGAATTCGGTATATTTCAAGTTTGTCGGACCACTTGATGCTTGCCTTGTTTTTGATAATCGGTGCAAGCGGTTTGATTTTGCGCTATATGCAACCCACTGATTTGGCTGGTGTCAGAAACTTTGTACTTGGCATGCTGAGATTTGCACCAGAATCGCTTCCACAGGATATCGTGCTATATATTCATCTGGGTTGCGTTGCATTATTGATTGCGATTTTTCCTTTCAGCAAATTGATTCATTTTCCGGGCTTGTTCTTTAGTCCGGGACATATTCAACGAAATGCACCCGGACAATAATCAAGCAAAGTTTATGAATCAAAAAATTCCCTCAGTTCAAACAGATGCCTCGGCACATGTCAAACCATATTTTGTTGGCGATGGTGCTGAGCGATTGCCGGATAACTGGCATGAAATTGCAGTAGCCAAGCTGGGTGAAATCATTGATTCAAATCGGGCTGTTCGAGTATTTCTTGATTCATGCGTAAAATGCGGAGCCTGCACGGACAAGTGTCATTATTTTCTTGGCAATGGCGACCCCAAGAACATGCCCGTTGCGCGGCAGGATTTGATTCGCGGTGTTTATCGAAAAAATTTCACTGTGGCAGGCAAGTATTTTCCTAATCTGGTTGGCGCGTTGGAACTTACCGAAAAATTGTTGGAAGATTGGGCCACTTACTATTTTCAATGCTCGGAATGTCGGAGGTGCTCTGTATATTGTCCTTTTGGTATTGATACCGCTGAAATTACGATGGCAGGGCGGTCGATTCTGGAAGCAGTCGGGCTAAAGCAAAAATATGTACATACAGTCATCGACAATGTGAATCGAACCGGAAACAATCTTGGCATGCCGTTGGCAGCAATTCAGGACATACTTGAGAGTCTTGAAGAAGATGTATTTGAAGAGACTGGTGAACCCGTACGATTTCCACTGGACGACCCGAACGCTGAGTTGTTGCTGGTAGTGCCATCTGCTGACCTGTATGCTGAACCCCATGTCGATGGGTTGATTGGATGTGCCAAGATGTTTCACCAGACTGGCGTACATTGGACACTGAGCTCGGTTGCTTCGGAAGCCGCCAATTTCGCATTATTTCAAGGTGACGAAAAGCAAATGGGTGTTATAGCGGAACGTGTCCAGCAGGCGGCGAATGAGCTTGACGTGAAACAAGTGGTAGTGGGTGAGTGCGGACATGCTTGGCGAGTGGCCAGCAACTATTGGCAGGATTTATTGAAAGATGGCGATAAAACTGATTCGAGGTTGGTGCATTGCCGGCATATTTGCGAAATATCGCATGAGCTACTGAGAACAGGTCGCCTTAAACTTGACCCTTCAGTGCATGATGATAAAGTTGTCACATTCCATGATTCTTGCAATGTAGCAAGAGGTTCCAGAATGGGCAGGAATCCTCGGGATGTTTATCGTATTCCCCGGGAATTGCTGAAGGCATCTTGCAATCATTTTGTTGACATGGCACGCGAGACAATCTGCGAACAGACGCTTTGCTGTGGCGGGGGCGGTGGATTGTTGACAGACGAATTGATGGAGGTGCGTGTCAGCGGTGCTTCACCCAGAGTCAATGCACTGGAGGCGGTAATTGAAAATCACGGGGTTACACACATGGCGGCTATCTGTGCAATTTGCAAAAGTCAATTCAGAACGGTTTTGCCGAAATTTAATCTGGACATGAGCATGATTGTGAGTTTGCACCAACTATTGGGAGATGCAGTTGATTTGAAATAATTCTTCATGGATTTGAAGTTACGATGAAAATTTATAAAAAAATGATACCTGCACAAGACCTTGAAAATTTTAATGAGTTGTTTTTAATAATTTTGTGAGACATTAATGCAAAGTCATTATCAATAATTTATTCCAATGTCGCGATGACAGGTATTCTGTGATGAAAGCAAAATGAAATCATGTGAATGTTGCAACGCGGTCAATCGCACTTTCCGTATGCGACAGACCGGAGGGCAGTTCTCATTAGGTCAGTGATTCTCAAACTGAAATCAGTGCTTTCAGCTTCCACACGACATGGTTTTGAAACTCAATCAAATGAGTTTGTCCTTCAAATAGCCGTACAAGGCGAGCAAGGAGAACATTGCTACTGGCAACAAAATTAATAATTTATAGAAATTCCTTTCCATTTTTTGATTGACATCATCTATCAGGAATACTAATTTCCGGTTAGATTTATCTCAGGAATGCCAATTTCCGGTTGGATTCGTCATTCATGAATGCCCGCTTCCGATTGGATTCGTCTTTCATGAATGCCAGCTTCCGGTTGGATTCGTCATTCATGAATGCCAGCTTCCGGTTGGATTCGTCATTCATGAATGCCAGCTTCCGGTTGGATTCGTCGTTCATGAATGCCAGCTTCCGGTTGGATTCGTCGTTCATGAATGCCAGCTTCCGGTTGGATTCGTCATTCATGAATGCCCGCTTCCGGTTGGATTCATCATTCATGAATGCCAGCTTCCGGTTGCATTCGTCTTTTATGAATGCCAGCTTCCGGTTGGATTCGTCATTTATGAATGCCAGCTTCCGGTTGGATTCGTCATTTATGAATGCCAGCTTCCGGCTAGACTCGTCATTTATGAATGCCAGCTTCCGGCTAGACTCGTCATTTATGAATGCCAGCTTCCGGCTAGACTCGTCATTTATGAATGCCAGCTTCCGGCTAGACTCGTCATTTATGAATGCCAGCTTCCGGCTAGACTCGTCATTTATGAATGCCAGTTTCCGGTTAGATTTACCTTTCGTGAATCCCATTTGCTGGAAAAAACTATCTATCATTGTATTCATTTGCTGTGAAAGTAGGTCCAACCTTGCAAGCAAGGAATTTGCCATCTGTTTCAGGTCAGACTTGTTGGCAACATTTTCTAGTTCATCAGAAATTACTCCGACGTGAACTGCTGCTTGCTTTTGTCTGATGCCAGTTTTCCTCAACTTCTTCAATGCGGAAAACGCGTCGTATTTTAATGCGTGCTTGTTCATGAAAATCTTCCTGATTGGTTGATTAATAGTATATGTCAATAGAATTTTTCTGATTGCTTGAATCTGGTCCTGTTACACTCTGAATGGAAACTGCTATAAGGCAATCTCCATGTCATACAGTTTGCTACAATGAATCATTATATTTCAGCAAATGCCATGTGAAACCATTTGTAAGTCAAATCTGTAATCGAAAATTAGATCTGGGTGGTGAGGTATTTTTCAAACAACCCGATTAGATGTTCAATAAAAATAGGTTAATCTGACGACAGCCCTGCATCTATGGGTTATTCAACGGTATTGGTTCTATCAGAAACAGCGGTATTCCAACTTGACAATACTAGTCCTGTTTTTGCAACTGTGTTCGTATTACAAGCTTGATGCGCCGGTGAATCAGAAAATTCCAATCGAACCTTAGGCACGAAGATAACGCAACCCGAACGAATTGGTTACCGAACCAAAATCTCGGATGCATTTCATTGCCCCTTGTCTTGACGGTAATTGTTCATTAACCTCAGTCGTTCTGAATAGCCTGTCGAGAGGCACTAGGTCAAGGTCTGAATTCAGGGTTCTACAGTTGAGTATTGGGGCGAGAGCATGACTGAGAAAGACCGACGAGCAACTAATCGGGAAAATGGTCTAAACGCGCCGTTTCGGAACATTCTCAGGGTGTATACAGTGTATACACCCGTTTTTTTGTGCAATATTCGCGCCAAAACGGAACAAATGAGCAATAGTCAGTCCATCTGGTGTTTTGCCATCAATGGTAGATTCACAAGGATTTGGTGGTCAGGGATATGCATTTCCATCAGGTTCAGCAATGAGGTGCCGACCCCCAATCCAGTGCCTGCCTTGAACTTTGCAGTGGATGATTTCTGCATTGATTTTCAACTGTGCATACCTTTGTTGTGATGCAAGCGTCTTGGCAATAGCAAAATTTGGTCTGCCGAAGATCAACTCGAAAAATCTTGACCGAAACTATCCAGAGCTTGACGAAATTACTGCAGATGTACAACTTGCCGGCAGTGCTCATGTACGGTAAGCAAATTCAAAACATAATGGAAATGCCGCGCTGTTTCCTGTTGCTGCCTTTGCTACAATGAAAACATGTGAATGCCGAAAGGCGGTCAATCGCATTTTCCGTATGCGATAAACCGCAGGGCGGTTCCCATTGGGTCAGTGATTCTCAAACTGAAATAAGTGCTTTCAGCTCCCGAACGATATGGTTTTGAAACTAGATCAACTGAATTTGTCCTTCAAATAGTCGTACACGGCGAGTAAGGAGACACATGCTATGGGGAACAAAACCAATAATTTATAGAAATTCTTTTCCATTTTCTGGTTGAATTCGTCTCTCAGGAATTCAATTTGCTGTGAAAGTAGGTCCATCCTTGCAACTAAGGAATTTTCCTTTTGTTTCAGGTCAGACTTGGTGGCAACATTTTCCAAGGCATCAGAAATTACTTCGACGTGAGCTTCTGCTTGCCCTTGGCTGACTCCAGCTTTTTTCAACTTCTTCAATGCAGAAACCGCGTTGTATTTCAGTGAGTGTTCGTTCATGAGAATCTACCTGTTTGATTGGTTAACAGTATAAGTCAATTGAATCTTGCTGACTGCTTGAATTCGCTCGCGATGCACTCCGAATGAAAACCGCTAAAAAGCAATTTCCATGTCATACCGCTTGCAAAAGTGAATCATTGCACTTCAGCAAGTGCCACATGAAACCACTTGCAAGTCCAATTCGCAATCGAAAAATTTGACCTGCGTTGGGAGGTATTTTTCAAACGCCCCGATTGGATGTTCAATAGAAATGGGTTCGTCTAGCGAAATCCCTGCATCTGTAAATTATTCAACGTTATTGGTTCTACCAGAAACAGCAGTATTCCAACTTGACAATCTATACCAGTCCTGCTTTGGCAACGGCATTCGTATTACATGCTTGGCACCCGTGAAGCAGAAAACCCTACTTGAAGCTTAAGCACGAAGATAAAGCAATCTGTACGAACTGATGACCGAAACAAAATCTCGAATGCATCTCATTGCCCCCTGTC
Organism: Arenicellales bacterium; assembly: GCA_965200765.1. Taxonomy (GTDB): domain Bacteria; phylum Pseudomonadota; class Gammaproteobacteria; order Arenicellales; family JAJDZL01. Next base: position 772,843 of record OZ241380.1, read on the forward strand.
TTGACAGCAATCGTTCAGTAAACTCAGGTACCTCGGATAGCTTGTCGAGAGGCACCAGATCAAGGTCCGAATTCAGGATTCTACAGTTGAGCACTGGGGCGAGAGCATGCCTGAGAAAGACCGTCAAGCAATTAGTGCGAATAAATGGTCTAAACGCGCCGTTTTGGAACATTCTCAGGGTGTATACAGTGTATACACCTGTTTTTTTGTGCAATATTCGCGCCAAAACGGAACAAATGATCAATAGTCAGTCCATCTGGTGTTTTGCCATCAATGGTAGATTCACTAGGATTTGGTGGTCAGGGACATGCATTTCCGTCAAGTTCAGCAATGAGGTTCCGGCCCCCAATTCAGTGCATGCCTTGTAACATGCAGTAGATGATTTCTGCATTGATTTTCAACTGTGCATACTTTTTTGTGATGCAAGCGTTTTGGCAATTGCAAAATTTGGTCGGCCGAAGACCAACTCGAAAAAACTTAACCAAAACTATCCAGTGCTTGACTGATTTACTTCAGATGTACAACTTGCCAACAGTGCTCTTGTACGGTGAGGCAAATTCAAAACATAATGGAAGTGCTGCGCTGTTTCCCGTTGCTTCCACCTAAGCGACAAACTACAGGGCAGTTTCCCATTGGGCCAGTGATTCTCAAATTGAAATCAGCGCTTTCAGCTCACTCTCGATATGGTTTTGAAACTCGATTAACTGAATTTGTCCTTCAAATAGTCGTACACGGCAAGTAAGGAGACTCCTGCTGCAGGCAACAAAACCAATAATTTATAGAAATACTTTTCCATTTTCTGATTGAAGCTTTCTTTCATGAAATCCATTTGTTGTGAAAGGAGCTTATATCCTTGATCTATCTTTGCAATCAAGGAATTTTCCATCTGTTCCAAGTCAGCCTTGGTGGTAACATTTTCCAAGGCATCAGAAATTACTTCGACGTGAGCCTCTGCCTGCCGCCGGCTGACACCCGCTTCCCTCAACTTCTTCAATGCAGAACTCGTATCGTATTTCGGTGGTTGTTTCTTCATGAGAATTTCCCTGTTTGATTGGTTAACAGTATAAGTCAAATTAATCTTGCTGACTGCTTGAATTCACTCGTGGCACAATCTGAATGAAAGCGATACAAAGCAATCGCCATGCCATACCGTCTGCAACAGTGAATCATTGCATTTCAGCAAGTGCCACATGAAACCATTTGCAAGTCAAAATCGCAATCAAAAATTAGATCTGCGTTGGGAGGTATTTTCTGACCACTCCGATTGAAAGTTCAAAAGAAGTGGTTTTGCTCAGAGAATCTCTTGTACTTATGCGTATTTCAACGGATTCAATGGAGCAAGGAACAGCCGGATTTTCCAACTTGGCAATCTGTACATGTTCTGCGTCGAAACTGCAAAGTGAGTTGCAGATGCCCTATGCAATCCTGATTCTTGCAGGTGACCCGACCCTTTTTCCCGATCCCCCGACATGTCATCAGGAAAGTAAACCGTTACTCTCGTTTTGAACTCTTCGGCAGATCAATCTAAACATGAATCCACAAGCGGTCCGGATGGCTTTGAAATGTTCAAAACGCCTGATTCGCGGTCTCAAAGAATGCTTATAATTGCCATGCTGGAATCTTGGCCACTTGCCACACAAAGTCCCCAAGCACCTTTTGTTGTCCTTTTTTCAGGATAAATCAATACCTTACGGTGTTTCGGACTGGAATTTGGGGAACATTGAAAATTCATAAAGAACCTTCATAGACTATTGTAGTAAATTGAAAGTAAATTAGGATTCAATCCAAAATTCTACATCTATACAGGGAGATCGGATGACAACTGCCACAACAATGCAAAGCCTGGAAGCAAAGCGTCGCTCGGCACTTCAAATTGTCACTGCTTTACTGCTGTTGGCAATTGCACTGACATGCACAACTAGCCCACTTTACGCGGAATTTCAGAAAAGTCCGAATGACCCACGGGAGTATTTGGCATTTGAACTGGAAAACCAAATGAAGGTGCTAGTGGTTTCTGACCCTGAAACTGACATCGCCTCAGCTTCCATGAGTATCCGGGTGGGTGGTGGCAGCGATTACGAAGATTGGCCTGGAATTGCCCATTTTCTGGAACATATGCTGTTTCTGGGATCGGAAAAATATCCGGAGCTGGATGGTTTTCGCGATTTTGTTGAACGCAACGGCGGTTCCACCAACGCATTTACCAGTGTTGACCAAACCAACTACCGTTTTTCCATTGAACCAACCCTGCTTCGGCCTGCGCTTGACCGGTTTGCGCATAACTTCATTGCTCCCTTGTTTCATTCAGATAGCATAGACAGGGAGCGCGGTGTTGTTGATGCAGAATTTCAGATGCGAATACAAAATGACTCCGTGCAACGATGGTCAGTATTCAATGAAATCTTTAATCCGGACCATCCCGCATCAAAGTTTATCAGCGGCAATGAGGAGACGTTGGCTGGAGACATTCGCAACGATCTGATTCAATTTCACCGAGAGTTTTACAGTGCCAATTTGATGGCACTGGTTGTCATTGGACAAGAACCTGTTTCCGAGTTGAAAGATCTTGTTGTTGAGTTGTTCTCACCGGTAGAAAATTCTGGCGCGGAAATCCCGAACACTGACGAACCCCTATTTTTGGAGGGAACTTTACCCACTGTCGTATTCTTCAATTCAATCATCAACGATCCCAGCTTGACGCTGATCTTTCCAGTGATGCACTTGCAACCCTATTGGAAACAAAAGCCTGCGAACTATGTGTCTTACATAATCGGACATGAAGGCGAGGGTAGTTTGCTTTCAGAACTGAAAAACAGGGGTTGGGCAAACGAACTGTACGCAGGTCCGGGGTTCGATGCCTATGAATCGTCCACATTCAGTATTAATATCACACTCACCGAGATTGGATATCGAAACTGGGAAGCCATTCCAGCTGTTGTGTTTCAGTACATTCGCGAAATTCAAAAACGCGGCGTTGAGTCATGGAGATTCAATGAAATCAAGATTTTAAGTGAGCTGGATTATCAATTCACCGAAACAACCAATGAGAGTCATTTCGCTACAACGATGGCGGAAGTCTTGCACCGATATCCTGCCAACGAACTGTTTCCTGCAATTCACCTTGTACAACATTACGACCCCGATCTGATTGCAGATTTGCTTGAGCAACTGATACCTGAAAACGTACTGATTACAGTAGCCGCACCGGATGTGCCAACAAATGCTGTCACGCCAGAAAGCGAGGCGGAATACTCGGTATCAGAAGTTTCAAAAGCAATTCAGGCTATCTGGAAGCTGGATATTGCTGACTCGAAAGGTTGGCTACCGAGTTCGAATGAATTTTTGCCGGAGAATTTGTCTCTGACATCAGATGAAGGTACAAACGTGCCGCAACGGGTATTGTCGCAACCAGGATTTGAATTGTGGCATCAAACGGATACATCGTTCCGACAGCCTAAAGCCGGATTCTTCGTAAGTGTTCGGTCGCAAGCCGCAAAGTTCAATGCTCGCAATCGCGCTTTGCTTCGTTTGTACATCGAAGGAGTGAACGACCTGCTGACTGAATTTTCCTATTCGGCACTGATGGCCGGACTGAATTACAGCATGTATCCCCACTCCCGCGGATTCAGTGTACGAGTTTCGGGCTACAACGACAATCAGGAGGCCTTGCTTCGGCGAATCATGGAAGTAGCAACGAAGCCGGAGTTTTTGCCAGATCGATTTGAGCAGCATCGCGACAAATTGATTCAGGAAATTGAAAATGATAACAAGGATGATTCCTACGTTCAGGCCATCGAGGAAATTTTCGCCATGTTGTCGGAGCAGTACTGGACCGACGAGGAAATACTTGACGAATTGAACAAGGTCACCATAGAGGATTTGCAACAGTATGTCTCAGAATATTTCAAGCAAATTGACGTAGTGGCCCTTTCGCACGGAAATGTTTCTGTCAACGAAGCAAGATTACGGGGACAAATTGTGGTGGATGCCGTGTTTCAAACAGCACAACCATCAAATGTGGAAAAATCCGGTGTTGCGATAGTGCCTGAAATCCAGTATGTAAGGCGCATTGGAGTTGATCATGACGATTCTGCAAGCATAGTGTATGTTCAGGGGGCTGCGCGTTCCATTGAAGAACGGATAAACTTCAACCTGCTTTCACAAATCATCGGTTCAGCTTTTTTTACAGAACTCAGAACGAAACAGGAACTCGGTTACATTGTTTATGCCGGGCACCTGCCACTCGGTGGAATTCCAGGAATTTCATTTGTTATCCAGTCGCCAGACTTCAAACCTCACGAGTTGACGGCAAGAACCATAGATTTTCTTTCAACGTTTCACGATGAACTGACCCAAATGTCAGATGAAGAATTCGAGGCGCATCGCAACGGATTGCATAGCCGGATTGTCGCAAAAGAGGAAACGCTTGGTCAGCGCACCAGTCGCTACTGGAGAGAACTGGACGACAAGGAATATCAATTTGATGTTCGCGCCCGTCTTGCCGACGCATTGATCAATCTTGACCGGAAGTCTTTCGAGCAGTTTGTTTTCGATTTGGTGGGAAACGGCGGAATGCAACGAATCGCTATTGAGGCTTACAGCGACGATCAAGATCTTGCCGCACTCGAAGCACCAACTTACGGAAAATTGATGGAAAGCACTAACGACATTAAATCTTCCGGAAACTTCTTCGCGAATTTGTAAGACTTGCCCATGAACAGCACGATTGATCATTTGGCGATTGAAGTCGGGGAAGTGCTTTTGACTCGAAATTGCAAACTGGTTACAGTCGAGTCTTGCACCGGCGGTTGGGTTTCCCAAGCGGTTACCAGTGTGAGCGGCAGTTCAAACTGGTTTGATCGCGGATTTGTCACTTATAGCAATGAAGCAAAGCAGGAGTTGGTGGGAGTTCAAGCGGATTCTATTGAAGTACATGGCGCAGTGAGTGAAACAGTAGCAATTGAAATGGCGATCGGTGGTTTGAACAACAGTTGTGCAGATATTGCTGTTTCGGTCACGGGAATTGCCGGTCCGGATGGAGGAACCCCAAACAAGCCGGTAGGAACAGTGTGGATTGGATGGGCAAACAGGTCAGGCAAAGCAACCGCAAAATGCTATCAATTCAGTGGAGACAGAAATGCGGTACGCCGCGAGACGGTTCAGAAAGCTTTGTCGGGAATCCATAAATTTATTCCATCAAAGAACAAGATGAATGGCTGATACTCAAAAATTGTTTTTCGCATTGTGGCCGGGTGACAAGCAACGGCAAACACTGACACAAATTCAAAATGATTTGAAACTTGCCGAATTCAGCAGATGCACTTCACCTGAAAAATTGCATATTACTTTGTATTTTCTTGGAGAAGTTGAATCTGACAGAATTCCTGACCTGGTCGAATTCGTGGAAGAGACCCAGTTTGAGCCATTTCACTTTGATCTGAATCTGGTCGGAGTTTGGCCAAGAAACCGAATTGTCTGGTGCGGGACGGTCTCGGAAAGTGATGGAATTCAATCTCTGGTGAATACCATTCAACAAGATTCACCAGTGAGATCAAAGTATTCCGGAAAGAAAAAATTCAAAACCCACATCACTTTGGCGCGCAAAGCCACAAGGCGAGTATTTGAGCGAATTGAACCAATTCAATTCTTTGCAGATTCAATCAGTCTGGTGCGTTCTGTTTCGATTGAAGGCGGGGTACGCTATGAGATTGTGAAACAATCCATGCCACAACTTTGACAATAATCAGTTCAATCGGTCAGTATTGCGGAAGCGGTCCCAAAAATACCCAAATCGGATACGACATGATCTCCGCTTTTGATGGGAGAGGGCAGACCACAGACTCCGGTTGTTACAAATTGCCCCGGTTCGATTGCAATACCGCGACTAGATAAACGGTTCACTAGCCAAAGCAGTGCAGCAACAGGGTCGCCGAGAGCATCGCGACCGGTTCCTTGTGTCACAATTTCATCGTTGATCATTAGCTTGACTTCAAATTGAGCAAGGTCGTAGTTTTTCCAGTCGATATTGGTTTTTGGTCCCAAAATACAGTCCCTTGCACAAGCACAATCTGCAAGCAATGCGGCCGCGCCGGCCTCGCGGAAGTTCAAAATTCGTGAATCCGGCAGTTCAAGGCTAGGTATCAGTGACTCCACAGCACTCAAAACTTCATCTCTCGTATAGGGTACTGGCTTTGGAGTTACACGCTGACCAAACTGGAAAGCAAACTCGGCTTCGGCGACGGCCATGTAATTGCCTGTCATTGACAGCACAGCATCGGTGTCATGTGTCTTGGAAGCGAGGTAGGGACCTTCCAGTGGGTGTGGTACATTGATGTGATTTTGCCCGCCTGCACTGGTTGCCGCGATTTTCCACCCTCGAATTGAATCCCCGGCAATTTCAGTCAAGGCAATTTGCGATTCTTGACCCTCGGATTCTTCTGTCATCTTGCAATCATCGGGAAGATCGGCAATTGCTTCGCCAGCTTGCCAAAGTGCCCAGATTGTCGCGGCGGCTTTTCGGGATGCTGATGTCGACATGATTGTGGAATTGATCTGGGTAATTCTAGCGTTCCAGGTACTGCTTTTTGTCTTTTACTTCATCCCAATCAGCGGCATCGGGCGGTGCTGGTTTCATTGTGCTGATCACCGGCCAAACCAGGCTTAGTTCCGTGTTGAGATCCAAAAACTCTTGCTGGTCGGACGGCAAATCATCTTCTGCAAAAATCGCAGTTACCGGGCATTCGGGCTCGCACAAACTACAATCAATGCATTCTTCCGGATCAATGACCAGCATATTGGGTCCTTCGTGGAAACAGTCCACCGGACAGACTTCAACACAATCAGTATATTTGCAACGAATGCAGGATTCAGTAACGACGTACGTCATAAATTTTTAGTGTTCAGCAATACAATGGAACAAAAATTCGCTCACCGCTGGAAACGACAACGCATATTCTAATTGATTTTACAAAGCAAGGAAGGTTTTGCCTGTCAAATTCAGTCCGTCAGTTCTCATTCGCAAGATTCTTGAGCTCAAAAATTAAATCAAGTGCTTCGCGTGGGCTTAAATTGTTCGGTTCTATTTCTTTCAGTCGAATTTTTACAGGGGAGGGCTTCTCGGGTTGCGATTCAAACAAGGGCAATTGACGATTCGGGGCTTGTGCTACTGTCATTTGGTGTCCAGCTGTTGAAGTCAATTCATCCAACTTCATTTGGGCATCTTGCAGAACCGACTTGGAGATGCCGGCCAATTTGGCAACTTGCAATCCGTAACTCTGGTTTGTAGCACCGGATTTGACTTCATACATGAATACTATTTTTCCATCGTATTCGACTGCATCCAGATGTACATTTTCTGCGTGATCAACTTGGGTTGCCAGTCCCGTGATTTCATAGTAATGCGTGGAAAACATCGTCAACGCACGAATCTGCTGTACCAGACTGCTCGCACAGGCCCATGCCAGAGACAATCCATCGAAAGTACTAGTGCCGCGTCCGATTTCATCAACGATAACAAGACTCTGCTCGGTTGCATCATGCAAAATCGAGGCCATTTCAGTCATTTCAACCATAAAGGTCGAACTGCCGCCAGTAAGGTCGTCCGAGGAGCCGATGCGCGTGAAAATGCGATCCATCGGACCGATTTGGGCTATCGCGGCTGGCACATACGAGCCGATATGCGCCAAAAACGTGATGACTGCAGTTTGACGCATATAAGTGCTTTTCCCTCCCATATTGGGACCTGTTATCAGCAAAAGTCGACGAGTATCATTCAATTCAGTGTCATTTGGGACAAATGGACGGTTCATTGAGTTTTCCACCAGAGGATGGCGACCTCCCTTGATGCAGATGCCGGGTGATTCAGTCATTTCCGGTTGGGTCATATTCAATGTTGCGGCCCGTTCGGCGAAGTTGCACAGAAGATCGATTTCCGCTATAGCCTTGCCGGTTGTTTGAATCGCATCAATACATTCCAACAAGTCTTCCAGCAACTGGTTGTACAGTTGTTTTTCTCGTGAAATGGCGCGGTCCTTGGCACTCAGTATGCGATTTTCAAATTCACGCAATTCAGGCGTGATGTACCGCTCACTGTTTTTGAGTGTCTGCCGTCGCACGTAGTCCGCTGGCACCTGTTCGGCCAATAGTCTTGAAACTTCGATATAGTAGCCATGTACGCGGTTGTAGTGAACCCGCAAATTCTTGATGCCGGTGCGGAGTTTTTCTCGCATTTCCATATCAATCAATGCTTGTCCGGAATCTTGTCGAAGTGCGGTTAGCTCGTCCAGTTCTTTGTCATAGCCAGCGCGGATGACACCGCCATCCTTGACGATGCCTGGAGGCGAATCCTGTATTGCTTCTGTCAGCAATTGTCGGATTTCAGGCAGTAAATCAATCTGTTCACAAAGTTGTGCAAGTTCGGGACAAAGTTCTGATTCAACGACGGATATCACTTCCGGCAGAATTTGGAGCGAGGTTCTCATACTCACCAGATCTAGCGGATTGGCGGTCTTGGTGGCCAGTCGGGAAACAATACGCTCCAGGTCACCAATTTTTTTCAAATGCGGCTTCAGTGAGTCTTGTCGTCGCTTGATTGAAAAATGTTCAATGATGCAATGCCGCCGGTTGATTTCGTTATGGTCGCGTACCGGATTTCGGAACCAGCGTCTCAGCTGGCGTGCCCCCATCATGGTGGCACAATTGTCCAGCAAGTACAGCAAACTGCCCTTGGATTTGCCGGATATCGTTGTTTCAATTTCAAGATTTCGCCAGCTATGCCGGTCAATCAGCAAGTACTTGTCAGGATTTTCGATTCTGAGGTTTTGAATGTGCGGAAGCTTTTTTCCGTATACATCCTTTGCATACTGCAGCAATGCACCGGCAACTGCCGTGGCGACGGGATAGCGATCGCAACCGAATACAGCCAAGTCATTCAATCCGTACTGCGACAGCAACAGGTCAGATGCGCGTTTCAGGTTAAAGTACCATCCGGGTACTTCCTGAAACCGGGAAATATCCATGTTTTCCAGAAACGATTCATTGTCAGCAACCAGAATTTCTGCCGGTTTGGTGCGTTCAATTTCTGATTTGATGGATTCATCTGATGAAATTTCCTTGGCAGAGAAGCGGCCACTGGAAATTTCCAGTTGGGCAATTCCCCATTGTTCTCCGATATTTCGCACCGCCAGCAACAGGTTTTCGGAGCGTCCATCCAGCAAACTGTCATCAATCAATGTTCCGGGTGTAACCACGCGCACGACCTTTCGTTCAACGGGTCCTTTGGACACTGCCGGATCGCCAATTTGTTCGCAAATTGCCACTGGCACCGATGCTTTCATCAATTTGTTGATGTATTGATTGACGCTGTGCACCGGTATCCCGGCCATTTTGATTGCAACTCCGGATGATTTCCCGCGACTTGTCAAGGCAATATCAAGAAGTTCGGCGCCACGAACCGCGTCATCGTGGAACATTTCGTAGAAGTCTCCCATTCTGTAAAACAGGAGCGTATTTGGATATTCTGATTTTATTTTCCAGTATTGCTCCATCATTGGAGTCAACTTCGAGGATGAATCGGACATATTTTTACTGTTGTTTTTCTATATTGTGCACATGGCGTTGGATAATGTTTTGAAATTCAGTGAACAGATTGGAACCAGAAGCGATAACTTCTCCGGTTTGCAAAAATTTTCCTCGTCCCTGAAAATCTGTGATCATGCCGCCAGCTTCCTGGATCAGCAATGCACCGGCGGCTACATCCCATGACTTGAGCCCCATCTCCCAGAATGCATCATAGCGACCGCAAGCGACGTAGGCCAAGTCCAGAGCGGCGGAACCGGGTCGACGAATCCCCGAAGTTTTCCGCGCCAAATCTTCGAAAATCGGGATCCAGTACTTCAAATGTTCAGGTTCGCGATACGGAAAGCCAGTGCCAACCAGGGCATCCTGAAGTCGATCAGTTTTGCTGACCCGAATACGCTTGTCGTTCAAGTGTGAACCGTTGCCACGCGAAGCCGTATACAGTTCATTCCAATGCGGGTCGTATACCACAGCATGCTCCAGATCCCGGCCTTTGCGAACAGCAATGGATACGGAAAATTGTGGAAACCGGTGCATGTAATTGGTGGTTCCATCTAGCGGGTCAATAATCCATTCGTAGCTGTTTCCCTTGATGATTGTGCCTTCTTCGGACAGAACAGAATGATCGGGGTAGGCGGTGTGAATTATTTCGACGATAGCCTGTTCGGCATGTATATCAACCTCTGTGACATAATCGTGAATTCCCTTATCCTTGAACCGGAGTCGATCAATACGATTCCAGTTTTGCATGATTACGTCTCCTGCCTTTCTCGCCGCGCGGACGGCGATATTCAAAATGGGGTGCATGGTAATTTGTTTTCTTTTGAGTATCGCTGACTATTGTCGGATTTATGATTGAAGGACAGAGTTTCAAGATTGTAAGTCATCAATTCCTTTATTGACTTTGCCGAATCTGGAATTTTAGTCTCGGATATTTCGATTCGACTTGAAATTACCCGGCATCTCTTTCTATAGTCTTATTGTATTAAGGAATGATGCAGGTTTTCAATAATTTGTAAGAGATTTGCGTGACTCTCAATATTTGAATGACTGATTCTGTCGGATTTTGCAAATATTGGGTTGTCACACGCAACGAGTTTGCCTTAGAATCGACTTCGCTGAAGATCAGCTACTTCTTCAATTTTTCCTGTCCAGGCAGGCTATAATCACGCAAGGGTGAACACTGCCATGATTGCTTTTCCGGAGTTTCTTTGGGAAATTTTTCAGTGCAGTTGAATCATTGCGAATTCAGGCCTTCGTGGAAATCAGATATCAGCACGAGTTTGCGAGAGTGTTTCCTTGCCGTGTCATGGTGCAGGGAAATTTATGGAAGGACCCGTTTCCTCCAGGCATATTTTCAGTTCAGGAGACAGAAAGACAAAAATGAAAACTTGGCAGCATTTTATTGATGGACAATATGTCGAACCGCATTCCGGGGAATGGATCGACAGCATTGACCCATACTTGGGCAAGCCTTGGGCGCGTGTACCGAAAGGCAATGCGCAGGATGTTGAACTTGCGGTAAATGCAGCGGCTCGCGCATTTGAAAATCCCGAATGGAGCGAGATGACTGCAAGTGCACGCGGCAAGTTAATGCGTCGACTCGGTGATCTGGTTCATGACAATGCAGACCGTCTTGCCGAATTGGAAGTACGCGACAACGGCAAGTTGTTTTCGGAAATGAAAGCACAAATGCTATACCATCCGGAATGGTGGTACTATTTTGGCGGTCTGGCCGACAAGATTGAAGGTTCGATCATGCCGGTTGACAAAAAGGATGCGTTTTCGTACACCACTTATGAACCATTGGGTGTGGTTGCGGCCATCACCGCATGGAACTCGCCGTTGCTGTTTATTGCGTGGAAATGCGCACCGGCCCTGGCGGCCGGCAATACAGTCGTTGTCAAGCCGTCGGAGTTTGCTTCGGTCAGCTCGTTGGCCTATGCAGAACTGGTCAAGGAAGCCGGATTTCCGGATGGGGTATTCAATGTCGTCACCGGCTTGGGACTGGAGGCAGGTGCTCCGTTGGTTGAGCACGAGAAAGTCAGAAAGGTGACATTTACCGGCTCTGATTTATCTGGTCAAAAGATTTACGAGAGTGCAGCGCGCGACATCAAGCACGTATCTTTGGAGCTAGGTGGAAAATCACCAAATATCGTCTTTGAGGATGCTGATCTGGATATGGCGGTGAAAGGGGTGATTTCCGGAATATTTGCTGCGTCCGGGCAAACTTGTGTAGCCGGTTCCAGACTGTTGGTTCAGGAGAGCATTCACGATGAGTTTGTCGACCGGTTGCTGGCAATGGCCAAATCTGCGAAGATTGGCAATCCGATGGAAAAGGAAACCAATGTGGGCCCGATTACGACCGAGCAACAGTACGATAAAGTGATGTCCTATATTGATATTGCCAAGGCAGAGGGTGCTACGTGCGTATTCGGTGGCAATCCCTGCAAGGTAGAAGGAACTGACAGCAATCAGTTTGTGGAGCCCACGATCTTTGTCGATGTTTCCAACGACATGCGGATTGCACAGGAAGAAGTTTTCGGTCCGGTGTTGTCGGTGCTGAAGTTCGGGGATGAAGACGAGGCGATTCGAATCGGCAATGATGTTGTATATGGACTTGCCGCCGGAGTATGGACAACGGATATACGCAGGGCGATGCGATTTACCAAAGCCTTGAAAGCGGGCACGGTTTGGGTCAACACCTATCGTGCATTCAGCTACATGATGCCTTTTGGTGGAATGAAGCGAAGCGGATTGGGACGCGAAAGTGGAATTGCGGCCATTCGGGAGTACTTGCAGGTCAAGAGTGTGTGGCTGTCAACAGCAACTGATATGCCGGATCCGTTCATCATTCAATAGACGGGTTGGCTATTTTTGAACTGTGTCGCTGAGAGTTGTTCTGATTGAACCATCGCATTCCGGGAATATCGGTGCGACGGCGCGGGCCATGGGCAATATGGGAGTTTCCCGTTTGTACCTTGTCAATCCGGAGAACCATTTGAACGATGTAGCTACCGCGAGATCATCCGGCAACGAGCATATTCTGCAAAATGCAATAATTTGTGAAAGCATGGAAGAAGCAATTTCAGATTGTTCCCATGTGTTTGGCACCAGTGCCAGATTACGAACGATTGCGTGGCCTTCAAAAACACCACGGAAAGCGATGAAACAGGCCGCGTTGGCCAGTGCAGGCGGGAAGCAGGTTGCACTGTTATTTGGGCCGGAGCGAACCGGATTGACCAATCAGGCAGTTGAACGTTGCACAGCGTTGGTGCGAATTCCCGTGAACGAAACTTCACCATCCATTAATCTTGCCGGTGCGGTGTTGATCATGTTGTACGAATATCAATTGGCATGTTTGAAACTTCAATCTAATCCAGAAGTTTCAAGCCGAACGGCAGGCGAGGAGTTGGCCACCAGCGAACAAGTACAAGGATTTTTCGAGCACCTGGAACAAGTGGTTCGAGAAGTTGAATTTACTGGCAATCATCCCCATGATTCTTTGATGAGAAAAATCAAAAGGATTTTCATTCGGTCCCGCTTGATGCATGACGACGTGAACATATTGCGCGGCATATTGACGGCGGTTAACAAAAAAGTTGACAAATGAGACTCGGGCAACAATACCTTACGGAGAATCACACTGAAAAATTGGAAGAAATGGTTTTTAATTGTTTTCGCAATTTTGGCGATCGGTCCAATCTATTTGATTGTTTCGGGTGACAGAATGAACACATCCTGGTCGACGGCGCGAAGCGACTCCGCGGGTATTGCTCCAAATCCGGCAGAAGTTCGCGAGTCGATCATTCAAATCTATGCTGCTCGAGTTTGGGGTTGGAGAGGGGCTGTAGCGGTTCACACCTGGATTTCTGTAAAGCCTGAAAATGCAACTGAATGGACGGTTTACCAAGTTATTGGATGGCGTGCTCGCTACGGACATTCGCCGTTGATTATCCGTACGGATGTACCGGACCGACATTGGTACGGAAACCCGCCGGAATTGCTGACTGAATTGCGGGGTGAAGGTGTAGATGAAATCATTACACAGGTACACAAAGCGTCTCTCGCTTATCCATTTGCTCACGAATACCGAATGTGGCCAGGGCCCAACAGTAACACTTACATCGCTTGGGTTGCACGGCAAGTTCCAGCTTTACGACTGGACCTGCCGCCTACTGCAATCGGCAAGGACTGGTTGGGGGCCGGTTCCTTTATTGCAAAATCACCCAGCGGTACCGGTTACCAGTTTTCTCTGCTAGGAGTGCTTGGTGTGACTGTAGGCGTGGAAGAGGGGCTCGAGTTTAATGTGGGCGGAACCCATTTTGGCTTTGACCCGCTGGATTTGGCTCTGCGGCTTCCAGGCTGGGGCAATGTCAAAATCGGTCATTCGCAAACTGCTTCAGCAAAGTCTGATTAATTTTCTTCCTATTCGCAGTCATCCTCGGATGGTTGCATAATCCCGTAGCAACTGCCCTCGGAACTTGCGAGAATTGCAAGTGTTCCGACTTCCGGTACAAAAAACGGTTCGCGAATCACAGTACCACCGGCTTGTTTTGTTGCCATACATGCTTGTTCGGCATCTTCTACTGCGATATAGGAAAACCAGTGATTGGGTGTGCCTTCGGGTGCCGCGGTATATTGCAACGGCAACATTCCGGCGACGGGATCTCCATTGATTTCAAAGACTGTGTATTCGCCGCCAGACGGCATTGTCATGGTTTTAGAGTTCCAACCGAAAACAGACTTGTAGAATTTTCCAGATACATCAGTATCATTGGTGACGAGTTCGTTCCATACGAACATTCCTGATTGAATCATGTGTTAGGTTCCTGTGCTTCTATGAATTTTACGTTGTGAACAGGTGATTTACTGGCATTCTATTGCTGGTTAATCGTCTTGATTATACACTCCAGCTCGGTTCTTCCCAAAACTGAATCAATCGCATCATTTCTGTGAATCTAGAATTGACATTTGTACAGTGCATGCCAGATTACAGAGAGTCAGATTTAATACTGTTGTTCATTTTGTAATCTGTTCAGACTGTGCAATTGAGCTGAGTCAAGTTGTACCAATTCCAGTTTCGTTGAATCAACAGTACAGCAAGTTCGCTGAATGGAACGTTTATGCATGATAAAGTTCATACCACGCTTTGGAAGATTAATCGTGGATGAAATACACCAACTCAGTGCTATTTCTAACAAGCTCGTGCGTCTCGTCAAAGCAACTTTCTAAACATCACCGGCAAAATCGTTCGCAAATAACCGCGGTCTTGATCCCTTATTCATCAGGTCATCTTGTCAAACTAAGCCGGGAATTCCATCTGTGCTTTATGAATCCGACGATGTGTGCGACTATGGGAATTCCATGCAACTGCAACGCGGATACATGTGGCCCGAATTGATGGAGCAATTCAAATGATCGTAATATCGCTTATACTCATCGTCATACTGCTGGCATGGCTGACGGGCGTACGCGAGCATCATGCGCGGAATATTGTATACCATAATCATCGGTGCCGGAGTGGTCGTAGCGACCGCACTGGCATTTCTGATATATATCATGACTTCATGACAGCACCATAACCAACTACCGAACGAAGGAAATCCTATGCATGAACTCGCAGTACAACTTTTTCTGGGACTGATATTCGTAATAGGCACCATGTTATTGGCATCGAAGCTCATGCGGAAGACCGCATTCGCGGATATAGTAGTAATCAAATCCGCATTGATATACACTGGACTGGGAATTCCAGTCTATATTTTGATGTTCATTCTATCCATATTCTGGTTCCCGGAAATCTGGAATCTGGTGGATGCCGGTATGATAGATGATGCGGCGATAGATAGAGTGACCATAATGCTGACATTCATAGTGACATTCCCATTTGCGCCTATCCTGCTGGGAAAATTGTACGGCATTCGATTCAGGAAAATGTACCTGCTTTTATTCTTGGCCAACTTGATTAGTGCATTGTCCAACGCCATCTTCTTCAACGCGATAAATGGCGGCACATACTTGATAGAGTTGATCACATGAATCGAGGAAAATTGAAATTGAAGGGATTGATACCACTAATCATCGCTGGTCTCATGGCGGTGCCGTGCAGGCCGATGAGCACTTCACTATCGAGTACTCCCGGGCGAATGCCGGTGATGTTGTCAGCCGTCTGATCGATTTCAGAGAGGCGTATATGGCACTGAACGATCACCACGAAAGTTTTGTCTACGATACTTTGTTGCTGTACGCGTACATTTACGAGTGTTTAACTGAAGTCAATGCATTGGAAGATATCCATGAACGGTTTTCGGTACTGGTCAATTGCACGCATTGCGTCGATCAAATGCTGATGCATGAAGTCGAAGGTGTAATCGAGTACTGTGAAGATTCCTACCCCAACCCCGATGTCAAACGGTATATAGTCGGCGATACTTGGTTCAAGTCACACAATGAGTTTGAACACGAACGTAACTGTTTAAATTCGGCAATCAAGGCACTGAATGACAGTCTGGTTGGTAGATACGGCACGGAGGTGACTAAAATTGCAAATCAATCAACCATATTGGAGGTAATATGAAGACGCTTATTTCAATCGCCTTTCTGGCACTCGCGTTGGCAGCGCCTGTGGCGCAGGGCGATGCATTCCATGACTGCATGGACGGACTAGATCATTACAACAATCTTACAGATGCGAAGGATGCGATTATTGAACATACTTGGGCGGGTTCCCAAGTTGGCAATTTAATAGCCACCCGGCATCTCGGTAATTGCATAGATGCATGGACCGAGGATGGCGCCGAGTTTAAAGAAACGGCATTGTGCTTGATATGCGCACACAATCTATTCCGCGAGGACGATACTGGCATCGATGCCTTTTGCGGAGATGAAGTTGCCGCCGAATGGCTGGATTGGCGAGATAATTACCACGACGAGGAGGCCAGATTGTTCCATCGGCACGAACTCGTGGTAGAACAGTTTGAAAGATGGCGGACTGCCCGTTGACTGAATTTGCGGCGGCATCAGCGGAACTCTGTTGCCGGCCAACGTCTACCTGGACGGACTGGAGGTGACAATTCCGAAGTGGCAGGTCAGGGCCCAAGCCGCCAGAAAAAACTGCTGGAGATGACCAGAGAGTTGCCCATTTCGGACAGGAACGACAACTAGGATATTTTTCCGGAATTGTCTATGGTAACTCAAATAAAGTGGATCAATCCATGTCCAGTTAATTAGTAGGCCAAGACACGTACACAAACTTAAGGTGAGGATAATATGGAAAATTTGGATGATCTATTTGAAAAACGATTCACTTACCCCGACCCGGATGCAAACCAACGTTTTCAAGGGTTAGTCGGTATTGATGATATAAAAGATCTATTGGTAAAATCAATTTCTGTGTTTCTCAAGCCAAAGAGATTAGAAGAATGGTGGTTGACATACCATAAAGCAGCTCCGAAATTACTGGAGTCAGTAGTCCATCGCCCACCATTGTTAGTTCTAGCTGGTGATGTAGGAACCGGTAAAACACAATTGGCAGAAAGTGTAGGCGACCCAGTTGCACGTGAGTTAAACATTGGTCTTACTCTTTTTCCAGTGAGTTTGTCAACTCGCGGCTCAGGACGAGTGGGTGAAATGACAAAGTTAATTTCTTCCGCTTTCGAATACGCGTTGCAAGAAGCGGAATTGTTAAAGAATGTTCATTGCGATTCACCAAGTGCAGGAGTTCTTCTACTTATTGACGAAGCAGACGCGTTAGCTCAGTCACGGGAATTTGAACAGATGCATCATGAAGACAGAGCAGGAGTCAATGCATTCGTTCGTGGAGTGGACAGGATTACTCATGCTCATATACCATTAGTAGTAATAATGTGTACAAATCGATTGTCAGCTATCGATCCGGCAGTTAGAAGACGAGCCGCTGAAATAATTGAGTTTCATCGCCCGAATAAAGAGCAAGCTATATCAATATTAAGTGTTCTCTCTGATGTTGGATTCACTACCAATCAGATTTCGGAGCTAGCAGAAATCGCAGTCAATGGAAATTGTGATGACGTAGGCTTTACGTACTCTGACCTGACTCAAAGGTTGCTTCCTGCAATTGTACTTCAGGCATATCCGGAAAAGCCGATATGTTTCGACGACGCCGTCCAAGTCATTAGCAAATTGTCTCCCACGCCTGTATTTCAGGATACTCTAGCCATGAATGCTCATTGAGGCTTTAGGTGAGATGCTGACAAAAGAACTAATGATAGCCCATGGTAGTCGCCTGAAAACCGAATTGTATATTGCTAGAACTGTACAACACCATTCAACATTACGAGGCAATGCTACTGAAGAAATTTGGCGAAATCGCCTAAAGGCTATACTTCCATCTCGTTTTTCGATAGGATCTGGCACTGTATTTGATGCTCATGGGGATAAGTCAGATCAAATTGATTGTATTGTTTATGATGGCATGTACACTCCCAAAAATTTTGGTGAAAATAACGAACTGTATATCCCGGCCGAAGCAGTGTATGCAGTATTTGAAATCAAGCAAATCGTAGACAAAAGGTGCCTTAACTATGTTGTAGGAAAATTGAGAAGTGTTAGAAGGCTTCATCGTACATCTTCACCCTAAATTTCGAATGGAGAGACAAAGGAACCAAAAGAGAAATTTGAAATTATTGGTGGTTTGCTTGCCAGTGAAATTAAATATAAAGAAGGAGTTAATTCTACTAAATTTCAAGAGAATATTGACGAATTTCAGTGTAAACACGAAACATATATAAATGTCATTTTGACTCCTGCTGGCACAATTGATTTTTTTGATATAGGATATCCTGTTCCGTCAAACTACAAACAATATACAGACAGTTCAGAAATTTCATTAGGAATTGGAATTTATCGTTTAGTTCGAGCGTTGCTGATTCTGCAGGGTACTATTATAGCTATTGATCTCAATTACTATCAAAACGCAATAGAAAAACAATTAGTTGCAAAAATTAAGCAAATAAAAGAAAGTAATATGAAGTCTTATCCTAGTATCAACACGTTACTCCCGCTCGCGGGGGTGCGTGTCAAACCCTGAAAGTGGGGACTTACTACCATTTTGCAAATTAATTTTGCGGGGCTTGTGCCCCCGCGAGATGTTCATGCGCATTGACCGGACTTGGCTGGATGTTGCGGGTTGAACTCGGTTTGAGTATTCAGCATTGCGCAAGCGACTGACAGCAGGCGATCGGCGACGGAGCGCAAGGAGCGGGAATGTCCATGTCCGCGTTGTCGAAGTTCCCGGTATTTTTTCTTGCAGATCGGGTCTTTCTGCACAGCGACTCGTACCTAGTGGTACAAGGCTTGCTGAAGTCGTTCGTGAGATGCGCGGTGCTTGGTGACCCGACAGCTGCCGTCGGAGCGGATAGTGACCGGTGCCACGCCGCAAAGGCATCGCAAGGCGCCTAGGTCCCGATTCTGGATGGCTTCGGCGGCTTCGCTCAGCAATGTTGCTAGCACGCTTGGCTCCACGCCCGGCATGGAGCGCAGGATCGCGGTGTCGCGTCTCGGTATGGCATTGACCATGGTTGATTCTTCCGAGTGGTCGAAGGCTTCCAGCTGGCGTTCGATTTGTCGGCGAACAACTGGTTGATCAAGATCAGCTGTTCAACGGCGATACCGATTTGTGCAACGGCTGCGGTCGCAACCCGCCAAAAAGCCAATCTTGCTAATGCTCAATTCTAGAGCCTTCGTTGAATGTATCTTGCATACCTCGTATAGGTTTTTCATATGCTGGGGGCCTCCTTCGATTCCCAATCGAATACTGAATGCCCCTGAGCATGTCGAATTTGTCAAACCCTCGGACTAGGGACTTTACCGTTAATAGTGACACCCAAGCAAGAGCGTCTGTTCAATTTAACAATTCAAGACGGGTGAGGAAGCCAAAGCATGTCGAACAAGCTTATTCGAGAAGAATTCTTTTCAAGCCACAAGTGTTTACCCTCTCGTTCAGCCATTTCATATACTTGCTACGCTGATTCTTCTCGAACTTTAGCCGGTAATGGTGAGCACGGCAAGTCAACACCGCCGAGTTGCATGCTACGCACCGAATAATCGTTCCCAAGCTACGCCGGCGGCAAACAGTACTGAAATCCGTGTTGCAAACGACATATCTCCGCAACTCATCAACTTTCCAACCTTGAAATCACACTCTATATTCCACGCCCGACTTTGTATCCTGCTTGTTTTTTTCATAATAAAGACACCTCCCAAGTGAATCTTTGATTAAACGGTCTTGTATCGAAAATCTTAGCGAGGTGCCCTTTTCCCTGCTTTCAATATTAATTTTTCAGTACTTTAAGCGGGAAACAGGAATATAGGTGACATAGAGCAAAATGCCAACAAGTCTTAATTCCTTATTTATCAGGTCATCTAATCAAACCTGCATTATAGCCCACTTCTTCGTTGCCATGCAGTCTTAATTCCTTATTTATCAGGTCATCTTATCAAACAGTACGTATAATGGTAATATCATTTTGTCAATCAAGGAGAAATCTTATGAAGACAACCTTAACGGTAATTTTGCTTCTATTCAGCGGAGTCTTGTCCGCTCACCATACGCTTGATCCTTACGATGACGAGAATTTCTTGACTCGGTTCTTCGATAAGGGCGATACGAGTACTCAGCAGTACGAGGTCATCGAAGGTTTGCTGATGGAAGTGACTAGGCGTAGAATGTCAATTCAAGCGGCAGAAGAATTCAACGCTCTATCCGCCGGCGAACAAATACAAACCTTGCACAATAAGTACTTCAAATACTTCCAAGATGATCCTGATAACCCGAAGGATATCTATTTTCGTATCAATACTGATAGGCGTATGACTTCTATGAGCAATGCGATTATAAATGTGAACGCTTTAGCAAACGATTGTCTTGCTCTTTGGCACTATACGAATGATGTTCACGAAGAGAACTCGAAAAAGAATGAAGAACTTACCGATATTGATACACTTATAGGCTATGCAACTGAAGTCTGTGGCATGTATTACGCTGCCGAGGCTGATTGCAGTAAAGAGATATTGAATGAATATCCAGACCTTTGGAGTCGTCTCGTAGATAGAGAGAATAAAAAAAGAGCAGAGTATGGTAACAATTATGAAGAAAATGAAGCTGAATTCTATCTCAGATATCCGAGAAAATATCAAGTAGGTAAAAGCTGGTATTTATTGAGAGTCTCTTGGTTTGGGTATCCTTCTGATTGGAAGGTCTATGGAGATACTCAAAAGATGAGAATGGGGAGTTCCAGATACAATATAGATGATGATCTTAATAAGATTCCTGAAGAGCAAATATCCTGGACTCTTTGCATGAATAAGAGACTTGCCGAGAACAAGAATCAAGGCTACAAGGCTTGGCGTGACGATAGACTTGCCCGAGAAGAAGAATCTGATAAAGCATCCAGTACTGCGTGGAGCTTTAGATGGAAATTAGAAGCTCATGAAAATCGCTTGTATAGAGGAAAAGGTTACTCTTTCTTTAAAAACACTGCTTTGAATGATTTGAATAAAGTTAGGAGAAATAAAGCATTAGTAGAGAAGTTGAGAGCTCGAGTAAAACAGCAAAACGATGATTGATTGACGGATAATTCATCTACACAGGGGCACCCCACCGGGTGCCCTTTTCCTTCGCACCGCCGCAACGCCCCGGGCGACTATGCTGTGAATAACTGACGGTGGAAGGTCGCCCCGTACGCGTACTGGTGGGGCCGTATATGGCGTATCCGCGGGACCGATTGGGGCGACGATTTGCCTTAACTTCCGCATGATAGTACGTATAATGGTAACACAATCAATTCATTTATGAGAAAGAAGTCGAATGAATAAGCAGCACTATGTGTATGAAGTCTTAATCCCTTATTCATCAGGTCATCTTATCAAACTCCTCCAGAAACGCCGGCCCAATCACAATCACCCATCATAGCAACGCCGTCGACCTTGGATATTCCGCAGTGATTTTCCCTTGACTTTCTATTAAAAGTACGAATAGTAGTATCATACAATTTGTTGAACATTCATTGAGGGAGAATATCAAATGAAAAATAAAGTACGTTACCGCATCTACCGACGGCGATTCCTACGTCCCAATACTACTGTATATGTAGGCGAGACCGGTCGTCCATTAGGAGTACGATTCGCTGAGCATATGCGCACCGGCGCCCGTGCCTGCCGATGGACTGCCAAGGCGGTTACACCATTGGCGGTCGGCGTACGCCGCTGCCGGCTGGCGATTCGGCAAATTCAGCCGGGCCAAATTTAAGGCGCGATACGGCATCGAACAGATTCCATTCGCCACCGAAGCTGAGGGTATCAGTCGTTACCACACCTTCCATGGCGATGGCGGGTGGAACAGCAATCGGCGCGGATACGGCGGCAAACAGAAGGCCATGAGTTGCCGTCGATGCACCATGACGAAGATCGCAGTTATTATGGCCGCAATGGCGGCCCTGGCGATATGGTGGCTGTGAATGCACACTGATGGAGGTTGATATGAGGAAATTGATAACCAAAATCATGAACTGCAGTCCGCAGACAATTCACCGCCGGCCCAAGGCCGCATAACAAATACAAAGGATATCATGATTATTATGGGAGAAAAAAATGTCAAACTGAAACGCATTCTCGATAGGGACGATTGGCGATGTGGTATTCACATGGGCGGTTGCGGAGATCAGATAGAGAATTTCAACGATGCCAACATCGACCATATCATACCTCGGTCGGTAACCGAAAGGCGCAAACAAGATGAATTGGTCCCATTGCCGCAATGGAAGGAACACAAAGAATTTCTGATGAAGATAGGTATCTTGAATCGTGCCGATGATAATTTCTATTCGTTGAATGATCTGAATATCCAACCAATGCACAAGGAATGCAATACAAAGAAGAGTGCCGAATGGCCGCCTACTGAGATAATCAGTCACTGTGATTGCTGCAAGTACTTCTACATGGCGGAACGCAATATAGAAGAAGCAAGCATATTGAAAAGATTGGGAGAATTGAAACGCGAAGGAAATGATGTGTCAATATACAGAAACTCGGAAGGGAAAATTGTGTCAGTATTAAAAGACTCCACAGGGAAAATTACGGGAATAGACTATGGATCGAATATACGACTACAAAGACCTGTTCTTCCAATGGACCGCGATCATGCCTGGCAATGGCACCGCGGTACCATATCGTTGTTGCGTCGGCACAATGTATCATTGGTACATGGAGGATATGATATCTGCTATTCCTGTGCAAGATCACAACATGGTGCATTCAGAATAGAAAATGAATCAACAAATTTCATATCACCTTGGTCATTTGTGTTTATCGGTCATCTAAAACATCGCGGAAAACACTCCATAGGATTCGCCAATTCCAATTTCAAAACAGGCGCAATAGGGAATTGTCTGACAATTGATAAAATGTTGCATCATAATACGAATCAGAATTTCAAGTTGAATGAAATTTGGGACGAGCGGGATCAGCTCAGTGCAGAGGAGAACACTATTCTCGCACATATATACGGACACATGATTGATAATATGATTTATCAACCCACCATCGACTGGTATTCAAACTGCACTGATGTCTTGTCCTACTGACTAACTGGACACAGATTAATCCATTTTATTTTAGTTTCCATAAATTTTTCCGGAAAAAATTCCCGGTTGTCGTTCATGTCCGAATTGGGTTGCTCTCCGTTCATCCCTGCCACTTCTGAATCGTCACGACTAGTCCGTCTGGGTAGACACTAGCCGGTACAAGAGGTGCCTCGCCGCTGACTGGCGGAAAGACTCGGTACTCAATATCATTGGATTGGACTTCAAAGTTTCCAAGCAGACCACCCATGAGCAACTTTGTTTGTTGCCTTGATGAATGGCGAGTCCAGTCGTGCCAGTGCAAGTCGGCGTTCAGAATCGGCACCTCTTCAGCCTTCTTCAGTATCGCGGCATAATCCAATTCCAATGGTGTTTCACTGAAAAAGTAGGTGAGCAAAGAGATTCGTCGTAGCAAATTGGAAGCGAATGCGCGAAAGTTGAACTGAGTCGGATTGACAAATCGGCCACCTGCCTTGATTCTCAAAGGCGTGATTAATCGGATACGAAATTTGTTCGGTAGTTCAGGTGGATTCCAGTCAGATATGGATTCGCCGGGAGTCAGTGGCTTTCTCGAAAAGATTGATGCGCTCCAGCCACTCGTGACATTTGGAGTGGCTTCGTCTTTGGAAAACGACTCAACTTCAATATCGACTAGCTCAAGCTCAATTCGTCTTGATGTGAGTCCGTGTTTGCCGGCAACCTGAAATGCATGGACAAGATACGGAAAGTAGTCGTTTGATGTTCCGAACAAAGTTACTCCCAGATTGAGCAAGTTGTCTTTACTGTCAAATTCACGCATACTTGGTTCCAGGACATAAGGTGAAGGAGTAAGCGGATAGCGAGAGAGCTTCTTTGCATCTGACGGTGTTCTGTTTTCAAAAATGTTGGGATAGGGGCATGAACCAAGAAGAGCACAGTTGTCGCAAACTGGTTGTCGGGTAATGCACACTGCATTTCGAAGTGCATGACCCAATACACCTCGCCAGGCAGAACCGAGATATTCGGTTTGATTATTCAGCAGTGATGGTTGGCCTTGGGTTGGTTTTTCGAGAAAACGAAACCGATAGCGAGTCACAGGCAGGCACAACATTGGAGCGCAATCATCAATTGCCATGCTGGAAGTTGTCTGGCCAATTGAATTGCGATTGGTTTCCGCGTATGCCTTCAATCCTTGTCACTGTCGTGTTCATCAAGAATATTATCAAATTTGTCCTCTCCAAACACGTTCCTGCCAAAATTCGTCATGTCCTGAATCTTTTGCCTGTAAATATCCAGCTCGCGGTCATACTCATCGCCATAATTGTCCAGTGCTTTTTGGGAAAAGGCAAACTTGCAGCGGAAGAACAACCAGCTGAGCTTCGCCCTTGACCAAAGAAATGAAACTTTCTTGACGAAGATATAAAGTTCGATGTATGTCCGTTGGTAGCAACGGTTGAAAAGATCCACTGAAACCTATCTGACTCCTGAATGAAAATTTATCTGAATATAGCCCTGTTCGACAAGGACTCAGCTCACGCCTTCTTGCATTTTATACAAAGTCAAAGGCGACATGGCATTGAATTGTCCGGCGACGCGAGATGCCCGGATTCAATTTGAAGTCACACGGTCTGACTCTGAATGGAGATCCTGTTGCGCCAAGGTGTCAACGATAGCCGCGCTTACAATCAAAACAACACCAATTCCCTGTATCCAGCCAAACGGTTCACTTGATAACAACGCTGCTGACACCACGCCGAATATTATCTCGGACATCAGCAAAATGCCCACACGTGTCGGACTAATTCTCTGGGTACTCCAGAAAAGAAAGAACATGGAAGGCAGATAGACTACGATGAAAACCAGTAACCATCCCAGAGCCATTCGCACTTCTTCAAGACTTGGTGTGGATTCGAAGAGACCAGTCGGTAGCACAATGAAGAATGAGGAAGCAAGCAATGCACCAATGTAGAATGCGCCGACCTGCTCCCAAACCTTTGCTTCGTGGTCTCGTCGAATTCGGACCGCGGCATAGGCCCAGATCATTCCCGAGAGCAACGCCAATGCATCTCCCCAGTTGGATAATTTCGGCATTCCGTCAGTGATTCCGAGAATAACCGCCATTCCTGCCAAGCCAAGCACAATAGCCGTAACACGAAATTTGTTGATTGATTCCTTCAGGATGAGTTTCCCCAGCAGAGCGCTCCACACGGGCATCAAGTAAAAGAGCAGGACAACTTTTACGATTTCCGTCAAACCAACACCGGCAGCGTAAAGCATCACGCTGGAACCCGACAATATTCCGGTGAAAATGATCCCCCACGGGATTCGATTCTTGCGCACCCATTGAACCAAAAACACAGCAATTGAAATGATTCCCAAGACTCCAAGCGACAGAAATGTAGACCAGGCAGGGTCAACACCGTTTCGGTCCAGTTCGCGTATGGGGATCCAGTACAAGCCCCACAAGGCGCCGCAGACTACAACAGAAGCGCTTGGCCAGAAAGTATTATGGCGAGATTTCAATACGCATGCTCCGAGAGCGAATATGACATTGTTACAATTTTCTTCTGCAAAATTTGCGATGAAATTGTATCTCTCAGTCGAGTCAAAATCAGCATGTGTTTTTCTACTATAAAGAAAACATCTGATTTGGATGAAATACAAAAAAAAGAGGGGTCATGGCGACCCCTCAAAAGACTATAGTCACAAAGGAATAAATTAACTCTTCAATGCAAGCTGATTTCCGAAGATATAGCTTGTCGGGTGATGCCTGAATCCGGCAACCCGGTCACTCCATGCAGAATAAACAGAACGCCAAATCGGTTGAGTGATTGGCCCGTCCTCTTGCATAATCATTTCCAGTTGCTTGATCAGCGCCCGTCGTTCTTCGATATCAAGTGTTCCTTCTGCCTGTGTCAGAATTTTGTCGAATTCCGGATTAGCATAATTGGACTCGTTCCAGGGTACACCAGTACGATACGCCAAACCCAGAACCATAAAACCAAGTGGGCGATGCGTCCATGAAGTAAATCCAAATGGTACCTTGTCCCAGACATCCCAGAAGTCCGCAGACGGCAACAGATTGATATCCACGCGAATATTTGCTTCTTTCCATTGCTCGACCATCGCTTGAACGGCTGCCAGTTCCCAGGGAGGATCACCCTTGCATGCGATTTCAACATCAACGCCGTCCGGATAACCAGCATCCGCCATCAATTTCATGGCCATTTCAGGATCTCGCTGAATTACCGGCAACTCTGCGTAGTCCGGATGGACCGGGCAGACATGATGATGCTCACCTGGCGCACCTGAATTACGATGGGCAAGTTCCAGACAGCGTGCCGAATCAACTGCCACGCGAAATGCTCGACGCACTCTCGGGTCATCAAATGGTGTTTGATCAACTTGGCCGCGAGCCACGCCGGTTTTTGCAGTTACTGCTTCAAATACTCCAACACCATTCATGCCGCGATAAACATCGATTTGTGCAATCGTGCCTTCGTATGAACCTTGAACTTGTCCGGAAGAAATTGCGGCAAGCGTTGCTGACGGGTCATCGCCAAGATCGATGAACTCAATCCGGTCAAGGTAGGGCCCATCGCCATAATAATTGTCGCGTCTTACCAGTACTGCCTTTTCATTCTGGATATATTCAACCAGTTCATAAGCACCTTGCCCATTTGAACCGACACCAAACTTGCCGCCTTCTTCTGGATCAATCATGGGCAGTGGATAATGGAACATATGCTCTGGAACAGCGATTTGTGGCACCTTGATATTCAACCGAAGGGTCTTTCCATCAACGACCTCAATTGCACTGGCATCCCAAAGCGACTCACCTGCTTCGTCCATCATGTAACCTTTCATCAGACCAAGCACGGAAGAACCGGTATTCGGATCAAGTACTCGCCTGAGGTTCCACTCGACATCTTCGGCGACAAAGTCGCGGCCATTGTGCCACTTCAAGTCCGGCCGAATTCGCAGTGTCCAGGTCTTGAGATCATCACTGGCTTCCCAGCCTTCCAGCAATGCTGGTTCTGTGACGTTGTCATGGTTGGTTAAAGTCAGGTACTCAACGACTTGTCGTGTGATATTGGAATCATAGACCCATTGAAAGATATGGGGATCCTCAATAGTGGGGCATCGCATGGAAATACGCAACGTACCGCCCATCGGCATGGATTGCGCCTGTGCGGAGGGAATCAGGGATACCCCGGTAATGTCCCCCGCGAATTTGTAAGCAGCAGTAGCAGACAATCCAAGCAAAGTGGAATATCGCAGAAATTCTCGACGCGTAATCTTACCTTCTGCAAGTTCTTCCTTCAGCTTCGGAATATGTCTGTGTTCTTTTGTCTCTGACATACATATATCTCCTCTAAGTTGGTTGTGTTACCGACAATCCAAATTTTCGCTCGACTCTCAAGACAAAACGAAAACCATATTCTCTTGAAATTCCCGAATCTGGACTGTCATTATTAACAATAGTATCCTAAAGCATCCCGAATAGCAAATCAAACTCCCTGCCCAATTGAAACAGTTTTACAGGTGATTGACAATGCCTGCCTGCTATTCAGTTTGAGTTCGATTGTTCAATGTTGCAGCACCTGGCTCAGGAACAACTGAGTCCGTTCGTTTTGGGGGTTATCGAAAAAGTTGTCCGGATCATTCTCTTCAATAATCTCGCCTTCATCCATGAAGATTACCCGGTTTGCGACTGTTTTCGCGAACCCCATTTCATGCGTAACGACGAGCATGGTCATGCCACTTTGCGCCAATTCGATCATGACATCAAGCACTTCCTTGATCATTTCCGGATCCAGTGCCGAAGTCGGTTCGTCAAACAGCATGATCTCGGGATTCATGCACAAGCTTCGTGCAATTGCGACGCGTTGCTGCTGACCACCTGACAATTGTCCGGGATACTTTCTCGCTTGATCGGGTATCTGCACGCGTTCCAGATATTTCATGGCAATTTGCTCGGCATCCTCCCTCGGCATTTTCCGAACCCAGATTGGTGCCAGCGTACAATTTTCCAGAACCGTGAGATGCGGAAACAAGTTGAAATGCTGGAACACCATGCCAACTTCGCGCCGGATTTCAGCAATATTCTTCAAATTGCTGGTCAGGGCAATGCCATCCACGATGATTTCTCCTCTCTGATGCTCTTCAAGACGATTGATGCATCGAATCAGGGTGGACTTGCCTGACCCGGACGGACCGCAAATCACAATTCGTTCTTGCCGCTCTACAGTCAAGTCTATGTCCTTCAAGGCGTGAAACTCGCCAAACCACTTGTGCATTCCGCGAATTTCAATGGCTGGCATGGCACCGTTGCCGGTTTCTGCAGTTTGAGTCTTTGTGGAAGTTTCATTCATTATTAATACATCCGGTTGTGGTTAATTTCGATAACCTGTATCGAGTTTCCTCTCAAGATACAGTGAATAGCGAGACATGGCGAAGCAGGAAATAAAGAAGCCGACCGCGATGAAAATATACAATTCGGTCGACAACCCCTGCCAGGCTGAATCGGCGAGAACGGCCCGGCTGATGCCCAGCGGATCAAGCAGTCCGACAATCACCACCAGGGTTGTATCCTTGTACAAGCCAATGAATGTATTGACAATGCCGGGAATGGAGATTTTCAGCGCCTGTGGCAAGATGATCAGCCGCATGGATTTCTGATAATTCAATCCCAAAGCATCGGCCGCTTCGAACTGGCCTTTCGGAATTGCGGCGAAGCCGCCGCGGATCACTTCTGCCATATACGCGGAAGCGAACAGGATTACCATTACGATCACGCGTAGCAGCAGGTCTATGTAGGTGCCAGGTGGCATAAAGTAATTCAGCAGTGTGGAAGCGACAAACAGCAGTGTAATCAGCGGCACACCGCGAAAAAATTCAATAAAGATAATACTGAGGCTGCGCACAATCGGCATTTTTGATCGGCGCCCCAAAGACAACACAATTCCAATGGGCAGGGAAACCACTATGCCCGTCACACCGATGACTACGGTCAACATGAATCCACCGATTTTTGCTGACTCGACCGGTTCAAGTCCCAAACCGCCCCACAGCATGAAAAATCCGATAAACGGAAAGGCCAGCGAGTACCAGAGCAGGTATTTTCGCCATGGAAGATTGTCATACAGGACCGGCACCAATGCGAGCAACATCATCACAAATGCCAGATTGGCGCGCCATCTGAGGTGTTCGGGATAGAATCCGTACATGAACTGCTCGAAGCGGATGACGACAACTGCCCAGCAGGCACCGCTGCCGATTTCCCGACATTCGTTGCGATGCCCCGCATCCACGACGGCATCCAGCACGGCCCAATGAAATAATGGCGGAATAATCTTGTACAGAAAATAGGCCGCCAGAATGGTCAGAGCAATATTGGTCGGACCGGAAAACAGATTGGACTTCAGCCAACCGGCCACACCGGTCGTCGCGACTGGCGGTGGCAGATCCGGGTGTGTGCCCGGCAAATAGTCTTTTGGAGTTTGTAGTTGGGCCATCTTATCTCTCTACCAGTGCGATCCGTTTGTTGTACCAGTTCATAATTGCCGAGATCCCCAATGAAATCAGCAAGTAGATCGCCAGTACGATGGACATGCATTCCAATGCGCGGCCGGTCTGATTGAGTGTGATGCCACCGATGGTTGCAACAATGTCCATATAGCCGACTGCAATGGCCAGCGATGAGTTCTTGGTCAAATTCAGGTACTGGCTAATTAATGGCGGTACGATGACACGAAGAGCTTGGGGCAGAATGATCAGGCGCATGGTCCAGTTTGGCTTGATTCCCAGTGAATAGGCCGCTTCGGTTTGCCCATGACTCACCGCCAGAATTCCAGCCCGCACGATTTCAGCGATAAAGGCGCCGGTATAGATTCCCAGGGCGAAGGTGAGTGCCACCAGTTCTGGCGACAGCACAAACCCACCAGTAAAGTTGAAACCTTTGAATATCGGCATCTCCAGTTCAACTGGTGCACCTGCCAGAAAGTAGGCCACAAGTGGTATGAGTACAATGGCACCGATATTGATGGTCAGTACCGGGTAGGTTTCGCCGGTCAATTCCTGCCTTGCCCGGGCATGCCGCGCAAACACGACCGCGCCGGCGATCGCGATGATCAAAGCAGCGACCACCCACCAGATTTGCGGGTCGAACAGAGGTTTTGGAACATAGAAACCCCGGTTGGAAAGAAACAGTCCATCAGAGATCGCAAGAGCTTGCCGGGGGTGCGGCAAACTATGGATAATCACTCCATGCCACAGTAAAATCCACAACAGCACTGGTACATTTCGGCTAAACTCGACGAACACATAGACAATTCGACTCACCAACCAATTCGACGACAGTCGCAACACACCGGCAATGAAGCCAACAACGGTTGCCAGAAAGATACCGCAGATGGCGACCAGTGCAGTATTCAGAAGCCCGACGATTCCGGCACGCAAATGTGAGCTCCTGGAAGTGTATTCGATCAGAGACTGATTAATGTCATAGCTGGCCGGTGAAAACAGGAAACCGTATTCGACCCCGCGGCCCAGCAGTTCCAGGTTGGCAGCTGTATTTCGGATCAGATAGCCAAGGACCGATAGAAGAATGACCAGAACGATGATTTGGATGATGATTTGTCTGGATTTCTGCTCAGACCAGAGCTCCGACAATTTGAAAGAGGTTCGGTTTGTAGATACAGCAACATGTTGCATGGTTCAGATTCCTTGCAAAGCTGAATCGGGGGAGGGAGTGAGCAGCGTGCGCTTGGAAAGCGCACGCTGTCAGTGAATTGATTACCGATAAGGAGGTGCGTAGATCAGCCCACCATCGGTCCAAAGCGCGTTCAATCCCCGCGCCAGTCCGATATCGGTGTTTACTCCAATATATTGCTCGAAAATTTCTCCGTAGTTGCCGGTTGCGGCAAGCACATTGACGACCCAGTCCTTGTCAAGGCCGAGCATGGCACCATACTCGCCTTCAAGGCCGAACATTCTGTTCAGTTCTGCGTCTTTGGAAGGCTCCATCGCCATTTCTTTTACATTGGCTTTGGTAACGCCTTTTTCTTCAGCAATAATCAGAACATTGAGAACCCAGCGTACAATGTCGCCCCACTGGTCATCGCCGTGACGCACGAGCGGACCAAGAGGTTCTTTGGAGATAACTTCTGGCAAAACCATATGATTTTCGGGGTCGTCTAGCGACGCGCGAGTGGCGGCCAGCCCGGAGCGGTCAGTCGTGTATACATCGCAACGACCAGCCAGATAGTTCTGACGGGCTTCAGCGTTGGTTTCAATGGTAACCGGCTCATAATCCATGTTGTTGGCACGGAAATAATCTGCAAGGTTCAACTCGGTGGTTGTTCCCGTCTGGATGCATACCGATGCGCCATTCAGTTCAGTCGCGCTCTTTACGCCCAGCGATGCCGGAACCATAAAGCCTTGACCATCATAGTAGTTGATGCCCACGAAGGTCATCTTGAGATCTACATCGCGACTATAAGTCCAGGTTGTATTTCGGGAAAGCAGATCAACTTCACCTGAATTCAGGGCCTCAAAACGAGTTTTCCCGGTCAGGTTGGTATACTTGACAGCGGATGCATCACCAAATACCGCGGCGGCGACTGCCTTACAGATTGCAACATCGAATCCTTGCCAGTTGCCAGCGTCATCAGCGAAAGCAAATCCTACCAATCCTGTGTTGATGCCGCACTGAACAAATCCCTTTGCCCGAACGTCATCCATAGTTGCGGCACTTGAAGCACCGAAAATTGACAAACCCAGCAGTGCAGTTGCAACTACGAGTGCCTTTTTTATCATGGTTCTACCTCCGTAGTGATAACCAAAATGTGTAAATAAATAACCCCCTCTCAGATCATTCGATGGCAAATCACTGCCATACTGAAAAAGGGGCATAACATTACTTTATCAAATATTTTGCATTTTGCCAATCTTTTTTGATTCCATTCACCTATTTCATTGAAAAGTACTTGATTCCTGTAGTGCCAATCGGGTTGCAGATTCAGCATGGAATGCAAGCAAAACCATCTGATTTTGCAAGATTTCCGAAAGAAATTGTCAGTCAGCGGTGAAATTTCGCTCAACCGATCGATGCTTCCCGGGCCTGCTCATCGGCGCGGTAGGATGAACGCACCATTGGTCCCGATGCAACATGCAAAAAGCCCATTCTTTCTCCAATTCGCCGCAGTTCATCGAATTCTTCCAAAGCCACATACCGGTCCACCGGCAGGTGATGACGACTGGGTTGCAGGTATTGTCCAATCGTTAAAATCTGCACGCCGTGATTGCATAGATCCTGCATTGTTGTAACGACTTCGTTGAAGGATTCTCCCACGCCGAGCATGATCCCGGATTTAGTGGGTATCTTCGGATGTTGCTCGCCGAACTTCTGCAAGAGCTGCAGGGAGTGCTTGTAGTCCGACCCCGGACGTACTTGGCGATACAGGCGCGGTACGGTTTCCATATTGTGACTGAACACATCCGGTGGTGCAACAGAAAGATTGTCCAATGCGATATCCATTCTGGCGCGGAAATCAGGAGTCAAAATTTCAATGTTCAATTCGGGGCTTGCGTTTCGCATCTCCCGAACACAATCCGCGAAGTGCGTTGCTCCTCCGTCTCTGAGATCATCGCGGTCCACAGAAGTAACGACTACAAACTTCAATTCCATTTGTTTGACTGTTCTGGCGAGATTGAGTGGTTCTTGCGAATCCGGTGCCAAGGGACGACCATGTGCGACATCACAGAACGGACATCGACGCGTGCAGATATCGCCCAAGATCATGAAAGTTGCAGTACCGCGACTGAAGCACTCGCCCAGATTCGGACAGGAAGCCTCTTCACAGACTGTATGAAGATTGTTCGCGCGCAAAATGTTCTTGAGTCGATAGACTTGTTCGGTACCGGGAAACGTTGAGCGAATCCATGGTGGCTTCTTAAGACGCTCGCCAGGTGCTTGCGGAACAATCTTGACAGGAATTCGGTCCGTTTTTTCGGCGCCGCGAAGTTTTCTGCCGGGTTGCATCGAGGGAGTGGCTGTCTGATTCACTGCGTTGTACCTAAACGTAAGCAGATACAGGCGGACAATCGCAAACCAGATTGCGGTCGCCGGCTACATTGTCAATGCGACTGACTGGCGGCCAGTACTTGTCTTCCCAAACCCAGTCCAGCGGGAAGAATGCCTGTTGCTTGCTGTACGGCAAATTCCATTCGTCGGAGATCAGCAGATCGTGCGTGTGCGGGGCATTTTTCAACGGATTGTTGTGTGCGTCTGCGGTGCCTGATTCAACATCGGAAATTTCCTTGCGAATGGCAATCAGTGCATCGCAAAACCGGTCAATTTCCCGTTTTGCTTCGCTTTCTGTGGGTTCGATCATCAACGTATCTGCGACTGGAAACGAAACAGTGGGGGCATGGTATCCGAAATCAACAAGCCGCTTGGCAACGTCTTCGACTGTAATACCTGTGTTTTTGCGAATGTCTCGCAAATCAATGATGCATTCGTGTGCTACATATCCATTTTTGCCCTTGTAGAGTACCGGAAAATGTGCTTCCAGTTTTTTTGCCATGTAGTTTGCATTCAATATTGCAATTTCAGTCGCATATCGCAGGCCTTCGCTTCCCATCAGTGAAATGTACGCCCACGAGATCGGCAGAATTCCAGCCGATCCCCACGGCGCCGCTGATACGCTACCGATAGTGCGACCATTGCTCGCGTAAGGATTCACACCTTCAACAACCGGGTGATCGGGGAGATACGGTGCAAGGTGTTGCTTGACTCCGATTGGGCCGGCTCCGGGTCCCCCACCGCCGTGCGGTATGCAAAATGTCTTGTGCAGATTCATGTGCGCCACGTCAGCACCGAATTCGGCCGGACGACACAAACCGACCATGGCATTGAGATTTGCTCCATCCAGATAGACCTGGGCACCGTGTTGATGCACCAGTTCGCAAATTTCAATGATTTTCTCTTCGAAAACACCATGAGTGGAAGGGTAGGTGATCATCAGTGCTGCAACTGACTGATCGTGCTGGTTCAGTTTGGCTTTCAAATCATGAATATCAACATCACCGTCTTCATTGCAACCGACAACCACTACGTCCAGTCCGGCCAGAACTGCACTTGCGGGATTGGTGCCATGCGCCGATTCGGGAATCAGGCAAATATTTCGATGTCCTTCACCTTGGGCTTGCAGAAATCGCCGGATACACAGCAATCCTGCGTACTCGCCTTGCGAACCGGCATTGGGTTGAAACGAAACTGCATCAAAACCGGTGATTTCACACAGCATGGTTTCAAGTTCTTCTATCAACTGGTGATAGCCCTGTGTCTGATAGAGCGGCGCGAATGGGTGAACGCCGCTGAACTTGTAGAAGGTAATGGGAGTCATTTCGGTGGTCGAGTTCAGTTTCATGGTGCAGGAACCAAGCGGAATCATGGAGCGATTCAGGGAAATGTCCTTGTCGCCCAGCTTGCGTATGTAGCGAAGCATCAAGGTTTCCGATTGATACAAATTGAAAGTGGGGTGGGTCAAGTACGAACTGGTGCGCGCAAGTTGTTGCGGAATACCATCATGGACGTCTGCATCAATCTTGTCGAATGAAATTTTTTCGTCTGCCCGAGTATGAAAGATTCGCCAGAGGCGCTCAATGTATGCGCGTCGCGTGGTTTCATCGAATGAAATACCCAGATGATTGGCATCGATGACTCTCAGATTCACATTGTCTTCCAGTGCGCGTGCGGCAATTCTGCGTGCCTGTCCGTGCGTGTTGACGCAAAGGGTATCGAAATAGTCTTTATGCCGGGATTCAAAACCAAGCATTTTCAGTCCGGCAGAAGCAATTTGCGCAAATTGATGGACTCGCAATGCAATTTCCCTGAGACCGCCTGGCCCGTGGTACACAGCATAAAAGGCAGAAACTACGGCGGGTAGAACCTGGGCAGTGCAAATATTGCTGGTCGCCCGGTCCCGGCGAATATGCTGTTCCCGGGTTTGCAAGGCCATGCGGTAGGCTGGCCGTCCCTGCGTGTCTTTGGAAACACCGATGAGTCGTCCGGGCAGGGAGCGGCGATAGCGGTATCGAGTTGCCAAAAATGCAGCATGCGGGCCACCGTAGGCCATGGGCACGCCAAATCTCTGGCTACTTCCTACGACAATATCCGCATCAAACTCCCCGGGTGACTTGAGCAGACACAAAGCCAACAAGTCTGTCGCGACCGAGACGACTGCCTTGACCTCATGAGCGGCTTTGACAATATTTTCAATATCCTGAATTCGTCCGTAAGTGTCCGGATACTGAAGCAGAACCCCAAAGTATTGATCTTCTTCAGATACCAACTGTTCCGAGTCGCCTTTCCTGATTTCGAAGCCGAGAAATTCAGCGCGTGTTTCGACTACTGCCAAGGTATGAGGGTGACAATCAGCGGAAACCAGATAACAGTTCGACTTGGATTTCGACACTCTTTTGGACATGGCCATAGCTTCAGCGGCAGCCGTTGCTTCATCCAGCAAAGACGCGTTGGCAATCTCCATGCCGGTCAAGTCCGTTACCATTTGCTGAAAGATTAGCAATGCTTCCAGTCGGCCCTGACTCACTTCCGCCTGATATGGGGTGTATGCAGTGTACCAGCCTGGGTTTTCAAGCACATTTCGACGTATCACACCCGGCAAAATTGTCGGGTAGTACCCCATTCCGATCATGGAGGTAAACAACTGGTTACGTTCGCGAATTCTTCGTATCTGCGAAGTAGTGTGATGTTCTCCAACGGGTGCCGGTAACCGCAGAGGCTTGGTCGACCGGATTTGGGACGGTACTGTTTGATCAATCAGTTCGTCCAGAGAATCCAGTTCCATCATCTGAAGCATTTCTCTGATTTGACTGTCGCCGGGACCAATATGGCGGCGTACAAAGTCATTGTTTGACTCCAGCTTGCCCGGAGTTGGAAATGATGTCGATAAATTTCTGGTGGAAACCTGGTTCAAGTTCCTGTTGCTCCTTGTCAATGCTCAATCGTTGTCTGAAATGAATTCTTCATATTCAGATTCACTCATCAGGGCATCCAGCTCCGCCGCATCCTGAATATTCAGTTTACAAAACCAGCCACCGCTCACAGGACTGTCGTTGACCAGTTCCGGTGAACTTTCCAATTCTTCATTGATTGCGACAACGGTTCCGGATATTGGTGCCATGACATCGGCCGCAGTTTTGACCGATTCAACAACTGCCATCTGGTCGCCCTGATGAAAAGAGGCATCAACTTCTGGCAGTTCTACAAAAACGACATCGCCCAACTCGCTTTGGGCATAGTCTGTAATTCCGACAATGGCAATATCATTGTCTTCGACCGAGACCCACTCGTGGTCACTGGTAAAGCGTAAGTTTGACATTTACGATGCAACTCCTGATTCAATGGTTGGTTTTATTACATACTGATGCGGAACAAACGGCAAGTTCGTGATTTTTGCAAGTTGCGGCTTGCCGCGAATCAATATGCGAACAGTTTGTGCAATTGTAGAGTACTCAGTTCGGACATACCCCATGGCAATTGGTGTTTTGAGTGTCGGGCTAAACACTCCGCTAGTCACTGTACCGATTTCATTGTTGGATTCATCGACAATCTGATTGCCGGCACGTGTGGGGGAACGGCCTTCCATCAACAGACCCACAAATCGCTTTTCAGTACCGTTTTCGATTTGCCCAAGAATTTTCTTGTCACCCGGAAATCCGCCTTCCCGCGCACCGTTGCGCCGTCGCGTTCTGGAGATGGTCCAATGAATTCCCGCTTCGACCGGTGTAGTGTCAATGGACATATCCTGCCCGTAGAGTCTGAGTCCGGCTTCAAGTCTGAGGCTGTCGCGCGAGGCAAGCCCCGCGGGCATTACGCCTTCGCAAGCAAGTAGCAAGCGCGCAACAATTTCGGCGTGTTGGGCTGAAACTGTAAGCTCGAAACCATCTTCACCAGTGTAGCCTGAACGACTGACCACGCATGGTATATCTTGTAGCATTCCGTCGCAAAAAGTCATGAACGCAAGCGATTCCGCTTCGGGAAGAAAATCTTTCAGCACAGACACCGCCAACGGACCCTGAAGTGCAATCAGTGCCATGTTGTTGTGCAATTGAAATCGGCACTGCGGCAAATTTTCCCGCAGGTGTTTGAGGTCCATTTCTTTTCGTGCTGCGTTGACGATAATGGCGTATCCGTTTTCACGTTTCATCACAATAATGTCGTCCAGAATACCACCATTTTGGTCGGTTAGGCAGGTGTAGCGCATTTTGCCGGATTCGAGTGCGAGCAGATCTGTTGGCACAAGTCGTTCGAGTTCGGTCTCGAAGTTGTCGCCGCAGACAGAAATCTGCCCCATATGTGAAACATCAAACAAACTTGCCTTGGTTCTGGTGTGATGATGTTCCGCGATGATTTTTTCCGGATACCAAAGAGGCATGGCATAATCTGCAAACGGTGCCATTTTCGCACCCAACTCCAGATGAAGGTTGTAAAGCGGCGTTTGTTTCAAATTGCAGTTTTTATGTTGGTGATTCATCACAATGTCTTCCATTCAATTATACAGAGAAGACAAGCGACATTGTCAAATCATTTGATTGTGCCAGGAATGAAACATGTTTTGGCACTTAAATGCGCGAAATACTGTGTTGCTTCTACTGTTTAGTATATTCTTCGTACAGTTGTGCGTAATAATTTTCAATCAATTGATCTGAAATAACTAAGCTTCGACTGTCACTATTGCGAGTTTGATCCCATGGGGTGTTTTGCGAATGTGTGAGCTGAGATAGTTGAATGGCAGTTCGCTTGCCATAAATATCCAAAACTTCATCCATTACACCTTCTTCATACTGATCAAATTTATCAACATCAAGTTTAGAAAAAACCTCAGCTCGAACAGGTTTTGAACGGAATTGTTTTACTTTCCTGTATAGTTCTGGAATAACTGGTCCATATCGCCATGCTTCAACATATTCCACAATCAGTGGCCTACCGTAAAGTCCTAGCATCCAACCATGAGCAATATATACGAGCTTTATGAGTTTCATTGGTGATAGTGCCATTCTATTTTTCCTTGCACGATCAAGAAGATATCTAGAAACTTCCGAGGATGAATGTCCAAACATAAAATTACTCCAATTTAGTTGGTATGAATTTCTAACTAGTCAATGTTTGGTAGAAATTCGTGTTATCAATGATTTATAATGAGTATACTGCGACAATCAAGTGTATTTCAGAATTATACCCCTCATTTTGTCGCAACAACACAGAAACCAAGAATTTAACTCATTGTTTTTGCAAGGATTTATCTTGATATCTTAATTCGCGCGACACAGTGAACACTGTTTGAAGTTGTATATGGCATTGCCTTTTGCAATTTCGTCCATGTCGAACATGGCCAGAAAATTCTGTTCTTTGACCATCTTGTCGTGTTTCTTCTTGGTAAGCTCCATTCATCGTTTTATTTCAGGAATCTCGCAGACAGCCTGTCCACATTGACATTGTGCGGTGCCGGTTGCTGGATGCGTACACATGCCTACCTGAATTAGAAGAAAGTTCGAATCTTTGTCAGTTTAATGGTAGAATGTAATACCATATTGTTCAATAATCACTACACATGAATTCTATCAAAGAATCTCGAACCATTCGACTTCATTTCGACCAAGTTGCTGGCCGGCAATCAATGGTGACAGGGGAGGCCGTGGCGAATGCCGTAATTCAGTTACAACGAGTAGTTTACTTGCTAGCGAAATTTAACAGTGGCAAGAAGCTGAAAGCAACTTTGAGCCAGTAGGAACAGGCGCGATTCGCTTTGGTTTGCGACGGGTTGCCAGAGAAAGGAAACTTTGCGTTGTCGTTGAGCATAGGCGAAGCGGGTGTTGACGATGAAGAGCTTAGTGCAGTAGGCCGCCTGTTTCAAAAGATTGTGAAAA
This sequence comes from Arenicellales bacterium, assembly GCA_965200765.1. Classification (GTDB taxonomy): domain Bacteria; phylum Pseudomonadota; class Gammaproteobacteria; order Arenicellales; family JAJDZL01. Next base: position 811,974 of record OZ241380.1, read on the forward strand.
GCTTAAATGCCTCCTCGCCCAAGCTGTTGGCAAAGCTTCTGCCGAATGCTGAGTACTGCGGCGCTGTCTTGGACTCATTTCGAAATGCGTCGCTGCCTGAAGCTACCAAGCTCAAGTTTACGGTCCAAAGCGGTAGTCACCGAGTCTCCTTTTCTAGGAAAAAATTCGACAGAATGCTTGTCGAAGTTGAAAAAATCCTTCCTGGAAAGGAGGTCGAACGCTTGGAACATGTAGTAACTGGAACTCTTAGGCGGGTCGACTTTGAAAGTCGAACCATGTGGCTGAAGCCGAAAGGCAGTCATTTGTTGAAAGTATTCTACGGCGATGTAGAAGATGCTGAAAACCTGCTTTTGAAAAATCCTCGGAACTTGGTCCATGCCTACGGCATGGTGACCTACGACGAGAATGGGCCAATTTCAATTGATAAAGTTGACCAGATCGGGGAAGTTGATACAGCGCCAATTGAAATTTCGGAGATTGAACTTACGGGAAAGCACTATCGGGCCTGTCCACCGTTGTTGTATCAGGTAGAGTTCCGCCCCAGAAGTTATATTTATGTAATCAAGGGAGACTTTGAAATTACTCTGGCTGCAGAATCCCGAATTGAACTTGAGAGTGCGCTACTCGGCATGCTGGATATTTGCTGGACGGATTATGCTCAAGAAGAACCACATAAGCTTACTCCGAACGCTGTGAAACTCGGAGAAGAATTGCGACAAAGATTCGTTTCTGGTCCGCCTATCTGAAATATTTTCTCTTGTTGACCTGTTTGCTCAACATGTCGACAAAAATCTTACATTTGTTTATCCAAGCCCACCCATCGGTTCGGAGGAAATGCAGTATTACACTGATTCCTTGCAACATGTAAAATTGTTCACACTTCAAGAATTTTTGCAGGAGCAATTGAAATGAAAGTAACTAATGATAAAACTCAATTGATTGTCGCTATTTCAATTTCTGATAGCTCCGACATAGAAGATTTTGGCCTTGGTGACGATCATTTGAGAGAAGCAATGAGCGAGTTTGCTCTATATATTTTATCAGCCGGTATGAATTTGGCCTATGGTGGTGATTTGCGTAATGATGGCTTTACAGAACTATTAATTGAACTGCAATCCCGCTACCGGCAGTACTCAGAACCACCTCGCTTAGCTAGAGTAACTAGCTATTTCGCATGGCCAGTCCATATTTGCATACCAATTGGTGAATTGAAGCGGTTGTATTCTAAATATGGTCGACAAATTCAATTCATTTTGTTGGATAGCGAAGGAGGGAGAATGAGTATAGATGCACGACAGGAAATAATACCTTGGAAACCGAGTCAGGACGAGTGGACTAATGGATTGACGAAAATGCGGGATGTAATGTGCAACGAAACCGATGCTCGAATTTTGGTTGGTGGAAGAGTAGAAGGATATAAAGAAAGAATGCCCGGTATTGCAGAAGAAGCTTTGCTTTCGTTTCAAAAGAAACAAGCATTGTATATTCTCGGCGGTTACGGTGGGTGTGCTAGGGATATCGTGAAAAAAGTAGGGATTGTTGATTTAGTTGAGAAAGTATCTTCAGACTGGGCAGGCCAAGAGCATTTTGAAAATTTTACCGCCAATGATCTAAACAACGGTCTTTCTTTGGAAGAAAACCAGGTGCTTGCACAAACACCATTCATTGACCAAGCTGTAGCACTGGTTCTTCATGGGTTGCGTCAACTACAATCAAAAACACTCACGTGAAGCGTTTTTTTATTGGGACAGGAAAAACGCACAGATTGCTTGCAAGTAAAAACAATGACAATATTCAATTGTTCAGAGTTTCACCCGTTGTAAATTGTTGGAAGGGAAACATACGGATTCTGCTATGTCGGCTATGATGTGGGGACATCGTTTTTGATGCTGGAATAGCCACAAGGAGGAAAATTTGCCGAGCCTAAGGACTTTCCACGCGCAAGGCGAACCAAGCATTTGTTGCCTAATGCTTGCGATCGCAATCCACACGTCGGCAATTCTACCGATGTTTAGCCTAACCAATTTCAACATGTCTATCATAGTACCCTATATGATATTCTTCATTTCTCAGGGAACTCCTGCCTAGGTTTCAACAAGAAATCCCTGAGCATACCGACAATGTCGACTTTCGGTACGCAACACTGTTCGCGGGAGTGTGTCAATCCCTGAAACTGGGGCAAAAATACTTGCTTTATGCGGAATAATTTGAGATCAGAGTCAAAAACGATTATTCTCAAGACGATAAAAGGAGGGAATGATATGGAAAAGCAAACAGAAGAATTGTCCTACAGTTGGTCCAGTTCCATAGTAGCGGCCGCGGAGTATGCCAGAAATTCCGCAGGAAAGGTCGCTGAAGCGGCCGAACGGAATGAGCTGATTGGAGACATAAAAGAGTTAATGCGGCAACGTGACGCTGTATTGGTTGCACACTACTATGTTGACAGCGATCTGCAAGACTTGGCTGAAGAGACTGGCGGATGCGTTGCAGATTCATTGGAAATGGCACGTTTTGGCTATGCGCATTCAGCATCAACTGTTGTAGTGGCAGGTGTGCGTTTCATGGGTGAAACCGCAAAAATACTCAGTCCTGAGAAGACTGTACTGGTTGTAGAAAGAAACGCCGAGTGCTCGCTTGATTTGGGCTGTCCAGCAGAGGAGTTTGCAAAATTTTGCGACCAGCACCTGGACCGTACAGTTGTCGTTTATGCAAATACCAGTGCGGCAGTGAAAGCGCGTGCCGATTGGGTTGTAACTTCATCTATCGGTCTCAAACTGATCAAGCATCTGCATGAGCGCGGTGAAAAGATTCTGTGGGCACCGGACAAGTACTTGGGTGACTACATTCGACGCGAATCAGGTGCTGATATGGTCATGTGGGATGGTGCATGCATTGTTCACGAAGAATTCAAGGCCGTGGTGCTGAAAGGGCTAAAGAAACATTATCCCGAGGCCGGAGTTCTGGTGCACCCGGAATCCCCCAAGAGTGTCATCAAACTGGCCGACGTAGTTGGTTCTACCAGTCAAATCATTCAAGCGGCGCAAGACAGTCCGGCGGATACATTCATAGTTGCAACCGAAGAAGGGATACTGCATCGCATGCGTACATTATTGCCGGACAAGACATTTTTGACAGCACCTACTGCTGGTGAAGGTGCGACTTGCGAGAGTTGCGGTGCGTGTCCGTGGATGAAAATGAATGATTTGTATCGATTGCGACAGGTGTTGAGGAATTTGGAAGGCGAGGTACTCATCGAAGAATCTGTCAGGAAGCAGGCTGAACGATCCATTCGACGCATGGTCGAGTTCGGTGCTCAGCATGCGCCGAGTCCGTCCGGCAGATAGTGTCTCGCAATCAATGCCGAGATATATTGATAATTTCGCATCCTCGGTGAATGAACCAGCACTCGGAGTGATGCTGGTAAATTTGGGCACCCCCGAATCGCCCACGGTTTCATCTGTACGAAAATTCCTGCGCGAGTTTCTTTCTGATTCCAGAGTCGTCGAATTACCTTCTTGGATCTGGTTCTTTATATTGAACGGCGTGATATTGAGATTTCGTCCGTCCAGAAGCTTGAAAGCGTACCAGAAGGTGTGGACCAAGGACGGGTCTCCGTTGCTTGTCAATACAAGCAAACAGACGTTGGCGTTGGAAAGGGAGTTGAATCAAAAAGGCGAAGCGGTGCAAGTGCGGTATGCAATGCGTTATGGCGAACCTTCGATTGCAACTGTGATAGATGAGATGACCTCTCGCGGAATTGGTCGAATTGTTGTTTTGCCGATGTATCCGCAGTATTCCGGGTCAACGATTGGGTCAGTGTTCGACGAAATTGGCAATGTGTTGAAGAAGCGTCGATTCGTGCCGTCTATTCGGTTTATCAGCGGTTACAGTGGTGACACAACGTATATTGAGTGTTTGGCGAGTTCGGTTCGTACACACTGGCAGCAACATGGCAAATCGGAGCGTTTGGTGATGTCATTTCATGGTTTGCCACAAGCCTATGTTGATAAAGGTGATCCGTACGAAAATGAATGTCGTGTCGATGCACAGATGCTGGCGCAGGCTTTGGAATTGAAAGACGACGAGTGGTCCATGTGCTTCCAGTCACGAGTAGGGGCATCTCCTTGGCTCAAACCATATACCGACGATGTTCTCTCGGATTTGACTAGTTCCGGCATAAAGTCAATTGATATGATATGTCCCGGTTTTTCTGCTGACTGCCTGGAAACTTTGGAAGAAGTGAACATAGGATATAGAGAGTTGTTCATGGAGAAGGGAGGCAAGACATTTCGGTATATTCCTTGTTTGAATGACAGTCCGGACCACATTGGTGTTTTGGCAAGTCTTGTTCGCAGTACGGCAGGCGATTGGCTATGATTGCTGGCTAGAAATTTTCTGGAATCCAGACAATGTTTTGAAATCTGAAAGTTCGATGAAATTCGGTTTGAAATCAGTACCACGAAATAAATCAGGCTTGCCCATTAGTCCATCTTTCATGCGATTTACATACTTCAGTTCTTTTTCGGCAAGAAAATAATTTCGTGACAAGTCCATTGCTACCTTGCCAAGAGTTCCACTACCAGCAAACGGATCAAATATCAAATCATTAACAAACGAATAGTATGTAATGACATTGTGGCATAGTTCAGGCGGAAAAACAGCGCTGTGTACCTTGTCATATACTGGATCGATTTTCCAAATATTTGTTGTTTCGTAACCATCTGCAACTTTACTTTCCTTAATCGTAATCGGGTCGTATTGTCGCATATTCCAGTCAATCAACTTGTTGGTCATCTTCCGGTAAACCATCAGCATTTCTGAAACTACGTTGGGCTTATACCCTAATGGCTTCCGGTGCTGAAAAAAACTTGCATTTCTGTTCTTCACACTAGGTTCAGGTTTAACCCACACAATATCGTCAATAAATTCCCAACCCATTTCGAGTAGCAAAGGGTGAATATCGTACGGAATTGGAAATCGCTTGCTTGAATGAGACCTGCTAATTCTCGGAATAATTATGGGGGAAGTATTCAATACGAAGAATCTACCTTCTTTTGTAATCCGATGAACCTCACAGAAGACATTTTCAAGAAATTTCAGATATTGTTCGTAGCTACGATAGATGGAATAGTCTCTAGCGTTGTAGTAAGGGGGTGATGTGAATGTCAGGTGTATGGATTCGTCTGGAACATAGTCCAAAACTTCAAGCACATTTCCATGCACCACTGTGTTTTCCATACATCTTGGAAATTTTACATGGTCACTGTCAATTGGTTTACTCTGATTGACTCTGTTAACTTCACGTTCGACCAACTCCCTGACTTGTTCATTCGGGTGATTGACAAGTCTCTTCAGTTCTTTATTCACTTTCCTTTTGCGGGTGAAAACCAATAATCCTCTTGCCGCCTGCATTACGACTTCAGGATCGTTATCGGACAGCAGTTCTATCAACTTTGGAATTGATTTCTCGCTTCGCAATCTTCCAATTGCAGCAGTCGACTCGCGTCTGACCTCTGTGCTGTCATCCCTGAGAACGATGCCCCAAAATGTGTCCAGTAGTGAATCATCTTTCAATTTGGCGAGATTTCGGACTGAAAGTAGCCGAATTGTGTGATTTTTATTAGAGAGAAGCCTCAGCAATGGTTCTCTGCTACGACTGTTATTGAGACGGCCAAACTTTTCGAGAACAAAGATTATGGTGCCATCATTTTGTTCCGCAAGAAACTGAGTAAGTGCTTGGGCATCATTTTTGAGATGCTCAATTGTATCCTTGTCAAATTGTTTGTTTAGTAGTGCTCGATTCATTTTAGTTTCTTCATATTAACCTGTTTTGTCAACTTTGTGCCAACTAGTCGTAGCCTAAAATCAGACTTGCGCGGGGAGAACGCCTGTTCATTTACCTTCGCTCAGTCGTGATACCTCGTCTCGCAAAATTTCTGATAATGTAGTTTTTCGTCTGACGTGCGGAGCAGACCAGCATTATGGAGATACTTTCTGAAAAGTATTCGACCGAATTGCTAATCTATGGTGTTGTGTCCGTATTCCTATAAATTTGAAGTGAGCTAAATTCGTTCATTTGATTTCACATTACAGAAAGTTCCATTGTAGCACAATAAGCGAGAGGGTGGAGGCACAAGTCAAATAGAGTGAATTTCCTGTTGTCAAGTTTTTGATTTTACGTCAGTTATGAAATTTTTGCTACCCAAAGAATCTGCTTTTTTCTGGTTTTGAAATACCAATTTTCTATCCAATGCTCCAAGCTCAAATCATCGGCATCCTCTGGGACAGGTGCAAACTGTTGATTTAATTAGAGTCAAGTATTCCCATGCAAGCCCTCCCGTGGTACAATGAACCTTCTTTTCAGTTAATCCAATCAAGGAACATAAAGCCTCGTGAGAAGCAATCATGGTAGAAATACCAATTCCACTATCCATTGTAGTCAGTTCGACTAGGAAAGTCTTGACGAATTTCCCAGCAAGAAGCATGGAAAATCTCGAACAAAACCCTTGCATCGTCAACCAAGCCGTTTTCATACCGCAGTCTATCCCGGCAACTCGGTAATTTCGTTTTCAGAAAATTTTCAACGATAATGTAGATTATTATGCGTACCGTTGATCTTTTCTGTGGAGTAGGTGGGTTAAGCCAAGGGCTTACTGAAGCAGGGTTTACTGTGGTAGGTGCCTACGACAACTGGCCGGCGGCTGTTGAAACCTACGAGTGGAATCTCCAACATGCTGTCAACATTGATTGTGTGGACTTGTTTGACGTAGATAATGTAGTTAGGCAGATCAAAAGACTTGATGTTGATGTAATTGCTGGTGGGCCTCCTTGTCAAGATTTCTCAAGTGCAGGTAAACGATTGGAAGGCAGGCGTGCAAGCCTGACGGAAGCATTTGCAGAAATCGCGGTTGCCTGTAAACCGTTTCTGGCGATTATGGAAAATGTTCCAAGGGTCCGCTCAAGTCAAGCATACAAAAATGCAAGACTACTTCTGGAAAAAACTGGGTATTCTTTCTTCGAACGAGTTTTGAACGCAAATCAGTGTGGTGTTCCCCAGAATCGTAATCGATTTTTCATGATTGCATGGCTTACGAAACGAAAAGAACTCAGCGAGTTGATGGAAGGGCGAGTTAATGAGGCATTAATTCAAAAACCGCTTACAGTGTCTGAATACATGAAAGAGGAAATATCTATTGAACACTATTATCGTCACCCAAGAAACTATTGTCGGCGTGCAATTTTCTCTGTGAATGAACCGTCGCCTACGATTCGAGGAGTGAATCGGCCTGTTCCACCAAATTACAAGCGTAATCATTTGGATACTGCAGCCCCCGCAGAGGTTCGGGCGCTGACTTCATACGAACGTAGTCGCATTCAAACTTTTCCGAAGACATGGCGATGGAATCTAGACGAAAATTCTCGTACAAAGACTGACGTTGAATTGTTGATTGGAAATGCTGTACCCATTAATTTATCTCGATTTGTTGGCCAAGTAGCTCTAGGCACAGTGGTATGACTAGAAAATCACTCGGTCATTATGGTTTGACAGACACAAATACGAATAGAACTGGATCTCTGTAATGGGGAAAGAATCAATTTAATTCTACCTTTTCTGTTGCTCTTTCCTTGAAAATGGGTGATGACAGGACAAATCCAGTATAGTTTGTCTTTGATGAAATTCTCGAAATTAGGACCATTTCAAGCATGTTTTGATGAACTTGTTTGGTCAAACGCCTATGGTAACAAACATATCATTCTCGAAGCTGGCTAAGAAATGCCCAAAAGTGGAAAGCATCGCGGTGTCTTGGAGAGATGGCATGCAGTCTGAACTTGATTTGGAATTTGTCTAACCTATGGTATACTTGAAATATACAGTTTTGCAATGAACCTGAATGTGACTACAACTAGGATGAAAAGCAAACACTCGACATCCAAGTACCGGCGGAATGTCGGTATAGTGCTGTTCAACGGAAACAAGCAAGTGTTGTGGGCGCGTCGAGTTAACCATGACGGATGGCAGTTTCCGCAAGGCGGTATTGGTCCGGATGAGTCTAGTCTGGAAGCAGTCTATCGGGAACTTCGCGAAGAATTGGGGCTTGATCAATCGCACGTGCGATTGGTTGGCTCTACCAAAGACTGGCTGAAGTACGATATTCCACTGGAATTCCAACGCCGTGGCAAGCGAAAGAAATTTCGCGGGCAAATGCAGAAATGGTATCTTTTGCAGTTCATCGGTAGTGAATCAGATTTCTGTTTGGATTGCACCGAACAACCAGAATTCGACAAGTGGCAGTGGGTAGATTACTGGCAACCCGTAGATGCCGTTGTTGAATTCAAACGGAGTGTTTACAGGAAAGCCTTGACCGAGCTGGAACAACTCTTGTAGTTCCGTCAAGTCGTATTGACTGGCACTTTGCTGATATTTGTGTTGCCGGAAAGATCCGCGAAAATTCCGGACATTGGAGTATCTATGCGGGTAGTGCCGATTGGCACAGAGATTGAACTGCAGGCGATTGCTGGAAATTACATGTGATAAACGATTACAATTTCATACGAAGCGGGTGTAGTTCAATGGCAGAACTTCAGCTTCCCAAGCTGATAACGTGGGTTCGATTCCCATCACCCGCTCCACGCTATGGTTGGATCTCAATCAATGTGTGCAGTTTCTAAGTTGTGTTCGAGTTTGATTTCCGAGCTGCTTCTACAATGGTTGTAGCGGCCCCAATCATTCCGGAAATATCACTGAGGTTGGAAGGTACAATCAGGGTATTGCCTTCTTTGGCAATCTTCCCGAATTGTTGCAGATAGTCTTCGGCAACTCTCAATTGCATTGCCATTTCACCGCCTTCTTCATTCAGGGCAGCGGCGACATTTCTGATACCATCAGCGGTTGCTTCGGCCACCGCGCGAATTGCCGCTGCTTCACCTTCGGCTTCATTGATTTGCTGTTGCTTGGCAGCTTCTGATTCTTTGATAATTCTCTGCTTTTCGCCTTCAGCTTCATTAATCTGGGCATCTCGAACTCCCTCGGATTGCAACACAGTTGCGCGCTTTTCCCGTTCAGCTCGCATTTGCTTTTCCATTGCGGACAATACATCAGAGGGCGGGGAAATATTCCGAATTTCATAACGCAACACCTTTACACCCCATGATTCTGATGCCTTGTCCAGCTCTTCGACTACCCGCAAATTGATATGCGCTCGTTCTTCAAAGGTTTTGTCAAGAACAATCTTGCCGATTTCGCTTCGAAGGGTAGTCTGGGCCAACTGTGTAATTGCAAATCGATAATCTGCAATTCCGTATGATGCATCTTCAGCATTACGTACCTGAACATACAAGACACCGTCCACGCCGACTTGCACGTTGTCGGAAGTAATGCAAATTTGTTCTTCGACATCCATTGCTTCTTCTTTCAGTGTATGTCGATAAGCAATTTTTTCAAAAAACGGAACCAGCAAATTAAAGCCGGGAGATAGTGTGCGCGAGAACTTTCCCAGGTTTTCAACAACATATGCGGATTGCTGAGGCACTATAACTGCGGTTTTGACCAAAACAATAATGACAACAACCGAAAGTGCTACCACAACAAGAGTAGCAAAACTGATACTAGCGAAATTCATCATGGACCTTCAAATTAATAAGTTAATGTCGGATATTCCATACCTTTATGGTCTTGCAGTCGGACTAGAGTCGTCAGAAGCTGTATTGACGGCTTCGATTTTCAACTCAATGCCATCTTCTCCCGCAATTCGTGCTGTACCGCCGGCTTCAATCGAGATCTGTCCGATATTTACAGCATCCCAGTCTGCACCGCGATATTCAACTCTTGTACGACCATTGGGTGGCACTTGATTCTTTACCTTTACCTCAGCTCCAATGATTCGACGACTGTAGCCCTTGGCGCCCCGAATCTTGTTGTACAAAGTTTTGCGTAAGAACACCGCAAAAACGATCGACAAAATTGCAAATCCCATGATCTGCACTGCAGGGGAAATATCCGGCATGAACAAACTGGCCACGCCAACGATGACACCGGCAGCGCCGATTAATACAAGATAGAAGGCGGCATCAATTATAGCCAGTTCAATTGCCAGAAGGGCACAACCGGCAATAATCCAAATCCACCAAGCCATTTGAATTTAGCTGGTTTCAAATACGGAAATAACTCGGTCCACGCCTTGCACCCGGCGCGCTACTTCAGCGGCAATCTTACCGACTGTGGTAGAAACTACGCCCATCAGGTAGACAACATCATTCGAGACAACAACAATTACCTTGCTGGCCGGAAAGTCTTCCACCCGTCCAAGTTGTAACTTGACGCGAGACTTGATCCATTGGTCGTGAAGCATATCTTTGGCCCGCAAGGACTGTGATACACGTAATTCATTTACGACTTGCCTGACGTTATCCAGTTGAGTTGCACGCGACTCGACAATTTGCTTGGCTTCGGCGCTTCCTACTTCGCCCGTCAAAAGAACGACACCATTGACTGTTGTTACATTGATGTGAGAACCGGAAAGTTCCGGTTCATCAAGGGAACTGTTCCGCACATTCAGAGTTGTTGAGCGATCTTCAAGTTGCTGCGCTATTGTTCGCCCCTTTGCGGTCAAAGCGACTTCGCCGCTTGAATCGCCAAATACAAGATTGACACTCGCGGATGCAAGCAATGAGACACCCAACAATAGTGCCGTTAAAATACTTTTGTGAAATTGTATAGTTTTGGTAACCATCGATAGGAAAGAAATACAGAATCGAATGGCAATATTTTACCATAACTGGACAGGCAAATTATTGAAACTATTGTCGTTCTGACGGACGCGGGGGACTTCCGGATACCAAATTTCCCCTGACCGCAGGTGATAGATCAAAAATATTGGGCGATAGTGTTGTCAATTGTCCATCTTCAAACATGACCCATGCGGACTCGCGTATGATTCTGCGCGTTGGCCCGATCTGCAGACGCGCAGTAACGCCGTGATAGCGTGCTTCTCCTATGTCGCGCAGAAGTGCAACTCGATACATCAAATTATAGGAATCCACACCCATGCCGAAAATTCGGTCCAACGAATTTGCAGTTGTCCAAGGGGTTTCAAACTTTTTTCGTAGAATTTCCAATGCATCTGACGAGTCCACTAGCCAAGGCACATCAGCGAACGTGACGTTGTTGACATCACGGTCATTGACCGCATCCAGCGCTCCTGTAAAGATTCGAGATGTTGAATAAACCGGTACTTTGTGGGCCTTCAGAAAATCAATATGGGGTTTGAGTATTCTGCCGTGAACAGGGTCGGCTACAAGAAAGATGAAATCAATGTCGTCGCGTCGTCTGGCAATGTGTTCAAACGACTGCCCTAGCAGCGCCCGGACATTGTAGTAGCGTGCTTCACTTTCGTTTACATTCAGGATTTTTTCAAGAAGCGAAGAATACTCCGGTTGATTCAACGCATACATTTGCTTGGTCAGTACGGTGCCGCCCTGATTGGTCCACTCGGTTTCAAATGCCGAAACTACTCGCTCGGATCTTCGGTCTGGCGGGTAAATGACTATCGCGGTTGTATGTCCATCCAGTATGGCGCGCTGGGCAACTTGTACTCCATCCTGCTCGGGGGTCAGTGCAAACTGATATACATGTTGCGGTAAATCGGTGCTGTCTGTATTGCCGATCAGCAATGTCGGTACAGTGAGATCTGTTGATACAGCAAGTTGTTGCGTTGTAGAGGTGCCAAGCGGACCTACAACAAACTGTGCGCCAGCTGTTATCGCTTGATCGTAATAAAGATTCGCCAAGCCTGGTTCTGAGCCAATATCGTAGACCTCAACTTCAGGTTTAAAGGGGTTGCTGTCTGCATCGTACTGGGCATTGAAGCCGTCAAGGAACGCGTGAGCCGCGGTACTGTTTTCCGAAGTCAGGGGCAGTAGCAATGCAACTCTCCGAAGCGAACTCAACTGCGTTTCCAGATCCGGAAGTATGCCAGTTGACAGAATGGTTCCAGCCGGATGATTTGGATATTCTGCAAGCCATTTGTCGACTGCCGCAATCACTTGGTTGGGGTCGTAACTAACCACGTTCACTGCAAGTGCAAGCAAAATCCACCCTCTGGCAATGTTGTCTTCAGCTTCACTCATGGCCAGTGTCAGGTGATCGAATGGAATTTGATGCAACACTGCCCAGATGCGGTGCCCGATTGTTATAAGTTCGCTTTCATCGGAAGTCAGTGAATGCAAACGAATCAATTCAATGGCCAGCGGCACCCCGCTATTCAATTTTTCAAGTGACCGGATCTTCAGTTGTAGAAGTTGACCCCTTTGATCGGCGGTCAATCGGGTGGTCCTGGAATTTGCTTCAAGAAGTCTTAGTGCCTCGCTGTGTCTTTGTCGGGATTGTTCAATTCGGGCCTGTGTCAAGAAATACGGTACCTGGTTTTGAGAACTCAAAGTGAATGGAAAAATCAAGTCAAAGATTTCCATGGCTTCCGTTGTACGGTTTTCATCCAGAAGTTGATTGACCGCTGCCAACAACTGTGCAACTCGTTGTCCAGCATCGTTTTGTGCGACTTGCAGATGCTCCCAGGCAGGAATTGACGGTGGTGCAACAGGCTCCTGCTTCTCCGCTTCTATAGTTACTGTTTTGATTTCCTTGACGACGGGTTGCGTGATGATGGGTATTGCAAGTTCTTCCGGAGCTACAACTGTTTCCGCAGTTGTTGGAATCTCCGGAGTTGTATCGACGGTTTGTGTTACCGGAGCGGCGCAACTCACCAATATGAAGCAAAACGCGGCTAGCGAGAACGATTTTCTTTGGAATGAAATCTCAAAGACGGTTCTAGAGTTCAGGCGTATGGGTATCATAGTCATATAAGCTTTGACAGAAAATATTATAAACAGCTGGAAACAGTATTGAATAATTCGGGCAAATTATTTGTTGTCGCGACACCCATTGGCAACCTTGAAGACTTGTCGTTTCGAGCTGTCAAGGTATTGAAGGAAGTCGATCTGGTTGCGGCGGAAGACACGAGACACACTAGAAAGCTGTTGCAAAGATACAGCATTTCAGTTCCGATTACTTCCTGTCATCACCACAATGAAGCCGTCAAACTGGATGATTTGTTGCAACGCGTGAAAAATGGTCAGCGTATTGCACTGGTTTCAGATGCCGGAACACCAGCGATCAACGACCCCGGAAGATTACTGATTTCGCGGGCACATGAAATGCAGCTTGATGTTGTACCAGTACCGGGACCTTCTGCATTGACCACAGCATTGTCGGTTAGCGGGTTGAATGCAAGGAGCGTGTTGTTTGAAGGTTTTTTGCCGTCGCGTCGTCAAGAACGGCGAAACTCTTTAAAACGTTTGGCTTTGGAACCCCGAACGGTGGTCATTTTTGAGGCGCCGCACCGGATTGTTGTATCCATTCAGGATATTGCGGAAGCAATGGGAGAGGATCGAAGGGCTTGCGTTGCACGGGAAATGACAAAAATTCACGAAACGATACGAGTTGGCAATCTGGGCGAATTATCGGATTGGATTCAGCACAGTCCCGAAATCTGCAAAGGGGAGTTCGTCATTGCAATTGAGGCGCCGCAAAAGAATTTTCAATTGACCGGGGAAAATGAAGCACAGATTGATCATGCACTGGAAGTGTTGCTTGAAGAGTTTTCACCAAGCAAAGCGGCCGAAATTGCATCTCGTATGCTTTTTGTGCAACGCAATCGACTTTATCGGCGGGCATTGGACTTGTCCGGTCGCAAGCAGGCAAAGGACTGAATTGTATTCAGTTTGGAAAGTTGCGTGTCAAGATTCCTATAGTACTATAGTATAGTTACAAGAGAGTTGGCTGGACAGTCGCTCGTTATTCATTGAATGGCGGGAGGAAAGTCCGGGCTCCGAAGGGCAGGGTGCCAGATAACGTCTGGGCGGTGTGAACCGACGGAAAGTGCCACAGAAAATATACCGCCAGCACCATAGCATCGCCGCTCGCTGGTAAGGGTGAAATGGTGCGGTAAGAGCGCACCGCGTTTACGGCAACGTAAATGGCAGGGTAAACCCCACCCGGAGCAAGACCAAATAGGAATTCAATGTCGTTGCCCGCGTCGGATTCGGGTAGGTTGCTAGAGACTCGTGGCGATACGAGTCCCAGATAAATGACTGTCAGTGGTCAAATTTGACTGCACAGAACCCGGCTTACAGGCCAACTCTCTTGCTTTCCCGGTTTCCATTCCTTGTTTTTCTGGTATTTCGCAGACAAAACAAAAATTTTTTGCTAATTTTCAATTGCCTATATATGGACAGATCTGTAATAAATTAAAATCTCTCTCAATATTTGCAAGTAATTTGAAACATCTATAAAACGGTTCAGAAAAAAATTCAAAAAAAGGCTTGACATTACGGAAGTTTCCTGATACTTTCAGTGTCATTAAGTGGGTGATTGGTGCATGTTTGTGGTAGATTATGGTAAATCAGTCACAAACAAGCTATACGAAGTGTGCCAATCACATGACATAACAACCAGGAAAAGAGAGGGAATTCAGCGTTGACTGAGTCATATACAGGTAGAAACAGTGTTTCGATGGACTCGAAAGGCCGGGTGATGATGCCGGTAAACTTTCGAGATCTGTTGGCGCGTACCTGCGATTCCAAAATCGTAATTACGATTGATCTTCATGAACCGTGCCTGGTAATTTATCCCTACCATCGATGGACCGAGATCGAAGAAAATTTCAGTGCCCGGCCCGGCGCCGGTGCCAAATTGAACCAGATCAAGAGACTTCTGCTCGGCCACGCGAAAAGTTGCGAACTGGATTCTGCCGGGAGATTTCTGATTCCACAATACTTAAGGCAGTATGCCGAACTGGAAAGCAATGTTTCTGTCGTCGGCATTGATGAAAACAAAATGGAAGTATGGGATGACATCAAGTGGGAAGAAAATTTGCAGAAATTTTCTGGTGATGCATTGAAAGACGATGAAACCACTGAAACCATGTTGCAAGGGTTGGACTTTAACTTCTAAACCGGTGTATATGAATGGTCGTTTCGTCGAAATTCAAAAACAATGATCTGCACAAGCCAGTATTGGCTCCGCAAGTCGTTGATTCCCTGCGAATTATACCAGATTCTGTCTATGTAGATGCGACATTCGGCCGAGGCGGGCATGGACGTCTGATTCTGGACAAGTTGAGCAAGGACGGCAGATTGTATGTCATGGATTGTGATCCGGAGGCGACACACGCCGCACAGCTCGCGTTTGAGAATGACCCTCGCGTGGTGGTTATTCACTCTCGTTTTTCAAACATCCAACAACAGTTGCAACAATGCGACCCGGAGATTCAGGTTGCTGGAATTCTTGCAGATCTGGGTGTTTCATCACCTCAATTGGATAGTCCGGAGCGCGGTTTCAGTTTTGACAAAGACGGACCGCTTGATATGCGAATGAATACTGACGAACCGGAGAGTGCTTTCGATTTGCTCAAACGCGCCAGTGCAAGAGAGCTGGAGAACATCTTGCGAAATTACGGGGAAGAAAAATTTGCCCGCCGTATTGCCAGATCGATTGTCGAACAACGGTCCAGGCAACCCATAGAGTCCACAAATGAACTCGCAAAGCTTGTGGCACACAGCGTGCCAACCCGGGAACCGGGCAAGCATCCGGCTACCAGGACATTTCAGGCCATCCGGATTCATATCAACCGTGAACTCAAAGAACTTTCATCATTTTTGCCGCAATGCATCGAATTGCTGAAGAAAGGCGGGCGGCTTGTGGTGATTACGTTTCACTCTATTGAAGATCGACTGGTCAAGAAATTCATGCGAAATGCGTCTATTGGTGCGCCGGGACCGGAAGGGGTACCGTTTCGACAGAGTGAATTTCGACCCACACTCAGTATCGTAGGTCGTGCCATGCGTCCGAGTGCCGAAGAAATTCGACAGAATCGCCGTGCCCGCAGTGCAACTCTCCGGGTAGCTGAAAGAACAGGAGAAGTTTCATGCGTGCATTAATATATGTCATCGCCGTGATTTGCCTGATTTCAGCGGTTGCCGTTGTGGGTGTTCGGCATGAAAATCGAATTTCATTCATTGAACTTCAGGCACTGTATCAGGAACGCGACAACCTGAATATTGAGTGGCGACGTTTGTTGCTTGAACAAGCCGCGTTGTCACGCTACAAGCAGCTGGAAGATTGGGCCAGTTCCAATCTCACCATGGAGTCGCCGGAACAGCAGATCGTTTTGCTGGTTCCAGAAAATGAAAATGCGGAGCCGACGGAATGAGTCAGCCAATGGAAAGAAACTCCTATCAGATTCCGCCTCGCGATCTGATTGTGCTGATTGTCGTAGCGATTGGGTTCGTGATGTTGCTGGTGCGCGCCGCACAGTTGCAGATTATTTCTCCCGAGTACTTGCAGGCGCAAGGCGATGCCCGTTTCCTGAGAAATGAAACAATTACTGCAAATCGCGGAATCATACGCGATCGCAATGGCAAAATTCTTGCAATCAGCACACCGGTTGATTCAGTGTGGGCAGAACCAACTGTTCTCGCCAGTGCAATAGACCGGGTGCCGGAACTTGCATCGGTACTTGAGTCACCCGAAGACGAGATTCGTCAAGATGTTGAGAAGTTTTCTGCCAACAACAAGGAGTTTCTTTATCTGAAGCGTCATTTGACTCCGGAACACGCCAATTCAGTGATGGAACTCCAGGTGCCGGGCGTACATTTATTACGTGAATACCGGCGCTATTACCCGAATGGTGCTGCAACTGGTACCGTCATCGGCTACACGAACATAGACGACGAGGGTCTGGAGGGACTCGAGTTGTCACTGAATTCTATCTTGCAAGGAGTACCTGGCGTTCAACGCGTGATGAAAGACCGGTTAGGTCGAACAGTGGAAACGGTCGAGAATATCCGTGCAGTGCAGGACGGGTCAGACATTGTATTAAGCATAGATTCTCGCATTCAGCAGATTGCATTCAGGAGTCTGTTGCGAACAATCGAAAAATTCAAGGCTGATCAAGCAACCGCAGTGGTGATAGACCCGCAAACCGGAGAGATTTTGGCGGTAGCGACTGCACCGGGTTTCAATCCCAATGATCCTGGCGACCGGCGAGTAACCCGAAATTCAGCGGTGACAGACGTATTTGAACCGGGTTCGACGATCAAGCCGTTCGCAGTTGCCAAGGCATTAATGGAAAACGTAGTTACTTCCGATACTGTCATTGATACTTCACCGGGATATATGAGCATTGGCGGGTTTTCGGTGAAAGACATTCGAAATTTCGGCGCATTGTCTGTTTACGATGTAGTTGTCAAGTCCAGCAATGTTGGAGTCGTAAGAATTGCCACACAAGTCGAGGCGAATCAACTGGCAGATTTTTACCGTTCACTCGGCTTGAGTCAAGGCACCGAAAGCGGACTACCGGGAGAGCGTCCCGGACTGTTTCCAAACCGGTCAAAGTGGCGTCAAAGTGAACATGCAACATTGACCTATGGCTATGGGTTTGCAGTTACTGCGATGCAACTGGTTCAGGCCTATGGTGCAATGGCAAATGGTGGTGTGTTGGTGCCGTTGACGATTGAAAAACGCAACCGGCCCATTGAAGGACGACGCATACTTTCGTCTTCAATCGTGTCGGAAATCAACAGCATGATGGAAACCGTGGTTTCTCCGAGAGGAACATCAAGGCGAGCCCGGATTCCTTTGTACCGAGTTGCCGGAAAATCTGGAACGGTGCAAAAGTTGATTGACGGTGCTTACAGTGAAGACCAGCATCTTGCCTTGTTTGCCGGATTTGCGCCGGTATCCAATCCGAGACTGGCCACCGTTGTGGTGGTAGACAATCCGCGGTCGGAAGTGTATTACGGCGGTGCAGTAGCGGCACCGGCGTTTCGCGAAATTGTCAGCGCATCCTTGCGCATTCTGAATCAGAGACCGGATGACATGGCGAAGTTTTTCGATACCGGGGGAAGCAGTACATGATCTCCACGGCAAGTAAAACAAATCCGGGCATCCCTCTGAGTCAGTTGTTTGCCGGAATGGATGATATTGGAATCAACGCCAATCCAACAATCAGCAGCTTGCATCTGGACAGTCGCGACGTCGAACCGGGTGGCCTGTTTTTTGCAATTCCTGGGTCCAGCCTTGATGGACGTAACTATATTCCGCAGGCAATCAGGTCCGGGGCATCTGCAGTCGCATACGACCCTCAGAATTGGATGGCAATTGATAACACTTCTGTTCCCAGTATCGAAGTGCCTCGTTTACAGCGCAGAATTGGAAAAATTGCTGATGTGTTTTACAACCATCCTTCCAGCAAGTTGCATGTTGTCGGTATCACTGGCACGAACGGAAAAACCACTTGCGCTTGGCTAGTTGCACAGGCACTGGATGAGCTCGGGAGCTGTTGTGGACTGTTAGGTACACTTGGTTCAGGCTTGATGCGCAAGATACACTCGGAATCCCTGACAACTCCGAATGCCATTCAGTTGCAGAAGCGATTGTCAGACCTTCTGGAGGCCGGTGCCGAGTTTGCTTGCATGGAAGTGTCTTCTCACGCATTGGACCAGTCGCGTACATCAGGTACACGATTCCAAACAGTTGTCTTCACCAACTTGTCGCAAGATCACCTGGACTACCACGGCACCTTCGCAAATTATCGAAATGCGAAAGCACGGCTATTTGAAGAAGAATATTCCAGTTGTTCAATATTGAATATTGATGATGAATTCGGCAAATGGCTGGTTGATCGGGCGCGTACGGACAAGGTAGTTACTTATGGACAGGGCAAGTCCGATATTCAATTGCTGAATATCGAATCGAGTCTGCAAGGGTTGCAGATATTGCTTTCAATTGAAGATGAAGTATTCCAAATTCAGTCGAAACTGCTTGGACGAATCAATGCAATCAACTTGACCGCAGTAGCCGCTGTGCTGCATTCGCTTGGGCATACGGCAGAACGAATTGCGCAAGCACTTGAAACGCTCAATCCGGTGTCCGGCCGCCTTGAGCAACTCGCGGGGATGAAGAACAAGCCGAGAGTATTTATTGATTTTGCGCACACTCCCGACGGTTTGAAACGGGTACTGGATAGCTTGAAAGAGCTGACTGAAGGAAATCTCTGGTGTGTATTTGGTTGCGGCGGGGATCGCGACAAAATCAAGCGTGCGGCCATGGGAGCTGTTGCAGAAAGCAAGGCTGACAAAGTGGTACTCTGCGATGACAATCCGCGCACAGAAGATCCCGCAGCAATTCTCACAGACATTCTGGAAGGTATGACTACCACTCCGGTTGTACAGCATGATCGCTACAAGGCCATCCGCTTTGCGATCACCAAAGCCGGTCCCGATGACATCGTACTGGTGGCTGGCAAGGGACACGAACAGACGCAAATCTTCGCCGACCGCACGATTGAATTCAATGACCGCGCGGTAGTCGAAGAAATTTTGGGACAGGTGCAATGATGATGACGATGTCTGAACTCGAAGCAGTTGTCAACGGCAAGCGAATTGGTGCCAACTCCGGCATTATGTCGATTGGTTCCGATTCTCGTCAGGTTGTTGGCGGTGAACTGTTCGTCGCGTTGCGAGGAGAGCAGTACGACGGCCACCAGTTCGTGACGGAAGCGTCGCAAAAAGGTGCGATCGGAGCCTTGGTGGACAATCAGATTGACACCGATATTCCGCAGGTTGTCGTCAATGACACGGAATTGTCACTGGGCAAGCTTGCGTCAAACTGGCGTCTTCGATTTGACTGCCCGGTTGTCGCAGTCACTGGCTCCAATGGAAAAACCACTGTCAAGGAAATGATTGGAAGCATTTTGCGGCAGATGGGTACCGGACTGGTTTCCCACGGCAATTTCAACAACACAATCGGTCTGCCACTATCGTTGCTTAAATTGCGCGAAGAGCATCGGTTTGCGGCGGTTGAAATCGGCATGAACCAAATCGGGGAAATTGAATACCTTGCAAAAATCGCGTCACCGAATGTGGTTGTAATCACCAACGCCACAGCGGCGCACTTGGAGAATCTTGAATCAATTCAAAACGTTGCCGAAGAAAAAGGCAACATCATTAGCGGTTTGGTGAAGCATGGCACAGCTGTGTTGAATGCAGACGACGAGCATTTTGAATTATGGCGAAAAATGGCCATTAGCCGCGAGCAAAACTTCACTACTTTCGCCATCAATCAGGAAGCGGATATTTTCGCCGAGGCTTCGGTTGGTGCATTTTCAAGTGATGTAAAACTGAATACTCCGCTGGGTACGGTTCAGTTCGTTCTGAATTTGCCGGGTGAACACAATGTCAAAAATTCAGCAGCTGCCGCGGCTGCGGCGATTGCCGCAGGTGCTACGCGGCAACAAATTTGTGCCGGACTGGAATCAATACGCTCAGTCAAGGGTCGATTGTGTTTGCGCAAACATGTCGCAGGCGGCAGATTGCTGGACGATACCTACAATGCAAATCCGGCTTCATTGAAAGCTGCACTGGATGTGCTATCGAAAGTCGGTGGGGATCGAAGACTTGTAATTGGTGACATGCTGGAGTTGGGTACCGATGCAGAAGAATTTCACCGTGTTGCAGGAATGCAGGCCCGGCAAGCTGGCATCGGTCGAGTCTATGCCATGGGTCCTTTGTGCAAAGAAACAGTTGAAGCTTTTGGACGCGGTGGAGATCACTACGAAACCCACGAGTCTCTGATTGCCGAGCTGTGTTCGGATCTGCACTCCTCAACAACGGTGTTGGTAAAGGGCTCGCGCGGTATGCAGATGGAACGCGTTGTCAAGAAATTGGTACAGGAGGGAACGATATGCTGACTGCACTGTTTCTTTCCCTGGCTGATCAGTTTTCAGTATTCAATATTTTCCGTTATTTGACGTTTCGCGGAATTTGCGGAATTTTGACTGCGCTTTGGATTGGTATCGCATTGGGAGGTTGGTTGATTCGCAAGCTCCAGAAATGGGAAATCGGTCAGGTGATTCGTGAAGACGATGTTCCGTTTCACTCAAAAAAGAAAGGTACGCCCACTATGGGTGGATTGCTGGTAGTGGTTGCAGTTACGATTTCTACACTGCTTTGGGCAGATCTTTCGACTCGATTTGTCTGGATTACCATTGCAGCAGTGTTGGCCTTCGCAGCAATCGGATTTGCCGACGACTATCTGAAACTGAAGCGCGGCAATTCAATAGGACTGACGCCGATACAAAAAATTACCGGTCAAATACTTGCTGCGTTGCTGGTATCCGGTGTTTTGTATCAGACCGCAACGACTCCTGCCGAAACCGCCTACATATTGCCGTTTTTCAAAGATGTGTCATTGTTGTTGGGCTTGTGGTTCATACCCATCACCATGTTTGTGATGGTTGGAACATCGAATGCGGTGAATTTGACAGACGGGTTGGATGGACTTGCAATCATGCCCGTCGTGCTGGTGGCTGGTGGCTTGGGAATATTTGCGTATTGCACTGGCCATATCCAGTTTTCTGAATATTTGGCAATCCCGCATGTAACCGGGGCCGGGGAACTTGTAGTGTTTTGCGCGGCCTTGGTTGGTGCCGGATTGGCATTTCTTTACTTCAACTGCTACCCGGCGCAAATCTTCATGGGAGATGTGGGTTCGATGTCACTTGGCGCGGCCCTAGCTGTGGTTGCAGTCATCGTACGACAGGAAGTCGTATTTTTGGTAATGAGCGGAATATTCGTTCTTGAAACAGTTTCCGTGATTATGCAGGTCATTTCATTCAAGCTGCTCGGTCGCCGAGTCTGGTTGATGAGTCCCTTGCATCATCACTTTGAATTAAAAGGCTGGCCGGAACCACGGATTACAGTTCGCTTTTGGATAGGCGCACTGGTTCTGGTTTTGGCAGGCCTGGCTACACTGAAAATTCGTTGATTTAATTTTTATTGGGGGTGTATCAGATGGGAGAGGCAATTAGACAATGCTTACTGGAAACTCCTGAGTCATCAGGAAATGCTCTTGTGATCGGCTTGGGCAAAAGCGGACTGGCCTGTGCGAACTACCTGTTTGAAGAAGGTTGGGATGTGGAAGTCGCTGACACTCGGAATAATCCGCCGCTAGAAAAGGATCTAGAGCGGGATCTGCCTGGAACGCCTTTGCATAAAGGGCCGATTTCACCGCAACTTTTCATGAACTTCGATCTGGTGGTAGTCGGACCGCTTACAGAAAAAAACAGTAAGGTTGCACAACTGGCAAAGCAGTACGGTGCTCGGGTCGTCAGCTATCTTGATCTGTTTATGGAAGATCGCTCCGAATCAGTCATTGCAATTTCCGGTACGAACGGAAAAAGCACAGTGGCTTCTTTGGTGGCGGAAATTATTGAAGCCAGTGGCAAAACCGTCCGTACCGGCGGCACTTCTGCACTGGAGTTGCTCAACGGGTCGAGACCCGATGCGTATGTGCTCGAATTGACACCCATGCATCTGGAACAGACCGTGCCGCTGAAAGCGAATGTTGCAACGGCTTTGAATGTTACGCCTGATCGTCAGGACTATACAACGATCCGGGACTATACGGAATCGTTGTTGCGAGTCTATAGCGGTGCCCGCAACTGTGTGTTGAACCGGCAAGATCCGGCTACTGAAAATTTGCGGGTCAGCGGAAAATGCATTACATACGGTTTGGACAAGCCGCCTACGGAAAATGACTTTGGAATTATCCGGGACCGAGGCAAGGACTGGTATGCTCACGGCTCTACCAAGTTGGTTCGCGTTGAAGCTTGCTTGTTGCAAGGTCGGCACAACCATTTGAATTTGTTGGCCGCATTTGCGCTGGCGCAAGCAGCAGGATATGAAGTTGATCGACCGGTTGCGCGGAAGGCTGCAAAGTTCGAAGGCTTGCTGTATTGTTGTAGCGAAGTAGGCGAGTGGGAAGGAATCAGCTGGATCAATGATTCAAAATCAACCAATGTAAATGCCGCTATTGCAGCTTTGCTTTCCGCGGACAACCCGGCGGTACTCATCGCTGGCGGCATCAACAACGGTACGGATTTCTCCAAACTGACCCAGGCTGTGAATGGACAGTTGCGCGGGTGCGTACTGTTCGGACGCGATCAGCAGGAAATTGGAGAAAGTCTGCAAACTACTGTTCGCACTCAATATGTCGATGATGTTTACGACGCGGTGCATGCGGCCGCGCAAATGGCCGAAAATGGCGATCGGGTAGTGTTTTCGCCGGCCTGCATCAGTTACGACATGTTTATTGATTTTCGCCAACGAGGCGAGCATTTCACTGAGGCGGTCAAGAAGTACTACGACGTAGAATGAGCATCGCTCTGCAACAACAAACGACGGTACAGGGCCGAGAAAGCCCTCGCATGTCCATGGATCCGGTTTTGCTTACCGTATATCTGACCCTTGTGGCTTGCGGGTTGGTAGCCTTTTACTCTGCAACGATCGCCAATGCATATGATGCGGGCGACCCGTTCGTCTTCTTGCGCAAACAAATCGTGCATATTTTGCTCGCTTTGGCTGCCTTGATGACGACTGCACAGTTTTCACCGAGTACGATACGGCGTTTCGCACCGTTCCTGCTACTTGCCGGTGCCATCATGCTTGCACTGGTATTGGTGCCAGGCATCGGAACTGAAATCAACTTCAGTCAGCGCTGGATATCAATCGGCGGGTGGAATGTTCAACCGTCGGAATTTGCTGAATTGGCGTTTGTGGTGTTTGCGGCGCATTACTTGGCTCATCGCCGGGGAAAACTCAATTCGTTGTTGCATGATGTAGGTCCGCTGATGTTGCTTTTTCTCGTTTTTGCGGTACTGCTGTTGCTGGAACCGGATTTCGGGAGTGCCTTTGTATTGGCCGCAGTGGTTGGCACAATGCTGTTCCTGAGCGGAATGCGCAAGACGCATATTCTGTTGTTTCTTGCACTTGGGATCCTCAGCGTCGTCTTGCTGATCATGCTGGAGCCGTATCGGCTGGTTCGCTGGATGTCGTTTCGGGACCCGTTTGCAGACCCGTTCAACACCGGATTTCAGCTGGTCCAGGCACTGATCGCGTTTGGACGCGGAGAGTTGCTAGGTGTTGGATTGGGTGAAAGCGTTCAGAAATTGTTCTATTTGCCGTATGCCGGTTCTGACTTCCTGTTTGCGATTGTCGGTGAAGAAACCGGATTTTTCGGCGTTGTTGTGCTGATCGCTTTGTACGGAATATTGATCTGGCGAATCTTCTGCGTATCCTGGTTGGCGGGGGGTGCCGGAGATACTTTCTCCATGATCCTCGCGCAAGGAATAGCCGCCATGATAGGAATTGCCACCTTCATCAACATGGGTGTGAATATGGGTGCTTTGCCTACCAAGGGTCTGACCTTGCCATTCATGAGCGGTGGTGGCACGAGTTTAATTGCGAACTCTATCGCGATTGGTCTGGTTCTTTCGATTAGTCGCTCGGTGAGACAGGAGAAACAGCAATGAATACTGTCATTGTCATGGCTGGCGGAACTGGCGGACACATTTATCCTGCATTGGCGGTTGCACACGCCTTGAAAAGCTCCGATATCAACGTAGTCTGGATGGGTGTTCGAGACGGATTGGAGGCCCGGGTCGCCAAGGAGTCCGGATTTGAGTTCGACGCGGTGTCGGTACGCGGAATTTGGCGCTCTGGTGTCGCAAGAATATTAACTGCGCCATTCATGCTCACTTATTCAATGCTTCAATGTTTCGGAATCATCTTTCGACGACGACCTGATTTACTAGTGGGAATGGGCGGATTTGTATGCGGTCCGGGAGGCTTGGCAGCATGGTTGCTACGGCGGCCGTTGCTGATTCACGAATCCAACACGATACCCGGACTCACCAATCGACTATTGGCATCGCTATCGAATCGAGTATTGACCGGCTTTGAGAATACACCGCTGTCCGGAAAGCCGATTTGCGTGGGCACTCCGGTGAGAACTGAAATTATTCAGGCTGCCAATCAGCAAGCCGAAGATGAAGTGCGAGAAACAAGGCCGCTGAATCTGCTTGTCATGGGCGGCAGTCAGGGTGCCAAACAATTGAATGAAACCGTACCGCTTGCTATCAAGGATTTGCCACCGGAGTCAACACCAAGAATTATTCATCAAACTGGCAAGGCGGACCGAGAGACGGTCAGCACTACCTATCAAGAACTTGGAATTGACGCGGATGTCCGGGAATTTATTGACGACATGGCACAGGCCTATCTCTGGGCAGATTTGGTAATTGCAAGAGCGGGTGCCATGACATTGGCGGAAATTGCCATATTGGGCCTGGCGCCGATTTTGGTGCCATATCCGTATGCGGCGCGTGACCATCAGCGTTTGAACGCAGAGTATCTGGAACGAAACGGTGGAGCTGTTGTCTTGACGCGTCAGAATTTCTCTGTTGCGAATCTTCGCAAAGAACTGGACCGTTTACTGGTTGATACTCGTCTGATTGCCCAGTTATCGAAGAAAATTCGCGAATTTGCCCGACCTGATGCAACGGATGAAGTAATTCGTCATTGCATGGAACTGATGCAGACTCGAGGCTGATTAACCGAGATGCAGAACAAACAGAACGAAATTTCCATGTCCGGACTAACCGGAAAGTTGCTTCGCAATGAACCCATGAGCAAGCATTCAAGCTGGCGTACTGGTGGTGTTGCCGCGTGGTTCTACACGCCGTCCGATGTAGAAGATCTGGGTATATTTTTGAAACGTGTTCCGGCCGAGATGCCTATATTGTGGTGCGGGTTGGGCAGCAACATGCTGGTACGCGACGGTGGCTTTGACGGAGTAGTAGTATCTACCTTGAAGGGACTCAATCGAATTGAACTGGCAGGCGATCATTGTGTATACGCTGAAGCAGGTGTAACTTGTGCCAAAACAGCGAAATTTTCTGTCAATCATTCACTTTCCGGTTCAGAATTTCTGGCAGGTGTACCGGGAACAGTTGGCGGCGCGCTAGCGATGAATGCAGGGTGTTTTGGACAGGAAACTTGGGAAATCGTCAAATTCGCCGATACGATAAGCCGTTCCAGTACGCCGCGTAGCCGCTTCGCTGGTGATGTCGAATTCGGCTATCGATACTGCAATCTGGCAGTGGATGAATGGTTTACAGGCGCCGAATTCAAACTCACCTCGGGAAATCGCGAGAACGGCAGGGTGAAAATCAAGAATCTGCTTCGCAAGCGAGCGGGTTCACAACCGATTCAAACCGCAAATGCCGGTTCAGTATTCAAGAATCCACCCGACAATTTTGCGGCGCGTTTGCTTGAATCAGCCGGGTTGAAAAACTATTCGATTGGCGAAGCCAGAATTTCACCCAAGCATGCAAACTTTATTGAAAACACCGGACAAGCCAGAGCGATAGATATTGAAATGCTGATCGAGCATGCAATAGACCAAGTTGAATCAGTGCACGGAATTCGACTTCAGCCTGAAGTCAGGATTGTTGGAACCGCGTAGGTGCGTGATGTTTTTCAAAAGAATCTCTGATTTTCGTTTCTTCGTTTCCAGCAACCGCGAAGAAGATTTCGAAGCGCGAGTTCAGCAACGCGGGCGTCGAAGCGCAATTGCGGCGGTTTTGTTTTGCGTGCTGGCAATCGCCGGGTTAGGTGTGGATTATATTTTTCAGCCTCAAAGGTTTCCGCTGAAAAATATCGAAGTACAAGGCGAGTTGCACAATACTTACACATTGCAGATTCAGAAAATATTGGCAGAAAACATGCCGAGTAACATTTTTCGAATCAATTTGGCGGAAGCTGCAAACGTCGCCGAATCCTTGCCGTGGATTGCACAAGCTTCAGTACGGCGCCAATGGCCGGATACTCTGCAGGTGCGAGTACACGAGCATGTGGTTGAAGCAAGGTGGGAAACCGGTGCTTGGGTTGAGCGTTCCGGCGCTTTGATTGAATTGCCGGACTACAGCAACACCGAGTTGCCGGTATTTGTTGGTGCCGAACAGTACATACCGGAAATGCTGAGTTCATATCGTCGATGGACACCGCGATTCAGCCAAGCGGATCTGAAAATCCGAGGAGTATCCAAATCCGCGCGTGGCGACTGGAAGCTTGAAGTGAGCCCCGTCCAGCCCGTTGCGCCAACACTGGAAAACGAAGCGAATTCAACCGCAACAGTGGTGCTTGGCAACGACAATCCCGAAGTTGCAGTTGAGCGATTTGTCTGGTTGTATCAGGAAGTCTTTGAACCGGTTGTGAATTCTTTGGTACGCGTGGACATGCGCTATCCCAACGGCATCGCAGTTGAGTGGACTGACAACGCTCCCCAATTGCCCGGGAGCGTCAAAATCAAAAATACCTAAACGAGTTGAGTGATTGAATTATGAGTAAATTCACAGACAAACAGCTATTGGTTGGGTTGGACATTGGAACGTCCAAAGTAACGGTAATCGTTTGCGAGGTGTCGCCGGACAGCACGATGGAAGTAGTCGGAATCGGGCAACACGATGTTGAAGGCATGCGCAAGGGAATGGTTTCGAATATCGAGCAAACGGTTCATTCAATCCGCAATGCGATCAAGGAAGCTGAAATGATGGCCGGTTGCGAAATTGCGGGTGTGTTTGCCGGCATTACCGGCGCACATATTCGTAGCTACAATTCTACCGGTGTAGTTTCAATCCGAAACGATGAAATCACCGTTTCCGATGTAGAGCATGTGATTGATGCAGCCCGGGCAATTTCAATTTCAACAGACGAACGCATACTCCATGTTCTTCCGCAATCATTCAGGGTTGATAATCAAGATGGTATCTACGATCCGGTAGGAATGTGCGGCATGAGGCTTGAAGCAGATGTGCACATCATTACGGGAAATTCAAGTGCGGTTCAAAACGTTCTGAAATGCATCCGCATGTGCAATCTTGAAGTTGAAGAAGTGATTCTGGGACAAATCGCTGCCGGCCATGCAGTACTGTCGGAAGATGAGAAAGAGTTGGGTGTGTGTCTCGTGGATATTGGCGAAGGCACGACTGATTTGGCCGTGTACTACGACGGGGCAGTTCGTTATTCCACAGTAATACCGATTGCCGGTTCTCAGGTGACCAAAGACATTGCGATCACTTTGCGAACGCCCACAATCGCCGCAGAAAAGATCAAACATCGATACGGTTGCGCACATGTTCCATTGATTGACAGGGAGCAGACCTTCGAATTGCCCGGAATTGGCGACCAGCCTGCACGAAAATTGTCGCGCAAGCAATTGGCAGAAGTCATGGAACCCCGGGTAGAAGAATTGCTCGAATATATCTACAAAGAGCTGGAACAAACTGAATATTTGAAAATCATTGGTTCCGGTTTTGTGTTGACTGGCGGCAGCTCCAAGATGGAGGGTATTGTGCCGTTGGCCGAGAAAGTGTTTGAAATGCCTGTTCGCTTGGGCGTGCCGGCCTATAGCGCAACGCTCAGTGAAATTGTACGGCATCCAAAATTTTCCACTTCGGTCGGACTGTGCGAATTTGGCTACAGCAACCGAAGTCTGCGCCGAACGCAACCGATTGCCGAAAGCGCACCACCCAAGCAAAATGATTCAATTGGCATTATGGAACGCCTCAGGCAACTGTTCCAGAAAAAAGATGCCGATTCAGTCGAATCGCCAGCGATGTTCGGTCGCATGAAAAGCTGGTTTCAGGGCGAATTTTGACATCGTAACATATTCCTTTACTCGTTTCAATCAAGGACAAGCATAACCCATTCAACTGGAGGCAAGTTTAATTATGCACAACCAACAAAACTTTATTGTTCACCCGGTCGATAGCTCGGGTCAGCAAGCCAAGATCAAGGTCTTGGGTGTCGGCGGCGGCGGTGGCAACGCAGTGGACCACATGGTCAGTTCCAAAATCGAAGGTGTTGAGTTTTTCGTTGCAAATACAGATGCCCAGGCGTTGATGCGCGCCAAAGTTATCAACAAGATTCAATTTGGCACTGAGTTGACCAAGGGTTTGGGCACCGGCTCGAATCCGTCGCGCGGTCGCGATGCAGCCATGGAGGATAAAAATAGCCTCATTGAGCCGTTGCGCGATGCGGACATGATATTTATTACTGCCGGCATGGGCGGCGGCACGGGTACCGGTGCATCTCCGGTTATTGCCAAATACATCAAAGAGGAGAATCCGGAGGTTCTGGTGGTCGGAGTCGTTACTACGCCATTCGAATTTGAAGGGCCGAAGCGCATGCAAGGTGCAGTCATGGGGTTGGAAGAGTTGAAATCGGCAGTTGATTCACTGATTACGATTCCGAACGAGAAAATCCTTGAGGAGTGCGAAGATCTCTTGATGCAGGAAGCCTATGCCAAGGCCAACGATGTACTGTTGAATGCTGTCCGGGGTATATCGGATGTGGTTATCAAACCGGGCATGATCAATGTTGATTTTGCGGATGTCAAGACTGTCATGGCTGAAGCTGGACTCGCAATGATGGGGATCGGCAGTGCTTCTGGCGAAAACCGCATGGAAAAAGCGGTGACCAGCGCAATCAAAAATCCGTTGCTTTCCGATGTGGATGTTTCCAACGCACGCGCATTGCTCGTGAATGTAACCAGTTCGGATGATATGTCCATCAAGGAATTCAAGGAATTGACAGCGATTATCAAGGAATTTGCCTCCGAAGATGCAATTATCATACCGGGTCAGGTGTTCGAAGACGATTCAGGAGAAGAGATTCGGGTGACTATCATTGCAACCGGATTGGGCGAGAACGAATATAAGGAGGCCGACAATGTACATGTGTTGAGTCAGGATGATCGCCAGATTTTCCCTCCTAGCCAGGACGATCAAATTCCAGCGATTGTTCGCCGTCGCAGAGCATCGTAGTGGCAGGAGGTTTTGTATTTTGGCCAATACGATGCTGATATGTCCCAAACATTGTGGGTTTGCATCTTCCGGGGCACAGTCGTGTCCGGAGACTTGGTTGTGTATACAATGAAGGAAACGTCAGCAAATATATTGAGCAAAGATAGTCAAATAAATTTGCATGAATCGCAAAAATCAATTAAACTTGCCGACTTTATGAGATTTGTGCAGGGGCTATGCCAACAAAATTATTGAAAAATCAAACCATTTTGTTATGTTTCATGTATAATTCTCTAAGTTTTGTTTATTTATCCGTAAATAGCATTAGATTTATGAACAATTTCTGGACGGACCGAGGTTCCCTGTATCTGGAGCGAGCTTGTAGCTGAGTTTGCAAGCGTTTGGTATCAAGTCGCCCTCGTCTGGTCCGTTTATTTTTTACAAATTTTGGTTAATACATGATTCGACAAAGAACGCTAAACAATGTGGTTACCGGCACCGGCGTAGGGTTGCATACCGGAGTCAAGATTTCAATCAATCTACGCCCCGCCCCTGTGAACACCGGAATAATTTTCAGGCGAATTGACCTTGATCCGATCGTTGAAATACCTGCCCTGAACGACTATGTGTCAAATACAAGGCTATCCACCACGCTTGAGCGAAATGGGGCGAGAGTCTGTACCGTGGAACATTTGATGTCTGCATTTGCCGGACTTGGAATTGACAATGCATATGTTGACGTTACTGGTGGTGAAGTGCCAATCATGGATGGCAGTGCTGAACCGTTTGTGTTTCTGATGCGGAGTTCCGGAATTCAGGAACAAGCCGCACCGAAGAAATTTATGAAAATCAAAAAGCGTGTTGAAGTGAAAGAAGGGGACATGTGGGCAAAATTCGAGCCGCACAATGGCTTCCGGGTTGCCTTCAGTATCGACTTCAATCACCCGGTGGTGCGTAATTCGGTTCAAGATGCCGAGATGGATTTTGCCGAATCATCCTACTTGAAAGAAGTAAGCCGGGCGCGTACATTCGGTTTTCTGGCAGACCTTGAATCATTGCAGGAGTCAGGCCTTGCACTTGGTGGCAGTACGCAGAACGCCATTGTGATTGATCAGTATCACGTACTGAACGAAGACCCGTTATCCGACCCGCTTCGCTATCGCGACGAATTTGTCCGACACAAAATACTTGACGCAATCGGCGATGTCTATTTATTGGGCTACCCTTTGGTCGGTGCTTTTTCGGCGCATAAATCGGGACACTATCTGAACGACCGGTTGCTCAAGGAGCTGACCGCGGATGAAGCGGCTTGGGAACTGGTTGAATACGATGATTACGAGAGCATGCCGCAAACTCTGGTACGCGATCTTGTTACTACACTTGACCCCTCAATCGCCTGACAAAAAAGTCCAACCAATCCGATACTTTTTCTGTAGACCTGAATTTCAGGTGTTCGCGCGTCTGCACGGTTTTCTTGTTGTGCGGCACTTGATTTCACAGGACGGGGCTACTCGCCCCGGTTATGTTTGCTCAATCTGAGTAGCGTGGCACGAGTCCGTGGATTGCTGGACTGGTCCGCAAGTTGTTGCAACAGGCCAGCGGTATGTTGCGAGGTTGGGACTTTTTCGGCTTCCATCGAAATGTGTTGTGGAGGTTTGAACTTTTTCGGGGGTTTGACGCGTACTGACATTTCCGTCAATTCTGAATATCCGAAGGATCGCATTTGCTTCAGCAAGCGAGTCTGCTGGTGAAACACCTTGGATGCCCAGTTGGGCTTATCCACAACGATTTCAAGAATGTTCTTGCGAATCAAAACACTACGGGTATGTTGCGCAAGATCATCGCCGGCACATTCCGACCAGTCGCGATAAAGATCCGAATCAGAGTCGGATGAATGTGACTTCAGATAGCCGCCTTCAATCAGGCGTGTAGTCAATTGATTGAATTTTACGATGCTCATGCTTGTACAATTTACAGAACTACAGGACACGCGGTGAACTTGTCAGAAAATTCTAAGCGAACTTGGAATTCATAATCATAATCATTACAGTGACTAGGTCGGATTAAACCGCACAGGAAAAGCGGGTTCACAAAGGACAATAACTCTATGGCAAATATTATCAATCGCCTGATTGGCAGCCGTAACACCAGGCTTTTGAAGGAACTTCGGAAAATCGTGGTTCAAATCAACAAGTTTGAACCCGTGCTGGAGCAACTTTCGGATTCCGAGCTGGCGGCCAAGACTCCGGAGCTGAGGGAAAAACTGGCTAGCGGAGTGACTGTGGAGGAAATGCTTCCCGAAGCATTCGCGGTTGTGCGCGAAGTTTCGAAACGTACCTTGAACATGCGTCATTTTGATGTGCAGCTGATCGGCGGAATTGTGTTGCATCGGGGAAAAATTGCTGAAATGCGTACCGGTGAAGGCAAGACTTTGGCCGCCACCTTGCCGGTTTATCTCAATGCGCTTGCCGGACATTCTGTTCATATCGTAACCGTAAACGATTATTTGGCGCGGCGCGATGCCAAATGGATGGGTGCGATCTATGAATTTTTGGGCATATCCGTCGGTGTTGTAGTGCCGAATCAGAAGTTTGAAGAAAAACAACAGGCTTACTCTTGCGATGTTGTTTACGGCACTAACAATGAGTTCGGCTTCGACTACTTGCGAGACAACATGGCAATTTCAGGCCAGCAGCAGGTTCAGCAAAAACTGACGTATGCGATTGTTGACGAAGTCGACTCCATTTTGATTGATGAAGCGCGTACACCGCTCATCATATCCGGCGCCGCCGAGGACAGCACTCAGCTGTATGAAGTGATCGACAAAATCGCGCCAAAGCTCGTGCGCCAGCAGGAAGAAGACGGACCGGGCGATTTCAGCGTTGACGAAAAAACTCGACAAATCTACCTGACGGACGAAGGCCATGAAACGGCAGAAAAGATGCTGGTGCAATCGGGCCTGATGCAGCCGGGCGACAGTTTGTACGACTACTCGAATCTTGGACTGGTTCATCATGTCCATGCTGCTTTGCGGGCGCATAATTTGTTTCAGCGGGATGTCGACTATTTGGTCAACCAAGGCGAAGTTGTCATCGTAGACGAATTTACTGGCAGAATGATGGCCGGGCGACGCTGGTCCGACGGATTGCATCAGGCGGTTGAAGCCAAAGAACGAGTCAAGGTCCAGCATGAAAATCAGACTCTCGCTTCCATAACATTCCAAAACTACTTTCGTTTGTACGATCGCCTGGCGGGAATGACCGGGACGGCCGACACCGAAGCAGAAGAATTTCAGCAAATTTATGACCTGGAAGTGTCTGTAATTCCAACGCATATGGATATGGTTCGCGAAGATTTGCCCGATCTGGTGTATCGAACAGTGGGCGAAAAATTCAAGGCAATTGTTTCCGATATCAAGGAGCGTTCTGCAAACGGACAGCCAATACTGGTGGGGACTCCGTCGATTGAAAGTTCAGAATATTTGGCCGGATTGCTTCGGAAAGCCGGAATCTCACATGAAGTTCTCAATGCCAAGCACCATGAAAGCGAGGCGAAAATCATCGCACAGGCCGGACGTCCAAAGGCCGTAACAATCGCAACCAACATGGCGGGACGTGGAACGGATATTGTGCTTGGCGGCAATCTTGAAATGGAGCTTCAGGATGCCAAGGATACCAGTCAGACAGCAGTTGATCGGATTAGTAGCGATTGGCAAGTCCGGCATGACGCGGTGGTAGAAGCCGGTGGTTTGCATGTGCTCAGTACCGAGCGGCATGAGTCCAGACGGGTGGACAACCAGTTGAGAGGTCGCTCAGGTCGGCAGGGTGATCCGGGTTCAAGCCAGTTTTTCCTGTCGCTTCAGGACAATTTGTTGCGAATTTTCGCATCCGACAAGGTGGCCGGCATGATTGAAAAAATCGGGCTGGAAGAAGATGAAGCAATTGAGCATCCATGGGTTACGAAAGCCATTGAGAATGCACAGAAAAAAGTGGAAGGGCGCAACTTCGACATTCGCAAGCAACTGCTGGAATACGACGATGTTGCGAATGAGCAGCGGAAAGTGGTGTACGACCAGCGCGATGTGTTTATGAAGCAGGAGGATGTTCAGGAGACTCTTGCGATGATGCGCAAACAATGCGTGAACGATGTGGTAGCTTCCAGCATTCCGCCGAGCAGTCATGAGGAGCAATGGGACGTTGACCAGCTTGTCAAGGATATTGACAACGAATTCATGCTTAAGCTACCAATCGGCGAGTGGCTTGAAAAGGAAAATCTGGACCAGAGCCAGGTCGTTCAGCGTATTGAAGAAGCTGTGAATGCCGATAATGTAAAGAAATTTGAGGGAACTGATCAGGGTGCGATACGAGCGGCGGAAAAATCAGTGATGCTGATGGTACTGGACATGCACTGGAAAGAGCATTTGGCGAACATGGATCATCTCCGGCAGGGAATTCATCTGCGCGGTTATGCCCAGAAAAACCCAAAGCAGGAGTACAAGCGCGAAGCATTTGAAATGTTCACGCTGATGCTGGACAATGTTCGACATTCTGCAATGCGTCTATTGTCGCGCCTGCAGGTTCGACAGGGCGAGAATGCACCACGGCAACCTGCAAGCCGCCACCGACCGCAACGAAAGCTGAATTATCTCAGGCCGGAGATGGAAATGTTCGGCAACGGCAACGAACCATCTGCTGGACAACTAGCTTCGCCAGCAGGAACGCAACAACAGCAAGGTGGTCAATTGCAATCCGGACCGTCGCATGCGACGGCCGAAACCGTGCAACCGTTT
Organism: Arenicellales bacterium; assembly: GCA_965200765.1. Lineage (GTDB taxonomy): Bacteria > Pseudomonadota > Gammaproteobacteria > Arenicellales > JAJDZL01. The sequence goes on from OZ241380.1 coordinate 846,522, forward strand.
GTGCGCGAAGGAAGAAAAATTGGTCGTAATGAACCCTGTCCTTGCGGGTCTGGCAAAAAGTATAAAATTTGTCATGGCAGGTAGTCATGCTGAATTTTCGATTGGTAAGCATTGCAGACTCTGGATATAGAATAATGAGAACGCGGAGAAAGGAAAATGGCAGTTGGATTGAAGTTTCCTGAAAACATTAAGCCCGTGCCAGGGGTTCAGGTCGGCGCGACTGCAGCCTATTTGCGCAAAAGTGGTCGTAAGGACTTGGTGTTGTTCCATTTTCCGAATGGTGCGAATATTGCCGGCCTGTTTACTCTCAATCAGGCTTGTGCTGCGCCCGTTGAGGTTGCCAAAAAACACCTGATGGACAATGATGTTGTATACGCATGGATTGTGAACAGCGGGGTGGCGAATGCTGGCCTGGGTCGTCAAGGTGTACAAGACTGTCTGGACGTTTGCTCGGGTGTTGCCGAAATGCTGAATATCGCGTCTGAATCAGTGTTGCCATTCTCTACCGGTGTAATTGGCAAAAGACTGCCAGTGAACCAGATATGCGGGCATTTGAGAGAATGTCAGTCAGATTTGAGAGAAGACAATTGGCTGAGCGGTGCACAGGCAATCATGACGACCGATACGATCCCGAAAGCAGTCAGTCGAACTGCAGAGCTAAGCGAAGGCAGTGTGGTATTGACCGGAATCGTTAAAGGGGCCGGAATGATCGAACCGAATATGGCAACCATGCTGAGTTTCATTGCTACAGATGCCGCCATCTCAAGAGAACATTTGAAACGGGCATTGGGGCGCGCCGTTGATTTGAGTTTCAATCGAATCACAGTGGACGGTGATACGTCAACCAATGACGCCTGTGTGCTGGCAGCGACCGGTGCATCCGAAATCGAATTGTCGCCGGATGCTGATGGCGACGACTGGAACACATTTTGCGAGGCACTGAACGAGGTCACTTCTGAACTTGCCCAAATGCTGATTCGGGATGCAGAGGGCGCGAATAAATTTATTTCCATTGAAGTGACCGGTGGCTGGCGCGAACAGGAGTGCTTGAGAGTTGGCAAGGTAGTGGCAAACTCACCACTTGTCAAAACTGCCTTGTTTGCATCTGACCCGAATTGGGGGCGGATTTTCGCCGCAATTGGACGCTCCGGCATTGAGCACCTGGACATGTCTTTGGTCAATATTGAAATCAACGGCGTTGAAATTCTGCGCGATGGAACTGTGAGTAGCAGTTACACCGAAGAAGCAGGTGTCGCGGCGATGGCCAATCCGGAAATTCATATTCGAATCGACTTGGGTATGGGGGACAGCACCGGCAAAGTTTGGACCAGTGATTTAAGTACTGAATACGTGCGAGTGAATGCAGATTATCGAACCTGAACGTCTCACCGTTGCTGCAGGACTTGTATTTGACTCGCAGGGTCGAATTTTAATTGGGCAACGAACTGCACCGGAACGCTATAAAGGTCAATGGGAATTTCCGGGTGGCAAAGTTCACGCGGGTGAGTCATTGGCGAACGCATTGACACGCGAACTGTCCGAGGAGGTGGGAATTCACGTGCGAAACTCAAGCGCTTATGTTGATTATCCTTACGACTACCCGGACTTGCAGGTCCATCTGTATTTTCGTACTGTTAATGATTATGTCGGAGTGCCGGGGTCCAGAGAAGGGCAGAATTTGAAGTGGATTGATGTATTCGATCTGAATATGTACAATACACTGGAAGGTAGCCGGGCGGTGATCGATATGCTTCAGCAGGATTGCAGAACGATCTCACATCGTCGCACATGAACGTTTTTCTTTCCCTTTGAATCTGGTGGCCAAACCAAAAAAATATTCGGTGTTTTCGCTGGCGCGTCACGCGATGCGCCGTCATCGGAATTGGCCCCTTGCGTGGCGAGATTGTGTGCCGAAAACCGAATACGATGTCATCATTGTCGGCGCCGGCGGGCACGGATTGGCGACTGCGTACTACCTTGCAAAAGAGCATGGTATATCGAATATCGCAGTCCTGGAAAAGGGCTGGCTTGGCGGTGGCAACACGGGCAGAAACACGACGATTGTTCGATCCAATTATCTGCTCAACGAAAATGCACACTTTTATGAGCATTCGATGAAGCTGTGGGAAGGTCTGTCGCAGGATCTGAATTACAACGTCATGTTCAGTCAGCGCGGGGTACTCAATCTCGCGCACAGCGATGCCGAGATGGATTCTTTTTCCCGGCGCGGCAATGCAATGCGATTCAACGGGATTGACGCTGAATTGCTGATGCGTGATCAAGTCCAAAGGATGGTGCCATATCTGGATTGCTCGACGACAACCCGTTATCCGATCTTCGGTGGTTTGTTGCAGAGAAGGGCCGGAACTGCGCGGCATGACGCGGTGGCCTGGGGTTATGCGCGCGCCGCCGATGCTCGCGGCATTGATATTGTTCAGAATTGCGAAGTTGTCGGGATTCGGGTGGAAAATGGGGCGGTTGCAGGTGTCGAAACTACGCGCGGGTCTATCCGCGCCAAAAAAATAGGGATTGCAGTTGCCGGAAACTCAAGTCGGTTGGCTGCCATGGCAGGCATTCGGTTACCAATTGAATCCCATGTGTTGCAGGCAATGGTTACCGAGCCACTGAAGCCGATCATTCATACCGTAGTTACCTCGGGTGCCTCGCATGTTTATATCAATCAAACTGACAAGGGAGAAGTGTTGTTCGGCGGCGACCTGGACCATTACAATTCTTATGCACAGCGAGGGAACATGCCACGTATCGAGCATGTCGTTCAGTCGGTTTTGACATTATTTCCCATATTGAGTCGAGTCAGGTTGATGAGGACCTGGGGCGGTGTAGTGGACATGTCGATGGATGGCAGTCCAATCATTGACCGCCTTCCAGTTGCTGGTTTGTATTTGAACGGCGGTTGGTGCTATGGCGGCTTCAAGGCGACCCCGGCTTCGGGCTGGTGCTTTGCTTATACCCTCGCACGCGATGAACTGCATCCGTTGAACGCCGGATTCAGGCTTGACCGGTTCTTCAAAGGGGAATTGCTGGATGAAAAAGGCGGGGGGCCTTTCCCCAATCATCATTAATCGAACACTTGTGCAGAGGAAGAGTCCATGTTGCTAATTCGTTGTCCTTGGTGCGGTGAACGCTCGGAAGTTGAATTCAAGTATCTGGGAGATGCGACTGTAACGCGACCTGACCCGGATGATTCAGATGAAGCTTGGTACGATTTTGTCTACACACGCGACAATCCCCGCGGTGAACATGTTGAATGGTGGCACCATACTGCCGGATGCCGCAGATGGATTCGGGTGCGTCGGAATACCTGGACTCACGAAGTGCTCGAAAGCGAACCGGCCAACGCGCAACAGGGCGATTAAAGGTACGAAATATGGCACAATCGTATCGCTATGCCTACGGTGGTCGGATTGACCGAAGCCAGAAGCTGAAGTTTACATTCGACGGCAAACGACTTACCGGTTATCAGGGCGATACGCTCGCATCGGCATTGCTCGCGAACGGCGTTCGTCTGATTGGAAGAAGTTTCAAATATCATCGGCGCAGGGGTATTTTCGGGATCGGAATCGAAGAACCGAGTTCACTTGTTACACTACGCGAGGGCAGTCGCACCGAGCCCAATCTGCGCGCCACAGAAATCGAGTTGTTTGATGGACTGGAGGCGACTTCCCAGAACCGATGGCCAACTTTGCGGTTCGACATCGGGTCACTCGCGAATCTGGCATCGCCGATGTTGCCGGCCGGGTTTTACTACAAGACGTTCATGTGGCCGGCATCTCGATGGATGTTTTATGAACACTGGATCCGAAAAGCCGCGGGTCTTGGGCATTCTCCTACAGAGAATGATGCAGACAATTATTCCAGGAGATTTGATTTTTGTGATGTGCTGGTAGTTGGTGGCGGACCCGCCGGCTTGTGTGCAGCACTGGCCGCTGGTCAAGCCGGTGCCAATGTCATGCTTGTGGATGAGACGGCCCGGTTTGGTGGACAACTGGCCTACGACAACAGTTTGCTGAATGGTGCGGCGGCAATGGATTGGGTGCAACAAACCGTTGAACAACTGGATGCAATGCCCAATGTACAAGTGTTGAAGAGAACCACAGCTGCCGGATACTATGATCAGAATTTGATTGCTGCTGTGGAACGCGTTTCCGACCATTTGCCAATTCCACCTGATTTTCAGGACCGTCAGCGACTACGTCTGATTCGTGCGACACAAGTTGTGCTGGCCTGCGGTGCCATTGAGCGGCCCATTGCGTTTGGTGGCAATGACAAGCCCGGCGTGATGCTTGCTTCGGCCGTGCGGGGATATGCAACTCAGTTTGCGGTGCAGGCCGGCAAGCGCGCCGTGGTATTCACAAACAACGACAGTGCATATGCAACCGTGTCAGCGTTGAAAAACATCGCGGTTGAAGTGGTTGCAGTAGTGGATTGTCGTTCAGAATCGGCCGGCGAGACGGCCTTGTCGCATTTGGGAGATACAAGATTGATGCAAGGTTATGTTGTTACCGGAACCACTGGCAAAGGAAAGATTCGTTCCATTGAAGTCTCAAGACTGCTAGATGATGAAACGATTTTGGGGGCCGAGCGAATCGAGTGTGACGTGCTGTGCGTGTCCGGCGGTTGGAACCCGACCATTCATTTGTTTTCGCAAGCGCAGGGAAAACTTCGATTTGATGACGACATTGGATCGTTTGTTGCCGCTGAACAAAAGAAAAATATACGACTGGCTGGCAGTGTAGATGGTGAATTTGAATTGTCGGACTGTTTGAAACAGGGTCACCAAGCAGGAATCGAAGCCGCCAGAGAAGCCGGTTTTTCCAGCAGTATGGAAGTGGAGTTGCCTGTTGCTGAGCAAGCTAAATCTTCACCGACAAAATGTGTCTGGAAAGTGCCGACACCTGCCAAAAAGCACGTTAAGCAGTTTATAGACATTCAAAACGACGTTACAGTGAATGATCTGGAATTGGCGGTGCGCGAAGGCTATATTTCTGTCGAACATTTGAAGCGCTATACCACGCTGGGTATGGGAACAGACCAGGGTCGTTCAAGCAATGTGATTGGCTTGGCGAATCTGGCGAGAGTGAGAGGTGAAGATATCCCTGCTGTTGGGCACACGACGTTCCGTCCGCCGTTTACACCCATGTGTCTGGGAACAATTGCCGCGGACGAGCACGGCAAGCATATGACCCCGTTGCGACGCACTCCATTGCATGACTGGCATGTTGAAAACAACGGAATCATGCAAAATTCGGGAGTCTGGCAACGCGCCACTTGCTATCCCCGGACTGGCGAGCAAATCGCTGATGCGATCGTGAGGGAAACCCGGCATGTCCGCTCCAAAGTGGGGCTTGTGGATGTATCGACACTGGGGAAAATCGAGTTGCAGGGCAGAGATGTTGCAGAATTTCTGGAGCGCGTCTATATCAATCGCTGGAAATCCTTGCAAATTGGACGATGCCGGTACGGTTTGATGCTTCGCGAAGACGGAATTGTGTTTGATGACGGGACCTCAACTCGAGTCGCAGAGAATGAATACTATATGACGACAACAACCGGGAATGCCGGTCCTGTGATGGAACATCTTGAGTTTTATTCACAGACAGTCTGGCCAGAGTTGCACGTTCATTTGACTTCGGTGAGTGACCAGTGGGCTGGCATGGCCCTTGCGGGGCCGCTGAGTCGAGATGTGTTGGCGGCGGTTGTCAGGAACACCGGTGTTGATAATGAAAGCCTGCCTTATCTCGGCTATGTTGAAGGCGAAATCGAAGGAGTTCCTGTACGAATTTTTCGAGTCAGTTTTTCAGGTGAGCTGGGTTATGAAATACATACGCCATCCGAGTTTGCCGTTGCAGTTTGGGAGGAATTGATGGTTGCCGGTCAGCGCTGGGAGATTGCGCCGTACGGATTGGAAGCCTTGACAGTACTACGTATTGAAAAAGGTCATGTTGTGGCGGCGGAACTGGACGGAACAACAACAGCGGCGGATTTGGGTTTTGGTCGAATGATGAAGAAGGATTCAGATTTTGTCGGCAAGCGTCTGGCACAACGCACGGGGTTGACGGCTACCGGAAGATTGAGTCTGGTGGGCATTGTCGCGACAGAAGACCGCCCGATTCCCAAAGGTGCTCAAATTGTCGAGCGAAGCGATGATGCACCGCCGGCCAGTACAATTGGCCACGTAACATCGTCCTGCTTTAGTCCCCATCTCAACAAGGAGATCGGCTTGGCGCTCATTCGAGGCGGAGATCAGCGACTCGGTAAGAAAGTGTATGCCGCATCACCGTTAACGGGACGAAACGTCGCTGTGGAAATCGCACATCATATATTTTTCGACCCTACAGGGGAACGCGCCCGTGTCTGATTCCAAATCCAGCTCCGTTTTGCAGAATCATTACAAGCCCGGCGATTATGGCGCAGTAATCGGTGCAATTCCAGGTGTAATGTTCAAGGAAAGACGAGTTGCGTCGTTGTTTCAGATCAATGGTTTGCGTTCGTTCAATTCAGAAGTGTTCCAGTCCTTGGGCGTTTCGCAACTGCCGACAAGTAACAAGTCGGTAATCGGTGATGATGTTGTGTTGATGTGGAATGGGCCGGGTATGGTGTTGCTGGAGTCCGAAATTCAATCATCCAAAGAGATTGGAAGAGAAGTTCGCACCTTGTTGGAGTCGACAGATGCGACGGTAACGGATTTATCATCGGCGAGAACCATTCTTCGAGCTTCAGGCAACGATGTCCGTGAATTTCTGAAAAAGGGATGCCCGGTGAATGTTGACATTCTCGGCACGGGTGATGTGGTTTCTACTTTATTGGGCCACAATAGCGTGACGATTCATTGTGTTGACACTTCATTTGACATTTACATACTGCAGAGCTTTGGTTTGGACCTGTGGCACTGGTGTCAACATAATGCTCGCGAGTTCGGTTATCGGGTTGAAACAGTTCTCTGAGTGCAACGAGCTATAACAAATTTAGCCATCTTCAAGTGATTGCATTTGAATCACAAGGCGTAAACGAATAATATTGATTGGGAATACTTTCAAATTTTCAAACAAAGTGGTAAATACAAATCTTATGAATATGAAATCAATGAAAATCATTGCAGCAAGCATTTTTACTTTAGGAATGCTGGTCTCATCCCATTCACTGGCAAAGGTGGAAGGTGACACAATCACACTGGGTGCCGCAGTTTCCTTGACAGGCAAGTACACGACGGCTGGCAATCACACGAAAAATGGTTACGACCTCGCCATCACGCGCCTCAATGAAATGGGCGGAGTTACTGTCGATGGCAAGCAGTACAAACTGGCAGTGAAATACTACGATGATGAGTCGACACCCGCACGGGGTGCTCAGTTGGCGGAACGACTCATTCAGCAAGATGGTGTCACATTTATGCTGGGTCCTTACAGTTCCGGCTTGACCAAGGCGATCGCTCCGGTAACGGAGAAATACAAGATTCCCATGGTTGAAGGCAACGGTGCTTCACGCTCCTTGTTCAATAAAGGCTACAAGTATTTGTTCGCGGTTCTGTCGACATCCGAGCAGTATCTTGCGGAAGCGATTAATCTGGCGGCCGAGCAGGCCAAGGCAGATGGAAAGAGTCCCGCGGACCTGACGGTTGCCCTTGCCGTTGAAAATGATCCATTTTCGCTTGATATTCGCGCCGGTGTAGTTGACATGGTCAACATGTATGGCATGAAATTGGTTGTTGATGACAAATTGCCGCGCGAGTTGAATGACATGACTGCAACTTTGACCAAGGTCAAGGCGTTGAAGCCAGACTTGCTAGTAGTCTCCGGTCACTCGAAAGGTGCTGCGCTGGCAGCTCGCCAAGTGGAACAGCAACAGGTGAATGTTCCCATGATTGCTCTGACTCACTGTGAATCAGCAGCGGTGCATGATGCGGAGAAATTTGGTACTGCTGCCGAAAACTTCCTTTGTGCGACTCAATGGTCCGAAAAAATGAGCTATGCGGATCAATGGTTCGGTTCGGCAGGGGATTACGCCAAAACGTTTGAAGCGGAATTTGGCTATGTTCCACCTTATCAAGCAGCGGAATCCACCGCGTCGGTTCTCGTCTATGCGAATGCAATCGAACGCGCCAACAGTTTTGACACTGATGCGGTTCGAGATGCGCTGGCGGCGACAGAAATTCAAACATTCTACGGTAATGTCAAGTTTGACGAAACTGGCAAGAACATTGCAAAACCGATGGCCCTGCGTCAAATTCAAGGCGGCGAATACAAGGTTGTCGCACCGATCAACTGGGCTGAAGCTTCTCTTGTACATCCCCGACCGATGAACTAGTTCGTCTGAATTTTGAAAATGGTTTCACTAGTCGACTTCTGAATAGCAGAAGTCGACTAGCGAGCGTTGCTTGTGGACAACCTGCTCATACTTTTTGACGCGCCGGTTTTCGGACTGCAGTTGCTGATCAACGGATTGCTGGTGGGTGCGATTTTTGCACTTGCAGCATATGGACTCGCGCTGGTTTGGGGCGTGATGAATATTATCAACGTCACTCAAGGCGAGTTTGTCATACTGGGCGGCTATGTGACCTTCTATCTTTCCAATGCAGGTATCCACCCGATTGCAGGTATCCCGGTCGCAGCAATAGTGCTATTTCTGCTGGGATGGTTGCTATATCGCTCTGTGGTATTTCGCATTGTTGACCGCGACTTGTTTACGTCTTTGCTTGCTACGTTCGGCTTGAGCATTTTGCTACAGCAGTTGATGAACGAACTTTTTGGTGCCAATGTTCAGACTGCACAAACCGAATTTGGCACTGTTCTCCTGTATGATGGATTGATTGCAGTACCTTGGATACAGGTGGTTGCTTTTGTTTTGGCATTGGTCATCGGGAGTGTCTTGGTCGTTTTTCTCAAGAAATCCCGAATGGGGCAGTCTATTCGAGCGACCGCACAAAATGCTCGCGCGGCGCGTATCATGGGGATCAATACAGATCGAGTGTATGCCTTCACCTATTCGCTGAATGCAGCTATCTGTGGAGCAGCTGGTGCATTGGTGGTAATGACTTGGGTGATTCATCCATTTTTTGGACTTACCTACACGGTTCGCTCATTTATGATTGTCATTATTGCCGGGCTTGGAAATCTGACGGGCGTTGTTGTCGCCGGACTTGGACTCGGTTCGCTTGAAAAATTTGCCGGCTTCATACTCGGCGCAGAATTTGAAGCGGCATTTATATTTTCGCTTTTGGTAGTCATACTGGTTGTTCGCAACATGGTGCTTGCCAAGCAACGCAAATACCTGAAATAACATCGAAAATGAAGAACAAAATTCTCATCTATTTCGGGATTACAGTCGTTGGACTGTTTGCACCCTTGCTGTTTCCGAATTATCAGACGCAGTTGGCATTTCTCTGGGTAATGATTGTGTTCGCACTCACTTGGGATATTGTTGGCGGGCAGATGGGATACAACTCGTTTGGCAATATTTTGTTCTTCGGCATCGGTATGTATGTAACTGCAATTATTCAGCGAGATCTGTTTTTTGATGTCAATGAATATGCCAATTTGGCGGGCAGTGAACTGACGATGCTGACACCATTGCAGTACTTGGCCGGACTTGGCCTGGGGCTGGCGGCCGGTGCAGTGGTCTGCGTTGCTGTTGCGGTGATTTTGGGGGCCGGAATTCTTGGAATGCGGGGGCACTACTTCGCAATCTGTACGCTTGGACTGGGAATTGCCGCGGGTGAGATATTTTCAGGCATTGACTATGTTGGAGCGGGTTCCGGACTCGTTACACCTTTATTTCCGGAAACGCTCGGAGTGCGTTCACTGTTTTACTACTACCTGTTTTTCGCAATTGCTGTGTTGACATTTTTTGTCTTGAAGTTCTTGTACGGCAGTCGATTTGGACTGGTGCTCAATGCAATTCGGGACAACGAAGACAAGGCCGAAGCGATGGGGATCCCCACAGTTCGAGTCAAGATCATTGCGTGGTCGTTGGCGGCCGTGTTTCTTGCGCTGGTAGGCGGTGGAGTTGGCAATCTGGTTGGTTTTATTGATCCAATTGATGTGGCATTTGCCGGTACGACGTTTGGAGTGTGGATGATTTTGATGGCGATTTTGGGTGGCAAGGGAACGTTGCTGGGGCCTATTGTTGGCGCAGTCATTTTTCATATCACTCAGGAAATATTCTGGACCTATTTGCTGGGCTGGCAACGCGTGGCACTTGGCTTGCTGATTGTAGTCATAGTTGTTTTTGTTCCGCAGGGAATAATGGGCTTTCTGCGAGAGTATCGCCCCGAGTGGTTCGGGGAGGTAATCGAGAAAAACGAGGATTTGCAACGAACCGGTGACTCGGTATGAGTAATTTGCTGGAAGTTCTCGAAGTTTCCAAGCGGTTCGGCGGGGTTGTTGCCAACAATTCAATCTCACTGAAGGTGCCGCAAGGAAAAATTATCGGACTCATCGGACCGAATGGGTCCGGAAAAACTACGTTGTTCAATTCGATCGTTGGCTACCATCCGATTGACGAAGGTTCCATTCGATTCAACGGAAAGGAAATCTCCACGCTGAGAGTATCGGAGATCGCGCGGCTTGGACTGATTCGAACATTTCAGCAAACTCGCGTATACGGCGGCATGACCTGTATGGACAACATGCTGATTAGCACGCCGCGCGCACACAGCAGTGTGGCGGCCATGCTTGCTTCTCACCACCGTGCGGATGTGGACCGCTCGGAGTCGCTCCTGCAGTTTGTCGGTTTGTATGAAAAGCGCAAACTGAGAGCCGGTGATTTGTCTTTTGGTCAGCAAAAATTGCTGGAATTTGCAATGGGGTTGATGACAAGCCCCTCATTGCTGTTATTGGATGAACCCACTGCAGGAATCAACCCTACATTGATTAACGGTTTGATTGACCGTCTGAAAAGGGCTAATACAGAGTTTGGAATCACTTTGTTTGTTATTGAACACAACATGAGAGTGATTATGTCCCTGGCGGAGCATATTTACTGTCTTGCACATGGAGAATATCTGGCAGAGGGTTCGCCTGATGAAATTCGTGACAATCCTAAAGTGATTGAAGCATATCTGGGCGGAGGGAGAAAGTAATGTTGTCTGACAGCACAAGTCATTCCGCAGAAAATACGGCGTTATCAGTTGACGAAGTGTCCAGACGTTCACAGGAAATCTTTCGCGAACGTCCGAGTCTGGAAGAGTTGAACAAACTGGTTGAAGGGGCTCCTGTCTGTAGTATAGATCGCTTGAATGCAGGCTATGGCAAAGTTCAGATTTTGCATGACTTTCAATTGGTGGTCGGTTGTGGTCAATCGCTTTGTCTGATTGGTCCGAACGGCGCAGGCAAGTCCACTGTGTTGCATTCGATATACGGTTTTACAGACATCAGAACTGGAACGATCACGGTCAACGGCAACGATGTGACGAAGTTAGGTTCGAATCAAAAGCTACGCGATGCCGGGATTGCGTACATACTTCAAGATAATTCCGTTTTTCCGGATATGACAGTAGAGGAAAACCTGTGGATGGGCGGATTTCTGAAAGAATCAGGTGATGAAGCACATGAAGCGGCAGAGGCGATTCTTGCGAAGTACGATCGTCTGCGCACCCGTCGCAAAGAGCGGGCCGGGGTGTTGTCAGGGGGAGAGCGTCGACTTCTGGAGATTTCACGCGCCCTGATTATGAATCCGGAAGTACTTTTGGTTGATGAGCCTTCAATCGGGCTGGAACCAAGATATATTGAAATGGTTTTCGAGATTTTGGATGATTTGCAAAACTCGGAAGGGAAGACAATACTGATGGTGGAGCAGAACGCTAAAAAGGGCTTGGAGTTTGCCGATATCGGCTATGTTCTGGTTGCTGGTGAGCTTGTAAAGGCCGGAACTGGTGATGAATTGCTTGCTGACCCGACTGTCGGTAAGCTTTTTCTGGGTGGCTAGGACGATTTTACGGGGACAATCCACTCGTACTAATTTTCTTGCAAACGTTTTTGCGCTAGTGTTTCCTAAAATCGTATTATCCAGTGCTGTTCAAGAATATCTTTCATGATTGAATTCACTAGATCAAACATTCGGGAATTTTAGTCGCTAAACTGGTTGTGGATTCTGAGATGGAACCACTTCTAGTTTCGGGAATAAATTATGAGTTTCTAATTTTATTCAATTCAGAAGACACTTCAGGGATGCTCAACAGTTGCTCCAAGAAATATCGAAAATTGTCTTTTTCATCAACTGTTCTCAACCTTACGATTTCATCATAGTCAATTGCCAAGAGATCACAGAACTCTCGTCCGGTCAGAATTTCTTCCATACTGATTTTTCGTTTCAATCCGTGATACGCCTGTTCTTTACTGGTTACATTAAAACAACAAATGTAAATTCGAAACTTGAACTGTATGTATTGTCCATTTTGTTGAGTGAAATCATGTAACACTTTTCGTTCAGCACTCGCTTTCTTGGTATCGAATGCATGTCCATCTTTCAATTCCACTACGAAACACGTCTGAATGTTGTCTTCTCTCTTGAATATTAGAAAATCAGGTTCTGCATTTCGACAATCCAGTGTATCGCATTTCTTCATTTGCTGCTTTGTTGCAAGGAAGATGCCTTCGGGCATTATTTCGTTTGCGAGAAATTCATCCAAATCTGGAATTTGAGTTAGCCTATTAACAATCATTCGTTCAAGTTCATTTCCGTTTGATATTGACGTGCCATGCACCATGCTGATCAATTCCCCTAATCTGTTATTTCCAAAAACTCTCCCGTAAGCACCAGAACTGTCTTTTGGCTTTCTATCCCTGATTTTTGCCATATATCGACTCCGAAATCGGCATTAATTTACAGAAACAAATATCTATGTGACGATCATCCGTTAATGTCGCATCCCAAGAAATTCCTTCCTGCATTGTTGGCAGATTCCATGACCGAAAATGAGCCAGCAGCAGGGTCAACGATAACGTCATTTTCATTGCTCACCGCAGAGATCAACTTGCTTTGCAATTCCACAGGTTTTCGATGCGTATGTCCGTTTTTTGACTTGACAGGTTCGTCCCATACATCCAATATATTGTGAACCTTCCACACGCTTTTCGCTCTTCTTGGAAGCGTCTGCAAAACAATCAAGTATTCTGAACATCGTCTAGTGCGATAACCCATGCCCATTTTTTTCTTGTTCCACGTGACCATGTCCACCACATCAAGATTGGTTCCTTCAAACCAATTTGAAACTCCCTGACACAAATGGAACTTGTCCACCCATAAGAAAAGATGCCCTGATGGAATGAGTATGCGAGCAATCTCTCCAATGAACTCCTTGATAACCATTTCGTTCATCTGGGGCAATTCACTGCGTTCTCGACCCCTGTTCTTCCCTTCATTTCCATAGCGCATTTTGTCCAGTACCCCTCTGTATTGCGGGTCAAAGAACACGACCGGAATCGAATTTGCTGGTACCAGCGACAAAAATTTCTGCCCTTCCATTTTCAGTCGGGTATTAATCTTCAATTGTGTAGGGAAGTCAACAGTGGGACATTCAATTGTACGAACTGCCGAAAACACATTGTCCACGGCTGCATCAAATGTATTGTCTGTTGGCTTCAATTTGAGTTTCGGTTGCATCACGCATTTCTCCTCTGTTGGCAATTCCATCAACATCTGTTGATTGCAATGCACAAATGACCTTTCAGTGTTTGGTGTTGTATTCTGTTGGTCACCTGTTCATTTGACTCAAGCAACCACTCCCAACATTATAAGGCACAAATTCAAAATCATGTTGCTCAGAAACCGACGTAGTCGATTCGATCTCAGCATTTACCATATATTCTCGGCATCAAGTTGAATGACTCGCAACGAATTCTACACAGTAGTTAGTACGAATCTTAGTTACGCGTGCCCGCTAGTGTGTTCAACGGTGCCGTTGTAATTTGAACAGTCTACCATTACACTTGGCAATGAAGTGGACTAGTATTTCGTACTAGAGTAACAGTTTTTAAGGCGGACTATCGTTACGATGTGGAATCATCCAACGAGAACAGGGTTCGAGTTGTGTCGTAAAATACAGTTTTTCTATATGTGTTTGATTTTCAACGAAAAAATGAATCCAGGAAGCTATGCAATGCACAAATTTCAGAACTCAAGAAGACGAATTTCAAGCGGATCGGTGTATGAAGAACAGATCGGCTACAGTCGCGCAGTTTGCGATGGTCGATGGGTGTTTGTAGCTGGAACAACCGGCTTCAATTACGACACCATGGAAATTTCTGATGATGTAGAAGAGCAGTGTCGACAAACACTTGTCAATATTGGAGTTGCCCTTGAAGAAGCCGGTAGCAGTTTCAAGGACATCGTCCGGGTGACTTACATTTTTCCGGACCGAAACGACTTTGAACCATGCTGGCCGATCTTGCGCGAATACTTTGGCACAGTTCGGCCCGCGTCAACAATGTACTGTGCAGACTTGGCCGACCCGCGCATGAAGGTTGAAATTGAAGTGACCGCTTTGAAGCAGTAGCTGAAGCAGTACTTCAGTCGGAATCAGCTTCCGGAGTTTTCCTGAAGAATCTTGTTGACCAGAAACTCGACGACCTTTAACGATTCGGCATCTGATTTGATCATTGACGGAGAAGTACGATATTTCCCGCCAACCACCAAGGTCGGGACGCCGGTAATTTGGTATTTGCGTGCCAGCAAGTCGGCTTGATTGACTTTTGTAACCGCCCCGAATGAATTGAGCGCTGACAATATCTCCTGGGTATTTGCTCCCACAGAATCAAGCCACTCAGCCAGTTGACCTTCCGAGCGGATACGATTGTTTTTGACATGAATTTCATCAAAAAATTTGGTGTACAACTCATCTGTTGTATTCGTCAACTCAAACGCGTAGTAAACTTTGGCGTGGAACAGCCAGCGGTCCGCTACGGTTGCGGGTACTGGCACAAACCGAACTGCTTCGGGTTTTTCGTTTGCGACCCAGTGCTGAATAGTTGACTCAAATCTGAAACAACCAGGGCACCCGAACCAGAAAAATTCATTCACTTCAATTTGACCATTGCTGTGAATTTCAGCTTCTCCTGGCAGTTCAACATAGTCTCGTCCTTCCAGATACTCCGCGTAAGCTGAAGGAACAACCAGGACTGCATTCAGCAAGATGAAGGCAACCAATCGGATTGCAATTTTTTTTAATATCATTTTCGGTTCCTGTTCAGATTGTCAATCAGTCGACTCTGCAGATTGTTGAATCCACCGTTGCTCATTATAACTACACAATCTCCGCTATTGAGTTCATTTGTAAGCGAGTCGAGCAACGGGTCTATTGAGTCGAATGCAAAAAGGTTCAATTCGGCATCGTGTTCAGGTTCCCACTCGATATTGGGTGCGCGGTACATATAAACCCGGTCGGCCAGTTCGAATGCGTCAAACAGTCTTTTGCCATGTACACCCATTCTCATCGTATTGGAACGCGGTTCAAACACTGCAATCAGTCTCTTGGGACGCTCCAGTTTTGAAATTGCTTCAAGACTGGCACCGATCTCCGTGGGGTGGTGTGCAAAATCGTCATAGATGCGGATATTTTCAATGTCTGCCAGAAATTCCAAACGCCGCTTTACCGGCTTGAATTTCTGCAATGCATCAACGGCAGTGTCCAGTTGAACTCCCATGTGAGTCGTAGCGGCAACTGCAGCCACCGCATTGGCAGTGTTGTGCATACCGGGCAATTTCCAATTGAGCGAAGCCGTGCCATGCACCCGCGAATGGATATCGTAGGACAAGTGGTCTTCGCTTTGCGAGTCGATGTACCAGTCTGCATTGCGGTCGCCGGTTGCACTGAACGTATCCACCGGTGTCCATGCTCCGATTTCGTACATCTCCCGAAATCGGGGATCATCGAAATTGACTACGATTCGCCCACTGGACGGAAGTGTACGGATAAAGTACCTGAATTGCTGTTCAATGTCTTCAATTGAATCAAAGATATCCGCGTGGTCAAACTCCAGATTGAGCAGGGTGGCAACTTGGGGCCGGTAGTGAATGAATTTGGAGCGTTTGTCAAAGTAAGCTGTGTCGTATTCGTCGCCTTCCACTACAAACCATTCGCCTTTACCGATGCGGGCCGGCATTGAAAAATTCTGTGCAACTCCGCCGATCAGGTAACCTGGCTCCAAACCTGCATAGTCCAGTATCCAGGCGATCATGCTAGTTGTAGTTGTCTTGCCGTGAGTGCCGGCGACTGTAACGACTTTTCGATTAAAAAGCACATGCTCGAACAGCCATTGAGGTCCGGAAGTGTAAGGAATGCCCGAATCCATCACCGCATCAATTTCAGGATTTGAACGACTGATGGTATTTCCCACGACGATCATGTCCAGTGAGTCTTTCAGATTGTCAGGATGATAGCGATTGGACACCTCTATTTTTTGCTCTTCCAGCATTGTGCTCATCGGGGGATAGGCATTCAAGTCGGAACCGGTTACCCGGAGTCCCAACTCTCTGGCCAGCAATGCCAGATTGCCCATGAATGTCCCGCAAATTCCGATGATATGGATGTGTTGCATCACCTCATCCGGCCGTGACGAACAGCAAGTCGTACACTTGAATCACTACGATAAAGACAAGAATGTTGCTGGCAATCGTGATAAAGAAACTGGTGAGTGTCGAAATTTCCATCGCAGAACGCAAAATCACGGTCATTACTGCGACACTCCATATTCCCATTGCCGCACCGCTCACCATGACAGGAGCATTGATCAACGGTCCCTCCGGCCCCTGGTTTGGTGCTAAAATATGCAAAATCGGTGCGCCAACCAGACGAATAATTGATGAGGCCCCGAACAATGCACACATCGTTTGCTTCCACCGATACGAGAAATTCTTGATTTGCAACAGTCCTTTGATCACCAAAGCAAATACAATCGCTTGCATGACTGAAAGAATCAGGGTCTGTAGCGTACTCGGGCCCAGAAAATCCACTAGTAGATTGGTGCCGACGGATGCAATGACGGTCGCTACCAATAGTACGTCGGATGAGGGCAAGTCTTGTGGACCTGCCTTGAACAAGCAGATTCGAATAAACGTTGCTATCAAGCTGCTCACTGATTTGTAAATTTATGGTCTGTGCGAGTTGATGAAAATCAGTATGTTCAAATTCAGAAAAACTTCAATTCAAAGGTAATCGTCTGTTGAGTGCAGACAGTTCAATTATACTCATAGAATCCGCAGAAACTTTGCAGGAGTACTGTATTCAACTCGAGCATCAATCGTTGATTGCCGTAGATACCGAGTTTACGCGGGTTAGAACTTATTTTTCCATACTGGAGTTGATTCAAATTGCTGCAGAAGGTGTCGAGTTTTGTGTCGATGCCGCTCAATGTAAAGACTTGTCGGCTTTGCAGTGCTTGGTGCAGTTGCCGGCTCGCACCTTCATCTTTCACTCGGCAAGTCAGGACCTGGATGTGCTGAAACGGGCCAACCTCACCCCGGCACGGATATTCGACACGCAGATTGCGGCAGTATTGTGCGGGTACAAGAGAATCTCCTACCAAGCCATGGTTGACCAGGTATTGGGTGTCTCGCTGGCAAAGGAATTAACTCGGTCCAAATGGGATAAGCGTCCATTTTCGCAGCAACAAATTGAATATGCCATGGATGATGTGCGTTACCTGATACCGTTGTACAACGTATTGATGGAAATGCTGGAACAAAGAAACCGTTTGAAGTGGATTGAAGAAGAGTGTGCCAGATTGCTGAAGCAAATTGTGGAGTTGAACCACAGTGATGTTTGGAAGCATTTTCATGTTGCTGGCAATTTGCCGATTCCCAAACAACATATTGCCAAAAAGCTGTTGATATGGAGAGATCAACGAGCAAGAAAAAGGAATCTTCCACTGCAATGGGTATTGTCGAACCAGCAGGTGATGGAAATCGCCACGGTGTACCCCCGGAGTCGCGAGCAGTTGCTGGAAATTCTTGGTATTGATTCGGCTACAAAAGCCAGATGGGTGACTGAGTTGCAGGAAATTCTTGCTTCGCGAAACCGCAACTCATCAGAAGCGGTCTGGAAACCAATTCATAAACCCACCAAGTCCGAGAAAATACTTGCTTCCCGAATATTGAGAGATATTGGTAAAGTCGCATCCGCGGAGAATCTCCCTGTCGACTTGCTGTGTACGCGTAAAGAAGCGATTCAGCTGGCACGCCACAGAAAAATCAATAATGTGCGTCTGATGTCGGGATGGCGAAAGGAACTGGTAGAGGAACGGGTGCGAGTTTTGATAGAAACCTGAATGGTCAGGCGATTGCAACAGGAAACTTGCTGATCTTTTCTTTCCACACACGCGGTCCGGCAATGTGTATGGACTCGCCAGCAGTGTTGACCGCTACGGTTACTGGCATATCTTTTACGGTGAATTCGTACACCGCTTCCATTCCCAAATCTTCAAATGCGATTTTTCGCGACGACTGAATTGCTTTGGACACCAGATAGGCAGCACCGCCAACTGCGATCAGATAGACAACACCGTGCTTTTTGATCGCTTGTAGCCCTTCAGTACCACGCTCGGCTTTGCCGATCATGCCAATCATTCCGGTATGTTCAATCAACTGGTCAGTGTACATGTCCATTCGGTCCGCCGTTGTTGGTCCAGCGGGCCCGACGACTTCAGTTCCTACGGGATCAACCGGGCCGACGTAGTAAATAAATCGGTTTTTCAAATCGATCTGTTCGGGCAATTTCTGGCCGCTTCGCAAAATCTCAATCATGCGTTTGTGCGCCGCATCGCGACCAGTCAATATTTTTCCTGATATCAGCAAGGTTTCACCGATTTTCCAGTCATGAATATCCGCTTTGGTAAGGGTTTCCAGATTGACTTTGCGAGATTGCGAACTTTTTTGTACGATTTCGGGCCATTCGTCGATTGACGGTGACTCAAATTCTGCGGTACCAGAGCCATCCAGTTGAAAGTGAACATGTCGTGTTGCCGCACAATTCGGAATCATGCCGACTGGCAAGGATGCGGCGTGGGTTGGATATTCACTGATTTTTACATCCAATGCAGTTGTCAAGCCACCGAGTCCCTGTGCCCCGATACCCAGTCGGTTCACTTCTTCGTAAATTCTGATGCGCAACTCCTCTGTAGCTGTTGATGGACCATTTGCGATCAACTGTTGCATGTCGATCGGGTCCAGCAAACTTTCCTTTGCGAGAACAAGTGCTTTTTCCGGTGACCCGCCAATGCCGATCCCCAAAATTCCGGGTGGACACCATCCGGCTCCCATCAATGGCACAGTTTGCACGACCCAGTCCGCTACATCATCGCCCGGGTTCAGCACGGTGAATTTCGCTTTGTTTTCCGAGCCGCCGCCTTTGGCGGCCAATGAAATATCCAGTTTGTTTCCCGCGACCAGCTCTGTGTGTATGACAGCCGGGGTGTTGTCGCCGGTGTTTTTGCGTTTCCCCCACGGCGGACTTACGATTGACGAGCGCAACGGATTGTCCGTATTTTGGTATGCCTGACGCACGCCTTCATCAATCATTTCCTGAAATGACTGATCGCTGTCCCATCGAACATCCATTCCGACTTTTGCAAAAACCACAACAATCCCGGTATCCTGGCAAATGGGACGATGACCTTCGGCGGACAGACGAGAATTAATCAGAATTTGCGCCAGTGCATCTTTCGCGGCCGGTGATTCTTCCTTTTCGTACGCGTCTGCCATTGCATGTACGAAATCTGAAGAGTGATAGTAGGAGATGAATTGCAAAGCATCGGCAACGCTTTGAATCAGGTCATCGCGCCTGATAACTGTCATTTGTTGCAATGGTCGCAGTTGAGAGGTGCTGGAAGAATCAGGATTTGTCACTTAGTGCAGATCGAATTTTATCGAATCTGGACTGCAGTTCCGGTTTGGCTTCCTGGGGTATTGGACCGGCCAACAGGAACCGGGCAATCAACTCATTGCATTGTCCCTGAGTATTTTCAACATCGATTTGCTTGTTCATCGCCGCATTCAGTCTTTCCACCTGCATTTGCATTCGTCGTTGAGCGAATTCAGGAGGGGAGTCGACATCTGCCAAAATTTCCAGCAACAAGCAAATATCCTGCTTGTGTTGCAGAGTTTCATTGCACTCTGACTGTTTACTTGAAGTTGCGCCATTACCATTCTGGATTGCTTCGGTAGCGCATGAAAATCGCTGTTGCACCAAATCTTCGTACTGGCCGCAGTTTTCCATTAGTTGCTCCCACTCGGCCTGAACGGACTTGAGTGTTTCTACTGCATTTTCAAGACCGATGTTACCTTCAAGTTTTTCGCACAGTATCACTTTGTTTTCCAGTGACGACAAGTTCGCTTCGCATTGCTTTTGGGCCGCAAGATCCAGTCCTTCCTGAATTTTGGTCAACTGGCTCTCGAATTTGTCCGCGAGCTTTTGCGATGTCGCTCGAGCTACCGGTGCGGATTGTTTCCACTGTTGCTCCAATTGGGAAATATTTGGTGCTTTTTCGGCCAGTTCTTCAACTGGCAGTTTGTTCAGCTTTTCGACTTTAGTGAGCAACTCCTTCTGATTTTTCTCGGATTCGGTCGCTTTTTGCTTCGCTTCAGCCTGCTTGGCTCTGCGACGGTCGAATTGGCGGTCGCAAGCGGTACGAAATTCTTTCCACAACCCGGTTTCTTCCTTGTTGTCGCTACGCACAACAATTTTGTTCCATTCTCTTTGCAGGCCTTTGACGGTGTCCAGTGCGCGCTCCAGTGGCACTGAATCCAGTGCATTGACACGTTCGATCATTTCCCGGCGGTACTTGACCCCTTTTTCTCGCTCACTTTGCATGTAAGGTTCAAACTTGGCAAGCACTGCGCTGAATCTGTCATTGGTAGTATTCCAGTTCTGCTTGTTCAGGGGAACCGCTTTTCTCCAGGTTTTCCAGGCACTTTGAATTTCGGAAACAATCCGGTTCCAGTCGGGATTATTCCAGTCAACCGAATCAAACAGTTTGGAAAGCGAATCACATACTTCATTTCGAGTCGCCAGGTTATTTTTGCGGACGGTGTTTTGCTGGTCGAAAAATTCCTTGCATGGCAAGTATGCTGTTTCGCAAGCCTGTTCAAACTGTTTACGCAGGTGCTTGTTGGGGTAGTCGCCGGTTTGGTTCCATTTTTTCCAAAGTGCCCGAGCGTTTCGAATTTGGTCAGCCAGTCCGCGTGGATCATAGTTGGAGTCCGCGAGTTGCTTTACTTTTTCAATCAAATCCTGGCGCGCTTGATCCATTCCCCAATGTCGCCAGTCTTTCATTTCCTTCAGCGGACGCTGGCAGTCGCGCAAGCGTCGTTCAATTTTTTTGAGTTTCCGATTGTCGAATTTTGCATGAGTCAGCTTTTGAATTCGTCCATGGCATTTTTCGTACAGCGACAAAGATTGCTTCAACTGTCCATTTTTCAAGGTTTCTTGCAACTCATCCAGAAAGCGCAAGACCTCATCGTATACTTTTGCATAATCGGGTTCGCTTGACTTTCCATTCGCCGACTGTTCCTGACTCTTCGTTTCAGGTGGTGATGCAGGCATGGTACCGGATGAGGGAGTTTCGGTACTTACTTGCTGTGCCTCTTCAATGACCAATTTTAATCCTTCCGTGGTGCCATGAATTCTGCGTTGAACTCAATCATATCTGCCAATCGAAACTTGAATCGCTTCAAGTCTTTCACTTGTAGGTAAGTAATATAGTAAATTTTGATTGTCAAATTCAATAAATGGATCGACTTTGGGTTATTTTACTGAATCAATGTTGTGAAAACAAAATTTTTGGAATTTCAAGTGAAAAATTTTTGCGCAATTATGCTTGGTTGAAAAATTCACTGGTTTTCGACAGGTTGTGCAACAGGAGTATCAGCAGAATTTCCCCATTCGGACCAAGATCCGGCATAGCCACGAACTCTGGGGAAGCCAAGCGATTTCAGCATGGCGTAGCTGTGCGACGAACGATGATGTGATTGACAATATGTAATAATCTCCTTGTCTGGTGTCAGTCCTTGCCGGTCCAGCATTTCGAGCAATTCTTCCTTTGGCTTGAAACGGCAGTTTCGGGACAAGTCGATTGTGTCTGTCCAATTGACGTTGCGCGCCCCGGGAATGTGGCCACCGCGTAAGGCTCGTACATCCATGCCTTCATATTCAAGCGGCGTGCGTGCATCTAGCAGACCGATGTCACTATTGTCAAGATTGGAAAGGATATAGTGCTTGTCGGCTTGCGACTTGCCGTTCAAATGAACTTGGTAACTGGATGATTCCACCGCTTTGGGCGGTGAATCTTCGATTGGGTGTCCTTCGGCTTTCCATGCGGTGAAGCCACCGTTCAGGAGAGAGGTAGCAGGATGGTCGATTACATCCAGTGTCCACACCAGCCGCGAAGCATTGCCATTGCCCTGAGCGTCGTACGCGACGACATGCTTGTCGAGGACAAGGCCAATGGAGGATAGCAACACTTCGAGGTTTTCCGCGGGAGGCAACGTGCCGCTTGTCGGGATACAGCCTGAGACAAGGTCAAGGTAGTCCACATGAACCGCATTCGGGATTCGCTCCGCTCGGTAAGAATCCCAGTCGCCCACGTCCACGACCAACAGATCGGGATGACCCAGAACCCCTTCAAGTTGTTCTGCTTCTATCAGAAACGGCAAATCCAGTGCCATCGTTTGCTTGCCTCCAAATTTATCAATAGTTTGCAAATATTAGAAAATTTTTCCAATAGTGATTGAAAATGATACCAAAATTGGAAAATATATGTAAATATACACCTATTTTTCGATTTGTCAACTTTTTTGTTCAGGATGTTTGTTACTGACGCAGCGAACTGCAAGTGCAAACCAATCGTTATGGAAAAGGTGTTTGAGAAAGACCTTTTGGAGATTGTTGACGGGAATGTTTGAACGACATCAAAACTTTTCACAGTCTTTGTCAAAAACATTGTCAGTAAGTTGTATACAACTTGATTGACACTGATAGTTTTCAAGATGGTAAGTACTTTACCAAAAGCAAAAATTTTGTAATGTTTTGTCTTGAGCCGAACTTGCAGACCAAGTGAAAGCGATCGAATCTTTCAGATCATAATATTGACTCTATGCCTACTGCATTCTGGTGGTGTGGTTGTTTGAGCGGTTGCAATCTGATTCAGCACTTCGTTTGGGTGGCCTTCGATCACTTCAAGAGGAGGGGACGAATCAAAAGCACGGGCACTGCAGTGGCTTTGAAGTTGAATTTGAAAATCAAGTAAAGTATTGATTTTTAACGGTTTTTGGTCATCGATTGGCGGATTTGCACAAAAAATTCTGCAAGAAAATTGCCTGTCACAGACTCGCCGAACCAATATACTGAACCAAGCTAAAGGAATATCATTTCATGAACGCCTACATCGAAAACGTCAAGTCAATTGCAACTGAACCTGATCCGGATTCAGTGGTTCACGACACCTGCAAGCGATTTGGCACGATTGCGAATCCGCTTGAAGTTCATCATCAGAAAGCACGCGAAACAGTCGAGTTGCTGGGTTCGCTAGATGCCGATGCTGATATGCTGAATGTTGCAGTTTTGCGACAATCAGAAAATCGAACTGCAATTGACAGTGAACGTGTTGAAAAAGTATTTGGCAGTTCGGCAAAAACATTGTTTGAAGGTGCCGGCAAGCTGGATCAGATCTCACCAACAACGATTGATGGAACGCCGCGCAAGCCCAATTTCTGGAGAAGTGTCAGTGTCAACCGAATGATTGTTGCCATGGTGGATGACCCCCGTGTTGTGATTGTCCGCTTGGCTGAGCAATTGATTTTGTTGCGCGCGGCCAGAGAGTTTGATGAAGACGAAAAACGGGCAATTGCCGAACACACTATGGCGCTATTCGCACCGCTGGCGAACCGGCTGGGAGTTTGGCGGTTGAAATGGCAACTGGAAGATTTGTCGTTGAAGTACCTGGACCGGCCGACGTTCGACAAGTTGGCTCGACTGTTACTGGAACGGCGCGTTGAACGCGAGCAATATATCAATGGCTTTGTGCAACAGCTTCGGGTGTTGATGGACAAATCCAATATTCAGGCAACAGTCAACGGCCGCGCCAAGCATATCTTCGGTATCTGGAGAAAACTGAATCAAAAGGGTGTAGGCTTCGAAAAAATTTTCGATGTCCGCGCAGTCAGAATTCTGATTGATGACATTTCGACTTGCTACGAAGCCTTGGGTGCAGTACACGCCAAATGGCAACGTATTTCGGAAGAATTTGACGACTACATTGCGGTACCCAAGGCGAACGGCTACCAGTCCATTCATACCGCGGTTATTGGTCCGCAAGACAAGGTGGTTGAAGTGCAAATTCGAACCTGGGAGATGCATCACGAGGCCGAGATTGGTCTTTCAGCTCACTGGTAGTACAAGGAGAATCGAAAGTCAGGTTCGCTCCAGGATGACAAGGTGCGCTGGTTGCGACAATTGCTGGAATGGCGTGATGAGCTGTTTCGCCAGTCCACTTCCGAGAAGTCGCAACAGGAGTATGCACAAGAGGAAAGTATCTATGTATTCACGCCGGCGGGCAATGTTGTTGAGTTGCCGAAGCTGGCGACACCGATTGACTTTGCATACTTTATTCACACCGAGGTCGGGCATCGTTGCCGCGGTGCAAAAGTCAACGACCGAATTGTGCCGCTGACCTATCAGCTTCAAACCGGGGACTGGGTAGAAATACGCACGGTCAAAAGCGGCGGGCCCAGTCGCGACTGGCTGAATTTGCAACGTGGATTCATCGTAACCTCAAGAGCGAGAACCCGCATTGCGCGCTGGTTCAAACTGGAAGAATATGGTCGCTACCAGGCGGCCGGGAAGGCGGCACTGGAAAAGGAGATTACGCGCCGGGGTATTGTACAAGTCAATTTTGACAAGCTGGCGAGTGAAAATGGCTATCGTCGCCCGTTGGATCTCTATGCCGCCATCGGTATGAAGGAACTGAAAGTTTCGCATGCTTTGGAATGTTTGGAAAAGAAACTTGAAACGGATGAAGCATTTGAAGATTTTTCGGAGACAGCGCGGCGACCGGAGCCTGCTTCTGTCGCTTCGGTCTCTATTCTTGGGTCAGGCAGTATGCTGACCAATCTTGCAAGTTGTTGCGGGCCATTGCCGGGAGACGACGTGGTTGGATATGTTACGGTTGCACGCGGCATCACGGTACACAAAAGAACCTGCGGAAATTTGACCCGAATGCTTGAAAAGCATCCGGACCGACGACTTGATGTGGATTGGGGTGGGACTGACAAGCAGGCTTGGCCGACTGAAATAGAGATTACTGCAGAAGGTCGGTCGAATTTGCTTCAGGAAATCACTACAGTTGTTGCCGATTCCGGCAGTCCTTTGTTGTCTGTCAATTCCACGACACTTAGGAAATCTCAGGTTGGCAAAATATTGATTACCGTGGAAGTTCATTCTGGCAAGGAGTTGAGCAGTATCATTGCAAGCCTACGCAAGATTGAGAACATATACCGGGTTCGCAGGCTCGCCCACTAGACTGACAGACTTGGTTTCTCTGCAAGCGGAAATTCAAATGCGCGGCGCGAAATGATTGTTTTTGAAGAAGGCGAGAATGTGCGTTCTTCAAAGAAAACTGTACCCGTGTTGCTGATCAACACGACAGTCGAACACCGCGTTCCGTAATCTCCAAGTCGAACAAATATCGGCAGGCGACTTCCCGAGCGAGAATCTTGACTACCTGCATCGAACTCGGAGTTCTGATTTGAGTTGGAAAGCAAATCAAAAAGGGCTTCTTGATGAAATGTACTGCGGTGTTTGATAATTTTCCGGAGCTGACTTTTGGCATCGTTGAGCTTCGGCCAAGGTGTATCGAGCAGGTGATTGCTGAGGCCGTGAATACCGCTGGAAATTTTGGTATGGAGATTCGCGCGGTTTGTATGATAGTGAATTTGCGTGGCAGTGCCATACAATGCGCCGTAGCCGTTGTACAACGGGTGCTCCTGATCAAGTAATGCAGAATATTCTTCGGCAGATTGGGTGCCTTGGAGAAATCGGATAACGATTCGTCCGCGACTAGCTTCAGACACTGCAGTCGAAGACGGGTCGAAGTAATTTGTTACTGCGGCGATTCGTCCGTATCGGTTGATTCCCAGCCAAGTGCCGCCTGCCTGTTGGTCGCGGCCGCCGAGCAGGTTCGGACAATTCGACCAGAATTGAGCCGGGATTGCCGGACGGGAATAGTACTCGTCGCGATTCGCGATTAAAATAAAAGGGAACTGCTCGTGTTGCCGGAGCGCAAAAACTACAATACACATGTTCAACAGAAGTTGGTTTGCCAACAACTTTGTTGGATTCGTCTGCAATAATACCAGCAAGCATCAGTTTTTCAGCACATTCAATTGTGCAGGTTGATTTTCACCCATGACAAGAAGCAGTCATCGAAAGAAAAAATCTGCTAGCTGGCACCAGACACAGAACCGGGATGGATTTGTGCGCGAGGCCAATCGCCTCGGTCTGCGGTCACGTTCCTACTTCAAGCTGGAAGAATTGAATCAAAAATTCGGAGTTGTGAAACAGGGAATGTCAGTATTGGACCTGGGTGCCGCTCCTGGTGGCTGGTCGCAATACGCCAGTCGGGTTGTTGGCAAAAATGGACAGATTTTCGCAGTTGACCTGCTGGACATGAAGCCGTTGCCCAATGTTCAATTCCTGCAACTTGATATTACCACTGAAAATGCGACGGATCAAATACAGTCGGTGTTGAGAAATTCTTCGGTTGATGTTGTCATATCTGACATGGCTCCCAACATTACCGGCATCGCCAGCACAGATGCCTTGAATTTCGAAAATCTGCAGAAACCGATGTTCAAAATTTGCACCAGCGTACTACGGAAGGGTGGCAATCTGGTTTTCAAAGCATTCAAAAATGCGGAGTCGGTTGAGCTGAAGCAAAAATGCCTGCTACAGTTTGAACAATGCGAGTTTTTCAAGCCAAAGGCATCTCGTGCGAGGAGCAGCGAGTTCTACGTAATTGCAAAAAAATTGAAAAATCCTGAACAAATCTTGTAAACTAACGATTCGACCCCACAATCACTATATATTTACTTTGTATTGCGTTGCAATTCGGAATGAACAATTTGCTTTGTGTTTTCATGCGAACAGCAAGTGAAAACAGAAGGCACTTGAACCTATAAGGGTGGCAAGTTGAGCAATTTAACGAAAAATCTTATTTTATGGCTAGTGATCGCCATGATTTTAATGGCGATCTTCAAGAATTTCTCCCCGGGAGGTGGCACCGAGCAACAGGAAGTCGAATACTCGACATTTCTGCTTGATGTCAAGCAAGGTCGCGTCAAGTCAGTGGTGATTGACGGTCGAACGATCAACGGCGAATCCACAACCGGCAGCAAATTTGTGACCTACTCGCCAGATGATCCCAAACTGGTTGACGATTTGGTAACCGCCGGCGTGACCATAGTTGCACAGAAGGAAGAGTCACCGTCCTTGCTGATGCAGTTGTTCATCAGCTGGTTTCCGTTATTGTTGCTAATTGGTGTCTGGATTTTCTTCATGCGGCAAATGCAAGGCGGGAGCGGTCGAGGCGCACTGAGTTTTGGTAAAAGCCGGGCGCGGTTGCTGACCGAAGACAAGAACAGAATCACATTTGAAGATGTCGCCGGCGTGGAAGAAGCCAAAGAGGAAGTCGGAGAGCTGGTAGAGTTCTTGAGTGCACCGGCAAAGTTTACGAACCTTGGCGGACGAATTCCGCGCGGTGTATTGATGACCGGTAGTCCGGGCACAGGCAAAACGCTGTTGGCGAAAGCAATTGCCGGCGAGGCAAAAGTGCCGTTCTTCTCGATTTCCGGTTCGGATTTCGTTGAAATGTTTGTCGGTGTGGGTGCTTCGCGGGTTCGCGACATGTTTGAACAGGCCAAGAAAAATGCGCCTTGCATCATTTTCATTGACGAGATTGATGCAGTGGGGCGACAACGTGGTGCAGGACTGGGCGGCGGCCATGATGAACGCGAACAAACGCTCAATCAGCTACTGGTTGAAATGGACGGCTTTGAAGGTAGCGAAGGAGTCATCGTTATCGCCGCTACCAACCGGCCCGATGTTTTGGATCCAGCCTTGTTGCGACCTGGGCGTTTTGACCGGCAGGTACATGTCCCGTTGCCAGATATTCGCGGTCGGGAACAGATTCTCAGGGTTCACATGAAGAAGGTGCCGATTGATGCCGATGTTAAAGCCGATATTATTGCGCGCGGCACACCGGGATTTTCCGGAGCCGATTTGGCAAATCTCGTGAATGAAGCCGCATTGTTCGCGGCGCGGTCCGGAATCAGCACAGTCAAGATGGAGCAATTCGAGCTGGCCAAAGACAAAGTGCTGATGGGAGTTGAACGCAGATCAATTGTCATGCCCGAAGAAGAGCGCATGAATACTGCATATCACGAATCCGGACATACAGTTGTTGCCAAGAGTCTTGAACATACGGATCCGGTGCACAAAGTGACAATCATCCCGCGCGGGCGGGCACTTGGCGTGACCATGCAATTGCCAGAGGAAGATCGGTACAGCCACAACCGGGAGTATTTGCTGGCAAGAATCGCGGTACTCATGGGTGGACGAATCGCCGAGGAAGTATTTATGGACCAAATGACAACCGGTGCATCGAACGACTTCGAACAGGCTACAGACCTTGCGCAAAAGATGGTATCTCGCTGGGGTATGAGCGATAGTCTTGGTACGAGAGTATACGGCGACAATCAGTCAGAGGTTTTTCTGGGTCGCGATGTGACAACTCATCGAAACCTGAGTCCGGCAGTTGCCGAGCAGGTCGACACGGAGATTACCAGAATCATTGACGAACAGTATGCTCGTGCTCGCGAAATCATTGAAGATAATCGCGACAAAATCGAAATGATGGCAAAGGCGCTGATTGAATGGGAGACGCTTGAGTCGGATCAAATTGACGATATCATGGCGGGCCGACCCCCACGACCAAGAACATCGCAATTCGATGATAAATCGTCGGGTAAATCGGATGATGATGCAGATTCCGAACCGGTCGTAGATCCGCAGGTGGATCAGCCAGCCGGCGGTCAGGCCTGAGTATCGATTCGTTTGCATCATCGGTGATACCCAAGTTTTTTGGTACGGACGGCATCCGGGGCGAGTTCGGCCGCGAGCCAATCACGCCGCAAACTGTCCTGAAGCTAGGTTGGGCCATCGGCACGGTTTTGCGACAGCAAGACTTGTCGGGCGAAGTGCTTATCGGCAAAGATACTCGAATTTCCGGATATCTGCTTGAATCGGCATTGACGTGCGGACTTTCCTCTGCCGGGGTGAGTGTTTCCTTACTTGGACCTCTTCCAACTCCGGTGGTGTCCTATCTCACAAAAAGTACCGATGCCATCGCTGGCATTGTCATCAGTGCGTCGCATAATCCGTACTACGACAATGGTATCAAGCTGTTTTCCCGAAACGGTTCAAAACTTCCCGCAAAAATGGAAAGCGACATCGAGACGATGATGGTGAAGCAACTGGAAGTGGTTGCTGCAAAAAATCTGGGTAAAGTGAACCGGTTTCCCGAACCTGCGACATTGTACACCGACTACTGTGACGCTCTGTCTCACTCGAGACTGGATAACCGGCACATTGTACTGGATTGCGCGAACGGAGCATGTTATCGGGTAGCACCAGAAATATTGAGAAAAAGGGGTGCAAAATTGACAGTGATTGGCGATAGTCCGGATGGTTTCAACATCAACCGGAATTGTGGTTCAACAAATCCTGAAGCCGTTCAGGCCAAAACAGTAGCTTGCAAGGCAGATGTCGGAATTGCACTGGACGGTGACGGAGACCGGGTAATACTGGTCGACGAGAAAGGCAACTTGGTCAATGGCGACCAGATTCTGTTCATTCTGGCCATGGCGAAAAAGCGCGCAGGAAAGCTTCGCGGTGGTGTAGTGGGTACGCATTTGACCAACATTGGACTGGAGAAAACCCTGGAAAAGGAAAATATTCCATTTGTTCGGGTCAAGGTGGGCGACCGATATATTTCCGAATATCTTGAGCAGAAAAACTGGAATCTGGGTGGAGAAGGATCCGGACATATTTTGAACGCAGCGGATGGCGTTTCGGGAGACGGACTGATTTCGGCCCTGGACGTCTTGGAAGAAATGATGGTGAGCGGCAAACCGCTGTCTTCGCTGGCTGGTGGTGTCGAGTTGGTCCCACAAGTTACGAGAAATGTTCGACTGGCGAGTCACACCACACCATTTACCTCCTTTGATTTGAAACAATTTCCAAAAACGAATGTAGCGAAATGCAATGCCGAAAAGCAACTTGGAAAGGGTGGACGCATTTTACTACGGCCTTCCGGTACAGAACCAGTGGTAAGAATTTTGGTAGAAGGGGACAACACGGATGAAATCAATGCCATTGCCGACAAAGTGGAAAAAGTGGTCCACGATGAAATCGGTTGCGTCGCGGTTGAATCGTAAGTGTTGCTTCGGGTCAAAAGACTACAACATTTTTCAGTCCGATTCCATTACGCGTCGCATTGATCGCTTCATTGATTGAATCCAGCGTCCAGGTGTTGCTGACCAATTCATCCAGAAGCAGATTTCCTGACAGATAAAGCTTTACCAACTCGGAAATATCTGAATCCAAAGTAGCGCTACCCATTTTGCATCCCAGTATTGATTGATTTGCATCAATCAAATCAATCGCTTCGAACTGGGTCTGTACACCCACCGCTGGCATTCCGACTAGCACAGCTTTGCCGCCTCGTCGCAACAACTTAACGCTTTGCTCGATTGCAGAACGACTGCCTGCAGTAACGATGACGTAGTCTGCTCCGCGTCCTGCTGTTTGTCTGGAAATCTTCTCAACAAGATCATCAGTTGTCGAATTTGCAATATGGGTTGCACCAAACACTTGTGCAGATGCCAGTCGGTCAGGATTTATATCCACTGCTGTAATGGACATTGCCCCGGCATCTTTTGCAGCCTGAATGCTGTTTAGTCCAACACCACCGGCACCGACAACAACGACATGAGCACCGTTTTCCATTTTGGCAGTATTCTTGACTGCGCCCCAGCCTGTAATGACACCGCAGGCCAGAAGCGAGGCATTTCTTGCACTGATTTGATACGGAACTTCAACGACTTGTGACTGATGTACGATTGCATATTCAGCGAAACAGGCACTGCCCAAGCCGCGGTGAATTGAAGGAGTAGCAGATGACTTCAAACGTCCCGGTTCATCGGTTGAGAATTTGCTTTCGCAGAGGTTGAATTGTCCGTTGGTACAGAAAAAACAATGTCCGCACGACCGAAGCAAAGAGACAATGACTGAATCGTTGACTTTCACCCGCGTAACGTTTTCACCGCAAGCTACAACTTTGCCTGCACCTTCATGGCCATAAATTGCTGGCAACTGTCCACCCCAGGCACCGTCAATGAACAGAATATCGCTATGACAGATTGCACACGCCGACAACTTGACTTTCACTTCGTCGCGGCGAGGTGCATCTATGGATATATCTTCAACAACCAGTGGTTTGCCAAACTCATTACAAACTGCGGCTTTCATTGAGAACGAGAAATAAATTGCAAATCAATGTCAACTGAGGCAAGGTATTCACGCTCATGCATCAGACTTTCTTTCGTAAGAGGGTGCTCATCCAGCCAATTGGGCGGAAACTCCAGGTGCAAGTTGTTGCCCCGCACAGCGCAAGTCGCATCCCACATCAAGTTTTCCACCCGCGAGCGGTGGAACAGGACAGCGAGCCTTAGAATTACACACAATCGAATTGTTACTCCTTGCGGAAAAATATCAGAATTGCGAAGAATTTTTGCGGGAAATTTCCGGCGATGCCCGCGTACCAAATGTGCCAGTTCTGTTTGCTCCGGCCTGGAAAAACCGTCCAGATCAGAATTTTCCAAAATGTAAGCACCGTGTTTATGGTATTGCGCATGAGACATGGACAAGCCGATTTCGTGTAGCATTGCTGCCCAGGCAAGCAACGTTGGAGCTTCAGGAAGATTGATAGACCAGCAATCAGAAACCTGGTCGTAAATTGTCAATGCAGTGGCTTGCACGCGAAATCCATGTCGGGAATCAATTGACCAATTGGCGATCAGGGAATTCACAGTTTGCTGACGAATGTCCTCATTGCGCATGCGACCCAACAGGTCGTACAGGACACCTTCTCGCAGTGCCTGGTCTGAAACTACCATCTCTTCAATTTTCAGCAGTTCAAACAAGGCCAAAAGAATTGCGAATCCACCCGGCAATACTTCACATCGTTCCGGTTCGAAGCCGAGCTGGACCAATTTTTCGACGTGTCCGCATTTCAGTATTTTTTTGCGCAATTTCTGTAACCGGTCACGAGTAATCGGAACATTGTTGCGCCCTTGTCTGGTCAGTATCGCACTGAGTGCCCGGATCGTACCCGAGCATCCGAAGACCTTCTTGCTGTCAAATTGTTCGAAATTGTGGCTCACATTTTCAATTTCAACTTCCGCATCAAGCACTGCTTTGTCTAGTCGTTCTTTCGTAATCCCGCCGTCTGGAAAGTGTTTCATGGACATGCTGACGCAACCGATGTAGAGACTTTCTATCAAAATCGGCAAATGCCCCCGGCCGGCAACAATTTCGGTGCTACCACCGCCGATGTCTATCACCATTTGCTTTTTGGAGTTTTCAGGTTGTCCGTAACAGATTGACTGGTAGATCAGACGCGCCTCTTCGTGACCTGTAATGACTTCAATAGGATGTCCGAGCACTTCGTCTGCTTGCTGAAGGAAAGTACGCGCGTTGCGGGCTTTTCGCAATGCGTTGGTACCTACGGCTCTGACGTTTTGGGCGGGAATATTGTGGATTCTTTGGCCAAATCGGTCCAAACAGTCAAGTGCTCTCGTCTGTACTTCAGTAGTAAGATTTTGCTCTGCATCCAACCCGCCGCCAAGTCGTACAAATTCACGAATTTGATCGACGATTACCAGCCGACCAAAATCCAGTCTTCCGATTACAAGATGAAAGCTGTTTGACCCCAAATCTGCAGACGCGACGAATTCCGTGTCAGCACCTGCACGGTTACGATCCGGAAATGTATTCACTTACTGCCTAGAGTGCGAAGCAGTCGTGGACTCACAAACCAGCGAAGCAGGCCGTATGACTCGCCCACTCCGTTTGGAAAATCAATCATGCAGGCCGCACCTTTTCCAAATTTCAGGTGCAGGTAGCCAGTGCCGCCGCAAAATCTTTCCATCAACGTACTCATGTCCGGTTCGTGTCCGATCAGTACGACGGTTCCCGTTTCATCGCCTAGCCATTTCAGCATTTCGGTTGCATCGCATCCGATTGCCAAGCGGCCTTCAACTTCAAGCTTGGGCGGGTTCTCTGGAATTGCTTCGATAAGCAATTCAGCGGTACGTTTTGCACGTACAAAGGGACTGGTGATCACTCTTTGAATATCACCGTCCAATGCCGCTACCAAGCCGCGCGCGCCCAGTTTCATTTTGTCAATGCCGTCTTCGGTTAACGGGCGTTCGGAATCAGGTACACCCCGATTGCCGGTGAAGAAGTCCATGCGGTCTTCTGCGATTGCGTGCCGTAAAAGAACAATTCTCATATTCGAAAACAATCCATGTTGGAACTCATTATAGTATCACATTCCGGTTCCATACTGTTACGAGTCTGTGATGGTTCGGATGGTGAACGATAGTGGACTGAAATTGTGTACCTTGCTATTTGGTCGTTTTGGTGTTGCGTGACAGTAGTTGTCGTGGCTACAAGGAGAGTAGAGACATGGAGACAGCGATGAACGTTCTTCAAAATACCAACGAATTTTTTCTTGAAACTATGTAGTCGGCCCTGAAAAACCCTGTTTCAGCGAGTTTTCAGGCAGATTGGCAATATCTCCGGAAAGCGAGAAACGACATTGTTTTTTCCAGCCCGAAGCAAGAAAATAGTCGCCACAAAAAATCGGCACAAATAATCCTGATTTTCTTCAGGATTATGCGCATGTTGTGCCCCGCACAACTCAGCATCGCATTCATCTGGTCGCCTTCGGTGCCTTTCAGGTAATTCCGCCCCAGCAGTCCGTCGTTCTTGATGTGCCCGATCACCGGCTCAATCGCTTGCCGTCGCTTGAGCAGACGCTTCAGCTGTGCGTTCACGCCGCGCTTTTGACCGGAAATGAAAACCTGTGAATCCGTCACGCCGTGACCGCGATAGCCACGGTCCACGAACACTTGTTCCGGCTTGGTTCCAGTAATACGCTCAACCTGGTCAAGCTGGGCAGACAGCGTATGACCATCATACGGATTGCCCGGAAACGCCCGACCGCCCAGCACGAAATTGCTTCGATTGGTCACCGCAATCCCCACTTTCACACCGAATTCGTAGCGCTTGTGAACCTTGCCCTTGCTGATGCACTCCACCTCCGGAGCATGTGCACTGTACACCTTGTTCTTGCTGGTTCTCTCTTGTGTCATCACACGCTTGGCCAGCTCCAACTCCAACTCCAGATGCGACTCCGCCAACTGCTGAACACAAGGATTCGCAATCTGGTCGATCTTTCTCTCCACATCACGCGCCACACGACCCAAAATCGTGCGCAATTTCTTCACCTCCCTCTTTATTCGCTTCATTTGACGCGCATGCGCATAGCGATTCACCTTGAAAAGTCGCTTCGGACCCACTCGCACATAGCTTTGGCGAAGTTTCAAACCAGCTGCACGTGCTTTCTTCACCAAACGCTCGCGTACCCGGTTCAGCAATTTCGCATCGGTCGGATACGTCACCGCCTTTTCCTGCACCGTGGTATCCACCGTCACACGCTTCAAGTCGCTTTTCTTCAACGCACCGGTCGCCATTCCAGCGGTCACCGTCGACTTCAAGATCAGCTCGCATCCCGATTCGCCGATCCGGTTGCGAAACCGGGACAGACTGCTCGTATCCAGCTGCGACTCCTGCTGAAAATGCGTTTCACCGCAAAAATACTGTGCATACGGACTGTCCAGCCACCATTCAACAATTTCTTCATCCGACAAGCCGCGGGTATGCTTGAGCAGTAGCAGACCCACCATCATTCGTATCGGAAGACCGGGACGACCATTGTCCGGGCAATACAGTTCTCCGAAATGATTCTCGAACATTTCCCAAGGAATCTGCTCGGCCAGCTTTACCAGCGGATGGTCCGGCCGACAGGCGTAGTCCAGGGCAATGCGAAACATTTCACTTTGTTGCAGCGACTTGGGCTTGTGCGGGGTCATTTTTTTCTCCTGGATATTGCAAGAAATCAAGCGTTGATTATACAATTCCTTGCAATTTCATGCTTGCTTTTTTCATGCTTTCTTGAATTGATTCTTCAATCAAATCAAATCGTTGTACAACCCAAAATGGGTTTTTCATGGCCGACTATGTAACCTTTTTGAGACTGTAGGTACTGAATTCGAACTTGCGTAGTGCTGTACAACATTCTCGTGCAAAAGTCCTTCTCCCTTTAGGCAATTTATCCATGCGCCTATCCGCATAATGTTTACCTATGTCAATTCTAATCGCTCCTTTGCTATCTCAATGTATTCACTCGATATGTCTATGCCGACCCAATCTCTATTGTTTGAATTCGCCATTTTGCAAGTGGTGTCACTACCGCACATGTGGTCTAGTACGATATCACCTTCATTTGATCAGGACAGAATATGATCAGTTGCCAATTGTTCCGGGAATACCGCAGGATATTGAAATGCAATTTTGTCAGTGGTGATACCCCCAATCTCCAACTGCGTACTGCCAAATGTTCGTTCTTATTTTATCTTCATGCATCCAAGTTGAAAAAAGGCTTGAATCGACACATGCTCAACGGCGGCTTGCAACAATCGATCCGGCAACTGAGGTTCCCGGAATCTGCGATTGAAGCAGAATGCGAACTCGTAAATATATTCCTGTACCATTTATAGAACAACTGCCAATGCCAGTGCCTCAGTTGCCAGGACTTGTCGTGACCGCATTTCGGGCAGATGAATGTGTTTTTCCAGCGACACCGGTTCAATTTTTCCAGACAAGCAGCCTGAGTCGAGTACATCTGTGTTTGTTCAAAAAATTTCCTCACCAGCAGGCTCAATCAGGTCGTCAACGTTGTATTGCAATACAAACCTTTATAGTAGTGTGCCTCATGCAATCCAATTTGGTGCTGCAAATGGAATTTGTCAATCCTGGACGAACGTTCATAATGAATTGATTTCACTATGAATTTTCAATTGAGGGGGGGGGGGGTGAAAAAACTTTGAGTCACGAATGAATTTTGCATGCCTGGATGGTTTATAATCGTTGAAAATTCTCTGGTCTTCGAGGCTGGGGTAGAGTCAGTATTTTGCTGTAAAATGATTTTCGGGTACAAGCTGATGAAATTGATGTTGAAGCTGATTGAACCAATTGCCTGGCTTTGCAGTCGAAGGAGTTTTGCTTTGGCGCATAAATTAGTGAGGGGGGGGGGTATATTCAGGAATGCTTGCCGATTCGAAAGCCCGGCCCGCCGACCTGCGCTTGCCAGGCGCGTCGCCTGTTCGCTGCTGGCAGCGGCAATGTCAGTTTGCATGCTGCCTGATGCAAATGCGGAGATTCAAGGATTTCAAAGTCCGTATAGCGGAAGCAGTATTTTTGCATACCAATTACATGGTGCAACGCTTGATCTAATTGATTTAAACAATCCGGGAAAGGGGTTTGTGTCAAATCTTCCTGCCAGTAAAATTCGGTTCTCCGGCGCTCCCTCTGGCCTCACAATTAGTAGTCATCGAGTTGACACTGGTGATGACAACCTTCTTTTGACTTTTAGTTGCACCGGCGCCTGCCTAACTGTCTCGTCGAATACATCAGTCACCGTTCAGATTGAAAGAACTGGGTATATACAATATGGCCTATTACCTGCTACCCCGTTGTGGTATAGCGAAGGCACCTTCACAATCAAGCCTACACCCAAGGGGCTGGGCACAAGCACACCCACCAACAGCAGCACGGTCACGGAGGCGGGCAGCACGTCAACGTTCACAGTGAGGCTGAGGCGGGCGCCGTCGGCCACTGTGACCGTCGCGGTTTCCAGCGGCGACACCACCGAGGGCAGTGTGTCGCCGAACTCGCTGACCTTCACGACCCAGAACTGGAGCACTGCGCAGACGGTGACCGTAACGGGCGCCGATGACAATATACAGGACGGCAGCGTGAGCTGGAATGTGGTTCTCAATCCGTCAAGCACTGACACCGGCTACAACGCGCTGTCCAACGTGAATGTGGCGATGACCACCACCGACAACGAAGGTTCGCCTTCCTTTTCGATCAACTCGCCGAGCGTGACAGAGGGCGACACTGGCTCGGTGAACTTGACATTCACGGTTACGATGAGTCCGGAGAGCACATCGCAGTACACGGTCGACTACGCCGATGCGGGTACGGGTACGGCAACTTCGGGAACCGACTATACGGCGGTCACCGCCAACACGCTGACGTTTGCGGCGGGGGCGACGAGCAGGACGATTACAGTATCGGTGACGGGGGACACGACGGATGAGGGGGCGAGCGAGACGGTAGTGATCACGCTGAGCAATGCGTCGTCGGGTTCGACCATAGGGACGGCGAGCGGCACCGGGACGATCATGGACAACGACCCTAAGGCTTTTTCGATCGACTCGCCGAGCGTTGCGGAAGGCGACAGCGGCTCGGTGAACCTGGTGTTCACGGTGACGCTGAGTCATTCAAGCCCGTTGCAGTTCACGGTGGACTACGCGCAAACGGGCGGCACGGCGACGTCGGGGACCGACTACACGGCGGTCGCCGCCAATACGCTGACATTTGCGGCGAATACGACGACTCAGACGATTACAGTATCGGTGACAGGCGACACGGCGGTGGAGGGGAACGAGACGGTGGTGATTACGCTGAGCAATGCGTCGTCGGGTTCGATCATATCGACGGCGACCGGCACTGGTACGATAGTAGAAAACGACTTGGTATTTTCGATCGACTCGCCAAGCGTGACAGAAGGCGACAGCGGCCCGGTGAATCTGGTGTTCACAGTGACACTGAGCGCGTCGAGCACGTCGCAGCTGACAGTGGACTACGCTCAGACGGGCGGCACGGCGACGTCGGGGACGGACTACACGGCGGTTCCTGCCGGCATGCTGACGTTTGCACCCGGGGTGAGGACCCGGACGATCACAGTGTCGGTGATGGGCGACACAGTGGTGGAGGGATTGGGCGAGACGGTGGTGCTCACGCTGAGCAATGCGTCGACCGGCATTTCGACAGGAAGCAGCATCGTTGCGACGGCGACCGCCACCGGAACGATCACGGACGACGACCCGAAATTTTCGATCGACTCGCCGCGCGTGGCGGAGGGCGACAGCGGCTCGGTAAACATGACGTTCACGGTGACGAAGAGTGCGCCGAGCACTGGGCGGCTCACGGTCGTCCTAAGCGATTCAAACACCGGGACGGCGACTGCGGGGAGCCCTTGGACGACGATTCCGGGGGCTGACTACACGCCTGCCTTCGGCTGGATAATTTTTGAACCGGGGGAGACGAGCCTGAATTTTAATTTGCCGGTGTTGGGCGACACGCTGGACGAGGGGAACGAGACGGTAGTTGTGACGCTGACCGCGCCCGCGGGAACAGGGCTCGGAACAGCGACCGGCACTGGCACGATCGTGGACGACGACCCGAAATTCTCGATCAACTCGCCGAGCGTTGTGGAAGGCGACAGCGGCTCGGTGAACCTGGTGTTCACGGTGACGCTGAGCGCATCGAGCACGTTTCAGTCCACGGTGGACTACACCAGTTCAGACGGGACTGCGACTTCGGCCGCCGACTACACGGCGGTCTCTGGCACGCTGACATTTGCGGCAAGCGAAACAAGCAAGACGATTACAGTGCCGGTGACGGGCGACACGGTGGACGAGGGGACGAGCGAGACATTGACGGTCACGCTGAGCAATGCGTCGGGCGCGGGCATTTCGACGGCGACCGGCACTGGCACGATCACGGACAACGATCCGAAATTTTCGATTGCCGATGCAAGCGCAACGGAGGGCGACAGCGGCTCGGTGAACATGACATTCACAGTGACGCTGAGCGGAGCGAGTTCTTCGCAGCACACGGTGGACTACGCCAGTTCAGACGGGACAGCGACAGCAGGTACCGACTACACGGCGGTCTCTGGCACGCTGACGTTTGCGGCCGGGACCACGAGCCAGACATTTACAGTTTCGGTGACGGGGGACACGGTCAACGAGGCGAACGAGACATTGACGGTCACACTGAGTAATGCGTCGACAGGCACGGGGATCGCGACGGCGAGCGGCACCGGGACGATCACGGACAACGACACCCCGGGCTTTTCGATCAACTCGCCGAGCGTGACGGAGGGCGACAGCGGCTCGGTGAACCTGGTGTTCACAGTTTCGCTGAATCCGGCGCCGGCGGCGCCGGCGACGGTGGACTACGCCCGGACGGGCGGCACGGCGACATCGGGGACCGACTACACGGCGATTTCTTCCAGCACGCTGACGTTTGCGGCAGGGACGACGAGCCAGACGATCACGGTGTCGGTGAGGGGCGATACGGTGGACGAGGGGGCGAGCGAGACGGTGGTGCTCACGCTGAGCAGTGCATCGGCCGGCACGAACATTTCGACGTCGACCGGCACTGGAACCATCACGGACGACGATCCGAAATTTTCGATCAACTCGCCGAGCGTGACGGAAGGCGACAGCAGCATGGCGAACTTGGTGTTCACCGTGACACTGAGTGCTTCGAGCACGTCGCAGTACACAGTCGACTATGCCCAGACGGGCGGCACGGCGACATCGGGGACCGACTACACGGCGGTAACTGCCAATACGCTGACGTTTGCGGCGGGTACGACGAGCCAGACGATTACGGTTTCGGTGACGGGCGACACCACGGACGAATCGAACGAGACGGTGGTGATCACGCTGAGCAATGCGTCGTCGGGCACGGCGATTTCGACGGCGATCGGCACCGGCACGATCCGGGACGACGACCCGAATTTCTCGATCAACTCGCCGAGCGTTGTGGAGGGCGACAGCGGCTCGGTGAATCTGGTGTTCACGGTGACGCTGAGCGCGGCGAGCACGTCGCAGTACACGGTTGATTACGCCCAGACGGGCGGCACGGCGACTTCTGGAACTGACTACACGGCCGTTGCCAGCAACACGCTGACATTTGCGGCGAATACGACGACCCGGACGGTCACGGTGTCGGTGAGGGGCGACACGGTGGATGAAGGGAACGAGACAGTGGTGATTACGCTGAGCAATCCGTCGTCGGGCACGGTGATTTCGACGGCGACCGGCACCGGCACGATCACGGACGACGATCCGAAATTCTCGATCAACTCGCCGACGGTGGCGGAAGGCGACAGCAGCACGACGAACCTGACGTTCACGGTGACACTGAGTGCGGCTGGCTTGTCGCAGCACACGGTGGGCTACGCGCAGACGGGCGGCACGGCGACGTCGGGGACCGACTACACGGCGGTCACTGCCGGCGTGCTGACGTTTGCCGCCGGGGTGACGAGCCGTACGATTACGGTGTCGGTGACCGGCGACACGGTGGATGAAGGGAACGAGACGGTGGTGCTCACGCTGAGCAATGCGTCGTCGGGCACGGCGATTTCGACGGCGACCGGCACCGGCACGATCCGGGACGACGACCCGAAATTCTCGATCAACTCGCCGAGCGTGGTCGAGGGCGACAGCAGCACGGCGAACCTGGTGTTCACGGTGACACTGAGTGCGGCGAGCACGTCGCCGCTGACGGTGGACTACGCCCGGACGGGCGGCACGGCGACGTCAGGGACCGACTACACGGCGGTTTCTTCCAGCACGCTGACGTTTGCGGCGAACAGCACGAGCGAAACGATTACCGTGTCGGTGACGGGGGACACGACAGACGAGGCGAACGAGACGGTGGTGATCACGTTGAGCAA
Organism: Arenicellales bacterium; assembly: GCA_965200765.1. GTDB lineage: Bacteria > Pseudomonadota > Gammaproteobacteria > Arenicellales > JAJDZL01. The sequence goes on from OZ241380.1 coordinate 887,531, forward strand.
TGCGCCGGCCGGCACGGGCATTTCGACGGCCACCGGCACCGGCACGATCATGGACGACGACCCGAAATTCTCGATCAACTCGCCGACGGTGACGGAAGGCGACAGCAGCTCGGTGAACCTGGTGTTCATGGTGACACTGAGTGCTTCAAGCACGTCGTCGCTGAGTGTCGATTATGCCCAGACGGGCGGCACGGCGACGTCGGGGACCGACTATACGGCGGTCGCTGCCGGCACGCTGACATTTGCGGCAGGGACGACGAGCCGGACGATTACGGTATCGGTGACGGGCGACACGGCGAACGAGGTGAACGAGACGGTGATCATCACGCTGAGCAATGCGACGGCCGGCGCGGGCATTGGGACGGCGATCGGCACGGGCACGATCACGGACAACGACACGCCCGGCTTTTCGATCAACTCGCCGAGCGTGGCGGAAGGCGACAGCAGCACGACGAACCTGGTGTTCACGGTGACACTGAGTCCGGCGCCGGCGACTGCGGCGACGGTGAACTGGGCCGAAGGTACCGGGGGCACGGCGACGTCGGGCACCGACTACACCGCGATTGCGGGCGGCACGCTGACGTTTTCGGCGGGCACGACGACCCAGACGATCACGGTATCAGTGACAGGGGACACGACGCACGAGGCGGATGAGACGGTGGTGATCACGCTGAGCAATGCATCGACGGGCACGAACATTTCGACGGCGACCGGCACCGGCACGATCACCAACGACGATTCGGGCCTCACAATCGACTCGCCGAGCGTGACGGAAGGCGACAGCGGCTCGGCGAACCTGGTGTTCACGGTGACGCTGGACCCGGCGTCGTCGTCTCAGGTGACGGTGAACTACGCCCGCACGGGCGGCACGGCGACGTCGGGCACCGATTTCACGGCGCTGGCCGCCAGCACCACGCTGACGTTTGCGGCGAACGAAACAAGCAAGACAATCACGGTGTCGGTGACGGGCGACACGATCAACGAGGCGAACGAGACAGTGATCGTCACGCTGAGCAGCGCCTCGGGTGCGGACATTGTGACGGCCAGCGGCACCGGCACGATCACGGACGACGACACACCCAGCTTTTCGATCAACTCGCCGAGCGTGGTGGAGGGCGACAGCAGCACGACGAATCTGGAGTTCACAGTGACACTGAGTCCGGCCAGCTACCAGGCAACGACAGTGGACTATGCGACTGCATCTACGGGCACGGCGACGGCGGGGACCGACTTCACGGCGATCTCGGCTACCACATTGACGTTTGCGGCCGGGGATACGAGCAAGACGTTCATGGTGTCAGTGACGGGGGACACGACTGACGAGGGTGCGGGCGAGACGGTGGTGGCTGCACTGAGCAATGCGACCGGCAATGCAGAGATCGGGACATCAAGCGGCACCGGCACGATTACGGACGACGATCCGAAATTTTCGATCGGCAATGCGAGCGCGACGGAGGGCGACACCGGTTCGGTGAACATGACATTCACCGTGACGCTGAGCGGGGCGGGCAATTCGCAGTACACGGTCGACTACGCCAGTTCAGACGGGACCGCGACAGCGGGCGCCGACTACACGGCGGTTTCGGGGATGCTGACGTTTGCGGCGGGGACCACGAGCCGGACATTGACAGTATCGGTGACGGGGGACACGGCGAACGAGGCGAACGAGACGGTGATCATCACGCTGAGCAATGCGTCGGCGGGCACGGCGATTGCGACGGCGACCGGCACCGGTACAATCACGGACAACGATACGCCGAACTTCTCGATCAATTCGCCGAGCGTGGCGGAAGGCGACAGCAGCACGACGAACCTGGTGTTCACAGTGACACTGAGTCCGGCGCCGGCGACTGCGGCGACGGTGAACTGGGCCGAAGGTACCGGGGGCACGGCGACGTCGGGGACCGACTACACCGCGATTGCGGGCGGCACGCTGACGTTTTCGGCGGGGACCGCGACCCAGACGATCACGGTATCAGTGACAGGGGACACGTCGCACGAAGCGGACGAGACGGTGGTGATCACGCTGAGCAATGCGTCGACGGGCACGAACATTTCGACGGCGAGCGGCACCGGCACGATCACCAACGATGATTCGGGCCTCACGATTGACTCGCCGAGCGTGACGGAGGGCGACAGCGGCTCGGCGAACCTGGTGTTCACGGTGACGCTGGATCCGGCATCGTCGTCTCAGGTGACGGTGAACTACGCCCGCACGGGCGGCACGGCGACGTCGGGCACCGATTTCACGGCGCTGGCCGCCAGCACCACGCTGACATTTGCGGCGAACGAAACAAGCAAGACGATTACGGTACTGGTGACGGGCGACACGATCAACGAGGCGAACGAGACAGTGATCGTCACGCTGAGCAGCGCCTCGGGCGCGGACCTCGTGACGGCCAGCGGCACCGGCACGATCACGGACGACGACACGCCGATGTTTTCGATCAACTCGCCGAGCGTGGTGGAGGGCGACAGCAGCACGACGAATCTGGAGTTCACAGTGACACTGAGTCCGGCCAGCTACCAGGCTACGACAGTGGACTATGCGACTGCAACTGCGGGCACGGCGACGGCGGGGACCGACTTCACGGCGATCGCGGCGACCACATTGACGTTTGCGGCCGGGGATACGAGCAAGACGTTCATGGTGTCGGTGACGGGGGACACGACCGACGAGGGTGCGGGCGAGACGGTGGTGGCTGCACTGAGCGATGCGACCGGCAATGCAGAGATCGGGACATCGAGCGGCACCGGCACGATTACGGACGACGACCCGAAATTTTCGATTGCCGATGCGAGCGCGACGGAGGGCGACACTGGTTCAGTGAACATGACATTCACCGTGACGCTGAGCGGGGCGGGCAATTCGCAGTACACGGTCGACTACGCTAGTTCAGACGGGACAGCGACGGCGGGAACCGACTACACGGCAGTCTCCGGGACGCTGACGTTTGCGGCGGGGACCACGAGCCGTACATTGACAGTATCGGTGACGGGGGACGCGGCGAACGAGGCGAACGAGACACTGACAGTTACGCTGAGCAATGCGTCGGCGGGCACGGCGATTGCGACGGCGACTGGCACCGGCACGATCACGGACAACGACACGCCCAGCTTTTCGATCAACTCGCCGAGCGTGGCGGAGGGCGACAGCAGCACGACGAACTTGGTGTTCACGGTAACGCTGAGTCCAGCGTCGGCGACCCAGGTGACAGTGGACTATGCGGATGCGGGCACCGGCACGGCGACGTCGGGAACCGACTATACGGCGCTGGCTTCCAGCACCACGCTGACGTTTGTGGCGGGGACGACGACCCAGACGATCACGGTATCGGTGTCGGGTGACACGACGTACGAAGCGGACGAGACGGTGGTGCTCACGCTGAGCGGTGCGTCGACCGGCACGAACATTTCGACCGCGAGCGGCACGGGCACGATCACCAACGATGATCCGGGTCTTTCGATCGACTCGCCGAGCGTGGCGGAAGGCGACAGCAACTCGGTGAACCTGGTGTTCACAGTAACGATGAGCCCGGCATCGTCGTCTCAGGTGACGGTGAACTACGCCCGCAGCGGCGGCACGGCGACGTCGGGAACCGACTTCACGGCGCTGGCCGCCAGCAACACGCTGACGTTTGCGGCGAACGAGACGAGCAAGACGATCACGGTGTCGGTGACGGGCGACACGATCAACGAGGCGGACGAGACGGTGATCATCACGCTGAGCAGCGCCTCGGGTGCGGACATAGTTACGGCGAGCGGCACCGGCACGATTACGGACAATGACACGCCGAACTTTACGATCGACTCGCCGAGCGTGGCGGAGGGCGACAGCAGCACGACGAGCCTGACGTTCACGGTGACGCTGAATCCGGCCAGCCACCAGCCGGTGACGGTGGACTACGCCCAGACGGGCGGCACGGCGACCTCGGGGACCGACTACACGGCGATCGCGGCCGGCATGCTGTCGTTTGCGGCGGGTGCCGCGAGCCAGACGATCACGGTAACGGTGACGGGCGACACGATGTACGAAGCGAGCGAGACGGTGATCATCACGCTGAGCAATGCGTCGTCGGGCACGAACATAGCGGCGGCGACTGGCACCGGCACCATCGCCAACGACGACCAGGGCCTGCTGATTGATTCGCCGAGCGTGGCGGAGGGCGACAGCGGCGCGGTGAACCTAGCGTTCACAGTGACGCTGGATCCGGCATCGACGACGCAGGTGACGGTGAACTATGCGGATACGGGCAGCGGGACGGCGAGTTCGGGGACCGACTACGCGGCGATTGGCGGCGGTACCCTGACGTTTTCGGCCGGCGAGACAAGAAAGACGATTGCGGTATCGGTGACCGGCGACACGTCGGATGAGCCGGACGAGACGGTGGTGATTGCGCTGAGCAATGCCTCGGGTGCGAGCATCGTGACCGCGCGCGGCACTGGCACAATCACGGACAACGACATACCTGGCTTTTCGATCGACTCGCCGAGCGCGGCGGAAGGCGACAGCGAGTCGACCAGTCTGACGTTCACGGTGACACTGAATCCGGCAAGCTACAGGCAGGTGTCGGTGAACTACGCGGATGCCGGCAGCGGCACGGCGACGTCGGGGAGCGACTATGCGGCCTTTGGCGGCACGCTGACGTTTGCCGCCGGGGAGACCAGCAAGACGATTGCGGTGTCGGTGACGGACGATGCGCTGGACGAGCCGGACGAGACGGTGGTGATCGCACTGAGCGGTGCGTCGTCGGGCGCGAGCATTGCGGCGGCGAGCGGCACCGGCACAATCGCGGACAACGACATCCCCGGCTTTTCGATTGATTCGCCGAGCGTGGTGGAAGGCGACAGCGGTACGGTGAACCTGACGTTCACGGTATCGCTGAATCCGGCGAGCCATCAGCCGGCGACGGTGAACTACGCCGATGCGGGTACTGGCACCGCGACTTCGGGGACCGACTACGAGACCCTCGCCGGCGGCACGCTGCGGTTTGCCGCGGGAGAGAGCAGCAAGACGATTGCAGTGTCGGTGACTGGCGACGCGGAGTTCGAGCCGGACGAGACGGTGGTGATCGTACTGAGCAGTGCGACGTCGGATGCGAGCATTGCGACGGCGAGCGGCACCGGAACCATTGCGAACGACGACGACACGCCGGTCTTTTCGATCGACTCGCCGAGCGTGGAGGAGGGCGACACCGATTCGGTCAATCTCACCTTCACGGTGACGCTGACTCCGGGGAGCTTCGAGCCGGCGACAGTGAACTATGCGGATACAGGCACCGGCACCGCGGAAGCGGGCGAAGACTACAGGTCGATCGCCGGCGGCACGCTGACGTTCGCTGCCGGAGAGACCAGCCAGACGATTGATGTATCCGTGCTCGGCGATGTTCTGTCCGAGCAGGACGAGACGATCGTGCTGGTGCTCAGCGACCCGAATCCGTCGTACACCATAGGGGAAGCTCGCGGCACGGGCACCATCGCGGACAATGATGCGTCGGTGCTGGACGAGGTGGACACGGAGATTGTGGCGGAAGTGGCGCGCGAAGTAACCACGAGCGTGGTGGCGGCGGTCGGCAACCGCATTGCTTCAGTGGTGGGCGGCGCGGCGATTGCACCGCCGATCGGTGCGCCGCCAGTCAATCTGCCGCCTGTCACCGTGCCCCCGACTGGCGGATTTGCAAACGGCGGGTTGCTTTCGATTCTGGAGCGTTCCGCGCGGCACAGCCGCGAACGGGAGCGCGGCCTGGAGCGTTCGGAGATGTCGCTGTACCGTTCGCTGGACGGCGCCAGCTTCGTCTACACGCCGGGCGTTGCCGCTCTGGGTGCGAATGGTTCGGCCGAGGCGAACGGCGGTGGACTTTCCGGTGCCCCGACAGTTTGGGGTTCGATTGACTATCGAAAATTGTCCGGCGGCGGTGCGGATGCGCTGCAGTGGGACGGCGAGCTGGCCTCTGTCAATATTGGCACCGACACGATGGTCGATGCCGGTGTTCTGGTCGGACTGGCGGCCGGAATGTCGAAAGGAAGCTTCGGCTATCAGGGCAGCGCCGGCGGCACCAGCGGCGTGGTGAAGGTGCGCGTGAAGTCGCTGAATCCCTACATTGGCTGGTCGGTGTCGGAATCGGCGAGCCTGTGGGCGGCCGTCGGCTACGGCAAGGGCAAGGTCAACTACAACGACGGTGCCACCGGAGAAGCCGCCAGCAAGATGTCGATCGCCAGTGCGGCGCTGGGCGGACGCTATCGCTTGCATTCGAGTGATGCTGCCTTGTGCAGCTGCTTGATTCAGGTGGATCTGAAGGGAGAGGCCTGGGGTCTGCAGACCAGGGTTGAAGGTGACGAGCGGCGTCCGATGGGGTCGAAGTCCCGGGCTCACGGGGTGCGTGTTGCGGTTGAGAGGCTTCAAAGCAGTGCGCTTGAATCCGGCGCTTCGCTGACGCTGTCAGGCGAAGCCGGCTTGCGCTGGGACGGCGGCGACGGCGACACTGGCACCGGCATCGAGATGGGCGGCACAGCGGAATATCGCAACCCGGCAACCCGAATGAAATTGGTGGCGACAGGTCGCGCCTTGCTGGACCATGAAAGCGACCGGAAGGAGTGGGGCGCCGGCGTGACGGCAGGGTACCAGCTCGATAGTCGAGAGACCGGGCTGACCTACAGCTCTTCCTTGTCGCACGGGCAGCCGGAAAGCGGAGTTGATTCTCTCTGGGACAGCCGCGTTGCCAGTCGTGCATCCGAAGATACGGAACCGACGACGCGCTTGGACGCGGAGATCGGATATCGACTGTTTGGAGCGAGCGGTCTGCACACGCCGTACGTTGGAATCGGAGTGGAAGAAGGCAGCAAGCGGGACTACCGCATCGGCATGCGCTATGCCAGCGAATCCGCGTTGTCTTCAGGCCTGGAATTCGAGCGTCGCGAAGCAGACAGCAAGCGGCCCGACCACAGGGTCATGCTGACCGGGCAGATAGACTGGTAGGCAGGAAAGAATCAACGCAGAGATTTCCAGCGCCTTTGCCGGCAATTTCCGTACACCGCGCACAACTATGTAGCACGCATGTCCATGCACCTGCGGCAAACAATTGCGCGCTTGCGTATCGATTGTGATGCAGAACGGATGAAAGCCTGCCATGAACAAAATACACTTCCATGGGAAAAGAAGGTGGCGATTTTGCGGAAACAAAAACCGTACCGACCGTCAGCGAAACTTGCAAATCGCAATTGCTCACTCGTGCAAACGACGGTGCTTTAGTTGCCAGAACTTGTCGTGACCGCACTTGGGGCAAATGAATCCGTATTTCTAGCGACGCCGGTTCAACTCTTCCAGACAAGCCGCGTGAGTCGAATGCTTCTGTATCCGTTCAAAAATAACCTGGATTCTGTAGTATTTAAATTTCCTGGCTAGCATGCTCAATCAGGTCGTTACGCTGAATTTCAAGACAAACTTTTGTGATAGTTAGAGGCATGTTTTTTCAGTTCAACTGGCCGTTTGCGGTTTACCGCGTCGGCTCCCTTGTTGGAGACGGCTGTTTCCCATCCATGTCTCTTGGTTGGAACTTTCAGCGGGTTGAATATCCGCGGCTTCCCCTTTGAAAACACAATCATCAATTCATAGCAATTCGTGTAGGCATTTGAACGCATGAACGGAGTATTTCTTTTTTTGGTAAATCATTACATCGTGAACCACGAAACCGCAATCTTTCCCAACGAAAGCATGATTGAAGCTGGACAGACTACGACCATTCATTATCTTTTCACTGACGACCCATACGCACACACCGCCTTTTTTCGTAACGCGATACAGTGCCGAAAGCATGGTTTCAGCAGTGAATGAAAATCCATTGTAATTCCTCAGATTCTCGTAAGGTGGACTTGTGACTGTAAAGTCAATACATTCAGGTGGGAAGTCAGACAGTGCTTTGACCGCATCACCAACAATGAACCTGTCCAATTGCATTTTGTCAATCTCTGTTACCCTGTTCATTCTGCTATTTTAGCCAGATTTCAATAGTGTTTGAACCGATTTCCACCTATTGATTTAGTGAGCAGTACAATATGTTCAATAGTCTTTCAAGCGAGTACATTCCATCAAGTGTCAATGAATCCAAGGCTAGTTACTCTATTGGTGCCGGGTCCAGTTTTGTCTTTCGGCTTTTGCTAGTCAGACTATCCTCAATCATTATAGTTTGATTCTATGAGTATACAAATACCAACAAGTCGTTCGCCATTCTATACCCCTGTTTCTGTCGTATATTGCACTTCGAATCAGCTGATTTCATCAATATTCGGTTGGATTGCGCGCCTCTGATGAGTCTCCAAGTTTTGCTTGAGGCGAATTGAGAATTTGACCAGATGCTCTCGCCCGTTGCTTGCGAAAACCCGCCCGTACGGCCGCTTCATGCCACCGAATCGATCCCCGAACCTTGCCGAAAGCCGGTCCGCGCAGTACCGGCACCGAATTGCATCGGACAAATCGGAAAAATTCGACTCTGACAGTTGCGTACACCTGTCTTCACCGCCGTAATTCAATTTTCCCTCTCTTGAACAGGCATCTGGGTTAGAGTAACACACGAGTTAAGTTCAGCGTTCTCTGAAAAATTCATCATTCAATACTTTGAGTAAAGGATCACACATGTTAACTGACGAACAGCTACAAGAAATGGTTCAAGTTATTGTGAGTGAAGTTGATACAGACATGGTAATTCTGTTCGGTTCCTACGCAAACGGCAATCCCGAAGAAGATTCAGATGTAGATTTAATTGTTATCAAATCTGACCCATTCACACCCGAAAGAAGTCGATTTTCGGAAGAGGTTCGATTGTGGGATGCCCTATCCAGCTTTAGAATTCCGAAAGATATTCTTGTTTACTGCCGGGATGATGTGGAGTATTGGCGTGATTCCAAAAATAATGTTCTTGCGCAGGCACTCAGAAATGGCAACATCCTTTATCAAAGACAGCAAGCAAGCTAGATTGCTGTTTGGACTGGCCAAGCGAGAGTTTCAGTTTCTGAAAGCAATTGCAGAAAGTGAAGTGTTCTACAACGATTCTTCGGCTTTCATGTTCAACAGACCATTGAAAAACTGTTCAAGGCTTGGCTTGCAATTCTGAATGTAGCATATCCCCATACGCACGACTTGAAAGTCTTGCTGGACACGTTGAATGAGCAACAAGCTGATGCTACCAAATTCACTCATTTGACAATCTACACACCTTATTCGGTCCAGATTCGATATGAGGGCATGGAAGTAGAAGCATTACCTATTGACAAAACCCATGCGATACAGTGTCTTGAAGAGTTGTTCCAAGTTGTAGAAAGAAAGCTAGAGGAAGATTGATATTTGCTAGCGGTTCCCACTCCAAGCTCTACCGGTAGAACAGATCTGTTGTCCAAATCAGACTGAAAGTGAACAAAACTAGCGAGATTTGCCTGATCGAGTGGCTGAACGCGCAAACTTGCATATCGCTGATTTTCACATTCAGTTCCAAGTTGCGTATAATGTAAATCAGGAATCAGGGTATTTCTGTGAATTGGATAATCAGATGCTTGATTGGGCAAATTTTCACAGATACATTCTGCAAAGCGTAGTTGATGCGACCAGCATGAGCCGGTCGCAAGCAAGTTCAATACAGGGTACAGACAAATGGTACAAAAAATTACTTCACCTTTTGGTGGATTCTATGTTTATCCGGGAGATTCAGACAATCTGTTTCAGCAACTTCTTGGTCCGAGTTCTGCCAGTCAGACTGAAACATCTTCCGAACTGACTCCGTCAGTGGATATATACGAAGATGACAAGGCTTTTTATGCTTCGATTGAAATGCCGGGCGTGGATAAGGAAAAACTGAAAATTTCATGTGTTGAAGGAACCTTGACAATCAATGCCGAGGCTGAACGTGAGCCTCGCGAAGGCGGGCACTGGGTTCAGCATGAAAGAAGAACAGGCACTTATGTACGCAGCATGCGGTTCAGAACACCCATCGTGGTTGACAAGATCAGTGCAAATTATTCCAACGGTATTGTCGAGTTGACGATTCCCAAGCAAACTGTAGAAGCAAAGGCAGTTTCGATCAGCATTGACTAGCGTGCATCTGGCAATATCTGCTAGTCAGCAACGCGCCGTACAGTATCCGCAAATCAAGAATTTCGACATTGATTTGAGAGCGAATCCGGTCTTCTCGGAGACAGGAAACGTCGCGCTTCGCGTAAATTGTCTGATTTTTGTGTTGCCAGTTGGTCACCAAGCAAATCGTAGTTTTCGTTCATAAGTTCATAATATTCAGGATCATCAATGAATAGTTTCAACACCCGTACAACTCTGGAAGTCAGCGACAAACGCTACCAAATCCACTCTTTGCAGCATTTGAATGACGATAGTAGTGCAAGGCGATTGCCGTATTGCTTCAAAGTATTGCTGGAAAATCTGTTGCGCAATGAAAACGGCATTGATGTAACCGCCGAGCAAATCTCTGCTTTGATTAATTGGGTTCCCGGGAACAGTGGAGAAACAGAAATTGCTTTTTCTCCGGCACGGGTGCTGATGCAGGATTTTACCGGGGTTCCAGCTGTGGTAGATCTTGCATCCATGCGCGACGCGATGGCAGAACAGGGTGGCAATCCTGCCGCTATCAATCCTGGCGTGCCAGTTGATCTGGTGATTGACCATTCGGTAATGGTCGATCATTTCGGTAGCAAAAACGCTTTGGACTTGAATGCCGTACTTGAATATCGTCGCAACTCGGAACGCTATTCGTTTCTGAAATGGGGACAATCAGCGTTTGCAAACTTTCGGGTTGTGCCACCTTCGACCGGCATCGTTCATCAGGTGAATCTGGAGTATTTGGCCGACATTGTTTGTGAAGCCAGGCCAGGCGGCGTACTTGCCGCCTACCCGGATACGGTTGTCGGTACGGATTCGCACACGACAATGATTAACGGAATTGGAGTGCTCGGCTGGGGTGTCGGCGGAATCGAAGCGGAAGCGGCCATGCTGGGTCAGTCGATTGCCATGTTGTTGCCGAAAGTGGTTGGATTCAAACTGCACGGTGAGTTGCCGGAAGGCGCGACAGCGACCGATCTGGTGCTATCCATCGTTGAAATTCTGCGTACACACGGAGTAGTTGGCAAGTTTGTCGAATTTTACGGACAAGGGTTGAATAGTCTTTCAGTTTCGGACCAGGCGACAATATCGAACATGGCTCCCGAATATGGTGCGACTTGCGGTGTATTTCCAATTGATGAAAACACTCTGGAGTATTTGCGACTCACCGGCCGACCGGAACAGCAAGTTGCATTGGTCGAAGCCTATGCTCGTCATCAGGGTATGTTTCGGGAACCGGAAGTGGAACCGGAAACTCAGTACGACGAAAATTTGGAGCTTGATTTGTCAACCATAGAACCTTGTATTGCGGGTCCGAAACGGCCGCAAGATCGGGTTCTGTTGCGCAATGCTTCGACTGAAGTGAAAACATACATCAAGGACCAGAAAAGCGAGGAAACTTCGACGCAAGAAACCGATCGCACCACACCGATTGACGGGGATATTGTTGTCGCGGCAATAACCAGTTGCACCAATACTTCCAACCCCGACGTGATTGTTGGTGCCGGGTTGCTGGCTCGCAAGGCGGTTGAGTTGGGCTTGAATACCAAGCCATGGGTCAAGACTTCGTTGGCACCTGGTTCTCAGGTTGTAACAGAATATCTTGAACAGTCCAACCTGTTGGAACCGCTTGAACAGCTTGGTTTTTCTGTCGTCGGATATGGATGCACAACCTGTATTGGCAACAGCGGTCCGCTTCCCGAATCCGTAGCGGAAGCGATCAGGAAGGATGACCTGATTGTCTGTTCCGTGTTGTCCGGCAATCGCAACTTTGAGGGGCGCGTGCATGCAGCGGTGAAAATGAATTTTCTGGCATCACCTCCTTTGGTTGTCGCGTATGCACTGGCCGGTTCCATGCAGAAAAATCTGTATGAGGACCCATTGGGTAGCGATCGCAATGGGAACCCTGTTTATCTGAAAGATTTATGGCCGACTACCAGGGAGATTCGCGAGGTTGTGGATTCAGTTGTTACGGTTGACATGTTCAAGTCCAAGTACGCTGATGTATTTCGCGGCGACTCGAATTGGGCTGACATTCCGCTTACACCGTCGCGTCTTTTCCACTGGGATTCGGGATCCACGTATATTCGGAGACCTACATTTTTCGACACTCTACCGAATCGCGAAGCCGAGTTTGCAGATATTACCGGTGCACGTGCTTTGGCGATGCTGGGTGACAGTATCACAACCGACCATATTTCGCCTGCCGGGGCAATCATGCCAGACAGTCCAGCGGGAGAATATCTGATTGACCAGGCCATAGCACGAGGTGATTTCAATTCGTACGGTTCTCGCCGCGGCAATCATGAGATTATGGTTCGGGGAACCTTCGCGAATGTGCGTCTTCGAAATGAAATTGCCGCTGGAACAGAAGGAGGATGGACACTGCATCAACCCTCCGGCGAGTTGATGACCATCTATGATGCTTCCGAGCAATATCAGGAAGAAAATGTGCCGCTCATTGTAATTGCCGGCAAGGAATACGGCTCCGGCTCATCTCGAGATTGGGCGGCAAAAGGTCCGCTATTGCTGGGTGTCAAGGCTGTCATTGTGGAAAGTTTCGAGCGAATCCATCGATCCAATCTGGTTGGCATGGGGATACTTCCATTGCAGTTCAAAGCAGGTGACAATCGACAGACACTTGAACTTACTGGCAGTGAAAAATTTGATATTCTCGAACTTGCTCGCGGTTGTGACGAAGTGGAAGTCGTTGCTACACGGACCGACCGGTCAGTGATAACCTTCAATGTGGTTGTACGAATTGATACGCCCAGGGAGTGGGACTATTACGCGGCAAAAGGAATTCTTCAGTTTGTATTGAATCAGCTGATTGATTCCGAGCTGACTCAAGCCAGTGCCTGATGCAGTCGCGAGTTACTTGTCCTTTTCCGGGGGTTCTAGATTGGCGTAGCGCGCCATATTGAAAACCTGGAGAATCACGAAAATAATTGTCAGTACGATTACGCCGAATACTTTGAAGTTGACCCAGATTTCTTCCCGACGGGCTTCATCCAGATCCAGCCCGTAGTAAAAGGCGACATAGATATTCAGTGCGCCGACAAAAAGAAAGAACAGTCCCCAGCTCAGATTTGTCGAGCGCCAGCCTTCCGGACGCATCTCTACTTTGGACCCCAGTAGAATTTCAAGGACAGTTCTTTTGGTGAAAAACTGCGAAAACAGTATGACCGTAGCAAAGATCCAGTTGACGATAGTGGTTTTCCATTTGATAAACACCGGGTCTCGCAGTATCACAGTCAAACCGCCAAAAACGACGATGGCGCCGAGAGTGACCAAGTGTATGGTTTCGAATCGCTTGTGCTTGAACCAAAAATAGGATACCTGAATGATCGACGCGACAATCGCGACCATGGTCGCGACAAATATGTCGTACATCTTGTAGGCGATGAAGAACAGAACGAGTGGAAATATGTCGTACAGAAATTTCATGGTGTATCAAATTGCATCAAATGGTGCCGGGAGAGAGACTCGAACTCTCACGGTGTTGCCACCACCGGATTTTGAGTCCGGCGCGTCTGCCAATTTCGCCATCCCGGCGGCGAGTGCACAAATTTTCTACGATTAATGTTCTGGTGTCAAAGCAATTTTTGAATTCTTGATTCGCACGGGTGCAATGATACAAACTTTCCGATGATAACTGGTTGATTTTTTCGCAACGATTGAAATTGATGAATTGGATACAAAAGCTGATTGTTGATGATTGGGCCTGGCACAAAAAAGTGCTAAACCTGACGTGGCCGGTGATTGTCTCGAACCTGAGTATTCCCCTCACTGGTGCTGTCGATACCGCGGTAGTTGGACATCTGCCGAATCCTGCTTACATCGGGGCAGTTGCACTAGGTGCACTCATCTTCAGCACTTTGTACTGGTTAATGGGTTTCCTGCGGATGGGCACCACTGGATTTGTTGCACAAAGTGTCGGTTCAAAAATAGCGAAGAAATTGCTGCGACATTTTTGCGCGGGATTGGAATTGCCTTGTCTATCAGCTTGCTTGTGTGGTTGGTCTACGTCCCTTTCGGAAACGCGGTACTGTGGTTTTTTGAAGCGACGCAGGAGGTGGAAGCAAATACACTGGACTATTATTCGATTCGAATCTGGGGCGTGCCATTTGCCTTGGTCAATCTGGTGGTTGTCGGGTATTTGTTCGGCACCCAGAACATGCGGATGGCACTGGTACTGCAATTGCTGTTGAATGGCATGAACATCGTACTGGACCTGTTATTCGTTTTGGGATTTGGATGGAATGTGGAAGGTGTTGCTATCGCGACGGTGATCAGTGAAGTTGTCACTGCAATTTGTGGTGTCTGGGTCTGCGTACGCATGATTGGCATCTCGAATCTTGACCCGCGCGGACTTTCAATCTTCAAGCCGGAGCGCTTGCGGGCGATGGCTGAAGTCAACATCAACATCATGATTCGCACCTTGCTGCTTGAAATTGCGATTATCTATTTCATGTGGGTCAGTGCCAAGTCAGGTGAAATTGTTCTTGCGGCGAACGCCGTGTTGATGCATCTGGTTCACTTTCTGGCGTTTGGTCTGGATGGTTTTGCGCATGCAGCAGAAGCATTGGCCGGTCGTGCATTCGGTGCGAGAGAACCTCGTCAAATGCGCAAGGCAGTAATGACTACCCTTGGTTGGTCCTGTATCGTAGCAATTATTTTTGCGCTTTTCTACGCGATATTCGGGAGTTTGATTATTGATTTGATTACCGGAATAGAAAGTGTACGGCTGGTTGCTGGAGAATATCTGGCCTGGTTGATCTTCGCGCCGTTGGTTTGCGTTTGGCCATTTTTGTTCGATGGCGTGTATATTGGAACGACCCGAACGGTTGAAATGAGGAACGGTATGGTCGTTTCAATACTGGTTTTCCTTCTGGCTGCACATTTTGGTTTCATGTGGATGGGGAATCATGGATTGTGGCTGGGTTTTATGTTGTTCATGGTGGTTCGGGGGGCAATTCTGGCTTACTGGTATCCGAACATTGAACAATTGATATCCAAAACATCATAATGTGTTTCATCAAATTCATACTGCGAGGAGAGGAACAATGCAAGAATTCAAACACCAAACTTCTTTGGTTGACGCTAGTCAGGCGATCCAGATGGTAGGCTCGCCCGAAGTTACGTTTGTCGATGCAACCTGGTTTTTGCCGAATTTGCCGAAAAATGCCAAGGAGGAATACCGCAATCAGCATATTCCGGGTGCAGTACATTTCGACATTGATGAAATTTCCGACCAGAACAGCAATTTGCCACACATGTATCCGTCAAAAGAGTTTTTTGAACAATGCGTTGGCAATCTCGGCATTTCCGGGAATTCCAAACTGGTCATCTACGATCGTTCCCATTTTGTCGCTTCAGCGCGCGTTTGGTGGATGTTCTTGTCATTTGGACACAGTACCGACAACCTGCATGTATTGAACGGCGGACTGACAGCTTGGTTGCAAGAAGACGGGCCTTGCGAATCGGGTGCTCCCGAGATTGAACCGCAAACCTATGTCGCATCGAAACCCGACGACTATCTGGCAACATACTCGGAAATTGTGACCAATGTTCGCGAGTACAATCACCAACTCATTGATGCACGGTCTCCTGCCCGGTTCGACGGCAGGGAACCCGAACCACGTCCTGGCTTGAAGGGTGGCCATATACCCGAGAGTGCAAATCTCTATTACGCGGGTATGATTGCCGACAATGGTCTGATGAGAGAGCCGGAGGAAATTCGGTTCATGATGGAATTCGTTTGTGATGGCAAAGACATTCCAATCATCACCACGTGCGGGTCCGGTGTGACCGCCGCAGTGCTTCTGCTGGCGTTTTATCAGGTTAGACAATCGGATATGCGGTTATATGATGGTTCCTGGACAGAATGGGCGACTCGTATGGACCACGACAGCTGAGCTTTCGCATTGCGTTGAAACTGGAAGAATTTGATTTTGAATTGCCGGAGGAGCTGATTGCGCAGTATCCGTCGCCGCGACGAGGCGACAGTCGTCTTCTGGTGCTGGAGCCGCACTGCCGGTTGCAGGAGATTCCTTTCTATGAGTTGCCGGCGATTTTGCGAAAAGGCGATTTGCTGGTTTGCAACAATACGAAGGTTATGTGTGCCCGCTTGCTGGGGCGAAAAATTACTGGTGGGCGCATAGAAATGCTGGTTGAACGAATCTTGGACCCATCAACGTTACTAGTACAGGCAAAAGCCCGTCGACCATTGCAATCGGGAGTTCAGATCGTAATTGAGCCTGATGAACAGGTGGCGACGGTTGTTGGTAGAGAAGGGGAGTTTTTCGTACTGAAACTGCAGGCAGGCATGCGTGCCGAAGAATTGATTGCAAACAGCGGTCTTGTACCGTTGCCGCCATATATCAAGCGAGCGGCGGATGAACAGGATGCAGTACGCTATCAGACCGTCTATGCGGAGCATACCGGTTCGGTGGCAGCACCGACAGCAGGATTGCACTTTACCCAAGAGTTGCTTGGCGACCTGACAAAAGCCGGAGTCGAAATTGAAACCATCACGCTTCATGTTGGTGCAGGCACGTTTGCACCGGTAAGAACCAATGACGTGAAGCAGCATGAACTACATGGAGAACTGTGTGAAATCAATGAATCCACGTGTGAAAAAATACGCGCTACCAAACTTCGTGGCGGACGAGTCATTGCTGTTGGAACCACTACTGTTCGAACTCTTGAGACCGCCGCATTGGAATCCGGTGAGATTGGGCCGTTTGACGGCGAGACCAAGCTGTTTATCAAGCCTGGATTCAAGTTTCGCGTAGTGGACGCGATGATTACAAACTTCCATTTGCCGCGATCAACGCTTTTGATGCTCGTATGTGCATTCGGCGGTGTTTCCAAAGTGCTTGAAGCCTATCGTTATGCAGTTGAACATCAATTTCGATTCTACAGCTACGGTGATGCGATGTTTATCGAAGCGATACATTGAAAAAGTATATGATTGAATGGAAGAACTGAATTATGAACAAACTGGAAGAGTGTATATTTTGCAAGATTGCTGCGGGTGACTTGCCCAAATTCGATGTGTTTGAAGATGAACAAACGCTTGCATTTATGGATATCAATCCCGCATCGGAAGGTCATGTACTGGTCATACCGAAAGGGCACTGGCAAGACATATTTTCAATGCCTGATGAACAACTTGGCTATGTGATAGCAACAACAAAACGCGTTGCAACTGCGGTGCAAGAGACTTTTCAACCGGATGGGATCAACTTGACTCAGGCGAACGGCAAAGGTGCTGCGCAGTCGGTCTTGCATTTCCATGTCCATGTTGTTCCACGCTGGCGAGGCGATGAATTGAAGATGAACTGGGAACTGATTCCGGGTGATATGGACAACATCGGGGTAGCAGCTACAAGAATTCGCGAGAATATAATTTGAAAGTTCCAGATTCAAATTGGCGATAAAGTTTGAAAATGGTGAACTTTGTTGTTTACAATCATAAGTTGGAAATTACCGATTTCACGGAGAATCATCAGGAGGACTCGAAATGAATAAGTATTTCATCAAATTAGTTGCAGGCGCGGGTATGGCGGTAGCCTTGTTTTTGAATTCAATGTCTGTGCAGGCGCACTGCCAAATTCCTTGCGGAATCTACGACGATGCTGCGCGTGTAGTGGAAATGCTGGAATCAGCTGCTACAGTTGAAAAGTCAATGAAATTGATTGGCGAGCTGGCTGGGAAAAATGATGCTCAGTCACAAAACCAGCTGGTTAGATGGGTGGTGAACAAAGAGGAACATGCTCAAATGATTATCAGCACCATCAGCGACTACTTCCTGACGCAACGTGTGAAAGCCAGTCAGGATGATTACGCAGAACGCCTGCAAAAACATCACGCTGTGATTGTTGCTGCAATGAAGGCAAAGCAAAACTCGGACATGCAGACGGCAATGGATCTCAAAGACGCAATTAATGGAATTGCACCCTATTATCCGGATAACCATTAGGTTCGGGCAATGTATTCAGGATCGTTTCAATCATGAAACACATTTCCACTGCGAGCAATTGAGAGTCTGGCTGGTTGCTCTCGCAACCGAATTCAATCAGAGCAATAAAACAAGTCAATGAGTTTTGAACCAAGTTGTTCTGGAGCCGGATTATCCGGCTCCATTTTTGTTCATTCACTTGTCGAACATGAAAGTGCTGTTGGCTTGTCAAATTGGTTGTTGACTTGCAATGATTCAATATAATTGGTTGCTTTGAGTATTACGAATACGAACTGGATACGAATTAACAAACAATCATTCGCTTGATCGCCAAAGGGAGGATGACAAAATGATCACCGACAAGCAAAAGGCGTACCGCAAAACATATCGCAGCAGGATCGCAGGTTGGTACAACGGACCGATTCATGTGTTGATCATCTACACCATCGGTCTGACAGCGATGTGGATCTACATCCAGCACATTGAAAATGTGCAGTGGTGGGAATGGTTGGCAGTGCCTTTATTTCTGGTGGGTTGCAATATTTTTGAGTGGTTTCTGCATCTGAAAGTGATGCACCGACCGCAGAAAATCAAGGCGTTGCGAGCAATTTACAACCGGCATACGCTCCAGCATCACCAGTTCTTCACAGATGACGAAATGCGTTTTCGTGACCAAAAAGACTGGCGGGTAACGTTTTTCCCACCGTATGCACTCGTAATCTTTATTTTGATTTCGATACCCGGTGCAATCGTACTCCATTATCTGGTTACACCGAACATTGGCTGGTTGTTCATGTGCTCGACCACTTCCATCTATCTGATCTACGAATTTATGCATTTCTGCTGCCATGTTGATGAAAACTGGTTTGTCAGAAATATGCCGCTGGTCAACACAATCCGACGGCACCATACGGCGCATCACAATTCCCGACTGATGATGGAAAAGAACATGAACCTGACGTTTCCGATTGCTGACTGGATGTTTGGCACCTCGGATTTGGACCGGGGACTGTTGGGGCACTTGTTCAACGGATACAGTACCAGGCACTTGAAGAGGAATTTGCGCGGTGAGCCGAAACGTCCGGACATTGCAGCTAGCGGACCCATGACCGCAGAATCCTGATTTCGGAGGACCAATGCTATGCCAGTTCATATCAAGTTGACGGTGTCAGCAATTGTTCTGATTGTCGGTGCCTTCTTCTATTATTTTGAGAGAACGCTAGGGGATCCACTAGTTGCAACCGTGGGGGCCGCGTTGGCGGTTTTCATGGTTGTGTCCATGTGGATATTTCCGGAAACAGGAAACAAACGCCGCTAGCAAGGTTCACCGGGCAATAATGTCGGGAGAAAAACAGAAGCGCACCATCGGTGAAATCCGGGATTCCAAGAAGACTGGAGAAAAGATGGTTTACATGTCGGTGCCTGACTATACTTCTGCGCAATGGGCGGAAATGGCCGGAGTTGATGTCGCGGTGGTGGGTGACAGTCTCGCCATGATCGCGCACGGATATCCTTCAACCATTCCGGCGACGATGGACATGATGGTCATGCATGCACAGGCAGTTCGGCGCGGTGCACCGAACACTTTCGTGCTAGGTTGCATGCCGTACCAGAGTTACCACACGCCGGAACTTGCTTTGCGCAATGCCGCCCGGTTCATGCAGGAATCCGGTAGCGATGCGGTCAAGCCGCAAGGTGGAAAAAGTCAGGCTCATATTCTGAAAGCGTTGGTGGATGCAGGCATCCCCACAGCGTCTCATATCGGTTTGACTCCCCATACCATTGCAATGTTCGGGGGCTTCAAGATACAGGGACGAACCGCTGCAACAGCTCTGAAGATTTTGGAAGATGCACTCGCCATTCAGGATGCCGGTTGCTTCATGCTGGAATTCGAGGCCGTACCCGGAAAAATCGCCCAGGTCATTTCGCAACAACTCGAGATTCCGACAATCGGTATTGGTGCCGGGGTTGGAACTGACGGACAGATCCTGCTATGCTACGACTT
Organism: Arenicellales bacterium; assembly: GCA_965200765.1. Classification (GTDB taxonomy): domain Bacteria; phylum Pseudomonadota; class Gammaproteobacteria; order Arenicellales; family JAJDZL01. The sequence continues at coordinate 907,598 of OZ241380.1, forward strand.
GCTGGGTGTCTTCACAGACTTCAAGCCAAAGTTCACCAAGCGGTTTGCCAAGCTGACCGAGGTTGCTGTAGAGGGAATCAAGCAATATGTCAAGGAAGTGAAGCAGAGTGAATTTCCGGATGACGATCATACATATGCGGTTGATGAACAGGAATACGAGAAATTTGTGGCGATGGTGGAAAGCCGGCGTCAGATATAGTTGACGGCAACAGGCCATTCGTGCTTGAATCTCGAAATTAGTTCCAGCGTCTTTAATAATTGGCTTTGTGATCAAGAATATCCTGGCAGGTGTGAATTGAAAACCTACACTGGTGACCGTACCATTGACGGAATCAAGGTAACGGTTGACGGAAATCCGTTGAACGAGCGGTGCGACATAGAACAGTTCACCGACTTGGGGTTTGAGTGGACCTATGATGGTGCCTCGCCGCGCCAGTTGGCACTCGCGATTTTGGTTGACCATCTGGGCGATGCCCAGGAAGCGCGCGCATTGACGAACAGATTTTCGGCTGAAATCATAGCAGAACTGGACAATACCTGGAAGTTGACTTCGACCGACATTGACGCAATCATTGCCAAATGGAGAGCCGAATAATTTTTCAGATATTGGAATAACGAATACAATCAAATTTTTATTGACTGACAGAGAGGTAATAGATTATGAATATATTTCGAAAACTGAAAGGCACATTCGTGCCGGTAATCGTGGCATTTTGTCTCGCTTTGTTCAGCACTGCGAGTTTTGCCCAGCACAATTGGAAAATGGCAACATCCTGGGGCGGCGGACCGCTGATGGAATTGGGTGCCAAAGCGTTTGCGCAAAAAGTTGACTTTTTGACTGACGGACGCGTCAAGGTGCAAGTGTTTCCAGGTGGTACACTTGGCAAGGCGTTGAACGTATCAGAAACCGTGAAGAACGGCATTGCAGAAGCCGGGCACACCTGGATGGGATACGATTGGGGCAAAGACAAGACCACAGTAGTATTCGGCGGCTTTGCCGGTTCGATGGATTCTGAACGAATGCTTCACTGGTTGTATGAAGGCGGCGGTTTGCAGATGTGGCGCGATTTTCGCATGGAAAAATTTGGTGTAGTTTCCATGCCGCTGTTTATTCGGACGGCCGAAGCATTTCTGCATTCACGCAAGCCGGTTCGAACCATGGCCGACTTGAACGGACTGAAGCTCCGTACCGCCGGTGCTTGGCTGGAAATTTCCCAGAGCATGGGAGCGGCACCGGTTACCATGCCGGGTGCAGAGGTGTACACTTCATTGGAACGCGGTGCAATTGATGCCACTGAATGGGGCACACTGTACGAAAACATTTCGCCGGGATTTCACAAGATTGCGAAATACGTGATTATTCCGGGTGTGCATCAACCGGTCGCTCCTTTCGAGCTCGTGCTGAATGCCGAAGCTTACAACGCACTGTCCGACCGGGACAAGGCGCTGGTTGAGTTGGCTGCCAAACTGGTAACTTTCGAGAGCTGGACGCGTATTGGTCACGAAGATGCCAATGCACTCAAGTTCTACCAGGATGCTGGCAATGAAATCATCGAGTTGGATTCGGATGTTCAGGTTGCAGTGAAAAAACAGGCCATTGATTGGGGTCAGCAACAAGGCGAAGCCAATGAATGGTTCAAAAAAGCTTACGAAAGTCAGCTGGCTTATGAAGAGTTGTGGAAAGATGCTGCCAGATACCGAAATGTAGCGTCTGTAAATTAGTCCCTGTGAATTTGGTAATAGCCGGGGATTCTTGTTTCCCCGGCTACTTTTCTTTGATTTCTGCTTGACTCGCATTCGTTTTCGGACGCGATATGCAATTCATGCTCCGTATTATCGATCGCCTGAGCGGTAGCTTCGGATTGCTGGCTGGCTGGATTGTTCTGCCATTAATTCTGGCAACCGTATATGAGGTTGTATCGCGTTATGCGTTCAATGCACCGACAATCTGGGCTTATGAGCTGGGATACATGATGACGGGTGCCAACTTTTTGCTGGGTTCGGCGTTTGCGTTGCGGGAAAAGGCGCATATTCGCATCGATGTCCTGTATTCGCAGTTTAATCCAAGAATTCAGGCATTCGTAGATACAGTCGGATATCTGGTATTGTTTCTTCCCCTCGGATTCTGGCTGTCGTATCGTTTGGCGACCTATGCTCTGGAGGCATACTCTACGGGTCAGCTTTCCGGTGAGTCGGCCTGGAATCCGGTGATTTGGCCGTTTCGAGTTGTATTCTTTACCGGATTTATTTTGCTTACTTTGCAGGCCGTAGCAGAATTGATTCGGGCATTGAATACACTGTTTCGATTGAAAGAAGCCTGAGTCTCGTTCGCGATGGGGGACTATCTCGCGCTGGCGATGTTTCCGGCGATTCTGCTCGCCTTGTTCATCGGCTTTCCGGTGGCGCTGTCTCTGATGGGAGTGGCCCTGGGATTCGGCTTGATTACGTTTGGGCCACCGGTCGTCTTTCAATTTACCGAAAAGGTGGATTCAGTCGCTTCCAACTTTGTTTTGGCAGCGGTGCCATTGTTCGTGTTCATGGGTTCAATGCTGGAGCGGTCAGGAATTGCCGAACGCCTGTTCGAAGCGGTTCATTTGTGGACCCGCCGATTGCCGGGCGGTCTTGCAGTCGGTACAGTAACAATGTGCGTAATTTTCGCAGCATCCACCGGTGTAATCGGTGCGACCGAGACAGTTGTCGGACTGTTGGCGATTCCGGTGATGATGAAGTACGCCTATCACAAGGGACTGATTTCAGGTACGATTTGTGCAGGGGGTTCCCTGGGTACGATTATTCCACCATCAGTTGTGGTTGTTGTACTGGGTCCGGTCGCAGATGTTTCGGTGGGGGATTTGTTTGTCGGCATGCTGTTCCCCGGTTTGTTGATGGCGAGCCTGTACATTGCGTATATCGTGATACGGTGCAGCATTCGACCGGAGGACGGTGCCCGCATACCGCCATCACCAGACGACCCGGCCTTGTTGGAAAAACTGGCCATATCATTCAAGGCACTGGTACCGCCGGTACTGTTGATTTTTGCAGTGCTGGGGACGATTATGTTTGGTTGGGCGGCCCCGACAGAAGCGGCCGGAGTAGGGGCTTTCGGTGCAATTCTGCTGACCATAATTTATGGTCAATTCAACTGGAAAGTGTTGCAGGAAGCTTTGACCAAGACGGTAAAGGTAACTTGCATGATCATGTTGATTCTGTTGGCGGGCAGTATGTTTTCGGGTGTTTTCATTGCCTCTGGCGGTGTGATTCTGGTGCAGGACATTATTCAGGGTTCGCAGTTGCCCAATTGGGCCACATTGGCGGTATTTCTGGCAATCAGCTTCATTGCAGGTTTTGTACTCGAATGGATTTCAATACTGTTGATTTTCATTCCGGTGTTTGTTCCGGTGGTCAAGGCGATGGGGTACGATCCAGTATGGTTCTGCGTGCTATTCTTGATCATTATCCAAACCAGCTATTTGACACCGCCGATGGCACCGGCGATTTTCTATTTGCGCGGCATCAGTCCTCCCGAAATTACATTGCAGCATATGTTTCGGGGAATGATCCCCTTTATTGTTCTGCAGATCATTACGTTGGTGATTGTCATGATGTTTCCGCAGATCGTGCTATGGCTTCCTGACCAGTTGCTCGGATTCAATTAGGGGACCTTAGGCCAAAACATGGGATATGAGCGGGTCTCATTGATTTTTGAAACTATGCAATGGTTATAATGAAAATTCGCTGAATTTCGCGAATCTGAATTGATGCCAGCGTATCACCAATTTGAATGGAGTGGAGGACTATGAAACAAGAAGACATTCTGAAAGTGCCGCCCCAAGTGATTTCGGAAGCTCAAAGGGAATTCTATTTTGAGAACGGATATTTACTTGTTGAGAAGGCGGTGTCCGAAGACTGGTTGACGCGACTCAGGGCAACAACCAATGAAATGGTCGATCGCAGTCGGAAAATAACTGATTCCGACGCAATCTGGGATTTGGAAGCAGGGCATTGTGCACGTACCCCCAGGCTTCGCCGGCTTACCAGTCCAAACGATCAGCATCCGGTATATTGGGAATACGTTGCGAAATCAGTGATTGGAGACATTGCTGCCGATCTTGTGGGGCCGGATGTGAAATTTCATCATTCCAAGCTGAACTTCAAGTGGGCAGGCGGCGGCGAAGAAGTCAAGTGGCATCAAGACATACAGTTTTGGCCGCACACCAATTACAGCCCGTTGACAATTGGTTTGTACTTGTACGATTGTAATCCCCATCAAGGACCTTTGGTGGTATTGCCGGGCAGTCATCAGGGCAAACTGTACGATCAATACAACGATTCGGACCAGTGGGTGGGATGCCTGTCCCGGGAGGATGCCGCCACGCTGAATGAATCGCAGGCAGTCGAACTGGCAGGACCCGCCGGGTCAATTACAATCCACAATTGTCGGACACTGCATTCTTCCAAGCCCAACACATCCGAGGTAAGTCGACCGCTTTTGCTCAATGCACTGTCGGCGGCCGATGCAATGCCGTATACGCCGGTACCGACACCATCCAAATACTTTCAGACGATTATTCGCGGCAAGGCGGCCCGCTGGGCGCATCACGATGATCGACCCTGTCAGATTCCGCCAGATTGGTCAGGTGGCTATACCTCGATTTTTGCTTTGCAGCAGGAAGAAGTGATGCGCATGTAGTTGCGTGCAGAAACCGTATATGCTGTTCATTTTTCCGATATTTCAATTGAAATTGAATGAAATGAGACAATAAGTTTTTCAATTTGACATACTTGACAACTTGTTTAAGGTTAAACTAAACAGCAGATTTTTGAATTTATGCGAGCAGAAACTGCATCGCTCTGAACAAAGCAATCATTATCAAGCAAAAATAATTGATCGTGGAACTAGACCCTAAACTGGATACATTTCCAAAGTTGCTGGTGCATCGCAAGGAAATTGGCGGTGACCGAACTGCCCTGAGAGAAAAAAACTTGGGCATTTGGCAGTCCTGGACTTGGAAGGATGTTGCAGATGAAGTACGTGCGCTGGCTTGCGGGCTAGCGGCCAAAGGTTTTCAGCGAGGAGACAAGTTGGCAATCGTCGGCGATAATCGCCCACGGTTGTATTGGGGAATAGCTGCAACGCAATGCTTGGGCGGTGTCCCGGTACCGCTGTACCAAGATTCTGTTGCGCAAGAAGTAGAGTATGTTATCAATCACGCCGATGCCCGGTTTGCACTCGTTGAAGATCAGGAGCAAGTTGACAAGATGCTGGAGATTTTCGACAGTTGCCCGAATCTGGAATACATTTTCTACGATGATCCGAGAGGGTTGCGTCATTACAGTCAGGACAATCTGGTCAGCTATGAAAATTTGATAGAAGCAGGCAATGAATTCAATCAAAAGAATCCCGACTACATAGAAAGCGAAATTGCCAAGGGCAGTGGCGATGATGTTTCGGTATTTCTGTACACTTCCGGTACTACCGGATTTCCCAAAGGGGTCATACTCAGTCATTACAACATTATTTCGACTGTGGTTGCTTCGATTGATTTTGACAATTTGACTGAAAAAGAAGAATGTTTGGCTTATTTGCCAATGGCCTGGGTCGGAGATCATATTTTTTCGTTTGGACAGTCCTATATTGCAGGCTTCTGTGTAAGTTGCCCGGAAAGTGGTGCAACAGTGATGCACGACATGCGAGAGTTGGGTCCCACTTACTTTTTTGGACCACCACGAATTTTCGAAAACATTTTGACCACCGTTCATGTTCGAATGGAGGATGCCAGTTGGATCAAACGCAAGATGTTCGATTATTTCATGGGTGTCGCGAAGGGGTGCGGAGTTGAACTGCTGGAAGGCAAGTCTGTCAGTGTCATAGATCGATTGCTTTACTGGCTGGGCCAAGCTTTTGTTTATGGTCCGCTGAAGAACACCATGGGGTTTAGTCGAATTCGACTGGCTTATACAGCAGGCGAGGCAATCGGTCCCGAAATCTTTGAATTCTTTCGCTCGCTCGGGATCAATGTAAAGCAGTTGTATGGCCAAACCGAAGCGTCTGTGTATATCACTCTGCAGAACGACCAGGAGGTTCGGGCAGACACGGTTGGCAGACCCTTTCCCGGCGTGGATGTCAAAATCACTGACAACGGCGAAGTGACTTACAAAGGACCTGGCGTATTTCGCGGCTACTATAAAAACCCGGAAGCGACGCGTGAAACACTTTCAGACGACGGCTGGGTATACACCGGAGATGCCGGATTTTGGGACGACGAGGGGCACTTGAAAATTATCGATCGGGTGAAAGATGTCGGAAAATTAAATGACGGTACGCTATTTGCTCCGAAATTCCTGGAGAACAAACTGAAGTTCTTCCCGCAAATCCGGGAAGCGGTGACCTTTGGCGACGAGAAAGAATTCGTTGCGGCATTCATAAACATTGATTTGGAAGCAGTCGGGAACTGGGCCGAGCGCAACAATGTTCCGTATGCGAGCTATCAGGAACTGGCGGCGAATGATGAGGTGTATACCATGATCAAGGAATGCATCGAAAAGACCAATCAGGATCTTGCCAGTGACTCGGAAATTGCCGGATCCCAGATTAAGCGATTTTTGATATTGCATAAAGAACTGGATGCCGATGACGGTGAATTGACCCGAACTCGCAAGGTACGGCGCAGAATCATACTGGAACGTTACGGCAGTCTGATTGATGCGTTGTATTCGGATCAAAGCCGTGGGCACATCAAAAACGAAGTAACATTTGAGGACGGGCGCAAAGGGTTTATGGAAGCGGATCTACAGATTCTCGAAACAAAATCCTACGACCATATGAAACTGGCAAGCTAATACATCATGGCAGTAGCGGAGCAACAGGAAAATCATCAGGCAACGACCGCGCCGAACCGCGAGTTTTCAGAGTGTGTACTGGAAGTGGAAGGCATTGATGTTAACTTTGGCGGTGTGAAAGCGTTGCAAAATGTTGGCTTTCAAACCTACCGCGGGGAGATCTGCTCCATTATCGGTCCGAATGGTGCCGGCAAGACATCAATGCTGAATGTAATCAGCGGCTTCTACAAAGCCGAAGCAGGAAAAATTTCGTTTGAAGGGAAGGACCGAACCAATGCAAGTCCTCATCAGGTCGCGCAAATGGGCTTTGCGCGTACATTTCAAAACATTGCGTTGTTCCGGGGTATGACAACACTGGACAACATCATGACTGGCCGACTAATTCGGGTCAAATCAAACTTTTTGAAGGAAGCATTCTATTATCCGGCGCGCAAGCAGGAAATCAAGCAACGAGCCTATGTTGAAGATATTATTGATTTTCTTGAAATTCAGGCCATTCGAAAAACACCTGTTGGCAGACTGCCCTATGGTTTGCAAAAGCGAGTTGAACTTGGACGGGCGCTGGCCATGGAACCGAAAGTATTGCTTCTGGATGAACCGATGGCTGGCATGAATCTGGAAGAGAAAGAAGACATGGCAAGATTTGTTCTGGATGTGAATGATGAATTTGGCACAACTGTGATGTTGATCGAACATGACATGGGAGTGGTTATGGATATATCCGACCATGTTGTAGTGCTGGATCATGGCGAGAGAATCGCCTATGGACACCCTGACGAAGTGCGTACAAACAAGGATGTGATACGCGCGTATCTGGGAGAGCACTAGACATGGATATGGCTGATTTCCTGTTTTTTATCGAGGTTCTGGTTGGCGGGTTGCTGGCCGGAATTATGTACTCTTTGGTAGCGCTGGGGCTGGTGCTGATATTCAAAGCTTCGTCGATATTCAATTTTGCACAAGGTGCTCTGGTGCTGTTCGGAGCATTGACATTTGTTTTGTTGACTGAAGTAAGCGGAGATTTCTGGAGCTGGACCGGCTGGCTCGCGATTATTCTGGCCGGTGCCGCAGGAATTCTCTACGTTTCAACGCGAGGAGAAAAGGGTACTGCGATTCGCGAGTTTTCGACCAAGTATTTCGGCAAGGTCCCATTATTTGTTGCGGCTGTCATTCTGGTGGTGCTCGGGATGTTTTTCGATGGTGGACAAAATATGTGGCGCGCGGTGTTCGTGACACTGTTGATGTTCCTGATGTTGACAACTGCAACGCGTACGCCGCAGTGGGCCGCCGGCGTACTGCTTGGACTAGCAGTTGTATGTCTGGTTACCGCCGATGGTTTGATTGTGTGGCGTTCGCTCGCAGTTTCACTAATGCTTGTGATCGGATTGTCAATCGCGATTGAAAGAATTGTACTGCGTCCGATGATCAACCAGGAGCCAATCATTTTGTTCATGGCGACGATCGGTCTCAACTATGTTATTGAAGGAATTGCACAGGGAGTCTGGGATGCGGATGTGCATGCGCTGGATATTGGCATTCCGGATGTACCGCTGGAACTTGGTGGTCTGTATCTCAGTCAATTCGATATGTTTGCTGCCTTGATTGCGGCGGCACTGGTAACTGCACTTGCAATTTTCTTTCAAAAGACGCGTGTGGGCCGAGCATTGCGTGCGGTTGCGGACGACCATCAGGCAGCATTGAGTGTCGGTATTCCGTTAAAGAATATCTGGGCAGTGGTATGGTCGGCAGCTGGCATTGTGGCACTGGTCGCGGGTTTGATGTGGGGTTCGAAGCTGGGGGTTCAGTTCAGCATTGCGCTCTTGGCATTCAAAGCTTTGCCAGTGGTCATCATCGGCGGATTCACTTCGATTCCGGGAGCAATAATCGGCGGCTTGATTGTTGGCGCAACTGAAAAGCTTTTCGAGGTATTTGTCGGAATTCCCTATTTTGGGGGCGGCACCGAGAACTGGACTCCGTATATGCTGGGCATGTTCTTCTTGATGTTTCGTCCGCATGGCCTGTTTGGCGAAAAGGTTATTGAACGCGTATAAGGCTTAAGTGCTATGTTTTATCGTGAAGTAGGACAATACAAGACTTCGTATCAATCGGATCAGGCGATCTTTCCAATTGCCAATGACCGCATTGGCATGACTTTGATTCTGATTCTTGCGTTTACAATACCGCCGTTGACGGGTAGCCAGTATCTGATGGGTCCGATTATGACGCAGTTTCTGGTATTTGGCTTGGCAGCATTGGGTTTGAATCTGCTTACCGGATACTGCGGTCAGGTATCTTTGGGAACCGGTGGATTTATGGCTGTAGGCGCATTCGGTTGCTACAATCTGGTATTGCGGTTGCCCGAAATTCCCCTGGTTGTAGATTTTATTCTGGCGGGCTTGATGGCGGCAGTAGTCGGCGTGCTGTTTGGCATTCCATCGCTGAGAATCAAAGGCTTTTATCTGGCTGTCGCGACGCTCGCATCGCAATTTTTTCTGCTTTGGATTTTCGACCATGTTGGTTGGTTCACAAACTATGATCCGGCCGGGGTGGCATCTGCGCCAACAACCACATTGTTTGGCAAGCTGGCTGAAGAGGGTGGAATTTTTGATTTTCTGGCGCCGATCAATGTCATCGTATCGGGCCCGAATGCAAGTTCGGAAGTGAAGTATTTGATTACCTTGGCTGTAGTGGTGGTTCTCGCCCTGCTGGCCAAGAATATTGTACGTGGCATGACTGGTCGCGCCTGGATGGCCATCAGGGACTTTGATATTGCGGCAGAAATTATTGGAATTCGTCCGTTGCTGACCAAGTTGGCAGCATTCGCAATCAGTTCATTCTATTGCGGTGTTGCAGGTGCATTGTATGTTTTCACTTATGTCGGCAATGCCGATACCGAAGCGTTCGACCTGATACGGTCATTTACGATTCTGTTTATGGTTATCATCGGCGGATTGGGTTCGGTAATGGGGTCCTTTCTCGGTGCTGCGTTTATCGTGCTGTTGCCGCCGACATTGAATATTCTCGCTTCCCACTTCGGTGAAGGAACCTTGTCCGGCGCAGCCTTGGCGAATCTGGAACTGATTATCTTTGGCGGGGCGATAATTTTCTTCCTGGTGGTCGAACCACTGGGATTTGCTCGACTCTGGCAGATTATCAAGGAGAAGTTGCGACAATGGCCATTTCCTTACTAATGTCTGCCGGTCGCGTAAAGACTTTGCAATATATGTGCAATATCGCGAGGTTGTTGTTTTAATTGTCAAGTATTACGTAATTGTAAAAAACCAAAATTTGGAGGGTTTCTACGATGAAAAAGTTCAAGACCATGGTGTTGACGCTGGTCGCGTCAATAATGGCAATATTACCGTTTTCGGTATCTCAGGCGCAGGACATGGAGCAGTTCATTCCTGCTCTGGTGTATCGAACCGGTCCTTATGCTGCTGGTGGCTCCGGTTTCTGGGGTGGCCTGGAAGACTACATGGCGCTTCTCAATTTGCGCGATGGCGGTTTGAACGGTGTAAAACTGGTCTGGGAGGAATGCGAAACCGCATACAACTCCGATCGTGGCGTTGAATGCTACGAGCGTTTGAAAAATCAGGGTGCCAAGGGTGCCAGCGTAGTGCATCCGCTCAGCACCGGTATTACATATCGGTTGATTGAACGTGCCTCGGCAGACAAGATTCCAATTATTTCAATGGGATACGGGCGAACCGACGCATCCAACGGAAAAGTTTTTCCGTGGGTGTTTCCGTTGATCACCAACTACTGGAGTCAAAATACTGCGAAGATCAAGTACATCGGTATGCAGGAAGGCGGAATGGACAAGCTCAAAGGCTTGAAGATTGCCAATCTGTATCACGATAGCAGTTACGGACGGGAAACCAAGCCGGTACTAGAAGTTCAGGCGGAAAAGTACGGGTTTGAAATTCGTCACTATCCGGTCGCTCATCCGGGTCTTGACCAGAAAGCTGCGTGGCTTGAAATTTCACGTCGCTACAAGCCTGATTGGGTAATTTTGCGCGGTTGGGGAGTCATGAACCCAACGGCGCTGAAAGAAGCTGCTCGAGTTGGATATTCATCTGAAAAAATCATCGGTGTATGGTGGAGCGGTGCGGAAGAAGACGTGATACCCGCGGGCAAGGCTGCGGTTGGTTATGTCGCGGCCGGTTTTCATCCGTCCGGATCGGACTTTCCTGTAATTCAAGAGATTCTGGATATTGTTCACGGTGCAGGCCAAGGCAATATTTCTCCGCAACGCATTGGCACAATCTACTACAACCGCGGTTTGGTAGCTGGCATCGTGACGATGGAGGCGATTCGAACGGCGCAGGCGAAATTCGGTAATGAGGTCATGTCTGGTGAGCAGATTCGCTGGGGTCTCGAAAATCTGAACATCACGCCCGAACGTATCAAGGAGATGGGTGCGGAAGGTTTAATGGCTCCGTTGCAAATCTCTTGTGCTGACCACGAAGGCGGCGGACCGGTAAAGTTCAGTCGTTGGGACGGCAAGCAATGGGTTGAAGTTACAGATTGGATTGAGACAGACAAGTCCATTGTGGGTCCGATGATTGAAGAATCATCCATGGCATATGCCACGGAAAAAGGCATTACGCCTCGTTCCGGCATGGATATGGATTCTGACTGCAGTTAATTGAAACTTTGTAGTACAAAACATAATTCCTGATGAACGAGAAAGCAGGCATTATCGGCACGGATTCGCCGAATGGCGGGCTCATCAGCGTAAAGAACATCGAGGTGATTTACGATCGGGTGATTCTTGTTCTGAAGGGTGTATCTCTTGAGGTTCCCGAGAAAGGCATTGTTGCCCTTCTCGGGGCCAATGGCGCAGGAAAAACCACTACATTGAAAGCCATTTCAAACTTGCTTCGCGCCGAACGCGGGGAGGTTACCAAAGGATCAATCGTATTCAAGGGGGAACGCGTGGATGCGCTGACCCCTTCGGATTTGGTTACACGCGGTGTAACGCAGGTCATGGAAGGTCGCCATTGCTTCGGGCATTTGACAGTTGAGGAAAACCTGTTGACTGGTGCTTACACGCGCAGGGATGGTCGAAGTGCAATTCAGAGCGATCTCGAGAAAGTTTACGAATATTTTCCGAGACTAAAAGTCAGACGAACTGGATTGGCTGGTTATATTTCAGGTGGCGAGCAACAGATGACGGCGGTTGGTCGCGCATTGATGGCAAAACCTTCAGCGATATTGCTGGATGAACCGTCGATGGGCTTGGCACCAACGCTGGTAGAAGAAATATTTGAAATTATCAAGCGCTTGAATTTGCAGGAGCAAGTCACGATATTGCTTGCGGAGCAGAACACCAACATGGCGTTGCGCTATTCGCAGTATGGCTATATTCTTGAAAACGGTCGCGTCGTGATGGATGGAGTAGCCAAAGATTTGCTTCAGAACGAAGATGTAAAAGAGTTTTATCTTGGTGTCAGCGGCGAGAAACGCAAGAGTTTTCGGGACGTGAAGCACTATCGTCGCCGCAAGCGCTGGCTAGCGTAGGCTACTTGTAATTTAGGCTATTGGTATTTTTGCCATTGCCATCAATTCAATTTCAATTTTCGTTCAGTATTGAACATATTTTTTGAAATTCATGGAACAACAATCGCTAAACTGGATCACGAGCTACATCTGGAACATCGCCGATGATGTATTACGAGATGTGTATGTTCGCGGAAAGTATCGTGATGTAATTCTCCCTATGACAGTTTTGCGCAGGCTTGACACTGTGTTGGAACCCACTAAGAAAGCTGTACTAGAGTTGCATAAGTTGCTTGATGAAAAAAAGGTTGATAATCAGGATTTAGCACTGCGTAGTGAAGCAAAAAACGAATTCTACAATATTTCAGCCTTTACAATGCGCGATCTTAGGTCGCGTGCCAATCGGAAACAGCTCAAGCAGGATTTTGAAGCTTATCTTGACGGCTTTTCGCAAAATGTTCAAGATATTCTTGAAAATTTTGAGTTTCGAAATCAGATTCCACGATTGACTGATGCGGATGTCTTGGGGTCGTTGATTGAAAAGTTGACTTCACCTGACATCAATTTAAGTCCCCAGCCTGTATTGAATGATGATGGAACTGTCAGAATTTCCGGGCTTGACAATCATGGGATGGGAACAATATTTGAAGAACTGATACGTCGTTTCAATGAAGAAAATAATGAAGAAGCTGGCGAACACTGGACACCGAGAGATGCTGTAAAACTTATGGCAAATCTCGTATTTCTTCCTGTTGCAGAACAAGTTGTATCTGGTACATACCTTATCTATGACGGTGCTTGTGGTACCGGTGGCATGTTGACTGTTGCGGACGACACCTTGAAAGAAATCGCGGAGAATCACGGTATAGAAATTTCCACGCATTTATATGGGCAAGAAGTCAACGCCGAAACATACGCTATCTGTAAAGCTGACCTTCTATTAAAAGGTGAAGGGGATGCTGCTGACAACATAATTGGAGGTCCAAAGCATTCAACTCTTTCAAATGATGCATTTCCTGATACTAAATTTGATTTCATGCTTTCAAATCCCCCGTACGGCAAGAGTTGGAAAACTGATTTAGAGCGTCTGGGTGGTAAGAATAATATGTGTGATTCTCGATTTTTAATTGAACATGAAGGAGATTCGGAGTATTCGCTGGCAACTCGGGTTAACGACGGTCAACTTTTGTTTCTCGTTAACAAGATTCACAAAATGAAGCAGGAAACGAGTTTGGGTAGTCGAATCGCCGAAGTGCACAACGGATCTTCACTTTTTTCAGGAGATGCAGGTCAAGGAGAAAGTAATATTCGGCGGTGGATCATAGAAAATGACTGGCTTGAAGCTATCGTTGCACTGCCCTTGAACATGTTCTACAACACAGGTATTGCTACGTACATTTGGGTTTTGAGTAATCGCAAAGCAGAAAACAGAATAGGAAAAGTACAGCTTATAGATGCTACAGAGTGGTTTAGACCGATGAAGAAAAATCTTGGTAAAAAGAACTGTGAATTAGGTGAAGATGACATTGAACGTATTTGTGATACTTTTCTTGCGTTTGAAGAAACGGAACAATCAAGAATATTTAAGAACAATGAATTTGGTTATTGGAAAGTGAATATTAAAAGGCCATTGAAATTTAGGGAGGTGGATTCAGACCGTGTTTATAGTGCCAGTGAAATCAAGAAAATTCGAGAAGTTGGGACAAAATCTGAGAATGCCCCGGCCATTGTCAAAAAAGTTCACAAGAAAAGCGTTAGCCCGAACCCTTTACAGGGGCTATTTCCTGCAACCGTAAACGGAAATTCCGTTGTTGTTGAATACGAACCTGATGGTGACCTCCAAGATACTGAACAAATACCACTGGGTGAAGAAGGTGGTATTGATGCATTTATTCAACGCGAAGTTTTGCCATATGACAATGATGCTTGGTATGACGCGAAGAGTATAAAAATTGGGTACGAGATAAGCTTCAATAAGTATTTTTACAAATCAACTCCTATGAGATCACAGGAGGAAATACAAGCCGATATATTAGAATTAACCAAAGAATCAAATATTTTGATAAAAGAAATATTTGATTTGAATGGATAGTATTATTGTATATAATCAGAAATTGGATATTTGAGTTATAATGTCTTGGCCTACTAATTAACTGGATACGGATTAATCATAAAACTATTGAATAAATTTGGCAAAGATTAGTGAAATCGCCGTAAAAAATATAAATTAAATGAATAGAAAATACTTTTGAAATATTTTTAATATTTATGTAGTCTTAGATTAGAATTGGTTCAATTATCGTAAGTGAGTTTGATGAGAAGTAAACTTAAACAGTATTCATTAACTAGAAATACTAATGTCGTTTGGCTAGGTCAAATACCGGTGCACTGGAAAGTTCGCAGACTGAAAAATGTTGCTCACATAATAATGGGACAATCCCCTCAGTCGGAAAAGTGTAATTTTAATCTAGTTGGCTTGCCTTTTCTTCAGGGATGTGCAGAATTCGGAGTTGAAAACCCAAAACCTATACAATTTTGCCAATCTCCACCAGTTACATGTCCTTCGGGTGCTATCCTTTTGTCTGTTCGTGCTCCAGTAGGTCGTTTAAATACTGCTGATCAAGTCTATGGAGTTGGTCGTGGTCTATGTGCAATTGTCCCAAATTCAAGAAAGTTGTCATCAAAATTTACCAGATATTTATTTGAAGTGACTCGAGAGGGACTTCAATATGTATCCACTGGCTCAACATATGATGCAGTAACCGTGGGAAATGTAGAAAATCAGTTACTAATCCTACCACCATTTTCAGAACAAACTGTAATTGTTTACTTTTTGGATTATATGGATAAGCGAATACAAAAATATGTGCAAAGGAGAAAGAAATTAATTGAATTATTTAAAGAACAAAAAAAATTCATTATTCATAGTGCAGTCACACGAGGTTTAAACCCAACTGTGCAACTAAAAGAATCTGAAATTCAATGGTTAGGCGAAATACCAGCACATTGGGCAACTAGTTTTCTTAGAAATCATTATAATATACAATCTGGAAAAACGTTGCAATCAAAAAAAATCAATAAGCAAGATCAGATAGTAAATTATATTACAGTGCGACATGTTCAATGGCATTCTATTCAAAAGACAAATTTACCAAAGATGTGGGCAACCTCTGATGAAATTCAAAAATTATTAATCCAACCAGGGGATTTATTAGTATGTGAAGGGGGAGAAGGGGGGCGTTGCAATGTTGTCGATTTTAAACTTAAACAAGAAACAATTATACAAAATCATATACACAGAATACGTCCTTCAAAACACTGTACCAATAGTTTTCTTCAATACATTATGACAACAATGTCCAATTTTGGATGGTTTGATGCGATTAATAATGGAGCTACAATCCCTAACTTGTCCAAGGAAAAAATTGCAACACTCAAGATTCCAATTCCACCTCTCCATGAACAGACTGCTATTGTAAAATTTCTGAGTGAAACTACCAAAAGAATAGAATCGAACATTAAACTTTGTAGCCGTCAGATAGATTTGATGCAGGAGTATCGAGCCAGATTAATATCTAATGTAGTCACTGGTAAACTGGACGTACGAGAAGTAGCATTGAAATTGTTGCTGGACAATGATGATTCACATACACTCAATCAAGAACAATAGTTCATTGTTGAAGTTTATTCTAATGATGAACAGGACTGACTTGCTTCGGTAATAACTATGACACCGCCTTACCCCACTGATTACTTGATCGATCTTGTACGGGAATTGTGCAAACAATCTTGCGAAACCGAGTGGATTGAGTTCAAAGTCAATAATGCCAATCCACAAAGAATTGGCGAGTGCATATCAGCACTCGCAAATTCAGCCGCTCTATACCAAAAGGTTCACGCTTACATGATTTGGGGAGTAAAGAATAGAACGCACGAAATCGTAGGAACAAATTTCAATCCTTCTACTGCGAAGAATGGGAATGAACCATTGGAGAATTGGCTACTGCGACTTCTAGAGCCTCGCATTGATTTCAGATATTTCGAAGTTATGGTGGATGACAAACCTGTAGTGATGCTTGAAGTTAATTCTGCATGGCACAAACCAGTAGCATTCAGCGGAATTGAATATATACGCATTGGTGCATCTAAGAAGCCCCTCATGGAATACCCCGAGAAAGAACGATCTCTTTGGAAAACGTTTGATGTCGTTCGATTCGCAAAAGAAATTGCAGCTGAACGGATAAACGAGGAATCAATCTTTCACACAATTGACTACACTGCCTATTTCAATTTGCTGAAGATTCCGATCCCCAACACCCGAGAAGCAATTCTTGGCATCTTGAAACAGGAAGAACTGATTGTACCCAATGATGCTGGTAGCTGGGATGTTACCAATCTGGGTGCCATACTGTTCGCCAGAGATTTAAATGATTTTCCTCAATTAAAGCACAAGGCATTCAAAATTACTCAGTATTTCGGAAATAGTAAAACTGTTGAATCAAGGACGAAAGAGATATGCAAGGGATATGCAGTAGGCTTTGACCTCATTATAGATTCGATTGACAGCTATCTTGTTGATAGTGAAGTTGCGAAGCGTATCTACCGTAAAAAGGTAAGGGTGTATCCCGCTATTGCACTTCATGAACTAGTAGCAAACGCTATCATACACCAAGACTTTTTGATTAGAGGAACCGGGCCGGAAGTTGAAATATTTGATGACAGAATAGTAATTACAAATCCGGGTGCACCAGTTGTAGAAGTGCAGCGAATCTTGGACTACCCGCCTGTTTCTAGGAATGAAGCACTTGTTTCTCTAGTGCGTCGCTTCGACTTGTGTAAAGAGCGCGGAATCGGTATTGACAAAGTTGTTGAGCAAATTGAATACAACCACCTTCCGTCACCAAAATTCGAAATATTTCCGAATCACACTCGAGTTGTTCTTTTCGGGCCTAAATCTGTTGACGAAATGTCTGATGCTGAACACCTTCAATCCTGCTATTTACATGCGAGCTTGAAGTATGTTCAAAATAGTGCATTGACCGTTTCATCTCTACAAGAGCGATTTGGAATGGAGGAGGATAATAAAGCAACTCTTTTGAGCTACGTTTCTAAAGCAGTGGAAGCAAACTTGATCAAGCCGGTGGACACAGAAGCACCGCAAGAGTTCATGAAGTATGTTCCGTATTGGGCCTGATATTTAGCTACTTTTTTGTTAATGAGCAGTGAACAAATGTAAGCCATGACAACGGATACTTCAGAACGCGGACTAGAACGCCTAATTTGCAGGGAATTGACTGGTAATCCTTGCGACCCTCCATCTGTGCCAAGTTCAACAGATGTAAATAACATATCTGGTGGAACGGGTTGGATCTGTGGAAATCCACACGACTACAATCGAGAGTATTGTGTTGACTTGGTGCAGCTTACAGCATTTTTAAACAAAACTCAGCCAATTGCTGGTGATTCTCTCTCGTTGAACGAAGATAACACAACGAGAAAAATATTTCTCAATCGGTTAAAACTCGAAATCAACAGCAAAGGCACAATCCATGTACTCCGAAATGGAATCAAGCATAATGCACTTGAACTGGACCTTTTTTACGGTACACCTTCTACTGACAATGAAAAGGCTAAAGCACTGTTTGATGATAATCGTTTTTCAGTAACAAGACAATTACGCTACAGCACGAACAATACACAGCATGCGCTGGATATTGGACTGTTCATTAATGGATTGCCAGTAGCAACATTTGAACTGAAAAACAACCTGACAAAGCAAACCGTTTCGGATGCTGTAAAGCAATATCAGTATGACCGCAATCCGGAAGAGATGTTGTTCAAATCTGGGCGTTGCATAGTCCACTTTGCAGTAGATGACAAGGAAGTGTATTTTTGTACAGAACTCAAGGGCAAGGCATCCGTATTTTTACCGTTCAATAAGGGATGGAATCAAGGCGCGGGAAACCCGCCCAATCCCGAAGGAGTTATGACCGACTATCTATGGCGGGAAGTACTTGCGTGCGAAAGTCTTACTAATATAATTGAGAATTATGCTCAGGCAATAGAAGAAAAAGACACGCAAACAAATGAAACTCGGAAAAAGTATATTTGGCCTCGCTATCATCAGCTTGATGTAGTGCACAAATTACTCGCAGATGCTGAAAAGAATGGAGTTGGAAAGCGCTATTTAATTCAACACTCGGCAGGTAGTGGCAAATCAAATTCCATAGCTTGGCTAGCTCATCAACTCATCGGATTGGAAAAGGACCGGCAAACTATCTTTGACTCAATCATTGTAGTTACTGACCGTATTGTCTTGGACAAGCAAATCAATGAAACGATCAAGCAGTTTACACAAGTTCAATCTACTGTTGGTCATGCACAGAATTCTGGAGATCTACGCAAGTTCATTAAAGATGGAAAGAAAATCATTATTTCCACCGTGCAAAAGTTTCCACTCATCCTTAAAGATATTGGCAACGAGCAAAGAGGCAGAAAATATGCCATAATTATTGATGAAGCACACTCCAGTCAAGGTGGTAAAACTGGTACCGCTATTTCTGGAGTTCTTTCAGAGAAGGGAGAAGTAATAGAAGAAGAAAGTTTCGAGGATCAAATCAACCGTCTGATGGAAAGAAAAAAACTGTTATCAAATGCCAGTTACTTTGCATTTACTGCAACTCCAAAGAGTAAAACTCTGGGAATTTTTGGTACACCCGGAAATCAAGATACGGTCAAAAATTACCCATTCCACAGTTATTCCATGAAGCAGGCCATTCAGGAAGGATTTATTTTGGATGTGCTTCAGCACTATACACCAGTAGAAAGTTTTTTTCGATTGACCAAGACCATTGAAGACGATCCTGCTTTCGACAAGAAAAAGGCGAATAAAAAACTTCGTCGCTATGTTGAACACCATGACCATGCAATTCGACTTAAGGCCGAAATTATGGTGGACCACTTTCATAATCAAGTGTACAAACCAAAGAAACTGGGTGGAGAAGCGAGAGCAATGGTGGTTACGAATGGAGTAGAACAGGCAATTCACTACTACTACGCCATCACGAAAAATCTTTCAGAACTCAAGTTCCCTTATCAAGCAATAGTTGCATTTTCAGGGGATTTCGACTATGATGGAGTTAAATTGACGGAAGCTTCCATGAACAATTTTCCATCAAACAAAATTTCAGAAATGATTCGGAAAAAACCCTACCGGTTTCTTATTTGTGCCGACAAGTTTCAAACTGGATATGACGAGCCACTGTTGCATACGATGTATGTAGACAAAACCTTGTCTGGTATAAAGGCAGTTCAAACCTTGTCGAGACTGAATCGTTCTCATCCACGGAAAAAGGATACATTTGTACTTGATTTTCACAATAACTCGGAAGTGATTAGCCTATCATTTTCAGACTACTACCAAACCACAATATTGGCAGATGAGACAGACCCCAACAAACTCAACGACATGCAGTTTGCACTTGATTACCAACAGGTCTATTCTGTAGCACAAGTCGATGAACTTGTAAAGCTATATCTCGAAGGTGCTGATGTGAGTCAACTCCACCCTGTTTTGGATAATTGCGTGGAAATTTACAAAACTAGTCTCAACGAAGACCAACAGGTAGAGTTCAAGAGTACAGCGAAAGCATTTATCAGACTGTATGGATTTCTCTCAATGGTATTGCCTTATACAAATAGCAAGTGGGAAAAACTGTCCATTTTTCTTAATTTTCTGGTACCAAAACTACCTGCACCGGTTGAGGAAGATCTTTCACATGGCATACTTCAAGTTATTGACATGGATAATTACAGGGTGGAAAAGAAAGCCGTACAAAAAATATCTTTGGAGGAAAAAGATGCAGAAATAGATCCTGTTTCACCCGAAGGTAAAACTGGTGTTTCTGAAGATGACTTGAGTCTATTGTCAAAAATCATTGAAGATTTCAACGATAAATTTGGAAACATTGCTTGGAGAGACAAAGACAGAACTGAACGACGGATTTTAAGAGACATTCCCGAAAGGGTAAAATCAGATAGTGCATATCAAAATGCGATTGATAGTGGAGATCAACAAAATGCCCGAATTGAATTTAAGAGAGCGCTAAGTGATGTTGTGAGTGAATTGAGAAGAGATGACACAGAACTCTTCAAGCATTATTCAGACAGTGAAGATTTTAAAAAATGGATGGAAGATAGTATATATTATCTGACAAATAATGATGATTATCTTGACCGGAGTTAAATTAGAATATTATTTCCAATGTCAACCAAAGGGGGATAGTCACCAGAAGAAAAAAATCGGTGACGATGATCGTCGGCGTTGGGCACTTAGTGCCGTTCGCCACTAGGGTTCGGTTATCTCGCTGTCCTAGGAACCCGGGGTATGGAGCAGACGTTGCATCGATATCGAGCAATTAATTGGCTTTCGTTTGCCTGAACAGCAGGAGATTGGGTGTTTGAAGAAGAAGTTGGTTGAGCGCAACCAGTTAATCGGCAAGCAGATAATTGTGGTACGGGTACCAGTAACTTGGAAGACTGAAGTTAACGGTCATGTTGAAACCGAATTTCATGCGTCATCTGTCGCTAGAGTACGAAAATTCCGCGAACGGAGTGAATTCTCTCTGTGAAAAGATTGTTTCGGGCCGCTTGGCTGATACAAGTGAACAGGCGATTCAAATTGATTCCGAAATCGTATTTGGATTCTCTGGAGAAGTGGACTGTATAAACACTACGCAGGAATTGGCTTGAACGATAGCACGCGATGTCATCGTGTCGGAGTACGAATTTCCAATGATTCAGCAATGAAAAACGCTCTTAACTTTGAAAATCGTGACAACAATCCAAAGCCAAATGGTAACCGATTCATTGTGACAGAGCAGATAGACTGGTAGTTTGGAGCTGAAATACTGTTGGTTGATATTGGAGATTTGGCAAGGGTCTTGGCACCATACCGGTTGTGGTCAGACTGCAATACCCCTGAAGCAACAAGGGCACATTCGCGCCGACAGGTTTATAATGGGTAGCAAGCCTTTTATACAAAGGAAAGTGTATGAACTATTGTAGAAGCGAGAAGGTGTAGAGATGAATGCAGAATACTATGATTCGCTGGAAACTCGGGAGCAGCGCGAACGAGAGCAAGTACTGTTTTCCAAACTGCCGGCTCAGTTGCAACATGCGATTGATCACTCGGAATATGGCAGAAAAGCTTTTGACGACATATCTCCGGAATTGATTACATCACGCGAGGCACTCACACAGTTACCAGTGCTTCGAAAAACAGATGTGCTTGAACTGCAGAAATCCAATCCGCCTTTCGGTGGCTTGGATGCCATCACGGACCAGCCGATGACCCATATATTCTCATCGCCGGGACCGATTTATGAATTCGTCACAGACCGTGGCGACTACTACCAACTGGCCCGTGCACTGTACGCAGCAGGCTTCCGAAAAGGCATGCGGGTACACAATACATTCGCATATCACTTCACACCTGCCGGCGTAATGCTGGACATTGGTGCGAAGCATTTGGGATGCACTGTGTTTCCGGCCGGCGTTGGTCAAACAGAGATGCAAATCCAGACAATTCACCACTTGAAGCCAAGCGGCTATATCGGCACGCCTTCTTTTCTGAAAATTATCATTGACCAGGCAAAAGACAAGGGCTTCGATGTTTCATCGTTGAAGGTGGGACTAGTTTCAGGTGAAGCCTTGCCACCTTCATTGCGTTCGGAGCTTGAAGAAGAGGGCATCAAAGTTTTCCAGTGCTATGCCACAGCAGATTTGGGTTTGATTGCATACGAATCCAGTGCTCGCGACGGAATGATTCTCAATGAAGGAATCATAGTTGAAATTGTCCGGCCGGGAACAGGAGATCCGGTCGAAGATGGCGAAGTCGGGGAAGTTGTTGTGACGACATTGAACCCTGATTATCCCTTGATTCGATTTGGTACTGGCGATCTGTCAGCAATTATGGATGGGGCTAGTCCTTGCGGTCGGACCAACAAGAGAATTCGCGGCTGGATGGGACGCGCCGATCAGACTACAAAGGTCCGGGGAATGTTTGTGCATCCGTCACAAGTGGCCGAAGTTGTCAAGCAAGTAGAGGAAGTCACCAAAGCGCGATTGGTTATTTCGAGCAGTGACCACCAAGATGTGATGGCGCTTCACTGTGAGTCGATCAAGCAATCGGTTGATCTGGGCAAGAAGATTGAAGATGCAGTTCGCGACGTTTGCAAACTGAGAGCAGATGTAATCTTTGAGGAAATCGGTACATTGCCAAATGATGGCGTTGTCATCGAAGATACCCGTAGCTATGATTAACTAAGAAATGCTTATGATGACCAATACCGGGATGGAGTCAGTTGAAGCACAATCATTCTGAAGCCGGGGCATCCGAACCTCCACGGCGACCTGCGACGTTGCGAACAGTGGCGATGCCTGCCAACGCTAACCCGAATGGCGATATCTTTGGCGGCTGGATTATGTCTCAAATGGATATTGCGGGCGGAATTCATGCGTACGAAGTGGCGAAGGGCAGAATTGTAACTGTAGCGGTAGATGGCATGAGCTTTCACTTGCCTGTGTTTGTGGGTGATGTGATTGCTTGTTATTGCTCAACCGAAAGAGTCGGAAGAACTTCATTGTCGGTTCGGGTCGATACTTGGGTACGGCGCAGGGAGAACGGAAATGTGGAGCGGGTGACCGACGGCTTGTTTACATTTGTAGCAATTGATGATGATGGCAATCCGAGGCCGGTACCGTGTCAGGACAATTGAACAAGACAGATCCAAACAGTCTGTTTGAGCAAATATCAAAACGCGGATTGCCACCGGTTCACAAGTGGAATCCGGAACTTTGCGGTGATATTGACATACGCATTGCAAAAGACGGGACTTGGTTCTATATGAATTCACCAATTGGCCGTCAGCGATTGGTCAATTTGTTTTCCACTGTATTGCGAAAAGACGATGACGGAGAAATCTATCTGGTTACACCCGTTGAAAAACTACGCATTGTTGTTGACGACGCGCCATTCCTGGCTGTTCAGTTGGAAAATCAGGGTACCGGCAAAGAGCAGAATTTGTACTTTCGAACCAAGAATGATGACGTCGTCCGCGCCGATCACGATCATCGAATATGGGTAGAATTTTCCGAGCAGGGGGAACCGTCGCCATATATTGAAGTACGTAATGGTCTCAACGCACGTATTGCCAGAAACGTGTATTATCAACTAGTTGAAATTGGTGTTGAGCGAAGTGCAGACGGAGCTGTGGAATTGGGAGTCTGGAGCGCCGGCGAGTTCTTTGTTCTGGGTCGAATTGATGAACCGCAAGACCGAAAAACATGAATGAACTATCTGTCAATGACATTCAGTCTTTGCGACGAATACTGAAAGAAAACCATATCATTGCGGTCGTTGGGCTGTCCGTACGCTGGCATCGTCCCAGTTACTTTGCGGCGAAATATATGCTGGACCACGGCTATCGCATCATTCCCGTCAATCCGAACTACACTGAAATTTTGGGCCAAAAGTGTTACCCAACTCTCGAGGATGTACCGGAGAAAATTGATATTGTTGATCTGTTTCAACGATCTGAGATGGTGCCGCCGCTAGTGGATTCTGCTATTGCCGTTGGCGCAAAAGTTCTCTGGATGCAACTTGGCATTGAGCATTTGGAAGCGGCGCGAAAGGCGCAACAGGCCGGTATGGATGTCATAATGAACAAATGCATAAAAATCGAGCATGCCAGACTCTTTGGCGGATTGAATTTTGTGGGTGTGGACACAAAAGTCATTTCTTCTGCGCGACCGCAATGGTTACCCTGAACGTAGCCCCGGTGATATGAAATGACCGACCGAAACTATGGAATTGAGACACTGTGCCTGCATGCCGGACAGTTGCCGGACCCGGTAACCGGGTCACGAGTACCACCAATTTACCAGACGGCCGCGTACGTCTTTGACGATGCTGACCATGCCGCAAGTCTTTTCAACTTGCAAACATTCGGCAATATTTATTCTCGGTTGATGAATCCTACCAATGCGGTATTTGAACAGCGCATGGCGGCGATTGAAGGTGGACGTGCGGCTGTTGCTGTGTCATCAGGTATGGCCGCCGAGATGGTAGCTATGCTGACCATTCTGGAGGCAGGCGATGAAATTGTTTCGGCGAATACGCTGTACGGGGGAACCTATACCCAGTTTTCTTTCAATTTCCGGAAACTTGGAATTGATGCAAAATTTGTTAACCCGGATGATCCGGAAAATTTTCGCAAGGCATTGTCACCGACAACCAAATGCCTGTTTGCCGAAACAATCGGCAATCCGTCTGGCAATGTACTGGACATTGAAAAAGTCAGCGAAGTCGCCAAAGATGCTGGCATACCTCTTTTTATCGATAATACCTTTGCGACACCGTACTTGTGCCGACCCTTCGAGTACGGTGCGGATATTGCGGTTCATTCAGCGACAAAGTTCATATGCGGGCACGGTACGTCCATTGGTGGTATTGTGGTTGAATCAGGCAAGTTTCCTTGGGATAACGGCAATTTTCCAACCATGACAGAACCGTCCGAGGGTTATCACGGGATCAGGTTTTATGAAACATTCGGTGATTTCGGCTATACAATGAAAGCGCGTTGCGAAATTCTGCGA
This sequence comes from Arenicellales bacterium, assembly GCA_965200765.1. GTDB lineage: Bacteria > Pseudomonadota > Gammaproteobacteria > Arenicellales > JAJDZL01. Next base: position 932,597 of record OZ241380.1, read on the forward strand.
ACCTTCGGACCAACACTCAGTCCGTTCAATTCCTTCTTGTTTTTGCAAGGACTGGAGACCCTGCATGTCCGAATGGACCGGCACTGCAGCAATGCATTGGCAGTTGCCGAGTTTCTGGTTGATCATGCCGCGGTCGAATGGGTCAAATATCCTGGTCTGAAGTCGGATGAGTACTATGATCTCGCTCAAAAATATTTACCCAGAGGTGCGGGCGGGATTTTGACTTTTGGAATACGCGGCGGAAGCGATGCTTGTGTAAAATTTATCGAAGGTGTTAATTTTATGAGTCATTTGGCAAACGTTGGCGATGCCAAGACGCTGGTGGTCCATCCAGCATCGACAACGCATCGGCAAATGGATGAAGAGACTCAGATTGCCGCTGGTGTTATGCCGAACATGATAAGACTGTCGGTTGGACTGGAAACGATTGACGATATATTGTGGGATCTGGACCAAGCATTGGCGAAGTCGCAACGTCCGTGACTTGTTCAACTGAAGATTAGATTCAAATGAGTTGTTGCCATCACTATCTGCTTCTGGAAGAGGGCAAGGAATCCGTCTTTACGGTTGATTTCAATCCAATTAAATTCGGATTGGGCGCGTTGAAAGAACTGCCGGATGACCTGCACTCACTGAATGTAGAGCGAGTGGGTCTGTTTACAGATTCAACAGTGAAGCAACTGGAACCAGTGGTTGATGTGGTCAGAGGTCTACAGACTTGTGGTATTTCATTTGAAGTGTATGACGAAGTTAGTGTTGAGCCAACGGACAAGTCATTTCGCAAGGCTACGCAGTTTGCGATTGAAGGAAACTTTGACGGTTTTGTTTCAATCGGCGGCGGATCGGTGATTGACACTTGCAAGGCGGCCAATCTTTACAGTACCTATCCAGCCGAGTTTCTTGATTACGTCAATGCTCCCGTGGGTGCAGGGAAGCCGGTGCCAGGTGAATTAAAACCGCATATTGCCTGCCCGACAACTTCGGGAACGGGAAGTGAATGCACGGGCATTGCAGTATTTGATTTCCTGGAGTTGCAGGTCAAGACCGGAATTGCATCACCACGACTAAAGCCGCAAAGAGCAATTATTGATCCTTCCACGACTGGCAGTTTGCCGGCAACTGTTGTTGCTTCCAGCGGTTTTGATGTGCTGAGTCATGCATTGGAAAGTTATACGGCGCGCCCCTTTACGTTGCGGGAAAAGCCGGACAGTCCGTCTAAACGGCCACTCAGTCAGGGGGCCAACCCGTATAGCGATATCGGGTGTCGGGAAGCACTCCGACTCACCGGTGAGTATTTGGTACGGGCAACCCTGGATGCAGAAGACACTGAAGCCCGACAGTCCATGATGCTGGCGGCTACCTTGGCGGGTGTTGCATTCGGCAATAGCGGTGTGCATCTGCCGCATGCCATGTCCTATTCTATAGCCGGACTCGTGCGCGACTATTGTCCGGATGGGTATCCCGCCGGACATCCTCTGGTTCCGCATGGAATTTCGGTCATTGTAGGCGCACCAGCAGCATTTCGGTTCACTTGCACAGGAAATCCGGAACGGCATATTGAAGGTGCAGAACTGTTGGGTGGCGATGTGCGCGACGCAGGTATGAATGAAGCTGGCTTCGTGCTTGCAGAGACGATACAGGATATGATGAAGGCGACTCGAATGCCGAACGGAATATCCGAAGTCGGTTACGATCAAGGTGACATCAAGAATTTGGTGGACGGAGCCTATATGCAGAAACGATTGGTGGACAATGCACCTTGTACAGTAACAACAGATGCATTGGAAACAATTTACACGGAAGCAATTCAATACTGGTAGTTATGGCGACAAGCAAACTTGCATTAATTCAACGGGAATGGGGTGATTGGGATTCAATTCATCAAAATTTCCGCTGGAATATACCCAAGCATTTCAATATTGGCTACTATGCGTGCGATCGTCATTGTGCAACCATTGGCGACCGGATTGCAATCTACTACGAAAATCGAGCCGGCGATGAGAGCAAGTTCACGTTTTCAGATTTAAAACGGTTATCCGACAAATTTGCCAATACACTTCAACATTACGGGATTCGAAAAGGTGACCGGGTAGGTATTATTTTGTCGCAGCGACCAGAAACGGTCATTGCTCACTTGGCAATTTACAAACTCGGCGCGGTCGCGTTGCCGTTGTCTGTGTTATTTGGTCCGGATGCAGTGAATTACCGATTGGCCGACAGCGGCACTTCAATTGTCATTACGGATTCCGGGCATGTTGAACTGATTGAATCATTGAGAGAAAATTTGCCGAATCTTCAGAAAATCATTGATTGCGACAGTAGCAACGGATTTTGGCAGGAGCTTGAGAAAGCCAGTGATCAATTTGAAATGGTTGACACCGAGGCGGATGATCCGGCTTATCTTGTTTACACTTCGGGGACAACCGGACCACCCAAAGGAGCCTTGGCGGCCCATCGTTGCCTGATCGGCAACTTGCCTGGTTTTGAATTGTCACACAATTTCTTTCCTCAGGAGAATGATTTGTTCTGGACTCCTGCAGATTGGGCGTGGACCGGCGGACTGCTTGATGCATTGATTCCGTCTCTTTACTACGGCGTGCCGACTTTGGGCTACGAAGGAGGGAAATTTGATCCGGAAGCAGCTTGTTACCTGATGGAAAAATATCAGGTTCGCAATGCATTTATCCCGCCGACTGCTCTGAAAATGTTTCGACAGGTTTCCGGCATGAACAAAAAGTTCAACATCAACATGAGAACGATCATGTCAGCCGGAGAGTCACTTGGATCGCAGTTGTTTCAGTGGGGCAAAGAGGCGTTTGGAATTGAAATCAACGAAATGTGGGCGCAGACAGAGTTCAACTATATCGTTGGCAATTGCTCTGAAATCATGCCAGTTCGACCGGGTTCAATCGGCAAAACCTATCCGGGTCACATTGTCGAACCGGTGGACGAAGAGGGCAACATCGTACCGATCGGAGAAATTGGCGAGTTGGTAGCCGATCGCAACGACCCGGTAATGGTACTGAAATATTGGAACAATGAACAAGCTACAAAGGACAAGTTCATTGGAAAATGGTGGAGTACAGGCGATACCGGATATCGCGACGAGGACGGCTATTTGTGGTTTGTCGGGCGCACAGACGATGTAATTTCCAGTGCAGGCTATCGAATTGGACCCGGAGAAATCGAAGACTGTCTGCTGAAGCATGCAGCGATTGCACAAGTTGCTGTCATTGGCATACCCGACGAGTTGCGAGGGGAAGCCATCAAGGCGTTTATTGTGTTGAACAAGGGGTATTATCCGGATGACCAATTGACACTGGAGATACAAAATTCAGTCAGGGAGCAATTGGCAGCATACGAGTATCCCAGATATATTGAGTATATTGACGAGTTGCCTTTGACTACCACTGGAAAGGTGCGCCGAACGGAGTTACGGGCCCGAGAAACTCAGGATTGAAATCCAATTCATACTGACCTGAATTTTGCTTTGGCTGCACGTTTCCGACGGGCTTCTGTGGGCGATTGTTTCAGTTTACGATAGATTTCCACACGATCGCGGTCGGCAAGTAGATAATCGCGCGGTACAATTTTTCCAAAAATGCCGATTGATGCTTTGCCCAAGTCATGTTCTGGAAACAAGTCCTGAATTCCGGACAGTGCGATCGCTTCTCCGGCAGTTGTATGGAATGGCACCTCCAGTTCGACAATTTCCTGCTGTGTCGCGGATGCAAATGCAACTTCAATTCGAATCACTGTGCTGGTCGCCATATTGATGCAAGGCTCGGGTATGGAAGGCATCTACCATTGAATTGGAAATTTTCTTGAAAATAGGGCCTATGGTTGATGCAAGCAATCTTGAAGAAAACTCATAATCCAGTTCAAATTCAACCTTGCAGGCGCTGTCCTCCAATTCCACGAAGTTCCAGTGTCCATTCAGATTGCGGAATGGTCCGGATACGAGGGACATGGTAATTCTCTCATAGGGTTGTGATACATTTCTTGTTGTGAATGATTTTTTCACTCCCTTGAGGTTGAACCCGACAGTAGCGGTGTAGCCATCTTCATGAGTTGCGATGATTTGGGCTTCAGAACACCACGGCAGAAACTGGGGATAAGCAGGCACATCAGTTACAAGCGAATACATCTGCTTTGCCGAGTACGGAACGAGAATGGACTTGGATATACGGGGCATTTATGCTTGTCTGATGGTGAAGTCGAAAACTGTCTTGAACAAAATATAGTGTTTGTTTTAAGTCAACGCAAGAACTTGAGATGCAAATCGGCACAAATTAGAAACGACGGAGGTTTTCAAATGTGGGTCGGAATTTTATTATTGTCAACCATTACAGTACTGTACGCAGGATACAACTTGCTCATCAAGATATCCAGCGACCACGTCCCTGAAGTAGCAACATCTACCATTTTGGCAACGATTTGCTTGCAAGTCGCCGCTCTGGTCGCTTCGTTGGCTTTTATGGGCATGTTGTTGATTCGCGGTGGACAGGTACTAAGCCTTTCGTTGTCAGCCTATCTTTGGGCGGCCGGTGCCGGACTCTGTATTGGCTTTGCAGAGATTGGATATTTCTATCTGTTTCGAGGGGTTGGCAATACCGCGCCAATTGCGGCCAATGTAGCGATTCCCGCAATAGTTACCGGAACAGTGGTGATAACCATACTCCTTTCAGCGATGGTATTGAAAGAGTCTCTTGGACTGATTCAGATTGCTGGTACGGTTGTGGTTATTGCCGGAATTGCGATGATCTTCTCCGGAGGAATGACTTCTTGATGAAATTTTCAAAATCGAATACCTGTATCTGGACGAAAATAGCCCTGTCAAGAGTTGTTGCAATCTTTCAGACGGGATTCACGAAACTTTTCCGGCAGGCCTGAAACCAGCATATTGTTCAGATGAAGCCAGAAAAAATCCTCTCCCGAATAGCCTTCAATACGACCAGCTTCCCGGGATTTATGTACCAGAACAAATGTCGGAGTGATTGAAACTGGATTGTTCAACTGGACATTTTCAGGAATTTCATCCCGAAGCCCGAACCGGCGAAGTGATGCTTGACAGGACTCTTCTGTCATATCATAGATGACACCGATTTCTTCATCCCATTTTTCACACCAAGGACAGTATTCATCTTCGAATAGGTACAATTCAGCAGACTGTGCTGGCAAAATCAGCAAGAAGCACAACGCGAGTCCGACCATTGCAGGAAGTTGTCGGAAGGCGATTAATTTCAATCTGAAAGACCGCATGGCAGATTGGCATTGATTCCTGTATTGAATTGGCTTGAACTTCATTATACCAGTCCAATTGGGAATTGATGGAAATGGAAGTCTGGTCGTATAGTCGTATACTATAGCCACAGTAATTGACTACGCAGTGATTCGAATGGAAAACAATTGTATTGATCAAATTTTGCAGCAAAAGGGTTACACCGTTATGGACGGTGCGACTGGTACCAACATGTTTGACATGGGACTGATATCAGGCGATGCTCCCGAAATCTGGAACGACGAGTACCCTGAAAGAGTTCGGCAACTGATTTTCAATTTTTGCGAAGCGGGTTCCGACATTGTATTGACGAACAGCTTCGGTGGCAACGCGATGAGACTGAAGTTGCACAACAATGAACATCGCGTCGATGAATTGAATGAGAAAGCTGCCGAACTGGCGCTGGAAGCTGTCAAACAGTCAGGTAGGAGTGTATTGGTAGCCGGTTCAATCGGTCCTTTGGGCGAGTTGCTTGAACCTCTGGGCGAGTTGAGTTATGCAGATGCAGTCAACGCTTTTACCGAACAAGCCTTGGCACTGGAGCGGGGCGGAGTGGATCTGTTGTGGATCGAAACACTTTCGGCCAAGGAAGAACTGCATGCTGCAGTGGAAGGTGCTAGCAAGACAAATCTTGATTTTGGTTGTACCGCGAGCTTTGATACACAGGGTCGTACAATGATGGGTGTAACTCCCAAGGATTTTCTGGAGACTTGCATGGGACTTCAAAAATCACCGATTGCTGTAGGCACGAATTGCGGGATTGGACCTGCGCAAACGGTCGCCGCGGTACTTGAAATGGAGAAAGCCGCCAATGGTTCGGTTCCGATTGTTGCGAAAGCCAACTGCGGTGTTCCCGAATGGGAAGGGGCGAAAATTGTTTACTCGGCATCTCCCGAACAAATGTATACTTATGCGCGTATTGCTCGAGATGCCGGTGCCACCGTCATTGGTGGTTGTTGCGGAACGAGACCTCTGCATATTCAAAAAATCTGCGAATCGCTGGAAAATTATCACCCTTCCGGAACACCTTCATTAAAGGAGATTGAAGAAAGTCTGGGGGAGGTATTTGATTCGTCACCGAAGCCGGCCCGGAAACGCAGAAGTCGAAAAGGCACTGCATCCTGAACGATTTGATACGCAATGCAAACTCATAGTAGCAACTCAACATGGCAAGCAATAAACCAAAAGTTCCCGATCGCGTCGCCGCGACCAACAGAAAGGCATCGCATGACTATATTTTGGAAGACAAGTACGAGGCCGGCATTGTCCTGTACGGATGGGAAGTCAAGAGCATTCGCCAAGGGCGGGTGAACTTGAAAGAGAGTTATATTGTTCCCCAGGGAGGAGAATTGTATCTGGTCGGAGCGCATGTTTCTCCAACAAAGAGTGTCTCCACTCATGTTGTCGCCGAGCCCACCAGAAAACGAAAATTGCTTTTGCATCGTGTTGAAATCAATCGGTTGATCGGCGCCGTTGAAAGAAAGGGCTACTCAATGGTTCCAATGCAAATGTACTGGAGCAGGGGAAAGGTAAAGATACTGTTTGCTCTGGGAAAAGGGAAAAAGCAGTACGACAAACGCAGTGCAATCAAGGCGCGCGATGTAGAGCGCGACCAACAGAGAGAGTTTGCCCGGTATCAATGACCCACAGAAGATTCTGAAGAAACAAGAGTGATTGAACAGCGGCAGGGGCGTTGTTGCACACGATGGTTGCATTATTGAAGAGGTAAAAGAAGCAGTTCACAACGCATATAGAGTGATCGAATTGCTCGGACGTTTTATCGAAACGAAAGATCCGCAAGTACTCGTTGGCGCTGGTATTTTGGACCAATTCCCGTTGGAGTCGCAGAACGACTGCAATTTTGCGTAGTCAAGCCTTTGGGTGCTTCCATAAGCCCGACAAGACAGGTTATGTACAACAAATTGTCGTATAACACAGGAAATTTTGCTTTTTTCAATTTGACAAATCGAATTGAAGTGCTTAGAATGTACGAATAAATCTGTTGCAAAAGTAACAGAGAAATATCCGATTTGGGGGTGACCTGGTTTCGACGAGGGTTGCAAAACCGTTGGAGCATGTCGAGGTGCAGTGACCTCGTTAATCAGCTGCAAATTAATAGTTGCCAACGACGACAACTTTGCCTTGGCGGCTTAACCGCCAAGCTCCATGACAATTGTGTCTGTACGGTTCGAAATGGAGTCATTTTATACAGACTAAGCTTTCAAGGAGTATCTCGTGGCTTGGAAGCAAATTTCTACGCAAGTAGAGTAGTGAGATCGCCTTCAGTTGCCTTGCTCGTCCGGGTTGCTGAAAGGTGTATTAAAGGACGAGCTAAGCATGTAGTAGCCAGCGAGCGGAGGGCTCACGGACGCGGGTTCGATTCCCGCCACCTCCACCAATTTGGTCTCCATAGAGTGTTTTCACAATATAAAGTCGCTGATCACTGATACAGTGATCAGCGCAATTTTTCAAGTGCCTGTCAATTTCCAAGCTGATTTTTCAAGTCGTGTACCAACCAAAGTCAGACCACTCTATCGTTGTATTGACCGGCGCAGGCATCTCTCAGGAATCCGGCATCAACCCATTCCGGGGACCTGATGGAATCTACAACAAAGTAGACATCAATGAAGTATCAACTCCTGATGCCTTCCGACGTAATCCAAAGAAGGTTCTGGATTACTATCGATGGAGACTGGCGAAAGTTGAAGAAGCCGAACCGAATATCGCACATACTGCACTGGCAAAACTGGAAGAGGAATGGCCCGGGACAGTAACCCTGATTACACAAAATGTTGATGATCTTCACGAACGGGCCAGTCATGTAGAGGTCATTCACATGCACGGGGAAATTCGAATGTCATTGTGCATGTCGTGCCAAAATCGGTGGCGAGATATGGCTGGCTGGAATGAGGGTGCACGTTGCCCAAAATGCAACCATTCATCTACGGTCCGACCCAATATTGTCTGGTTCGGAGAAATGCCGTACTGGATGGAAAAGATTGAAATTGCCATTCGGAATTGTGACTTGTTCGTTTCAATTGGAACCAGCGGCCGTGTGTATCCTGCCAGCAACTTCGTAGTGCAGGCAAAGCGATTCAAAGCAAGAACTGTGGAACTGAATCTGGAAGCAACAAACGAGGAGATGTTTGATGAAGGCTACTACGGGAAGGCATCCGAGATTGTGCCCAGGTGGGTAGAAGATATACTGAATCGAATCAGGTAGTTTCAGGACAAGCGCATCACACATCCAGAGTTGAATTGATTACATGCATCCAAACTGAGATAAGGTTTGTTTAATAATGTCAAGTAACAATCTGATTGAGCAGGTTAAGGAGACGTAGCGTATTTTTCATGGTTCAAGCGTTCGGGCAACACGAAATCCAATATAAAGATTGTAGTTCCGATGGTGTCCGAAGTCATTACTACGGTATGCGGAGCGGGCAAAGTTAGGACCGAAGTGCCAGGAGCCTCCACGTATTACAGCCCTGTCGCAAGCTGTGTCAACTCTGGAAATCCACGCTCTACCATGGTTCGGCGCTCCTTCATATGTAGGATGATAGCAGTCCTCAATCCATTCCCATACATTTCCATGCATATCGTGCAATCCAAACTGGTTTGGTGGAAAACTTCCCACGGGCAAAGTCTTCTCCCGATATTCGCCTACCTTACCCGGTCCATAAACATACTCTCCTTCGTAGTTTGCTTGATCTGTCGAGATTGTTTCGCCAGTCGAGAATGGGGTAGTCGTTCCTGCTCGCGCCGCATATTCCCATTCCGATTCACTAGGCAAGCGATACTCCTTTCCGGTCTTTTCACTGATCCATTTGGTAAATAAATGCGCTTCGTCCCAACTTATATGGTTCACTGGTTGTTGACCTCGACCCCATCTGTCTTTTGCTTGGTGACCGGCACAACCACCACCGTTGACACAAGCATCCCATTCCCCGAAAGTTACTTCGAATTTACCCATGGCAAAAGGTTTGTCAAACGTCACCAAGTGTCTCGGGCCTTCGTGGTCTTCTCTGCCTTCTTCCGACTCTGGCGACCCCATCATGTAAGATCCTGCTGGAAGCACCACCATAATCGGGCATTCATCGCAATCTTGAAATTCCGTTCCTGCCGTTAAATGATCACCTGATTTTGAAACAGAGGTGACCATAAGTGCAAAAATCAGAATAACCGTTTGGAAAATTGTTCGAATCATCTTAAACTCACATCATCTAAGGGGTGTTTATTCATAACTCGTTCGCATTCAGGCCAAGGTACTTGGTTGATCCAAGAATTAATCATCTTCAATGTCTGTCAAATAACGCAACCTGATAATGCCAAAACTGGAAGTTTGCTAATTGTGGTGCCCTACACCAAAAATATGCTTGTCATACCAGACCACCCAGACAGTCTTTTTCTCAACTACTCCGGTTGACGGGTTTTTGAACCTGTAACTGGCCCAACCACCTTCGGGGGTGGCTGCACTGCGGACTTCTTCATTAATATTCTTTCCGTCAGCGTCCAGAGTTCCCAGATTGGTTGGGTCGCCTACCCGATGCGGCAAATATGAATGCGCAGCGACGTAGTGGTCATCATGTATGACATACAAGTAGAGATCTTTATAGAGGAACTCAGGTTCCGGATTATTGGTAAATTTGTCAAATGCTGCTTCGGCACCAACTTGTTTGTAGAGTTCAATCGCTCGTGCTACCATGTCCTGTGCTTCTTCTGGTGTTCCCATTTCCGCAGAATTGGCAATTGGGGTAATCAATGAAAATTGAAATAGTATTGCTACACACGCGATCAGCCTGTACATGGCTTTATATTTAATGTTCATATATTCTTTCCTGCCAATAAATTATAGAACCACAAAATTTGGAATCAACTCATTATAAAAAAACGTGCGTCCAAATTCTTGATTTTTTCCCTTTTCATTGATTTTAGCAAATTTTCGAATGCGAAGCCGCACAGTGGGACGGACTGGCCGGTGTCGTCTCCAGCATCGCCGAGTACCCGGCGCCGGAATTGCTGTCGCACTACCGCCGACGATGGCGAATTGAAAACACCTTCCGCGTCGCCAAGCACGACCTGAAGGTGCGACCGGTGTTTCACTGGTTGCAGCCGCGCATCGGCCCATCGTGCTTGATTCCTGACCCCACCGGCGACTGAATTCTGGCAAATTGCCAGAGTGTAGTGCCTAAATTCAAAATGTGTATTCTTTATAATCAAATACTTATGAGCACTACGTGTCAGAGTCAAGAATCTCGGTAAAAAACAGGTAAAATAGGCATTCCATACCTGAAAAACACAAAATCTTGGCGTAGGAGAAATTTCAGAAGGTCAAAACTGCTTGGAAAATCAACACCTTGGTAACTACGAGACTAACTTGATGATTCACGATTTCGGTTGGTGTATTGACGAGTACCAATGCTAGACCAGTGATAATTTTCCAATGAAAGCAGGAAAGGAGCATGATACCCATACAAATCTTCATTAGCGGCGTGCAAGGCGAGTTTGCGAAGGAAAGGGAAGTACTTCACGATTACTTGCAGAAGGATGAGTTAATGAGCAGGTTGTTTCGTGTATTTCGTTTTGAAGCAGCACTCGCTTCGAATAGAGCACCCGACAGACTGTATCTGGATGAAGTTGAACGCAGTGACATCTATCTTGGACTGTTTGGTTATGAGTATGGGTCAGAAGATGAAGAAGGCGTGTCGCCGACAGAGCGAGAGTTTGATCACGCGACTGCGTATGGTTTGCACAAGCTTGTATTCATCAAATCCAAAGTTCCAAATGCTGAACGACATGGCAAGATGGATTCATTGATCAAGAAGGCTCAGACTAGCTTGGTCCGGAAGCAATTTCGTTCTCAGGAGGATTTGCTAAGTGAACTAAAAGTAGCATTGATTGAATATCTGGACTTCAAAGGGATACTGCGTCTGGAATCATTTGACAAGATGCCTTGTTTTGGGGCGAACATGGAAGATCTGGATGTTGACTGGATGTCTAGATTTGTACGTATCGCGCGAAGAGCAAGAAGTTTGGCTTTGAGCGAAGATGTATTGCCCCAGGATTTGTTGATGCATTTGAAATTGTTTGACAGAGATGAACTTACCAATGCTGCAATTCTTTTGTTTGGAAAAGACCCTCAACAGTATTTCATATCCTCCATGGTACAGTGTGCCCATTTCCATGGCATTAAGGTGGGCAAGCCAATTCTGTCAAACCAAATGTATAGTGGCACAGTCTTTCACTTGGTTGACCAGGCAGTAGAGTATGTGCTGAGCCGGATTGATATGAGGATTGGCACTCGCAGTGAGAACGCCATAGCACCAAGAACTTTTGAAATTCCGGTTGAAGTTGTGACAGAGGCAATTGTCAACGCGGTGGTGCATCGTGATTATGCCAGCAATGCCAGTGTGCAGGTTATGCTGTTTGCAGACAGGCTGGAAGTATGGAATCCGGGCAGGTTGTCACCGAAGCTAACTCTTCAAAAGTTGCGAGAACCCCATGAATCATACCCTGGCAATCCATTGCTTGCCCACCCCATGTACTTGGCAAAATTCATTGAGCGCTTGGGAACTGGCACAGTGGACATGATAGAGCGTTGTGTTGAAGCAGGACTGCCAGAACCAGAGTTTGAGAGCAGTAGTAATTTTGTTGTAAGAATTTGGCGGTCGGAGCGTCCTACGGATCCTAGAGTAGCAACAAGGTCAAGCTTGGGTCAAGCTAGAGTCAAGCCTAGGTCAAGTATCAAGATCGGGCACCATAAATCATTGAAAGAAAAAGAAAATATTGAAGTTCTATCACAGGGTCAAGCTAGGGACAAGCCGAGGTCAAGCTTGGGTCAAGCCAAGTTGACAGGTAGCATGGTCGCGATGCTCGAAAAATGTGCGACAGAAGTTTCTACACGCGGAGAACTACTGCAAGCAACAGGGTTTTCGAAACGGTCCGGGGGAATTCAGCGACAACTTAAATCGCTTCTCGAAATGAATCTGCTTGAGTTGACAATTCCCGACAAACCAACTAGTCCATTGCAAAAATATCGGTTGACCGAAAAGGGCAAACTGCTTCTGGATAAGCTGAATTCAAATTAGAAGAGCAGATCCTTGCCAAAATTGACATTGAATTGAATGGAGATGTGCGAATGCTTCTGGTGCGTAGCGTTACTCCAAAAGCATTCACAATTCAATTTTCTACTGCGTTTTCACAACAACTCTGCCGACAATGGTTCCTTCCATGAATTGGTCAAACGCATTCGGCAGGTCTTCAAATTCAACAACTTCCTTGATAATACTGTCCAGTTTGCCAGGTTTCAGGTCACCACTCAAACGATTCCAGGCATTTTCGCGTACATCAAGAGGCATTTCAATAGAGTTGATGCCAAGAAGCGAAACCCCTCGCAGTATGAAAGGCATAACAGTCGTTTTCAGTCCAACGCCGCCGGCAAGACCAATTGAAGCAATATTTCCCCATGGCTTGACAGTACGAGTCAACCACCCAAGAATATCCCCGCCAACATTATCCACTGCTCCGCCCCACGTTGCACGCTCCAGCGGACGGTCGCCCATCTCCAGTTCATGCCGGTTCACAATTTGGTTTGCACCAAGTTCTTTCAAATAATCGTCATGCTGTGATTTGCCGGACAAGGCAATCACTTCATAACCAATCTGCGACAGCATATTGACCGCAATGCTGCCAACTCCTCCGGTAGCGCCCGTTACAACAATTGGACCGCGGTCGGGTATTTGTCCATTGTCTTCCATGCGAATGACAGCAATGGCTGCAGTAAAACCGGCGGTACCGAGACTCATTGCTTCATATTCGTTCAAACCTTCAGGCATCGCAACAACGCAGGCACCCGGCACACGGGCCATTTGTGAATAACCGCCATCGTGCACTTCAGAAAGTCCACACCCGACAACCAGTACCGAATCGCCTTCCTTGAACCGACTGTCGGTTGATGAATGAACCTTGCCAGCAAGGTCAATGCCACCGTTCAGCGGATATTTTCGCAAAATCTTGCCTTTTCCGGTCGCTGCAAGAGCATCTTTGTAGTTGATTGATGAATAACTGGTCTGTATGACTACCTCGCCGTCGGTAAGGTCACTGACCTTGAGGGTTTCAAATCCTGCAGATATGTTTTGATTCTCGTCCTGGTGAATGCGATAACTACGAAATGTGTCCATTGAAAATTCCTTTTACTTGTGGTTGCTGAAATTCAAAAGCGTTACGATACAGTGAATTGGGTTAAAATGGAAATTTACTGTAAATCAAGGGAGTAGTAGTATAACCAAGACAACCTTGGCAAATACAATTACTCGCCAATCCGTGCATCAGTTTTTTTGAATCGAACCAACTTACCACCCTGTACACCCTGTAGTTTGCGTGGAGGCAATTGTGGCTGACAAGACTTTATTTGAACGAATTATTGAACGTGAAATTCCTGCTGATATCGTTTACACAGATGACTATGTAGTTGCTTTCAACGATATCGCACCACAATCACCCGTACACATTTTGATTGTTCCCAGAAAGCCGATTCCCACAGTCAATGATATCGAAGAAGTGGATGAGGCGGTGTTGGGCCGCATGTTTACCGTGGCCGCGAAGCTGGCCAAGGAAAGGGGCGTTGATGCAGGCGGATACCGGCTGACTGTCAATTGCAATGCTGATGGTGGTCAAGAAGTCTTTCATTTGCACATGCATTTGATGGGCGGGAGAAAAATGCAAAGAATGGGGTAGCAGTTGCATGAAAGCTGTCGGGCTTTGATTGACTTCAAGTCTGTCTAGGCACTTCGATTGCTTTTCACTTTGTCAGATCGCTCTACCAAGATAGGTCATATTTTGTTCGAAAGTCTCCGCTCACCTGTAAAACTGGTAGTCATTGGGGTTGTCGTTGGCATCGTGATGTCATGCGTGGCTGTCGGATTTGTTGATTTGGTGCTGTGGGTGAATGACGTGGTTTATATCGCGCCGCGTAGTCGCATGATGATCGGCGAACATTTCTTACTCCCGATTTTGACTGTGCTTGTACCCACAGTGGGCGGGTTTCTCTCCGGATGCATCTGCTTGGCGATTGCGGACAAGCGTGCACACGGGATTACCGATGCCATCTATTCTGCCAACACTGTGTCAGTAAAGATGCCGGTTCGAGCAGGAATATTCAGTGGCATGGCTGCTTGTGTAGCACTCTCTGCCGGTGCATCTGTCGGGCAGTACGGAGCACTGGCACATTTGGGTGCTTCGGTTGGTTCCTGGTGCAGTCGGATTTTTCGCGACGAACCTTATCTTGACAAGATTGCCTTGGGTTGCGGTGTAGCGGCAGCAATTTCCGCTGCCTTCCATGCTCCGTTTGCAGGACTGGTATTTGCCCACGAAGTAATCCTGAGAAACTATTCTTTGCGAGCATTTGCTCCCGTTACCCTTGCGGCCGGGATTGGATATATGGTTGCCAGTGACATTTTTGGGCGACCATTGCTGTTTTATATTGAAGAAATTGCCGTCGACAGTCCACACGAGTTTATCTATTTCGTATTTATCGGTATAGTCGGGGCGGGCATCGCAGTATTGTTTATGCGCACGTTGCTGTACATCAGTCAATTAGCCAGAAGTTCCAATACTCCGCTTCCGCTGAGAACCGCCGTGGCTGGACTTGCTGTTGGCATTGTCGCGTTGCAGGTTCCGGAAGTGTTGGGCATTGGGCGCGAGTCGTTGCGATTCGCCATTATTGAACAGGCATTTTCCTTGCCCGAGCTGAGTGTGATTTTGCTCGCGAAAATAGCAGTGACCATTTTGTGCCTTGGATTCGGAATGGCCGGGGGAGTATTCGCACCGGCGCTTTTGATTGGCATTCTTTTCGGTGCGATTTGGGGCTATGGGACCGAAATCCTGTTTGATGAAGACCGTTCTCACATTGTGATCTACGCAATCTGTGGAATGGTTGCCGTTGTCAGTCCGATAATCGGTGCGCCACTGACGTGCATTTTGATTGTATTCGAGCTAACGCATAACTACCCGCTGGCGACTGCCGCCATGGTAAGCGTAGCTTTTGCCAATTTGGTTTCCTCGCGTATGTTTGGCCGCTCGCTGTACGACAGGGATTTGCTGTTCCGGGGGGTTGACATGAGCATGGGGCGCGACAAGGTGATCTTGGATAAGCAAGATATTTCAAATTTGATTAGTAGTGAATTCAGCAAGCTTCCAGCTGATGCAACATTGCAGATCGTACGCCAAACACTAAGCAAGGACCAACGAAGCGAAGCCTATATTGTTGATCAAGAAGAAAACTATGTCGGGACGATTTTTTCCTTTCAACTTGATGAATTGCAGGAAGGAGATCATCAGCTGTTGGCACAAGATGTGGCGAAGCCGGAAACACTGGTTTGCAATGGTGCCGATTCAGTCTGGGAAGCGATGGAAAAAGTCAGTGGGTTTGTTGGTGAAAGCATTCCGGTAGTTGACGGTCGTAAACTTGTTGGTGTAGTATACGAATCAGCGATAATCAAAGCGTACTTGGAGAGTATTGAAGAAAATCGGCGAGAAGAAAATGCGGCGTAGCTTCCGTAAATTGTTGAGCATTGTAGTGTTCTGGATGCTTGCAGGCATTGGCGCAGAAGTCATGGCAATTGAAACCTTGACGATTGCAACTTTTGGCGGTGTGTACCGAGAAAGTCAGGAAAAGGCATTTTTTGAGCCATTCACTGCTGAAACTGGCGTAGAGATCAAAATTGTCGAGCACCCTGGTGGGATTGAAGCGATGCAGCAGCAAATCCGGAGCGGGCAGATTGAGTGGGATGTGGTCGATCTGGAATTGGCCGACAACCTACAGGCATGCAATCTGGGTTTTCTGGCTACTTTGGATCACAGTAAACTAGCGCCGGCGCCGGATGGCACCCCGGCGACTAAAGATTTTTTTCCGGACACACTGCATGAATGCGGAGTCGCGAACGTGATTTATGCAACCGTCCTGGGTGTGAATTTCTCGTATTACACCGGACAAATTCCAGACGACATTTCGCATCTGTTCGATATCGATAAGTTTCCCGGAAAACGCGCACTCCGCCGCACCCCAATCGCTTTGCTTGAATGGGCGTTATTGTCTTACGGAGTACCCAAAGCGGAAGTTTATTCCTTGCTCAGTACTGAAAGAGGCATTAACCTCGCATTCAAAAGATTGGACCAAATCAAGGATGACATTGTGTGGTGGGAAAATGGCTCGGAACCAGTAGAGTTGCTGGTCAACAAAGAGGTCGCTATAGCATCGGCGTTTAATGGACGACTGTTTTCAGCCAATGCGGAAGATGGCCATACACTCCGTACGATTTGGGACGGGCATCACTACGAGTACAGTACTTGGGGTATTCTCAAGGATGCACCAAATTATGACAGGGCTATCGAATTTTTAATTTTCGCGACGAATGCCGAGCGTATGGCGGCGCAGACCAAATATATATCTTACGGACCGGCAAGGGAATCAGCGCATGAGTTGGTAACGCATCACGAAGCAAGCGGTTTGGAAATTCACCCGCATCTTCCGACATCTTCCGATAATCTGTCCAAAGGTATTGCCAAGGACTACGAATGGTATTCACATACGTACGACATGCTTCGAGAACGGTTCCACTCGTGGGTGGAAGAGTAGATACCTGACAGGCACAGAGGCATTGCCAGTGGATGACAACCAAACTACTCTTCTACTGGCGATTCCATTTCAGTTGATTCTTCGGGTTCCGGTACTCCGGCGATCGCAACCACTTTATCATCCTTGAATTGGACTGTGACTTTGGCCTGCACTTCGACTTCTGCTCCACCCTGTGAAACGGTATAGATGTAATCCCAACGATCAGAATTGAATGTATCCAGAATCAACGGCGTACCCATCAGTTCATACACTTCTTCGCGCGTCATTCCAATTTCGATATTGGCTGATTCGTTGATAGTTGACAGCTGGCCCTGTTGAACATCCGGTTGGTACGGTGTACATCCTGCCATCAGTCCGAAGACGACTGAAATCACAGCAGGCGCTATGCAATTACGAATTAACTTCATGTAGCAACATTCCTTGCGAGTAGTGGTTTTCATCATTTTTGGTTCCCTGAATTGAGCATTTCCCGTGCGTGTGCTATGGTTCTATCCGTTATTTTAGCACCACCAAGCATTCTGGCGATTTCCAATACGCGTTCTTCGCCATTCAATTGACAGATATTGACAGTTGATTCATCTGTGATGCTTTTGGTTACGCGCAAATGCGTGTCGCCTTTGGAAGCGACCTGCGGCAGGTGGGTAATGCAAAATACCTGCGATGACGTGCCAAGCTTCTTGAGCAGTGTGCCTACACTTTCAGCGACTTTGCCACCAATGCCGACATCCACTTCATCAAAAACAATCGACGGGATCTCCGAAGCATTGATTGCGATTGCCTGCAATGCCAAACTCAATCTTGACAACTCACCACCGGATGCAACTTTTGAAAGTGGACCCAATTCCTGCCCCTTGCTCGTTGAGACCTGGAACTCGACATTCTCCAGTCCGTAGTTTGCGAATGTTTCGCCTGAAACTTTCGGGAGATGGACACGCATGATACCGGTTTCCATTCCAAGATGTTGCATTTGCTGTGTAACTTGTTCGGAGAGAGAATTTGCAAATTGGTTTCGCGTTGCGGATATGTTTTCTGCAAGATTTGTGTATTCCACTTTTAGGTTCTGAATGCTGGTGTCAATAGAATGAACCGCCGCCAGTTCAGTAGCGATTTGTTTTGATTGCTGATGCAATTCGTCCAGCTTGGACTGCAGGTTGTCGGCGTTTGTGACGTGAATTCGCGCTTGTTGCTGCAAGGCTGCCATACGTTCCTCGGTAGTTGCAATTTGTGCCGGGTCAAATTCAATACGATCAGCAATCGCGTGAAGTTCCCGGGCCGCATCGTCAACACGTACTTTGGCTTCCTCGAGCAGGTCGCGAAACGCTTCAAGACTTTCATCGTATTGGACCAGTGAGTTCAGTCGACTGACGCAATCATTGAGAACTGCGGTTACGGCACTTTCATCTGCATAGAATAAACGTTGTGCAACCTGAATCAGTCCCGCCGCCGTTTCCTCAGCATGGGACAGTTTCTGCAAGTCGACAGTCAATTTTGAAAACTCACCGTCGGCAGGTTCAAGTTGTTGCAGAGTTTCAATTTGGTGCGCGAGCACTTCGCTCTGTGATTCAAGATCTTGTTGTCGGGCAATGCTGTCGGCCTGTAATTGTTGTTGCTGGCGAATTCCGCCTGCGATCTCTTCCAGTTCTTGAACACTATGCAGTTGTCCGGCATGCGCGTCCAAAATGTCTCGCTGTGTTTGTGGCTTCAGCAAATGCTGTTGCTCATGTTGCCCGTGAATGTCAATCAGCAGGGCACCAAGGTCTCTGAGTGCTTGCAGAGGTGCCGGACGACCATTGATAAATGCCTTGGTGGACTGCTTCCGGTACAGGTTGCGTCGAATGATACAGTCGTCGCCATCGTCGTAATCCTGCTGTTGCAGCCAGCGACGTACTTGTTCGTCCAAGGCACTGAACGTGACGAAAATTTCCGCTTTGTCACACCCCTTGCGAATGAATCCTGATTCGGCTCGCGCACCCAGGGCGAGCGCCAGCGAATCGACGACCAAAGACTTTCCGGCCCCCGTTTCACCGGTAAAAACCGTCAATCCTTCAGAAAACTCAATGTAGATTTCGGGCATCAGCAGATAGTCCCGAACGTACAATGACTTGATCATTTTGAACCGCTGGGTGACTCCATGCCCCATCCGAGCTTTTGACGCAACTGATTGTAGAACGTATGGCCTGATACCCGTACCAAATTTACATTCTTTGCGGAGCGGCGAACTTTGACTGTTTCGGTACCTTCCAAAATCATACGCAAGTGTCCATCTACTGAAATGCAAGAGTGTTCCGGTTCTATCTGTACCAGTCGAATTTCAATTTCACAATCATTGCTGAGCACAATGGGACGGTTGGTAAGCGTGTGGGGACTGATTGGCAGAAGAAGCATAGCCGGTAGCGTCGGATAAACAATCGGACCGCCAGCAGACAGCGAGTAGGCGGTTGATCCGGTTGGTGTTGACACGATCAATCCGTCTGCACGGGTAGTGGTTACAAAATCGCCATCGACGTGGATTTCAAACTCAAGCAACCGGCCGAAATTGGTTTTGATGACCACTATGTCGTTCAGCGCATTGTATTTTTCTTCCGATTTCTCGTGTACGACAGATGCTTCGATTAATGTTCGTGTTTCAATCTTGTACTGGCCGTTCAAAATTTCAATGAGAGATTTCCTGACTTCGCGCACCGACACATCGGTCAAAAAGCCGCGTCTGCCAAGGTTCACCCCAATCAGCGGTACACAATAATCTGCCAGCAGACGGGCCGCGTTCATAAAGGTTCCGTCTCCACCGATCACTATAGCTAGCCCGGGCTCGCTTCCGGATACTAGTCCTTGTACGTCCTGTTCGAAATCGCCTGGTGAGGAGTAGGTGTCGTACAATACGCCTTCAGTCTGGAGAGTACTCGTGATGTCACGCACGACTTCAAGCACTTCGGGATTGTCAAGATTGCCCAGAATTGCGAATTTTCCTGAATTTTCCATACGATCAGTGGCGGTGGTGCAACAATTGGAGATAAAACCATCCGTTTCAGTTGCTATTGTATTCCAGTGCAGGCTAAACTACTATGTTTGTATTCAATCAGCAAGGAGCAAGCGAGCGATCTGTAATAAGGTGGCGAGTTCCAATTATCCGGACTGTCGAATGGATTGCAAGTTCCCTGCGGTTTGATTTTCTATAATACAAATTGAATTTGTCAACAACTGCAACCAAGTGTCAATCATGGATCTGGATAAACGAGCTGAAGACTTGCTTCGAATGCTGATAGCAAAGTTTATCGAGCAGGGTGATCCGGTAGGATCCAGGACCTTGGCGCATGAGCCTGGTGTAGATCTCAGCCCTGCAACTGTGCGCAATGTGATGGCCGACTTGGAAGATATGGGTCTGATTATGTCGCCGCACACTTCTGCCGGACGAATTCCAACTGCGAAAGGATATCGATTCTTTATTGATTCACTGTTGAATGTCCAGCCGCTGGGCGGCTTCGCAATCTCCCAGATTGAAGACCGACTCAATGAAGGACAGGACACCAAAGAATTGATGATGACCGTGTCCGAGTTTCTGTCCGAAGTCACAAAATTTGCCGGAGTGGTGATTCTGCCGAATATGACAGGAACCACGTTTCGACAAATCGAGTTCGTGAAAATCTCCGCCAAACGTGTACTTGTGGTGCTGATCACCGAAGACGGCCGGGTGCAGAATCGGATGATTCTGGATGAGCAGGAATACTCGGAGAACGAGTTGATTTCCGCGGCCAATTACTTCAACGACAAGCATCGCGGCAAGTCGCTGTCGGTGATTCGCAATCAACTGCTTCGTGAAATGCAGCGCGATAGCGAAGAAATCAACAAATTGATGGAAACTGCAATCTCCATGGCCAGTCGGGTAATCGACTGCGACGACTACGGTTCGGACAATGTTCTGGTCAGTGGCGAGGAGCAATTGCTGGATGTTCCCGATCTGGCAGCTGTGGAAAAAATTCGCAAGATATTCGAGACGTTCCGAACCCGTCATTCCCTGCTGAATCTCCTTGACAAAAGTATCAAGGCGCGCGGGGTTTCAATCTTTATCGGCGATGAATCGGGTTTTGACGGATTGAATGATTGCAGTGTTGTCGCGGCGCCGTACGAGGTTGAAGGTGAGAGAATTGGCGTAATCGGCGTAATCGGGCCGACCCGGATGCAGTATGAGCGCGTCATTCCGGTCGTTGATGTGACTGCAGTGACTTTGAGTAACGCCTTGATGCATTTGTCGCATGAGTGAAAAACTCCGTGAAATTAGAGGCAGTTGAAATTGCTGTTGTCTGACTCTATATTCTCAGCAAAAATTACTGGATACAATTTTTTCAAACTTGCGGAGAGCAACTGAATGGTGAAGAAAAAGAATGCCGACGAGCAGGCACAGGAGAATCCGGAAACCCCTGAGGTCACTTCTGACCCGGCCGAGCAACTGTCTCCCGAAGCAAACTCGGCATCGACTGCCACAGCAAATGACAATGATTCGGCAACAATGTCCGACGACCCAAAAGCGAGTGAGAAAGACCTCGCGGATGAACTTCTGGCAACAACCAGAGAACTGGAGTCTGCCAAGGACAACTACTTGCGTGCACAGGCAGAAATTATGAATGTGCAAAGGCGGGCAGCTACGGATCTGGAAAAAGCCCGCAAGTACTCCATTGAGCAATTTGCGACAGAACTGCTGGATGTGAAGGAGAGCCTGGAGCAGGCTTGCGAAGTGGAAGTCTCTGATGAAACAGATGCGGCCATTCGGGCAATGAGAGATGGTGTTGAACTAACATTGAAGCAATTGACAAACGTGTTTGAAAAGTTTTCATTGGAAGAACTCAATCCGCAACCTGGTGAAGTATTTGACCCGCAAATGCATCAGGCCATGACTACGCAACCCAGCGACGAATTTGACACGAATCAGATTGCAGTGGTATTCAGAAAAGGCTATCGACTGCATGATCGCCTGATTCGACCAGCGATGGTAGTGGTTGTCAAGAATCCGGAACAGAGTGATACTGTTGCGGATGACGACGAGTCCAAAAGCAAAAATAATGAGAAAGTTGCTTGAATTTCTTGAACATCACCTACATTTTAATGAACAGCAATAGTTTCCAACTGAGAGGTTAAACAATATGGGAAGAATTATCGGCATTGATCTGGGTACCACCAATTCATGTGTTGCGGTATACGAAGGATCAGGCTCAGTACGAATTATCGAGAATCAGGAAGGCGACCGTACGACCCCGTCGATTGTTGCGTTCGTTGACAAGGACGAGGTGCTGGTCGGTCAGGCGGCCAAGCGGCAAGCGGTTACCAACCCGCACAATACGCTGTTTGCGGTAAAGCGTCTGATTGGCCGCAAGTTTGACGAAGATGTTGTCCAGCGCGACCTGGATCTGATGCCCTACAAGATTGTTCGTGCCAAAAACGGCGATGCCTGGGTGCGGGTTGATGATCAAGATTTGTCGCCGCCGGAAGTGGCGGCCCGCATCTTGCAGAAAATGAAGAAAACCGCTGAAGACTACCTGGGCGAGGAAGTAGAAGCCGCAGTGATTACTGTGCCTGCTTATTTCAATGACTCACAAAGGCAGGCAACCAAAGATGCCGGAAGAATAGCCGGACTGGATGTCAAGCGAATCATTAATGAGCCGACCGCGGCCGCGTTGGCTTATGGGCTGGACAAGCAAAAGGGCGGCGACCGAAAAGTAGCGGTATATGATCTGGGTGGCGGCACCTTTGATATTTCCATCATTGAAATTGCGGAAGTTGATGGCGAGCATCAGTTTGAAGTGCTTTCCACGAACGGCGATACGTTTCTGGGAGGCGAAGATTTTGATCGTCGACTGATTGATTATCTGGCCGACGAGTTCAAGAAGGATCAGGGCATTGATTTGCGCGGTGACCCGCTGGCGATGCAACGTCTCAAGGAAGGCGCTGAAAAAGCAAAAATCGAACTGTCTTCCAGCACACAGACCGAAGTGAATCTGCCATACATCACGGCTGACAAATCCGGTCCGAAGCACTTGAACTACAAACTGTCCCGGGCCAAGCTGGAATCGTTGGTTGATGATTTGATTGCACAGACCGTCGCACCATGCAAGACTGCACTCAAGGATGCCGGACTGACCGCCGGTGACATTGACGATGTCATTTTGGTTGGCGGTCAGACCCGTATGCCGAAAGTGCAGGAAACTGCGGCCAAAATTTTTGGCAAGGAAGCGCGAAAAGACATCAACCCGGACGAAGCGGTAGCCGCGGGTGCAGCGATTCAGGGCGGAGTACTGGGCGGCGATGTAAAAGATGTGTTGCTGCTGGATGTAACGCCGCTTTCGCTTGGTATTGAAACTTTGGGCGGTGTGATGACCAAGCTCATTCAGAAAAATACCACGATTCCAACAAAGGTGAGCCAGACTTTTTCGACGGCCGAAGACAACCAAACTGCTGTGACTGTGCATGTGCTTCAGGGCGAGCGTGAAATGGCGCAGTACAACAAGTCCCTCGGCAAGTTTGACTTGACCGAGATACCAACGGCGCCGCGCGGTATTCCGCAGATTGAAGTAACGTTTGATATCGACGCAAACGGTATCATGCATGTTTCGGCGCGAGACAAGGCGACCGGCAAGGAGAATCGAATTGAAATTCGCTCCAGTTCCGGACTGGATGAGGCGGAAATTGAACGGATGGTTCGAGAAGCTGAAGAGCATGCAGACGAGGATCGCAAGCAACGAGAAAAGGTTGATGCGCGAAATACGGGTGAGAGTCTCATCCATTCGACCCGCAAGACCTTGAGCGAGGTAGGCGACAAGGTGGATGAAGCCGAAAAGTCCGCAATTGAAGATGCGATCAAGGCGCTGGAAGATTCCTTGGCCAGCGATGCTGACGCATCTGAAATCAAGGAAAAGACCGAAGCATTGTCTCAGGCCAGCCATGTCTTGGCCGAAAAGATGTATAGTCAGGCACAAGCAGCAGCTGATGATGGTGCCGGTCCGCAACAAGACGCACCGGACAACGAGACCGCGGATGATACCGTGGTAGATGCTGACTTTGAAGATATGCCAGACGACAAAAACAAGCGGACATAAAAAGTTTTGCAACTAACGTAGCAAGCGATCCGGTTATCATATTGCAGAAATTTTTGAACAGCAGATATGGAAAAACGCGATTACTACGAGGTGCTGGGTATCGATCGGAGTGCCTCCGATTCAGATATACGGAGTGCTTACCGTCGTCTCGCGATGAAATATCATCCGGACCGCAACACTGATGATCCAAATGGAACAGAAGAAAGGTTCAAGGAAGTTCAGGAAGCCTACGATGTTTTGAAAGATCCCCAGAATCGCTCGAATTACGACCGATTCGGATTTGCCGGTATTGATGGCAATGCGCATGCGCATGCTTCAGCGGAAGGGTTTAGCGACTTTTTCGGTGATATTTTCAGCGATTTCTTTGGCGGTGCTCGTCAATCGCGACGACCCAGAACCGGTTCGGACCTGAAATTCACCATGGACCTGAATTTGGAGGAAGCAGCATTCGGTGTTGAAAAGGAGATTCGAATCCCGACATACGAAGGGTGTGACCCCTGTGAAGGCACGGGTGCCCGTGCTGGCACTTCTGCTTCAACATGTCCGACGTGCCACGGCCGCGGTCAGGTACGAACTCAGCAACTTGGATTCACTCTGCAACAAACCTGTCCGCAGTGCCACGGTCGCGGCGAAGTGATTACAGATCCATGCCCGAATTGCAGTGGGCAGGGACGGGTACATACCACAAGAAATATCACAGTCAAGATTCCGGCCGGTATTGACGACGGCAATCAGGTGCGGTTGTCTGGTCAAGGAGAAGCCGGGCCGCAAGGCGTACCTCCCGGGGATTTGTATGTGCAGGTGAATTTGCTGAGACATTCAATATTTGCCAGAGACGGTGACGACTTGCACTGTGAAATGCCAATCAGTTTCAAGACAGCTGCACTGGGAGGAACATTGGAGGTTCCAACGCTGGAAGGGCGTGCAAAACTGAAAGTGCCACCAGAAACACAGACAGGAAAAAGAATGCGGTTGCGCGGCAAGGGGATTGCAAATGTTCGCTCCGGACAGCCTGGAGATTTAATTTGCCAGTTAGTTATTGAAACCCCGGTCAGCTTGACACCCAAGCAGAAGGGTTTGCTTGACGAGTTTGAAGAGCTGGTCGCCAAGGGTGGTTCGCGGCATTGTCCGCACTCAAGCCGTTGGACCCGTAAAATCAAATCGTTCTGGGACAAGCTGGCAGCTTGAATCAAGGTTGAAGCGCTGGATTTCCAGTCATGCTCGTCGTCTCCGGTGTAGTTGAAATTTCATGACTTCCAGCGCAGAGTTGCTGGGTCCTGACGGGCCATTTTCGCATCGCTTTAAAGGATTTGCGATTCGCGACGGCCAACAGAAAATGGCAGCCGCAATTGAGAAAACGATTGAAACGGAAGGAACGCTGATTGCCGAGTCCGGCACCGGCACCGGAAAGACATTTGCCTACTTGGTCCCAATCCTGTCTTCCGGCAAGCGAGCGGTTGTGTCATCCTATACCATCGCGCTTCAGGAGCAGGTTTTCTACAATGATATTCCGAGAGTAAGCGAGGCACTGGATAAATCAGTTGATGCCAAGTTGCTGAAGGGGCGGAGCAATTATGTATGCAAATTTCGATTGCATAAAGCCAGTGGCCAGCTCGACCTGGATCAACAGGCAAATCGAAAAATCGAGAGAATCCTGGACTGGGCGACAGAAACGGATGTAGGCGACATTGCGCAAATGCCGGGAATTTCAATTTCCGATTCAGTCTGGAAACAAGTTACTACAACCACAGAAGCTTGCATTGGACAAGCATGTGATTGGTACAGAGATTGCTATGCAATTCGGGCTCGTCGCGAAGCTGCCCAAGCTGAGATTGTGGTGATAAACCACAAGTTACTTTGCCTGGGACTGCAATCATCCAGCTTGGAATCCGGAGTCGGCGTGCAGAATCATACGGATGTAGTCATTGTTGACGAAGCACATCGTTTGCCGGATATCGCAGCCGAGACAATGGGAATCCATTTGTCACATTCAGAAATTATGGAAATTGTGGAGCAAATTCATACGGATGCACATGATGCTGAACTTGGCAATGGTGAAGTTGAGAAATTCTGTCATCAAGCGAGCATGGACGCTGATAGTGTAAAAGTTTCAATTGAAAAACAGTCGCAGGGCGAGCATAAGGAAGGCGAGTTATCCAGTTTGAAAGACAATGCAAGCTTCCGGGATTCAATGGATTCTCTGATGCAGAACCTGCGAATTTTGCACCAGATGATGGAACCGCACAAAGGGACTCATCCGCAGATCGAAAAAACACTGGATCGAATCATTACCGTTGAAGGTAATTATCGAGTGTTGTTCACAGATCGGGAAGAAGCGCACGCGGAGTGGTTCAGAGTGTTGAAAGACGGCTTTAGTCTGTCTAGTATTCCACTTGACCCGGGAGAGACAATGGGAGAGATAATTGAAGACAGCAAGCCTGCCTGGATTTTTACTTCAGCTACCTTGAATGTCAACAAGGATTTCTCTCATTTCAAGAATCGTCTGGGTGTCCATGAATGTGAAACACGTCATTGGCCAAGCCCATTTCAGTACGACATGCAATCGTTGACTTATCTGCCGCCGGACATGCCGGATCCAAGATCGTTCGAATATGATGAGAGAATCAGCGAACTGGTATTGCAGGTAGCTCCGAAGGTCAAGGGCGGGACCTTTGTTTTGTTTACAAATTACCGATCTATGCATAATGTTGAAGGATTACTGGAAGAATCACTTGCGCAACCGCTACTTGTGCAGGGTGCATACTCGAGATTCGATTTGCTTGAGATGTTCAAGGAGCATGGAAATTCAGTGTTACTGGGAACAACCAGTTTCTGGGAAGGTGTTGATGTAAAGGGAGAAGCCTTGTCATGCGTGATTGTCACCAAGTTACCGTTTACACCGTTTGACACTCCAATTATGAAGGCGCGTAGACAATTTATGCAAGAAAAAGGAATGAATTTCTTTCAGGATTGGCAGGTACCAGTAGCGGCGTTGGCACTGAAACAAGGTGCCGGAAGACTGATACGCGACACTGCCGACAGAGGTGTGCTTGTAATCTGCGATCCGCGAATTCGTACCAAAAATTATGGACAAATTTTTCTGGACACGCTTCCCGACATGCAACAAACCTCGGATGTTCAGGCTGTAGAACAATTCTTCCATCAATGAGTTGTATTTTTGCAATCAACTGCTCTCATGACAAACTGTCTGTTGCAGTTTTGCACAACAAAGAGATCATCTGTAAGGAAAAGGAAGCTCGACGCGAGAATAATCGAATCGTTCTGGGCTTGATTGAAGAGTTGTTATCCGAGTGTGGCATTTCTCTTGGACAGTTGGACTGCATTGCGTACGGGAGGGGTCCGGGGTCATTTACCGGATTGAGAATTGCAGCAGGAGTTGCCCAAGGACTAGCCTACGGATCTGACACTCCGGTTGTATCTGTTTCCTGCATGGCAGCGATTGCATTGGCACAACCACACCCAAAAAATCTGATCGCAATTCAAGCCAGTCGCAACCAATTCTACTGGTCCTGCTACCGAAAAATCAACAAGTATACGGTTCAGTTGGAAGGTGCAGAATGCTTGACCGCGGCGAGCGATATTCAAGTCGAGGGAAATAACTGGCGAGGTGCGGCTTTCAACTGTGTTGACGTTCAGGCGGAACTGGACCGGCTTGTAGGTTCCACTATTACTGACTGGACTTCAGTTTCCGGTCCGCATGCAAGGGAAATTCTTGTTATTGGTCGTGAAAAATTTCAAAAAGATGAATACGAAAGCGCTTTTACAGCACTTCCTGACTATCTGAATGAGTATCAACCGAAAATTTCTTCAAAAGCATCGAGAACCAACTAATTTCAAGGTCGCCAGTTGATTGCTAGGGTGATGGTTGGTCTTCCGTTTCGTCTGATTCAGATTCAGAGGTTTCTTCAACAATTTTTTTGACTCTGGCAATGACAACTGCGGTACCACGAACCCGTACTGTCTCCACTTTGAATCCATTCAGTTCCATCGTTTCGCCGGGCTGAGGGATATCTTCTAGGTGTTCCAGAATCATTCCGTTGAGCGTATGCGGCCCGTCGGTGGGCAACGCCCAATTCATTACGCGGTTCAAATCGCGGATGCTGATTTTCGCATCAATCAGATAACTGTCACTTTCTTCATCTTTGCGAATTCCCGGTGTAACGCCTTCCGGAATTTGTCCCCAGACGATACCGGCGATTTCCTCCAGCATTTCGCGCAAGGTTACCAGTCCCTTGATATCGCCGTATTCGTCGACTACGATTCCCATATGACGAAATTCGGATTGAAGGTTTTGAATTTGCTCCAGAATTGGTGAACCTTCCGGTGCGAAGATTGGTTCAACAGCAGTGTTTTGGATGTTTTCCTTGGTAATCTCTGTTGAGTCGTAAATCTGGAGTAGTTTGCGTAGTTCCAGCTCGCCGGTTATGCTGTCGATGGTTCCTTTGTACACTGGAAGTCTGGTGAACGGGCTGCTTTTGATTTGTTCGACCAGATCGCCCAGCTCATCATCAAGATTCAATCCCTTGATCTTGGAGCGCGGCACCATCACACTGTCCACCGGTGCCGAACCAAGATTAAGAATTTCAAGTAGCATGCTTTCTTGTGGAGTGAGCAAATGACCGGTTGAGGCAAGAATTGCCATGCGCAACTCGTCGGCACTGAGTGAGTCCGAGGAAGATTTTTCTGCTATGCCCGGGATAAAGTTGAAGATCTTCGTAGCGGCGCTGACGAACCATACAATCGGGTGCAGAACTTTTAGCAGGAACTCCAGAACATAAGACGCGAAGTATGCAATTTTCTCCGGGTGAGTGGCAGCAATGGTTTTGGGTGGTATTTCGGCAAAAACGAGAATCACAATTGTGATGAAACCGGTTGAAGCTGCTACGCCGTACTCGCCGTACAAGCGCCAGGCAATGATGGTTGAGATGGCCACAGCAGCGTTGTTGACCAAGTTGTTGCCAAGCAGTATCGTGCCCAGAAGACGATCGGGTTGATCAAGCAGATTCTTCAGGACGATCGCCTTGCGTTCCTTTTTGTCGGCGCGATCTTGCAGTCGATAGCGATTGAGTGCCATCGTAGCAGTTTCTGATGCGGAAAAGAAAGCTGAGCAAAAAAGAAGAAGTATAAGTACGGCAAGCAATATGCCTATCGGTATGTCTTCCAATCCAGTATGCAATCAGGTTGTTTGAACGGAAATATAGTTTATTGCTAAACAACAGGAATAATCAAAGAATATTTTGTTTTTTTGTGAACATAGGTTTTGCGAGCAGGGTTTCAGGCAGTGTTGATTGACATTCAGGTTGTAGGTGACTGCATGGATTTTGATTGCCCGATTTGGCGGGTAACCCGTCTGTTCACAACAGGTTGGGTCAAAATAATTCTGACCCGTACAATCAATTCTCGTTAGAATGATTGAGTCATGCTAGATGTACTGCGAAACCGACTTGAATCGGCACTGGGCAAGCAATTTGCTTCCCGTCGATTGACTGAGCAAAACATTCAGGAATCCTTGCGCGAAGTCAGAAGGGCGTTGCTTGAAGCCGATGTTGCTCTTGATGTTGCCAGAAACTTTGTTGATCAGGTATCACGAAGGGCCATTGGTGTTGAAATTTCGCAACAGTTGACGGCGGGGCAAGAACTCGTCAAGATTGTTCATGAAGAGTTGACCAGTCTCATGGGCAACCAGAATGAATCGCTTGTATTGGCCTCGAAGCCGCCTACAGTGATACTGGTCGCAGGATTGCAAGGTGCCGGCAAGACTACGACAGTCGCCAAACTGGCAAAGTTGCTGAAAGAGCAGGAAAAGAAGAAGGTAGTTGTAAGTTCCGTTGACATTTATCGACCGGCAGCGATAGATCAACTGATGCGGTTGGCGGAGACAGTCGGGGTTGAATATTTTTCACAAGATGATACGCAAAATCCGGCGGACATCGCACGCGGTGCATTGCAGCATAGCAAAACTGGCATGTACGATGTACTGATTGTTGACAGTGCCGGCCGCTTGCATATTGATGAAGACATGATGCGCGAAATTGAAGTGGTTCACCAAGTTCTTGCACCCAGTGAGACTTTGTTTGTTGTTGATTCTACCGTTGGTCAGGATGCGGTTGCAAGTGCCACGCGGTTTCATGAAGTGTTGCCACTGACTGGCATCATTGTTACCAAGTTGGATGGCGATACTCGGGGCGGTGCCTTGCTTTCGGTTCGCGAGGTTACAGGGAAACCGGTGAAGTTTATCGGGACCGGCGAGCATGTGGATGCGCTTGAAAATTTTCACCCGGAAAGAATCGCATCCCGAATCTTGGGTATGGGCGACGTGATGACCCTGATCGAAAGCGTCGAGCGCAAGGTGGATCAAGACGAGAAGGAAAGACTTCAGCAAAAGATTATTGGCGGAAAGCAATTTGATCTGGATGATTACCGATCTCAACTGATGCTTACTCAAGACATGGGAGGCGTAACAAATTTGGCGAAATACATTCCCAATTTGCCCAACAATATGGAGGAGCGTCTTGTCGGTGCGAATGAGGAGGTGATGCGTGAGATTGCGATTATCAACTCCATGACATTGCGGGAAAGGAAGTATCCGGCCTGCATTCGCGGATCGAGGCAGGTGCGAATTGCGAAGGGAGCTGGCGTTCCGACTAACCAAGTGAGTCGCTTGCTAAGAAAATTCGAGAAAATGCAGAAGATGACGAAAAAGCTGGGGAGACAGAAAAGGGACGGTAATATGCCGGAAATCGGTAATTTCCCATTTCAACAGTAGCGGGAAAACTTGGAAGCAGTTTTGGAAAATTGCTTTGAACGGGTTGATTGTTTCCAATAAATCCACAACCCCACAATCCAACAGATTAATTCAGTCCTGATTTGACTGAATTTGCAATCGCTTTGATCCCTAGTGCCTTCTTTGCAACACTGACTAGACTTTTACTGAGAGATTGTTCAAGAACGAATAGATTGTTGTTCCTTGCTTGTTGCAGGCAAAGTGGCAGGTTCAGCAGTTTTTTTGCACTCTATGCCGGTACTTCGTGCTTTAGTTGCAGGTTCCGACAAAGGTGCCGAAATCGTATTGCAAGCATCACCAGCACGACCGTTGCTCCGACCGTAACTGCTACCATCAAGTCAACCGGAGTTCCGTGGCGCATCACACCAAGATAATATGCCATTGGCAGCATCACAACCACAAACCCGACGAGCAGGGCAAGTGCGATATACCACATGTCTTGCAATCCTCTCAAGGCACCCACAAGTACAACCTGTAATCCGTCCGGAATCAGCACCAGTGCTGCAAACGCAACTGTCGGCACTGCAAACAGCAATACTTGCGGTTCCCGGTTGTAAATTTTGGACAGCAATTCAGGTACCCCGAAGTATGCTACTCCAATCGCAATCAGTAAAATCAGTGCCAATGCTGTTGCAAGCCAACCGGATTCCTCTGCATCTTTGACATTTCCTTGTCCCAGCTTGTAGGCAACTCGCACGCTGGCAGCGGTGCAGAATCCTAATGAACACATGAACGGAATTGTGATTAGATTCATGCCGATGGTCCACACCGCGGCCTCAAGAATGCCCATCAAACCGGCAAACATGGTCATAATGGCAAATGAGGTCGATTCCACTCCATGTGCAATTCCAGTCGGGTATCCAAGCGTGCGCATTCGTTTGGACATCTCAAATCCATTGGCAAGTTTGGTTCGTATTCCGTACTTTTCGTTGTCGACACAGGCAAGTGTATAGAGTGCTAGTCCGATAAATCCAAGCCAGCGTACTATGCTGGTTGCCAGTGCTGCACCTTCGGCACCCATCGCTGGTAATCCCAGATTGCCGTAAATCATCATCCAGTTGAACAGCACGTTCAGCAAATTTGCAATCAGCATGGCGACCATCCCTGGTACCGGACGATGCAGACCTTCCAGAAACATTGATGTTGCAATCATCGCCAGCATGGGAACAATACCAACAGAGTGCATGACGAGCACCTTGCCGCCTTCAATCGACAGTTGCTCGGACTGACCTGTGAGTCGCAGGAGTTCTTCACCAAATTGCAACAGCAGGGTGATGACCAGACCCACAACGACTGCATGAATCACCCCGATTTTCCATACTGCACCACACATTTCACTTTTCCCGGCCCCATCATAATTTGCAGTCAGTACAACGACTGCGACCAGGAAACCAATACCGAAAAGCAATGGCGCCAGATGCAATGCATTGGCGATTCCGTAGTACGCCAACTCGCCGGACCCCATGGCTCCGACCATTATCGCATCAACGGTAACCAGAATAATCGCGCCGGCGCGTGCCAGCATGACTGGTCCAGCCAGTTTCACAATGATTTTGGCTTCATCAAGGTGCATGGAGTTTGGTTGCTAGTCTTTGATCAATTCCGGTGCAAGAGTCAGGGATATGTTTCAATCTCACCTGAGATTGTACGCTGATTTTCAAAATCAGAAGCGAACAGAGTAAAATATAGCGAGTTTGAGCTACCACCAAATCGTTTTCTAACCAAACACATTTGAACAAGTTATGCCAACAGACAAAAAAGTAGTGAATCATCCGACACAGAAGAATTCGGTTACATTAGTTGACAATCGCAATGGAAAATCATTCAATTTTCCTATATTTGACGGAACCGAAGGACCGAGCCTGATCAATATCAGTTCGCTGTACGCGGAGACCGGCATGTTTACCTACGACCCGGGTTACATGTCAACGGCCTCTTGCAAATCAGCCATAACCTATATTGACGGCAACAAGGGGGTGTTGCTATACCGGGGATATCCGATCGAACAATTGGTACGAAACTCGGATTATCTGGATGTTTGCTACTTGTTGCTGCACGGAGAATTGCCTTCACCCGAGGCAAAGGAAGAGTTTGATTCGGCAATTACTCACCATACATTGCTGCACGAACAGCTTGTTTCGTTTTACAGAGGTTTCAAGCGGTCGGCCCATCCCATGGCAATTATGGTTGGCATAGTCGGTGCATTGTCCTCGTTCTATCACGATAGTACAGACATGGGCGACCCGCGCCAGCGCATGGTTGCTGCCCATCGTCTCATCGCAAAAATGCCTACGATTGGTGCATTTGCCTACAAGTATTCACTTGGGCAACCGTTTGTTTATCCACGAAATGATTTTACGTATTCTGAAAATATCCTCAGGATGATGTTTTCAGTCGTTACGGAAGACTATCAAGTCAATCCGATCGCTGCTCGTGCAATCGACAGAATACTGGTGCTTCACGCTGACCACGAGCAAAATGCCTCTACTTCGACGGTCCGTCTGGCGGGATCGTCCGGAGCAAATCCGTTTGCTTGCATTGCTTCCGGAATCGCTTCGCTTTGGGGTCCCGCACACGGCGGGGCAAATGAAGCGGTTTTGAAAATGCTGGAAGATATTGGCTCGAAAGAGAACATTGCCAAGTATATCGCCAAAGCCAAAGATCCAAAAGATAGTTATCGTTTGATGGGGTTTGGTCACCGGGTCTATAAAAATGTTGACCCGCGCGCCAAAATCATGCGGGAAACCTGTCATGAAGTGCTGTCAGATTTGAATATCCATGACCCGCTGATGGACGTTGCTCTTGAGCTGGAGCGAATTGCACTGGAAGACGACTACTTCATCGAGAAGAGACTGTATCCCAATGTCGACTTCTATTCCGGAATCATTCTAAAGGCACTTGACTTCCCGACTCAAATGTTCACTGTGATGTTTGCGATCTCACGAACCGTTGGCTGGATCTCCCATTGGAAGGAAATGTTCAGTGGAGATGAGGATCAAAAAATCG
The DNA here is from genome assembly GCA_965200765.1 of Arenicellales bacterium. Classification (GTDB taxonomy): domain Bacteria; phylum Pseudomonadota; class Gammaproteobacteria; order Arenicellales; family JAJDZL01. The sequence continues at coordinate 966,406 of OZ241380.1, forward strand.
GTCGGCCACGCCAAGCCTATATTGGGCCCAAGAAACGCGATTTCACAATGGTCGAATCTCGCGAGCATCAAAAAATGACGAACTGGAAGCGTTTGTGGGGCCGATAATTTCGGGCGAGGATTGGCAACGAAGTTTCCAGCTCCGTGGAATGAGTTTACTGCCAGTTTTCGTAGATTTCAGATTCAGGATAGAAGGCAAGCCAAGAGAAGGCGAAATGATTGCCCTTGCTGATGACTGTGAGTTGTTCGCCCTTTAACTGACCATCAATCGCCTGTCCGAAAATATTCCAGCTGGATCGGGTTTCGTGATCCACAATTTGTTCACCTTGCCATGAAAAGGTAAGGACCAACTCACCCACATGACGACGAAATGCCGTGGCTGACGGGATGATTCTTGATTCGATAATTGTAATTTCATCCAGTACCGAGTGCGTGTCGTGCTTGCTGAGAACGACAATCGGCACACCATTGAAATGATCGTTGATGACCGGGGCACCTTGCAGTTTTGTAAATGGATAGAGGCGATGCATTCCATTGAGAGATACGATAACCACCCGTTCCATCGCAGGTAGCCGGGGGTCAGTGTCGTCCTTGAACAGGAACGGATTGTTGTCTATATGGTCATAGCCCCGGTACGGATTCTCGCCGTACTGACGAACATGTCCAGTTTCCTTTGCCAAAACCAGTCCATCAGGCCATGTATCAAGAAATGATTGAAATGAAACGATATGACTGTCGATTCTGTCAAGTTGCCGGCCGGCATGTTCTCCAATCAGTCCTTCACCGGTGATTTGCTGCCACCAGGTTTCAGTTTGACGGTCATACATAATCATGTCGCTGTGTCGCAGTCTTCCGGTGACTCCAAAATCAAGTATCTCGCCGTCCAGATTTCTGTCAAACGTCAGTGAGGAATTGCACAACGGACAAAATGTTACAACAATTGGACGACCATCGAAATTGTCATTGACAATCTCGTGCCAGATCAATACCTGAAGCGGGTAGGCTCGTGCCTTGCCATTGAGTTCAACCGAAATTACAGGTTCCTTTGGATTCAGCCATTCAATCGCTTCATTTGCGGTCAAGAATGTGGGCTCGTCAATTGCAGGAATTCCATCTCGCGGCGGTCCCCCGGAAACAATTTCCTCGGTATTGATGATGCTTTTTGAAAAGTCGGTCTTGGGGAACTCGGATTTGACCCAAGGCCTTAGTTGAGCTACTGTTGCAGTCGAATGAAGAAGCAAGAGCAGGCACAGACATATGGATGCCTGAAAAATTGAGAGTTTTGTTCGCCAGTTCGTGTTCATGGTGGTCGCTTTACGAGTCGTTTTATTGTTTTGTAGCTGGGAAGTTGGTTCATCCATGGATTCAATTTGAATAAATTTCTTCTTTGATTCTTGGATTTCGAACACTACAGAGCGACTGCTTCAGCTGATTTCGACAGAAGTTGAAACACTGCACCAAGCCAGTAACGCTGGCGCAACGTCCAGTACTGGCTTTCACCGACTTCCAACTCCGAATTTTGATCAACTCGAAAATTTTGCACGTCATAACAAGCCACCAAAAGGTCTGCGCGGTCAACCGCTTGACACCGTCAAACTCCTCGACGCGCCCCGAAGTCCCTTCAGCTTCTTTTTCCAGGCGTTCCTCCATCCCCCTGTATATGTAGATTCGCGTAATTGTGTTCGATTTCAATATAAAATACTTGAAAGAACAAACTACTTTTTGTGTTCTGAATGTGAATCACACATACAGAATTTTTATTGAATACTCCAATTTTACTTGAAGCACTTGGCTTGTTCAAGTTAAACTTGTTTAAACTTTCGTTGACGCACTGTATCAATCTCGGTGTTGATTCGCTTCATACATTGTGTTCATTCACTGAATTGTTGATGAAAATGACCTGTTGCGTCGATGATTCAAGGAATTTCAGTTTTCCGGTTCACTGACGACGCACTCAATGACAAGTTTCCAACCCATGAAACCAGAGACATATACACAGAATGAAGCCAGAGACATATACACAGTCGCCAAATTAAACGCCTCTGCCAGGGGAATCCTGGAGAACAAGCTTGGAAGAATCTGGGTGACTGGCGAGGTTTCGCAGCTGACTCGTGCACAGTCTGGACATACCTATTTCAAAATCAAGGACCAAGAGGCAGCGGTAGATTGTGTCCTGTTCCGTGGAGATGACTGGAGTGGAAGTAGCAAGTTGCTTGAAGATGGTAAGCAGGTAAATCTGTATGGAGCTGTGACAATCTACCTGAAGTCCGGGCGTTACCAGTTCATTGCGCGCAAGGTGGAGTTTGCAGGTGAAGGGGAGTTGCTTCGTGCCATTGAAGCTCTCAAAAGAAAGTTGAAGGATGAAGGTTTGTTTGATGTTAGTCGCAAAAAATCACTGCCAAGGTTTCCTGCAAGGGTGGGTGTTGTAACTTCTCCGACCGGTGCCGCAGTTCAAGACATCATCCGCACATTCAAGAGAAGATCGCCGTCTGTTGAATTGATTTTGTATCCGGCGTCTGTGCAAGGATATTCGGCCGCCGGGGAGATTGTTAAAGCAATTCGATTGGCGGATACGCACTCAACAGTCCAGGTTTTAATTGTTGGACGCGGGGGTGGTTCAGTGGAAGACCTGATGGCATTCAGCGATGAACAGGTTGCCAGGGCGATTTTTGATTGCAAGATTCCGGTTGTTTCCGCAGTTGGCCACGAAACTGATGGACCAATTTCAGACTTTGTAGCTGATATTCATGCGGCCACACCCACGGCCGCTGCCGAACGAGTCAGCGACCCTGCCGAATCGGATTTGAAAGAGGATTTGAATCAATGGAAGAAAGCACTGCGCCACGGAATTCGAAGAGTTCTTGAAGACCTGGAGCAACAAGTCGATTTTGTTCAAAAGGATTTGGTGCATCCGCAAATGCGTTTGAAAGAATTGCAAGGGGATTTGGAGAATCTCACCCTTAGGGTCCGGTCGTTGGTTGCAAAAAACTGTTTCGAGAAGGCCAAACGTTTTAGTGAACAATCTGCCAGACTCAAGCAGAATTCTCCCTTGGAACGTATTCATCAAGGTTCTCAAACGGTAGCCAGCAACCGAAAATTACTTGAATTGCATATCGGTGCAAAATTGGCAGACGTCAATCAAGCGGTCAAGGCGTTCAAAAATCGAATAGAAAGTGTGAATCCGGTATCCATTCTTAAGCGCGGCTATGCAATCATCAGACGAGACTACGACAATACCATTGTTCGTAGCGTACAGAGTGTAAACGCGGGTGACAACGTCACTGCGCAACTGGATGATGGTGAAATGGTTCTGGAAGTTGATGAGATTAAATTTGACAAGCAAGCAAATTAGCGGTGGTTAGGGGTTCAGTACGAACAATTCTCCCATGCCGTTATTGTTCCGGTCGCCAATATAGCGAATTGAGTTGTGTGTTTTGAAATTGTTGCAATCAAAATCCGGGAGAAGTCTTTGAAGTTCACTTTTGAACAAAGTCAGTAAATTCAAGTTGCCCGCTCCCTGGTTGAAAAAACATCCGGTTTGAAATTTCGGTTGACTGGCGCAAATTATTGAGCCGCGTCTCATGCGGACACCGGGGTCAACCGGAGAGGTACCCATCAACACAAGCGTTCCTGCAATCATGTCGGCGCCGGCACCGGCACCGGCACTGCCTTTGACAACAACCAGTCCGCGTCGCATTCGATTTGCCGCTCTGACACCGGTGTTTCCTTCAACCAGGACCGTGCCACCGTTCATTCCGAGTTTTCGACTGGGCAACTCAACGCCCAGATAATCCCCGGAATTGCCAATGATGTGAAGAGTGCCGCCTTTCATGGAACTGCCAGCGAAATCACCTGTGGAGCCATGCACAACAAGGGTGCCACCAGTCATCTCCTGCCCGACGAAATTACCCGCATCGCCCATCACTTCAATACTTCCCGCGGCCAGTTTTCGCCCAATCCGTTCCAGTTTCGGGCCGCTGTCCTCAATGACGATTTGATTGCTATCATTTCCCGACAACTTGAACAGTTCACCGAGATTCACCCACTGCTTGCCTGCCAGGATTTTGAATCTACAAATATTTGATATGGATAGATTTGCAAGATTTTCAGGAGTGATTTTCTCCATATTGAGAGGTACAGAAACTTTGTTCTTCAGCCTGAGTGTCAACGGTTTCACTTCATTACCTCATGCAGTTGAAATTGATATTTTCCAAGTTTTCCACCGAAGTTGGAAGCCGTGATGAGCAACAAATCTGATATGGAACAAGCCGCCGTAATGCCAACTTTCATTGCCTGTGAAATTGCGCTTTCTGAAAGTCCGTCAATCACAATTTCCAGAACTGCTCCTGCATTATCCGGTAGTTTGGATTCCACCACTCCGCGAAGAGTAGGGCAATAGGTATGATTGGTTGATGCAAGAAGACTCTGGTATTTCGAGCCCACTTTGGAGCCGGACCGAACAACTCCGCCCGGAAATGGAGTAATGACATCCTTCACGGAAGCGATTGCTTCTACTGCGTGTTCCGCGGCTTCAAGGGCGGCGTCTACATGTTGTGCAACGATCAAGAAATTTCCCCCGCCTATCGCAGAAATTCGACAGGTCGTGTCTTCACAGATAAACTCTCCCTCCATCACCGGAATTCGCCAAAAACGCCGCTCACCGAATTTCTTGGAAATTTGATAGCCATCTCCAAAATAGCGCAATGCCTTGCCAAGCGACACAGTCTTGCCTTCATGTAATCCTGAATACACTGCACTGGTCGGGGATGTCAATACGCACTGACCAATTCTGTTACGGATTTGTCGCTCGAGTTTTTCCCCTGACATGGTAAAAAACAGTACCGACGCACCAACTCGACCATCCAGTGTATTTGCGGGCGCTACCTCATCTTCAACACCCGCCTCAACGCCGCAGGCAATGACAGATGTTGCAAACCCGGTTACCGAATCAGTTGCGTGTTTCAGCCATTTTTTGTCGCGTGCTGTAATGATGACACGCGTCGCCGTCATTGGAAATGCTTCTGCAAAAGTGTTTTCGATCGGTATGTTATTGATTTTCATTTGCTATTGGTTCTGATGCAAGGATGCTGAATAACTTCCGAGCCGATATGATTGGCCATTTCATCATCGCTGATGACGAAGTTCGAAAGCCGCATAGCTCGATACTTGCTGAAATATGGTTCCAGCGATTTTTCTATGCTGTCGTCGTAGTCCGGTTGCACCGAGTGTGTCTTGCCCCGGACGACCTGAACAACTTCACCATTTTCTATCACATGTTTACCATCTTTAAACACCAAGCTTGCATTGCGGAAGGTTTCTTCCCAGTTCGTTGCTTTACGGTAGACTGCAATATCAGCGATGGCACCCGGACCCAGATGACCGCGGTCCTTGAAACCGAGTGATTTTGCAGGTCCCGCTCGAGTGACGATAGCAATTTCGTACAGGGTGTATTCTCGTTTCAGTTCGTCCAGCATGCACTCATCTGCGGCAAATTTGTTCATTTTGGAAAGCATGTCCATTCTGTAGGTGTGGTCCATCAGTAAGCGAATTAGATGTGGGTAGGTAGTGAACGATGCTCCATTGGGGTGGTCTGTCGTCAAATACACGCGCCACGGATCCTGGATCAACAAGAACAGTTCCAGCCCGATTGCCCACTGCAGTGCATTGACGAAACGTTTCGACTGATATCGGAACGGCACGACACCACAACCTTCTTCGCACTCAATATCCGCGTAGGTTGCTGTTCGAGGGAATGCAAAGCGGCGGTTTGCATACTGGTGCATTGTGTCTGCAGAACAAGTTACGGTTTGACCAAACATGATGTGCCCCACATCTACTGAAACTTGTGGATTCGAGTTGACAGCATCGGCGATTTTTTGTGCGGCGGAAGAAAATTTTCTACGACCCTCCGAACCGTAGCTGTGAAATTGGACATGTGCCAGATGAATGGGTTGGCCGTCAGTGAGATTGATCGTTTCAAGAGTTGAAGCGACATTGCCGGCGACACCCAGGTTGCTAGCGTGTACATGCAAAGGATGTGGTACATTCAAAGCCGACAAGGCATTTGAAAGTGTTCTGACAATATCTCCGGGTGTAATTCCATAATGGACATTGTTTTCGTTGACGTCCAGTTTTCTTTGGTTGAACTTGAAGGCACTGATGCCGCCAGGGTTCACAATCTTCACAGCCATGCACTGTGTTTTGTCCAGCATCCAACCGATGAAGTCGCGAATTTTTTCCGGTTCTTCTTTTTCGGCAATCATACGCAACAGATAGTCATTGTTTCCAAGAACCAGATACGCACCCGTGTCCAATAGCGGTGTATCCGCCATTTCCATGTGTGCATGGCGCGCGTTCGATGGCAGGGCAGCCGGTTCAAAGCCCATGGTGTAGCCGAGTCGCGCGTATTCGTAGCCCGCAACAAAGGTTGAAGGAATGATCTTGCCCGAACCTGAACGCAATTGGTCAGATCGATGAAATCGATTTGCATCGCTGTCTTCAGTCATCATCATTCGCGCGATATTGGTTTTACCGCCGCCGATATGGGTGTGAATATCAATTCCGCCGGGCATTACGATCTGTCCGGCCAAGTCAAAAACTCGAGATACTCTTGTATTCGCAGGTGGCGTGGCGACGATGCGGTCACCGTGAATATAGATATCCTCTACTGTTCCGTTCTTTTTGTTGATCGGATCGTAGATGGTTCCGCCTGTCAGTTTTGTGTACATTCAGACACCTTCCAATGCTTCCAGAATCGAACGAATCGTGCTCGCGGCGGATGGATACTTCGATGTGCGCGCAGTGTGCAGGTATAGTGGTACAACACTGTCTGTGCGAAACAGATGCCCGTTGTGGTCTATTCCGGGAATACCTACCGGAATATAGACATCCGAGCTTGGCGCATGGTTCGGGCTCAACACAACAGTCGGAATTTTCACCGACGGCAATAGGACTGATTCCTCCAAACCGCCAATCCAGACAAGCAAATCGATTTGCTGTCTGTTCAACATGGATTCAAGAGAATAGTGCCGGGGACGAAACTCCGGTGTACCGTCGAGAAAGCTGATTGGCGAGAGATTTCCGGTTTGCCAGGTGCATACCTGATTGAATGTTGTCAATGACGGGTTTCGAGTCAAGGGCAGCACGGTGCTTCGTTTCTTTTCATTGATGTTGTCAACAAGTTGCATGATTGCGTCTATGGTCAAATCGCCCAGGAGAGTATTGAATTCATCTGCGCACCAAAGTACAACGGAATAATTTGAATTTTGCAATTCGGTTGCCAGTTGACAGATTTTCGACAATTGCTCTTGATTGAAACAATCGTTTGACGGAGGATTTATTCCATTCAATTTAGCCTGAACTATTGCTATCAAATGTGTGATTTTGTTAATATCGCAGTCAATGAAATTAATGGAATTGAATTTTTTGTTGATTTGTTGATTGCCGATCAGTACGAATTTACGATCTTTGCTTTTTGAAAAAATAAAAGATTCATCCGGTGCTAATACATCCAATAATCTGGGAAACGAGTTGAACAAGCTGTTGCCGAAAAGTACAATTAAATCAGCACGGTTTCTCACTTCGGATATTGTTGTAAAGTATGTACCTCGGGCCTGTATACGCGATGCGACTCTATGGAATGCCGGATTGCCGGACTGGTCGATAATACTGCCGGTTCGTTCTGCAAGCTCGATGGATGCACGTGACCCTTCAACGTCAGTTGCGACAGTATACAATACTGAAAAATTTGCTGTGGACAATAATTCGGCGGCATGAGCAACGGCTTGTTTCCGACTGCACTTGGCACCGTTCACCAATGAATCGTGCGTGTCAGGTTGCATCACCGATTCAAATCGCCTGTGTGCCAGTGAACATTCCGGAGAGGCAATGCTTTGTCCCTTCGGGTTGTAATCAATGGACAGGTTGTCGCAAAGTAGTCCGCAAAACGGGCAGGCAAAATCAGTGATTTCCGAGTTTTTGTTCATTTGCTGAGTTGTTGAATTCACATTCTGTTGCCCAACGAATACTGTTGAACTTCTTGTCATTCAGACGTATTGTAATTCAACACAGCCGGGTGAAACAAAAAATTTTACGAAGTTGTGATTGCTGTTGGTTGAAGAACTGCATTTACAAGACTTTGCGGGTCACACGAAAGATCGGAGGAAATAACCTTGCCATAGAACAATTTATGACTTTCGGGAAATGGCAGGTATTGTAAAAATGGATTTTGTGAAAAACAAATTAACGAAAATAGTTCTTGGAAATTGCAATAATATATTATCTTCAAAAATAAAGAAATATTTATTTAGTCAAAATAGTTCACGTTTAAAATGTAATATGATATTCCTGAATAGATGATCTAATTTTCCAAAATTTGTGTTGCAGGCTTCAAAAAAATGTGAAGTTTGATAATTGAAAAGTAAATTTATGCTTTCCAGGATTTTTTTCACAATTCTATTGAAAACAGTATATCGCTTGTATGCATCTTCAATTTAAATTCGGTAAGTATATTTGTTCCAAATCTTTTCCACCAAAAGCCCATGTTCAACAGAATATGGCAAGGTGTATAACAATGGGGTGATCAAAGATTTGACACTTTTCTGCCCGCACAATCCGTCTGGGTGTCCCAAGGTTCCTGGACAGCTTGATTCTCAGAGTTTCGACCAGCTTGCGATGAGAAACGAGTCGTTCATTTCAAAGCTGATTCTCGGCAGATTTGGTGTATAATTCATCATTTGTCAATTGGTGCAACACCTGCTGACCAAGTTGTTGATAGTCGGTTGTCCTGACTGCAACCCAAGCGGGTTTCAGCATACCCGCCAGTTGCTTGACTTCTTACCCGGATATCAAGGTGAAGTACAATACCAAACTCGCATTGGCGAGGCTATGTAACGACTGAAATTATGTTTATACAGCATTGAATGGATTTGATGCCGTACTTGAATTGATCAACCCTGTAAACTCATGGAATCTATAGCAAAAGAAACCGTCGTAGCAAATCTTGAACAGGAGATGCGCAAGTCGTATCTTGATTATGCGATGAGTGTGATCGTCGGGCGCGCATTGCCAGACGTGAGAGATGGACTGAAGCCAGTACACCGCCGTGTTCTGTTTGCAATGTCAGAACTCAGCAACGACTGGAACAAACCCTACAAAAAATCAGCCCGTGTTGCTGGCGATGTTATGGGTAAGTATCATCCCCATGGCGAGTCCGCTATTTATGACTCAATCGTGCGAATGGCCCAAGATTTTTCAATGCGCTATCCGTTGATTGACGGGCAAGGCAACTTCGGTTCAATTGATGGCGACTCGGCCGCCGCAATGCGATACACAGAAGTTCGATTGTCAAAATTGGCGCATGAAATGCTGGCCGACATAGACAAGCAAACGATTGATTTCGGACCCAACTACGATGAAACCGAACAGCAACCACTGGTGCTTCCTGCCAGACTGCCGAATCTGTTGATGAATGGATCCGACGGAATTGCCGTCGGCATGGCGACCAAAATTCCGCCACACAATCTTTCCGAACTCATTGCAGCCTGTCTGGCGCTGTTGGACAACGAAAACTTGGATGTATACGAGTTGATGGAGTTGATTCCCGGTCCGGACTTTCCGACTGGCGGAATCATTAACGGTGTTACCGGAATCAAGAATGCCTATATGACAGGCCGCGGCTCGATTCGGCTACGCGCGAGGGCGGAAATTGAAGCACTCGAAGAATCCAATCGATTCGCAGTTGTGATTACCGAAATTCCATTTCAGGTCATCAAAGCTGGACTCATCGAGCAAATTGCCAAGTTGGTGCAAGACAAGAAGCTTGAGGGAATATCAAACTTGCGCGATGAATCGGACAAGTCGGGTCTCCGTGTTGTCGTTGAATTGAAAGGAGATGCAATTCCGGAAGTGGTGTTGAACAACCTCTTCAACCAGACCAGGCTTGAAATTTCCTATGGCATCAATCTCGTGGGTTTGGAAAACAACCAGCCGAAAACTTTCAGCATCACCGAATTGCTGAAAAGCTTCTTGACACACCGGCGAGAAGTGGTTACGCGCCGATTGATTTTTGAGTTGCGGAAAGCCCGTGAACGTGCGCATGCGTTGGAAGGCTTTACAGTTGCATTGTCAAATCTGGACAAGCTGATTGAAATCATTCGCGGTTCCGGTAGCCGTCAGGAAGCTAAGGAAAAATTGATGGCGGAATACTGGAAGCCGGATTTGGCCATTGAGTTGCGCGGTACGATTGCAGTGGAAGGCATTGAAGTTGAACAAGACACTAGATTTGGGATTACCGACCGCGGCTACCGCATGTCAGAGACGCAGGCCGATGCAATTCTTGATATGAGATTGCACCGCTTGACCGGATTGGAACAGGAAAAAGTCTTTGAAGAGTTCAAGAAAGTCCTTGCAGAAATCGCTGAAAAAGTCGAAATTCTGGCAACTCCGAGTCTCCTGCTGGATGTGGTTCGACAAGAGTTGATTGAAGTCCGGGACGAATTCACCAAAAACGATAAGCGGCGTACAGAAATTATTGAACAGGAATTGGACTTTGAAGACGAAGACCTGATTGCCAAGGAAGAAATGGTGGTCACCATTTCTCATGCTGGCTATGTGAAGCGTCAACGGGCCTCCGACTATGGTGCGCAAGTTCGGGGCGGAATGGGGCGCACCGCTACCACCCACAAGGAAGATGATTTTGTCAGCGAAATGTTTATCGCCAACACGCACAACACTTTGCTATGCTTCACGAGTCACGGCAAACTGTTTTGGTTGAAGGTGTACAAGTTGCCGCAAGCGAGCCGCGTTGCAAAAGGCAAGCCGCTTGTCAATCTGTTGCGCTTGGCAGAAGATGAGAAAGTTACCTTTGTTCTGCCGATTGAGAGTTTTGAAGATGCCGACTATGTTGTGATGGCGACGCAAAAAGGCATTGTCAAGAAGTGCAAATTGAAGGTGTTCTCGAAACCACGGTCGAACGGAATTCGGGCAATCACCTTGAAAAGCGATGATCAGCTGGTCAATGTTGGACTGATGAACAAGAACAGCGATATTCTTCTGTTCAACAGTGCCGGACGCGCGGTGCGGTTCTGCGAGTCTTCAGTCAGGGCACTGGGCAGAACTGCTATGGGTTTGAAAGGAATAAAAATTGGCAAGGGTGAAAAGTTGATTTCAATGATTCCTGTTCCGCATGATATCGCGGAAGACCAGACCGCATTGTTGATTAGTAGCGACGGCATGGGCAAGCGTACTTTGCTGACTGATTTTCCAAAGAAGAGCAGAAATACAAAAGGCGTTGTAACTTTGCCCGCAAAGAAGCGCACCGGTAAAATCACGATGGTGGATGCTTTGCTGGTCAACGAAAATGATGAAATCATGCTGATCACCAACGGTGGCACCTTGATTCGTACGCATTCAAGTTCCGTTTCCACATTCAGTCGGTCCGCGGGCGGCGTTCGACTGATTAAGCTTAGGAAAGGGCAGTACGTTGCCGGGGTAGACCGAGTAGTTGAAAGTGAAGATGAAGCAGAATTGGAGGAAGAGTCCGACTTGACACATCACCAAAATCATCCGGATTTGAACGGGCATGAGTAACAAGTCCAAATTGTCAGGACTTCGAGAGAAAATCGATAGTCTCGATATTCAGATACAGGAGTTGATTTCCAAGCGAGCGGATTTGGGAAAGCATATTGCCGAAGCGAAACGCGACGGAACTAGCAACCCGCAGTATTTTGTACCGGAGCGCGAAGTGTATGTGCTGAAGCAGGTTGCAGAACGGAACAATGGACCGATTTCCGATGAAAGCCTGTTCGCGATTTTTCGTGAAATCATGTCGGCCACACTGGCGGTTGAACAGCTGACCAGAGTTGCGATTTTGGGCCCCGAGGGTACCTTCACGCAACAGGCCGCAATCAAGCAATTCGGTCATTCCATTGAATCAGTGCTCCGCCCGACGATCGAAGAGGTATTTAACGCAGTTGAAGCAGAACGCGCCGACTTCGGTGTTGTGCCTGTTGAAAATGCCTTTGAAGGTGTTGTGAACAGCACTCTGGACCGTATCGTCGAATCAAACCTCTCACTGTGTGGTGAAATCCAGCTCAGGGTTCATCATTGCTTGCTCAGTACCTCGAGCGAGTTGGAAGGAATCAAGCGAGTTCTCGCACACACTCAGGCAATTGCGCAGTGTCGCAGATGGTTGGACCGGAACATGCCGAATGCCGAAGTTGAAACGGTCAGCAGCAATGCAGAAGCGGTAGTACGAGCAAAAGATGACAAGAATTTGGCGGCGATTGCGAGTCGCACCGCTGGTCAAATTTACAACATGAATCTTTTACGTAGCAATATCGAAGACCGGGTTGGCAACACCACACGATTTCTGGTGATCGGAACGATCAAGACTAGCCCGACCGGAAATGACAAGACTAGCATCCTGCTCTCTCAGCAAGACAGACCCGGTGCTTTGCTTCGGTTGCTGGAACCCATTGCTCGCCATAATATCAGCATGACCAAAATTGAATCCAGGCCTAGTCGCAAAGCTATGTGGGACTATGTGTTCTTTATTGATTTTGAAGGGCACGCTGATGACCCTGATATAGCCGCTTTGTTGAAAGAACTGGAAGAAGAAGCAACCTTGTTCAGACTGCTGGGTTCCTACCCGCGTAGTGCAGTCTGATTTATTGCTGTGTTTCACCCGAAGTCAATTGCAGTTCCCGGGGTCGCAAACCTGTCCCCCTACGAACCTGGCCTTCCACTTGAAGAATTGGAGCGCAGGTATGGAGTCAGCAATGCGATCAAACTGGCATCCAATGAAAATCCTCTTGGTCCCTCGCCAGAAGCATTGAAACGACTGTCCAGCGGTAAATGTGCGATTGAATTGTATCCGGATGGCAATGGATGGAATTTGAAAAAGGCATTGTCCGAGCATCATGGTGTCGAAATGGAGCAAATTACCCTCGGCAATGGCTCCAACGAAGTGCTGGATTTTGTGGCGCGTGTATTTACTAGCAAAGGTGATTCCGGAGTGATTTCGGAGTATTGCTTTGTAGTTTTTCGCTTGGCCTTGTTATATACGCAGGCGACGGTCAAAATGATCAAAGCAGTAAACTTCGGACATGATTTGGTGGCCATGGCCAATGCAGTTGATGAAACGACGAAGGTCGTATATATAGGAAATCCGAACAACCCCACCGGAACTTGGTCAACCGCGTCAGAGTTGAAAAAATTCTTTGCCTCCATTCCGGAATCAGTGATTGTTGTTGTTGATGAAGCGTATGCCGAGTACTGCACTGATGCAGATTATCCGGACTGTATCACCTGGCTCGGCGATCACCCCAATTTGATTGTTACCCGTACATTTTCAAAGATTTATGGACTGGCAGGGCTTCGCATAGGGTACGCCGTATCAAGTCCGGAAATTGGGGACCTGTTGAATCGGGTACGCGCTCCATTCAATTCAAACAGCATGGCGCAAGAAGCCGCACTTGCCGGACTATACGACATCGAGCATCAAAAACGCAGCAAGGAACTGAACACTGAACAAATGGCGGTATTGCATGACGGATTTCAAAAGATCGGTTTGAAAACATCCGGAACTGCGGGAAATTTTGTAGTTGTTGAAGTCAACAAGCCCGTTCAGGAGTTGCACGAGAAATTGTTGAAAAACGGTGTGATTGTTCGTCCATTGGCCAGTTACGGAATGCCATATCATTTTCGGGTTACGGTCGGTAAACCCGAGCAAAATCAGCGCGTACTTCAGGAATTTGAGAAGGTGGTGATGTAACTGATGGGTACAGACAGTTTTAACCTCAACAAACTGTTGGTCATCGGGGTCGGGTTGATTGGCGGATCTCTATCGTTGGCTCTAAAGAAGGCTGGTTGTGTGAAAGAAGTAGTCGGAGTGGGACGAACAATTGCCAACCTTGAACTGGCTATCGAACTTGGTGTCATTGACCGCTTTGCCAAACAATTGGAAGAAGAAGTTGCAGATTCGGATGTGATTGTTGTAGCAGTGCCAGTACTTTCAACTGATTCGGTTATGGAACGAATTGCCAGGACCAACTACTGGAATACAATCGTAACCGACGCAGGGAGTGTGAAGCAGTGCGTGGTTGAATCTGCCGCCAGGCATTTCGACCCGGCCTATCTAAATTTTGTCGGTGGGCATCCAATCGCCGGCCGGGAGAACTCGGGTGTGTCAGCATCTGTATCTGATCTTTTCGTAAACCATCGCACTGTCTTGACACCCGGTCCGAACACTGCAGAAGAAGCGGTTTCGACAATTCGTCGCATGTGGGAAGCCACTGGTTCAATTGTTGTGGAAATGGACAGTGCAAGCCACGACAGTATCTTGTCGGCGGCTAGTCATTTGCCACATGTTCTGGCCTACTTGCTGGTCGACTACATGAAAAGTCATCCTAGCAGACAAGAGTGCTTTGATTTGGCGGCAGGTGGATTTTACGACTTCACCCGTATCGCGTCGAGCGATCCAATCATGTGGCGCGACATTTGCCTGGCAAATTCCAAAAATATTCTGGAACAGTTGCAAGGGTATTCGAAATCGCTTGCAGATTTGTCTGCAAAAATTGCGGATGGAAATCCGTCCGAACTGCAGGAATTGTTTCTGTCGGCCAAAAATGCGCGCGACGAAAGCTTGGCCAAGTGGTTGAAATAGAAGCAAATTTGGTGCAAATTCGACCTCTTTTCCAGAAATGTTTCGAGTGATGGTATGCACCCAATAGATGCAGATTGCTTGGATGCGATTTGATCATCGATGTGTTGAACAGAGCAAATTTTTCAATGCCATGAATTGCATTTTGGTACGCCCGAGCAGTCCCATTGCCGGAGATATAAGTGTTCCGGGAGACAAATCAATCTCTCATCGCGCCGTCATTCTTGGCGCACTTGCACAAGGCGAGACTATCGTTGAAGGAATTTTGCCGAGTGAAGACGTACTGGCGACGATTGAAGCGTTTCGATCCTGTGGAATTGAAATTGAAGTTGACGGCCAGACTGCATTGATTCACGGCAAGGGTTTGTACGGATTGCAAAAACCGGCCAAGCCGATTGATTGTGGAAATTCTGGAACAGCCATGCGTCTGTTGATGGGGGTACTTGCCGGACAAGAGTTTTCGTCGGTACTGGTCGGCGATGAATCGCTTACCAAACGACCCATGAAACGAGTAGCTGAACCACTTGCCAGAATGGGTGCAAACATTGCGCTTTCCGGAACAGGAACCGCACCAGTGACGATCAATTCAGTTCATCAACTGAAATCGGTCGACTGGCAGAGTTCGGTTGCAAGCGCACAGGTGAAAAGTGCAATTTTGCTGGCCGGATTGTATGCGAAGGGCAGAACCACGGTATCAGAACCACACCCGACACGCGACCATACCGAGTTGATGCTGGCAAAATTTGGCTATGAAATTCAACGAGCTGATTCCACCGCGTCAATTACCGGTCAACAGGAAAAAGCTGGTACACACATCGTGGTCCCGGGGGATTTTTCATCGGCGGCGTTTTTTATTCTGGGTGCATTGCTTCATTCCGATTCTGACCTGACAATCAGAAATGTTGGAATGAACCCGCTGCGAACCGGGTTCAAGACTGTGATGGACCGTAGTGCCAACGGTGCCATTCAGGTTTCGAATTGGCGCGATAACCACGGCGAGCCGAGCGCTGATATCCGAATATGCGGCGCAAAAAAATTGACCAAAGTGAGCATTGAACCGGAAGAAGTGCCCAGCATGATTGACGAGTTGCCGTTGCTGGCAATCGCTGGTGCATTCGCCGATGGAGAATCATCCATCCGCCATTGCCAGGAGTTGCGAGTGAAAGAAAGCGACCGAATTCACTCCACCGCTACCGGACTTCAGCAACTCAATGCAAGGGTAAGGGAAGTTCCAGATGGTTGGACCGTCAACGGTGGCAGTCTGAACGGCGGTGAGGTCGACAGTTTCAAGGACCATCGAATAGCAATGGGATTTGCAATGGCGGCAACGCGGGCCAAGAACAAGGTGTTGATCAGAGATACGGATTGCATATTGACCTCCTTTCCCGGCTTTGAACAACTGGCCATGCAGGTCGGTGTTGATTTGGAAGTGTGTCAATACTATATGAAATGAATGAAATGATGATTCCGGTCATAACATTGGACGGTCCCGCAGGAGCGGGGAAGGGTGCGGTTGGGCAGCGACTGGCGGTTCGCTTGAATTGGAATTTTTTGGATAGCGGAGCACTGTATCGAACCTATGCGTATCTGCTTGATCAGCTTGAAGAACAGCGTTTACCCGCAAATTCAGTCCGCGAATTTTTGCAAAAAGCAAATTTGCAACTAGTTCCGTCAACTGATGATAGCGATGCAAAAGTGGTACTGAACGGCATTGATATCGGTCCTGAAATTCGGTCCGCATCGTACGGTGCCAAGGCTTCAGAAATTGCTGTAAGCACTCAAGTTCGTAGTGATTTACTGGACATTCAGCGAAATTTTCGTAAACCAAATGGTCTCGTGGCGGATGGTCGCGACATGGGAACAGTAGTGTTTCCTGAGGCAAATTTGAAGGTGTTTATCACCGCAAATTTGGCAATTCGCGCCGACAGAAAGTATAAACAGTTGAAACAAAGAGGATTTTGTGTTAACTTTGATAGGCTATATAGCGAAATTGAAATGCGAGACGAGCGAGATGCAAATCGCTCCTGCGCACCACTGGTTCCACCTGCTGAGGCGCTGATGCTTGACACCTCGTCAATGACTCTGGATGAAGTGATCGAGTATCTGGAACGCTGTGTGAGGGAGAATCTAAATCAAATTGTTTAATGGTTTTACACTTAGCGAGGTAAAAAATTGACGAATAAAACTAATGGTTCCGGAGCGGAAATTTAGAGACATGGCAGAAGAATCATTTGCCGAGCTCTTTGAGCAAAGCATAGAGAACGTAGAAATGAGAACGGGTCAGGTAGTACTTGGCGAGGTTGTCGATATCAATAGCGATATCGTGATCGTCAACGCAGGCTTGAAGTCTGAAGCTGAAATCCCGCTCTGGCAATTCAAAGATATGACCGGTGCCGTCGATATCAAAATAGGCGACAAGGTAGATGTCGAGATCGAGGCTGTTGAAGACGGTCAGGGTCGCACGCGCCTGTCGCGAGAAAAAGCTTGCCGCGCCAAGGCGTGGGCAGAAATTGAAGAAGCCTTCAACGAACAAACGGTGGTTACCGGCGTTTTGACGAGCCGGGTCAAAGGCGGATTTACAGTTTCGATCAGTAATATTCGCGGCTTCTTGCCAGGCTCGCTTTACGGTACCAAACTTCCTCCTGAAGACAGTGAAGATTTTGAACTTGATACTTCTCCCATGGAGTTCAAGGTGATCAAGCTGGACCGGGTCAGAAACAATGTTGTTGTTTCCCGCCGCGCGGTTCTGGAAAAAGAACTGATGGCGGAGCGGGAAGCCTTGCTTGAAAGTCTGGAGGAAGGGCAGGTGCTCAACGGTACAGTCAAGAACATCACCGGATACGGTGCGTTTATCAATCTTGGCGGGATTGACGGACTGCTCCATATCACTGATATGTCTTGGCATCGCATCAAGCATTCTTCCGAAGTTGTTGAAATCGGACAGGAGGTGACAGTCAAGGTATTGAATTTCAATCGTGAAGAGTCGCGTATCTCGCTTGGTCTGAAGCAACTGACTGAAGATCCGTGGCTGGAAATACAAAATCGCTATAAAGTCGGTGACCGGCTTGTTAGCCGGGTAGCCAGCATTGTGGACTACGGGGTTTTCGTTGAACTCAACGATTTCATCAAGGGTTTGGTACATATCTCCGAAATGGATTGGAGTTCGCGCAACATCAATCCATCTGAAATTTGCTCGATTGGTGACGAAGTAGAAGTGGAAGTTTTGGGCGTGGATGCCGAACGGCATCGCATCTCCCTTGGTATGAAGCAATGCAAGCCCAATCCTTGGACCGCATTCGCCGAGAAACACGAAGTCGGGGACCGGATTCAGGGTCAAATCAAGTCTCTGACGGATTTCGGCATTTTCGTATCACTGGAAAACGGAATTGACGGGCTGGTTCATGTCAACGATATTTCCTGGACGAAAGACGGCGAAGATGAAATTCGCAACTTCAAGAAAGAGGAAAAAATCGAGGTTGCAGTCCTTGCCATTGATGCCGAGCGTGAAAGAATTTCTCTTGGTTTGAAGCAACTCGAAACAGATCCGTATTCGCACTATGTGTCAGTCAATGGCAAAGGGGCAATTGTGGATTGCGTGATTGATGCAATCAAGGAGAAGGGCGTAACGGTGAAACTGGATGAAGGTGTGTTTGGCTTTATCAGAAAATCGGAGCTTTCTGCCAGTTCCGCTTCGGAATCTGTAGGCAAATTTACAGAAGGGCAGGAGGTTCAGGCAAAGATTACCAGCATAGATCGAAAGAATCGCAAGATTTTTCTCTCGATTCGATCGCTGGAAGTAGATATCCAGGAAGAAGCTTATGAAGCTGTGAAACAGTCTGACCCCAAACCAAAGTCGGCATTGGCATCTCAGTTGCAGGAAATTACGACAGCATCCTGAAATTGCAAGGAAGATTCCCGGTTTTTGATACGATGACGAAAAATCAGCTGATTGAAGCTCTGTCGAAACGACAACCTGATCTCTCTATGCAAGATGTTCGCCTGGCAGTGGATATCATACTTGAGTCTATTTCCAGCGGCCTTGAAGAAGACAAGCGAGTTGAAATCAGGGGATTTGGCAGTTTATCTCTGCGTTATAGACCGCCGCGCAAGGGTCGAAATCCGAAAACCGGGGAGCCGGTCAGTGTGGATGGAAAGTATTTTCCCTATTTCAAGCCGGGCAGGGAACTTCGTGCGCGCATCAATTCATCAATTGATGGGGATTAGATGATTGGCATACCGAAACAGAAGCGAAAAACTGATTGGACTATGCGATGCCTGAGTGAATCGGTAGGAGTGTCTGTTGATTGAAGAAATATTTCTATCTGTTCATTGTAATTGTTGCCTTTTTGTTCGGGGCAACATTTACTTTCAAGAATATTGAAGTTGTAACGCTTCGCTATTATTTCGGTTTGGAACTGGCATGGCCTCTTTCCTGGATGATTCTGATATCCATTGCAATTGGAATGATCCTTGGAATTGTGATGCTCAAACTGATTTCCTGGAAGCGCAATATGATCGGTCGAAATAAACAAAGGAAGACTGTAAACGGGTAAGAATTTTGGATCCTGTCTGGTTATTGGTACTCTTGCCGGCCGCGGCTGCGTCGGGCTGGCTAACTGCGCGCGCTTCAAAATTCCAGTGGCGTCGCCGGGAAAAATTGCCGGCGGTTTACTTGCAGGGAATCAATTTTCTGTTGAATGAACAGCATGACAAGGCCATTGAAATCTTTCTTGATATGCTGGAAGTTGACAAGGAAACCATTGAAATCCATCTGGCGTTGGGTAATCTTTTCAGACGGCAGGGGGAAGTTTCGCGGGCGACCCGCATCCACGAAAATTTAATCGTTCGTCCTGACTTGACTGCAGACCAAAAGATGCAGGCGATATTCGAACTTGGACAAGACTACTATGTTGCTGGCTTGTTTGACCGGGCCGAGCAATTTTTCAGTCAATTGACCAACGACAAGAAATATGGCGAGAGTTCCTACGAGTACCTGCGGCAAGTCTACGAACAGGAAAAAGAGTGGGACAAGTGTATCAAGGTGACCCGGAGTTTGATTCGATATGACCCGCGTCAATATTCCCCGATTCTTGCTCAGTACTATTGCGAAAAATCCGAATCGGCCATAGCAGAAGGCCGCTATGACGCGGCCGAGGAAAACACCGAAAAAGCAATGACTGCCGATCACGACTGCGTACGGGCGATTCTTCAATCCGGACGTTTGAAGGCCTTGCGCGGCGAGCACCGAAGAGCCATTGCAATCTGGCGAACGATTGAGCAAAAAAAACCTGAGTTTGTCGCCGAGACCGTGGATTTGGTTGCTGAAAGTTTTCGCTTGCTGAATCGGGTCGACGAACTGGAAGAATTTTTGAAAACAACGGCGGAATCGGCGACAGATGCACAGTTGGCAATCGCCTATGCTGACGCGCTGGAAACCAATCGCGGTATTGATTCCGCGAAACATTATTTGACCTCATGGGTGCGTCGAAATCCATCATTGCACAGTTTGCACCGATTGATTCTTCTGAAGCTGAAGGAAGGTGATGAGGATTCAAAGTCAAACGATTTCAATCTGATTGAGAAGATGATCAGAAAAGTGATTGATTCTCAACGTCAATACAACTGTCAACGATGCGGATTCACTGTAAAGACGCTTCACTGGCAATGTCCCGGGTGCAAGAGCTGGAATTCAATTTTGAGTGCAAACAAGATGCGACCCGACAAATCAATTCTGAGTTTGCACGACGATCTTTAATTTGCTACGGCATCGCTCCGGCGATTTGGTGAGTTGAAACCAAAGTGATTCGTAAGCAACCGATGCGGTGCATTGACGGTGAATGCCGACAGTTGCTCTGAAATGAATCAGGTTTCTCACCATAAGGCAAATTCTGACGCTTCCCACCGAATTGGAATCATTTGTGGTAGTGGGTCGAAAGAAATTTTTGCGGAGTTCAGAAAATTTACTCCGATTCATGTTGACACACCATACGGTGAAACCTCCTCGCAAATTCTTCTGGGAGAATTGAGCGGACGACAGGTGGCAGTGCTGTTTCGTCATGGTCGAAATCACGAAATTCCGCCACACAAAATCAATTATCGGGCCAATATCTGGGCCCTCCATCACATCGGTGCTTCTGCAATTGTTGCACTGACATCGGTTGGCGGAATTCGCAAAACGCTCGGGCCAGGAGCTGTAGCAATCCCTAGTCAATTGATTGACTATACCTATGGGCGGGCCAGTACCTATTTTGAAGGCGGCGACAGCGGTGTGGGGCATTTGGAGATGGCCAATCCATTTTGTGAAGCGTTGCGTTCAACGCTGATTAGTGCAGCTGATGAAGGCAAATTCGATGTGATGGACGGAGGAGTATACGCGGTAACACAGGGACCCCGATTTGAAACTTCAGCCGAAGTATCGAGGCTCGCCAAGGACGGGGCAGATATGGTCGGGATGACCGCAATGCCGGAAGCGTCATTGGCGGCCGAGCTGGAATTGTGCTACGCCTGTATATCGCTGTCTGTCAATTTTGCTTCTGGAGTCGACAACAAGGCGATCCGGTTCGAAGAGATTCGCGAAGCCTATCGCAAGGGTAGTGTGATTGTCGAGAAACTTGTGAAGGAGGCCATACGAATAGCACATCACTCCTACTCTGCTGAATCAACAGTTTTCAGGTTATAGAGAGATTTGCTACTGGACAAACAGTTCCGGCTTTGGCGGTCGAATGACTGAAAGTATTGCGCCGAATTTCGGATGATCGAAATAGTGGAAGTCGTTGATTGTAACGCGCCGCGCTTCCTGCATCACATGCTCGGTTTCCCGAAGCTGCAAAACAAGTGGTTCAGGAATATTGATCGTGTCAACATCAACATCCGGTACCGGCAAATAGGTTGCATCAATCTCAAATTGCAAGAGTTCCCCGATTTCGAACAAAATAGCGGTGCCCGTTAAAGTGAGTTGGGAAAACAGCATCAGATCTGAAAATTCCACATCCAGAACAACCGGCTCGGATTTTTTCTTGCTTTGTGTATCTTGTATCCAGCTCAGATAGTTCAGAATTTCGTAGTCAGGGTGCTGGTCCAAGATTTTTGCGATTTCCACCAAGCGGATGGCCCGAACAGGAACAATCTTCGGCTTTTCAGAGGTGGGTTCTGTGGATTCATTCAGCGTGTCCAGATTTCTGATCGAGATGATTTCGCGTTTGTCCGGTATCCATTCATTGGACGGCGAGTCATGTGCGAAAATGATAAGTTCAAGATGCACCAGTCCTGCGTGAGTAATGGCCGGAACAGCAAGCATCCATAGCAAGACTAGCATTCGGACCAGTTGTATCCCTTTTTTTGACATTGAACGAATTGTTGATGCAGGAATCATGATGCTCATGCTGAATATCAGTGCAACAGCAAAGTTGGAAAGATAGTCCGATATCAATTAGAATGGTCAATCCGGATTTGTGGAATATGCTGGCAGAAATGTCATATTGAATTTTTGACTGTTTTTGCTGAATCAATCCGTTGAATTGCACATATTCTATCTGTTACAGGAGCAGTATAAACCAATGGCCGTAAAACGAGTACTGAAAATGGGTGACCCGCGATTACTGGAAGTCTCCAAACCAGTAGATCCAGATGAAATTCCCGCTCTCAAACCTCTTGTTCAAGACATGATTGACACGATGAATTCATTGGATGGTGCAGGAATCGCTGCACCGCAAATCGGTGTTCAAAAACGCGTGGTTATTTTCGAGGTAACCAAAAATCCCAGATATCCGGAAGCTGAGGAAATTCCGTTCACTGTGTTGATCAATCCGGAAATTACACTACTGGATGATGAAATGTCAGATGGTTGGGAAGGTTGCCTGAGTGTGCCCGGGATACGTGGCGTAGTACCTCGCTACAGAAATGTTCGCTATAAGGGACTGGATTTGGACGGCAACAAAATTGAACGAACAGTGGGTGCGTTTCATGCGCGCGTGGTACAGCACGAATGCGACCATCTGGATGGAATATTGTTTCCACAACGAGTTGTTGACATGCGGCTGTTTGGATTTGAAGATGAATTGGCAGGTTCCGGCGATTGTGGCGAGGAAGTTTAGAGACACTGGCCAATTTGAGTTGTTTTTTCTTGCAGAGATATTCCGTCCAGTAATAATGCCGTATGGGTGACGCGTTCAGCAACGCTGTCTAGCGAATGCGTAATCTTCAATTCCGACTTGTCATTGTCAATTTGAATTGTTCCCGGGTAATCATTGATTGCTTGGATCAGTCCAGCGGGATCGAATGAGGTATCTGAACTGAATTTGAGCAGTGCAGAATCGGGCCCGATATCCAGTTTTCGAATTCCTATCCGGTCGGCCTTCATGCGCAATTCAGCAGTGTTTAACAGGGATTCGACAGGCGCTGGCAATTTGCCGAATCGATCTTTCAGCTCCTCACGCAATGCTTTGATTTGATTGATGTTGATACTTGAAGCGATGCGCTTGTAGAAGGTCAACCTGATATTTACATCCGGAATCCAATACTCCGGAATGATTGTTGGTACATGCAGGTTGACTTCGCACTTGTGTCGTTGCCCGGACAAAAATTTCTCCACTTGCGTTTCGGCTCCGGGTTTCGTCAAATAATCAACCGCTTCGAACAAATAGCTGGAGTAGAGCGAATAGCCGACAGTATCAATTGTGCCGCTTTGCGCATCACCCAGCAGTGTACCTGCCCCGCGTATTTCCAAGTCGTGAGTGGCTACAACATAACCAGCACCCAGCTGATGCAACTCTTCAATTGCTTCCAGTCGTCTTCTTGAATCACGCGGCAGATAGACAATGCTTTCAACCAGCAGGTATGCGTAGGCCTGATGATGGGACCGGCCGACTCTGCCGCGTAGTTGATACAACTGGGCAAGTCCAAATTTTGTTGCTCCGTTGATGATGATGGTGTTGGCAGTGGGAATATCGAGTCCGCTTTCAATGATGGTCGTGCAAACTAGTAAATTGAATTGTTGCAGATAGAATTGCTTCATAATCTGCTTGAGTTCAAGTTTTGACATTTGACCATGCCCAACTCGAATGTTTGCTTCAGGAATAATCGTGGCAAGTTGGCGGGCTACTTTTTGGATTGTTTTCACTTCGTTATGCACATAGAAAATTTGTCCTCCTCGGCCCAATTCTCGCAGGCAAGCTTCTCGTATCAGATCCGCCGACCAATCACGCAAAAATGTATGGATGGCTACCCGGTTATCCGGTGGCGTTGCGATCAGCGATAACTCCCGAAGTCGATTCAGAGCCATGCTGAGCGTGCGGGGAATCGGCGTCGCAGACAATGTCAATACATTTACATTGGTACGTTTTTGCTTTAGATACTCCTTCTGTTTCACGCCAAAGCGATGTTCTTCATCGATTACGAGCAAGCCGAGGGATTTGAATTCAATATCGGCCTGGAGGAGACGGGTGGTGCCGATTGCAATGTCCAGTTTGCCTTCTTTCAGTTGCGTTGCAATATTCTTGACAGTTGAGGTTTTCTGCAAGCGGGAAAATATGCCAATCTTGGTGCCCCATGAAGCGAATCGATCTACAAACACATCGTAATGTTGTTGCGCCAGAATCGTAGTCGGAACAACTATGGCGACCTGAAAACCATTCGAGTAAGCGACAAATGCCGCGCGCAATGCAATTTCGGTCTTGCCAAAACCGGCATCGCCGCAAACCAATCGGTCCATGGGTGTAGTGGATGCAAGGTCGGACAGCACATCTTTCTCGGTATGAATTTGATCTATGGTTTCGTTGAACGGAAATTGCGCTACAAATTCGTTGTAGAGTTCCGTTTCGCAATGCATCGGGGGTGACTGGTTCGATTGTCGGAGAGCTTGCAACTGCAGTAACTCGGCAGCAATATCGTAGACTTTCTGCCGCGCCTTTTTTCTGGTTCGTTCCCAAGTTTTCGAACTAAGTGCATGCAAGGGAATATTTTCCCGGTCAATGGAGACATAACGACTGACAGAATCAATTGCATAAACAGGAACATAGAGCTTGTCTGTACCTGCATACTGGATAATCATGAACTCGGCATCATAGTCTTCGAAAGACATGCTTTCCAGACCTACATAGCGACCCACTCCGTAGATTTCATGGACAACCGGATCGCCTTCGTGCAATTCTTCAAGCATTGCCTGAATACGCTGTGGACTTGGCTTCTCGGTCGTTTCACTGGAGGTTGACAAAGGAGTGGAAGCCTTTGGACCGAAGATCTCCGCACTTGAGATGATGTTTAATTTCCTTTCCGGTAACGTCAGTCCGCGAGGCAGATGAACTACATTGATTGCAATGTCCGTTTCGGCATCATTGACCAGTTTTTGCCAGTTGTGAGAAGTTGAATACTGCAAGTCTAATGCTTTGATTGCACTTTCAACGATGGCTTGCTGGCCCGAGGTGTCTACTGCAAAAAATGTCTTGCCCTTGGTGCGCGAAAGCTGCACTTTCAAATTCTCAAACGAATTGCCCATGAACAATGATGAAGTAAAGTTGACCGGCTCGCCAACGCGAAATCTTTTTCCCTTCGGTTGATGCCGGGGGCTCAAAATGATGCAATTTTCGGCCAGAATGTTGTTCTTGACTTGCTCAGGTCGCAAATAGAGCAGGTCCGGTGGCAACGGTTGTTGATGCGGATAATTACTGGTGATCTGATATCGTTCTTCAACTTGCTTCCAGAATGTTTTGGCCGCTTCGAACGTTCCCCGAGATACAAACAGGCAAGCGTTGTTCGGCAAATATTCAAAAAACTCGGAAGTGGATTCAAAGAACAGGGGAATATAGAATTCGGCACCGCCCGGTATCTTTCCGGAATCAATTTCCCGGTAAATTCGATTGGCGCGCGGTTCTACCGGGAACAACTCCTGAAATTTTGTTCGAAATCGATTGACACCATCTTGCGTCATCGGAATTTCGCTGCCGGGCAGGACAACGAATTTCTGAATTTTTTGAAACGAACGTTGTTCGTCCACCCGGAAGTATCTCAAGGTGTCAATTTCATCGTCGAACAGTTCAATCCGGACTGGATAGTCGGACCCCATTGGAAATACATCAATCACACCGCCGCGAACTGCATATTCACCATGGGTTTCAACTTGAGGTACCATTCGATAGGCCGACTCGAAAAGTTGTTGACGAAATTTCTCTGCATCCAACTTGTCGCCGACTTCGATTGCGAAGCTGTGACCCTTGATGTAGGATGCAGGTGGTAGCCGTTGCATCAACTCTTCAATGCTAATGACAACAACACCGCGACTTAAAGTTGACAACCGCGCCAATATGGCGAGTCGTCGGGAAGTGATGTCTTCATGTGGACTGAACGCGTCATAGGGCAGGCATTCCCAACTTGGAAACGGGATTACTGGAATGTTGTCTCCCTGTTGCGAGAAAAATTCCAGGCAACCGACGAAGTAGTCGAATTCCCTGCTATTGCTGGTGACGACGATTGCGGGACCGGTCAGTCCAAGTGCGGCCTGCATGACAGCCAACGCATCGGTGCTGCCTTTCAATCCACCCCAAGTGTCATTGACACCGCGCTTCGCGATTTTTGGGGGTGCCAAAGGTGAAAAGTACTGCATCAGATTTAGCGATTCCCGGAACGGATTGCCGATGTGTTGGTTACAATAATTTGCACAACTTGCTTCAAAAGAGATTCGTATCCGGCTTCAATGAAAAAAAGTAAATATTGGGTGCTGATTCCAGCAGCTGGCATCGGCAGGCGTATGGGGACAAGTTTACCAAAGCAGTATCTGAGATTAGGCCGAAAAACTGTCATTCAGCATTCGATTGACACGTTTTTCGCGCATCGCCAGATCAGCGGAGTGCTTGTGGGTATTGTTGAAGACCACAAGCGCGCGGTTTGGCTAATGAAGATGCACGAAAAGATGCTCGCACCATTTGTCGGAGGTTCGACCCGTGCCGATACAGTGCGCCGCGGGTTGACCTGTTTGCTTTATTCAAGAGCAGTCGAATCAGATTGGGTGCTCGTGCATGACGCGAATCGACCATTCGTCGAGTTCAGCGACATAGACGCACTGATTGGCGAAGTAGGAGACAACCCCAATGGCGGCTTGCTGTGCACTCCCATGCACGATACGGTGAAGCAGGTGCGCGATGGCGTGGTCGAAAAAACCTTAAATCGCGGTGCTATATTCAGAGCCCAAACACCACAGATGTTCAAAATAAAATCCTTGCTTGCCAGTTTGGAACACTGCATGGAATCTGAGATTGAGGTTACCGACGAATCCCAGGCAATGGAAGTTTGCGGATACCAACCGGTTTGTGTGACAGGCAGTCCGAAAAACATCAAAATTACAACCCAGGACGATCTTGCAGTGGCCAAGGCAGTCTTGCAGCAATTGAAAAGGCAGGAGAGTAGCAATAGATGAGAGTCGGGTTCGGGTTTGATGTTCATCAACTCAAGACAGGGCGAAAGTTGATCCTTGGTGGAGTCGATATTCCGCATAGCAAAGGATTGACCGGACATTCAGATGCAGATGTGCTCATTCATGCTGTGGTGGATGCACTTCTCGGGGCAGCCGGAATGGGCGACATCGGGATGCATTTTGACGACGCGGATGAAAAGCACAAAGACGCGGATAGCCGAATGTTTTTGCGACGCGTCAATGCAATGATCATGGAACAAGGTCTGGCGGTGTCCAATATTGACATTACTGTAGTTGCCGAAGCACCCAAAATCAGCCCTTATGCACAACAAATGAAACACAATCTTGCCGCTGACCTTGGAGTGGACAAACGACAATTGAACATAAAAGCCACGAAGAATGAAACGATGGGTTTTATCGGCCGGCAAGAAGGTATCGCGGCGTATGCGATTGTAGCACTGACGGACCGTAAAATACCTTAGCGATTTTTGCTTCTTCGCAACAAAATGTGGGTGGCACCGGGATTTGATTTTTCCCGGCAGTAACCCAGCACGAACTGGTTTTGGATTAGCAGTTTATAAGTCAACTCTTTCAATTTCGGGACATTGTCTTTTGAGTGATTGCCTTTTCCGTGAATGATTTCGACGCAAGTATGGCCGCATTTCGCGGAACTGTCGACAAAGTTCAATATTTCTCTTTTGGCCTCTTCAACTGTCAAGCCATGAAGGTCGCAACTGGACTGTATCGGATATGAACCTCGTTTCAGTTTTCTGAAATGGTCGGGCCGCAAGTCATCTTTACGGCATTCTTCGTCCGGTTCGTAAGCATGAGTTGATTCGTCCGGATTGGTCTGCATCGATTCTTTCAGTACATGCTGATCATCAGTTTTGCTATGTTGCACACTTGGCTTGGGTTTCGGCCGTTCCGGCAAAACCCGTGTTTTTGCCAGCGGTGTTACCCCGGATTGGTGCATGGCATTTTGAAAATCACTGACTCCGCCGGTTTGGTCATCATTGCTGCTTTGATTCATGCTAACCTCCGTTTTCCTCCAGGAACTTGCGTGCATCCAAAGCAGCCATGCAACCGGTTCCAGCCGAAGTAACCGCTTGACGGTATACGTGGTCGGAAACATCGCCGGCAGCGAACACACCTGGTATGCTGGTTGTGGTAGCATTGCCGTTCAAGCCTGTTTGGGTCTTGATATATCCGTTTTCCATTTCCATTTGACCTTCGAAGATTTCCGTATTCGGAATATGTCCGATAGCAATGAAGATGCCGAAGACGTCTATCTTTGTTATTTTTCCTGATTGTACCTGCTTTGCCGAGAGTCCGGTTACACCGCCATCGTTCCCGTGAATTTCCTCTACGACATGGTTCCACAAAAATGAGATATTGCCGCCGTTGTCGACGCTGTTGGCGAGTATTCGATCAGCCAGAATTGCTTCGGCTCGCAACTCGTCTCTGCGATGAATCAATGTGACCGAGGTAGCGATATTGGACAAGAAAAGTGCTTCTTCAACAGCAGTATTGCCGCCGCCGACTACTGCAACATTCTGCCCACGGTAGAAAAAGCCGTCACAGGTCGCACAAGCCGATACTCCTTTGCCTTTGAATTTTTCTTCAGACTCCAGTCCAAGATATCTCGCAGAAGCGCCTGTTGCAATAATCAAACTTGAACAGGTGTATTCGTCATCGTCGCCAAAGACGCGAAACGGTCGCTTGCCAAGCTCAACCTTGTGGATATGGTCGTGAATGATCTCCGTGTCAAATCTGGCGGCATGTGCCATCATTCGATCCATTAAATCGGGTCCCTGTACGCCGTCGTTGTCTCCTGGCCAGTTGTCAACATCTGTTGTTTTCGCAAGTTGGCCACCAGTTTCAACTCCGGTAATCAGAACCGGAGAGAGATTGGAGCGGGCAGCGTACACAGCAGCCGTATAGCCAGCTGGCCCAGAACCCAAAATGAGTAATTTGCAATGTGCAGGCATTGAAGCACCTTATGGAAAAATTGGACTCTTGTTCAAGCGGGCATTATACTTGCACCCGGCAACACGCAACAGGGTTTGTCTGCACCGGGTTGATGAACATGCACTGAACCAGAAATCCAGTACAGTACTCGATACTATGTAGATTCTAAATTGAGTCATTTGCTCGCGCGCTGGAATTCCATCTGCTCAGGGATATAGGCGCGGTTATACGACTCAAGCAACTCGAAACGAGCGGTACTCGATCAAGCCATAGATTTGAAAAAGTGATATTCTTACGAGTTTTGTTTGGTGATAATATAAATGTTTTTCTTTGTGCATTGTTTGGGAAGTGAAAGGCGTGATTGAATGGTTTTCAAACCAAGAAAAGTACTTGAGATCAACAGGTGTGAGCCGATGGTGCAACAAGATGTTGCAATGCCACCTGTTGCAACTGCAACCAGCGCGAATTGAGTTTAGGTAAAGAAATGACCCCCCCCCCCTCACCAGATGCGAAAAGCAATCCGATTATCAATTCGCCGTACAAAGAACCTGAGGAGCACTGGCCTCTTGACTCTGAATTCAGAGTTGATAATACAAACCAACCAAGAGTAGGAAGACGTAAGAGCGGAACAGATTTACCTGTACCGAAACCGTACAAGCAAACTTCCAGTGATCGGCGCGCTGCAAGGAATTTTGAGCCGCATCTTCAAATCGAGCTACTGCGTTCATGCCTTAAATCATGGAGATCCCGAGGTTATCCGGGAACGTCTCGATATACGAGGGAGTTGCTTCAGCATTGGAGTAACGAGGACATAGATACCCGCCCGCTATGGTGTCAGAGAGAAGCAGTTGAAACAATTATCTGGCTGAAAGAAGCCCAAGGAATCGACGACAAACAGAGTTGGAATCATGTTCATCAACAACTGACACAAGTCAATGAGAAATTTAACAATGGCATAGAAAGACTAGCGGTGAAAATGGCAACCGGCACCGGTAAGACTTGGGTAATGGCAATGCTGATTCTTTGGTATGCGGTAAACCGACCAGAAAACGAAACCGCGGATGTCCTCATCATTACTCCTAATCTGACAGTTCGCGACCGACTGAAGGTATTGAGTACCGAGAAGGGTGGTGATGGTGAAACAAGCATTGGCAATGTGGAGTTGAGCTTGTATGAAAAGTTGTTGCCACCTGGAGTGACATTGCCGGCTGGACTGCATGTTACAGTTCGAAACTATCATGTATTTTGGCCTCGCAGGGAAATTATCGGAGTTGGTGACAGCGAAGAAAAAGCTGCCAAACTCGAGAAGCAACTACTGAAACATGGACCGAAAGACAGACTGAGTCCGGATTTGGATGAAACGGTAGAGCAGATGCTTGACCGGGTTTTGCCGAATCATCGTAATCGTGGGAAATTGCTGATTCTGAATGATGAGGCACACCATTGCTATCGAATGAGCGGGAGAAGAAGCCACGAGGGTAGATGGTTTACCGCATTGAAAACGATCAAGCAATTGGGTCGATTGGAATTGGTCATTGACCTTTCTGCCACGCCGACATATCTAGCCTTGCCAGTTGGATTGGATTATGAGTTGTTTCCATGGGTCGTGAGCGATACACCCTTGATTGAAGCGATTGAAGCAGGGCTTACGAAGATTCCACAGTTACCAGTAGACGACGACACTCACCAAGAAGTCCCATTCTATCGCAACACTTACAAATCGTTAAACGGGCAAAAGCTGGAAGCAGGAAAGTTCCCTCCCGAGTTAACGCGGTTGTTGGAGAGAATACACGAGGACTACTTGAAATTTGAGGAGGTTTACGCAAGCGTACGAAAAATACCAGTATTGATTGTAGTGACAGGGACGATTGATGATGCAGAGGCTTGCTATCGAGAGCTGGCTGGTGAAAAATTGGCAGACAGTTGGCGCAAAGGTAAATTTTCTACATTTTCCAACGTAAGAGAAGACGGAGAGGGACCACACGAATTTCCGCATACATTCATTATTCACTCAAAACTGGATAGTGTGGAAGAAGCTGTGGATAAGGAGGTAGAGCGAAGTGCCAAGTTTCAGGAAGCTTTTTTTCCTCGGTTAGAAAAGGAACCTAATGCTGATTACATCAAACGTTTGCGTCATGTACGAGACACAGTAGGCCAAGCCGGACAACTCGGTGAAGTGGTCAGATGCATTATCTCGGTTGGAATGCTGACGGAGGGTTGGGATGCGAAGACTGTTACACATATTGTTGGCTATCGCGCCTTCGAGAGTGACTTGCTATGCGAACAGATAACCGGTCGGGCACTCAGACGCACAAGTATTCCGGTTGAGGGAGAGCCAGTCGTTCCAGAATATGCCCGCGTGACTGGTGTTCCATTCCGGTTTATGAGAGGCACGAACAATCCGAAAAAGCCTTTTGATCGCGAAACATACTCTGTTGAAACGATGCCACAGAGAAAAGAGTTTCGAATCGCTTTTCCCAAAGTTTCGGGGTACGAACTCGTGTTGCCAGGAAGAGAAGTAGTTCTTTGCAAAGCCAAAGCTTCAGCTCCCTACAACCCGGGAGTCGCTAATAATCCGACCGGTACCCTGATAAAAGGTGTTGTCGGTGAGGAGTGGAAAATGAAAACTACGACTACCAGTCGGTATCAATCAATTGTTTATGAATTGTCACGGCTTGCGATGAATAGCTTTTTGGTTGATCAAAAAGAGAAAATTCTTGATAAATCAGTCCGGCAAAGGGCTCTGTTTGCATCTGTATTGGCGGCAACCAGAAAATGGCTTGAACTAAAAGATTTCAGCGAAACAGAGAAAGCAAAGCTTCTGGTAAGTCCACATGATATCGCTATTCCATTGCAAATTGCTCTTTGCTGTGTCAATAAAGAAGGTATGGAACCGAAAATTCATCCAGTTTTTTTGTCGGATCGGCCGAAGAGTAGCGATACCGGGCACATCAAGTTTGATACTAGTTTAGGAAACCGGTATCCCCTTGACACAAATGCTGTTACCAACACGAGCGAGTTGAATCGAGCGGCGTGTCACTCCGCCACAGAAGCACATCTGAGCAAGATTCTTGATGAAAATCCACGGGTAGCTGCGTGGGTGCGGAATTATCGATTGGGATGGACGATTCCTTATCGAGATCTGAAGACAGGGGTGCAACGACAGTACGAACCGGATTTTGTTGTCAGAGTCAATGGTGAGAGTAAAGTTCCGCGTATGCTTATTCTTGAAGTAAAAGGCGTGGTGGATGACGACTCCGAACACAAGGCAAAAACGGTTCAGCAATGGTGGTTGCCAGCGGTCAACGGATCAGATGAACCTGTTTGCGAAGGTAATTGGGAGTACCACATAATTTCTGCAAACGAAAATCTTGAAAACAAGTTGAACTTAATTTTGAACTGTGTGAATTGAGGTATACCAACTGTGAAAAAAAATCATTCAAAATCACCGAAACCGGTGGAGTCCTATAAACAAACTGGTCGACGAATAAATCTGCCAACAGATCAGACTGAAGCATACATGGAAGATGAAGACAAAGAGCCTGTGAAGTACACTCCGAATCTACGGGAACACAAAGGCAGGCCTGCTTTGGCATGGGATCGCAAAGTTGATGATGCGGAAAGCGTACGCGCTTACCCATTGTATATTCAGGAAAAAATTCACCCCGGAGCTTTTGTAAATTCTCTAACAGAACTTCCGAAAAACAAAGGCGGACAAGGAGACTTGTTCAATGATTTCAACGGATTGCCCGAAAACGCAACCTATGAATGGTACGAACATCAAGGGTACTGGCAAAATCGAATTATCAAAGGGCCAAATCGAGAAGTCATGGCATCGTTACTGGCAAAGGAAAATATGGGCGGAACCGTCCAAATGATTTTCTTTGATCCTCCGTATGGGATCAGCTACAAAGCAAATATGCAGGTAGATACCAGAAACCGCGAACCCAAAAGGGGCGACAAGGTTCTGAATGATCGAGTATCGTGCAAAGCGTTTCGCGACACTTACGAACGCGGCATTCATTCCTATCTTGATGTTACGAGACAAACGGTAGTACTAGCTCGGGATCTGCTGACGGAAGAAGGAAGTTTCTTCATGCAAATTGGAAAAGCGAATGTTCATAGACTGGCAGTCTTGTTGGACGAAGTATTCGGCGAAGAAAATAGGGTGGCCACTATTACGTTTGTGAAAACAGGGTCAAGTTCAACTTCATACTTACCTGAAGTTGCAGACTATTTACTGTGGTATGCAAAAGACAAAAGTTTGACCAAATATCGACATGTTCATACATCATTGACGCGCAAGGAAGTGATAGAACACTTTACATCGTATGCGATGTTAGAACTGGCTGATGGTGGCACCAGGAAGCTGACAAACAAAGAAAAAGAAAATCCAGACAAAGAAATACCCAAAAACGCAAAAATTTTTAGACGCATGCCTCTAAACTCGCAGGGTACCTCAACTACAGGTAGGTCCGAGTCTTATATTTGGAATGGACGCTCTTATCCATGCCCAATCGGCAGTCACTGGAGCGTTAGTTATGAAGGCATTGACCGATTATCCACGTTGAATAGATTGGATGCTGGTGAGTCCGGAGATTTACAACTTTGCTGGAAATTATATGAGGATGAAGTGCCCGGGAAGAAGCGTCACAATGTGTGGTTAGAGCAACACTCACCAAACGATATGCATTATGTTGTGGAAACAGCGGAAAAGGTCATTGAACGATGCATCCTGATGACTACAGATCCTGGCGACATAGTTTTAGATCCGACGTGTGGTTCTGGAACAAGTGCATTTGTGGCAGAAAATTGGGGACGACGCTGGATAACTATTGATGCGGCAAGTGTGGCAGTTAGTCTTGCGCGGCAACGTCTGGCAACTGGCATCTTTCCGTACCATCTGCTTCTGGACTCACGAGAAGGACAAACTGAGGAGTATAAACTCAATTATCAATTCTTAGTTGGTTCCAACGATTTACCAAAGTTAGATGAGGGGGGGGGGGTACGGAAATGATATAAGAAAAGGCTTTGTTTACGAACGGGTTGCGACTGTATCCGCGGGAATATTAGCTTATGACAAAAATGTTCCACCAACTCTTTTGGTAGATCGTACAAAAAAGAAATCCGGAGTGATTCGAGTAGCTTCTCCTTTCACAGTCGAGTCCCATAATCCCTACCGAGTCGTAAATCCTGAACTTGCACTACACGAAGATCTTGGAGACGCTGGCTTGATGGAAAACATCATTAAAGCACTCGAAAAATCTGGAGTTCGATCGGGGGACCAAAAGTTGTGGATCAGCGATGTTCAACTGATGGAGGATAGGCAATTTTACCATTTTGGTGTTACGCATATAGCGAAGATAGACGGAAAGGATGCTGGTATTGTCATCGCCCCAGAAGACTGTACAGTTACGAGGCACATGATTACCCGGGCCGCGAATAGTTGCTTGGATTTGTCGGGTGGAAGGATACGAATGTTGTTGATAGTCGGTTTTGCTTTTGAAGTAACGAGGGGAGAGCAAATTGAACGCCGGGGGAAACTAACAATCTATAAGGCACAGGCAAATCAAGATCTTCGTATTGGAGAGTTGAAAGACAGCGAAGGAGACCAGGCATTTGTTCATGTTGGAGAGCCGGACATTACTGTTGAATCGGTCGGAGACAACGGCCAGTTGATATGTAAAATTAATGGCTACGATACATACGACCCTAGAACAGGACAATTGAAAATAGGAGGAGAGGATGAAATCGCTTGTTGGATGCTCGATACCAATTATGACGGAGAGTCCTTTTTCGCAAAGAGAATCCATTTTCCGGGCGCAGCTAGAGACAATCAAATCAAAAATTTTGCTAGTAAATTGGGCGGTCGAATTGACAAAGAACTATGGGAAACCACCTTGTCCTGCACTTCTGCTCCTTTTGACCGTCCTCAAACGGGTCGAGTTGCAGTGCGGATAATCACTTGTACCCACACTGAATTGACAGCGGAAATAGATGTGTAGAGCTTGTTCAATATGCGTAATGAGTTTGGGTTAATGGTCATCTGACAACATCAAGCCGATTTCAAATGCCCCCTTGGGGCAATTGTTCCACAAATTCGCGAGGTATTCTCTTGGACTATGCTTTGTGCTTGTGCAACTTGATGTCATGTACAAAATTGCTTTCCTGCTTGATGTTTCCGTTTCTTCAGCGACCGGGAAGCATTACAACGCGATTCTTTTGCGCCAGCAGTTGAAGTTCATCAGAAGTCCAGATCGTGTAAGGAATCAACAAGAGAAAATTTGGTTCAGAGTCAAAACCGGAATGTCGAAATGATGAAATGAATTGTGTATGTTCAGGCCGATACATTGAGATACGTTGCATTGCAAATTACCCATCTCACCCGGACACGAATCGTGATCAGCACACAGATACCCCAACCAAAAATTTGCAATTCGATCGGCAAAATGTGAATTTAGATTGCACAAAGCACCTGAAATGTAAGATAATATAGGGATTGAAAACCTGCAACCGATTATTTGCCGATGCAAAGTGCGAAATTAGAAAACTACTCGAAAAAGTTGAAATCTGGCTTGAATTTGACAGGAAGCATGTCAAAAATCGCAATTCGTCTACGGGACGAGTTGTTCATGTTTCTGTTGTTCCTGCTAGCACTGGTGATGGTGCTATGCTTGATATCTTATTCACCAGGTGACCCCGGATGGTCGTATTTGGGCTCGAATGAGGAGATCTCAAATCTGGGCGGTAAACCGGGAGCGTTTCTGGCAGATTTGGGTTTGCAAAGCTTCGGGTATACAGTGTATCTCATTCCAATCACTATTGCTTTGTTTGGATGGAACTACTTTCGACGGTGGAACGATCTGAAGGGTGACCATCTGTTTACACCGATTCTTTTCTTCCTCGGATTCGTGCTGGCGATGATCGGCGGAAGTGGACTTGAGCATCTGTTGGCATGGTACGAGCAGGATTTTTATACGGGTGGCGTAGTTGGTTTTGAGGTTGCCAAGAGTGCATTGTTCTACATTCCTGATGGCCGCCATGTTGCAGTCATTCTGTTTCTGTTGTTTTTGACTGGCACATGGGCGATGCAATTGTTTCCATGGATGTTGATTTTTGAAAAACTGGGCAACGCCTTCTTCGGAATTCTCGGTCGAATTCCAACCTCGGTCGTTAGACGAAAAGCATCTGAATCAGTTGAAACTGCAGAAGAAATTGTCAAGCCGAAAAGACGCGGAATTTCAATTCGCCGGCGCAAAGAAGAAGATAAAAGAGATACTTATGTGGAACCTGTCTTGGGTTCATGGGGTGGTTCTGAACCTGAGATTTCCGAGTATGAATCTGCGGTCTACGACGAAGAACTTTCAGTTCAATCGCCAGAAGAACCGGAAATCATTGAGGAGATTCCAGAGGAGATGCCGCAACAAAGTATCCCTGAGTATACTCCTGAATCCAGTAGGCCGGCATCACCGCCGAAATCAAAATCGCGTTCAAAGTCAGTATCTGCATTGCCGCGTTTAACTTTGCTGGACCAACCTGATCCTTCCACAGTAGCCTATACCAGAGAAGATATCGAAAACATGTCAAATCTGGTTGAGGAAACGCTTGGTCATTTTCGACTTGATGTTGCAGTTAGAAACGCACATCCAGGTCCAGTGGTCACTCAATTGGAAGTCGAACCGGCGGCTGGTCTAAAGGCAAGTGCTATTGTAAACTTGTCGCGAGATTTGGCAAGATCATTGTCGGTTGGAAGTGTGCGAGTAGTAGACAACGTTCCGGGCAGTCCGTACGTTGGTGTTGAGGTGCCGAATCCAAAAAGAGAAATTGTCAAGCTTGTTGATGGTCTTAAATCGGCTGATTACACAAACAGTAAAGCACCCTTGACGATTGTTCTCGGCAAGGACATTCGCGGCGGCACAGTAGTGTCCAATTTGGCAAAAATGCCACATTTGCTGATTGCGGGTACAACTGGCGCAGGCAAGTCAGTTTGCTTGAATGCCATTCTGCTTAGCCTTTTATACAAATCAACCGCTGATGATGTTCGCCTCATTATGGTAGATCCAAAGATGCTGGAATTTTCGGTGTATGCAGGCATTCCGCATTTGCTGACTCCGGTAATCACAGATTTGCAAAAAACTGAAAATGCATTGCGATGGTGTGTAACCGAAATGGAGCGAAGATTTCGCCTCATGGCCGAAATTGGCACGCGCAATTTGGAAGGTTATAATGAAATTATCCGTAAATCGGAAACGCCTATTCTGGACCCGACTGCTGAAGATCCATCGATTGCAGAAGAGTTGAAACCCATGCCATACATCGTATTCATTATTGATGAACTGGCAGACCTGATCATGGTGCTCCAAAAGAAGGCTGAAGAATTAATCATTCGGATTGCACAACGTGCACGAGCGGCCGGAATCCACTTGATTGTTGCTACGCAACGTCCGTCAACAGATGTGATCAAGGGTATTCTGAAAGCAAATATTCCGACACGAATTGGATTCAAGGTTGCTTCGAATGCGGACTCAAGAACAATTCTGGACCAACCTGGCGCTGAAACACTTCTGGGTCAGGGAGACATGTTGTTTATTCCACCGGGAAGCAGTACAGCCAAACGTGTTCACGGTGCATTTGTTTCTGATGATGAAGTAAAGCGAGTTGTTGACTTCCTCAAAGAGCAGGGTGAGCCACAGTATGATGCGGAAGTTATCGCAGACAGGACAGAAGCTTCACTTGGGGGTGGAGGTAGCTCCGAATTTGAAGAATCTGGCGGACAGGAGGATGATCTTTACAACAGTGCGCTTTATTTCGTCGCGAAGACACGGAAAGCGACGATTTCTTCAGTACAGCGACATCTAAGGATTGGCTACAACCGAGCTGCTCGAATTATTGAAGCAATGGAGGAGTCAGGTGCAATCGGACCGGTTCAATCCGGCGGCAAGCGGGAAGTTTTTGTTGAACCACCAGATTGATACAATGTCAAAAATTTCCGAAGTCTTTGGTCTTTCAAGAGTTGGAAATACAGTAATTTGGTTCAGATTTAGGCTAGTCAGTGACATTTCCAGAGAAGTAATAGCCTATGGTCCATTGGCTATTTTCCCGGTTACTTTTGACAAAACAATTCAATCCCTTCCGGCAAACTCGTTTTTGTCGCTTGATTGCGCATAAAGGTGAAATAGTGGCTTGTTCATTCCGGGCAAGTATTTTGCTAAAATAGAGGCCATTGAAATTCAACTGATTCGGCTAAATTCGCGAAGAATCAGATTTTTGTAATGCCATTGAGGTCAACATGAAGTCAAGACCGGTTTATCCTTCGTCATTTGCTGCTTTAAAGAAATGGATAGGATCAAGGTACTCTTTCAAGATGTTTCTATTGGGATGTCTCGCATTATTTGTACCTGCAGTTGGACTGGCTGCCTCAACGGCCTTGGATCGGCTAACCTCTTTTTTTGACAATGACAACACCTTCTTTGGAGAGTTTTATCAGGTTGTATTGGATGAAGGATTGAACACCGTAGAAGAAAGTTCCGGCTTGTTGTGGTTGGCCAGACCTGACAAGTTTCGATGGGAGTACAAGTCGCCATTTCAGCAAACAATTGTTAGCGACGGAAAATCGGTATGGGTGTATGACAACGAGTTGGAACAGGTGTCCATATCAAATTCGGAATCGATGATTGGTGATACGCCAGCGATGTTGCTGGCAGGAAAAGGCGCGATTGACAATGAGTACGTAGTTACAGATTTAGGTACACAAGGCAATTTTGAATGGGTTGCGATTGAACCCAGAGATCTGGAAAAATCTCAGTTTGAAGTGAT
This sequence comes from Arenicellales bacterium, assembly GCA_965200765.1. Lineage (GTDB taxonomy): Bacteria > Pseudomonadota > Gammaproteobacteria > Arenicellales > JAJDZL01. Next base: position 1,005,254 of record OZ241380.1, read on the forward strand.
GCGTCTGGCGTTTGGGGAAAACGGTCTTGCCGGGATTGACATGATCGGATTACTGGGCAACGCCACCCGGATTCAGTTCCTGGATACCATACGAAATCCCAAACTCGACGAGAATACATTCGAGTTTGAAATTCCCGAAGGTGTTGATGTAATTCGAACTGAGTAGCGGCAATATCGGCAGGAATCAGCTACGAATTCTATGGTCTTTTGGAATCGCGGTTATTCCGCGAATGAACCAATCATTGAATTTGAAATGTTTGCCCCGATACTAAAGTAACCGGACTAGGTCGAGTGTTCGTGTGTCTGTTTGCAACAGGGCAAATACACTATAATTACAGGAAAACAATCCAATTTTGAAGCAAGATGTTAGATTCCCAATATTTACGAAACGAGTATAAATCTATAGCCAAGCGACTCGCTCCACGAGGCTATGAGTTTGATATCGAGTATTTCGAGGACCTGGAATCGCGTCGACAACAAATCCAGTCCGATACAGAATCTGCGCGAAGTGAACGTAACACTCTGTCGAAACAGATTGGTGCCGCCAAGGCGAAGGGCGAAAATACTGATGAATTGATGAAAACCGTTGCCGCGATCGGAGCCAAGCTCAATGAGCTTGAAGTAGCGTTCTCATCAATTCAGAAAGAATTGGATGTTTATTATTCCGGGATACCGAATTTGGCCCATGAAAGTGTCCCGATTGGCAGTGGCGAAGAAGAGAATCAGGAAATTCGGCTGGTTGGTCAAAAACCTCGCTTTGACTTTGAAATCAAGGACCATGTCGCGTTGGGTGAAGGCTTGAAAATGCTTGATTTTGAAATGGCCGCCAAGTTGTCCGGTGCCCGGTTTGTTGTAATGACAAGCCAACTAGCCTTGTTGCATCGTGCAATTGCACAATTCATGCTGGATGTTCATACCCGCGACCACGGCTATACCGAGGTAAATCTCCCGTTTATGGTGACGAGTAACATCTTGCATGGAACCGGTCAATTGCCCAAATTTGAGGACGATCAGTTTAGGTTGGCCGATACCGATAATCGCGATTTCTACATGATACCTACCGCTGAAGTGCCACTTACCAATTTTGTGAGAGATACCATTGTTGCTCCGGATGATCTGCCAATCCGGCTAGTCGCACATACGCCTTGTTTTCGGAAAGAGGCAGGTTCTTACGGCAAGGACACTCGCGGCATGATTCGTCAGCATCAATTCGAAAAAGTTGAACTGGTTCACATATCAACTCCGGAGGCTTCCTATACAGAACTCGAGGAGTTGACCGCGAATGCTGAACGTATCCTGAAAATGCTTGAGCTTCCATATCGGGTGATTGTACTTTGCACTGGCGATATGGGATTTGCAGCCGCGAAAACCTACGATATTGAAGTCTGGCTACCAGGTCAAAACACCTATCGGGAAATATCGTCCTGTAGCAATTGCGAGGCATTTCAAGCACGCCGAATGCAGGCGCGCTGGCGTAATCCGGAAACCGGTAATCCCGAACCCTTGCATACACTCAATGGTTCCGGACTGGCGGTGGGAAGAACTTTGATTGCAGTAATGGAAAATTACCAGAATGAAGATGGTAGCATTGATGTCCCGGAGGCGTTGCAACGCTACATGGGTGGTAGAAAAAGAATCGAATTGACCTAACGTCGTATTGCTTAATTTGCAGAATGCTTTTTAGGTGCTTTTGGCAAATATAGATCTGTAATTGTTCCTTCGTACGCTTCCGCGGTGAAACCCACAGTTTCGGAAAGTGTGGGGTGAGGGTGTATGGTCAACCCTATATCAGTAGCATCCGCGCCCATTTCAATCGCATGTGCAACTTCTGCGATCAGTTCCCCGGCATTTGTGCCAATAATGCCCCCGCCAATGATGCGATTGGTTTCAGGGTCAAACAGTAGTTTTGTTTGACCATCAGGTCTTGCCATTGAAAGTGCCCGCCCGCTGGCACCCCAAGGAAAAACTGCTTTCTCGTAAACTATTCCGGCCTGCTTGGCTTCTTGCTCGGTCACTCCGACCCAAGCGACTTCCGGGTCCGTATAGGCGACCGAAGGAATAATTGACGTATCAAATCCCGATTTCATGTCAGCAATCACATCCGCAGCAACTTTCCCCTGATGTGTCGCCTTGTGTGCGAGCATCGGCTGACCGGCAACGTCGCCGATTGCATAGATTCGGGGTACGTTGGTTCTTTGTTGATGATCTGTTGGTATAAATCCTCGTTCGTCGACTTCAATGCCTGCATTCTGGGCACCAATCAAATTCCCGTTCGGCGAACGCCCAACCGCAGACAATACCATGTCAAATGTTTCTGTTATCTTGCCTTTCGGCGTTTCGATTTGAACACCAATCGCGTTTGATTGGTCTTCAACCGAATACACCTTGGAACCCAGGTAAATGTTTTCGTACATCTTGCCAACCCGATTGTGAAGCAGTTTTGTCAAGTCGGTATCTGCTTCCGCAATGAGATGGTCAAGCAACTCTACAATGGTGACCGCTGAGCCGAGTTCATGGTAAACCGTTGCGAGTTCCAGGCCAATAATTCCACCACCAATAATCAACAGGCGCTTTGGAATTTGCTTGAGTTCCAAGGCACCGGTTGAATCAACGATCAAAGGGTGCTCAATCAGAAAGGGAAGTTTGGTGGACTGCGAGCCGACAGCAATGATTGCATCGCTGAACGTGATATTGGTTACGGTATCGTTGCGTACTACTTCAATTGTGTTGCGATTCAGGAACTGGCCATAGCCGTGAACAACTTGCACCTTGCGTTGCCGTGCCAGTCCGCGCAATCCGCCCGTTAACTGTCCAACCACGCTTTCTACCCAACCTCGAAGTTTTGCCCGATCAATTTCCGGATTACCAAAGTGTACGCCGCAATCCTTCATTTCCCTGGCTTCGGATATCACCTTGGCCGCATGCAAGAACGCTTTGGATGGAATACAACCTACATTCAGGCAGACTCCGCCAAGAGCACTGAACTGTTCCACCAAAATTGTATTCTTGCCCAAGTCCGCCGCGCGAAATGCAGCAGTGTATCCACCCGGGCCAGAACCCAGAACTACAACATCGGCATGAAGAGTTTTCTCAGTAGCCACAAATAGGTCTTTCTGGAATATTACAGAAGCAGTTTCAGCGGCTGACTCAGCAATGAACCAAGAAAAGCTACAAATCTCGCCGCTTCGGCTCCGTCTACCACCCGATGGTCGTAAGACAGCGAAAGGGGGAGCATGAGACAACTTTCATGATCACGCCAGTTCGATGGCACCAGAACTGGGTGATGCCTGCTCACACCCAAAATTGCAACTTCCGGCGGATTGATGATCGGGGTAAAAAACCTGCCACCAATACCTCCCAAGCTTGAAATGGTGAAGCAACCACCTTCAAAATCAGTAGGTGTAAGCTTGCCAGCACGAGCTCGTTCACTTGTTTCTGCGAATATTTGTGCAAGGTCGGTGACACTCAATGCTCGCACATCTCTGATCACCGGAACAACCAATCCGTTTGGTGTATCCACTGCAACACCGATATTGCAGTACTGTTTCAGAATCAATGCCTGAGCATCTGATGACAATGACGCATTGAAGGTAGGAAATTCGTCCAGCGCGCGTACCACTGCCTTGGTGATAAACGCAAGCATTGTGATTTTCGGTCCACCGCTTTTTGTCGACTCCGCGCTTGCTTTTTGCCGAAAGCTTTCAAGTTCGGTTATATCGGCTTCATCGTGATGGGTTACGTGAGGAATATCCAACCATGCCCGGTGCAGTCGGTCTCCGGTGATTCGCTTGATCTTGGACAATTCAAGCCGTTTTGTTTCACCGAACTTTGTAAAGTCGACTTGGGAAATCGGTGGCGGACCTGAAATTGCACCGCGTTCGCCTGTTCCGGTTGAAGTCAATTGATTTTTGATGTGGTGTTCAACATCTATTTGCATAATGCGGCCCTTTGGACCGGTGCCGCGTACCTGAGAAAGATCAGCACCCAGACGGCGGGCAAATCGTCTTACACTGGGACTGGCGTGAGGAATTGCACCTTTTGACCGCTCCACCGGGGGCGGCAATGTTGGCGGAGGGGAAGGACCAACGGATTTGGACCGTGACGATGTATCCGGAGCAGTTTTTGTTGCTGGAACTTCAATGGGTTCTGTATCTTCATCAATCAACTGTGCAGAAGGCGTTGGCACTTCACCCGTTTCAGCTACTTCAATCAGCACATCACCTTCGGAAACGCGGTCGCCAATACCGACCAGAATACTTGCTACCTGTCCGGAAACTGTACAAGGCACATCCATGGTAGCTTTGTCGCTCTCCAAAGTGATTATTGAATCATCCACTGAAATTGCTGTGCCGACCGCGACATGCAATTCAATGATTTCTACATTCTGAAAATCACCAATGTCAGGCAGGTGAACCTGGACGATTTCCGAGTCAGATGGTGTTGCTTCGCTACCGGAGTCTTGCTGATTCGATTTCTCGGAAACGTTTTCCTGTTCTTCCGTAACTGTGATAATCAGGTCACCTTCCGAGACATGCTCACCGACAGCAACCTGGATACTGGCGACAGTACCGTTGACGGTACTGGGGACATCCATCGTGGCTTTGTCACTTTCAAGTGTGACGATTGAGTCATCAATATTGATGTGATCCCCTACAGATACGTGCAATTCAATAATCTCGACATCCGCGAAGTCACCAATGTCGGGAAGCAGTACTTCAGTTGCGTTGCTCATGTATCCGGATTTTCAATTCGAAATGCTTGCTACTGTCAGCAGAGCAGGGGGTCTGTCTTGTCGGTATCAATATTGAACTTTTTATAAGCGTCGACTACAACAGATTGGTCCAGTAAACCATCATCTGCCAGTGCTTTCAGTGCCGCAGTGGCAATGAAGTAGCGATTTACTTCAAAGAATTTGCGCAATTCATTCCGGGTATCTGAACGGCCATAGCCGTCGGTACCAAGTACGGTGTACCGGCGCGGAACAAATTCACGAATTTGATCTGTATACATGCGGATGTAATCGCTGGCCGCGATAATCGGCCCTTCGGTTGCCTGCAGGCAGGTGTCGATATAGCTGGATTTTGGTGGTTGATGCGGGTTCAGTCTGTTCCATCGTGCGACAGAGCGGCCATCACGGGCCAACTCGTTGAAACTGGTAACGCTCCAGACATCTGAAGCGACTGAAAATTCTGTCTCCAAAATTTCTGCGGCCGCCTGCACTTCCCGAAGAATGGTGCCACCGCCCAGTAATTGAATCCGATGCTTGCTGTTGCTGTCGCCGAATTGCATCAACTTGTACATTCCCTTGATGATGCCTTCCTCTGCACCCTCAGGCATCGCCGGGTGGACATAGTTTTCATTCATGCAGGTGATATAGAAATAGATGGCCTCTCTGTCTACATACATTCGTTTCAATCCGTGGTGAATGATCACCGCGAGTTCGTAAACGTATGTAGGGTCATATGCAACACAGGACGGTACCGTGGCTGCCATAATCAGACTGTGGCCATCCTGATGTTGGAGGCCTTCTCCAGCGAGCGTTGTTCGCCCGGCCGTGCCGCCAATCAGAAATCCGCGAGTACGAATATCGGCCGCCGCCCAAGCCAGGTCTCCAACACGCTGAAAACCGAACATGGAATAGAAAATATAGAACGGCACCATTGGAACATTATGGTGACTGTATGCAGTGCCTGCCGCAATCCACGAGCAAGTTGCACCGGCTTCATTGATGCCTTCCTGCAATACCTGACCGTCTTTGGATTCTTTGTAGTACATCAGTTGGTCGGCATCTTCCGGTTCGTACAACTGTCCGAGCGGCGAGTAGATTCCAATTTGACGATACATGCCTTCCATACCGAATGTTCTGGATTCGTCCGGTACAATCGGAACAATTTTGTCGCCAATGGACTTGTCGCGGATCAATGCGGTCAGGATGCGGACAAAACCCATTGTGGTTGAAATTTCGCGCTTGCCTGTTCCTTTGAGCTGAGCGTCAAAAATACTGATGTCCGGAATATCCAGAACAGTGGTCGAAATTTGTCGACGGGCTGGCAGGGAACCACCGAGATTTTTTCGTCGTTCTCGCATGTACTGAATTTCTGGGCTATCGTCTGGGGGCCGATAGAACGGTGCATCTTTCACTTCCTCGTCGGTGAGCGGGATATTGAAGCGATCGCGAAAACTCATCAAGGCATCTTCACCCATTTTTTTCTGCTGATGGGTAATATTCTGACCTTCACCGGCTTCGCCCATTCCGTACCCCTTTACAGTTTTTGCCAGAATCACGGTAGGCTGGCCGGTGTGCTTCACTGCCGCTGCATAGGCGGCATACACCTTGTGCGGGTCATGTCCGCCGCGATTCAAACGCCAGATGTCTTCATCGGTCATGTTTGAAACCATGGCTTTCAGTTCTTCGTATTTTCCGAAGAAACGTTCACGCGTATAGGCACCGCCTTTAGCCTTGAATGCCTGAAAATCGCCATCCACGGTTTCTTCCATGCACTTTCGCAACAAACCTTTGGTATCTGCCATCAACAGTGGATCCCAGTAGGAGCCCCAAATTAACTTGATGACATTCCAGTTGGAACCGCGGAAATCTCCTTCCAGCTCCTGAATGATTTTGCCGTTGCCGCGAACAGGACCATCCAGTCGTTGAAGATTGCAGTTGACAACAAAGATGAGGTTGTCCAGTTTTTCCCGTCCCGCGAGCGACAGGGCACCGATGGATTCAGGTTCATCCATTTCGCCGTCGCCGACGAATGCCCATACTTTTTGCTTGGATGTATCCAGAATCCCCCGATGATGGAGATATTTCATAAAACGCGCCTGGTAGATTGCCATGATGGGGCCCAGACCCATTGAAACAGTTGGGAATTGCCAGAATTCAGGCATGAGGCGCGGGTGGGGATAGGATGAAAGTCCATCTCCATCTGCTTCTTGGCGGAAGTTTTCCAGATCGTGTTCGGTGAGTCGTCCTTCCAGGAATGCGCGTGCGTAAATTCCCGGGGCTGAATGTCCTTGGAAGAAAATCAGGTCACCGCCGTGATCTTCATTCGGCGCGTGCCAGAAATGATTGAACCCCACATCGTACAAGGTTGCAGAGGAAGCAAAACTAGCGATGTGTCCGCCCAGCTCGGTTGTCTTTTGATTGGCTCGCACCACCATCGCCAAGGCATTCCAGCGAATGAGAGAGCGAATTCTCCATTCGAGTCCATGGTCGCCATCGCTTCGTTCTTCATGTGCTGTCAATATGGTATTGACGTACGCGGTGGTTGGACGGTGCGGAATATGTGCTCCGGAGCGGCGCGCTGAATCGATCAGTTTTTCTATCAGAAAATGAGCGCGATTGTGTCCTTCCCGGTCAATCACACTGGACAGTGCATCTAGCCATTCCTGAGTTTCCTCTGGATCAACATCGTTAAATAGCTCTTGGTCGCTCATAAATTTCCTTTCAAGACATTAACTTTCAAATCAAAGCGTCACAGTGAAATTTTACAAAAATTTGGTGAGGCTTGTGCATGAATTCTGTATGAGCAACCCACTTCGGTTTGACGATGCGATTCAGAAATTTCGCTGACTGTCTTGCTTAATCTGTAATCCGATTGAAAAATCTGGACAAACTATGGAATGAGTCAACAGCAGATTCAGCGATGCAAATGCATTCGCCAAATGGTGATGCTTGTCATGCAGTAGCTTGGCAAGAACATACAAGATATCGCAACTTTGTCAATGAGTCATGTAGTTGTTGAGCAGGTGTACGGTTTTGGAGCAGTGTCGGACTCTGGACTAGAAGTTCAAATTAATTGACATCTTCGCAATGCTACCGGGGTTGTGTAGCTGTTGTGAAGCTACGTAAGCAACATTTCTTTCCACGAATTGCCAAGTAAGTGAAATTGTATCTTGACTTTTTTACATTTCACTGACTATAGTGAATTTTCTAACTGCGGTTGATTACGGAACTGCAACGCGAATTCATCTAATATCAGGCAAAGTACACCATAGTAAGGTGAGGTTGAAAACATTAGCTTCAAATGGATTTTCAATGTAGTAAAATTGAAAGCGTGGATGTCAAGCAGAAAAATCTGGATGGGTTGTTCTTTCAAGACGAAGAACAGTTGGTTACTATCGATGAAGCATGCCGCTGGGCGAATAGTCGACTCAATCGCAGTGTGAGCAAATCGAATATTTCATATCTGATTGAACACGGGCAAGTTCGTACACTGGAAAAAGATGGATTAACGCTTATTGATCTTGATGAGCTTCAAGACCATTATCGTAAGCTAGTCAACGAGAGAGAACATCATTGGAAGGAAAAACTTGGAGATGATCTGAATTGGACGTTATCTTTCGAACACCTCAGAGAAGTTGACACAACCAAGCATGTTCACCGTCTTCATCCATACAAAGGAAAGTTCATACCGCAACTAGTCGAGTATTTTTTGGATAGTCACATTGATAAATTCAAATTGGAGCCATATTTTAATCCGGGAGATATTGTTCTTGACCCATTTGCGGGTTCGGGAACAACATTGGTTCAAGCTAGTGAAATGGGTATCCATTCAATAGGTATTGATGTTTCAGAATTCAATTGTTTGATGATAGATGTGAAACTCGGTATGTATGATTTCATTGCTTTAAGTCAGGAAATTAACCGAGTAAACAATGCACTTGCAAATTTCAGTGCAAATAGCAAGATCGAAGAATTTGAAAATGAACTTTCACGAGCGTTAATTGACTTCAATCGAGAGCACTTTCAGAATCGACTTTTCAGAAATCGTGTACAAAACGGTGAAATTGATGAGGATCAATATGGGGAAAAGAAAGAAAAATTATTTTTACAGATACATGACAGTATCAAAGAAAAATATGGAATTGAGATTGAACAACAAAATCCTCAATCTTTTTTGGACACTTGGTATAGCAACAACTCTCGGCAAGAAATTGATTACATCCATAATATCATTCAATCAATCAAGGACAAAAGTATACGAAATATTCTTTTGTTGATATTGAGTCGTACAATTAGATCGTGCCGTGCAACTACACATTTCGACCTCGCCACACTCAAAGAACCAAAATTCTACCCGTACTACTGTTGGAAGCACAAAAAAGTATGCAAACCAATATATTCAATTAAATCCTGGTTCAATCGATACTCCAAAGATACAGTATCTCGAATTCAAGAGTTTAACCGTTTGAGAAGCCCGGCGCAATATGCAATCTTGAATGAAGATGCGAGAACTGTAAATGTAATATCAGAAGCTTGTCGAAAAAATAATGATTTATCTATAATCATCAAGAACAAGAAAATATCTGGCATATTTACTTCACCTCCTTATGTTGGACAAATCGACTACCATGAACAACATGCTTATGCTTTTGATTTGTTTCGTTTCCAAAGAAATGACAATTTGGAAATCGGACCAATGTACAAAGGGCAGGGGATCGCAGCAAAGAAAGAATATGTCGATGGTATAGCTAGTGTTCTCATAAATTGTAAAAAATACTTGGCAAATAACGCTGACATATTTCTAGTGGTAAACGATAAGCACAATCTGTACCAGGAAATAGCTGAACTTTCAAAGTTGACAATCGTGGATTCGTTTGAGCGTCCTGTGTTGAATCGCGCCGAACGTGACAAGGCAGCGTACTCAGAGTTGATTTTTCACATGAAGTGCTGTGAATAGCATGGCTATGACGCATGTACTTTGTTGTGATATTGAAGAAGAACTAATCAAGGCTGTTCAACAAAAACTGAACAAACAAAGCTCAGAAACAGATTCAAAGCCTATCTACTATCGACAATTATGAAAGAGTCACATATTCATGTATTCTTTTATTAAATCGATCAAAACTATGCTTGGTACATCCATTTACGAGCAAGTAGGGGACAAATTTGCGACTTGAATTGGCAATGTAGAGGCTACTCTCGAGTAATAGAAACTCAATGTAGTTAGAAGGCAAATACTCTTGCAACGATCTCAAAGTGCTACAATCCAAGATAGGCTTCTTTTACATACTCGTTGTCGGCCAAATGAGCGACCGAATCCTGTAGGGTAATTTCGCCTGTCTCGAGCACATAACCGTAATCTGCAAGACGCAATGCCAAATCAGCGTTCTGCTCCACAAGAATAATTGTTACCCCCTGGGAATTGATCTCTCGGAGTATTTCACTGATTTCCTGAACAACAATAGGGGCCAGACCGTGTGACGGTTCATCTAGCAATAGAATACGGGGACGTGACATGAGCGCACGGCCAATAGCAAGCATTTGCTGCTCACCTCCACTTAAAGTTCTTGCTTGCTGTTGCTGCCGCTCCTCCAGTCGCGGAAAGTGTTCAAAGACATTTTCCAAATCCTTGTGAATTTGATCTTTGTCTTTATAGATAAACGCACCCAGTAACAAATTTTCCAGCACACTCAAATCCTTGAATACCCGCCTTCCTTCTGGCACTTGGGCAATACCCATACGTAAAATCTCGTCTGCGCCACATTGGCTGATGTGCTGGCCATCCAGAGTAATGGTGCCGCTACTTGGTTTGACTAGCCCTGAAATGGCTCGAAGCGTAGTGCTCTTGCCCGCACCGTTCGATCCGATCAGGGTAGCAAATGTGCCTTCATCCGCATGAAAACTGATGCCTTTCAGCGCCGCTACATTGTCGTAAACGACTTCCAGATTCTCTATGGACAGCTTCACTGGGTTTCGCCTCCCAGATAGGCGCTAATGACTTCAGGATTGTTTCGAACTTCCTGCGGCGTGCCTTGAGCGAGAAGGGCGCCGAAGTTGAGTACCGACAACCGGTCGCATAGCCCCATGACCACTTTCATATTGTGCTCCACCAGAATAATGGTTACATCTGAATCGCGAACCTTGAGAATCAAATCCATCACATGGGTGCTTTCCTCTGAGTTCATCCCGGCAAAAGGTTCATCAAGTAAAATCAACCGGGGATTTGAAGCGAGTGAAATCGCGATGGCGAGTGCCCGTTTCGAGCCCAGCGGCAACTCTCCGGCAGTTTGCGTTGCTCGTTCGGACAAGCCCATGAAGTTCAGCACTTCTTCGGCCTTCATACTTGCTTGCTTTTGCTTTGGACGGTCCAAACCAAAGATCGCAGAAAAGACATTGGTACGGGCTTCATTGTGAATTCCGATCAGTACATTGTCGAAAACACTCAGTTCCTGAAACAAAACAGTTTCCTGAAATGTGCGAACAACGCCCAAATTGGCAATCCAGTTGGGCTTGTGTTCTGTAATATTTTGTCCTTCAAACAGAACTTCTCCACTAGTTGGTTGCACAAATCCGGCAATATTTTTGAAGATGGTACTTTTGCCGGCCCCGTTGGGTCCGATCAACCCATGAATTTCTCCTTGCTGGATACTGATGCTGACATTGTCCAGCGCTGTGAGACCGCCAAAGCGGGTTGTGAGGTTTTTGACTTCAAGAATGTGCATTTTCTTCAGACTACAAGGAAACACCGCGTTGAAAAACTTTTCTGAGCTTCTGGGGCAGATACTCAAGTCCGGTCGGCAAATACAAAATGAAAATGATCAGCACTGCACCATACAGCGCCGGACGAAGCTCGGCGAATTCCCGGAATATGTCGTCGAGAATGGATAGCACGACGGCACCCAGTATGGCGCCATAGAACGTGCGATAGCCGCCCACGATCACCCAGATCAGAATAAATACCATGAAGCCAATGTCAAACTGATTGGGTGTAACTGTGCCGATGTAGTGAACCTTGAGCGCACCGGCAATGCCAACAAACAAAGAGCCAGTGATAAATGCCAGTGATCGATAGTTCCAGGTGTTGACCCCGACTGATTCTGCGAGCGATGCCTGCCAATGCACGGCATGCAAGGTCAATCCGATACGCGACTTTTCAATCCGATACAGTATTAGCAGGCAAACAACCACGATAATCAGAGTCAGGTAGAAATAGGGTATCGGTTCCAGAAAATCAATGTCCAGCAATTCTGGCGACGGTATACCGCTGATGCCGCTGGAACCGCCGAACGGCTTGATGAAATGAATCCAGGTCAGGCGGATCGCTTCACCGGCCGCAAAGGAGCCAATCAAAAAATAAAATTGTGTCATGCGAAACAGCGGATAACAAAGAGCCGCAGCGACAAGTCCGGACATGACTCCGGCTAGCGGTAGTCCAAGCCAGAACGAGACATCGAAGTTCTTCGTCAACAAGGCACTTGTGTACGCACCAACCCCCATCATTACTGCGTGAATCAACGACCATTCACCGGTCAGGGTAACCAGTCGATAACTCGCCACAACCAGAACATTGATTGTCAGAAAAATCATGAAGTCCTGATGGTGGTATCGCAAAAAGTGCGGCAGAATTACCAGAAATGTCAGAATCAAGCCGATTCCGATGACTGTATGAAGCTTGTTGTTCAACATGCTATTCACTTGTCCGATGTCCCATGATTCCGGTTGGACGAACGATCAGAACGAGAACCATGATGATCAGTCCGAAAATCGTTGCAAGAGTTCCGGAGAAATAGGTCGTGATGAAGGTATGGAACAACGCGTACAGCACTGACGCGATGATTGCTCCGGTCAGACTTCCGACACCGCCGACAATGGTTACGATGAATGCGGTAATGATGACATTGTGCCCCATGTGGGGATTTATATTGGTAAGCGGTGCCATCAATGCGCCGGCCAGTCCGGCCATTGCCGCTCCGACACCAATTGCAAGCATGGAAATTCGGTTGCTGTTGATTCCTTGCAATGCGGCGGCATCCCGGTCTTGCGATACTGCCCGCAACGCCCAACCCGCTTTTGAGCGTGTCAGGAAATACCACAGCAACACCAGTGTGGCAATCGCGACTGCAATGCTGAACAAACGCTGGTAGGGAATCCGCAGAATTTCAAACAAAACCAGCGTTCCTTCAAATGGAGGAGGTACTTGCTTGGAAGGACCCTCGCCGCCAATCAGGGTTGCTGCAACCTGCAGTATAAATAGCACGCCGATGGAGCAGATGAGTCCGCCGAGTACATCTTTTGCCATTGGACGAAACAGGAAGCGCTCCATTATCAGTCCAATGCAGGTAACCAGTAACACCGCAATCAGGACGGTTGGCAAATACGGGATGCCCCATTGCGCATGCAGTAGCCAAATTGTATACGCACCGGCCATCACCAGTTCCCCATGGGCAAAATTGACGATCTTCATTACGCCGAAAATCAATACAAGCCCAACTGCCGCCAAAGCATAAAACCCGCTTTGGATGACTCCGTTGACGACAGTCTGGAGGAGAAGTTCCAACGGTACAAACCCGGTACAACAAAATTGAAAAAAGGGAGAAGCCGAAACTCCTCCCTTTTTTAAGAAATGGGCAAGATATCAGACTGTTCGCAGACCCATTTCTTTCATATGCTTGATCAGAACATCATTGTTTTGGGCAAGCCATCCGGCTACATCACCATATTCCTGGATGCGGGCCTTGCCGTCGGTAACAACAACTACTGGCCACCGTCCGATGAGAGTATTGTCCAGTCCCCACAACTGGCTCCCCCACCAGTCGCCGCCGCCAAACACGAATTGTTGCTTGTTGGCAAGCATGGCGGGTGCGACATCAACGGATTCCACGCTGCCGACTGATTTGGCATTGTCCAGCCAGTTCATCAAAATGACCGGGTACTCCCAGGCTACCGCCGACCAGTCGTTCGGATGATCTTTACGGAATGCCGCATCAAATCCCGCCGGGTCGGGGAATGAGATGCCTTCACTCATCAACTTTGGATCATCAAAGTCCGGGAACTGAAAGATGGTGCCATTCACAAAATCGACACTGGTTTTGGCGATAATTTCCTGATAGTAGTCCAGCGTGCAGGAAATGATCTTGCCGTCGTAGCCTTGGTGGTACAACTGCTCCATGATTGGTGTCACATAGAAGCTGGTTGCCATGCAGAAGATATCCGGTTTTTTCGCCAGAACTGAGCTGACAATCGGCGCGAAGTCAGTCACATCAAAACCGTGCAGGTTCGTGTCAATTACTTCTATGCCAGCGACTTCAAAAGCCGCTTTGTAAGTGGCCGCGGACTGGAGACCGTATTCGGCATCGTTATTGGTAACGATCGCCGCGGTCTTGGCTTCCGGAAAGTTGTTGGCCAGCCAGACAACACCAGTCACGTTGTACAAGGGATGAGATTCACAAGTTGCCACCAAATACTCTGAATCCGGCGTAATGTCGCTTGGAAGCAAGGTAGTGGTAAGAACTTTTTTGCGAGTTGCCCACGGCAGAATCGCGCCTACTGTGGCACCGCCGAGCATCATTACCATTTTGGCATCATCTTCAAGAACCAGCTTCTTGATACCTTGCAAAGCTTTTTCAGTATCGTAACCGTGGTCATACGAAGCTATGTTGATGTCATAGGTGGTTCCGCCGATTTCAACTCCGCCGGCGGAATTGACCCGGTCTGCAATAATCTCGCAACCATACAGTCCTGGCAAACCCCAAGGTGCCAAATCTCCCGTCAAAGGTACATTCATGCCCACTGTCAGTTGCTTGTTGGCCGAAAAAGCGCTTAACGGAAAGGTGCTGGCTGTTACAGCAGCGGTTGCTCCCGCTGCGGTTTGCTTGAGAAATTTTCTTCTCTCGTTAAATTTCGTATTCATATCTGCACACTCAATTGGTTAAATGTTTCGAATCTGATAATCGGTAGAATACATATTAACAAAAACAAGACTGTTTTGGAAACTATATACTTGACTGAATTGGAATTGAATGCTGAATATCAACGGCTTGCATTGCAAAATCATGCAGTCCAGGGTTGTCTGTGCTAAACTAACAGTTGAATATTCAGGTCAATCTGCTTGCAGTTGATTTGCACGGTGACAGGGAAACTGAATCTGCCTGGAACGAAGGCAAGCGAGACAATCGGTTATGCAGTGATTGGATATATGATTGTCTGGCTGGTTGTGCGGATTTGATTGGCCTTGGACAGACGAATTGACTAGCGGAATTTTTCACTAGAACAGCAGGAGACGTATCGTGACAAGAGTTGCAGTAATCGGAGCGGGTCCTTGCGGACTGTCGCAACTTCAATCCTTTGCGACCGCCGAACAGAAGGGCGCGCAGATTCCGGAGGTTGTCTGCTATGAAAAGCAGTCGGACTGGGGAGGATTGTGGAACTATACCTGGCGAACGGGCACGGACCAATACGGCGAGCCGGTGCATGGAAGCATGTATCGCTATTTGTGGTCGAACGGACCCAAGGAGTGCCTTGAATTTGCCGACTATACATTCGAGGAGCATTTCGGCAAACCCATTGCATCCTATCCGCCGCGTGCTGTGCTGACAGACTACATCAAGGGCCGCGTGGAAAAATCCGGTGCCCGCAAGTTCTGCAAGTTCAATCATGCAGTTCACGCAGTGAGTTATTGTGAAGACAGTGGCCGATTTACAGTTCGAACACGCGATTTGATCGGCGACCAATTTCAAACAGAGGAGTTTGATTATGTCGTTGTTGCCACCGGACATTTTGCGGTGCCGAATATTCCGCAATTCAAGGGTTTCGATACATTCAATGGCCGTGTTATGCACGCTCATGACTTTCGGGATGCGGTGGAAATGGTTGACAAGGATATCCTGATCATCGGCACTAGCTACTCGGCAGAAGATATTGGTTCACAGTGCTACAAGTACGGTGCGAAGTCCATCACGATCAGTCACCGAACTGCACCCACTGGCTTTCATTGGCCGGACCGCTTTGAGGAAGTTCCACTGTTGAGCCACATGGAAAACAACAAGGCGCACTTTATAGATGGTAGCAGCAAGGAAGTGGATGCTGTCATTCTTTGCACCGGCTATTTGCACCATTTCCCTTTCATGGACGACGCTCTGCGACTCCGGGCAACCAATCGAATGTGGGTGCCGGGGCTGTATCAAGGTGTTGTTTTTGAGCAGAATCCAAAGGTTTTTTATCTCGGCATGCAAGATCAGTTCTATACGTTCAATATGTTCGATGTCCAGGCATGGTATGCGAGAGATGTAATCATGGGACGAATTCAGTTGCCATCCGGAGAGGAAATGGAGAAAGACAGTGCTCAGTGGGTCGCGCGTGAAGCGACACTGGAAGATGATGAGCAAATGATATGGTTCCAGGGCGACAATGTCAAAATTCTGATGGAAATGACCGACTATCCGAATTTTGATGTGGAAGCCATCAACAACACCTTTATGGACTGGGAGCATCACAAGCACGATGACATCATCGGATATCGCAATTTCGCACACAAGTCGATCATGACCGGCACCTCGCAACCGTTGCATCATACCGAATGGATTGATGCGATGGACGATTCAATGGAGTCGTATCTGGCAAGTGCTGCCTAAGGTTTGCTTTGCCTGCTGTTAATTCCTTCATGCAGATTCTTCGCACCCTGAAGCTGTCGGATTATGCAGGCACTTTGTTAAAATGAGTAACTGATACCGTATCCAGTAAATCACTGTCAAAATTCTACTTGGAGGAGATATGACGAACCACGACTCTACCGATCTTGAACGACACGTAAATGCACCCGGGCGTGCCGAGCGGGTTCAGCAAGTTCGGGAAAAAATCAATGAACTCGGCATTGATTACATTTACTATCAATTTATATCGGTTACCGGTCGCATTGTCGGCAAAGGCGTTCCGGCCGACCATTGGGAAAGAATCGCGGAACGCGGCTTTCAGCTGGTCTACGGAGCAACGGCGAACTTGTTTGTGGATCGACATGGAGAATACATTGGGTACGGACCCGAATCACCGGAACTGGTTGGAATTCCGGATCCGGAAACGTTTTGCCAGTTGCCATGGGACAAGCGTGTTGCCCGGGTGTACTGCACTTGTTTCCGGAATCGCGAAGAACGCGAAAATCCCGGCGGGCACCTGACCTCCGACTGTCGCGGCAATTTGCGCATTGTTCATGAACAATTCAAGGAAAAGCATGATGGATTGCACTTGCGGCATGGTATGGAACCGGAAATGATGTGGTTGAAGCGCGGTGAAGACGGCATGCCAGACGGCGGTTTTTCCAAGCCATTCTGCTACCACATTGATCAGTTTGAAAGTCTGCGCCCGGTGTTTATGAAGGTGATCGAGTATTCCCGATTCATGGGTCTGGACATGATTCAGGGAGACCATGAAGATGCCCCTGGTCAGCTGGAGCTGAACTTTACTTTCGATGATGCGCTTCGCACGTGTGATCGATTGTCAACCTATCGTCAAATCTGTGCTCAGGTCGCACGGGAAAACAATCTGATCGCCTGTTTCATGACCAAGCCTTTCATGGGTGTGTCCGCGAGTGGATGCCACACCAACATGTCACTGTGGAGAGGTGGCGAGGATTCCCTCAATGCGTTGGGCAACAATCCGTTGAATGGTTTGCCAGATGTCTATACGTACTTGCAGGACGGCGACAACACATTCATGCCGGATACAGACGACCTGCAGATGCCGGGCAAAGTCGGCTTGCAAGCCATCGCCGGCGTAATGAAACATCTGGACGCTTTGACCGCGCTGGGTTGTTCGACCGTGAATTCATATCGCCGATTGTGGGACACCGGGTTCTGGGCGCCGGTCTACAAGGACTGGGGTTATCAAAACCGAACTACTGCGCTTCGCATCTCCGCACCGGGCCGGTTCGAGTTTCGGGCCGTCGACTCCATGGTGAATCCGTATCTGCTGTGTGCCGGATTGCTGAAATCGTTCGACGACGGCATTGCCAATGACATGCATCCCGGCCAGCCGGAAAATCGGAACATCTACGAAGCAATGGAAGAAGGCAAGGAAGTCACCAAACTGCCCATGTCTCTGGGTGAAGCCTTGGTAGCCTTACGCAAGGATGATGTTGTCATGTCCGCACTGCCGGACGAAATGGCGAAGGTTTTCCTGCACTACAAAGATGACGAATGGGAGAATTTCATGGCGACAGTGACCGATTGGGATCTGGAAACTTACATTGATTGTTTGCCATAGGATTCAAGATATGTGTGGAATAGCAGGATTAATTCATCGCGGCGAATCAGCTGATATTGGCATGGAGTTGATGTCGATGCTTCAGGCGTTAAAGCATCGCGGTCCCGATTCGACTGGCGTGGCCATGTATGGCAGGGCAGCGGAAGATCAGGAAGATGACCATTATGTCATGCGGTTCAAGTTGGCCGAGGGGGCCGAGTTGAAAACCGGATTTCGGATTCATGACGAAATACGGGAACGACGGGAAACAATCAATGCTCGTCTTGCTGAAAGCGGTGCCAATGTTACTAAGAAAGAAAAGGCTACAGAGTATGCCTATCGCTATCATTTCGATTTTTCTGGCGACATGCGTCGGCTTGCCAGTTATCTCGAAGATGTAGAAGGTGTTGAAATTTTATCGATCGGTGTTGCTTTGGAACTGGTGAAGGATCTGGGTGATGCGCAAACGGTCGCGACCCAGTATCGACTCAAGAACTTTCCAGGCACGCACGCAATTGGGCATACCCGCATGGCGACTGAGTCCGATGTGGATATTCGCTCGGCGCATCCTTACTGGGCCTATCCGTTTCTGGATGTTGCCGTGGTGCATAACGGACAATTGACCAATTACTGGAATTCCAGACGTGCTCTGGAACGGCGCGGTCATCGGTTCATGTCGAATTGTGACTCGGAACTGATTGCTGTCTATTTGGCTGATGCGATGGAGCGGGGCGATGATCTGGAAGAATCAATGAATCGTTCCCTTACTGATCTGGACGGTGTATTTACTTATGTCGTCGCCACGCGAGACAAGCTGGGCATGGCCAAGGACTATATGGCGGCCAAGCCCATGGTACTTTACGAATCGGATGAGTTTGTTGCATTGGCCTCGGAAGAAGTTGCGATTCGTTGTATTTTTCCTCATGAAATTGATACGTATGACCCGTACGAAGGCGAGGTGAAGGTATGGACAACATGACATCCTCCGCGTCCATGCACAAAGAACAGTTGGCCGGACGTTCGCAACAAATATTTTTCAGTGCTGTTGAAACCGAACGAACTGCGCCGCCGTATGCGGTGGATGTTGACTTTGACAAGCATGCGGATATTGATGCTGCGAACCTGACATCGAGAGAAGTCAACGATGAAATTGCGCGATTGATGAGAGACGGATGCGGTTCGATTACTGTAAAAAATCCTGGGGCCATGCACTCCCTGGGAGTTGGTATTTTGAATCGCTTGAATCTCACCTTTGATGGCAGTTTGGGTTATTTCGGTTGCGGTCTCAGTGACGGACCCAATATTCGGGTCACCGGCCGCGTGGGCTGGTCGTGTGGCGAAAATATGATGTCGGGAACTGTAGTCGTCGAGAAGAACGCCGGTTCATGCTTTGGAGCGGCCATTCGGGGCGGCGATCTGGTTTGCATCACGGATGTTGGTGCTCGCACCGGCATTGACATGAAGGGCGGTACGATCATAGTCGGCGGACGCACCGGAGCCTTTTCCGGTTTTATGATGCAACGCGGCAGAATGATCGTGCTGGGTGATGCCGGCTCGAATCTGGGCGATTCAATGTACGATGGAGTCATTTATGTTGGTGGCAATATCAAGGATTTGGGCGTTGATGCAGTGGATGCCGAGATGACAGATCTCGAGTGCGAATGGATACAGAAGAAATTGGCACTGTATGGGCTTGAAGCTCCGAACGGGGTGGAAAACATGAGAAAAATCGAAGCAGGCAAGCAACTGTGGAATTATGACAATCTGGAGCCCACTGAAAAGAAACTGGTTTTATAGAGAGGAGAAAACGAATGGTTGCAAAACCGAAATTCAAGGAACAGGAGCCGGCGGTTCCAACGCGGAATTCCAGTCTGCTAGGCAGAAGCTCGATATTCCCCAGAGAGGTCATTGATGACATACACATGAAATCCGAGCTGGGTCGCTATCGAATGCGCGGTTTTTCTTTATTCAAGAAAATTCCGACATTTGATGACCTGACATTTTTGCCAGGTACATTGACGCGGTTTGTCATTGAAGGTTATCGCGAGCGATGTGTTACGCAAACCGTATTAGGTCCCCGAGCGAAAAAACCACTGATTCTGGACATTCCGATCTATATCACGGGAATGAGTTTCGGGGCACTTTCCTATGAAGCGAAGACAGCTTTGGCCCGAGGAGCCACAATGGCTGGTACGGCCACTTGCTCCGGAGAAGGCGGCATGATTCCGGATGAGCGCCGCTACTCGGTCAAATGGTTCTATCAGTGCATTCAATCGCGCTATGGATTCAATCCGCATCACTTGCGCTTGGCGGATGCTTGCGAGTTTTTCATCGGTCAGGGTTGCAAAGTCGGATTGGGCGGTCATCTGATGGGACAGAAAGTTACCGATCAAGTGGCAGAGATGCGATCCTTGCCGGCTGGTATTGACCAACGGTCTCCGGCCCGGCATCCTGACTGGTTGGGACCGGACGATTTGGCACTGAAGATTGAAGAAATTCGGGAAGCGACCAACTGGGAAATTCCGATTCAACTGAAATTGGGCGCCGCGCGTGTTTATGACGATGTACGCATGGCGGCCAAAACGGGCCCGGACATGATTTATATTGATGGAATGGAGGGATCGACTGGCGCAGGGCCTCACTTGGCAACCGAAGAAACTGGAATACCGGGAATTGCGGCCATTCGACAGGCGCGCAAGGCTTTGGACGATGTTGGCAAAACCGGTGACATTTCGCTGATTTATGCTGGTGGTATACGAAACGGCGGGGATGTGGCAAAAGCACTGGCATTGGGAGCCGATGCAGTGGCTATCGGACATTCTGCACTGATGGCGTTGAATTGCAACAAGGATATTGCGGAAGCAGACTATATGGAAGAAATTGGTGTGGAAGCTGGCTACTGCTATCATTGCCATACCGGACGTTGTCCGGTCGGCGTGGCGACGCAGGACCCGGAACTACGAAAGCGATTGAATCCGGATGAGGCGGCCGAGCGTGTCTACAATTTTTTGCATACCTTGGCAATTGAGTGCCAGATGATGGCACGAGCCTGTGGCAAGACAGATGTTCATTCACTTGAACCGGAAGACTTGGCAGCATTGACAATGGAAGCCTCGGCAATGGCGATGGTACCGTTGGCAGGGTCGCAGTACACTGTCGGTCGACCAGATATGAATCGATACTAAGGGAGGGTGATTTGATGGGCAAAGTTACTGAATTGGACACCACGTTGAGAGATATGGAATCAACCAGTGAACGAGCGGATGAAATTGGCCAGCATATCGGTTATCGGTATGACGTAAATCTGATTCCGGACTATAACCTGCTAACACCGTTTCTGAAAAAATATATCGAGTTTATGGGCTGGGATGATTTGAACTGGCTGGAAGACGTACACATGGGCTATGAAGAAAATCAACCGGCTGTGTTTGATCGAAATATAAATGGCTGGGTACAAGTGCCTGTTGACATGAAGTTGCCGGACGATCAGCAAAGCAGAGATATGGTAGCTCGCGAGCTTTTGGTCAAATTTCAAAATTCCGAAGAGCATCCGTTGGTCGAGTTGCATGAGACATACAGTAAAGTGAAAGCTTGACCGTTGACCTCAATCAATAAAACCAGGGAATTTTCGATTTTTGGGCAAGCACTCGTGCGATGGTCAACAAAAACTATTGACAGGAGTATAACAACGAATACACTGAACTTGGCTGGATTGCGGGTGGTCGCATTCCTGATTCTGATGATCACTGCCGGAACAAGCTTTGGTGAACTGGCTGATTTCGACCGCGAGGCGCGTTTGACAAGCGAAGCCGAAGCAGGGTTGTTCGACGGAGAATTAGTCTATCTGAAAGATGGGGAGAGAGACTTTTTGTCCATCTTTACAGAGTCAATGACAGATGAAACCAAAGGTGCAGTACTGGTATTGCACGGTCGGGGCAACCATCCAGACTGGCACCATGTAGCCGGACCGGTGCGCATAGGTCTTGCAGAACGAGGATGGACAACGCTATCCCTGCAAATGCCGGTCTTGAAAAACGGTGCCACGTATTACGATTATGTACCGATGATTCCCGAATCGTTTCCCCGAATTGAGGCAGGACTTCGTTATCTGCGCGAACAGGGATTCAATTGGGTTGCGATTGTTGCACACAGTTGCTCGGTACACATGACAATGGCATGGATTCGGGAATTTGGCGACGAAACATTCAACGCCTATGTAGGCCTTGGAATGGGTGCTACCGATATTCATCAATACATGGCGAAACCCTTTCCGTTGGATCAAATGCAAGTACCAATTTTGGATGTCTATGGTAGCGAGGACTTTAATTCAGTGACCAGTGTTGCGGCGGCCCGGAAAGAGTTAATTGAAGCCGGTGGCAATACACAATCGAATCAAACAGAAATTGCTGGTACGGATCATTATTTCGAGAACTATGAGGATGAATTGATTGGAATCATTTCTGAATGGCTGACTGAAGTCAGAAATTAATCCATCAGCTATGGCACCGCATTTTCCTGCACCGTGGTAGCCAAAATTACACGCTTCAAATCGCTTTTCTTCAAAGCACTCCCAACCAATCCTGCAATCATCTGTCGACTTCAAGAGCAACTCGTCGAAACTCTCCACGAACCATTCTCAGGGAATTTGCTTGACTAACTGCTCCAGCACATGGACCGACTGACTGGCATGGAGCAAGGAATGACTCCTCAAAAGTAAGTCAATTCCAGTGTGTATCACTGAGTGTTGATTTTCACATCTTCAATATTGACGTGACGAATATCTTTTCCTTCAACGAAGTACACCACATGTTCGCAAATGTTGCACGCCCGGTCTCCAACTCTTTCCAGCGCACGCAAGGCCCACAGTACATCCACTGCATCAGTTACATAGTCAACATCTTTTTTCATGCCGCGAATCGTGTCGCGAATTGTTTTCTTGTATAGCTTGTCAATGTACTGATCATCCTGAATCACTGCCATTGCCTTGTCTGCATCGAATTCCGAGAAGGCGTTAAGTGTTTCCTGGTACAACCGCAGGACTTCTTGTGCTATGGTCCGGAGCTTTTCGTATATGTCAGGACGTTGATCGCTTTCCGAAATGCTGACAGCCATGTTGCTTAAGCGGTGAATTTCATCACCAATGCGCTCCAGGTCGTTGACCGTCTTGGTTATAGCAATCACAAAACGAAGATCGCTTGCGACGGGCTGACGGCTTGCTAGCAAAAGAATGCTGGATTGATCAATTTCCACTTCCATTTGGTCAATGCGTTTCTCATTGTCGGCAACCAAATTCGCCAGTGTACGATCACTGTTGCTTAACGCTTCAATAGTGTTCAACAGTTGTAGCTCGACCAGTTGGCCCATCTCCATTGCCTTGAACTTCAAATTTTCAAGTTCAACATCAAAGCGGGTGGAGTAGTGTCCTTCCACATTGGTAGCACTGATTGTCATGGATGATTAAATCAGAAGTTCCATAAGTAATTGTCTCGCTTCAATTGGTGACGATGAGTCAGAAGTCGAGACGCGCAACGGGGTTAGAAGCACCAGGTGATTTCCTGCGGTTCGGACGGTTGTTTGTTGATTGAATTTAATATTTGTGTCACGGCAAACTATTTTACTGTAAAAACCCCTGTGGATTTCAACACAAAATTTACAGATTTGAAAGGAAGTGGTTTGATCATCTCAGATTGACGGATTTCAATCTACCGTATCAGATTTTCTGGTTTAAGTCCGTGTTGCTGGAAATTGAAAGACATGATTTGAATTGTTCACAGTAAATGTTAAAACAACATCATTCAACGCAATTTCAACGACACAAAATCGTGATTCAAAAAATTTGGCGAGGAGGACTCAAGAATTGCTGTTGAAAGCCAATCAAGCAGTATGTGCACTACAACTACATGAGGCATTTGAAGAACATTCGAGAACACACCAAGCCGGTTCTTGATATAGTAGTCTTCGGTGTTCAATCACCGGAGAATCTTGGCGCAACCAGTGAAATTACCAAGAAACACCGTGACAGGAATTTTGTTTGTAAATGATTACCGGAATATCCTGAACGAACAGAGTTCACTAATTCTTTTGGCTTCCCGCCTGGCATGTAATTTGAAAGTTTAATACAGTGTCAGGAAAGACGATCACTGTGTATCAAATTCGTATTCGATTCTGAACTGTCTGGATTGGAGGATGGTGTCTCAATTGTAGTCGTTGCTTCGCTTGGAGTAAGCAATCCATTTACCAAGGAACCCAACGTGTCGCGATGTTGCCAGCCGACTATGGCAGCTCCGGTAATGAGGGCGAATATAACCAGACGCACAAACTTTGTTCGAAATCCAAATGAACGGCGTTTCCTTTCGGTAGTTTGCGAGAGATCCAGATCTTCCATCTCCAAGGCCGGAATTACACCGAGAACGGGATCGTTTTCAATCAATTTATCGGCATCAAGATTGAGGTAATTTGCGTAAGCTCGAACATGGCCAGTAGCATATGCAACACCGTAAAGTTTCTCGTAATCGTTATTTTCTATCGCTTCAATTGTGGTTACTGGCAAGTGAAAAAATTCTGCGACTTCCTTGACGGTTAAGTTCAGGGATTTTCTGGTGTTCGCCAGTTGTTGGCCTGTAGTAAGGCGATCAAGTTTGTCTACAGCCGGCGTTGATTTCTTGGTAAGCGTCAAGTGTTCAGGAATTGCTTTATGCAGTGTCAATGGTTGTTCTTCACTCGATAGAGGGTCAACGGCTTGATCGACTGCGCGTGGTGAGTGTCCCAAGAGTGTAATTGGATGTCCTTCACTCGGTGTCAGGCCATCAGTTTCTTCCGGCAGTTCTGGTTCAGTCGGGTGCAGTGTCCATGAATTCTTGTCGTTCAATGGCGATTGTTCCGGATTTTCCAGTTGCTCGGAATGCAGTGACCAGGGTTGTTCTCCACTTGGTGTCAGGTCATCAGTTTCTTCCGGCAGTTCTGGTTCAGTCGGGTGTAGTGTCCACGAGTTCTTGGCGTTCAGTGACGATTCATCCGGTTTTTCCAGTTGCTCGGAATGCAGTGACCAGGGTTGTTCTCCACTTGGTGTCAGGTCATCAGTTTCTTCCGGCAGTTCTGGTTCAGTCGGGTGTAGTGTCCACGAGTTCTTGGCGTTCAGTGGCGATTCTTCCGGTTTTTCCAGTTGCTCGGAATGCAGTGACCAAGGGTGTTCTCCACTCGGTGTCAGTTCTTCAATTTCTTCTGACAGTTCTGGTTCAGTTGGATGCAGTATCAAAGGATGCGCTTCATTCTCTGACGATTCTTGTATTTTCACGTTCTCCCGGACCGGTGTTTGCAATTTCCGCGACAGCTCACCGCCCAAGGCAGGTTCTTTTGAATTTTCGGGACGTTCCGAGTCGCGGTGAATTTTGTTGGCCCCCGAATGATTTTTTTCAGCCGAAATATCGCCTTTTACATCCTCGTTATCAATTTTGTGACTGAATTTGATATTTGGACCGGGTTGCTTGCCTAGTCCAATAATCGGCACCTTTTTTTCCGAAGATTCGACTTCGCCGGTGCTCGAGGTGAATTTATAGTCGTCAAACTTTGCCATCTTCAGTGGTCATCTGCGATGAGAAAAGCAATGTAAATTGTTCAATTTATTCAATAATATCAGTCAATTTTAACATAAAACACAAAAAATTTTCCTATGCAACCACATAAGCGCCTGTTCCGACTGCAATCAACAAGTTTTCGTTGTTGTGCAGTTCCATGCGCGTAACCGCAACTTTATTGCCGGCGCGCAACACGAATCCACTCGCAATGAATTGCTCCCCGATACCTGGGCGAAGGTAGTCCACCCGTAAGTCAATCGTGCCGGTGTGAGCAAATTGCTTCAACTTCTCTTCCTTTGTAAGTATTTGTTTTTGTGTAGTAACCTCGGTAAATGCAACAATTCCACCGATGACATCCAGAACGGTTGAAATGATCCCTCCGTGCAACGTGCCGCGGACAAAATTTCCAATGAATTCTTCGCGCCTGTCTATAACCAGTTTCGGTGCTTTTGTCTCCAGATCAATAATTTTGAAATTCAGCCATTTATGGAATGGTATACTTTCTTCGAAAATTTGGTGTATATGCGCCCATGTATCAGAATTTGTTGCAGTTGTCATCCACTGTCTCCATTAATGTACAAAATACGGTATACTAACCAAATTCAATCAAATATACCTAAACATCTCACGCGGAAACGATATGGACAGCCATCAAATAATGCCCAGATACAATGCTTGGGCAAACGACAAAATTTACGAAATGTGCGGGCAACTGAGCCTGGATGCTTACCATAAGGACCGTCAGGCATTTTTTGGTTCAATTCACAATACTCTCAATCACATTCTGCTTGTGGACCGGCTTTGGGTTGCTCGTTTGAAGGGCGACGATGTGAAGGGTATAACATCCCTTGACCAGATTCTGTATAAGGAATTCAAAGAACTCTCATCAGCTCGCGAGGTTCAAGATCAGAAATTCATTGAACTGGTTGACGGGATGGCTAGCAAAGATTTCGGCAAAAAATTGAAATATCAGCGTATAAATGGCAAAGAATGCGAGGATGCCAAAGGGGAGATGTTGATTACCCTGTATAACCATCAGACGCATCACCGGGGCCAAGTACACACCATGCTGACTCAAATTGGACTCAGCCCGCCGGATATGGATGTCACTGATTTTCTGCAGTCGGAAAATTCAGATATCAAACGTTGATTGTAATCCGGCTCGATTAACGTCACTGTTCGTGGGGCGGTAGCTCAGTTGGGAGAGCGTAGCGTTCGCAATGCTAAGGTCGGGAGTTCGATCCTCCTCCGCTCCACCATTCTTGATATTTTGATTTTTTGCATGTAGTGGTTATCGTGAGCAAATATGCCAAAGATTCCTTGGTGAGTGGAGTTTCTCTGGAGCGGGTCATTCAAATCGGAAAAGACCGAACCATTTCATTTTTGGGCGAGGACCTACGAGTTTATGAAACTCCGTCCATGATCGCTGATATTGAATATGCCTGTCGCGACCTGCTTGTGGCCCACTTGCTGACGGACTGGGATTCCGTCGGTATTGAGGTGAATATCAAACATCTTGCTGCGACGCCGATCAACGAAAGTGTATTGGTGCACGTATCCATTCAGGATATT
Source organism: Arenicellales bacterium (assembly GCA_965200765.1). GTDB lineage: Bacteria > Pseudomonadota > Gammaproteobacteria > Arenicellales > JAJDZL01. The sequence goes on from OZ241380.1 coordinate 1,032,362, forward strand.
CAGGAAAAATGCGTCCGATTCGACTGTCAGGTAAGCGATTCCCAGGAAATCGTGGGACGCGGCACTCACGACCGATACATCATCAATGTTGACCAGCATCGCTCCCGGATACAGAAGAAACACCAGACAATGCGCCAGAACCCTAAGAGCTTGCGGACTCCGACTCCTGATTCTGATTGACAATTCTGATTTTCTGTCCGGGTGTTAATCGTTCATTGCCGCGCACAACAACAATGTCGCCGGTACTCAAGCCGGAAGTCACCTCGAATCGATTTTCAACTGCATTACCAATTGAAATAATGCGTGGCACTGCAGTATCTTCATTGACCACATAGACGATATGATTCGCGCCTTGCGTGATAATGGCATCTTTGTGGACAGTCATGGCATCTCGTTCCTTTGAAATCGGAATTTCAACGACTACATTTTGATTGATCGCCAATGTCTTGTAAGCATCGTTCATTTCAAAAGCAAATCGAACAGCACGAGTTCTGGTACTGAAATGCTCCTCGGGAATAAATGTTCGAACAGCCGCCTCGAATCTTGTTCCATCGTCAAACTGGGCAAATATGGCATCATCAATGTTCAATGATCCGACATATCGGTAGGGGATGTCCGCTTCGATTTCCAAACTTTGATCGGCGACAATTCGAACAATCTTTGTGCCGATATGAGCATACTGTCCTTCTTCAATGAACTGTTCGACGATAACACCATCGTACGGAGCGATAATTTCAGTCAACTCGACGCGGTGATTCGCCAAATCCAAATCTCTCAGTGCCAGTTGCTGGTTCGCTTCTGCTTCCCCCAAAGACTCACGCGCGGCTTGCAGCAACAGCACAGAATCTTCGTGTTCTGCCTTGGTGGTGGCGGCCGACAACTGAAGTTTTGACAAGCGTTCCTCTTTTTGTTCGGCAAGTTCAAGTTCTGTTGTCCGGCGCTTGATGGTCCACATTGCCATCTGTGCTTTGGCTTCCGCTGTTCGTTTTGCCAACTCCAGCGTTGATGAATCCAGTGTTGCAACGACTTGTCCTTCATCAACCCGGTCGCCAACCCGTGCCCGAATTTCATTCACCAATCCTGCTACGGCTGTATCAATAGTTCCTGACCGGTGAGATACAAGTTTACCGAACACAGAGACAGTCTCGTTGACAGACACCAATGTAACCGGGTCCACCTCTACCGGCGAAACGAATCCCTGTCCCCAAGCGTGGCTATAACTGCTTACGCCAAGGATAACAATGGCCACGCGGAAACAGTTATAGATTCTGCATATCCGGTTTTGTTTTTCTGGTTTCTTAGTCATCAGTGAGTGAAAGAATGTTGGATTATTGATTATATTATTGTACAGAATTTTGATTTTCTACACTCATTATCATTCGAGTTCCTGCCGAAAGAGGATTCCAGTGTTTAAGTACTTGTTGATTGTTGCAAGTGTTGCAGTTGTTGTGTACTTGGTGTACAGCCTGTATCGCATGGTCAGCATGCCGGGTCAGTCTTATTTTGGCGCACCGCCGCAACTATCTCAATCAGAACAGGAAATTGAGCACAATCTTCGCCGGTACATCAACCAGATTGCTGGTGAAATCGGTGAACGCAATGTCCATACTCCGGAAGCCCTTGAAGCAACGTTGCAATACATTTCCAGTGAGTTCACGAAGTATGGCTACGAGGTGCAACAGGAAGATTTCATCGCTGCCGGACAGTACGAAGTTTCAAACATTTATGTTGAATTGCCGGGTACTACTGACGAAGTTGTGGTTGTAGGTGCTCATTACGATACGGTGCCCGGTTCGCCGGGTGCCAACGACAATACGACTGGCATTGCCGCACTTCTGGAACTTGCGCGCATTCACAGGGAAGACCAGTCCGGACCCAGCATTCGGTTCATCGCGTTTGTCAATGAAGAACCCCCGTTTTTTGGCCGAGACATGGGGAGCATGGAGCATGCCACTCGAGCCATGCAACGCGGTGAAAATATCATCTGCATGTTTTCACTCGAAACGATCGGTTTCTACACCAACGAAGCAAACAGCCAGCGCTATCCGTTTCCGTTTTCATTGTTTTATCCGAGTACGGGAAATTTTCTTGGCTTTGTCGGCAACTCCAAGTCCCGCGCTCATGTGCATCGGGCGATTCTGGCATTTCGTGAAACAGCCACAATACCCTCTGAAGGACTGTCGGCACCGCGTATTGTCGCAGACATCAACCGTTCAGACCAGATTTCATTTTGGCGCCATGGCATACCGGCAATGATGATTACCGACACTGCGGATTTTCGCTATACGCAATATCACCAGCCAACCGACACACCGGAAATCATCAACTTTCCGGAATTCGCACGGGTGGTCTATGGACTAACAGGGGTCGTGCGAGAATACATGAAATAGCTGTTACCGGGAGTCATTCAACCTCGTAGCCTTCAATAATCAACAACTTGGAACTCGCCGATTCTTCCCGAAGTTGCAGTGCCGGTGAATATTCGTCCGAACTCCACCAGGCTTTTGCCTGCTCTACGCTTTCAAATTCGATGATGACCAGGCGATTGGGGTCCCATTCACCTTCCAAATTTTCAAAGCTTCCGCCGCGCACAAGGTAGCGACCTCCAAATTTGTCCACGGTGTTGGTCACCAGTTTCTGATATTCGCCAAATAGAACCGGATCATGGACGGTTACTTGAACAACAACATATCCTGCCAAAGCAATTTCTCCTTGTATTGTTTCATAAATGATTTCTGTGTGAGATGTAGCCCTTATAATTTCAGACTTTTCACAGGTAAATTTCCGGTCCCCATTATATTGGTTCGACTACGGGTCGTTCTGGTTGAATAGACTCCGGTGATTGAGGTGCAGCAAAAAATTCATGGTTGAAACAATTGAAGTACAAACGCAACCAAATCCGCAATTGTCAGTGATCTGGTTGCATGGTCTGGGTGCCAGTGGGCATGATTTTGAACCAGTAGTGCCATACTTGGCAATACCCCCGCAGTACTCGGTTCGATATATTTTTCCGCATGCACCCATGCGGGCGGTAACCATCAATATGGGTATGAGAATGCGGGCCTGGTACGATATTGCCGATCCGGCAATTGGCCACGGCACCGAGGACCGGGATGGAATTGAAGAATCCGCTGAGATTGTACGAGATTTGATACGTCGGGAACAGACGCGGGGGTTGTCATCTAGTCAAATTGTTCTTGCAGGGTTTTCCCAGGGTGGTGCCATTGCGCTTTATGCGGGTATTCGGCATCACGAACCTTTGGCAGGAATTATGGCATTGTCAACTTATCTGCCGTTGGCAGACACAACAGAGAATGAAGCCAATCCGGTCAATTCTGAAATTCCGATACTGTATTGCCATGGAACCCTTGATCCCGTGATTTCGGTATCCGTTGCTATTCGCTCGAAAGAACTGCTGAAAAAACTTGGTTATGTCATTGAATGGAAGACTTATGAAATTCAGCATTCAGTATCGCCAGAAGAAATTTCTGACATTGGACAATGGTTGACGGAGCGATGCAGAATCGTCGCAACAGGTTGAGACAGGTGTCTGAGCGGTTATAGAATGGGCACTGGTGAAGATGCGTTGCTACAAGTAACAATGGGTTATTCGACTGTCAAGCCGTTTTCTCTTCGAGTTTCTTTCTGAGTAATTCAACGTTCTTTTTCGGTCCCACCAAATGCGGGTTGATTTCCAATGCGCGCTCAAAGGCTTTGAGTGCTTCGTCATAGTATTCAAGTGACATGAAAATCAACCCCAATCCGGCGGCCGCTCCAAAATGACGCGGTTCTCGCAAGAGTGTTTCCCGCACATCCACTAATGATTTGTCGTACTGTTCCAGAAAATAGTAAACCGTTGCGCGCTTGTTCCAGCCCTCTGCAAATTCCGGTGCGATTTGAATGATTTCGTCAAAGTACCGGATGGCGGCATTCAGGCGGCCTCGCGACATTGCAATCACTCCCTGGCGCATCAGTTGATTGACTTTCTCATTGGATGATTGCCGCCAAATTTTCCAAATCGTGTCTGTTATCTCGTTGGCAGCACTCTGATTCGTGGTACTTTGCAGGGCCGAAAACAACTCATCCAGTCTCGGATCATTCTGATCTGCCGTCAAGTCATGGGATGTAGCGACCAGTACCAGACCGCAAACAAGAAGAACAAGTGGATTCAGCGTCATAGATTTTTTCAATTGTTTATTCATGATTCGTGAAATGATTGACCTTCGTGCCAATGGTTTCACAATAGCACAAAGCACAACTGCATTGCAGGTATTCTAGGGAAATCAGATTAAATTTTCACTTGAAGGCACATTTGAAAGTGTATTCTAATGCATTGTGGTGAGAAAGTCTTTATTTCGTAGAAAAGTGTCGCAAATACGACAGCACATAGACTGTGCGTGCAATAATCTTTGCACCACAACACACTGGGGTTATATAATCTCTGGCATCTTATTATCGAATTGAGGAGTTTACATGGCAGAACCGAAGCCGGTCGACGTAGTGGATGACGATCTGGATCTCTCTACGTTATCTGATGAAGAACTGGTTGAACAGATGCATGATGATCTGTACGACGGTCTGAAAGAAGAAATCGAAGAAGGTACGCGAATACTACTGGAGCGCGGCTGGGAACCCTATACGGTACTTCAGGATGCACTGGTCGAAGGCATGCGTATCGTCGGAATCGACTTTCGAGACGGAATTTTGTTCGTTCCGGAAGTATTGATGTCTGCAAATGCAATGAAGGGGGGCATGGCCATACTTCGTCCCTTGCTTGCTGAAACCGGTGCTCCGACGATCGGAAAAATGGTCATTGGCACGGTCAAGGGCGATATTCATGATATCGGCAAAAATCTTGTGGCAATGATGCTGGAAGGGGCCGGTTTCGAGGTAATCAACATTGGCATCAACAATCCGGTCGAGAACTATATGGATGCCCTGAAAGAGCATCAGCCTGAATTGCTTGGCATGTCGGCTTTGTTGACCACAACCATGCCCTATATGAAGGTTGTCATTGATACACTGGTTGAGCAGGGTTTGCGTGAAGACCATGTTGTATTGGTTGGCGGTGCACCTTTGAATGAAGAGTTTGCCGAAGCGATTGGAGCAGATGCGTATTGTCGGGATGCCGCCGTTGCTGTTGAAACTGCCAAAGAATTCGTAACAAAATTGCGCCAGGCGGCGTAATGAAAAAAATCTGCTCCTGTGACTGAAACAATAGTCACATCTGCAACCAAAACGGTTGTGATCAGTAATGAACGTCCGTTTTGCGTAATTGGTGAACGAATCAATCCCACCGGTCGCAAGTTACTGGCCGCGGAGATGAAAGTCGGCGATTACAGCCGCGTAAAATCTGATGCACTTGCGCAAGTGGAAGCAGGTGCGCACATGCTGGATGTGAATGCAGGTATTCCACTGGCCGACGAGCCCAGAATTCTGGCAGAATCAATCGAGTTGGTTCAATCTCTCACCGACGTGCCAATTTCGATTGATTCTTCAATTGTGGCGGCACTGGAAGCCGGCTTGCAGGTATGCAAGGGCCGACCGCTTGTCAACTCGGTTACGGGTGAAGAAGAACGACTGGAAAGCGTGTTGCCTTTGGTGAAGAAGTACGATACTGCAGTGGTTGCCATATCGAATGACGAAACTGGCATTTCAGAAGATCCAAATGTTCGTTTTGAGGTCGCAAAGAAGATCGTTGAGCGGGCAGAAGATTATGGCATCAAGCGATGTGATGTTGTTGTGGACCCGCTTGTGATGCCGATTGGTGCGATTGGTACGGCTGGCCGCCAGGTATTTGATATTGTTTATCGCTTGCGAAATGAGTTGAAGGTGAATACCACTTGTGGAGCATCGAATATCAGTTTTGGCTTGCCCCACCGACAAGGACTGAATTCAGCATTTTTGACAATGGCAATCGGTGCAGGAATGACGTCTGCGATCACGAGCCCGTTGCATTCGGAAATCATGCATGCGATCATGGCGGCGAATGTTATGATGGGTACTGACCGGGAGTGCCGACAATGGATCAAAAAGTTTCGCGAACCACCAGCAGAGGGAAATGAAGTTTCTCAAAGTACCGGTCGAAGGGCAGGTAGTCGTCGCCGGCGTACCGTAGCGTAGTATTGAGAGACCTCCTTGGTAGCATTCTGAAACTCAAGACAGGTAGTTTATCCACCTGATTATTCAATCCAAATTAGCCTTTCGGAGACCTGTTCGTGCAAACCCACGCTGATGCAATGGTCGTTTTCACACCGTCCGGGCGGCGAGGGCGATTCGCAACCGGCACAACCATATTGCAAGCGGCCCGCGCCCTGGGTGTCGATCTGGATTCCGTTTGCGGCGGCCGTGCCATGTGTGGTCGCTGTCAAATCAAATTGAGTTTGGGTTCATTTGCCAAGCATGGTGTAGAGTCGTTACCGGAGCATTTGTCGGAGTTCAGCAGTCTGGAAACTGAGTATTCCAAGACCAATGAACTCAGGGATGATCGACGCCTCGGCTGTTCAGTTCGAATTCTTGGCGATGTAGTCATCGACGTCCCGCCGGACAGTCAGGTGCACCGGCAGGTAATCCGCAAGCGCGCGGAAGTGCATGCCATAAATTTGGACCCGGTCGTGCGTTTGTACTATGTTGAAGTGCAAGAGCCGAACATGCAGGATCCGGTAGGGGACTTGCAACGGTTGAAAGATGCACTGACCTTTGAGTGGCGACTCGAAAACCTGTCTTGCGACCTTGTGCAACTTCAGAATTTGCAACAAGCATTGCGTACCGGCGAGTGGAAAGTGACAGTCGCAGTTCACGACGGTTCTCACATCGTCGCAGTTTGGCCCGGATTTCGTGACGATGCGTACGGCTTGGCAATTGATGTCGGTTCAACCACTGTTGCAGCGCATCTGTGCAATCTGTTGACAGGCGAGGTTGTTGCCTCGTCGGGATTGATGAATCCTCAAATTCGATTTGGCGAAGACTTGATGAGCCGGGTTTCCTATTTGATGATGAATCCCGGTGGTGAAAAGTCCATGACCGAGGAGGTTCGCAAAGCCATTCAGAAACTGACTGTAGAAGTTTGCCAGATGCATGGAATATCAACGGAGCATGTACTGGACATGGTATTTGTCGGGAATCCGATTATGCATCATCTGTTGCTGGGAATCAGTCCGATTGAACTGGGTGGTGCGCCATTTGCCTTGGCTACGGATGAAGCTGTGGATATCTGGGCGAATGAATTGGATTTAAGTATTCACTCGAATGCGCGCGCATTCGTGTTGCCCTGCATTGCAGGGCATGTGGGAGCTGATACTGCCGGAATGATACTTTCGGAACAACCGCATTTGCACGATAATGTAATGTTGCTGGTTGATGTTGGTACCAATGCAGAAATTGTGCTGGGGAACCGGCACCGCATGCTGGCGGCATCCAGTCCGACTGGACCAGCATTTGAAGGCGCTCAGATCAGTGGTGGTCAGCGCGCCGCACCTGGTGCCATTGAAAGAGTACGAATTGACCCTGACACTTTGGAACCCAGGTTCAAGGTGATTGGTTGTGACCACTGGTCAACAGACGAGGAGTTTTCCGAAGCGGTGAAAGAAGTAGGTGTGACGGGTATCTGTGGGTCCGGAATCATTGAAGTGATTGCTGAAATGTATTTGACCGGTGTAATTGACACGAATGGAGTGATTCAAGGCGAATTGAGTGCGAAGACTCAACATGTGATTGCAGAAGGCCGCACTTATTCCTATGTCCTGAATCATTCAAAACCTGAGATTCGTATCACCCAGAACGATGTACGCGCAATCCAGCTTGCCAAGGCCGCGCTGTATGCCGGAATTCGATTGCTGATGGACCGAATGGACATTGATGAAGTCGATTCAATTCGACTTGCTGGCGCATTTGGCAGTCACATTGATGTCAAGTACGCGATGATTCTGGGCTTGATTCCGGACTGTGATCTGGCGCGAGTAACTGCGGCCGGCAATGCGGCTGGTACAGGTGCCCGGATTGCATTGCTGGATCGTACATCACGCGAAGAAATTACCCAGATTGTTCGCGGCGTGGAAAAAGTTGAAACGGCTGTTGAACCCAAATTTCAAAATCACTTTGTTGACGCAATGGCTATTCCCCACAAGACAGCGAGTTACAAGCATCTGGTCAAAGCCGTCAAGTTGCCTGTTTCCAGTGGCGTAGCAGATGAGTCCGGACGAGGCCGAAAGCGACGACGAAGAGCATCCGGTTGAACTTGGACTTGAATCGGCGAAGTGAACGCTGAAATCATTATTGAAGGCGGTTCCATAGTTGATGGAACCGGCTCGCGTCCCTATTGCGCCGACCTCGCGATTCAGGCGGACCGGATTGCTGACATCGGAGACCTGAGTCACGTAGAAGCACAACGTCGAATTTGTGCAAAGGGCAGATTCATTGCTCCCGGGTTTATTGATGTGCACACTCATGACGACCGTGCACTGATATCGACACCTGATATGATTTTCAAGATCAGTCAAGGTGTTACTACTGTGGTAACCGGGAATTGCGGAATAAGCGTCGCCCCTCCGCATAACGGACCTCCGCCTATGCCGATTCGATTGCTTGGCGGACCCGATTGGGACATGCTGGATTCCACCAAGTCGTATGTGTCGAAACTTTCGGATGAACCGCCAGCGATAAACTCTGTAACACTGGTTGGCCATACGACGCTTCGAATTGCAACCATGGACCGGCTGGACCGACCGGCTACCAAACGGGAAATTCTGGAAATGGAGCGACTGGTTGCACAGTCTGTGGAGGATGGATGCATCGGATTTAGCACTGGTCTGGAATATCCGCCGGCGATAGCATCGTCAACCGAAGAAGTAATTCATTTGGCGAAATGCGCTTCACGGTTGGGTGGCATCTATACAACACATATGCGCAACGAAAACAATGATGTGGACAAGTCCATTGACGAGACTGTGAAAATCGCTGACGAAGCGAATATTCGAACTGTCATTTCGCATCACAAAACCTGTGGAAAAAGAAACTGGGGTCGAACTCGGGAGACACTCCGGCAAATTACCGAAGCACAGAAAATCGTTGAGCTGGCTCTGGATGTTTATCCGTACACCGCCAGCTCAAAACCGCTTGATATCAATGATATCCCTTTGGCGGAACGAATTTTGTTGACGTGGTGCGGTCCGTACCCGGAATTGGCAGGTGCCGAGTTTCGCGAAGTTTGTAAACGCTGGGGAGTCAGTGCTAGCGAAGCTGTGGAAAGACTATCGCCGGCAGGTGCCAACTACTTTCAGATTGACGAAGAAGACTTGCGACGCATATTGGTGTTCCCCACATCCATGATTGGTTCTGACGGAATGCCCGGAGAGGACGTTACGCATCCACGTCTCTGGGGAACATTTCCGCGTATATTGGGGCAGTACTGCCGGGAGCTGAAATTGTTTTCAATTGAAAAGGCAATTGAAAAAATGACGGGATTGCCCGCGCAGATCTATAGATTGAAGAATCGGGGACTGCTCAAGAAGAACATGTTTGCCGACATTGTAATTTTTGATCCGGAATCAGTCATCGACAATGCGCAGTATCACGCTCCTGAACAACTGTCTTCAGGCATAGATCAGGTGTTTGTCAACGGGCAATTGGTGTATTCGAATCGCGAATGGTCCGGAAAGCGTCCAGGACGTTTGATTACCTTGGCAGATTAGAAATTTGTAGCCGAAGGAGCCTGTGCTACCGAGGATATCATGTCGCTGATGCTCTGCGAGGGAACCGTAACCGCTTCTCGTCCCCGAGATCGTTCTTCACTCGGAGAAATTCCATAATAGTCTCTGTAGCACTTGCTAAAGTGAGGTGCTGAAACAAACCCGCAAGCCAGACTGATTTCCATAATCGACTTGGTTGTAAAGTGCAGAAGTTGCCGTGCTTTGTTCAATCGAAGCGACAAGTAGTAGCGAGTTGGTGATACATTGAGATATTTCAAGAACAAGCGTTGGACCTGCCGGCGCGACAGTTTCACATGCCTTGCCAGATCCGTGAGACTGAGCGGATCTTCGATGTTGGATTCCATCAGTGCAACCAACGACACGAGATGTGGCCGATTGGTACCAAGTTGATACTGCAGTGGAATTTTTTGCTTGTCGTATCTGTCTCTGATGTGTTCGCACAGAAGCTCGTCCGAGATTTGCGATGCCAATTCTCGACCGTGCAGTTGATGAATGATACCTACGATCATGTCAAGCGGTGCCTGGCCGCCAGAACATGTGAATCGGCCACCGTCAATTTCAAACAACTGTGGTGTGATCAACAAGTCAGGAAACTCCTCTCTCATGACATCGATGATTTCCCAATGTACGGTGCATCGAACATTATGGAGTAGTTCAGATTTTGCAAGAAGGTAAGTACCGGTGCACAATGCACCCAATGGAAGTCCGCGGCTTGCCTGCTTGCGTAGCCAATTGATTACGACTTCATTTTTTGAATGAACGTCAATGTTCATGCCACCGCAGACAAACAAAATGTCCAGTTTGCCGCTGTAATCCAACCCCCCGGCTGGCAGGGTGACAATTCCATTGCTGGCGGCGACTGGCTGAGCATTTTCCGTCAACATGGTCCAGCTGTACAGATTGCGCGAACTCATCCGATTCGCCATTCGCAACGGTTCAACCGCGGAAGAAACAGCGATCATGGAATATTCCGGCAATAATAAAAAACCGAAGGACAAAGGTCTGGCTTCATTTAACCCGAGATGCATCGATGACTCCCAAATTTCTGTAAATTACCTGTTTTGTCATAGCTATTCGATTGAGTGCAGTAATACTACATCATATCAATTACATTTCAAAGGAAAAGAATTCGATGTCAGTTGAATTTCGGAGCACTTTTTGTGTTACACCTCACTGCGAGCTGTGGCAGTAATTCTTGATTCGACAAAAAGGGACGCGTCAATACCAACTCTGACGATGTTGTCATGCCGCTCAATCGTCAATTTCGGTTTGACAGCATTCGAATCCTGTGCTCGCTTGAGAGCAATTGAAGACAGGATTTCCTGTACAAATTCGGCGGCGATTTCGAGTTTGTTGAAATCTTTGATCCCACGCGGTGTGTGTGCCCGGTACACACCTTCTTGTGGTGAAGTGACGAGTCCCCCGACGCGTTGTGAAATACCGCCGGCCACGGTACCGACCGCATTGCCGACTTCAAAGTATTCGGGAATAATTAGTTTAGTATTCAATTTCCGGGCAACTTCATGGTAAAAATAATGCGACGGTGCACCTACTACAGCAAGCTGACCACTGATGGAAATTTGAATATTCAATAAGTCAGATGTTGAATCTTGCAATGCCAGGTCGAGCAAATTCGGATCGATAACCGGCGGTGAATTTCCCTGAGATTCGGATGCAAGAACGGCTTTCATCACGGCTTCGCAAGTTTGTCTGACTACGGCCTCGACCACGGCTTCGCAGAATTCATTTGTACTGTTCCAAAGCGGTTTGGCACCGCGGATGAAACCTCGCGTCCAGATACTGGCACCGAGCACGGATGCTTCCTTGGACCAGCGTTGCACTTTACCAAGTGCATGCAATGCGTCAGTCGGTGTAAATGTAGATAACGTTGCCAATCCCAGGTTGCGAAGTCGGCCAAAAGCCCGGAACAGATGCAAATCCTTGAATAATTCCTCGTATGCAACAGGACCGCCTTCTAACAGCGCCCACAGTTTTGCCTCACTTCTGCCAAGTTGGGCGGTATGTACCAAATTTCTCCGTCTGACTGCAAAACTGCCTTGGTATTCTGAAACTGCACGGTCCAGTTGATCCTTGAGTACGGCAATGATTTCCGGATAACGCTTTGTAAGGGAGCATAACGGTATAGCTCGTTGCGGTCCAACTCGTACGGGTTTGGTGACTGAAACCTCGCTGTCCCCACCAATCCCGACGGTATACGCGTCTACCGCTTCAACGAATGTTCTGAATCCGCCTACCGTTGCACCGCGGCGTGAAATATTTGGTACTCCATTCACTACGGTTGCAATGTCCGTGGTTGTGCCTCCAATATCTGAAACTACACTGACTTTCGATTTTGCCAGATGACATGCACCGACAATGCTGGCCGCGGGTCCCGAGAGAATGGTTTCAACGGGTCGTTGAATCGCCAGGTCAGCACCAATCATTGAGCCGTCACCCTTGACTACCATCAGTGGCGAAGTAATGTTGCGATTTCTCAATTCGGTTTTGACAGAGTGAATCAGCTCGGATATCGGAGCAATCAAGCGTGCATTCAATACAGCTGTCATGGCCCGCCGAGGGCTGTCCAGTTCAGCGGTTAGTTCAAAACTGCATGTAACCGGCTTTTGCGTCAATTCCAGTATCAAATCTCGAATTGCAATCTCATGCTCAGAATTACGGACAGAGAAAATTCCGGCGACTGCGAACGCACTCACAGAATTTTTATGCCGCTCAATTGCTTGCCGTGCAAATGCAATATCAAGTTCTTGTGCTTCCTCGCCCAAGGCGGTATGCCCACCCTTGATAAACTCTACCGGGGCATCGCCTAGTGAATTTTTCAAACCAGAACGCTTTAACGACGTATGATCGTGTCCGATCAATAGCAAACATACCGAACCACCATGGCCTTCAACGATTGCATTGGTTGCCAAGGTTGTGGATAGCGAAGTAAAATCAACAGCATCAGACAAAACAGTCCCCTCGTCTGCATTAATTTTCTCAATCACATTCTTGATGCAAATTCCAAGATCATGGTGAGTTGTCAAAGCTTTTGCCGACCGTACAATGCCTTTTTCCGGATCGTACAGGACTGCATCGGTATAGGTACCGCCAGTGTCAATTCCCAGTCGCATGATAGAGTACAATAGGTGTAAAACGCATTAATATACGCGAAATTCTTTATTTGGCTATCAAAAGATTTTCAGGCATGAACCAAAAAATTTCCAACCACAGTTATGACGAAGTTTCAGGTGATCAATTCGTTAATTTTAACGGTATTTGGGCACCCGCGCTGACTCCTGTCAAAGACAATTACGATATAGACGGCAATCGATTGATTCAGCACATTCACTGGTTGCTGGAAAATGGTTGCTCCGGGGTCGTGTTATTTGGCACGACTGGCGAAGCCGCTTCCTTTTCTGCAAGTGAACGAATGTCCGCCCTGGAAACGGTGCTGGCTTCAGGCGTATCCCCGTCAAGAGTTATTGTCGGGAACGGATTTCCGTCAGCAACTGATACGATTGCCGTAACAAACCACGCTTTGGCGCAAGGTTGCACAGGTGTATTGATGGTGCCGCCATTCTTTTTCAAGGAACTACCGGAAGACGCATTGGTTCAGAGTTATCGATATGTTTTTGACGAGGTAGATTCACCTGATCTCAGAGTATTGTTGTACCATTATCCAAAAATGAGTGCAGTCCCGATTACTCATGGCTTGATTGATGCGTTGCTGGATTCGCATTGTGAATTGATTGCGGGTTTGAAGGACTCTAGTGGCGACTGGAGCAGTATTGGAGGATTCATCGAAAAATATCCCGAACTCTCTATATTTCCGGGGTCAGATGAGCATTTGTTGCATGGGCTGTTAGCTGGTGGAGTAGGGACGATAACCGCTACTGCAGATGTTAACCCTGCGGGAATTCGCAAGGTTTATGATATTTGGGAAGCAGGTGACAGTGCTGAAAATGCTCAGGCAGATGCTTCGGCGATTCGTTCTACAATTTTTCAATATCCTTTGGCACCAGCGTTGAAAGCTATCCATGCGTTCTTCAGAAAGGATACTGCTTGGGCAACTGTTCGTCCGCCCATGATACAGCTTTCAGAAACAGATACACATGAGTTGCTGGAAAGACTTGATGCGTATGGTTTCAGACTGCCCGGAATTTAGGTTTTGCAGGTGAAACACTGAAACCACAAGATTCAATTCCAAGATTTCAGCTTATTCCGAAATCAATATACGGTGTGGTGCAACGGAAGGGAATTTTTTACAATCAGACATCACAGTTGAATTAACACAACCGTCTTGGAATGATGGATAGTTGTACAATGTATGACAGTTTCGGGGGTATTCCGAGAAGTGTTCAGAAAATGGGGAGAGATGCCATTTCTCGCCAAATGTACTTACTCAGCTTTGGTTTACTCTTGATTCAGTTCGACTTGGGGCAGGGAATAACTAGCTTGCTGATTTTTTGCAAGAACGAATTCATTGCTTGACAATGTGATGGTGAGCGGGTATAGTGTATTGGCAGTGATGGTAGCATTGATTTGATCTGTTGTGAATAGCGCAACATTTTGAGTTTTGTGTATAATCACTCAGGTTCTTGAACCGTTGCAGGCTCCAGAGGTTCGTATTGGACTTGCTCGTCGTTCAAGAATGAACACATAGTTCAATTTTTCTTGATTACAGAATGTTTTATCGTTATGGAATACGTAACAAAAGAGGATCATAAAGAAGATCTGAAAACCGACCGAAGGGTCACTCGGGCTGAATCAGACATTGTTCACACCAACGAAAAGGTCAAAGCGGTCGATACAGACGTGCAGAACCACAAAGTTCAATACCGCACCGAGTTTCGCTTTATAGCTGTATTGCTTGTAAGCATAACTATTGGTTTGTTCTATTTTATTCATCACGTCAATATGGAAATGCACCGTCAATTTGGAGAACTTCGCAGTGATGTAGCAGATAACAGACAACTGATAGAAGCGAACTCTACTCAGCTGGTATCTCTGCGGTCAGAAGTGGAAGAGACAAACAAACGCATTGATGAAATGAATGATCGTATTGACGGCATGAGTGATCGTATTGACGAAGTGAATGATCGCCTTGATAATGTTGATGATCGCCTTGCAGTCGTTGAAAACGTTTTAAGCATCGACCACCAAACCTCCACATATTACAAAACCGGCAAGCTTTGACGATTGCGTAGACGTAATTGTGCTCTCGTTCATACACCTGCCTTGATAGCCGATTCAGCAATCTGGCGAATTGGGCAATCGGTAGAAACTACTTTCAGATATTTCTAGCAGGAAGCCTTGTCTCCTGCACAACTTAATTTTGTCTAGTTGACCTCTGGTATCAAGTGCTTGAGTGTCTTTGCGAGAAACTCGTAAAGACTCGGTACATAGAATACGATGACGCACTTGCGCATTGCTTTCACAGTGAGAACCAATAAACTGCTTGACAAAGTAATGTCAGGCAGTTATTATTGTCAACCTAATGGTTAACTTAACTTGGTATGTTGTGAATAGTTTGAATTTCTTACACTGAGATTTGGATATACTTCGTGACTCGCGTTCTTGAACCGTTGCAAGCTTCAGATGTTCGTATTGGACTTGCTTGTTGTTCAAGAAAACTTACATAGATCAATTTTTCTAAATTACAGAATCTGATTTCGTTATGGAAAAAGGAACAAAAGAAGATTTGAAAATCAACCGAAGGTGCAATTGTGCTGAAGAAGGCATTGTTTACACCGACGTAAACATCAAACCTATCGCTACACACTCGAAGGTCAACAAAGTTAAATACCGTACCGAGTTTCTCATTATCGCTGTGTTTCTTGTGAGTATGGTTATTGGTATGTTTTATTGTCTTCATCATATGAGTGTAGAGATGCGACGTCTATTTGAAGAAACGCCTCTTCAATTTGGAGAAATTCGTAGTGATATAGAAACAACAGATGACTGTTAGAAGCGAACTCTACTCAGCTGGCAATTCTGTGATCAAAAGTGAAAGAGACAAACACACACCTTGATAGAGTGATTGATCGCCTTGGCAACGTTGATGGGCACCTTGCAATCGTTGAAAGCTCTTTTGGCAAGAATCCCTCAAAACCTGAGAATTCAGAAGAGGTTCTGTGTGTTGGCCCAACTCTTCAATGAGAACAAGTTGTAAATCAGATTTTTCGTTAATAAATTGAGCCGTTACGATTGCGGTTTCACAAATCGCGATAGCACATCGTAAACTGCACTGGTTCAATTGGAACCAGTGCAGTAGTCATAATAAGCAACCTGAGATGTACAGAACGGGAAACTTTGTCGCAATAGAAGTAGTACACTAAGTTCTCTCTGTACCCTTTCTTCGTGTCAAGTAAGTATCGGAAACCACCTTGCGAACAACCCCGGATGGGTGACGTAGTACGACTCCTTCACGCATATGACTCCCGCCAAACAGTGTTGGACCTTCGCAAAAGTCCTGCACCTTTTGAACCAACTCACGCGTTACCGGAGGGTCAATCTTGATTGTGCCAACGACTGGAACCGGTCGCACATCTGCCGCTGTCGCGGCAACACGCATTACTGCATCATCAACGTACTTCCATTCCTGCTTGTCATCTTCTTTATAAGCAAGCTCAAAAGGCACAAACAACACCGATTGCTGACCATAGTTCAAATCCTGAATCCGCTTTCCAATGGTTTCACCGATCCAGGAGATATACTGTGCTTGTGGACAAATTTTGAAGCCTTGTTCCTGCAATCTATCAGCAATTGGATCTACTGTACGGCGATACAAGATTGTCTTGCCTTCATCACCTGTGACAAAACACTGGTTTCTATGCGCGAGTCCTTTTGAGGCGACATAATAATTCTCAGGGTCATCTTTGTTCCAGGCAACACACGTCAGTGTACCATGGAGTTTCTCGGTGCCTAGCACATCATCTCCGGTTGCCATGACTTCCGGATCCTTTTTCCAGTTTTCTACATCATAAGATGGCAGGTTAAACGGTGCATTCATTACTTGTCCACTCATTTCAATAGGAATGGGCGGTTCGTATTTTTGAATACCCAGAAAATCCGCATAGTTGGTTTCAAAATCCGCTTTGAGGCGAGTATCGTCCAATTCGTTGACAATCCATTCATCATGTTCTTCCACAATGGACATTAATAGCCCTTGGCTCAGAACATTGCGCAAACGAATGGCTTTCACACGGTTTTTCTGTCGACCGGCGAGTCTTCCTTCGAGTCCGAGCTTTGCAATTATCCAATCGGGTAGAATTGCCGCTTCCGGAATATACAAAATTTTTTCACCGGCTGTATGCTGATCCCTTCCAACCACTACTTCATAACCTCCGATCATGGCAATGTCCAGACGATCGGCGTTGGGATGATTGTAAACACGATCAATTTTTCTCAATTTTACTTCAAATTCCATAAGTTATTCCTAAATGATGTAAATTCATAATTTGTCAATATCTTGGCATTGATAAAAAACGCCTTTGTCAACGATAAGGCGGTTTGCTAATACTCGAAATTCAACGAAATCGCAAGTAATTCCTGCTGTTATCCATGGATTGAATTACAGGCAGTTGTTTTCAAACAACTGGCTAAAAACCAAGGTTACGGGAATTAATTGAAAATTTGGTTTGCCGCGCAATTTCTATTGTCAAAATTTCGCGGGCAATTAGTAATTATTAATTCTAACGAATGATTTGGTAATGTCAAATTAATATTTGTGGAATCAGATTATCGAGAAGGAGATAGTGAACACTGGCCACGGTCCGGGTTGGGTTCAACATCCCGACTCAATATTGCACTGAGTTGGTCTGCACCGCCAACATATTTGCTATCCAGCCATATCTGCGGAACAGTAATTGGAGTTTTTGGACCGACTATGGGTTTTACATGAGCAAGCATCTCATATAGTGACCTGGGATCGCGAACAACATCCCGATAGGTATAGTCAATTCCCGCTTCTTCAAGGTACTTTTTGGCACGTTTGCAGTGTGGACAGGTTTCCTTTCCAAATACTTGATTGCCTTTCAGCGATGAGCGTCCGGCGTAGGCATCGATAATTGCTTCCGTGAGTACCCCGCGATTCAATGCGTGTCCTTGGCTCACCAGTCGACCTTCAACCAGCACAATCGGAGCATGCCAACCACCTTTGGGGAGTGGTTTCCACCATTCGGTTAACCACTCTCGAACAATCAGGTTCGTAGGTACGCCTTTCAATTCCGTGCAAAAAGTGTCATTGATGACATCCAGCGTCAGCGAACATTCTCCACATGGTATGTTCACTTTGAACGGTCCCCATTTTCCGGCCCAACGATATAGAACTACTTCAACGGGCGTTTCTGTTTTATTTGAATTGATCATCGCTCATATTCCTTGAACAGTAGATTGTGCGAAAACTGCAATGTTAGCAAAAATTTTGAACTCGGCTATTGCTGGAGTCGTTCATAAATAAATCCGGCTGTCATCAAGTCGAGGTGTCCACCACCCCCGTTTTTGAACAGCGTAATCTCGTTGTCTGAAATGCGACCACGAGTTTGGTTTGTGCATAGCTGATATAAATCCGCATTGATGTCATCTTCGGTAATAATGCCACTGTCAATCGGAATTTGAATTTCACCAATCTCACCGATTGTAGTCTTCCTTGAATCCACGAAGATCCTTGATTTTAACAATGCATTGTCGTCGGTTTCCCGCATATCAAGAGTGAATGCACCGACCAAATCAACATGGGTACCCGGGTTGAGCCAATCTCCAAAAATGATCGGTTCACGCGTCATTGTTGCCGATGACACCAGTTCAGCGTTTTGCACAACTGCTTGAATGTCTTCGCTTGCCTGTATTTTTACACCGGGAATTGACAATTTGTTAGCAAGTTCGAGTGCTTTGGAAGCAGTGCGGTTCCAAATAAAGACTTCTTGAATACTACTGTGAATTGAACAGTGTGCTGTAATCAAATGAGGTGCCATGGCACCGGCGCCAATCATCGCCATGGTTTTTATGTTTCCACGCGCCAGATATTTTGAACCCAAAGCTGAGTCTGCTGCAGTTTTGTAGTAGGTAAGTACCGTCCCGTCCATAATCGCTACAGGTGTGCCATGAACACCTTCAAACAACATGTAAATTGCGTGAATGGCGGGCAGGGAAGAATTCACTGTATTGTCAGGGAAAATTGTAGCGGCTTTGATTCCCAAGCCTTGCTTGCTTGCCCAGGCAGCGCGAAATAGTCCATTGTTTTCCGTACCGGACCCGGAATCAATATTTGCGAGTAGCATGTCTTTCAGATCCGCAGGCTCTTCTCGATGTAAACGCTCCAAGTGGTTCACCAGTGCCGGGTATTCGCAGATTCGATGGATTTCATCCGCTGTTATAAATTTCATACCAAAGTGCCTGTTTGGTAATTTTGATAGGTCAAGACAATTGTTCAGGTTCGATGCGATTCCCAATCGGTACCCGAGTACAAGATTTGCCGATAGTTTTCATTTGATTTTTTGTGAAACTCAACCGCGACAAGATCAAAATCCACACTGGGTTTTGGTTCCTGAACAAAGTGTCCGTAACGGTCTTCTCCGCAAATTAGTGTTGCGGTATCCCAATCAGATTTTGTTTGTTTCGCTTCGGGTGTTATGTATCGAATCGCAACTCCAATTCTTCGGTCGTCGCTTCGATTGGGGTGCGACGCATGGGCAATCCGATAGGCAAAATACACAGCTTCTCCAGTATCAACTTCAATATTGACAGCCATGTCTTCATTAACATCAAATATCGTTTGCCCTCGGGTCAGCAAGTTGTCTTCTTGAAAGGTGTCTGTATGCTGCATTCCGGGTTGTTTGTGACTGCCAGGCAACATGCGCATGCACCCGCTTTCAACAGTCGCGGGCGACAACGCTACCCAGGCGGTAATGAGGTGGTCGCTGTCTATCCCCCAATACTCGCTATCCTGGTGCCAGGAAACAAATTTTTCCGAGTTTGCTTCCTTCACCCACAAGTCGGTGCCCCAGCACATAATGTCCGGACCCAGAATTTCTCTGACCGGTTCATATACGGAAGGAGTACGAATCAATTCCGCGACCCATGAGTAGAGCAGGTGGCATTTCAGTCGTCGGCCTCCCAAAAGCGGGCCTACTGTAGCCTCTATCGACTCAAGCTGAATGCGATACTCGATAGCTTGTTGCCTGGAAATTACAGGAACAGCAGGGGTAAACCCGTCCCGATGAAATTGTTTGAGTGCATCACCAGATATTTGATTAGGCATCGCCAGACACTACTATAATTGAATTTCGTTGATTGATTTCAGCGTTTATTTCACATTCATACACAATATACATCAAAGTATGGCCCTACATTTTACAAGAGACGAGTTTGCCCAGCGAACCAAAGCCACCGTAGTCGAGTTGCAGAAGCGTAACCTGGACGGGATTTTGATGTTTCGACAGGAGAGTATGTACTACCTGACTGGCTACGATACTTTCGGATACTGTTTTTTTCAATGTTGCTATCTGGATTCTACCGGTCGAATATCTTTGTTAACGCGACGACCTGATTTGCATCAAGCCGAGGTAACTTCAACGATTGAGGATATTCGGGTTTGGGTTGACGAAGAAGGCAAGAATCCGGTCCATGATCTGATTGCCATGCTTGATGATTATCAATGCAAGGGCAAACGTCTGGGTATTGAGTTGAATGCTTACGGATTGACTGCCGAGATCTGGTTGAAGCTTGAATCTGCATTGAAGTCATACTGTGAGTTTGAAAATGCCTCCGATTTGGTTACCCGACTTCGAGTTGTGAAATCCGATGCTGAAATCAAGTATGTCGAACGCGCGGCAGAGCTTGCAGACGATGCCTTGGATGAAGCGATTCTTCACACTAGGCCAGGGGCGTTTGAAGGGGACATCTTGGCCGCCATGCATGCGGCAATCTATCGAAACGGCGGTGATGACCCGGCGAACGAATTTATTTTGGGATCCGGCGAAAATGCTTTACTGTGCAGATACGTGACCGGGCGTCGGCATTTGTCCGAGACTGACCAGTTGACACTGGAGTTTGCGGGGGTGTATCGACATTATCACTCATGCTTGATGCGCACCTTCATTATCGGTAAACCCGACCCGAAGCAAATTGCCATGCACGAAGCATCGGTTATGGCAATGCAGGCTTGTCAGGAAGCATTGAAAGTCGGGGCCGTTGCCGGGGATGTGTTTGATGCACATGCACGGGTAATGGATGAGCATGATTTCAAGAACCAGAGAATGGACGCGTGCGGGTACAGTCTGGGTACAACCTATGCTCCGACCTGGATGGACTGGCCGATGTTCTATACCGGAAATTCTGTAGAAATCAAATCAAACATGGTTTACTTCATTCACATGATATTGTTTGACACTGAAAACCAGTTTGCGATGACACTTGGTGAAACTGTTGTGGTTACTGACTCGGGACCGCGGAAATTGAGTCGACATAGTCTCGATTTGGTCGTTGCAAAGTAAAGCGAAAACAACTGCCGGGCTGGAATCTTGTATTGAATCAAACTTCAAAATTCGGACAGGAGAATTCTTTGGTGGAAATCACTTGAAGACAATGGTATTTCGTTTAGACTCTGCAGGATTCAGTGAATTGCTGTGGAGGTTACAAGTAATTTCACGAAAAAGTTGTACTGCTTGAGAAGCAGTTATAAGTGTCATCAAATGTAAATTGCCTCTGGCAGATTCAACAGACAACAAGTTTCAGCAAAGCCATTTCTTTCAAGAAAACAAGTTAAATCTTTTGCGAAAAATAGTGACAAGAACGATGAAATGATCTGTATAAATCAAGTTGTTGGTCACGGGCGAGGTTTTGATTGACTACCTGTTTAACAATTTGAAATGTTCATATTCCGAGTCAATAAATTATTCTGTTCAAGAAATTCGATCAATGTAATGCGCCTGAAATTTTCTTGGAACAGTCCACGCTTGCCGGTAAAGAAGGATTGGTATGATACAGACTGGCCTTGGGTCACATCGACAAGAGAACCATTGCCAACACGATGAGAGCGGTCATGCACGACTTGGTGAGCGGTTGTCATCGTTCAGGCAAGTTCCTTGAATGCGACCGTTAGGAACTGAATGTTGTACGACAAGAATGTCGTAGCTTTGTACCCGTCGCGAAGTAGTATACTTGTTGGCGATTCACCCGCAACAGAGTGAGAAGGATAGATTTTGCAGGAGTTCATGGACTTGGAGGAGACAAATGGCTGAAAGACGCCAAGGCGGCAGAGCAGCACGCCGGGCTATGCGCGCGGCACCATTGACAGAAGAGAAAAAAGCAGTTCGACCAGGATTTCAAGGCGGGCGATTTGAGCCCCTGAATGAAGCAGAGGTTCAAAGAACTCATACGGCCATACTTGATGTACTGGAAAAAATCGGGTTGTCGCAAGCAATACCCTCTTGTATCGAACTGGTGACCAAGGCTGGCGGAAAGTATACCGATGAAGGCAGATTGACATTTCCTCGAGCGCTAGTTGAAGATACGATTGCCGATGCTTGCAGGGATTATGTGCTATGCGGTCAGGATCCCAAACACGATATGGAACTCACTGGCAGCAAAATCTACTTCGGAACGGCTGGTGCAGCTGTCCATGTTGTGGACGTTGATACGCGCGAATATCGTGAATCCACTCTGGCCGACCTGTACGACATTGCACGACTGGTTGATACGCTGGAACACATTCATTTCTTTCAGCGACCAATTGTCACTCGAGATATGGAAATTCCGGCAGAACTGGACCTGAATACCTGCTACGCAAGTGTCGCCGGGACAACAAAGCATGTTGGAACCAGTTGGGTGCTTCCGGAGCATTTCGAAGAATCGTTGAAAATGTTGCATATCATTGCCGGTAGCGAGGAAAACTGGCGTAAACGTCCCTTTGTCAGTTGTTCCTGTTGCTTCGTCGTACCGCCGCTTCGTTTTGCAGAAGACGCTTGTGAGGTGCTGGAAGCATCAGTGCGAGGCGATATGCCAGTTCTGTTGCTGGCCGCCGGTCAAGCGGGTGCTACGAGTCCGGCTTCACTTGCCGGGTCAGTGGTTCAGGAAGTTGCAGAAACCTTGGCCGGCTTGGTATATGTAAACTTGATCAAAAAGAAGCATCCGGCAATTCTTGGAATTTGGCCATTTGTTTCTGATTTACGCACCGGTGCCATGAGTGGAGGTAGCGGGGAACAGGCAATACTGATGGCGGCTTGTGGACAGATGGGACGGTTCTATGATTTGCCAACCAGTATTGCGGCGGGTATGGCTGATTCAAAATTGCCCGATGCACAATCTGGATTTGAAAAAGGCTATACCAATGCCTTGGCAGGCCATTGCGGTGCCAACATGGTGTATGAATCTGCCGGCATGCAAGCCAGCTTGCTTGGAGTCAGTATTGAAGGCTTTGTGATTGATAATGACATGCTAGGGGCGATCAACAGAACCGTTCGTGGCATTGAAGTGAATGACGAGACTGTGTCGGTCGAAGTGATGCGGGATGTTTGCATTGACGGACCCACACATTATCTGGGTCATGACCAAACGATGGACCTCATGCAAAAGGACTATGTTTATCCGGAAGTTGGCGACCGGGCCAGTCCCAAAGAATGGGCCGAAAAAGGTTCCACGAATGTCATTGAAAAGTCCAAATTGGTAATGGAAAAAATTCTTTCCAGTCACTATCCGAGACATATTGATGATGCGACGGATGCAAGGTTGCGATCGCAGTTTTCCATTCGACTACCCAAAGAGTACATGTCACCACGGCAAAGTGACAGAGTTGCGGAATAAGAAAAATCTGCATTGTCCGCAGAAATTGCCACATTCATTTAAAAATTCATCAAAATCAAGGTAAATCTATGAACCAGGATGTAATCATTACTTGTGCAGTTACGGGTGCTGGGCCGACACAAGACAAACACCCCGACTTGCCAATCACACCCCGGCAAATTGCAGATGCTTGCATTGAATCAGCCAATGCTGGTGCTGCAATTACCCATATTCATGTTCGGGATCCACAAACTGGCGAAGGTTGTCGGGAACATCGCTATTTTGAAGAGGTTGTTGATCATGTACGGGCTTCCGGAGTGGATGTTGTTGTCAATCTGACGACTGGCATGGGCGGCGACTATGTCGTTGGCGATGAAGTGCCGACCGATCCAGGACCTGGCACTGATTTTGTAATGCCAGAAGAAAGGGTATCGCACATTGACAATATTTTGCCGGAGATTTGCTCGCTGGACTGCGGCACCATGAATTTCGGCAACAGAAATCTGTTGATGGTGAATACACCCGATCATTTGCGGAGAGCGGCGAAGCATATTCAACAAACCGGAGTCAAGCCGGAGCTGGAAGTCTTTGATACTGGCCATGTATGGATGGCAAATCGACTTGTTGAAGAAGGTCTGGTGGACGAACCGCCGCTTTATCAGATTTGTCTTGGAATTCCTTATGGTGCACCAGCGACAACATCCGCAATGAAGTCAATGGTTGAAATGCTTCCGGAGGGTGCGAACTGGACTGCATTTGGAATCAGTCGGTATCAAATGCCCATGGTTGCCCAGGCAGTTCTGCTTGGTGGCAATGTCCGCGTCGGACTGGAGGACAATCTGTATCTGGAACGCGGAAAATTGGCCAGCAACGGACAACTTGTGGAAAAAGCTGTACGAATCATTGAAGAAATGGGTGCGCAAGTAGCTGGACCTGAAGAAGCCAGGCGAAAGTTCAAACTTACCAAGCAGAAGTAGTCGACCGGTTCTTCAATGTATTTCACGGTGCATATTCGCCCCGTCAATCGCTCAATTGAAATAGAAGCTGGTTCTACAATACTGGAATCCGCACTGTCCAACGGCATTGACTATCCACATGGTTGTCGTAGCGGAAATTGCGGTGCGTGCAAGTCGAGACTGCACAGCGGCGACGTCGAGCACTCACCATATTCTCCATTCGCATTGTCCGACTACGAATATGACGATGGACTGATTTTAGCTTGCCGTACCGTGCCGTGGTCGGACTGCGAAGTATCGTGGTGTGAACCGGATGAGCATTTGATTCATCCAATACGGTCGTTGGAGTGCGAAGTTGCTTCGATTACCCGATTGACGGATGACATCGTCAGTCTGAAATTGAGAATTTTGGGCGGCGGTCCTTTCGCATTCAATCCCGGACAGTTTACCAGTCTCACTTTTCTGGGTATGCCGCGCCGGGAGTATTCAATTGCCAGTTTTGAAAACGGGGATGCGCTGGAGTACTACATCAGAAAGATTGATGGCGGAATAGCAAGTCCGTTTGTATTTGACGACCTTTGTGTGGGAGATTTACTGACGGCCGAGGGTCCGTTTGGAAACATGTACTTTCGGGAAGACCATCAAGGCGATATCATTACTTTGGCAGGGGGTTCGGGATTGTCGGCCATTCAACCGATTGTTATCAGAGCACTGACTGTTTACAGTGAACAATCGATAACCCTGTACCATGGCGTACAGAGTGAAAACGATCTCTACAAGTTTGAATTATTTGAAAATTTGGCTGAAAAATATCAAAATTTCAACTATGTGCCGGTATTGTCGAATGAGAAAGGAGATACACACAGACGCACTGGCAATTTGGATGAGGTAATTGAAAGTGATTTACAGAGTCTAGAAAATGTCAAAGCGTACTTGGCTGGCCCACCACCAATGGTGTCCAGTTGCGTAAAAATTTTGAAGCATAAGGGTATGATGGATGAACATATCCATGCTGACCCGTTTCTGACCGAAGCTGACTTGGAAGTGTTATGAGCAAATCAAGACTGGCAAACCGAACCGCGTTGGTTACTGGCGGCGCGCGGGGAATAGGACTGGCCATTGCGCGTGACTTTATTGAAAAAGGTGCCAAAGTTGTGATCGCTGACAATGGAGCGGGTATTGATGGCCGTGAGCCCGATCGCTCCATTTGTCAATCGGCAAGTGAGTCAATGGGGGACAATGCATTGGCATACCCGGATGATATAGCCACCCCTGAGTCTGCCCGGGAGATAGTTCAGCTTGCACTTGATCATTGGGGACGTCTGGATATTGTTGTGAATTGTGCCGCAATTTTGCGGGACCATTTCATATTCAAGGCGCATCCGCAAAACTTCGACGAAGTTTTACGGGTCAATCTTGCCGGTGCCTACTATATACTCGCCGCGGCAACACCGGTATTTCGGGAGCAGGCGAAAGCGGGCGGCGAAGATTCTCCGTACACTTGGGGACGTATTGTCAACATTGTTTCCACTGCCGGATTTTATGGAAACTACGGCCAATCGGCCTACGCCAGTGCAAAAGCCGGTTTGATGGGGCTCACACGCGTTGCGGCATTCGACTTGGCACGGTCCAACGTCACAGTGAATGCGGTGGCACCATTTGCCAGATCCCGCGTTACTGAAATCATTGTTCCTGCTAACGATGAACAAGCCAAATACAAAGAACGCGCATTGAAAATCGACCCCGCTTATGTAGCCACTGTTGTTTCATGGCTTTGTTCGGATTTGGCAGGACACGTAACCGGCCAGTTGTTTGGCGTAAGAGGTCGGGAATTCTTTCTGTTCTCGCAACCGCGACCGGTGAAAAGCAGAAGATTCGAACCGGAGGAATGGGGAATTGAATCATTGTCAAGTTTTGCCGAACAGGAGTTGCAGGATTGCTATACTGAACTTGTAACCGATCTCGAAGCGTTTAACAAAGAACCGGCAGTTTGATTTGAGGGGTAGCAAGAATATGAAAATTGAACCCGGCGCCGAGGTAAGCACCTGCGAAGAACTGCGGAATGCTCCGGAAGAGTATCGCGTTGCTATTGAAAAAATTGTAATCAGTCATGCTGTCAACGAACTGTACGGAGCAAGAGTGTTTGACGAACCGGCCGTCGCACTGGCACCAACACCGTACGCAAAGTGGCTTACCTGCAGAATTGCAATGGAAGAATACGGGCATCATGTTCGATTCAGTGAACTTGGTGAACAATTGCAAATTTCTCGCGAGAGAATGACACCTGAGCACAAGCAACCATTGTCAATTTTCCAGTTTGACCTGAATACCTGGACAGAGTTTTGCGTGATAAAAATTCTGGCTGACATGGCGGAGGTTGTTCAGGTCGAAGATTTGATTCGATGTTCATTCATTCCACTGAGAAAGTTGGCGCGCATGACCATGCCGGAAGAAAGATTTCATGTTCAGTTCGGCCTGGATTTCACTACCGAGCTACTGCAAACTGAACGAGGCGCACAAGAGGTGCAGGAAGTGGTCAACCGATACTATCCGATGATGCCGAAATTTTTTGGTCGACCGCAATCGGAAAACAATCGCATCTACCGAAAATGGGGTATCAAGCAACGCACCAATGAAGCAATGGCGGAAGACTATTCATGCAGGATTCGCGAGATCATAGTAGATAAATTCAACTTGGCATTGCCGGCGGCATAGGGCTTGTTGACAAATGGCACAAAACGTACCGGATACGCCTGAACTACAGGAATTTTATACACGATTGCCAGAGAAGGGGTTGGCGCCGCTTTGGACCCGCCTGGAATCTCTGGTGACACCGCGACCGTCTGGTCAATGCCGACCGGCACTGTGGAAGTACGAGAATATGCGCCCGCTGATAATGGAATCGGGGGAACTGATTACTGCGATGCAGGCTGAGCGGCGGGTGTTGGTTTTGGAAAATCCGGGGATGCCGAATGAATCTCGAATTACAAATACCTTGTATGCCGGTTTTCAACTGATAATGCCGAGAGAAATTGCCCCGGCACATCGGCACACACAATCGGCTTTGCGTTTTATCGTCGAAGGTGAGGGGGCCTATACGGCTGTAGATGGAGAAAAAACAATTATGTGCGAGGGAGATTTTGTAATTACTCCATCGTGGACCTGGCATGACCATGGCAATGAAAGCGACAATCCCATGGTTTGGCTGGATGGGCTGGATATTCCCTTAATTCAAATGCTTGATGTTTCGTTTGCCGAAAAGTATTCGGACAAGGTATTTCCGCAATCCCGGCCAAGCGGTGATGCCTTGGCTCGCTATGGTTCTGGAATGTTGCCAGTGGACTACTGCGATGTTTCATCTACATCGCCTGTTTTCAATTATCCTTATGATCGAACGCGGGAGGCTTTGGAAAAGATGCACAATGCAGGACAATTGGATGATTGCCACGGAATAAAAATGCGTTATGTGAATCCGGTCAGTGGAGACTATGCCATGCCAACAATGGCAACTCATATGCAATTGTTGCCCAAGGCATTTGAGACGATGCCGTACTGTTCAACAGATGCGACTGTCTTTTCTGTTGTTGAAGGCTCCGGGCAATCAACTGTAGGGGCAACGACACTTCATTGGAGCAAGCGAGATACATTTATAGTTCCGGGCTGGAACAATGTTCAGCATCATGCAGATTCGGAAGCGGTGCTATTCAGTTTTTCAGACCGTCCGGTGCAGGAAAAATTGGGATTATGGCGAGAAGTCCGGGGTGGTATTGATATTAGTTGAAACAATGCGCCGTATCGATTTGTCCTGAAAGCCGAATGACCGTCCAGATTCAATGAATCGAGTTGAACGGGCACTCAATAGAATCGCTGCAGTACCTTGGTTCTGCAATATTGGTCAGGGAACACAAACTCGCGACAACAAACCGGTTGCCGACCATCTGGAACTGTTTTGCGACAAGCGGAATCCCGTTCTCTATGTGAAAACTCTTGAACATGCAGAGCAAGCCCTGCGAATTGATTTTGACCCTGATTGGATGGAGTATGAAGACCAGTACCGAAAAGCTTTGGTAGCCGAGGCCAATCAAAGTTCAGTTGATTCCATTCATCAGCAAGCACTGAATCGAATTCTGATTGAATTTTCAGATGACATTATGAAGCGGGCGAGACTTCTGCTTCCGTACAACGACGAATACTGGCCCCGCGTCGCGACGGGTTGTGCTGTGGAAGCATGCTACTTTTTTGTGGTTGAATCTGATTTGATGTGCAAAAATTCCATGCACTTTACGGCCAAGTTTGAAATTTTTGAACAAGGGCACTGGCCGTTGTGTCTGAGCAAGGGAAGATTTACTATTTTTTAGCCTGAAATTTCTTACGCAATGATTTGCCATGCTTGCCTTTTCTTTGCCATTTGGTATTGAAAATCAACGCAATCACACCCATATTTACATTCAGAAAATTGTTTTGTTTCTCAACAACTACAGAGGATTGAATTGAACAACGCACAACCTGGAATTTTCGTACCGATTGCACCATATCACGTGCATCTTGAGTATTCGTTTACGCAATTGCCGGACAAAAAGAGAGTTGGAGAATTGATTCGCAAGATTCGATCCAGCGTTCAACAGTCCGATGTTCAAGTGCTATTTGGTTTCAGCGAAAGAGCCTGGTCAAACGTCAGTGCTGATAACCTGCCAGAGGGACTTCGATCCTTTCAGGCGATAGAAAGCACGCATGGTATAGCGCCATCGACGCAGGCCGATATTTGGGTTTGGATTCAAGGCGAGTCTCACGACGCAAACTTTGATGCAGAAATGATGGTGAACAGTGAGTTCGAAGTCTTGGGTGCGTCGTGCAAGCTTGAAGTTGCCGGCTTTGCACGTCATGAAAACCGCGATTTCACCGGTTTCATTGATGGAACAGAGAATCCTGAAAATCAGGACGCAGAAAATGCAGTACTCATTCCCAATCAGTGCGGAGGAACATTTGCATTCACCCAGCAGTGGCAGCATGATCTGAAAAAATTCCATAGCCTGTCTCAAGTCGAACAGGAAAGCATTATCGGCAGAACCAAGCCTGACAGTATTGAACTGGAGGAACATGTAATGCCGGAGGATTCTCATGTCAGCAGAACTGATGCCGAAGTCGAGGGTGTCAAGATGAAAATTCTGCGGCGTAGCGTTCCTTACGGTACATTGAATGCGAGGGGATTGCACTTTGTCGCCTTCGCCTGCAGTTTGGATCGCATTCAAGTTCAGCTGGAACGAATGTTTGGAACAAGCGGTGACGGCTTGTATGATCGACTCGTAGAATTTTCCAGGCCACTGTCGGGCAGTTTCTGGTTTGTACCTTCGAAGCAAAAGATAGTAGAATTGAGCGATATGTAAATCAAAAGCAATTCAAGCGAATCCAATCGCGTGTTTTTGACCGGTTTTCAGTTGAATTTACAAGAAAAACGCCGAGGCGTTGCCAAATGAATATCGTCGCTCAAATTTTCAGTCACGACCGACTGGAACAATTTCGGGATTTGACTGCGCTTCAATGGGAGGAGGGTAGTTGGAACTATGCGAAGCTGTATTCCGAAATCTGCCGCGCCAGCGAGCAATGGCGCACGCTTGGAGTGAAAACAGATGACCGCGTAGTATTCTGTTGCGCCGATTCCCCTGAATTTGTTGCGGCTTACTTTGCGGTTCTCAAAATTGGTGCGGTTGCCATCGCAATCTCAACTCGCTACCAAGCAAATGATATTGAATATGTGCTGAACGACAGCGATGCGACTGCACTGGTTTGCGATGCCAGCACCAGTACAGTTGCTGAATCCGCGTTGGCAGGTAGAGAAAATCCTTGTGCACTTCATTCTGTTCAGGAAATTCTTGCACCGATGCGTCCGGTGGTTTCCAGAGGACCGGAGCAAACGGTAGAACGAACCGCCGAAGATGAAGCATTGTGGGTGTATTCCTCCGGTAGCACAGGCCGGCCCAAAGGCATCGTCCATTCTCATCACAACGTAGAACAGTGCTCTCATTTTCATTCGCGCCGACTTGGTCTGTTGCCGGGAGAGGAAATTTTTTGCACTTCCAGACTGTCATTTGCATACACCTTGGCCAACGCGTTGTTTGTGCCCTTGTATCTGGGTGCAACCATATATCTTCATTCTGACTGGATTACGCCAGCAAAGTTGTTTTCAATTCTGCAAAACAGGAGATTCAAAGCTCTTTTTACGGTTCCAAGCCTTTACAGAAACGTGCTGGACGAGATTGAAAATTCGGATCTACCGGCGCGTTTCAATGTGCGGCATTATGTCTCGGCAGGCGAGCACCTCCCGGCTGAACTTCAATCTGGTTGGGAAGCAGCGACTGGCAGAAACATAATCAATGTGTATGGATGCTCTGAAACATTGTTCTTGTGCTTTATTGGTGCGATGGATGAATACCCGCCGGATTCGGTAGGAACTTTAATGCCAGGTGTTGACGCAAAGTTGGTGCAGGATACAAAAGTCCCAGTACCTGATTCTGAAATGGAAGGCGTTTTGCACATTCAACATCCCTGCATTTTTCTTCACTATGCGAATCAACCGGAATTGACAAGCAAAAGGCTGAAGGGCGGGGTGTTCAATACAGGTGATTTGTTTCGTCGAGACCGGAATGGCTATTGGTATTATCAGGGTCGTGAAGATGACTTGCTGAAAGCCTCGGGTCAATGGGTGCATCTGAGAGAGATCGAAGATGTAGCAACGGCATCGAGTTTGGCAGATGAAGTAGTTGTTGTGAGTGCTTCTGATGTGAATGGTGCCGTTCGTCCGGCATTGTTTTTCGTGCCGAGTGGTGGAATGCACCGTGATGATGCAGTACAGGCAATGTCAGATTATCTTGACAGTCGCTTGCAAAAGGTTCAGATGCCCAAATGGGTGCGTGCTATGGAGCGTTTGCCTCGCACTCCTAATGGCAAAATATGCAGGCATGAATTGCAGGCAATGGTTGCCGGTACAACCAGAGATGCGAATTAGCAATTCTGCTTGGCTTGAGGTCAACACCGAGATTCAAATCCAAGGTGAGTCAGAATGATGCAACTCGATTCAAACAAGTAAATGAGTATAAGTCGCTTCACAACAACGACAACGCGTGCAGTCGAGTGGGGTGAGTGTGACCCTGCCGGGATTGTCTTCTACCCGAATTTTTATCGCTGGTTTGACGATGGAACTCAAACCATGATGGCGGAACACGGCTTCGGACAAGCGAAGATGATTGAAAAATTCAATATCGCCGGCTTCCCGCTCATTGAAACCCATGCAGAATTCAAATTTCCGGTTCGGTGGGGCGAGCAAATTTGCTTGGAAAGCACCGTGGTAGGGCGTACCAGAAAGACATTCAAGGTTTTTCACAAAGTACTTGTTTCACGCGAAACCTGTGTTGAAGGGTACGAAATAAGATTCTGGGCTGGCAAGAAGATTGAAGATAGCGGCCAAGCCATCTTTGCAATGCAGTTACCTCAAGAATTTGTGGATTATTTGGTCAGAACTGTTGGAGAATCTTAATAATGACGTTTGAATTGTACGGTTATTTTCGAAGTTCAGCTGCCTATCGGGTGAGGATTGCATTGAATCTGAAAGGATTGGAATACATTCAACATTCTGTACATCTGCGAAAAGGGGAACAGCAAAATGATTTGTTCAGGGAAATGAATCCGCAAGGCTTGGTGCCGGTGTTAAAGGATGAATCCAACACCTTGGCCCAGTCGGTTGCCATTATTGAATATTTGGACAGTCAGTATCGGGAACCGTCACTTTTGCCCTTGAATGAACCAGACCGCGCTTATGTGCGATCGATTGCATTGGCGATTGCATGCGATATCCATCCGCTCAACAATTTGCGTGTGTTGAACTACTTGCAAAATAATCTGCAAGCAAGCGAAACTCAAGTAAAGGACTGGTATCGGCATTGGATTGCAACTGAGTTTGAGGCATTGGAAATGAAACTGCGAAAGGATCAGCGCCGTGGTAAGTTTTGTTATGGGAATTCACCGACCGTCGCGGATGTGTGCCTTGTGCCGCAAGTGGCTAACGCCAGAAGATTCGACTGTGACTTAACTGACTATCCAATCCTCGTCGAAATTGATGCCAGATGCAATGAATTGGAAGCGTTTGCAAGAGCAAAGCCGGAAAATCAACCTGATGCTGATTGAGGGAATCGTAAGTTTGACTCATCACACACATTCATAAAATTCACCCGAATTCTTTTGATTTGCGGCGGTTGCAAGGCGGACAAAGTAGTCGGCCATGAAAAACCCATTTTGGGTTGTACAACGATTTGATTTGATTGAAGAATCAATTCAAGAAAGTGCGAAAAAGCAAGCATGAAATTGCAAGGAATTGTATAATCACTGCTTGATTTCTTGCAATATCCAGGAGAAAAAATGACCCCGCACAAGCCCAAGTCGCTGCATCAAAGTGAAATGTTTCGCATTGCCCTGGACTACGCCTGTCGGCCTGACCATCCGCTGGTAAAGCTGGCCGAGCAGATTCCTTGGGAAATGTTCGAGAATCATTTCGGAGAACTGTATTGCCCGGACAATGGTCGTCCCGGTCTTCCGATACGAATGATGGTGGGTCTGCTGCTGCTCAAGCATACCCGCGGCTTGTCGGATGAAGAAATTGTTGAATGGTGGCTGGACAGTCCGTATGCGCAGTATTTTTGCGGTGAAACGCATTTTCAGCAGGAGTCGCAGCTGGATACGAGCAGTCTGTCCCGGTTTCGCCACCGGATCGGCGAATCGGGATGCGAGCTGATCTTGAAGTCGACGGTGACCGCTGGAATGGCGACCGGTGCGTTGAAGAAAAGCGACTTGAAGCGTGTGACGGTGGATACCACGGTGCAGGAAAAGGCGGTGACGTATCCGACCGATGCGAAATTGCTGAATCGGGTACGCGAGCGTTTGGTGAAGAAAGCACGTGCCGCGGGTTTGAAACTTCGCCAAAGCTATGTGCGAGTGGGTCCGAAGCGACTTTTCAAGGTGAATCGCTATGCGCATGCGCGTCAAATGAAGCGGATGAAGGGGGAGGTGAAGAAATTGCGCACGATTTTGGGTCGTGTGGCGCGTGATGTGGAGAGAAAGATCGACCAGATTGCGAATCCTTGTGTTCAGCAGTTGGCGGAATCGCATCTGGAGTCGGAGCTGGAGCTGGCCAAACGTGTGATGACACAAGAGAGAACCAGCAAGAACAAGGTGTACAGTGCACATGCACCGGAGGTGGAGTGCATCAGCAAGGGCAAGGTTCACAAGCGCTACGAATTCGGTGTGAAAGTGGGGATTGCGGTGACCAATCGAAGCAATTTCGTGCTGGGCGGTCGGGCGTTTCCGGGCAATCCGTATGATGGTCATACGCTGTCGGCCCAGCTTGACCAGGTTGAGCGTATTACTGGAACCAAGCCGGAACAAGTGTTCGTGGACCGTGGCTATCGCGGTCACGGCGTGACGGATTCACAGGTTTTCATTTCCGGTCAAAAGCGCGGCGTGAATGCACAGCTGAAGCGTCTGCTCAAGCGACGGCAAGCGATTGAGCCGGTGATCGGGCACCTCAAGAACGACGGACTGATGGGGCGGAATTACCTGAAAGGCACCGAAGGCGACCAGATGAATGCGATGCTGAGTTGTGCGGGGCACAACATGCGCATAATCCTGAAGAAAATCAGGATTATTTGTGCCGATTTTTTGCGGCGACTATTTTCTTGCTTCGGGCTGGAAAAAACAATGTCGTTTCTCGCTTTCCAGAGATATTGCCAATCTGCCTGAAAACTCCCTGAAACAGGGTTTTTCAGGGCCGACAAAGTAGCTGAAGATTGTCGATGTGGTCCGAGCCGCCATTCGCTCGCGGCACAATGTGGTCGACCTTGAACATCTTGAATTTGAAAACTTCCAGACAACCATTGCAACGTTCATTCTGGTGACCGAACAAGAGTTGTTTGATGGCAGGGTGATTGTAGGGCAGATTCTTTTCTTCCCGGAAAAATTCATCATCGGTGCGGTCTTCAGGAGTTCTCCTCGGTGGGTCTTCGGCAATTGTTCCGTTGAACAGCAAGTTGAGTTCTTTTCGCATTCTCAACTGTATCACCTCACCGGTTTTGGGTGAAATGTCGATTCCTACCCACTTTCTGAGTTCGTTCTGAGCTGCAATAAGGGTAGTGGCGCAACCGCAAAACGGATCAAACACAATATCTCCTTCGTTGGAAGATGCCTTGATGATTCTTTCAAGCAACGCTTTTGGCTTTTGGGTCGGATAGCCTACTCGCTCGGCAGCATGCGCACCCAGTGGTCGAATATCAGTTATGATATCCTGAATTGGTTGGCCACTCTTTTCAGTCAAATAACGCTTGAACCGAGGCTTTCCTCCCTTTTTCTTCGGCCAACTGATCAGTCCTGCTTCATCAAGTTTATCCAATCGTTCTTGCGTACTCATTGTTTTCCACAGTGGTGGAATCACGAACCAATCAGGAAATGCGTTTTCTCGAGGTATGCTCCAGTGTCGTCCGCTTTCTCCCGGATCAACTCCTCTCCACGGTTTGCCGCTTTCACCACCAGTTGTTCCGGCTCCTGTCAATGTCACTAGCTGATATCGTCCCTTTTCGTCATGCATCTTGTAAAATGAATCGATATAGTCCTGCTCGAGTGGTTGCAAAACACGATTCCACGCCCTGTCTTTGGCAGGCCCGTAGTACAGGATAATGTCGTGGATAGAACCCCAGCGTTTGGCAGAACCATGGCTACCTGTTCGTTTCCAGGCAATTTCGTTCAAGAAGTTTTTGTTCCCGAAAATGGCATCCATGACGAGTTTCAGATAATGTCCCGCAGTTGGGTCGCAGTGCAGGTAGATACTACCGGTTGGCTTTAGCAGTCGTTTCATTTCGAGAATTCGTATTGCCATGTAGATCAAATACGACTTCATTGAATCACCATGCACTTCGCCAGCGGTTTTTATCAGAGAATGCAGAGGAGGATGCTTGTCTGCAATATAGCCGTGCCACTCTACATCAATGTCCGAGAGTGTCCAGGTGTCCTTGAACTCGGCACCGGCAGCCTCGCTGCCGATGGGAGCCGCATAGTTGTGGTTGGAGTTGAACGGCGGGTCAAGATAGATCAAATCAATATGACCTGAATTCATCTCCTGCATCACTTTCAGATTGTCGCCGATAAATACGGTGCTGTCCTTCCAGTTCTGCTCGTAGCCCATAATGCGTCTGTCCCTCGTTGCTATGAGATCATCCGACAGTCTTCGCCAAATACCAGTTCCTTGTTCATCGCATTCGCAAGCAGATGCACCAATTGGTCAATTGTATTCTGTTCGCGAACAGGTAGCCGACAGTAGAACTCCGTTTGGTAAAGGTGTATCTGCTTCTTGCCCATATTATGGAACAACGTCGTAATTCCGTTGCCCGCTCGGTCATATGAAATTTTCAAACCGTTCCACCGCAGACTCCCGGTCGGGAAACAATGTCATTATCATGCGTTGCAACTGTTCGTTTCGATAATAGCTTTTCTGGCGTGTTCACACTCATTGAGTCAGAATTTGCTTTTGTGCTTCCTTCACATCAGTACAGTACATCTTATCGTGATATATGCGGAAAATCAAGCGGAATGGACAGCCAACTCTATAATTGACTATATAATGCTCAAATTAACACTTAACAAAATTTGGAGTAGTGAACTATGGGTTGGCAAAGAAAAGTCTTGCGAGTCAATTTGACCGAAATGACCTCCGAGATTGAGCCGCTGAATATGGAGTGGGCGCAACAGTACTTGGGTGAACGGGGACTAGGCACGAAGTATTTGTACGAGAACATGGATCCTGCTGTTGATTCACTGGCACCGGAAAATGTATTGATTTTTGCAACGGGACCATTGACCGGAACCATGGCATCTACATCCGGTCGTTATGCAGTGATTACTAAAGGTGCATTGACCAATGCAGTTGCTTGCTCAAATTCTGGCGGGAAATTCGGAGCGGAACTGAAATTCGCCGGGTATGACTTGTTGCTTCTTGAGGGCCGAGCACCTCATCCAGTCTATTTGCACATATTCGACGACCGGATTGATATTGTTGATGCAAATGAAATCTGGGGTCAATCTGTATGGGAGACTGAAGACTGGATCAAATCCAGGCATCAAGACCCGTTGATCAAAGTTGCTTCCATTGGAGTGGCCGGAGAGAATGGAGTGCGATTCGCTTGCGTTGTCAATGACTTGCATCGCGCCGCAGGCCGTTCGGGTGTCGGTGCCGTGATGGGCTCGAAGAATCTCAAGGCGATTGCAGTGCGCGGCACAGTCGGAGTACAAGTTGACAATCCCGATCGCTTTATGGAAATTGTGAAAGAAGCCAAAGTCAAGTTGGCAGAAAGCACGGATGTCGGTGAATTGACAGAATACGGTACCAATGCGATGATTGATGCCATGCAGGAGTTTGGTGGATTGCCGACCCGAAACTTTCAGGAAGTGCAGTTTGAAGGAGTTGACAAGATAAACCCCAAAGCAATGGTTGAAGTCCGGGAGAACGGACACAAGAACCTGTTGACCAACAAAGCCTGCTTTGGCTGCACAATTGCGTGCGGTCGCATTTCACATATTGACAAGGATCACTTCACAATCAAGAATCGTCCGGAGTACTGGCATGCCAGTGGGGGACTTGAATACGAAACTGCATTTGCTTTTGGTCCTGATTGCGGTGTTGACGATATTGACGCACTGACCTTTGCAGGTTTCGTTATGAATGAGCAAGGCATGGATCCGATTTCATTTGGTGGCACCTTGGCCGCCGCTATGGAACTCTATGAAATGGGTGTGATTACAGATGAAGACACTGATGGTGTTCCGTTGAACTTCGGCAATCCAGAAGCACTGACGGTAATGGCGGAGAAAACCGGTAAGTATGAAGGGTTTGGCAAAATTCTGGGATTGGGGTCTCAACGACTGTGTGAAAAATTTGGTCACCCGGAACTTTCCATGACCGTGAAAGGGCAGGAATTTGCCGGCTACGATTCGCGTGCATTGCAGGGTATGGGACTAGGCTATGCGACTAGCAGTCGAGGTGCGTGTCACATGAAACACGATGTATTCGGACCTGATATGGAAGATCAGACGGGTGAAGGCAAGGCATTGCCGTGCAAGAAGTCGCAAGACAAGATTTCCATTATCGATTCGACTGGCTTGTGCTGGTTTACGCTGTCTGGTTGGAAGATTACTGATTTTCAGCAGCAGATTGATGCCGCTTGTGAAGGAGACTGGACAGTGGAACGCCTTTATGAAACTGGCGAGAGAATTTGGAATCTTGAAAGGCAATTCAATATTGCTGCAGGCTTGACAAGTGAAGACGATTCGCTTCCGCCGCGGTTGCTGAATGAACCCGCAAAATCCGGTATGGCGAAAGGAAAGGTAAGCGATTTAGACAAAATGTTGCCGGAATACTACGAGTTGCGCGGATGGACTGCAGATGGAGTTCCAACCAAGGAGACACTAGAGCGGCTTGGATTGACTGGAGGATAGTTGATGAAAGTAACTGTCAAGTTGACTGGTACGCTTGGAAAATATCTGCCGCCCAATGCACAAGGAAATGAAGTAGAGGTTGAATTGAGCAATGGCGAGACGATTACAAGTTTAATTCAAAAGATAGGGTTTCCTGCGGAGCAAAAGTTTATCGTCTCGGTCAATAATGATATGGTGCCAGCTTCATTGCGTGATACCCATGTAATTCAGTCGCAAGACCAGGTGACACTCATTCCGCCTCTGAAAGGCGGATAGAGTTTGAAGTTTTTGATCGCTTTCTTTTTCCAATCATTCTCAGTTGAAAGGGTTTTACCTCCTTGATTCCTATATTGAATTTGTAAGTTACGGGTAGTAAAAACGAACTCTGTCAATATTTGATTTCTTGTAGTTTCAAAGCGTTTCTCTTCACCTTTTCAGCATCATGTCTTTAATTCAATTTGACAATCACAAATCCAAGATTTTTCAAGGTCGAGTTATTTTCGTAGTTGCCAGGTTGTTGATTTGCCATGCAGTTTTGACATTCTGAAATTTTCTCTGCCAAATTCCTCAGGAACTGCTCATCAGTATCTTCAGGATCTGGTGAAATCTGTTGATTTCATTTGAAATTGGGGAGGATTCAATATCAACTCTAGTAGGCAAAGACAAAATCAAAAATCGTTAGTCTTGCTGTTATTTGATGAATAAAAAGAGTTACGAGGGCGGTGGTACTCCGCTGTTCAATTTCAAGTAATATTCAATATTTCCTAACCGAACCTCAAAAATGTCCATGCGAGTTTCAAACTTTTCCATGCGTATCTCAAACTTTTCCATGCGAGTTTCAAACTTTTCCATGCGAGAATCAAGTACCTCTACGTCTCCGATTAGTGTTGCAACATCGTTTTGAAGGCTGAAAAGCAGGGAGTAAATGCCAATCAATGCAGCAACTCCAATAACACCAACCGCGATTGCCGCTGAGAGAAACCAATGAAACCATTTGTCGTTAGTTTCGACCTTGGTGAGCAGTCGGTCTGTATTGAGCTCGTTTCGAGTCACATATTTATCGTTTTCCATTACAAGTCCAGAGTGTTGTAATTCGCTTACATTTGAAGATTATAATCTCAAGGTCGACTCTGTAGAAGAAGATCTATCATGGTGAAAAGTGATATTGGAGAGATCCCAGTATCAACTCTAGTAGGCAAAGACAAAAGCAAAAAACTGACAGTCTTGCTACTGTTTGATGACAAAAAGTGTTACGAGAGCGGTGGTACCCCGCTGTTCAACTTCAAGTAGTATTCAATATTTCCTAACCGTACCTCAAATTTATCCATACGAATCTCGAAATTGTCCATGCGTATCTCAAATTTTTCCATGCGAGAATCAAGTGCCTCTACATCTGCTGTAAGTGTTGCTACATCGTCTTGAAGGCTGAAAAGCAGGGAGTAAATGCCAATCAATGCAGCAACCCCAATAGCGCCAACCGCGATTACCGCGGAGAGAAACCAATAAAACCATTTGTCGTTTGTTTCGACTTTAGTGAGCCGTCGGTCTGTATTGAGCTCGTTTCGAGTCACATGTTTATCGTTTTCCATTACAAGTCCATAGTGCCGTTATTCGCTTACATTTGAAAATTATAATCTCAAGGTCGACTCTGTAGAGGACCATCAATCATGGTGAAATGTGATATTGGAGAGATCTCAATATCAACTCAAGTAGGCGAAGACAAAATCAAAAAACCGTCAGTCTTGCTGTTGATTGATGAAAAAAGTGCTATGAGGTCGGCGTACCCCCGCTGTTCAATTTCAAGTAATACTCAATGTTTCCTAACCGAACCTCAAATTTTTCCATGCGAGAATCAAGTGCCTCTACATCTGCTGTAAGTGTTGCTACATCGTCATGAAGGCTGAAAAGCAGGGAGTAAATGCCAATCAATGCAGCAACCCCAATAGCGCCAACCGCGATTACCGCGGAGAGAAACCAATGAAACCATTTGTCGTTTGTTTCGACCTTGGTGAGCAGTCGGTCTGTATTGAGCTCGTTTCGAGTCACATATTTATCGTTTTCCATTACAAGTCCAGAGTGCCGTAATTCGTTAACATCTGAAGAATTATAATCTCAAGGTTGAATACATGCCGAAATCTATGCTTGCCCCAAGTTTAGTTACAATGCAGATCTCATGCATTGGTCCAACAGAAAACACTCAAGGTCGACTCTGTAGAAGATGGTCTATCATGGTGAAATGTGATATTGGGGATATCCCAATATCAACTCTAGTAGACGAAGAAAAGCAAAAAACCGTCAGTTTTGCTGTTGTTTGATGAATAAAAAGAGTTACGAGGGCGGTGGTACCCCGCTGTTCAATTTCAAGTAATATTCAATGTTTCCTAACCGAACCTCAAACTTTTCCATGCGTATCTCAAACTTTTCCATGCGAGAATCAATTACCTCTACATCTGCGGTTAATGTTGCCACATCGTCTTGAAGGCTGAAAAGCAGGGAGTAAATGCCAATCAATGCAGCAGCTCCAACCGCGACCGCCGCGGAGAGAAACCAATAAAACCATTTGTCGTTTGTTTCGACTTTGGTGAGCCGTCGGTCTGTATTGAGCTCGTTTCGAGTCACATGTTTATCGTTTTCCATTACAAGTCCATAGTGCCGTTATTCGCTTACATTTGAAAATTATAATCTCAAGGTCGACTCTGTAGAGGACCATCAATCATGGTGAAATGTGATATTGGAGAGATCTCAATATCAACTCAAGTAGGCGAAGACAAAATCAAAAAACCGTCAGTCTTGCTGTTGATTGATGAAAAAAGTGCTATGAGGCCGGCGTACCCCCGCTGTTCAATTTCAAGTAATACTCAATGTTTCCTAACCGAACCTCAAATTTTTCCATCCGTGTCTCAAATTTTTCCATGCGAGAATCAAGTGCCTCTACATCTGCTGTTAGTGTTGCTACATCGTCATGAAGGCTGAAAAGCAGGGAGTAAATGCCAATCAATGCAGCAACCCCAATAGCGCCAACCGCGATTACCGCGGAGAGAAACCAACGAAACCATTTGTCGTTTGTTTCGACTTTGGTGAGCAGTTGGTCTGTATTGAACTCGTTTCGAGTCACATGTTTATCATTTTCCATTACTAGCCCAGAGTACCATTGTTCGCTTACATTTGAAGATTATAATCTCAAGGTTGAATACATGCCGAAATCTGAGCTTGCCCCAAGTTTGGTTACAATGCAGATCTCATGCATTGGTCCCGCAGAATACACTCAAGGTAGACTCGGTAGAGGACGGTCTATCATTGTGAGATGTGATATTGGGAAGATCCCAATATCAACTCTAGTAGACGAAACAAAAGCAAAACCCGTCCGTCTTGCTGTTGTTTGATGAAAAAAGTGCTACGAGGGCGGTGGTACCCCGCCGTTCAATTTCAAGTAATATTCAATGTTTCCTAGCCGTACCTCAAAATTGTCCATGCGAGTCTCAAAATTGTCCATGCGAGTTTCAAATTTGTCCATGCGGGAATCAATTACCTCTACATCTGCCGTTAATGTTGCCACATCGTCTTGAAGGCTGAAAAGCAGGGAGTAAATGCCAATCAATGCAGCAGCTCCAACCGCGACCGCCGCGGAGAGAAACCAACGAAACCATTTGTCGTTTGTTTCGACTTTGGTGAGCCGTCGGTCTGTATTGAGCTCGTTTCGAGTCACATATTTATCGTTTTCCATTACTAGTCCAGAGCGCCGCTATTCGCTTATATTTGAAGATTATAATCTCAAGGTTGAATACATGCCGAAATTTATGCTTGCACCAAGTTTAGTTACATGCAGATCTCATGCGTTGGTCCCGCAGAAGACTGCTTCAGTGTAGTAAATTATGACTCCTCTGTTTTGCTTTGTCAAGTATCAGTGACCATTTTCTACAAAATTTGGTTCAAGTCGTCATTGACAGGTGTATGAAGATTTTCGGTAGGCGTCCTGCTGAACGGCTGTTCATGCGCCAGATCCAGTGACAGAAGTGCCTGCGTTGCTTCTATACTGAGTTCATTGTGTGTGCGAAAGAACTGCTCAAGAAATTGATACTCGCGGTCAGGATAGCATGTTCGATGGTACTGTTGCATTTTTGCGACTTGGGTGGTAGAAAGTAGAAGGGAGTTGTGGTTTTGCATTCAGATTTGAAATCGGCTTCTTGAATAAAGCGTTGCCGCTCCTCAGCAGACAGGCTCTGAAAACCCCGAATCCCTGTGTTTTGAATATTTCATAGCCATCCGAACTTCTTGCGGATTCATTCTTCGGGTTGGCTGGTGGAGAGAATGAATTCGGAGCAAGCTCGCACGGATGCTTTCCTTGCCTTTGAGGTTCTAAGCGAATCGCATCAGAACGAACCCAAGGCCACTCCGCTAGAAAAATTGGACAAATGGCTTCCAAAGGTTCATATTGTCACTAGCAACTTCAAGAGCTTTCTGGCGGGAACCTCGACCAATTGCCGCAAGTCGCAGTTGATCATGTGACGATTCAGGGTTTCCTTACTTGTAGTGAGCAGCAGGTTACTTTGATTGGTAGTACAATAATCGGTAAATTGACTTCTGCATGGAACATCACGCTTGACCTGAATAGCAAATCACATGATACGAATTGGAATGATTGCAGGCGAGTCTTCGGGCGACCATTTGGGAGCAGGTCTGATTGGTGCGCTTCAAGCGAAAAATCTTGATTTTCAAGTTATCGGGATCTGCGGTCCCGCAATGACAGCTCTGGGTGCACAATCATTATTTCCGATGGATAGCCTGAACATTGTAGGGGTTGAAGGGCTGGCAAGGGAATTTCGTCGAATTGCGCGACTGAGAAAAGAGGTTGTCAATGAATTTGTGCAAAGCAATGTGGATATTTTTGTGGGAATCGATGCACCGGATTTCAATTTGGGTGTAGAGCGACAACTCAAGGAGAAAGGAATTCCTGCTTTGCACTACGTAAGCCCTACAATCTGGGCCTGGCGCGGCTACAGAATTCACAAGATAAAAAAGTCGGTTAGCAAGATGCTGACAATTTATCCGTTTGAAAGTCAGATTTACCAACAGCACAACATACCTTTCAAGTACGTCGGTCATCCGTTGGCCGATGCACTCAGCGAAGTGGATTTTTCAGATTGTCGAAAGCACTTGGGGTTTCAGAAAGGGGACATTGTGGTTGCAATCTTGCCGGGAAGCCGAATCAACGAAGTGCGCCGACTGTCGGGAGTGTTTGTTGCCGCGGCAGAGTTAATGCACAGTCGGTTACCGGGTGTGAAATTTGCTACGCCGATAGCCTCACAGGAAACAGGAGAAGAGTTCAGAAACGCGCTCAGGCAACACGGTACCAACATAGACATTCAGGTGGTTGAAAATAGGTCGCATGAAGTCATGGCTGCCGCCGATGTTGTATTACTGGCATCTGGAACAGCCGCGCTGGAGGCCGCATTGATCGGCAAGCCAGTAGTCGTAGCTTATCGAGTCTCAAAGTTGACTTATTTTCTAGTCAAGCTATTGGGCAATACAAAGAATTATTCAGTTCTGAATCACTTGGGTGAGACTGCAATCATACCCGAATTCATTCAACGAGACGCTACCGCGAAAAACCTTGCAAACGCAGTGTTGCACTACCTTGACGACACGGAATATCGCGAGATGGTAGTTAAAAAGTTTCAGGAATTTCACAAGCAGTTACGATGCAATGCGAACCAAAAGGCCGCAGACGAAGTCATTCGAATGCTAAATCAAGGCGACTGAGCGGTGCTCTGTGTGAACCAGCAAAGTCCATATGGCAAAATGAAAAGCAAGCATTCCGAACACATGTTGCCGGAGTGCTACGAGTTACACGGGCGGCGTTCCGACCAAGGTGCCTATTGAGCGACTCAGGTATTTTGGTGGCTAACATCCACGTCTTGCAACCAGCCAAAAGAGCTTGATAGCGAGTGGTCTGCGTACAATCTCCGCGAAAACACTCGGTGGACCTTGGCTATTCCCTCGTCGACAGAGTCAATTTTTTTGCCAAATTGTATTTGTAGTCAATCAGTCAGGCAATGTAGAGTATTATTCAAATCGAAGCATTTGAGGGAAGTTGCAATCGTTCTAAAATTTGTTCAACAAGTAGAGTTGTTTCTGAAAACCCGACAGATGTTGAGCTGTACTATCTTGACGGCAATGCGATTCGCGCGACAGCAATGAAGAAGTTTCAGGAGTTCCACAAGGAGTTGAAATGCAAAAGCGAACCGGAAGTCTGCTGATGAGGTCATGCAATTGCTAAGTTATGGTAACTGAGCGTTGCGCTGGCGTGGACGAAGCAGGGCGTGGTGCGTTGGCTGGACCGGTTGTTGCAGCTGCGGTGATTCTGGATGAACGGAACACGATCACCGGCTTGGCCGACTCAAAGAAACTGGATGCTGATACCCGCGAATTGCTCGCCAAGGAAATAAAGACTTCGAGTATTAGCTGGGCGATTGGTATCGGCA
Organism: Arenicellales bacterium; assembly: GCA_965200765.1. GTDB lineage: Bacteria > Pseudomonadota > Gammaproteobacteria > Arenicellales > JAJDZL01. Next base: position 1,076,795 of record OZ241380.1, read on the forward strand.
GTGTAGATGAAATTGATCAATTGAATATTCTTGAAGCGACAATGCTAGCAATGAAACGAGCTTTGGAATCACTTTTGATTCCACCGGACAAGGCACTGATTGATGGCAATCGAATCCCATCCGTCAGCATACCGGCTCAAGCAATAGTTCGCGGGGATGCACTGGAAGCCGCGATATCTGCAAGTTCAATCATTGCAAAGGTAACTCGTGACCACATGATGGTTCAGATTGACAAGCAATATCCATGTTACGGTTTTGCTTCCCATAAAGGCTACGGTACGCCTGCGCATCGAAGTGCTCTGCAAAGATTGGGTGCAACCCCGGTGCATCGGAAATCGTTTTCGCCGGTAAAACTGTGTCTGAATCGTTTGAATATGGTTTGATGAAATGAGTTTTGTTCATTTGCATGTTCATACCGAATATTCAATTTCGGACAGCATCATTCGAATTGAAAGGTTGGTCGACACCGTCTCGAAATATCGCATGCCCGCAGTGGGTATTGCAGACTTGAACAAAATGTTCGGCGCGGTAAAGTTGTACAAGAGATGCATTGAGGCCGGGGTCAAGCCATTGATTGGTGTAGAAGCACTGATTGAAAATCCTGCGGATGAAAAGTCACCTTTTTCACTGGTGCTGATTTGTCAAGACAGTGACGGCTATCGTTCCATGTGCCAATTGCTTACCCGTGCACACCAGGAAAGCAAGAAAGGCGAACAACCGAACCTGAAAAAGAGCTGGCTTGCCGGGCGCACGGGTGGTTTGATTGCATTGTCTGGCGCTCAATCTGGCGAAATCGGCCGATGCCTGTTGCAAGGCAATCAATTTGATGATGCGCAGCAAGCACTGGATGACTATCGAAAACTGTTTCCGGACCGATTCTATCTTGAAATTTCCAGATTGGGAAACGGATTTGATAACGATTACGGTATACGCACACTGGAATTGGCCGATAAGACAAAGACACCAGTAGTGGCAACGAATCAGCCCAGGTTTGTTGACAAAGATGATTTCGAATTGCACGAGATCAAGATTTGTATTTACGACCATGCAGTGTTGTCTGATGAACATCGTAGACGGGATTGCACCGAACAGCAATATCTGAAATCACCCGAGGAGATGGCAAAAGTGTTTTCGGATATTCCCGGGGCGGTTGCCAATACCCATGAAATCGCGGCGCGGTGCAACTTCACCTTTGATCTTGACAATGTTCACCTGCCTGCCTACCCACATGCGATCGATGCACCTTCAATTGACGAGCATCTTGCCGAGACAAGCCTGAAAGGGTTAAGCCGAAAATTCACAGAAGAGATTCCCGACGAATACCTGAAACGACTGAACCATGAATTGGAAATCATTCGGTCGACCCGGTTTGCAGGCTATTTTTTGATTGTTGCTGACATCATCAAGTGGACAAGGGAGAAAGGTATTCCAGTGGGACCAGGGCGTGGTTCGGGGGCCGGCTCACTGGTTGCTTATGCACTTGATATTACGGAAATTGATCCGATCGAATTCGATTTGATTTTTGAACGATTCCTGAATCCGGAAAGAGTGTCTCCGCCGGATTTTGATATTGATTTTTGTGTTGATCAACGCGATAAGGTGATTGAACATGTGGCCGAGACATATGGGAAAGACCGTGTGGCCCAAATCATCACGTACAACACAATGGCGGCGCGCGCGGCGGTAAAAGATGTAGGACGCGCTTTGAAGCCTGAATACCACTACTACGACGAACTCGCCAAACTGATCCCGCGTGACCTGGATATCACTCTGGAAAAAGCAAAGCAAAGAAGCGCGGATTTCAACAAACGCTACGAGGATGAACAAAGAGTAACGGAGTTGGTTGATACCGCCGAGTCCCTTGAAGGCATTATTCGAAATTCAAGCAAGCACCCGGGTGGTGTTGTAATTGCTCCGACTGAAATCACCAATTTCTCGGCGTTGCTGGTGGACAACGAAGGCAACAAGGACGTAACGCACTTTGACAAGAATGATCTGGAAGCTATCGGACTGGTCAAATTCGACTTTCTCGGATTGACTACCTTGACCGTTGTTGACAGAACACTGAATGCAATTCGTAGTAGAAGAGGCGATGCGGAAGCGGTAACCGTAGCTGATATGAATTTTGCCGACAAGAAAACCTACGATTTGATCTGTACAGGAAATACCATCGGTATCTTTCAGCTTGAATCGCCCGGCATGCAACGATTGATCCAACAGATGCAACCGAGCAGTTTGAATGATCTGGTCGCACTGCTTGCATTGTTTCGGCCGGGCCCGTTGCAAACCAAGATGGACCAGCAGTTTATCGCAAATCGACGGAAACCGACGGAAATCCAATACCTCGACCCAGTTCTTAAGCCGACGCTGGAATCAACCTATGGAGTGATCCTGTATCAAGAACAAGTAATGAGAATCGCACAGACGATGTCTGGTTACACTTTGGGAGAAGCAGACATATTGAGATGGGCCATGGGCAAGAAGGTCGCTAGCGAAATGCAAAAGCAACGCAAGCGGTTCGTGGAAGGTGCTGCCAGCAACGGATTTGAAGAAAGTCTGGCCGAGTCGGTTTATAACCAGATTCAAAGTTTTGGTGAGTATGGCTTCAACAAGTCTCACTCGGTTGCCTATGCAGTACTGGCTTTTCGCACTGCATGGTTGAAGACACACTATCCAGCAGAGTTTTTGTCTGCATGCATGTCGATGGAATTGAAAAGTGAATCGATTGTGAAATATGTCAATGAAGCGAAATCAATGGGGCTTGAATTGGAACGTCCGGATGTCAATCACTCCAAATTTGAATTTGAAGCCATCAGTGATCATGAAATTCGATTCGGTCTGGGCGGGATCAAAAAAATTGGGCGGCCAGTTGCCCAAGCGATTATAGATGCCCGGAAGGAAGACAAGTTTACCAGCGTAATTGATTTCTGTACAAGAGTGGACATGACAAAATTGTCAAAAGGAGCCCTATTGGCCCTGGCAAGTGCAGGTGCTTTGGATGAGTTGGAACCAAACCGGGCGAAGATCTATGAAACGGCCGATGAATTGTACAGTTATTCCCGTCAAAAAAATACGGACCGCAAACATGGACAGAGCAGTCTGTTTGGCGAAGAACTTGAAACTGAGACTTTTGAAATGCAGGATGTTCGCGAGTGGACTAACTCGGAGCGTCTCAACAAGGAGTTGGAAGTACTTGGCTTGTTCCTGTCTGGCCATCCAATCGAAAGATATGCGAATGAAATCGAAGGGATCGCAGACAAGGTTGTCAAGGATATTTCCGGCGATGGGAACGTTGCTGTCCTGACGGGAGGCTGGGTTCAAAAAATGGAAGTGAAACAAACAAAAAACTCCGACCAATGGGCTTCCATTGAATTGCAAGACCGAAGCGGCGTTATTACCGTTGATATATTCAAGGACACATTCAACAGTTGCAAGGATAAAATCAAGGAACACACTCCTCTGTATGTGGTAGGCAAGGGTCAGACCGACAAAATTGATAGCAAGGTACGATTCATTGCTGACCAGGTTTACACTATTGACGCGGTTCGCGACATGCCGAACGTAACTTTGAATCTCAATATTGACAGTACCAGTGTTGACCTTGCCACGCATGAAAGAAGGTTGAAAGATATTTTCAGCGCACATCATGGCAAGCAAGCTGTACGGGTGAATTACACATCTCAGTCCGGAACAGCGCAGGTTACGCTTGGCGAGAACTGGAAAGTGAAAATCTGCGATTCGTTGATGGACGAAATTTCTGTGTTGGTTGGCGCAACGAATGTATCGATTGACTATTCGGATGCCAATACACGCGATCTAAAGCTGTCGATGAGACCACAACCCAATAGAAACAACTATCGGTCGAACTAAGTTAATGTCTATATTTCTGGATTTTGAAAAACCAATTGCCGAAATTCGTGCAAGAATCGAGTCTTTGCGGCGAGTTCAGGCAGAAAGCGACGTAAACTTGTCGGATCAAATTACCGAGTTGGAAAAGAAAAGTTCGGCCGTCGCCAATTCAATTTTTTCGCAATTGGATGCGTGGCAAGTAACACAATTGGCGCGACATCCGATGCGACCATTTACCATGGACTATGTGAGTCGTATCTTCACAGATTTCCACGAATTGCATGGCGACCGGGCTTATTCGGACGACAAGGCAATCGTTGCCGGGCTTGCAAGACTGAATGGGCAGGGAGTTGTCATCATAGGACACCAGAAAGGGCGAGACACCAACTCAAAAATCACACGAAATTTTGGCATGCCGAGGCCGGAGGGTTATCGTAAAGCGCAACGAATTGCGCGTTTGGCGGAGCGGTTTTCCTTGCCTGTGTTTACGTTCATTGATACACCGGGTGCCTATCCAGGGGTTGGCGCAGAAGAACGCGGTCAAAGCGAAGCGATTGCTTCCAGTCTGTACACTTTGGTGCAATTGAAAACACCTGTCATTGCAACTGTCATTGGCGAAGGCGGTTCTGGAGGAGCATTGGCGATCGGAATTGCGGACCGCATCATTATGTTGCAGTACTCCATTTACTCAGTCATTTCACCTGAAGGGTGTGCCTCCATTTTATGGAAAGATTCCAATCGGGCACAGGATGCAGCGAAGGCAATGGGCTTGACCACCACAGATTTGAAGAAGGAAGGATTGATAGATACTGTTGTTGAGGAGCCGCTAGGTGGTGCACATAGCGATTACGATGAAATGGCCCGACGATTGAAAAAACAACTTGAACAATCGCTTGAAGAAGTCTCCGGAATTTCGGTGGAAGAACTACTTGATTCCAGATCGAAAAAATTAATGTCTTACGGTAAATATGAGTCGTTATAAATTGATTTCAAAGAATTTTTATGAAATATGAATGTCATGTTAAATTCCAAAGGCAAAATAATTTCGTATTTCAAATTTTGTGGTTTGGTATTGTATAGTGCTGAAATCGATTTGTATTTCCTGATATTGCCAAACCAAGAAATTCGACTCTTTTAGTTGTCACCGGTCAAAGCTGCGAAATGGTATGTGCGACAGTAAATTTGTATTTGTAACGGGCGGCGTGGTGTCGTCCTTGGGCAAGGGGATCGCATCGGCATCACTCGCAGCATTGCTTGAAGCGCGCGATATTCGGGTTACGTTGGCCAAGCTTGATCCTTACATCAATGTTGACCCAGGTACCATGAGTCCATTCCAGCACGGTGAAGTTTTTGTTACTGAAGATGGTGCCGAGACAGACCTGGATTTGGGGCATTACGAGAGATTTGTGAATGTCACCATGAAGAAGTCCAACAATTTCACCACCGGCAAGATCTACGAGCGAGTGATTCGACGAGAACGGCGCGGGGATTACAAGGGAATGACAGTTCAAGTGATTCCTCATGTCATTGACGAGATCAAGGACTGCATTTTTGAAGCCGCTGAAGACTATGAAGTGGTTTTTGTTGAAATTGGTGGTACGGTTGGTGATATTGAATCCTTGCCGTTTCTTGAAACGATTCGGCAAATGCGCATTGAACTCGGTGCTGAAAGGACGCTCTTCGTTCATTTGACACTAGTGCCGACTTTGGGGTATGCAGGCGAAATCAAGACCAAACCCACCCAGCATTCGGTCAAGGAGTTGCGGAGTATTGGTATTCAGCCGGATATTTTGCTGTGCAGGACCGAAGACAGACTGCCTGAATCAGCACAAAAGAAAATCGCGCTATTTACGAATGTGCAGGTGGATTGCGTGATTTCAGCAACGACGATCGACAGTGTTTACAGCATTCCGCGATTGTTGAACGAGCAAAGCGTCGATGAAATAATAGCGAAAAAATTGCAGTTAAAAGCGCCTGAAATAGACTTGTCTGAATGGAAACGGGTTGAAGAAGGTTGCAAGAACACAACAGACCATGTTACTGTCGCATTTGTCGGAAAATACATGGATATTGCCGACTCCTACAAGTCACTTGCAGAGGCGATTGTACATGCTGGCATTCAAACGCGTACCGAGGTAAAGATATTGTTTCTGGATGCCGAGGATATTGAGAACCAAGGACTGGACCAACTGGAGACTGTTGACGCTCTTGTTGTACCAGGTGGTTTTGGCAAGCGCGGCACGAACGGAAAAATAGAATCTGTTCGCTATGCACGAGAAAATGATATTCCTTATCTTGGAATTTGCCTGGGTATGCAAATCGCAGTAATTGAATTTGCCAGAAATGTCCTCGGATTGACAGAGTCACACAGTACCGAATTCGATTCCAAAACTCCTGACCCGGTAATCGCGCTGGTTACGGAATGGAGAACTGAAAAAGGAGAAATTCAGCGAAGAAGCGGCAACGATGATCTGGGCGGAACGATGCGATTGGGTGCCCAAAAAGCCCGACTGGAATCTGGTAGTCTGGCGCGACAAATCTACCAAAAGGACACAATCAATGAACGCCATCGGCATCGTTATGAATTCAACGATAACTATCGGCAACGATTTGAAAACGCAGGTATGAAATTCTCAGGAATTTCTATTGACAATCTGGTTGAAATGATCGAATTGCCAACTCATCCGTGGTTTATCGGATGTCAGTTTCATCCGGAGTTTACGTCAACGCCGCGCAAAGGACATCCGTTGTTCAGCAGTTTTGTTCAAGTTGCAAAACAAAAAAATCAGAATCAATTCACCGACTATCCACAAAGAGCCGTAAGCTGATGGAAATTGACGGCATACCGGTGGGAATGGACCAACCATTCTTTCTGTTTGCCGGCCCGTGCGTGATCGAGTCTGAAAATTTCTCGGTTGATGTGGCCGGTGAAATCAAGCAAATTTGTGACAAATTGTCTATTTCGTTTGCATATAAGTCTTCATACGACAAGGCGAATCGAACATCCATTGATTCCTTTCGTGGTCCTGGCATGGCTGAAGGACTTGAGATTCTTGCCAAAGTGCGAAAGGAACACAGTGTCCCGATTCTTACTGATGTGCATTCACCAGCTGAGGCCAAAGAAGCGGCGACCCATGTCGACATCCTACAGACCCCTGCGTTTTTATGTCGGCAAACGGATCTGATTCAGGCCGTTGCGGCGACTGGAAAAATTGTCAATATCAAAAAAGCCCAGTTTTTGTCTCCGCATGAAATGAAGCATGTTGTGGAGAAGGCTGCAAGGGCAGGTGGAAAAGGAAAAACCTTGGTTTGCGAACGTGGTTCCAGTTTCGGCTGGAACAATCTGGTGGTTGATATGCGTTCCTTGGCCATTCTTCGCGAGACCGGTTGTCCGGTTGTATTTGATGCAACTCATTCGGTTCAATTGCCCGGGGCGGGCAGTGGGGTTTCTGGCGGGCAACGCGAATTTGTTCCACATCTGGCGAGAGCGGCGATTGGGTGTGGAGTAGCAGCTTTGTTCATGGAGACGCACCCCGATCCGGAAAATGCGCCGAGTGATGGTCCAAACGCTTGGCCGCTCAATCGGCTGGAAGCGTTGCTGGGCGATTTGAAGGAAGTTGATTATGTTGTAAAAAATCGAGTTCAATTTTTTTGAACTGTAAATTGAAACATGGCTTCATTTCGAATAAAGAAAGTTTTCGCGATTGAAATTCTGGATTCCAGAGGTAATCCCACTATTGAGTGTGTTGTGGATCTGGAAGACGGTTCTACCGGGCGGGCAGCAGTGCCATCAGGAGCATCAACCGGTGCCAGGGAGGCAGTTGAACGCAGGGATGGCGATGCTGAACGGTATCAAGGGAAGGGGGTTTTGCAAGCGGTCCACAGCGTCAATACTGAAATTGCGAATACACTTGTGGGTTGCAGTTTTGATTCTCAGGAAAGAATGGATCAACTCATGATTGACCTTGATGGTACGAAAGACAAGGGAAGACTGGGAGCCAACGCAATTCTTTCTGTTTCGCTGGCTTATGCGCATGCGGCCGCGAGAGCACAAAATCTGTCGCTGTATGAATATATGGCAACATCGCAATCCATCTCTTTGCCCATGCCATTTTTCAATATTCTGAATGGTGGAGCTCATGCGAACAACAGCATCGACATTCAGGAATTTATGATTGTTCCGAAATTGGCGAAAAATTTCAAGGAGGCACTGCGAATGGGCACAGAGGTGTATCAATGTCTGAAAAAGAATTTGGACCGAAACGGACACGCTACCGCTGTCGGGGATGAAGGCGGTTTTGCACCGAATCTCGGTTCAAACAAAGAGGCACTGGATGAAGTCATCAATGCCATCAAGAGTGCCGGCTACGAACCGGGAGTCAATGTTGGGCTGGCACTTGATGTCGCGAGCACCGAGTTGTATCACAACAGTATGTATGTTCTACAATCGGAAAACCGGCGCCTGGATTCAACAGGGCTAGTGGACTATCTTGAAGAGTTGGTGAACTGCTATCCGATTGTGTCGATTGAGGATGCCATGGCAGAAGACGACTGGAACGGCTGGGAAACAGTCACTCGTCGCCTTCGAGACAAGGTTCAACTTGTCGGGGACGATGTTTTCGTTACCAACCCAGAAATTTTACAAAAGGGCATCAACTCGGGTATCGCGAATGCCATATTGATAAAACTGAATCAAATCGGTACAGTGTCCGAAACATTGCAGACCGTACGAATTGCCCAAGACGCAAATTACGGTGTGATGATTTCCCATCGATCCGGCGAAACCGAGGATACGTCCATTGCAGATTTGGCAGTTGCAACCGCTGCCGGACAAATAAAATCAGGAGCTCCTTGCCGTTCTGAGCGCACAGCGAAGTATAATAGGCTGGTCAGAATTGAAAATGAACTCGGTGATAAAGCCGCTTTTTTGAACTTGTTCGATTGAGGAGTGCATTTCTAGTGACCGTTCGATTGAAAAAAATAATTTTCCTGTTGGTGCTTGGAGCAATCACCATCGGGTTGCAGACGACTTTCTGGTTTGGCAAGAATTCCTATGCTACATTGTCACAGATCGAGAACCAAATACAGCTGGAGAGTCAGCATAATTTATCTCTGGAATACCGTAACGATTTGCTGAAAGCAGAGGTGCTTGACTTGCAAACCGGCGACGATACGATGGAGGAACGCGCCCGGATGGAACTGGGCCTGGTGAAAGAAGACGAGATCTTTTATCGAATTATCGCAGTCAATTCAGAGAATCCGTCTGGCTGATTGACTTGCTTGTTGCCGGAATTGCGTACGGCAATCTGTCTGGCAGTAGTTTGACGGAGGTGCCGTTTTCCAGTTTCAAATCCGGAAATTCCAGGAAAGCTAGTGGGACAGATACTAGCAGTGAGTAATACTTTGAAGTTGTTTCGACAGAATTGACAACTGTTCCGAATTGGGTTGCCTTGCTTTCACAAATGACCGAAGTGCCAATTTCCGGAGATTCTCCACCTTCCGCGATGGCGCGAAACATGCGCCGATTGACCCCACCGCGATAATGTAGCCTGGCTGCAATCTCCTGACCCGGGAAGCATCCTTTGGAAAAGCTGAGTGCACCGGTTAGATCCAGATTGAGTGCTTGCGGAACAAACATCTCGGATGTTTTGTCAGTTAAGAGAGGTAGTCCTGATTCGACATCAATGGCTTGCCAGCGGTGTTTTTCCTGTTGCAATACCGGTGGTATGCTATCTGCTTGGGAATTCAACACAATTCTTCCCGTACGCGGCAAGTGACCAGGCATGGTGAGCCCAACAAAATCGGGAGATTTGAAAACTTGATAGGGTTGTCCTTCAACATCGTCAGAAGTTGAATTCAGCTCGCCGAGAAAAACTGCATCTGATTGTCGTTCAATTACTACGTCAGAACGCATGACGTACATCTGCAAGCGTTGAATGAAAGAATCCACCAAAGTTGGCGACATTGCCAACAAAAACTTGTTGTCAATTTGAATCACCAAAAAATTGGCATACACTCTGCCTTTCGCGGTGAGATACGCGCCATGGCCGAACTGATTTTCTGAAATATCTTGCATGTCATTGGAAAATTGATTCTGCAGAAAAGATCTGGCATCGGTGCCAACTATGCGTACAAATTCCAAATGATCGAACCTGTTCATACTTCAAATTGTATGGTGACTTACTGGTAGAGTTGATTGCTTGAGTCAAGATTGCTTACATTTTATGCGCGAATTCGGTTTTGGCAGGAGCTTTGCTTCTGCAGGCGGAACCCGAGCAGGCAAATTGTCCTGATTTGAATAAAATTCAATCAAAATACAAATTAGTGGTATGGTTTTGCGTCGGAATACTGCATATTCAGTTTTGCAAAATTGAGGAAGCAGATTTCGAGTTTACAGACCCCTAACCAACAACCATTGAAGAGGACAATCTCATGCGAATTCTCGGATTCAATTTTACGCTTCGGCACACGGTTATTCTGGCTGGAATTTTGACAATTGCTTTCAGCTACACATCGTTCTCCAAAGTTGCGCTTGCGGCAGGAGAATTGAATGTGTACAACTGGGGTGACTACATCAATCCCAAGGTGCTGGAGCGTTTTGAACAAGAGTACGATGTCAAGGTAACTCTTGATACGTACGGTTCCAATGAAGAAATGCTAGCAAAAATTCAGGCCGGTGCAACCGGATATGACATTGTTTTTCCGTCAGTGCATATGCATGATATCATGCACAAACTGGATCTGCTCTACAAGTCGAACATCAACCAGCATCCTGATTTCAAGAATATTGACCCGGAGTTCATTCGGGCCAAGACTGATCCGAAAGGAGAGTGGTGTTTGCCGTATGCCTACGGCTCAGTTGGAATCTTCTATAACAGAAAACTGGTGCCGGAGCTGAATTCCTGGGAGGAGTTTTTTGCTATTCCGGAAAAAACCGGAAACAAGATTGTGATGCTTGACGATATGCGTGAAACCATCGGGGTCGGGCTTATTATGAACGGCTACTCGGTCAACAGTCGGAACCCTGATGAATTGAAGGTAGCCCAAGATTTTCTGCTGGAACGCAAGGACCAGATTTCTGCCTTTACATATGATGTTGTTCCATTGATCACCTCGGGCGATGTAGCGGCCGCTCACTGGTTTGTAGGTGCAAATATCTGGGTGAAAGAAAATCCGGATGAACTTGGTTATGTCATTCCGGCAGAGGGTGCGACCTTGTATCAGGAAGACATCTGTATTCTCAAGTCAGCGCCGAACAAGGAAATTGCCGTGAAATTTCTTGAATTTTATCTGAACCCGGAAATCCCGGCACTGAACATGGCACAGCAAATGAATGGGTCGGCCAACATTCCTTCCCGCGAACTTGCACCAGACTATGTAAAGGACAATCCGAATATCAATGTTCCTCCTGATGTATTGTCGCGATTGCAAATATTTGAAGATTTGGGCAAAGACCTGAAAATGTACGATCGAGTCTGGACCAAATTCCGAACAGCTCAATAAGTTCCAGATTTATCGTTTCAACATCTGCACGGTTGTCTTCGGCACAGGCGGTGAGCTGCCTTTGCTGAACAACCGTGTTTTTTCTGTCCTGCACAATATCCTGCAGGCATAATTTCCTGCCATGTACCCGAACAGCAATTTGAATCGAAAACCCGATGCCATCGTAGAAGTTCTTGATGCAGTAAAATGCTACGGAACTCCGGAAGGGGGGCAAATCATCGCAATGAACCATGTGTCCCTGAGCGTCGGGCAAAATGAATTTGTAACCTTGCTCGGACCGTCCGGTTGCGGAAAAACGACAATACTTCGTTGCATCAGCGGCTTTGAAATGCTGGACGGAGGCAATATCACAATTGGTGGTGAAAACATGGTTGCGGTGCCGGCACACAAACGTCCGGTCAATACTGTGTTTCAGAATTACGCCTTGTTCCCTCACATGACGGTATCGGCGAATGTCGGTTATAGCCTCGAAGTAGCCGGCGTTGATCGACAGGAACGGAATCGCCGTATAGACGAAGCACTTGATCTTGTCAATTTACAAGGCATGCACAACCGCAAGCCCTCTCAACTTTCCGGTGGGCAGCAACAACGAGTCGCCTTGGCCCGGGCCATTATCAGCAAACCGAAAATTCTTCTGCTGGACGAGCCGCTGTCTGCATTGGATCGCAAGTTGCGTCAGGCGATGCAGCTCGAATTGAAAAATCTGCAGCATGAACTGGGGATCTCATTCATATTTGTTACGCATGATCAGGAAGAGGCCTTGACCATGTCAGACCGAATCGTCGTACTGAATGACGGCCAGGTTCAACAAGATTCAATTCCAGCTGACATTTATCACAAACCGGTGAATTCATTTGTGGCGCAATTTGTCGGCGAAAGCAATCTGGTTCAGTCTCGAATCGAGTCGATTCAAGGTGACGAAGCACATTATCTTGCAAGTGATGGACTTGCGCTGGTCGGCCCGTGCCATGACTTTTCGGTAGGGGAGGAGGTCTCCGTACTGCTCCGCCCCGAGTCTCTCGAAGTGGTGTCAAACGAAGCCGATATCGCACCTGAATTTCACACGATCTCGGTCGAATTGCGGCAAGTCGTTTTTCTTGGCTCGAACTACCACGTGATTGGCAGTATCGGAAAGGACAACAGGCTAATCACTGCAATTGTTCAGGATCCGACGCAGTACGACATAACCGGTCTGGAAATTGGTAAAACCGTTCAATTCCAGTATCGACGCGATCGACTGCATGCGATGAAGGAGTAGCTTTTCATGCGTAGCAATCCCATGATGCGGAGACGTATTGCCTTGTACAGCCTGTTGACACCAGTGACGGTGTTTCTGAGCATATTCTTTTTGGGCCCTTTGTTCATCATTGCGGTATTCAGTTTTCTGGAGCCGGGCTTATATGGCGGTGTGGAATGGGTTTTCTATCACTGGAATTTCGGCAGAATCCTCGGATGGGCCGACGGAATACAAGAAGAGTTTGATCCAGTCTATCTGGCTATTTTTGCCGGGTCACTGGAAGTTGCAAGCATAACGGTGGTGATTTGCCTGGTTGCGTGTTATCCGGTCGCATTCTGGGTGAGTCGCCTGACAGAATCCTGGCGAATTTTTTTCTTGTTTCTGATTACACTGCCGTTCTTTGCCAGTCTGATTGTTCGGCTTTATGCTTGGATCATGATTCTGACACCTAGCGGTGCCTTGAACCAAATCCTGCTTGGCCTAGGGGTCATTTCTGAACCTTTGGAAATCATTTTCACTGCTAAGGCCGTCATCACCGGAATGGTGTATGTGATGGTGCCGTTTATGTTCCTACCGATCTATGCGAGTGTTGAAAAGCTTGACAAGTCCCTGATCGAAGCCAGTTTTGATTTGGGCGCAACGAAAATCCAGACGTTTTTGCGTGTCATATTGCCCTTGACCATGCCCGGTGTCGTTGGTGGTTCAATTATCGTATTCATTCCATCGCTGGGAAATTTCATCGTTCCGGACATTCTCGGCGGTGCTCGTGTATTGATGATCGGCAATCTGGTCGAACAGCAGTTTCTGTATGCCCGCAACTGGGCGTTTGGAGCTGCCTTGTCCATTCTGATCATGACCACAGTTCTCATCTTCCTTTTGGTGTACGTGAGAATTGTTCTCAGAAATGAAGATGAAGAACAGGCATTGACGGTGTAACGAAATGTCGAACCTGTTCTCATTTGCTTCAAAGACAAACTTCTCCAGGAAGGGAACTTCCTGGAGCTGGCGCGCCTTGACAGCTTATAGCATTGTGTTTTTTGTATTCATCTATGCGCCGTTGTTTGTCATCATTGGCTATTCGTTCAATGCCAATCCGGTCAATATGATGGTTTGGTCAGGCTTCACCTTCGACTGGTACTTGAGTATTTTCGGTTTTTCTTCCGAGTATTTCGGCTCGGTGGTGCTGTCCGATGCCGTGTATGTGGATTCTACGGAAGAACTGCTTGGCGCGGTTCAAAACAGCCTGATTGTGGCATTCACAACCACAGCAATATCTACGGTGCTCGGCACTTCGACTGCACTTGCATTGGCCCGGTTTCGGTTTCGAATGCGAGTGTTCTACCGTATGTTGATGTTCATGCCGATGATCATGCCCGACATTGTTCTGGGAATCGGACTTCTGATATTTTTCGTAACTGCCGGCATCAAGCTTGGATTGACCAGTATTATCATCGGTCACTGCACATTCCTTGGCAGCTATGTATTCATCATTGTTTCCGCACGGCTTGCCGGGATGGACCGGTCGCTGGAAGACGCATCTGCAGATCTGGGGGCAAACGAATGGATTACCATGCGAAAAGTCGTGTTGCCGCAACTGGCACCGGCGATTTTCGGCGGCGCCATGCTTGCATTTATCATTTCCATGGACGATCTGGTGATTACCTATTTTATTGCTGGTGTGGATGCAACAACACTGCCGCTGTTTATTCTCAGTATGGTGCGCCGTGGTGTAAAGCCGGAAATCAATGCAATTGCAACCGTTCTTGTACTGTTTTCGCTGGTTGTGGCCGCCGCGGGCTTGTATTTGCGCCGTCGGCAATGAATCTTAACAATTTGCAAAAAGGGAGATAATATGAACAAACCGCGAGCGAGAGAACTGGGTTTGAACTTTCCGGGCGTTACGGGGCCCAATAACAGTTTGACAGATATTGACGGAGTCTTGGTGGGGCATACTACACTCATCAATGATGAACCTGCTTCCGGCGACTTGCCGATTCGAACCGGAGTCACTGTTATTTTGCCCGACGGCAGAAATCCTGAGCCCAAGCCCATCTGGGCCGGACAATTCAGTTTGAACGGCAATGGAGAAATGACCGGAACTCACTGGATCCAGGATGCCGGTTACTTTTTTGGTCCGGTATGTATCACAAATACGCACTCTGTCGGAATCGTGCACCATGCAGCAACTCGATGGATGCTGGACACCTATGCCGACAATTTTGAAGGTGATTATGTATGGGCCATGCCAGTCGTCGCTGAAACCTACGACGGAGTTCTGAATGATATCAACGGTCAGCATGTGAATGAGCGACATGTTTTTGATGCGTTTGAAACGGCCAGAAGCGGGGCTCCCCTGGAGGGGAATGTAGGTGGCGGTACTGGAATGATTTGCTATGAATTCAAAGGTGGTGTGGGTACTTCGTCAAGAATCGTTGAAATTGGCGGCAAAACCTATACGGTTGCTGCACAGGTGCAGGCAAACCACGGTCTGCGCGACTGGCTCAGTATTCTGGGGGTGCCGGTGGGCCGAGAACTCAGAGAAGATCTTCTGTTTGAGCGAGAAACCGGTTCGATTATCGTGATTCTGGGCACCAATGCACCATTGTCACCCTTGTATATGCGACATCTGGCTCGTCGGGCAGCAGTGGGAATTGGTCGAAACGGAACTCCAGGCGGCAACAATTCCGGTGATATCTTTCTTGCGTTCAGCACCGCCAACAAACAGCGCTTGCCCGAGTTTTCACCGCCGCTACTGGAAATGCAATACTTGAACGGAGAATTGATGGACCCGTTGTATTTGGGTGCCGTGGAAGCGGTTGAAGAAGCTGTGGTCAATGCTCTGGTTGCGGCCGATTCCATGACAACGGTCAAGCCGGCAGGAAAAATGTGCAGTGCAATCGACCATCAGCAACTGTGTGACATCATGGGCAAGTATGGACGATTGAATTCCTAAATGCCCATTTCAGACTTGATTTTTCCTGTTGTACGGTATTGAAAGCAAGCATCGCCACTCTCAATTTGTTCATTGCGACAAAATTTTTCCATTGTTACGCTAAAATATGTTGTTGACCGAGAAATTACTGTATGACTCAGGACCTCAAACACGACGAAAAAATTGATAGCTTAGACGAGCAGACAGTTAACAATACCGGTCAAAAGGAAATTCCGAAAGGAGACAAAGTTGTCAGGCCTGATCCTACTCGTTACGGCGATTGGGAAAAAGACGGCAAGTGTATTGATTTTTAGTTGAAACAAGCGAGATTCAGTTAGAGAATTTGGTTTAACTTGTTGAAGTTGTAGAAGTGTCGTTACCCGATCGTCCATTGTCCCCGCATCTACAGGTTTACAAGCCTCAAATCACGTCGGTTCTGTCAATATTTCACCGAATTTCCGGTGTGATTATTTCATTTGCAGCATTGATGCTGGCAGTATGGCTAGGTGCGATTGCATATAGCCACGAGGCATATATCTCAATTCACGGTATTCTGTCCAGCTGGTTCGGGCAAATTGTATTATTCGCATTTACAGTGGCGCTTTTTTATCACCTGTGCAACGGGATTCGGCATCTGTTTTGGGACCTTGGGAAAGGACTGAAGATTGAGTCTGTGTATCGTAGCGGCTGGACTGCCGTAGTCGCATCATTGGTGTTGACGGTGCTTCTTTGGGTATTCGGCTATGCAAGTTGTTGATTGGCAGAAATGAACTATCGATCTCCTCTTGCACGCGTACTTGGACTGGGTTCTGCCAGAGAAGGCTCGGCCCATTGGTGGTGGCAACGTTTGACGGCAGTGGCGCTTGTTCCTTTGACTGTGTGGTTCACGTTTTCTGTAGCCTCGCTTGCAGGACAGTGCTATCTCGACGTCTATGCCTGGTTGAAGCAACCGTGGTCGTCAACATTGTTGATCGCGTTTGTGGTGTGCGTGTTCTATCATGCGCAACTGGGCATGCAGGTGGTAATTGAAGACTATGCGAAACGGGAAGGGGTGCGTATTGCTTCGATCATTTCAGTCAAGTTTTTGTCCGCTGTGCTTATGATATTCAGTACGATTTCAATTTTGCAAGTCGCGTTGTAGCCATGGCAATGAGTGCTTACGAAATTGCCGACCATTCTTACGATGTCGTAGTAATCGGCGCGGGTGGTGCCGGGCTTCGAGCGACTTTCGGTGTTGCACAGGCCGGATTGTCCACGGCATGCATCACCAAGGTGTTCCCGACGCGTAGTCACACCGTTGCGGCGCAAGGCGGAATCAGTGCCGCCTTGGGAAATATGAATATCGACGACTGGCGCTGGCACATGTATGACACCGTCAAGGGTTCGGATTGGCTTGGCGATCAGGATGCAATTGAGTACATGTGCCGTGAAGCACCGAATGCAGTCATTGAACTGGAGCACTACGGAGTGCCATTTTCACGTACTGAGGACGGATTGATTTATCAGCGAGCATTCGGCGGAATGACGACACATTTCGGTGAAGGACAGGCGATGCGCACCTGTGCTGCGGCAGACCGTACCGGCCATGCGATTTTGCATGCACTGTACCAGCAGGCATTGAAGAACAAGGCAGAATTTTTTGTAGAATACTTTGCTTTGGATTTGCTGATGCATGAAGGCGAGTGCAGGGGCGTGCTTGCATGGCGACTGGATGATGGCACCTTGCATCGAATTCAGGCCAAGCTGGTAATCTTGGCGACTGGCGGCTATGGACGAACATTTTTTTCCTGCACCTCTGCGCATACATGTACTGGCGATGGCAATGCCATGCTACTGAGGGCCGGTTTGCCACTTCAGGATATGGAATTTATTCAATTCCATCCGACAGGTATCTATGGTTCCGGATGCTTGATTACTGAAGGCGCCAGAGGCGAGGGGGGTTATTTGACCAATGCAGATGGGGAACGGTTCATGGAGCGCTATGCTCCCAATGCCAAGGACCTGGCTTCACGCGATGTTGTCAGTCGTTCGATGACACTGGAGATTCGAGAAGGACGAGGTGTTGGGACGGAGACAGATCATATTTTTCTGCATCTTGAACATTTGGGCCCGGAGGTGTTGCAGGAGCGTTTGCCGGGGATATCGGAAACAGCAAAGATTTTTGCCGGTGTTGATGTGACCCGCTCACCGATTCCGGTAATTCCGACGGTACACTACAACATGGGAGGCATACCGACGAATTATCGAAGCGAGGTGGTCATTCGCAAAGACGGCGACAACGACTTTGTAGTTCCCGGCTTGATGGCTATTGGCGAGACTGCATGCGTTTCCGTGCATGGCGCGAATCGTCTCGGCTCCAACTCTTTGCTTGATCTAGTAGTTTTTGGCCGCTCGGCCGCGGACCGCGCCCAGCAACTGATCAAGCCCAGAGAAGTCAAGCGCTCCTTGCCCAGAAACATTGAAGAGTATGCTATTGAACACTTTGACAAGCTTCGTTATGCAAATGGTTCTACTCCAACTGCTGATATTCGGTTGCGAATGCAGAGAATCATGCAAAATTATTGCGGTGTATTTCGTACCGGTGATATTCTGCAGGAAGGTACCGAGAAACTTCAGGGAGTTTGGGATGAGATGCAAGATATACGCGTAGTTGATCGTTCACTGGTATGGAATACGGATTTGGTGGAAACGCTGGAGTTGGACAATTTGATTCGACAAGCTCTTGTGGCCATCTATTCGGCCATCAACCGGCAAGAGAGTCGCGGTGCGCATGCGCGCGAGGATTTTCCGGACCGCGACGACAAGAACTGGATGAAGCATACGCTAGCCTGGCTGGATAACTCTGGCAAAGTTTCAATTGACTATCGGCCGGTTCACATGTACACCTTGACGGATGACATTGAGCTTATTTCACCGAAAGCACGGATATATTGACAGATAAGGTATGTATTGTGGGTAAATTTCGTCTTCCAAAAAATTCTGTAGTTCGGTCAGGCACGGTACACAAAGAGAAAGGTACCGCCAAAGATCCCAAAATATTCAAAATCTACCGGTGGGAACCGGATAGTGGTGAAACTCCAAGCCTGGACACTTATGAAGTTGATATGGAACAATGTGGTCCAATGGTTCTGGATGCGTTGATCAAGATCAAGAATGAAATTGACTCGACCCTGACATTTCGTCGTTCCTGTCGAGAAGGAATCTGCGGTTCATGTGCCATGAATATTGATGGTACGAATACTCTGGCTTGCATCAAGCCCATTGATGAAGTGAAAAAGGATGTAAAGATTTATCCATTGCCGCATTTGCCGGTTGTCAAGGATCTGGTTCCGGACTTGACACACTTCTATGCACAATACGCTTCAATTCGTCCCTGGGTTCAAACTCAGTCATCGCTTGCCAACGACAAGGAAACTTTGCAATCCGTTGAAGAAAGGGCGAAGCTTGACGGCTTGTACGAATGTATATTATGTGCCTGTTGCTCAACGAGTTGTCCAAGTTACTGGTGGAACAGTGATCGCTATCTGGGACCAGCAATTTTGTTGCAGGCGTATCGGTGGATATCAGATTCCAGAGATGAAGCCACGGGTGAGCGTCTGGATGAGTTGCAGGACCCGTTTCGCCTTTACCGTTGCCATACCATCATGAATTGTACGAATACATGTCCCAAGAACTTGAATCCAGGCAAGGCGATCGTAGAAATCAAGAAATTGCTGGCGCTGAGGCAATAGAACCTCCTGCGCTTGACGAAATCGCAAGGCGTAATCGTCTTTTATGGCGATGTCGACAGGGAACGAAGGAACTGGATGTATTGCTAACTGATTTTCTTGTTGACCATGCTGAAAAATTTACAGTCAGCGAAATTACAATATTTGAAGCAGTATTGAATCATTCAAACGAGGAATTGATGCAATGGCTGTTGACTGAGCATTTGCCAGAAGACGCTCAAATTGCCGCAATGGTGATGCGGATTCGATGCTATCGACAGAAATCAACCGATGGTGATTCAAATGGATAATTCTTCAAGAAAAAGCAGTACATACCGCAAGGATTCCGGAACGGGTTTCCTTGATCAAAATGGTGTCAACATGCGTTGCGTTTTTGAGACTGAAGAAGTCAAGCACTTGATCACTGCGACTTACCCGGGAGTGAATGAACGGGAATATCCAAGCACCGTGCTATTGGCAAGTGCAGGAAGCGCATTGTGGAAAGCAATGAACCAAAATGGTTTGCAGTTTCCGGACCCGGTTGATACTTTCAGTACCAAAGTAGCCATCGAATATGCAACTGAGCATTTGCAGGCGGAATTCAAAATCCTCTATCCATCGAACGAATACCTGGTTTCTTTACCTGAATTTGGCAAGCTGGCCGGATGGGGTCACATGTCTCCTTTGAGAGTAGGAATCCACCCGAAATATGGAACTTGGTTCGCCTATCGTGTATTGATGTTGCTCAGTGTCAAACTACCCCCAACAGAACGAGAAGAAACAGAACATCCGTGCTTGAGTTGTATTGACAAGCCATGCCAACCAGTGTGCCCGGCAAGTGCTGTCAATGAAATTGGTGACTTCAATCTGGACAAGTGTTTTGGCTACAGAGATCGGCAAGATTCACCGTGTGCACGTCTGTGCCAGTCGCGGATTCGTTGTCCGGTCGGTTCTGAATATCAATATACGAAGGACCAAATCAATTATTTCTATGATCGCTCACTGGTATCACTGAAGTGGTACTTCAAATCAAATTCTTATGGATAGATTTTTTTGGTTCACATTTGTGAAATACAAGAGCAGTGAATGGAGAAATTGCCGTTGTAGAAATTCCGGGTCTATCAGCACCAACAGAGAGCTGAAAAACCGAACTGAATATTGCAAATTTCTCCGCTTCAGTTAAGAATTTTCTCAAAGAAAATTATCTAACGATTTGAATCAAAAGCAGAATCTCAATACGATTGAATCATACGCAAATTTTATTCGCTAACGCCTGTCCCCAGATTACACAGAGGTAGCGGAGTTTTCTACGATGCTTTGAAGACTCAATCTACACTGATCGTATTACCCTCGAATTGCCTGTTAAATGAATTGAAAATTCTTACAACTACCGATTGGCCCGGTTTGCGATGATGTCTTCCACAACCGCTGGTTCAGCGAGTGTTGATGTATCACCCAGGTTGTCGATTTCGTTGGCCGCAACCTTGCGAAGGATTCGACGCATGATCTTGCCTGAGCGAGTTTTGGGTAGTCCCGGTGCAAACTGGATCACATCCGGCTTGGCGATTGGACTGATTTCCTTGCGAACAATGTTGAACAGTTCCTTCCGCAATTCTTCGTCTTCAACAGTTCCGGCAATCGTAGTAACGTATGCATAGATTGCCTCTCCTTTGATGTCGTGAGGAAACCCAACCACGGCAGCTTCAGCAACTTTGGGATGTAGCACCAGAGCACTTTCAATTTCAGCCGTCCCCAAACGATGCCCGGAAACATTCATCACATCGTCGACGCGTCCGGTGATCCAGTAAAAACCATCTTCATCCCGACGAGCTCCGTCTCCGGTCATGTAATAACCGGGAAATGCGCTGAAATAAGTTTGAATGAACCGCTCGTGGTCTCCCCATACAGTTCTCATTTGACCTGGCCAAGATTGCTTGATGCAAAGCGCACCCTCTGCAACACCTTCCAGCTCATTGCCATCAGAGTCAAGTATTACGGGGGTAACACCGAAAAATGGTTTGGTTGCAGATCCTGGCTTAAGTTTTGTTGCACCGGGCAATGGCGTGAGCATATGACCGCCGGTTTCAGTTTGCCACCAAGTATCTACAATTGGACAGCGTCGATCTCCGACTTTTCCATGGTACCATTGCCAGGCTTCCGGATTGATGGGTTCGCCGACTGTCCCCAGAATTCGGAGACTCTTGCGATTGGTTTTTTCAACAAATTCATCGCCGGCACCGATCAAGGCCCGAATTGCTGTTGGTGCAGTGTAGAAAATGTTCACGTTGTACCGGTCGCACACTTCCCAGAATCGACTCGCATCCGGATACAGCGGAACACCTTCAAACATGACACTGGTAGCTCCGGCGGAAAACGGGCCATACACAATATAAGAGTGTCCGGTTACCCAGCCGATATCTGCACCGCACCAGTACACCTCTCCATCTTGGTAGTCAAATGTATAGGTGAATGTCATGGTCACAAAGAGCATATAGCCACCAGTGGTGTGCATGACACCTTTTGGTTGGCCGGTAGAACCGGATGTATAGAGGATGTAAAGCGGATCTTCGGCATCCATTTCTTCAGCAGGGCATTCTGCCGCCGCGTCGGCGATTGCTTCGTGATACCAAATATCGCGTCCATTCTTCATTGAAACTCCGCCACCGGTTCGTTGCACTACGACGCAGGTATGTACATCCGGGCATTCTTCCATTGCAGCATCGGCATTGTTTTTCAAAGGAACGCTTCTGCCGCCGCGGGGTCCTTCGTCTGCTGTGATGACAACCTGGCAGTCAGAATCAAGAATTCTGTCTCTTAGCGCACCGGGAGAAAAACCACCGAACACGATTGAGTGAACAGCACCGATTCGTGCACATGCAAGGGCGGCTATAACTGCTTCGGGAATCATTGGCATGTAGATGCAAATTCGGTCGCCTTTTTTGACTCCTCTGGATTTCAGTACATTTGAGAGTTTGCCAACCAGTCCGTGAAGTTCCCTGAAAGTAAACTTTCTCGTCTCGGTTGCATCATCGTTTTCCCAGATCAACGCGACTTGGTCGCCTTTGGTTTCAAGATGGCGGTCCAGGCAATTGTAGGCGGCATTCAGTTTTCCATTTTCAAACCAGCGAATGTGGCCCTTGTTGAAATCATAATCACAGACTGAATCCCATTTCTTGAACCAGTGTAGAAACTTGTCCGCTTGCTCTTCCCAGAATGACAGGTCGCTGATCGAGCGTTCATACATTTGCTGGTACAATTCAGGATTGATATGAGCTTTTTCCTCGATTTCAGCGGGAATATCGTAGACTAGATTTTCAGACATATTCAGATAACCTCCGTATCAACAATTAAGTGTATTTGATTTCAAATATCAATATTGTTTCAAATTCAAATCTTGAATGAGCATCCATGCTTTTCTGCTCACATTCAATTTTACGACAATGTACCAGATTTGGATAGTGGAATGGCGTAAGCGAAGTCAGGACAAATGTCTTTCACGCATGAATAGTGTTCAGGAAAGCAGACAATTTGGAATTGATTTGAGACTCTTGCCGCGTGCTTGGAGTCCAGAATCCGAAGTTGCCGCTATGCAGAGTTCGTAGTGATTTCTGGGGGTTTGAATGCGGTAACTTGCGGAATGCCCCCGTGATATTTTTCAATTTTCACAAGACAGGATAGTGCGGCAGGACCTTGTGCGAGTCTTGAAGTTCCACGGTCATGGGTAACAGTATTGGGATTGCCGTGCTTGCACAGAGTCGACGATGAGTTCAGGGGGTCGAACCATGCGCCGGTTGCGATCTGCAAAACCCCGGGAAGCATTTTGTCTTCGAGGCGAGCGGTTGCCAAGAAAGCCCCGCGTTGGTTGAAAACCCGCACGATGTCGCCATTTTGTATGTTTCTTTGTTTTGCATCCTTGGTATGGATTCGAATCGGTTCCCGGCCATTGATTTTGCCGGACTGGCTATGGGAACCATGGTCCAGTTGCGAATGCAAGCGATGGGTTGGTTGATTGGACACCAAATGCAATTCATCCGATTGTCGATCAGATTTGCCGAGCCACTCCGACGGCGGCATCCACGTCGGATGCCCGGGACAGTTGTCGTAGTTGAAAGAATCAATTGTCTCGGAAAAAATTTCGATCTTTCCCGAAGGAGTACGCAAGGGAGATTGATCCGGGTCAGAACGAAATGGTTCCAGCATGACCCGCGGTTTCTTGGGGGCCTGGACTTGATGCCAACCTTTTTCTAGAATGCTTTCATACGCCGGATATTGAATGCCTTCACTGTGACCTTGTGCTTTGGAAAGTTCGTACAAATGCTGATGCCATTCGATTTCAGTCCTTGATTCAGTAAACTCCTTATCAATTCCCAATCGTTTTGCAATGCCCGAGAAAATCTGGTGATCGTTACGAGCTTCGCCGACCGGGGACAGAATCTGGTCCATTCGCACAATATAACTGTCGCGCGGTGAGGCAGACATATCTGTTCGCTCAAGCATGGTTGTTGCGGGTAACACGATGTCAGCATAGCGAGCAGCAGAGGTCCAGAACGGGTCATTGACAATAATGCACTCCGGTTTCTGCCAGGCTTTGATGAGACGATTGATGTCTTGATGATGATGAAACGGGTTTCCGCCGGCCCACCAAACCAGACGAATGTCCGGGTATACATATCGACCACCGTTGTAGTCAAACTCTTCACCCGGATGCAGTAGCATATCGGCAATGCGCGCAACGGGA
This sequence comes from Arenicellales bacterium, assembly GCA_965200765.1. Taxonomy (GTDB): domain Bacteria; phylum Pseudomonadota; class Gammaproteobacteria; order Arenicellales; family JAJDZL01. Next base: position 1,100,761 of record OZ241380.1, read on the forward strand.
ATAAAGTGTTTCACGGGATTCGTACCGACCGGGCAACTGCGATAGCGAACCCGACCGACAGAATTTCCAACTCCGTTGGTCGCCGAATATCCAAAGCCGATACCGCCGCCGGGCAGACCAATTTGCCCCAAAATTGCTGCAAGTGCTATTCCCATCCAATAGTTGTGCTCGCCGTGCTCTTGGCGAGTCAGCGACCAGCTGACAGAAATCATGGTCCGACGGCTTGCCATGCGATGCGCCAATCTTCGAATTTTTGCGGCAGAAATTCCGCAAATTCCGCCGGCCCAATCAGCATTTTTCGGTTGCCCATCAGAATCACCCATAAGATAGTCTCGAAATTTTTCAAAGCCGACGCAGTACTTGTTCAAAAATACTTGATCATGCAGGTCGTTGATAACAATTTCGTGAGCTAGCCCCAGCATCATGGCGACATCCGAATTCGGGATGATCGAAAACCAGTCCGCATGCAAAGACTCATCTATGTCATCTCGAATTGGACTGATATTGACAAACTCTACTCCGTTTTCGATGGCTTGGCGCATGTACTTTTTCTGGACGTGGCAAGCGTTGCCGCGAAATTCGATTTGCCCGTTTTTCAGCGGCAAGCCACCAAAGGCGACAAGCAGGTCAGTACTTTCAATAATGGATGGCCACGCGGTGCTGTTGACTAGCAGTTGATGAAAATTGCCAATGACATGCGGCACAATGACTTCGGCGGCCGCAAAGCTGTACGAATTCACCGAGTAAGTAAAACCGCCAAAGCAATTCAGGAATCGGTGCAATTGGCTAGGCGCATGGTGAAACATGCCAGCACTGGCCCAACCGTATGAGCCGGCAAATATTGCTTCGTTACCGTATTGCTTCTTGATGGATTGCAGCGTATCGGCAACAATCCTTTCTGCCTGTTCCCAAGAAACTGCGACAAATGGTTCATTTCCCCGACTTCTGGTCTCGGAGGATCGCCCATTTTCATAAAAACCGCGGCGAATTGCAGGTTGCTTGATGCGTGCCGGATGGTCGTAACCATCAACCAGACCGTTTGCGATTGGCGACGGATCCGGGTCAATTGCCACACCTTTGAATCTGACTAGCTTGCCGTCGTGATATTCCGGGTGATAAGTCCCCCAATGCATGACTGTAATTGGTTTTCTGCGGCCTGTGGACGCGGCATCGTCTACAGTAGCAGACTCAACAGCAAGCGTTTCAGAGTATTCGTCCATTTTGTAAATCAGTCCGAAAGAATTTTATTGCAACGAGATTCAATGACCACAACACGAATTGGATTGAATTGTCCCAACGGAATTGACGTCCAGATGAAAATGTTGCCGGACCTCCGTCGGCAGCCCGGAGGACATTAATTTCATATTCAGTATATTGTGACTCGGGAAATTCAAGTATTCTTTTTTGTTTGACCCAGTTGGAATTGCGACAGCAAAAGACAAGCCATTGCCTCTCATTAAACTAGCTATTTGATTGAAAATCTGTGAGTAATGATAATCTGAATTCATCGCGTGCTTCGTTGCAAATACGGGGTGCTCGACAAAATAATCTGAAAGATCTAGACCTTGAAATTCCGCATAATGAGATGACCGTTGTCACGGGGGTCAGCGGTTCTGGCAAGTCCTCATTGGCTTTCGATACCATCTACGCGGAAGGGCAGCGGCGCTACGTTGAAACCTTCTCTCCGTATGCGCGCCAGTTTCTGGACCGTATGGATCGTCCGAAGGTGGAACGAATTGACGGAGTACCCCCAGCAGTCGCGATCGACCAGGTGAATCCGGTGCGTACGACCCGTTCAACCGTCGGCACCATGACGGAATTGAATGATCATCTGAAACTCCTTTTTGCGAGAGCGGCAACTTTGCATTGTTCAGGTTGCGGCCAGCCCATTCAAAACAACTCGCCTGAAGAAATCGCGCACCTGACAATTGAGCATTTCAAGTCCCTGAGCAAGAATGTTCCAATGGTTCAGGTGATGTTTCCCATCAATGTTCCGGCCAGTATCTCAACAGAATTTGCCGGGGAATATCTGGCGCGACAGGGATACAAGCGTATCGCCAGACGCGCGGATGACACAATGCTAGTCGTACAAGACCGACTCCGGCCGATTCGCCGCAATCGGTCCAGGTTGATTGAAGCGGTTGAACATTCCCTGAAGCAATCCAAATCAACAGTTGTTGTACAGGAACTGGATGAGAATCGGCAGGCCACGGGAAGCGCAAAGTCTTATTCCAGCAAACTGCGTTGTGCAGACTGCAATATCGATTATTCAGTTCCGGTTCCGAATTTGTTTTCATTCAACTCGCCGATTGGTGCGTGCGAGACCTGCCGCGGCTTTGGGAAATTGATGGACATTGACTATTCGCTGGTGATTCCGGATGAATCATTGTCCTTGCGGGAAGGGGCAATCAAGCCGTTTACTTCCAAGGTATATAGCGAAAGCTGGCGAGACATTCTCCAGCATGCACCTGAAAAAGGCGTACCGCTTGATATTCCGTGGAAAAGATTGAGTCGGAAGCACAAGGCATGGGTCATGGACGGCGAAGGTAGCTTGTACAGTGGCCGCTGGTACGGTGTAAAGCGATTTTTCAACTGGCTTGAAGGCCGCAAGCACAAGATGCATGTCAGAGTCTTTTTGTCCTATTATCGAGCCTACAAGGAATGTCCGGCATGCAGTGGCGCAAGACTGAAGCCGGAAGCGTTCTTGTGGAGACTTGGAATCAATCGATTCAAGAATGCTGGCATGAACAAATTTTGTCATCCTGACTTTACTTTGTCGAAGGAACAGTTTGATGCAATGGCGGGATTGACGGTCCATGACTTGGAAATGATGCCGCTCAGCAAATGTGCTGAATTTTTCAATCAGGTAAAACTGCCAAAGCCGGTAGATGAAGCTACTGAACTGGTGTTGGCGGAAATTCGTTCCAGACTGGGGTACCTGGTTGATGTGGGGCTGGGTTATTTGAACCTGGATCGACAGTCCAGAACACTGAGCGGCGGGGAAGTGCAACGGATTAACCTGACTACAGCGCTGGGTACGACATTGGTTAACACTTTGTTTGTGCTGGATGAACCAACAATCGGATTGCATGCCCGCGATATCGGTCGAGTCATCGGAATTCTTCATCGGTTGCGAAATGCAGGTAATACACTGCTTGTTGTTGAACATGAGGAGCAGATGATTCGTGCGGCGGACAAGATTCTGGATTTGGGACCGGGAGCCGGGGAGCGCGGCGGCAATGTGGTGCATTTTGGCACATACAAGTCTTTGTTGACATCACATGACTCGGCAACGGCATCTTGTCTTCGAAACAGCGACTACTTGCCGGACAATCAGCGCCGCGGCAAATTGTTTGAATTGAATTTCATGCGAATTCGCGGTGCGCGGCAAAATAATCTGAAAAATATCACCGTAAGATTTCCGCTCAATCGCATTGTTTGCATCACCGGTGTCAGCGGTTCAGGCAAGTCAACACTGGTTGAAGAAGTTCTGCATCGCGCCTTGCGCAGAGCCAAGGGAGTTTCAACGCAAGTGCCCGGTGCACATGACAAGATTGAAGGTGCTGAATACCTCACCGATGTCGTACTGGTCTCGCAGTCGCCAATTGGTCGTACGGCCCGGTCCAATCCGGTTAGTTATGTTGGAGCATTGACTGCCATTCGCGAACGTTTTGCCAAGGAACCGCTGGCAATAAAGCGCAACTACACGGCCGGATACTTTAGCTTCAATTCGGATCTGGGGCGATGTCCGACTTGCGGGGGTAGTGGTTTCGAGCATGTGGAAATGCAGTTTCTGAGTGATGTTTACCTGCGTTGCCCCGATTGTGAAGGGACTCGTTTTCGCGCCGAAATTCAAGATGTCAAATTGAGTCCGTCATTGCGGCAAGGGCGCGGCGAACAACTGCCAAAATCGATTATAGACATACTGGACATGACGGTAACCGAGGCGGTTGATTTTTTCTCTGACGACGCAAGAATTGTTGAAGGACTGGAGCCACTGATTGATGTCGGACTGGACTACCTGAAACTGGGGCAGCCGGTGCCAACTTTGAGCGGTGGCGAGGCACAGCGACTGAAACTGGCGGCGCACATCGCCAAAAGCGGCAGGGGCGGTCAGAGTTCCTTGGAGAGACGCATGTTTTTGTTTGATGAGCCGACAACAGGATTGCATTTTCTGGATGTGGCCAAATTGCTGAGTTCTTTGGAAAAATTGACTCGCGATGGTCATTCGATTGTTGTTATTGAGCACAATCTGGATTTGATTTCCAGAGCGGACTGGATTATTGACTTGGGCCCCGAAGGAGGTGATGCCGGCGGCGAGGTGGTCGCCAGTGGACGGCCGAAAAATTTGGCAAACGAAGGCGATGGTCATACCGCACGCGCGCTTCGACAGTATTTCAACCTTGAACATCATGGCGATGTTGAATCAAGGTTGCCAGTTTCAGGCACCAGTCAGCGAAGCAGAGAAATCTTGTTGAAAAATGCGCGTGAACACAATTTGAAAAACATCAATTTGTCGGTGCCTTACAACGCGATCACTGTGATTACCGGAATGAGTGGAAGCGGCAAAAGCACAGTGGCTTTCGACATCCTATTTGCCGAGGGTCAAAAGCGTTATCTGGAAACTCTGAACGCCTATGCGCGTCAGTTCGTGCAACCGGTTGCACGCGCCGATTTTGATGCGATTACCGGTTTGCCGCCAACTGTTGCGATCGAACAGCGAATGAGTCGTGGCGGACGAAAAAGCACCGTTGCAACGATGACTGAAATTTATCACTACATTCGATTGTTGTTCGTCAAGCTGGGTACGCAGTACTGCCCGGATTGTGAAATCAAAGTTGACGAACAATCAGTTGGTTCAATTATCGAGCAAATTTGGAAGAAATACAAAGGCCAGTATATATGCGTTACGGCGCCCCTGGTAATCGCTCGCAAGGGATATTACACAGATTTGGCAGCCTGGGCATTCAAACGAGGAGTTGAGTTTTTGTATGTAGATGATGATGTACTGTCCACAGAACATTGGCCCAGGTTGGACCGGTACAAAGAACACGATATTGACATGCCAATACGCATGTTCAGGTTAACACGCGGTAACCTGAAGACACTTGAAGAGGCAATTTACATCGCGTTGGAGCACTCCAAAGGGCATTTCCGCATCGCCTCGGAGTCAGAGGATCCAGAAGCAAATGATGCACCGCTTTTCGAGACTTTTTCTGTTTCACGTTCCTGTCCGCGATGCTCGAGATCGTTCAGCAGTCTTGACCCGCGTCTTTTTTCCTACAACTCCAAACACGGATGGTGCTTTGCATGTGTCGGCACCGGCTTGAATATCAGCATGGTTGACGATAATGAGGATATTGCAGATATTGGATCTTCAGGAAATGTTTGCAAGGTGTGTGAGGGCAAGAGGCTAAACCCGGAAGCATTGGCAGTGCGTTTCAAGAACAAGACAATTGACCATATTAATGAACTGTCGATTCTTGATGCCAGAAAATTCTTTTTGAAACTACGGCTTACCGAAAGGGAAGCACAGGTTGCAACCGATATTTTGACTGAATTGAATTCCCGTCTGGCATTCCTCGAATCCGTTGGGTTGTCCTATCTGTCTCTGGACCGATCTGCACCAACGCTGAGCGGCGGCGAGTCGCAGCGAATTCGACTGGCCGCGCAGTTGGGTTCCAGCTTGTGCGGTGCCTGCTATATTCTTGATGAACCTACAATCGGCCTGCATAGCCGCGACAACCGTAAACTCCTTGATGCCTTGAAATCACTTCGACACAAGGGCAACTCAATTGTTGTTGTGGAGCATGACGAAGAGACAATCGAAAGTGCTGACCATATTATTGATTTGGGTCCCGGCGGCGGTGTTCGCGGCGGAGAAGTAATTGCGGTGGGAACGCCAATCCAAATCAGGAAAAACAATCGATCAGTAACCGGACAATCGTTGGCCCAACCGTTGCAACATCCTCAGCCGAGACAACGGGGTGCAGCAAACCCGAAGAAAGCCGTACAAGTGATTGGAGCCTGGAAGCATAATCTGCGAAATATCAATGCAACGATACCGATTCAGGCGCTGGTATGTGTAACCGGTGTGAGCGGGAGCGGAAAAAGCACCTTGGTGCGCAATATTCTTTACGAAAATCTTGTCAGTTTGGCATCTCGGTATAAAAATTCCAATGATTTGGCAATTTTCAATGACTGCGAAAACATTGAGGGTTGGGAAGCATTCAGTCGCGTACTTGAAGTGGATCAAACGCCAATCGGAAAAACCCCGCGTTCCTGTCCGGCCACCTATGTCAATGTTTGGGGAAAAATCAGACAACTGTTTGCTGAAACACCGGAAGCAAGATTACGCGGCTACGAGGCCGGCCGTTTTTCATTCAATGTCGCAGGTGGACGCTGTGCCAGTTGCGACGGTCAGGGCGAGAAAAAAATCGAAATGAATTTCCTGCCGGATGTGAGAGTGATTTGCGAAACTTGCAATGGTTCCAGATTCAATTCGGAAACGCTGGCAGTTACCTATAGAGGCAAGACAGTTGCCGATGTTTTGTCATTGAGTATGGAAGAAGCGGCGGAGTTTTTCAAGCCGTTATCGTCCTTGAGAAAGGTATTCGAATTGCTTGTGGATGTTGGTTTGGGATATTTGACACTTGGGCAACCCAGTCCGACGCTGAGCGGCGGTGAAGCACAACGGATCAAGCTGGTTGCCGAATTGTCAAAAGCTGTTCGAATTGCTGATCGCGAGACACGAAAGGGCAATGCGACGATTGGCTCACGCACTCTCTATCTGTTGGATGAACCCACTGTGGGGTTACATGTTGCGGATATTGAAAAACTGGTTCGGGTATTGCATGCGCTGGTTGATGCCGGCAATACAGTGGTCGTGGTTGAGCATAATCTGGACATCATTGCCGAAGCGGACTGGGTCATTGATTTAGGACCGGAAGGAGGTGATGCCGGCGGAAAAATTGTAACGCAAGGACCATTAAATAAATTCATGCGCTCCAAGCGTTCTCACACCGCAAGGGCATTACGCGAATTGCAGGAGAAACGAAATCTACTATGATGCTGCAATCGGGAACTACAGCGCGCGTCTCACATCTTGCTGGCGTTGTGAAATGTAGTTTTTCATTGCCAGTTCGGCGCGGTCCGGATCGCGCTGGGCGATAGCTTCGGCAACATCATGCGTCATCACCTCGTGTGCTTCGGCGATAGAATGCCAATTCCCCAGTTTTGATGAGATAAAGAACCAAAGGCGCAGGTGAAGATTGAATATTCTCGGAATTGCTTCAGCCAAATATCCATTCTGAGATGCTTCTGCCAATACCTTGTAGAATTTTCGGTCCAGAAAAACATACTGGTCAATGTTGTCATCGCGAGTTGCCTGAACCAAAGCCTGGTGAATATCAAGCAAGTCATCAGCTTGCTTGGCAGTTGCCCGATTTGCGGCAAGCCGGCAGGCAAACCCGTCAATCAAACTTCTGAATTCGTAGATTTCCTGCATTGCCGTATAGCTGATTTCCGAAACAAACATGCCGCGATTCAGGCGATGCACAACCAGTCCTTCACGCGCCAGCCGTTGCAACGCTTCCCGAACTGGCGTGCGGCCGATATTCAGCTCTTCCACCAAAACTTGTTCTGCCAAAACAGCACCGGGTTGAAGGTCCAGACGGGTAATGCGGGTTACGAGTTCATTGTAGGCCTTGTCTGCAAGGGAAACGGGAGGTGATTTTTCAGTTGAGTTGGGCATTTCTCCGTTTTTCTACGATTCAGGTGAAGCAACAAGTGTTCCCAATCCTTTTGACAACTTGTCTGTATCCAACTGTTGGCCAATGATCACAAGACGGTTGGTCGATCGTGGGGCGGCTTCCGAAATATCAAGTTGCCCCGCCGAATACTGAACCAGTACAGGTTGATCGTCTATCTGCATAAATCCTTTCATTCGCCAAACCGTATCAGGCAGCACATCACAATATTGTTTGAATTCAGAGCGGGTGATATCGACCCTGGGTTCAATCACGATTGACATCATCAGCTCGTGAACATGATGATGGTGATGATGATGGTGCGAACTGGACGGTTCACTCGCATCAGCTTCAGCATCCAGAACCAGGTCCTTTTCAATTTGGCACTGCTCGGTAAAGTAAATCAGCCCGTCGGGATTGATATTTTTGACTTCGCATGCAACTTTTCGAAGCTCATCTTTATCGGCCAAATCGATTTTGTTGACTACGACGATATCGGCATTCAAAATTTGTGATTCGTAGAATTCGCCTAGCATGGAGCGAATTTTGTTGAATTTCGCGGCATCGACAACTGTAACGATCGGACAGATGTCAAAATTTGCTGAAACAGAGGGGTCTTCAAAGTCGTCCAGCATATCTTCAGGGTCAGCAACACCACTAGCTTCAACAATAATTCTCTGTGCACCGGCATCATTCACGAGTTCTTCTGCGGCATTTAGCAACGATCCTTTCAGCGTGCAACAAAGACAACCTGAATTCAATTCTACTGTATCAATCGCGTTGCCTTGAATAATGTCGCCATCCACACCGACATCACCAAACTCATTGACAATAATCGCCGTAGGAACTTCATTGCCGGCAGTTTCAATCAAATGGCGCACAAGCGTAGTTTTGCCGGAGCCAAGAAATCCAAACAGGAGATGCAGGTTCGCTTGATTCGAGTGCGATCGGGTTGAAGTTTCTGTCGACATTGCCGCTTACTGCGATATAGATTCTGTAGATCGTTTAATCCGTGTTTCTCTTCGAGACTTTGCGGTTGACCTCGCTGCCGATGGAAACGGCATTCCGGAAAATGACATGGAATCCACGAAAATATCCTGAAAATCCGGACGTGCGGCAAGCGCAACATGTTCAATGCTTTGACTGATTTCATATGCGGATTGGCGTTCGGTTTCCGACAGCAATGCCATTTGTGCACCAAGCAGAGCTGCATTGCCTACATAGGCGATACGCTCATGCGGCAAATTGGGTAGCAAGCGAATGGTTTTGGCACTTTCGATACTGACATAATTGCCAAATCCACCACAAAGCATCAGTTGTTCAATTTGTTCATCCTGAATATTCATGACAGTTTGAAGCATGCGAATTCCTGAATAAATAGCACTCTTTGCCAATTGCAACTGTCTGACATCGCCTTGTGTGACACCGATGTTTTTCTTCTTGCCAGTTTCTTGATTCCAAACGAGGACGAATTCGGCCGAGCCATTGTCTGATTTTACCAACCGTTCCCGAATGCAGTCCGGCAACTCTTCAAGGTCCCGCTTTCGCATGTTTCCGTTGCTATCCATAATATGCGAATCAATCATTTTCGCCGCAGCATCAATGAGTCCTGAACCACAGATTCCAATTGCCGGCACGTCGCCGATGATCAGGCAGTTAAAATCGTTATTCACCTCGACTTTTTCAATTGCACCCAAAGCCCCCCGCATGCCGTCTCGAATCTGTGCACCTTCCAGTGCCGGACCAGCTGGAGCAGAGCATGCCGTCATTCGTTTGCGCGACCCCATGACAACTTCGCCATTGGTGCCGATATCCACCAGTGCGCGAATCTCTTCACTCTCATGAATTCGAGTGGACAAGATGCATCCGACTGTATCAGCACCGACAAAACCTGCAATGATCGGTAGCAAGCATACCTTTGCCTTGGGTGCCGCCTTGAGCGGCAGATCGGCAGAGCTCAGAACCAGATTTTCCCGAACCACGGGAGCGTATGGCGCCAAGCCTACGTAAGAAACATCAATCCCGAGAAAAATATGATGCATGCAGGTATTGCCGACTACGACAATTTTATAGACATGCTCGGGTGATACGCCTGCTTCTTTGCAGGTTTGACGAATATATTCGTTCACTGCATTCAGAATTTTGGCGCGCAACGTAGACAATTTTTTATCGTCAAATTGCGCGTAGGCGATGCGCGACATCAGGTCGCCGCCATACACGGCTTGCGGATTTACACCGCCCGCCGAGGCCAGTTGTTCGCCAGATTTCAGGTCTAGCAGAGTTGCAACTACGCTAGTAGTGCCAATGTCAAAAGCCATGCCGTAGACGTGCTCCGTGGTATCACCGGCTTCAACATCAATCAACTCGCCATTGAATGTCGTAATTGTCAATTTGCCATTTTCGGCCCGAAGCAATTGGGGAATTTTACGTAGCAAATGAATGGAAGATTGAGTTGCATCGAGTTCGGCCGCACCCAGAATTTCCTCAATGTCTGAAGTCTGGTGATGTTCTTCAACCGGGAGGTTTGCGTGAATGATTCGTTTCTCCACACCACTGTCAAGGTGCATGCGATGGTTGTCCATTGACGAGTTTCCCGATTCAAGAATTTGATGTCCTTGCTCGGCTTTCGGCGGCACCGCCATGACAGTTGTATCGCCGAGCATACGCGTCTGACAGGCGAGGCGAAAACCTTCGTGAACTTCATCATGTCCTAGCTGCACTGAATCTTGTACAGTGGGCGGTGGTGTATCACCTTCCAAAATCTTGACCCGACAACTGCGACAACGCCCACGGCTACCGCAAGTTGCGTCGATATTGATTCCAGCCTGGCGCGAGGCTTCCAGAATTGTTGCGTCGCGAGCTACATTGACGGTTCTCGGTTTCTCGGCGCTACTGAGACCAACAAAAGTAACTGCAATGTCGGCAGACATTTCAAGCCCAGGCTTCTCTTTGCTCTTGCACTAGTCGAAGGGCGAGACGAACCGCTTCAACTGCATCTTTTCCCCAGCCATCTGCACCACATTCGTCGGCCCAATCCTGGGTTGTCGGTGCGCCGCCAATCAAGATCTTCACTTTGCCACGATGACCGGCATTACAAAATTCGTCAATGGTAACTTTCTGATAGTAGACGGTCGTGGAAAGCAGGGCAGAAAACCCGATCAGATCAGCATTTTCTTCCAGCGCAGTTTGAATGAACCGGTCGGGATGAACATCCGTACCCAAATTGATGACCCGGAAGCCGGCATTTTCAAGCATGATGGTCACAATGGATTGTCCGATATCATGCATATCGCCCAGTACAGTTCCAATCACGAAAGTACCGACCGGTTTTTCCGCCATGGCGGCCAAAAGCGGACGAATCAGTGCCAATCCCGCTTTCATCGCACGCGCGGTGATCAACATTTCCGGAATAAAAATCACCTGTGCACTAAATCGGTCTGCTTGCAGATTGAAGCCCGGAAACAATCCGTCGTCCAAAATGACTCGCGGGTCGATATCAGCATCAATGGCTTGCTTGACCCTCTCGTCCGTATAGACATGATCGCCGGTTTCAACAGCATCCCAAAGTGTTTCCCATTCCCAGCCTTCGGGGGCTCGTTCTTCCCAGCCTGTTGGAATTTCTAATTCAGGTTCGTCCATGGTTGCAGCTCCGATGAGTTTCTCTAGTTCAGTGGATATTTGCCATAAGTGCCAAAGTCGCGTTGTGCTTCCAGCATTGTAAAAATGTTTTGAATTGGCACATCGGCGAGTATGTAGTGGGCCGGTGAAAAAATATAACCACCGCCAGTCGCCAGGTTTTTCATAACTTCGCAGACACCGTTTCGTACGGCTTCAACTTGGCCGCGAGGAAGTAGTCTCTGTACATCAAATCCACCGATGAATGCAATGTCATCCCCGTACTGTTTTTTCAGATCGACCTGGTTCTTGTTGCCGCCTGTGGGTTGCATCAGGCCTGACAGGTCAACTCCAAGTTCAATCATGTCGCCGATGATCGGAGAGTAGTCTCCGCAAGAATGCAACTTGATGAAGATATCCTTGTTGGTTTCACGGAATTTCTTGAACATATAGTCAAATCTGGGTTTGCCCAGCTCACGCCACTGCTGTGGAGATATCATCATGGATTGCTGTGCGCCGACATCATCGCCCACGCGAATCATGTCAATTCCCAGGTCAATTACGTTTTGTCCAAGTTTGGTGTAGTATTCGGTTAGTCCGTCCAGCACACCATGGATCAGCTCCGGTTCATCAAACAGATAGAGAAAGAAATTCTGTGTGCCAACCAAATGAGCGTAGGCCGCTTCGATCAATGTGGAAGACAGGTCGACGATTATGAAATACTCGTCCTGATATTGGTCCAACAACGTACGAATTGGACCAATCAATTCTTCATCAGCCGGGTCTGGCCATGTATAGTTTTTCAAGTCTTCCATGGAGGTAATTGGGTGAAAGTTGGGAAAATTTTCCGGTACGACTTTGGCGGGTCCCCAAAAATCCTGCGTTTTCTGGAACTCAAGGTGTTCTTCTTCGGTTCTGCCTTTGAGTCCGCTTTTGCCATAGCCAACTCCAAAGTGGTTGTACCAGGTTTCACCGATTGCAATGGGTCGATGGGAAAATTCGGCATTGATTCCGATTTGATAAATAATTGCATCGTTTCCCAGCCGAAGTTCCAATTCCGGATTGTGCTTCAAGCCTGTACCGGTTTTTTCAATCCCGAAAACGCGGGCGATTTTCTCCTTGGCTTCGCTTTTCATGCGATACAGAAGGGGGACACGGTCCACAGGTTCGTGCCTGACAGCCCGTGCGAATCGTTCACGAGGAATTAACTCTTTCATGGTGTCTGTTCTCCTGGATCAATTGGGTTAAGTGATTGAGTGAATTTTACAAACATTGCCTGAATTTACTTCATGCTCTTGCGAGCGGTTCTGTTTGATTTGGTAATTGATCGAATGTATCGTAGATACTGTACAGAAAACTCGTCTTCTGCTGTAAGTGCATTCACTGCAAACCGAAAGTCGTCGAACGGCTTCACCGGATTCATAATCGGGTCGATCATCAGGGAATCACAACCGGCCAGAATGGACAGACTGACAAAAGCATGGTTCAAGATTTTCCTTTGTGGCAGTCCGAATGACACGTTGCTGTGTCCGCCGAATATATGAACTTTCGGATAGCGGGAACGCATTGTTCGCACTGCGTCCAGATAGTGGTTGCCGAAATCCGGTCCGGCACCAATGGGAAACACCAGCGGGTCCAAAAAACGATCCTCTATTGCGATGCCACCTTCCTCCATCATACTCATGCATTGTTCAAGATTTTCAATGCGTTGTTCAGCATTCTGGGGCATGCCTTTATTGCCACTTGCATTTGCGAACAGCAAGGCATTTCGCTCTTTTGCCATATCTACAAGCACTTGTCTGCCATCTTCCAGATTGAACGAATTAATTGCAGGTCTGCTGATTGACCCGTCGTGTGCTTCCAGGCCCGCGTAAATCGTGTTTGAATCCGAAGAATCAATCGAAACAATACTGCTGGTGATGGATTGGGCAGTTTTGACGAGCCATTTTATCCATTCGTAGCGTTCTTCGGGATACACAGACATTTCGTCAACACACAGATCAATGATATGTGCACCCCCGCGTTCTTGAGCTCGAATCACCCAGGTGATGTAATCCATGTTCTTTTGTCGGCATGCTTCGGCGATGTGCGGAATGGCGAAGAGCGCCTGTTCGTTCGGATCTTCCGGCATGCTACTCGTAACATCCAATCGTCCGGGAGTCGAGTCCAGTTTCGTATAAGTTACAAAAAATTTCCCATTTTCTTGTATCACACGAGTGCTGGATGCCTTGATTTTTCGAGTGGCATTGAAATTTTCGCCGATGATGACCAAGCCGTTATTTGCTACTTTCATAGAATTGATTCCGTAACTTTGTCACTCGGGGAGCAATCCGTACATTCCGGAGCGCGACATTTTCGGAAGCATGGCGGCGCTTTCCAGAAGTGAAATGGGAATTTGCGTGTCATCAAAAACCGTGAACAACTTTTTCTGGTCAAACAGGTCCCACTGAATCTGGTGTCCATCAATGGGATAGGAATAACCCGGTCCGAGTCGACGCGTGATTCTGAGTTGTTGCTTGTGTGCCCAACGGCGGGTTGTAATCACAAACTGCTTGGTGGCATTTTCGACACTCAGCCAAGCGGCCGATTCCAGAAACAGTGCCTCCACCAGCAACTCTTCATCCATCCATTGAATGGTTTGGTCGTCGACGGCTTTTCCGGCGGTCAAAGCAAATATGACGGCTTCTTTCGAGTTATTCATATATCGTTGAAAAATCTGGCTCTTCATGGAGACACCATTTTCCAGCACAATCTTGTCCTCATCAAGACAATCAACTGCAACAATGCGGTAGCTGACAGTGGGTTGAACAACGTCTGTCAATGCCTGAATAGCTGTTTCAGCTGCCTTGACAACCGCTGGTCGCACTTTTGCACCTTCCTTGTATCCATGTATTCGCAATACAGAATCAAGTTTCGGTTTTGACTTGGCAAGTGAAACAGTTTGAGTTCGACCTCTTACTAAATTGTCCATTTCAACCTATCAGGCAATGAAATATATATTCAAAATATATCATTTAAAAACAGCCTGTAGGGTACTTTCTTCAATTCTCCAATAATTGACCTATGAGAACAGGGGGTTTAACTGGTATTTTCCGGTTTTGGAAGCCGGGTCGCCAAGAGTTTGTACAAACCTGCGCCGACAACTGCCCCTACCATTGGTCCCAAAATATAGACAATGAAAAATCCGCCGCGAGGTCCTGGTATGGCAATATTTCCCCAGCCGAGAAAGAATGCGGCCAGACGGGGGCCGAAATCACGCGCCGGATTCATGCAACCCATGGTAATCGGACCCAGCACTGAAATGATTGCAGCGACGCAAACACCAATTACGACAGCCGCGATAGGAAAGTTTGGACGAGCATCATTGTGCGGGTGAATCACTGCTGCGATCACAAACGCCATGACACCTGTACCAACGATTTCAGCGATAAACGCGGTGGGCATGCCAACAATCTGCCATGCTTCTTCACCTGTACCGTAGGTAGCCGGATTCGGAAAGTACAGACCGTAAGCCATTGCGCTTAGCTGACTGCCGGGTTCGCCTCGCAAAATCTCAAGTTTCGCTTCATAGGCCAGTATGGCATCGGCGAAGATATAGTGAACAACAAACCCGGCGCAAACACCGGCAGTAATCTGAACGATCCAGTAGGGCAGAATTCGCCTGGCCGGAAAACCGTTCCAAACGGCGAACATTAATGTAACAGCAGGATTAATGTGCGCCCCCGAAAGAGTTGCGGCTGTATAGATTCCCAGCGTTACACCAATCCCGGCAATGACTGCCACTTGCCACACTCCCATTTGTGCGCCGCCGATTGCTGCTGCGTGAGCTGAGCCGATACTAAAGAATACTAGTACGAATGTCCCTAAAAATTCTCCGCTGAGAGCTGACTTCAAGCTGGGGAGAGTTTGCTTGTCGTTGTCAGACAATGAACTTTCCCGTTTTCTGTATGAACAAAGAGTTTGTTGAAACTTAGTTTACGCTGATTGACGTATTGTCTTCACTCAGCGAAAATCTTCCGTCGGCTACTGCTTGAAACCAATCGGATGATTTTTTGAGTCCCCCAAAAGGATACACATGAAGTTTTTGAATCGGGCAGTCTGGATTGTCGCGACGAAACTGTGCCAATTCAATCAGGAGTTTCTCCGGTGTTGAGTTTTGTAACAGTTTGGAAGTGTTTTGCGCTTGCCGCCTCAATACCTTGATTGAAGGGCCTACACCGCATTGCATTGCATGTCGAAGCAGTGTTCCAAGCGTTGCAACTCCTGGCGCACCGATGTGAACGGGGAGTTCAATTCCATCGTCGTCGATTTTCTTTTGCCAGCCGAGTACGGTTTTTGATTCAAAGCAGAATTGCGTGATGATGTAAATCTCGGCACTGGTGTGTTGAGCAAACTCATTTTTCCAGTCCAAAGCCAATTTGATGTCTTTGTCCGGAATGTCAGGACTGCCTTCCGGATGACCTGCAATACCGATTTTTTGAATGCCGTACTTGTCGAACAATCCGGTTTGAAGCAACTGCATGGAATTCGAGAATTCACCGACTGGCTTGGCCGAACCGCCAGCGATTGCGAGAATCTGCCTGGAATCGTTTTCTTCTGTGAACCGCTTCAATCCGGTTTCCAGTACTTCTTCATTTTGAATTTGACGGGCCGCGAAATGCGGTACCGGAGTTAATCCTTCGGACGACAGTCGCTGGCACAAATTCAATGTATCGTACAAATGGGTGCCGGGTAGCAGGGTGACGTACACTTCGGTCTTGCTTGGCAAAATATCGCGATAGCTTGAAATTTTGGCCGCGGCTCCGGGCGTAGTTTCAACCGAATATCCCTGAGTCAATTCCTGGATGTGTGAAAACGTGCTAACAGACAATGTTTTTTCCTCGATCATTGGTTGTCTTGAAATACAAAATTTGAAAAGCTCCTGCTACTTCCACTCAAAGTAAACCACTGCGTCGTGAAAATCGTTGATGTCTTCTTCGCAGGAGGACAGAATTCTGAAACCGTCATTGCTCTCGTTTCGCCAATTCATGTCAAGCATAATACGATTGGCAACCCAATAGTCAGATATCTTGTGTCCGATCAATACGAACACCAATGAGTTGCTGATTACGATGCCGTCGTCCGGCCCCAATCGTGTATTCATCGGACGAGGAGTTTGCCAATCTGCAACAATGTTGCTAGCGTCAGCATCCAGCGAGTCCACGATTGCAACGCGCTGAATCGGCCACGCAAAGGAATTACCGGTGATTTTCGTCTCTCCTTCAGGCAACTTGCAGGCCACCGCGAGAAGATGGTCGCCGCGGAAGGAGAGTTTGTCGTACAGGTTTTGACTACCATCAACGGCAACACAACCGGTTTCATTCAATTCGTTCAGTGACTGAATTGGCGGTGCAACCCAGTCCATATTTTTCAATGAATGGCGGTTGAATTGAGGTACAGGAAATCGTTTTGCCCACATGTTGGTGAATTGGCTTTACTTGTAAAGTGAATGGACAATTATAATACCAGTTTTATTTGGATGGCATCTTGGGTATTTGTCAATACAAAGCGACATTTTGGGTTGAATTTGTGAATCGTCTCTTACGTAAAATAAATGGTTCAAACCCTCCTCGCAATCAATTCCGATTATACTCTATTAACGGATATGTCAGTTTATCCAATTGATTTTCAACAACGCGAGACGATGCAAACATGGCGAAAGTAACAATTCTTTACTGGCAGGATATACCGTCTGTCGTAGAAGCCCGCGAGGGCAGGGAAGTACACAAAGAATTACTTAGCGAGCGATTTCAGGAGCTGATCGACCTGGTTGCGATGAAGAAGAATTTGGCCGGCACAGACGACTACCTCAATCACTGGACTAAAGGTTCCCCTACGACAGTTGAGGGTTCACCCGAGGAAGCGGCACGAAAGGTCAAGGAAGAACTTGAAGCTCGCTACAAAGAAATCCGTAAAGAAGAACTCGCGAAGGCGGTTGGTTAGTCTGAATGTGCACGAGGCAATGCAGTACTAAAAGCTACGCAGAAAAATTACAAGTGCCCAGTTTCCTCTAATACTTTCTTTGCTGCCCGAAAGCACTCCAACGCTTGGGGTACGCCGCAATAAATCCCGACAATGTGGATGATGGCGCGAATCTCTTCCACAGAAACGCCGTTGTTGATTGCACCGCGGCAGTGCAATTCCCATTCGTGCATCTTGCCAAGTGCACCAATCATCGCCAAGTTAATCATGGAACGTTGCTTTGCACTGATACATTCGTCTCCCCAGCCAAATCCCCAGCACCACTCAGTCATCGCCTCCTGAAATGGTCGCGTAAAGTCATCGCCAGCGAGATTTTTGTTGACATATTCTTCACCCAAAGTCGCTTTTCGCTTTGCCAGACCTTTTTCAAATAGCTGTTGGTCCATTCAATTCACTCCATATCGTCAGTTCAAGAAACAAAAGTATTGTGTATTTCAGGTCAAATTCTTGCCTTCTTGTGTTCTCTTAGTTGATTTGAATTTCTCATGAGAACACGCGTCAACAAGCAATAAGACCTGATTGACTACCCCAGATCCTGTCTGATGAATTTTTGTACTCGCAAGTCTGCTGGCCTGTAGCCATAGACAGTAGTATTCAGTTGTCAGGCGAGAAAACAGGGTCAAAGTGAAGTATAGCAGGTATTCGTGGGCGAGAACATTTCGCGAAAATTATCAGAGTGAGTTGCCCGCTGATTCAACACCAAGCCTAGGCATGTCAATTTGCGGATTTGTAGGTGAACTTGTAGTTAAAATCAGTATCGTAATCGAAACACTTATTCAATACATTTCAATGGATTTCTGCATTCAGCTCTCCGCATACTATCCAAGCCACGAACTGGGCGGAAAGCAATTGTACAGCAATATGCTGGAGCAGGCGGTTCTGGCTGACCAGGTTGGTTTTGAATCGGTGTCCTGTACCGAGCATCACCTTATCAATATTCTGCTGATGCCAGCACCTTTGCAGTTTGCTGTCAGGATTGCCAGCATGACAGACCGCGTCAAAATCATAACGACTGTGGTTGTGCTTCCGCTTCACGACATGCGAGTCTATGCCGGCGAGGTCATTTGCGCGGACATTTTTACCGAAGGCCGCCTGTTGCTCGGGGTTGGTCGCGGTGCATTTGAATTTGAAATGGACCGGCTGGGTGTACCTTTGGAAAACACCAGAGAAAAATTTGACGAGTCTTTAAATGTATTGCAAGCGTTGCTGTCTCGGCGGGAGGTTTCCTGGGACGGTCAGTACTACAATTTCCCACCGCTTACGGTGATGCCCAGACCGACAAAATCCGGCGGACCACCGATCATGATGAGTGCGATCGTGCCAGAAGCAATCTATCATAGTGCCAAACGCGGCTTCCATATTCAAACAACACCATTGTCAGGCTCGCACGAGCATATGTTGAAGCAAGTTGATGCTTTCCAGCGAGGAAAACAAGAGCTGGGGTGCGAAGGAGAGGCTTTGACTCTTTCGATGTCAAGAGTTGCGTTTGTTGCCAGAAACGATGCTGACAAAAAACAGAAAACCGAACTGGCGCATCACTACTACGGACAATTCGACAATGTTTTTACCGGTGATGGCATAGTGAATGACGGCATCATTGTACCCATTCCGCGCAAAGTTCCGATTGAAGAAACAGCAAAGAATCTGCACATCTGCACAGCTTCCGAAATGGTTGACCAATTGGCACCGTATGCAGAAGCCGGTGTAAACCGTTTCATTCTCAATGTCAATTTCGGTGCCGACCAGATTGATACACTGGAGTGCATCGAGCGTTTCGCAACTGAAGTGATGCCCGAGTTTTCAGAAACACCCGCGAATCAGGTTTCACCTGGTACTGATATTGCTTCGAAATGATTGCAAAAGGAATTTGCTTTGAGGTTGCCGGCGATGGACCGCCTTTGTACATGATTCATGGTATTGGTTCCCGCAAAACCACCTGGAATCCGCTTGTAGCTGAGCTTGCAGCGCATTTCACTTGCGTATCGTACGACTTGCGCGGACATGGAGGCAGTGATGTGTTACCCACCCCTTATTTGCTGGACGATTTGGTAAATGATTTGGAGACACTGAGGAGCCATTTGGGGCACGAACAAATTCGGATAGTGGGGCATTCTCTGGGTGGCATGATAGGGCCAGCATATGCACGGGCATATTCAGACAAAGTTCACTCTCTGGTTCTACTAAGTACGGCGGCGGGACGTTCGAAAGAAGATCGCAACAAACTCAAAGTACTGACTGATTCAATGAACGAAAAGGGTGTAATGCCAGTGATTGACACGCTGGTTCATCGCTGGTTCACCGATGGCTTCATTGCAAATCGACCCGACGCAATCGAACATCGAAAACGACAAATCGAGGAAACCCCGGAAAATGTTTTCCTCAGTGTATTTCAAATTTATGCACAAACCGAAATGGCACCGTGGTTGAAGGAAATCAAAGGTCCTTGCCTGATCATGACAGGTGAACTGGACGGCGGTTGCCATGTAACCCTCAATCGTTTCATGCACGGTGAACTGAAAAACTCCAAGCTGGTCATATTGGACGGGTTGAAGCATTCAATCCTTGTGGAAGCTCCCGACCGAGTGCTGAAGCATGTGAAAGAATTCCTGCTTGATGAGTGATTGTGTTGCTTGGGAGAAGTTGGCGATTCAATCTTTCAGCAGAGAATTCAAGTACAAATCCATACAGAGTAGTAAAATTCAGACTTGAAACTGCGAAAATCGAATATGTAATGGGAGATGGACCGAAATGACTGATTATTTTGCGCCGCTAAGCGAAATGAAGTTCGTATTGAATGGTGTCGCCGGACTGGACGAGATTCTGCAATTGCCATGTTTCAATGAAATTGACGGAGAACTGGTGTCTGCTGTGCTCAGCGAATCATCCAGATTCACCTCTGAAGTATTGGCACCATTGAACAGGACTGGCGATGAAGTCGGGTGTGAATGCCATGATGGACGAGTAACCACTGCACCGGGCTGGAAAGACGCGTATCGCCAGTTTATCGAGAGCGGTTGGAACGGATTGGCGTTTGAACCTGAGTGGGGTGGGCAGGGACTGCCATGGTTGGTAGCGACTGCTGTGCAGGAAATGTGGCATTCAGCAAACATGTCGTTTGGTTTGTGTCCGCTTCTGACACAAGGTGCAATTCGGGCCCTCTCTTTGCATGGTTCAAAAGAGTTGCAGGACATTTACATGAACAAACTTGTGTCGGGTGAATGGGCCGGCACGATGAATCTCACCGAGACACAAGCGGGGTCTGATCTCAGTACCGTGCGAACCAGTGCCGTCGAGACTGGTGATCACTATCTTCTGAAAGGGCAGAAAGTCTTCATCACTTACGGCGAGCACGATCTTACCGAAAATATCATTCATTTTGTACTGGCCAGAGCAAGTGATTCTCCCGAAGGAGTCAAGGGCATCTCATTGTTTGTCGTACCGAAATTTTTGGTAAATCAAGACGGTACATGCGGAAAGCGAAACGACGTGCATTGCGTTTCAATAGAACACAAACTGGGCATCAACGCGAGTCCGACCGCGGTGCTTTCTTTCGGTGAGAACGAAGGTGCCGTAGGCTATCTTGTCGGGGAAAAGAACCGTGGACTGGAATATATGTTCACTATGATGAACTTGGCCCGGCATGCAGTTGGAGTAGAAGGTTTGGCCGTATCAGAAAGATCGTATCAGCAAGCGCGCGAGTTTGCAAAACAGCGAATTCAGGGAACTTCCATCGCATTGAAAGATCGAAATCGGGTCAGCATCATCAACCATCCCGATGTCCGACGCATGTTGTTAACCATGAAATCCCTGATTGAAGCCATGCGTTGCCTCGCATACTACACTTCCGCAATATTTGATCTGTCCAGTCGACATCCGGATGAGAACCAGCGGCACCAGTATCTTTCAGAACTGGGAGTGTTGATTCCAATAGTGAAAGGATGGTGTGCCGAGATCGGGATTGAAGTTGCATCTGTCGGTCTTCAGGTCCATGGCGGAATGGGCTTTATTGAAGAAACCGGAGCAGCACAACACTATCGGGATGTTCGCATCACTTCAATCTATGAAGGCACTACAGGAATTCAGGCAAATGACTTGATCGGCAGAAAGTTGCTGAAGGACCAAGGTGTAGCGATTGTCAAGTTGGTCGAGGAATTGAACCGAAATTTGGAAAATATCAAGGAATCCGATGCCACTCAAAAGATAGTAGCCGCATCAAAATCAGGAATATCTGAACTCGAGCGTTCTACGAGATGGGTATTGGAGACAGGCAAGAATGCCCCCGAATTGCCGACTGCCACGAGTGTGAATTATCTCCTTCAATTGGGTTATGTGGTTGGGGGATGCCTGATGGCACAATCAGCGAGTTTGGCCGCAGAAATGCTGAATAACAAGGGAGCCAACAAAAATCTCTTGCGCGCCAAGATCATCACCGCAAAATTCTATGCAACGCACATCATGCCGCGTGCCAAGGCTTGCGGCGAGGCGGCGGTCAGCTCGTCAGAGAGCATTTTGGAAATCACGGAAGAGCAGTTTTAGGCCGAGATGCCAGAAGCGAAGTTGTCGATATTTACTGAAGATGCCTTGATCACTCAGGCCAGCTTTGCACCGTTTTGCACCGGTCGTTCCGGCTGGGCGATTACGACTGCACCATCTTCTTGATAGAATCCTGTCAACAAAAACTGTGACATAATGGGTCCGATTTGTTTGGGTGGAAAGTTGACAACGCCGACAATTTGCCTGCCCATCAAATCTTCCATCGAATATAAGTCTGTAATCTGGGCGCTACATTTCAGTTTTCCGATATCCGGGCCAAAGTCCGCGACTACGATGTACGCCGGCCGGCGTGCTTTCGGAAATTCTTGTACTTCCACGACCGTTCCGACTCGCAATTCGACTTGCTCAAAATCACTCCATTGAATTTTTTTCATTGATCGTTGCTCCTGATGTTTATCTGGTTTTCATAGTTGATAGGATGGGGGCAGATTTTATCTTCTGTTGTCAATGAAACGGATGGTTCAAAATTCCGCTTGAAACCGATCATTCTATCCACGTCGACTGGTCATCATTGCCGTAGTTGACAAAACTGCGACTTGAAAAGATGAATTCAACTTCTCCACTCATCTGGTATTTTGTGTAGCCATTGAACGTGACCGATGTCTACGAGCTTGGCAAGTGTTGGGCATAACGGTTTGTATTTTTACTCATTTTGTGTGTACAATAGCCGTTTCTTACTACTCCATTCATCAAATTTCTGCTCCAAACCGGAAGCATCCAACACGGGTCAATGATGGTGCAATCTACAAATCTGTCAAGTGAATCAAGTCGTCTGATTGGGCAGCTAGTGAAGAACGCAAAGCAGGCCATGCGCGATTTTCGACACGCCAATCAGGAAGATGTTGACGAGGCAGTTACAGCAATCGCCTGGTCGCTGTATGAAGATGGCAATGCGGCTACTTTGGCAGAGTTGGCGGTAGCAGACACAAAACTTGGCAATGTCAGTGACAAAATCGTCAAGAACAAGCGCAAGACTTTTGGAACCTTGCGCGATTTGATGCGAGTGAAAACGGTGGGTGTCATCGAAGAAATTCCGAAGTTGGGGTTGGTCAAGTATGCCAAGCCGGTTGGTGTCGTGGGGGCGGTGACCCCTTCAACAAATCCAGCAGCGACGCCGGTTAACAAGTGCATGATGGCGGTCAAGGGCAGAAATGCAATCATTGTTGCACCTTCTCCATCTGGCTGGAAAACCACCAACCGGGCAGTAGAATTGATGCGCGAACAACTAGATCTGATTAACGCTCCAATCAATCTGGTGCAAATCCTGCCTGAACCTGTCAATCGGGAAATCACCGAAGAATTGATGCGACAAGTTGATTTGGTAGTGGTAACCGGTTCGCAAAACAATGTTCGCGGGGCTTATCGAAGCGGAACTCCGGCAATTGGAGTTGGTGCGGGCAATGTGCCTGTTATTGTTGATGAGACTGCTAATCTGGACCAAGCGGCATTCAAAATCTGCAGTTCCAAGATATTTGACAACGGCACTTCATGCTCTTCGGAGAATTCAGTCATTGTCGTAGATGAAACTTATGACAGAATGATGCAGGCATTTGCAAAGCATGGTGGTTACATTGCAACAGAGGAGGAAAAAAATAGCATCACTGATGCGTTGTGGTCATCGAACGGCAAGTTGAATCGTGATTTGATCGCGAAAGATGCAAGCGTCATAGTTCGCGAGTGCAAATTGTCTCCAAGTGCTGAGTCGGCAAAATTTATTGTTGTTGCAGAAACGGGAGTTGGCCCGGCTTACCCGCTGTCCGGAGAAAAACTTTCAATTGTACTAACTGCCTACAGAGCTAGAAATTTCGAACAGGCTTCTGAAATAGTTCAGGAGATTCTGAATTTTCAAGGAGCAGGGCACTCTTGCGGTATTCACACTTCAAAGCCCGAAAGAGCAGAGTACCTGGCTGAAGAACTTGATGTTGTCAGAGTGCTGGTGAACCAAGCCCACACATTTGGTAATGGTGGGGGATTTACCAGTGGATTGAACTTTACTTTGAGCATGGGTTGCGGAACTTGGGCAGGCAACAGCATATCTGAAAATCTGAACTATCGTCACTTCATCAACATAACCCATCTGTCAACTGAAATCGCGGAAGACAGGCCGAGTGAAGATGAGCTGTTTGGTGCATTTCTTCGCAAATACCATCCCGATTTATCAAACTGAGAGAACTTGGCGATGGCAGATACTTTCCGGTCATTGATAGAACAACGCGCAAATGAGCAACCCGATCGTTGTTTTCTGATTGACCCTGATTCCAATTTGTCCATGACCTTTAGGGAACTTCGGGACCAGTGCCGCGCATTTGAGCAATTTCTGGATAGCAAGGGCATTCAACCTGGCAGTCATGTAGGCTTTTTGCTGGACAACGGATACTGGACCGTGATTGTTTTCTTCGGAACAATGTATGCCGGGCGAGTTGTTATCCCTCTGAATGCTGTCGCCAGCGTGGGAAATCTTGCTTACATTCTGGAGAATTCTGATGCTGAGGCTGTGTTTGTAAGTTCGGACTATCGGGAGTTGATGACAAGGATCATTGAAAATCAAACGCATAAAGTCACGTGCATTGACTTGGATATGCAGAAGGGACCCAATAAGTGGATGCGATTTCAGGAATCCACTGATTCCGCCGGGTGTCAAGTAACAGAAGAGACTGAAGGCATGATTCTCTATACATCAGGTACTGTTGGTCGACCAAAGGGTGCGGTCCATACTCATCAAAGCCTGCTTGCCGGAGGCAGAAATGTTGAATTTGCACATCAAATCACAAGTGACGACTGCGTCTATTGCGTACTTCCGCTTTATCACATCAATGGTCAAATAGTCACGACTATTGCCCAGCTAGTAACCGGATCGTGCGTCGTGATGCCAAGAAAGTTCAGTGTGAACAAATTTTGGGATCATGTCGAGAAGTTCAAGTGTACATGGTTCAGCATTGTGCCCACGATTGCAAAATATCTGCTTGACCAGGCACATCGGGAACCGGAGCAAACCGCACGGATACACAAATTGAAGTACTTGCGTTTTGGTCGCTCGGCAACCTCGGCTATGCCGGCAGCAATGCACAAGGAATTTGAAGAAACCTTCGGGGTGCCGATGATTGAAACGATGGGGTTGACAGAGACCGCCGCACCCATTCTTTCAAACCCCATGCCACCGGCGAAGCGCATCAGCGGATCAGTCGGGATACCGTTTGGTGACGAAGTGATCGTTGTTGACAAGCAGTTCAAGGAAGTCTCGAGAAGGCAGGTTGGTGAATTTGCGGTGCGCGGGCCGAATGTGATTCGAGAGTATTTCAAGCTTCCTGACACTACCAAATCCTCTTTTACACCCGACGGCTGGTTTTTGACCGGTGATTTGGGTTTTCAGGATGAAGACGGATATTTTTTTGTTTCAGGACGTAGCAAGGAGTTGATCATCAAAGGGGGTGAAAATATTTCACCTCGGGAAATTGATGATGTTCTGTATCAGCATGAAGCTGTATTGGAAGCCGCAGCATTCGGTTTGCCGGATGATGCTTACGGTCAGGTAGTTGCGGCCGCGATAGTCGTGAGAGGTGGTTTCAATATCAGTGCAGACGAGCTAAGTGCGTTTTGTACCGAGCATCTGGGCCCATATCGGGCCCCCTCAAACTTCTATTTTGTAGAGGAAATGCCGAAAGGCCCCTCCGGAAAAATTCAACGACTTGAGTTGGAAAAAATGATTTCTCAGCTCAATTGATATCAACTTTGAACAAGTTAATCGTTTGATTTCTGGTATCTGTTCAGTATGGTTTTAACCTGATTGCCAATTCAGCATTCCTTCGTGTTCAATAAATTTCACGACTTCATCAAGGCCTTCACCGCTCTTGAGATTGGTAAACACAAAAGGTCGCTCATCGCGCATCTTTTTCGTATCTCGTTCCATCACTTCCAATGAAGCACCGACATGCGGTGCCAAATCGGTCTTGTTGATCACCAGCAAGTCCGAACGGGAAATTCCCGGGCCGCCTTTTCGGGGAATTTTGTCGCCGGCGGCTACATCAATGACGTAGATTGTCAAATCCGACAATTCCGGACTGAAGGTAGCTGCAAGATTATCGCCGCCGCTTTCAACTATTACCAAATCAAGATTTCCAAATCGCTGATGAAGTTCATCTACGGCATTGAGATTTATTGACGCATCTTCCCGAATTGCAGTATGTGGGCAACCGCCCGTTTCTACACCGATGATGCGATTGGCTTCCAGACTTTCGTGGCGAACCAGAAACAGTGCATCTTCTTTCGTGAAAATATCATTGGTGACCACCGCAATCTGGTAGTTGTTTCGCATTCGCTTGCACAGCGAGTCCACCAATGCGGTCTTGCCGGCACCCACAGGACCGCCAATTCCCAATCGAAGTGTTGAATTGGAACTCATCTTCTATGAGCGAAACATGCGACTGTATTGATCTTCGTGCAATGCGCTTCCAATAGCCATTGCTGGGGCAGTTTGACCGATATTGTCATCTTCCAGGTCGTTAACCGCATCAATCCACTCCGGTATGTTCTTGGCGCAATGCGACAATATTCGTTGTCCTGAAGTTTGACCAAGTGGCACCAGTCTGATTGCTGACGCAACCTGATGTTCACACCATACCCACAAATACGCATGTTGCATTGTTAGTTTATTGATTCCCCATTCGCAGGCGGCCAAACTGAAAAGTGTGGCCCAACTTGTTTCGACGGTATCGAACCACTGTTCAGCTCGTCTAATGCCCAAATCACTCAGCAACTTGGCTAATGCAATGCCCATTTGACGATCTTCCGCTAGCAGTTCTGAAGATTCTCTGAATGCAATGAGAAACTGACTCCATTCGAAAACCTTTGATAGATCATCTTCTTTCCACGCATCGAACATTCGTCCGATTACTGGAATGTCCAGATGGCAAACATTGTGACAGGCAATTTCGGAAATCCAGTCGTGAGCATCTTGTTCACAATTTATCCAGTCTCGGTGCACAGCGTATTCCAAACCGGTGGAATACGAATATGCTCCAACTGGCAACGCAGGGCTGGCGAGTTGCAGTAGTCTGCAAATCGGAATGTCATTGTTGACACTAGTTGTGAGAGTGCCTATGTCCAAGATAGGCTCCTGATTCCGGATTGAATGGTGCCTCGCCTACATCAACAGTGAGACCCAATCCGCGTATCATGTCATCCAGTACGTCATCGTGTGAATATCGTAGCCAGTTTGTTCCAATTTCAAGTGGCACATGTCGATTGCCCAGATGAAAGGCAGCCCGCGCAATTTGTTGCATATCACTGCAAATTATCGTTGAAACTGATTCACAAGCGGACCGAATTTCAACGACAAATCCATCACTTGCTGAAATCTGGTCGCCCTCATTCAATGAATTTCCGCGCGGCAATTCGAGACCTGCTTCTTCGCCATTGTCCAGCTTGATTCGCTGACGGGAGAGTTTTCTTTTCTCGCTTGGAAGAGTCAAATAGGTGTCCGGAGATTGTTGTTGAACAAGCTTGCGGTTGAACATTCTCATTGTCAGAACAAAAAGTATCGTTGTGCCAATGGCAGTGTTTTTTCCGGTTCTGCTGTCAGCAACTCTCCATCCGCACGAACTTCATAGGTTTGCGGGTCAATTTCCATATTTGGCAAGTAACTGTTGTGTACCATGTTTCGTTTTGAAATTTGTCGACAGTTTTTCACTGGCGTAATTCGTTTCTGCAGACCTAGTTGCTCACCCAAATTGCGGTCAAAAGCCGCCTGAGATACAAAACTTAAACTAGTCGCACTGGGTGCGAGTCCATAGGCACCGAACATAGGCCGAAAGTGAACTGGCTGAGGAGTTGGAATTGAAGCATTTGGATCGCCCATTGCGGCGGCGGCAATCATTCCGCCCTTGATGACAATGTAAGGTCGTACACCGAAAAAAGGTGTTTCCCAAATCACCAAATCCGCCAGTTTGCCCACTTCGATTGAACCGATTTCATGAGAAATACCGTGTGCGAGGGCAGGGTTGATCGTGTATTTTGCGATAAATCGCTTGACTCGATGATTATCATGCTCAGCGGAGTCTTCGGTCAACGTGCCGCGTTGTTTCTTTTGGCAATGTGCAACTTGCCAAGTTCGCAGAATCACTTCACCGATACGTCCCATTGCCTGAGAGTCTGAGCCAACCATGGAAATAGCTCCCATATCATGCAAGATGCCTTCCGCCGCAATTGTTTCCGGACGAATTCGGGATTCTGCGAATGCGATGTCTTCTGCCAACTTGAAATCCAGGTGATGGCAAACCATCAGCATGTCAAGGTGTTCACTGACAGTGTTCACACTGTAAGGGAGTGTGGGGTTCGTGCTGGAAGGCAGTACGTTGCTTTCGCCGCAAGCGCGCATGATGTCGGGGGCATGTCCACCGCCGGCACCTTCGGTGTGATACATGTGAATGTTTCGTTCTTTGAAGGCGGCGAGTGTATCTTCCAGAAAGCCCGATTCATTCAGTGTATCGGTATGCAGAGTTACCTGAATGTCGAATTCCTCGGCAACGCCAAGGCAACAGTCAATCGCAGCCGGGGTAGAACCCCAGTCTTCATGCAGTTTTAATCCAACACAGCCGGCTTCTACTTGCTCTCGCAAAGCTTCGGGTTGACTGGAATTTCCCTTGCCGGTAAATCCAAAATTCAAAGGCATGGAATCGATTGACTGGTACATACGGTGAATGTTCCATGGGCCGGGTGTGCAAGTTGTCGCTTTGGACCCGGTAGCCGGTCCGGTGCCGCCGCCGATTAGTGTGGTTGTACCAGACATGAGTGCTTCTTCGGCCAGTTGTGGGCAGATAAAATGCACATGAGAGTCAATTGCACCGGCGGTAAGAATCTTGTTCTCACAATCAATGATTTCAGTTCCCGGTCCGATCAGCAGGTTTACACCTGATTGAGTGTTGGGGTTGCCGGCCTTTCCAATTCCGGCTATGCGTCCGTTTTGAATGCCAACATCTGCTTTGACAATTCCCCAATGGTCGATCACCAAAGCGTTGGTGATCACTGCATCCATGACATCATCACCACAATATTGGCTCTGTGCCATGCCATCCCGAACAGTCTTGCCGCCGCCGAATTTTGTTTCTTCGCCAAATACCGTATGGTCCTTTTCAACTTGAACCCACAAGTTCGTATCACCCAGCCGGACACAATCCCCGGTCGTGGGTCCATACATTTCTGTATAAGCAACACGATCGATTTTAGCCATCCAGATTCCCCATTACCTTTGCATTGAAACCGTAGATGCTTCGCGTGCCGGCATATTCGACCAGCTCTACGGTTCTCGATTGACCCGGTTCAAAACGAACCGAAGTTCCAGCGGGAATATTCAATCGATATCCTCTTGTACTCGCACGGTCGAAATGCAGTGCAGAGTTCACTTCATGGAAATGAAAATGGGAACCAACCTGAACAGGGCGGTCCCCGCTGTTTGCAACTTTCACTGTTACAGTCTTGCGACCAGTATTGATCTCGACTGCATCCGGCTTCAGTCTGTATTCACCCGGTATCAAACGATGCTTTCCTTGTTACTAAACAATTGGATTATGGATTGACACCAACTTGGTGCCGTCAGTAAACGTAGCTTCCACCTGAAGTTGAGGGATCAGTTCCGGCACGCCTTCCATGACATCATCGCGGGTTAGCAGGTTCGTTCCGAAATCCATCAGCTCGGCAACGCTTTTGCCATCACGCGCACCTTCCAGTACGGCGGCCGAGATATATGCAACAGCTTCCGGGTAGTTCAGCTTCAAACCGCGCTCCTTTCGCCGTTCAGCCAGAAGTGCGGCCGTAAACACCATTAGTTTGTCTTTTTCTTGCGGAGACAGATTCATCGGATTCTCACAAAATCTCAAACATCAAAACACACTATGGAAGCCTTCCGAGTCTTCCACAATTGCATTGCATCAAACAAAATAGTGCAGAAGATTTCCTGCGTGCTTGAGTGTCTATTCAACAGTAAAACTATGTTCAAATTATAATCAAAATGGCAGGCAGGGTAGCCTGAGTTCAGAAATCGTAGCAAATTTGTTACCGCTTTAAATCAAGTGTTCCAAATTCGAGGTTGAACAGGGTTTCTGCCCAACGCGTCAGAACGAATTATATTCCAAGCGATTTGAAGCAGATTTTTCGCTTCTTCTGCATGGTGCCCCAAATATCTGCAGACTGTGACTTCAGACAGTGCAGTGGCTGAAAACAACACATCGCTTGGTGTTGAAACACTGTCGCGAATTTTCCGAACCAGAGAATCGTCTCGTTTTGAAAAAACAAGGATTCCGGATACGGTGTATCCTTGCAAACCCCAGCGGCTATTCAAAACTTTACAGTCATCTGTGAACCGTGTTCGCTCTATCCACAACGGGCGAGAATTTCTCCAAATTTCAAATTTCTGCCGTATATTGCACAAGTGAAGAGTTTCCCCACTCGCCGGTCGCCCGAAACAACTGATATCCCATCCCAGAAACTCACCCTGGTTGCACAGGTCAACATGAATTGAAGAATTAATGCGAGCATCATTGAAGTAGATGGTTTCCTGGGGGAGCCACTCCAGAATTCCATTTGTCTTGACATACATTTTCAAATTTTGGGTCACAGGAGGACGTGGTCCGCATCGATAGATCTTTGTTGCGCCTGGAGTGGTTACCAATCCACAAGCACCGGTGCTCACCTTAATATTCATAACAATTCTGTCTCCGCCGACATAGCCACCTGGAGGGTGAATTACATAGACGTGGGAGACACCGTCGCCTTCGGGATAAAACGGGCTTTGCACCAACAACGGACCGATATGATGACGGTCGACAAGAACAGTTTTCTTTCCTCGTTTTGCGAATCGAAAACCAAGCGATGCGAGCCAACCGGTGGCCTGGCTACTGTTCTCAACTTTCAAGGCATCTTGCAACAAGTCTGAATCAAAAATTGTTCAATACTCGTAAGCTATCGAATGGTGCGAGCCGCTTCTTTGATTGCGGCCCAAGCGTTTTCAATGTGAGATCTTTCAGTCTGCAGGGAACCGACAGCAAATCGAATGACATAAGTGTTGTCAAGTACGGTGTGCGTAACGAATATTTTCCCGGAGGCGTTCAGTGTTTCAAGGATTTTTCGGGTTACATCGTTGCCATCCTGATGATGGAAACACACCAGGTTCAGCGTCGACGGTTGAAGGAGTACAAAGTCGTCATCCGATTCGACCCACGAAGCAAATTCCTTTGCGAGTCGGCAATGTTTTCGAATATGTGCCTGCAAACCCTCAATACCATAGTGTCGAATGACAAGCCAAAGCTTAAGGGAGCGAAAACGCCTACCAAGTGATACCTGCCATCCACTGTAGTCAAAAACCTTGCCGGATTCTGTGTGCTTGTTTTTCAAAAATTCAGGTGTAAAGGTAAGTGCGTCAACCAGTGCATTACGTTCTGCAACATAAAACAGGTCGCAATCGAAATTCGTGAGCAACCACTTGTGAGGGTTGAAGCAGTAACTGCTAGCCAGTTCCAGACCGTCGACTAGCCAGCGATATTCAGGGCATACGGTTGCACAACCGGCAAGCGCACCATCAACATGTAGCCAGATATCATGGGCGTTAGTGATTTCCCCGATTGCACGAACCGGGTCGACAGCAAGCGATGACGTTGTACCGATTGTGGTGCAGACAAATGCAGGTACAAGCCCCTTTTTCAAATCTGACGCGATGAGTAAGTGCAGTTTTTCGGGGATCATTCGACAATCATCGTCTACCTCCACCTGGCGAATCTTATCTTGCGTGAATCCGGCGATTTTCAAGCCCTTTTCTGCAGAAGAATGAGTATGTTCGGAAATATAGGCGGTAAGCATGGGAAGCGATTTGCCGGATTTTCGAAGTGCCTGTTCTCTCCCGGCTACAACGGCGCAAAGCGTAGCCATTGAGGCAGTATCCTGAATTACTCCGCCACCAGTCGAGTTTGACCGGAAGCGAGGTGGTAGTCCGGCAATGTCAACCATCCAGTCAGTAACGAGAGTTTCCAATTCGGTACACGCCGGACTGGTAGCCCACAGCATTCCTTGAATTCCGAAACCTGATGACAAAATATCTCCAACAATACCCGGCCCTGACGAGTTTGCTGGAAAGTAAGCAAAAAAATTGGGAGATTGCCAGTGTGTCAAGCCAGGAATGATGTATTTCTTGATGTCTTCGAGCACATCTTCAAATGGTTCACCCTGAATGGGCGGATGTTGCGGGAGGTGGTTGTAAACATCACCCGGATTCAATTGCGAAAGCACAGGATACTTTTCTACCTGTTCCAGATACTCGGCAATCAGTTCCAGTGCCTGTTGACCGCGGTCTAGCAGTTCGTCAGGCGAAACATGATTGGGGTTTCTGTCAGAATCCAAATCTACTTTGCTTGTCTACTTTCTTTATAGCCACAACGTGCGCATTCAACGATCTCAACCTGTCCGCCGGTGCCAAAGCCGAACTTCACTTCAATGACTTTGAACTGGTGAAAGCCCAAGCGACAAAGGATGTTTCCAATGAGGTTGTTCGAATTCTTGGACATGACACTGAATTTTCATATTGTGGCGAGCAGGTTCAAACCGAATTCTACATGTTCGGGTAGTTGGGTCCGCCACCGCCTTCAGGAACTGCCCAATTGATATTCTGCATCGGGTCCTTGATATCGCAGGTTTTGCAGTGTACACAATTTTGCGCGTTGATCACCAATTGAGGATTTTTGTCTTCACCATCGACAATTTCGTAGACTCCGGCAGGGCAGTATCGTTGCTCCGGCGCCTCATACAAGGCCAAATTGACGTCAATCGGTGTAGCAGTATTCTGTAGTTGCAAGTGCACCGGCTGGTTTTCTTCATGATTCGTGTTGGAAAGATAGACTGAAGAATTGCGGTCAAAACTCAGTACACCATCTGGTTTTGGATACTCAATCGGTTTGAAATTCTTGGCAGGCTTCAGGCTATCGTGGTCGGTATGATGAGACTTGGTCCAAGGAGCCTTGCCGCGAAAGAGATAGGTTTCAAACGCAGCATTGATTATGCCGTTCCAAAAACCGTTCTGGAAACCTGGGCGAATGTTTCGAGCGCGGTACAGTTCATCCCAGAGCCAGGATTTCTCAAGATTTTCCGGATATGCGGTTAGTTCACCATTATTTCCCGATTTCAAATGGTCGAATGCTGCTTCTGCCGCCACAATGGCAGATTTCATTGATGTGTGAGTGCCTTTGATTTTGGGCATGTTCAAAAATCCGGCACAGTCGCCAATCAGCGCACCACCCGGAAACACAAGCTTCGGAATGGATTGAAAGCCGCCTTCATTCAAAGCTCTTGCACCATAAGCAACTCTCCGGCCGTTTTTGAAAGTGTCGCGTACCGCAGGATGATGCTTGAACCTTTGAAACTCTTCAAAAGGGTTAAGGTAAGGATTCTGATAGTCAAGGCCAATCACAAAGCCAACTGAAACCTGATTGTCTTCCAGGTGGTATACAAATGAGCCACCGTAGGTTTTTGAATCCAGCGGCCAGCCGACGCTGTGCCATACAAGTCCTTGACGGTGACATTCAGGAGTGACTTCCCAAAGTTCCTTGATGCCGATTCCGAATGTTTGAGGTTGCACTCCGTCACGCAAGTTATAACGCTCAAACAGTTTTTTAGTCAGAGAACCCCGGCATCCTTCTGCAAACAGTACCAGTTTGGCGCGCAATTCAGCACCGGGCACAAAATTTGCAGTTTGCTTGCCCTCCTTGTCAATACCCATATCGCCGGTTACTACGCCAACTACGCGATCATTTTCGATTAAAAGATCGGCCGCAGGATAGCCCGGAATAATGTCAACGCCAAGTTCTTCGGCTTGCTCCCCTAGCCAGCGACACAGATTTCCCAGAGAGATGACATAGTTGCCGTGGTTGTTCATTTGTGGTGGAGTAGGGAATGGAATTGCTAACTTTTCTGTCAAATATACGAATTTGTCTTTGGTAGCAGGCGAGTTCAGCGGTGCTCCTTTCTCCTTCCAGTCAGGGATCAATTCGTTCAGCGCGCGCGGTTCAAGTACTGCCCCTGACAGGATATGTGCGCCGATTTCAGAGCCTTTCTCCAGTAAACAAACAGAGATTTCGTGGTTGTTTTCCTTGCACAGTTGGCGCAGTCGAATACCAGCCGACAAGCCGGAAGGACCGCCGCCAACAATGACAACATCGTATTCAAGTACGTCTCGTTCGATTTCCATATCAGATTGTGGTGCGTAATGTTTTCAGTTTTGCGGTGTCAATACTTCAACCCGGATATCAGTGGGGTCGCCATCGTTGCAGGGATTATTGATCTGCGGGCAGTTTGAAATAAGTGCCAATATTCGCATTTCAGCTTGCAGCTTTACATACTCTCCGGGGCGCGAAGGGCTTTGAGCGAAGACGCTTGCCTCTGTGCTGCCATCTCCATGCACCGGAACTGAACAAAAGAAATTGATATTTGGCACAATGTCTGTCCATCCCATGCCATGTGTCTCCAGCGATTGAAGAAAATTCTCTCGACAACCATTCGTTGATGTAGCACCGTAGAGCATTTTGTTGCCAGGAATCGAGCAGCAACCAGCGATTGTGTCATGACCTCCCAATGAGTCTTCAACCACTGTCATCATAGGGTTTGCAAAGTCGGAGTAAAGGACTGTATCCTTTTCAATGCGGATATTCTTGGCCGCCTTGATTGTATTGGGTGCATGATAGCGTTCTTTTCGATTGTCTGCGTTGTAGCACAGAAAATCTACCCCTTGCTTTCCCTCAAGGTCGGTTATTTTCAGAAATTGACCCATTTCCAGTACACCTTGCCATGGATGTCCAGCCGGTACAATCGTATCGCTAACAGTGATTGTGTTTGTTGTCGTGTCTGCCATTTGGACAATTCTGGTAGTTTCACAGGATAAAAGCTTCTGTGTCTCAACACAGTATAACCGCTAACAAAGCCTTGCGGGACAAAATTCATCTTGTATTTCTCAATCACGAAATCTCTGTTGCACAACCCAGGTTTGTCCACTCGGTGCGATACTTGGCGTCGGAATTCCATTTTTGGCAGTGTTATCCAATGACAGCTTGAATCATCTGGTGCATCGGCATTGTCACAAGAACAGGTGTTGTTGTGGCATAATTTGTAGCACGCAGATTGATTTTGTTGTGCCCAGGTGCGTTCAACAGGGTCATTCAACAACTGAATCTGGTTCATTACAAATCGAGGGATTTCTATCAATGCAGACGAATGGAGTTGCTGCGCTTGTAACAGGTGCAGCTTCAGGAATGGGTGAAGCAACCGCTCGGTACTTGGCGAATTCTGGTGCGAAGGTTGCTTTTTTGGACATGAACAAGGAAAAGATCGCAGTCTCTGCGAAAGAATGTAACGGTGTAGCGATTGAGTGTGATGTTACGAGCGAGAAAAGTATGGAAGAAGCGGTCGCGGTTGCCAGAGAGCATCATGGCGTTGCGCGGATTTTGATTAACTGCGCGGGGATCGCTCCGGCTGCCCGGATCGTCAATCGGGAAGGGCAGGCCATGCCACTTGCTGAATTCAAACGAGTGATTGATGTAAATTTGATTGGTACATTCAATGCAATTCGATTGATGGCGGCGGATTTGCAGAGTGCAGAGCCACTGGATGACGTGGGCGAGAAGGGCGTAATTGTAAATGTCGCGTCGGTGTCAGCTTTTGAAGGACAGGTTGGACAAGCCGCATACAGTTCGTCAAAAGGTGCGATTGTTGCATTGACGATTCAGGCGGCGCGTGAGCTTTCGAGTTCCGGAATTCGTGTAATGACTATCGCACCTGGTTTAATCGCCACTCCCATGTTGTTCGGGATGCCGCAAGCGGTGCAAGATAGCCTTGCACTGCAAGTTCCTTTCCCCAAGCGATTGGGGAATCCTGAAGAATTTGCAGGTCTTGTGGGGCATATTCTGGAAAATCAAATGTTGAATGGCGAAGTGATTCGCCTGGATGGAGCGATTCGAATGCAACCGAAGTAGGTTGCTAAGCGTCAAAACCCTAATAATTCTTTCGCTTGTTTTTGCCCGTTTGTTGCATTAGAAATTGAGAATGATAAGAATTTTTGTTGTAAAGCTTTGCTTTCAAGAGCATCTTCCACTCTGGGCATTTGTTTAACTTGAATTCAAGAATGTAACTTTAATCGATTTCTTATTTTGGATTGAAGTTCGAGCACATCAAGAGATAATGGATTGTCTTGGTCTTCGGCGTATTCATTCCACAAAAATTCCAGCTCGGCTTCCAAAGTATTTTCGAGGTCAGTGCGGGTCTCGTCATAGATGTAGTGGATAAACTCACCTTCAAGTCCATAGTAGAAAGTCTTAGTGTCAAAAGTTACATCAAATTTTAAGGGCGGTTCAGCATAATAGTACTGCTCATTTATCCTCACCTTATTCACTTCAATTGGATTTTCGTCTACTGCGAGAATCTTATCTACCTTACTAATAGAAACAGGTTCGTCTCTCTTGTTGAATACAATGTCGCCATATACATGAACAGGTTTACGAAGATTGTCAAGCAAAATCGGTTTGATATTTTGAACACTCGAGTAGCAGGCAACAGGTGGTGACCAGATATTAGCCTGATTTGAATTTCTTCTTTTTCAACATCAATTCTATTCAAGAAGCCTGTTATGTGGTAAGGCTTACAATCACTTACGAATGCAATGGTATTTTTGATCATTAAAGCAGACTCCTAATTAAATAGTGTTGGTTGAAGTTTATCAGGTACTGAAACTGGCGCATATTCAAATGTATTTGATGGCCAAATACGTTCTAAATTATCTGTGTAAAAGTAATCACTTTGATAACGATCTATGTGATCAGATTTACGAAAGGAGTTTAATCTGTTTTCGATTAACTCAAAATTCAATGGATCTTTCTCTATCCCGATAACATATCGGTCGAGTTGACTTGCTACTGATAATGTAGTCCCTGTTCCAGCGAATGGATCAAATATGCAGTCCCCAGGTAAAGATGAAGTAAGAATAATTCTCAACAGCAATGCAATAGGAGATTGCTGTTTGTGTGCTCGTTCACCAGAATGCGTACGTAAAGCTTCATCACCGGCAAAATACCCTGAGGTCAACTCTCTGATGTCGTCCCAAACGTCATTTACACAAACCCCTTTTGTTCTGGGCGTGTATCCATGTGGAAGTGGAGGATTGATTCGCAAACGATTGAACACTGAAGGGGGACTGCCTTTTGTTGCATAAACAATAATTTGATATGCTTTGCCGTAACGATGGATGCCAGGTACAATAGATGTTTTCTTTTTCCATATTATTAGGTTCTGAAACGTCCATCCAGATTTTCTTAATGTTTCAAGTACACGCTCTGAATTCTTTTCTCTCTGCATGAAGTATATTGCTGCACCAGTGGCAGAGTGCTTAAAAATACCCTCTGATATGTTCAACATCCATTCCCAATATTGATCATCGTTCATTTGATCATCATGGTTTCGATAGTCTTTGCCTTGATTGAACGGCGGGTCAAGAAAAGAGACATTGAATTCGGGCACGTCCAGTTCTTCGCTTGATAACCATTTCGAGCAATCAGTACAGATTAATTTATGTTTATTAGACATTTTGGTAATATTTGAGTATTGATGTTACAATTCTAACCCAAATTCAATTTTACGTACCTGCAAAGATAACAGGCCAAGAAAGATTTCCACCATGAGCAGAAAGAAATATAACCCCAAAACCGCGAAATGTCAACTGTGATGTCTTCAATTCAAAGAATTGCCGACGAGAAAAAGTGAAATACTTACACTACCTTCCTTTGCGAAGCGAATATTTGAAAGATTAAGTAGTCAAGTAAAATTCCACACTGGATTAGTCGTTTGCAGGCTTTGTACCGTCTTTGATGTGTTTCAATCGGGTCATTGCTTCGCGGTTAAACAGATACGGCTTCTCCAGGTAGTCAAGTAAAACATCCAGTGAATCAAGTCCCCAGAACAGTTCGTTGTCGTAGCACAATGTAGGTACGCCGTAAACTCCCTGTTCAATTGCAAACTCTGTATTTGAACGCAGACTATCCTTGACGGCAGGAGCACTGATTAGTGGGGTTGCATCACGAACATTTAAACTCGAACACACCGCATTCCAGCATTCTTCGCTCGTTGGGTCTAGCTCTTTTGTCCAGATGACTTGAAAAATCTTGCTTACAACTTCATGCGTATTGTCAAGTGCAATGGACAAGCGGAGGTAGGGAAGAGGGTTGAATGGATGTATATCCGGTGTACGAAAAGGGATCCCCAGTTTTTCGGCAAGCCATGTGGTATGGCGGTAGGTGAACAACCTTTTCTGTTCAATTTCAACCGGCCCCAGATGTCCCCAATGTTTGAGTAGCGCGGCAAACAACACAGGAGTGAGTTTGACTTCAACATTGCCAGGAATACGATACAGTTGTTCATGAAGCAGATAGGAAAACGGTGATATGAAATCAAACAGGATTTCAACTTGTTTATTCTTTGACATGATTGTCTATTCCAGTGAATTTGCCAGTTCGCGAAGCTTGAACTTCTGGATTTTACCGGTAGATGTTTTCGGTAGCTCACAAAACACAACTGTTCTTGGAGCCTTGAATCTAGCCATGTTCATCTTGCAATACTCAATGAGTTCAGCTTCGGTAGGTTGCGGTTCTGCATTGGGGTTCAATGTGACAAATGCGCACGGTGTTTCTCCCCATTTTTCGTCGTTTCGGGCTACAACAGCGGCCGCCATGACTGCGGGATGCTCGAACAACACGTCTTCGATTTCAATGGACGAGATATTTTCCCCTCCTGAAATGATGATGTCTTTCGACCGATCTTTCAGTTGAATGTAGTTGTCCGGATGCATCACTCCAAGGTCACCCGAGTGAAACCAACCACCTTCGAACGCTTCCTCAGTCGCGGTCGGATTTTTCAGATAGCCTTTCATTACATTGTTTCCCTGAAACATGACTTCGCCCAATGTTTCTTTGTCAGAAGGCAGATTTTGCATGGTCTCGGGGTCCTGGATTTGCAGGTCATTCAAAGCAATGTTAGGTACGCCTTGACGCGATTTGAGTTGTGCGCGTTCTGATTCACTCAAGTCATTCCAGTCTTGATTCCATGCACAAATCACCGCCGGACCGTATGTTTCTGTCAAACCGTACACGTGGGTCATATGAAAGCCGCTTGCCTCCATTTGCGCCAGTACTGATGCTGGCGGCGGGGCCGCAGCTGTCATGACTTTCACTAGATGGTCAAACTCGCGTTTGTCGTCGTTGCTAGCGTTGGTCACCATGCCCAATACTATGGGGGCACCGCAAAAATGTGTCACTCCATGGTCGGCAATGGCATCGAAGATATTCTTCGCATTGACTTGACGCAGACAAACATTGGTTCCGGTCATCATTGCCATGGTCCATGGAAAACACCATCCGTTGCAGTGAAACATGGGAAGTGTCCACAGATAAACCGGATGAAAGGGCAGTTGCCAATCAAGTGCAATGCTCAGTACATTCAGGTATGCTCCGCGATGATGATAAACCACTCCTTTGGGGTTTCCTGTCGTTCCGGAAGTGTAGTTCAACGAGATGGCATCCCACTCGTCTTCAGGCATTTTGAAAAAAAATTCAAATTTTTCTTGACTTATGAGGGTTTCATAGTCCATACTTCCCTGCTTTGTATTATGTTGCAGTGCATCATCAATTATGTCAATTACGGAAATATCTCTGTTGACCATGCCGAGTGCTGTATCAACGACACTCGAATATTCAGTGTCGGCGAGCAGGATATTCGTTTCGGAATGGTCGAGAATGACCGCGACCGTACTGGCATCCAGACGCGTATTCAGAGAATTCAGCACCGCACCCGACATGGGCACTCCGAAATGGGCTTCGTACATTGGTGGTGTATTGGGACACATGATTGATACAGTATCCCCGTGTTGCACGCCAAGTTTCTGCAAACCCGAAGCGAGTTGATGGCACCGTCTGGTTGTTTCTTGCCATGTATACCGCTGATTTCCGTAAATTAGCGATGTTCTGTTCGGAAAAGCTCGATTACACCGTTCCAGAAAGCTCAAGGGTGTCAACGGAACATAGTTTGCCGGATTCTTGTCTAGACCGTATTCGTATGGATTATCTGATTTCATTGATATTTGTCGCTATGGTTCGCTATCGTCGCGAGAATTTGAGTTCAATGAAATTATACGAACTTCATCTTAAATTTTTTCAACTCCAACCTTTTATAGGAAATCACTGAACGAGGTATGTAATGGTTGACGAAAAAACCTTTTCTGATTTGCATGGCTACTACTTTGAGGACTTGCAAGTAGGAATGTCCGCTGTACACGGCAAAACGGTAACAGATGCAGATGTGCTGATGTTTACAGGTGTATCCGGAGATACTAATCCGTTGCATCTGAATCGTGATTTTGCCGGCGGCACTCCATTTGGCGAACCCATTGTCCACGGCATGTTGACTGCAAGTCTGATTTCGACATTAATCGGTACGCGCTTGCCTGGTCCAGGTTGTATTTACATGAACCAGAGTCTTAAATTCACTGCACCGGTACGGGTTGGAGATACGGTCATCGCAAGAGCCACGATTCGGGAAATGGATCGCGAGCGACCTTATGTGATTATGGAAACGGTCTGCGAAGTTGACGGTGAAATCGTTCTTGAGGGCAAGGCAAAAATCAAGGTGCCACGCCGGTCGAATGGAAAAAATCTGCCAAATTCAACAAATGTTCGAAATGGTTCTTCCTAATCATTTATAATGCAGTGCAACATAAACCACGCTTTATGTCAAATCACACACCCGAATTGACTGACAACCCGCAAGTATTCGAGCAGGCTGGACAACTCAGTGAGTTGACGACCCAGTGGAGACGAGTATTGGAAGTAATTATGAATACCGAAAGCAAGCAAGATTCTGTTAATTTTTCTTTGGACCTCAGTGAATTGTTCGCCAAAGCGTTGGCAGGCAATGTAATTCAACCGGACAAGTTGCTGGAAGCAAACACTGCAGCATTTGACCAATACTCGAAACTGTTTGGTTATGTCTGGAGTAAATCTTTGGGAACCAATGCCGAGCCAGTGATTGAAACAGAAGTCGGTGACCCGAGGTTTCGGTCAAAACACTGGAGCGAGAACCTTTGGTTCGATACGTTGAAACAGTCTTACTTGATCGGTTCGGAGTACTTTCACTCACTCTGTCAAACCACCGACCATCTTTCGGAGAAAGAGGCCAAAAAGGTTGATTTTTTCACCAGGCAGTTCACGGATGCCCTTGCACCGACAAATATCGCAATGCTGAATCCGGAGGTGATTCAACAAGCGATGAAAACGAACGGGCAGAGCATTATTGACGGCATGAAAAATCTGGCTGATGATCTGGAAGCCGGAACTGGCGTAAAGATGGTGGATCGCAGTGAGTTCAAGCTTGGAGTCGATATTGCTTCAACTCCGGGCAAGGTGATCGCCAGAAACAAACTGGCCGAACTGATTCAGTACTCTCCCACTACTGAGCAAGTGTACGAAAAGCCAATTCTGATCATTCCGCCGTGGATCAACAAGTATTACATCCTGGACCTGAAAAGGAAAAATTCCTATATCGGTTGGCTGGTAGAGCAGGGTTTTACAGTGTTTGTAATCTCATGGATCAACCCGGACGGCTCCTATCGCGAGATCGAGTTCGAAGATTATCTGAAAGTTGGACCCCTGTGGGCCTTGGAAGAAATTGAAGCGGCAACCGGATCCAGGGAAGTAAATGCAATTGGCTATTGTCTGGGCGGAACGTTGCTTTCAATTCTGCTAGCATATCTGGCGGCGCATAAGCAGAACCGCATTGCAAGTGCTACATTCTTCACCTCAATGATTGATTTTGGTGAACCCGGCGATTTGGGTGTGTTTGTGGATGATTCCAGTGTATCTCAATTGGAATCGATGATGCAGAAAACCGGTTATCTGGATGGCAAGTCTATGGCTTCCACTTTCAATATGATGCGGGCGAATGACCTGATTTGGCATTTTGTGGTCAACAACTACCTGCTTGGAAAATCACCGGGTTCCTTCGACCTTTTGTACTGGAATTCCGATTCGACCCGAATGCCGGCCAAAATGCATAGCTGGTACCTGAAAAACATGTATGTTGAAAATAACCTGTGCAAGCCGAACGGTATAACATTGCTGGATACGCCGATTGATTTGTCGCTGGTCAAGACTCCTTGTTACTTCCTGTCAACAGAACTGGACCATATCTCGCCTTGGAAATCTACGTATACCGGTGCCAAGTTGCTCAAAGGCAGTGTGAAATTTGTACTTGGTGAATCGGGACATATTGCCGGGGTTATCAACCCGCCTGCGAAGAACAAGTATGGCTACTATACGACTCGGAGACGATTGCCGGCCACACCGGATCGATGGCTTGAAACGGCAACGTATCAGGCAGGCTCATGGTGGCCGCACTGGAACAAATGGGTTTCGGCTCATTCCGGTTCCAAGGTTGAAGCCAGACAACCGGAAACGAATGCGAGACCGCCTCTATGCGATGCCCCGGGTACCTATGTTCTGATGTAAGCTGGTATGAGTTGGCGGATGCGACTACGACCAGTTTGGTTTGCGTTTCTCGATAAACGCGTTGATACCCTCGGTCGTTGAACTCAATGTCATGTTGCAAGTCATGGTGTCGCTTGCGTTCTTGTATGCAGACTCGACCTCCTGGTCGATTTGCTGATAGAACAACTGTTTCCCCAATGCCAGTACTTCGCGGGGTTTTTCAGCAATTTTCTGGGCCAAGGCCGTTGTTTCAGCTTCAAGGTTATCCGGTTTGACTGCTTTATTGACCAATCCCTTTTCGACGG
The DNA here is from genome assembly GCA_965200765.1 of Arenicellales bacterium. Classification (GTDB taxonomy): domain Bacteria; phylum Pseudomonadota; class Gammaproteobacteria; order Arenicellales; family JAJDZL01. The sequence goes on from OZ241380.1 coordinate 1,143,553, forward strand.
CGGCTTCGGCATCAATAAAATCTCCGGTAAACAGCATTTCAAAGGAATGCTTGCGGGAAACATTGCGACTCAATGCGACGCTGGGAGTCGAACAGAACAGCCCAAGATTAATGCCTGAAACTGCAAATTTTGCCTTGTCTGATGCGACAGCCAAGTCGCAATTTGCAACAAGTTGGCAACCGGCCGCAGTAGCAATTCCCTGGACTTGTGCAATTACCGGTTGGGGAAGGCGAGTCATGGACAACATCATGCGGTTGCACTGCTGGAGAATTTTATCGACCATCTTCGATTCGGATGCCTGCACTTCCTTCAGATCATGGCCGGCGCAAAACGCTTTGCCGTTCGCGGCGAGAATGATGACTTTGACAGTTTCATCATCGGCCAGTTCATCGAAAGTATTCTGGAGCATGGACAACATGTCTTGTGAAAGAGGGTTATACTGGTCAGGTCTGTTCAGCGTCAACTTGGCAATGCCGCCGTTGTCTTCTCTGTACAACAAAGGAAATTCAGTGGTTGTGTCAATGGCTAAATTGGTCATGAAGTTCTCTCGGTTTCGGATAGGATTGATGAAGCTTATTGTAGCCTGTTATTCGAATTTGGGCAAGTAAAATGTCAAATGTATCAATAGAAGAGTTTCGGGAATTTGCTACCCGTCATGTACCGCTCACAAAAAAACTTGGATTTGTCATAGACAACCTGAACGAACGTGAATGCCTGGTTCGAGCAAAATACCAAGACGATTTTCTCAGGCCGGGCGGAACAATATCCGGTCCGATCATGATGGCACTGGCGGATTTTGCGATGTATGGTGCAATCATTGGACGGGCCGGAGAAGTACAACAGGCCGTGACTGCCAGTTTCAACATCAACTTCCTGATACGACCCGAACCGGGAGATATTGTTGCCAGAGCGCAAGTGCTCAAGATGGGCAAGCGTTTGGCCGTGGGTACAGTTGATTTACTTGGAAATCAGGACAACCAGCTGGTTGCCCATGCGACTTGTACCTATTCGTTGCCAAGCAACAATTAACCAGTATCGCTCAAAGGAAGGTATTGAAGTATTTGAACTGTATGACACCCTGATTTGTCGTACATAATGGAAAAATAACTTTTAGGGAGAACTGCACAGATGTTCAAAAATATTCAAGTTTGTGTTTTCGATGCCTACGGTACCTTGTTTGATGTTCATTCGGCCGCAGGTTTTCATAGCAAAGCATTGGGGAAGTTGGAATCACCGGTGTCCGAGCTTTGGCGCACCAAGCAGCTTCAATATACCTGGCTTCGAAGCCTGATGGGGAACTACGTGGAATTTTGGACCGTTACAGGAGATGCGCTTGACTATGCTTTGGAGACGCATGGCGTTCAGGATCCGGAATTACGAAACAACTTGATGGATTCATATCTGAATCTGCAGTGCTTCGATGAAGTGCCTGATGTGTTGCGACTGTTGAAAAAATCGGGCAAGTCTACTGCAATCCTTTCGAATGGCTCGCCCTACATGCTGAATCCGGTCATCAAGAATTCCGGGATATCCGAATATCTGGATGCCTGCATTTCAGTTGATGAAATTGGCATCTACAAACCTGTGCCGAAAGTTTACGATTTGGCTTGCAAACGATTTGGAGTCAAACCGGAAGAAATTTGTTTTTTGTCTTCCAATTGTTGGGATGCAATTGGTGCGGCTTCATTTGGATTTCAGGTTGCCTGGGTGAACCGGTACAATCAGCAATTGGATCGAATGTCAATCGAACTGCAAGCGGAAATCAAGGATTTGACTGAGCTTCCGGCATTGTTGGGTATCACATAACACAGTTTCAAATTCTTCCAGTTATGGATTTCGGCGTTGTTTTCGGTCCGCGCAGGTGCTGCACAGCAGATCGGAAAAGGGATCGAATTCAAGATTTGGATAAACTCGCCATTCATCTGGTGGATTGAATCCACCGCGCCAAACTCCGGCCATTTGATTCTTTGCCGAGTTCTCCTCCCTTGAGTACTGCTCCATTGCAGGTACGGTCAAGGCCCAGCCTTCAAGAACTAGCTGTTGTGCAATATTGAATTCCGCGTTCTTGCAAATGACAAAGGCCACTGAATCTTGTTTGTCAACTGATTCGCATTTCACATCATTCGTGTTGAGCAGCTGGTGCAACCGCAATGTAGCGGCGGCACCACAAGTCCATTTTTCGTTGTTCGCCAAACATTTGGCGGTGCTTATCGGTACAGCGATTCCGTGCAGCACGAGTGTCTCGCCATCGACTTCGATTGCATTGCCATTCAATATCCTGAACTGACCCGCATTCGCGGATCCGACCATGCCTGAAACAGACAAAGCAAGCACAATTGCGACCATTCTGAAGAGTTGTAAACTGTTTGCCATTCGCCAATGAATTAAATTCTTGATTTCAGAGAAAAATTTAACTTTCAATTGCATGCTATAGAATTAAAATATAAGCGACAAACTGTTTTACCAACAATAACAAATCATTTGGTAGCAATGAAACAAAAACTGACTACTGAGCAGATTGAACACTTCCATGACTTGGGCTATCTGATCGCTTCATCCGGGCTTGATGATGACACGCTCAATGCCATGGATTCACAAATTGATTCATGGATTGAAGAAAGCCGAACCTATGAAGCCAATTATGGCGAAACGATGGATGGCAAGGCGCGCTTTGATCTGGAAGAAGGACACTGTAGCCAAACGCCCAAGTTGCGTCGAGTTGCAAACCCTGTTGATGTATCCGAAGTGTTCCAGCGCGTACTCTGGGACAGTCCGGTTACGGATATGGTTGCACAACTCATTGGACCAAGCATCAAGTTTCATCACTGCAAGCTCAATATCAAGCTTCCGAAAATGGATACGGTGGTCTATTATCATCAGGATCATTCGTATGATCCGCATACCAACGACGATATGCTGGCAATTCTGCTGATGCTGGATGAATCAACCCCGCTCAATGGTTGCCTGAAAATTGTTCCTGGCTCGCACAAGAAACGATACTCACACTTTCAGGACAACAAGTATGTTGGTCTGATTGACTCGCAACACTATGATGAATTCAATCGGGAGGCGGTACCGGTCACCGCGAAGCGGGGAGAGATTTGCTTTATGCACACTTGGTCAGTCCATGGGTCGGAATCAAATCGCTCCAGTAAACCCCGGCGGCTTCTGATTTGCGACTACGCAAGTGCAGACGCGTTTCCGTTGCTTTCACCAGCGGTGCCATCACCGTACACTGGAATGGTCGTGCGGGGTGAACCGAGTCCATACGCCCGGCTAACCCAGGATCGTATTGAAATACGAACACCGTATTCTGAAGATTCTTTCTTCGGTGTTCAAGGCCAACCCTCGGCAACATGAGGCCGGAGCAAATTTTGTTGTGACTTTTTCCATTGTTGGCTTCGATCGAAACAGCGGTGATTTTGGTGTCGCGATCACGACATCCAGTATTGCTGTAGGCAGTCGTTGTCCTTGGGTAAGGGCAGGGGTCGGAGCTGTTGCTACCCAGAATATTACCAACCCTTCACTCGGTCCGGCGGTCCTTGATTTGTTGCAATCGGGCTTGGGAGCAAAAGATGCACTCGCACAGGTTATGGCAGAACAACCGTTCATGGATTTTCGTCAACTGACAATTGTTGACAAAAATGGTGAGATCGCAGAGTTTACAGGCAAAAATATTCTGGGTACTCACGCAGTCGCTTATGGCGATTGTTGCGTGGCAGCTGGCAATTTGCTTGCGAATACCCGTGTACCATCTGCCATGGTGGAAAATTTCGAAAGTCGTCAGACGGGCATTCACATTGCAGAAGCATTATTGGAAGCGATAAAAGCAGGGCTTGATGCTGGCGGTGAACTTGGAGAGGTACATTCAGCGGCATTGCTCACAGCAAGTGAATTTTCATGGCCAGAAGTCAATTTGCGGATTGACTGGCACGATACCGAACCAGTCAAACAGCTTGAAAGTCTATGGAAAGCCTACGCACCACAACGCGTTGATTACAACAATCGTGCAGTGAATCCGGATGCGGCTCCTTCTTACGGAGTACCAGGCGACCCCTAAGCAAAAAGATTGACCTCAAAGCGAGGCTTCAATGATTTGAAGACACTCGTTGTGCAGTTCGGGATTCGCTGACGCGAGTACCTGCCCATTGCAATCCAGGGTAAGAGGGTTGCCTTGCCAGTCGGTTATGACTCCTTTGGCACACTCCACTACCGGCACCAGCGCCATGATATCGTGTGGCTTCATATTGGCTTCCATCACAACATCTGCCTTGCCCGTAGCGAGTAGTCCATACGCATAGCAATCAACACCGTATCGACGACGCTTTGCTTTTTCGGTTACCGCGTAAAACGCGCGCAACTCATCGGTATCGAACATATCTGGCGAGGTAGCAAAAACAATTGAAAATTCAAGTTGTTGATTCGGGTTGCTTGAACATACTTGTTCTTGCCAAGTTGTTCTGTGGTGCTTCGCACCAACCCATCGACCGCCCAGCGCAGGATGGTCAATGATTCCGATTACCGGTACCTTCTTGTAAAGCAAACTGATCAGAATTCCGAACGTCGGTATTCCATGAACGAATGCGGTTGTTCCGTCAATCGGATCAATACACCAAACCCAGTCTCGGTCCAAGTTGGATGCTCCATATTCTTCTCCCCAAAATCCGTGTTCGGGAAATTTTTCTTCCACCATGGATTTTGCAGTCAATTCAATATTCTGGTCTGCAAGAGTGATGTATGTATCATCCATTTTTTCGCTTGGTTGCATGAATTTTCGATAGTACCGGAGTGCTATCGGTCGAGCACAGTCCGCTATGGAAACTGCAAAACTCAGCAACGTGGAGATTGTTTCCTCGTCAGGATAAGAATTTGAACTCATGGTGGTTCCGTCCCCCGATAGCGGACATCGAATGTACTTGAAACGAACCGGATACGGATCGCTAATGTTCTGCGAACCGATTTGTCAATAGGCTTTCCAGGAATCTGTGACCGGTTTCAAATCCGAATTGTCACCTGCTATAAACTCTTGCTCGCATCGAAATTTCATGCGAGTGGATTCCAGCCAGGCAATATTCCCCAGAACTTTGTCGTTCTTTTGGGGAACCTGATTCAACGTCGGAATAATCTGCCGATTATGATATTGTTGAAAAATCTGCAACATCAATTGCTCCACCTTGGAGCTGGGATTCACAACATTCAGGCCAATTTTTTTGGCCTCCTTTCGACCGATACGATATTGATGCGACATGTAGTTGTCGCACAGAGTGTCTATGATTTCATTGATTCTTTGCGAATCCCGGCTTGCATCCATGTGTGTTTCAAGACACTGGCGGGCCGTGAGTTTTGAAAGTTCATAGCTTTGCTGGATTCCTCCAATCGCCAACGGATGAATTTTGTCGAACAATGCAGTCAGAATTTGTGCCCATGATTCCGGAGTGGCAGGACCATGTTGCTCAATTGAATCCTGTATGAATTTCATTGCATGTCGCAAATCTTGTACCGAAACAGGTTCAGGATTTTCTTGTTGTTCGCTCTTGGGCAGCAATGGATGAATTCGATGGGGGTCAATCGGACCCAAGTACCCCATGCTTGACATGACAATCTCGTCAGCACCCAATGCGAATGTTGTTCCGGCACTCAGTGCCATGTAGGGCACCAACACGGAAAATCGCGGTGCATGTTCGCGAATCAGAGAAACAAGTCGCCCCGGACATTCCGTATCTCCACCAGCGGTATTCAGGAGAATATCAACTCCATCGTTGCCCGGAACTTTCAACAACTGGTCCATGAACGGAAGATCGACAGCTACTGACATTTTTGCCATGTGCGTAGTCCAGTAGACAATCAATGGTCGTCGACGTTCGGTTTCAATTGCCTTAAGCAATTCATCAGCTGCAGGCGGTTTTTTATTGCCCTGAGCCGACGGTTCGGAACCATTGCCAGTTCTCGTTATACCGTTTCCACCGGAACCATTAGACTTTCCGTATCTCGATATTTCAGGCAGTTGCCATTTCTGCTTGCTCATAACTTGTTTTGATTGAACCAGTGTTGGATGGAATTTCGTTCAAATTTTATTTTACAGCATGGCAGTGTAACAGATTTCTAAAATATACTACTTGGCAAAATAGTTATACAGGTTGACATGCTTCAAATGGCAGGTCACAAGTTGTTGCTCTGGACTATGCAAACCACGATTCCAAAATCTACACACACTGAAAGTCTAGCCCATGCGATTTGAATCATCCTTGTTTAGCCCCATCTCGTTCAGAGGCTTGCAGTTGCGAAACCGAATCATGGTTTCGCCGATGTGTCAGTACTCCTCGCACAATGGATGTGTTTCCGACTGGCACAAGATGCATCTGGGTCAATTTGCAGTGTCCGGTGCGGGCTTGTTGATTGTTGAAATGACGAATGTGGAACCACGCGGCCGTATCAGTCCGAAATGTGCCGGTTTGTATGACGAGGCGACCGAAGTTGCATTCAGGGAAGTGGTGGATTTTTGCAAGCATTACGGTCATGTGCCAATAGGAGTGCAGTTGGCCCATGCTGGACGCAAAGCATCTACGGCACCGCCCTGGGAAGGGCGAACCTCCTTGCAACCGAACCATGGCGGATGGCAACCGGTTGCACCTTCCGCAATTCCTTATAACAACTCTGCACTGGTTCCAGGCGAGTTGACGGAGCAGGAAGTTTTTGAACTGGTTGACAAGTTTGTCGAGTCAGCTAGCCGAGCCGAACGGGTTGGCTTCGACGCAATTGAGTTGCATGCCGCGCATGGCTATCTTCTTCACCAGTTTTTGTCGCCGCTCTCCAACCACAGAAGTGACCAGTTCGGGGGTACCCCGGAGAATCGCATGCGGTTTCCCTTAAGCGTTTTTCGGGAAGTTCGTGCAGTTTGGCCAGATGACAAGCCGCTGGGCGTTCGAGTATCTGCAACCGATGGAATCGAAGGTGGCCTGGATCTGAATCAAACGATTGAGTTTGCCAAAGAATTGAAAAAACTGGGTTGTGACTGGATTGATGTTTCAAGTGGCGGTCTTGCGGGTCATCAGGATGTGAGCCCGGGTCCTGGTTATCAGGTGAATCTTTCCCGAGCTGTTCGGATTCAAGCGGATATTCCAACCATTGCAGTAGGGATGATTACGGAACCGGTGCAGGCCGAGCAGATTGTTCGGTCCGGCGATGCGGATGTCGTTGCGCTTGCAAGAGGGATGCTATTCAACCCGCGCTGGGTTTGGCATGCGGCCGAAGTGCTGGGGGCCAAAGCCGAATATCCCAATCAATATCTGCGTTGCCAACCATCTTTCGGTCTTCGAACATGAAGCTGTTGTAATCAATCGTTGGCTTGGAGAGTTTCTTGCAATGCATTATCGAAAGCACATTTTTTGCTGTGTCAATGAGCGAATGCCAAAACATCCTCGAAGTTGTTGCTCGGCCCGAGGATCAGTGGAACTGCGCGGCTACATGAAACTGCGCGCCGCTCAAATGGGGCTCAAGGATATTCGAATCAATAATGCAGGTTGCCTGGAGCGATGCGAACTGGGTCCAACCATGGTGATTTATCCGGAAGGGGTTTGGTATCACTATCAGACAAAAGATGATGTTGATGAAATTTTGCAAATGCATGTGATTGAAGACCGGCCGGTAGAGCGATTATTGCTTGCAGATGGACAAAAATATCCTGGTCCGCTTCGATTTTCTAAACTGCAGTTGAAAACCACGAAGATTGATTGGCTGTCAGATGACACTATGCAGGTTGAGTTCCAGCACGTCACCGATCAGTCATTGCCGACGTTTACAGCTGGAACTCGTATCAGCATTCAGACAACCGGCGAGCGGCCGTTGCGTCAATCCTATTCCTTGATCAACAGTCCGGCGGAACGGCATCGCTATGTCATCGGAGTGCCGTCAAGCAATCGCGATACATCCGGGTGGCTTCACAAAGAATTGAAGGTTGGCGATACGATTAATGCATCACTTTTGGAAAACAACTTTGAACTTGACGAAAGTGCCATGAAACATGTACTGATTGCCGATGATGCAGGGATAGCATCAATGTTGTCCATATGCCATCGGTTGAAGGAGACTGATGCGGCATTTGAATGCCATTTTTGCGCTAGTTCGAAGGAGAATTCTCCATTCCTGAAAATGGCAGAGAAAATTGCGGGCGATCAATTGACAGTGTATGCCAGCAACGGCATTCCACTGGGTTCATTGTTGCAGTTTCATCAAGCAGGTGATCATCTGTATCTTGCCGGAACGTCTGATTTGATCAGGGAAGGTCGGAAACATGCAAGTCACTGGCCACAAGAATCAGTCTGCTGGGAGAGTGGCTATGACAGGCAATCAAGCAGTTTGCCGAATCATGCGTTTGAAATTCAATTGGCAAGGCAGCAAAGAACAATCCCGGTGCGCGAAGATCAAACTATACTTGAAGCACTGCAGGAACATGGTGTGACAACTGAGATTGCGTGCGAAGATGAACTTTGCGGAGCATGTCAAACCAAGGTTATCCATGGACAGGTTGAACATCGGAATTTCGAGATTGTTGATAGTGCGAGGGATGATTGCAAATCAATGTTAATTTGCGTATCCAGGGCCGCACCCGAAGAGACTCGACTGATTTTGGATCTATGACTGAATTGACAGGTATTTGAATGAGCAACAAAAATATTATTGTAACTGGCGGTGGTACCGGCATAGGGCTTGCAATTGCAACAGCGTTCGCAAAACAGGGCGATTGCGTTGTGATTTGCGATCGTGACACGGCGCTGGTCGACCAATTGAATAACAGTGAGCAACAGATTACCGGATATGTAGCCGATGCGGCCGATGAAGCAGCAGTGAATCATTTGTTTGACAAGGCGCTTTCAAAGTTCAAAGGCAAGCTTGATGTGCTGGTGAACAATGTTGGCATTGCAGGACCGAATGGTCCACTGGAAACGCTAGACGCATCTGAATGGAGTGAAACTGTAAGAGTGAATCTTGTCAGTGCATTTTTGTGTTCCAAACGAGCGATACCGGTGATGAAAGAACAGGGATTTGGTTCCATTGTGAATTTGTCATCGACTGCCGGTATTCAGGGGTATCCCTTGAGATCGCCTTATGCTGCGTCGAAATGGGGAATCGTGGGTCTGACAAAAACAATGGCAATGGAGTTGGGTGCGTTTGGTGTTCGAGTCAATGCAATCTGTCCCGGCCCGGTTTCGGGTCCTCGCATTGACCGGGTCATTGCGGCAGAGGCGAATACGCGTGGTGTGGAATTTCAGCAAATTCGCGAGAAGTACGAAAACCAGGTGTCAATGAAGACGTTTGTTGAAGCAGAAGATGTTGCAGATATGATACTGTTCATTTGCTCTTCGGAAGGGGCCAAGATCAGCGGACAGGCACTGGCGGTGGATGGACACACCGAGACTTTGGCATTTCATTGAGTCCGTCGGCGAAAGGTTCATCCAAATTTTCAGTACTGCAGACGCAACTCCGCAATCATGGCAGGGCAGTACAGGTGTTTCGCTACTCTGCAAAGTGACACTTCACAGTGTATTTGCAATATAGTTTCAGTTTCGAGACAATTTGTGACTCAAATTTGAATAAACTAATATATTGAATCTGTCTGACTGTTTGCAGATGGTTCAGTCCATAAACATTTTCACGATAAAGGAGTTGAAGATATGATGGTTTTACTGAAAAAATTGTTGTTCAGCGCATCAGCTGCACTATTTGCCGGCACGGGTTTTCTGGCATCGGCAGTTGTTCTGGCCGATGGGCATGGCGACTATCCAAATCGACCAATCACAGTAATTTGCTGCTATGGCAAGGGCGGTGGCTCGGACCAGTCGGTGGATGCCATTGCAGGACCCGCGGCCGAAATCATGGGTGCCAAGATCAACAAGATTAATATTCCCGGTGGCGGTGGCAGCAATTGCTTGCCTGAGTTCCAGCAGGCACCCGCAGACGGTTACACGCTTCTGCAACACATTGACACGCTTCCGTCAAAGTATGTCGAAGGCACGATTGATTTGAATCCGGTTACTGACCTGGAACCACTTGTGATTATGAACGTTGCCCCGACGATGCTGTTCATCAAGTCTGATGACGAGCGATTTTTGACTAACGGTGAGGCAGATTTTGACAAAGTGCTGGCTTATGCCCGGTCTGAAGAAGGCAAGATGACAGTATCCAACATCAATATTCCGATGGAATTGGTTAGCATGGCCGTGTTGGAGAAACACTTTGGCATCAAGGTGAAACAGGTTCTGAACGACAAGGCTGCCCAGCGCTATGGCGTGGTGATTGGCGGACAGCTTGACGTGCTTATGGAACAACCGGGCGATGTCAAGAAATTTGTTGAAGCGGGCCAGTTGACGCCGGTACTGGCGATTTGGCCGAATCGATTTGAAGCGTATCCAGATACCAAGTCAACCGGACAGGATTATGGGTTAGACTGGAATCCGTTGTTGCGTTTCCGCGGAATGTTCGTCAAGAAGGGGGCTCCCCAAGAAATCGTTGACTATCTTGCTGGCGTATTTACGCAAGCCTACATGTCGGATGAGCATCAGGATTTTATCAAGCGCAAGAACCTGGATATCGTGGATTCGTATCGTAGCCGGGATGACACTGCAGGACTGCTGCAGGAAGCCCTTGGGGTATACGCGGATGCATTTCGTGATCTGGGTATGAACGTCCGAGAAGGATTCTAAGGTTTCAAACTCCTATTTTGTTGACCGTCGGTGATTTATCAATCATCGACGGAATTTTTTTGTTGCAAGACTAACTGGATTTGATAAATGGGCGATTCCAAGAAGCTATCTGCTCACAGGCGTAAAGGTGCCATTGAAGGCGGTTGCTGGTTGGTATTCGCAATTCTGGCCTACGTTTACACATTCCAGTTTGATGCACCGCAAATCGGCTTTCAATTGGGTCCGGCATATTGGCCGCGGCTGATCATCATTGGAATTGTGATTGCGGCGGGCTGGACCATCTACTCGAATCTTGTCGGTATCACAGAGGGAAAAGAGGGTGAAAGTAATAAAGTAACCCCCCAAGCATCGAAAAAAGTTGATATTCGTGTTGCACTGATCTTCGCGTCACCGGTTGTGTACGTTATTTTGATGCACCAGTTCGGATTTTTGCTGGTCACTCCATTTTTTCTGTTTTTTTACATGAAACTGCTCGGAGTACAAAAGTGGCGAACGCTGTTTATCATTACAACTTTCGTCTATGCAACCATTATTTTGGTATTCGTACGGCTGATTTTCACTTATATGCCTCCGGGCAGAGGAATTTTCCATACGATGAACGGTTACATTGTCGGATTCTTTAGCTGATGGAAGATTTTTTAACCGGAACTGCCTTGTTGTTCACCAATCCCGCCGGGATTGTAATTTTCATTGCTGGCTTGCTTGGTGGGTTGGTGTTTGGCGCGGTACCGGGTTTGAGTATGCTTACGCTTGCAGCGGTGCTTCTTCCGTTTACTGCATGGATGTCGTCAGAACATGCAATCATGCTGTATGGAGTGATTTATGTCGCGGGTGTATATGGTGGTGCCATCACTGCAATTCTGTTCAACATTCCAGGTTCGGTAGAAAACGCTCCAACTGCATTCGATGGATATCCGATGACCCGCAATGGACAGTCCGGCAAGGCGATTGGATATGCCGTTACATGTTCTGCCATTGGCGGAACACTTTCTGCGATTGCCATGATGGCGTTTACTGAACCGGTTGCGAATTTCGCCATCAAAACATTCGGCTATCCGGAGATTTTTGCATTGGTATTTTTTGGACTGGCAGTGGTTGCCGGCATCGGTACGCGATCGCTGGCCAAGGGATGGTTGTCGCTGTTGCTGGGGTTGATGATTGGCGCAGTCGGCAGCGACCCGGTCAGCGGAGTGCCGCGCTTTACATTCGGTACGCTCTACATGCATGGCGGAATTCACTTTATTCCACTAATTCTGGGTTTCTTTGCCATATCGGAAGTTTTTATGCAAGGCACGCGACTTGCGAAAGGCCAATATGAAGCACCGATCGTATCGGTCAATTATCCCAGTTTTATCGAATTCTGGAAAATGAAGTTCGTTGTTGTTCGCTCGGCACTCATTGGCTTTTTCTGCGGGGTTTTGCCAGGCATCGGTGCTACGCTGGCCGCATTCATGTCGTACAACGAAGCGGTTCGTTGGTCCAAGACACCTGAAAAATTCGGTACCGGCATACCTGAAGGGGTTGTGGCGCCTGAAACTGCAAACAACTCGGCTACCGGTGCGGCGATGATTCCGCTGTTGGCACTGGGTTTGCCGGGCGGGGCGTTGACAGCAATGATGATTGCGGTATTCAATCTGCACGACATGGATATTGGCCCTTTAATCATGGTGGAAGCCCGAGACCTGGTCTGGGTGCTGTTTGCATCAATGTTTTGGGCCAGCCTGGCGATATTGCTATTGGGGGTTGTCGAAGCAAAGGGAATTGTCAATTTGCTCAGAATACCTTTTCCGATGCTGGCGCCGGTCATATTGGTGTTTGCAACGATTGGAGCGTTTGCGTTGCGCAGCAATATCATTGATATCTATACGATGTTCATTGCGGGGGTATTGGGCTATGTCCTGAGAAAGAGGGATTATTCAATTCCGGCCCTTGTAATGGGGGTTATTCTGGGAAAGATCGGAGAGGAAAATTTTGCCTTGTCGCTGGTACTGATGGACTACAACTTTTTCCAGTTTTTTACCAGTCCTATCAGTGCTGTTCTGATTTCAATCGGCATTCTGACGATTGTGATGAATCTGGTTCGTCATCGAAAAATGTTTGGTTCCAAGTACGCCGAGTTCGAGGGGGAGAATCAGTAGCTGGAAATGTTGGTAGTCCAGTCACAGTATGATATCAATCAAATCACCTTGGTATAAAGAGTTTGACAAGTTTGTCCGCGCGATCCAAAATTCAGTCCTGATTGCGGCGCCTTACATTAATCGGCAACCCGTAGAACGATTGGTGAGGGAATTGCATAGCAAGGATTTGGTGCAAATTGATGTATTGACGAATTTGGACAGCACTCATCTCATCAATGGTTCTGTTGATGCGGGGGCATTATTCTGGCTATGTCAAGAGGTTCCAGGAACAAGTGTCTGGAGCTTGCCACGCTTGCATGCGAAAGCCTATGTAGCTGACAATCGTACTGCAATTGTTACTTCTGCAAATTTCACCAACAACGGACTCACTCGAAATTACGAACTGGGGGTGGAAATTTCAGATTCACGATATATTGACGACTTGGTGCAAGATCTTCAAGAATACAAACAGTTAGGATGTTGTGTACCGCAAAGAATTTTGATGGAGTTAGATCAGATAGCAGGAGAAGCCAGGCGGATACAGGTAAATACTGATTCTTCCACTCGTTCTGTCTATTCGACTGAAATTGAAAACTTTTTGAATCAATTGGATGATGTTTTGGTTGATTTGAGAACTCTGCCCGGAGAATCCAGAACCACAATTTTTGGACGGGCAATTCTTTATGTTTTAAGTCAATATGGTCCTTTGACCACCAAGGAGTTACAACCGATTATTCAGAATCTTTATCCGGATTTGTGCAGTGAAGGTGAGCAACGAATTATCAATGGCGTCGCTTTTGGTAGTAAATGGAAGCACGATTTCCGGAATGCTCAGGTGAGTTTGAAACGTAGCGGAAAAATTCGTAATGATGGTGGCCGTGGCGGCAAGTGGTTTGTAAAACCACAGTAAGATGATTATTCGTGTCTCTGACTATAAGTAGGGGAAGCTCAAACTGGCATAAGTTCAGCAACCACTTTTGCCCAGTCAGTGTCCGCCGACGAAGGTGTCACCACTTTGACTAGCCTCTTGAGCTGTATGCTTCTGTGTCCAAAAATTGGTAGGGTTCTGCTACGGTTTGATTTATCCTCGCCGGCATGCTCAATCAGATAGTTGTGTTGTGTTATACGACAATCCTTTACAATAGCTGGAGACATGTATTAAACAAGTGGGTCAAATTGCTGATTGAGGACAAAACACTCATGGCGGTTCATCGAAAGTAATCTCCGAATGAAGTACGGTGAACCAGGAAGGTCAAGTTTTATGCAAACTGAATCAAGGATGGCTTCGTGACAGAATCATTGATCTGGCTGGCATTTTGGATGGGGATCATCAGTGCTTGCTCACTTCCTATGGGTACATTGACAACCTTGGTGTGGAAGCCCAGCGACCGGGCGGTCGGCATACTGATGTCTTTTGGCGGCGGTGCGTTGCTCGCTGCACTTACCTTGGACCTGGTTGGTGCCGCACTGGCAAGAGGACATTTTGTATCGTTGGCCTTAGGTTGTATTGCAGGGGGTATCATCTTTGTTGCGCTTGACCAGATGGTAAACAACCACGGTGGATTTCTGCGCAAATCCTCAACTGTGATTCAATATGTTCACCGACAAAGAAGAGCTCGCTTCAAGAAAGTAATCACTGCAATTGAAAGAGCAACCATATTCCACAATCTGCCAAGTGAAGACGTGGAGTATCTTGCAAGGTCCGTAGAACATGAAATGGTAGAAGCAGGGGTAACAATAATTGCGGCTGGTGACCCCTCTGAATTCTTGTACATCGTGGAAAAAGGCGAAGTTACGATTACTGATCCGCGTATGGGAAGACAACTTTCAGGGGTTTGGACCGATGGTCAAACGTTTGGCTGGCATGCATTCATTACCGGCTCGCCTAACACGCGCAATGCTGTTGCAACGGAGGAGAGCAGTATTTGGAAACTGTCAAGAGAGCATTTTCAGAACTTGCTTCATCAGTCTTCAAACTTGGTGAATGCAACCAAAGATGTATTGACCAGTGACCTGGTTGCCGAATATCTGATGGACCGTCAAGGACTAACTCGGCAACAGTATACGGAATGGCGTGACAATGCTGTTCAAGTATTGGAAAATGACAATGAAATTCTTAACGCAATCTCGCTAAATCGTCATCAGGAAGAGTTTGTCAACGTTTCAAACAGAATTGGCCGCATACCTCTTTTTCAAGGACTGTCACGAAAAAAACTTGTTGCTGTCGCTGACCGTTTGTACTGTGTTCGTTTCACTCAAGGGGACATAATCTTTAAAGAGGGCGATCTGGCCGACCGGTTTTATATTGTGAAATCTGGCCGTGTTGCGATGGTGAGTTCTGATGACCCTTTGGGGCAAAGATTGACCATAGGTGAAAATCAGGCCTTTGGTGGCAAGTCATTTATTACCGGCGCAACGCGTGCTAACAGTGTAGTCGCTTCAGTTGACACGGAGTTATGGGTGTTGCGAAAAACAGATTTCAACGCCTTGCTTAAGCGATACCCCAGATTTCAAAAGCAACTTCGGTCTTATCTTGCTGATGAAGAAATTTCGGAGTATCTTGAAAGTCGAAAAGGGCTTGAGTCGGACAAGGTGGAACAATGGATCAAGGAAGCAACCGAAAGCACAAAACTAAGGCAGATGACTCCGTCGGTGGCGGACATGGCAAAAAAGATCGGGCATGGTGGTGCGCCGATGGCGATTTGGTTGGGGATCATGCTGGATGGAGTTCCTGAATCGCTTGTAATCGGTAGCTCGCTTATCCACTCGCATGTCAGCTTGTCATTGATTGCAGGGTTGTTCTTGTCCAACTATCCGGAAGCCTTGTCCAGTTCGATCGGCATGCGTCAGCAGGGCATGAGTTTCATGCGCGTATTTATCATGTGGGGCTCACTTACGATTTTGACAGGCATCGGTGCGGCACTGGGGAACATTTTCTTTGTTGGTGCAGATCCACATTTGTTTGCAGTTGTTGAAGGAGTCGCGGCCGGAGCGATGCTTACAATGATTGCGCAGACAATGGCACCCGAAGCTTATATCAAGGGTGGTTCTGTGGTCGGTTTGTCAACCTTGTTAGGGTTTCTGGCAGCAGTTTTCTGCAAGACCCTTGGCAGTTGAAATTGAACGGCTTTTACTGATGGGACACGTTTCAGCGTTTTGCCTGGAACTGAGTTAACAATTCGGTCTGCCAATTTTGTCTTGTTTTGCTATCGTGTGTTGTATGAATCAGATAGTAAAAACGCTGTACCAGGAGATTTTCAGATTTATAATCATGGAGCAATAACGGGTAGAAAATTTACGGGAGAGAGTTGCTATTTTCATTGCAAATGGAAATTGGCTTGCAACATCAAACAAAGCAAATACACGGATTTACTGCGTTTAAATATTCAGTATATTCAATAGGATAAAGTTTAATATTAAACTTTATTCTCAAATTTAGTCGAGTACAGTTTTACTTGATGATTGGAGTTGCATTGCAAAACTCTTCGCATGTATGATCTACCAGACAAATTAATTTCAACGGGGGAATTATGAATTTATCAGTGAATGGTGAGAGGCTGTGGAATTCTCTGATGCGTATGGCAGAGATCGGGGCCACTCAGAAAGGCGGTGTATGCCGATTGGCATTGACAGATCTGGACAAGGAAGGCCGGGATTTGCTTTCACAGTGGTGTGATGCTGAACAATGCGAGCGACGAATCGATCCAATGGGCAACATGTTCTTCAAACGTTCGGGTGTTCAGGATTCGGCGCACGCGGTCGGGATGGGCAGTCATTTGGACACCCAGCCGACGGGTGGAAAATTCGACGGTGTTTACGGAGTTCTGGCCGCTTTGGAAGTAATTCGAGTCTTGAACGAGAACGACATCTCTACACGTCTTCCGGTAGAACTTGTGGTCTGGACAAACGAAGAAGGTGCAAGGTTTCCCCCGGCAATGATTGGTTCCGGGGTATATGCAGGAGCATTTGACCTTGAGTATGGACATGGACGTGCAGACCCCGACAACAAAACGATCGGCGATGAACTGAAGCGAATCGGCTATTTGCAGAACACTTTACCCAAGGACCACGGGTTTTCGGCATTTTTTGAAGCACATATTGAGCAGGGGCCGATTCTGGAAGCGAAAGGGCTTTCAATAGGTGTAGTTACAGGAGTCCAGGGAGTGCGCTGGTATGACATTGAAGTGACTGGCGAAGAAACGCATGCAGGACCGATGCCGATGGAAATGCGCAAGGATGCCATGCGAGGTGCTGCAAAACTGCTACCGGAAATCTATCAGATTGCCAAGCGGCACGAGCCCGATGGGCGCGTAACCATTGGCGAGTTTCACATTCAGCCAGGTTCGCGCAATACAGTTCCGTCAAAAGCAGTGTTTTCCATTGATTTTCGTCATCCGGATGAAACAATGTTCGATCAGATGCATACAGATCTGATTGAGATTGTTGAAAAACTGAATCAATCAAGCAATGTCGAGTTCCGTGTTGATAATTTTTGGCGAGCGGCACCAACGAAATTCAATGAAACGTGCGTAAATACAGTTCGCCGCAGTGCTGAAAAGTGCGGCTTTGAATCCATTGACATGGTTAGCGGTGCGGGGCATGATTCGGTTTACATCGCGCGTGTTGCGCCAACTGCCATGATATTCATTCCTTGCGACGATGGTGTTAGTCACAGTGAGATAGAAAATACTTCGCCAGAATTTGTTGAAGCGGGCGCCAACGTGCTGCTTCATTCTGTTCTGGAAACTGCCGGGTGAATTTGATGAGCAAACAGCTTGATGTTCTTGGTATCGGAAATGCGATTGTCGATGTATTCCGGTTTGTTGATGATGGCATGCTTGAGGACATTGGTTTGTCCAAAGGCACAATGACTTTGGTTGAATCGGAGGCTGATTCGCAAATTGATGAAGTAGTGAAGCCTGTCGCGCAACTTTCCGGCGGTTCGATTGCCAATACATTGTTTTGCATCGCGTATCTTGGCGGTCATTGCCACTTTATCGGAAAAGTAGGCAATGATGAATTGGGACGGCTGTATGCTTGGGAAATGGAACAAGCCGGGGTGAGGTTTGCTACTGCTTTTGCCGAAAATGGTTCGACAACCGGGCGTTGCGATGTGTATGTCACCCATGATGCAGAAAGAACCATGCGTGTTTCCCCCGGTGCGATGTCCAAATTATCGGTCCGTGATTTTAATGAAGAAGCGATAAAGAACGCAAAAATCCTTCTGTTGGAAGGGTATTTGCTGGATCTTGAGTGGGCCGGTGACCTGATTGATCAATCTATGGAAATAGCCCAACACAACAACACCGAGATTGCAATCAGCTTGTCAGACCCACAACTCGTTGAACGACACCGCGACAAATTTCTTCAAATCGTTGAAACCCATGCAGAGCTGGTTTTTGCGAATGAGCTTGAAGCTTATCAACTCTGTCAAACAAACAATTTGTCGGATACATTGGCGTTTCTCCAAACAAAAGCACGCCATGCTATCGTCACACGAAGTGAGAATGGATCTGTTGCTGTATCGAACGGCGAGCAATTTGTTATGGAAGGCCAGACAATTTCCAAGGTAGTTGACACAACCGGCGCGGGCGATGCCTATGCAGGCGGTTTCCTGTTTCAGTATTCCCGCGGAGAACCGATTCGGGCCTGCATGGAAATGGCAACGAAACTGGCATCCGAGGTTATCCAGCATATTGGAGCGCGGGTGGATGCCAAGCTTCCACCGCGCTAATATCTGGATTCGTGATTACAACAATTTCAGTATGGACTCTGCATCGCTGACCTCGTATTTTCCCGGTGCTTCCCGATTCAACGCAGTTACGACACCGTCTTCAACGATCATTGCGTATCGGTCCGAGCGAACTCCAAGTCCTTTGTCGGTCAAATCCAGTTCCAGCCCTGCCGCATTGGTGAAGTCAGCGCTTCCATCGGCGAGCATCAAGATATTATCCGCATTTTGCATCTCTCCCCAAGCACCCATGACAAACGCATCATTTACCGAAAGGCAGGCGATCGTATCAACTCCTTTGCCGAACAGATTGTCTGCATTGACTACATAACTTGGCAAATGTGCTTTTGAGCAAGTAGGTGTGAATGCACCGGGCAAAGCAAACAGAACAACCTTCTTGCCATTGAAGATTTCATCTGTGGTGATTGCCTTCGGACCGTCACCGGTCATGTAGTAGAGCGTTGCTTGAGGAACTCTTTCTCCAACATGAATTGTCATTTTTGCATCTCCTTCAGGTTAAAGTTCTTAGATATTGGAAATTGGTTCATCCATTATAATTGGGTGAATTGAAACAGGACTAACACCTTCAGCATTCCATGCTGGAGAATTCATGAGAATTCAGGATATTGCTCGTTCATGAATCTTGACACTGCATTGAGAGACTACAAAGAACTCATCAAACGTCATCCGGAAGTTCGCTATATTGACGCAATCTTGTTCGATATTTGTGGGCAAGTGCGGGGCAAGAGAATATCGGTCGAGGATGCAGAGAAAATCTATACTTCAGGAATTCAGATTCCTGAAAGTGCGTTTTTGCTGAATGTGGACGGGCTAAGTACTGATCCATGCGGCCGGGGAATAGCCGACGGTGATCCGGATGGAACGTTGCTACCGATCCCGGGAACTACTGCTGTGGTTCCATGGGGTGCGGATAAAACCGCGCAGGTACTGACCAGTCTATGGTCCGAAGACGGAACTCCGTCTCAGGTCGATCCCAGAAATATCGCCACGGCTATGGTTGATCGGTTCAGCACACTCGGTTACAACCTTTCCATCGCATTTGAACTGGAATTCTACTTGCTGGATCAGGAGTTGGACCAACGCGGATGCCCGCAAGCACCAGTTTCGCCCCGGACAGGCAAGAGATACGATGAATTTCAGGTGTACTCAATGGAAGATTTGGATGATCAAATGGAATTCCTGGACGGCGTACAAAAGTGTTGCAAACAACAATGCATTCCTGCTACAGTGATTGTCAGCGAATATTCTCCATCGCAGTATGAGGTGAATTTGCGGCATGTTGATGATCCCGTGCAAGCGGCAGACCATTGTCTGCTGTTGCGGCGTGTGGTTCAAGCGGTAGCCAAGTCGCAAAATTTGAGAGCGACGTTCATGTCCAAACCGTTTCTTGATTTGTCAGGCAATGGTATGCACTTGCATGTAAGTCTGCAAACGAGTTCCGGAGAGAATGCAATGAAAGGGGAGACAACACTCGGAAGCAGTGTCCTGCGCCATGCAGTCGGCGGACTGTTGCACACAATGGCGGATATGATGGCAGTTTTTGCGCCGAACGAAAATTCTTATCGACGCTTCATCGCTGGAGAGTATATTCCCGTAACAAAAACCTGGGGTGCAAACAAT
This sequence comes from Arenicellales bacterium, assembly GCA_965200765.1. Lineage (GTDB taxonomy): Bacteria > Pseudomonadota > Gammaproteobacteria > Arenicellales > JAJDZL01. The sequence goes on from OZ241380.1 coordinate 1,163,742, forward strand.
CGTTCGGTCGCAGTTCGTATTCCCGGTGGAGACAGTGCAAATCGACGTCTCGAGCATCGCGTAGCAGGGGCGGATGCAAATCCTTATCTGGTGTTGGCCGCAGTGTTGGCGGGCATGCATCACGGTCTGACCAGCAATGTCGATCCCGGGCCACCATCACCCGGTTTGAATGAAAGTTTAACGATGGATCCGGATGTGCCGTTTGACTGGGAATCTGCCATTGACCGGTTTGAAAACTCCGAATTCGCCGCCAACTATCTGACCCCCGATTATGTGAAACTGTACTCGGAATTGAAACGGGGAGAACGGAAGAGGTTTTACGAACATATTACGGACCGCGAATACAACTGGTACTTGTAGATTGCAGCGACGGTGTCTGGGAAAGCAATTGAAATTGAGCCGCATGTAGATTCGTACTATGTCGCTACTGCAATCGGCATGCGGGAGTATGCACCGCTTGACAAATCGGCAACTTGCGACATTTGTGTAATTGGCGGCGGATTTACCGGAGTTTCAGCAGCACTGAATCTCGCGGAACGCGGTTATCGGGTTGTTCTTCTGGAAGCCAATCAAATCGGCTGGGGTGCATCCGGCAGAAATGGCGGTCAGATGGGAAGCGGCATGGTCGACTCGCAATCAGATCTTGAAGAGCTATATGGATTCGACAAAGCACAACAGTTCTGGGCGATGTGCGAAAGAGCCAAGAAAGAAGTTCTGGGCAGAATTGAGCGACATGACATTCAGTGCCATTTCAAGCCAGGGATTGTTGGCGTTGCTTGCACCAATCAGGCAAGCGAGGAATTTCATGCCGAGGTTGAAGATCTGCACAAGAATTACGATTATCTTTCCATTCGCTATCTGAACCGGAACGAGGTTGGTGAACTGCTTGGTACAGATTTGTATTATGGCGGGCGGCTTGATATGGGTGCCGGACATCTGCACCCGTTGAACTACATTCTGGGTTTGGCGAAAGCCGCAACACAAGCCAACGTTCAAATATACGAAAAAACCCGAGTTTTGAAATTCACGACAACCGCTGATAGAGTTGCGGTGCAAACATCTACCGGTGTCGAGGTTCGCGCAAAGTATCTGATACTCGCTTGCAACGGATACCTGAAAGGATTGTCGACGAAACTGGAGAACCTGCTGATGCCGCTGAACAGCTACATTGTTGCAACCGAACCATTGGACCAAGCAACCACAGAAAAAATCAACAAACGTGATGTAGCTGTATTCGATTCGCGTTTCGATTTGGACTATTATCGTCTGTCGTCGGACAAGCGACTGCTGTTTGGCGGTGGCGGTAGCTATACGCGCCGTAACATCTCTGACATTCGGTCGCGGCTGCGACGAAATATGTTGATCGTGTACCCCGAGTTGTCGCAAACCAAAATCGATTACGCGTGGGGCGGCCTAATTGCGATGACCGTCAATGAAATACCGGTTTTCGGTAAATTGGGTGAAAATGTTTTTTATGCGCATGGATTTTCAGGTCACGGACTTGCATTGTCGAATTTGGCCGGCAAGTTGATTGCCGGAGCCATTGAAGGTTCAGTCGACCGGTTCAATATTTTTGCGGATGTAAGACATCGCGCGTTTCCGGGTGGAAAATATCTGAGATGGCCAGTGTATGCGTTGCGTTTACTCTATTATGCAGGTGGCGAGCAAATTCAATTCTGGCGAGACTAAAGAAATCGCTGAAGCAGGTTGGGTTGTCGAAACCGGCGAGCTCATGTTATTCTTGTTGCATCAGAATTAATCAAGTCAAGGATTATCAGTATGGCAGAAGTTGCAGTTTCCGTGTCCCGTAGCGGGGCGATTGAAGAATTGAAGGAACTGTTTGGCGAGAGAGTCTCTACATCGGATTCGGCTCGCCATCAGTTTGGAAAAGATGAGTCTTATCACGAGTCGATACCGCCGGATGCTGTATTTGCACCGCAGTCTACTGAAGAAGTCTCGAATGCAGTACGGATTTGCGCGAAGCATGCGACTCCAGTGATTCCTTATGGTACCGGTACTGGACTGGAAGGGCATGTTGCAGCCTTGCACGGCGGTGTGTGTCTGAACATGGCCGAGATGAATGAAATCATACAAGTCAATTCAGATGATTTGGATGTAGTTGTGCAACCGGGTGTGACTCGCAAGCAACTTAATCATCACCTCCGGGATATGGGGTTGTTTTTTCCCATAGATCCGGGAGCTGATGCCTCACTGGGAGGAATGACTTCCACCAGAGCATCAGGTACAAACGCCGTTCGCTACGGTACCATGCGGGAGAATGTTCTTTCATTGACCGCAGTGCTGGGGGATGGACGAGTAATCAGAACCGCCAAGCGAGCTCGAAAGTCGGCCGCAGGATACGATCTCACCAGACTTTTTGTCGGTTCCGAAGGAACTTTGGGAGTGATTACCGAACTGACAGTTCGAATCTACGGCATTCCGGAAAAAATATCTTCCGCAGTAGTCAACTTCCCGAATCTGGAAGATGCAGTGCAAACAGTCATTGAAACCATACAGCTTGGCATACCGATTGCACGGATTGAATTGCTGGATGACAAAATGATGAACGCGATCAACAACTATTCAAAGACGGACTATCCTGAGGAATACACTTTGTTTCTGGAATTTCATGGTACGGAGGTGTCGGTGGCAGACCAGACAGAAACTGTACAGATGATAGCCGAGTCGTATGGTAGCGGCTCGTTTCAATGGACGGTTCATGCTGAAGAGCGCAACAAGTTGTGGCAGGCACGCCATGACGCGGCATATGCTGCGAAGATGATGCGTCCGAATGCCCAGATATGGGCGACGGATGTGTGCGTGCCGATTTCCCGTTTGGCGGAATGTATTATGGAGACCAAGCGAGATATTGAAGAGTCAAATCTGCTTGCGCCGATAGTCGGTCATGTTGGTGACGGCAACTTTCATTTGGTGCTAGTGGTAGACCATAATGATCCGGAGGAAGAGGACAGGGCACAGAGTTTGCATGAGCGAATGGTTATGCGCGCCCTTGAAATGGAAGGTACCTGCACAGGCGAGCATGGCATCGGCTACGGAAAAATGGACTTCCTGGTCGCCGAGCATGGTGAGGCAATCAGTGTGATGAGAAACATCAAGCAGGCGCTTGACCCGGACAATATTATGAATCCGGGCAAGATTGTTCGAGTCTAATCCAATCGCGCGACTGGCTTAAGTGAAAATTTTGTGCGGATTTGGATTTTCGATTAGTCGGAATCGACAGATTGTTTCAGCTTGACGACAACATCAACCTTGTCAACTGATTTGCCGTCGGGTGGATCAGGAATATTTTCAACTGTAATTTCATCTTCGCTGATATCAGTCAACTCACCCGTTTCTTCATCATAGAAATGGTGATGGTGTGATTCCACATTTGAGTCGTAGTACACTTTGTTCGGGTCCACGATGACTTCTCGCAATAGCCCCTTTTCCACAAACAGTCCCAGAGTGTTGTATACAGTTGCACGGGATACAGGCGGCCATGGGCCGTTGACATTTCGATAAATTTCCTCTGCTGACATATGTGCATGTTTTACCAGAATGATACGCGCGATTCGCAAGCGTTGCGGTGTCGGCATTACGCCATGTTCGCGTAAGTGTGAATCCAGGTCAGAGTTATCCATAGGTTACTCAATTCAATCAGTTTAATTACTAAGATAATAATTTCATTATACGATAAATATGCTGACTGTCTAAACTATTTTCAATGAAATTCAAGAAATGACAAATACAGTATGCAGAACTGGAGAATTCATTAGCGCGATGGTTGCAACCAAGCGAGAAGGTGTCATTCTGGCAATTGGTGAACAACCGTTGAACTATCAGAAAGAGATCCTGTCAGCGTTGGACCCACTTTCGCGACTGATCGTAAGCCTGAAACCATCCGTTGCAAGATTGCCGGTCGAAACACATCTGGAAACGGATTTGCGAGTGGCTGTGCATCGACAGGATATTCATGAGTTTCTGGATGACATCAAGCACCATCGTTTCACATTGGTCATGCTGGGTGAGGAGAGCATCGATGATTCTCTGATCACAAAATGTATTGACATACTTGAGCAGGGTGGTATGGCACTCGTGCTACGAAGTTTATCGGAAAGCAAGCCACCCTATCTCGGAAACTGCGAGCGATGCTGGTGCGTATCATTGAACTTCTGCTACCTGATGGTCAAGTCTGACCAGCAGAAAAAACCCGTTCGACGCGGCGGCCGCAGAGCCAGACAGGCTTCGCAATACTGACACATTGGATACGAAAACGTCAACTTCCAGGTTAGCGGAGTGTCTCTCGTTGCATGGATTTGAACAGTACAAAATCATAAACGGCGACATCTGGTATTGCGAGCGATTCCTGGATGAGGAAACCGCGGTCAGGTTGTTTGAAAACTTGCTGAAATCTACCCGGTGGACGCAACCCGTTGTCAAGATGGGCAACCGGATTGTAAATTCACCCCGGTTGGCAGCGTGGCATGGAGACCCGGATGCAGTCTATACCTACTCAGGCCTTCGAAATTCGCCTGTGGATTGGAATCCGGCATTAATCGAAATCAGAGACCGGCTTGAAACCGTTACCGCAATTCGATTCAACAGCGTTCTGCTCAATTATTATCGGGATGGCCACGACAGCATGGGCTGGCATCGCGATAATGAGCCCGAACTTGGCAAGAATCCGGTAGTTGCTTCAGTCAGTCTTGGAGCAACCCGAAGATTTTTGATGAAACACATACGACAGGACGATCAAAAGATGGAATTTCACTTGACGCAGGGTTCAGCTCTGCTCATGATTGGTGAAACACAGCACAATTGGAAGCACAGTGTCCCCAAAAGGCCTGCGATCTCACAACCGCGAATCAATCTGACATTCAGAGTGGTTCAAAGTTTGGCTTGACTCGCCCGGTCACCACTGATTTCTTAGTTCTCTCAGTTTCAGAAATACAGTCTTGCGGTCAGGGTTGTCAGGAAGATTCGGAAAATCTTGACGCAAGCGTTCAATGACTGTGCGGCTGGAAAGTCTGAAGAATGTATTGAATTCTCGCTCCATTGACAATGTAGTGACCAATGCGTTGTTTGGATCTTGATTTTCGATTTCGACCAGCATATCTTTGGCCGCACGATTATCCGGTTCCCGGTCAAGCGTGAACTGAAGATTATTGACAATGTAGTCGTGACCCGGGTAAATTCTGGTGTTCTCCGGCAAACGGTCCAGCTGGTTTGCAAAGGTTTCGTATAGCTCGTGCGGATGTCCGCCGTTGTGGCAGTTTCCAGCACCCGCATTGAAAAGGGTATCGCCACAAAACAGTGTCGGCGAATCCCCGTGCGAGAGCAAGCAGACATGGCTCATGGTATGGCCGGGGGTATCCAGTACTTCCAGTTCGACGGTGCCGAATTGAACCATATCACCGGCACCGAGTCCGCGGTCCATTCCACGAATCTTGTCTTTTGCGTTGTGGTGGGCCAACAGTTTGGCATTTGTGGCTGTTATTACGGAATCGTTGCCGCCGGTGTGATCTCCGTGTTCGTGTGTATTCAACACCTGGGTGATGGTCCACCCGCATTCTTTTGCTCTGGTCAGGCACTTTCGATGGTCAAGCGGATCAATTGCCAAGGCTTCGCCAGTTTCCGGGCAAGCAATCAGGTAGTTGAAATTTCGGTAGGCATTGTTGGTCCAGATTTGTTCGACAATCACGGTTCTTTCTCCATTTGTTGTTTGCGTTGTGCGGCATCCTGAGCCGGATTTCTGATATGTTCCACGTCAGACATATCTACACCGTCAATTCGATATGCCTGTCCAAAGCCCTTGACATATACACCGCTTTCCGGTTTCAACTCATACATGCCAAAATCCGCTAGCTGAACAAGTGTATCGACGATTGCCCCAAAGCGATTTTTGTACAGGTCGATATATTTCTTGAATTCTTCTGTTTGTCGCTCGATGAATCTGGCTTTGCATTGCAGGGTGAAGCGTTCGCGAACAAACAAATTGGTTTGCGACTCGTCTTCAATGACCATCACCGATACATTGTTGTTTTCCGCGAGATTATGAGTGTGTATGGCCAAGCTGCTGATGAATACATACAGTCTGAATTTGTCGCCGCATAGATACGGTGCATAGCTCACATGCGGTGTGCCGGACTTGCTAACAGTCGCCATTTCCAGTGTATAGCGTCGGACTAACAGTTGTTCAACTTCGTCAAGTATGTTTTCGGTATTCATGACTCAGGCTCGAATTGCCCGATTCATGGCTTCAAAACCGGTTTCCAGGTCCGCTTTCAACTCATTGACATCTTCCAGTCCAATGTGAACTCTGAACAGTTGCTTGTCTTCATTCCATTTTTTGACTGAACGATAAGTGTTCGGAAAGGCCGGAAGAATCAAGCTTTCAAATCCGCCCCAGCTGTAGCCTATGCCAAACAATTCGACAGAATTGATCAGTGCGGCTACGGCCGCCTCGGAAGTTTCGTGTGTTTCAAAAGCAAATAATCCGCTAGCGCCTGTAAAATCCCGTTTCCAAAGCGTATGCCCTGAATCGCCGGGTAGTGCGGGGTGGATGACTCGCGAGACTTCAGGGCACTCCAGCAACCAGTTGGCGATTTCCAAACCTGATTTCCAATGTTGCTGAAGTCGGGTCGGCATTGTGCGCAAGCCGCGCAAACCAAGAAATATTGTATCGGGACCAGCGCATTGCCCCAACTCGACAACATTGTCGCGCACTGTCCAGTAATGCTTTTCGTTCACGGTGATGATTCCAAGCATAGCGTCGGAATGCCCGGTGATGTATTTTGTCGCAGCATGGATGGATACATCGACTCCCAAATCGAATGGCTTGAGGTAAACCGGAGTTGCCCAAGTGTTGTCAATCGCAGTGACAATGTCATGCTCTTTGGCTACAGAAGTAATGGCCGGTATGTCCTGAATCTCGAAAGTTTGCGACCCGGGAGATTCCAGAAAGATCAACGAGGTGTTTGGACGAATGAGTTCTTCAATGCCGTTGCCCACGCAAGGGTCATAATAGGTGGTTTCCACCCCCATTCGCTTCAGCATGGTATCGCAGAAATGACGAGTAGGGTGGTACACACTGTCAACCATCAGAATATGGTCGCCACTTTTCACAAACGCCAGCATTGCTGAAGTAATTGCGCCCAGCCCTGACGACGCAGTGACAGCAGCGAAGCCGCCTTCCATTTCAGCAATTGCCTGTTCCAGTGCAAAACTCGACGGCGTTCCTAGTCGTCCATAGGTTACTTGGTACAGTTCGCGTCGTTTTTCTGGTGATGCCATCAAATCTTCGTATGAATCATACAAAACGGTTGATCCGTGATAGATTGGCAAATTGACATAACCGGCACTTGCTTTTCGGTTTCGACCGAGATGAGCAGCGAGAGTGGCAGGCGAGTATTTTTTATCCATGTCTAGCAATCAGCAAGAAGTTTGAGTGTTGGCCTGATTGAATCTCCTTGGCGAACTCCTGATTTTAGGAGCGGTGTATTCAGATTGTGCAACGCTAATATATTTGAAAGTGCGCTTCTGTTGGTGCGCGGTCGATTCCATTGATTGGAAGCATGTCCTGGGGGCAGGCCGAGAACGCAATTACACAGTCCATTACGGAACGAAACAAAATGTACTCGCCCGGCTTGCTGACGGGTGCTTCCCATGACAATTGTCCTTCTGAAGTCCAAGGTATATTCATGAACAAATTCATCGGACTCGGCACATCGGCAATTTCCATGTCCAGATCATTCATCGCTTTCAACAGATTGTCCGAGCAGTTGTCGTGGTATTCAGTACAGCCAAGCAACTTGTAGCGATAGTTGTCGCAAGCCGCCATAAGCAAGTCGTGTACTCCCGGAGTCGTATCTTCGACTACATCAAGAATTGCCCTGCGATGGTTGGTATAGAGTGAGTCTCCGGGCTTGAAAGTCATGCTGACAAGAGTGGCCCGAGTATGTTCATTCGACTGGAACTCGGTCAAATCATTGGCATTGAATGCCCACGTGTCAACCACTTGCGTGCCATGGGTATTGATTACCTTGATGTGCTGACCGGCCTTGACCAGTACTGATTTGCCGCTTCTGGCGGGTATGGTGATAATGTCATTCATTTGGATTCAATGAGGCTCAAGAGTGATATGGAGTTTCAATGATGAAACAAAAAAGTGATTATACAAGCCGATTCAGTTTGATTGAAATTTTGCGACAGACTAACGCGGTTTGTTTGGCGAGTCCAGTCCAATATCTTCAATGCCTGGAATTTACTCCCAAGCTTTTGTCCATCTGGTTCAAATCAACGATATAATATGCCTCCGCACCTACAATCGTCTTGTTGGTACAAGATACACGAGCGATGTCGACAATGGTTTTCAACGTATTGGTTCAATAGCAGATCTTACCAATGCTAGCGGTTGAATCGCAATACGTACTCGTTGACATAACTTGGAAGACATTTGACAGGGAAGGGGAGTACGGTCTATGTTTCACTGATTAGCAAGGAGGGAGATGAGTTGTCGATTAACAACAAAAAAATAGATAAGGTAGCATGTGCTAGAGTTATGCGCCTCTATGGTTGCAAATCACGAGTCGAGGCTATCAATTTCGCTTTGCGAGTTGTTGCTGTAAAACCTTTGAGTATAGAAAAAGCTTTGCAACTTCGCGGGTCTGGCTGGGAAGGCGAGCTTGACGAGATGCGCGGTACACGGAAGTTTTGATACCAGTTGATACGTCTGCGTGGATAGAATTTCTACGCAATACAGGCTCGCCAATCTGTCATTGCGTAGATGAACTGTTTGGTGCTGGTACCGCCTTTTTCGAACTTGCAACCTGTGATGCGATACGAATGGAAGTACTTACAGGTGCCCGAAGTGAGAAGCACTTGAAGCAACCAGCTTAGAGGCATGTAATATAATTCTTGCATTGCATCTGGCGTTTCAATTGAACGTCCTGTCGCTGATGAGCTTCGAACGCAACAACTACTATCCAAAGGAATGCCTGTAGATTTTGAAATTCATAGATTGCTGCCGGAACTGATTATCAGTTTCATGGCCTGTGTCATCCTGATCGTTGATCAAACGAAACTGAAAGAAATTCGAGGTTGGAGTTTGCCGTATATTTTGGCAAGCGCAACACTTCTTGGCATTGCAATCGCGTTGCCAGGCAATTTCTCCCTGGATAGCGCGGTGGTTCTCAATGGCATGTATGTGGACGATCTGTTGTCTCGTCTCATCAAGTTTGCGATTTGTCTATTGACCTTGTTCGTTTTTGTGTACTCCTACTCCTACTCGAATAGCAGAGGGCTTCGAAAGGGCGAGTACTATGTTCTTGGTTTACTCGGCGTGGTTGGCATGATGACAATGGCATCGGCCGGGCACTTGCTGGTACTGTATTTGGGATTGGAATTGATGTCGCTGTGCTTGTACGCAATGGTAGCGTTTCAGCGCGATTCTGCACAGGCAACCGAAGCCGCGATGAAGTATTTTGTTCTTGGTGCGATTGCTTCGGGCTGTTTGTTGTATGGCATGTCAATTCTCTATGGAATTACGGGTTCACTTCATATATCTGCGGTTCAGGAAGCAGTATCCGGAATGTCGCCAGACAATGCAGCACTGATTTTCGCATTGGTGTTTGTCATTGTTGCACTGGCATTCAAGCTGGGTGCTGCACCATTTCATATGTGGGTGCCGGATGTTTACCATGGATCTCCAACATCAACAACCCTCTATCTGGGCACTGCGCCCAAGATTGCAGCTTTTGCCCTGGTGATGCGATTACTAGTTGATGGATTGGACAACCTGCAACCGGTTTGGCAGGACATGCTGATCGTGATTGCATTGCTGTCCATCGTTGTTGGAAATGTCATTGCAATATCACAGACAAACCTCAAGCGTATGCTTGCATATTCGACAATCGCACACATGGGGTACATGCTTCTCGGAATATTGAGCGGCAGTCAGGAAGGCTATGCTGCTTCGTTGTTCTACATCCTTGTGTATTCAACCATGAGTTTGGGGGCGTTCGGCATCATCGCGCTTTCGGCGAGAAAAGATAGTGAATCCGATTTGATTGAAGATTTTTCGGGCTTGAATTCCAGAAATCCGTGGCTGGCGTTTTTGATGTTGCTATTGATGTTTTCACTGGCAGGGGTGCCACCTACGGTGGGCTTCTATGCCAAGTTGTCAGTAATTCAGGCACTGATTGGCGCAGGACTCGTGTGGGTTGCAGTTGTGGCAGTCATCTTTGCAGTCGTTGGCGCATACTACTATTTACGCGTGATAAAAGTGATGTATTTCGATGAGCTGACGGATGAGCGCAAGCCGTTCGATGCGGCAAATAATACAAAAATCTTGCTTGCAATCAATGCAATCGGAGTCGTTGCAATACTACCGTGGGTTGGAAATTTGCTGGAGATTTGTTCCTCGGCGATTGCGGGATTGTATTGAAGTAGCAGATCGAAAAATAAACGGTTTTTGCCAGTGGTCTGGCTTCAACCGTTGCAGTTGGCGTTCGATAACTGATGAATGGTGGTGCACTTTTGGTTGCATAGCGCAGAATTCCAATTCAAGACAGGTGCTTTACGTTGTCAAATTGCGAACTGAAAACGATTATCGAAACCAACGTGCAAATACCCTTTACAAATTACGTCTCGTCCCAGCAATCCTGAATAATTGCTGGTTGATCCTCTAAATTCAATCACAGAAAGGTTGCTAAAAATAACTATGTTTGTCTGGACGGCATTTGGTGATTCAGGACTTAATTCGCCGAACAAAACACCAATATCGCAAACATAGGTTTGTGATTGTGCTATCCCACTAGGTGTATAAATCTCTGTTTGACTTGTTGACTTAATTTTAATACGATCTGCAACTTCACGAGAAATACTAGATAGAGTTGCTCCGGTATCAACCAGTAAATTTACAACTACCCCTTCGCTAGTATTTCCTGGGGCCGAAACCGTGGTTTGTATAATCGGGCCAATTGCCGGGTCGTATTGCTTAGAGATGATTGACATGAGAATAATGGCCGAAATCAACTATGCGGTATGTAACTTCTTGAATTGAAAACAATCCATCTGATTCAAATTTCAACTTGCCGTATTTCAATGCATCTCCGACACTGTCAAAGTATTCAACTATTTCTCCGTCGCGCAACAGGGCAAACTTGCCAAAGACTTCTTTCGGCAGTTCGGGGCGCATTTTTTTGAATGCGATAAAGTTATCTTGGACTTGTTTGTCCTGTTTGCTCAAGTTCGACATAATGACACCTCCGTATCAATCCCAAGTGACCTTTTGTATAAATTCTACCACAATCGCGCAAAAATTGAAAATTTTTCTCTTGTCTCACTGTGTATCAGACTCAGTTAGCCATTCTTGTAATCTTTCGCAACCTCAATCTTCACGCCAAACACACGCCAAGGTCGGCCGCACCCCCTATATTCCGTTGCATTCCAATACTATTGAAATTTCACAGAAGTTGTTTTTTTGGTGAAAGGGGAGATCATTTTGAACAAGGGGGTGTGCGCAGGAACATCTTGTGTATAGGTAGCCGGAGATCGTCCAGTAATTCTGTATTGTGGGATGTTTGCGAATACATTTTTGTTTTCAGCAAGGGACCCTTCAATCAACAGGTATGAGTTCCTGGACTGGACAAACAACATCTAAACCTTTCCGATTGACTGCGCGTAAAGGGCAAGGCATTCGGCTCCATTTCCTCTTCAACCGCCAACTCGACTATTTCACATGTACTTCTACGTGGGAGATGTTGTACCGGACCCATTCATGGGTTCAGGAATAACCGCCAAGACAATCGTTTTGACAAGGAGAAAGCATAGCGGCCTATGAGATTGGGCAAGGGCATTTACGGACAATTTACCCTTGCTGAATACCAATTCTTGTTATACTAGACTGATTGATTGCGGGGTGGAGCAGTTTGGCAGCTCGTCGGGCTCATAACCCGAAGGTCGTAGGTTCGAATCCTACCCCCGCTACCACACTTCATAAATTGATCACTCTGAAAGACACAGAAATTCTCTGTACTTCGAGACAAACAGGGCACCCTGCAACTTCAAAATTACAGCACGTTCCATCAGCAATCAAGTTGGTCAGCCAGACAAATTTGTCAAAATTTGAGTTGAGGGACGAATGGGGGACGAATGGGGGACGAATGGGGGACGAATGGGGGACGAATGGGGGACGAATGGGGGACGAATGGGGGACGAATGGGGGACGAATGGGGGACGAATGGGGGACGAATGGGGGACGAATGGGGGACGAATGGGGGACGAATGGGGGACGAATGGGGGACGAATGGAAATTGCAAAGCCTTTCAAGTGATTTCGCTGGATAAGTCACTTATGTATTGAACCAGCAGCAATTCTCATTTTAAAAAATAAGTGAATAAATACAACAAGATAGGAGACTTGATCTTTTGGATTGATGGTGATATAACTTGCCGCCATGAATCCGATGGTGGATATTTTGATTGGCGAGATGCGCCGATGCGTGGAACAGCTGGAGGATCCGAGCCGCGGCCGGAACACGCAGTATCGCTTCAGCGACATTGCCATGGCGGCCTTTTCGGTGTTCTTCATGCAGTCGCCGTCGTTTCTGTCGCACCAGCGGCGAATGGCTCAAAGCCGCGATGGCGACAGCTGTGCGGCCTCGTTGTTCGGGATGGCTCGGATTCCGTGCGACAACCACATTCGCCAAAGTCTGGACGGGATTTCGCCGGAGTCGTTCTACGCTGTGCTTGACGCGGCACTGGCGGTGCTGCGACAAAAGCCTGGAGGATTGAAGTCGTTTCGCCGGCTGGGCGGGCGATGCCTGATCGCGTTGGACGGCACTGAGTTTCATCGCTCCACCAAGGTGCATTGCGAGCTGTGCAGCACTCGAACCAGCAGTAGCACTGGCGAGATTCAGTATCTTCACGCAGTACTTTCGGCCACGCTGGTGGACCCCGGCCACAACCGCGTGGTGCCGTTGCGGCCGCAGTTCATTGAGCCACAAGACGATGCATCCAAGCAGGACTGCGAATTCAACGCGCTGAAACGATGGCTGGATGGCAATGCGGCCAAATACCAAGCCCTCCGGCCGATCTATCTCGGCGACGCCCTGCACGCCAGCCAGCCGATTTGCCAAGCCATTGTCGAGCAGCATGGTGCAGACTTCATCTTCACCGCCAAGAAAACCAAGCTTTCCACTTTGTACGAATACCATCAAGGCATCCAGCTGGAAAAGTTGCATATACAGGCGCGAAATGCGCGGCGACAGAAGGAAACCCGAATCTACCAGTGGTTCAACGACGTGCCAATCCGGGACGGCGACGAGGCGATGCGCGTCAACTGGATGGCACTGCAAATCCATCGCAACGGACGCAAAACCTACGAATGCCACTTCATCACCTCCATCCCGGTCACGCGAAACAACGTCAAGCAACTGCTTGATTGCGCACGAAGCCGATGGAAAATCGAAAACGAATCCTTCAACGAACTCAAGAACAACGGATACCACCTCGAACACAACTTCGGACACGGCCAGAAAGGCTTGACCAACGTGCTGCTGGTGCTCAACTTCATCGCTTTCGCCATCCACACCGTCTGCGACGAGATGTGCCGGCTCTGGCAGAAAGCCCGGAAAAAACTCGCTGCCCGACGCGACTTCTTCACCGACTTGGCCGTGCTGCCCAAGTACCTGTACTTCGATAACTGGGAGTCACTGCTGAAGAAGCTGGTGCAAGGCCGACCGCCTTGGCCACCCTCGATTCTTCCAAATCCTTGTATATAATCGTTTTTTTCACTTCATTCAGGAGGTGACAATTTCACAAACCATTTAAAATGAGAATTGCTGACGTTCCATTTGAATGATGGGATCGTATGCGTGAAGTTCTTAACATTTTCAGGCATGTCTCCAAGTGTCGAATCACTATTCGTCAGTGCCACATTTCGTTTACCTGCATTGGTCAAATCAGCGTATCAATTTTACGCAACACGCCTATCAACTTGGAAAGCTGTTGTGCCGAAATCTTGCCCTTGTCAGTGCCTATCAAGCAGACCGCTACGAACCTTTTGGCAGTAGCAAAGCAAGCAGGCTCGAAAACCGTCACGTCTGTCGACGAAACTTGCCAACCGCACTGGGCGCACTCATGCAAATGACGGTGCTTCGGTTGCCAGGACTTGTCGTGACCGCACTTCGGGTTGACCAATCTGTTTTTCCAGAGATGCTGGTTCAATTCTTCCGGACAAGCCGGCCGAGTTGAATACCTCTGTGTCCATTCAAAATTTCCAGAATTCTGCTGTATTTGAAATTTGCTCGCCAGCATGCTCAATCACGTGGTTACGATGTATTACAATGCAAACCTTTGCAATAGTGTGCCCAATGCAATCCAATTTGGTGCTGCAAATGGAATTTGTCAATCCTGGAGGAACGTTCATAGTGAATTGATTTCACTATGAATTTTTGATTGATGGGGGGGGGGGTGAAATTCATTCAATCGCGAATGAATTTTGCATGCCCGGATGGTTTATAATAATTGATGATTCATTGGTCATTCGAAGCTGGGGTAGTTTCAGTAGTTTGTTGTAAAAATATTTTCTGGTACAAGTTGATGAAATTGATGTTGAAGCTGATTGGAACAATCGCTTGGCTTTGCAGTCGAAAGTGTTCTGTTGCTTTGGCGAAAAAATTAGCGAGGGGGGGGGGGTGCATTCACTTGTATATCCGAAAGCCCAGTTCGCCGGCTCTCACTTGCCAAGCACATTACCTGCTGGCTACTGGTAGCGACAATATCAATATGCATGCTGCCTGATGCTAATGCGGAAGGACGTGGCTTTACCAGTCCATCGGGAATTAGTGGAACTACAATTGGTGAGGGGCAATTCGACACTGGTTCAGTTGCCGCGAAGTTTGTTGTTAAAGATACAGCTGGGTTTTGGAGTGGTTGGCAAAACTCTTATGTTCGGCTCCTAAATGCTCCCTCTGGTCTCACAATTGTTAATAGCCGAACATACCAGAATTCTACGCTTGGTTGCAATACGGGTAGCCCACGAGAATGTGTTGAAATAGACTTGGGCTGGTCTGCCACTGCCGATGTCTCATCGGATACAACAGTTACCGTTCAGGTTGTAGGTAATGGGTTTAATGCTGGCAGGCAATTCGGAGCCTGGTTTACCGTAGGCACCTTCACGATCAAAGCGGATGTCGAGGAGCTACAGGTAAGCACCCCCACCAGCAGCAGCACGGTCACGGAGGCGGGCAGCAAGTCGGGGTTCACTGTACGGCTAGGGAAGGCACCGACGGCGAAAGTGACTGTCAATGTCTCTAGCAGCGACACCTCCGAGGGTTCTGTGTCGCCGGGCGAGTTGGTCTTCACGAGCGACGACTACAATACTACGCAGTCGGTGACAGTAACGGGTGTCGATGACAGCATATACGACGGCAACAAAACTTGGAACGTGGTGCTAAACCCGTCGTCGACAGATACCGGTTACAACGCTTTATCCAACGTGAATGTGGGGATGACCACCACCGACGACGAAGCTGCGCCTACTTTTTCGATCGACTCGCCGAGCGTGACAGAGGGCGACAGCGGCTCGGTGAATCTGACATTTACGGTTACGCTGAGTGCGGCGAGCGCATTGCAGCACAAGGTGAACTACGCCGATGCGGGCACCGGCACGGCGACGTCGGGGACCGACTACACGGCGCTTGCCGCCAGCAGCACGCTGACGTTTGCAGCGGGTGAGACGAGCAAGACGATTACGGTGCAGGTGACGGGCGATACTGCAGTGGAGGCGAACGAAACGGTGGTGATCAACCTGAGCAATGCGACGGGCGGCGCCGGCATTTCGACGGCGAGCGGCACCGGTACGATCACGGACGACGATTTGAAATTTTCGATCGACTCGCCGAGCGTGACGGAAGGCGACAGCGGCTCGGCGAACCTGGTGTTCACGGTGACGCTGAATGCGTCGGTTTCGACGCAGCACACGGTTGACTTCGCCGATGCGGGTACGGGCACGGCAACTTCGGGGACCGACTACACGACTATTCCGAACGGCACGCTGACGTTTGCCGCGAATGAGACCAGCAAGACGATTACGGTATCGGTGACGGGCGATACGGCGAACGAAGGGAACGAGACGGTTGTGATCTCGCTGAGCAATGCGACGGCCGGTGCAGGCATCGGAACAGCGAGCGGCACCGGAACAATCATAGACAACGACCTTACATTTTCAATCAACTCGCCGAGCGTGACGGAGGGCGACAGCGGCTCGGTGAATCTGACGTTCACAGTGACGCTGAGTGCGTCGGTCTCGTCGCCGCAAACGGTCGACTACGCCGATGCAGGAAGCGGCACGGCGACTTCGGGGACCGACTACACGACTATTCCGAACGGCACGCTGACGTTTGCGGCGAACGAGACCAGCAAGACGATTGCAGTTTCGGTGACGGGCGACACGTCGAACGAGGGGAACGAGACGGTGGTGATCGAGCTGAGCAATGCGACAACCAGCATTTCGACGGCGCGCGGCACCGGCACGATAACGGACAACGATCTGGTATTTTCGATCGACTCGCCGAGCGTGACGGAAGGCGACAGCAGCTCGGTGAATCTGATATTCACAGTGACGCTGAGTGCGTCGGTCTCGTCGACGCACACGGTCGTCTACGCCGATGCAGGCACCGGTACGGCGACTTCGGGGACCGACTACACGAGCATTTCGGGCGGCACGCTGACATTTGCGGCGAATGAGACCAGCAAGACGATTACAGTATCGGTGACGGGCGACACGCTGGACGAGGGGACCGGCGAGACCGTGGTGATTTCGCTGAGCAATGCGACGACCGGCATTTCGACCGCGAGCGGCACCGGCACAATCACGGACAACGATCCGAAATTTTCGATCAACTCGCCGAGCGTGACTGAAGGCGACGGCAGCTCAGTGAACCTGGTGTTCACAGTGACACTGAGTGCGTCGAGCACGTCTCAGTACACGGTTGACTATGCCGATGCGGGTAGCGGCACGGCGACTTCAGGGACCGACTACACGTCGGTCACCGGCAGCACGCTGACGTTTGCACCGGGGGACACGAGCAAGACAATTACGGTATCGGTGACAGGGGACACAATTGGAGAGCCGAGCGAGACAGTGGTGATCGAGCTGAGCAATGCGACGACTGGCATTTCGACATCAAGCGGCACCGGTACGATCAGGGACAACGACCTGGTATTTTCGATCGACTCGCCGAGCGTGACGGAAGGCGACAGCGGCTCGGCGAACCTGGTGTTCACGGTGACGCTGAGTGTGACGAGCGCATCGCAGCACACGGTGGACTACGCCGACGCAGGCACCGGGACAGCGATGTCAGGGACCGACTACACGTCAATCTCCGGCGGCACGCTGACGTTTGCACCGGGGGACACGAGCAAGACAGTTGCGGTATCGGTGAGGGGCGATACGCTGAATGAGGGGAACGAGACGGTGGTGATTTCGCTGAGCAATGCGACGACTGGCATTTCGACATCAAGCGGCACCGGTACGATCAGGGACAACGACCTGGTGTTTTCGATCGACTCGCCGAGCGTGACTGAAGGCGACAGCAACTCGGTGAATCTGGTGTTCACCGTGACGCTGAATGCTTCGAGCACGTCGCCGCAAACGGTCGACTACGCCGATGCAGGCAGCGGAACAGCGACTTCGGGAACCGACTACGCGTCGGTCACCGGCAGCACGCTGACGTTTGCAGCGAATGAAACCAGCAAGACGATCACGGTATCGGTGACGGGCGATACGGCGAACGAAGGAAACGAGACGGTGGCGATCACGCTGAGCAATGCGTCGACCGGCATTTCAACGGCGAGCGGCACCGGTACGATCATCGACAACGACCTGACATTTTCAATCGACTCGCCGAGCGTGACTGAAGGCGACAGCAGCACTGTGAATCTGACATTCACAGTAACGCTGAATGCGTCCAGCACGTCGCCGCACACGGTGGACTACGCCGATGCCGGGACCGGAACCGCGACTTCGGGGACCGACTACACGGCTGTTACTGCCAACACACTGACGTTTGCGCCCGGAGTGACGACCCAGACGATTACGGTGTCGGTGACGGGCGACACGGTCGACGAAGGACATGAGACGGTGGCGATCACGCTGAGCAATGCGACGACCGGCATTTCGACCGCGAGCGGCACCGGCACGATCACCGACGACGACCCGAAATTCTCGATCAATTCTCCAACCGCGACGGAGGGCGACAGCAGCTCGGTGAACCTGACGTTTACAGTGACGCTGAGTGCGTCGAGCACGTCGCCGTACACGGTCGACTATGCCGATGCAGGGACCGGGACAGCGACTTCGGGGACTGACTACACGGCTGTTACTGCCAGCACGCTGACGTTTGCGGCGGGGGAAACGAGCAAGACAATTACGGTGTCGGTGACGGGCGACACGGCGGACGAGGGAACCGGCGAGACAGTGGTGATTTCGCTGAGCAATGCATCGTCGGGCACGGCCATTGCGACGGCGAGCGGCACCGGGACCATAACGGACAACGATCCGAAATTCTCGATCAACTCGCCAACTGCGACAGAAGGCGACAGCAGCTCGGCGAGCCTGGTGTTCACCGTTACGCTGAGTGCTGCGGGTGCGTCGCCGTACACGGTCGACTACGCCCAAACGGGCGGCACGGCAACTTCGGGGACCGACTACGCGGCGGTCGCCGCCGACACGCTGACGTTCGCGGCGGGGACCACGAGCCAGACGATCACGGTGCCGGTGACCGGCGACACGCTGGACGAGTCGAACGAGACGGTGGTGCTCACGCTGAGCAATGCGTCGTCGGGCACGGCGATTTCGACGGCGACCGGCACCGGGACCATAACGGACGACGACCCGAAATTCTCGATCGACTCGCCGAGCGTGACTGAAGGCGACAGCGGCCAAGCGAACTTGATCTTCACAGTGACACTGAGCGCTTCGAGCACGTCGCAGCTTACAGTCGACTACGCCCAAACGGGCGGCACGGCGACGTCGGGAACCGACTACGCCGCGGTCACCGCCGGCACGCTGACATTTGCGGCGAGCGAGACGACCAAGACGATTACAGTATTGGCGACGGGCGATACCGCGGACGAGTCGAACGAGACGGTGGCGCTCACACTGAGCAATGCATCGGCCGGCACCGGAATCGCGACTTCGACCGGCACGGGCACGATCCGGGACGACGATCCGAAATTTTCGATCAACTCGCCGAGCGTGACAGAGGGAGACAGCGGCCAAGCGAGCTTGACGTTCACGGTGACACTGAGCGCTTCGAGCACGTCGCAGCTGACGGTGGACTACGCTCAAACAGGCGGCACGGCGACCTCGGGGACCGACTACACGGCGGTCGCCGGCAGCACGCTGACGTTTCCGGCGAACAGCACGACCCAGACGATTACAGTATTGGTGACAGGCGACACCGCGGACGAGTCGAACGAGACGGTGGTGCTCACGCTCAGCAATGCGTCGGCCGGCACCGGAATCGCGACTTCGACCGGCACGGGCACGATCCGGGACGACGACCCGAAATTCTCGATCAATTCGCCGAGCGTGACAGAGGGAGACAGCGGCCAAGCGAGCTTGACGTTCACGGTGACACTGAGCGCTTCGAGCACCTCGCAGCTGACGGTGGACTACGCCCAGACGGGCGGCACGGCGACTTCGGGGACCGACTACGCGGCGGTCACCGCCGACACGCTGACGTTTGCGCCGGGAACCACGACCCGGACAGTTGCGGTATCGGTAACGGGAGACACGCTGGACGAGTCGAACGAGACGGTGGTGCTCACGCTGAGCAATGCGACGGCCGGCACGGGCATTTCGACGGCGACCGGCACCGGGACCATAACGGACGACGATCCGAAATTCTCGATCGACTCGCCGAGCGTGACGGAAGGCGACAGCAGCCCGGTGAATCTGGTGTTCACCGTGACACTGAGCGCTTCGAGCACGACGCAGCTCACAGTGGACTACGCCCAAACAGGCGGCACCGCGACTTCAGGGACCGACTACACGGCTGTTGCCGCCAGCACGCTGACGTTTGCACCGGGGGACACGAGCCAAACGATTACGGTGTCGGTAACGGGAGATACGACTGGAGAGGGGAACGAAACGGTGGAGATCACGCTGAGCAACGCCTCGGCCGGCACGGGAATCGCGACCGCGACCGGCACCGGCACGATCAGGGACAACGACCTGGCATTCTCGATCGACTCGCCGAGCGTGACGGAGGGCGACAGCAATTCGGCGAGCCTGGTGTTCACCGTGACGCTGAGTGCGTCGAGCACGTCGCAGCACACGGTCGACTACGCCGATGCAGGAAGCGGCACGGCGACGTCGGGGACCGACTATGCGTCGATTGCCGGCAGCACGCTGACGTTCGCCGCGGGGGAGACGAGCAAGACCTTCACAGTATCGGTGACGGGCGATACGCTGAACGAGGGGAACGAGACGATCGTGATTTCGCTGAGCAATGCGACAACCGGCATTGCGACGGCCAGCGGCACCGGGACGATCGTGGACAACGATCTGGTGTTTTCGATCGACTCGCCGAGCGTAGCGGAAGGCGACAGCAGTTCGGTGACCATGACGTTCACAGTGACGCTAAGCGCGTCAGCCTCGTCGCCGCACACGGTGGACTACGCCGACGCAGGTAGCGGGACGGCGACTTCGGGGACCGATTACACGGCAATCGCCGGCGGCACGCTGACGTTTGCGGCGGGGGTCACGAGCAGGACGATTACAGTATCGGTGACGGGCGATACGGCGATCGAGGGGAATGAGACGATCGTGATTTCGCTGAGCAATGCGACGACCGGCATTGCGACGGCCAGCGGCACCGGCACGATCAGAGACGACGACCTGGTATTCTCGATCGACTCGCCGAGCGTGACAGAAGGCGACAGCGGCTCGGCGAGCCTGGTGTTCACCGTTTCGCTGAGTACGGCGAGCGCCTCGCCGCACACGGTTGACTACGCCGACGCAGGCAGCGGGACGGCGAGTTCCGGGACCGACTACACGGCGGTCGCCGCCGGCACGCTGACGTTCGCGGCGAACGAGACCAGCAGGACAATAACGGTATCGGTGCGGGGCGATACGCTGAACGAAGGGAACGAGACGGTGGTGCTCACGCTGAGCAATGCGTCGGCGGGCACGGCGATTGCGACGGCCAGCGGCACCGGCACGATCAGAGACGACGATCTGGTATTTTCGATCGACTCGCCGAGCGTGACCGAAGGCGACAGCGGGTCGGTGAACCTGACGTTCACCGTGACGCTGAATGCGTCGGCCTCGTCGACGCAGACAGTGGACTACGCCGATGCGGGCACCGGCACGGCGACGTCGGGGACCGACTACACGGCGGTCGCCGGCGGCACGCTGACGTTTGCGGCGGGCACCACGAGCCAGACGATTGCAGTGTCGGTGACGGGCGACACGACTCAGGAGGGGAACGAGACGGTGGTGCTCGAGCTGAGCAATGCGACGACCGGCATTTCGACGGCCAGCGGCACCGGCACGATCACGGACAACGATCTGGTATTTTCGATCGACTCGCCGAGCGCGGCGGAAGGCGACAGCGGCTCTGCGAACCTGACATTCACAGTGACGCTGAGTGCGTCGGCGTCGTCGACGCACACAGTGGACTACGCCCAAACAGGCGGCACGGCGACTTCGGGGACCGACTACACGGCGGTCGCCGGCGGCACGCTGACGTTTGCAGCAGGGGTCACGACCCAGACGATTGCGGTGTCGGTGACAGGCGATACGGCGGACGAAGGAAACGAGACGGTGGTAATCATGCTGAGCAATGCATCGACCGGCATTTCGACCGCGAGCGGCACCGGGACGATCACGGACGACGACCCGAAATTCTCGATCAACTCGCCGAGCGTGGCGGAAGGCGACAGCAGCACGGCGAACCTGGAGTTCACGGTGACACTGAGCGGGACGAGGTCGAGCTCGTCGCCGCTGTCGGTTGACTACGCCAGTTCGGACGGAACGGCGACAGCAGGCACTGACTACACTGCTGTTTCCGGCACGCTGACGTTTGCGTCGGGTGTGACAAGCCGGACAGTTGCGGTGTCGGTGACGGGCGACACGACGGACGAGTCGAACGAGACGGTGGTGCTCACGCTGAGCAATGCATCGGCGGGCACGGGGATTTCGACGGCGACCGGCACCGGCACGATCCGGGACGACGACCCGAATTTCTCGATCAACTCGCCGAGCGTTGTGGAAGGCGACAGCGGGCCGGTGAATCTGGTATTCACCGTTACGCTGAGCGCGTCTGCTTCGTCGCCGTACACGGTCGACTATGCCGATGCGGGGACCGGGACAGCGACTTCGGGAACCGACTACACAGCAGTCACCGGCAGCACGCTAACGTTTGCGGCGGGGGAAACGAGCAAGACAATTACAGTGTCGGTGACAGGCGACACAGTGGACGAGTCGAACGAGACGGTGGCGATCACTTTGAGCAATGCGTCGTCGGGCACGGCGATTTCGACGGCGACCGGCACCGGCACGATCAGGGACGACGATCCGAAATTCTCGATCAACTCGCCGAGCGTGACGGAAGGCGACAGCAGCTCGGTCAACCTGGTGTTCACGGTGACACTGAGCGCTTCAAGCACGTCGCAGCTGACGGTCGACTACGCGCAGACGGGCGGCACGGCGACCTCGGGGACCGACTACGCGGCGGTCACCGCCGGCACGCTGACGTTTACGCCGGGGACCACAACCCGGACGATTGCGGTGTCGGTGACGGGCGACACCGCGGACGAGTCGAACGAGACGGTGGTGCTCACGCTGAGCAATGCGACGGCGGGCGCGGGCATTTCGACGGCGACCGGCACCGGGACGATCATGGACGACGATCCGAAATTTTCGATCGGCAATGCGAGCGTGGCGGAGGGCGACAGCGGTTCGGCGAACCTGGTGTTCACCGTTACGCTGAGTGCTTCAAGCACATCGCAGCTGACGGTCGACTACGCGCAGACGGGCGGCACTGCGACGTCGGGGACCGACTACACGGCGGTCGCCGCCGGCACGCTGACGTTTCCGGCGAACAGCACGACCCGGACGATTACGGTGCTGGCGACGGGCGACATGCTGGACGAGGCGAATGAGACGGTGGTGCTCACGCTGAGCAATGCGACGTCGGGCGCGGGTATTTCTACAGCGACCGGCACCGGCACGATCCGGGACGACGACCCGAAATTCTCGATCAACTCGCCGACGGCGACGGAAGCCGACAGCAATTCGGTGAACCTGGTGTTCACGGTGACACTGAGCGCATCAAGCTCGTCGCAGTTGACGGTGGACTACGCTCAGACGGGCGGCACGGCGACGTCGGGAACCGACTACGCAGCGGTCGCCGCCGGCACGCTGACGTTTGCGGCCGGGACGACGAGCCGGACGATCACGGTATCGGTGACGGGCGACACGGCGAACGAGGTGAACGAGACGGTGATCATCACGCTGAGCAATGCGACGTCCGGCGCGGGCATTGGGACGGCGGTCGGCACGGGCACGATCACGGACAACGACACGCCCGGCTTTTCAATCAATTCGCCGAGCGTGGCGGAAGGCGACAGCAGCACGACGAACCTGGTGTTCACAGTGACGCTGAGTCCGGCGCCGGCGACTGCGGCGACGGTGAACTGGGCCGAAGGTACCGGGGGCACGGCGACGTCGGGGACCGACTACACCGCGATTGCGGGCGGCACGCTGACGTTTTCGGCGGGGACCGCGACCCGGACGATTACGGTATCAGTGACAGGGGACACGACGCACGAAGCGGACGAGACGGTGGTGATCACGCTGAGCAATGCGTCGACGGGCACGAACATTTCGACGGCGAGCGGCACCGGCACCATCACCAACGACGATTCAGGCCTTTCGATCGACTCGCCGAGCGTGACGGAGGGCGACAGCGGGTCGGCGAACCTGGTGTTCACGGTGACGCTGAGTCCGGCGTCGTCGTCGCAGGTGACGGTGAACTACGCCCGCACGGGCGGCACCGCGACGTCGGGCACCGACTTCACGGCGCTGGCCGCCAGCACCACGCTGACATTTGCGGCGAACGAAACAAGCAAGACAATCGCGGTGTCGGTGACGGGCGATACGATCAACGAGGCGAACGAGACAGTGATTGTCACGCTGAGCAGCGCCTCGGGCGCGGACATCGTGACGGCCAGCGGCACCGGCACGATCACGGACGACGACACGCCCAGCTTTTCGATCAACTCGCCGAGCGTGGTGGAGGGCGACAGCAGCACGGCGAACCTGGAGTTCACAGTGACGCTGAGTCCGGCCAGCTACCAGGCTACGACAGTGGACTATGCGACTGCAACTGCAGGCACAGCGACGGCGGGGACCGACTTCACGGCGATCTCGGCGACCACATTGACGTTTGCGGCGGGGGATACGAGCAAGACGTTCATGGTGTCGGTGACGGGCGACACGACTGACGAGGGTGCGGGCGAGACGGTGGTGGCTGCACTGAGCGATGCGACCGGCAATGCAGAGATCGGGACATCGAGCGGCACCGGCACGATTACGGACGACGACCCGAAATTTTCGATCGGCAATGCGAGCGCGACGGAGGGCGACAGCGGTTCGGTGAACATGACATTCACAGTGACGCTGAATTCTGCGGGCAATTCGCAGTACACGGTCGACTACGCCAGTACGGACGGCACGGCGACTGCGGGAACCGACTACACGGCGGTCTCGGGAACGCTGACGTTTGCGGCGGGGACCACGAGCCGTACATTGACAGTATCGGTGACGGGGGACGCGGCGAACGAGGCGAACGAGACATTGACGGTCACGCTGAGCAATCCGTCGGTAGGCACGGCGATTGCGACGGCGACCGGCACCGGCACCATCACGGACAACGATACGCCGGGCTTTTCGATCGACTCGCCGAGCGTGGCGGAAGGCGACAGCAGCACGACGAGCCTGACGTTCACGGTGACGCTGAGTCCGGCGCCGGCAACCCAGGCGACGGTGAACTGGGCCGAAGGTACCGGGGGCACGGCGACGTCGGGTACCGACTACACAGCGATTACAGGCGGCACGCTGACGTTTTCGGCGGGGACCGCGACCCAGACGATTACGGTATCAGTGACAGGGGACACGTCGCACGAAGCGGACGAGACGGTGGTGCTCACGCTGAGCAATGCGTCGAGCGGCACGAACATCACGACGGCGACCGGCACCGGCACCATCACCAATGACGATCCGGGCCTTTCGATCGACTCGCCGACGGTGACGGAGGGCGACAGCGGATCGGTGGACCTGGTGTTCACAGTAACGATGAGCCCGGCATCGTCGTCTCAGGTGACGGTGAACTACGCCCGCAGCGGCGGCACGGCGACGTCGGGAACCGACTTCACGGCGCTGGCCGCCAGCAACACGCTGACGTTTGCGGCGAACGAGACGAGCAAGACGATCACGGTGTCGGTGACGGGCGACACGGTGAACGAGCCAGACGAGACGGTGATCGTCACGCTGAGCAGCGCATCGGGTGCGGACATCGTGACAGCCAGCGGCACGGGTACGATCACGGACAACGACACGCCGAACTTCTCAATTGATTCGCCGAGCGTGGCGGAAGGCGACAGCAGCACGACGAACCTGACGTTCACGGTGACGCTGAGTCCGGCGAGCTACCAGCCGGTGACAGTGGACTACGCGCAGACCGGCGGCACGGCGACCTCGGGGACCGACTATACGGCGGTCGCGGCCGGCATGCTGTCGTTTGCAGCAGGTGCTACGAGCCAGACGATCACGGTATCGGTGACGGGCGACACGATGTACGAAGCGAGCGAGACGGTGGTGCTCACGCTGAGCAATGCGTCGTCGGGCACGAACATAGCGGCGGCGACTGGCACCGGCACCATCGCCAACGACGACCAGGGACTGCTGATTGATTCGCCGAGCGTGGTCGAGGGCGACAGCGGTACGGTGAACCTGGCGTTTACGGTGACGCTGGAGCCGGCAGCTGCGACGCAGGTGACGGTGAACTATGCGGATGCAGGCGGCGGCACGGCGACCTCGGGGACCGACTACGCGGCAGTCGGCGGCACGCTGACGTTTTCCGCCGGGGAGACGAGCAAGACGATTGCGGTATCGGTGACCGGCGACACGGCGGACGAGCCGGACGAGACGGTGGTGATTGCGCTGAGCAATGCGTCGGGCGCGAGCATCGTAACGGCGCGCGGCACCGGGACGATCGTGGACAACGATGTGCCCGGCTTTTCGATTGATTCGACAAGCGCGGCGGAAGGCGACGACGAGGCGAGCAGCCTGACGTTCACGGTGACGCTGAGCCCGGCAAGCTACAGGCAGGTGTCGGTGAACTACGCCGATGCCGGCACCGGCACGGCGACGTCGGGGAGCGACTATGCGGCTTTTGGCGGCACGCTGACATTCTCGGCAGGGGAGACCAGCAAGACGATTGCAGTGTCGGTGACGGACGATGCGCTGGACGAGCCGGACGAGACGGTGGTGGTTGTGCTGAGCCATGCGTCGTCGGGCACGAGCATTGCGACGGCGAGCGGCACGGGTACGATCACAGACAACGACATCCCCGGCTTTTCGATCGACTCGCCGAGCGTTGTGGAAGGCGACAGCGGTTCGACCGTTCTGACGTTCACGGTTTCGCTGAATCCGGCGAGCCATCAGCCGGCCACGGTGCACTACGCCGATGCGGGTACTGGCACGGCGACTTCGGGGACCGACTACGAGACCCTTGCCGGCGGCACGCTGAGGTTTGCCGCCGGGGAGACCAGCAAGACGATTGCGGTGTCGGTGACCGGCGACGCGGAGTTCGAGCCGGACGAGACGGTGGTGATCGCATTGAGCAATGCGACGTCGGACGCGAGCATTGCGACGGCCAGCGGCACCGGAACCATCGCGAACGATGACGACACGCCGGTCTTTTCGATCGACTCGCCGAGCGTGGAGGAGGGCGACGCCGATTCGGTCAATCTCACCTTCACGGTGACGCTGACTCCGGCGAGCTTCGAGCAGGCGACAGTGAACTATGCGGATACCGGCACCGGCACCGCGGAAGCGGGCGAAGACTACAGGTCGATCGCCGGCGGCACGCTGACGTTCGCCGCCGGGGAGACCAGCAAGACGATTGATGTGTCCGTGCTCGGCGATGTTCTGTCGGAGCAGGACGAGACGATCGTGCTGATGCTCAGCGACCCGAACCCGTCGTACACCATAGAGGAGGCCCGCGGCACAGGGACTATCACTGACAATGATGCGTCGGTGCTGGACGAGGTGGACACGGAGATTGTGGCGGAAGTGGCGCGCGAGGTTACCACGAGCGTGGTGACGGCGGTCGGCAACCGGATTGCTTCAGTGGTTGGCGGCGCGGCCATTGCACCGCCGATCGGCTTGCCGCCGGTCAGCGTGCCGCCCACTGGCGGATTTGCGGACGGCGGCCTGCTTTCGATACTGGAGCGTTCCGCGCGGCACAGCCGCGAGCGGGAGCGCGGCCTGGAGCGTTCGGAGATGTCGCTGTATCGTTCGCTGGACGGCGCCAGCTTCGTCTATACGCCGAGCGTTGCCGCTCTGGGTGCGAATGGTTCGGCCGACGCATCCGGCGGGACGCTTGCCGGCACCCCGACGGTGTGGGGTTCGGTTGACTATCGAAAATTGTCCGGCGGCGGTGCAGATGCGCTGCAGTGGGACGGCGAGCTGGCCTCTGTCAATATTGGCACCGACACGATGGTCGATGCCGGCGTTCTGGTGGGCCTGGCGGCCGGAGTGTCGAAAGGAAGCTTCGGCTATCAGGGCAGCGCCGGCGGCACCAGCGGCGTGGTGAAGGTGCGCGTGAAGTCATTGAATCCTTACATTGGCTGGTCGGTGTCGGATTCGGCGAGCCTGTGGGCGGCCGTTGGCTACGGCAAGGGCAAGGTCAACTACAACGACGGTGCCACCGGAGAAGCCGCCAGCAAGATGTCGATCGCCAGTGCGGCTTTGGGCGGACGCTATCGTCTGCATTCGACTGATGGTTCATCGGACGGCCGTTTGATTCAGGTAGACCTGAAGGGAGAGGCCTGGGGTCTGCAGACCAAGGTTGACGGGGACGAGCGGCGTCCAATGGGTTCAAAGTCCCGTGCGCACGGGGTGCGCGTTGCGGTTGAGAGGCTGCAAAACTGCGCGCTTGAATCCGGCGCTTCGCTGACGCTGTCTGGCGAAGCCGGCTTGCGCTGGGACGGCGGCGACGGCGACACTGGCACTGGCATCGAAATGGGCGGCACTGCGGACTACCACAACCCGGCAACCCGAATGAAGCTGGTGGCGACGGGCCGCGCCTTGCTGGACCATGAAAGCGAACGGAAGGAGTGGGGCGCCGGCGTGACAGCAGGGTACCGGCTGAATAGTCGAGAAACCGGACTGACCTACCGATCTTCCCTGTCGCACGGGCAGACGGAAAGCGGAGTTGATTCTCTCTGGGACAGCCGCGTTGCCAGTCGTGCATCCGAAGATGCGGAGCCGACGACGCGCCTGGACGCGGAGGTCGGCTATCGATTGTTTGGAGCGAGCGGTCTGCATACGCCGTACGTTGGATTCGGCGCGGAAGACAGCGGTACGCGGGACTACCGCCTCGGCATGCGTTATGCAAGTGAATCCGAGCTGTCCTCGGGCCTGGAATTCGAGCGACGAGAAGCGAATGGCAAACAGCCTGACCACAGGGTCATGCTGACCGGGCAGATTGACTGGTAGGCAGGAAAGAATCAACGCAGAGATATCCAGCGCTTTTGCCGGCAATTTCCGTATACCGCGCACAGCTGTGCAACTCGCATGTCCAGCACCTGTAGCAAAACTCTATGATCGCACTGGGAGCATGCGTGCAAACGACGGTGCTTCAGTTGCCAGAACTTGTCGTGACCGCACTTGGGGCGGATGAATCCGTATTTCCAGCGACTCCGGTTCAACTCTTCCAGACAAGCCGGCCGAGTTGAATACCTCTGTGTCCATTCAAAAATTGCCAGAATTCTGCTGGATTTGAAATTTGCTCGCCAGCATTCTCAATCAGGTTGTCAACGTTGCATCACAGTACAAGCCTTTACAATAGGTTGAGGCATGCAGTCCAATTTGGTGTAGCAAATGGAATATGTCAATCCTGGACGAACGTTCATAGTGAATTGATTTCACTATGAATTTTTGATTAGGGGGGGGGGGTGAAATTCATTCAATCAAGAATCAATTCTGGTTGCTTGAATGGTTTATAATAATCAATGATTCATTGGTCATTTGAAGCTGGGGTAGTTTCAGTATTTTGTTGCAAAAATATTTTCAGGTACAAGTTGATGAAATTGATGTTGAAGCTGATTGAACCAATTGCTTGGCTTTGCAGTCGAAAGAGATTTGTTGCATTGGCACATAAAAATAGCGAGGGGGGGGGGGGGCAAGAATACTTGTATATTCGAAAGCTCTGTTCGCCAGTTTGCGCTTGCCCGGTACATTGCCAGTTCGCTGCTGGTATTGACAATATCAGTATGCATGCTGTCTGATGCTGATGCGGTTAATCTTGGCTTTAAAAGTCCGTATAGTGGAAATAGTATTTTTGCAGACCAATTAGCCGGCGGCGCGACGTTTGAGATTCGCGATAATTCACACGGGTTTGACACCCCGAATCTTAATAATTATCGGCTCCAAAATGCTCCCTCTGGCCTCTCAATTTCTAGTGTGACTGTCGACGCTAGTGACGATGCTCACTTGACTATGAGCTGGACTGGCACCAGCAGAACTGTCGCGATGGATACATTAGTTGCCATTCAAGTCCACAGGAATGGGTTTATTAGTGGATCAAGCTTAGCCGCTGGCTGGCATGACAGAGGCTCCTTCACAATCAACCCGACGCCCAAGGGGCTTGTCACAAGCACCCCTACCAACAGCAGCACGGTCACGGAGGCAGGCACCCAGTCGACGTTCACAGTGAGGCTAAGGGCGGCACCGTCGGCCAATGTGACAGTCGCTGTTTCCAGCGGCGACACAACCGAGGGCAGTGTGTCGCCGAACACGCTAACCTTCACGACCCAGAACTACGGCACTGCGCAGACGGTGACAGTAACGGGTGCCGATGATAATATACAGGACGGCAGCGTGAGCTGGAATGTGGTGCTCAATCCGGCCTCAAGTGGGGACAGCACGTACAACGGCTTGTCCAACGTGAATGTGGCAATGACCACCAGCGACGACGAAGGTTCGCCCGCCTTTTCGATCGGTAGTGCGAGCGTGACGGAGGGCGACAGCGGCTCTGCGAACTTGACATTCACGGTTTCGATGAGTCCGGAGAGCACGTCGCAGTATACGGTGAACTACGCACAGACGGGCGGCACGGCGACTTCGGGGACCGACTACACGGCGGTTACCAGTAGCACGCTTACGTTTGCGGCGGGGGTGACGACCCAGACAATTACGGTGTCGGTGACGGGGGACGCGGTGGCCGAGGGGAACGAAACGGTGGTGCTCACGCTGAGCAGTGCGTCGACGGGTTCGACCATCTCGACGGCGACCGGCACTGGCACGATTGTGGACAACGACCTGACATTTTCGATCAATTCGCCGAGCGTGGTCGAGGGCGACAGCAGCTCGGTGAACCTGGTGTTCACGGTGACACTGAGTGCGTCGAGCACGTCGCAGCATACGGTCGACTACGCGCAGACGGGCGGCACAGCGACTTCGGGGACCGACTACACGGCGGTTACTGCCAATACGCTGACGTTTACTGCGGGAACCACGACCCAGACGATCACGGTGTCGGTGACGGGAGACACGGTGGATGAAGCGGACGAGACGGTGGTGTTCACTTTGAGCAATGCGACGACCGGCATTTCGACAGGAAGCAGCATCGTTACGACGGCGAGCGGCACCGGCACGATAAGGGACGACGATCCGAAATTTTCGATCGACTCGCCTACGGTGACGGAAGGCAACAGCAGCTCTGTCAATCTGGTATTCACGGTGACGCTGAGCGCTTCGAGCACGTCGCAGCTCACGGTCGACTACGCCAGTTCGGACGGCACGGCGACTGCGGGCGCCGACTACACGGCGGTCTCCGGGACACTGACGTTTGCGGCGGGGACCACGAGCCGTACATTTACAGTTTCGGTGACGGGGGACACGGCGAACGAGGCGAACGAGACATTGACGGTCACGCTGAGCAATCCGTCGGCAGGCACGGGGATTATGACGGCGACTGGCACCGGCACCATTACGGACAACGACACGCCCGGCTTTTCGATCAACTCGCCGAGCGTGGCGGAAGGCGACAGCAGCACAACGAGCCTGACGTTCACAGTTTCGCTGAATCCGGCGCCAGCAGCTGCGGCGACGGTGAACTGGGCCGTTACGGGTGGTACGGCGACGTCGGGGACTGACTTCACAGCCACTTCGGGCGGCATGCTGTCGTTTGCTGCGACTGAAACCAGCAAGACATTTACAGTGACGGTGACCGGCGACACGACGCATGAGGCGGACGAGACTGTAGTGGTCACACTGAGCAGTGCGTCAACGGGCACGAACATTGCGACGGCGACCGGCACGGGCACGATCACCAACGATGATCCGGGTCTTTCGATCGACTCGCCGAGCGTGACGGAAGGCGACAGTGACTCGGTGAACCTAGTGTTCACGGTGACGATGAGTCCGTCATCATCGTCTCAGGTGACGGTGAACTACGCCCGTTCCGGCGGCACGGCGACCTCGGGCACCGATTTCACGGCGCTTGCCGCCAGCACCACGCTGACGTTTGCGGCGAACGAGACGAGCAAGACGATCACAGTGTCGGTGACGGGCGATACGGCGAACGAGGCGGACGAGACGGTGATCATCACGCTGAGCAGCGCTTCGGGTGCAGACATCGTGACAGCAAGCGGCACGGGCACGATCACGGACAACGACACGCCGAACTTTACGATCGACTCGCCGAGCGTGGTCGAGGGCGACAGCGGTTCGGTGAATCTGGAGTTCACAGTGACACTGAGTCCGGCCAGCTACCAGCCGGTGACGGTGGACTACGCCCAGACCGGCGGCACGGCGACGTCGGGGACTGATTACACGGCGCTTGCCGCCGGCATGCTGTCATTTGCGGCGGGCGACACGAGCAAGACGATCACGGTATCGGTGACGGGCGACACGGTGTACGAGGCGAGCGAGACGGTGGTACTGACGCTGAGCAACGCAACGGCGGGCACGAATATTGCGACGGCGAGCGGCACCGGCACGATCACCAACGATGATCCGGGCCTTTCGATAGACTCGCCGAGTGTGGTGGAGGGCGACAGCGGCGCGGTGAACCTGGCGTTCACGGTGACGCTGGATCCAGCGTCGTCGTCGCAGGTGACGGTGAATTATGCGGATACAGGCGGCGGGACGGCGACCTCGGGGACCGACTACGCGGCGATCGGCGGAGGCACCCTGACGTTTTCCGCCGGAGAGACGAGAAAGACAATAGCGGTATCGGTGCGAGGGGACACGGCGGACGAGGCGGACGAAACGGTGGTGATTGCGCTGAGCAATGCGTCGGGTGCGAGCCTCGTGACGGCGCGCGGCACCGGCACGATCACGGACAACGAAGTGCCTGGCTTTTCGATCGACTCGCCGAGCGCGGCGGAAGGCGACAGCGAGTCGACTAGTCTGACGTTCACGGTGACACTGAGTCCGGCGAGCTACAAGCAAGTGTCGGTGAACTACGCCGATGCTGGAACCGGCACAGCGACGTCGGGGAGCGACTATGCGGCGATTGGCGGCACGCTGACATTTGCCGCCGGGGAGACCAGCAAGACGATTGCGGTGTCGGTGACGGATGATGCGCTGGACGAGCCGGACGAGACGGTGGTGATCACACTGAGCGGTGCATCGTCGGGCACGAGCATTGCGGCGGCCAGCGGCACCGGCACGATCACGGACAACGACATACCTGGCTTTTCGATCGACTCGCCGAGCGTGGCGGAAGGCGACAGTGGATCGACCAGTCTGACGTTCACGGTTTCGCTGAGTCCGGCGAGCCATCAGCCGACAACGGTGAACTACGCCGATGCGGGCAGCGGGACGGCAACTTCGGGGACCGACTACGAGACCCTTGCCGGCGGTACGTTGCGATTTGCCGCGGGAGAGTCCAGCAAGACGATTGCGGTGTCGGTGACCGGCGACGCGGAGTTCGAACCGGACGAGACGGTGGTGATCGCACTGAGCAATGCGACGTCGGACGCGAGCATCTCGACGGCGAGCGGCACCGGAACCATTGCGAACGATGACGACACGCCGGTCTTTTCGATCGACTCGCCGAGCGTGGAGGAGGGCGACACTGATTTGGTCAATCTGACCTTCACGGTGACGCTGACTCCGGCGAGCTACGAGCAGGCGACGGTGAATTATGCAGATGCAGGTACCGGCACTGCGGAAGCGGGCGAAGACTACAGGTCGATCGCCGGCGGCACGCTGACGTTCGCCGCCGGGGAGACCAGCAAGACGATTGATATATCTGTGATCGGCGATGTTCTGTCGGAGCAGGACGAGACGGTGGTGCTGGTGCTCAGCAACCCGAACCCGTCGTACACCATAGAGGAGGCCCGCGGCACGGGCACCATCACGGACAATGATGCGTCGGTGCTGGACGAGGTGGACATGGAGATTGTTGCGGAAGTGGCGCGCGAGGTTACCACCAGCGTGGTGACGGCGGTCAGCAACCGGATTGCTTCAGTAGTTGGCGGCGCGGCGATAGCACCGCCGGTCGGTTTGCCGCCGACTGGCGGATTTGCGGACGGCGGCCTGCTTTCGATTCTGGAGCATTCTGCGCGGCACAGCCGCGAGCGGGAGCGCGGCCTGGAGCGTTCGGAGATGTCGCTGTACCGTTCGCTGGACGGCGCCAGCTTCGTCTACACGCCGAGCGTTGCCGCTCTGGGTGCGAATAGTTCGGCCGATGCGAGCGGCGGTGGACTTTCCGGCGGTCCGACAGTTTGGGGTTCGGTTGACTATCGAAAATTGTCCGGCGGCGGTGCGGATGCATTGCAGTGGGACGGCGAACTGGCCTCTGTCAATATTGGCACCGACACGATGGTCGATGCCGGTGTTCTGGTTGGTCTCGCGGCCGGAATGTCGAAAGGAAGCTTCGGCTATCAGGGCAGCACCGGCGGCACCAGCGGCGTGGTGAAGGTGCGCGTGAAATCGCTGAATCCCTACATTGGCTGGTCGGTGTCGGAATCGGCGAGCCTGTGGGCGGCGGTCGGCTACGGCAAGGGCAAGGTCAACTACAACGACGGTGCCACCGGAGAAGCCACCAGCAAGATGTCGATCGCCAGCGCGGCGCTGGGCGGACGCTATCGGTTGCATTCGAGTGATGGTTCCTCGTGCAACTGCTTGATTCAGGTGGATCTGAAGGGAGATGCCTGGGGTCTGCAGACCAAGGTTGAAGGTGACGAGCGGCGTCCGATGGGGTCGAAGTCCCGGGCTCACGGGGTGCGCGTTGCGATTGAGAGGCTTCAAAGCAGTGCGCTTGAATCCGGCGCTTCGCTGACGCTGTCAGGCGAAGCCGGCTTGCGCTGGGACGGCGGCGACGGCGATACTGGCACTGGCATCGAGATGGGCGGCACAGCGGAATATCGCAACCCGGCAACCCGAATGAAATTGGTGGCGACAGGTCGCGCCTTGCTGGACCATGAAAGCGACCGGAAGGAGTGGGGCGCCGGCGTGACGGCAGGGTACCGGCTCGATAGTCGTGAGACCGGACTGACCTACAGATCTTCCCTGTCGCACGGGCAACCGGAAAGCGGGGTTGATTCTCTCTGGGACAGCCGCGTTGCCAGTCGTGCCTCCGAAGACGGGGAGCTGACGACGCGCCTGGACGCGGAGGTCGGCTATCGATTGTTTGGAGCGAGCGGTCTGCACACGCCGTACGTTGGATTCGGAATGGAAGAAGGCAGCAAGCGGGACTATCGCATCGGCATGCGCTATGCCAGCGAATCAGAGCTGTCTTCGGGCCTGGAATTCGAGCGACGGGAAGCAGACGGCAAGCAACCCGACCACAGAGTCATGCTGACCGGGCAAATAATTTGGTAGGCAGGAGAGAAGCAACGCAGAGACATCCAGCGCCGTTGCCAGCAACTTCCGTACACCGCGCACAGCTGTGCAGTTCGCATGTCCAGCACCTGCGGCAAACCTTTATGATAGTTAGAGGTATGTAAAAATTTTTTATTTTCAGCAAGTTAGAGTGTATAATAAACTTCATTCATTTGATATATAATCAATATATTTCTTGCTTGACCGGAACAGTTGTGACAATTGGAAATTTGAAATGGGCGAGCCACTGAACTCAGAGTCGCCTGTTGAATCACCGCCGTGCAACGGCCCGTATTGATTACTGGCAGCTCCCTTACATTCTCTAAATCACTCAGTTCTTCTTCACTCAAGTTTCCCCCAAAACTCTTCTAAAGTCATTGATGGACAAGCAAAGCACTGAATTGTTCAATATAGTCAATGAACAGGACCAAGTGATTGGTACCTTGCCCAGAGCAGTAGTTCATGCCAGAAATCTACTGCATCGTTCCGTGTACGGAATCGTAATCAACAGCTCGGGAGAAATTTTTCTGCAATTTCGCGCTGCATCAAAGGACTCAAGTCCGTGCAAGTGGGATTACTCTGTTTCTGGACATGTAGATGCCGGGGAAAACTACGAGCAGGCAATTGTGCGTGAAACGAAGGAAGAGCTTGGGTTGACATTGAACGCAGTACCCCCGCGACTGTTCAAACTCGCGGCCAGCCCCGAATCAGAATACGAATTTAGCTGGATCTACAAAATACGCGACAACGGTCCCTTTGTGCTTGACCCGGAAGAAGCCAGCACGGGGCGTTGGTTTACAGTGGATGAGATCAACCAGGGTGTTCGCGAACGATCGCACGAATTCGCAACCAGTTTTATTCTTATTTGGAAGAAATTTATTTCGGATGGTTACATAAATGTCTAAACCTGTTATTGGTATTACAAGTGCACATCGCAATGATGAAAATCGTTTTTCTATGCACGCTGCATATGTTGAAGCTGTTGAAAGAGGAGGGGGTATTCCGGTCGCAATCACCACGCATGATACTGACCCAGGAAACTATGTGGACAAACTTGACGGATTTGTTTTCTCAGGTGGAGGTGATGTATGTCCGACCTTTTACGGTGGCAACGAAAATCACAAAGAGCTAGGATTTGTAAACAAGGAAAGAGACAAATTTGAAATTGCATTTGCAAAATTGCTGTTGAAACACAATCGACCACTGCTTGCGATTTGCCGGGGACTGCAGGTGGTTAATGTAGCAATGGGTGGCTCACTGCACGAGCATCTTCCCGAAGAATACGGGACCGAGGTATTGCACCGAGGACCCGACCGGGAGAAAATCAGCCACGATATAGCAGTTGAACCTGAATCCAGATTGGCAAGCATACTTCAGGAAACTGAATTTAGTTGTCCTTCCTTTCACCATCAGAGTATCAAGGACTTGGCACCAGGATTCAAAGTAGTTGCTACTGCTCCTGACGGAGTCATTGAAGCGGTAGAATCGCATTTGTATCCAAATCTGATTTCCCTACAGTGGCATCCTGAGTATTCAGCGGATACGGAAGTGGTTCATCAACGACCGTTTATCTATCTGGCGGAAATAGCCGCGTCGCGATCGTCCCAAGTTATGCCAGTTCGCGCTGTAGCATAGTTTGAAACTCCCTCAAAAAAACTTGTGCTTGGACTTGCTCGGGGCAGGTGTTCTTGCGCCTTGAAATCTGCTGTCTTCCAAGCAAGAATTTGAATAAAATACAGGTATCACGAAACAGTTTGCTACGTCTGCAACTCTAACTTCAACGAAAATCGAGGTTACTTGGAATGCCACAATTGAAGAACTACCAGATGCTGATTGATGGCGAGTGGGTGGATGCCGCTGATGGCAAGTCTTTCACGAGTGTAAATCCCGCTACCGGTGACCCGTGGGCGAAGGTTCCGGAGGCAACTGCCGAAGACGTAGACCGCGCGGTTCAAGCGGCGAACCGGGCGTTGAATCAGAAACCATGGGTTTCCATGTCGCCGACAGAGCGCGGACATTGCTTGCGCCGGCTAGCTGATCTGATGGTTCAGCATTCCGAAGACTTGGGGAGAACCGAGTGCCTGGATACTGGCAAGATGTTCAAGGAAACTCGCTGGCAAGCTAAATATGTTGCTGATTTCTATTACTATTTCGCTGGATGTGCTGACAAGGTACACGGAGAGACGCTACCCATTGACAAACCCGACATGTTTGTCTTTACCAAGCGGGAACCAATTGGCGTTGTCGCAGCAGTGGTGCCGTGGAACTCCCAGTTGTTTCTGAGCTCCATCAAGCTCGGCCCGGCGCTGGCTGCAGGGAATACGGTGGTGTTGAAAGTTTCAGAATGTGCACCTGCAACATTGCTGGAATTTGGCCATTTGATCGAACAGGCCGGATTTCCTCCCGGGGTTGTCAATATTATTACCGGACATGCCGAGCCTTGTGGCAAGTCGCTGACGTCTCATCCACTCGTCGGGCGTATTGCATTCACAGGGGGACCAGTAGCAGCACAACACATTGTGCATAATTCGGCTAACAATTTTGCAGAATTGTCGCTGGAACTGGGTGGCAAGTCTCCGGTCATTGTGTTTGACGATGTAGATGTCGATAGTGCCGTCAACAATGCGCTTGGAGCAATATTTGGTGCTTCAGGTCAAAGTTGTGTCGCCGGATCCCGTCTTTATGTGCAAGAAGGAATTGCTGATGAATTCATGTCCAAAATGGTTGAAGGGGCCGGCAAAATTCTAATCGGTGACCCGATGGTGGAAGAAACCCAGATGGGACCATTGTGCACCGTGGGTCAACTTGAAAAATGCAAGCAGGAAGTGGCTTTTGCCCAGGAAGAGGGCGGCAATCTTCTTTGCGGCGGGAAACAGCCGCAAGGATATGACGGTTATTTCTATGAACCGACAATTATTGATTGTCCGCGGCAAGATATGAGAATTGTTGATACGGAGCTTTTCGGGCCAGTCTTGAGTGTGTTGCGCTTCAAGGATGAAGATGAAGCCATTCATCTGGCAAATCAAACGAAATATGGCTTGGCCGCAGGCATTTTCACACGAGACGGTGCCCGCTCTTTGCGCGTGTCCGATCAGGTCAAGGCCGGAATTGTGTGGGTAAATACCTATCGTGCTGTTTCACCGATTGTTCCAGTTGGTGGCATGAAATATTCTGGCTACGGCAAGGAAAGCGGATTTCAGGCGATCTACGACTATACTCGTCCAAAGACCGTGTGGGTGAACACCTCCAGTGAACCTATGGGCAGTCAGTTTGTCGCTCGGTGACCGACAAATTTACAAACAACAACCGTCTCAACGAAAAATAAACGAATGAAGTTTCAGCTTGTGATCAATCTGGAGCGTATGGACAACAGTGTCCCTGTGGAGAATGTTGTCCGACACACGCTTGAAATGGTGCAAATGGCGGACCGCGCCGGATTCAATATTGTTTGGGCAGCGGAGCATCATGGATTGGAACTGACGATGGCCCCCAATCCATTTTTGATCTTGACTTGGCTGGCCAATCACACAGAAAAAATTCGTTTGGGTACAGCGGTTGCTGTTGCAGCTTACTGGAATCCAATTAATTTGGCGGGTGAAGCGGCATTTACCGATTTGATCAGTGGTGGTCGCCTTGAATTTGGTATTGGGTCAGGTGCATATCAGCGAGAATTCGACCGCATGAAGCCGGGATTGAAGCAACCGGATGCTTACAAGTACATGCACGAGATGTTGCCAGCATTGAAGAAATTGTGGACCGGCGATTATGAACACAATGGAGAGTATTGGTCGTTTCCGACAACGACTTCTGTTCCCAAGCCAGTTCAGAAGCCACATCCACCGATTTGGGTTGCTGCGCGTTCACCCATAACATTTGATTGGGCCATTGCAAACGATTGCAACATCATTGCATGGCCCATGACGCGCCCAGTTGCAGAAATTCAACTTTACAAGACTCAACTGGACGAGGCGATTGCGAAGCATGCGCCTCTCCGACCGCCTATTTTTGCAATTATGCGACACACTGCCTTGTACGAGGACAATGCCGGACGCACAGCTGTCATAGAAGCTGTTCAAAAAAGCATGGGTATGTTCGAAAATTTATTCCGAAATCTGGGGGATGTTGTTGAAGGTTTTCCAAAAGTCATTCCAGTGGAACAGCTTGCCGAGCGGGAACAGTACGATTCGAACATGCTTGAACAGAACTTGATGCTGGGTTCGCCTGACGATGTGATTGCAAAATTGAAGCAATACGAAGAAATCGGTGTAGATGAGTTTGTTTATATGGCAAGTATGGGGTTGGGGCAGAAGGAACAGAAAAAATCACTTGAGCTGTTCTGCCAAAATGTAATTCCGGCTTTTCGTTGAGCGGACTTGTATATTGGTACGATTTTTTTGTTTGAATTTTGTTTGTTCAAGTCTTGTGTTGACAACGCCAAGTTGTGTCGTCATTGAGACATTGCCTGATACGGGTAGCGCGGTTTGATGATGCCCAGGTCAAGTAATGGTACTTCCTACAACTTGATTGGAAGGGCAAACGCTGATAGTGTAGTCCTGATTCATGGACTCGGTGCCAATCAATGCATGTGGCAGGATTTTTTGCCGGAATTGTCGAAACAGTATCAAGTCTTGACGTATGATTTGTATGGGCATGGTGAAAGCGTTGCACCGCCGAAAACACCGTCCCTGAAGTTGTTTGCGACTCAGCTCAGGAAATTACTGACTGAACTAGGTATTAATCGCTGTAGCATTGTCGGTTTTTCACTTGGCGGGATGATCAATCGCAGGTTTGCTATGGATTATCCGGATATGGTGTCTGGACTGGTGATCCTGAATTCTTCCCATGAGCGGGACCCGGAGGAACAGAAAATCATTGAAGAGCGAGTTGCCCAGACCTCTGCCGGTGGGCCCGCAGGCACTCTGGAGACCTCCATGAAAAGATGGTTCACCCCTGAATTCCTGGCGGCAAATTCCGAAATTGTCAAGAATATGCGTAGTTGGATACTGAGCAATGACCCGGATACCTATACACAATGTCGTATAGTGCTGGCCCATGGTGTAAAGGAGTTGATTCGACCTAGCCCACCCATTGAGTGTCCTGCACTAGTGATGACTTGCGAAAATGATAGCGGTAGTACGCCATCCATGACATATGGAATTGCATCTGAAATTTCAGGTGCAACAGCGATTGTAGTACCGCATCTTCAACATGTTGGATTGATGGAGCGACCTTCTGAATTTCTGAAGCCGATTCTGTCATTTCTGGAGGAGATTTCCGAATGAAAAGACTAACTGGCGGACAAGCTGTCGTAGAGTCTCTGAAAGTGGAGAATGTTCGTCACGTCTTCGGTTTGATTGGTTCAGCAGCTATGGAAGTATTCGATGCCTTGTACGATGCTGAGGAAATTCAATTCATTGGTGTGCGCGATGAACGCACCGGGTGTCACATGGCCGATGGATATGCGCGTGCCTCGGGTAATGCAGGTGTAATCCTTGCCGGACAAAATGGCCCGGGTGCAACCAATCTTGCAACCGGGCTTGCTCAGGCAAAAGCAGCATTTTCTCCTGTCGTAGCCGTTGCTGGTGCATTGTCGTCCGAACATGTATACCGGGATGCATTCCAGGAAGTAGATCAGCAATCACTGTTTGCTCCAATAACCAAGCGTGTCTGGACAGTCGGCCAATCTTCTCGAGTGCCAGAAATATTTCGGGAAGCATTTCGCTTGGCAATGACACCCAGATGCGGACCGGTGATTGTCAATTTGCCGCGTGATGTATTGGCAAATACCGCTGAGTTTCCGAAATTTCAAAAACCGCAGCACTATCGTTCAACCAGCGTTCCAAGGGGAAACAAGGGTGATATCAAACGAGCTGCAGCTTTGCTTTGCGATGCAGAGAAGCCGGTGATTGTAGCCGGCGGGGGTATCAAAAATAGCTGTGGACACCAAGAGGCAATCGCTCTTGCTGAAGAACTGAATGCACCGATTGCAACATCGCCCGGACACGGTGATGCAATTCCATTCGAGCATCCTTTGAATGCCGGACAAATGGGGCCAAGGGGAAATCCGGTGGCTTCGCAACTGGTTCAACAGGCCGATGTGATTTTAGCCTTGGGTACCCGACTTGGGTTCAATTCAACCTTTTTTTCTTATGACAACATTAACGAGAATGCAAAGATCATTCAGGTTGAACAGGAGCCAACTGCAATCGGTCGTTACTTTCCTGTAGAAATCGGCATTTGGGCAGATGCTCCTGCGGTTGCGCAGCAATTGCGGGAAGCGATTTCCCAAATTCAGTTGGAAGCCAAAGCACAGCAATGGACTGAAACTTTTAAATCTGAGCGCAGAAAGTATCTTGAAACACGAGACGAGCAAGTTGTTTCCGAGGTGCATCCGATTCAACCTTCAGAATTGTTTCAAGCACTTCGCAAGGTGTTGCCCAAAGATTCTGTGATTACTCTGGATGCGGGAACTTTATGTCTTCAAGCAACCGATGCGTTGAATTAC
The DNA here is from genome assembly GCA_965200765.1 of Arenicellales bacterium. GTDB lineage: Bacteria > Pseudomonadota > Gammaproteobacteria > Arenicellales > JAJDZL01. Next base: position 1,205,386 of record OZ241380.1, read on the forward strand.
TACCAGCCGCGCTCGCTGTTTACACCGCTGGATTTTGGTTTGATTGGATTTTCCTTCGCCTGTGGCCTGGGTGCGAAGCTGGCACAGGCAGACCGTCCCGTGATCAGTCTCATGGGAGATGGCGGCTTCGGCATGACACTGTCCGAACTAAGTACCGCTGTCACCTACCAAATCAGCACAGTCACTTTGGTACTAAACAACCAGTGCTGGGGGGCCGAGAAAGCTTATCAGCGCGACTTTTTCAATCAGCGCTATATCGGTGCTGATATTCACAGTCCGCCATTTGACAAAATCGCTGAACTATATGGTGCCGTAGGTTTGCGGGTAGAGCGTACATCCGAAATCAGTGATGCCGTCTTGGCCGCATTGAACTGTGACAAACCGGCCGTAGTTGACATTGCCGTCGACCCCGAAGCACTCTACAGTTTTCGACGAGATTCCTTCAAGCATCGCACGTGACATTTTTGCTTGAAATGTGCTGAATAAAAAGCTTTGGCATGCATTCACTCTGCATATGCAACTCAGGAAACGATGAGTATAACTGGAATCAAAAACTGTTATAAAATAATAGTTTAAGAAGTAAAATCTAAATGGTAACTTCAACACAAATCAAGCGCAGAACTGCTGGAGAAAAGACTCGCGACAGTCGCAGGCGACAACGGGGCGAACGCGAACTTCAGGCAGCATTTCGGCCCGGTACTCCGATTCCACGTATATTCAAACCGTTCTCGGACCGAGATGCTCAACGAGTCCATGAAGCTGCCGTTGATCTGCTTGAAAAAGTCGGAATGGCCGATGCAACACCGCGCGCGATACAAATCGCATTGGATGGCGGTTGTAAACTGACGTCAAACGGACGATTGCTGTTTCCAAAGAGTTTGGTTGAAGATGCAATTGACAAGGCGGCAAAAGACTTTATTGCATACGGCCGGGATGAGAGATTCGATGTAGAAGCGCGCAATGGAATTATCAATACTTGCACAGGCGGAGCAGCAGTTACCATGCTGGACATGGATACCAGAGAGTATCGACCCAGTACGCTGAAGGACTTGTTTGATCTTGCACGATTGTGCGACACACTTGAAAACATTCAGTGGTTTACAAGGCCAATTGTTGCGACGGATTTGGAAGATTTGTACGAATTGGATGTAAATACCGTCTATGCATGTGCCTCCGGAACCAAAAAGCACATATCAACGAGCATTACAACCGGGAATCATGTTTACAAGATGGTTCCGATGCTGGACCTGCTCGCCGGGGGTGAGGGCAAGTTTGCGACACGCCCCTTCTGCACTGTGCATGCTACAACCGTAGTTTCCCCGATGACCTTTGCTCCGGAAAGTCTGGATGTAGCATTTGCGGCGGTTGACATTGGCATGATTGTTCACTTGCAAACCGGCCCGCAAGCTGGTGCAACATCGCCGGCCGCATTGGCAGGAACAGTAGTGCAAGGCTGTGCCGAGAGCTTGGCTTCACTCACAATATTGAATTTGCTGAAACCGGGACATCCAGTAATTGTCGGCAATTGGGTGTTTGTTTCGGATTTGAGAACGGGAGCGTTTAGTGGTGGCGGGGGAGAACAGGCTTTGCTCGGTGCGGCCTCAGGACAAATGGCCGCCTTCTATGGCATTCCGGGCGCGATGGGTGCCGGAATGACAGACTCGAAAGTGCCTGATAATCAAGCTGGCTTTGAAAAAGCACTGACATTGCTGACAGGAGCTTTGTCCGGGGGTGGATTCGTATTTGAATCGGCCGGTATGCTCGCTAGCCTATTGGGATGTTCATTTGAAGCGATGGTAATTGACGATGATATGCTCGCCAGTGTGCATCGCATTGCCCGAGGCATTGAAGTAACCGATGAAACCCTTTCCGTCTCGGTTGTAGAGGATTCGGTTGCAGATCCGGGACATTTTCTGGGCCATTCGCAAACGATACAATTGATGGAAACTGAATACACTTATCCCAAGCAAGCAGACCGACAAACTCCATTGAACTGGAAAGACGCAGGCGGTCTGGATATCTGGGACCGGGCCACCGAAAAAGCCAGAAACATATTGTCTACGTATTATCCGCAATGCATTGACGACGAGACTGACAGGCAGATTCGGGAAATCTATGCGATACGGCTTCCGACACATCAATTTATGCACAGGTCCGGATGATCGATACCCCAAGCATTGTCGTAATTGGCGGCGGCGTAGTAGGTTGCAGCGTTCTTTACAGTTTGACCCGTCGCGGATGGAATGATGCACTGTTGCTCGAAAGGAGGAATCTCACTTCTGGTTCCACTTGGCATGCGGCTGGCAATGTAACATTTTTCGGGCATTATTCCAGCATCACCGGACTGTATGTAAATTCGGTCCAATCATACCTTGCAGCAGAACAGGAGACTGGCCACAACGTTGGCTTTCATCCGGCCGGCAGTTTGCGACTGGCGACATCCAAACAGGAGTTTGATTACTACCGCTCGCTTGAAACAACGTATGAAAAAATGGGAATCGAATATCAGGTGATTTCACCTGAAAGTATCAAGCAGTTTCATCCGTTTCTGGTTACCGACGGATTGTTCGGTGCGGCACATACGCCGCAAGATGGTCACGTGGATCCAACCGGCGCGACTTATGCTTTAGCCAAAGCCGCCAAATCCCGGGGCGCGAAGGTCAAGTTGAATTGCCCGGTTCAATTCCTGGAGCATCGCAACGACAACGAATGGAGAATTCACACTTCCGAAGGATACTATCAAACTGAACATGTCGTGATTGCAACAAGCTTTTGGGCACGGGAACTTGTTCAGAACTTGGGGTTGAATCTCCCTTTATATGCGATGGAACATCATGAATTGATAACGGACCAAGTTGCGGAACTTGATGAGGTTGGTTTTGAAGTCCCGACGGTTCGGGACCCGTATGTGCCAGCGAACTGGAGGCAAGAGCGTTCCGGTTTTCTTATTGGAATCTATGAGCGTGGACCCAAGCCATGGTCCATTGACGGGATTCCCCCAGACTTCAAGGAAGAACTGTTGGTGCCTGATACTGAGCGTCTGGAACCGCATTTTGACAAATTGATGCAACGAATGCCGGTTCTTGCCGATGTCGGAATCAAGACAGTGAACAATGGGCCAATCTGCTACACGCCTGACGGTTTGCCATTGCTGGGTCCGGTAGCAGACATGCCCGGACTGTGGCTTGCTTGTGGTTACTGTGTGGGCATTGGAACAGGTGGCGGGTCTGGAGAATTTCTTGCGAGCTGGATCGTGGATGGCAAATCACCGTACGATTTACCTCAAGTTTATCCAGCAAGATTTTCCAATGACTTGTCCAAACAAGCATGTCTGAAGCAAATCATTCAGACTTATGAAAACGGATACTCGCTTCAGTAATGAAGTTGAAATGCGTGTCGGTTCAATCAGGCTGACCTGCAATCGTTCAAATAATTGAGTTTCAACTTGATTATGTTGTTACAATGAAATTCGACTATATACAGAGTCAATAAAATATATGAAAAAGGGGGGATAAGTTGTCTGAGACAGTAATCAAACTGGACGATGTCTGGAAAGTCTTCGGCGATGCCGCTGATGAAGCGATTCAGGCAATTCAAACAGAAGGTCTGGGGAAACCGGAGGTGCTCGAGAAATTCGGATGCGTCGTCGGTATTGCAGATTGTTCATTCGAGGTTGAACGCGGAGAGATTTTTTGTGTGATGGGTCTGTCCGGTTCCGGCAAGTCAACCATGGTACGCCACTTGAATCGCCTCATTGAACCAACCTCAGGCTCAATTTCAGTTCTGGGACATGATGTACTGGCACTGAACAATGAAGAACTGAGAAAGCTCAGGGCGGCACACATTGGAATGGTATTCCAGCACATGGCGCTGTTTCCGCATCGAACTGTACGGGACAATGTAGCTTTTCCGCTTCAGGTACAAGGCGAAGCGCGGGCGAAGCGTTGGGAAGTTTCCCAGCGGTGTTTGTCATTGGTGAATCTCGACGGCTACGAAGATCGATTCCCCAGCGAATTGTCAGGTGGTATGCAACAGCGTGTCGGATTGGCAAGGGCACTGGCTTCCGACCCGGAAGTTCTGCTTATGGATGAACCATTTTCCGCACTGGATCCCCTGATTCGCAGACAGTTGCAGGATCAATTTATGGAATTGTCAGCCGAGTTGCACAAGACAACTGTATTCATTACACATGACCTGGATGAAGCCATACGAATTGGAAATCGAATCGCAATCATGAAAGATGGTGTGATTGTTCAAATTGGTTCACCGGAAGAGATTGTCACTAATCCGATTGATCAATATGTTTCAGATTTTGTGGAAGGAATCTCCACACTGAAATTGATTTTTGCACACACAATCATGGTGAAGTTTGACGAATACCAGTTGCAACCCGGCGAGGATTTGACACAGTCGCCGCGGGTATCTCATGAAACCGACCTGAGCGGATTGATTGACGTGTCTGCAACGACAACTCAGCCGATCGTGATCACTGATGGCGGTGAAGATGTCGGTGTGGTCAACAAAACAACATTACTTAAAGGAATCAAAAGGGGAGATGCGTGATGCAAGAAACTGAACTTTCAGCAGAATCCGAAAAGCTCGGTAGCTCAGTCAGTGAATTTGTAGATACAAATCAGGACTACTACACCCGAGAATTTGAAAAAATACAGTCGACGACCAAGTTTCCGTACTCCTGGAACATGATGGCGGCCATTGGCGGACCGTTCTGGGGAGCTGCACGTGGTCTCTGGGGCTATTTCTGGACTTTCATGGTGCTGGAAATTCTCGCTCTTGTACAGATCGGCAGGGGACTGTGGGGTGAATTGGGTGCTTCACAGATGGCAAGAATTGAAAAATTGCAGCCCAAGATTGAAGAGTTCATGTCCAAGCACGCCGAAGCAGTGGCACAAGGCAACACCGAAGCAGCAACTGGATTTCTGAACCGTGCAGAGAATCTGGAGAAAATCGTCGCGCGATTAATGGAAGAAATTGCTGTTGCTGAACAGGGAGTGTTTCTGGTGCTCGCTGCTGGCTTGATCATATTTGTTGGTTTACGAGTGATCCAGGGGTTCTACGGAAACATTCGATACGAACGGCAGTATTTGTCGTGGCGAGCTGAACCCAAGAAAGTTGCTACCGGTCTGAGTTGGAATCGCACGATATTCAGTGTAGTCTTGTGGCTGGCCATTGTACCTTTGACTCTCTATCGATTTACAGTAGGAAAAATTGCCCCCGAGTTTGAAATGTATACGCTCGGATTTCCTGTTGAAAAATCACAGTATTTTTCTCCGATAGCAAATGTGCTGGAGGCGGGGTTTGATTGGTTGTCTGCTCACGGGGCCGGTGCGTTTGATAGTGTAGTTTTCTCCATTCGTACGGTATTGGATGGTCTTGAGACGGTCTTTGTGGAGACTCCGTGGCCCGTTGTTATGACTGTAATCGTTGTCATGGCGTGGAGATTGGCGGGCGCTCGCGTCGCGATATTTACCGCTGCTTCTCTTGCGTATCTCGGATTACTCGGTATGTGGGAAACCAGTATGATTACAGTAGCGCTATTGGGTGCTGCTGCATTTCTGTGTTTGTTGTTTGGAATTCCGCTGGGCATTTGGTTTGGAAAGAGTCAACGTGCCTATAACGCCGCATTGCCGGTACTGGATTTCATGCAAACAATGCCGGCTTTCGTTTATCTCATACCGATCATTGCGTTTTTTGGAACCGGCAAGCCGCCAGGTGTATTGGCAACGCTGATTTTCGGTATGCCACCTGTTGTTCGACTCACAGCATTGGGTATTCGAGGTGTTCCGGAGAACACCAAGGAAGCCGCGCGAGCATTCGGTTGCACCAAATGGACATTAATGAAAGACATTGAGCTTCCGCTGGCAATGCCGTCGATTATGACGGGAATCAATCAAACCATTCTTATGTGCTTGTCTATGGTCGTAATTGCTTCGTTGATTGGAGCCAAGGGTTTGGGACAGGATGTGCTCGTCGCATTGCAATACGCTGCCAAAGGGCAGGGGGTTCTTGCCGGATTGGCAATACTTTTCTGTGCGATGGTGATTGACAGGATCATTCAAGGACACTACAAGCAAAAAACTGGTCGTTTCAATAAATAACGGATGGTTGTCAGAACTGGTTCCATCGCAACAATATTGGTACGTCAGAGTCGTCAATGGATTCAGCAATAGGGTGTGGAGTTCTAGCATAGAATTTTGAAATTTGGCATCAAACGAATTTGATCCGACGGTTAGCAAACTGTCCAGGTCACCTGCCCAGAAACTGCCGGTAGAGGCTTATATTGACACGAAGTGGTTCAAGCAAGAACTACGAGAACTGTTTGGCAGAAACTGGACCTTCGCAGGACTGTCAAGTGATCTGAAGCGATCCGGGGATTACGTTACTGTTACTGCAGGCAATTGCCCATTGTTCGTGGTGCGCGGTAACGACGGTCGTTTGCGCGCTTTTCACAATATTTGCAGACACCGTGGTACGGAACTCCTGGAGGGTGCGGGTCAAACTGGAAAACGCATCACATGTCCTTACCACCATTGGACCTATGATATTGACGGAAAACTTAGGGCAGTGCCGATGCAAAAACAATGTTTTCCAGATCTGGACCGAAATGACTATTCGTTGCATTCAGCCAGTTTGGGTGAATTCAAAGGCATGTTGTTGGTCCATCCGGACCCCGATGCGAATTTTACCGAATGGTTGGACGGACTCGAGGATATAGCATGGCCGCATGAATTTAGCCGTCTGTGTGAAACTGCCGAAATGCAATATGAAATTCGATGCAACTGGAAAGTCTTCTACGAAAACGCGATTGACGGTTACCATTTGGAGTATCTGCACAGAAATTCTCTGGGTGGACCACGGACTGACAAGAACAAATGGGAGGTTCATGGTAGCCACCTCGTTTGGTATTCAACGGAAACTGGCAGAAAAAAATGCTTGCCCGAGGCACTTTCGAAGACAATCACGCAATGGGGAGGACCCATCATCAAGGATGCGCGTTCACAAGAATACGGCGGAGTATATATGCTGTTTCCGAGTACCATCATCACCGCAGATCCGACAGAAATATCAGTTTCTCGTCTGATTCCCGTTTCTTCTGGTTTATGTCATCTCAAAGTACGGACCTGGTGTAGTTGCGAAAGTGTTTCACCGACTGACAAGATGTCGGATGATTTGAAAGACTTGCCGGGCTTTGATTCTGACACTGGATTGTATCGCCTGGATTCACTGGATGAGCATCCGCTTGGAACCGGAGACTTTCAATGGGAAGACATTTGGGTTTGTGAAAAATTGCAACGGTCTATGAATTCACCATCATTTTCATTCGGACCGATGGCTTCCGGGTCAGGTGCCGAATCACCAATAGAGTTCTTTCAGCAAATGGTTCTGAACAATTTGTCAGACACAGACATCTAGAATTTTCGCCAAGAATTGGTAAACCTGACTGTGTCAATCAGCAGTTGTTGACAAAAAGGCGGCATTGAAAATGCCGCCTTGATGCTCTTTCTTCGTAAAATGCTTTGGTTTGCAGGCATTCACTCTATAAAGTACTTCCCGAATACCGAACCAAGGTGCTACACTGCAACAAAATCAGGCTCTACGAAACGTGTTCGGTAGTACCTTTGAGAACTGTAAAGCACCTTCAAAAAACCGCCACATCTGACTTTGGTCTCAATGCAAGTTGATTGTTTTTTCAAGACATTTGCAAAAGAGAAAAAAAAGTTCTCTGATTGCCGCTAACTTGATAGCCACGCATCAACAAGGTTTTGGTTGTTGTTAACCCAATCCCTTGCATAATCCGCCGTATCAATTTTATCAACCACGACAGCGTAAGTCATCGCCGATAAATGATCGGTCGTGAATTGAACGCTGGACAGGAATTTTGCGACTTCTGGAAAATCCTGCTCTAACACGGTGGCAAACATGATATGCAAACTTGCAGTGTCCCAATGCATGGGTGCACTTGATTTTTCCAGCCAGTCGGGATCATCCGTCGGTTGAATGACAACCCATTTGTCTGCATCGTACGGTGGTTCCACAAGCGGAATCAAATTGTACAAAGTAAACATGTGGTGCGGGGTGTAGCACATGAATACAATATTTGTATTGTTGGCTACCGCCGCATCAACATTCGCCATTGCCAACGTTTCGTCCATTACATCAAGATTCATGGTTTCATCGTAGCCGTAGCTCTTGGCACGAATCATTTCGATATTCGTAGATGCCCAGCCAGGTGCTCCGATCCAGATATTGCCTTTGCCATCGTCGTCCGTATCAAAGTTGGCCGCCATGTCCGGGTCCGCCAATTCCTCGATATTCTTGATTCCTGTGCGCTCGGCAGTTGACTTTGTCACACACATTTCGCCTGGCGAGGAAGGTACGCCGTAAGGATTCATTTTCACGGTTTTCTTCTCTACCACGTAAGTGTCATGCAAATTTTGTTGGTTGGGCAACCAGACTTCCGGATGAACATGCATTTTGCCTGCGTCCATGGCTTCGAACACAATCGGGTTGCTGGCGGTTTGAATTTCCACATCCAGCCCCAAGTTGTCTTCGATAATGACCTTCAGGATATCAGCAGTTGCTTTTACCGTTGGCCAATTGGGTACTCCCATTATGACATCAGCTGCCATGGCAGTACCTGAAAGGCTCATGCTCACGGCAAGGATGCCGCTAAAGAAAGTTTTTCTGAGGTTCATAATCACCACTCCAAAGAAAAAATATTAATAGAAAGTAGGGTATTTATAGCAGGTAACACTCGACGAATGAAAGAATATTTTGTGCCAATGTATGATTAAGCAAAATTCTTGAAAAACGCATGTTCAAAGGGGTATGGTGAAGCATCGCTTCAATTGTTCGTACCGGTACCACACGCGCAAATATTGATACCGATTGCTTAAAGGCAACCGAGATGAAACAATTCCTTCAATACCAAAGGTGATAGCTCACTCGTGCTAGTCTTGAGCAGTGTGCCTAATGGTAGCAGAGCGATTGGCGCTGACCCTCACCGGGTCACATTGCGGCCGGAACTTGACTGAGTTTCAGGTTCAACTTCTATGTTATTTGCCAAGCATATACTAAGCGTTAGCAACCGCTTTCAGCTGATCTCCGTAGTAGGCATTTCGAACTTCTTCAGCAATGATTTCTGCGCCCTTGTTGAATATTTCCGGTTCTTGCGCGTAGCTTACACGAATGCACTCGTTCGCATGCGCCCAGTCTTTATCTTCGAGTCCGTAGAAAAAATAGTTGCCGGGCACGATAATCACACCGCGTTCCTTGAGCCGTCGATACAATTCAAGACTTGTGATCGGCAATCCTGGAAACCAGAGCCACAGGAAGAAAGCACCTTCGACACTATGTAGTCGGTACGGAACATCGGAGAAGTGCTCATGCACTGTTTTCGTTGCCTGCTGTGCGAGTTGCTTGTAGTGGGGATAAATCACATCGCGGCACAATGGCAAAATCTCGCCGGTTTCAATTGACTTTTCAACCAATGCCGCACCGAAGTTGCCAGTTGCCAAGGTTAATACAGCATTGGTACAGGCCACCATTTCAATGACTTCAGGGTTTGCAATAATGATACCTGTGCGACCGCCCGGACAGCCCAGCTTGGACAAGCTCAAAACCAGAATAATATTCTCGTTCCAAATGGGGGTTACATCCTTGTAAACAAGACCGGGAAATGGCAGGCCATAAGCACTGTCAATGATCAATGGAATTTCGTGTTGATCTGCAATGTCAGACAGTTGTTGAATCTCATCGTTGCTCAGAACGTTGCCAGAGGGGTTCGTCGGTATGGAAATGCAGATTGCCCCGATTTCCTTGGTAACTGCCAAATTGTTGAAGTCAACACGATATTTGAACATGTTGTTTGGCAGTTCTTCAATTCTGGGTCGGTGAGAGCGAAACAGGGGACGATCCTCGCCTGTGTCGCTATAGCCGATATATTCGGGTGATACCGGCATCAAAACCTGCTTGTGACTGCCATCCGGAAATTTGCCCGCCAGGATCTTGAATAGCAGTGTAAAAGCCATTTGACTCCCGTTAGTCAACGCAATATTTTCAGGACCAAGATTCCACCCATACTCGCTATTCAACAGATTGGCAAGAGAATCAACAAATTGCGGCAGTCCCTGGGGTCCGCCGTAATCGCCGACCAGATCATTGAATTCCTGCGAGCGATCCAGCAAATTTTGCATTTGCTTATGGAAAAACTGTTCTACTTCCGGGATTCTGGATGGTGCGCCGCCGCCAAGCATGTAGATTGTCTGATCGTCTGAAGACGGGCAGCAACTCAGGTCTTTCATCAGCGTTGTGATGCCGCTTTCATCCCGTATTGATGTACCCCAGTTTGAAAATTTCATTATTGTCCTTTGTTAGTGCTTTGTGAAGTTGTTTTGGAGAATACCAATAGGTTCATTATATATGAACACAGTGCTTCCCTGCTTAGGCCATAGCAGTATCTACTATTGCTGGATGGCGGGTGCCTGACTTCAGTCAGATTCTTGGGGCATGAGGTTGAATACTGCTTGTAGCTTCCCGGTAGCCTTCATCATTGTCTGTTGTAATCAAATCGGCAAGTACATTCAAAGCTTCTTCCAACAGGGCATCGCCGGCAATATCTACGAAAGAACTGTCGTTTGCGAGGTCACGCAACGGTTCAAGTCCAAGTTGACCGCGCAGTTGATTGACTTGGATGAGACGGGCATCATTGTCGCGCCGCATTTCTGTTTTACGGTCATTTTCGTTCAAAGAGATGGATTTGATTTCGGAGCGTTCCACCCTGAATTCTTCCAGATCGACCAGATAGTCAAAGATCGGATTCGCTTCGGTGCGAGAAAGACTGAATTGCTGAATTTCCGGTAATTTTCTGACTACCTGATCCGAGTCTTGCCACGGCGACACGTTGATGGCGTCAATGACATGTGCCGGCAATGAGTTTTCCAGCAAGCGTTCTCCATATGAATTTGAAAATTTGTCCGTTGGAAACAAAATATGCGGTTGCACCCCCACATGCTGGGTGCTTGTACCATTGATGCGATAGTATTGAGCTGTTGTCAGCTTGAGATTGCCGGTATTGTCGAAATTGATCCATCGATTCAGCGGCCACAAGGTTTGAATGATGCCCTTGCCATAAGTGGTTTCACCAATCAGAACACCACGGTTATAGTCTTTGATAGCACTGGCGAATATCTCTGATGCGGAGGCACTGTTTCGGTCAACCAGTACGACGAGCGGACCAGCCCATTCAATGGACGAATCTTCATCGTTAATGACAACAATGTTTCCCGAAGAGTCCCGAATTTGAATGACAGGACCTGATTCGATAAACAGTCCAGTCAACTTTACTGCTTCGTCAAGTGCACCACCGCCGTTGCCTCTCAAGTCCAACACAACTCCGTCGACATTCTGAAGAATCAAATCGTGCAGGTGTCGGCGAACATCTGATGACGAACTTCTTTCTTCTTCGTGTGATGAATCATTCTCTGTTAGCAAATTTGTATAGAAAGTTGGCAGCTTGACAACCCCGAGTTTCAGTAACTGGTTTTCGGTCGGAATTTCAACAGTTGAGATTTTCGCGGCCTGTTCTTCCAGTTTCACTCGGTCGCGAACCAGCGACAAATTTGTCGGTGTTGCACCGGGCAGAGCATCCTTGGCCAGAATTTTCAAATGAACTACAGAACCCTTGGGTCCCCGAATTCGGTCAACGACATCAGAAATACGCCATCCAATTACGTTGGTAAATCCTTTGCCGTCGGGGTTTCCAACTGCAACGATACGATCGCCAGGATGAATCAGCTCGCTTTGAGCAGCCGGTCCACCTGGAATCACCGACATGATGACCGTGTACTCATTCTCGGTTCGAAGCATCGCACCAATTCCTTCAATTTGCTGCGATATGTTGATTTTCAGATTATCGGAATTGTGCGGCGAGAAAAATTCCGAATGTGGCTCGATCAAGCCTAGATATGCGTTCAGCAATACTTCAAGAACATCATCGGCCCGCAACTTTTCAATGGACGAGAAAAACTGGTCGTAGCGTTGTGTCAGTGTTGTTTTAATTTCGTCTGTCGCCATGTTTTCAAGCTTGAGTCCAAGGAAATCGTTCTTGACAATCTTTCTCCACAAAAGGTTGTACTCGTTTTCGCTGACAGCCCATTGAGCAGACTCGCGATTATGCTGGAACTGTTCTTTCAGCATGAAGTCGAATGGATACTCCAGTAGCGATTTGGCATATTCTGTACGCTCCTTGACCCGAATTCGGAATATCTTGTAAATTTCATAAGCTAGATCCACTTTGCCAGTGCGCAGGAAATCGTCGACATAGAAGCGATAGGACTGATATTCCTTGACATCGTCTGCCAGGAAGTAAATCTTTTGCGGATCCAGCGAGTTCAGGTACTCATTCAGAATTTCTTCGGAAAACTCATTGTCAAGCTTGCGTTTCTTGTAGTGATACATGTTGACCGCCTGAACCGCAGCAATGGCAGAGAATCGATGTTGTGCTTCAGGAACCACGCCGCTTGAACTTTCCGGGGTTAGTTCAATCGTGGGTATTTCCGAGTTCCAGTTGGAAAAAACCGGAAGCAAAACAATGATTCCACAAACCAGAAAACCCAATACGATGGTACTGGTGGTTCTTGAAATTCGATTTGATTTCTTCGTTGTCATTGCAGGCAGGTCAAATTATTCAGAACAAGTGGCAATTGTGCAAACTTCACGTAGTGTCCGATCCTTGATTCCAAGCGTTTCAAGATGATCTGCGGCCGACTTGACATATTCCAGGTTTTTCCCTCGTTTTCCGGCGGCTTGGGAGACAATTGACGCGGTTTGTTCAATGGTCAGATTTCTTGTATAGCTGGGATGCTCGCGTCGAACGATAAATGTCAATGCACCAACTTCATCGCCGGTGGTTAATTTGATTGGCTTAAGCATTGCCCGATAAACACCGTTGACCATTTCACGGTTTTTCAAGTATTCAATCACTTCCGTCAGATTTGCCAATGCTACATGAAATGCAATGCCGGCGCAGGAACCGCCGCGATCCAACCCAAATACCAGGCCGGGGCGTTCCGGCGTACCACGGTATCGAATTGACTGAATACACAACGACCGATGGTAGCCAAATACTTTTGCCGGAATTGCTTCATAGAATGGAAATCCCGGATTCCACATGAGCGAACCGTAACCAAACACCCAGAGATCATCGCGGGGTAGTTGAGCCTTGTCGGCAAAAATACAACCTTTGGAGGTGTTATTGGACATCCAGTTTACCGGTAATGCACTTGTCATACAGTTCTTCAAATCCTTCCTGTGTCATCTTGACCGGATTTGTTGCAGTTGATGGATCTGTTAATGCCATGGGTGCCAGTTTTGTCACATGCTCCTGCTTGATACCCAGTTCACCCAACGTGTTCGGGATGCCAATTTCTGCCCTCAAGTTAATCACCCAGCTAATGAGTTCGTCAGGCGAAGGAAAGGGCAGATCAAGCAATCTTGCGAGCGAGGTTAGCTTGTCTTCAATAGCGTATGCATTATATTCGAGAACATAAGGCATCACAACCGCGTTGGTTGTTCCGTGATGCGTGCCGAATACAGAACCACAGGGATGGCTCAGGCTGTGCATGGCACCAAGTCCTTTTTGAAATGCTGTTGCTCCCATTGTTGAAGCCACTTGCATTTGCGCGCGGGCTTCAAGATCGTGTCCGTTCTGGCAAACTTTTGGTAGCCAATCCCGAATCAGTCGTATGCCTTCGGTGGCGATTCCCTGTGCGAGTGGATGAAAATTCTGACTGCAATATGCTTCGAGATTGTGCGACAGTGCATCCATGCCTACACCGGCAGTGAGATTTGCAGGTAATTCTGTTGTCAATTCAGGGTCGAGAATCACGCATGCTGGCATCATGCGCGGATGAAAAATAATTTTCTTTGTTTCATCGCTCAGATCAGTGATCACCGAGGCGCGGCCAACTTCGGATCCTGTACCCGAGGTGGTCGGCACTGCAATGATCGGTGCAATTCCACTATCGTCTGCGCGGGTGTACCAGTCTTCCCGATCCTCGAAGTCCCAAATGGGTCTTGTTTGTCCGGACATGAAAGCAATCGCCTTGCCGACATCCAAAGCACTGCCACCGCCAAACGCGATGACACCGTCGTGTCCGCCTGATTTGAACTCATCGACTCCTTGCTGGACATTCTTTTCGACTGGATTGCCTTGAATTTCGGCAAAAACTGCACATCCATCAAGTTTTGACTTGCAGAGGTCCGCTGCCTGCTGCAACATTGGCAAAGATGAGATGCCCGGGTCAGTTACCAGCAGGGGATTGGAAAGTCCAAGCTCAAGGCAAACCTCCGGGAGCTCGGCAATACGCCCGTTGCCAAATCTTATGGAAGTCGGGTAGCTCCAGTTACCCGGTTGTGACGAAATGGTATACGTCATGTTTAACTTGATGGTTTATTGCAAATGCAGAGCTCAATTTCAAATGAAACAAGGCTTAATTTTATTCATTTTGCGATTGAATTTTGCAGGAATTTTCATGTGATTACTTTTTAGCATAACGAAATACACCGAATTCGCATTGCAACTTCAAGTTGTGATCGTAGTGTAAAGAGAATCGCTGGCGAAATTCAGGAAATTCGGCAAGTCAACTCGCAGACAGTTACTCTTGGCAATTCCTGTACAAAACACGGATAGAGAACAATTTAAATTTGTGTCGCAAAAATTCTGTAGCTTTTCAAAGTAAAATACTACCAAATTCGTGTGGCTTCCCGCAATGCCAAACTCGTGAACCGAGTTGGGGTCAGGATGACCGACAACATCGCTTGAAGCCAGAGAATTGTTGATATTGTTATTGGTAGCAGAATACGGAGCAACTCTTATGTACGATGTCTATTACTGGACAACGCCGAATGGACACAAAATCACTATGATGCTGGAAGAACTTGGTGAAGAATACAAGGTGATTCCAGTCAATATTGGAAAAGGTGAGCAATTTGAAGAGCATTTTCTGAAAATATCGCCGAACAATCGAATCCCGGCAATGGTTGACAAAGATCCGATTGGTAGCGAAAGAGATGTATCGTTGTTTGAATCAGGTGCGATGTTGCTGTACCTGGCTGACAAGCATGGTCAGTTTATACCGACAGATACAGAAGGAAGGGCTGAGGTGTTGCAGTGGTTGTTCTGGCAGATGGCAAATTTGGGGCCGATGGCCGGGCAGAACCATCATTTTGTGGTGTACACGACAGAGAAAATTCCGTATGCAATCAATCGCTATGTCAATGAAGTATCTAGGTTGTATGCGATTTTGGACCTGCACCTTCAGGGTCGAGAATTTATCTGTGGTGACTATTCCATTGCGGATATGGCCTGCTATCCCTGGATTGTGCCGCACAAGCGCCAAAAACAGGTGATCCAAGATTTTCCGAATTTGTACCGCTGGTTTTCAGATATTCGGTATCGTCCGGCAACGGTGCGCGCATACGATTTGGCGAAAGAGATCAATCCTTCGCCGGGTGAGATGTCAGAAGAAGCCAAGAAGATTCTGTTTGGTCAAAGCGCGAAGACGTTCCGCGAGCAAGTTCAAAAGAAGTCGTAGGCGTAGCCTTCATTAAATTGGAGATAGAGTTGTGGTGAATGTAGTTGCTGGCCCATTGAAAGGGATTCGGGTTGTGGATTTTACGACGCTGGCTCCTGGTCCGCTTGCGTCGTTGATACTCGCACAGACCGGGGCCGAAGTAATCAAGATTGAACGTCCCGGCGTCGGCGATGAAATGCGCATCTATGAACAGGCATTCAAAGACAACGGCTACACATTTTCTTTGCTGAATGCCGGGAAACGTAGCGTTGTTGCAGATTTGAAAAATCCAGAAGGATTGGAAAAGGTTCGCCAGCTTATTCTTGAATCGGATGTTTTGCTTGAGCAATTCAGACCCGGAGTGATGCAGAAATACGGGTTGGACTACCAGTCCTTGAGCGAGGAGCATCCAGGTTTAGTCTATTGTTCCATCACCGGTTTTGGACAGACCGGGCCCAAGTCGAACATTGCGGCCCACGACCTGAACTATGTCGCTGACAGCGGCATGCTTTCGCTGACCGGTTCTGAACAAGACGGGCCTGGCATTCCGCTGTTGCTGGCTGCTGACTTGGCGGCTGGCACCTATCCGGCCGTGATGAACATTTTGCTAGCGATCATTCAGCGTCAGGCAACCGGAAAAGGTGTCTATATCGATGTGTCCATGACAGACAATCTGTTTCCATTGATGTTCTGGGGACTTGGTTTGGGGTGGGGATCTGGCAAATGGCCGCAATACGGCAATCACCTGCTTACCGGGCTATCGCCCCGTTATCAAATTTACAAAACCAAAGATTCCCGTTTTCTTGCAGTGGCGGCACTGGAAGAACGATTCTGGAGTGAATTCTGCGATGCAATCGGTATTGACAAGAGTGAATTGAATGAGCACAACGATATGTCCGGCGCGTGCAGAAAGATTGCTGAAACAATTCTTGAAAAATCTGCTGATGAATGGAAGGACATTTTCAAGGGACGAGATACGTGTACGGTAGTCGTGCAAACATTGGAAGAAGCGGTGAAAGATGAACATTACTTGACGCGTGGACTATTCAGCAAGCAGGTTGCAATGGAAAACGATGAACTTGTACCCTCTTTGCCATTGCCAGTCGTAGACGAATTGCAAGAAAAACCGGACAAGCCGTTCAAAACACCCAAACTGGGAGAACACACCGAAAGTTTTCAATGAGCAGTAACCATTCAGAAAAAATGACGATTGGAATTGTTGGTGCCGGTCTCATCGGTTCCGGATGGGGAGCAAGATGCCTGGCTCGCGGACATGATTTGGCTTTCTATGATCCGTCCTCTAACGGAAAACAGGTTTTCACAGCGAATTTGGAAAATGCTTGGCAAGCCTTGGAAAAACTTGGATTTGACCGGCAGACCGCAGGTGACTGGAAATTTGTTGACAGCTTGGAAGCCTTGGCATCAGTCAGTGACTTTATTCAGGAGAATGCTCCTGACAACATTGACATCAAGCGGAAAATTCACACCGAGTTGGATCGCACCGCCGCATCCGATGTAATCATTGCTTCAAGCTCATCCGGGTTGTTGCCAAGCGAGATTCAAGAAGATGCAATACATCCGCAACGGATTGTAATTGGGCATCCGTTCAATCCGGTTTATCTTCTGCCGCTGGTAGAAATTGTGAAAGGCAATCAAACATCCGAGGAAACTGCACAACAAGCCGCAGAGTTTTATCGTTCCATTGGCATGTACCCGTTGCATGTGAAAAAGGAAATTGATGGCTATATTTCTGACCGATTGCAAGAATCAATTTGGCGGGAAGCGTTGCATATGGTGGCTGACGGTGTTGCCAGTACCAAGGATATAGACGATGCAATTGTTTATGGTCCGGGTTTGCGGTGGGCGATTATGGGTACTTGCCTGACGTTTCATCTGGCAGGCGGTAACGAAGGAATGCGGCACATGCTGGAACAGTTCGGTCCGGCACTTGAATTGCCATGGACGCACCTGAAGGCACCTGAGTTGACAGACGAGTTGATCGACCGAATGGTTACAGGCACCAAGGAGCAAGCGATTGGCTACTCGATTCCGGAACTGGAACAATTGCGGGACAATTGTTTGATTGAAATCATGCAAGTCCTGAACAAATACAACTACGCTGCCGGACAAATCCCGCTTGGTCCCACGATTGATTCAAAATAATTGCGAGTACAGTTGTGGCTTGCACCCAGAATCAAGAATCAGAAATTTCATCCGTTTGAGTCGTATTACTTGACTGTTTGTGTGAATTCACTTCGTCGCCTTTTGAGAGCTCGCAGCATCGCGGTTGTGGGCGGCACCGAGGCGGCAAAATCCATTATGCAATGCGACCGGCTTGGATTTGATGGCGAGATTTGGCCAGTGAATCCCAAGCAGAGTCAAATGGCAGGCAGAACTTGCTTTGCTTCAGTCAAAGAACTGCCTGCAGTTCCTGAAGCTGCGTTTGTTGCAGTGCCGCGCGAATCCACAATTCAGGTAGTACGACACCTCGCCGAGCTCGGAACAAGCGGAGTCGTGTGCTACGCGTCCGGATTTGCCGAAGTGGGTGATGAAGGAGTGGGTTTTCAGAATCAGCTTGTTGAAGCAGCCGGGTCAATGGCACTGATTGGACCGAACTGCTATGGTGTATTCAACTATCTGGACGGTTTGGCGTTGTGGCCGGACGAAAGCGGCGGACAACGTTGCAATCGCGGTGTCGCAATCATCAGTCAGAGTGGCAACATCTCGATCAACTTCACGATGCAACGACGCGGCCTACCGATTGCGTACCTGATTTCGACAGGAAATATGGCAGGAGTGAAAACACATGACTATATTCATGCCATGCTCGAAGATGATCAAGTGACAGCAATTGGCTTGTATCTGGAAGGAATCACTGATGCGGTAGCATTGTCGGAAGCGGCAATTTGTGCACTGAAGAAAAAGAAACCTATCGTCATACTTGAATCCGGACATTCTGATATCGGCTCGCAAGTCACAAAAACCCATTCCAGTTCACTCAGTGGACAGAAAGAAGTCAATCGGGCATTCTTTCAGACGTATGGCATGATTACTGTTGACACAATACCCACACTCCTTGAAACTCTGAAATTTGTGTCGTTAGTTCCGCCTATGGAGGACAATTCGATTGCAACAATCAGTTGTTCCGGAGGGGAAGCCGCATTGATGGCGGATCTGGCAGAGAAATACAATCTGGAGTTTGCCAGTTTTTCGGATGATCAGTGTAAAAAATTATTTGATGTTCTTGGAGACAGGGTAGTTATTTCCAATCCGTTGGACTACCATACTTTTATCTGGGGCCTGTCGCACGAGCAAGAGCAATGTTTTCAGGCAGTATTCGAAGGGAATCAGGCAGTCACTATCAAGGCATTTGACTATCCCGACCCTGCATTGTGCGACACTGCAACCTGGGATGACACCATGGCAGCAGTCATTCAGGCAAAGAAAAAAACCAATGCGAATGTAGCACTGGTTGCTTCAATGCACGAAAACACATCTGAATCAATGCAAGCACGATTGCTGGAAAACGGTATTGCACCTATGCTTGGAATGGACGAGTGTTTTCAGGCAGTATTTGCGTCGGTTGAGTATGCTACCCACTGTCATCAGGTGAATTCGCTTCAAGCATTGGTTGCAGTTCGTTTGGCCCAGCAATGCGACGTTGAGACACTGACAGAGCATCAGGGTAAACAGGAACTTGCCAAGTATGGATTGCGGATACCCGAAGGCATCGAATGTGTAACTGTTGAAGAATCCGTGCAAGCCGCAGAGACACTTGGATATCCAGTGGTTGTCAAGGCATCGTCCACAGAAATCGTTCACAAAACGGACGTGAATGCGGTGCATTTGAACCTACTGTGCGAAAACGATGTTCGCGCTGCAATTCGGTCCATGCAGAACATTGCCAATCGATTTCTTGTTGAGCGTATGGAAACATCGCCTCATTTGGAGTTATTTGTCGGTGTCAGGCATGACGAAACTTTTGGATTTGTGATGATTATTGGAGCAGGGGGTATTTTGGTTGAACTGGTTCAGGACACAACGATTTTGCTGTTTCCAATCAACAAGACAGGTATTCGGCAGGCACTGGACAAATTGAACATCGGCAAATTGATTGAAGGGTATCGCAACAAGCGAGGCAACATGGAAGCTGTAGTTGCAGCCATACTGGCAGTTGCCGCTTATGTAGAAGCAAATGCAGATTCACTGATTGAACTGGATGTGAATCCGCTTGGCATAGACAGTTCAGGCGCGATAGTATTGGATGCCCATGTCAGGAAGTACAACCCTGTTTGAATCGCCATCCCAAAATCGGGGCATCTTGGGAAGGATTTTTCATTGAAAGCATTATTCAAATTCTTGGAATGGATGAACGACACTGTTATTTCTGGGCGACGCATGGCGGGGCAGAAATTGATTTTGTTGTAATTGAGAAAGGAAGTCTGCGGGGATTTGAAATCAAACGAACCTCTTCGCCGAAAATTACACCTTCCATGCGAATCGCAGTGGAAGATCTGAACCTGAGCCAGCTTGATGTGATTCACGCAGGGGCACGGACATTCCAGCTTGATGAACGAATTCGAGCCGTTGCGGCAGATCGCTTATTGGAGGATATCTGAAACCGCAATGATCAAGCAAAGCATCTTTGATTCGCCTCGATTGTCCTGTGTTCAACCGGTGTGAAATTTGACAATGAGTATACTATTGGAAGCAGTATGGACAATTTCGTCTGTACGCTACGCAATCATCAAATGATTTCAAAGTCAATCTATCAGGGAAACAGCAAATGAGTGCAGAATTGAATGTCGTCCGAGACGGAGCCATTCTTGAAGTTACGATCAATCGTCCGAAAGCGAATGCGATTAATGTCGCCATCAGTCAGGAAATGGGTGAGATTTTCAGTAATTTTCGAGACGATCCAGATTTGCGCGTTGCGATTGTTACTGGTGCAGGGGAGAAATTTTTCTCGGCTGGATGGGATTTGAAGGATGTTGCATCAGGTGATGCGGGTTTCGATGATGACTACGGTGCTGGTGGATTTGCCGGTTTGACGGAGATGCACGACCTGAACAAACCAGTTATTGCGGCTGTCAATGGTATGGCAGTAGGCGGGGGATTTGAAATCGCCTTGTCGTGTGACATGATTATTGCTGCTGATCATGCAGAATTTTTTCTGCCAGAAATCAAGGTTGGGGTGGTCGCCGATGCGGCCACTTTCAGATTGCCTAATCGTATTCCGCGTGCCATCGCGATCGAAATGCTGATGACTGGCAGACGAATGTCGGCAGGGGAAGCTCATGGATGGGGACTTGTCAATCGCGTCGTGGATGCCAACCAGTTGATGGCTGCATCGCGCGAACTAGCAACTACCATCGCGGAAGGAGCACCAATTGTTGTGCGAGCTATCAAGGAGATTCTGCGCAAGACAGAGGGTGTTCAAGTTGAAGACTGCTATCGAATGATGCACGACGGGAAGTTCGAGGGGTATGAAGAAATGATGCACTCTGCTGATGCTTTGGAAGGCCCCAAGTCGTTTGCCGAGAAAAGAGACCCAAACTGGAAAGGCAACTGAGAACCTGCGAGATGAGTTAGTTCCGCAGTTACCAGGTTGTTGAATTTATGTGCAATTTTGATTGCCTTTGACTTTGAATACTTGAACAGGTTAAAATACTTCCCATCTTCACTACTACTTAGGAGAATCTGATGAAGCAAACACCAACCAAATCCAAGAAAGACAGATTGTTCTCCGGTGAATTAGATTTCATTGATGAGATTGGAGAGGCATTTACTCCACCCGATTTTATTGAATTGCCCAAGTCCAAGCCCAAGAGTATGTTAGAACTTCGTATGGAAAATATTCACAATATGCGCAATCATTTTCGCAAGGCATTAGCTGAATTGGGGCTTAAAAAGGAAAATTCGGACGGTAGTCAGAGGAGAAAGGGCTGATTGCGCGTGGCAGAGGCGGCAGGTGCGATGCGTCTGAATCTCTAAATCACCATTTTGCAACACGGAAAACCTCGGGTAAAGCCTCAAAATCGCCTTCAAAGTCGTTTTCATACCGCAATCAACTATACGGATAACTTGACAAGAGGTCCCAGAAGCTGGAGCTCGCCGCAGCTGCTTTCTGTTTTTCGCCGCACGCGCTTCGGCAATTCTTTTTCTATTCACTCGTCCGAATGACCGAACCAGTTCGGTTGGTTCGTCTGGCACTTCTCGCTACGAAAATTCGTCGGGCTTGAAATCTTTCTTGTCAATGTTGCTCATTGTATTCGCGAATGCTATTCGACTGGCTTATATCCGCCTAGTGAATACTCCTTATGATGTGTCCTTTCAAGTTGTTTACTCATATCTTTGGAAACTAAAATAAAATTGATAAATCCTTGTCCAGTTAATTAGTAGGCCAAGACGATGTTTTCGTCTACAGAAATTATTTATTTTTATTGGTATGGTTAGGATTAGTTATAAATCCCTTTCAATAATCACTCTACAGATTCCGCGTCTAAGCAGGATAGCAGTGGACCCGCCCCTTTGCGCTGACTGTCACTGCCTTGACGCATCAATGAAGTGTCCGGATTGACTTCAATCTGAGAATATTCTTCGGCCCAAACTTGTTTCATGGAGTGTGCCATTGCACTTTCCCAACTTTGCTTCAATGTCCAATATCTGTTCTCGTCACTATAATCGGACAAGTTCTGTATCTGATCACGTGTTATAACCCTATCTTCAGCACCCGCATGGTTTCGTATCAAAGCCAAGAAGCCGTTCTGTATAGCCCTATCTTCAGTGTCTGAAATCGCCCCCTGCATCGCAAGGGCCAATTCCGAGGAATGGTTATTTTTCTGGACAAGCGAAGAAAGCGAACTCTCAACGACTAACTGATTGTCACTGTCTATTTTTCCGATTAGAATACTGTCAATGTCTATTTTGCTTGATTCTGTTACATAACCTATCGGATATGTATAAATTATTTCTATATTTTCCAAGATTTCTGGAGCAAATAAAGCCGCACCTGTCCAAAATGATACATCCAGCGGCGTAACTTTATTCACAGACAACAGGCAAGGATGCGCATCGTCTTGTGACTGGGCGAAAGCGGTGGGAACACAAGTTGCGATTAAAATGAAGTACAGGCCAATTGCACAACATTTCAGAGGATATTTGACGTAAATCATCTTCAATATTACCATTACCCAGGTACTAATGCGACCACTATGGCGGGCAAGAAGACACCTGCAAGAAAAAGCCGAATGTAACTATAACGAAATTCTGTTAACGATATAAGAAATCCAAGGTATGCAGAAAAACCAATGATCCAGGCCAATGCTATCCAGGACGATGGTTCTATTAAATAACCTTTAAGTATAATGTTAGATATGTCAGGGTCAATCGGCCGTTCAGCCCGTCCATAAAACCTGGAAATGAGAACAATAATTATATAGGAAACTGCTCCTGATGTTGCAACAAGAAATCGCTTGAAAACATTAATCTTTTTTTCTGAACCAGAAAAATACGCATCAGTTAGTCTTCTTACGAGTTCGCCCAAGGCAATCGTCAGCACGACCGCCATGCTACCGGCGATGAGCAGATGCATGGTGGATTGGCCGCGCAGGAAATGGTCGTCGAGCAGAAAGTCGCGACCCACGCGTGCGTTGATTTACTCTAGGGATTTTCGCCGGTCAAGGGTCTGCTTCCATTTGCGGGTGTTGCGCGGATATGGACCGAAGGTGCGTATGGGTTGCCTTGCCGTGAAAATCCTGGTATGTTTGAACGTGTAAAACCCTTACAACCTGATCATCGCAAAAAAAATTTGCTGTTCGAGTTGGTTTCGTAGTTGCCAAGTTGTTGATTTAACGCGCGAATTCGACTGCTTGAAATTTTTTGTACCCCAAGAATCGGCGTTTTTCAGGCTTCAAACACCAATTTGGCCTGTTTTTGCCGATTTTCTACCCCATGCTTCGCGGGCACGCGTCAGCATCCTCAAGATCTGGTGCAATTTGTTGTTTACATTCAAAAAAAGTGTTGCCATGAAAGTCCTCCAAAGATTCAATGAACCTAAATTTGAAGTCTTTCAAGAGGTACTGGAAGCTTCAGGAGAAGCAATCATGGCGAAACCCAATTCGATGTTCTATTGTAGCCTGCTCGGCGGGGAAAGTCTTGACGAATCCGCTTAGCTTGGTTCTTTTACGGACGGTGATAGAGCACATACAGTATGATGAGTTGGTGAAGATTTAGAAATATTACTGGATAAGCGGTCGCGAGTACTGACCGGTGGATTTGATGCTCAATGCGTTCTACGCAGTGATGGTGTAGCAGTCGCTTGGTGGAGTCATTGCGGTGCAATCTGGCGGTATCTGGACTCTGAATAAGGTTTACGGATTCAAGCCGGAGACGGACAGACACGCCTGAATGCGAGTGGCAGAGGCGGCATGTGCGATGCGTTCGAATCTCGAAATCACCATTTTGTACCTTGGAAAACCTCGGGTAAAGCCTCAAAATCGCCTTCCAAGTCGTTTTCAACCGCAATCAACTTCGGCACAGCGGATTAGTTTGCCTTCAAAAAATTTGGGAACTATACGGATAACTTGGTAATAGCTCCCAGAAGCAGGAGCTCACTGCAGTTGCTTTCTGTTTTTCGCCGCACGCGCATCGGCAATTCTTTTTCTATTCACTCGTCCGAATGCCCGAACCAGTTCGGTTGGATCGTCTGGCATTTCCCGCTGCGAAAATTCGTCGGGCTTGAAATCTTTCTTGTCATTGTTGCTCATTGTACTCGCGAATGCTGCTCGACTGGCTTATATCCGCCTAGTGAATACTCCTTATGATGTGTCCTTTCAAGTTGTTTACTCATATCTTTGGGAGAATCCTGGGTTACAGGAATTGAATTTTCAGGAAAAGCGACTCAACCAAAATCTAGTTTAGAGTTCCTTTTATCCATTTGATTGCTCTTTTTAGCCTGTCAATATTATCTTTGAAGTTTCCCATTCCTGTATTGCAATCATTGCAAACATAGCCTCTTATTGCTCCAGTACTGTGATTGTGATCTAGATTCACATCCCTATTTTTTTGAACGATCATGGTGCGTTTGCAGATAGGGCAAGTAAACTCATCTCCTATCTCGGGCGAGGATTACTGCTTTCAAAATCCTTTTTCAATCTGTCTGGAATGTGTGGATATCGCTTTGCTTTCTTTCTGCATTCTTTGCATTCACTTCGTCTTGCAACAATGTTTCCCTTGAAGTACTGATTTTTTTCAAATGCTTCGATGCTCAAGACACGTTGGCACGCCTTGCAACGTTTTTCCAAGGTTCCAAGAAAGATTTTGCTGTTTTGCTCTTTCCAATCGTCCTATTGCAATCTGGCAATACTTTTCGTTTATTTCGCTTCCCAGGTACTTCCGTCCATTCGACTTTGCCATTACAGCAGTTGTGCCAGAACCAGTAAAAGGGTCGTATACAAGTTCGTTCGGATTGCTCCATGACACAATGTGGTCTTCTGCCAGCTTTTCAGGAAAAATCGCTGGGTGGGCAAATGCGATGGTGTCAGAGGCAGAGTGCCCTTTGCCAATCTTGTATTCCCAGACATTCGTTCTTCTGCCATGATTTTCATAGCCGGTGCGCTGGATTTTGAGCAGTGTTCCATCGCTCAGTCTCTTGGTGCTTCTGTCGCCCTTTCTTGCATCCTTGTTTTGGCGGTCTTTGATAAGATTGATCGTTTTCGGCAATCCTTTGCTGAAAACGAACATGTACTCGAACGACTGCCAGTATGTCTTGCTGTTGCCGACAGCTCCTCTCGGTGGTTTCAGGTAGATCATTGTGTCGAACAAGTTGAAGCCAATTTCCTTGAAATGGAGCACCTGTCTAAACGATGTGCCAGATTCGTTGCCGTCAATTGTCTCATCTCCGACAATCCAGACAACTACGCCGCCTTTTTTCACAACCCGTAAAAGTTCCAGACTAATTTCCCTGAATTCAATGAGAGAATTGCCTTCGTACTCTCGCATATTGTCATAGGGCGGGGAAGTCACAACCAAGTCTACGAAATTGTCTGGCATATTGGCCATAGTAGCAAGACAATTTTCGTTCAGGATTTGATTCAACTGCAGTCTCTTGTTTTTTCGACTATCTTTCATCTGTAAACGTCGGTTGCTTTCTGATCTCTTGAATTATATACAAGCTATGTTCCTGTGAATGCGAAATGCCGTCGGCATCATGTTCGACTGCCTGGATGCTTACCCAGCTGGCTATTTCGCTCGCGCTAGTCGACATCGTTCACCATTTCTTTATATATCAGATGCTTGCCGTCCATGCCCTTGCCAACGCTTGCCGTCTGGTCGGTCGTGTCAAGCTCGCGGATATTATGCCTCCCAGCAAACTCATTTACATATCGGTGAAGATGCTAGATGCTCATTTGGTGGTATGGTTCCCATGTAGTCCCGCTTCAGCATCGCCCAGAACGACTCAATCCCGTTCGTATGCGCCATGCCGTTCATGAGATTCCCTAGCCGCATGCTTGACTGCGCTGTGCTCAAAATCAACCACGCCCAAGTACGCTTTCGCTTCGTCTGTGAATACAGTCGATCCAGTTTCAACATTATCGGCAATGAACCCCTGCAATGTCGGCTTGTCGGTCTCGGATACAGACTTCGCAACAACTTTCCAGCTCCCTCTCTCCTTTGTGCCTACTACGGCAATCTTGCCAACCGCCCCGCGCCCTGCATTCAACTACTTAGACGCATGCTTGTTTCGCTTCTTGCCGCCGACATAGGTCTCGTCCACTTCCACTACGCCCTCCATTCTGTCCAGCAAGCAATTCCCAAGGTTGTTGTATTTTGCAAAAATCTATGAAGTTGTGATAATATTATTTTTTGTCTATTCAAACAAAACGAAGTAGCAATGTTCAACAACCACGAGGGAGTGAAAGAAAAATGAATGCAACAACTACAACTGCTGAAAGAAAAACGTCCCGGCCAACGCCCCAGAAGTCGGACAAAAAGGAGCCGATTAAAGAAAATTTTGGTGTCAGTGGTGCATATCCGTACAAGGACAGGCTTAAACGCAAAGAATACGAGGCTAAAAAGTCGGAGTTGCAAGTTGAACTTGTGAAGGCTCAAAACTGGGTCAAGGAAAATGGCGAGAAAGTCGTTATTCTGTTCGAAGGCCGTGATGCGGCGGGAAAAGGGGGAACGATCAAGCGCTTCATGGAACACATGAATCCGCGTGTTTCTCGAGTTGTCGCACTGCCAAAGCCGGGTGAGCGAGAAATCGGTCAATGGTACTTCCAGCGATACATCGTGCATTTACCCACGGCAGGGGAAATGGTTCTGTTTGACCGGTCCTGGTACAACCGTGCAGGCGTGGAAAAAGTCATGGGTTTTTGCAATCGGGTGGAGTATCTCGAATTTATGAGACAAACTCCGTCCATGGAGCGAATGCTGGTTGATAGCGGGATAAAATTTTTCAAGTATTGGTTTTCTGTTAGTCGAGAAGAGCAACATCGACGTTTCTCGGCACGCGCCGATAATCCCCTGAAACGCTGGAAGCTCAGTCCGATTGACAAAGAATCCCTGAATTTGTGGGAAGAGTATACAGAGGCGAAGGAAACGATGTTTTTTTACACCGATACGCGCGATGCCCCATGGACTGTGATTCGTTCAGATGACAAAAAACGCGCAAGACTGAATTGCATGCGACACTTTCTGGCAAACTTTGACTATCCAGGCAAAGACTTGGAGGTTGTGACCCCGCCGGATCCTGAAATTGTTAGCCAAGTCAAAAATATCTTGAATACACGCTCTGACTAGTCACCGGTGCCGCTCAGATTTCAATTGGAAATCCAAGGTGGGTTAGTGAGCGTATAGCATCCCGAATTCAGGGTGCCTGTCTTCAATACCGGCCAAGCGAAGGCAATGCCAGGCCATTGCATGGTTACTGGAAGTTACCGGTTTGCCTGTTGCTTGTTCAATTTCAGTAACAATTGATGCTACCCGCAAATTTGTACAGGAAACAAATACCAGATCGACGTCGTCAAGCTGACCCAGATCAATCGCTGCCTCCTTGACCGAATCAGTGGAAATGAGGGCCACCGTATTATCATCTTCCTCGTTGAACGAACCAAACGCGGTAACATTGAAACCGTTGCTTTCAATGTACTTTGCGACGGCTTCGTTTACATCTTGACGATACGGAGTCAATACAGCGATGTTTTCAGCATCCAAGGTTCGAAACGCTGAAAATGCCGCTGTAACAGGGGTGGTACACTTCGCGTCCGGGCGAATTTCATTGATTCTTTCAAAGACGCGGTTTTCTCCAATCACCATCGAAGCGGACGTACAGCCAAAAGCAACGACATCAAGGTGAACATCCTTGAGGATTACGTCGGTGCACCACGGAATACGGTCTTCCATGGCCAATAGCGTTTCCGGAGTAATCGTGGCAGAGTTTTCAATTCTGCTTTCGTAGAAGGCTACGCCTTCAATATTCAGCAAGGTTCTGAATTCGTACTCGATGGTTTGGTCCGAGCCGAGAACAATGACTCCGATTGTTGCACGTTCCCCGATACCTCCGTCCGTTTCAAAAGGAATGTGGTTCCGCAAAACTCTGGATTTCATTGGTACTGCAGTCGCTGGTTGCGCCATGAAAGTTGTACTCCCGATGTGGTTTGTTTTTTCCTATCTTACTTCAAATTTGATTGGAACAAAGCAAAATTGAAAGCAATCACGCTTGACGAAACATTGCAGGGGGAAAATGCTTGTTCATGGTTTCTTGTACTCTTTTCTCTATCAAGTCGCAATACTCCGAATTCAATTCGTAGGCGATACACTTACGGTTGTTCACAATACATGCGCTGATGGTAGTGCCAGAACCGGCGAAGGGATCCAGAACAATGCCATTCGGCGGACAACTGGCCTTGACCATTCTCTCAACGATTTCAACAGGCTTCTGCGTTGGATGGTCTTCTCGTTCCGAGTGTTGCCGGTGCAACCTTGACACACTCCATACATCCTTGGGGTTGTATCCTACTTCCAGCCACTTGCTTCCTTTGAATCTGTCCCTGGTTCTCAATTTCTTCGTTTCAGGGTCGTAGGGTATCCGGACTGAATCCAGGTCAAAGTAATAGTCCCTGGACTTGGCGAACAATCCAATCGTGTCGTGCACCGATGAAAATCTTCGAGTTGAACCACCCATGCTTGGCACTTTTCTGTCCCAGATGATTTCATTCAGCATAATCATGCGCTTTTTGATTGAGGAAAATATCTCTGGCGCATGTCTCCAGGTTGCAAACAGATACAAACAAGCGTTGTCGTTCATCTTCGGAAGTGTCAGGTCAACCCATCGAAGTGTCCAGTCGACAATCTCCTCGGCGCTTTTTTTGTCAGAGTCGTTGCCGTAATCCTTGCCAAGCCCGTATGGCGGGTCCGCGACAACCAAATCAATGGAGTTGTCTTCAAGAGAATGAACTCCTTGCAAATAGTCTTCATTGCGCAATTCGTAGTTCATTGTTCAATTTTCCGGGCAAGACTTGTGGTTTTGTTCAAAAACAAGCGGTTACGCTAAAAATGCGAATCTTTGAGATTCGATTGTGTATTTCCAGCATTACTGCATTGGATTGAAAGGAGCGGAATCAATTTCAGGTTCCTTGCCTTCGATCAGATCGGCCGCAATTCGGGCAGATCCACAGGCCATGGTCCAGCCCATATGTCCCTGACCCGCGTTGATGAACAAGTTTTTGTACTTGCAGAAACCGATGTACGGCGTACCTTGGGGTGTCATGGGGCGAAAACAGGTTTTGTAAACCGGTTTGGAAAAGTTGGCCGCGTTCGGTAGCAAGTCTTTGATCACTTTCACCATCGGTTGAAAATCTTTGGGTTGATGATTGGAGTCATAACCCGCAAACTCCGCAGTGGCAGTGGCGCGCAACAGATTGCCCATGGGTGCAAGAGCAATCAGATTGTCTTCATCGACAGTACCAATGGTTAGAGGCGCGTGTCTCTCCTCGACCGGCAAACTGAGTGAATAGCCTTTCACCGGATAGACAGGCAGGTCAATCCCGCTTGGCTTCAGAAGCAATGGAGTTTGCGCTCCAAGTGCAACAATGAACAAATCCGCGTCCATATTGCCTTTGGCAGAAACAATTTCACGAATGGTTGTACCGTTTGCAATGAGTTGTTTCACGTGAGTTTCAAATTGAAATTTCACTCCTCTGGATTCGCAAATTTTCACCAGTTCCAAGGCGAATTTGTGTGAATTTCCGGTTTCGTCGGTAGGGCAGTAGATTGCACCAGCGATATTGTTTTGGGTATTTTGAAACAGTGCCGGTTCAATTTCCTCAACTTCTGACCGGTTCAAAATTTTCATTTGCTGTCCGTTGCCGGAAAGAGGCTCCGAGTGCTCAATGCCTGCATTCAACGAGGCTTTGCTTCGATAAACAAACAATAGTCCTTTGTTTACCTGGTCATAGCCAACTCCGCTTTCCGCAACGATTTTATGCAGTCGCGTTTGCGAGTACATGCACAAAGTATGCTTGCGAAGAGAGTTTCGCACTGCATCTGTGTTGTTGCAGTGCTTTAAAAATTTGGCGGTCCAGCGCCAAAAGTCCCAATCCAGCCGAAATCGAATTCGAAACGCTTGATCGTTCCGATAGATTGACTTGAGCAGGATTTTGGGTACTTTCGACGAGGCCCACGCATAGGCGTGGCCGGGAGCAATCATCGCCGCATTGGTCGCGCTGGCCTCCGAAGCCGGAGACGCAGCGGCATCTACGACGATGATTTCGTAATTTGGATTACGCGACAGTTCATAGGCGGTTGTGATACCGACAATCCCGGCCCCCAGAACTGCAATTCGCATTTGGAATTACAATTTGCTGCTTTGTCTATTTCAACGCGGCGGTCACCATGATTTCTACTGTAAACTGGGGTGCGGCCAGCTTTGCTTCTACACATGCACGCGTTGGAGCATTGGCAGGTACAACCCAAGAATCCCAGACAGAATTCATTTCATCAAAGTCAGCAATATTGGCAAGCCAAACAGTTGCAGTCAGAATCTTCGATTTTCCGGTGCCGGCCCTGAGAAGGTACCTGTCGATTCGCTCAAGAATATTCCGGGTTTGCTCGGCAACACTTGTACCGGGCTTGTCGAATGCAACTTGACCGGAGAGATATACCGTATTTCCGTGAATAACAACCTGGCTCATTCGCTTGTCAACTTCAATGTGCTTAATCATAGTTACTCCTTATTACTAGATGAGTGATCTCAATGGATGATGTTCAATAATGCCTACAATGATTTTGGCGTGCCTTCTATTTTAGCCTGAAACTCATCGAAGTGGAGCGGGTCAATCAATTTGTCCTTGAAAATTCTTCTGAGGATATACAGATAACCCGGATACATGAAATATCCATTGTGCTCCAGAATTTGCTGTTTCCGGCTTCTGTACAAGGCACGTATTTCATACCATGGCAATGCCGGATTTTCATGATGCAGGCTGTGGAAATTGTTGTTCAGATACAGCAATTGGGAAATTGGCGAGCCTTCCACGATGAGCGAGCGTTCATTTTGTGCGGTCGCCCAGCGATGTTCAGTGTAAGAGCGTAGCAACGTAAGCATAATTCCCGGATAAGCGAAACATAGCAGATATTTCCACACCGGCAAGTCGCCCACACCATTCGCGAAAGCCAAAATTGCAACACACAGAGTAACATGGCCAGTCCAAACTTTTACATGTTGGTAGTCACCGCGCAACACTGTTAGCACTGCGGTTTTCCACAATGTATACATCGAAATGACAGGTCCGATTAGGAGACGTCCTGCCATGGTGAAGTTCACCCGGTATACCCACTTCGTCAATTTGCTGAATTGGTGCCACTCAACAGAGGTGAAATACAACGATTCCGGGTCCATTTCCGGGTTAGTCAAATCAGTGCACTGATGGTGCAGAAGATGTTCTTCCCGATAGATTGAGTACGGATACCACAATGCCAGCGGCGGTAAAACAAGCAGAGTATTCATCCAGCGTTGTGCAAACGGTCGATGATGAACCGCTTCATGCTGCAAACTTCCGTGCAAGCATACGGTGTAACCACCGAGAATGAACAATAGCCAGACTGGCAAAGCGTTGCCCAATAAAACCAGCATGAGCCAGACTGAATAGACGCTGATCGCGACCAGCCACGTTGATGCTACCGTTCGATACCAAGGCGTAGCGGGGTTGATATTCATTGTTCTCAAGTTAACTTGTACAGTGATTTGGTTTGGTTTTGCACGATTCAAGCAATTTCAATGAAATTTTACAAAATCTTACCAAAATTTTCCTTTTTTGAACTGTAACTTCTGGAATGTGAGTACCAAATCTGTCAATAAATTACATGCAACCAAACTGAATGAAGAGAGTCCTGAATCAGCACATGATCGACGGTGGCTTGCAGCAATCAATCTGGCAACCGAGGTTCCCGGACGCGGCGATTGAAGCGGAACACAAACTCGTCAATATATTCTTGATGGCATCAATGCGATACCGTGCAGAAAGTATCCGACAGAAAATTCTTGAAATCGCTGATGACAAATTGAACCTTTGGAAGCCGTTCATTCACTTTTTATGGCGAGGTGGTCTTGGGCTCATATCGATACGATTTGCTGTGCGAATACCCGAACGGGTTCCTAGTTCACTCGCCCTACAAACCCATCAAGCAGATCGCCACAAATCATTTTGGCAACGGTAGGCGAGCAGGTTCGAAAACTGTTTCTGCTGTCGGCAAACTTGACGACCGCACTTCGGGCAGATGAATCCATTTATTGGCGGTGCCAGTTCAATTCTTTCAGACAAGCCGCCTGAGTCGAGTACTTCTGTGTTCTTTCAAAAAATTTGGCAAGGTTCCGTTGCATTCGAATTTTCCCGCCGGCATAGTCAATCAGGTCGTTATGTTGCATTACTATGCAAACTATTACAATAGTTTGACGTATGCAGTCTAAATCGGTGCTGTAACTGGAGTATGCCAATCCTGAACGAACGTTCATAATGGATTGATTTCACTATGAATTTTTAACTAGAGGGGGGGGGGGTGAAATTATACTGAATCGCGAATGAAATTTGCATGCCTAGATAGTTTGGATGGTTTATAATCACAGATTAGTTTCTTGGCTGTTCGTTGCCGGGGCAAGTGCAGTATTTTGCTGTAAATAGAATTTCGGGTACAAGACGATGAAATTGATATTGAAGCTGGTTGAACCAATTG
The DNA here is from genome assembly GCA_965200765.1 of Arenicellales bacterium. Taxonomy (GTDB): domain Bacteria; phylum Pseudomonadota; class Gammaproteobacteria; order Arenicellales; family JAJDZL01. The sequence continues at coordinate 1,238,211 of OZ241380.1, forward strand.
CTTGGCTTTGCAGTAGAAAGAATTCTGTTGCGATGGCACCTAAATTTGCGAGGGGGGGGGGGGGTATTCAGGAATACTTGTATATTCAAAAGCCCGTCTCGCCGACCCGCGCTCGCCAAGCACATTTCCTGTTCGCTGCTGGCAGTGGCAATATCATTATGCATGCTGTCTGATGCTGTTGCTCAATCGGCGAATGTTCGCTTTCTCAGTCCGTCAGGAGTTAGTGGAACTAATATTTATGCAGACGTATTGGCAGCTAGCGGTGCGACGGTTGAGTTTGATGGGATTGGTAATGGGTATAACAACAACGCTGTCAACACCGCGCGGCTCTCAGGTGCCCCATCTGGCCTCGAAATTGCGAGTAGCAGGATCAACTGGGACAGTTTGGAGGAACTTGAGGTAACCTTGAGATGGACCGGCAGCAGCAGAACTGTCTCGGCGGATACAACAGTTACTGTTCAAATCCAAGGCGCGGGGTGGAATGGCGTCGGCATATCCAATACTCAATATTATGACGTAGGCTCCTTCACAATTCAGCCGCCCCCCAAGGAGCTGGTCACAAGCACCCCCACCAACAGCCGCACGGTCACAGAGGCGGGCAGCTCATCGACGTTCACAGTGAGGCTGAGGGCGGCGCCGTCGGCGAGTGTGACAGTCGCTGTTACCAGCGGCGACACCTCCGAGGGCAGTGTGTCGCCCAGCACGATGACCTTCACGACCATGAACTGGAGCACTCCGCAGACGGTGACAGTAACGGGTGCCAGTGACAGTTTAAGCGACGGCAGTGTGGACTGGAATGTTGTGCTCAATCCGGCGTCGCCTGGGATGAGCGGGGACAGCACGTATGACGGCTTGTCCAACGTGAATGTGGCGATGACCACCACCGACGAGCCTGTCTTTTCGATCGACTCGCCGAGCGTGACGGAAGGCGACAGCGGCATGGTGACCATGACGTTCACAGTCACACTGAGTGCGTCGAGCACGTCGCAACACACGGTGAACTACGCCCGGACGGGAGGCACGGCGACGTCGGGGACCGACTACACGGCGGTTTCTTCCAGCATGCTGACGTTTACGGCAGGGACGACGACCCAGACGATTACTGTGTCGGTTACGGGCGACACGGTGGCGGAGGGGAGCGAGACGGTGGTGATTACGCTGAGCAATCCGTCGTCGGGCACAGCGATTACGACGGCGGTCGGCACCGGCACGATAGTAGACGACGACCGGGAATTTTCGATCGACTCGCCGAGTGTGACGGAAGGCGACACTGGTTCGGCGAACCTGGTGTTCACAGTGACGGTGACTCCGGTATCGTCGTCTCAGGTGACGGTGGACTACGCCCAGGGTACCGGTGGTACGGCGACTTCAGGGACCGACTTCACGGCATCCTCCGCCACCGGCACGCTGACGTTTCCGGCGAATACGGCGACCCGGACGATTACAGTATCGGTGACGGGCGACACGACGGCGGAGGGGAATGAGACGGTGGTGATTACGCTGAGCAATCCGTCGGGGGGCACAATTTCGGCGACGGCTGGCACGGGCACCGGCACGATCCTGGACAACGACCTGACATTTTCGATCAACTCGCCGAGCGTGGCGGAAGGCGACAGCGGCTTCGTGAACAACCTGGTATTCACAGTGACGCTGAGTGCGTCGGTTTCGGCATCGCACACAGTCCGCTACGGCTATGTCCCCGTCGAGAGCACTGCGAGTTCTGGGGCCGACTTCCAATTAACCGGCCTTGCGATTGGCACGCTGACGTTTCCGTCGGGAACCACGACCCAGACGATTACTATGAGAGTGAGGGGCGACACGGCGGACGAGGGCAACGAGACGGTTGTGGTCAGGCTGCTCAGCAGTCCGAGGGTCGTCATTTCGACGGCGACCGGCACCGGCACGATACTGGACGACGACCCGAAATTCTCGATCGACTCGCCGAGCGTGACGGAGGGCGACAGCGGCTCGGCGAACCTGACATTCACGGTGACGCTGAGTGGAGCGAGGTCGGGCTCGTCGTCGCTGACGGTCGACTATGCGCAAACGGGCGGCACGGCGACTTCGGGGACCGACTACACGGCGGTCACCGCCGGCACGCTGACGTTTGCGACGGGGGTGACAACCCAGACGTTTACGGTGTTGGTGACGGGCGACACAACAGACGAGGCGGACGAGACAGTGGTGATTACGCTGAGCAATGCGACGACTGCCACGGGGATTGCGACGGCGACTGGTACCGGTACGATCCGAGACGATGACCCGAAATTCTCTATTGCCGATGCTAGTAGTGTGACGGAGGGCGACAGCCCGGCGAACCTGGTGTTCACGGTGTCGCTGAGTGCGGCGAGCACGTCGCAACTGACGGTGGACTATGCCCTTAGCGGTACGGCGACTTCAGGCACCGACTACACGGCTCCTACGGGCACCACGCTGACGTTTGCAGCGAATAGCACGAGCCAGACGATTACGGTGCCGGTAACGGATGACACTTTGGATGAGGCGAGCGAAACGGTGGTGGTTACGCTGAGCAATCCATCGGCCGCCACGGGGATTTCGACGGCGACCGGCACCGGCACGATACTGGACAACGACCCGCAATTCTCGATCAATTCGCCGAGCGTAACGGAGGGTGACAGCGGCTCGGTGAACCTGGACTTCACCGTGACGCTGAGTGCGGCGAGCACATCGTCGCTGACGGTCGACTACGCCCAAACGGGCGGCACGGCGACGTCGGGGACCGATTACACGGCGGTTGCTGCCAGTACGCTGACGTTTTCGGCGGGGACCACGAGCCAGACGATCAGGGTGTCGGTGACGGGGGATACGACGAACGAGGCGAATGAAACGGTGATCATCACGCTGAGCAATGCGACGGCGGGCGCTGGCATTTCTACGGCGGTTGGCACGGGCACAATCACGGACAACGACACGCCGGGGTTCTCGATCGACTCGCCGAGTGTGACGGAGGGCGACAGCGGTTCGCAGAACATGACGTTCACCGTGACACTGAGTCCGGTCAGCTACCAGGCTACGACAGTGGACTATGCGACTACAACTACGGGCACGGCGACGGCGGGGACCGACTTCACGGCGACCTCCGGCACACTGTCGTTTGCCATAGGGGAGACGAGCCAGACGTTTACAGTGTCGGTGGCGGGAGACACGAATGACGAGGGTGCGAGCGAGACCGTGGTGGTTCAACTGAGCAATGCGACGACCGGCACGAACATTGCGACGGCGACCGGCACCGGCACGATCATGGACAACGACCCGAAATTTTCGGTCGACTCGCCTACAGTGACGGAGGGCGACAGCGGTTCGGTGAATCTAACATTCGAAGTGACACTGGATTCTACGGGTATTTCGCAGTACACGGTCGACTACGCCAGTTCGGACGGGTCTACGAACGGCGCGACTGCCGGTACCGACTACACGGCGGTCTCCGGCACGCTGACGTTTTCACCCGGGGTAACGAGTCGAACGATTGCGGTGTCGGTGACTGGGGACATGACGAACGAGTTGAACGAGACGGTGGTGCTCACGCTGAGCAATCCATCGTCGGGCACGGCGATTGCAACGGCAAGCGGCACGGGCACGATCACGGACAACGACACGCCGGGCTTTTCAATCAATTCGCCGAGCGTGGCGGAGGGCGACAGCAGCACGACGAACCTGACGTTCACAGTGACGCTGAGACCGGCGCCGGCAGCTACGGCGACGGTGACCTGGGCCGAAGGTACCGGGGGCACAGCGACTTCGGGGACCGACTACACAGCTATTACGGGCGGCACGCTGACGTTTGCTGCGGGAACCACGACCCAGACGATTACGGTGACGGTGACGGGGGACACGACGCACGAAGCGGACGAGACGGTGATCATCACGCTGAGCAATGCGTCGGCCGGCACGAACATCACGACGGCGAGCGGCACCGGCACGATCACCAATGACGATCCGGGTCTTTCAATTGACTCGCCGAGTGTGGAGGAGGGCGACACCGACTCGGTGAACCTGGTGTTCACAGTGACGATGAGTCCGTCGTCGTCGTCTCAGGTGACGGTGAACTACGCCCGTTCGGGTGGCACGGCGACTTCGGGCACCGACTTCACGGCGCTGGCCGCCAGCACCACGCTGACGTTTGCGGCGAACGAGACGAGCAAGACGATCACGGTGTCGGTGACGGGCGACTCGGTGAACGAGCCGGACGAGACGGTGATTGTCACGCTGAGCAGCGCCTCGGGTGCGGACATTATTACAGCGAGCGGCACGGGTACGATCCGGGACAACGACACGCCGAACTTTTCAATCGACTCGCCGAGCGTGGTCGAGGGCGACAACGGTTCGGTGAATCTGACCTTCACAGTGACGCTGAATCCGGTCAGCTACCAGTCGGTGACGGTGGACTACGCCCAGACCGGTGGCACGGCGACGTCGGGGACCGACTACACGGCGGTAGTCGCCGGCATGCTGACGTTTGCGGCAGGGACTTCGAGCCAGCCGATCACGGTATCGGTGACGGGCGACACAATGTACGAGGCGAGCGAGACGGTGGTGCTCACGCTGAGCAACGCACCGGCGGGCACGAACATTGCGACGGCAAGCGGCACCGGCACGATCACCAACGACGACCAGGGCCTGCTGATTGATGCGCCGAGCGTGGTCGAGGGCGACAGCGGCACGGTGAATCTGGCATTCACGGTGACGCTGGATCCGGCATCGACGACACAGGTGACGGTGAACTATGCGGATGCGGGCAGCGGGACGGCGACTTCGGGGACCGACTACGCGGCAATTGGTGGCGGCACGCTTACGTTTGCGCCGAGTGCGACGACCCAGACGATTACAGTGCAGGTTAGGGGCGACACGGCGGACGAGCCGGACGAGACGGTGGTGATTGCGCTGAGCAATGCGTCGGGTGCGGACATTGTTACGGCGAGCGGCACCGGCACGATCGCGGACAATGACATCCCGGGCTTTTCGATTGACTCGCCGAGCGCGACGGAAGGCGACAGCGAGTCGAGCAGCCTGACGTTCACGGTGACGCTGAGTCCGGCGAGCTACAGGCAAGTGTCGGTGAACTACGCCGATGCTGGCACCGGCACGGCGACGTCGGGGAGCGACTATGCGGCGATCGGCGGCACGCTGACGTTTGCCGCCGGGGAGACCAGCAAGACGATTGCGGTGTCGGTGACGGACGACGCGCTGGACGAGCCGGACGAGACGGTGGTGATCACACTGAGCGGTGCGTCGTCGGGCACGAGCATTGCGGCGGCGAGCGGCACCGGCACGATCACGGACAACGACATTCCCGGCTTTTCGATCGACTCGCCGAGCGTGACGGAAGGCGACAGCGGTACGGTGAACCTGACGTTCACGGTATCGCTGAGTCCGGCGAGCCATCAACCGGCGACAGTGAACTACGCCGATGCGGGTACTGGCACCGCGACTTCAGGAACTGACTACGAGATCCTCGCTGGCGGCACGCTGAGTTTTGCAGCGGGAGAGTCCAGCAAGACAATAGCGGTGTCGGTGACCGGCGACACGGAGTTCGAGCCGGACGAGACGGTGGTGATTGCATTGAGCAATGCGACATCGGACGCGAGCATCTCGACGGCGAGCGGCACCGGCACCATTGCAAACGACGACGACACGCCGGTCTTTTCGATCGACTCGCCGAGCGTGGAGGAGGGCGACACCGATTCGGTGAACCTTGCTTTCACGGTGACGCTGACTCCGGCGAGCTACGAGCAGGCGACGGTGGACTATGCGGATACGGGTACCGGCACTGCGGAAGCGGGCGAAGACTACAGGTCGATCGCCAGCGGCACGCTGACGTTCGCCGCCGGGGAGACCAGCAAGACGATTGATATATCTGTGATCGGTGATATCCTGTCGGAGCAGGACGAGACGGTGGTGCTGGCGCTCAGCAATCCGAACCCGTCGTACACCATAGAGGAGGCCCGCGGTACGGGCACCATTACGGACAACGATGCGTCGGTGCTGGACGAGGTGGACATGGAGATTGTGGCGGAAGTGGCGCGCGAGGTTACCACGAGCGTGGTGACGGCGGTCAGCAACCGGATTGCTTCAGTGGTTCGCGGTGCGGCGATTACACCGCCGGTCGGTTTGCCGCCGACTGGCGGATTTGCGGACGGCGGCCTGCTTTCGATTCTGGAGCATTCCGCGCGGCACAGCCGCGAACGGGAGCGCGGACTGGAGCGTTCGGAGATGTCGCTGTACCGTTCGCTGGACGGCGCCAGCTTCGTCTACTCGCCGAGCATTGCCGCTCTGGGTGCGAATGGTCCGGCCGATGCGACCGGCGGAGGAATTTCCGGTGGTCCGACAGTTTGGGGTTCGGTTGACTATCGCAAGCTGTCAGGCGGCGGTGCGGATGCGCTGCAGTGGGACGGCGAGCTGGCCTCTGTCAATGTTGGCACCGACACGATGGTCGATGCCGGTGTTCTGGTCGGCCTGGCGGCCGGAATGTCGAAAGGAAGTTTCGGCTATCAGGGCAGCACCGGCGGCACCAGCGGCGTGGTCAAGGTGCGCGTGAAGTCATTGAATCCCTATATTGGCTGGTCGGTGTCAGAATCAGCGAGCCTGTGGATGGCTGTCGGATACGGCAAAGGCAAGGTCAACTACAACGACGAGGTAACCGGAGAAGCCGCCAACAAGATGTCGATCGCCAGTGCGGCGCTGGGCGGACGCTATCGCCTGCATTCGACAGATGGTTCATCTGACGGGCGTTTGATTCAGGTGGATCTGAAGGGAGAGACTTGGGGTCTGCAGACCAAGGTTGACGGTGATGAGCGGCGTCCGATGGGTTCGAAGTCCCAAGCTCACGGAGTGCGCGTTGCGATTGAGAGGCTTCAAAGCAGTGCGCTTGAATCTGGTGCTTCGCTGACGCTGTCGGGCGAAGCCGGCCTGCGCTGGGACGGCGGCGACGGCGACACCGGCACTGGCATTGAGATGGGCGGCACGGCGGACTACCGCAATCCGGCGACTAGAATGAAGTTGGTGGCGACGGGTCGCGCCTTGCTGGACCATGAAAGCGACCGGAAGGAGTGGGGCGCCGGCGTGACGGCAGGATACCGGCTCGATAGTCGGGAGACCGGGCTGACATACAGCTCTTCCCTGTCGCACGGGCAACTGGAAAGCGGGGTAGATTCTCTCTGGGACAGCCGCGTTGCCAGTCGTGCATCCGAAGACGGGGAGCTGACGACGCGCCTGGACGCGGAGTTCGGCTATCGAATGTTTGGAACAAGCGGTCTGCACACGCCGTACGTTGGAATCGGAGTGGAAGAAGGCAACAAGCGGGACTACCGCATCGGCATGCGCTATGCCAGCGAATCAGAGCTGTCTTCGGGCCTGGAATTCGAGCGACGGGAAGCAGACGGCAAGCAACCCGACCACAGGGTCATGCTGACGGGGCAGATAGACTGGTAAGGCAGGAAAGAAGCAACGCATGGACAAAAAGCACTTCCATAGGAAAGGGAGCGAATCTGCGGAAACAAAAACCGTACCGACCGTCGGCGAAACTCGCCAACTACACTTGGCGCATTCTTGTAAGTGACGGTGCTGCTGTTGCCAGGACTTGTCGTGACAACACTTTGGGCGGACGAATCCTTTTTACCAGTAGCACCGGTTCAACTCTTGCAGGCAAGCATCCTAAGTCAAGTACTTCTGTGTCAATTTAAAAATTGCCAGAATTTTGCTGCATTTGAGATTTCCTTGCCAGCATGTTCAATCAGGCAGTTACAGTAGTATTGCAATACAAACCTTTGCAATAGTGTGCCCCATGCAATCCAGTTTGGTGCTGCAAATGGAATAAATCAATCCTGGACGAACATTCATAATGAATTGATTTCACTATGAATTTTCGATTGAGGGGGGGGGGGTGAATTTCATTCAATCAAGAATGAATTTTGCAGGTCGGGATGGTTTATAATAACGGACAGTTTCTTGGTCGTTCGGGACCGGAGCAAGTTCAGTATTTTGTTAGTCAAAAGTATTTTCTGGTGTGCATTGATGAATTTGATATTGTTTCTAGTCGAACCAATCGTTTGGCTTTGCAGTCGAAGGAGTTTTGCTGTATTGGCATATAAATTAGCGAGGGGGGGGGGGGGGACAATCTGGTGAATCTGCAGATGCCCAGTGCGCCGCACCTGGGCTTCCCCGCAGATTGCTTGCCGCATCGCTGCTTGTATTGCCGGCTTTGCTGTTCCTGCAACCGGTTGCGTTTGCCCAGTCGACGAACCCGAGCCAGTTGATCGCAGACGAAGTGAACGGAAGGACTATTCGAAGCGCCGTATTAGAAGGTTGTCCGGGTATATGGTTTGCCGGTACACAGTCATCCCACATTACACTTCACGGTGCTCCGACAGGACTCACTTTTAGCAGTTTTTCCATTCAAAATTGGATCTTAGTTGATGAAGGGACCACGTATACTTATGCATGCTATTTGGATCTTACTCTTAGTTTTAGTGGAAGCGTCACATCGGATACAAGTGTTGAGATTAGAGTTGCTGCTGCAGGCATACATGGAGCCAGCTCTGGACATCGAACCGCCGGCAGCCTCACGATTAAGCCGACGCCCAAGGAGCTGACGGTAAGCACTCCCACCAACAGCAGCACCGTCACGGAAGCAGGCACCACGTCGACATTCACGGTGCGGCCGAGGGCGGCGCCCAGCGCCAATGTATCGGTTGCGGTTTCGGTTTCGGACACCACCGAGGCGAGCGTATCGCCCAACACGCTGAGCTTTACAAGCACGACCTACAGCACAGCGCAAACGGTGACGGTAACCGGAAAAGACGATGCGATTTACGACGGTACGCAGAGTTACAATATAGTGCTAAACCCGTCGAGCACTGACACCGGCTACAACGGCCTGGACAACGTGAATGTGGCGATGAGCACCACCGACAACGAAAGTGCGCCTGCCTTTTCGATCGATTCGCCGAGCGTGACCGAGGGCGACAGCGGTTCGACGAACCTGACGTTCACAGTTTCGATGAGTCCCGGTAGTGCGTCGCAGCACACGGTCGACTACGCGCAGACGGGCGGCACGGCAACCTCGGGTACCGACTACACTGCGGTCACCAGCGGCACGCTGACGTTTGCAGCCGGGGAGACAAGCAAGACGATCACAGTGTCGGTGAGGGGCGATACGACACGGGAGGGGAACGAGACGGTGGTGCTCACACTGAGCAATGCGTCGTCTGGCACGAGCATCACGACGGCGAACGGCACCGGCACGATCAGAGACAACGACCTGTTATTTTCGATCAATTCGCCGAGCGTGACGGAGGGCGACACCGGCTCGGTGAACCTGGTGTTCACGGTGACGCTGAATGCGTCGAGCACGTCGCCGCAGACGGTCAACTACGCGCAGACGGGCGGAACGGCGACCTCGGGTACCGACTACACGGCGCTGGCAGCCAGCAACACGCTGACGTTTGCGGCGGGTACCACGAGCCGCACGTTTACGGTATCGGTGACGGGAGACACGGTGGACGAAGGGAGCGAGACGATCGTGATCACGTTGAGCAATGCGTCGACCGGCATTTCGACGGCGACCGGCACCGGTACGATCCGGGACAACGACCCGAAATTCTCGATCAACTCGCCGAGCGTGGTGGAAGGCGACAGCGGCTCGGCGGACCTGGTGTTCACGGTGACGCTGAGCGCATCCAGCTCGTCGCAGCTCACGGTCGACTACGCGCAGACGGGCGGCACGGCGACCTCGGGGACCGACTACACGGCGGTCACTGCCAATACGCTGACGTTTGCGGCGAATACGACGACCCGAACGATTACGGTGTCGGTGAGGGGCGATACGGTGGACGAGGGTGCGAACGAGACAGTGGTGCTCACATTGAGCAATGCGTCGACCGGCACCGGCATCGGGACGGCGACCGGCACTGGGACCATCACGGACGACGATCCGAAATTCTCGATCAACTCGCCGAGCGTGACCGAAGGCGACAGCGGCTCGGCGGACCTGGTGTTCACGGTGACGCTGAGCGCGTCGAGCTCGTCGCAGTATACAGTCGACTACGCCGATGCAGGCACCGGCACGGCGACCTCGGGGACCGACTACACGGCAGTAACCGCCAGCACGCTGACGTTTGCGCCGAATGTTACGACTCAGACGATCACGGTATCGGTGACCGGCGACACGACGGACGAGGGGGCGAGCGAGACGGTGGTGATCACGTTGAGCAATGCGTCGTCGGGCACGGCGATTTCGACGGCGAGCGGCACCGGCACGATCATGGACAACGATCCGAATTTCTCGATCAACTCGCCGAGCGTGGTGGAGGGCGACAGCGGCTCGGTGAATCTGGTGTTCACGGTGACGCTGAGCGCGGCGAGCACGTCGCCGCAAACGGTTGATTACGCCCGGACGGGCGGCACGGCGACGTCGGGGACCGACTACACGGCGGTCGCCAGCAACACGCTGACATTTGCGGCGAACACGACGACCCGGACGATCACGGTGTCGGTGACGGGCGACACGGTGGATGAGGGGAACGAGACGGTGGTGATCACGCTGAGCAATGCGTCGGCGGGCACAGTGATTTCGACGGCGACCGGCACCGGCATGATCACGGACGATGATCCGAAATTCTCGATCAACTCGCCGAGCGTGGCGGAAGGCGACAGCAGCACGACCAACCTGGTATTCACAGTGACGCTGAGTGCGGCGGGCGCGTCGCCGCACACGGTGGGCTACGCGCAGACGGGCGGCACGGCGACGTCGGGGACCGACTACACGGCGGTCACTGCCGGCGTGCTGACGTTTGCGGCAGGGACGACGAGCCGGACGATCACGGTATCGGTGACCGGCGACACGGTGGATGAAGGGAACGAGACGGTGGTGCTCACGCTGAGCAATGCGTCGTCGGGCACGGTGATTACGACGGCGACCGGCACCGGCACGATCACGGACGATGACCCGAAATTCTCGATCAACTCGCCGAGCGTGCCGGAAGGCGACAGCAGCACGACGAACCTGGTGTTCACGGTGACACTGAGTGCGGCGAGCACGTCGAATTTGAGTGTGAACTACGCTACTGCAGGGGGTACGGCGACTGCGGGAACCGACTACACGTCGACCTCCGGCTGGGCGACGATTACGGCGGGGCAGACGAGCGCGTCGATCACGGTATCGGTGACCGGCGACACGGTGGATGAAGGGAACGAGACAGTGGTGATCACGTTGAGCAATGCGACGGCCGGCACCGGGATTGCGACAGCGACCGGCACCGGCACGATCATGGACGACGACCCGAAATTCTCGATCGATTCGCCGACGGTGACGGAAGCCGACAGCAATTCGGTGAACCTGGTGTTCACGGTGACGCTGAGCGCGTCGAGCTCGTCGCAGCTGACGGTCGACTACGCCACTTCGGACGGTTCCACGAACGGCGCGACGGCCGGCACCGACTACACGGCGGTCTCCGGCACGCTGACGTTTCCGGCGGGGACCACGAGCCGGACGATTACAGTATCGGTGACCGGCGACACGGCGAACGAGTTGAACGAGACGGTGGTGGTCACGCTGAGCGATGCGACGTCGGGCGCGGGGATTGCGACGGCCACCGGTACCGGCACGATTACGGACAACGACACGCCGAACTTCTCGATCAACTCGCCGAGCGTTGTGGAAGGCAACAGCGGCTCGGCGAACCTGGTGTTCACGGTGACGCTGAGTCCGGCGTCGGCGACCCAGGTGACGGTGAACTATGCGGATGCAGGCACCGGCACGGCGACGTCGGGGACCGACTACACGGCGCTGTCCGCCAGCAACACGCTGACGTTTACGGCGGGGACGACGACCCAGACGATTACGGTGTCAGTGACAGGGGACACGTCGCACGAAGCGGACGAGACGGTGGTGATCACGCTGAGCGGCGCGTCGACGGGCACAAACATTTCGACGGCGACCGGCACCGGCACGATCACCAACGACGATTCAGGCCTTGCGATCGACTCGCCGAGCGTGACGGAGGGCGACAGCGGGTCGGTGAACCTGGTGTTCACGGTGACGCTGGATCCGGCGTCGGCATCTCAGGTGACGGTGAACTACGCCCGCACGGGCGGCACGGCGACGTCGGGCACCGACTTCACGGCGCTAGCCGCCAGCACCACGCTGACATTTTCGGCGGGCGAGACGAGCAAGACGATCACGGTGTCGGTGACGGGCGACACGATCAACGAGGCGGACGAGACAGTGATTGTCACGCTGAGCGGCGCTTCGGGTGCGGACATCGATACGGCGAGCGGCACCGGCACGATCACGGACAACGACACGCCGATGTTTTCGATCGACTCGCCGAGCGTGGCGGAAGGCGACAGCAGCACGGCGAACCTGACCTTCACGGTTTCGCTGAGTCCGGCGAGCTACCAGGCGGTGACGGTGGACTACGCTCGCACGGGCGGCACGGCGACGTCGGGCACCGACTTTACGGCGGTTGCTGGCGGCACGCTGACGTTTGCGGCGACTGAGACGAGCAAGACGTTCACGGTATCGGTGACCGGAGACACGGTGGACGAATCGAACGAGACAGTGGTGATCACGCTGAGCAATGCGTCGACGGGCACCAGCATATCGACGTCGAGCGGCACCGGCACGATCCGGGACGATGATCCGAAATTCTCGATTGCCGATGCGAGCGTGACAGAGGGCGACAGCGGTTCGGTGAACATGACGTTCACGGTGACGCTGAGCGCGTCGAGCACGTCGCGGCTGACAGTCGACTACGCCGATGCAGGCACCGGGACGGCGACTTCGGGAACCGACTACACGGCAGTCGCGGCCGGCACGCTGACGTTCGCGCCGGGAGCAACAAGCCGGACGATTGCGGTATCGGTGACGGGCGACACAGCGAACGAGGCGAACGAGACGGTGGTGCTCGAGCTGAGCAATCCATCGTCCGGCACGGGGATTGGCACGGCGAGCGGCACCGGCACAATCGCGGACAACGACACGCCCAGCTTTTCGATCGACTCGCCGAGCGTGGCGGAAGGCGACAGCAGCACGACGAGCCTGACGTTCACGGTATCGCTGAGTCCGGCGTCGGCGACCCAGGTGACGGTGAACTATGCGGATGCAGGCACCGGCACGGCGACGTCGGGCACCGACTACACGGCGCTGGCTTCCAGCACCACGCTGACATTTGCGGCGGGAACTTCGAGCCAGACGATCACGGTATCGGTGACCGGGGACACGACGCATGAGGCGGACGAGACGGTGGTGCTCACGCTGAGCGGTGCGTCGGCCGGCACGAACATCACGACGGCGAGCGGCACCGGCACGATTGCCAATGATGATCCGGGTCTTTCGATCGACTCGCCGAGCGTGGTCGAGGGCGATGGCGGTTCGGTGAATCTGGTGTTCACGGTGACGCTGGATCCGGCATCGTCGTCGCAGGTGACGGTGAACTATGCGGATGCGGGCACCGGCACGGCGACGTCGGGCACCGACTACACGGCGCTGGCCGCCAGCACCACGCTGACATTTGCGGCGAACGAGACGAGCAAGACGATCACGGTGTCGGTGACGGGCGACACGATCAACGAGCCGGACGAGACGGTGATCATCACGCTGAGCAGCGCCTCGGGTGCGGACATAGTTACGGCGAGCGGCACCGGCACGATCACGAACAACGACACGCCGAACTTTTCGATCGACTCGCCGAGCGTGGCGGAAGGCGACAGCAGCACGACGACCCTGACGTTCACGGTATCGCTGAATCCGGCGAGCTACCAGCCGGTGACGGTGGACTACGCGCAGACGGGCGGCACGGCGACCTCGGGGACCGACTACACGGCGGTCGCGGCCGGCATGCTGTCGTTTGCGGCGGGCACCACGAGCCAGACAATCACGGTATCGGTGACGGGCGACACGATGTACGAAGCGAGCGAGACGGTGATCATCATGCTGAGCAATGCGTCGTCCGGCACGAATATTGCGACGGCGAGCGGCACCGGCACCATCGCCAACGACGACCAGGGCCTGCTGATTGATTCGCCGAGCGTGGCGGAGGGCGACAGCGGCACAGTGAACCTGGCGTTCACGGTGACGCTGGATCCGGCGGCGGCGACGCAGGTGACGGTGAACTATGCGGACACGGGCAGCGGGACGGCGACGTCGGGAACTGACTATGCGGCAATCGGCGGCGGCACGCTGACGTTTTCGGCCGGCGAGACAAGAAAGACGATTGCAGTCTCGGTGAGAGGGGATACGGCGGACGAGGCGGACGAGACGGTGGTGATTGCGCTGAGCAATGCCTCGGGTGCGAGCCTCGTGACGGCGCGCGGCACCGGTACGATCACAGACAACGACATACCCGGCTTTTCGATCGACTCGCCGAGCGCGGCGGAAGGCGACAGCGAGTCGAGCAGCCTGACGTTCACGGTGACACTGAGTCCGGCGAGCTACAGGCAGGTGACGGTGAATTATGCGGATGCGGGCACCGGAACCGCGACGTCGGGGAGCGACTATGCGGCCTTTGGCGGCACGCTGACGTTTGCCGCCGGGGAGGCCAGCAAGACGATTGCGGTGTCGGTGACGGACGATGCGCTGGACGAGCCGGACGAGACGGTGGTGATCGCACTGAGCGGTGCGTCGTCGGGCACGAGCATTGCGGCGGCGAGCGGCACAGGTACGATCACAGACAACGACATCCCCGGCTTTTCGATCGATTCGCCGAGCGTGATGGAAGGCGACAGTGGGTCAACCAGTCTGACGTTCACGGTATCGCTGAATCCGGCGAGCCATCAGCCGGCCACGGTGAACTATGCCGATGCGGGTACTGGCACCGCGACTTCGGGGACCGACTACGAGACCCTCGCCGGCGGCACGCTGAGGTTCGCCGCTGGAGAGAGCAGCAAGACGATTGCAGTGTCGGTGACCGGCGACGCGGAGTTTGAGCCGGACGAGACGGTGGTGATTGCATTGAGCAATGCGACGTCGGACGCGAGCATCTCGACGGCGAGCGGCACCGGGACCATTTCGAACGATGACGACACGCCGGTCTTTTCGATCGACTCGCCGAGCGTGGAGGAGGGCGACACCGATTCAGTCAATCTCACCTTCACGGTAACGCTGACGCCGGCGAGCTACGAGCAGGCGACGGTGAACTATGCGGATGCCGGCACCGGCACCGCGGAAGCGGGCGAAGACTACAGGTCGATCGCCGGCGGCACGCTGACGTTCGCCGCCGGGGAGACCAGCCAGACGATTGATGTTTCCGTGCTCGGCGATGTTCTGTCGGAGCAGGACGAAACGGTGATTCTGGTCCTCAGCGACCCGAACCCGTCGTACACCATAGAGGAAGCCCGCGGCACGGGCACCATCGCGGACAATGATGCGTCGGTGCTGGACGAGGTGGACACGGAGATTGTTGCGGAAGTGGCGCGCGAGGTTACCACGAGCGTGGTGGCGGCGGTCGGCAACCGCATTGCTTCAGTGGTTGGCGGCGCGGCGATTGCACCGCCGATCGGTGCGCCTCCGGTCAATGTGCCGCCAGTCAGCGTGCCCCCGACTGGCGGATTTGCAAACGGCGGTCTGCTTTCGATTCTGGAGCGTTCCGCGCAGCACAGCCGCGAGCGGGAGCGCGGCCTGGAGCGTTCGGAGATGTCGCTGTATCGTTCGCTGGACGGCGCCAGCTTCGTCTACACGCCGAGCGTTGCCGCTCTGGGCGCGAATGGTTCGGCCGACGCATCCGGCGGAATGCTTGCCGGCGCCCCGACAGTTTGGGGTTCGGTTGACTATCGAAAATTGTCCGGCGGCGGTGCGGATGCGCTGCAGTGGGACGGCGAGCTGGCTTCTGTCAATGTCGGCACCGACACGATGGTCGATGCCGGAGTTCTGGTTGGACTGGCGGCCGGAGTGTCGAAAGGAAGCTTCGGCTATCAGGGCAGCACCGGCGGCACCAGCGGCGTGGTGAAGGTGCGCGTGAAGTCGCTGAATCCCTACATTGGCTGGTCGGTGTCGGAATCGGCGAGCCTGTGGGCGGCCGTCGGATATGGCAAGGGCAAGGTCAACTACAACGACGGTGCCACCGGAGAAGCCGCCAGCAAGATGTCGATCGCCAGTGCGGCGCTGGGCGGCCGCTATCGCCTGCATTCGGCTGATGATTCAGCGAACGACCGTTTGATTCAGGTGGACCTGAAGGGAGAGGCTTGGGGTCTGCAGACCAGGGTTGACGGGGACGAGCGGCGTCCAATGGGTTCGAAGTCCCGGGCGCACGGGGTTCGCGTTGCGGTTGAGAGGCTTCAAATCTGTGCGCTTGAATCCGGCGCTTCGCTGACGCTGTCAGGCGAAGCCGGCTTGCGCTGGGATGGCGGCGACGGCGACACCGGCACTGGCATTGAGATGGGTGGCACGGCGGAATATCGCAACCCGGCGACCCGAATGAAGCTGGTGGCGACAGGTCGCGCCTTGCTGGACCATGAAAGCGACCGGAAGGAGTGGGGCGCCGGCGTGACAGCAGGATACCGGCTCGATAGTCGGGAGACCGGGCTGACCTACAGCTCGTCCCTGTCGCACGGGCAACCGGAAAGCAGAGTTGATTCTCTCTGGGACAACAGTGTTGCCAGTCGTGCCTCAGAAGACGAGGAGTTGACAACGCGCCTGGACGCGGAGGTCGGCTACCGAATGTTTGGGTCGAGCGGTCTGCATACGCCGTACGTTGGAATCGGAGTGGAAGAAGGTAGCAAGCGGGACTACCGCCTAGGCATGCGCTATGCCAGCGAATCAGAGCTGTCCTCGAGTCTGGAATTCGAGCGTCGCGAAGCAGACGGCAAGCAGCCTGACCACAGGGTCATGCTGACGGGACAGATAAACTGGTAGGCAAGAAAGATCAACACAGGCATTCTGCAAGCTGGTACTCAGTTTGCAGAATGCAGAGAACTTTCAAGTTGAATCAATTCACATTAGAGGGTACTTGGGCGTTGTAACAGGTGCAGTGTGCAATGCAAAAATAAGTGGTACAATTGACCAACATAACCAAAGTAGCATTGCATTCGCACTGTGGTAAGTATTGCTTGATGCGATTGGATTGGCTTGTGGTTTCCACACTCGTAGAGAGAGTCTTTGACTCCGCAGTAGGTTCAAGCATTGTTTCGGGGCATTAACGGCGAATTATACAAGACAACGATGGGTGGTAGTTACAAGGCTTCGCGGTTCGGGATGAGCCAATTTGTCAGCGATACCTTGTACAAATGCCACAAGGGCATTGAGCTGTAAATGTTGCGAAGCATTGCACGAAACAAACTGTTGCAGAACGAAGCACAAATCTACAATTGACTTAACGACCGTACCTTTCAGAGATGGTAACCACGCTAGGCACATTAACGGAGTGTTGCTGATAAATCCATGGGAACGGCAGCAAAACTTTCAAGCTGCTGAAAAATCAAACATGAATCTTCCAACGAGCCGAAGGCAACAGATATCTCCTTGGATCCAACTTCGGACAAGGAAAGAGAGGACTAGTCGACGCATTGCTGGTGCTTAATCTTTGCGTATCATCGTTTCTTCCTCTTCAACCAAGAGTTGCAAATATATCAACCTGTTCAAAATGAGAATTACTGTCGAAACAAACTCTTGACTTTGACACTTTAATGCCCAAGGGTGTTTGATTACAAATATACGGAAACAGGTGCTTTCGGGATTGTTGCACCTCTCACTTGTAGCATACGGAATGACACAACAACAAATCATTGATTGAGGCACTATTGCTGTAAAATGGTAGATCAAATGAGAAAAATGGAATCAGGATCTTTGTTCGTCAAAAATCTTCAACAACTTCCGGTTTCTTTTGAGTCATGGTGGATTTTTCTGTCGAAAATATGTTGCTTGAACTCGCACTAGCTGGACAATTGCCATATTCCCATTCAAAGTTGTCATGAAATGAACTTCGATCAGTATGCAACAAAAAGAATCTATTTCAATACAAATCGCTGAACAGCAATCAACTCGCAACGGCGGAAAAATTCTTGCCGACCAGCTGGCGATTCACGAGTGCGAAGCAGTGTTTTGTGTAGCCGGGGAGTCATTCTTGCCTGCATTGGACGGATTGTACGACCATCCGAAAATACCAACGATACCTTGCCGACAGGAAGGCGGAGCGGCAATGATGGCAGAGGCTTACGGAAAGCTTACTGGCCGCCCGGCCGTTTGCTTTGTAACCCGGGGACCAGGCGCAACCAATGCATCGATCGGTGTACACATTGCCTACCAGGCATCCACACCAATGATTTTGATGGTCGGGCAAGTACAACGGAATTTTTTGGACCGGGAAGCATTTCAGGAAGTGGACTATCGAACCATGTTTCAGCCTTTGTCGAAATGGGCCGCGCAAGTTGAAGATGTTGAGCGAATTCCTGAATACGTGGCGCGAGCATGGCGCATTGCAATGTCCGGTCGACCGGGCCCTGTGGTGCTTGCTTTTCCGGAAGATGTGCTGTACGAACAAGCCCGGGTGGCAGATCTGGGCTATGCAGAAGCAAATGAAGCAATTGCACCTGAAACTGTAGTAAATCAGGTGCAGAATTTCTTCCAGGATGCCCGTCGTCCTGTTGTAGTGGTTGGTGGGAGTCCGTGGTCAGAAAAAACCTGCTCGCAACTGACAGCATTCGCCGCGCGAAACAACTTGCCAGTGGTTGCTGAATTTCGTTGTCAGGACTATATGGACAACCGTCATCCGAACTATGTTGGCGATCTTGGAATCAGTACTGGCAAAGAGTTGGCAAACATAATGAAGGAATGTGACAAGCTACTTTGCATCGGTGCACGGCTCAGCGAGTTGCCAACCCAGCGATATTCCCTTGTTCAAGCACCATTGCCAACATCCGACTTTTTTCATGTGCATGCGGATGCGATGGAACTTGGAAGAGTTTATCAACCAACCATTGCAGTCAATGCTACATCTCCGTCATTCATGGAACGCGTCTCAAACGTGAAACTTGAAAATTCGTCCACATGGGCGGAATGGACTCGCAATGCGCGCACCAATTTCGTAAATCATTCAACTTGCAAATTCAACGACCCTGAAAAATTGACTAACGAACAGGCAATTGTTTATCTCCGGGATAACCTGCCACATGATGCCATCGTAACTAGCGGCTCGGGACTCAATACCGGCGTATTGCATCGGTACTATTTCTACGGTGCGAAGTATCGTACTCAGCTGGCACCAATCGCCGGTTCAATGGGCTACGGGCTTCCCGCTGCAATTGCAGCAAAGATCTGTCATCCTGAACGCGAAGTTGTCTGTATCGTCGGCGATGGAGACTTCATGATGACTTCGCAAGAGATGGCCACAGCGGCTTTGATGAAACTCAAGATCCTGGTTATTGTCATTAACAATTCGGTACTGGGTACAATCCGAAAATTTCAAGAAAATCAATTCCCTGGGCGCGTTATTGCAACTGATTTGGAAAATCCCGACTTCGCTGCATACGCAAGAAGTTTCGGGGCATTCGGCGCAACAGCGCGAACTCTGGATGAATTTACGGAGGCATGTCGCGAAGCGCAGGCCTTCACTGGCATGTCTTTGATAGATTTGCAGGTGAATCGTGAACTGTACTTGAATTCCCTGAAATCGGCAAACTGAGCAACAATCATCAATGAAGTCACTGTTTGACATACAGGATAAAGTTGCCTTGATTACCGGAGCATCGAGCGGACTTGGGCATCATTTTGCACACTTGCTCGCAAGTCGCGGAGCCAAAGTCATGCTGGCCGCAAGGCGGACACAACGGCTGAAATCAGCGACCGGTGAAATTCGGTCCATGAACGGTATCGCGCAGTGGGTGGAAATGGACGTTACAAATTCAGATAGTATAAAGAGCGGGTTTGCGGAAACACTTCAGCAATTCGGTTCCATTGATATTGTCATCAACAATGCCGGTGTTGCCGAAAATTGCAATGCACTTGATGTTTCGGAAGAACTTTGGGACTATACCGTCAATACAAACCTGAAAGGGGCCTGGCTGGTCGCGCAACAGGCGGGACAGGCAATGTCAACGAGCAACCGCGGGGGTGTGATTGTCAATATTTGTTCAATCCTGGGGCGTAGCGTCATGGGCGGAGTAACACCTTATTCTGCGGCGAAGGCCGGATTGGAACATTTGACGCGCACGCTGGCGTTTGAATGGGCGCGGTACAATATTAGAGTGAACGCCATCGCGCCGGGATATATCGTTACCGAAATCAATCGGGAATTTCTGGAGTCGTCCCGCAGTGAACGAGCATTAAAGAAAATTCCGCAAAGACGATTCGGGCAACCGGAAGATCTGGATGGTACAGTGCTACTGCTGGTTTCGAACGCGTCGGCATATATGACCGGCAGTGTGATCGTTGTTGACGGCGGGCATACACAGACATCGATATGAGGAGAATTAATTCATGGATTTTAGTTTGAGCGACGAAATCAGGGACTACCAAAGCCGTATTCGCGACTTCGTCAATGACCGGATTATTCCGGTCGAATCACATGATGATGCTTATGACGAAGGTGAGAATATCACCGACAAGTATTTGAAACCATTGCAACAGCAGGCGAAAGATGCAGGCCTGTGGTGCATTCAAATGCCTGTTGAGCGAGGTGGCCAAGGTCTTGGAACTGTGGGAATGGCGGCCTGTTACGAAGAAATGAACCGCTCAATATTCGGACCTGTTGTGTTCAACGCAGCAGCACCTGATGATGGCAACATGTTTATTCTGAATCGAGTCGGTACCGAAGCACAAAAGGATCGTTGGTTGCAACCGATTATTGACGGCAAGGTACGTTCGGCGTTGTGCATGACCGAACCGGCACCTGGTTCCGGATCTGACCCATTGGGCATGATGTTGACAACTGCAAAGAAATCTGGGAACAAGTGGATTGTACACGGACACAAATGGTTTATTACCGGTGCAGCGGTGTCACAACACTTCATATTGCTGGCACGAACATCGAATGACCCCCGCAGGGGACTGACCGCATTCATGTTCGACCGTGATGACCCGGGATGGAATATTGTAAGACGCGTACCAATCATGGGGCCGGAAGAGCATGGCGGACATTGCGAGCTCAAGTTCAACGGCTTGGAAATTCCGGATGAAAATCGCTTGATGGAAATTGGTGATGGCATGAAAGTAGTTCAAATTCGCCTGGGTACGGCCCGATTGACGCATTGCATGCGCTGGCTGGGCTTATGTCGCCGTGCACTTGAAATTGCCAGTGAATATGCGGCTGAAAGAAAGGCCTTCGGAAAGCTTTTGACTGAACACGAAGGAGTACAGTGGATGCTGGGCGAAGCGGCCAGTCGTGTGCATCAAAGCCGATTGCTGACCATGCATGCAGCATGGAAACTGGAGCAGGGAGATTTTGCGAGGAAGGAAGTTTCCATGGCAAAGGTCACCGTTGCCGATACGTTACACTATGTTGTCGACACGGCAGCGCAGATGCTGGGTGCAAAGGGTTATTCCAAGGATACGGTTCTTGAATGGATGTATCGCTATGCGCGCCAGGCACGACTTGTAGATGGTGCTTCAGAGGTTCACAAAATGGTACTATCCCGCGCCTATATGAAAGAAGGCGATCAATTCTTCAAGTGGGGCGTTTGAACCTGCTTGTTCAATCGGCATAATTAATCGTGTTGACAGCAGTTTCGCTGAACGACAAGTACACCAGGGAATCCGGGCGAATCTTTGTCACCGGGATTCAAGCCTTGGTTCGTTTGCCGCTACTGCAGGCGGCGCAGGACCGCGTTGCCGGTCTCAACACAGCTGGCTATATTACAGGCTATAGGGGCTCGCCACTTGGCGGATATGATCTTCAGCTTTGGCAAGCGCAAGAGTTGCTTGAGAAAGAGAACATCGTATTTCAACCAGGAATCAATGAAGATTTGGCGGCAACGGCAATCTGGGGTACCCAGCAGGCCGAGATTGGTGGCAGAGGGAAATTTGACGGAGTCTTTTGCATCTGGTATGGCAAGGGACCTGGCGTTGACCGTTCCGGCGATGCCATGCGACATGCAAATCTTGCCGGTACTTCCCGATTCGGTGGGGTACTGGCCGCATTGGGTGATGATCATGCTTGTGAATCATCCACAACTGCACATCAGAGTGAGTATGCACTGGTCAATACAATGATTCCGGTTCTCAACCCTTCCGGAGTGCAGGATATTCTGGATTTCGGATTGGCCGGTTGGGCACTGTCCCGATATTCCGGTTGCTGGATTGGACTGAAATGCGTTCATGACACCGTTGAAGCAACGGCAACCATTGACATTGATTTGACACGTTCCAAAACGGTGATGCCTGAAAATTTCCAAATACCTGCCGGAGGTCTGAACATTCGTTGGCCAGATACACCGCTGGAGCAGGAAGCTCGCCTGCACGAGTACAAACTTCCTGCCGTTCATGCATTCTGGGCGGCCAACTCGTTCGATCGAATCATCTATGACAGTAGCGATGCGGTCATGGGAATCGTAACGACAGGAAAATCCTACTCGGATGTTCGACGCGCCTTGAAGGAACTAGATATTGACGAGCAGCAAGCACGCAAGTTTGGCATCCGGTTGTACAAAGTTGCCATGAGCTGGCCGCTGGAACCCGAAGGATTGCATCGGTTCGCCAGCGGTCTGAAAAAAATCATCGTTGTTGAAGAAAAACGCGGCTTGATGGAGGAGCAAATCAAGGCGCTTTTGTATGGTCAATCCGACGCTCCTGTGGTTATAGGCAAACGCGATGAAACAGGTGCTGTACTGTTGCCTGCACAAGCTCGCCTGAATGCAATGCAAATTGCTTCCGTATTGGGTCAACAACTTGGGTTATTCGTCGATTCTGAAAGTTTGCGTTCGCGAGTGGATTCTGTACGCCAGAGATTGCAACAGGAAATCGAGCCTCCCCACATGCAGCGTATTCCATATTTTTGTGCCGGATGTCCTCACAATACTTCAACCAAAGTACCGGAAGGAAGTATTGCACTGGCGGGAATCGGATGTCACTACATGGCGCAGTGGATGGATCGATCCACGGAGAGATTTACACAGATGGGCGGCGAAGGTGCCGGCTGGATCGGGGAAAGCCATTTCAGCACGACCAATCATGTATTTCAGAATATTGGAGACGGCACCTATTTGCATTCGGGATTGCTCGCGGTTCGTGCCGCGGTTGCAGCAAATGCCAATATGACTTTCAAGCTTCTGTACAACGATGCCGTTGCAATGACTGGTGGTCAGCCATTCGACGGGCCACTCAGCTCGACTCAAATGGCGCGACAACTGCTGGCCGAAGGGGTCCGACAGGTGTATCTCGTTACCGATGAACCCGAAAAGTACAGTAACCAGAGAAGCGATTTGATTGATGTGCAACTCGCGCATCGAAGCGAACTGGAGGCAATTCAGAAAGCACTGCGAAAGCATCCGGGAGTAACTGCAATTGTTTACGAGCAAACCTGCGCTGCAGAAAAGCGACGACGGCGAAAACGCGGAGAATATCCGGACCCGCCGAAGCGGGTATTTATCAATACTGCGGTTTGTGAAGGTTGCGGTGACTGCGGAATCCAATCAAATTGCATCGCAGTGGTTCCAGAAGAAACTGAATTCGGACGAAAAAGAAGGATTGATCAATCTGCTTGCAACAAGGACTATAGCTGTGTTGACGGATTTTGTCCGAGTTTTGTGACTGTGCATGGCGGCGATGTCAGGAAGCCACATAGAATCGGACCAGAAAACCACTTCGACCTGGATAGTATTCCCGAACCTGATATTCTGACGCTTGACAATGAATATGCCATTGTTGTTTCCGGAGTAGGTGGTACCGGGGTTATTACTACGGGTGCAATCTTGGGCATGGCTGCACATATTGCCGGTCTGGGGTGTTCGATTCTGGACATGACCGGATTGGCACAAAAGGGTGGTGCAGTGATTACTCACTTGATTCTTGCTGCCAAACCCGACAACATTACTTCCATGCACGTGGCAACCGGCGGGGCAAATCTTGCGATTGGCTATGATTTGGTTACGGCTGCCAGCAAGGGAGTACTAGAAACCATGAAGCAGAATTCGACCCACGCAGTGGTCAACGAGTATGAAATGATGCCAGGCGAGTTTTCCAGAAACAGAGACTTGTTGTTTCCGGCAGACAAACTCAAAAGAGCAATCCGAAATTCCATCGGGGATAAACATGTTGATTTTTTGAATGCCAACGAATACATGGAACAGTTGTTCGGCGACACAATGGCTGTCAACATGTTCATGGTCGGTGTGGCCTATCAAAAAGGACACATCCCAATTCACCGCGAAGCGATTGAACAGTCGATTGAACTGAATGGACGTTCAGTGCAACTCAATTTGCAAGCGTTTCAGAGAGGAAGGCAGTATGTAGCCGCGAAGACCGAGTTTGAAGCGGTAGCGAGACCTGAAAAATCCTCTACTTTTGTACCCTTCAAGTTGCCACAAACCCTGGACGAGCTAATTGCTCATCGGGAAATGTTGCTGGTGCAGTATCAAAACAAGACTTATGCGAAAAAGTACCGACAATTGGTCGACGTTGCGAGACAGGCGGAAGCCCAGCATTCAAAGGGTATGAGTGGATTTGCTGAAAGCGTTGCCCGATACTACTACAAGTTGCTTGCTTACAAGGACGAGTATGAAGTTGCACGCTTGTTTTCGAGCGCCGAGTTTGCGGCAGAGTTGGAGAATCAATTCGAAGGGGATTACACTCTGCGGTTTTATCTTGCGCCGCCAATTCTGACGAGACGCAACAAACTTACAGGAATTCCGATCAAGAAACACTACGGTCCATGGATGATGACTGCCTTGAAGCTTCTTGCTCGCATGAAATTTTTGAGAGGAACAGCACTGGATCCTTTTGCGTATAGCAAAGATCGAAAACTGGAGCGACAACTGATTGAGGAATACCAGACTGTCATTGAAGAAACAATTCAACAGTTGAATCCGGATAATTATCGCATTGCGGTAGAGGTTGCGGCCTATCCGGAAACAATACGCGGGTATGGACATGTCAAACAGAAATCCGCGCAAGAAACCCGGGAGCGGGTGGCAAAACTGCAGGAAGCCCTGCGCGATGAACCAAGCCGTCAACATGCGGCCTGACAGGAAACATTCAACATTGGTGACATTTCACAGTGAACAGAGACATAAAAGCTGAATTTTCCTGGGACGATCCGTTTTTGCTGGATGAACAACTGAATGAAGATGAGGCAATGGTGCGCAAGTCTGCTCAACGCTACTGTCAGGAATCACTCATGCCTCGCATCATCGAAGCGAATCGGAATGAAGTCTTCGACCCCTGCATTGCAACCGAGATGGGGGCCATTGGCTTGCTGGGATCTACCATTCATGGTTATGGATGCTCTGGACTGAATTACGTTTGCTATGGCTTGGTTGCTCGTGAAGTGGAACGCGTAGACAGCGGCTATCGCTCGTTTATGAGTGTGCAATCTTCATTGGTGATGTATCCGATTTACCGCTACGGTAGCGAAGAACAAAGAGAAAAATACTTGCCATTGCTCGCCAAGGGCAAAATGATTGGTTGCTTCGGATTGACTGAACCGGATCATGGTTCTGACCCCGGAAGCATGGCAACAAAAGCAGTGAAAGTTAGTGGTGGCTTTCGATTGAACGGCGAGAAGACCTGGATTTCAAATGCTCCGATTGCAGATCTGATGGTTGTCTGGGCAAAGAATGAAGAAGGCAGAGTGCAGGGATTTTTGCTGGAGAAAGGTGCAACGGGACTGAGTGCGCCGAAGATTGAAGGGAAATTTTCGCTACGCGCATCAATTACCGGCAGTATTGTTATGCAAAATGTATTTGTTGCGGATTCCATGGTTTTGCCGGGTGCGATGGGGTTGAACGCACCTTTTTCATGTCTCAATATGGCTCGCTACGGTATTAGCTGGGGTGCAATGGGTGCGGCCGAGTTTTGCTGGCACGCGGCACGAGAATACGCCATGAATCGAAAACAGTTTGGTCGTCCGATTGCAGCAACCCAGTTGGTACAAAAGAAGTTGGCTGACATGCAAACTGAAATAGGACTGGGCTTGCAAGCCTGTATGCGAGTGGGGCGAATGCTTGACGCAGGCAAGGCCAGTCACGAACTTGTCAGTTTGATCAAACGCAACAATGCAGGCAAGGCTTTGGATATCGCACGGTCTGCTCGTGATATACACGGTGGCAACGGCGTAGCTGACGAGTATCATGTAATTCGCCATTCCATGAATCTCGAAGCAGTGAATACCTACGAGGGTACGCATGATATTCATGCCCTGATTTTGGGAAAATCCCAAACAGGCATTTCTGCATTCAACTGAATACAACACACATTTTGGGGAGAATTGAATGAAAATACGAGATAAGAACTTGTTTCATCAGCAGTGCTATGTTGGCGGTCAATGGATTGATGCTGAAGACGGGGCAACCATCACAGTAAAGAATCCATCTGATAACAGTCATGTTGGAACTGTTCCAAAGTTGAGCAAAACCCAGGTTTCTCAAGCAGTCGACGCGGCGCAAGAAGCATTTGTCTCCTGGCGTAGCAAAACTGCCAAGGAGAGGTCGGTTTTGGTGCGTGCCTTGGCGGAGGCAATGATCGAGAACCAGGAAGACCTTGCCGCAATTATGACGATTGAGCAAGGAAAACCACTGATCGAATCGCGCGGCGAAGTCCTGTATGCAGCTTCATTCTTCGAGTGGTTTGCGGAAGAAGGCAAGCGCATGTACGGCGATGTAATTCCTCAGCACCAAAATGACCGAAGAATTGTGGTAATCAAAGAGCCGGTCGGAGTTTGCGCTGCGATTACTCCCTGGAATTTTCCGGCTGCCATGATTACCCGAAAGGCCGGCCCGGCCTTGGCTGCGGGTTGCACGATTGTAATCAAGCCTGCTAGTCAAACTCCTTATTCAGCACTTGCACTTTGCGAGCTTGCCGACCGTGTCGGTATTCCGGCCGGAGTCATCAATGTAGTAACCGGCAACTCAAGGGAAATCGGTCAGGAGTTCACCTCTAATGACAAAGTGCGAAAACTGACATTTACCGGGTCAACCGAGATCGGCAAGGTGCTAATGCGGCAATGTGCAGACAGTGTCAAGAAAATTTCTTTGGAATTGGGTGGCAACGCCCCGTTTATCGTCTTTCAGGACGCAGATATTGATGCGGCAGTATCCGGAGCAATGCTGTCAAAGTACAGAAATTCAGGACAAACTTGCGTTTGTGCCAACCGATTTTTGGTTCACGATGCCGTTTACGACGAATTCTCCCAGAAATTCAGCAAAGAAGTTGCAAAGATGAAAGTAGGGGATGGATTTGGTGAAAACGTCATGCAAGGCCCACTCATTGACATGGCAGCAATTGAAAAAGTTGAAGCGCATATTGCTGATGCTGTGGGAAAAGGTGCGAAAGTTGTTGCAGGCGGTTCTCGCCACGAGCTTGGCGGTACTTTTTTTGAACCGACTGTATTGACCAATGTCAATGTCAATATGGCAGTAGCCAATGAAGAGACTTTCGGACCGGTAGCACCTCTGTTCCGATTTCACAGTGATGAAGAAGCAATTGCGATGGCGAACGATACGGAGTTCGGTCTGGCAGCTTACTTTTACAGTCGCGATTTGGGAAGAGTTTGGAAAGTGTCTGAAGCGGTCGAGTTTGGCATAGTCGGCATCAACACCGGAATCATTTCAACTGAAGTTGCGCCATTTGGCGGTATGAAGGAATCTGGTATTGGGCGCGAGGGGTCCAAGTACGGACTGGAAGAATATGTGGAGATCAAGTACCTCTGCATGGCCGGTATCTGAACTTTGAGCTCGGCTGATTTCTACACCCCCTCCGATGAACTGACAGTTATTCGGTTTGACGATCCTCTGGAATTGTTTCACCGATGGTATAAACAGGCGCTGAGTACAAATTTGATTGAGCCCCGGGCAATGACACTGGCAACATCAACAGCTTCGGGCAAGCCATCTGCCAGGCAGGTACTGCTGAAATCGTTCGACGAAAACGGATTCGTCTTTTTTACCAACTATGAGAGTCGCAAGGGCGAGGAACTGGCTGAAAATCCCTATGCCAGTCTGTTGATTTGGTGGGACAAGCTACACCGTCAAGTTCGAATTGAAGGGCGAGTAAGCAAGGTATCTGCAAAGGAATCTGACCGTTATTTTTCGACTCGTCCGAAAGGCAGTCAGGCGAGTGCTTGTGTTTCTCCACAAAGCCGGGAAATTGACCGGGACAAGTTATTTGATGAATATCAACTCATGATAGAGCGAGTGGAAGGAGAGAGTCTTCCACGTCCGGAGTTTTGGGGCGGGTATTCTGTTTTTCCCGAGTATTTGGAATTTTGGCAAGGACAACCGAATCGTCTGCATGACAGACTCGTATATGTACGCCAGAAAGACGGGTGGAGCAAGAATCGATTAGGACCATGAAACCCCAACCAAATCTTGTTCTTTGTCGGATATGGCTAAGGGTTATTTGGGTTTAGTACAGTAGTTTGCGCAAACTCCTTGCGGGTTTCGGGATGCTCGAGCATGTAATGCAGTCCACGGCTTTCTTTTCTGCTCAAGGCACAATTCACAATTAGTTGGGCTACCTGAACGAGATTTCTCAACTCGATCAGATCCCGATTGACTCGAAACTGGCTATAAAACTCTCGTACTTCTTCCCTGAGCAATTCAATTCGATGATGCGCTCTGGTGAGCCTCTTTTCTGTACGAACAATGCCAACATAATTCCACATGAATCGCCGTAGCTCGTGCCAATTGTGGTGAATGACGACCATTTCGTCCGGATCAGTCACCTGGCTTTCGTCCCAATCAGGGATATTGGCATGGTGGTCATTGAATTCGGGTATGTTGTGTTCAATATGCCGAACAGCAGAGTGAGCGTATACCAAACACTCCAGCAGTGAATTGCTAGCTAGTCGATTGGCGCCGTGCAATCCTGTGAACGCTGACTCACCGATGCAGTACAAGCCATGCAGGTCAGTTTGACCATTTTGGTCGACCATTGCACCGCCACAGGTGTAATGAGCCGCTGGAACCACCGGAATTGGTTCTTTGGTGATGTCAATGCCGAAGCGGTTGCAGTTGTTGTACACTCCCGGAAAGTGTGAATGCAAAAAATCTTCAGATTTGAATGATATGTCCAGCAATACGTGCTCAAGTCCTCCGGTTTTCATTTCGTTGTCAATTGCACGAGCGACAATGTCTCTCGGCGCCAGCTCGCCGCGTTCATCATATTTTTTCATAAACTGCCTGCCGTTGGGGAGCAACAGTTTGGCACCTTCGCCGCGCAGAGCTTCTGTAATCAACTGTCGCTTGGCATGGGGATGAAACAGGCAAGTTGGATGAAATTGCACGAATTCCATGTTTGCGACTCTGCAACCGGCTCGCCAGGCCATGGCAATGCCATCTCCCGTCGATGAATCTGGATTGCTGGTGTACAAATACGCTTTGGCGGCACCTCCGGTTGCAAGTACTACACTCCGTGCAACGAAGGTATAAACCTGTTCGGATTCAACCGATTGTGCATATACACCCAAGCAGTGGTTTTGAGAAACACTTCGCGTTTTGCTTTGAGTAATCAATTCGATTGCCGTAAACTTTTCATAAACATCAATCAAGTCAGACTCAACAACTTTGGCTAGCAGGGTGGTTTCCACTGTTTGCCCCGTGGTATCCGCGGCATGCATCACACGGCGACTGCTGTGTCCGCCTTCTTGGGTCAAGTGATATTCTTCGGGGTGTTTCGAAAGTTGGTCGCGGCGACTGAAAGATACGCCATGATCTATCAACCACTGAACGGATTTGGGTCCATTCCGCACAACAAAATCCACGACTTGTTCATCGCACAGTCCAGCACCGGCTTGCAGGGTGTCCGACACATGCGATTCGAAGGTATCTTCGTCGCTCCATACGGCGGCGATGCCTCCTTGCGCATAGTAGCTTGAATTTTCCGTCAGTGATTCTTTGGTGAGAATCGCGACACGAAAACCCCGGTTTGCTACCTCCAGTGCAAGTGACAGACCAGCAAGTCCACTTCCTACAACTACAATGTCAGCTGATATTCGCATAGCGTCAAGATTTTTCAGTACATTACCAACTCAGAATATTCCAGACTCTTAACCTGCTGCAAGAGTCGGATATTGTCCGATCGGTAATCAAACAAACTAAATTATATCAATAATTTATATGATTTAGGTTAAAGCATTATATGAAATAAATTAATGCTTGCAGGTGCAACTTTGAGCAGGGTGGGGAGGTATGACGATGGCAGACAGGTTTTTGTCAAATTGTTTGAGTGTTGTTCGGTTACCATACAATATCATTGGAATTATCATAAGTGATTTTTATCTGTTCTAACTCGTATAACTCTGTCAACAGGCTATTTCCAACGAGGAAATGGTTCCAATGAACACTAATAGTGAGCTGAAAAAAAATATTATTGAAAAAATCAAATTGATTCGAAAAAGCCGACGAATTTCACAACAACAAGTTGCTGATGCGATTGGTATATCCAGATCAACGTTTTATCGTATTGAGAGTGGAAAGCGTTCTTTCTCAACTCTGATATTAGCTGACCTGGCAGAATTTTTCAGTTGTCCATTTGATTTTCTTATTGGGCAAAACTCAGTAGACAAATACGATTTGGTGACTTTATTGTATTTGACGGCAGATAGCTTGGTTGGTCAATCAGATGCGAATAAGATAATCGATCGCGTCAAGAACTTCATCAGATTGTACCGGGAAGGAATCATTATGAAGCGAGAACTGGGCTTGCTCGCACCAACGAGTCTGCCTTTGTATGAGAACAATGAAATTCAGTCCCCTAGTGATGCGATTGACCAAGCGGAGCGAGTAGCAACTCAGGAAAGACATCGACTTGGAATCGGACAATTACCAATTACCGATCTACCAGCGTTAATTGCCAGACAGGATATTTGGGTATCAACTGTTGAATTGCCGCGAACTGTTTCTGGAATCTTTATAGACCACCCATCAACAGGTATGGCAATTCTTGTCAATTCATTACAGTCGTATGGAAGTCAAAGAATTTCTTATGCTCGCGCGTATGCTCATGCGCTTTTTGGCAAGCATCAAAAGATAACTATTTTCACTAGAGAAGACTCTACAGAACTTGTAGAAATGCGCGCCAAAGCATTTGCTGAAGCTTTTTTCATGCCGCGCGAAAGTGTTGCAGATGTTGCAAGGTCAGTGAATATGAACAAGCATTTAGTAAATCAACCAACCGATACAATCCCGACTTTAACAGTCGGTGACTACAAACATTCAAAATTGCCGCAACATCCTCATTGGTCTTTAACGTGTAAGGACGTAGCACAAAATGCAATTTATTTTGGTGCAAGTTTTCAATCTGTACTTTTTAGGTTGCAAAATTTGGGCTATATATCCAGGGAGGTAGCCAAAAGGTTCCACAAG
Source organism: Arenicellales bacterium (assembly GCA_965200765.1). Lineage (GTDB taxonomy): Bacteria > Pseudomonadota > Gammaproteobacteria > Arenicellales > JAJDZL01. Next base: position 1,269,672 of record OZ241380.1, read on the forward strand.
TATGAGAAATATGATATCGAACAACTTGTTGATCAACAAATTCAAGGCGACGAAAATCGTCCGCAGGAATTTTATCGACAAACTACGTTGCTTCAACTTCAGACTGAAATCACAATTTTGGTAATTCAGGCATTCCTGCAGAATTTGATCTCTCGTGGAAAACTTCTTGAATTGGATAATTTATTGGGTATTAAAAGTCGAGATTTATTGAAATTGGCCGAAACGATTCGTACCGATAGGAATAGTGTTTAAATTGAATTAGGTTCAATGGGTTGTTTTCGATGCATCTGTACTTGTCAATTTCCGGGTGCTTGCTCGGTCAACGAAACCATTTTGGCAGAGTCTTGAAATCTGGAATGATTATTGTGGTTCCAGTTCAAAGCGATAAAGAAACAGGTTTGCTCAAGGAAGTCTTTGTCGATATGAGAGGCGGGAAGAGAATTTGTCAAGAGGGAATTGGGACACCATTGTCTCCATGTCCTGGATGAAATTTTTCTGTTCACCCGTAGATTACGATGGAATCGTGTGCATAATGCGAAGCTGACTTGTTTGAAGCAAGATGATTCCGGAAATCTCGGTGATGTGGTGCAAACGAGCACCTGATGAAGTAAATCCAATGACGTACATTTCAGGTCATGTATCAAACACCATTTGCGGTATAATTCGGAGTTTGAATTTATCGTACTGATGCCTAGTGTAGAATTCGCTTTGAATCACCTGTTTTTGCTTCCAATAGCGAGCCTTTGCTGAGCTCGCTTCATAGTGTTGCACCGCAAGACTCCCACTTCGTTTCATGTTTGGACTGGACTTTGAACAGCTACTAGTTGTTGTTGTACTGATTACAGGCTGTGTCTGGTTTCTGGACATGCTTTGGAGAATCGTATCACGCGCATTGATTCTGGATATGGGCGATTCATCGTTTGTCAGATTTATACGCGGTCTGGTCGACTATGCAAAAGCTTTCTTTCCGGTATTGCTCATTGTACTCATGCTACGCTCGTTCTGGTTTGAGCCGTTCCGAATCCCGTCTGGTTCCATGCTCCCGACCTTGCAAATCGGTGACTTTATTCTGGTGAACAAATATGAATACGGAATTCGACTCCCCATTTTGGACCGGCAAATCATTGAAATGGGTGCCCCGCAACGCGGCGATGTGATGGTTTTCAAATTTCCTCATGACGAATCAGTCAATTTTATCAAGCGAGTTGTCGGCATAGCAGGGGACGAGATTGCCTACCAAGGCAAGAAACTGACAATCAATGGCAAGGAAGTCAAGCAGGAAACCGGCGGCACTTATGTGATTCCATCGACTCGACAATCAAAGGAAGTGACGCAACTGAATGAATGGTTAACAGAAAATCCCCATACAGTCCTTGTGGATAACAACCAGGAACCAATAGCGATGAAATTCGTCGTGCCTGAGGGAAATTTTTTCGTGCTGGGCGACAATCGCGACTACAGCAATGACAGCCGATTTTGGGGATTTGTACCCGAAGAGAACATCATCGGTCGGGCATTTCTGATTTGGTTCAGCTGGGAGTCTTCTGACGGTTGCACCTGGGTGTCTTGTGTTCGCTGGGACAGAATTTCGTCTTCGATCCAATAAACCTGTTGAGCAACAAGAAAAATTCACCAAGATCCTCAAGTCCGGAACAGACGAATTCAACGAAATTCGCAAAACTCTGCCGGATTCTGCAGTACGAGTTTCAAACACCCGAATTGCTTGAGCGTGCACTCACGCACCGAAGCAAGAACGAAGCGTACAACAATGACACACTGGAGTTTCTGGGAGATTCCGTACTTGGATTTGTCATTTCAGACATGCTGTATCGTACCTATTCCTCCTCGCCGGAAGGGGAGTTAACCCTGCGGCGTAGCAAGATTATCAACAATAATGATGCCTTGCGAGTCGTAGCGCAGAAAACAGAGTTGATAGACTTTATTCAGGTTGGTCATTCATTTCCAAAATCGAACGACGCGGCTTGCTTGAGACTTCAAGTGAATGCACTGGAAGCAATTATTGGAGCAATTTATCTGGATGGCGGGCTGCAAAGCGTCAAAAAATTCATTTCAATCCATTTTCATCAGGTTATCAAAAATCATGAGAAGAATCTGGTGAAAGACTACAAGACGTTGTTGCAGGAAAGCTTGCAGAAGGAACATCAGGTGTATCCCGAGTACCATCTGGTTTCTACCGAAGGACCCCCGCATCTACCAAACTTTGTCGTTGAATGCTGCATTGAGATTTATGACATACGTACGACCGGTGAAGGTCAATCTGTGAAAGCCGCGGAGCAAAGTGCAGCGATGAAGGCATACAACGCGATCGTTGAAAATGGGTAAAAAGTTACCATTTCGTGCTGGCATGGTGGCCATAACAGGTTGCCCGAACAGCGGTAAATCCACTCTGTTGAACCACCTTCTTGGATGCAAGGTTAGCATTACGTCGAAGCGGTCAAACACGACTCGCCACCGGATTCTTGGCGTATTGAATGAACCGAATTGTCAGTATGTATTCATTGACATGCCAGGTTTCAATCTGAATCGCCAGAAATATCTGGACTACGCCATTCACAAGACGGCAGTATCAAGCATATCAGGCACCGACTTGGTAGTTCTCCTGATTGACAGAAAAGGACTGCAAAAGGGGGATACAGCGATTGTGAAACAAATTCAGGAGGAAAATCTCCCGGCAATTGTAGCGATCAACAAAATCGATTTGATGACAGACAAGTCTCTGTTGCTTCCGGTGATGGAAAACGTGGCAAAGAACACCGGCATTCGTGAAATCGTACCCATATCAGCGTTGAAATCGGAAAATATTGACCACCTCAAGTCAGTGATTGCCGGACACTTGCCAGAAAGCCCGCAATTATTCCCGGCAGATTACGTTACGGACCGGAATGAACGCTTTCAGGTCAGTGAATTGGTGCGAGAGCAAATCTTCAGATTTTACGGGAATGAACTTCCCTATGCTTGCGCCGTGGAAATTGAAAAGTTTGCAAGAACCAAGAAACTGGCTACGATTCATGCTTTGGTCTGGGTAGAAACAGATGGTCAAAAAAGAATCGTTATCGGGTCGAAAGGAGAAAAACTCAAGCAGGTCAGTACAGTGGCCAGACAACAACTGGAACATCATTTGAACCAGAAAGTTTATCTTCGGATTTGGGTGAAAACCAGAGACAAATGGACTCAAGACAAGCGTTTTGTTGAATCGTTCGGCTACACGGATATTGTTTGAATTGCAATGAGAGTCAACAAAGAAAGTAGCTATGTGTTGCGCATGATTCCATTTACGGAATCAAGCTTGATCGTGGATGTGTTTTCTCGAAACCATGGGCGGTTGAACTTGCTGGCAAAGAGTGCCCGGAGAGTAAAATCACAATTCCGCGGTGTTCTTAGACCATTTCAACTGTTGTCGCTAAGTTGGTCGGGAAAGGGGGAAGTACCAGTTGTCACGGGTGCATTTCTGCAGAGCAATTATCTGGATATGAAAGGAGAGGTTCTTTATGTCGGCTCATATCTCAATGAACTGCTGATCCACTTGTTGCATCGGCATGACCCGATTCCTGCTTTGTTCGATTCGTATAAACTGGCGTTGAATTCCCTGCATCACGAAACAAATCTGTCGCAACCGATTCGAATATTCGAAAAGAAACTGCTGAAAGAGCTGGGTTATGGTTTGGTACTCGATACCGAGGCCGACGGGGCACAGACAGTTCAGGAAAACAAATACTACACTTATGAGTTTGACAAAGGACCGATTTGTGTTGCCAGAGACGTGCCCAATTCAATCAGTGGCGCCACACTGCTGGCACTTGCAAAGGAGAAAATTCCACCGGGGCCAGTAGAATTGCAAAGTCGCAGGCTACTGAGCGATGCGATGGAACATCATCTGAATGGTCGACGGGTCCACTCCCGAGAAATTTATCGACAAACTTTGGACAAGCGTCTCTCAACTACTTCTTCCGGCGAGTTGTAAACCCTTCCGGCAACTGCCCGAGATCACCTTCTCCAAAGATGAAGCCGAGCAAATGCTGTTCGATCAGTTTATGGGTCTCAGTATCGGCAGAGGTAAGTTGGTTCTCGTTGATGATCGTCACCAATCGTTCCAGCCACTGCTTCCAGCCTTCCAAGGAAACATTGTCGTAGATTCGCTTGCCCAGCTCGCCCGGATAAGGCGGTGCAGGCAGACCTTCTGCTTCACGTTTGAGTACGATGCAATTGACTAGTCTGGACATCAATCCTTTCTCTGTTGCAAAAATTTATTCTCGGCACTATAATCAGAGTAATTGAGATTATAATTCCAATCTCCTAATCAAGCTTGATATGTTGCGAGGCAGCCATGCAAGTACAAGAATTTAGCAATCAATTGACTGAAGCCAACATTCGGGTTACCGAAGCCGCTGGACAGAAAATGTCCGAGCTGGTGCAGGCAACCGATGAAGACATCTGTGGTATTCGTGTCTATGTCGCAGGTGGCGGTTGCGGCGGCATGACCTATGGCATGACATACGCCGAAGCCGAGACAGAATATGACAAGGTGCTGAACGGAGACAACTTTCGATTATATGCTGATGTAGTCGCACTTCAGTATCTTGATGGTGCCGAGATCGATTATGTTGATGATGGCATTCAGGCAACATTTGTATTTCACAACGTATTTCAATCCGTCGGTGGAACCGGTTCTTGCGGCGGTTGCGGCGCCGCGCATTAATTTACGAACTTCACTGTAGACCGAATGTACCTGTTCGACTGGTGTAGAACAGGTGATCGTTCTTATCTCGCCAGCAGGCAGTTATCGTACTTCTGTATACATTGCCGCGGCTGAGCGGCAGTCCATCCCGTTGATATTCGTTACTAACGGCGAACCGGACCTTGTTCGCAGCGACATATCGGGACTCAAGATTGATCTATCGAATTCTGTGACTGCTACGAAGGAGATTGTAGAAAAACTGAATGGCAATTCGGTTGATGCTGTCATAGGCACTGACAACAAAGTGGTTGAAATCGCCAATCGCGTATCTCATGCCTTGAATTTGCCGCACAATCCGATATCCGCAGTACGGGCAACACATAGCAAGGAATTGGCCAGACAAGCACTTCAGCATTCAGAGCTGAATACTCCCAAGTTCGTGGTGGTTGATGTGGACAATTACTCGGAGCGGGAGCTTGAAATGCTTCAATTCCCCTGTGTTGCGAAGCCTACAAGCCTGTCGGCTAGCCGTGGTGTCATTCGCGCCGACAATTTCAAGGAATTGAAAGAGGCGTTGTGCCGGATCAAAGGAATTCTGGTAAAGGAATATGGCACCGGACAGACGTTCAAGGCATTGGTTGAAGATTATGTGCCCGGAACGGAGCATGCACTTGAAGGATATCTATCCTCTCGAAAACTGGAAACAATTTGTCTCTTTGACAAGCCGGATCCACTGGAAGGACCCTATTTTGAAGAGACCTACTATGTAACCCCGTCGCGGTTACCCGCATCGGTGCAGAATGAAATTGCATCGGTCATTGACAAAACCTGCAACATATTGGGGCTTGCAGTCGGCCCGATTCATGCGGAAGTAAGGGTTGATGGCGAGCAGATTTGGGTTCTTGAAATTGCCGCCAGAACGATAGGCGGTGATTGCGCCAGACTGTTTGAATTGGCTACAAACATTGGACTGGAAGAGTACATTTTGTGCAAGGCCGCCGGCAAACGAACAAATACGATTGAATTGAATCAGGCGGCAGGTGTATTGATGATTCCGGTTCCCTCCAACGGGGTTGTCAGACGAGTTGAAGGGGTTACCAATGCGCAAGCAGTTGAGCATGTTCTGGAAATTCGTCTCAACGTCAGGGAAGGGCAAATGCTTACGATGTGGCCGGAAGGCGATCTGTATCCGGGGTTTTTATTTGCTCGCGGGGAGAGTCCTGAACAAGTGGAAAAAGCATTGCGCACAGCTCATTCACACTTGAAAATAGTAACGATGCCAATCATACCGGCACTAGTCGTTCCTGAATTTCAAAATTCTGATTGACTAATTTGGCAATTTGGTGTACAGTAATGCATGCTGATTCCCCGGTAGCTCAGCCGGTAGAGCGGGTGGCTGTTAACCACTAGGTCGGCGGTTCGATCCCGTCCCGGGGAGCCATTATTTGACAGGCATGCTTGTGGGCGTGAAAACATAAGTGATATCAGTAATTTAGCACTGATGTTTTGTCAAAATCTCCTGTTTTGAAATCGCTCACAGGTATTCTGGATACATTGCCTCCGAAAATCCCAAGAGAGGGATCTAGCCCAAAGCTGTGAATGACTATCGGAACAACTTTTGAAGTCGTCCCATAGCTTCTTCAAGCGTGTCCATGTCAGTAGCGTAGGAAAAGCGTATATGTCCATCTCCGCCAAACGCACTTCCGGGAACTGCGGCAACTTCGGCCTCGTTCAATATGTACTGAGACAATGCCACATCATCTTCAACACTGTCCATTGCATTGATAATCTCCCGAAAATCAGCAAAGGCGTAGAACGCCCCGTCAGCTTCAAGACAGTGAACACCGTTGATACTGTTGAGCTGAGAGACAACAAAATCATGGCGCTTTTGAAATTCAACTGTCATCGCCTGAATCGTTTCCTGTGGTCCATCCAGCGCGGCAACTGTTGCGGCCTGCGCAATTGAATTCGGATTGGAGGTTGTTTGCGATTGAATTTTTCTCATCGCACCCGCCAGAACTTCATTGGAAGCAGAAAAGCCAATTCGCCATCCTGTCATGGCGTAAGCCTTGGAAACCCCGTTAATGACGATTGTTCGATCTTGCAAGTTTGAACAGGCATTCACAATATTGCAAAACTGCTTGCCAGTCCAGCGAATATGTTCATAAATGTCGTCAGTTACGACAAAAATGTCCGGATGCTCCTGTAGCACTTTTCCAAGTTCGGCCAATTCTTCGATCGTATAGGCGATTCCGGTAGGATTATTCGGACTATTCAGCATCAGTAATTTGGTACGGTCCGTGATTGCCGCTTTCAATTGTTCTGGCTTCAGCTTGAAACGCTGTTCAATTCCAGTATCCACAATCACTGGTGTTCCGCCGCATAGAATCGCCATATCTGTGTATGACACCCAATAGGGTGCAACCACAATCACCTCGTCATTGTCGTCAAGCAGGGCAGTCAGCATGTTGAAAATCGCCTGCTTCGCGCCGGTTGATACAACGATATTGTTCGCAGTGTAAGTCAGTGCATTTTCCCGTTCAAACTTTCGGACAATAGCATTTTTCACTTCTGGCGTACCATCGGCAGCGGTATACTTTGTCATGCCGCTTTTCATCGCGGCAATCGCAGCTTCCTGAATATGGTCAGGGGTATCAAAATCCGGTTCGCCGGCACCCAACCCGATAACATCGCGTCCGGCTGCCCGCAATTCTTTTGCCAATGTCGAGACTGCAATGGTTGCGGAAGTCTTGATTGAATTGACCCGATCGGAAAGTTTTGAATTGTCCACAATAGTCACTCCGGTTGATGTGGCTAAAATAGAATGGTTGAACTTGAGTATATTGTATCGACGAACACACATGGAGGTAAATTGAGGGACTTCAAACTGGTTGCAGACTACGAACCAGCCGGCGATCAGCCGGAAGCAATTCGCAAGTTGATTGAAGGATTATCCGCTGGTGAGGCATTTCAAACTTTGCTGGGTGCAACCGGTACCGGCAAGACCTTTACCATGGCTTGTGTCATCGAAGCCATCAATCAGCCGACGCTTGTCCTGGCCCACAATAAAACCTTGGCCGCTCAGCTGTATTCGGAACTTCGGGACTTCTTTCCGCAAAATGCAGTGGAGTATTTCGTGTCTTATTACGATTACTACCAACCGGAAGCCTATGTTCCCGTTTCAGATACCTATATTGAAAAGGATGCGTCGATCAACGATCACATTGACCAAATGCGCCTGTCGGCGACAAATGCACTGTTACAACGAACAGATACCATTATCGTAGCAACCGTTTCAGCGATATACGGGCTCGGTAACCCTCAGGAATACAACAAGATGATTTTGCATCTGAGAAAAGGGGCGATTATTGATCAACGGAAAATCCTGCGAACCTTGGCCGAACTCCAGTACACACGAAATGATGCTGAATTGCGCCGTGCTCGCTTCAGAGTGAGAGGCGATGTGATTGACATATATCCGGCGGATTCTGACAAATTCGTATTGCGCATAGAGTTGTTTGGAGATGAAATTGAAAAACTGTACCTGTTTGACCCGCTAACTGGTGAAATCGAGACGCAGCTAGTGCGATATACAATTTTCCCGAAGTCGCATTATGTAACATCCAGCAATACACTGGAAAAGGCATTGGTCAGAATTGAAGACGAACTGCGAGAACAGCTTAAAGTGTTGTACTCTCAGAACAAGCTGGTTGAAGCCCAGCGTCTTGAGCAGCGTACCAACTACGATATGGAGATGATTCGGGAAATCGGCTATTGCTCCGGCATTGAGAATTATTCCCGGCATCTGTCGGAGCGTCAGGCGGGCGATGCGCCGGACACTCTGATGGATTATTTGCCGACGGAAGCTCTGGTATTTATTGACGAGAGTCATGTAACAATTCCGCAATTGCATGCGATGTATCGCGGCGACCGGTCCAGAAAGGAAACACTGGTGGAGTTTGGTTTCCGATTGCCGTCGGCATTGGACAATCGACCGCTACGTTTTGATGAATTCGAGCAAAAAGTGCCACAGGTGATATTCATGTCAGCAACACCGGGTCCCTACGAGGCAGAACATTCCCCAAGTTTTGTTGACCAGGTAGTGCGACCAACCGGACTGGTCGATCCGGTCGTTGAAATCAGGGACGTTCGTACTCAAGTGGACGACCTGCTTTCAGAAATTCGAAAATGTGCTGCTGAAAATGAACGTGTGCTGGTTACAACCCTGACCAAGAGAATGGCCGAAGATTTGACTGACTACCTTAGTGACCATTCGGTTCGCGTTCGCTATTTGCACTCGGACATTGATACAGTGGAGAGAGTGGAAATCATTCGCGACTTGCGCGCCGGGGTATTTGATGTTCTGGTCGGAATTAATCTGCTTCGGGAAGGACTGGACATGCCCGAAGTGGCACTTGTTGCAATTCTGGACGCTGACAAGGAAGGATTCCTTCGATCTGCCACGTCACTCATTCAAACCATCGGCAGAACTGCGCGCAATATCAATGGCAGGGCGATTTTGTATGCAGACATTGTTACAGACTCAATGCGCAGAGCGATTGAAGAGACCAATCGGAGACGGGAAAAACAACATAAATTCAACGAGTTGAACGGAATATCTCCGGAAAGTGTCAAAAAAGAAGTCAAAGATCTCATTGACGGTGTACATCGATTTGGTACGGGCCGAAAACGGCTGGGTCGCAGTCGGCGAGATTCGGAGCAACCTCAAGTTGAATTTGCTGAAATCAACCTTCATGACGCCGCTCAGGTATCCAGGGAAATAGACAAGCTTGAGCAACAAATGCACAAGTTTGCTTCCGATCTGGAATTTGAAAACGCAGCTGAAGTGCGCGACCGTATAAACGCGTTGAAAAATGTTGCATTCCTGGAAAGCGCATGAATTCTTGAACTCGACAACACGATCCGGAAATCGCACACAACGGTGCGATGTTCGTTTCAAGTTCGATTTGATTTTGAGTTAGTTTCGTAGTTGCCAAGTTGCCGATTTTCCACGCGGTTTCGACCTTCTGATATTTCTTCTGCCCCAAGATTCTGTATTTTTGAGGCTTGAAACGCCTGTTTTACCTGGTTATACCGATTTTCTACCTCATGCCTCAGTTGCCGCCCATTGGTATTCTCATGAACAAGTGCAACTTGTTGATTTCATTAAAATATTTTTGCCATCAAAGTCCTCCAGAGATACAATGCAACTCATTAGCTCAAACCTCAAATCCAAGTGAATGATGCCGCAGGGGTAGCTATGGCAAGGTGTGGGCCAATATAGCCTGTTTAATTGGAAAAATTTTTCACAAAATCTCTCGATTGGTTGCCTGAAAATCCTTTGACAATGCCGAAAAAGCTTTTTTCATGCTACAGTCAATCCTGGCAAATCAGCAATTTCGCCGTCGAATTCGTTCCAACGGGAAATTCTGGACGAACATTCAATTGAATTCTAGACTACAATAGACTCCAGTGCAGGTTCAATATTTTTGATTGCACCTGCGATTCGCAATCTATTACAATTGTCACTTGCTGATATGCAATGAATCACCTGCAGGCAACATGGCTTGGCAATGTGCCAGTATTGATTTGATTGTTTGTAACTCAACAATCCTGAAACAGGGGGAAATCATGACAAACGGAAGACGTAAACACGGCAAACACTCGGCAGCGTTGCCCGAGACGCAACCGGCAGGTGCTCGCGAGTCTGTAGCGAAAACCGGAATCATGACGAATCGCGAACTTGAAGAAAAATTTGCTACCAAGGAAGAATTGAAACAGTCAAAAAAATTCTTGATTGAAAAAACGAAACATGAAAAGCAGCTTCATTCGCAAGAACTGCGGTCCGTGGAAACCAACTTGACCCAGAAAATTGATGCTAATGAAAAAAGAGCTGACGATTTCAGGAGCGATGTGAACAGGCAATTCGAAGCCATTGAAGCAGGAAATGACGAATTCAGGAGCGATATGAATGAGCAATTCAAATCCAGTGATGCAAGAAGTGTCAAGAGAACGGAAGCCAGTGAATCAAGAATTATTGAGAAATTGAACGATTTCAGGAGCGATGTGAACAGGCAATTCGAAGCCATTGAAGCAGGAAATGCCGAATTCAGGAGCGATGTGAACAGGCAATTCGAAGCCATTGAAGCAGGAAATGCCGAATTCAGGAGCGATGTGAACAGGCAATTCGAAGCCATTGAAGCAGGAAATGACGAATTCAGGAGCGATATGAACGAGCAATTCAAATCCAGTGATGCAAGAAGTGTCAAGAGAACGGGAGCCAGTGAATCAAGAATTATTGAGAAATTGAACGAGTTCAAGAGCGAAGTGTTCAGGCATTTCGCAATCAAGGATAAAATAGATGAAGAAAGTAAGAAAGCCAAGGAAAAATTTGATGAGGAAAGAACGAAACGTTTGGAATCCACGATTGAACAGCAGTCTGAAAAGAATCTGTATAAAACAGCGTTTTTAGTTGTGGTAATTGGGGGATCACTGTCTGGTCTAACGTATGGTGTGTACCAGTTAGTTAAGTTTCTTACGGGGGGTTGATTTGTATTCGCTGCCATACATGAGTGAACGCATCCAATCCAATTGATATTCACGGTGCGAACGTAACGGACCGTCGGGTTGTCGCCCGGAATGAACGCCACAAAGGAACTTGTAGCGTATAACTTGGCTTGCTTGCAATGGTGTGGTTGTGTGCGAGAACCACCAAATTTTGTTGTATCTGGAGTTTATTTCACCGCAGAAAGGGTTCCACTTGGGTCCTTACCCTGCCAAACGAATTTCTGCGTTAGTTTCGTAGTTGCCAAACTGTTGATTTTGCGCGCGATTTTGACCATCTGAAATTCTTTCTGCCCCAAGAATCTGCACTTTTCACAACTTGAAACGCCGTTTTCACCTCTTTTTGCTTCACCGATGTCCTGTCCCACGCTTCATGCATTGCTTATCAGCATCCGTAGGATCTGTTGCAACTTCTTGTTTTCATTTATAAATAGTATCGTCATGAATGCTCTCTCAAAGTACAATGGACTTGGCTTGAAAATCATTTTCAACGGGAAGTATTCATTTTGAAATGAATAGTCGGAAAATAGACTCCGCGTATATACTATTGCATCAAGCAGTCTCTGACAGGCTGTTTGCGCGCATCTCACTTGGATGAGTGCATTGGAATGGTTTACAGTTTTCTTTTCTGAATGAATCACACTACAATAGGAAGTATTGGGCGTATAGCTCAGCGGGAGAGCACCTCGTTGACATCGAGGAGGTCCCTGGTTCAATCCCAGGTACGCCCACCATGTCTTGAATCTGTAACGCGCTGATTCAATCAGCTTTGAACAACACGGTCATGTACACGAAACAACGCGGTTACTCCGCGAATCGATTTATGCCACGCGCCCAATCATCGGTCGTTGCCGGGTTGCGTACGCGACGTTTTGAATTTTGATTCGGATATTCGATAAATGCCTGTAATTACTCTGCCGGACGGTTCAGAGAAAACTTATTTCGAGGCTGTTACAGCCGACCAAGTGGTATCAGAAATAGGTCCGGGGTTGCACAAGGCCAGTCTGGCAGCGGTTGTCAATGATCGACTGGTGGATCTGTCGCGACAAATTGATGTTGATGCTTCGTTGCGCATCATCACTGCGAAAGACGACGAGGGACTGGAGATCATCCGACATTCAACTGCGCATCTACTGGCACACGCGGTCAAGCAACTGTACCCGAAAGCGCAAGTTACCATCGGTCCGGTGATTGAAGACGGGTTTTATTATGATTTTTCCTTTCAGCGCGGCTTCAACGAGGATGATCTGATTGCCATCGAGAAACGGATGCGCGAACTAGCAAGCGAGCAGATCAAAGTAGAACGTTCGGTGGTGTTGAAAGCGGACGCGGTGCAGTTGTTTCGCGATTTGGGCGAGGAGTACAAGGCGGAAATTATTGAAGAATTGCCGGATACAGAAGAAATCACCTTGTACCGCCAAGGAACCTTTATTGATTTGTGTCGCGGACCCCATGTGCCGAACACCGGAAAATTGAAGGCATTCAAGCTAACCAAACTTGCCGGTGCTTACTGGCGCGGGGACTCATCCAATGAAATGCTGCAACGCATCTATGGCACCGCATGGGCTACTGATTCTGATCTGAAGGAATATCTGAGACAGCAAGAAGAGGCGCAAAAACGAGATCATCGCCGATTGGGGCAAGAGTTGGACCTGTTTCACTTTCAGCAAGAAGCACCGGGAATGGTTTTTTGGCATCAAAAGGGCTGGGTGCTATACCGGCTTGTTGAATCCTATATGCGAGATCTGCTGAAAGAATACAACTATATGGAAGTGCATACACCGCAACTTCTTGACCGCAGTCTCTGGGAACGGTCCGGACACTGGGAAACATTTCGGGAAAACATGTTTACAACGGAAATTGAAGAAAGAGCCTATGCGCTAAAGCCGATGAATTGTCCCGGCCATGTGCAGGTCTTTTCCCAGCAACTTCGCAGTTACCGGGAACTGCCGATCCGCATGTCCGAATTTGGCATTGTTCATCGTTATGAACCATCTGGCACGTTGCATGGATTGTTGCGCGTGCGGAGATTTACCCAAGACGATGCGCATGTGTTTTGCTCTGAAGAGCAAATTCGGCAGGAGGTGGAACTGCTGATTGAAATCGCATTTCGAGTTTATAGTGACTTTGGATTCAAGAACATCGCAGTCGGACTGTCTACCAGGCCGGAAAAACGCGTGGGCTCGGACGACTTGTGGGACCGGGCAGAATCAGCACTGGAAGCGGTGTTGAATGATCGCGGTATTGAATTTAATCTAGATGCAGGTGAGGGGGCATTTTACGGTCCCAAGATTGACTTCGTGTTGAACGATTGTCTTGGCAGAAAATGGCAGTGCGGTACCATTCAGCTGGACTTTTCCATGCCAGGTCGTCTGGGTGCGGATTATGTTGATTCTGACAGTTCCAGAAAAGTTCCGGTTATGATTCATCGTGCAATTCTGGGTTCAATCGAGCGATTTATCGGAATACTGATTGAAGAATACGCCGGAAAGTTTCCCGTTTGGCTGGCACCCGTTCAGGCGGTTGTGATGAATATTTCTGAACACCAAACAAAATATTCGCTTAAAATAACTGATTCCCTGAATACTTCAGGTATTCGGGTGATTACGGACGTGCGAAATGAAAAGATAGGATTCAAGATAAGAGAGCAGACCTTGCAAAGAATTCCCTATCTACTCGTGGTGGGAAACAAAGAAGTTGAAGAACAAACCATTGCTGTTCGTTCTCGGGACGGTGCTGATATGGGTTCAATGTCCATTGATTCTTTTGTTTCCCTTGTCAAGAGTCAAGTAGCGTCCAAAGTTTAATTCATCCAAGAGAGGTATCGCTACGGCTGTTGAAAAAGTGCATCGCGTCAATGAAAGCATTGATGTACCAGAAGTACGCTTGATTGGCGAAGATGGACAACAAATTGGTATAATGCCAACGGAACAAGCACTGGAGTATGCGCAGAGGGAAGATTTTGACCTGGTTGAAATTTCTCCGAATGCCGAACCACCGGTTTGTCGGTTGCTTGACTACGGGAAGTTTCTCTATAACGCAAGCAAAAGACGCCAAGACGCAAGACGCAAGCAAAAGCATCTTGTCGTCAAGGAAATCAAGTTCAGGCCATCTACTGATGTAGGGGACTACGAAGTGAAACTGAACAAACTCAAGGATTTTTTGAACTCTGGCAACAAGACGAAAGTGACGATGCGGTTCCGTGGGCGAGAGTTTGCCCATGTAGATTTGGGAGTGGATTTATTGATGCGCGTCAAGGATGACCTTGCCGAATTGGCGACGGTTGAACAAGAACCGTCCCTGGAAGGGCGCCAGATGATCATGGTGCTTGCGCCAGTCAAGAATCCGATAAAACGCGAGGTAGATGCAACGAGTTAATACTATGCCTAAACTAAAGACCAAAAGGAGCGCTGCGAAGCGATTCAAAAAGACTGCGAGCGGTAAGTTCAAGCGGGCACACTCGCACGCGAGTCATATTTTCACGAAAAAATCACCCAAGAGAAAGCGACATCTGCGCAAGGCAGACTTGGTGCACAAGTCTGATACCGACAGAGTCCGTAATCTGCTTCCCTACTCATAACTGGAGGTTTTGAGCAATGCCCAGGGTCAAACGCGGTGTAACTACAAAAGCCAGACATAAAAAAATTATCCGTCAGGCAAAAGGCTATCGTGGCCGGAGAAAGAACGTCTACCGGGTTGCGAGACAAGCTGTCTGGAAAGCAGGGCAGTACGCATATCGCGACCGGCGAACGAAAAAAAGAAATTTTCGTTCACTCTGGATCATCCGAATTAATGCAGCTGCCCGCGAATGCGGCATGAACTACAGCAATTTCATGCGCGGATTGAAATTGGCCGAGATTGACTTGGACCGGAAATCGCTTGCCTCAATAGCAGCTACGGACAAGCAGACATTTTCTGCTCTGGCAGACAAAGCAAAGATTGCTTTGGAAAGATGAAACGCCAATCAACCAGCGAACGGCAGTTGGTGGCGCGTGATTCTTGACCAAGAGAATTTTTGATGACTGATGGCTCGGCCATGTATAGTTTGAGTGCGCTTGACAGTCTGGTTGCTCAAGCCGGCGAAGAAATAGCAGTATCAGCAGAAGAAACAGAACTCGAGGCTGTACGGGTTCGTTATCTGGGGAAAAAGGGTTCACTGACCCATTTGCTCAAATCAATCGGCGATCTTCCTGTCGAGGAGCGTCCCCAGGCAGGCCAGATCATTAATCAGGCAAAACGCGCGCTAGATGCGCGACTTGAACTCCGGCGCACAGAACTGCGAGAGCAACAGCAGAGAGAACGACTCCGGATGCGAACTGTTGACGTGACGCTCCCCGGTCGAAGTTGGCCGCAAGGAGGACCACACCCCTTGACACGCACCATGGCTCGTATGGAAGAGATATTTTCGCATGCGGGTTTTGATATTGCATTCGGCCCTGAAATTGAAGACGATTTCCATAATTTTGAAGCACTGAACATCCCGCCTGATCATCCGGCACGTGCTATGCAGGATACGTTTTACTTTGAAGATGACATGCTCTTGCGGACGCATACTTCGCCGGTTCAGATACGCTATATGAAAACACGTAAACCGCCGATTCGGGTAGTCGCATCAGGTCGTGTGTATCGGTGCGATTCAGATGTAACGCACACGCCGATGTTTCATCAACTCGAAGGACTTGTAGTGGACGATTCTACAACATTTGCGGATTTGAAGGGAATACTGGAGTATTTTGTCCGGGAGTTTTTCGAGGCAGATCTGGATGTACGATTTCGCCCGTCATATTTTCCGTTTACAGAACCGTCAGCAGAAGTTGACATCAGTTGCGTATTCTGTGAAGGTTCCGGATGCAATGTCTGCAAGCGAAGCGGCTGGCTTGAAGTGCTGGGTTGCGGAATGGTTCATCCAGCGCTGTACCAGCATGTTGATATTGACAGTGAGATTTATTCAGGATATGCGTTTGGTATGGGGGTGGAGCGGTTTACCATGTTGCGCTACGGTGTCAATGATTTGCGTTTGTTCTTCGAAAACGATCTCGACATGCTGTCGCAGTTTCGTTGATCTGTCAATGTAGTAAAGATTTATGCTAATAAGCTGTCGATGGCTGGATGAATGGGTTCGAACCTATCTTGACGAAACTGAGCTGGCACACAAGCTCACCATGGGGGGACTGGAAGTCAACGAGTCAACCCGGATCAATCAATGTCATGACGATATTGTGGTCGGGAAAGTTCTTGAAGTTGCAACACATCCGGAAAATCCAGAGTTAAAACTATGCATGGTAGCTTGTGGACCACAGCAAACAGTAGATGTTGTTTGCGGTGCACCTAACGTCGCGCCCGGTTTTGCCTATCCACTTGCCTTGCCTGGCGCTGTCATTGGTGAACAGGAGATAAAAGCCAAATTTATTCGCGGAACCCGTTCTGAAGGCATGCTGTGTTCCGCAAAAGAATTGGGAATCGGGGAAGATTCGGACAGGCTTCTGGAACTGAGTGAAGACGCGCCGGTAGGTGCGATTCTGAACGACTACCTGCAGTTGGACGATGCAGTGCTTGACATTGAAGTTACTCCGAATCGGGCAGATTGCTTCAGTGTTGCCGGCATTGCCCGGGAAGTATCGATATTGACAGGTAATGCCATTCAATTTCCTGAAATTCAAAGTGTACAACTCGCCAACTATACTGAAATGCCAGTACGAGTGGAAAGCGTAGAAGACTGTCCGCGCTATGTTGGGCGTATGATTGAAAATATTTCTACCCGAGCGGTCACCCCGGACTGGATGCGGGAACGTCTTCGACGGAGTGGGTTGCGTTGTTTGCATCCGATTGTGGATGTGACCAACTACGTGATGCTGGAATTGGGTCAGCCAATGCATGCATTTGATCCGGATTTGCTCGATGCTCCGGGCATCGTCGTCCGACATGCAGTCAAGGGCGAGACGTTGGATCTACTGGATGGGTCAAAATTGAAATTGGTTGAGGGTACGCAAGTTATTGCGGATCTTGAAAAACCGATTGGACTGGCGGGAGTCATGGGCGGTGAATCTACAGGAATTCATGCTGAAACTCAGAACGTGTTTCTTGAAGCGGCTTTCTTCACTCCCAAAGCGGCCCGGTTTTCGGTGCGGAGCCACAATATTCGAACAGATGCTTCGCATCGCTTTGAACGCGGTGTGGACCCTCACCTTCAAGTACTCGCAATGGAACGTGCCACTGCACTGATTCTGAAAATCGCGGGTGGTCAACCAGGGCCTGTGCAGAATTTATCCACCAGCAAGCAATTGCCGCACAAACAAGCTTGCATGGTTCGGTACAACAGGATCGAGCGCATTCTGGGGGTTGGAATTCCAAGAAATGAAGTCGAATCAATACTGGTGAGTGTCAACAAAAGCGTGGTGCCCAGAAGCGGCGGATGGAAGGTGATGCCATATAGCTATCGATTCGATCTGGATGAAGAACACGACCAGATTGAAGAAATTGCCAGAGTATACGGCTATGCAAAGATACCCAGCAATTTGCGAATCAGGCACGAACAACCCCGTAATGTCAGTGAAACTGCAGTTCGTAGTTCGGAAATCCGCGATGTTCTCCACCATGCCGGTTACTTTGAAGCAATAACCTACAGCTTTGTGGACCCGGAAACGCAACAGAAAATTACTCCGTCAATTGCAGGAAAACCGCTTGCAAACCCGATTGCAGAGAATTTGTCCGTAATGCGCACTAGTCTTTGGCCGGGACTGTTCCATGCTTTCCAAGAAAATTATCGCCGCCGCAAAGAACAGGTGTTCTTGTACGAAATTGGCAGGATTTTTCTTCCTGAGGGAGAAAAGAACATGCTGGGAGGTTTGGCATACGGACTGGCTGTTTCGGAACAGTGGGCGCAAGAAAAGCGCGACGTTGATTTTTTCGATATCAAGGCATTATTGACCTGTATTTACGATCTAACTAGAGCCGGTGACCGCGTCGAATTTCGGGCCGAGAACAACGAAGGTTTGCACCCAGGGTGCAGTGCGTCGATCTTTTTTGATGAGCAACAGGTCGGCATTGCCGGACAGTTGCATCCGGCCTTGCTTCAGCAAAGCGGCATTGGTGAACCGGTTTATGTCTTTCAATTGGAAATGGATTCGATTGCGCAACGCCAGCGATACCAGTTCAAGGGTGTGTCTCGCTATCCGGCGATTATTCGTGACCTGTCTTTTTTGCTGGACCGGGAGATTCCGGTACAACATGTTGAAAATACAATTCGACACAGTGCAGGTGATTTATTGACAAACTTAAACCTTTTTGATGTATATTCTGGAACTGGCATTGATTTTAATAAGAAAAGTGTTGCATACAGATTGACCTTTCGATTAAATTCTAGAACCTTGACTGACCAGGAAGTCGACGTGGCAGTTGAAGCCGTTATCAACCAATTGAATCAAGAATTCAATGCAAAACTACGTACCTGAACGGAGAAAGATGTGAATGAATCAGTTGTTGTCAAATCAGAACTTGCCAATGAAATTTATAATCAACTAGGTTTGAATCATCGCGAATCCAGAGAGTTTGTTGACAATTTTTTCGAGGAGCTTCGATGTATATTGGAGCGGCACGAAGAGGTCAAGCTTGCAGGATTCGGCAACTACAGAACCCGTCACAAGACTGCGCGACCCGGTCGCAATCCCAAGACCGGAATGGAAGCATCGATCAGCGAGCGTTATGTAGTTACTTTCAAGGCGAGCAACAAGCTCCGCAAACGCGTGAATCAATTCCCCCGGGGTTAAAACTGATAGTTGATTATGACTTGGGTCGAGGTTCATGACAGTGGCCAGTCGACTAACAAAACAGTTGCCGCCGATTCCAAACAAGCATTACTTTACGATTGGTGAAGTAAGCGAAATTTGCGATGTACCGCCACATGTGCTTCGTTATTGGGAGCAGGAATTTCCTCAGCTGAGCCCCACCCGCAGGCGCGGGCAAAGAAGATACTACACACGCGACGATGTTCTGCTGGTACGAAAAATTATTGATTTGCTGTATCGCAAGAAATTTACAATAGACGGAGCGCAAGAACAATTGAAATCCCTTCGGCAAACATCTGCACAGAAGGCAAATCCCGACTTGGAACAGGTCGCTGAAGAATTGATTGATGAACTGGAACAAGTGCTGGGAACGTTGGAATCTGATTAGCAAATTTGTAGCAATTCGGGGCGTGGCGCAGTCTGGTAGCGTACTTGCATGGGGCGCAAGTGGTCGGAGGTTCAAATCCTCTCGCCCCGACCAATTTTGAAACTGGCATTTGCAAATAGTTTGATAAGCCATTGATTTAATACAAAACTTTTGACAGGTATTTCAGTATGGAAAATACAACCGTTTCTTCATGGAACGAATTTGATCCGTTGCGGCATGTCATTGTTGGTCGTGCTGAAAACTGCTGTTTTCCGCCGTTGGAACCGGCAACCGAAATCAAAATTCCGGACGGTAGCGACATGCGCGGCATGGAGGGACCGCGTCCACTTCGTACAGTCGAAGCCGCGATGGAAGAACTGGACAATTTTGTCAGCATTTTGCAAAGCAAGAATATTCGCGTCGACCGTGCTATGCCAATTCAATGGAATCAGGCAATCAGCACACCGGATTTTACCAGTCAATCCATGTTCGGTTGCATGCCGCCGCGCGATGTTCTGCTTACGATTGGAAATGAAATTCTGAATGCGCCGATGTCCATGCGTTGCCGATATTTTGAGTATCTGGCTTATCATCCTTTGATGCTTCAGTACTTCAATGAAGATCTGAATTTCAAATGGGAACAGGCCCCGCGTCCGCGCCTGACTGATGATTCCTACCGATTGGACTACTATGACAATCTAACAGAAGAAGAGTTGCTCAGGCGTTTACAAATCAAGCAATTTGCTACCACTGACCATGAACCCCTGTTTGATGCTGCCGACATACTTCGACTCGGAAAGGATTTGTTTTGTCAGCATGGTTTTACCACCAATCTGGCAGGAATTCGCTGGTTGCAAAGACACTTTCCGGACCATCGGGTGCATGTCGTCAATTTTCCGGATGATCCGAATCCGACTCATATTGATGCGACCTTCGTACCGTTGCGTCCGGGATTGATCATGAATAATCCAAATCGAAAACTGCCGGAAGAACAACGAAAAATTTTCTATGCGAATGACTGGCAAGTTCTGGATGCTGCCGAACCCAGTCACAGCGAGCCACCGCCGCTATGCTACTCCAGTGTTTGGCTATCCATGAATATACTGATGCTGGACCGAAATACCGTGATGGTCGAAGCATCCGAAGTCAATCAAATGGAACAACTGGATTCATTGGGGTTTGATGTGATTCCTGTACCGTTTCGGAATGTATATCCGTTCGGGGGAGGGTTGCATTGCTCCACTGGCGACGTGTGGCGCGAAGGCGATTGCGAGGACTATTTCCCCAATCAGGTTCCCGGTACACAACTCGAACATCACCTCTGAACTGTATCGTATGCCAAAAGTTCGATCATTGGCTGATTGTTGAAACGAACTGGCTATGATACTGCTTCAAAATCTGTATCGCCGCACCTTGGAACTGGCTTCGCACAAGCGCGCACCAGTATTTCTGGGCATACTCAGCTTTACCGAAGCGATCATTATGCCCGTGCCACCGGATGTGATGCTTGCGCCAATGGTACTGGCTGACAAGCGAAAAGCATGGAAATTGGCCATGCTCACTACCGTAACCTCGGTAGCCGGGGGCATTGTCGGCTATTTGATTGGAATCTACTTGTATGAAAGTTTGGGACTATGGCTGATTGAACTGTACCAGATGGATGAGCACTTTTCCACGATTCAACAGTGGTATAATGACTACGGTGTATGGATGATTTTTATTGCAGGATTTTTACCCATACCTTACAAAGTATTCACGGTTGCGTCAGGTGTGTTTTCAATGGCAGTTGCTCCGTTCGTAATCGCTTCGCTGTTAGGCCGGGGCGTACGTTTCTATCTGGTTGCCGGATTATGCTACCTGTCGGTTGACTCGGTAGAGTCGTTGCTGAAAAAATATCCTCGTCATGTCGCCGGGGGACTCACGATCATTTTGGTTGCTGGCTTTGCGTACTGGTATTTTTCTTAGGATTTTTCTGGTTGCTTCATTTTTGTTGCTCGCTTCGTGCGTAGCAGAGCAGGGACGTGCGCCTGTATCGCAAATCGAAGTACAAGAACAGGCCATTTCAGGTCCGGTTACCACCTATAAAGGCAGAACCGCGGTTGTGAAAAAAGGGGACAATCTGTATTCGATCTCGTTTGAAGCCGGATTCAACTGGCATGAAATAGCCGAATGGAACAATATAGAAGGTCCCGATTACACAATTTATCCAAATCAAATCATCAAGTTGTATCCGCCAAATGCCAAGCCCGTGCAGGTAACTGAATCAGAAGCGATTCGCACATCGCCCGTGTCAGCGGAACCATCCGACAATCAAAGCACCGCTTCAACTACCGGAACGTCTTCGACGTCCTCTACGGCTGCTGCTTCAAGTACAAGCAGTACTGCATCGGTATCCAGTAACGTGGCTGTTACCGGTGAAGTTGTTGGAACATCAAGCGGGGGTTCAAGCCCGTCAAAGTGGATTTGGCCGACAAAAGGAAGAGTAGTGCAAAATTTTTCTGCCGGACAAAACCAAAACGGCATCGAAATTGCAGGACAAATGGGAGAGCCGGTCAGAGTCAGCGCCTCTGGCAAAGTAGTGTATTCCGGTACCGGATTGCAAGGCTATGGACGACTGGTGATAGTCCAGCATGACAAGAATTTAATCAGTGCTTATGCGCATAATTCAAAACTGGTGGTGAAGGAAGGCGACCAGGTCAAGCAGGGGCAAAAGATTGCAGAAATGGGCAACACAGACACTGACCGCGTCAAGTTGCATTTTGAAATCAGATTAAACGGCAAACCGGTCGACCCGCGTCGTTATCTTCCAAAGTCGTAGGTTGCACAGGGCTTAAGCTCGGGAGAGTCGATTCCAATCCGGGGTGTAACAGAGCGCTTTTCGTTACGCTTCGGATTTCAGAAGCAGTGCAACTACTGTATTTCGTCCATCACCAACCAGAACATTGTAGGTTCTGCAAGCGGCATCTGAATCCATTGCTTCAAATCCGCATTTTTGCTGTCGGATCGGTTGCAGAAGTTCGGGCGATGGCATACGCAGTGTTTTTCCTGTGCCTAGAATTACGATTTCTGCATCAAACTCTGCCAACCGCTGGAAATCGCTGATTTTCAAATCGTCGAAGTATTGCGGCGACCAGTCATCAATGATTTTATCAGCAGACACGACAATGCTTCTTTTGTAGTGTTGCTCATTGACAATGAAGCCGCCGGACTTGTTCGATTGGACCAAATTTGCTCCGCCGCTGTCTAACTGGTGCAGTTTCATGTTGTGCAATGGTTGAACTTGTAAATCTTTTAGAGGAGCACAGTTATACCAGTTTCATACTGTATTTTGCGAAGCTGCATTTTGCTAATCCAAATCATGCATTCAGACTGATTCAAGGGAGGCTTGAATTGGCACATGCTCAACGGCGGCTTGTAGCAATCGGTACGACAACTAAGCTTTCTGGAATCGGCGATTGAAGCGGAACACAAACTCGTCAGTAGCCGCGGTTGCGATTTCTCATGGACTGGCGCGAAATTTTCAACGTTCAATAGGAGTTTGTCTGAAACACACCTATCAACTTGGAAAGCTGTTGCGACGAAATCCTGCACTGGTTAGCGCCCATCAAGCAGGTTGCCGCAAACCGTTTGGGCAACGGCAAGCGAGCAGGCTCGAAATTTGTCTCATTCGTCGGTGAAACTTGCCAACCGCACTTGGCGTGCTCATGTAAATGATGGTGCTTCAATTGCCAGGACTTGTCGTGACCGCATTTTAGGCAAATAAATCCATTTTTCCAGTGATGTCGGTTCAACTCTTCCAAACAAGCCTACGGAGTTGAATATTCCTGTGTTCATTCAAAAATTTTCCAGAATTCTGCTGCAATTGAAATTTCCTGGCTAGCATGCTCAAGCGGGTTGCTATGCTGTATTGCAAGACAAACCTTTAACAATTAGAGGCAAGTTCAAAATTTTGTTGTTCAAATCTGTCATTGATTTGGGCTTGGGAGTAGGACATTTCAAACAAGAATTTCGACAAATTGATTGCGCTATGTTGTCCCGTGCCATGCACCACTTGACGCTGTACAAATGACACTTGAAGATCTATCGTTAAATCAAACAGTTACAAGAAGAAATCAAGTCCAGTTTATTAACTGTAAACTTGGTTAATTCGATAGAAAGAAGCACGCTCAAATCTGTTGTGTTGTAGAATAATTGCAATCTGTTCATGGACTATACGCTCTGCAAACTGTAAAATTTTCAACTGAATTTTTTCTCACAACGACTTTCAAAGATAACCTGAGCATGAAACCCATTTATGTAGGCTTGCTGGGGCTGGGCACCGTAGGCACCGGCACGCTAAAGGTTTTGTCGCGCAATGCAGACGAAATCGCCCGCCGCGCCGGACGAGAAATTATCGTGAAGCGAGTCGTAGTAAAAGATTTGAACAAACAAAGAAACCTTGAGGGCAATTCAGTTGAAATTACAAATCATCCAGGCGAAGTAATCAGTGATCCGGAAATTAGCATTGTCGTAGAATTGATAGGGGGAGAAACCCCCGTATACGGCTACGTCGTTGATGCGTTGAACAAGGGCAAGCATGTCGTTACCGCCAACAAAGAGTTAATTGCGGTGCGCGGCAATGAATTGTTTCAGCTGGCACAGGAACATTCAGTGGTGATCGCTTTCGAAGCTGCTGTTGGAGGCGGCATCTCCATTATCAAGGCACTTCGGGAAGGCTTGGCAGGAAATCGAATTCAGTCGCTTATTGGCATCATTAACGGTACCAGCAACTACATTTTGTCAGGAATCAAGGAAAAACAATGCTCATTTTCCCAGATGCTTCAGGAAGCCCAGCAATTGGGATATGCAGAGACGGACCCGGAGTTTGATATTGAAGGTATTGATGCGGCTCACAAGCTTACAATTCTGGCCGCGGTAGCATTTGGAATCCCACTCAGATTGGACGGAGTGTACCGCGAAGGAATCAGTCACATCAGCAGTGAAGACATGCAGTATGCGGAAGAGCTGGGATTTGAAATCAAACCCATGGCAATAACCCGTTGCAATGATGCCGGTGTTGAAATGAGAGTACATCCCTGTCTGGTACCGCAGAAACGCCTGATTGCAAATGTAAATGGTGTGATGAATGCGATTCTGGTTACTGGTGATGCTGTAGGACAGACACTGCATTACGGTGCTGGTGCGGGTTCAGAACCGACCGCATCGGCAGTTGTGGCAGATCTGGTTGATGTGGTTCGTACGCTTACAACCGATCCGGGGAACAGAGTCCCTCATTTGGCGTTTCAACCGAATCAGCTTTCCGATTTGCCCATGGTCCCAATGAATCAGATTTGTACGCCATACTATATTCGAATGAATGCAGTGAATCGTGCAGGAGTATTGGCAGAAATCACGCGTATTCTGGGTGACCTGGAGATCAGCATTGAATCAGTCATCCAAAAGGGTTCGGGTGAATACGAAAGCGTGTTGCCTATTATTATGATTACGCAAAAAACTGTTGAAGAGAACATGAATCGGGCACTGGAGCAAATACGAAAGTATGAAATGGTGGTAGGGGAGATTAACCGAATCCGGATTGAACCAATAGATTAGATTTGATCCAATGGTTGATCAAAAACTTGCAAAGCCGAAGCGAACCCGGCAGATTGCTGAAAGGGAAACTTCAAGTGAGCAACTGAGTCCGGATTTGGACCCTGTGCTGGACAGGGTTTACCGCAATCGCGGGTTAAAGCACCGAAGCGAACTGGACTATTCTCTCAGTGGGCTGTATCCGCCACAGGGTTTGTCCGGATTGGATGATGCAGTAGAAATCATCATTGAAGCGATTCAGGCAGATGCCCGGATTGTTGTTGCCGGTGACTATGACGCAGATGGTGCTACGGGTTGTTCGCTCGGTTGTCTGGCATTGAGGGCATTTGGTTCTCGCAATACTGTTTACGCGGCACCAGACCGGAATTTGTTCGGCTATGGACTTACAGTAAAATTTGTTCGATTTCTGTCGGAAATGCAACCTGACTTGATAATTACTGTAGACAACGGTATAGGGAGTGTCGATGGAATCAAGCTAGCCAATCAAATGGGGATCACTGTAATTGTCACAGATCATCACCTTCCCGGAGAGGTGATTCCGTCGGCTGATGCCATCGTTAATCCGCGTATGCCAGGCGACCAGTTCAAGAGTAAAAATCTTGCCGGTGTGGGTGTATTGTTTTATGTGCTTTCTGTTGTTCGTACAAAGCTTGTCCAGTCAGGCTGGTTCGAAAGAGAGGGGATTTCAGTTCCAAATATGGCCGATTATCTGGATTTGGTTGCCGTCGGGACAATAGCCGATGTTGTACCGCTTGATTACAACAACCGGATTCTGGTTCAACAAGGCTTGGACCGGATCAACGCTGGTCGATGCCGTTATGGAATTCGTTTGCTTCTGGAGCTCGGAGGACGGAAAATCGGCAAGATTGTTGCCGAGGACTTGGCGTTTCAGGCAGGACCCAGATTGAATGCTGCCGGACGGCTTGGGGACATCACGGTTGGAATTCAATGCTTGGTGGGCACCAACCGTCGCGAGGTTGAGAATTTGGTCACGCAACTGAACAGTTTGAATATAAAACGACAGGAGATGCAGCGAAACGACGTAGAGGTTGCTCTGAAAGTGGTTGAGCAACTGGAGAGTAAAGATAGCAATGTTCTGAGAGGACATTGTCTGTATAAATCTGAATGGCATTTGGGAATTGTTGGACTGTTGGCACAAAAAGTCCGGGATGAAACCGGAAAACCAACAATCGCATTTGCTCCAGCTAGCGAGGGACAGATACGCGGTTCGTGTCGCTCAGTACCGGAAGTAAATATCCGTGACTTGCTGGCAAACATAGCGATCAATCATCCGGATTTGATACTTGTATTTGGGGGACACGCCATGGCCGCCGGATTGACGCTGAAAGAGGAATCCTTTCTGACCTTCAAAACTGAATACGAGGAAGAACTGGCCCGTTTGCTGGGCGATAAGCAATTGGATGAGACAATCCACACCGACGGAAAACTTGAAACCTTTGATTTGAAACTGGCTCAAATGCTACGAGAAGGCGGACCTTGGGGACAAGGCTTTCCGGCACCGCAATTTGAAGGTGTATTCAAGATTGAAGAATGTGAACCGCTGGTCGGGGGGCATTTGAAATTCCGGGTTCAATCCGAAAACAATCGCAACCTGAAAGCAATCTATTTCGGTTTTACAAGAGATTTTGAAAAAATTCCAAATCCTGCCACTTACTACCGAATGGTGTTTAAGTTGGAGTTGAATGAATTCCAAGGGCAACTGATGACACAGTTGCGCACAATCTACATGGAACCAGTGTAGCCAATTCGGTTATGCTCACTGATATGACTAACAATTGAAAGGGATAGATTGTGATTCTAACGTTTGATATTGAGACAGTTCCAGACGAGAGAGCGGGGAAGCAGCTTTACAAACTGGACGGAATCAACCATGAAGATGTTGCCAAAGCAATGCTGGCTTCGCGGCGATTGAAAGTGCCCGATACAGATTTCTTGCCCTTGCATATGCATCGTGTAGTGGCTATATCAGTAGCACTTCGATGGGATGAAGAAAAATTTTCTGTAACGTCACTCGGCGTCGATGACTCGACTGACAAGGAAGAGAATCCGGATGAAAAGAAGATCATTGAGCACTTTTTCAGAGGAATTGAAACACGTACACCGATATTGGTTTCATGGAACGGCAACTCCTTTGATTTGCCCGTGATTCAATATCGGGCAATGGTTCATTCCATACCTTCCAGGATCTACTGGGATACCGGCAAATTCAGCAATGACTTCCGTTACAACAACTACATGAATCGCTACCATGAGCGACATGTTGATATTATGGATTTGCTGGCACGCAATCAACTCAGAGCCGCCGCGGCCTTGCATGAGATAGCAGTTTTGTTGGGTTTTCCGGGGAAGATGGGGCTGGATAACAAGCTTGTTTTCGAGACATTTCTCAAAGGTAAAGTCAAAAAAATCAGGAATTACTGTGAAATTGATGTGCTCAACACCTACCTGGTGTATCGTCGATTGCAGTTTGTTCGCGGTCACGACAGTCGTGAACAGTATGAGCAAGAAATTGAAATTGTGCGCAACTGGCTAAAGCAGGCAGGCAAAGAAAAGAAGCATTTCAAGAAATTTCTTGATGAATGGAACAAGGCTGACAATCAATCGTCCGCCAATTCAAATCAGAATTCAGTAAAAGAACAGCAATCTGAATGAGTAGCTCTACGTCTGTCAACACCGGGCAGACCGTTTCCATTCATTCCTATACACATGACGGCCGCGGCGTGGCAACATTGCCAGACAACCGCAAAGTTTTCGTAACCGGTGCACTTGTTGGCGAGCAGGTGATACTTCGAAATCTCAAGCGCAGACGCAACTACTTTACTGCTGACACAGATAGCGTCGAAATCGCTTCAGCGAAGCGCGCGGTGCCGCCTTGCGAGTTTTTTGGAACTTGCGGCGGTTGCCAGCTTCAGCACATGTCCAATCAAACCCAGTTGGAAGTCAAGGAAACTTTGTTGATTGAATCATTGGACCGGCTTGCGGGTATCTCAGACGTGAATTTATTGTCTCCGATACAAGCCGGATCGACTTGGCATTATCGACGCAAGGCTCGTTTGGGTGTGCGCTTCGTACCGAAAAAAGGGGGAATTCTGGTTGGATTTAGAGAACGTGCAAGCAGTTTTGTTACGGATCTGAGTTTTTGTCACACTCTGGTACCACCATTGAACGATTGCATGCCGAAACTGAAAACAACAATTTCCCGCTTGTCTGCTCCGAATCGACTCCCGCAAGTTGAAGTCGCAGCTGGCGACAACCACACTGCCTATGTGTTTCGTCATTTGACAGAGTTGACTGCGGCGGATTTGAATGAGATTCAAATGTTTGGAGAAGCAACCAACGCTTTGGTGTACCTGCAACCCGGTGGTATTGAATCATTAACAGCCTTGTATCCCAAGCAACCGCCACCACTGTTTTATCGTTTGAACAACTTCAACTTGTCAATTGAATTCGGGCCGCTTGATTTTGTTCAGGTCAACGGTGCGGTGAATCAAGCAATGATTGACCAAGCGGTGGAATGGATTTCACCCGAAGCAGGGGATTGTGTTCTGGACTTGTTTTGCGGTGTTGGGAATATTACTTTGGCACTAGCGCGCAAAACTGGTTCCGTAATTGGAATTGAAGGTTCCGCGAGTCTGGTTGCCAAGGCAAAACAGAATGCAATTTTGAACAAAATCAGCAATGCCCGGTTTCTCGTTGCCGATCTCGAACATGTTGCATTGCAGAGTTTGACAAGAGACAAACACATCAATACCATCGTGCTTGACCCGCCTCGGTCCGGTGCCTTGAATGTTGTAAAGTCAATGCAAGATTTGCCGAATGTACGCAAGATACTCTATATTTCCTGCAATCCCGAAACTCTCGCGAGAGATGCCGGAATCTTGGTCAATTGTCACAAATTCAAGCTACAGTCCGTTTCGCTGGTTGACATGTTTCCCCATACATCGCATTCCGAGGCGATGGCAATGTTCACTTGCTGACTCTTGGTTGCTGTCGTTTCTCCACTGGATTCCGGTTGCCTGAAACTTCACGATTCTGTGGTGTTCTTCTCGGGCGATTGCCAGATGCAGATTGAGGGTGTCTTGGTCCTGATGATTTCGAACTGCTTGGGTATCTGCGTGTTGGTCTTGAATCTTGCGGTTTGGTCTCCGACCGTTTGCTTGATGCATGTCTCGTTGAATGAGGTCGCTGATTGCTTCTCCGATTGGAAGTCGAACTGGTCCTCGAAGACTGCGGTCTGCGTTGCCTCTGAGACTTGTTTCGATTGCCGCTTGCAGCAGAAGCCTTTTGGGACTTTTCTACCTGAATGTCACTTTCTTTTTCGCCAAAGAAAATTCGTTTTAACTTCGTCCCAAAAGAATCATTGACTTCTTTAACCGGTGGCAATGAAACCAGTGTCTCATCTATAGTGACTGCCGGGCGTCTCTCCACATTCTTTCCGGTAAGAAATGTAAATTTTTCTTTGGGCTTGTCATCGTAGGACAGCGAGTAGCTGAACTGACCTTCCTTTTCAGCCAAATCATCCGCGCCCAAGCGCACAATTTGATAGTCCGGCGACAAAATGGAGGGGTTGGGAATAATGATAATCCGGGTACCAAGTTGCTTTTCAATGTGATTGATTTCATAACGTTTTTCATTCAACAAAAACGTAGAAATTTCAATTGGCAGATGGGCATGAATCAATTCAGTGTTTTCTTTCAGTGCGTCTTCTTCCAAAATTCGCAGAATGCTCAACGCCGCGGATGGTACGCTACGTATGAATCCGCGACCCTTGCAACGGGGGCAAGAATGGTGACTGGCATCTTCAATCGATGAGCGAAGTCGCTGTCGAGACATTTCCAGCAGCCCGAATCTGGAAATTTTCCCAACCTGCACGCGTGCACGATCATGCCGAAGTGCATCTACAAGCTGTTTTTCCACGGACCGCTTGTTTTTCATCGACGACATATCGATCAAGTCGATCACAATCAGTCCACCAACGTCCCGAACACGCAATTGCTTGGCAATTTGTTCAACCGCTTCAATATTGGTCTCAAAGGCAGTTTCTTCAATATCTGCACCTTTGGTTGAACGGGCAGAATTGACATCAATGGTAGCCAGTGCTTCCGTTTGGTCGAAAATGATTGATCCGCCATTCGGAAGATCGACTCTGCGTTGAAACGCACCTTCGATTTGGTGTTCCACCTGAAAACGGGAAAAGAGCGGGATGTTATCACTGTAGTGTCGAA
Organism: Arenicellales bacterium; assembly: GCA_965200765.1. GTDB lineage: Bacteria > Pseudomonadota > Gammaproteobacteria > Arenicellales > JAJDZL01. The sequence goes on from OZ241380.1 coordinate 1,299,918, forward strand.
CCGTTACATTGGAGTTCGGCATAACATCCTTGACAAATTTTCTTGTATTCTCCCAGATTTCCTTGTCGTCTACCAGTATCTGGGTGATGTCCTCGCGCATATAATCGCGCAAGGCACGCACAATCAAGCTGCTTTCCTGAAAAAGCAGGCAAGGTTCTTTCTGTTCATCTGCGGCTTTTTCGATTGCTTTCCACAAATTCAACAAGTACTTGAGGTCGCTCTGAAAATTGTCAGACGTTTGACCAATTCCAGCAGTTCGTGCGATGATCGAATGTTCTTCGGGAATTTCAATCTGCTTGACAATTTCCCTGAGTTCGTAGCGATCTCCGCCTTCAATTTGCCGTGAAATGCCTCCGCCGCGAGGATTGTGCGGGAGCAATACCAGAAATCGCCCGGCGAGACTGATAAAAGTTGTGAGGGCAGCGCCTTTATTGCCGCGCTCCTCTTTCTCAACCTGAACAATCAGAGTGTCGCCGACATTGATGACATCCTGAATTTTGACCTGCGCCATGGGGGTGGACGCAGAGTAATTTGAAAAGTACCTTCGGGAAACACCCTTGATGGAAAGAAACCCTTGACGGGAGGAGCCGTAGTCAACAAAAACAGCCTCCAGTCCTGGTTCAATTTTCGTTACTTTCCCTTTGTATATATTGCCTTTTTTGCTATCGTTGTTGATAAAATCAATGTCGAGATCAATAAGATTTTGACCGTCGACGACGGCGACGCGCAACTCTTCTGAATGAGTTGCATTGAATAACATTCGTTTCATTGGAAAAATCCTCTATGCAAATCACAAACTGAATCTCATGCGCGAACGCGTACAAAGCTTCAAGGCTTTGAGATAATCCAAACATTAGTGTGGTTCGGTAATGATTCAATTGCGATATTTGTTCAGTTGTTCAATTCATGCACGCTAACGAAATCGGTAAGAGTGCAGTAGCATAATTCTTCGTTGGCAAGCCAATTCCGCATTGCCACGACTGAGCGAAGTTCTGTAAGTGTAGTCTCCAAAAACTCGACGCTATGTTAGTATAAGGGGATTATATTGGAGAACAGCATACCTCGCTGTCCACAGGAAAAATATAATTCCCGGACTGATCATGCTCTAGGTTGACTTGGCAAGTCTTGTGCAAGTTCAGCAGACTGCCGCGACATCCAAGTATCATGAATTATACACAAATTTGAAATCAATTCGTCGGAATTTCCTTAAGAATTATTCAATGAAGGCGAACCATAAAGCCCGGGTTCTGGTGATTGATGCCAATTCAGAAGGACGACGACTTGACAATTTTCTGATTTCACGCTTATCGAACATCCCGCACAGTCGCATCTACAAGTTGATCAGAACCGGTCAGGTACGCATCAACGGCGGTCGTTCCAAACCGAAACAGAGACTCTTTTCAGGTGATTCTGTACGGATTCCCCCGGTGTTTCAAGCTGAAAAAACAAAAACTGTCGCTCCTTCCCCGGCACTGGCCGATGCAATCGATCAAATCTTGCATGAAGACGATGACATCGTTGTCATTGACAAGCCGGCCGGAGTTGCAGTACATTCCGGTTCGCGGCACAATACAGGGGTCATTGAAGCTCTTCGCACCTTGCGGCCTGATTTCAAATACATTGAACTGGTACACCGTCTGGATAAAGACACGTCCGGAATTCTGGTTTTGGCAAAGAATGAGCGAGCACTAAGAAAACTGCATGCAATTTGGCGCGGAGAAGGGGAGAAGTCAATCACAAAAATTTATTTAGCTCTTGTCCAAGGAACCTTGGAGACTCAAAGCCGAAAAGTTGACCTTCCATTGAATCGCCGCCGGGACACTGAAAATAGGCGAGGTGATTCCATTGCAATCAGTGAGTTCAAACCTGCAATGGCATTTGCAGAGTGTACGCTTGTTGAAATTGATTTGGTAACCGGCAAAACACATCAGGCACGGCGCCATGCCCAGCTTATTGGACATCCAATCGCCGGCGATCGACGCTACGGCGACTGGCAGTTTAATCGGGATATGCGAAAATATGGGCTAGCCCGCATGTTTTTGCACGCGAGTGCCTTGCAATTGCTCCATCCCGGTACAAACAAGTTGGTTGTGCTTGAATCGAAATTGCCATTAGACTTAACATCTGTAATTGAAAATTTGCAGATTGGACAGAATTGAGGAGGTTTCATGTCTGATAAATTCATATGCGATTCAGACGCGGTTGTTTCTGGTGGAAACGGTTTCAATTTCTATGTCGACCAGAGCGGAGTAGTAAGTTCGGCATTTTTGATTCGACACAATGAGGTTGCACACGCTTACCTGAATCGTTGCGCACACTTGTCGCTGGAATTGGATTGGGAACGCGGGGAATTTTTCGATGCTTCTGGCGAATACCTGATTTGTGCGAATCACGGTGCCATGTATGAGCCTGATACTGGCAAATGCATCAACGGTCCCTGCTATGGCGCATCACTGATTCAAATACCTGTGGTTGAAATCAATGGGCAAGTATTGCTTGAGAATGAAGACTTGAAAGTTGTCGATAGCCCGGGTTGAGGCGGCGACGCATCACAAAGGAAATACAGATTCTTCGGCCAGCATGTCAATGAGACGAATCAACGGCAAACCGAGCAATATGTTCGGGTCCTCACCTTCAAATTTGCTCAACAGGGCAATTCCGAGTCCTTCCGAGCGTAAACTGCCACCGCAGTCATAAGGCTGGTCTCTGTCAATGTAGTTCTCTATCACCGCGCGAGTCAATTTACGAAACTGTACCCGATAGGGTAGAACGTCCACCTGAATTCTTCCCGTTCCGGAGTTTAGCAATGCAACACCTGTATACAAGGACACAGTTCGGCCGGATGCTTCTTCCAATTGTTTGATCGCCTGGGCGCGGTTGGGCGGCTTGCCTACTATTTCATTGTTTACGACCGCCACCTGATCGCTGCCGATAACCAGATGATTCGAATACTGATGTGCAACTTTTCTGGCTTTTTCTTCGGAAAGTCGTTGAACCAGTGCTTCAGGTGCTTCTTCCGGCCACGGCGATTCATTGATATTCGGGGCGATTGCAGTGAATTCAATACCGATTTTCGCCAATACGCGTTTTCGAATCGTGGATGATGATGCAAGAATCAGCGGCGGTTGGGATTGAATGGACATTCTGGCACTTCAAGTTACAGTGAAACAGGGTGACATGCGCCGGCATTCTCATACCGGATGCAGTTGAAAACAAAAGACTCGAACCAAACAACAAAAATTGTACTGAGCATACTCAAGCATCCAAGTTTTTTTGCCTCAGACAACAAATTTTCTGGAAAATTCACCGAGCTAGATGGCCTTGTTGGCAACTTAATTTTGACAAATCACTGGTTCAATAGTATCATTCTACGGATTTTCATTTTTGCCGGGCGCGATTCAACATCGTGTTCGGTATATTTTCTTTGTATCAAGAATCGAGTGCTTGAACCGACGATTTGAGGATCGATATGGCTGTTCCAAAGCGAAAAGTATCCAATTCAAGGCGCAATATGCGTCGTGCCCACAATTCTTTGCAAATTCCTTCGCTGTCAGAAGATCCGGAAACGGGGGAATTGCACCGGCGTCATCATGTAACCGAATCCGGCTTTTATCGGGGCCGGCGCGTGTTGCCTGAAAAACCAGTTCTTGAAGAAGAAGCCTGAGTAATTACCCTGTAATATTCTGAAATTGAAAAAGTTTCAGGTTCATACGCTGGAACTTTCAACTCACTTGTTCCTCACCATATGAGATCCTTGGCCGTTGATGCAATGGGGGGCGATTTCGGCATCGATGTCACAGTGCCGGCCTCCGTGGCAGTTCTGCAGGAATTGCCCGATGTAGAGATCGTTCTGGTCGGCGACCGTGACCGAATCGAAAACGTACTTCGCAAACACTCTGGCAGTGCGTCAAGCCGACTCAGGGTACAGTATGCATCGGAAGAGGTCGAAATGAGCGATGCACCCGTTGATGCCTTGAAGAAAAAGCAGGATTCTTCCATGCACGTTGCATTGCGGCTGGTGAAAAGTGGCGAGGTTCAAGCTTGTGTAAGCGCTGGTAATACGGGTGCTTTGATGGCAACAGCATTTGTGTTGCTGCGTACGTTCGAAGGAATCAAACGGCCTGCAATTATTTCCAAGATTCCAACCCTGCGCGAGCGCGTATTCCTTTTGGATCTGGGTGCGAATTTCGACTGTAGCGACCGCGAACTGTTCCAATTCGGCATTATGGGTTGTACCTATGTAAAATACATGGAAGGATTGTCCAATCCGAAAGTTGCACTGCTGAATATCGGCACTGAACAAAACAAGGGACCAGAAGTGGTGAAGGCCGCAAATCAGTTGTTTCAGGACAGCCACCTCAACTATCTCGGTTATGTAGAAGGAGATGATCTTCTGGCACCAAAATCGGATGTAGATGTAATCGTGTGCGACGGCTTTCCCGGAAACATCGCCCTGAAGACCAGCGAAGGGGTTTCCTCATTCATACAGCACTCCCTGAAAGATGAATTTCAGAAGAATATGTTTCGCAAATTGTCAGGACTGTTTGCGCGTCCGGCCCTGAAAGGCGTGAAGTCCCGTATTGACCCGCGGGTATTCAACGGAGCGGCACTGGTCGGGCTTAAGGGCACTGTGATCAAAAGCCATGGCAGTGCGGATATTCTCGCTTATACCTATGCAATAAAGAAAGCGTTCATTGAAATCAAAAACGATGTACCTGCAAAAATCAATCAGGAAGTGAGCGCAATGGTTGGCAGAGCGACATGATTTATTCAAGAATTCGCGGTACAGGCAGCTACCTGCCTGAGAAGGTACTGACCAACGCTGACATAGAAAAGATGGTTGACACAAACCACGATTGGATTTACAGTCGTACCGGAATTTGTGAGCGTCATATTGCATCCGAGGGTGAGTCAACCTGTGATTTGGCTGAAAAAGCCGCGCGGGCAACCCTTGAATCTGCCGATGTAGATCCGTCTGATATCGACTTGATCATCGTCGCGACAACAACCGCTGATCAAGTATTTCCCAGTTCAGCATGTCTGCTACAGAACCGCTTGGGAATTCAGGGATCACCAGCTTTTGATGTTCAGGCAGTTTGTGCAGGGTTTATGTATGCCATTGATATTGCTGACAAATACATTCGAGCAGGCAACACCACAATGGCTCTGGTAGTTGGAGCTGAAACTTTTTCTCACATCATTGACTGGAAGGATCGAACAACTTGCGTACTGTTTGGAGACGGTGCCGGTGCAATGGTGATTGAAGCATCAGAGCAACCCGGTATTCTTGCGACACGCTTGCACGCGGACGGACGCTACAAGGATCTGCTGAGCGTGCCGTTTGGTGTTGGCACCAATTACGACAGTGTGCTGAACGGTTCGGCGTTTACCCAAATGAAAGGTGGTGAAGTTTTCAAAGTGGCGGTCAAGTGCATGAAGGATGTTGCCGACGAGGTATTGAGTTTCACAAATGTCAGTCCCAAGGATGTGGACTGGCTCGTTCCGCATCAAGCCAATTCAAGAATCATATCGGCCATTGCAGGACGGCTGGATATACCGATGGAAAAAGTGGTGGTAACGGTAGCCGAGCACGGCAACACCTCAGCAGCATCCATTCCCTTGGCATTTGATGTTGCCGTTCGGGACGGAAGGATCAAAGCAGGCGACAAGGTGCTGATTGAAGGATTTGGTGGCGGCTTTACCTGGGGAGCATCATTGTTGACATATTGAGGTAGCATGAGTATGGAAAATTTGGCCGGAAAAGTGTGCCTGGTCACAGGTGCAACCAGGGGAATAGGGCGGGCGATTGCGGAGGCACTCGCCAATCAGGGTGCCACGGTTGTCGGTAGTGCAACAACAGAGACTGGTGCGCAAGCAATTAGCAACTATTTGGCCGACCTCAATGCTTCCGGCGAGGGAATTTGCCTGGATGTTACCGACTCGTCCCGTATTGAATCCGTTGCAAAGCACATTGCGGACAAATACGACACCGTTACAGTTCTGGTGAACAACGCCGGAATATCAGTTGAAAACCTGCTGATTCGCATGAAAGAAGAGGAGTGGGACCGACTGATTGACACGAATCTGAAATCCGCGTTTCGGTTATCCAAGATCTTTGTGCGCGGCATGATGCGTCAGCGTGAGGGTCGCATTATCAACATTTCATCCGTGGTTGGTCTGGGTGGAAATCCGGGACAAACTCACTATGCAGCAGCCAAGGCCGGCATGATTGCATTTTCAAAGTCACTGGCACTGGAAACCGCAACCCGAAACATTACAGTCAATACGGTTGTACCGGGGTTCATTGAAACCGACATGACATCACGGTTGAATGACACAACAAAGGAACATATACTTGCACGAGTTCCAGTCGGCCGTATGGGGACTCCTGAAGAAATCGCGCATGCGGTGGTATTTCTCGCATCGCCTGCGAGTTCCTATATTACCGCTGCTACGCTAGTGGTCGATGGTGGCATGACGCGTCATTGATTTTCAAACTTTTCAATTCGAGTCCATCGGGCTTGAGTGATAATATAGGCAAGTCGAATAAATTCGTAGATTCACAAAGAATTTACTTCCATCCACAAATCCATTGATTCTGGAGGATCATTGAACATGAGTAACCAAGGTACCATAGAAGAACGAGTGATTAAATTGGTCATTTCGCAGTTGTGTAGCGACATCGACCCGCCGCCGACTGTGACTCGCGAAACATCTTTTGTAAATGACCTTGAAGCCGATTCGCTGGACACGGTTGAACTAGTTATGGCCCTGGAAGAGGAATTTGATCTGGAAATTCCTGATGAAACCGCCGAAGAAATTACAACGGTAGGACAGGCAATTGATCATATAGAAGCCTATCTTGCCGGTTGATCACACCTTGCCGGTCTAGTTTGCACAGACACCATGAACGGACGTCGCGTTGTCGTTACCGGACTTGGTATCATTTCTCCAATCGGTAACAATAAAGATGAAAATTGGGAGAGTATCACTAACGGTCGCAGTGGAATCAGAGACATTACGTTTTTTGACACGACCGGTTTTCCTTCCACGATTGCCGGAGAGATTGATTCTTTCGACCCGACAGTTCGTCTATCTTCGAAAAGTGTCCGGCACATGGACCGTTTCATCCAGCTTGGCATGGTTGCCGGATTGGAGGCAGTCGAAGATTCCGGGATAGTAGTAACAGATGAAAATGCTGAAAGTATTGGTGTTTACATTGGTGCTGGCATTGGCGGTGTAGATACGATTGAGAAAACGACTCTCAAGTACAATAATCAAGGAGTACGACGCGTATCGCCATTCTATGTACCGATGTCAATCATCAATATGGGTGCCGGAAACTTGTCAATTGAATGCGGGTTCAAGGGGCCGAATATTGCAGTAAGCACGGCTTGCACAACAGGTACGCACGCCATTGGTGATGCGGCCCGCTTTATTGAATATGGTGATGCCGATGTCATGGTAGCAGGCGGAACCGAAGCGGCAATTACGCCAACATCACTGGCCGGATTCGGCAACGCCAAAGCACTCAGTCGACGCAACCATGACCCCGAAGGAGCAAGTCGACCTTGGGATGTGGGGCGAGATGGTTTTGTGCTAGGCGAAGGAGCGGGCATTCTGGTGCTAGAAGAGTTGGAGTATGCGAAACGGCGCGGCGCAAGAATCTATGCTGAACTGGTCGGTTTCGGAATGAGTGGCGATGCCTATCACATGACCGGCCCTTCGCCGGATGGAAGCGGTGCGCGACGTTGCATGGAAAATGCGTTGAAAAACGCCAACGCATCGCTGGAAGATGTTGACTATATCAACGCGCACGGAACTTCAACACCTTTGGGGGACGTCGCAGAAACCTTGGCGATCAGGCGAACATTCGGCGATCATGCCAATAATCTCGCCATCAGTTCTTCAAAATCAATGATCGGACATTTGCTCGGAGCTGCTGGCGGGGTGGAAGCTGTTTACACGGTGCTGTCAATCTATCATCAAGTCGCACCACCTACAATCAACCTTGATGAGCAGGACCCGCAATGTGATCTGGATTATGTTCCAGGTACTGCGCGTGAAATGAAAATTGATTCTGCCTTGTCAAATTCATTCGGGTTCGGCGGAACAAACGGAAGCTTGGCATTCAAGCGCTTCAATTAGCACTGATGCCAAGATGAAAGCATACTGTACGTAGCCTCCGTTGCCATAGAGCCAGAACTCGTGTATCGATCATGCCGCAAGTGCATGTTTACTTGACTCAAGTACATCGGTCGTGGTGAGAGTATCAACAGTTTTGGCAACTCTGTGCTTGTTCGCACTGCTGATTGTTCTGTTTGTTGGCTGGCAGATCACTCGACCGTTGCCAGTCCTCACAGATAAATCTTACACGCTTGAACGCGGTCAGAATGCCTATGATTTTGCAGAATTTCTGGAAAACGATGGTGTGCTGGACAGTAAGCGTATGTTTATCCTGACGACTCGCTGGGGCGGTTTCGAACGAAATCTGAAAGCAGGGGAGTATCAGTTTCCGGAAAGTGCAAGTATTTTGACGATTCTCGGCTTGCTGGAACAAGGTTCCTCGGTAAATTACCCGATTACGATTATTGAAGGCTGGACATTTCGCAATATTCTTGATTTGATTTGGTCCAAAGACAACATCAAGCCAACTTTGGCCGGATTGAGCAATCGAGAAATTCTGGACACTTTGAAAATTCCGGTCAATAATCCCGAAGGATGGTTTTTTCCGGACACTTTTCACTACACTGCAGGCGATACCGATGCTTCAATCCTTTTGACAGCATATGAGAGCATGCGAAGCATTTTGAATGAAGAATGGGAAAACAGGGCATTTGGCTTGCCATACAAAACTCCATATGAAGTCTTAATCGCCGCATCAATAATTCAAAAAGAATCTTATCTCCACTCCGAGTATTCGATTATTTCCGGTGTGATCATCAATCGAATCAAGCGCAAAATGCGATTGCAGATGGACCCGACTGTGATTTATGGAATGGGTGACAAGTACAAGGGAAAGCTGTTGAAAAGACACTTGAAACAGGATACACCGTACAATACCTATACGCGCAGGGGGTTGCCGCCAACGCCGATAGCAATGCCAGGACGGGCTGCAATTCACGCTGCATTTCATCCGGCGCATACTGATGCGCTGTACTTCGTGGCGCAAGGCGATGGCAGTCACAAATTTACAAATACGCTTGACGCACACAACCGCGCTGTACGAGAAATGAGAAAGCGTTCGAAGAAGAACTGAATCAAATGATCGGAAAATTTATCACTGTCGAAGGAATCGATGGAGCAGGCAAGACGGAAGTTGTTCAGCTGGTCAGTTCATTGATCACGCAAGCTGGTTTTACCGCAGTAACCACGAGAGAACCGGGTGGTACCAGACTGGGTGAGTCAATTCGCAATTTGTTGTTGTCAACCGAAAGCGAAATTTGTACTGATGCTGAAACATTGCTGATGTTTGCGGTGCGCGCACAGCATTTGGACGAAGTAGTGTTGCCGGCGTTGAAGCGTGGCGAATGGGTTGTGAGCGACAGATTCACCGACTCGACTTATGCCTACCAAGGTGGTGGAAGGGGAAAACCATTTGAAAGCATTGCAATTTTGGAACGCTGGGTGCAGAATGATCTGCGTCCGGACTTCACCTTGTACCTTGATACTGAGTTAACAGTTGGCAAGCAAAGGTTAATCAATATTGGTGAGTTGGATCGTTTTGAGCGCGAACATGAAAATTTTCACGAACGGGTCAGGGCAGCGTACAATCAACTGGCGGCTTCAGACAGCGACAGAATTCAAGTCATTGATGCTTCACAACCACTGGAAGCAGTTCGAGTAGTTGCTGAGAAAAAGTTTAATAAGTTTTTGTTTTCAAATGACATTTGAAATACCACCATTGCATGCTTGGCATATCGAAACCTGGGAAAAATTAATGGCTTCCCAGGAGCGGTTGGGCCATGCAACTCTGATTACCGGTTTGGAAGGGTCGGGACGATCTGCCTTCGTTGCGCGGCTTGCAACGGCTTTGTTGTGCAACGAAGTCCAGCATAAGCCCTGCAAGACCTGTCGAAATTGTCATCTTGTGTCTGCTACCACACATCCTGATTTGCACGTTGTCACATCAGAATCAGCTTTGAATTCATTGCTACCAATTCTGCTCCCGTACGCTGAGCGCTACCATGACATGACCAAACTGCAGAGAAAACCCAAGAACTTGAGTACGAATGTTCTGATTGCGCAAAGCCGGGCATTAATAGATGAAGCCAATACTCACTCGCATATCGCCAAAAACAAGGTATTCATAGTGGCTCAAGTCGAGTCTCTGACCACAAGTGCTGCGAATGCTTTGCTTAAAATTCTTGAAGAACCGGCCGACAATACTTATTGGCTATTAATAGCATCGGACATACAAAGAATTCTGCCAACGATTTCCAGTCGTTGCCAGCGAGTCGATCTTCGCTCAGCCAGTCGACAGGAAAGTGCAGACTGGCTTCATCAAAATGGAGTTGATGCTACTGCCGCCAGCAAGGCTCTGTCGTTATTTTCTGGGCAACCATTGTTGGCAAAGAAAGTGATCGAATCCGGAGAGTTGGACAAGATAGTGAATTACACAGAGACTATTTTGGGGTTGATACAGGACAAGAAAGGGGATGTGACTGAAGTCGCAGATGTTGCGGCTAAAGTAGGTGAGGGTGAATTTCTGCTCAATCTGCAACGCTTGCTACAGGACTTGGCAGCACTTCATTTGATATCTGAATCTGTCGATGTGAATTTCGAGCATTTGAAACCGAAGTTAAGCCAGCATTCTCGTCAATTGAACTTGGAAAAGTTGTTCAAGGCATTTGAGTTGGCGGGTTCGCTTCGAAAGCAGATTGAAGGCGGATCTTTGGACAAGCGGCTAGCTACTGAAGATGTTTTGCTGGCGGTTCAGCAACTCTAACGAACTTCAACATTACGGAGAATTTGTTTTGGTACTGGTTGATTCACATTGTCACATTGATTTTCCAAATTTTGCGGGGCAAAGGGATGAGTTGCTTGCCAATGCGGCCAAGGCAGATGTGGGGTATATGCTTTGTGTAGCGGTCAATCTTGAAGACTTTCCGAACGTGCTGGCATTGGCCCGAAATCATGCACATTTGTTTGCATCTGTCGGTGTTCATCCGAATACTATTGATGCCGAGGACCCATCTGTTGCCAGACTGGTGCAATTGGGTAGCGATGCCGATGTGATTGCAATTGGTGAAACCGGTTTGGACTACTTCCGTAGCAGTGGTGATCTGGATTGGCAGAGACAGCGATTTGCCACACACATTCAAGCCGCCAAGGAATTGGAAAAACCGATTATCGTGCATAGCCGAAACGCACCGAAAGATACAATCAAAATCCTGCAGGATGGGAATGCAAACGAAGCCGGGGGTGTGATGCACTGCTTTACTGGCGATTATGAGATGGCCAAAGCATCACTGGATTTGGGGTTTTATATTTCCTTCTCAGGCATTGTAACCTTTAAAAACGCTACGGATCTGGCCGAAGTCTCCAAGAAGATTCCACTGGATCGAATGCTGGTTGAAACAGATGCTCCATATTTGGCACCTGTACCGATGCGGGGCAAGGAAAACCAACCGGCCTTTGTGCGCCACACGGCCGAGTTTCTTGCAGGGCTTAGAAATCTTTCTTTCGAGGAGTTTGCAACAATAACGACTGAAAACTTTTTTCGACTGTTCACCACCGCAAAATCAGCATAGAATGACTGAATTCAAGTACCCCAACAGTCGGGAGGTACAAGTAAATTTGTTAATTCATACAAAGGTTTAGTTGTGTTTTCAAAAACTAAAGGATTATTTATGATGACGGGGGTGCTACTTGCTTTCCTGACTCAGATTTCGCTCTACGGTGGTGCAAATGTATTCGCAAGCGAAAATATAATAGAATGCGTCCTTGATTCAGACGGGCTTTGCAATGACACCCGAATGATTCTGATCCAAACCTCTTCTGATGAGAGTTCCAAAGAGGATCAATTCAGTATTGGTGTGATAGAACCAGTAACCGGTATTGCCGAATCCTGCGGTAAGTCATTGGCGCAAGCAATGCAACTGACGGCTGATGAATTCAATACAAAGTGCGAAAGCAACGGCAGATGAATTGCTTTTTACTCCCGAATCAGGCTTGCAGTTTACGCTATATCAACGTAAAATTTGACTCAGATTAGTGATTTAAGCTCGATTCAGAGATACAGTTTGAGTTTGGCGACATTCATGCTGCACATCGCTGGTCATTCAATACTGTAATGCGGTGTATTGTTCGTTCAAATTGACCGTAGTCAGCGACCGCATAGTGCTGTGTGCAACGATTATCCCACATCGCCAAGGACCCTGTCTCCCAGCGAAATCGGACCTGAAATTCCGGCGTGTTGATATGATTGAACAAGAAACGCAGTAGATTATTGCTTTCCTCAGAAGTTTTGTTCATGATGTGGGTTGTGAATGACTCATTCGCATACAAGTATTTGCGATTCGATACGGGGTGAGTTTTTACAAGCTTATGAACTACGCTACCGAAGTTTTGTGTAGCTTCGGTGAGTTGCTCATTTGTATCTGCCTCATCAACGGTTACGACTCTGTTCCTGAAATCTCCCAAGTCGTGCACAACACGTAGCTTTTCACAATATGTTTGAAGTTCAGTAGGCAGAGCTTCGTAGGCGGCGCACATGTTGGCCCAAAGTGTATCGCCACCATAATCTGGCACTGATTTTGCCCACAAAATCCCGGCGAAAGGGGGATTCTCAGACCATGAATAGTCGGTATGCCAAACATCCGTACCTGGAGGATCGTCCGGCAAATTTTGCAATATCAAAATATTCTCGTATCCTTCAAGGTGCGGATAGTATCTGTGCGGACCTTGTAATTCACCAAAATGTCTCGCAAAATCAATACGTTGCGCAGGACTTATATTCTGGTTTCGAAAGAAGATCACATGATGATCCACCAAAGCCTGGTAAATTGCATTAATTTGCTGATGATCAAGGGACTTTGTCAAGTCCACGCCAGAAATTTCTGCTCCGATATTAGGTGTTACCGGCTTGACTTCAATTGAATTCATACTTGCTCTCTAAGTTCGTTGAACAAAGTTTATGTTGTACGATTTTACACAGAATAGCAAATATTGAAACCATCATTACGGTTTACCCAACAGGCGGGAAGCGAGTATCTCTTTCACCTCGCGGATGAGAGGTACACTTTGGATTCAAATGTAGTGTTTGGAAAGCTTGTCAGGTTGCCCTACGAGACGAACATCAAACTTCAATGAATTTTGAATTTTGGAAGTAGCACTATGCAATCGGAACGAAAGTTGCCAGCCTTCATCCATTATCAGAATTGCAGTGGTATTGGAATTCTTCTTGAGATAGAAGTCGCTGATATAAGTGGGCAGAGCGATTTTTCTGCCCCATTTCAAACCTCCATTGATGTTGAATGATTGAATCTCTAAGTGACTGTTATCTTTGATAATTTTATAAAAATCGTGATGCCCCAAAAGATAATGAGTCATCTTGCTTGGACTGGCTCGATCTAAAACTTCGTCCATAAATGCATGCAGAATAGGGAGGTAGACCAGTTGATGCTTATTGGGTATATCTCGCCAGTAAGTGTATTGATTCAATTCTAATGAGTTAAACACAGGCTCAATCTCGGCCCAATACTTGTCTGAACAAGGAACCCCGTACCAAACACTGCCAAAGTCCAACTTGTTTGAGAGGCGAGAGTGTTTCAGTGAATCGTTGCGTATCTTCGCTGAGATTCCAATTTCGTTCTTTTCAGTTTTAATCACAATGTCCCTTACATCTCCTGATTGACCCGCTTTGTCGCTTTGCATTTCAACAAATCTTGCAGTACTTAGTTGAGCATCATGTTTGCTCAAAAACTCAATACACATTTCGGCGGCCTTTGAAATCTTGTTTCGTTCCGATTCGGAAAGCAAGTGAAATGCGTTCGCGGACTTTTCTAGTTCTGCGTTTTGTACTATTGACACGGCATCATTCAACAAGAATTTGCATTGTTGGGTCAATGCATATTCCCAAGCCTTGCCACTCTGTGTTTGTGTGAGTTTTTGACTAGACATTGATGATCAATAGTTCCCTGGACTGCTTGCTATTCGCCATACCGTATGTCCATTCCGGTTCTAGAATGGTAAATCCTTTGTACAAATGACGGACAAATTCACTGTTGTTGTAACTAAGTACCCAACCACTTCTCTGTTTCAATTCATCAGCTAGTTCTTCATGATTGAATCCGAGATGCATATCGCCACGGGTTCCATACAAGCGTTCACTGTTCGCATAAGGAGGATCCAAATAAAGAAACACATCGGTGTGCTTTGCGAGTGCTTGGCGATAATCCATGCATTCGATTTTGAAGTTGTCGGCCTTGAATTTTCTCACTCTCTCTATCGCCGACACAGTGAACCGAGGATGTCCCGGAGACATGCCACCAGACAATGTAGTTCCGGAAAAAGAGCTCCGATTCAGAATGTAAAAAATTGCCGCTTTTTCAAAATCGCTCCCGTATGAGTGATAGTCTTGCTGAAATTTGTAGAAATTCTGTTTGCTGAGCGGGTAGTGCTGTTGAATTTGATCCGCCAATTCTATGGGGTTCAGTAGAATATTCCGCCAGAAATTGACCAAGGGTTCATATGCATCTGAACCATGAATTTGTATACCTGCTTCTGCACATGCCAACTCCACACTTGCACCGCCCAAAAATGGCGAGCACAGCTTGCCAATTCCCTTTGGAATGTACTTGAGAATCACCGATACACCCCGAGACTTTCCGCCAGGATAGCGAAGCGGCGATTTCAAACGCGCTGGACGTGCGTCAAGGGTAGGGTAGGATCTAGCGACTGCTGAACTCATCGTTCTACTTTGTTTATTGAAAACCGAAAATTTTGGACCAACAACAAATTCCGCAACCTCATACTCTACACTAGAATCGAGTCAGCGAACTGCCAATTTTTCGGACTAATCGCAACCTCCGTTTTTGTGATACCGTTGCCAAGGCATCCAGCCTTGCGGACACGCAAAGCCCCAGACTCGGACTACGGGTCCTGTAATGAACAGCGTTATTGCTGTCGTACCTTGTGGCAATTCGATTCGGTGTAGATGGGATGGAGTTCGAAATTTCAAAGCAAAACGCTTCAGATTCAATTGCGAGCCGTCTGCCAAGTGTTCAACTAGTTCACCCTTGAGCAAAACGCTGAATGAAATCCACGGGTGGTCGTGAAGCGCACGATCATCATCACTTCCCAAAAACTTGTGAAGATAGATGTTTAGGATTCTGTTTTTCGGCAACAAGTACCGTCGTACCAAATATTCGCTACCATCCAGTCCAGTGATACGTCTGATCGTCAAAAAACGGCCGATGCCGTTTTCGTCGCACCGACCGCCGCGCCAGAGCCAAAGCGCAACAACAACTAGAATTACAACTCCTGTAATCGTCAACATGTCTGTATTATCCGTTATTCCTGAATCTTGAAATTCAATGATTTCGTTGAGTTTTTTTATACCTGTGCATATTTTATGGTAGTGGTAAGCTATTTGTAAACCCCCATATACGACAAAACCTGTCGTATTAATTTTGAAAACAAGGCATGAAATTGTGATTGTGCTTATTTCGTATAAGGAGCATTATGTAAAGTTTTAGAAATTCAGATGTTCATTTTGGTCAAATTTGTCAATCTCGCCTACTTCTTGAATTTCAAGTTGGTATAATATGCAATGCTTCAATATGGTGTGGAGCTTCTGAATGTACGCTATATAGCGATATACAAATCACTCATTTCATCAACACAGTTGGAGGTTGATATGTGGAAGAAAGATCAATCCGTTGACGATGCCCCAATGGCCAAACCGATTCAGGATACCGGTTCAAAATTAAATGAGCAATCAGTACCCGCGAAAGATAGAGGAATGCAAAGTAGCCAAGCCGCTGGAAAGAAACCAGCGGGTAACGCGCAGATTGGAGAACACGTAGTCTTTGAAGGAAAAATCACTGGTAGCGCAGATGTAGTGATCAGTGGACAGTTCAAAGGCACAATTGCAATCCCCGAACATACAGTCACTGTAGAAAAACCAGGCATGGTTGAAGCGGAAATCACAGCTTCGAAAGTAATCGTCCGAGGTCAAGTCAAAGGTGATGTTGTAGGCAATGACATGGTTCAAATCGTTTCCAAAGGGGTTTTGGTCGGCAATATCAAGACCGTCAATGTTGCGTTGGATACCGGTTGCGATTTCAATGGTTCTATTGAAATGATGCGCAAAGAACCTCGAAAGCATCCCAAAACACAGCAAGACCCTAGTGCTCCCCCTATTACACAGGCTACCAGAAAGGAGGATGCAAGCGGAATGTCTTCACAACAGAATCCCCGCAGGGATACCAATATGCCCCCGGCAATGGGCAACAAAGCATAATTTGACTGCCGGCTATTGTTGTGCCTAGATACCAGAGATTCACCAAATTTAGAATGCATCGGTCGTGGACATTGATGTAAAACAACCTATTGACGAAAATTTCACATTCCGGTATCCACCTAGAGCATTTGAAGTTATATTCGACCATCTGGAAGGTAGCGCTGGCAAACGAAGAATTCTTGATCTTTGCCCTCGCCCGTCCATCATTCAATTGCTCATTCAATCGAATGTCGTGTATTCAACGGTAAATTTCTACGGACAGGCGGTTAAAAATCAACGGTCCGTAGAAAGTGAAGCCGAGGAACAAACTCAGGCCAATGGATTCGATTATCTTGATCGCGAAATGATCAAGAAAATCTTGGACCCGATACTTCAGGACCATACATTTGATTTGATACTGGTGTGGGATATATTCAACTACTTGAGTCGTCGCAATATCATTGACCTGATGGCGATTGTAAGTCCGGTATGCGCACCTGGCGCATTTCTGTACCTGTTCAACTGGACACGCAAGGATATGCCGAACCTGCCCGGAAATTTCGATTTTCAGGAAGATGGCGATTTGGTATACACTACCAATACAAGTGAAATCAAACTGAGTCCCACATTTTCACCACAATCCTTCAAGGACATGATGCCCAGTTTCACTCTGCACCGGACATTGGCAAACAGAGAGGGATTTTATGAAATTCTATTGCAATTCCATCAGCTTGCAGAAGCACCTGACCCGGAATTGATTATTCATTCCCGCAGGTAAAGTACGATCAGTTCAGGAGTCGCAGGGGTTTTGACTCTTGGAACGCCCCCTGCACTATTCAGGCACTTCTGTAAAGCTTTGTCATTACAAATTCGCGATGCCCTAGTGCTTCAGCTGCTGTAAGTCTTCCATTGCAGGTTCTTACAAGCAGATCAACCAACATATCGCCTGCTTCGTCCAAGTCAATTTCACGGCGCAGAATTCCTGAAACATCCAGGTCGATATGTTCACTCATCGTGCGAACGGTGCGCGGGTTTGCAGTCAGTTTGATCACCGGTTCAATCGGGTGTCCAATTACATTTCCCTGCCCGGTCGGAAACACATGAACAACAAATCCTGCGGCCGCCTGCAACGTTACACACTCGGCAGCGGCTGATGAAGTATCCATGAAGTAAAGCCCAGGACCTTTGCCCGGTGTCTCGGCCGGTTGCAGAACGTCTATATACCTTGCCTGCTTGCCGATTTTCTGTAGATTGCCGAGAGCCTTCTCTTCAATCGTGGTCAAGCCCCCTTCTATATTCCCTTTTGTTGGCTGACTTTCAGACAAGTCACTGGTTTTGTGTGGTTCAATCACCTCATCCATGTATGCCTGCCAAGTCGACAGAAACTTGTCGCCTATTTCCGTGGATACTGCTCGTTGCCTGCATAATTGTTCTGCACCCGTCAACTCCGAAGTTTCTCCAAAGCAGTTGGTAGTACCCAATGGGTCCAGCTTGTCAATCAAGTTGCCTACAGTCGGGTTCGCCGCAATTCCGGAGGTTGTGTCTGACTCGCCGCACTTGTGAGATATCCACAAGTCTTGAAAATCGCATCGCTCCCGTTTTCGCTCCGAAGCCCATTGCAGAAAATCAAGTGCTTGGCGAGATGCATTGGCAATCGTTTGAATGTCCCCGTTCTGTTCAATCGAAAATCCTTCGACTGGCTTGCCGGTCTTTGCAATTCCCTCTACAACCCTGCGGGTCCAGCCAGGTTCAATACCGATGACAATACACGCGGCCACATTCGGGTTGCTTCCGGTGCCAATCAACGTGCGAAAGTGCAGTTCAAGATCCGCGCCAAACTGCAGGCGACCGTAGTGATGAGGAAGTGCAAGTGTACCCTTTATATTGTTCGCAACTGCTTCTGATGCGGCATTGGACAAGTCATCCAGTGGAAGAATGATGGTGTGATTTCGAATACCGATACGACCGTTTTCGCGGTGATATCCAAAAATTTCTTGTGATTGATTTGCTACCACTGCTCCGTCTTGGTATTCTGGACATGTACATGTGAACCCTTTTTGACCAGTGCTGTGGTTCGCCCAATAGAATGACCGTATTTAATCACCTGCTCCCCTGCCCTGATGTCCTTGAGCGCGATTTTGTGTCCGAGTGGAATTTCTTCAAGAGCCATGACCGAAATCGTAACATCGCTTGCCATTACCCATCCATTGAGTTCTTTCCCTTGATGTGCATCTTCAATGACCACCACACCAACTGAATCGAATTCATCATGCACAATGAAATCCGGCGGAAGTGTATTTTCATGCGTTGCCATCTTTCCGTCAGCAAGGTCAGGAAATTGTAATGCAAGGCGATCAGTTCGGATCAACAGGAACCAGACCTGTATCGCATTCCAGCGATTTCATCACTTTGGCGATACACGGTTTGTTCTCCATGATTTCCTGCTTTTGCAGTCCGAGCAACTCGTGCGGAAACACTACCCATTTGTCCGTGGTATGGACGTAATAGTCAGGCACTCGATCGGTTTTGTTCTTGGCAGGCTTGAACCAAGCTGCAGCAACTTTGATTTCCCGCGGAGCATTCCGCCGGGACTTTTTGTGAATTTCATTGATTAGCGATTCAACTGATAAGCCAGTGTCAAAAATATCGTCAACAATCAGAAGCGGATCGTCAACATTCACCCTGTCAATGAAATAGCCAAGTCCATGAATCCGGATGTCTTCTGCCCGCTTCTCTATACCCGTGTACAAAGACGTTCGCACCGCGATGTGGTCCGTGAATATTCCGTAGTAGGCCAGCATTTCTTGAGTACAAATGCCTATTGGTGTTCCGCCGCGCCACAGAGCGATCAGGTACTTCGGGCGAAATCCACTTGCCAGCACACTTGCAGCCAGTTTGCACGAATCCTCAAACAGGGATTCCGCGGTCAGATAAATCTTTTCGATATCAGGATTACTCGATTCCATACTTTGATGCATTCCTTATGAGTTCAAATCCCAAGATCAAATTGAAATTCGAGGATTTCACTCAAATTTGAATTTTATTCCGTTTATTCTACATTGATTTCACCTGCAGTCGAAAATTGAATGCCAAACTATTCACAATGGCTATACAATAACGGCTTTGTTTGATTCCGATTGGAGATTCAACCACTCGGAATGTGAAATCACCTTCTTGGCGGCCAATAACCGCTCAAATCTGATTCAGAAAGGGAAAAACAATGCAATTTTGCTTGTTTATGGGTGCGAGTACAGGCAACAAGCCCGAATTCATTGAAGCTGCCTGTTCACTCGGACGTGTACTTGCGACTCAAAACATCGGCGTGGTGTATGGCGGTGGTGATGTTGGCCTGATGGGCAAAATGGCTAATGCAGTTGTGGAAGTCGGCGGCAACATTGTAGGCGTGATACCCAATCGGCTTAGATGGGTTGAAAAGGTATCGGGCAACCACATGGATATGATCTATGTTGATACTCTTGAAGAGCGCAAGACAATCATGCTGGAACGGTCTGATGCGTTTTTGGCCTTGCCTGGCGGAATAGGTACCCTTGATGAAATCATGACCGTAATTGCATGGAATGAATTGAAATATCAAAACAAGCCCTTGGGCTTGCTGAATACACTCGGCTATTACGATACCTTTATCGGCTTGCTTCGTCATCAGCAAGCCAATGGTTTTCTGCACGATGAGAAATTGATTGAACGACTGGTTGTTTGCGAAGAGGTGGAAGATCTGGTTGCACAACTAAGGCAAACTGTAAACACCTACTCTGCAAACAGTTGAAATGAAAAGATTTTCAGGTACAAAAGGAAGTCTTGAATTGGTGGTGCCCAGGGCCGGACTCGAACCGGCACGAGCAATTGCTCGGGGGATTTTAAGTCCCCTGCGTCTACCTAATTTCGCCACCCAGGCAGTTCAAGAACATCACTAAATCCCACCGTAGAGTTGCATTGGAGGCCGGGGTCGGAATCGAACCGGCGTAAACGGCTTTGCAGGCCGCTGCATAACCACTCTGCCACCCGGCCCGGTTCTTCAAAGAATTACTTTGATACGCAATTCAATGCAATTGCGCTTTTCCATGATTCAAAAAATATGGAGCGGGAAACGAGGTTCGAACTCGCGACCTCAACCTTGGCAAGGTTGCGCTCTACCAACTGAGCTATTCCCGCTCGATAGTCAATATCTGATAATTGTAACTCAATTCTTGTTTCAATGCTAATTTTTTTGTTCTGAAACAAGTGACGGCCAAGCTACACGCAAAAACACCAGCATCGTCCACAGTGTAAGCAACGCTGCCAGATAAAGTAAGTACTCTCCAACAAGAAACACTGGAACATTGAAAATCCTCTCGCCGTACAACAGCAACACGATCGCCAGCATCTGTGCAACTGTCTTCAGTTTTGAAAGCATCGTGGTGGCTACGCTTGCACGCTTGCCGACCTCTGCCATCCATTCGCGTAACGCCGCAACACTGAGCTCTCTTCCGACAATGATGACTACCGCCACAATAAAGATTGCCACGCTGCTAACCAACTCTTGCACAGATGGGTCGGATACCAACAATACCAGTGCCGTGCATACCATCAGTTTATCAGCGACCGGGTCCAGAAACTCTCCGAACGGTGAAACAGTACCCATTCGGCGCGCCAGAAATCCATCCAACCAATCAGTAATGGCAGCAAATATGAAAATCAAAGTCGTAATCTGATAGTCGCGCATGAATTCCAGCAAATACACCACGATAAACACAGGTACAGCAACAATTCGCGCAAACGTCAACAGATTGGGAATATTGAGCGGCATTATATTACTACTCCTGTGAATGAATTGCGTTGTAGATGGCATTTGCCAGTTTCGGACTAATTCCGGGCACGCTTACCAGTTCGTTGACACCGGCGCGATTAACACCTTGCAGGCCACCGAAGTGCTTGAGCAACATTGAACGACGTCGTCGACCAATGCCGGGTATATCTTCCAGTACCGACTGTTCTCGCACTTTTTTTCTTCTCTGACGATGTCCCAATAATGCAAAGCGATGTGCCTCGTCCCTGATTTTCTGCAACATCAACCGCGCATTCTGCCCTACTTCAATTGAACTGTCGAACTGCGGCAACCACATTTGCTCTTTGCCGGGCTTGCGCTCCCTGCCCTTTGAAATCGCCATGAGCTGGATTCCATCAATTTGAAGTTCCTGAAGAACGGTCATCGCGACTTTCAGCTGCCCCTGCCCGCCGTCAATCAAAATCAAATCAGGCAACCCCCGTTCCGTTTCCTTCATCTTCTTGTAACGACGCATAAACGCTTGTTCCATAGCTGCATAATCATCACCAGGTGCTATGCCTGAAATATTCATTCGTCGATACTCATCCTTGACTGGACCATTCTCGTCGAATACAACGCAAGACGCAACTGCCTTTTCACCGGCAGTATGGCTAATGTCAAAACACTCGATACGAATTTGATCATTGTCAATTTCCAGAACTTCCAAAAGGCTTGTCATTCTTTCGTTCATTGTAAACTTGTCGCTGATTCGTCGCCGAATTGCATCCAGGGCATTCACTCTCGCCATTTCCATCAACTTTAGTTTCGAGCCGCGTTGTGGCTTGCGAATGGTGACACGCTTATCGGCCTGGTCGCTGAATACCTGCATCATCAAGTCCATGCCCTCGAATTTTCGATCAACCAAAATCAGGCCGGGAAGATCTCTGCCCAAATAGTGCCGCGGAATGAACTCGACCAGTATTTCGTTGGCATCAACTTTGGATGCGGATTTTGGATAGTAGGTGCGATGGTCGATGTTGCGTCCTCGTCGCACGAGCATCATTTGAATACAGATGAT
The DNA here is from genome assembly GCA_965200765.1 of Arenicellales bacterium. GTDB lineage: Bacteria > Pseudomonadota > Gammaproteobacteria > Arenicellales > JAJDZL01. The sequence continues at coordinate 1,322,205 of OZ241380.1, forward strand.
GCCCTGGTCGATGACTACGCAAATTACATCAATATCCTGCCTTGCGCGACCGTCAACACTTTGTGTTTCACGCAAGCGTTGTATGGCAGTGATTCGGTCGCGATACTTAGCTGCAGTTTCAAAGTCCAGTACTTCGGTAGCCTGTTCCATTCGAGCAACCAGCATTTTGTTCAAGGACTGATTTTTACCCAACAGATAATTGGTGACTTGCTTGACGTCCTCCATGTATGTTACGCGATCGACCATCCCCACGCAAGGGCCCGTGCAACGATTGATCTGATACTGCAGGCATGGTCTGGAGCGATGCTCGTAGAATGAATCACGGCACTGGCGTACCGGAAAAATTTTCTGCAACTGAGACAAAGTTTCTCGCACGCCGGCGGCACTGCTGAATGGGCCGAAATATGTACCAGGTTCCTTGCGGTTGCCGCGGTAAAAGCTCAGTTTGGGAAATTCATGAGAATCATCTAGCCGAATATACGGATAGCTCTTGTCATCCCGCAAATCAATGTTGTATCGTGGCTTGTGCGACTTGATCAGATTGTTTTCCAGCAACAATGCTTCTGACTCGGTTCGCGTCACAATGGTTTCGATTTCGCTGACCTGGTTCATAATCGCCTCAAACCGATGGGACAGTCCAGACGGTCGCAAATGTGAACCGAGTCGGTTTCTCAGATTTTTCGCCTTGCCGATATACAGGCACTTGCCGTCCTCTGCCTTCATCACATAGACACCGCACATCACTGAAACTTTGCTCAGGAATTTACGGGCATTCATTTTGCGCTGGTATTTCATAGGTGGCGAATAAAGCAGATGTAGTTGTTATTATCGCGGTTAAAATATTCTACTGGTTTTCATTGCTTATACAATGCAACTGCGGTAATCAACTGAATCAAAGTCAAGGAGAATGCAATGCGAATATCTGCCTCCGAAGTTCGGGTCGGAAATTTGATTGAAATCGACAATTCGCTATGGAAAGTGTTGAACAAGGTCCATGTCAAACCAGGCAAAGGCGGTGCTTTCGTGCAACTGGAACTGAAAGACATTGCGGCCGGAACCAAACGAAACGACCGGTTTCGTTCCGATGACAAAGTGGAAAAGGCACATGTTGAAGCGCGCAAGATGCAATACTTGTATGCTGAAGGCGGAAGATATCATTTCATGGATACCGAGTCTTACGAGCAAATTGACTTGAGTGAAGATGAACTGGTCGATCAGATCGGCTATCTGATGCCTGATACAGAAGTACAAATTAACTTCTACAATGAGTCCCCTATCGGAGTCGAACTGACAGACAATGTTGTGCTGGAAATCGTCGAAACCGAAGCTGTCATCAAGGGACAAACTGCGGCCGGTTCCGGCAAGCCGGCAATCCTGGAAACTGGCATTCGAATTTCTGTACCGCAATTCATCAATGTGGGCGATCGGGTGAGAGTAAATACCGAAACAGGCGAATACATTGAACGAGCCAATTGACACGTTCAATATCAAGTCTCTTTCAATTTGCAATCAATACTTTAATAGCTATTTCTGAAAGCTGGTTCTGAGATTATCTCAGGACAGCATTTTGAAAAACTGTTCGATGCGCTGATCCAGTTCCATCTCGTCATCATCTTCTTCAGGTTGCAGTTGACGATAATGCCATTCAGGTCCTCGCCAGGAATCAGGATTTTTCTCAAGCATCTCGATCGCGACATCTGTAGCTTTTTCATCTTGACACGACAGGACTATATCGCAACCACTCGAAAGCGCAGTGAGCATGCGCGCATCCATGTCACCAGCTTCTTCCGCCCCCGCCATTGTCAAATCGTCACTGAATACAGCACCGTAGAATGCCAGAACCTCCCGAAGTATATGCTCCAGCCAAAATGGTGAATAAGTGGGTATCGCAGTGGTAATGTTGGGAAACAGCACATGTGCGGTCATTACACCGGACAGTCGGTTCACCAGCCGTCTGTATGGAACCAGGTCACAGGCCGTTACTTCATGAATTTCCCGCATGTCTTCCGGCAAATCAACATGAGAATCTGTCCCTACCCCGCCGTGACCGGGAAAATGCTTGCCAACGGCTTTCATACCAGCCCGAGACATGCCCCGCAACCATGCTTCGGCAACTATGGAAGCCGCTTCAGGGTCGGAGTGAAATGAGCGATCACCAATGACTTTCGACTCTGCAGTCGAGACATCCAGCACCGGAGAAAAACTCAAGTCAATTCCAATATCAAGCATCTGGCGGGCCATGATGTAGCCACCCAACTCAGCCGCATCACAACCTGCATCAACATTTTCATCGTACAATTCCCCATATTTGGCTTGCGGCGGCAAATTCACAACTTCGTCCTTGATGCGCTGAACTCTTCCGCCTTCCTGATCAATGGCAATCAAAAGTTGAGGCGAGCGCAACGCATGCAACTCCTCTGCCAGTTCCTTTACCTGAAGCACAGAATCGCAGTTTTCGGCAAACAGAACGACACCACCAATCAACGGCGACAACAATCTTTGGCAAGCAGTTGAATCAAGCGATGTTCCGGAAATTGAAACCATAACCGGACCCAAGGGAATTTCTGGTTGTGCGGGCATTGTGTTATTCCAGAGGTTGTTGCCAACCAAGATTAGTTTTCAAAAATTGTAACAGGCGTACCGACGGGCACTCGCTGGAACAGTTCAATAATTTCATTATTCCGCATCTTTATGCAACCTGCCGAGCCGGCAACACCGACCGGATCGTCATCCGGACAGCCATGAATGTAAATGTATCGGCGCATTGTATCCACGTTGCCGAGTCGATTGAACCCTGGTTCCAACCCGCTCAACCACAAAATACGCGTCAGAATCCAGTCACTACCGGGATGTTGCTGACGCAGCGCAGGACTGTACAACGGATCAACTGGACGTCTTCCTCTGAATACCGTATTTATGGGCACACCATCACCGATTTTCGCGCGCACCTTGTGTAGACCGCGAGGCGTGCAGTTGCTATTGACTTTCTCACCGACTCCATTGCGCGCAGTGGAAACGTCCACATCCATGAAAACGTTGCCAGATTCTTCATAAGCAACAAGTCGTTGCCGGGCAATATTGACTTCAATTCGCATATTGATCAACGTTCCTAGTGCTGCTTGATATCTTCCAGCAGTCCTCTTGCGGCATCTTCGATCATGTCCAGTACCCGCTCGAAACCACTGTCTCTGCCATAGTACGGGTCCGGAATGTCATGTCCCTTCCGGTCGTCCGTAAAATCTGAAAACATGTAAATCTTGGAATGCAAGTCCTGCGGTGCCATGAATTTCAGATCTTCATAGTTCTGACGATCCATTGCAATGATATAGTCGAATTGCTCGAAATCTTCCTGTCTGGTCTGCCGTGCCGACAGCATTTCAATTTGAACCCCGCGTCGCGAAGCGGCAGCTATTGCGCGCGGATCAGGTGGACTTCCCTGATGATAGCTGGCAGTGCCTGCAGAATCAACGAACACATCGTAGTCCAGTGATTCACTTTCAACAATTTTTCGAAACACACCTTCAGAGGTAGGTGAACGGCAAATATTGCCAAGACAAACAAACAAAACACCCACACTGTGCTTTTCAGATTTTTGAGTCATGCTGGTACCAGCTCGTAATTCAGTAAATTTCTGATGCGTTTCAGATCTTCTCGTGTGTCAATGCCGATGCCGCGGTAATCGTCGGTAATATGAACCATGATTCGATCGTGATTCTCAATTGCTCTCATCTGCTCAAGTCTTTCCCGGACTTCCAATCTTGTAGCAGTGTAATTCACAAATTTCTGCAAGAAACCGACGCGATACGCATAGATACCGATATGAGCATAGCGTTGCGCGGCGATATTTTCCACTAATTCTGCTGATAGATCAGGTGTACGCGAAAACGTCACCGCTTCTCCATTGGCATTCACCCAGCATTTGACTACATTGGGATCGGTCAAGTCTTCTTGAGATTTTATTGAGTAAGCTGCAGTAGCCATGCTTGCGGTATTGTTGCTGGCAAGCTTGAAAGCAACTTGGTCAATCAGTTTGCCCGGTATCAACGGCTCGTCTCCTTGAACGTTAACTACAATCTGGTTATCTGGGAATTCCAATTGTCGAACAGCCTCGGCAATTCTGTCGGTACCAGTCGAATGTCTGGTTGAAGTTCTGCACACTTCGGCACTTGTTTGATTGACAATTTCCTGTTCGATCAAGTCGCTGTCTGTAGCCACAACAACACACTCGGCCGAGCTGGTTTGAGCACATTCAACAACTCGTTGAATCAATGACTTGCCGCAAATATCTTCAAGCAACTTACCAGGAAATCTGGATGATTCATAGCGTGCTGGTATAACAACACAGAAACCAATTTCAAAATTTTTGCAGTTCATCCTGTTCGCGTCTCTTGCAACCGGTCGATCCAGTTTGAAATATCCCGAAGAAATTGCGGATTCGGTACTGCTTCGACTGGCACCTCCCACCAGTTTGGTTGTGCAAACTGTTTGCACTTCACTGCGTCTTTTTCAGTCATCAACAAAGCAGTATCCGGTTTGTCAATGCTGTCAAAGTCACTTGCAGTGAAGCGATGATGGTCGGGAAACCAGTGCGTCGCAAAAGACAGTTCGTGTTTTTCGAGCATTCTGCTGAATCGTTCCGGATTGCGAATGCCGGCCACAACATTGACTTGCCTGTTCTTGAAAGACTCAATTGGGCAGTTTTGTGAACGGTCCGCCAGGTTAACTGCCCTTTCAATTCTGAAATCAATCGCATGATTGCTGTTTTGATGCCCGCCACTCATGACGCAGAAATCCATGTTTTCCAGTACTGAAGTACGTTCGCGCAGTGGTCCCGCAGGCAAGCAAAAATGATTTCCGAACTGTTCATCGCTGTCAATCAGGCAAATCGACAAGTCATTCTTGAGTGCCAGATGTTGCAAACCGTCGTCACTGACAAAAGCATTGCATTCGGTTTTTTCAAGTAACAGGTCAATCGCTTTGGAACGGCGATTGGAAACTGCTACCGGGCATTGCGTACGTCGTGCGATCAAAATCGATTCATCGCCAACTTGGGAGGGATTGCTGTTCTCGGTTACCGTCAAACTTGTATTCTGGTCAGACCGGCCGTAGCCGCGACTGACTACTCCGGGATGAAAACCCTTCTGCCGCAACAGATTGACAAGCCAAATTGTCAGCGGTGTCTTGCCAGTGCCGCCGACAGTAAGATTGCCAACAACAATAACAGGTTCCTTGTAGCGAACGGATTGCAGAATTTGGATTCGATATGCCAGTCGCCGCGCTTCAACAGCACAGCAATAAACCAGGCTCAGTGGCCATAGTGCGATGGCGGCAGGATTGCGGGTTTTCCAGATTCGTCCCAGCGCGGCATCAATACTCAAGCCAGTCAACCTGCTACTGCACCTGCCCGGACCAACTTCGATCGTTGCTCGGGCACTGCGTCGTATTCAATGGTGTCAACACCGTTGTAAACCAGAAAATGTCTTCCCTTGGCACGAGCGATCATTGTTACGCGCAAATCTTGCGCCAATTCCAGCCCCATATATGTAATGCCCGACCGGGATAACAGGATAGGGATCCCCATGTGCGCCACCTTCATAACAATTTCTGAAGTCAGGCGCCCGGTTGTGTAGAAAATCTTGCCATCGCCAGTGGTGTCATCCATCCACATCTGTCCGGCAATTGTGTCAGCGGCATTGTGCCGGCCAACATCTTCGACAAACAACTGGATTTCTTCGTCTTCACACAATGCGCACCCATGCACAGCACCGGCCTGGCGGTAAATTTCATTGTACTGTGCAATGTTGCCCAGCAACCCGTACAACGTCGATTGCCGGATTGAAGCCTTGGGTAGCGGCTTTTCATAGATCTTGTCCAAGGTGCAGCTGAATATGGTGCCCTGCCCGCAACCGGTTGTCACCGTTCGCTTGGAAAGTTTGTTTTCCCAGTCAATAATGCCCTTCCCTGAATGAGTCGTGACAAATGCAGTTTCGCGTTCCCAGTCAACCTGCACGGATTTGATTTCTTCCACTGACTCGACCAGCCTTTGATTACGCAGGTAGCCAAGTGCCAGCAACTCCGGATAGGTGCCCAATGTCATCAGCGTAACGACTTCTTTGTCGTCAACCTTGATCGTGAGTGGAAATTCTCCGGCAACTTTCATGTTGCGTGTATTGCCGAATTCATCGGCCGCATCAACCGGATGCGTGGGACTGAGACCCGCCGAAGACAGTTCGGGTATACCCTCGGAATTCATCAAATTTTGAGTTTGCACTGCTTGGAATCTCCACATGCACTTTGTACAAAGTATAATATTATATATAGTAGAGCCTTTTGATTTGCCTTAGTCTGATTATGTCTGTTCGAAATCGTCACAATCCCAACATTCCAACCCTGACTGTTTCCATTGTTGTGTCGGGTCAGGTAAAATCCGTCAAGGGATGGAGCCAGTTGCAGTGGAATATTGATTCGGTGCTGTCCGACCCGGACGGACCGGACAAGCTCAATGGGCCCATTCCCGTTCGGGAATCTGAAAATTTTTCCCAATATCTCTGGAAAGGACTGCAGATAGAATTGTATAAAGATGCCGGGGAAGGATACTGGTATAACCTGTTGTCAGAAGTGCCCTATGCGTTCGTCGTGTTTGCGCAGGATGAAGTTGATGAAGATGCAGTGCCGATACCTTTTCTGATCACGGTCAGTCAAGATGAAGCCGGTGCACATCTTGAAACCGACTGCATGGTATTGTCTGCACCGCTGCCCGCGGACCTGCGCGATACCATTGAAAAGTTCGTGGTGGAAAACTATGTGCCGGAAGAACGCAAAAAGCGCAAGCGTAAAAACTGGGTCGAAGACTCAATTCGGAACAATCAGTAAGGTATAACCTGGAACTGCGTGTATAATGTCGGACTCCGCAATTCGCAGATGGTCGGAAAAGAAAGCCCGGGCCAAGCAGGAGGACTCACCGAAGCCAGAGGAATTGGCTGAAGGTACTGTCGAAGATCAGTCGTTGCCGGAGGAAGCACAAGATGCACCGCCGGAAAATATTGAGTTGCCGCCAGTAGAATCGCTGAACGAAGACAGCGACTATTCAGTCTTCATGACACCGGGTGTGGATGAGGCAGTCAAGAAGCTCGCACTCCGAAAACTGTTTCGGTTGCCGCAATTCGGCGTGCTGGACGGATTGAATGACTACGACGAAGACTTTACATATTTTGAAGCTCTGGGTGATATTGTTACCTCTGACATGAAATACCATGAGGAACGCAAGAAAGCCGAGGAGCTGAAGAAAAAACTTGAACCGGAAGAAGAGATTGAAACCCTTGCAAAAGACGAAGAATCAACTGGCGAGACTCCCGCAGACGAGGAACCTGCAACGCCAGCAGACACGCCTGAAGTTGCGGATAACGAGCAGCAGACGGACGACTCACAAGCATCTTGACGCGTTGCGCGCCTTGTCAAGATGACTGCAGTGGCAACCAATCTGAATTTGCCGGACGCTACCCTGAACGGCAAGTCACGGGCTTCAGCGCTCGTAGCGATTACAGTTGAACAACCGGCTACTTCCATTCTGTCGTACCAATCCGGCGGCAATTTGCTGATCACCGGACCTGGCAAGGAAGTTCGCAAAGTTTATCGCAAATTTGAATCTGAGTCTTCAATTGCCTGCACTCTGCTGGCGACAGACGACCCGACGAAGAAAAAGAATGCAGACAACGGCACTGCAGTCGAAGTCTACCTTGCGGATGAACTGGAAATCTCCGGCTATCTGGGAGAATTTTCTGTGACAGTCACGCGTGGCGAGAAGACTACGAATCTGGCGAAAACAATCGGCATGGAAAAGGGATCATTCGACATGGTGCTGGATCTGAATCCGGATCCGGTCATACAGAATGAAATACCGCCTCCCGGCTACTATCCGGTCGGTACGTCGTATGATGAACGCCAAAAGGCAATGGAAGAAATTCCGGCCATGATCGGTAAATTCGACAAGCCGAAGTACTTCGCTTATGACCCGGACATTTGTGCTCATGGACGATCCGGAATCATTGGCTGCACCAACTGTCTGGAATCCTGCCCTACCGGCGCAATCTCCACTGCCGGTGAAATTGTCGAAATCAATCCACATCTGTGCCAGGGCCAAGGCATGTGTGCAACGGCTTGTCCAAGCGGTGCAGTGTCTTACATCTATCCCCCGGCTACTACAACGATTGAAATCATTCAGCAAGTGGTACAGAAATACATGGATTCAGGCGGACAGCAACCAGAACTGTTGTTTTACGACATTGAAAATGGTTCGCCACTGGTCCAAAAAGCAATAGCTTTTCTGCCGGAAAATCTGATTCCCGTTCAAGTCGAGGAAATCGGCTCGGTGGGACTGGATGTTTGCCTGAGCGCAACTGCCTACGGTGTGAATGCGATCCATGTCCTTGGTACCAAGCATGTTCCCCGTTCAGTCCTGTACAACCTGAACGCGCAAATTCAAATTTTTGATGCTCTGATGGCTGGCATGGGCTACCCGGAAGGAATCGTGCAATTGCATGCAACCAACAAGAAATCCAGACTGATCGAATCAATTGCTTCGGGAAAATCTGCTGACTTGAAGTTTGAACCCGCACCATTCATGCCCACTGGTCTGAAGCGCACCGACCTGCATTTCGCATTGGATTACCTGTATGAACGCTCCGGCAGTCGAAAAAAGACCGTTTCCTTGCCGGAAGATGCTCCATTCGGGGAAATTCAGGTGGATCGTAATACATGCACACTGTGCATGGCCTGCGTTTCTGTATGTCCGGCCTCGGCCCTGGAAGCGGGTGGCGACACACCGCGTCTGAGTTTCATTGAAACCAACTGCGTACAGTGCGGTATCTGTGAATCCGCGTGCCCGGAACATTCGATTACCAGAGTTCCGCGCTATTTGTTCGATTTGGAAGCTCGCATGGCAACCCGCGCATTGAATGAAGACTCCCCGGTTCATTGCACCGTTTGCGGAAAACCTTTCGCGACCCGCGCCATCCTCGAACGCATGAAAGACAAATTGAAAGGACATTGGCTGTATCAAGACCCCGATGCCGTTGCACGTCTTGAAATGTGCGATGACTGCCGGGTCAAGGCCATGTTTGAAAAGGAAGCCGGAAACGTTCAATATTGAACGGTTTCTCATCGCCTGTTTGTTGCGTTTGTCAGGCGTAGCAGTGGAAGAATTCGCACCTTCTCAAACACTCGTATTTTGCCAAGTTGAAAAAAGTACTTGACTTTTGGGATTTGTTTCATTTATCCTTTAACTCCGGAATGGAAAAATATCAATTTGGATTCCGTAGAAATTAGCATGAAAGCAGAAAATCCTGCTTGTAGAGGAGAACTTCAAAACGGAGATGCTGAGGAGCAGATTCGGGCAAGCTACTATTTGTTGCTGTCCAGGCTTCTTTATTCGCCGCCATCTGCAGAAACCTTGCAAACGGTTTCTCAGTTCGCTGTGCCAGAACAACACGCGACCAACAATTTCTTGCTGTCCCTGAATGATATGGCAGTAGCCGCTTCGGAATTCAACGATCTGGAACAGCTGGACGATGAATACCATGATCTGTTTATCGGTGTCGGACGCGGTGAAGTCCTGCCCTACGGCTCTTGGTACATTACTGGAATGCTCATGGACAAGCCATTGAGTCTGCTTCGGCAGGATTTGCAAGCCTTGGGCATTGAGCGCGACAGCGAGAAAAAAGAACCTGAAGACCATATCGCCGCAGAAATGGATGTGATGGGAATTCTCATTCAGGCCGGCGAAGAATTTCAGTTCAAGACGCAGCAAACTTTCTTTACCCGGCATCTGAAGCCGTGGGCCAGAAGATTCTTCAAGGATCTGGAAGTTGCGCGCAAAGCAAAGTTTTACAAAAAAGTCGGTAAATTCGGCATCCGGTTTATTGACTTTGAAACCGAATACCTATCCATGCCGACGTAATGGTGCGTCGGAATAAATGGGTATCTTTGTGATGTCACAACATAGAGGAGAAGCTATGAAGCATAGCAAAGTTGATCGGCAATCACGCCGAAACGCCCTCAAGGGTATGGCGGTACTGGGAAGTGCCGCACTTGTGTCTGGAACCGCTGCGACGGCGTCGGCTGCAGATGCGACTACTCAAGAGAGAGTTGAGCGACCGGAATCGCTGGGGTATCGCGAAACAGATCATGTTCGCGAATACTACAAGCGCGCCCGGTTTTGATTCTTGCCTTAGAGTTAGGAGAGTAATCTATGAAATTAGTTAGAAGCCAAGACAGTGGTCTGGCACTCGGAATTTCCGGTGCCGGTGAAGCTGTCGACAGACGGACGTTTCTGAAACGTTCCGGTCTGGCTTTGGGTACAGGTGCTGCGGCAACACTGTTTGCACCCCAATTGATGAAAAAAGCTCAGGCAGCAGCCGGCTTTTCACCAATGGAAGGGGTAAAGACAGAAATGCGCAAAAGCGTTTGTACTCACTGTTCGGTGGGTTGCGGCGTTGTAGGAGAAGTGCAAAACGGGGTCTGGACAGGTCAAGAACCTGACTTCGATTCACCGTTTAATCTCGGCTCCCACTGTGCCAAAGGCGCCAGCGTTCGAGAGCATGGTATGGGACCAAAGCGAGTTCGCTATCCAATGAAGCTGGTAAGCGGAAAATGGAAGAGACTCAGCTGGGACCAGGCAATTGATGAAATTGGCGACCGCTTGCTCGAAATTCGCGAACAATCCGGACCTGATTCGGTGTACTGGCTGGGTTCAGCCAAGCATAGCAACGAACAGGCTTATTTGTTCCGCAAACTGGCGGCAATGTGGGGAACCAACAATGTCGACCACCAGGCGCGTATTTGCCATTCCACTACGGTTGCAGGTGTTGCAAACACCTGGGGCTATGGTGCAATGACAAACTCGTACAATGATATGCACAAGTCGAAAGCGATGATTTTCATCGGCAGCAATGCCGCTGAAGCCCATCCGGTAGCGATGCAGCATATCCTGCGAGCGAAGGAAAATGGCTCCAAGATGATTGTTGTCGACCCCCGCTTCACTCGAACTGCCGCACATGCAGACCATTTCATGCGTATCCGTCCGGGAACGGACGTACCCATCACTTGGGGCATTCTGTGGCATATCTTCGACAATGGCTGGGAAGACAAGGAGTACATCCGTCAACGCGTGTACGGAATGGATGAAATTAGGCAAGAAGTTGCCAAGTGGACTCCGGAAGAAGTGGAACGCGTTACAGGCACTCCACCCGATGTGGTGAAGGAAGCTGCGCAGATTCTGGCTGAAAACCGACCTGGCACCATTGTCTGGTGCATGGGTTCGACTCAGCACACAATCGGCAACAACAATACGCGAGCCTACTGCGTGCTGCAACTGGCACTCGGAAACATCGGAAAATCAGGCGGCGGTGCAAATATCTTCCGCGGCCATGACAATGTCCAAGGCGCTACCGACCTTGGTGTTCTTTCACACACCCTGCCAGGCTACTACGGTCTGTCAAATGGTGCGTGGCAACACTGGTCGCGTGTCTGGGATCTTGATTTCGAATGGGTCAAGGGTCAGTTTCATGCCGACGAAGTCGAAGGCGACAATGGCAAGCCAACTCATCCGATGAATTACCGTGGCATTCCGGTTTCGCGCTGGATTGATGGCGTTCTTGAAGACAAGAACAACATCGGTCAGAAAGACAATGTCCGCGCCATGATCTACATGGGTCATGCCGTGAACAGTCAATCTCGCGGACCTGAAATGAAGATGGCGATGGAAAAACTTGACCTGATGGTCATTATTGATCCATATCCAACTCATGCCGCTGTCATGAACGATCGCACCGACGGCATTTACTTGCTGCCGGCTGCTACGCAGTTCGAGACTTATGGCTCGGTTACTGCATCGAATCGATCGATTCAGTGGCGCGACAAGGTAATTGATCCGGTATGGGAATCCTTGCCTGACCATACGATAATGTATAAACTGGCGAAGAAACTAGATATTCATACCCAGTTTTGCAAGAATATCAAGGTCAACAATGATGAGCCTTATGTCGAGGATGTTACCCGCGAGTTGAATCGCGGCATGTGGACAATCGGTTATACGGGACAAAGCCCCGAACGGCTGAAGTTGCATGCGCAGAACAAGCATACTTTCAACACCACGTCGCTGAAAGCCGAAGGCGGTCCGGCACATGGTGATTACTACGGTATGCCTTGGCCCTGCTGGGGTACAGCTGAAATGGGTCATCCTGGAACTCCGGTACTGTACAACACTGAAATGCCGGTTGCCGAAGGTGGTCTTTGCTTCCGCGCCCGATTCGGAGTTGAACGCAACGGTGTAAACCTGCTTGCTGAAGACTCTTATCCGGTCGGTTCGGAGATCAGGGACGGCTATCCGGAATTTTCAGACAAAGTACTGAAGTCCCTCGGATGGTGGAATGACCTGACCGCAGAGGAACAGGCAATGGCCGAAGGAAGAAACTGGAAAACCGACCTTTCGGGCGGTATCCAGCGAGTTGCCATCAAACATGGTTGCGCTCCATTCGGAAATGCCAAAGCTCGCTCGGTCGTGTGGACTTTCCCGGATCCGGTTCCAATTCATCGTGAACCCCTGTATGCACCGGATCGTTCTCTGGTTGAGAAATATCCGACCTATGCAGACCGTAAACGATTCTATCGACTGCCGACCCGTTATGGTTCAATTCAGGCTGTAGACTATTCCAAGGATTTTCCGATCGTGTTCACCAGCGGTCGTCTCGTTGAATACGAAGGCGGCGGTGAAGAGCAACGATCCAATCCATGGCTGGCTGAACTGCAACAGAATATGTTCGTTGAAATCAATCCGAAGGATGCGAACGATTCGAATATTCGGGACGGTCAGATGGTATGGGTTGAAACACCGGAAGGAGCACGAATTCGGGTCATGTCCATGATTACCGAAAGAGTGGCACCTGGCGTGGTGTTTACGCCTTTCCACTTCGGCGGAATGTTCCAGGGTCGAGATTTGGCGGACAAGTATCCGGAAGGAACTGTTCCGTATGTTCGTGGTGAAGCATGTAACACGGCTTTCACTTACGGTTATGATTCAGTAACGCAGATGCAGGAGACGAAAGTCACTCTCTGCCGACTCAGTACTTAGGAGGTATGAAAAATGGCACGAATGAAATTTTTGTGTGATGCCGAGCGCTGTATTGAGTGCAACGGTTGTGTTACTGCGTGCAAGAACGAGAACGAGGTTCCATGGGGTGTCAATCGACGCCGTGTGGTGGTCCTGAATGATGGTGTACCTGGCGAAAAATCAATTTCGGTAGCGTGCATGCATTGTACGGATGCTCCTTGTGCTGCCGTATGTCCGGTTGACTGTTTTTACACAACCAGCGACGGAATCGTTCTGCATGACAAGGATCTTTGCATTGGTTGTGGTTACTGCTTTTACGCATGTCCGTTCGGCGCGCCGCAGTATCCGCAGCAACAAGCATTTGGTGTTCGTGGAAAGATGGACAAGTGCACTTTCTGTGCTGGCGGTCCATTGGCCGACAATTCGGATGCAGAGTTCAAGAAGTATGGACGCAACCGAGTCGCGGAAGGCAAATTGCCGTTATGCGCTGAAATGTGTGCCACCAAGGCGCTCATTGCTGGCGATGGCGATATCGTTGCCGATATTTATCGCGAACGAGTGCTAGCAAGAGGAGGCCGTCCTCAGACTTGGGGATGGGAAGCTGCCTATCCAACCGGATAGTTGGCTGGTGAAATTAATTGGGGGGACACCTGTTCCCCCAATTTTTCAACCGACTCTTCTTGTATCAGTAGTTGTGCAAAGATTTGACACGCAGGGGCGTTGACATAATGGTAAAGAAATTTTTAGTAGTCTGTGGTCTGCTTATGAGTTTTTTGCTTCTATCAGCATGTGAAGAAGATGTTCAGATTACTCTCCATGTATCTGGAATTTATATGGGCCCAGAGGATCCTTTGGTTGACAAGGGACCACAAGCTCTGAATGATCGCTTCATGACAATTCAAAGCGATCGTTAATCGGAACGGAGTATTTCATATGGTTAGTAGTAGAAGCAAGAATTCAGGCAAATCCAGATCTCGCAGAATTCGAATGATGAGCTGGAGTATTGCGTTCATATTTGCGAGCGCAATTGCTCTGCCCTTCACAACTTATTTCATTGTGGATGGACCAACCGCAGCCCAAGCTCAGGTAACCGGTGACACAAATCAACGCTCCAACTACTGGCGTGTTGTGCGTGACGGAGGAGCTGGCTACAGTTCGGTCTTGAGTAACGATGTTAATATTGAAACCAACATGCTGTTCAATCCGGAAGGCCAGAACTGGCGACAGATTCGCAATGGCTGGATTACCAACTATGGTGGTTGGGCATTGTTCGGTATTGCAGTTTTAATTATGCTGTTCTTCATACTTCGCGGAAGAATCGATCTGGATGAACCATTATCTGGCAAGACGGTTCCGCGATGGACTTTTTGGGAACGGACATTACACTGGTATACCGCAATATTGTTTATTGTGCTGACGATAACCGGTTTGAGCATGTTGTTCGGACGAGCATTGGCTATTCCATTGCTGGGTCCGGAACTGTTCGCGGTTTGGGCATCATTCTCAATCAGTGTTCACAATGCAGTAGGACCATTTTTTGCAATTGGCCCGTTGCTGATGCTTATCTTCTGGGTTCGCCACAATATTCCAACCGGAACTGATATCAAGTGGTTTGTTCAGGGGGGTGGCATAATCGGCAAAAAACACCCAAGTGCAGGAAAGGCCAATGGTGGTGAAAAACTCTGGTTCTGGGTCGTGATTTTGTTGGGCTTGGTAGCAGTTTGCTACACAGGATTTGCATTGATCGGCTGGGTTCAAGAGTATTTTGGCCTGGAAAATTCACGCGAAACCTATCAGGTCATGCATATCTGGCATTCAGTATGTGCACTGGTATGGATTGCTATTTTCATGGGGCATGTGTACATTGGTACATTTGGGTCGCAAGGGTCTTTGGATGCGATGGCGAAAGGCCATGTCAGCATTGAATGGGCCAAGCAACACCACGATATGTGGTACGAAAAAGTTAAGGATCAAGCAAGTTCCGACTCTTCGGAAGCACCTGCTTCCGGTGAAACGGCAACTTCCTGATTCATAGTAATTGCGTAAGAAAAACGCATCTTGAACCCACGGGTTTGAGATGCGTTTTTTTATTTGAACCATGAAACGGTTTCCGGAATTTGTCAGAAACAGCATGGATTACACTGGATCAAGTGTAACCTGTCTTCCTGTACAGTTTGATGGCGGCGACTGGGAATCGGCAGTTTTTTTCCAAGTTGCCGGTCCCGAGTCCAAGGAAGATCGAAAATTGCTTGCTCGCAATGATGGCACGGTACCGGTCAGCATGGAAACAGAACTGATTTCGCACCAAAGTGCTTCTATAATCCTGCTTCGCCTTGAAGTTTACACCCGTGAGGTCAATCCATTGGTTGGCGAAGTATTGTTGGCACCCGGCGAGATGAAATCGCACTTTGAGACGATAAAACTACTTGCAAATCAAACCGTGTTGCGCTGGTTTTTCAGCGATGCAGCATACTGGATTATCCATAGCCAGCAAAACTCGCTGGGCGCGGTCGAGCATGGTGCCTTTCAGGAGGTGCTTGACGAAGCTGTCAAACACGATTCACTGATTCGAGTCACCGGCAAGTACGATGCCGGCAATGCGCTGAACGAAGTTCTTTCGCATTACGAATTCAGGTCTGCACAGTCAGGTGTTGCGACTTCTGCAGAACAGTCTCATTGAAAATTTCACTGATATTGAAAAAATAATGAAAGCAAGACATTTGTCCATTGCCCTACTTTTTGTTTTAGGCATCTTTACTCAATTGCCGATCGCGTTTGCTCAAGTTGAAGAGTACGTCAAGACGATCGAAAAGATTGACTTCGATGCAATGCGGGAAGTACTGCCGGTTTTGGATGATGCAGACATTGATGCAACAGCACCCGGCGGAACAACCGCCCTGATGATTGCCTCGCGTTATGGTGAAACAGATTTAATACAACACCTTCTAGAGCGTGGTGCCAATGTGAATGCGGTCAACGACAATGGCGGTTCACCATTGATGTTTACCGCGGTCCTGGGAGATGTGAATTCAATGCGACTATTGCTTGACAATGGCGCGAATGTCCACCTGAAAGCGAAATTCAACTGGACAGCATTTACAGTAGCGGCGGCCAAGGGACATGACACAATGGTATCTTTGCTACTGGACCGCGGTGCCAACCCCAATGCCAGAGACATCTACCAATGGACTCCATTGATGCGAACTGTCTATGGCGGGCATGCCGATGTTGTAAGAGTTCTGCTGGACCGTATTGATACCGATAGCGTTGATGTGAATGCACAAGACGAAACCGGAGCGACTGTACTTCATCACGCGGTCGCCAGCGAACAGATTGAAATTGTAAAATTACTGGTTGGCAACAATGCCATGCAAAATCTGGTAGACGATTTTGGCTATACTCCGAAAGCCAGAGCTGAAATTATGAATCACCAGGAACTAGTGAGCCTGCTGGAAAAAAACGGTTATTGAGACCAATGCTGAAGCAATGAACAATTCATCAAACAGGAAAGAAACAGGACGTCGCAATTTCATGAAAATTTGCGGTTCGTTTGCCGGAGCACTGGCAACCGGGCCCGGCATGCTGTCAACCGCCGAAGGAAGTCTCAGTCCAAAGCTCTACAATCGTGTACGCCTGGTTCAGTCCGGCAAGGATTTTCGCCCTGATCAATTACCAGTCGGCAAATCATTTATCTTTAATTATCCGTATGTTACAACCCCTTGCTTACTCATTAACTTAGGTAAATCTGTGAACCGGACCAACGCTCTGCGTACGGAAAACGGGGACCGGTACGCATTTCCCGGCGGTGTGGGGCAATCGCATTCTGTTGTCGCGTATTCGGCGATTTGCGCTCATCGAATGACCTACCCTGCCAAATCAGCCAGCTTCATCAACTATCGACACACACCAGTCACTTTTTTTGACAAAAAAGAAAAGCAACGAAAGCAATCCCAAATCATATACTGTTGTTCCGAACGAAGTGTCTACGACCCAATGCGCGGCGGAAAAGTGCTTGGCGGTCCGGCACCCCAGCCACTCGCAACCATTTTGCTCGACTACAATGAAAGTGAGCAAGCCCTGTATGCGGTAGGAACAGCTGGCGGCGAAAAGTTTGACAATTTCTTCAAGGAATTCAGTTTCCGGTTGCAACTGGACTTTCGCGTGACTGACGTTGCGGCGCAAGCCACCGACAAAGCGGAAGTCATTTCAATTGAGGAATACACCGATACAGTGGTGCTTTGCTGACTTCAATTTGTCGCTTCGTTCAAAACTCCGTCTTCCAGACGCAAATTTCGGTCCATGGCAGAAGCCAACTGGTGGTCGTGAGTTGCAACTAGCAGACTGACACGCATATCCTGATTCAGTTGAATCATCAGTTCCTGTACAGCCTGTGCAGTGCGTCGATCGATATTTCCAGTAGGTTCATCTGCCAGCAGACAGACAGGTCGAATAACCAAAGCCCTGGCAATAGCTGCGCGTTGGCGTTCGCCGCCTGACATCTCCCCCGGCTTGTGATTCAACCGATGTTCTAGTCCAACTTTGCTCAACAGATTGGCAGCTTCCCGCCGAGCTTCAGAGTTTGAAATTCTTCGAATCAAAAGTGGCATCATGACATTCTCCAGAGCTGTAAACTCCGGGAGTAAATGATGAAACTGATAAACGAAACCAATCATTCGATTGCGCATCTCACTACGCTTTGTCTCGGACAAATTGGCCAGAGATGTACCTTTCAACTTTACTTCGCCGCCGGTCGGTGCATCAAGTCCTGCAAGCAGATGTAGTAATGTACTTTTACCAGTACCTGATGAACCTACAATTGCAACACGTTCCCCTTCTTGCACCTCCAGGTTGATGTCAGAAAGAACCTGTACTCGCAAGTCGCCTTGCTGGTAGATTTTGGATAGTGTCTGGCATTGCAGAACAATCCTATTCATACCGCAACGCCTCGCTCGGATTGGTTTTTGATGCTCTCCAGGCCGGATAGATGGTTGCCAGCAAGCTGATGAGGAATGCGGCAATACCGATTCGTGAAACATCCACCCATTTCAGTTCAGCGGGAAACTTGGAGATGACATAGATCTGGTCAGGAAAGAATTCTGTGTTGAACAACTCTTCTGCCCATGGAATCAATGTTTCCAGATTCAAGCTGGTTGCCACGCCGGCAAGAATGCCAATCAAAGTGCCGGCAACACCGATGATGGCACCATGCAGTATGAAAATCGCCATCACACTTCCGGGACTGATTCCTAGTGTTCTCAGCACCGCAATATCGGTTTGCTTGTCAGAAACCAGCATAACAAGCGTTGAAACGATGTTGAACGCTGCGACAGCGACAATCAACAACAAAATAATGAACATCACCCGTCGTTCTATCTTGAGTGCTTCGAACAAGTTCGAGTATTCGATTGTCCAGTCGTAAACGCGATAGTCACTGCCAAGCAAATTTTTCAATTCCCGGGTAATTCCGGGAGCTTCGAACACGTCATCGTAAACCAGTCGAAGGCCTGATACATACTGCCCGGATCGTTGAAGAAGACCGATGTCATCGATATGGGCCAAGGCAAGTCCATTGTCGTACTCGTAGAAATTCAAATTGAATATTGCTACAACAGTAAATCGCTTTAATCTTGGAAGCAGTCCGGCAGGCGTGGTTCTCCCCTGAGTGCTTACAAGAACTACTTTGTCACCTACAAACGCGCCCAAGCCGGCAGCCAGATCTTCACCCAGTACAATTCCGAACTCACCGGAACGTAAGTCAGCCATATCTCCGCTGATGATACTGTCCGCAATATTCGACACGTTGCTTTCCAAATCCGGTTGGACTCCGCGAATCAACGCGGCATTCACTCGTCCGTTATGCTTGAGCAGTGCATGGGAAAAAATGTAAGGTGCTGAAGCTAGTACACTTGAATGACTCTGTACCGATTCCGCGGTTTTACTCCAGTCTGACAACCAGTTGTCTGCACCGACAACGCGAGCATGGGAAACCACTGTCAGAATCCGGTCCCTGAGCTCTCGCTCAAAGCCATTCATCACCGACAGTACGGAAATCAACGCCCATACACCGATGATAATGCCAAGTATTGAGGTTCCGGTGATAAAGGAAATAAATCGTGTTCGACGCTTGGCGCGGATATAGCGAAGCCCGATAAACAGTTCGACCGGACGTAACATAATCTACCGGTTGAGCGGTTTCAGATACGGAAACAGGATAACGTCTCGTATGGAAGGATTGTTGGTCAGCAACATCGTGAGTCGGTCAATTCCAATTCCTTCACCCGCAGTCGGCGGCAGTCCATATTCAAGCGCCTGAACATAGTCATCATCATAGTGCATGGCTTCGACATCGCCGCTTTGTCGATTTTCCAGTTGCTTTTTGAAGCGGGCAGCCTGGTCAACCGGATCATTCAATTCGGAAAATCCGTTGGCAATCTCCATTCCGCAAACAAAGAATTCAAAACGGTCGGTTACAAATGGATCCTCGTCATTGACTCTAGACAGCGGTGAAACCTCGACTGGATAGTGTGTGATGAATGTTGGCTCAATCAATTGATCTTCCACTGTTTTTTCAAATATTTCAAACAACAGTTTTCCCCTTCCCCATGCAGGTTCGACATGACTGCCTTTCTGCTTCAGATAACGCCTCAGAAATTCTGTGTCCAGCAATGCATCTTCTGACAATTCCGGATTTCGATCCAGCACTGCATCCGTGAGTTTCAACTTTCTGAACGGGGGCTTCAGCGAAATCCCTTTGTAATTCTGGTAGTCAAACTTGGTTTGGTCAAGCACTTCACTTGCCAGTTGCTCCATCAATTCTGCGGTCAGCTGGATAAAGTCCTCATATTCAGCGTATGCTTGATAGAACTCCAGCATGGTGAACTCGGGATTGTGCTGTGTACTGACCCCTTCGTTTCTGAAATTGCGATTGATTTCATAAACCCTCTCGAGACCCCCTACTACCAGCCGCTTAAGATACAACTCGGGTGCGACGCGCAAGTACATGTCAAGCGATAACGCGTTGTGATGAGTTTGAAAAGGTCTCGCGATCGCACCACCAGGGATGGCGTGCATCATTGGTGTCTCAACTTCCAAAAATTTGCGATCTTCCATAAATTTGCGAATGAATGTAATAATCTGCGAGCGTTTGCGAAATGTATCCCGTACCGGTTCATTGAAAATCAAATCCAGATAGCGTTGCCGGTATCGCATTTCCTGATCGGCGAGTCCATGATACTTCTCGGGAAATGGTCTTAGTGCCTTGGCAAGCAACCGTAATTCTTTTACTTCAATAGTGAGCTCATCGGTACGCGTACGAAACACTTTGCCCGAAGCTCCAATCACATCGCCGATATCCAGATCATCCAGATGTTCGAAATTTTCAACAGATTTATCCCGAAAGTACAATTGAATTCGACCATTCATATCAACGAGATCAGCAAAGGCTATTTTGCCAAATTTGCGCAATGCCATCATTCGTCCGGTAACCGAATATGAGTGTTCTGCTTCGCTCAATTCTTCCCTGCTATGATCCTTGTGATTCTCATGAATTTCATCTGAAAATACGGAACGTCGGAAGTCATTGGGATAGTGTTGGCACTCCCCCTGGAAAGACTGCAGCTTTTCCTTGCGTAATTGAATGATTGAATCTTCAGACATCGTTTACTACTTATGCTCCTGCCTTCAAACTGGCTTCCAGAAACATGTCGATATCTCCTTCCAGAACAGAAGCTGTGCTACTGGTTTCAGTATTGGTGCGCAAATCCTTGATGCGGGATTGATCCAACACGTACGATCGAATTTGATTGCCCCAGGAAATATCGGGTTTGGCCTTTTCCAGTGCCTGCTTTTCGTCGGCGCGTTTTTGCTCCTCCCTTGTGTACAGCTTGGCACGCAACATAGACATGGCTTCAGCCTTGTTCCGATGCTGAGAGCGCTCGTTTTGGCACTGTACGACAATGCCGCTCGGAAAATGAGTAATACGTACCGCAGAGTCTGTGCGATTCACGTGTTGTCCCCCGGCCCCGCTGGATCTGTATGTATCAATCCTCAGATCGCCCGGATCAATTTCAATTTCCACCTGATCCTCTACCTCAGGATAAACAAAAACCGAAGCAAAAGAAGTATGTCGACGCGCACCGGAATCAAACGGTGATTTTCGAACCAGCCGATGAATGCCGGACTCGGTTCGCAACCAACCATATACATAGTCGCCACAGATTTTGAGCGTTGCTCCCTTGATTCCGGCCACTGCACCGGCAGTGCAGTCAACCAGTTCAACTTTGTATTTATGCTTCTGCGCCCAGTGCTTGTACATATCCACCAGCATTTGTGCCCAGTCCTGCGACTCAGTTCCTCCGGAACCTGGCGTAACGTCAACAAATGCATTCGCAACATCCATTTTGCCACTGAACATCAACTGAAACTCAAGCTGATTCGCAAGTGTCTGCAACTCCTGCGTTTCCGCAACCAGATCTTCAAAAGTATCCTCATCTTCTTCGGAAATGGCAATTTCCGCCAGTTCCAGTGAATCTTCCGTTCGTATCAGAAGATCAATAATCGGCTTGAGTTGCTTTTCGATAGTGATGCGCTCGCGATTCAGACTTTGGCTCTTGTCCAAATCATCCCACACATCGGGTTGTTGCAATAAAGTATCAATGTCCTTGAGGCGCTGTTCTTTGGAAGAATAGTCAAAGATTCCTCCAAATCACTTCGGCACTCGTTTTAATTTCGTAAAGCCGGGTAAGCAATGCAGTTTTTTCCATAGTATGACCTGTTTCAAGACTCCATGACAATGATTGATCATCAAAATTTGTACGACAGCAAAGCAAAATGCAATTTTCGAATTATATTATGTTGCAGGACTCGTATTTCCATTTTCAAGCAACATCAGGCAAATTTCAGTGTGTATAATGAGTTTTGATTGGAAATTTGGTTCAACAACCAGGCAACTCTGGCAACAATGAAAGTAGGTATCCCAAAAGAAATCCACAAAAACGAGCAACGCGTAGCAATTACTCCGAAAATCGTTCCCGAGCTACAGGCAATGGGCTTCGACGTTGTCGTCGAAACCGGCGCTGGCAACGCCGCGGACTATAGTGACGCAATGTATGAATCCGCCGGTGCTTCCATTACCACCACCGAAGAATTGTGGAAGAATTCCGACATTATTGCCAAAGTGCGATTGCCCGAACACAACAGTGAATTGAATTGCCATGAAGCAGATTTGCTGAAAGACGGTCAATACCTGATTGGATTTTTGTGGCCTGCACAAAATCCGGATTTGCTTGAAACGCTCAAGTCGAAAAAAGTCAATGCGTTGTCAATTGACGCAGTGCCGCGTATTTCCCGTGCTCAGAAACTGGATGCTCTGTCCTCAATGGCCAATGTTGCCGGCTATCGGGCAGTCGTTGAAGCCGCCCATCACTTTGGACGGTTCTTCAGTGGTCAAATCACTGCCGCAGGTGCCATTCCACCGGCCAAGGTCATGATTATCGGCGCAGGAGTTGCCGGTTTGTCAGCCATTGGTGCAGCTTCAAGTCTTGGTGCAATCGTTCGTGCATTCGATACTCGTCCCGAGGTCAAGGAACAGGTAGAAAGCATGGGTGCTGAATTTCTTGAGCTTGAATTCGAGGAAGAAGGCAGTGGTGCGGGCGGATATGCGAAAGTAATGAGCAAGGAATTCATTGAAGCAGAAATGGCCTTGTTCATGGAACAGGCAAAAGAAGTTGATATCATTATTACAACTGCATTGATTCCCGGTCGCCCTGCCCCTCGATTGATCACCAGTGAAATGGTTCAGGCCATGAAACCCGGGAGTGTGGTCGTGGACTTGGCCGCAGAACAAGGCGGAAACTGCGAACTGACGCAACCCGATGCTGTCGTGGTTGAACACGGCGTGACGATCATTGGCTATACAGATCTGCCTAGCCGATTGGCAGGACAGTCAAGCCAGTTGTATGCTTCCAATATCCGGCACTTGCTGAGTGAACTTTGTCCAGACAATGACGGCACCATCAACCTCAACATGGACGACGAAGTAATTCGCGGTTCAACGATAGTCAAAGATGGCGAGATTGTCTGGCCACCACCGCAAATCTCTCCGCCTTCACCACCAAAGAAGGAACCGGAAAGAGAAGTTTCATCGGTAGCTCCTGATGCTGAAGAAAAGAAAGGAATCAAGCTGGGGCCGATTTTCTTCGCGCTCGCGCTGGCATCTATTGTAGGTGTTGGTGTGTTCGCACCAGCATCGTTTCTGACGCACTTCACAGTATTTGTACTGGCGATTTTTGTCGGTTGGCATGTCATCTGGAATGTAACTCCTTCGTTACATACACCGCTAATGAGCGTAACCAATGCCATCAGCGGGATCATTATTGTGGGTGCTCTACTTGAAATCAGTGCCACAACCGGAATTGTCATTGCATTGGCCGCTGTCTCTATATTGATCGCATCAGTCAATATCTTTGGTGGTTTCTTCGTTACTCAACGCATGCTGAAAATGTTCAAGAAGTAAGATGTTTGAAGGCTTCATAAACGCTCTGTACATTATTGCGTCGATCTTCTTCATATTGAGTCTCGGCGGACTGAGTCATCAGACTACCGCGGTACGCGGCAATCTCTTCGGAATTCTGGGCATGATTTTGGCAGTTGGCGGAACTATTGCAGCGCGCGCCACCGGAGAGATAGGGTTGGTTTTCGGAATGATGGCAATTGGTGCTGTCATTGGCTTGGCTGTCAGTGCCAGAGTGCAAATGACCGCCATGCCGCAGTTGGTCGCAATATTGCATAGTCTTGTTGGTTTGGCCGCTGTATTTGTAGGATTTGCCAATGAAATTGAACCGCTGGAAGAATATGTAGGTGGCGAGAAAATCGTTCATTCAGTCGAAATCTATCTTGGAATTCTGATTGGTGCAATCACTTTCACGGGTTCTGTTGCAGCATTTGGAAAACTGCAGGGAATGATCAGCAGCAAGCCACTCATGCTACCGGCACGACACTGGTTAAATCTTGTCATTGCGTTGGCGTGCATTTGGCTAGGTGCTGAATTTATTGGTGCGGAATTGAAGGAAGATGCAATCTTCTACCTGGTCATCATGACAATCTTGGCTTTCATACTGGGGTTGCACTTGGTTCTGGCGATCGGTGGTGCAGACATGCCAGTGGTCATCTCAATGCTGAACAGTTATTCAGGCTGGGCGGCCGCGGCAACCGGTTTCATGTTAGAAAGCAATCTGCTCATATTGGTTGGCGCTCTGGTTGGAAGTAGTGGAGCAATACTAAGCTACATCATGTGCCGTGCGATGAACCGGCACTTCGTCAGTGTGATTATGGGAGGATTTGGTACATCAGGAGGCACAGCAACAACAGAAGTTGAAGGAGAAATTTCGCCAGTACAAGCCGACGAAACTGCCCTTCTGCTGGAAAATTCCAAAAATGTCATCATTGTGCCTGGATATGGGTTAGCTGTTGCACAAGCACAGTACCCGATTGCTGAATTGACCCGTCGCTTGAAAGAACGCGGAGTGAATGTTCGTTATGCAATTCACCCTGTTGCAGGAAGAATGCCGGGACACATGAACGTACTGCTTGCCGAAGCCAAAGTTCCCTACGACATTGTATTGGAAATGGATGAAATCAACCCTGACATGCCTGAAACGGATGTTGTCATGATTGTCGGGGCGAATGACATTGTGAACCCGTCTGCACAGGATACACCGGACAGTCCAATAGCCGGCATGCCTGTCATTGAGGTCTGGAAAGCAAAAACAACCATTGTATCGAAAAGAAGTATGGCTACAGGCTATGCGGGGGTTGATAATCCGTTGTTCTATAAAGACAATAACCGCATGCTGTTCGGCGATGCAAAGGAGAGTTTGGAAAAAGTGTTAGCGGCCCTGAGTTGATTCAATTCAAACCTAATCACTCAAGGACGATGTACAAACCGCCTATAGGTTCAAAGACAGTCTTCATTTGTTAACTGCAATCAAAATTGCGGCGATTCGACGTGCAGTATCAGTAAAGTACTGTACTTCGTCTATACTGAGTTTACGGTTCAGGATTTGAAATTCTCTGTAAGACAACCATTTTTTCAAAACTTGATAACCACCAATATTGTAGTTCCATACAGCAGCGGGTACATTTTTCCAAAACGCATTGTCATTGAGATAAATATCAAAAGTTGACTCTCCTAGAACATGTAACAATTTTTGAGGAACAATCTTCAACTCATTGGCTGTGTAATCTCGTTCTATCGCAAACCCTTTTCCCGGTACAATACCCTTGGGTCCCTGTCGACCCCATCCGATGTTTACAGTAAAATCCTGGCTCTTCATATTCTTGCCCGATTTGGTTGACGCTACCGCGATTGACTTGATCTCCGGTCGCAATTTCCCTTTTGTAACTCCTGAAACTCCCTTTTCTGAATCGAGAAGGTTTGCTAATTCTCGCCCTTTTGAAACTGATTCTTGAAATATTTCTACGGTGCCTTTTAGTTTGCCGTCTGGCCAACCCGGCAGCGGAAGTCTTGGCCAATCTAATCTTAGCGCATCTTTGTTTGATTCAAGATATTCAGGACTGTGTAGAGTGAAAATTGCAAAATAAAATAAATCCTCTACTCTGGCATGAATCTTTTTCAAATAGTTTTGCGCTTGTGCCGAAAGATTTGGTCGTACATTGAACTCACCATCATTACTACAAATTCCATTATCATCTAACCACAAAGGAAACATTGCTGTACCAAACTCAATTAAATGAATCGATGCCATGTACTGCGTAACACTTGCTTGTGGTTGTGCTGAATTCTTTCTCAGATGTGATGAAGAAGATAACCAAAGGTTCCCTTCAAATACATGCGGTTTGTACCCAGGGCGACTTCTATTCAACAATTTAGAATCCCCTTCCCAATAAAGCCAGCGAGTATCGAATGGATGGTATGTACAACGAATAAATCCTTCATTGTTTGGGCCACCGCGTACAATAAGATTGTGTCGCACACTGAAAAATCCTTCTTGATTGGCTATGGTTTTCATCGCTGATGAATATTTATTTTTGAGGTCTTCATTACTTATTCCATTATCAAAGTAATCAGTTATACGGGTTTTCAACTTATTTTCATCGATATCTGTCAAAAACGGGTCTCGACCTGTTTGAACTCCGGAAAAGTAAACTTCAAAAATGTCAGGAAGTGATGGCCAATCAAACCACTTCTTGCTTAATGATGTTGAAACAAATGGCAATCCAAGCGACAAATCAGGTTTGAAACTTTTATACATAGACCCAGGTTTCAATTCTGCTGTTCGCATTAGTTCAGCGCGTTTTCCCAGTCCCCAAAGATTTCGGAACTCAACTGTATTACTTGGTGAGTAATCCGGGGCTCGAATTAGTGTTGTAATTGCTGTGCCTAGCGTGATTCCAGGCGAGGTATCTGTGGTAAATATACTTTCATCCTGTTCGCCATCAGGGGTCTTCCCACCCGTTCGAGTGCCCCCGTTGAGGCAGTCTATTCGAATTATATTGAATGAATCAAGAAACCTCTCTCTCATAACAGCAAATGATTTATGGTCCAACCATGAATAGTTAGAAATGAAGCAAACAATTCCCTGCCCGGTTTTTTCAGTGATGCGGCGTTCTGCCATGCGAAAGAAACGAATATACAAATCTTGCAGACCTCTGATTTTCGATGTCTTGACTCGATTTCCTTTCCGATAGACTTCCAATAATTGTTGCTCTTCTTCGACAGCTACTCCAGCAAAGCCATCATAAGGAGGATTACCTAAAATTACGAGAATTGGTACCTCCAATTTTATATGTTCCGCCTTGTCTCGCTCAACTTCCAATTCTCGAATAGCCAATGATTTTGTCTCTGTCTTTTCCCATCCTGTTAGTGCATTTGTTAAAAAAACCTGTATTCGACTAGTTTCATCATGGCCAAGCGGTGCATCTAGATCTTGCATCGTCAATCCAATTTGCAAATGTGCAACAACAAATGGTGCCGGCATAATTTCAAATCCGAATACACGCTGAGTTGCCGCCTGCTTGACTTTGGCAGCGACCAATGCAGATGGGTCGCGCTTACAAAGATTTGCTTTAATTCGACGCAATACTTCCGAAATATAGGCTCCTGTTCCACAACAAGGATCGAGTATATAGACGTTTTCCCCCGCAAGACCATCTTCCACGTTCAAATCTTCCTTAAGTGCCTTGTCCACCCGGGCAACCATGTATTGCACGACTTCAGGCGGGGTATACCAAACACCGAATTCCTTTCGGAGTTTTGGGTCAAATGCCGCAAGAAATGGCTCATAAAAGTATTGCACTGCATCTCCTTCACTGAACTTTGAAAAAAATGAAGCTTTGTCAACTCTATCCAAAGCAGCGGCGGTCCAATCCATTACTTCTATAAGTCCGTATGGCTGTAAACGACTAGGGCCTGACAATTGCTGGAATAGTGCGCTAAGCACCGGTGTGCGCAAATGATATGCAGATTCTCGCCATCTAAAATTGTCTGTTCTGTATCCTCCAGAAAATAGCAGCCCTTCATCTTTTTTAACACTCGCTTGCGCCCATAAAACCCATGCTGAGAACAGACCATAGAACAACGTCTGTATAAACGTAGAGTGAAAAAATCGTTTGCCTTTCTCTTCATCGAATCGCAACCCTAGAGATTCTTCTAATGCGTTGCGCACAGTTTCAAGCATAGATGAATCATCTGCCATTTCAACGCGTGCTAGTCCATCGCGCGCATACGAAGCAAGCAACCAAGCAATATCTTTTGGATCGGCCAGAACTGATTGCTGACAGATCACACGAGTAATGTATTCAAATAATGGCAACCCTACCCTTCGGGCAAACTTACGCGGTTGTTTCAACAAAGTATCAAATTCTTCTTCATTATCAGCCAGCAGAAAAGTTTCCGAATCTACTCTTTTCGATGAATTGTTTGATTCTGAGGTAATTAACCTAAATTCACGAAAATTTGTAATCAGAACAAGCTTGTAGTGGCTCCAGTATAGATTTATTTGATCGCTAGCTGATATTGTCTCCATGTCCTCTTTTGTAGATTTGACTTCGACGATTCCACGCTCTGGTATCTGACCTTCACGAGGTTTCCCTTGCTGAATCTGACTTGTTGTATACAAACCAATATCCGGGTGCCCTGCACCTTGGTCAGCAAGTTCTCCAACACAAAACACCTTGGGGCGCATTGTTGACCCGATGGCATTGATAAATTTTATGAGCGGCTCATAGTTTGAACGCTCATCAGTAGACCCACCAGTCAGGCGAATTTTTCGTAATCCATCGAAATACTCTTCGACTATTTTTACGGCTTTTGAACTGTCCATAGTAGAATTTCCTATGATTCCAATTGAGTAAATCAGGTTTCAAATACAAATGGGTAAGCAAATAGTGAAGGATGCAACCGTTACCCTGATGACCCTACTCTGATAACAAGTTTGATTATATATGAATGCACAGTCAAAGCGTATTCGATCCTCTTTCGCATTTTCAAATCAGCAGTGTGAGGCGCGTGAAGCTCCTAAGATTGGCGATTCAAAACAACTCCAGGCAAGACAATCTGACTATGATTATGCTGAAATTGTTAGCCGACTACTGTTCATGCGTCAGCATTTCAATAGCGTCCTGATCCTTCTTCTGCTACTGAATAACCTCTACATCTGCATAAAAGACTTCATGCTCTGGAATATTTCCATGAAGTTCATTATTGACGACATCTATTTTTTGCGTGACCAATCCTCCCGGCTGAGCATCAATCGGTTGACTAAACATGGGGCCATTCACAACACACGTATGAAACTCTCCATTTTCCCCGAGCGGGTCAACATTGTCAGGGAGATCTTCAAGCAAGCTACTGTCAAACCACCGACCTGCAAACTCCCGGGTCAGGTGTAACCCGCTGACGCAGGTTAAGATCGCAAGCAACCCTTCGTCAATCATTTGGTGTGCAAGTTCTGCTGTTGACAATCCCCAAACCGGAAACACTGGATTAAAACCGGTTCCAACCAGATTCGATTCCCGGTAACTTCGAACATCTTCCAGGAACAAATCTCCAAATGCAAGTGTCGTTGCACTGCTCTCTTTCGGCAATCCCCGAATTCGACTCAAGAAAGAATCCATGGCTGCTTCGTAGGTTGCATTGCTACAAGGTTCGGGAATCGGAATTTCATATAGTGGCAAGTCCAATCGTTCTGCCTGAAGAGCCAATACACTACGCGGAGTCGCTTGAATCGCTACCCGGTTACGAGTTGAGTTTACTGTTGTGAAAATTCCTCGTACATCCCAGCGGTCAGGATTTTGCCGCAACACATGCAAAGCCCATGCAGAATCCTTGCCGGACGACCAAGATACGAGTACAGGTTCAGGCGACTGTGGGGACACTGTTGTGACTTCTATTGGTGAATGTCTTTCTTCAAAATAACTTGCGCAGAAAAAACTGCATTGGCGGAGAGGGAGGGATTCGAACCCCCGGGGGAGTCGCCCCCCCAACGGTTTTCAAGACCGCCGCTTTCGTCCACTCAGCCACCTCTCCTGGTGACTCGTTAGTCTTTCAATGTATAGAGTGAAGTCGCAAAATCAGTAATATATTCTACACGTTTTTGAAAATGCCACCAAAGAATTTTTTGCTGGAGGCAATCAAATCAGTCTTCGACAAGCATCATTGTCTTGAAATTCCATCACTTCATCCCTATACACTGTTACTGATGCAAAAACATCGAAATCAGACACGAAAATTTGAATCTTTTTGGCTATTCAGGTTAAAATAGGTTCAGTCTTAATCACTGAAGGGAGATGAAACCATGAGACTTAACGATCAGGTTGCTGTAAGACGACCTAGCGAACTGGCAGTCAACAAGGTATTGAGGAACACCTATATCTTGTTGTCAATGACCTTGCTGTTTAGCGCGTTTATCGCAGGCATGTCGGTTGTCAACCAATGGCCTCACCCGGGGCTCATCCTCACGTTGGTAGGTTATTTCGGATTGTTGTTTCTGACGCAGATGTTCAGAAATTCACCATTGGGCCTTGTGTGTGTCTTTGCACTTACGGGGTTCATGGGACTGACGCTCGGTCCGATAATCAGCGCCTTCTTGTCCGTTCCTGGCGGTGACCAGATAATCATGACCGCCTTCGGAGGAACCGGTCTGATATTCCTGGGATTATCGGCTTATGCACTGACAACCAAAAAGAACTTCGCATTTCTGGGCGGAATGCTGTTTGCCGGTATTCTGACCGCATTTGTTCTGTCAATTGTCGCAATCATTTTTGCATTGCCGATGTTGCAAATCGCTGTATCAGCAATATTCATTATTCTGATGTCAGGTCTAATTCTCTATCAAACAAGTGAAATTGTCCATGGCGGCGAAACAAACTACATCATGGCGACAGTGACGCTGTTTGTCTCGATTTACAACTTGTTTATAAGCTTGCTGATGATACTGGGCTTGTTTCGAGAGTAGCCAAAGAGCTGAATTCAAACCAAAAAGCCGGTTAGCTCAATGCTAATCGGCTTTTTTTTCGTGTAAATCCTGAAGCTTGTAGGGAGTCAAGTCATTGACTGTCTTGTAGGCCAAGCTCATTGCCAATGCGGCGGGAATTGTCGTGAAGTAAGAAATTTTGTGCTTGATGGCTTCCTTTAGCATAGTCTCTGAATCCGTTACACTTTGCCGCCGACCTGGCACGTTGACAATTACATCAATCTGGTCATTTTTGATCATATCCACCACATGTGGTCGCCCTTCCCTGACCTTGTTGACTGTTTGAATCGGAATATCGTTTTCAGCCACTCGCTTTGCTGTACCTTCTGTTCCAACGAGTTCAAACCCTTTTTCGCTGAGTAGACGCGCCACGTCAACAACATCCTTGTGCTCATTGTGGGTAACGCTAAGCAATGCAGTACCACCATCCGGAAATGTGTACCCTGTCGCCAGTGAAGCTTTCCAAAATGCTTCACTGAAAGTTTTGCCAACTCCCATGACTTCACCTGTGCTTTTCATTTCGGGTCCGAGCACCGGCTCGGCACCAGGAAATTTTTCAAATGGCACAACCGCTTCTTTCACGCAGAAATAGTCACTAGTGGTTTCTTCAACGATACCCTGCTCCGCCAGCGACTTTCCAAGCATGCATCGGGCACCGATTTTTGCCAGAGGTCTTCCGGTGGCTTTGGAGACAAACGGAACGGTTCGCGAAGCACGCGGATTGACTTCCAGCACAAACACTTGATCATTCTGTACAGCAAACTGCACATTCATCAATCCAACCACCTTCAATGCTTTGGCCATTTTTCGCGTTTGTTCCCTAATTTCCTGCTCAATTTCGGCACTCAGGCTATAAACCGGCAACGAACAGGCGGAATCGCCTGAATGAACCCCGGCCATTTCGATATGCTCCATCACACCCCCGACTACGACCTGGTCACCATCGCATAGCGCATCAACATCTACTTCTGTTGCACCACTCAAAAAACGGTCCAACAGAACCGGCGATTGATGAGATACAGTGATCGCGGATTGCATGTACTGAGCAAGCTGATCTTTGTCTCGCACGATTTCCATCGCTTGTCCACCAAGTACGTAAGATGGACGGACAACTAGCGGATATCCGATTTTCTCTGCCACTTCAAAGGCTTCCTTGACTGTATCTGCCGTACCGTTTGCAGGTTGGGTCAAGTTTAAATCTTCCAGCAATGCCTGAAAGAACTTACGATCTTCTGCTTGATGAATGGACTCCGGTGATGTTCCTACAATCGGTAATCCCGAATCTGACAGTTCCTGAGCGATTTTCAAGGGTGTCTGTCCACCATATTGAACAATCGCACCTTCCGGTTGTTCGATACGACAAACCTCGAGAACATCCTCGACAGTCAATGGCTCAAAATACAAACGATCCGATACATCGTAATCTGTGGATACGGTTTCCGGATTACAGTTGATCATAATCGTCTGATAGCCATCTTCCGCCAAGGCAAATGCAGCGTGCACACAACAATAGTCGAATTCAATGCCTTGCCCGATGCGATTTGGTCCCCCACCCAGCACGACGATTTTTCGAGCATCCGTAGGCTCTGATTCGCATTCGTCTTCGTATGTGGAATACATGTATGCAGTTGGTGTGGCAAACTCGCCAGCACAAGAATCTACGCGCTTGTAGACCGGATGAATCTTGTGCTTGTATCGAAAGGTTCGAACTTGCTTTTCCTCTATGTCAGACAAAAGTGCAATGCGCTGGTCCGCAAAGCCCATTTGCTTCCACTGACGTATTTGTTCTGCCTGAAACGAACCCCCTGATTTCGATATCTCTTCTTCCGTTTTCAGCAAATGTTCGATTTCTGCCAAAAACCAGCGATCAATCTTGGTCAAATTGAACACATCTTCCAGTGAATGGCCAATTCTGAAAGCATCCGCGATGTGCCATAGACGCTCTGCTCCGGGAACCCTTAGATTTGCATTGATTGCATCCTTGAGTTGACGCACTGTGAGTTGTTCATAGATGCGCGACTCAAATCCGGCTGAGCCAATCTCGAGGCTACGCATCGCTTTTTGTAAAGATTCCTGAAAAGTCCGGCCGATTGCCATCACTTCGCCAACTGATTTCATCTGTGTTGTCAAGGTAGCGTCGGAATGTGGAAACTTTCGAAAATCGAATCGCGGTATTTTGGTGACGATGTAGTCAATTGAGGGTTCGAATGATGCTGGCATGGCACCGCCGGTAATATCATTTTGCAACTCGTCAAGCGAATAACCCACGGCCAGACGTGCCGCCACCTTTGCTATTGGGAACCCGGTAGCTTTGGAAGCAAGTGCTGACGAGCGGGACACCCGGGGATTCATTTCAATGACCACCATTCTGCCATTGTCCGGGTTAATTGCGAATTGTACATTCGAACCGCCGGTATCTACTCCAATCACACGCATAACTGCAATACTGGCATCGCGCATTTGCTGATATTCCTTGTCAGTCAGAGTTTGCGCCGGAGCAACAGTAATCGAATCACCGGTATGGATCCCCATCGGATCGAAATTCTCTATGGAACAGACAATTATGCAGTTGTCCCGATGGTCGCGCACTACTTCCATCTCAAACTCTTTCCAACCCGTTATGCTTTCTTCAATCAGCAATTCTCCTGTTGGCGACGCATCCAGTCCACGTCGACAAATTTCTTCGAACTCGTCTCGGTTGTATGCGATTCCACCACCAGTGCCGCCCAAAGTGAATGAGGGACGAATAATCACAGGGAACCCTAGTTCCTCAGCAATACTCCAACTTTCTGCCATATTGTGCGCAAGTGACCCCCGAACTACTTCCAGTCCAATGTCTCTCATGCAATCCTGAAATTTTTCCCGATCTTCCGCTTTGTCAATCGATTCCTTGGTCGCTCCAATCAACTCGACGTTGTATTCTTTCAGTACATTTTCCCGAACCAGGTCCAGTGCACAGTTCAATGCCGTTTGTCCGCCCATTGTCGGCAACAATGCGCAAGGTCTCTCTCGCTTGATAATTTCAGCTACATATTCCCATCGGACAGGTTCAATGTAAGTCGAATCTGCGAAATCCGGATCTGTCATGATCGTTGCAGGATTTGAATTGACGAGTACGACCCGGTAGCCTTCTGCCTGCAATGCACGGCAGGCTTGCACCCCGGAATAGTCGAACTCGCAAGCTTGTCCAATTACGATCGGACCGGCTCCAATAATCAGTATGGATTCTATATCGGTACGCTTTGGCAATTTAGTTCCTCGATTCTGAATTGTTTCGTGCTTGTAACATGTTGTCAATGAATTGATTAAACATTGCATTGGTTTCCCGGGGTCCGGGACTGGCCTCCGGATGACCTTGAAATGAGAACGCCGGCTTCGTCTTGTGTTCCAGTCCTTGGATTGTTCCGTCAAACAATGAACGATGGGTTACGTCGAGTTCCTCCGGCAAGCCTTCATCATCGACTGTAAACCCATGATTTTGGCTTGTGATGAATATTTCGTTTGTTCTGAGGTTCTTTACCGGATGATTTGCACCGTGATGTCCAAACTTCATTTTCGCTGTACGACCGCCGCAGGCAAGTGCAAACAACTGGTGCCCCAAGCAGATTCCGAAAATCGGAATATCCTGGTTTAACGCTTCGCGAATCGTATCAATCGCATAGTTGCACGGTTCCGGGTCACCCGGACCATTGGAGAAAAACAATCCGTCAATTTGTTCACCTTTCAATTCATCCAAAGTAGTTTTCGCTGGTACCACCTTGACACGACACCCTCGTTCTGACAGCATTCTGAGGATGTTCTGCTTGACTCCGTAGTCATAAGCGATTACAGAGAGTTGCATTTTGCTTGCTTGCATAGTTTTGGAGGAATTGGTGATCAAATCATGCAATCCATCATTCCAAAGGTAGCTATTGCTGGTAGTAACCACTTTGGCCAAATCCAAACCTTTGAGTCCTTCAAATTCTCTTGCCTTTTCAAGTGCCTGCTCCTCGCTTAGTGCATCAACGGTGTAAATGCAACCGTTCTGTGCACCTTTTATTCGAAGCAAACGTGTGAGGCGCCGGGTATCGATCCCGCTGATTCCGACAACCTCATTTA
Source organism: Arenicellales bacterium (assembly GCA_965200765.1). Classification (GTDB taxonomy): domain Bacteria; phylum Pseudomonadota; class Gammaproteobacteria; order Arenicellales; family JAJDZL01. The sequence goes on from OZ241380.1 coordinate 1,356,900, forward strand.
CCTTCAAAAATTTTGACAAACTGAGCTCGGAACGCCAATTGCTTACGATTTTTGGCAATTGTTTTACGACCAGTCCGGATGCGTGGATGATATTTGACTCAATATCACCTGCATTCGCACCTACATTGCCGATATGTGGATGTGTGAGTGTAACTATTTGTCTTGCATAGGAAGGATCGCTAATGATTTCCTGATAGCCAGTAATGGAAGTATTGAAAATTACTTCACCAACAGAAAATCCCTCTGCACCAAATGAAAGTCCGTCAAACGAACTGCCATCTTCCAATACAAGTCGCGCGCGCTTTTCCAATGATACTCATCCGTAGTATGAAATGATTACCAAGTTATTTTACAATCTACAAGCACCAGACAACGAAAGAAAATTCAATTTTCCCTGTTCAGTTGCACTGATCTGGCATGACTCAGTCGAACTCGATTGACTTCGTTCCTTAGTTGCCAAGCCGTTGATTTTACAAGTTGTTTTGATCTTCTGAATTTTTTACCCCAAAAGTCTGCGTTATTCAGGCTCGAAACACCAGCTTTGCCGATTTTGTCCTCTGGTTGTCGCAGCAAAACCCGATTCTACCCTCTGTCGTCTGTTCGGTCGGGGAATTCTCGGACCACGCAACAAGACCGTCGGCCAGTCCAGTTTCATACCGTAGCCCACTCCGGCAATTCGACAACTTCGCCGTCAAATAAGTTCCAGCGGGAATCACTCTGGTCATTCAATGGTTGTACCGCGCCGGACTGAGAGCACAGATTGTTACAGGCGGAAAGATTCGGGTTGGTAACAAATTTCAGATTTGACGGACTGAAAATTCAATACTGAAAAAGGTTCAGATACGCCGACAACACAACACCTGATTTACAACACAAGTCGTACCTGCCGGTTCGCAAAATACTGGATTTCAACTGGTTTCGTCACCACCCGATAACGCATGGATTCAAGTCGTTGATTTCAACCCGACTACAATCCGTTAATGAATAGACGCATCTGACTGAATTACGGAAGAAATATCTGTAGAACTCTAGGGACGCTTGCCACCAAATGCTCCTATTATTCTGCCTTTTTCAAAATACCCTCCTACTTCCTGGTGTTCAGACCCGTAGAAGGTACCTTCTATTTTGTTCGTCCCAGAACCTGTTCTGAAAAACCCGTTTGACAACGGAATATCGACCCATCCATCAAGAGTGTTCGGTGTACCTGTGTTCAAGTTGCGAACATTTGAAAAAGTTACATCAACCGTGGGAGTTGTGTCAAGTCCCTCCACAACAATCCTGGCATCTCCATGCAGTGGTTGTAATCGGTCAAGTGAAGTAGAAACTTGAGAAACTTGGGAATAATCAATACCTAACATAACACCAGTCCAAGTTGCACTGGAAATGGTGCTACTAGGACTTGTTCCCGGACTGCTCCCGAATGAAAACGAGTTTCCTCGTGCCGAACTCACTTGCCCGATTTGATAAATTCCAGATATTCCAATCCCGAAAAAACTGTGGTCCAGAATCCCGCCTATAGTCAAAACATTTCGATTCTGCCCGATACTGGGAACATTTTCAAAATGCAAACGAACCTGCCCTATGTCAATTCCGTTTCGGGTAAACAACGGCTGAATTTCTGCTAAATTGAGTGAAGGTAACACGGTGTCAAACGATAATTGTTGACCAGATACAGTGCAGGTACGGCTACCAGGGCAAGTTGTTTCCAATCTTGAAAATCCAGAATTAATACTACTTGCCAACACACTGCTCGAGATGAAGCGAGTCGCTGAACTTCTTCTACTCGAGATTAACGACCTGATTTCTGCCGCTGTGCGATTCAAAACTTCACCTTGAGCAATGGTTTGGGCTCGTGACGGGTTTGAGACTACCCAATTCGGATAGTTGGTTGTTCGTATTGGGTTGCCGCCAGCGTCTGTCGTCGTTGTCCCACCGCCACCACCGCAGGCAACAAGATAGACGAATGCGACAACAAGAAAAGAATAATGAATTACTTTCATTAAGTTCATCCACTAGATTGTTTGCGATATTGAGTCGGCTAACTCCAAAAAGGGTTGCCAGACTCCACGGACACCTACATAAGGTGTACATTTGGCTAGTATATTGATAGCTGAGCAGAGTGTTAACATAAATTCAAGATTTTGTGCTACTTCAATCCAAATGAAAGTCGTGCAACAACTGCCATCGAAGAATTACGATCGCCTGGCTTTTCGTATAGCTTGATATTGCTGACCGATTGATACCTTTTCTTCCAAAATGGCAGGTTTGGTGCTGATTCAGTGCGAGATTAACTGCAATTCATTCTCAGTTGCTGTCAGATCCAACTTCATGTATCATGGCAGAAATCTGATTTGGATTGCTGATATGCAACCTGACCTTGCTCAATTATTCTGCGACTTTCCGGTACGACTTCACCCTGTCAGTCAGTTGATTCTGGATTACTACAACGACGGTGTCATCGGGATTCCAGAGTTTATGCGTTATTTTTCGCTACCCAATTCAGACTACATTGAATTGGCGTATTGCTATATCACAATGGTTACTGGTACTCCCCCGTTTGCATAGGTGAAAACGCAACTTGCATCTTACAATCCGAGTACATCTCGCATATCGTACACCCCGCTGGGTCGATCCAGTATCCATTTGGCAGCTCGCATGGCCCCCATTGCATAGGTCATACGACTGCTGGAACGGTGGGTAATTTCAATTCTCTCTCCGCTGGTTGCAAACAGAACGGTGTGGTCGCCGACAATGTCCCCTCCTCGAATTGTCGCGAATCCAATTGATTTCGCATTGCGTTTGCCAGTATGCCCGTGACGCGTGAATACACCGTCGTTGTCCAAATCTCGACCTAGCGCAGTTGCAATCACTTCACCCATTTTCAACGCGGTACCAGAGGGAGCATCCACTTTGTTGCGATGGTGTGCTTCAATTATTTCAATATCCGCAGTATCGCCAAGCGTCTTTGCAGCATTTTCCATCAGACTGAGACACAAATTCACGCCAACACTCATATTCGGAGCAAGAACAGTTGACAACCCATCATCCGCAAACTGCTGAATGCGATTGCGTTGTTCGGCAGAAAACCCGGTTGTTCCAATCACCATGGGTTTGTCATGTTGAGCACAGGTTTCCAAGTGTGCAAGAGTGGCCTTCGGTGTAGTAAAGTCAATGAGTACATCAAATTCATTTGGATTCAATGTATCGCTAACGATAACTTCCAGTGTTCCTACACCAGCGAGGTTGCCTGCATCACTGCCGATACTCTCACTTCCCTTCTGCTCCATTGCAAAGCTCAAAACTGTATAGTCAGTGGCATGAGTAGCCTGAATCAGCGTGATTCCCATTCTTCCGGCAGCACCGGCGATGCCGATTCTAATTGTCATCTTTAATTCCTTTGGAATGAACAATTTGAAATTTCAAGTGATTTAATTTTGGGAACTTGTCTTCTGGGCAAAGAAACATAGTCGATCAAATTTAACACAGACAATCATCCGGCGCGACAATTTCTGTTCTGTCTAGCTCGTTGCGAAAGACTGCAAGGTTTTCAGCGTCGACGAATTACGGACTTCAGTGGTGAAACATGAACCGTATCAACGACACTCCCCTGTCTGCTATTCAGTATCAGCATCACTGCGTCTGCTATGTCTTCGGGTTCAATGTAGTTTTCCGGACTTGCTCCATGCGTGAATTCCGAGTTGTTGTAGAAATTTGTTTTCACCATGCCTGGCACGACAATCCCCACTTTCACACCGCTTGGAGCACACTCTTGCCGCAATGCCGAGACAGCACCTGCCAATCCCGCTTTCGCTGCAACATAGGCAACACCTCGTCGCCCTCCCGATAATGCAGATTCAGAACCGACAAAGACAAGAGTACCCGCCTGTCTCGCTTTCAAGGCTGGCAAATAGGCGCGGGCAATGTACAGGTTTGCAATCAGATTCACATCAATCAACTCCCGAATTTGAGCATAGGAAAACTCTTCCAGATTGCCAAATCGGCCAAATCCGGCACAAAGAACAAGCGACGATACATTTGCATACTGCTTTGCCAAAGATGGCAAACGGTTTTCAAGTGTCGCCAAATCTGTCAGATCCAATTCTTCATTCTGAAAATTGAGGTGTTGTATACCGGAGATCCCTCTGGATATTCCGATGACCGAATGTCCTTCAGACAGAAGACGTTTGGCTACTGCTTCACCGATTCCTGAACTCGTTCCGGTTACCAGTGCTTGCATTGCTCCGCCCCCTGTCTAAATTGCTATCGTTGCCAAATGTACTTTGTCTTCATCCATGTACTGTGACAACTCCGTACGACACCAGTGAATCATTTCTTCTTCCTGCTCGCGCGGATAGGACACCATACCGTTCACCTGTTCAAATGGTTGCGCAACAAACTTGTCGTCCGGATACAACCGTTCCATTGAACGGAAGAAATCTTGCGGCATTCTAAAACCGCCAACCGTAACCGAATGCAACAGGTCCATGTTTACATTGGAAAACAAATTCTGAAACAATTCCCTGTACTGATCGCGATAGTCACTTGTAAAAATGAGCGGATCAATTCGAAATCCAATTTTCCAGCCCGCCGCTTGCAACTCTCGTGAAGCATTGATACGTTTTTTTAGCGACGGCACTTTATGTTCCAGCTGGCTAGATATCTTCTGCGGAGTCAGACTGAATGCAACGACTACATTGTCCACCGGTCCATGATTCAGCAAGAATCGAACCTGGGTGCTTTTGGTTCGTAATTCCAGCCAAGCATTCGGTTGATTCTTTACCAGGTTAACAAAGTATTCCGCCATTGTAGCAAATGGTTCCATCGCCAAACTGTCGCAATCATAGCCCGAAAAGAACCAGACTTCAGAACCGTCGTGCGACTGCACTGTTTTTGTTATCGCAGTTGCAAAGTCTTCATAATTGACGAACAGCACATGATGAGCCGACCGATACATGCCTTGCAAAAAACAGTAGCGACAATCATAAACGCAGTTCATCATGGTTGAAAAGTAGTAGTTATGCGGACCCCCCAATCCGTATTCGCGCGGCGCGGGCAACACAAATCCATGTTTTTTGTGAGCAAGGATCAAAGATGGTTTCATCTTTTGCAACCGAAAGTCCTGAGATTTACGATTGAATACTTCCGAGTAGCGGTCGCAAGGAATGGTAGTCGCCTTTGGAAAGCGGTCCAGAATGTTTTCTACTCGAGGTTCATCGACTATTTCTCGCTCAACATAAATCGTTTCGTACATTCAAATGCTCTCCTGATCATCTAGGCACACTACATGATGCCACTTTTCAATGTTCTCCAAGACCGAAGCAGCATTCTTGCAACCCCGAAAAAGCTCCAAATCAACCGATACTGGCAGTTCCAATGCTTGACACTTTGTCAAAAGTTTTCTCAATTTTGCCCGTTGTGTAAATGAAAACTTCCACTTTCTGCAAAACATTTCTTCCTGTCCATCAACCTGTTTTCTGGAACGCACTTTCTGAACGAGTTCAGAAAGGTCTTCTACCAGAAGACTCACAATTTCCTTGTGGCCTTCAACAAGGTTTGAAATCTGATCGGCATCCAGCCCAAATACGGAACTCTCCGAATTGTCAGAAACAATCTTGTAGCAGTGGACAAGCTCCGCAGGACCTGCCCGGGATGCCGAAAAATAAAATCCTGCGGCTTCCATTTCATATGCAATGTCCTCATCGTATATGTACTCCACCCGGTCCACGGTTCTCACAACATCTGTCCCACACGGACGCTTGAATACAAATGACGGATACCAAACGCGGCCCGTCGCATCATCCTGAATCGTATGAGCCAGGAACCCCTCGCCAATGTCTCTGGATTGATGTCCGGCGATTCCGACATTGAGCCAGCCGGTACAGTGCACACAGTCAAATTTTCCATGCAGAAATCCGCTTGCTGCCGCCGAATTGATTTTACCAATACCGCTTACTGCCAAAACAATGTCCGAATTGCGGTACACCTTGTAACTGGAAATTTCATGCACCCGTTTCAAATTGAAATAATCAATCAACGGACGTGCCTCTGCCGACAGCGCCGTGATAATGTTAACCGTGTGCATTTGCGTTGAGCTGATCAAGTTCAAATGAATACTGCTTGAGCAGTTTTTCAAATTCGTCTTCTTGGCAGACAGATTTTCGCTTTCTCGCGCCGTTGATGTAAATCCTCAGCTTTTGCACAATCATCTCCAGTGTCAAGATTCTGTTCTTCATGTTCAACGATTCGCCGTCCAGAACCTTCTTCAGAGCAATGATTCGATACTGATCCATCGCCGGAAATGCCTTGGAGAGTTGGTCGTTGTGCCCGCCGTACTTTACAACAAGTTTTTCATCTATATAGCCAAATTGATGGCGAAGCGCCATTCGCAACCACATGTCGTAATCTTCACACACCGGCAGTGCGACATCAAACTTGCCAATATCCTCGAATACCGATGCATGAACAACAATTGCTGATGGCGACACGACGCATAGTGGCAAGCAGTATGGATAAATCCAGCCGCCCCGCTTCCGGTGCCGTTTTTTGGGGTTCACCCGAACACCGTCTCTGATCCAGATTTCATCGCAATGACAAATACGGAACGCAGGATTCTCCAACAGCCATGCAACCTGTTTTTCAAGCTTGTCCGACTTCCACTCATCATCCGAGTCCAGAAATGCAATCCAGTCAGCTCGACACGACTCTAGCCCGCTGTTGCGCGCTTTGCTGATTCCCGATGGAGATTGAAACCGATACACGATATCGGGGAACTCAGTTCTGACCATTTCACGAGTGTTGTCGATTGATCCGTCATCAACCACAATTATTTCTTTGGGTGCCAGTGTTTGCTGAACTACCGAATTCAGCGCACGCCGAAGCAACATTTGTCGATCACGAGTCGGGATCACTACTGAAACTTCAAGCATTGCAACTTCAACCAAAATAAAATTGAAATCATTGTACAAGCACAAGTTGATGAAAATGCTTGATACTTTGGAATAAACGGCGGAGAAAATCCTATAATTTGCAATGCATGCATTGTCATCTGTCTGAAGACTGGCAAACAGCATTGCATCAAACTACTTGCAACGAATCTGCGGTTGAACAATTCACGAAGAACATGGCCGATTGTCGTTATTGGCGGCGGCGTGGTGGGGTGTGCAATCATCCGAAAGTTCGCAATGTCCGGCGTACCTTCACTACTGGTTGAAAAAGGTCGGGACATTCTATCCGGCGCCAGCAAAGCGAACAGTGCAATATTCCATACAGCCTACGACGCAGGATTCGGTACGCTTGAACTTCAATGCATGCAAAACAGCCGACAGGAATATCTCAGCATTATGGATGAGTTAAATCTTCCACTGCTCAGAACCGGAGCTGTGGTGGTCATCAACTCTTCCGATCAATTTGAACAACTGCATGAAATTCATGCATCTGCACAGCAGAAAGGTATACACGATGTTGAAATTCTGAATCGCAAGGGAATGGAGAAATATGTTCCCTGGGTTGATACCAAATTCTGTGGTGGCTTGCTGATTCACGGCGAAGATGTAATGGACCCCTGGTCAGCCCCTTTGGCTTATGCCAGGCATGCTGTGGCAAACGGTGCCGAGGTACTTTGCTCCTGTGAAGTTCAAGACGGATCGCTAAATAATGGTGTTTGGCAATTACAAACGAATCAGGGAGAAATTCGTGCAGAAACCATAGTGAATGCATCAGGTTTGCATGGAGATTCAATTGAGCAAATCCGCGCCCAGCCCGACTTTGAAATCAGGCCGCGCAAAGGCCAGTTTGTTGTGTTTGACAAATCGGCATCCAGTGTTGTGAAACGAATCATTCTGCAAGTGCCGACCCCGCAAACCAAGGGCATTACGATTACACCCTCAATATTTGGAAATGTAATCGTTGGACCAACCTCCGAGGAACAGAAAAGCCGGGAAGATACTTCAGTCAGTCAGGATACGTTGCAGAAATTGATTGATTTCGCTCACGAAGTAGTGCCAGCGTTGCGGCATCATGACACTACCGCGACCTATGCCGGGATACGACCCGCAACAAATGAATCGGATTACTGCATAGAAAGCCATCCGGGAGACAATTGGATCAGTGTCGCCGGCATACGCTCATCAGGCCTCACCTCGGCTCTTGGAATTGCACAGTATGTCGCTGGACTGTATGACAAAGACTTCGCCAGTTTGAAGAAATCGGACAGATTGAATCCTGTTTCTGTCCCGAATCTTGCTGAACATCGAACCAGACCCTACCAGCATGGGGGCTTTGGCGAAGTGGTTTGCCATTGTGAACGAGTAACTCGTCAGGAAATAGAAAACGCGGTATCCGGACCAGTGCCGGCACGCGATATAGGTGGCCTCAAAAGACGTACGCGTTGTCTGATGGGTCGTTGCCAAGGGTTTTACTGTTCATGGCGAATCTGGCAAATGACTGCGGACAAGATTCATTGGCCCAGCTACCTCAAACCAGGTGCTGACAATGCCCGAATATGATGTTGTAATCGTCGGCGGCGGTGCCGCAGGACTGTCTGCCGCACGAATTCTCAAGCGCTCAGGAATACATAACATCATTGTTCTTGAGCGAGAACAAACCCCCGGGGGATTGCCTCGCCACAGTCATCATCCCGGTTTTGGATTTAGCCAGTTCGGCATTCCCTACATCGGCCCCCGGTATGTCAATCGACTGCTAAAAGAATGTACCGGAGTTGAAATCAAAACTGCAACGACGGTGACAAAATTGTTACCTGACGGTCAAGTCGAAGTTGCAGATGAATCAGGGATGTATCAAATATCCGCCCGTGCAGTGCTGTTGACAACCGGTATTCGGGAGGCATCTGCTCCCGCTCGCCTGCTTTCAGGAAATCGGCCCTGGGGCATTTATACGACCAGTGCGATTCAGCAGTTTCTGCATCTTGCCAAACAATCGCCATGTCGAAATCCAGTTGTAATTGGTACGGAATGGGTTTCATTTTCAGTAATTCTTACCTTGAAAAACGCAGGAATTCAACCGGTAGCGATGCTCGAAGAACACCCAAATTCAATTGCTTCCATTTGGGCTGAACAATACGCAAAAACAGTTTGTAAAGTTCCAATTATCAAAAATGCTAACAATATCAATATATTGGGAAAGGAATCTGTAGAAGGAGTTGAATATCAGCTTGATGGAAATCTCAAGTTATTGGAATGCGATGCAGTCATTTTGACGGGACAGTTCGTACCGGAAGCATCACTGGTGATGAACAGTCATCTCGAGTGGGATACTGGAACCAGAGGACCAGTGATCGATCAGCATTGGATCTGCTCCGACCCATCCTATTACGCTGCCGGCAATATGCTTCGCGCCGTTGAAAGTAGCGGAGTTTCGGCACGAGAAGGCCAAGCTGCTGCATTCAGTATTGTCCGGGCATTAAGAGATAGCACAGTAAAACCCTCCTCGCGAGTGCGTGTCCACGTCGACTCACCGTTTGAGTACATATTCCCCCAAGTAGTAAGTTCGCCGGGGCACCCTGTCCATCCCCTTCAATTCCGTTCCCGGGTCACTCGCCCGGTAAAAGGTGTCATTCGCTTGTTCCAAAACGGCAATGAAATGTGGAGGAAGTCTGTTTCGCTGAAGCCATTTCGACGGATCTGCTTGCCAGGAAAACGAATCAACGTGGATCAATTGCAATCAGTGAATATCGAATTCGCTGAGAAATGAACATCTTGACTGAAGCTTCGGACCCCAACAAATTCGTACAATGATGTACCGGGTGAAACAATGAAAATCAAAAGAGCAAATTTGCCAAAAAGTCATCACAGCCGGGTTACAAGGCGGGACTTTCTAAAGTCAGCAACAACAGCAACAGGCCTAGGTATAGCGATGAGTATGCCGCACATTCGCAATGTCAAGGCAAACACATTGAAATTACGCTGGCTAGGTTGGGAACCTTATGATATCAAAAGCTTGCGGGAATCTTTTGAACAACTTTACGGTGTTAAGACAGAGGCCAACTACTTTCTTGGAAACAATGAAGCTTGGAACCGACTGCAACATGGTGGAACTGAACAGTTTGATTTGGTAATGGGAGACGGATTTTGGCCGCGCCAGTACGCCAAACAAGGACTAGTGCAACCTGTCGATTACAAAAAACTGAGCAACATTAACCATGTGTATGCCGACTTTCTGCCACCCAAGCTTCAACTCTTTCAGGAAGAAAATGGTGACCGAATGATTGCTGCGCCAAATTGCTGGGGCGGTTACGGCTTGACTGTCAATACAGATGAAGTCGATGCCGTTGACATGGATTCTATCGGTCTGATGTTCAACGACAAGTACAAAAGTCGCTTGGCCACAAGTTCCCGATTCGAGGAAAACATTGCCCTAACCGGAATTTTCGTTGCTTACACCATGAATTCAATCAACTCACCCCGTCCGGATGGCAAGTCGTTCAATCCGTATGTGTTGACCAACGAAGAACTGATGGAATGCAAGCGCTTGCTTGTTCAACAAAAAGGTCTGCTACACAACCGGTGGCAAAACAAGACACTGTTAGTGGACTGGTTCAAGAGCAATGCAGTTTGGGCCTCTCCAGAATGGTCCAGTGCATACAGAAGTGTCTATTTCGACCGTCTGGATGGCAAATCACATTTGAACCTGACCCATGTATTGAAACCGATTGAAGGTGGACTTGGCTGGGTAGACAGTTGGGCAATCACTGCGGGTGTTACCCATAGTGAAGTGCTAGAGCTGGCTCACAAGTGGATTGATTTTCGTATGAAGCGAGATAGCATGGCGACCATTGCGCTACAGGTCGGAAGTGCGCCAACTGTGGATGTCAGGGATCTGATACCAAACCGTAATGTTGAAGCATTGTTTCTCAATGAAACTGCTTCAATTCAGGACTTGTACCAATTTGACGTGCCATCGAATCCTGAAAGGTGGAAACAGATCTGGACCGAGGTTGAATCTGTTTGACTGCACCATAATTCAGCGACAGGCGATTGAATGGAGTAGAATATATTTTGTATTCTTGTGTGTATACAGTTTTCAGAAATTCTAGGAGAATTTGCAGTCAGCGGTACACACAATTCACTTGATTTGAAAGATCAGATCGGAGGATAGATTGATGAGTAAAGTCAAACAAATTGCGAACAAGCAACAAAAGAGCGATTTTTCGAGACGTAAATTCTTGAAAACTACCGTTGCAGGTGTCACCGGTGTCGCAGCAACCAGCTTATCCATGAAAAGTACAGGACCGTTTATTCGAAATGCCGAGGCGGCCACTTTGGAGCTTCGCTGGCTCGGTTGGGAACACTACAACGTGAAGAGCTTGACAGCTGCATTTGAAAAGGAAAATGATGTCAAAGTCAGTGCAGGATTCTTTGATGGCAATTCGGAAGCATGGAACAAACTTCGTGCAGGCGGTACACAGGATTTTGACCTGGTAATGGCGGATGGATTTTGGCCCCGCTTGTATGCGAAGCAAGGACTGGTGCAACCGATCGACTATAGCAAATTGTCAAATATGAGTGGCGTTTTCGATGAGTTCTTGCCACCGAAATTCAATCTGTTGAAAGAAGAAGACGGCGAGAGAACAATTGCAGCTCCAAATTGCTGGGGTGGCTACGGTTTCACTGTCAATGTCGACAAGGTTGATGATGCGGATTCAGATTCTGTGAACTTGCTGTTCAACGATAAATATGAAGGACATTTATCAACCAGTGCACGATTTGAAGAAAACATTGCACTGGCGGGCATTTTGGCCGCCTATCAGATGGGTACAATTGATGGTGCCCGACCCGATGGAAAACCATTCAATCCCTATGTTCTGACCGATGAAGAACTGGCAGAGTGCAAGAGATTGCTCATCAAGCAAAAAGGCCTGCTCGTCAATCGCTGGAATGATGAAGACACCTTGGAGCGTCTGCTGAGAGCACAGGTTGTGTGGGCATCGCCTGAATGGTCCGGTATCTATCGACGAATTCATTTCGACCGGTTGGACGGCAAAACCGATCTCAATATGAAGCATGTATTGAAACCCAAAGAAGGTGGTCTTGGCTGGGTGGACACTTGGGGGATCACCTCAGGGGTAACCAACAGTGAAGTGATGGAAATTGCCCACAAGTGGGTCGACTTCAGATTGCAACGGGAAAATATGAAGATTGTCGCAACAGAAATCGGCTGGGCACCCTGTGTTGATGTTCGGGACATGCTCGAAGACCGCTATGTTGAAACACTTTTCCTGAATCAGACTTCGTCCATTCAGGGTCTATACCAATTTGATGCTCCATCTGATCCGGAAAAGTGGGAGCGTATTTGGTCCGAGGTGGAAGCCGCTTAGTCTTCTTCCGAATCAGTTTCATTTTGTCTCTCTATAGATTTCGGGGAGCGTTCAGCGGCTCCCCGAAATCCTGTGTTCCGGAGTAAAGCCTTGGCCGAAACTGTCCTCAAAATTGAAAATGTATCGAAACGATTTGGAGATGTTGAGGCCGTACGAAACCTAAGTATCGAAATCGGACAAACTGAATTTTTCGCTCTTCTTGGACCATCCGGTTCAGGAAAAACCACCCTGCTTCGAATCATTGCAGGTCTGGAAACACCGGACACCGGTGCTGTGGTCATCGGTGGTCAAGATATGACACGCCAGCCACCCTACAACCGGGAACTGGGCATGGTGTTCCAGGACTTTCTGCTGTTCCCGCATCGCACTGTCGCAGAAAACATTCTGTTTCCGTTGAAAATGCAAAAAGCACCTGTGGAAACTCAACGCGAGCAGCTGAATTGGGTGACCAATCTTGTCCACCTCAACGGACTGGAAGAACGCTACCCATACCAATTGTCCGGAGGCCAAAAACAAAGAGTTGCTTTGGCTCGCGGACTTGTCGCACGCCCTGCACTGCTATTGCTTGATGAACCACTGGCCAACCTTGACCGAGAATTGAGAAAGGAGATGGAAGTGGAAGTTCGTCAATACCAGCTCGAGCTTGAAATTCCTTTCGTGTACATTACTCACAACCAGGAAGAAGCATTGACTATGTGTGACCGAATGGCAGTGATGAATCATGGTCAGATCGAACAAATCGGTCCGAAACTGGAGCTATACTCGCACCCTGTCAGTCCATTTGTCGCTTCTTTCGTAGGTTCTGCCAATCGCCTTGCCGGAGTTTTAACTGAAAACAACAGTATTTTCTGGTGCGAACAAGAGATTTCCGTGTCTGCGCCACAAGGTGCTCGCGCTGGTGATTCGCTGGAGTTGTACATCAAAAGCGAGCGAATCGAATTCCATAACCCGGATATAGCTCGCGAAAATCGCGCCTTTCTGCGCGGTATCCTGGTAGATGTAATCTTCAAAGGACAATATTCGGACTATCTCGTAGAAATTGCACCAGACAAAATTGTCGTAGTCAGCGCCGCCGGCGAGCAGCCTCTTGCACAAAGACAAGCTGAAGTGCAAATCTCTTGGCCGATTGCATCTTGCGATTGCTTTCTCTCCAATACCTGAATACTGACTTGTTCAATCAACTTCGCTATTCTCACAGGTTTCGGTTTTACGCTTTGACGTTGCCCGGCGTAATGCTGGTACTGGTTTTTCTTGTGCTGCCATTGATTTCAATCGTCATTTTCAGTTTCTGGAAAACAGAACGCTACGAACTGCTTGCAGATTGGAACCTGGATAACTATTCGACAATATTCACGGCAGGAATCTATCTGAAATTCTTGCTTCGGTCCGTGTTGATGGCCTTGTGCGTATCGGTGATTTGCCTGCTCTATGCCTACCCGGTGGCCTACTTGATCGCAAAAAATGGGGGTCGGTACCGATTGATCCTGATTTTGTTGACAGCGACACCGTTTTTGACCGGAATCATTCTTCGGGTGACTTCCATTCAGCACATCCTGGGGCCAATCGGCTTGCTCAACATGGGTTTGATGACCTTCGGCATCGAACCGGTTGAAGTGTTGATGTATTCGCATGTTGCAACAGCAATCGGTCTTGTATATCTGTGGATACCTTTCATTTTGCTTTCGATCTACCTTTCGTTGCTGAATTTTGATTTTGACTTGCTGGAAGTAGCAAAGGTATGTGGTGCCAAGCCGTTTCAGGCATTTTTTGAAATCACATGGCCGCTGAATCGTATTGGCACTATGATTGGATTTATGCTTGTCTTTGTTCCATCTCTTGCGGCGACAGTAACCCCGAAGTTCTTGGGCGGAGTTGACGGTGCACTGTACGGCAACATCCTGGACCATCAGTTTGGCGCAACTGGCACGTGGGCACTGGGTTCAGCAATGGGGGTGGTGCTATTCAGCGTGGCACTTGTAATCATTCTGATTGTTGCTCGAACTCTGAATTTGAAACGTAGCGGATTTACAGGTATTAGCGGTTAAACATGGCAGCTGTTCAGACAAAAGCTAATACAACACTTGCAATACAAATCACTATGTTGTTGATTTTGTATGTTTTTTTATATTTCCCAATCTTCTACATCGTTTACCTGTCTTTTGTCGAAAACAGTGTATGGCCATTCCCGCCAGAGTTTACATGGGAATGGTATGACCGACTTCGAATCATGAGTGACTTTCATAGCGGACTGCAAAACAGTTTGATTATCGGGGTGGGAAGCGGATGCATCGCGGCACTTCTGTCAACCATTGCAGCAATCGGCGTTTTGCGTTATCCGTTTCGAGAACGCGAGTGGATTATCGGACTGTATCTTTCGCCGTTGTTTGTCGCGCAAGTACTGATTGGAATCTCGACGTTAATGTTCAATCGAAATGTCCTTGGCTTGCCCGGAAATATCAGTTCTGCAGTACTTGCCAACTCGGCCTACGGCATATCTTTCGCATTTTTGGTTTTGATGGCGCAATTGGTACGCTACGACTGGCGACTGGATGAAGCGGCTATGGTATTTGGTGCAACACCGCTTCGATGCTTTCGCGAGGTAACTCTCCCCAATGTCTGGCCCGCAGTTCTGGGTGCCTTCGTGGTTTGCTTTTTGTTGTCATTTAACAACTTCGAAATATCATTCTACAATTTGGGTGCCATTCCTACCCTGCCGACCATTGCTTGGGGTACCCTTCGTCATGGAATTGAACCCGAATTGTACGCATTGGCATCAGTTGTCAATGCACTTGTGTTTCTCGGACTAATTGCCCTGTACGTCTTCATTCGCACCGGCATGGTACGCATCGGCGTTCCTGGAAGGTAAAGCACGATCACATTACAAGACCGCAAATGACCACTGTAGTTGCCGTAGATCAAGGTACGACCGCAACCAAAACGGGCGTAATGGACAATGACCACAACTTGAGTGTAATCTCCAATCTCCGGCATCGCCAGATTTATCCCAGAACAGGTTGGGTGGAACACAATCCCGAAGAGTTGCTTGACAATATCAAAAATGGAATCAATCTGGCAAAAAGTGCTGGCATTGAAAAGCTGGACGCAATTGGAATTGACAATCAAGGTGAAACTGTGGTCGCCTGGGATGGTCAAACCGGAGATCCGATCTGTAATGCAATTGTCTGGCAAGATTACCGAACTCAGAATGAAATTGAAAAATTGCAAGCGGATGGTGCCGAAGAACTCACGCAGCAACGCGCCGGTATGCCGCTTGACCCTTATTTTTCTGCTTCAAAGATGAAATGGATTCTTGACAACGTGTCTGATGCAAAACCCCTGCTCCGTAGTGCCAGATTGCGAATTGCTACCTCGGATGCGTTTTTTCTGGATCGCCTTACTGGTGAATATGCAACTGACATCTCGACAGCTTCACGTACCAGTTTGATGAACATTGAAACTGGTCAGTGGGATGAGGAACTGTGTAACTTGTTCGGAGTACCAGTAGAAGTGTTGCCGGAAATACGATCGACTACGGGAAATTTTGGAGAAGTCAAAGCATTCAACTGTCCTGTTCTGGCAAATGTGGTTGACCAGCAAGCCGCACTGTTCGGACATGCCTGCATTCAGTCAGGCGATACCAAGATAACCTTCGGCACAGGTGCATTTGCACTCGCGAATACCGGCTCCAAACTGGTAAACGAACCCGACCAAGGCTTCCTGCCTACGGTCGCCTGGCAGATTGGCAATCAATCTGTTTGCTATGCAATTGATGCTGGCCTCTACACTGCCGGTGCGGCTATTGACTGGTTGATTGGTACATCGCTTGCAGAATCTGTTGAGGCATTGAACTCATTTCCATCAGAATCAGCAATTTCAAAGGGACTGGTGTTCGTGCCTGCATTATCTGGCTTGGGTTGCCCCTATTGGGAACGAACCGCATCCGCTTTGTGGTTGGGGATGAAGATCAAAACGAGCAAACAGGAACTCTGTCAGTCTGTAGTTGAAGGTGTTGCACTGAGATCGGGGCAACTCATTGACAAACTGTCTGAAATTGTCGACATTCCGGACACCTTGCCGATTGACGGCGGACTGTCCAGTAATCCTTATTTTTGCCAGTTTTTTGCTGATGTAGTGCAACGGCAGGTCGTCGTGCCAAGTACATCTGAAATTACTGCCTTCGGGACAGCAAAACTTGCATTGATGTCCCTCAACGACTTGAATGGCAACCCTGACGCTACGCAACCAGTCAATTCAAACTATCAAGCGAAGTACGAACCCGGAAGAAGCAACATGCAGGAAGAAAAGGAACGATTCGCCGCCGCAGTTGATCGATGCAGGAATTGGAATTTGAAGCCTGATTAGGCCATGAACTGCCCGCGAAGTCGAATGCGGCTCAAAGCAAGTCTCGTATCGCGTCGCGCTCTTCAGACAATTCTTTTTCAGTAGCCTTCATCTGTTCGCGACTGAAGTCATTTATCTCCAATCCTTCCACTACAGAATAGGAACCATTTTTGCACGTGACAGGTACCGAGTAGATCAAACCTTCTGAAATTCCATATGCACCTTTGCTGACAATCGCCATGCTAGTCCAGTTGCCCTGTTCTGTTCCGGAAACCCAGGTCCTGATGTGATCCACAGCTGCAGAACCCGCAGAGGCTGCACTGGAAAGCCCTCGGGCTTCAATCACTGCTGCACCTCTTTTTTGCACTGTTGGCATGAACTCGTTTTTCATCCATTCGTCACTGACCAATTCAATAGCAGGTTTGCCATCTACAGTCGCATGGTGAATATCCGGATATTGAGTCAATGAATGATTGCCCCAGATCGTAACTTTTTTCACAGTTGAACATGCCGAGCCAGTCTTCAATGCTAGCTGAATGACTGCGCGATTGTGATCCAATCGTGTCATCGCGGTAAATTGATCCATATCCAATCTTTTTGCCTGGTGCATGGCAATGAGTGCATTGGTGTTGGCAGGATTTCCAACCACCAGCACCTTGACATTTCGACTTGCATTTTGGTCAATGACCTTGCCTTGCTTGGAAAATATATTTGCATTGGCCTGAAGCAAGTCCTTTCTCTCCATACCAGGGCCTCTGGGCTTGGCACCTACCAGCATACAATAATCCGCATCGCCAAAGGCAACTTCTGGGTCCGCCGTTGCAACTACGCTGTGCAGAGCAGGAAAAGCACAATCTTCCAGCTCCATGACAACCCCATTCAAAGCATCTAGCACCGGGGGAATTTCCAGCAACTGAAGAATGACAGGCTGGTCCGCTCCAAGCATATTTCCAGAAGCAATACGAAACAGCAAACTATAGCTGATTTGACCGGCCCCGCCGGAAACGGCAACTCGAACTGGATTTTTCATGATTAATCCTTGGTATTGATTGAGAATGAATTGTCAGACTACTTCTTCTCTTGACCGAAAGTTTCTGCTCCTGCTGCCATGAATTCAAGCTCCTTGGCGGTAGATTTCCTTCCCAGAATGTCATTTCGATGCGGAAATCGTCCGAACTTCTTGATTATATCGTAATGCATTTGTGCATATTCCAGTGAATTTGCAGTCGCCTCGCGAAAATTGCCATCTCCAAATAATTCCTCAAGCTCGGTAAACTTCCTGACTGACAATTGTTGTATTTCAATGTCCTCGGAATGTTCGAATGGCAGATAAGCGAACAATCTCTCAAGGAATTTCAACTCGCGGTCCATACCGGAATTGACTACATTTGTCGCGATTCGCAATGCGTTTTCATCGTACGCGAATGCTTTTTCAGTACCTCTGTAAATGTTGCGCGGAAACTGATCTTGCAGAATAATCAGTGCCAGAGCACCATGTGGCTGTTGCTCCCAATTCGATAATTCGCCACTAGCCGCCTTGGGAATCCAGGATTCAAAACGGTTTTGAATTTCCTGATCGAAACTCTGCGGGCCGCGAAACCAGAATGGCAAACGTTCCACATAAGTTTGATGTTCATCACTACTGTCGCCAAACCAAAAACGAAGTAGTGCTTGATAATCCGGATCCATCTGTTCAACCTTCAATTATTGCCTGTCAAGCATTGAACTGCAATGGAATTTGGTCTGGATTTGACCGCAAATCTTTTGTTGCCGGTCTGGGACAAATATGCTTTCTAACTGGATTCTTTGTCGTCTTCCAGCAAATCTGAATCTACCAGTTGCACATAAGCCATGGGGGCTGCATCGCCAGAGCGATACCCGCATTTCAAGATTTTGATATATCCCCCGGGTCTTTCCATATAACGGGGAGCCAACTGTTTGAACAGTTTCTGAACCATTTCACGGTCGCGCAACTTTGCATAGGCATTGCGCCGGTTTGCAAGTGTCGGGTTTTTCGCCATTGTGATCAGCGGTTCTGCAAAGCGTCGCAACTCCTTGGCCTTCGCTACAGTCGTCTTGATTTGCTCATGGCGGAATAATGAAGCCGCCATGTTGCGCATCATCATGGTACGATGGCTGGAAGTTCGATTCAGATGTCGGCCAGATTTACGATGTCTCACGATCGTTCAGTCTCCCATGCGCTCCAGTAATTTGGTTTCTCTTCTCAATGAAGCCGGTGGCCAATTTTCCAGTGTTTGACCAAGCGACAAGTTCCGCTCAGCAAGCAAATCCTGAATTTCTACCAAAGATTTCTTGCCAAGATTTGGTGTCTTGAGCAAATCGACTTCAGTCTTTTGAACCAGATCTCCGATATAGTGGATATTTTCCGCTTTGAGACAATTTGCCGATCGTACTGTCAATTCAAGTTCATCAAGCGGCTTTAGCAACACCGGGTCAAATTCGGGTTCTTCAATGATTACCGGTTCTTCAAAGGTCTCTTCAAGATTGGCAAACACATCGATTTGAGAATGCAGGATGGTCGCGGCAAAGCGAACTGCTTCTTCAGGATCAATGGTGCCATTCGTTTCAATTTCCAGAATGAGTCGATCCAGATCAGTTCGCTGCTCTACACGGGCATTTTCTACCGCGTATGAAACTTTACGAATCGGTGTGTAGTACGAGTCGACTTTCATCACGCCAATCGCCGATGAAGGTGCCGGATTGGTGATTGTATCCAGAATTCGATACCCTCTGCCCCGTTTCACGGTCAATTCCATATTCAGCTCGCTACCATTCTGAAGATGTGCAATGATATGGTCTTCATCAACGATTTCGATGCCTTGGGTTGTCTGAATATCTGCCGCAGTTACCACACAAGGACCTGATTTGTTCAAGTTCAAGACAGCTTCCTTGCGATCGGTCATCTTGATGGCGATATTCTTCAGATTCATCAAAATCTCGATCACTTCTTCCCGAACACCTTCAAGCACAGTGTATTCGTGCAAGGCGTTGTCAATCTTTACTTCTGTGATCGCCGCTCCTGGCATGGAAGACAGCAAAACCCGGCGAAGCGCATTGCCAAGTGTATGGCCGAAGCCCCTTTCCAGCGGCTCCATCATGATCTTCGCCTTCTTGTTGTTAATCGGCGTAACTTTGATGGTCTTTGGCTTTAAAAAGTCCGAGATGTCATACATCAATCAAAATACCTGTAAATTATTGGCATGAGTTACTTGGAGTAGTAGCCGACGACAAGAGTTTCGTCAATCTCTTCGGACAATTCTGTCCGGTTCGGCAACTCCTTGAAGGTGCCGGTGAAAGTTGACGCGTCAACTTCGACCCATGGCGGAAATCCGACTCTTTCAGCAATTTCCATTGACACTGCTATTCGTTCCTGAGTTCGGCTTTTTTCCCGAACCTGGACTACATCGCCGGGCCTGACCTCGTACGATGGTATATTCACCCGTCGCTCGTTGACAATGATAGCATTGTGATTTACCAGTTGACGCGCTTCTGCCCGGGTACAACCGAAGCCCATTCGATAAACTACATTGTCAAGCCGCGATTCCAGAATTTGAAGCAAATTGATTCCTGTTGAACCTTTTCTTCTGGCGGCTTCATGAAAATGACGCCGAAATTGCTTTTCCAAAATTCCGTATGTTCTTCGCAGTTTCTGCTTTTCCCGAAGCAGTTTTCCGTATACACTGACCCTTGCTCGGCGAACACCGGCTTTTTGACCTGGCAGGCGATCAAATTTGCACTTGTCCTTGATCGACTTGAAATCTCCTCGACGCTTGAGTCCAAGATCGGCCTGCTCGCGCCTCGCAAGCTTGCATGTGGGGCCTCTGTATCTTGCCATCTGATTACACCCGCCGACGCTTGGGAGGACGACAGCCATTGTGTGGAATCGGCGTTACATCAGTGATGCTGCCTACTTCAAGACCGGCGGCATTCAATGCACGAACTGCAGAATCTCTGCCCGGGCCAGGCCCCCTGACCTCAACATCAATATATTTCATACCCATATCCATAGCACTTTTTGCACAGTTTTCCGATGCCATTTGTGCTGCAAATGGCGTACTCTTGCGAGAACCTTTGAAATCCATCTTGCCTGCTGTTGCCCAGCACAATACATTTCCCTGGCGATCAGTAATCGTGACAATGGTATTGTTGAAGGTTGCATGAACGTGTGCAACCCCTTCGCTTACATTGCGTTTGATTTTGGATTTGCGTTTCCTTGATTTGGGTTTTGCCATTGAAAAACTCCTTATTTTCGAATGGGTCGACGCGGACCTTTTCGAGTTCTGGCGTTCGTGGACGTTCTTTGCCCGCGTACCGGCAAGCCGCGTCGATGACGCAAGCCGCGGTAGCATCCCAAATCCATCAAACGCTTGATATTCATTGATACTTCTCTCCTGAGATCGCCTTCAATTTGATACTTCGCCACTTCGGCGCGAAGTCGCTCGGCTTCTTCATCGGTAAGATTTCGCACTTTCTTGGTCATCTCGACCTGTGCATCCGCGCAAATCTTTGCTGAAGAAGACATACCGATACCGTAAATCGAAGTCAATGCGATTCGAATATGCTTTTGTACTGGTAAATTTATTCCGGCTATTCGGGCCAAACCAATTCCCTCAATTTTGTATTCAATTAGACAAATGTTTTCTTAATGACAGCATTGCTGGTTTTCAACCCTGACGTTGTTTGTGCCGCGGGTCAATACACTTCACGCGTACAACTCGATGCCGTTTGATGATCTTGCAGTTTCTGCACATTCGTTTCACAGATGCTCTGACTTTCATTGAAAATCTCCAATAATTCTAAGTTACACCGCCGAATCCACCTGACAGCGACGATTTCTTTAACAGGCTTTCATACTGTCTGGACATGAGGTAAGACTGAACTTGTGTGATCAGATCAAGCATTACCACAACAATAATGAGTAGCGAAGTGCCGCCGAAGTAGAACGGTACACTCCATTGTACCACCAGAAATTCTGGAATCAGGCAAACGATGACCAAATACACTGCACCGGCCAGTGTCAGTCGCGACACTACAGTATCAATATATTTCGTAGTCTGGGATCCGGGACGAATACCCGGAACAAAAGCACCTGATTTCTTCAGATTATCCGACATGTCTTTCGGACTGAATACTAGCGCGGTATAGAAAAAACAGAAAAACACAATTAAAGAAGCATACAGCACCATGTATATTGGTTGTCCCGGACCAATTGTAGTTGCGATATCCTGCAACCATCCCATCCCTTCGGTTTGTCCAAACCAACTGCCCAAACTCACCGGAAAAAGAATAATGCTTGATGCAAAGATCGGCGGGATAACGCCGGACATATTGATTTTCAGTGGCAAATGACTGGTTTGACCAGCCAGCATTCTTCTACCTTGTTGCCGTTGGGCATAATTCACCGTTATTCTACGCTGTCCCCGTTCAAAGAAAACCACACAACCAGTTATGAAAATAGCACCGACAAACAAGGCCAGCACGCCAAGCGGTGTAAACGCCCCTGTTCTTGCCAGTTCCAAAGTACCTGCTACTGCGGACGGCAAGCCCGCAACGATACTCGCAAAAATCAACAATGAAATACCATTTCCGATTCCGCGCTCCGTAGTCTGTTCACCCAGCCAAACCAGAAACATAGTACCGGTCACCATGCTTGCCACCGTGGTCAACTTGAAACCGATTCCCGGAGTCAGAACAACAGCACTACCACCTGCTACCTGACCTTCAATTGCAATTGCAATTCCCAGGCCCTGAAAGACAGAAAGCACTACTGTGCCGTAGCGAGTGTACTCGGTGATTTTTCGACGTCCTGCTTCGCCTTCCTTTTTCAGCTGTTCAAGCTGGGGAATCACTGCAGTCATCATTTGCATTATGATTGATGCAGAAATATAAGGCATTACGCCCAGCGCGAAAATTGACAGCCGAGACAAGGCGCCGCCAGAAAACACATTGAAAATGTCAACAATAGAACCGCGCGTCTGCTCGAACAGTGCGGCCACGGCGACCGGGTCCACACCAGGCACTGGAATATGAGTGCCCAGGCGAAACACGACCATCGCACCCAGTACGAACAGAATTCGCATCCGTAGCTCACTGAATGTACCAATGCTGGAAGTACGTTTTGATGTGCCTGGTAAAGCCATGGTATTACTCGATTGTTCCGCCTAACGCTTCAATTGCAACTCGTGCACCTTTGGTTACCGAGATGCCGCGCAGATTCACCTTTTCCTGCAAGCTACCGGAAGCAACGACCTTGGCCTTGCTAGCCTTGCGCGGAATCAGCTTGTTTTTTTTCAAAATGTCCAAATCAATCGTTGAACCAGCCAGTGCTGTCAGATCCGAAAGTCGTACTTCTGCAGTTGCACCGATTTTCATTGAATTGAAACCGCGTTTCGGCAAGCGTCTTTGCAATGGCATTTGCCCACCTTCAAATCCTGGCCGAACGCCGCCACCGGAACGTGAGTTCTGTCCCTTGTTGCCGCGTCCGCATCGAACACCATGTCCGGATCCCACGCCGCGCCCACTGCGTTTTCTGACAGTACGCATACCAGGGGCAAAGCGGGTTTCAATACGCTCGCTCATTCAACCACCTCTTCAACTTCCACCATGTAAGATACTTTGCGAATCATCCCGCGAATTTCAGGTGTATCCTGCAGTCGTCTTGTATGGTTGATGCGTCGCAATCCCAAACCGCGTACACAAGCCTTGTGAGACTTGAGTCGACCGTGAACGCTTCGAATCTGCTTGACCTGCAGCCACTTGTTTTGCTTGGTGTTAATCTTCAGACTCCGGTTGATTTGATGCTCGTACATCGTACAATTCATGCAAGCTCTTGCCGCGCTTGTTCGCAATCTCTTCAGGACTCTTGATCGCAGTCAAGCCATCAATTGTTGCCCGGGCAACATTGATTGCATTGGTGTTCCCAATTACTTTTGCCAGTACATCTTTCACGCCGGCCACTTCAAGTATCAGTCGCATTGTGTCGCCGGCAATAATGCCAGTTCCCCTTGACGCAGGACGCATCAGTACTCGGGCGGCACCATGCTTGCCAATGACCTGATACTGCAAGGTACCGTCATTCAAATGAATTTTGACGATATTCTGTCGAGCTGCCGAAAATGATTTCTGGGCGGCTACCGGCACTTCTCTGGCCTTGCCAATACCAATTCCTACCGAACCGTTTCCGTCGCCAACTACAGTTAGCGCGGAAAAGCCAAATATACGTCCACCCTTGACGACCTTTGCGACACGCCGTACACTGATCAACTGTTCTTGAAGTTCGTCGCCAGTGCCTTGCTCTACCATTGCCATTGAATTCTGTACCTTATGTTTTAGATTGTAAGTCCTGCTTCTCGTGCTGCTTCTGCAAGGGCCTTGATGCGACCGTGATATTGAAATCCCGACCGGTCAAACGCGACCGCGCTGATTTTCGCCTCAATCGCCCGCTTTGCAATTTCTGTTCCTACTACACGCGCGGCTTCAATTCCACCGCCGTTCTTCAAATTCTTTCGCAGGTCCGCTTCCAGACTCGACGCACTCACCAGGGTTCGATCTCCTTCTGACGAGATCACCTGGGCGTAAATATGCCGCGCTGAACGATACACTGACAATCGATGCTTGCGCGCAGAATGTATACGAATGCGCGCCTTTCTCGCGCGACGATTACGCATTTCAGCTTTTCTGCTCACGTCTTCACCGCTCCTTTCGCCTGTTTCATTCGTACCCGTTCACCTGCATATCGAATACCTTTGCCCTTGTATGGTTCCACCGGCCGGACTTTGCGAATATTGGCGGCCACCTGCCCCACTACTTGCTTGTCAATTCCTTTCACCACCAGTTCCACCTGGGTGCTGGATTCAGACTTGATCTCGAAAACCACTCCCTCAGGGGCTTCATACTCAACCGGATGCGAAAAGCCGACATTCAGGTTGAGGTGACGATTATTGGCTTTCGCCCGATAACCGGTACCGACCAGTACCAAACCTCTTTCAAATCCACTGGTTACACCGGTAATCATATTGGCAATTAACGAGCGAGTTGTACCTGACATCGCGCGCGCCTGCTTGCTTGTTCCTTTAGCCGAGACGTTGATCTTTCCATTGTCAATCGCGACCTTGACACGCGGATAAATCGCACAATCCAAAGATCCTTTCGGACCTTTCGCGGCAATCATTCCGTTGGAAATCGTAACTTCCACACTGGAAGGAATTTCTATGGGTTCCTTGGCAATTCTTGACATGCGAAATTCTTCCTTGTTCAGGTCACCGTGCAAATGACTTCACCGCCGATGCCAGCTTTCTTCGCCTGCTTCGCGGTCATAATTCCCTGCGACGTGGAAATAATTGCTTCTCCCAGTCCGCCATTTACTTCTGGCAGTTCATTCAGCCCACAATAGGTTCTTCGTCCCGGCCGACTGATGCGTCGAAGACTTTCAATGACCGGTTCCCCGTTGAAGTACTTCAAATCTATTCTTAATTCCGGTTTGCTGTTTTCGGATATCACTTCAAATCCCTTGATATAGCCTTCAGCCGCCAAAACCCGCGCAATATCCTGCTTCACTCTGGAAGCCGGCATGGTCACACTTGGATATTCAACTGCCGCTGCATTTCGAATTCTTGTCAGCATATCTCCAATTGGGTCTGTCATTGCCATGGTATTTTTTTCCTGAATAACTAAAGTTTTCTTGTACTCACCAACTCGCCTTGACTACGCCCGGAGCTTCGCCACGCATAATCACTTCGCGCAACTTGTTTCTTGACAAGCCAAACCTTCGATAATAGCCACGCGGACGACCGGTCAGCGCACATCGATTGCGCATCCGACTTTTACTGCTGTCACGCGGCAATTTCTGCATAGCCATCATGGCTTCCCATCGTTCCTCGGGAGGAAGCGCTTCATTCTTGGCGATTTGCCGGAGCTGGTCGCGCTGTTCGGCATATTTGACAACCATATTCGCCCGTTTCTTTTCCCGGGCGACCATGCACTTCTTCGCCATACCCCTAGTTCTCCCTGAGTGGAAAATTAAAACCTTTCAGCAACGCCCGGGCCTCGTCATCAGTCGGTGCCGTGGTTGTAATGGTTACATTCAATCCTCGAATTTGATCTACCTTGTCATAGTCAATTTCAGGAAAAACTATCTGTTCCTTGATTCCGAATGAATAGTTTCCGCGCCCGTCGAATGATTTTGCCGGCAAGCCCCGGAAGTCCCTGATTCGCGGTATGGCAATGGAAATCAATCGGTCCAGGAAGTCATACATTTGCTGCCGCCGCAATGTGACCATGCAACCAATCTCAAATCCTTCGCGAATCTTGAATGCCGCAACTGCTTTGCGGGCTTTTGTCACCACTGGTTTCTGGCCGGCAATCAGCGCCAAGTCATTGCAGGCGTTGGTGATGAGATTCTTGTCTTTCTTCAAGGCGGCGTCGCCTACTCCCATATTCAGGGTGATTTTTATAATACGCGGCACCTGCATGACATTCTTGTAGTCGTACTGCTGTCGAAGCTTGTCAAACAGCTCGTCGCGGTAGAATTGGTCCATTCTGCTCAAATCAGACATTTACACATCACCTTCCATTACTTCACCAGTCTTCTTGAAGTACCGAACCTTTTGGCCATCTTCCAGAAATCGGAAGCCAACACGATCACCTTTCCCGGTTGCGAGATTGAAATGCGCCAAGTTGGAGATCTGAATTGGTGCTTCCTTCGATACGATGCCGCCAGTCTGATTGCGATTCGGATTTGCGCGTGTATGTCGCTTGACAACATTCACGTCGTTCACCAGTGCGCGCCCGTTCGGCAGCACACTCAGCACAGTGCCGCGTTTGCCGCGGTCGCGGCCAGCAATGACAATGACATCGTCGCCTTTTCGAAATTTTTTCATCTTCCAGTCAACTACAGTACTTCTGGTGCCAATGACACAATTCTCATAAAGTTTTCCTGTCGCAACTCGCGTGTAACCGGACCGAATATCCGGGTTCCCACGGGTTGCAACTGGGTATTCAGCAACACGGCAGCGTTGCGGTCAAAACGAATCATCGATCCGTCGGCGCGACGGATGCCTTTTCTTGTGCGTACTACAACCGCGAAAAACACTTCACCCTTTTTCACACGGCTATTCGGCACTGCTTCCTTGATCGTGATACGAATCACGTCGCCAATCCCGGCGTATCGACGTTTTGACCCGCCGAGTACCTTGATACATTGTACACGCTTTGCACCACTGTTGTCAGCGACATCAAGCATACTTTGCATTTGAATCATCTGTAGTGCCTCACTCAGCCGCTTCAGAATTGCTTTGAACTATTTCCACCAACTGCCAGCTCTTGGTCTTCGAGCGCGGTCGGCACTCCTGGATGACAACTTGGTCCATTTCCTTGCAACGGTTATGCTCGTCATGTGCCTTGAGGCGCGTCATTCGCTTGACATACTTCTTGTACAGCGCATGCTTGACCCGTCTTTCAATCAACACCGTGATCGTCTTGTCCATCTTGGTACTGACAACTGTTCCAAACAAGGTGCGGGCTTTCTTTTCAGCAGATTCAACCATTGTCTTTGCTCACCCGTTTTTCGTTCATCACCGTTTTGATGCGCGCGATATCCTTGCGCACTTCGGTAAATTCAGCGACATTCGACAACTGATCCATGCCTCTCAGAACTCGCAGCTGAAACTGTCGCTTGCGCAATTCAATTAAATTTGTCGTCAACTCTTGCAGACTTTTCGTCCGGAGTACTTTGGCTTCTAGCATCAGATTCCCTGTCGTTTGGCAAAAGTGGTTTGCACTGAAAACTTGGCCCCGGCCAGACGAAACGCTTCGCGCGCCGCCTCTTCCGAGACACCTTCAATTTCATACAGCATATGCCCGGGCTTGACAACAAACACCCAGTATTCAGGATTGCCCTTGCCTTTCCCCATTCGCACTTCCAATGGTTTTTTCGATACCGGCTTGTCCGGAAAGATTCGAATCCAGAGCTTGCCGCCACGACGTACATAGCGATTGATCGCACGCCGCCCCGCTTCGATCTCCCTGGCAGTAATTCGACCTCGCGTAGTTGCTTTCAATCCGTATTCACCGAAGCTAACCAGATTTCCGCGAGTGGCCAAACCCCGGTTTCTGCCTTTTTGCTGCTTTCGATACTTGCTTCGTTTCGGTTGTAACATGGTTGTTGCCCCAGATTTGTCTCTACTCTATTCGGGCTGCGCAAACTGAAAATCATCAGATTTCCGGTCGAATACTTCGCCCGTGAAAATCCAGACTTTTACGCCCAGCACTCCGTAGGTGGTACGCGCTTCGGCAAACCCGTAATCCACATTGGCACGCAGTGTATGCAATGGCACCCGACCTTCCCGATACCATTCGCTACGTGCAATTTCAGCGCCGTTCAATCGCCCTGCGATCATGACCTTGACACCCAAAGCATTCTGACGCATCGAATTCTGTACGGCGCGTTTCATTGCGCGACGAAACATGATGCGTTTTTCAAGTTGCTGGCAAATGTTGTCCGCCACCAACGTCGCATTCAAATCCGGTTTGTTGATCGGCTTCACATCCACGGATACCGGCGCTCCGTTCTTCAATGCAAGATAATTTCGCAATTCCGTGATACCTTCGCCTTTCTTGCCAATGACGACACCCGGCCGGGCAGCATGGATGACGACTTTCATATTTTGCGCCGGTCGTTCAATCCTGATTTCACCGATAGCCGCATTTTTCAGGCGCTGGCGAATCAACTCCCGAACTTCCAGATCGTCAATCAAATTTTTTGCATATGCGGTGCCGCTTGCAAACCACCGGGAACTCCAGTCGCGCGTAATTCCCAAGCGAATTCCAATCGGTTGAACTTTCTGACCCACTGCTCTGTCTCCTTTATTTCTCGTCTGAAACCACGATTGTCAAATGACTCGTGCGTTTACGAATTCGATTCACGCGACCACGTGCCCTGGCGCGCCAACGCTTGATTTGGGGACCAACGCCTACGTAGGCCGCCTTGACATACAACTCGTCAATATTGGCATTATTGTTCACTTCTGCATTGGCGATTGCTGATTCCAGTGTCTTCAGCACCAATGCAGCTGCCTTGCGATTATTAAAGCGAAGCAGATCCCGGGCGCGTTCCACCGGCAAACCGCGAATCTGATTGATCACCGGTTGCGATTTGGTGGATGATGTTCGAACATACCGTGAAACTGACCTGACTTGCATCACTACACCCCTACTTCTTGGCCTTCTTGTCAGCCGCGTGACCCTTGAACACGCGTGTTGGCGCAAACTCGCCAAGCTTGTGACCGACCATGTTTTCGGAAATCAAAATCGGTACATGCTGCCGGCCGTTATGAACTGCAATCGTTAGTCCGACAAATTCCGGCATGATGGTTGAACGACGCGACCAGGTGCGAATTGGCTGCCGCCGATTAGTCTGACGCGCCTTTTCCACTTTCTCCCACAAATGATGGTCAACAAATGGACCTTTTCTGATTGATCTTGGCATTGATGCTGTTTCCTATCTCTTCTTTTTTGCTCGTCGTACGATCATGGATGTGGTGCGACGATTGTTTCTGGTACGATAGCCTTTTGTTGGAACACCCCAAGGAGTAACGGGATGTCGCCCACCAGATGTTCGACCTTCGCCACCGCCATGCGGATGATCGACCGGATTCATGGCAACACCGCGTACTGTTGGTCGAATTCCTCGCCAGCGCTTGGCGCCGGCCTTGCCCAGTTTACGCAATGAATTGCTCTCGTTGCCCACTTCTCCGATTGTGGCGCGGCAGTCCAAATGAATTTTCCTCATTTCACCGGATCTCATTCGCATCAGCGCATAGCTCCCTTCACGACCCAGCAACTGCGCACCGGTACCGGCCGCTCTT
Organism: Arenicellales bacterium; assembly: GCA_965200765.1. Classification (GTDB taxonomy): domain Bacteria; phylum Pseudomonadota; class Gammaproteobacteria; order Arenicellales; family JAJDZL01. The sequence continues at coordinate 1,386,456 of OZ241380.1, forward strand.
GCAATTTGAGCCCCTTTGCCCGGCTTCATTTCAACACAATGCACCATTGTGCCTTGCGGAATATTCTTTAACGGCAACGTGTTGCCAACGGATATAGGCGCATCGGGCCCTGACATCACTTCGTTTCCGACTGTCAGTCCCTTGGGCGCAATGATGTATCGTCGTTCACCATCAGCGTACAGCAACAGTGCGATATTCGAACTACGATTCGGATCGTATTCGAGTCGTTCCACTTTCGCCGGTATTTGATCTTTGTCGCGGCGAAAATCTATGATTCTATACTGGCGCTTGTGTCCGCCACCCCGATGTCGAACTGTTATGCGGCCTGCGTTATTGCGACCATTGGTCTTGCGCAACGGTTCGCACAGCCCCCGGTACGGTGCACCGCGATGCAATTCCGGCGAGCGCACAATTACCATGCCGCGCCGTCCGGGCGTTACAGGTTTTTGCTTGACCAGAACCATGATCCCTGACCGTTATTCGAATGAATCTGTAAAGTTGATATCATCGTCTCTGTGCAAGCGTACAAACGCCCTGCGACGATCAATCTGTTTCCCCATCATTCGTCCGAATCGCTTGCGTTTACCGCGAATATTGGCAACTTGCACGGATTCTACGCGAACATCAAACAGCTTTTCCACTGCCTTGCGAATTTCCGGCTTGGTTGCGCTACGGGCAACTTCAAAGACAAACTGGTTGGACTTTTCGCCCAACCGCGTACTCTTCTCCGAAATAATCGGATATCGAATGATTTCATACATACGTTCTTCGTTCACTGCAACCACTCGTCTACAGATTTCACTGCATCAGTAGTCATCAACACACTGGTACAGTCCTGTATCATTGCCGGATTCAGCATTCCGGGTTCAATAACATGCACATTCGGCAAGTTGCGAGATGCCAATTTCAGGTTTTCGTGCAAATCCTTGTCTACGATCAATGCTGATGGCAGTTCAAGTTTCAACAATCGTTCTGCCAGCATTTTGGTTTTGGGCTCGCTCAGCTCCATATTGCTATTGCTTACCACAGTCAAATTTCCCCGGCGTGCAGCTTCCGACAAAATAGATCGCATCGCTGCTCGAAATGATTTGCGATTGACCTTCTGCGAGTAATCACGCGTACTTCGGGCAAAGGTTCGACCGCCGCCTCGCCGGATTGGACTGCTCAGCGTACCCAGTCTTGCTCGTCCCGTGCCTTTCTGGCGGACCGGTTTCGCACCACCGCCAGCAACCGCGGAGCGATTCTTTTGTGCACTGGTTCCGGCTCTTGCTGCTGCGCGACACGCAACCGATACTTGATGTACAAGCGCTTCATTGAACGCTGCATTGAAGTTTGCGTCAGACACCACCAGTGACTCGACCTGATCTTCAAATACATCAACTACTTTCAATTCCATCGCTTGCTACCACCTTTTGTTCAAGCCTGTTCAGACTGTGTTGTGTTGTTCTCTTCGGAAACTTCTTCAGTAGCAGTTCCGCCCTTTAAAGCGAGAATATCTATTTCAGGAGCAATTTTCTTGGTAGCGGAAGTGATGATGAGGTCAGAACTTTTGGAGCCGGGGATAGAGCCTTTGATGAGGAGCAAACTTTTTTCGGTATCAATCTTGACGATTTCGAGATTTTGCTGAATTGCGGCGACATTGCCCATATGTCCAGCCATTTTCTTGTTCGGAAAAACCCGACTCGGTGTCTGGTTTTGTCCAATTGACCCCGGTTTTCTGTGTGCTTTGGAATTGCCATGCGTTGCACGCCCTCCGCGGAACCCGTGGCGCTTCATGCCGCCGGCAAAGCCCTTGCCGATTGTGGTGCCCTTGACATCCACTTTCTGACCTTCGGTGAAAAGACTGATACCGATGCGATCGCCAAGTTCAAGCATGGCAACCTGCTCATCATCCACCTGGAACTCCCACAATCCGCGTCCCGGTGAGACTCCCGATTTGTCAAAATGTCCCTTACTTGGCGAGTTCACTCGACTGGCGCGCCGATTTCCAGTGGTAACCTGAACCGCGCTATAGCCATCTGTGTCGCGGAATTTCAACTGCGTAATACAATTCGGTTGAACTTCAATCACAGTTACCGGTATTGAAACACCTTCTGAAGTAAAGATGCGGGTCATTCCCAATTTTGTTCCGACTACACCTAGCGGCATTTCAATGGCTCCGATCAATTATCTCAATGTAATCTTGATGTCCACGCCAGAGGGTAAATCCAGCTTCATCAATGAATCAATCGTATTGGTGGACGGCTTGACAATATCCAGAATTCGCTTGTGCGTGCGAATTTCAAATTGATCTCGCGACTTCTTGTCGGCATTTGGCGAGCGAAGCAGCGTGTAGCGTTCAATCTTGGTCGGCAGAGGTATCGGACCACGCACAATTGCACCGGATCTCTTGGCTTCATTCAAAATCTGCATAGCCGAATAATCAATCGTCCGATGGTCAAATGCCTTGAGTCGTATTCGAACTCTCTGGCCGTCCAATTTAGTTCCTGCTGGAGTCGCCATGGCTAGTCAATCTTTTGCTGTCTACCTGCCAAGCTCACTTCAGGATTTTGGTGACCACGCCGGCGCCGACAGTGCGACCGCCTTCGCGAATCGCAAATCGCAAGCCATCTTCCATCGCTATCGGACTAATCAAACGACCCGTCAAATGTACATTGTCACCCGGCATCACCATCTCCACTTCCGCCGGCAACTCCACCGCACCCGTCACATCCGTCGTGCGAAAATAAAACTGCGGTCGATAACCAGGAAAAAACGGCGTGTGACGACCCCCTTCCTTCTTCGACAACACATACACCTCCGCCTCGAAATCCGTATGCGGAGTAATCGAACCCGGCTTCGACAACACCTGTCCACGCTCCACCTCGTCCTTCTTCGTGCCACGCAGCAACACGCCAACATTGTCGCCCGCACGACCCTCATCCAGCAACTTGCGAAACATCTCCACTCCCGTCGCAACCGTCTTCTCCGTGTCACGAATGCCCACGATCTCCACTGTGTCGCCCACCTTCACGATGCCACGCTCCACACGACCTGTCACCACCGTGCCGCGACCTGAAATCGAAAACACATCCTCCACCGGCATCAGAAAATCTCCATCCACCGCACGCTCCGGCTGCGGAATATAACTGTCCAGCACATCCGACAACGCCAGCACCGAACCTATCCCGCGCTCGCCTTCGTCTCCTTCCAGAGCCTGCAACGCACTGCCAATCACCACCGGCGTGTCATCCCCGGGAAAATCATACTCGCTCAAAACCTCCCGAACTTCCAGCTCCACCAACTCCAAAATCTCCTCGTCATCCACCATGTCCGCCTTGTTCAAATACACCACAATATACGGAACACCCACCTGACGAGCCAACAGAACATGCTCGCGCGTCTGCGGCATCGGTCCATCCACCGCCGACACCACCAGCACTGCGCCGTCCATCTGCGCCGCGCCTGTGATCATGTTCTTCACATAATCCGCATGACCCGGACAATCCACATGCGCATAATGACGATTCTCCGTCTCATACTCCACATGCGCCGTTGCAATCGTAATCCCGCGCTCGCGCTCCTCCGGTGCATTGTCAATCTCGTCAAACGCCTTCGCCTCGCCGCCAAAACGCTCCGACAACACCTTCGTGACCGCCGCCGTCAACGTCGTCTTGCCATGATCCACATGACCAATCGTGCCCACATTCACATGCGGCTTCGTACGCTCAAACTTTTCCTTCGCCACCTGAATTTCCCTCGCTTGGTTCTAAAGGTTCTAAAGTGTTGGTAATGGTTAGCTCGCCATTTTCAAGCTGATTCCTGCATCCTGAACTGACACCGGCTTATAGGCATCGAATTCCATCGAGTAGGTTGCGCGTCCTTGTGTCAAAGACCGCAAACTGGATACATAACCGAACATTTCAATCAGCGGAACTTTTGCACTGATCACTTTACCGCTTGCAACATCTTCAACACTGCTGATCAAGCCTTTTCTGGAGTTTAAATCTCCTGTGACTGTGCCCATGTATTCCTTGGGTGTTACAACTTCAACAGACATAAAAGGTTGCAACAACTGTGGTGCTGCCCGGCTGGCGCCATCCCGAAATGCCTGCATGCCTACTGCACGAAAGGAGTGCTCGGATGAATCAACTTCGTGATACGAACCGTCAAGCAATGTAACTTTCACATCCACCACCGGATAGCCGGCGACCACACCGGAGGCCATTGCATCTTCAATGCCGCGCTTCACTGATGGTATGTACTCTTTCGGAATCACGCCCCCGACAATCTTGTTCTCAAACTCGAAACCACCGCCTCTTGCCAGAGGTTCGATATCGACCACTACATGCCCGTACTGCCCGCGACCACCTGTTTGCCGAACATGACGGCTTTCCTGTTGTACTGACTTTGTGATCGTCTCGCGATAGGCAACTTGCGGATGTCCGATATTGGCATTTACATTGAATTCGCGCCTGAGTCGGTCAATGATGATCTCGAGGTGCAATTCGCCCATGCCTGAAATTATCGTCTGTCCGGACTCTCCATCTGTCGCCACCCGAAATGAAGGATCTTCGTTTGCCAGTCTGCCAAGTGCAACTGCAAGTCGATCTTCGTCCGCGCGTGATTTCGGTTCAACCGCTTGTGAAACGACTGGCTCTGGAAAATGCATGCTCTCCAGTGTCAACTCGCCGCCTTTGGCTGTGATTGTGTCACCTGTCGATACAGTTTTCAAGCCGACCGCCGCAACAATGTCACCGGTTCTGATCACCTTGATATCTTCGCGGCTGTTTGCGTGCATTCGCAACAATCGCCCAATTCGCTCACGTTTCTCTTTGGTAACATTCACCACAGACTCGCCTGAACCAATCTCGCCTGAATAAACACGCAAAAACACCAGTTGTCCGACATATGAATCGTTCATGATCTTGAAGGCCAGCGCAGCGAACTTCTCGGTATCGTCCGGTTTGCGTATTTCGGTTTGACCGGTCTGCTGATTGGCAACCCCTTCCACTGGTGGTACATCCTTCGGCGCCGGCAAATAATGAATCACTGCATCAAGAAGTGGTTGCACGCCTTTGTTTTTAAAGGCAGAACCGCAGAAAACCGGAACAATCTCATTGATGATGGTTCGTTGCCGGATGCCTTCCCGAATTTGTTCTTTGCTCAGTGTTCCGGACTCCAGCCAGATCTCGGTCAACTTGTCATTTGCTTCTGCAGCAGCTTCAACCACTCGCTCTCTGGCCGCCTCGGCTTCATCAAGCCGGTCCGCGTCAACTTCGCGCACTTCATATTGAATGCCCTGCGTCGCATCCTGCCAGTGCCATTCTTTCATCTCCACCAGATCGAGAACACCGGTAAAGTTTTCTTCTGCACCAACCGGAATTTGCAACGGAATTGCGTCGGCACCCAAGTTGTTTTCAATTTCCGCAACTACTTTGTAAAAATCGGCACCGATGCGGTCCATCTTGTTGATGAAAATCAATCGCGGAACTCCGTAGCGGTCGGCTTGTCGCCACACTGTCTCGGTTTGCGGCTCTACGCCGCCTACGGCGCATAACACAGCAATGGCCCCGTCAAGCACGCGCAAAGAACGCTCGACCTCAATGGTAAAGTCCACATGTCCAGGCGTGTCAATGATATTGATGCGATGCCGCGCCATTTCCTGATTTGAACCATTCCAGAAGCACGTTGTTGCCGCTGACGTAATCGTAATGCCGCGTTCTTGCTCCTGTTCCATCCAGTCCATAACTGCATTGCCGTCGTGAACCTCTCCCAGCTTGTGAGAGATTCCTGTATAAAACAGAATCCTTTCTGTTGTCGTCGTCTTTCCGGCATCAATGTGTGCCATGATGCCCAGATTGCGACAACACTCCAGCGGTGTCTTGCGTGAAGTTTTCATTGCGTCCGAATTAGTACCTGAAATGTGAAAAAGCTTTATTGGCTTCGGCCATCTTGTGCGTGTTTTCGCATTTCTTGAATGCTTCGCCATTTTGATTCGAAGCATCAATCAACTCGGCTGCCAGTCGTAGTGACATGGATTTTTCCCGGCGCTTGCGCGCCGCTTCAATGATCCAGCGCATTGCCAGTGCATTTCGCCGCGTAGCGCGAACTTCGATCGGCACCTGATAGGTAGCACCGCCGACTCGGCGACTCTTCACTTCAACCGAAGGCCGTACATTCTCCAGCGCATTTTCAAACACTTCCAGCGGGTTTTTCGACTCGCGTCGGGAAATCGTGTCAAAGGCTGAATACAGAATCTTCTCGGCCACGGACCGCTTGCCATCGTGCATCAGCACATTGACAAATTTCGCGACGGATTCATCCTTGTACTTCGGATCGGGCAGGATAGTCCGCTTCGATACAACACCGCGTCTTGGCATCTCGCTAAATTCCTTTTGAAGTGGCGGATTGATTAACCTGATCGGGGACGTTTTGCACCGTACTTGGAACGACCTTGCCGGCGGTCGTCAACCCCGGAAGTGTCCAGTGCTCCGCGCACGGTGTGATACCGCACACCTGGCAAGTCCTTCACTCGCCCACCGCGAATCAGCACTACCGAGTGCTCTTGCAGGTTGTGCCCTTCCCCGCCGATATAAGTCGTAACTTCATATCCATTGGTCAGCCTGACACGCGCAATTTTTCGCAATGCAGAATTCGGCTTTTTGGGCGTTGTCGTGTACACGCGCGTGCATACCCCGCGTTTTTGCGGACACGAGTCAAGTGCTGGAACATTTGACTTCTTGTATTGTTTTTTGCGCGGTTTGTTAACCAGTTGGTTAATTGTAGGCATAATTACCAAAAAATATGAATAAAAGGACAGACCTGGCAGGCCTGTCCATAACCAATAAATTGTAAAACCAAATTGAAATTAAATCAAGTGTTTTTTTGAAAAAATTTCAAAACAAATTTTTCTCGTCCAAAATCAGCCACTGCCAATACCTTGTCCGCTTCGAAAAATGTTCTCGCTTTCCGTTTGTGATTCTTGCATTTCCACACGTTGCTTCTCAAAATCTTGCGCCAACTTGTCCATCATTGGGCGAATTTGCTTGCGCTCGTCGTGATGCAACAATCCGGTTCCTGCCGGAATCAGTCTTCCCACAATGACATTCTCCTTGAGACCGCGCAAGGGGTCGATTCGACCACTTACCGAAGCATCGGTCAGCACTCGCGTTGTTTCCTGAAATGAAGCGGCCGAGATGAACGATTCGGTCAGCAATGATGCTTTGGTAATTCCGAGCAGTATGCGAACCGCGGTAGCCAGTTTTCTCGGATTGTCCGGATTTTGCCGATTATATTCCTCGTCGTCTTCTCTCACTTGCTCAAACCGGGATCGTTCGACTTGTTCGCCCGGCAGGAATGTTGTGTCACCGGCGTCTTCAATTCGAACTTTTCTCAGCATCTGGCGAACAATCACTTCAATATGCTTGTCGTTGATCGTAACACCCTGCAGCCGGTATACTTCCTGAACTTCCCGCACGATATAGCTGGTTACATCTTCCACACCTCTCAGTTCGAGAATCTCGGTCGCAACCGGCGAACCTTCCACAATCTGGTCGCCTTTTTCGACCCGATCGCCTTCGAATACCATGATCGTGCGTCCTTTTGCGATCATCTCCTGATATGACTCATCGCCTTCATCTTCGGTAATCAGCAAACGCACTTTGCCTTTGGTTTCGTCGCCGAAACTTACGACTCCGGCCTTGCGTGCATAAATTGCAGGTTCTTTGGGACGACGCGCTTCAAACAATTCCGCCACTCTGGGCAACCCACCGGTTATATCCCGCGTGGAAGCGTCTTCATGCGGAATACGGGCAAGAATATCGCCACGCATCGCCTTGGCTTTGTCCTGGACACGAACCTGGGTTCCAGTCGTCAAAGGATAACGCACTATGCGGTTGGTGCCAGGCATGAGCAACGGCTCACCGTTCTCATCAACAATTCGTATGGCGGGCCGGTCTTCGGCCGCTGACAATGCCCGTTGCTTGATTTCCAGAATCGTGTACACATGTACTTCTTGCCCGGTTGCCGGGTCTTCATCCACAAAGTCCGTTACGGTGATACCATCCACAAAGTTTTCCAGCTTGACAATACCTTCTACGTCATTGATGATCGGATACACATGCGCATCCCATTCAGCAATCTTTGTGCCCGGCTCGACACTATCGTTCTCCTTGACATTCAATATTGCACCGTACGGAATCTGATGTCGCTCCAGCGTTACATCCTTGTCATCCCGGATTTTCAACTCGCCAGAGCGAGATTTCACAATATAGTTGCCTTTGGTTGTCTGAATATAATTGACACGCTCGAAAATCACTTTCCCCTTGGATCGCACAATCACTTCACTAGTCGCCCGCTCGCGCTCGGCTACGCCACCCATATGAAATGTCCGCATTGTCAGCTGAGTGCCGGGCTCTCCAATACTTTGAGCTGCGATCACGCCAACCGCTTCGCCGCGATTGACCAGATGTCCGCGTCCCAGGTCGCGTCCGTAGCAAGTTGCGCAAATTCCGTACTTGGTATCACAGGTTACTGGCGAACGCACCTTTACTTGCTGTATGGCATTCTGGGCGATCAAACTGGCATGCTTTTCGTCGATCACCTCGCCTGCCTGGACAATGATATCTCCGCGGGTCGGACTTCGGATGTCAATCAGGCTGGTTCTGCCAAGGATGCGGGTTTTCAAATGCACAACCGTTTCTTCACCTTTGAGCAGTGGTTCCATAGCAATGCCATTGGAGGTACCGCAGTCACTTTCAATCACCACCAAGTCTTGACATACGTCGATCAACCGGCGTGTCAGATAACCTGAATTGGCTGTTTTCAGAGCAGTGTCCGCCAATCCCTTGCGGGCACCATGAGTGGATATGAAATACTGCAGCACATCCAGTCCTTCCCGAAAGTTCGCTTTGATCGGGGTTTCAATGATGGTGCCATCCGGTTTGGACATCAAGCCTCTCATTCCCGCCAGTTGTCGAATCTGTGCATAGGAACCCCGGGCACCGGAATCGGCCATCACATGAATGGGATTGAACGACGTTTGCTCCACTTCCTTGCCATCTTGATCAATGACTGTTTCCACGCGCAACTTCTCCATCATGGATTTGGCGACCATGTCACTTGCATGTCCCCAAATATCCACGACCTTGTTGTAGCGTTCTCCATCGGTCAGCAAGCCTGAGCTCGCTTGCCGCTGCACTGCTTCAACATCTCGATCTGCCTGTTCAAGAATTTCTTTCTTGTCGCCGGGAATTTCAATGTCATTCACACAAATTGAAATGCCGCCCTTGGTGGCATACTTGAATCCCCAATACATGAGTTGATCCGCCAAGATCACTGTTTCTTTCAGACCTACATGACGGTAGCATTCATTTACAATCGCTGAAATCGCATGCTTGTCCAGCTTCTTGTTGATAAAAGAAAAATTGATGCCCTGTGGCAGAACTTCTGACAGCAACGCCCGACCTACCGTGGTGCTATAAATATAGTTGGTGATCTCTCGCTCGCCATCAGTTACGTCATGCTCTTCAATTCTCACGCGAATATTTGCATGCAATGAAACCGCGCCTACATCGTAAGCGCGCCGCACTTCTGCAACATCAGCAAAATCTTTGCCACTGCCCTTTGCATTCACTGCATCCCGGGTCAGGTAGTACAACCCGAGCACAATATCTTGTGACGGAACAATAATCGGTTCGCCGTTCGCCGGCGACAGAATATTGTTGGTCGACATCATCAGGGCCCGTGCTTCAATCTGGGACTCGACTGTCAGCGGTACGTGTACCGCCATCTGATCGCCGTCAAAATCTGCGTTGTACGGTGTGCAAACCAGCGGATGAAGCTGGATCGCCTTGCCTTCGATCAAAATTGGCTCAAACGCCTGAATACCCAACCGATGCAAGGTCGGTGCCCGATTGAGTAGCACCGGATGTTCGCGAATGACCTCTTCCAGATGATCCCACACATACGGATGCTCCTGTTCCACAGCCTTTTTTGCCTTTTTGATATTGGCTTGACGCGATTGCTCCTGCTCGCCAATTTTGTGAAATACAAAAGGTTTGAACAGCTCCAGCGCCATTCGTTTCGGTATTCCACATTGATGCAACTTCAAAGCCGGTCCGACGACAATGACAGATCGGCCCGAGTAATCCACTCGCTTGCCAAGCAGATTCTGTCGAAAACGGCCCTGCTTGCCCTTGATCATATCGGCCAGCGACTTCAGCTTCTGCTTGTTGATGCCGGTAACTCTTCCGCGGCGACCATTGTCCAGCAATGCGTCCACCGCTTCCTGCAACATGCGTTTCTCGTTGCGAACAATTATCTCCGGTGCATTCAGGTCAAGCAATCGCTTCAGGCGATTGTTGCGGTTGATCACGCGACGGTACAAATCATTAAGATCCGAGGTCGCGAACCGTCCTGCTTCCAGCGGCACGAGCGGCCGCAGATCCGGCGGCAATACCGGCAACGTCTGCAAAATCATCCACTCCGGCTTGTTTCCGGAATTCAAAATTGATTCAATCAGCTTCAGGCGTTTCGACAATTTCTTGAACTTTGTATCTGAGCGGGTTTGCTCCAGCTCGTTGTGCAATCCCTGTGCCTCTTCAACGAAGTCAATTTTCTTCAGCAAGTCCCGAATGGCCTCGGCGCCCATGCGAGCATCGAATTCAAATCCGAATTCCTCCATGTTCTTGTGGTAGTCATCTTCGCTGAGGCAGTCGCCGCGTTGCAACATTGTCAGTCCCGGGTCAACAACGACATAAGCTTCGAAGTACAGTACGCTCTCAATGTCGCGCACTGTCATATCCAGCAGCAACCCAAGTCGTGAAGGCAGACTTTTCAAAAACCAGATATGAACTACGGGAGTGGCTAGCTCAATATGTCCCATGCGCTCGCGACGAACTTTGGTATTGGTAACCTCGACACCGCACTTCTCGCAGACTACACCCTGGTGCTTGGCGCGCTTGTACTTCCCGCACTGACACTCATTGTCCTTGGTGGGTCCAAACAGTTTGGCGCAAAACAACCCGTCGCGTTCCGGTTTGAAAGTCCTGTAATTGATTGTTTCCGGCTTTCGCACTTCTCCGAAAGACCAGGAACGAACTTTTTCGGGCGAGGCCAGTCCAATGCGAATTTCATCAAAATCATCCGCACGACCGGGGCGTCGCATTAAGTTGTCCAGATGTCTCATCATCCGATTTTATTCCTGAGGTTGCAAATTAAAATTCTGTTGTACTTACTTGTTGGTACGGCGCATCTCGATATTCAGTCCAAGAGAACGAATTTCCTTGATCAGCACATTGAAGGATTCCGGTGTTTTCGCTTCCATGTGGTGTGTGCCATCAACGATATTTTCATAAATTTTTGCCCGTCCGGTCATATCGTCTGCCTTGACCGTCAAGATTTCCTGAAGCGTATAGGCAGCGCCGTAAGCTTCCAGTGCCCAGACTTCCATCTCTCCAAAACGCTGTCCACCGAACATGGCCTTGCCGCCCAATGGTTGCTGAGTAATCAGACTATAAGGACCAGTTGACCGGGCATGCATCTTGTCATCCACCAGATGGCTCAATTTGAGCATGTACATGTAACCGATGGTTACCGACCGCTCGAATGGCTCGCCGTCGCATCCGTCATACAAAATGGCTTGTCCACTGGTCGGCAAACCGGCAAGCTCAAGCATGTCCTTGACTTCCTGCTCGGTTGCTCCGTCAAAAACCGGTGTCGAAATCGGCACGCCTTCGCGCAAGTTACTGCTGAATTCAGCAAGTTCCTGTTCGTTCAGTGACCGAATCAAATTCTTTTCCTCGGTAGAGGTGTAGAACTTGAACAGAAACTTTCTCATCTGGGCCGCGGTCGCGTGCGAATCAATCAGGTCGCCAATTTGCTTGCCCAATTCACGCGAAGCCCAGCCAAGGTGAGTTTCCAGAACCTGTCCGACATTCATACGGGACGGCACACCAAGCGGGTTCAGAATAATATCCACCGTCGTTCCGTCTTCCGTGTAAGGCATGTCTTCAATGGGAACAATTTTGGAAATCACCCCCTTGTTGCCATGCCGCCCGGCTATTTTGTCACCAGGCTGCAGACGACGCTTGACAGCAACGAACACTTTCACACGTTTGAGTACGCCGACATTCAATTTGTCGCCGGCTTCAACTTTCATGCACTTTTGCTCGAATTTTTCATCGTACGCTTCCTTGCGCTTTGCAATCTGCTCCCTAAGTTCTTCGACATTCAGAGCGACTTCCTGGTCCTTGACTTTGATTTCAAACCATTCTGCCCGCGTCAGCCCGTCAAGGTATTCCTGGGTAATCTCCGTTCCGGGCTCAAACTCACCTGGGCCGTGCAGGGCTATTTGACCGACCAGCAAATTGGCAATTCGACCAAATGCGGCATTTTCTTCAATTCGATACTGGTCATTACGGTCTTTCCCCAATCGTTCGATTTCCGCATCAATGTTCTCTTGCGCCCGTGCATCGCGTTCATTCTTCTTGGTATTGGTAAATACACGCACATCAATTACCGTTCCGGACATACCGGACGGCATTTTCAGTGAAGTATCTTTGATATTCGATGCCTTGTCGCCGAAAATCGCCTGCAACAGTTTTTCTTGCGGAGACGGCTGATCGTCCTGCTTGGGCGAAACCTTGCCGACCAGAATATCTCCTGCCTTGACTTCTGCGCCTTTATAGACGATTCCCGACTCGTCCAGCTTGGCCAACTTTTCTTCGCTTTGGTTTGGAATATCGCGCGTGATTTCTTCATTGCCAGTCTTGGTGTCGCGGGCTTCAACCGACAATTCCTCGATGTGTACAGTCGTGTAAACCTCATCCTGCACCAGCCGTTCCGAAATGACGATGGAATCTTCAAAGTTGTAACCATTCCACGACATAAACGCGATAAGAACATTTCGACCCAGCGCCAGTTCGCCAAATTTGGTTGCGGGTCCATCTGCCAGAATATCGCCCTTCTGCAACTGGTCGCCCACCTTGACTAGCGGGCGCTGGTTGATGGTGGTGCTTTGATTTGAGCGACGGTACTTGATCAAATCATAGATATCCACGCCCAAATCGCCCCGGCCGGTTTCTTCTTCATTCACTCGCACAACTACCCGGCCGGCATCGACAGAATCAACAATTCCACCGCGCTTGGCCGGCAACGTTGCACCAGATTCGACTCCGACAACTGATTCAATACCGGTGCCAATCAGCGGTGTTTCTGTTTGAATGGTTGGCACTGCCTGACGCTGCATGTTCGACCCCATCAATGCGCGGTTTGCATCATCATGTTCAAGAAACGGAATCAACGCAGTTGCGATAGAAACAATTTGCGCCGGCGCGACATCCACAAAATCAATCTTGTCGGCTGTCGACAAGGTGAATTCATTGTTGTGCCGGCAAGGGATTAAATCTGCGGACAATTGCCCGTTGGTGCTACTCGCTGCACTGGATTGCGCAATGACATAATCACCTTCTTCAATCGCAGAAAGATATTCAACTTCACCAGAAACCTTTTTACCGGCAACACGCCGGTACGGCGTCTCCAGAAATCCGTAATTGTTGATTCTGGTATACACGGCCAAGGAGTTGATCAGGCCGATATTCGGACCTTCCGGTGTTTCAATCGGACATACCCGACCGTAGTGAGTCGGATGCACATCACGCACTTCGAAACCGGCCCGCTCGCGCGTCAAGCCGCCTGGACCAAGCGCTGTCACCCGTCGCTTGTGCGTCACTTCTGAAAGCGGGTTGGTTTGATCCATGAATTGCGACAACTGGCTTGAACGGAAGAATTCCCGCACTACCGCAGACACAGGTTTTGCATTGATCAAATCTTGCGGTGTCAGGGTATCTATGTCGGTCTGGCTAAGTTGTTCCCGAACTGCGCGTTCCACCCGTGTCAGTCCCATGCGAAACTGATTTTCCACCAGTTCGCCGACAGTACGAACCCGCCGATTACCAAGATTGTCAATATCATCCACTTCGCCGCGTCCGTCTTTCAGGTCGATCAGCATTCGCAGCACATTGATAATGTCTTTTTCCGACAGTATGCCGGGACCCTCATTTGATTCGCGCCGCAGTTTGCGATTCAGTTTCATTCGCCCAACTTTCGACAGATCGTACTTGCCCTCTGTGAAAAACAGATTTTTGAACAAGTCGTCAGAGGCCTGGCGTGTGGGCGGGTCGCCGGGTCGCATAATCTTGTAGATTCGGTCCCGCGCGTCCTGCTCGCTCATCACAGGATCTACATCCAGCGTTTCGGCGATATACGGCCCGTAGTCGATTTCATTCGTATAGATGGTTTCAAATTGGTTGATGCCCGCTTTCTGAAGTGATTCAATCAAGGTTTCCAAATCGTTTTCCGTGAATTCCTGATTCACTTCCAGAACAATATTGCCGGTACTTTCTTCGGCATAATTCTTTGCACAACGCTGTTTTTTCAAATACTCGATTGGTACGCGCAATCGACGAATCCGCGCATCCTTGATGCGCCGAATGTCCCCTTGCAGTATTCGCTTGTCCTTCTCCACCAGCAATTTGCCGGAACTGTCTTTCAGATCAAAACTCAGCACTTGGCCGCGCAGACGCGTTGGGTCTTCCAAATGCAATGACAACTGTCCGCGTTTCGTAACGGTATAGGTGTTTGTCTGAAAGAATTTCTCGAGAATCTGTTCATTTGACAGGCCCAGTGCTCTCAACAACAAAGTTGCGGGTTCTTTTTTGCGCCGGTCAATTCTCATGTACAAGTGATCACGCGCATCGAATTCAAAATCCAGCCATGCGCCCCAGTAAGGTATGATTCGGCAAGAAAACAGCAATTTGCCGGATGAATGTGTTTTCCCCCTGTCATGATCGAAAAACACCCCCGGCGAGCGATGCAACTGCGAGACCACAACGCGTTCCGTGCCATTGATAATAAACGACCCAGTTTCTGTCATCAGCGGCAAATCGCCAATATACACAGAATCGTTTTCCTTGATTTCAATTGCCTTGCGAGGACCTTTTCTTTGCGAGGTTTCAGTCTTGTCGAAGAAGACCAGACGCAACGTCGCCCGTATTTGGGTTGTATAGGTCAGTCCGCGTTGACGACATTCGGCTTCATCAAATTCAGGCGTACCAAGCCGGTAGTGGTCAAACTGCAGCTCAACCGAACTGTTGGCACTAACGATCGGAAAGGCTGAATTGAACGTCGCTTGCAATCCGATATCTTCCCGTTCATGCGGGTCGACATCTGCCTGCAAAAACTTCTGAAAGGAACTTTTCTGCAACTCAAGCAGATAAGGTACTTTCATGACATCTTTTCGCTTGCCGAAATTCTTTCGAATGCGTTTTTTATCAGTAAACTTGTAGGTCATCGTAAAATCAAGGTGTAAGGTAAAGCGTAGATTGATGTTTGCCTATGCGTACACAAGCATACGTCTTTTCCACTCGGGGAAAAGACGCAACATGTTGCAATTGCCGAATTGAGAATGGTACGTACGCCGTCAGATTTCATCCAGTACTGGATGATTACTTCACCTCTGCCGTGCCGCCCGCTTCTTCTATTTCCTTTAGCAATTCCTCTGCTTCGTCTTTGCCAAGACCTTCCTTGACGGCTACCGGTGCGCTTTCCACCATGTCTTTCGACTCTTTCAGACCTAGCCCGGTCGCACTGCGGACAACTTTGATAACATTCACTTTCTTGTCACCAAAGCTGTTGAGAAATACTGTGAATTCTGATTGTTCTTCCGCTGCTGCACCGTCTTGTTCTGCGCCGCTAGCCGCCGGAGCAGCCGCCATTACCGGTGCGGCGGCAGAAACTCCGAATTTTTCCTCCATTTCCTTGATCAGTTCTGACAAATCAAGAACTGACATTTCGGAAATTGCTTCGATGATTTCCTGTCTGGAAATTGACATTATGGTTTTCCTCGTAAATTAGAAAATGAAACAAATATTTGTTGACTTAGATTCCGGTTCAAGACTCTTTCGAATCTCTGACCGCCGCCAGTGTGCGTACCAGCGTTGACGGAATCTGATGCAGAGTTGATACAAACTGCTGCATGGGTGCGTTCAGCGTGCCAAGCAATTTGGCCAGCAATTCTTCTCGAGACGGCAAGGTTGCCAGAACTTTCAGATCATCAGGTGTCAATTCAACACCGTTCATGGCCCCGCACTGAATCTTGAAATGCTCATGTGATTTCTCGAAATCGTCGAGCAATTTGGCCATTGCAACCGGATCCTCTGAAAGCGCAATAGCCAATGGCCCCAGAAACTGCTCCTTGAGGCACTCATAATCGGTATTTTCGACCGCGCGCCGGGCAAGCGTATTTTTCATTACGCGAACCTGCACGTTTGCTTCCCGTGCACGGCGCCGCAGTTCACTCATGCCAGTCACATCCACGCCTCTGTATTCGGCCAGAATCAACAGATTGGATGCTTGAAATTTCTTGTGAATCTCATCAACAATCTGATGCTTGCGCTTCATGTTCTCGTTCATAAACGATTCCTAGATTTTTCCCAATTGAACTGCATCGACCTTGACTCCCGGTCCCATTGTGGTCGACAAAGTAACATTTTTAATATATTGGCCCTTTGCAGCCGCCGGTTGGGCACGCTTCAACGCCTTGACCAGCTCACTCAGGTTGTCCACCAACGCATTCGGGGCAAAAGACGCTTTGCCAATTTGGCAGTGAATGATGCCGTTTCGGTCCAGCTTGAAATCCACCTTGCCAGCTTTCGCCTCGCGGACTGCTTCAGCAATATCCGATCGCACGGTTCCGGTTTTTGGATTCGGCATCAAGCCACGAGGGCCAAGTACACGACCGATGGCGGCAACCATTTTCATCGCGTCCGGTTCGGCGATGCAAGCATCGAATTCAATTTTTCCTGATTTGACAGTTTCAATCAGATCTTCCAATCCGACAATATCTGCACCGGCTTCACGCGCTGCATCAGCATTCGGGCCAGAGGCAAACACTGCAACGCGAATGGTCTTCCCCAGTCCGGCCGGAAGTAACGCAGAGCCGCGTACACTCTGGTCGGACTTTTTGGCATCAACCCCTAGCTTGATTGCTACATCGACAGTCTCGTCGAATTTTGCCGATGCGGTTTCTTTGACCAAATTGATTGCATCGTCCAAAGAGTAAATCGTTGTCAAATCAATCTTGCTTCTCATATCTGTGAAGCGCTTGCTTTGTTTAGCCATGCCTATACTCCTTCGACTTCCAGGCCCATACTACGTGCACTGCCGGCAATGGTCGCAACCGCCTGCTCCATTTCGTAAGCATTCAAATCCGGATTTTTCTGGTTCACAATATCTTCCAGCTGCTGTCGCGTGACCTTGCCCACTTTATCGCGATTCGGCTCGGCACTGCCTTTGTCAATTCCGGCCGCGCGCTTGAGCAGATAGGATGCTGGCGGCGACTTTGTAATATAGGTAAAACTTTTGTCCGCATACACAGTGATGATCACCGGAATTGGCATACCGGCTTCCAGAGACTGAGTTTCCGCGTTGAACGCCTTGCAAAAATCCATGATATTCAGTCCGTGCTGACCCAATGCCGGACCTACTGGAGGTCCTGGCTTCGCCTGCCCGGCCGGTACATGCAATTTGATGCTTGCATCAATTTTCTTGCCTGGTTGCACTGCCATGTTTCTAGTTCAATAATTTGATGTGTTACGATTCTAGCTGCTCTTGTCAACTTGATGAAAATCCAGTTCTACCGGAGTCGAGCGTCCAAAAATTGAAACAGACACCTGCAGTTTGTTCTTTTCATAATTGACGTCTTCGACGGTACCGTCGAAATCCTGAAACGGTCCTTCAATGACGCGGACAACTTCACCCGGTGCGAAGGAAAATTTGTGCCGCGGCTTCTGGGAGCTGTCTTGCATCTTGTCAAGAATGACCTGTGCTTCCTGATCTGAAATCGCAACAGGAGTTTCGCCGCCGATGAATCTAGCCACCTGAGGAATCTTGTTGACCAAGTGCCAAGTATCCGGATTCATTGCCATTTGCACAAAAACATAGCCCGGATAGAAATTTCTTACAGTGATCCGCTTTTGTCCATTGTTCCGAATTTCCAGAACATCTTCAGTAGGAACAACTACTTCACCGAACTGGTCTTCCATTTCGTAGCGCTTGATATGCTCGCACAACGTCCGTTGCACGCGCATTTCATCGCCGGCATAAGTATGCAGGACATACCATTTCTTGTCAGTGGTTTGCTCGGTCGCCCCGGGTTGATGCTCGGTTGGCGCAACTGGCTCGTTGACATTCGTCTCGTCAATCATGCTATTCCCCGATGTTCAGCAACAAATCGTAGATGACCCAAAAAGAAATTGTGTCGAGCATCCACAAAAACAAACCGATCAGTATAACCAAAATGATGACGATGATGGTACTTGTTATCGTATCGCGCTTGGTTGGCCATACCACGCGGCGAATCTCACCGCGCGCACCTTTTGCAAATTCCCAGGCGTTTTGCCCTTGTGTCGACATCAGTGCTACTGCCGCCGCAACGATCAGGCAGCCAATCAGCACACCGACGCGCAACAACTGCGACGGAGTTTCAAGCATGTAAAACGCCGCCAAACCAGTGACCAGAATGGCCACTGCACCAAGCAGTTTCAACTTGTCGGTAGTTTCTGTCATCAATAAATCCAAACTAATTGATCAAATGTGGCAGGCCAGGAGGGACTTGAACCCCCAACCTGCGGTTTTGGAGACCGCTGCTCTGCCAAATTGAGCTACTGGCCTTTTTCTTGCTGCAAATCAATCGCTTCAGCTGCTACTTCAGGATTTTGGTAACCACGCCGGCACCGACAGTGCGACCACCTTCGCGGATCGCAAATCGCAAGCCGTCTTCCATCGCAATCGGACTAATCAAACGGCCCGTCAAATGAACATTGTCGCCCGGCATCACCATCTCCACTTCCGCCGGCAACTCCACCGCTCCCGTCACATCTGTCGTGCGAAAATAAAACTGCGGTCGATAACCAGGAAAAAACGGCGTGTGACGACCGCCTTCCTTCTTCGACAACACATACACCTCCGCCTCGAAATCCGTATGCGGAGTAATCGACCCCGGCTTCGACAACACCTGTCCACGCTCCACCTCGTCCTTCTTCGTGCCACGCAGCAACACACCAACATTGTCGCCCGCACGACCCTCATCCAGCAACTTGCGAAACATCTCCACTCCCGTCGCAACCGTCTTCTCCGTGTCGCGAATCCCAACAATCTCAACTGTGTCGCCAACTTTTACGATGCCACGCTCCACACGACCTGTCACCACCGTGCCGCGACCCGAGATCGAAAACACATCCTCCACCGGCATCAGAAAATCTCCATCCACCGCACGCTCCGGTTGCGGAATATAACTGTCCAGCACATCCGACAACGCCAGCACCGAACCTATCCCGCGCTCGCCTTCGTCTCCTTCCAGAGCCTGCAACGCACTGCCAATCACCACCGGCGTGTCATCCCCGGGAAAATCATACTCGCTCAACACCTCCCGAACTTCCAGCTCCACCAACTCCAGAATCTCCTCGTCGTCCACCATGTCCGCCTTGTTCAAATACACCACGATATACGGCACGCCCACCTGACGAGCCAACAGCACATGCTCGCGCGTCTGCGGCATCGGTCCATCCACCGCTGACACCACCAACACTGCGCCGTCCATCTGCGCCGCACCCGTGATCATGTTCTTCACATAATCCGCATGACCCGGACAATCCACATGCGCATAATGACGATTCTCCGTCTCATACTCCACATGCGCGGTCGCAATCGTAATCCCGCGCTCGCGCTCCTCCGGTGCATTGTCAATCTCGTCAAACGCCTTCGCCTCGCCGCCAAAACGCTCCGACAACACCTTCGTGACCGCCGCCGTCAACGTCGTCTTGCCATGATCCACATGACCAATCGTGCCGACATTCACATGCGGCTTCGTACGCTCAAACTTTTCCTTCGCCACCTGAATTTCCTCATAATAGTGAGTAAATTGAACAAAAATTAAATTGTGTGCACCGATGCAATGGAGCCCACAACCGGATTTGAACCGGTGACCTCTTCCTTACCAAGGAAGTGCTCTACCGACTGAGCTATGTGGGCCCTGATATCGTTCATCCAACCCAAGGGAACACCACTGCTCCAGACTGGAGCGGGCGATGGGAATCGAACCCACGTCATCAGCTTGGAAGGCTGAGGTTCTACCGTTGAACTACGCCCGCACATCATACAACGCAAATTATGGTCATCCCGTGTCATTGGTTCGATTCTCCAGCGGTGGAGGGGGGAGGATTCGAACCTCCGAAGGCTGAGCCAGCAGATTTACAGTCTGCCCCCTTTGGCCGCTCGGGAACCCCTCCGGAGCAAATCCAATTTAATCTAACAAGTTTATAATGAATTTTTTGATCTGTCAAATAAATTTTTTGTTTGACGGTCAAATCTCAAATGAATTTCTGCTGAAAATTCAGATTCCTGTTGAACTGGAGCCCGCAGAGGGATTCGAACCCACTACCTGTTGATTACAAATCAACTGCTCTGCCAAAATGAGCTATGCGGGCAAATGAATAGCAATTTTGTTCATGCAGGGAATTCCAGAAATTATAACAGCATGAAAATAGATTTTCAAAAATTTTGTTGTCGAATTGCAAAAAACATTTGACGCGAGCGAGAAATTCAAGCAAAATCATTGTTTTTACTCAACGAAACAGCATCTTTCTGTTTAAATTTTAATGTAACTGACATGAAACTGAAAAAATCTCAAATTGAATCATTTCACAAACGCGGCTATCTGTTGCTACCCGGAATTTTCAATTCAACAGAAATTGAAGTGCTACGCGATGCCGCACAGGAAGTCTACGCGTTGGACCGGGAAGAAGTTTTTCGCGAAGCGGATGGCAAGACTACGCGTACCGCATTCGCTGCTCACCATTACAACGAGGTGTTCCATCGCTTGGGCAAGCATCCGCGACTGATTCACCCGGTCGAGCAGTTGCTGGATGGCAAGGTTTACATGCACCAGTACAAAGTCAATGCCAAAGCGGCATTTACAGGCGATATCTGGCAATGGCATCAGGACTATGGAACGTGGGCGAGAGATGACCACATGCCGGAGGCGCGGGCGATGAATATCGCATTGTATGTGGACGATGCAAATGAATTCAACGGCCCGCTCTGGATTATTCCGGGTTCGCACAAGCAAGGTGTATTCGAGGCTGGCCATGACTTGCAAACAACCAGTTATCCGCTGTGGACCCTGGACCAGCAGACCATCACCAAACTGGTTGACCAGGGCGGCATCGTATCAGCAAAAGCGAAAGCCGGCAGCGTCTTGATGTTCTACAGTACGCTGGTGCATTGCTCGCCGCCCAATATCTCGCCTTGGCCGCGCACGGTTGTATACCTTTCACTTTGTCATGTGGACAATCATATTCGCCGATTCAAACGACCGGAATGGGTCGCTCATCGCGATTTTCGTCCAATCGAATGTCTGGCGGATGAGTGTCTGGAATTGCTGGCGAACCAACCGCAGGAGATGGTTACCTGAAAGAATTCAGCAATCAAGCATCCGTCAAAATGCTGATCTCGCCGGACGAGACAGTGTGTATTTCCCCCGTGCCTGTGCGCAGGCAAAGTGCGCCGTCGATATCCACACCAACAGCAATCCCTTCAATCGGAGTGCCCCCGTCAGTACGAACCAATTGATTTTGCTGGGCATGAAGTTCAATCCATCGATTTCGGAATATCTCGAAACCGGAATTTGAATACATCTTCAAACCTTTGTCCAAATGAATCATCAATAAAGCCGCAAGTTCGCTTCGGTCAACAGGTACGCTCAAAATATCGTCCAGTGTTGCAACCGGCTTTTGAATGCTGGCCACTTGTTCTTGATTGAGTGCACAGTTGACTCCAACGCCGACTACGGCTGTGGAATGCTGAACCTCAACAAGGATCCCCGACATTTTTTTGTTGTTCCACAAAATATCGTTGGGCCACTTTACCTGAAACACTGAATCTGCATATTCATGCAAGCACTTGCACACCATAACAGCGACTGCCAAGCTCAGGCCCGGAAAGTAGCGGCGGCCGTCGTCAAAGTTCCAGGCGATTGAAAGCATTATGTTTTGATATGCGCCACCATGCCAGGTTCGTCCCCTACGCCCGCGACCCGTACTCATGTGCTCTGCAATGCAAACTGTCGCCGGTTGCCTTAATTCGGACAATTTTCGCAACAAGTACTCGTTTGTGGATTCAGTTTCTTCAAGTACGATTATGTTTTCTGAAAGTCCGGGATTATGCATGCTGACTGTACGTTGGATTTGGTTCGGGTCAAGCAGTCCAACAGTACGATTCAGTGTAAAAACACTGCCCTTTCGTTTCATCGGCAATCCGTGTACAATAAGCCATTCAAGTTCCCGGCTTGCCTGTGCGGTCGAACAATTTGCAAATTCAGCAATCTCGCCAACGCTCAGAGGCTGGAGATGATTCAGAATTTGCAGAATTCTGGTCCGCGTACTCGTAAAATTCATATTTCGCTTCGTTTACAAAAATTGAATCGCTCAATTCGCCTGAATTTATGCCTGTCAAAAGAAATCCAACCCGTTCGGTTCGTATTGGAACATGTGAAATCGGTTCGCAACACCCCATTGTAGTGCAGAGCATGTGCACTACTCCAACGCGAGATTCGCTGGCATCGGCAAACCAGGTGAACCAGTTGCATCGCGCCGGTGCCGGTATTGTTCGGCTGGCAGTAGACAACAAAAAAGATGCATTGGCTTTGGAAGCGGTTCGAGACCACACCGAAGCGAACCTGAGTGTCGATCTGCAAGAAAATTATCGTATGGCCGAGACGGTTGCCGCATTTGTTGACAAGATTCGGTACAACCCGGGTCATTTGTATCACCATGAAAAGTCCAAGTCTGTCAACGACAAGGTGAAGTTTCTGGTTGACATTGTGGCCCGACATGATTGCGCCATGCGCGTCGGGGTAAACTCCGGCTCGGTCGACCCAGTGAAAAAAAGCAGTGAATCCGATGCGGTCGTACCAATGGTTGAAAGTGCCGTCGAACACTGTGAAATTCTTGACAAGCTGGGGTTTGACCGTTATTGCGTGTCGCTGAAGAGTTCCCATCCTGACCGGGTGGTTGCAGCAAATCGCAAGTTTGCCAAACAATGTCCGGACGTACCCCTGCATTTGGGTGTAACCGAAGCTGGTATGCCGCCCGATGGAATCATCAAGACACGCATCGCGTTCGAGCAGTTGTTCGCGGAAGGAATTGGAGATACCATTCGGGTTTCGCTGACTTTGCCAGAATCCGAAAAACACGAGGAAGTCATCGCCGGAAAGGAAATTCTGGAGGACTTTGCGGCCGGTCGCGTTCGCACCGTCGTGCGATTCGACCCGGACAAGCTGAATATCATTTCATGCCCCAGTTGCTCGCGCGTGGAAAATCAGGCTTTTATTGACTTGGCCAAGGAGGTGAAGGAACTGACCAAAGATCTGAAAGACCACCCCATCACAATTGCAGTGATGGGATGTCGCGTCAACGGCCCTGGAGAAACCGATGATGCCGACCTTGGGCTTTGGTGCGGACCGAATTACGTCAATTTGAAAAAAGGATCCGAGAAACTGGGTGCCTATCGATACAACGAAATTCTGGACAGACTGCAAATTGAAATTGACAATCTGATCCGGTAAAAAATTCGACGAGAAAAAAGCTACTCGTCGGTTACACATCCGTCGCTTGCATTCTTGACTGTTTTGATATAGCGGTAGAGGGTTCCGCGTGTTGCCTTGTAGTCAGGCATGCTCCAGTTCGCTCGCCGCGCTTTCATTTCCGCGTCGTCAACATCAACTTCAATTCGGTTGGATACAGCATCAATCGTGATTGCATCACCGTCTTCAATCAGTGCAATCGGACCGCCCTCCTGTGCTTCCGGAACAATATGTCCGACGATAAACCCATGCGACCCACCAGAAAATCGACCGTCCGTAATCAAAGCTACATCCGAGCCAAGACCGGCACCCATGATTGCTGATGTCGGGGTCAGCATTTCGGGCATTCCCGGTCCGCCTTTCGGCCCCTCGAAACGAATGACGATTACATCGCCCTTGCGGATTCGATCTTCTTCAAGTGCCGCCAACATTTCCTCTTCGGAGTCAAAAACTCTGGCCGGACCGGAAAATATTTCACCCTCCTTTCCTGTTATTTTTGCTACTGCACCTTCTGGTGCCAAGTTACCTCTCAGAATCTGGATGTGACTGGTTGGCTTGATTGGACTGGACAACGGTTGCACGATTTCTTGACCTTCAGTTAGCGGCGGCAAATCTTGAAGGTTTTCAGCAACTGTGCGCCCGGTAACAGTGATGCAATCTCCATTGATCATGTCATGCTCCAGCAAGAATTTCATGACTGCCGGGATGCCGCCTACTTCATGCAAGTCTTCCATAACATATTGACCACTGGGCTTCAGATCTGCCAGAAACGGGACCCGGTCGCTGACGGATTGAAAATCATCAATCGTAAGTTCCACGTCAACAGAACGAGCCATCGCGATCAAATGCAGAACCGCGTTGGTTGAGCCACCCAGCGCGTTGACAACCACCATTGCGTTCTCAAATGCCTGGCGGGTCATAATGTCTCTCGGAAGCAAATTCAATTCCATGAGATTCAGGATTGCAGGTCCAGTCTTTTTGCACTCGTCAGCCTTTGCGGGATCAAGTGCAGGTGCGCATGCGCTGTACGGCAAAGACATTCCCAATGCTTCAATTGCACTGGCCATCGTATTTGCGGTGTACATTCCTCCACATGCACCAGCGCCAGGACAAGCGTTTCTCACAATGTCCATTCGCGTCGGTTCATCAATTCGGCCCGAAATGAATTCACCGTAACTCTGAAATGCAGAAACAATATCAACTTTCTGATTGCCGGCACGACCGGCGCGAATCGTCCCGCCGTAAATCATGATGGATGGCCGATTCAAGCGCCCCATTGCCATGATGCATCCCGGCATATTCTTGTCACAACCCGGAATGGTAATCACTGCGTCGTACCACTGCCCGGCCACGACTGTCTCGATTGAATCTGCGATCAAATCGCGCGACTGGAGCGAGTAGCTCATGCCCTCGGTACCCATGGAAATTCCATCACTGACTCCGATCGTATTGAATCGCATTCCGATCAGTCCAGTCGCTTCGACCCCCTTTTTGGCATCCTGAGCCAAGTCATTCAAATGCATATTGCATGTGTTTCCTTCCCACCAAACGCTGGCGATACCGACTTGTGCCTTATCCATGTCCTTGGCCGTCATGCCAGTGCCATATAACATTGCCTGTGACGCACCTTGCGATTTGGACTGCGTCAATCGGGAGCTGATTTTGTTGAGTTGTGCCATTGCTTTCCTCTACTCTTTGCTACTTTCAGGTTCAACAAGTGATTCAAATGTGGTTTCCAGCGTGTTCAGCCGTGCTACAGACAATTTATACATCCATTTGCTCCACCGCTGATTCAATTCTTGCACTTCTTGCTGTACGGCTTCATCTGCATCAGGCATGGCTTCAGCTTCAAACACCCAGTAGGAACGATGCTCGCCATTGCCAGTTGAAGCTTTGACAACAAGCCCGTCGAATGTTTCTACAGTGAACTGAATGGATGGTTGTCGCGGTGGTGCCAATGCGACATTTTCGAACTTCAACTTTTCCAGCAAACCGCCAATGTCGTTCACTCTGAATTGCTGTGAAACTTGGTAACCATTCGGAATGTTGGACAATGAAAAATCTTTCTCATTGGATGATGACCGGAAAATTCGAATCATCTTGCGACTGTCGCCTTCAATCCTGGCTTCCTGAATTCTTTCACGCGGCAAATCGATAATCCTGCGATCAAGCCATTCAATCAAATCTCGCTGCGGCTCCAAGATAGTTCTTACCAGCCAAACCTGATTTTGTCCGGGAATGCGGACATAAGCGTCTGTCAGGTTCGGATTTTGCGGCGATGGGTGTGTTTTGCCTACCAGCAATGCAGCGACTTCACGATTGTTGACATACAGCGTAAATTCAATTGATTTCGCTTCCGGCTTGGTGACATCATTCAGGTGCAGTTCGAAAAATCTTTCGGGATCATTGGTTTTCGCTTCCAGCTTGCGCAAATCGACCATGCCGACAAGCAGATTTTGAATGTGCTGAAAATTTACGCGATAAGAGTCTTTCTCCTGCATCGTCCACTGGTCCTGCTTGCCCTGCAACAACCAGGCATTCTCGGATGTTCGGACCTGGATGCGATCAATGGCATTGATATGTTTGATCATATCCGGCAACAATATGCTTTCGGGGGTAATATCGGGGTCCCGCATTGCTCTCTCCAGCAACAAGAATCCGACTATCAGCAAAAACAGTACTGCAAAAAATATTACTGTGCGCTCTTTCTTTCTTATAGATTTCACGAGTGCTTCACCCTGCTTCTGATTTTCTGCGCCAGATTTCGCTCCCGGCGGCGCTTTCCATAGCTGACCACGGCCGCACCCAGCAATGCAACCAGCAACGGCAATATGGCAATGTGAATTAATCGTATGCGCCACTGTATGCTTTCAATACCTTCGCGCATGTCTTTTCTCACTTCCCTCAACTGTTGACGAATCTGTATTTGATTTTGTCTTGCATTGGACAACTCCTGGCGCTGACGATTGGTCAGAATTACTCCGCCGTGCTCGTCTGCATCTTCGTTGCTGAATTCAACCAGCAAGTTCTCTACCCGATAGAGTTCATCCAGTAACCGGGTTTCATGAACATGATATTGCGATTCCGCTACACGACGAATTTCTTCCAGGCGAGTAAACGGACGAAAGTAACTACCACGGCTACGAATGCCAATCAGATTTTCGTCACCGGACAAGTGGTCCAGAATATTCTGCACGAACTCCCCGTTCGAGCCTTCTGCGAATGGCACTGTATTGCCCAGTAAATTTTCATATCGGATCCAGAAACGATCGCGCAGAAAATCCGTATCGGCCACAATGACTGCATTAATGTTTCCCTGCTTTGCTCCATTTGTGCCGTGCTGTGATGCAAGTGCGGGAAATGCGGTTTCTGCCATACCGCTGACTCTTGCGGCCACAGGATGTTTCTGCCCGCCTGGCAGATAGTTTTTGAGCAACTCTTCCAATCTGGCAGTGTCGGCAACAAGATCGTAGTCAATTAGCATTGATTGCGTAGTGGACTGAATCAGGGGACTGATTGACAGGCTTGAATTCTCATCGATTTTCAAAGCACCGACTGAAGCCATAACGATATTGCCGAGTTGAGAAGTAATCACATCGTTCTGGTTCAACTGACCGGGTTGTACATTAATCCACACGGGATATGTAATCGTATCCTTTATATTTGATTCATAAGCAACTTGTGCGGCGATTGGCAAGTCACCAACAATCTTGTTTTCTTCCAGAACAATGCCCCAATTTTTCATCAACCGGTTCAAGTCGGAGCGAGTGTTGCTGTTTTGTTGCCCGACTTGTTGCGCAGCATCCAATTCCGAATGTGGGTCGACGAACAGAACAACACCTTTGCCACTCAAGGTAAATTGATCAATTTGAAACAGTGCTTCGTCAGACAAATCCTTCGGATGCAACAGCAACAGCATATCCAGATCATCTGGCAATGGTGCCGTTTCAATATTCAACAGCCTAAGTTCGAACAAGCCTTGCAACTGCTGATAGAAAACCCATGGCAACTGGCCGCCTTGCATCCCCGACATAACGCCGCTAGAACCAGCAATGCCCAGTGTATCCACAATTCCGACCACTTTGAGTGCTGGCTTGGACAACTTGTAAATCAGTCGCGTAAGGTCGTATTCCAGCAGTTCCTCCCGTTCCGGAGTAAACAACGGAATTACCTGCCGGTCATCAACCGAATTCGTGCCTACCAGTCCGAAGTACCCGGTCTCACCGGTGTCGCCAACAGGGATACCCTGTAGTCCATAAGCCACTGCCAAGTCCTGTTCTTCCGAAAACTCTGCCGGTTCAATGGTTTGCAGAATAATCTTTCCATCCGATCTGCGCTCATATTCCCGGAGCAATCCATCCACGCGGTCCATAAATGACTGTATTCCAGGAATCTTGACCAAACTTGCAGTCGTTGCATAGAATTTCAACGCAATGGGTTCTTCAAGATCATTCAAAATCTGTTTGCTTCCATTGGATAGCGTGTACAAACCTTGTTCGGTCAAATCAACCTGCAGTGCCGGCAAGAATCGCACGTTTACCAAGTTTAAAACCGCAAAAATGATAACGGCGGACAGCACGGATAGTTGAGTTCTGGACATGGCGACTCGGCTAACGGTTTTGCTCAGAATCGATAGCGACAGTATTGATATACAGAAAGAGAATCGTAACGCTCACGAAGAAAACCAGATTCGACAGACTCACAACCCCTTTTGTCATCACCAGGAAATGCGACAGAAAATTCATGCTGAAAACCCACTCGAGCACTGTGTTTGACACGCTGTCCGTCAATAGGTCCTGGACAAAGGCGAATCCGGAAAGCATGAAGAGAAGATTCGTGGCAACGCTCGCAACAAATGCCAGCACCTGGTTTTGAGTCAGCGCCGACATGCAGGAACTTACACCCAGATACGCGCCCGCCATGAGCCAGCTCCCGAAATAGCTGGAAAAAATCACGCCGTTGTCCGGACTACCCAGATAGTTGACGGTAACCCACAGCGGTGTAGTCAGCATGAGTGCGAAACCGGCAAACAACCACGAAGCAAGAAATTTGCCAATCACAGCCGCGCCGACGCGAATCGGCATTGTCAAAAGTAATTGAATGGTACCACTTTGTCGCTCCTCGGCCCAAAGGCGCATACCCAAAGCAGGTGCCAACACAAGATACAGCCATGGATGAAACAGGAAAAATGTTTCCAAATCTGCTTGACCACGTTCAAAGAAACCGCCGACATAAAAAGTTAATATGCTGTTCAACAACAGAAAAATTACTAAAAAAACATAAGCAATCGGTGTATAAAAGTAGTCCGCCAGCTCCCGTTGCATTATCGTGTAGCAAGTTGACATGTATGGTTTTCCGATTTGATGCGAATTTTGAATTTTGTTCTCCCTTCAATGACTCCCGTGCGTTACCCTTGCGTCATCGCGACAGTTGCACTGCAGGCAGTAGTCAATTTTAATTCCACTGCTACCAAATTCAATTCAAATTGAATTTGCCGAGTTGCAAATAACTGCAGTACAACGCGCGCCGATTTTCTCAAAGACTGAATCATGAAACGATTTCGCGACCAGCTTGATGCGTTCAAGAACCACGCAGACAAAATTGTGCCGGCGATTCGCCGGGGGATCGAAAAAGAAAGCCTCCGGGTGACCGATGACGGCCGTCTTTCGCAACTCGCCCATCCATCTGCACTTGGCTCTTCATTAACGCATCCGTATATTACAACCGACTATTCCGAAGCATTGATCGAACTGGTCACACCGGAATTTACCACAACAAAAGACACACTCAACTTTCTGGCGGAGTTGCATCGTGTGGTTCTGCAAAATTGCGCTGATCAAATGCTTTGGGTCAACAGTCTGCCGTGCATGTTTGAAGACGACACCGCTATTCCTATCGCCCGCTACGGTACTTCCAATATCGGCCACATGAAATATGTTTATCGACACGGATTAGGATTGCGATACGGCAGAAAAATGCAGGTAATTGCTGGAATCCACTACAACATCTCGGTACCGGATGACTATTGGACCCGTGTTGCCTGCGTACCCGGCAAAAGCATTCAGGATTGTGCATCCGCCGGGTATATGGCTGGTGTGAGGAATTTTCATCGCCATTGCTGGCTACTGTTCTATCTGTTTGGTGCTTCGCCGGCCGCATGCAGGTCTTTTCTTGACAGCAAGGACTTGCAGGGACTGCACCGTATGGGTTCACACACTGTGTATGCCCCGTACGCAACTTCATTAAGAATGAGCAACAAAGGCTATCGAAATCCGGCACAATCAGAAATCATCATTGACCACAACTCTGTCGAAGGCTACACCGATTCTCTCTACCGGGCAACAAAAACAGTGTATCCACCATATGAAAAATTCGGCATCAAAAAAGATGGACAGTACGTACAGCTCAATACCAATTTGCTACAGATCGAAAATGAGTTCTATTCGGTAATCCGGCCAAAGCGAAGCATCAAGCCGCTGGAAACACCCACTAATGCACTACGGAAAAGAGGAGTCGAGTATCTTGAACTTCGTATTCTGGATTTGAATCCGTATGAACCCATCGGCATCTCCAATGAAGATGCGAAGTTTCTGGATTTGTTCGTCGTGTTCTGTCTGCTCTACCCCAGTCCCCTCAATACCCGGGATTTGCTGGAAGCGATTACCGCGAACAAAGACACCGTTGTGATGGAAGGCCGCAAACCAAATTTGGAATTGATTCGCGAACAAACCAAAACAACACTTGTATCTTGGGGAAATGAAATTTTGGACATGATTGATTCAATTGCCGAAATCTTCGATTCCGTGGACGGTGTAGATGGTTACTGCGAGGCTGTAAATGTACAGCGTAAAAAATTGGCGGACTCTGACAAGACTCCGTCGGCGCGAATTCTGAACGAACTTTCAACACGCAAGGAACCGTTTTTTCACTTTGCGGTACGAACGGCCCGCGAGACCAAAACGAAGATTCTCGAACAATCACTACCTATGGCAACTCTCGAAAAATACGAGCAAATCGCGACCAAGTCCTTGGCTGGACAGAAAGCACTCGAAGAATCGGATGAGGTTGAATTCGATCAATTCCTCTGCGAGTATTTTTCCAAATAATCCAACTGCAGTCTAATAGCCAATCTCTTTGCGAACCGTGTGGTCGACGGTTTTCCCTGCCTCGAATTTTTCAATATTCGCCAGAATGGTGGCACTGCCTGTTCTCGGGTCCGGCTTGCTGGCACAATGCGGAGTAATCACAATATTCGATTCATGCCAGTATGGATGATCAAGCGGCAACGGTTCAACTCGAAAGACATCCAGCACCGCTCTCGAAATATGTCCGTTGCGAACTGATTCCAGCAACGCATCATCATCAATGGATTCGCCGCGTCCGCAGTTGATGATCCCGGCACCCTTGGGCAACATTGCCAATGTATCCCGATTCACAATATTGTCGGTCTTGGCGGTACGGGGAAGCAGACACACCAAGACATCTGTTCGGCGTAGAAATGCTTCCAGCTCTCCGTCTCCAGCAAAACTTTCAATACCTTCAATTTGCTTTCTTGAATTGCTGTAACCGGCGACTTGAAAACCGAACGGCAACAGTGCTGTTGCACAAGCCTGGCCAAGATGCCCCAAACCCAGTATGCCAACTCGCGTGTCGCTAGCAACTTGCATGTACTGGTGAAATGGATGCTCCCAGACACCTTTTCGAATTGACAAAGCATGGATGTGAAAGCCAATGACATGATGGACAACATAGGTAACAATTCCGTTTGTCAACCCGGGTTCGACCATTCGTACAATGGGGACTGGTGGAACCGATTCATCTGCAATCAAGTCCTCGACACCGGCCCACATAGACAGTATTGCTTTGAGGTTCGGATAGCGCTTCAGGTCGCCTTTGGGCGGCCGTGCAACAATCGCGTAACGAATGTCGCTAACGTTGCCAACTTCAGGCCATATTCGCAAGTCCAAATCAGGTTTTCGGGTTCGCAACTCGGCAACCCAGCGGTCTATATTCTCCTCAGTGGTAGAAAACAGTACCGCGCCTGATATCTTGAAATTCGCAACCATGCTTCATTGCTGAATTTCTATCAGTTCAATGGTGAACACCAATGCAGAATTTGGCGGAATTGACGGTGGTGCACCGCGCTCGCCATAAGCCAGATTTGATGGAATAACAACTTCCCAAGTTGACCCTTCGGTCATTAACTGGAGTACTTCCTGCCAACCGGCAATGATTCCGTCCAGTGGAAATGTTGCTGGCTCCCCTCTCTGGTACGAATCATCAAAGATGCGCCCTTTGACGAGACTGCCGCGATAATGAACAACAACTGTATCTGTCGCAGTTGGTTTTTCCCCGGGTCCTTCAACAACTACGCGGTACATCAGACCGCTATCCGTAGTTACGACCCCTTCCTGTTCACCGAATTGTTCCATGAATTTCTCTCCTTCCTCGATATTTTTCTTGCTGGCTTCCTCTTGTTGCTGGATGATCATTTCCTGAAAATCCGTAAGCGTTGCTGCCATCTCCTCATTGGTCATCCTGAGATCGCCGCCTGAAAAGATGTCAATAATACCCTGAGCCATTGCATCCGGGTCAATTTCAACATTCAATTGCAGAAGCTCCTGAGCCATGCCAGTCGCAGTATTGATACCGATTGCATAGCTGATTCTCTTCACTTTCGAGTCCAACTCAACATTATGTCCAAGCACTTGCTTCGCACACAACATCATTGCCGCCGAAACTGAAATTAACAATAGCTTCTTCAATCCTATTTTCATTATAAATTACCTTAAGTTAAAAAATTATGTCTTTGATAATAAAGAAAAAACAACTACCAAGCTCCTACATTCGGCATGGATTTCCATGGCTCGGTCGGCGGCAAGGGATCACCGGCCTGGAGCAGTTCAATAGAGATCTGGTCCGGCGACCGCACGAATGCCATCCAACCATCTCTCGGTGGTCGGTTGATAACAACACCCATATTCATCAAATGCTGACAAGTTTCGTAAATGTTTTCGACCCTATAGGCAAGATGTCCGAAGTTTCTGCCGCCTTTGTAGTCTTCCGGATCCCAGTTGTAAGTCAGTTCAAGCTGGGCATCCTCATTCCCTTCCGCAGCCAGAAACAGATTGGTGAAACGACCTGCTTCATTGTCGACTCGTCGAATTTCCTTTAGTCCAAGACAGTCAACATAAAATCTGAGGGATTCGTCTAAATCCGAAATTCTAACCATTGTATGCAGATACTTCATGACTCTACGAGCGTGCTAAAATACAGAGAAACAAGTCTTACTGGTTGATTGGTACGAGGAGATTCAAATTGCCTGTTGATCCAAAACTGCTTGAAATTATACGCTGTCCGGTAACAAAAAATCAGGTATCGGTTGTCAAACCCGAATTGCTGGAGAAAATCAACCTGAAAATCCGTGCCGGCGAGATTTGCTATGCGGACGGAAGCACCGTCGATTCCGAGCTCGAAGAAGGTTTGATAACGTCAACCGGAACAACGATTTACAGAGTTGATTCAAGTATTCCAATCATGCTGGAAGAAAAAAGCATCCCGATTTCGGAAATTGAGTAGTCAGGCAGATTTGCTTCTGTAAAAATCCATCAGAATTTGTGCAACTTCAGGTCGACTGAATTCAGCTGGAAGCGACTGTCCTGCTGAAAGCATCTCGCGAACCCGGGTACCCGACAACAATACAAAGTCGTCCTTGCTGTGGTCCGGTGCATCCCTCATCATTACGACTTCGTTCAACTTCTTTGAATAAGCTGTGTGGTCCGCTTCGAAGATTTGGATATCCAGAGTTCCGGCCGGAACTTTGTCCCGGAAGATGGTTTGCGAATCGAAATCTCCATAAAAATCCCCGACACCGGCATGGTCGCGCCCGACAATCATGTAGGAAGCCCCCAGATTTTGACGGAAAATCGCATGCAGAACTGCTTCTCGCGGTCCTGCATACAGCATGTCGAATCCGTAGCCGGATATGAGTACTGTGTTTTCCGGAAAGTAGAGATCTACCATCTTGCGAATCGCCGCATCGCGAATTTTGGCCGGAATGTCGCCAGGCTTGAGTTTGCCGAGCAACATGTGAATCACAACGCCGTCGGAGCCAGTCCGTTCCATCGCAATCTTGCAGAGTTCCTCATGCGCGCGATGCATCGGATTGCGTGTTTGAAACGCCACGACCTGCTTCCAGCCGCGCTGTTCAATTTCTTCGCGAATATCGTATGCGGTACGAAATGTGTCAGCGAATTCGGTTTCAAAATAACTGCAATTCAGAACTTCAATCGGGCCGGAAATCACCCGTTGTCCCTGAGACAAAAATGTCGCCACTCCGGGATGTTCTGCGGATTTGGTTCCAAATACGCATTCGGCAATATGTTCGACCTCGTTCTGGCTCAACTCATCGACCGATTCAACCGTTTGGATTGCCAATGGCGGAGTGCCTTCAACCTCGCCGTCCCTGAGCGTAATTCGGGAGCCTGGTGTGAAATTTGGCGCATCCTTGACGCGATTCAGAATAGGAATTGGCCAGAAGAGTCCGTGATCCGTACGCATTGTCTCAGCGATGGACAATGCGTCTGAACGACTCATAAAACCTTCCAGCGGAGTGAAATACCCCGCACCCAGCATCACGACGTTTGCACCGGCGGCCGAATCCAAAGTAATGGCCGGCAACTGTTCGGCTTCTCTCAGCAATTCAGCGCGCCGCTCTTTGCATTCAACCAAGAGAGGCACCAGTCGCGCAGACTGGTAAGGTGTAATCATTGCACGGAATATCGAACGGGGTCAGGCAACTACGGAGCCCAGTTTTTGCACTTCCGAGGCTGATACGTTGCGGCGTTTCCGTACGGCTTCCGCCAATTGTTCAAGCAATACTTCGGTGTCTTTCCATCCGATGCAAGCATCGGTGATGCTCTGACCGTAGGTCGGTGTCTTGTCCGCAACAATATCCTGCCGCCCTTCAATCAAATGACTTTCAACCATTACGCCGATGATGCGCGTGTCGCCGTTTGATACCTGTTCACAGACATTCTGGCCGACAATCATTTGCCGGGCATATTGCTTGCTACTGTTTGCATGGCTGAAATCAATCATCACGTTGGGGCGCAAATTTCTTTCCTGAAGCAACTGAGCGGCTTCATTGACATACTCTGCTTCGTAATTGGGCTGCTTGCCGCCGCGCAATATGATGTGACAATCTTCATTTCCCGAAGTTTCAAATATTGCAGTTTGACCGTCTTTGGTGATCGAAAGGAATCGATGCTGCCTGGAGGCCGCATCTGCGCCGTCAGCGGCAATTTTCAAATTTCCATCAGTGCCGTTCTTCAATCCCACAGGACAAGACAGGCCTGACACCAATTGTCGATGTACCTGGCTTTCAGTAGTACGAGCACCAATTGCTCCCCAGCTGACCAGATCGGCAATATATTGCGGGGTGATAATATCCAGGAATTCAACACCGGCCGGCAAGCCCATCTGGTTGATGTCAATCAACAGGCTACGCGCCAGTCTTAATCCTTTATTGATATCGAATGAACCATTCAGGCCCGGATCGTTAATCAGTCCTTTCCATCCGATCGTCGTCCGCGGCTTTTCAAAATAGACGCGCATGACGACGAGCAAATCGCTTTCCAGCTTGCGTTGCATTTCTGCCAGTTGGCCTGCATATTCATGCGCCGCTTTCACATCATGGATAGAACACGGGCCTACAATGACAATTAACCGGTCATTGTTTCCACTCAGAACGCTGTGAATGTTGTGCCGCGCGCTACGAACCGTTTCAACGACACGGTCAGAAGCCGGGGCTTCCTTCATGATTTGAAAAGGAAACGCGACATCGCGAATCGATGCGATTCGCATGTCGTCTATGCTTGAATTCAGGTATTTGCTCACAATGTTGACTTTACGCTCGGTTATTACAAGTTCAATCGAAATCGTTCAGAACACTTGATCTCCAATTTTTCGTTCTGAACAATTATACGCGAATACTCTGCCTTGATGGATTGAAGTACCTGCACCTCGCAAGATTCATCTGTTCCGATTGCTTGATACACAAACCGCAACGACTAACACTTGCGTTAAAATCTAGTAGTATGTTTCGAACTCGGTTGAAAACATGGCGCGTACCAAATCCACCTCTGCAAGTTTGAATTTTGCTCCCGAACCACCAAATTGGGTGGACAAAACGCTCTTTACAGGCGATAATTTGCCAATCATGCGCGGCATGAATAGCAATTCGGTAGATCTTATCTACCTTGACCCGCCCTTTAACTCTAAAGCCGACTACGCTGCCCCCATCGGGTCAAAGTCCGCCGGAGCCGCATTCAAGGATACTTGGACGCTTTCCGACGTGGACATCGCATGGTTAGATTTAATCCAAGCGAAACATCCTGGTGTTCATCGGGTAATTCAAGCCGCAATAACCAAAAGTGACAAGTCCTATTTGATCTACATGGCTGTCAGAATGCTGGAATTACACCGTATTCTGAAACCTGTTGGGTCGATCTATCTGCACTGCGATCCGACGATGAGCCACTACCTGAAACTTCTGCT
Organism: Arenicellales bacterium; assembly: GCA_965200765.1. Lineage (GTDB taxonomy): Bacteria > Pseudomonadota > Gammaproteobacteria > Arenicellales > JAJDZL01. The sequence continues at coordinate 1,422,697 of OZ241380.1, forward strand.
GGATGCAATGTTTGGCAGACATAATTTTTGCAATGAAATTACCTGGCAACGACATACAAGTGTAGCGAGGGGCAGTCAGCATGCTCCCAAGACTTGGGGAACCGTAACCGACAGTATTCTGTTCTACTCTGTCGGAAATGCCTCGCTTCGCCCTTATCGGAGTCTCACTGAAGCAGAAAAAATCAAGCAATTTCCGCTGATTGATGAAAAAGGCGATCGTTACTACGACGACAGTGCTCATCTATGGAGCTCTCCCGGGATGGGTGCTCGACCCAATCTGTGTTACGAATGGCGCGGATTTACAAATCCACACCCTTCGGGGTGGCGATTGAGCAAAAAAAGGCTGGAGGAAGAATACCAGAAAGGCAATGTCATCATTTTACAGAATGGTCGCTTGCAACGACGAAAGTATGAACGCGACTTCAGAGGAAAGCAAGTTGGCAACTTGTGGACTGATATTAAGTTGCCACTAGGTAAAGAACGTACTGGCTATCCAACGCAAAAACCACTTGCCCTGCTGAAGCGGATCATTACTGCCAGTTCACACAAGGGGGATATCGTGTTTGATCCGTTTTGTGGTTGTGCCACTACCTGTGTTGCCGCGGAAATTGAGGATCGTCAATGGATTGGAATTGACATATCACCAAAAGCCGGGGAACTGGTTGTATCGCGAATCAAGCAATATCAAGGTCTATGGAAGAATATTGTTCATCGCCACGACATTCCCCAACGAACAGATTTGGGGGTGTTACCGCATTACGCCAGCAAAGGGAACAAATCCAAATTGTACGGTGAACAAGAAGGACACTGCAATGGCTGCGACCTACATTTTGAGAGCCGGCATTTGACTGTTGATCACATTATTGCAAAAAGCAAAGGTGGTACAGACCACATCGATAATCTTCAGTTATTGTGTGCAAATTGCAATTCAATCAAGGGTAATCGTGGAATGGATTACTTGTTGACCAAGCTGGACAGGCAAAGGAGATAATCCCTGAGTAGTCAGTATCAGTGCGTGAACAAAATTACAGATTTGACGAAATATTGTCTCTTCGTACTGCAAACAACTATAGTCCTGCTATTTATCCCTGATTCAACTATCCGAGCACTTAATATTGAAGGAATTAGCGATCATCGATTTGGGACAGTGCTCTCAGAACCCCGGCACTGAATGGGAGCAAATCGGTCGGAATTTATGCCAAGCTGCAACACAGCACGGTTTTTTCTACGTTTCAAACCATGGCATTTCAAGCCAGCTCATTGAAACCGCATTCAACCTGACTGAAAAATTCTTTGCCCTTCCCTTGGAAAAGAAAAATTTGGTGGGAATGACACAAGGACATCGGGGATTCTTGCAAATCGGCACATCTGTCATGGAAGGCTACAGCGCCGCCGACCAAAAAGAAAGTTTCATTTGGGGACCTGAATACAGCAACAATAGTCAACCCAATCAATCAGAAACTGAATTGCTTGCCAAGAACAAATGGCCTGCTTGCTTGCCGGAAATGCAATCACCCCTTAACCAACTTTTCCGAACAGTTCACACATGCACAGACAAAATATTGCGAGCCATGGCTACCGGATTGGGGGTAAATGCGGATTATTTCACCCGTCATTTTCGAAATCCAACTTCTCGTGGCAGTCTGATTCACTATCCTGCGACAACGGAGCAGCAGGAACAATACGGAGTATCGCCGCATACCGACTTCGGTTGCCTTTCGCTCCTGTTCCAGCGCGAACCCGGCTTGCATGTGCAAACGAAACAGGGAAAGTGGGAAATGGTTGACATTTTGCCGGATACCATAGTCGTCAATATTGGTGACTTGATGGAACGCTGGTCTAATGGAAAATTTCGTTCTGTTCCTCACTATGTGAAGAATCTGAAACCCCAGGACCGTCATTCCATCGTGTTTTTTGTGGACCCAGCTTCAAATACTGTGATCGAACCAGTAGTTTCAGACGGAGACAAGCGCCGTTTTGAGCCGATCGGTTGCGCCGAGTACATCACCGGACGCTTCGACAAATCATTCACCTATCGAAATTAACCCGGATTACATCATGTCTGCATGGATTCGCATGATTGCTGATGCTGAAGCAACCGGCAATGTCAAAGAGATGTTTGATCTCGCCAGAACCCCACATGGCACCATTGACAACGTTCTGCGCGTTCATGGGTTGCGACCGCATACGATTCAAGGACACATCTCACTCTACAAGAGCGTTTTACATCATCCGGACAATACATTGCCGCTGTGGTTTCTGGAAACTGTCGGCACCTATACAAGCATGCTAAACCAATGCGAATACAGCGTTACGCATCACAGTCTGAATTTGAAGCGACTTGTGAACGACGAAGATCGCGCAAACCGGATTTTGTCGTCGTTGCGCAACCGCAATCTTGAAACCTCGTTTGCCGGGAAGGAACTTGCCATGCTCCGCTACACCGAGAAACTGACACTGGATGTAGGCAGGATGGACAAGAGCGACTATCGCGCCCTTGTCCAGTCCGGTTGCAATGATGGAGAAATTCTCGAACTCAATCAGGTCATTGGCTACTTTTGCTATGTAAACCGGCTATTGAACGGTCTGGGCGTAACCACAGATGGCGACCGAATCGGCTACTACTGATTCAAGTTGTTCTCCAGTCAGAATTTCAGCAAGGCACTTCCGCATTCTTGCGCGTGTAGTACCACCATGTAGCAAGTATGCAAACCGCATAGAAGCCGATAAAAACAACCAGTGCCAAATCCGGCACACCAATCATCAGAATGGACAGGGAATAGGATTCGGGAATAAAGAAGCCGCCGAATGCCGCAATCGCGGAGGAAAACCCAATGATGGTACCGGCTTCAATATCTGTCTGCCGATGCCTGAATTTCTCGTCTTTCTCCGGCATGAGCCGGTCAATTTCCTGTTTCATGATTGGTTGAACCATCTGAAATGTAGAGGCGTTGCCAATCCCGGAAGCGATGTACAAAACCATAAACATCGTGAAAAATCCCATAAAGGCATTCGGTGCATCCTTGTTTTCCATAAAATACAAAACCCCGATTGCCGCGAGAAACATCACGACAAACACCCAAAAAGTCACACGTCCACCGCCGTATCGGTCGGAAAGCCAGCCACTTCCTGCCCGACTTAACGAGCCCAGCAACGGACCGATAAATACATAAGCCAGCGAGTGAGATTCAGGAAACTCGATCTGGGACAACAACGGCAATCCTGCCGAATATCCAATAAATGAGCCAAACGTGCCAGTGTACAGCAAGCACATGACCCAGTTGTGCTTGCGCTGGAATATGATTGACTGCTCCTTGATGGTACCCTTGTACTCAGCAATATCATCCATTCCGAACCATGCGAGCAAGCAGGAGACAATCAAAAAAGGAACAAATATATATCCAGCATTCTGCAACCAGATTTCACCGCCATCAACTACGGGTTGCGGTTTGCCGCCAAGGAACCCGAACACACCTGCCGTGATGACAATCGGCAAAATATAGAGCGTGAAGGCTACACCTACATTGCCAAGCCCGCCGTTTACGGCCAGTGCATTGCCTTTCGACCGACGCGGGAAAAAGTATGAAATGTTTGCCATTGATGACGAAAAGTTACCGCCACCAAGTCCGCAAAGAAGAGCGAGAATAGCAAATACTCCGAATGAAGTGTCCGGATTTTGCACCGCTATTCCGATACCCACCGCAGGAAGCAACAGTAATGCGGTTGACAACGTTGTCCACAATCGCCCGCCAAAAATCGGAATTACGAAACTGAACAGAAATCGGAATGTTGCACCCGACAGTCCCGGCAATGCGGCTAGCCAGAACAACTGCGCCGTTGTGTATTCGAAGCCGATTCGCGGCAGTTCCACAACGACGACGGCCCAGATGACCCATATCGCAAATGCAAGGAACAATGCAAGCACAGAACACCACAAGTTGCGCCGGGCAACTCGACCGCCCTGTTCGGACCAAAACTGTTCGTCGTCAGGTCGCCAATCAGTAAGAACTCTACCACTCATTTTGACTCATATCTCCGTAATGTATGAATGAACTTGATAAATTGTCAATACACTAACTCTTGACAACAGGCCAGCTACGGGAACAATTTTTGCAAATTGAACCCCTCAAATGATGAGTCCTCGTCCTTAATCAGTAAAGGCCTTGGCAGAGAGTATATCTTATTTCCACCTGCGTTCTTGCGAGCATTGGCTTAGCAGAGTTTCCAGCTATAAGAAATTGAGGGGCGAAATTGTTGATTTCCCGGGGTCGGCTGTGGCCCCGAACCGTTATCAATAACCGTCTAAACCGTCAGGAGAGAGCAATGAATACCATTGAATCCTTTGCGAAGCATCTTCAAAGAGAGCAACGCAAATCACCCAACACAGTATCAACCTATCGCCGTAGCATCGAGGTTCTCAAAGACTATTGCGAGCGCCGGCGGGTTGTGGATTGGTATGCCGTTGACCCGCATGACTTCGTAGACGACCGGTTGCGTGCCGGACTGTCGGCGAGCTCGATCAACAATTCATTGTGCGCAATCCGTGCATTCTATCGGTATTTGATTGCCCAGCGATGCGTTGATGCCAACCCCTTTGAAAAGGTTGTTGTTCCTGAAACCCGCAAGCAGATTTCTCCGGATATGCTGCTGGACATGGAACAGGTCAAGTCGCTGCTTGAAGTGAAAGGCGAGGATGTGTATGCCGTGCGCGACAAGGCGATACTCCAGCTTTTCTATTCCAGTGGCATTCGGCTTCAGGAACTCATCGACCTGGACATCGATGACGTTGAGCTTGACAGCGAAGCGCCTTTTGTGCATATCCGGATTGGCAAGGGTCGCAAAGAGCGGTTTTGTGATATCGGTCAGAATGCGGTGACTGCCATTCAGTCTTGGCTTGCCGTTCGTCGTCAGCTCGCCGTTGTCTGCGAAGACGCATTGTTCGTTTCACGGGTCGGCATTCGTCCAGCTGCAAGCTCAATCAGGTCGATGGTGAAGAAGAGAGGCGAAGAGAGCATCGGCGTTCATGTACATCCGCACATGCTCAGGCGGGCGTATGCTACACACTTCATTGCAGGCGGGGGCGGTGCGTTCGCTTTGCGAGACTTCATGGGTCATTCTTTCATTGCCACCACTGAGCGATATGTGGCGATGGACAACGCCGCACGTTCGGGTATCTACCACAAAGCCTTTTCTCAGGGTTGAGTGCAACTGAAACGAAGCTGCGCTCGGCAATGTAGCATTATGGGAGGCAAGGTGCATATAGGCAAGTGGTTTTGTGGTGAAAACTGCAACTATGGCAGGAAATTCGGCATTTTCTTCACTACTGAGCATTCACGCGCAATCAAAATCAGTCATCGACCACCCTCGTAAAAATGAACAAGACAATACTATTCAAATTGCGACATGAACATACCGCTAATGAATGAAACAGAAAAAAAGAAAGATGCCACAACCGAAGCACTGAACGACCTTGGTGCATTCATAGACGATTGGCGAAGTGATTTAGGCTTGGTTTCTGAACAACCGAAGGCAAGTGAAACCAAGAAATTCCATGCTCGCTACACTGCCAAGAAAGAATTGCTTGAGATACAGGACTATTTCAAACGCCTTTCAGGCAAGAAATTGACTGCCGGCGAGATTATCGATCACGCCTTGGAACAACTTGCCAATGACATAGGCGCTCATTACGCACTGGACGAAGAGGATTAGCGTAATGAAAGCCTTATCAGACAACCACGAATACCTGTATGAGCATAGGGGTTATTACATCTACTCAAGATATGCCTGGAAACAGTTGCAAGACTGGCCGGGTTATTACGCAACCGAATTCGTCATTGTCAATCCTGACGGCACCAAGCCTTACGAGTTAATCAAGGTCGTGCATCAAACTCTTGAACAATGCCAATCCGTCATTGACAGATATGGCCGCTAACGAGTCCAGTATCTTAATTTCACATTTAGGAGACTAAACAGAGGAAATCAAATAATGGTGGTGAAACAGAAACTGAACCAACTGAACGATAACGAAGCACGGCAGAAACTGCTAGACTTTGCACACGCCTACCGCAGCGACGACTTCGAACGCATCGATGCGCCAACCAACGAGGAATGGAACTGCCTGATTGCCGAACGCCTGAACATCGACGCGGCATTCGTGGAACTTGAATGGGTCGATATGGTGTGCGACAACTGGATCGAATACGATCTGCTGGAGGAATACTGCGATGCACTGAAAACCCGATGGAACGAATCGATTTACTTTCCACTGCTGGTTAGCGACTCGGTGAAGCGCAACACCCCGTTTTTCATTGAAGCCATAGAGGACTTGCTAGACTTCAGCGCCGAATGGTTGCACCGAAAGAAAGCCGATCAATTCTTGGGTGAATACACTTTGGACATGCACGCCGCAAATTGCATCGAAGAACTGCTAGGCGATGACACCCCTACCGAAGATCTATGGGTCCGCGGACGATGCCACAAACTGTTCGATGAATTCAACGCATTTCGTGGACGCTCAATCACTGACCGCAGAAGTGCAACTAAACCAACAGGAGAAATCAAGTGAAACAGAAAGAACACAAACTTGAATGCGCCGATTGCGGCGTGACCTATGCGACCCACAATAAAGATTACATTTTTTGTGATGAGTGCAATGCAAAGCCACCCTCGCAGGAAGAAGTAGATGAGATGATGGAACTGCTAGACGAACTGAATGCGTCGCTTTCTGCACTGTCAAGCAACCTTGAATCCGGAAAGGCAAAGCTCAGTGCAAAGCACCACCCCTGAATTCAAGAAAGCGTTATCTGCTGTACTTGAATAAGTGGATTTTGGCGTGCGGGTATTCTGATATTTCCACAACAGATACAAACCCGCCTGAACGTCATGCAAGCATCGATCAAATCACACTGCCGATGATGCCTGAAAGCGCATAAAAGCGAGTCCAGCAAGCCACACAGAAAGACAGAACGGCTCTCGCTGACCGTGATCAACCTGTCCGCTGGCAGCTGAAAACCACCGCGAACGAGTCAATCACCGGTCAGCTGCATCCTATCTGCATTGAGGAATTTCAGGTTGATTGCAACCGCTACGAAAAGTTGCACTACCAGACTCATCGCCAGAAAAACACAGGCAACGGTCGTTGGTGCGGCCTGGATAGGGAAATCTGCGGCCTAAATGGGGAAATCGTCTGCATTTTGCCATTACCGACGTCCGGGCACTGGCTAGGGTATCGCCAGTACTAAAAAAACTCTCCCAGGTACAACAAGCATCCCCACAAGAACCCGGAGTAAAGCCCACAGTCGCAAATGCAGCGCAACCCGTAAAGGTGGTTTTAATGCTGCAACGCAAAAGGCCTCTAGACCTGCAATCCGCAAGAGCAGCGTTGCGAGCTTCAGTTCTGCTTCGAAGGGGACGGGGGCTCCATTGATTAAAATAGGGTATGATTAAACCGCCTGGAACATCGAGGTGTGATTCATAGGTGCCTAAATAAACCGCGCCATACCTGACTATGGGTCTCAATCGTGCAAAAATATCAACGGTATTGCAAACGTTAAATCCTCCACGCTGGAAGCCGCCTACTGGAGTAGTAGCCGGTCTATCTCCTATTTGATCTAATCGGCAGATTGAACCAGTAGTACCACATCCACTACCTCCCAATCGACTGCATTCTGCCAGTGCATCCGATCTGGCTTCCTCCTCTGAATTGGCAGTACCGTATGCCTTAACTAAGGAATCGTCGCTTTGTGCAAGCGCAGCGCAGTTGCTAAAGTTAGCCAAGATGTAGCAGGGGTTAATATTACTCGCGCAACGTGAAAGAATCGGGGAACGAGCCTCTGAGAAGGTTTGAGCTTCGGCGCTATATGTTATCTCTAACCATCTATTAGCATATTCATCGCCGTCTTTGGCGTATGAGTCCGAGACTGATCTTGTAGTTCCAGGTTTTGGTGAGTATCCATAGATAATAAAGCCATACTTGAAATTACTATTGATGATGTTTGAATCGCCATCAGCATCGCCTTCGCCATTTCCATCGCCATCAGCATCGCCTTCGCCATTTCCATCGCCATCAGCATCGCCTTCGCCATTTCCATCGCCATCAGCATCGCCTCCCGTCCTGACTCCTGTCCACGGGGTGACAGGTACTGCAGTCCAGTAGATCAATTCCACTCTGCAATTTTGCGCAAGCGGCAAGGCATTGCAAGCGGCAAGAGCATTGGTGTAGGCCTTTGCGGCGGTAGTTTCATTGCCATGGTAGCTCACGGTCCGCGTTACTACTGGTTCTTCGGCATTCATTGTGTATGAATAAACCGCACTATCATTCACTGTGTATGAATAAATCGCGCCATAACGAACATTGCTTCCGCTCGGCGCAGACGGTTGGCTTGGCGTTGCCGGTTGACTCGGTGTTTCCGGTTGACTCGGAGTGGATGGCTGGCTTGGCGCGGACGGCGAGGAGGCAGGCGGTGCAATCGCATAGGTGAATTCCACCCTGCAATCTTGCGCATTCTCCAAGGCATTGCAAGCGGCAAGAGCACTGCTTTGCGCCGATGCTGCAGTACCTTCACTGCCATGGTAGTTCAAGAGCCACTGTTCGCCGTTATTCACCCTGTATGAATAAACTGCGCCATGTCTGGCAGTGCTTTCGCTTGGCGCAGGTGCAACCTGCACTTGGCTTCCGCTTCTTGCTGGGGTGCCGCCGCCACCGCCGCAACCCGCCAACAATGCGGCTGATGCGAAGACAACTGCACTGATTTGAAAAAAGCGTCTATTGTTCATGTCGATTCCTCCGTTCAGCTGCTGCTTTCGCCAGCCGGATATACCTTGGCTGACAATGTGCGGTTGCGGGTCATGTCAGGATTGAGCAGGAGCCGGATTGAGAACTCCGCCCGGCTTGCTCCGGCCGGCACAATCACCTCGACCGGTTCGTTGACATAATCTCTCCCCGGCACAACCGGATTGTCTCCGTCGCCGGGCATCAGGCGAACCATCAGTCTTGCGTCCTGCGAGACCGTCGATGCCAGTGAAACTTCCATCCGCACCTTCTCGCCGCTCACTACCACATCCTGCAGGAATCGCACTGTTGCGCCTTCGGCGATTCCCCAGATCGATGCACGTTCAACATATTCAATTCTGTCCACGTTGCTGATCGGCCGCCAGGCATCGCTTGCCGATGGCGCGGTGCCGCCGGCGAACCTGCCCAGTCCGTTCCACGTCGGCTGCTTCTGCGCACCCCCGCCAAGCGGTCGATAGAAAGTCATTGAATAGGCGATTGAATCATCCGTGCCGAACGAGTTGTAGGAAACCCCGAAGTCGAGCCATGTGTGCGGCTTGAACCGCAACCCGATACGCCCGCCGGTCTTCCATCTTTCAGAGCTGGGCCACCTGCGGTTCTCCCATCGTCCTACCGCAGTGTCAAGCTTGACGGCGGTGGTCAAGTCCATCCTGAAGCCAAGCTCCATTCCTTCCCTGGGTCGCTCCTGATGTTCCGGTCGACCCTGCCGCCATCCGGTCATTGGCTGAAAGTAGGTGAAGGAGCCGACTCCGAACTTGCCCCTGTAATCCATGCCCGCAACCATGCGCTTGTGTCCTCGCTCAAGGTTCTGCTGTATGAATGCCGATACCCCGAATATGCCGGACTCCAGACGTTCTGAAACAGCGAATCGACGCACCACGCCGAACCGCAAGTCATTACGCCGAAGCGAGTGACCATCCTTCCAGGTTGTGACTCCCTGCTGCAGAAACAGCGCATTCGGCTTCTGCGTCGACAGCATCGATGATCCGCCGAAGCCTGAAAATGACAGCGGCACAACGACGTCCAGATCTCCCCTCAAATCGCCGTCGGTCGGGGAATAGTTGAGATGGTTGATGATCTTGAAATTCTGATGTATGCCTTCCTGCGCGGCTTCATTGACCAGCACCGTCGCAGTGTCAATCACCTTGTTGACTACGCTCCCCGCCAAGCAACGCGAACTTGCCGAAGCCAGATCGCCTATCGAGTCCCCGCGGCTCGAGCGAATGCAGGCCGCTACCGCAGTTTCAGACATGAGTGCCTCGAGATCGCCGCTTGCTGATAGGGTTTGCGCCGACACCGACGCAGATGCGAATATGGACAGGCAGCAGGCAAGGCCGATTCCCTTCTTTTTCGTGGGACCGGATATTGCCAAGGCCTGCTTAAAGCGCCAGACGCAGGTGTTTTTCTTTCTTCCATTGGCAACCGCGTGGAAACACGTCGTTGCCATGCTTGCGATACAGAGCAACGCATGCACCAGGTTGAATGGCCCATTGTCGCGTTTAAGAAAGTCAGTCATTTGCTATAGTCCTCTCTATTTCATTTCTGGTAGTTTTGCTTGTATCACCCCCCCCCCCCATGTCAAATTTTTTTCGTTTTTTAGGAATTTTGATCGGAAAATCCGCCGTGAATTCAATAGGCTCTGCGGTCGCGCCGCATCGCGACTCCTTGGAAAGATCTTTGGCTTGCAGGCGTTGTACTGAGCCTTTTACGTGTTGCCGGCTGGCGAATTTGCCTATCTTCGAGTTTCGGAGGCACTGGCACCGGGTGGCATGGTCAAGATGGGTGTCGAGTGTGCATTGGGCGAGAATTTTCATTGTCGCAAAAATGCAACACACCTTCAAGTGCTTGAATTTTATGCCGTGCGTTTCTTGGACAGCAGGCGATTTCACCCGTTGCGAAATTTGTCCCGCTTGTTCTCCTCATAGGTTACACAAGGCGATGGCCAGCATGGCAACCATTCGGCGGCACTCGTCGCGACTGGCGCAAATTAATAGGCCGCACTTCACCGCTTTGTAGACACATGCAGTTCCGGCCATTTCTGAATGAAAAAGGACAAATGCACTATCGTATCAACGCGGTTTTCACGTCTCAATTGCGGTAGAACAACGAAATCTTCAACAGCACCAGTATGCGGCCATTCTGTCCGACTCCAGCTGAAATCCACAAACCCTCATTAGCGTCGGGGTGGCCGCCAGATTGCGCCGGAAACACACCATCAAGAGAAACTGCAAGCACCTCACCGACATGAAACGCATTGACATTGCCTCCGCGGGACAGTTCTTGCGACCGTCTTCCTGACATCCTCGAAACTAACTCTATGGCGGACACCTGTAGCACCTTGAAATCAGCGATTGAGTAAATTCCAAAGTACAATAGCAACGGTACAGACTGTCCATGTTGTGCTTCAGGCAAGGCACAATAAGTCGTGCCGAAAATCGGTACTGATGGTATTATGGAAGGCACAAATTGAGAGTCGCCTTCTCAAATTCTGATTTTCCTGATTTGAAGACTATAAAATCTACGGCAAATTAGTACGAATCCATCATTCAGGATTCCTTCACGTTGTTACGAATGGTCAGTAAATACCAAGGAAAACAAAAATTTCTCATGGATATAGCAAACCCAAGAATTTTGCTCTTCGATAAACTGTAAGTGACAGGAAGAAAATGTTCCAAAAAGTGCTGTATTTAGTCCTTGGACTGGTTGCTATTTACCTAGTCGTCGTTTTTGCTTTCTATTGGTTGCAAACAGGACTAATCCACTATCCTTCTACAAATCTGGACACTCATCCTGGCGAGCATGACTTCGAACACGAAGACGTGTACATAGACTCGGATGAATCGGCCAAGCTACACGGCTGGTTCATTCCCCACCCGAATCCGCGTTACACCTTGGTGTTTTATCATGGCAACGCTGGCAATATTTCAGATCGCATTGATTCCTTCAAAATTTTCCACGATTTGGGCCTGTCCATATTTATCTACGACTATCGTACATACGGCATCAGCACTGGTGAACTGGCTGAAGACAAAATGTACCATGATGCTGAAATAGCGTGGAAGTACCTGACTGAAACCAGAAACGTTCCACCTGAAAAAATTATTGTTTTCGGCCGCTCGCTTGGGGGTGCCATGGCAAGCTGGGTTGCTTCCAAGCACAAACCGGCAGGTCTGATCATGGAATCCGCATTTACTTCAATACCGAATATGGCGCGCCTCTACTACAACTGGCTACCCACTCAGTACATGGTGAGATGGTACTACAACAGTTTGTCCAGAATGGATGAAGTAACGTCGCCAGTCCTGTTTATCCATAGCCGCAGCGACACCTTGATCCCTTTTGCCGAAAGTCAAAAACTGTACGAAGCAACTCAATCCAGAAAGGAATTTCTTGAAATTATCGGTGACCACAACGATGGATTCCTGCAAAGCGGTGAAATCTATACGAACGGGTTGGACAAGTTCATAAGAAGCCTGTCAAACGGATGAGGGAGACTCTATAAATGCTCGCCGCCGTTAATGTGAATTTCCGAACCGGTCACGTAGCTGGAATGGTCCGCGCATAGAAAATAAATGGTTTGGGCAACTTCCTCGGGAGTACCCAGCCGGTGCAATGGAATCGTATCAAGCAATTTCGTTGTTTGTGGTGACAGTATCGGGGTATCAATCTCCCCCGGCGCAATGGCATTGACCCGAATCCCTTTCGAGCCAAAGTCAGATGCCATTTCCCTTGTCAACGCGGCCAGTGCCGCTTTCGATGTGGCATAAGCGGTGCCGGCAAATGGATGCACACGGGAACCGGCAATTGAAGTTACATTAACGATTGAACCTTTCCCACGCATCAATTCGTCCATCAACCCGCGTGCCAGGATGATTGGAGCAAAAAAATTGACTTCAAAGACCAGTCGCCAGGTTGCCATTCCTGTATCAAAGGGCCCGAGTCGGTCACCGGCCTCACTTTTGGGTGAAATGCCAGCATTGTTCACCAATGCATGCAAGCCCCCGCCGGCCAGCCTCTTCTTTAGTTCGGACAAACCGATTGAACGATGGTCCGGGTCACCAAGATCGATTTGAATATGGTCCTCCGGGCCAGCTTGCCAGGGACATTCCCGAGAAAATGCCCGTCTGGAGCAAGTAATAACGCGCCAGCCTTGCTGTTCAAACAGTTTGGCCGTCGCATGACCAATGCCTTGGCTCGCACCAGTGAGTACAAGCGTCTTTTGTTCTCCGTTCTTTTCCTCAGATTTGGCTTCTGCGGGAAGAGACTGCCCGGTAACCGGACATTGTTCAACTTTTGCTTCTTTTGCTGAATTCATTTGATTTCAATTCTGTTTTGGGTTAATCGTCTTCGGGTCGGACAAACGCAGCGTTCAGCTTTTTCTGAATTTCCATGGGCGCAGGTTCGTAATGTCCAAACTCCATCATGAATGCCCCCTCGCCACCCGTGATAGCGTTCAGGCGCGATTGAAAATCAGTCATTTCGGATAATGGTGCAATTCCGGAAATTCGGACTGAATTATTTGCCAGTGAATCCGTGTCGCTGATGCGACCGCGGCGCGACGAAAGCTCACCGGCAATATCTCCCATATAAGTATTTGGAGATACAACATCAATGTCCACGATCGGTTCCAGCACTACCGGATTTGCCTTGTTGAAAGCATCAACAAACGCTTTCTTCCCGGCAGTAATGAAGGCTACTTCCTTGGAATCCACCGAATGATGCTTGCCATCGTACACAACAACCTTCACATCCTGAATCGGAAACCCTGCATATGCACCGGAATCCAGCACTTGTCGTACGCCCTTTTCTACCGCGGGAATAAATTGTGAAGGAATCACCCCGCCAACTACATTGTCAACGAACTCGAAACCCTCTCCCCTGGCCTTGGGTTCAACTCGCAGAAATACTTCACCGAACTGTCCGGCACCACCTGTTTGCTTCTTGTGTCGGCAATGTCCTTCGGCGCTTTTCATGACTGTTTCCTTGTACGGCACAGTGGGAACCGAAGTGGTGACTTCAACGTTGTAAACTTGACTCAGGCGCTCGAGAGCAATGCGCAAATGCAAGTCTCCCATACCACGCAATACGGTTTCATTGGCGGCCGGGTTGCGCTCAATTGCAATACACAAATCTTCCGAAGCGATTTTTTGCAAAGCTTCCGAAACCTTTTGCTCGTCGCCGCGACTGGCCGGAGCGACTGCAAGCCCTACCATAGGACTACTGATCTTGCCGGACTTGATACGAATATTCTTCTCATTGTCAGTCGAGCGAATGACACCACCAAGCCTGACTTCGTCAATTTTTGAAACGCCGCGAATGTCGCCCGGTATTCCTTCGGCAACATCTATGTGGTCTTTTCCCTGCAAGCTGTAGAGATTGCTCAGACGGGTCGGCTTGCGAGCATCGTCAATCAGTACAGGCGTATCCTTGGTAATCGTGCCCTGGTAAATTCTGAAAATTCCCATCTTGCCCACAAACGGGTCAAACGCAACCTTGAAGACTTGCGCAATCAAACTTGCATCCGCTTGCGGTTCAATCGACACTTCCTCTTCGTCATCGACACTGACAAACTGAGGAATATTGCCTTGCAACGGATTGGGCAACATATCTGCAATCAAATTCAACAGTTGCGGCACACCTGCACCTGTTTCTGCCGATGTAAAGCAAACCGGAATCAAATGCCCTTCAAGCATCGCCTGAACAAATGCATTTGCCAACTTTTCCGCAGATACAGTTCCGTTTTCGAAGTATTCCTCCATCAGGTTCTCGTCCATTTCAACGACCTGCTCCACAATCGCGGTGTGGGCATCCGCGACGCTGCCAAGATCCGATTCTCCTTCTGTTCCCTGCAAACAGTCCAGTACACTCGCACCACCATCGGCTGGCAAGTTGACTGCCACGCAGGCACTACCGAATTCCTCACGGATTAAATCGTAAAGTTGACTGAACTCGACATTTTCACCATCAATGCGATTCACCACAATGACTCGTGCCAACTGGCGTTCTGTCGACCATTCCATAAATCTGCGCGTCATGGTTTCAATACCGGCTTGCGCATTGATGACAATCAGTGCGGATTCAACTGCATCCAAGGTGGGCACGGTAACGCCCAGAAAATCGGAATATCCGGGAGTATCAATGAGATTGATTCGCTTTTCGTTCTTTTCTGCTGTCAGTACAGATGCCGTGAGGGAACGCTGATGGACCTTCTCCAGTACATCGTGATCGCTCATTGTATTCTTGCGGGCAATTTCACCCTTGGAAGGAATGGCCCCGGATTCGAACAGCAACGATTCACAAAGCAGGGTCTTCCCCGCTCCGGCTTGACCAACAACCGATACATTTCGAATATCTTCGGTGGTGTACGACATCAATTCCTCCCGATTGGACTACAAGGTAAATTCTGATTGCTTTGGTTTCACTGACTTCTGCCTTTCCAAGAAGGCGTGCCGTGCAATTTTATACCTGAATACAGTAGCCGATTTCAAAATTTTCCAGTTTTGCCTCACTTCGTTGCTCCTCGCAGGTTGTCAACGGTGATTTGGAATTCACCAGACAGCACTGTGGTTGCGGTATCACCCTTGTTCAATCAAGGGTCACTCTGAACGGGAATTTCCTTGGAGATCAAGAACTTGTCAACGACAGAGATGCAGGTTGGTACAAGCCTGTCAAACTCGTACGATAGTAATTCGCATAAGAACTGGTGCTTGAACTACAGATAGTTACATTACGAGATTACCCGGAATGTAGCCCGTCGAGTTGTTCGACCGTCACGAAAGATGTTTGAAACCATCAAATCGGGAAAGTCGGCGTCCAAACCCAAGGCATCACCAAAGCCGTTGGGTCGAGAAAATTGATGTGCTGATGACCAACATCTTTCAGGAACAGAGTTAAGTTCAGGGAAGTATGTGCAGTCATCAACGAATGAAACTCAGCACTCTCAAGCAAGATTGCGAGCAGCAATTCCTTTTATGCATTGCTTTTTCACAAACTTGTTCCGAGCAATGATTTTTTCAGAAGCCATTATGTCCGTATCGGTCTCGCTGGTAACTACTTTTGCTTTGCAAGCCACTTTGCTACACTGCCCGCTCATGCTGAACAGACCTTAGATCATTCAGTGTTAACAGGATAGTACTGTTCAAGTGTTTGCTTGCACAATTAAGGCAGTGCTGGTATTGCAATACATGAGTATGCATTATCAATGTCTTGTCCTGTTCAAGTCATCGCAAAATTTGTTTATATTGTCAAATTATCTACGAAAATAGTGTTCTCTAAACAGAAGATCGATATATTGTCAAGATTCCCAAAAACTGTCTTTTTCTCTATTAAACTGAAAGTAGTCTACTGATTTTTTAATATTTATGTTATATTCTATAAGTCTTACTTGTAAATTTGACGATTCTGACGGTGAAAAATAAGTTCTACTGTGAATTTGAAGGTTGCAATATATTTTATGAGTTTTTACACCAAATCAATGAATTACGATTTACAAGAACCTAAATGAAGCGATGCTTCAAGCGGATTCATATTTGAGGTATTGAAAGAAAGTTAACGTCCGCGTTATCAGCTAGTTTGCAATTTTCAATCAATTTGGTTGCTAGACAGGGACAAACGGATAGAGGCAAGATTAAACTGACCTACTGCTGAGCAAGTTGAACATTTCGGTTTCATTATTGACATGGATCGTCAAAAATTTCGAGAACAAGATTCTGTAAATGTCGAAGCGGCTGAAATTATGAGCAAATTTCATGATTTACTCAAAATATCAGGCTTTAACGGGCATGAACTCAAAGTCATTCTAGTGCGAATTGTATTTTGTCTCTTTGCAGACGATACAGGAATATTCGAGCGCAACAGTTTTCAGCAATTGATTGAACGACATGCAGAAAAAAATACTACCCATGTTGGCAGGATACTAGAACACTTGTTTCAAATTTTGAACAGACCAATTGAAAGACGACAAGAGCCACTAGACGAAGATCTGGCGAAATTTCCGTTTGTGAATGGTGGCTTGTTCAAAGAAAAAATGACTATGGTGGATTTCAATTCAGAAATGTGTTCATTATTGCTGAGTGCCTGTGAATTTAACTGGTCAGCAATTTCTCCGGCTATATTTGGTGCATTGTTCCAATCAGTTCTTGAATCGGAAGAAAGAAGAACACAAGGAACACACTACACCACAGAGAAAAATATTCTAAAAGTAATAGAGCCATTATTTCTGGATGACTTGTATGCAGAATTCCAAAGTCTGAAAAAACACCGAGGTACACGCAAGGAAGCAGAGCTGAAAAAATTCTGGTTGAAACTCGGTCAATTGAAGTTTTTTGATCCTGCTTGCGGTTGCGGAAACTTTCTTGTGATTGCTTATCGTGAACTACGAAAGCTTGAAATTGCTGTTATTCACGAACTTCGTAAGAAAGTACAAGACAAGTGGAAACAATCGGAACTTACCTCCGAAATGCAGTCTCTCATCGATGTCAACCAGTTTTATGGTATTGAACTGGATGAATATCCAGTAAGAATTGCAGAAACAGCATTGTGGATGATGGACCACATTATGAATTTGCAGTTTAGTCAAGAATTCGGTGAAATATTCATGCGAATTCCGTTGGAGAATTCACCACACATTTTGCACGCGGATGCTCTCGCAACAGATTGGTCCAACCTGCTGCCAGCTAATCAATGCTTTTGTGTTTTTGGTAATCCACCGTTTGTGGGTGCAAAGCTTCAAACAAAATTTCAAAGACAGCAAGTTAGAGAAATAGCAGAGTTAAATGGAATTAGTGGAACCCTTGATTACGTATCTGCCTGGTTTATTCGTGCGGGAGAGTATTTTGGCAAAACTGACGCGCGTGTTGGCTTCGTGGCAACAAATTCAATCACTCAGGGAGAACAGGTCGCACAGCTTTGGCCAATACTGAATAATCGATTTGGTTTTGAAATTTCATTTGCGCATCGCACCTTTGCCTGGGGTTCAGAAGCAAGAGGCAAAGCACAGGTACATGTCATTATTATTGGTCTCGCAAGCGGTAAGAAAATTCCTCACAAGAAAAAACTGTTTTCTTATGCCGATGGCAACGGCGAGCCGGATGTCAGCGTGCACGGTACGATTTCACCTTATTTGTTCGGTGCGGATGGTCTCGAAAATCCAAATGTAGTTGTTTGCAGGGAATCTGGACCGATCAACGGCTTGCCCAGAATTGTTATTGGATCAAAGCCCATTGACGGAGGAAACTATATATTGACTGAGGATGAATGTGAAGAGTTGGTGGATTTTTCCCAATTCATTCGACCGTACGTGGGTAGCAAGGAATTATTGAATAATGAAGTTCGAAAAATACTATGGCTGGGTGATGCACCGCCTGATGTTCTCAAGCATCCCGAAATAAGTAGACGGATCTCCGCAGTTCGCAAGGTTCGTGAAACAAGCTCCAGTGCATCCACCCGGAAACTCGCCAAGACACCAACTCTTTATCATGTGAATACAATTCCAGACAAGCCATTTCTGGCAATTCCAGAAACAAGTTCAGAGTTTCGGGCGTATGTGCCGTTTTCCTGGCTTGAACCCCCAACTATTCCAAGCAACTCAATTCGAGTAATGATGAATGCCAAAAAAGCTACCTTCGCCATTCTCTCTTCTGCAATGCATATGGCTTGGTTGCGATACATTGGAGGCAGACTGAAAAGTGACTATCGCTACTCCATTGAAGTTGTGTACAACACATTTCCACTTCCTTGTATTTCAGACAGACAAGCCAAACAACTTGAACAACTTGCAAATGCGGTGCTCTCTGCAAGAAATGAATATTCCAATACAAGTCTTGCGAACCTGTACGGCATAAATTCGATGCCTGCAAACCTAAGCCAGGCCCATCAGGCATTGGACCGGGCAGTTGATCGCTTGTATCGCAAATCACCCTTCAAGACTGAGCATGGTCGCATTCTCTTTTTGCTTGAGCTATACGAACAACGGACGACTCCTGCAACCTGTTCAAAAAAGACCACTCGCAGAAGGCGAAGATAAACGAGTTGTGTTCGGAGTTGACAAGAGTTGACCGGCGCATCGCGAGTTTGCTCGGCTGACTGTGTAGTGTGCGCTGGTCAAGAGGGTTCCATGCGCCCTGCAAATTGAGAAGCCAACTCAAACACGGTGAACTTGGCAGGAAAGTTGATGAACCAATCAGGAGCAATGTCACAAATTTCCAACGAAGTCAATCCATATTCGTATAATACGCGTCAAAAGTTTGAACCATCAGTTAGATACAATCCACTCAATCGTTCAGGAACAGTTGTTGTGAAATCAGGTCTCTCATTCATTGTTGGCGCACTGTGCTTGCTTGCGTCGTTGAACCTCAGCGCGCAGGGAGATGTCAATGCAGGTCGAGAAAAGTCATTTACATGCACAGGATGCCACTCGGCACCTGGAATGCGAAACGTTTACCCGGCTTACAAGGTCCCCAAAATCGGCGGACAAAATGCCGACTACCTGAAGCAAGCTTTGCGAGCTTATCGGGATGGTGCCAGAACTCACCACACCATGCACGCACAAACAGCCCAATTCACCGATGAAGACATCGACAATGTCGCCGCATACTTTTCCCAATTGCCTGCCGAATCAAGCCGTTCTGCCATGCTCTCCTTCAAGGGCAACGCATCTGCCGGCAAGGAAAAAGCAACGGTGTGCCTGGTATGTCACGGTGAAGGTAACAAAACTCAAAATACCATTACTCCTATTATTTCCGGACAGTATGAAGACTACATTCTTCATGCACTCAGGAGCTATAAGTCCGGAGATCGAAATGATCCGATAATGGGCGCAACAATCAATGCGTTCTCGGATGCGGATTTTAAAGATTTGGCGGCTTACTACGCAGCTTTGGAATCAAGCATATTTACACCGTCGGAGTAGCATAACCCCTGTAAATAGCGTTGCTGAACGAGGTTCGGCAACGAACTACAAATCATCATCTCAACTCCAAACTTGCAAGCTGAGTGTTTGCATTCACGACACGTTTGCCTGTCGATGGTTCTCGCTGGCACTTATGCAGTGCCCGTCCTTGAATACCAGATAGTTCGACGGCAATGCCGTGATTCGATGAGATTCTGACCGTGTCACAGACGCTATGTTTAACGGGTCAGTAGCAGAAACTGTAATTGCTTGATCGTCGGGCAATTTGTTTCGGCAACGGCGCAACATTTCTACCGCTCCTGGATGAGCAAACTGCTCTCCCCTGAAACCATCCACAAATCTGCCGCCTCGAACATCGCCGCGGTCTTCCATGTAGCGAAACACTTTGAGCAAATCAAACCAGGATGGAAAATATGATTTTTCAGAAGCAACTATATCCCGAAAAATCACGCCATAGCGATTCAGCAACACATTGCCAGCATAGCGAACCGCCTCTTCAGGCGAAATTTCCTTTCTGGATGGTCTGAGAATGAGTGACCATCTGCCAGAAAATTGAACTCCCCTTCCGACTACCCTACTCAGCCTTGATCGCTTTCTACGATCAAGCTCCGATGTAAGCAATGCTCGCATTCCGCCAAAGTGGTCGCAACTGACCAATCCCATGGAAAACAACTCTACCAATCCTTCCTCAACATGCGTCGGCAATAACCGTAATTCGTCCTGAATTTCATCCAGAAACAATGCTCCCTGCTCCGTCAACAATTCCTTGATTTGCTGCCCTACAGCAGACAGTCTAAGGCTTTCTGAATCTTGAACACAGGCAAGTTCCCGCCAAATTTGCAGGTTTTCCCGACGCAAGAACGTCAGCGGAATCATTTTCAGGCTTCCTCTGTGGTAGGGCTTGAAGTTACCGGTTCGTATTGATGCCGGCTTCGATAATCTGGCCCAGACATATTTGCCTGAAGACACTAGCAGATCAAGCAATTCCGGCGTATATGCAAATACGCGCCGTGGCAATATGTCAGACTCCCAGGATGAAACTGGTGCTTCGAACCCTTCCATTTGTCGGATTACCACATCAAGCGTGTCCAGTCCCTCACCCATAGTTTCCTTGCTCAATCGTTGCCAATCTGTCAGAAAGCGGGTAAATATCGCTGCATCAACCGGTTTGATCTGTTTCCTCAAATTGTTCAAAGTACGCTTGTGCAGGCGAGCTAAAAATCGCCGTTCACACCACTCCTTGGATTCACTCGCACCGGTGAAATACCCGCGCATTGCAGTACCTTCCGCTTCAAGTACCAGCAAAGCAGCATTGATACTTTCAATATCGATCGCCAATTCTGTGGAAATATTTTCTGCAGTTGCAGGGCCAAGCATTTCCAGTCGAGATCGCAGAAGTCGGACCAAGGCCGATTCTGCATCTTTACAACCGGAATCGCCAAACTGGGCAGGCGGAATCGAGGGCATCAGTTCCAATTCCGGTACAACCAGCAACAGTTCTTCCAAACGTTCGGCAACAACCCACACTATTTTCGAGTTCGGCAATCGCGCCCGGGTTGCCCGATTGTCGACGACCAAAGTTTCAAAATACTTCTTCCAATTTTCCCGATCAGGACGTTGACTCAATTCCTCTTCCAGAATCAACCCATACAACATTAATGCGTCATGCACTTCATCTGGAAGTTTTGGTTGTGGCCAAATCTCGCTACGAAGTTCGTCAATCAAATTCGGGTCAAGCTTGCTCAACTCCTGTGCATCGGCAATACTCAGTTGGCGCCGTTGCTGAATTGCCAAAGTCCGTCGCTCTTCCGCAGGTGCATCATCCAAAAAGGCATACGGCCTCGCGGTAAGCACTTCTTGTGCAAGCGGTGATGGTTCCGGCAAATCCTTGCAAATTACTTTGATTTCCTCTGCCTCAATACCTCGTAACAACTCTTCCAATCCATTCGCATCCATAACTTCTTGCAAGCAGTCCAAAACCGTTTGTGTAACTAGAGGGTGGTCCGGCACTTCAATCGGACCTGCCAGGTTTTCCTGACATGCCAACTGGTCGGGAAATACCAGTGCAAGCAAATCCTCAGCATCCGCGCGCTGCAATGGTGGTGGCACTTTCTTGCCGGTACGATTTCTCTGGATTGCAAGTGCTATATTGGCGACCCATCTCCATCTTGTTCCGAACATCGGTGCCGTAAAAATCGCTTGTGTCAGAGTTTCCCGGGCAGTTGCACTCTTCAAGTAACTCCGTACATCTTCCAACTCAAAACTGTGAGTAGGTCCTAATGACAGTACCAAATTGTCTTCCAAGGCGGAAGCCTGAAGTTCGAAATTGAACCGTACACAGAATCGCTTTCGCAACGCCAAGCCCCAGGCCTTGTTCAGACGCGAACCATAGACACTGTGAACTACCAGGTGTGCATCGCCAGCTTCATCAAAAAATCTTTCGAGTACAATTTTTTCCCGAGTGGGCAGTTCACCAAGAATGGTTTTCGACGCTGCCAGGTACTCTGCGATTTGTCTGGAAGCCCATGCGTCAAGACTATACTCCTGTTTCAAAAAGTTGATTGCATCGTCTACCGATGGATCGGTCAGAAATTTTTCCAGGTCCTGTCTGAGTCTGGAAACAGATTGACTGAGAATGTCGCTACGGCCGCGCCCCTCTCCAAACCAGAATGGAATATTCGGCGGGAGTCCCTTTGCATCTTCAACCCGCACCAGCCCGTTCGACACTTGCAAAATCCGATACGATGCGTTTCCTAGCTGAAAAATATCACCCGCCAGGCTTTCAAACGCAAAGTCTTCGTTGAGCGTACCGATACGAACATCGTCGGGTTCGAGCACTACATCAAAATCAAACTGGTCAGGGATCACACCTGCATTGGTTGCTGCGGTAATGCGTGCCCCTCTTCGTCCGCGTATAACCTTGTTGACAGCATCCAGGTGAATATATGAACCACGCCGCCCGCGGCGTAGTGTAAACCCTTCTGCAAGCATTTGCACAATTTGGTCAAATGTTTTCCGGTTCAGAACCCGGTAGGGATATGCCTTGCTGAAGACTTGAAACAACTCATCAATTTTCCATTCACAGACACTTGCTTCCGCAACGATTTGTTGTGCCAGAACATCCAGAGCGCCAGTTACGATTTGCAGTGATTCCATTTCTCCGGTATTCACTGATTTCAATAATGCCGCACTCTCAACCAGTTCATCCCGTGTTGTTGGAAAGATTCGACCTTTCGGCACTTTGCCGACCGCATGACCCGATCTTCCAATCCTTTGCAGAAACACCGAAATTGACCGCGGGGAACCGATCTGAATGACCAGGTCAATATCGCCAATGTCAATACCCAGCTCCAGCGATGCGGTTGCTACAAGCGCCTGTAACTGCCCTGTCTTGAGTTTCTCTTCTGCATCGCGGCGATGTTCTTTGGACAGACTGCCATGGTGCGATGTAACATTCTCTTCGCCCAGCAACTCTGACAGGTAACGCGTGGCTCGCTCCGAGTGCCGTCGTGTATTCACGAAAATCAGTGTTGTCTTGTGTTCAAGTACAAGATCTGCAATTCGTCGGTAGACTTCCTGCCAAACCTCGGTCGCCATGACTGCTTCCAACGGTGCACTTGGCAAATCAATTGACAGATCCCATTCACGTACATGACCCGAATCAACAATTTTGCAATCATGGTCGTCCCGTCCGGTCAGATAGCTCGCAACTCGGTCCGGCGGCTTTTGTGTTGCCGACAATCCGATACGCGCCAATTTTCGATCCGCAAGTTGCTCAAGTCTCGCCAGTGACAATGAAAAATGTGCACCTCTTTTGTTTCCTGCCAAGGCATGAATTTCATCAACAATTACTTTGCGAACGGACTGCAACATTCTGCGTCCGGACTCAGAAGTCAATAACAAGTACAGCGATTCCGGAGTAGTAACCAGAATATGCGGCGGTCGTCGCACCATACGTTGACGCTCGGTTTGCGTGGTATCACCAGTGCGAACGGCGGTACGAATTTCAACATCCGCATAATTTTGTTCCACCAATGCTTCGCGAATACCCGCGAGTGGTGCTTCCAGATTCCGATCAATGTCGTACGACAAGGCCTTTAGCGGTGATACATAAACTACATAGACTTGCGCGTCCAGGCCACCGTTCGCCAACCCTTCCTGAATCAATTCATCAATTACCGCCAGAAATGCAGCCAGAGTTTTTCCGGATCCGGTCGGTGCCGCAACGAGAATATCCTGCTCGGCTTGAATCGCTGGCCAAGCATCCTCTTGGCATTGTGTTGCAAATTCAAAGTTTTTCGCGAACCATCCGCTGACTGCTGGATGAAAACGATAACCCGAATTTGTCTGTTCTGAATTCATGGGAGTATGATCAAAATCAGTGTTAGCACTTGAATTATATGCGTATTGACGGTTGAACACGGCGCATGACCGGTCGTGACTGGAATATCAAATATCCAGTTTACGGGCAAATGTTCCAACAGAAATTTTTTGCACGAAAACCATGTACTTGTGAAAGACAAAACCATTCAGTCAATAAACAACCAAATGCTTCGACACTTCAGTCCGAATTCAAATCTTTCCACGATTGCATGAGTGTTGCCAATATGTTTGTTCCATAGGTTATAGCAAACCACATAAATCAAATAAAATCAGATATATACGAAGCTTCATCAAATCAATTGTTCAAGTTTCTCGAAACATCTGCAAAAAGTAATATTGCTTTGCCTGAATTGCGTATACCATTGACAAAATTATGAACACCAACTTGCCGATTTATCGTTGTTTCTACAGACTCTGCGCTCCGTAATTTCATTGCTCCTGAGCTTTGGGTTGTTGTTGCTGGCCAACGCGCTAATTGCCACTGTACTGGCCCTGCGCGCACAGATCGAGGGCTTTTCTACAACGTTTGTTGGCCTGATTGCAACGGCCAACTATCTTGGACTCTACATCGGTGCGATTTACGGCGACAGACTGGTAAACCTGGTGGGTCACATCAGAGCATTTGCAATTTACGCAAGCATTGCATCGATTGCACCTCTAACCCATGCACTGTTCATTGATGAGTTCGTCTGGGTTTTGTTTCGTTTCACCAGCGGAGTTTGCGTGGGTGGCTTGGTCATCATTACAGAAGCATGGCTTAATTCAAAAGCCGTCAATACCAATCGCGGACAGATCATGGCGATGTACATGATTACAAACTATTTCGGTGGAGGTGTTGGACAACTGTTCATTCCTTTTGTCGACCCCGCTACATTTCAACTGTTTACCATCGCATCAATTGCATTTTCACTGTCACTCATTCCAGTCCTGCTGACGAGATTCGCCGCTCCCGAGGTGTATCCGAGAAACCCGGTGCGCATGCGCGACCTGTACCTTTTGTCCCCGGTAGGTATGTTTTGCGCACTTTCGGCCGGAATGACATCAGCAGCATTGAACGGTCTCGGTCCCGTGTACGTTGTTGATGCAGGAATGCCGATACAAGATGCGGGCTATTTCATGGCGGCGTTGATTTTTGGCGGGATGCTGCTTCAGTGGCACGTCGGAAAATTATCCGACGGCATGGACCGCCGCAAGGTAATTGTCGGAATTTGTATCTGCAGTGCACTATTGGCATTCTTTATTGTTCTCGCAACGCAAATTTCCGAATTGATGTTCATTGCGGTTGCCGTTGTATACGGAGCTGTGTCCACCACCTTGTACTCGGTTGCCGCGGCGCATACCAACGACAGGACTTCTGCCGAAACATTCCTGAAAGCTGCTTCCGGACTGCTGATGGCATACGGTACCGGTGCAATTATCGGTCCGTTGGTTGCTGCAACTTTTATGGAATATTTTGCTCCCGGGGCGCTGTTTATCTTCCTTTCCATTGTATTCAGCGCCAATGTACTGTTCGTGGCATGGCGAATGAAAATCCGCTCAATCACACCCGCATCCGGATCTGATTCAGATTAAACGACCAAAATTCTTTCAAATCGTTGAAAGTTTGTTGGTGACTCAACTTCAAATCACGGGTTCCGGAGCAGACGAATCAGACTGGAGGTATCCCATCTGGAACCGCCCATGGCCTGCACCTCTGAATAGAACTGATCAACCAGTGCAGTAACAGGCATTCTGGCACCAACTCCATTGGCCTCGGCAAGGCAAATGGACAAGTCCTTGCGCATCCAGTCCACTGCGAATCCGAAATCAAATTCATCATCCACCATTGTGGTGCCGCGATTCACCATTTGCCAAGACTGCGCTGCGCCTTTTGAAATCACATCCAGGACAAGTTTTTCGTCCAATCCTACGCGGGTTGCAAAATTCAGTGCTTCTGCAAGTCCTTGTATCAACCCTGCAATTGTGATTTGATTGACCATTTTCGTAAGCTGTCCGGATCCAACCTCACCCATCAGAGTCACCGCCTTTCCGTAACTCTCCATTGCAGGCTTGGCAGTCTCGAATACGTCATTGTCGCCACCCACCATAATCGTCAAGATACCATTCTCGGCACCTGCTTGACCTCCGGACACCGGTGCATCCAGAAACCCCAATCCCGATGATTTGGCAACCTCATACATTTTTCTCGCAATGGTGGCCGAGGCGGTAGTATGGTCAACAAACACCGCACCGGGCTTCATTGCGGCGAACGCTCCGTTTTCACTGTTGCAAACCGACTCCACGTCAGAGTCGTTGCCGACACAGGCAAATACAAAATCGGCACCTTCGGCGGCCAAGGCCGGAGTTGGTGCAGATTTGCCGTTGTATTGATTGACCCAGGATTCAGCTTTGGAGGCCGTACGGTTATAGACGGTTACATCATAACCTTTGGTCGTCAAGTGTCCGGCCATCGGATAGCCCATCACCCCCAAGCCGATAAAAGCTGCCTTTTTGTTGTCCGTTTGCTTTACTTCAGTCATTGAAAATTACCCCTCAACAGGTTGTCATTGCGATCAATATTCATTCAAAAATTGGAACCGGTACCAAATTCGGTCTGCGTTCAACTGGAATTCATTGTATTTCTTTTGACTAAAACTTACACACACTTCCATTTCGGATATTGCCCCGAGTTCGGACCAACTGCCCCTTGATTTCTCAATGTAGTTAAATCATAAAAAAATGTCGTAGCCAAGTCGACAGATTGAAGTATATTTTGTTGCACTGCAGGAAATTGTGAGCTAATGTCATGACAACCCAGAGTGACTCCAAACCAGACACACGGTCGTTCGTGCCCGAGAAGACAAAAATTCTGTTTATCGCCGAATCACCGCCGATGTCAGCTGATGAACATTTTTATTCGCCAAACGCGAAAGAACAGGACTGGCTGTGGGTCAGCTTGATGAAAGCCATCTACAGCGACCGTTTCGGCGATGATGACGTGGAAAGAGACAGAAAAAATGAGTGGCTACTGCGATTCATGATTGACGGCTACCAGGTGATCAATGCTTTTCCACGCCCGTTCAAGAAGGAACCTTCTGAGTCCCGAATCAAGCTGATTCAAGAACGAGTCGACGTACTGGTCGAAGAAATCTGGAAAATTTCGCCAGACAGCATTGTGCTTGTCAAGTACACGGTTTACGATGCCCTGTTCTCCGATCTCGCCGGATTTGAAATGCCAGTGGTGAACTGCAGATTGCCATATCCGGTGCCAGATTACGGCAAGCAGGAAGAATTTTTGGAAAAATTTTCAAATTTGGTTGCTGATGAACAAATCGTCCTGACCCACCTGCAGAAATGACCGGTCAGATTTCAACTCTAAAAGCTGAACGACAAGACGCTGAAATGATTGCTCGCTTCAATGTTCGAATGGCTTGGACGATCAAGTAGCTCAAACTGGAACCACAAATCGTGCAAAAAGTTGTACAATATATTTTTGAACTATCGGAACGGGTTCTATGTCGTTGCAACCCGAGTCGACAAGCCTGTTGGATGCTTGATGATTACGTATGGGAGTGACTGGCAAAATGCCAACCGGACAACCATGTAGCTCAAAGCATTTACGAAGCGCCGGGAATGAGGCCCAGCGAATACGTACATTACGAAGCTTCGACGCAAGATGCGGGAAAGCTTAACGAATGTTCACCATTAACAATTAACTTAGCTAGGGAAATTCAAATATGATAGGTAAAGAAGTAGTCGTTCTAGATGGAGTCAGAACTGCAATTGGTGACTATGGTGGATCCCTGAAGTCATTTTCAGCATGCGAACTAGGTGCTATTGCGGTACGCGAAGCCGTGAAGAAAGCAGATGTCGAGCCGGATACTGTGGGACATTGTGTGATCGGAAATGTTCTTCATTCCGACAAGCGTGATATGTATATTTCACGCTACGCAGCATTGGAAGGCGGACTTCCAATTGAAGCCCCTGCCCTAACCGTGAACCGACTGTGCGGTAGCGGGCTTCAAGCCGTTGTCAGTGCCGCACAAACTGTACAGCTAGGCGAAGCGAGTACCGTTGTGGC
Source organism: Arenicellales bacterium (assembly GCA_965200765.1). Taxonomy (GTDB): domain Bacteria; phylum Pseudomonadota; class Gammaproteobacteria; order Arenicellales; family JAJDZL01. Next base: position 1,450,840 of record OZ241380.1, read on the forward strand.
CGGCGGTGCCGAATCCATGAGCGGAGCTCCGTACTGGGCAACCGGAATGCGCTGGGGTCAGCGCATGGGTGATGCGCAGTTTGTCGATATCATGGTGGGCGCATTAAGCGATCCGTTCGACGATGTTCATATGGGCATCACGGCCGAGAATATTGCTGAAAAGTGGAATATCAGCCGCGATGAGCAAGATGAACTGGCGGTGGAAAGCCACAAGCGGGCCGCACAAGCCTGGACTGAAGGACGCTTCAAAGATCAAATCACACCGATTGAAATCAAATCGCGAAGAGGCACGGTTGTATTCGACACTGACGAACATGTCCGCGGGGATACGAGCGTAGAATCTTTGGCGAAAATGAGAACAGTGTTCAAACGCGATGGTTCCGTTACAGCAGGAAATGCATCTGGCATCAATGATGCCGCAGCAGCAATTGTCATGATGGAAGCAGATGCGGCCGAGAAAGCCGGTAAGCAACCAATGGCAAGATTGGTAGGCTACGCCCATTCCGGTGTTGAACCCAAGTACATGGGCATTGGTCCAGTAACCGCAATCCAGAAAGTTCTGAAAAAGACCGGGCTGAAACTTGACGACATTGAAGTGATTGAGTTGAATGAAGCATTTGCTGTTCAAGCTTTGGCCGTTATGAAAGACTTGGGACTTGACCCGAACATTACCAACCCCAACGGCAGCGGAATTTCTCTTGGTCACCCGATTGGTGCAACCGGTTGCATTTTGACAGTCAAGGCACTGTACGAATTGCATCGCACCAACAGTCGCTACGCCATCGTCTCCATGTGTATTGGTGGCGGACAGGGAATCGCGGCAATTTTCGAGAAAATGTGATCGCAAGAGATACTTTCTGACAGTGCCAAATCAAATTACAAAAGGAAACCTAGCAATATCGAGGCAATCATGCTAATTCAAAAAAAGAAAGACATTCTCACTAGTGAGATCACACCTCAGGACGTTTACAAAAATCGTCGAAAGTTCTTGAAGGCGAGTACTGCACTCGCCATTGGCGGTTCAATATCGTTGCTTTCTCTGAATGCAAACAAAGCACGAGCCGCCAATGATTTTGACAACTTGATCAAGAGTCCATACAGCTCTACGGAAGAAGAGTTGACCGACTACGATGATGTAACTTCCTACAACAATTTTTACGAATTTGGTACCGACAAGAAAAGTCCCAAGCGCGAAGCTCACCGGTTGACCACCCGACCGTGGACTCTTGCGGTTGGCGGAGAATGCGAAGCGCCAAAAGATTGGGACATTGAAGACATACTCAAGCAGTTTCCACTTGAGGAAAGAATTTATCGGCACCGTTGCGTAGAAGCTTGGTCCATGGTAGTTCCCTGGGTTGGCTTTTCGTTGGGAGATTTTCTCAAAGTGCATAAGCCGACTTCAAAGGCCAAGTACATTGAAATGACCACACTGGTCAGACCAGAAGAAATGATCGGGCAAAAGCCCGGACTATTCGGTTCAGTGTTGGATTGGCCGTATCTCGAAGGCCTTCGTATTGATGAAGCGATGAATCCACTCTCGATCTTTGTGGTGGGGCTTTACGGTGAAATTTTACCCAATCAGAATGGAGCACCTATTCGTCTGGTTGTGCCATGGAAATACGGATTCAAGGGAGTCAAATCTATTGTCGCTGTAAACTTTACAGAAGAGCAACCGGTAAATACGTGGCAGCAACAAGCACCAAACGAGTACGGATTCTACGCCAATGTGAATCCTGAAGTGGACCACCCGCGATGGAGTCAAGCCACAGAACGACGAGTAGGCAGTTTGTTTGGCAGACAACCCACACTCATGTTCAATGGCTATGCTGAACAAGTTGCGAGTCTGTACTCCGATATGGATTTGGCAGTCAATTTCTAGAAACTCATTTGTAGCAGACCACAAGCAAACGTGAATAACAATACCGCTTATGGAGTTGTTGTTATGGTTGCTGCCCAATCATACATTTTTTTCAAAATGGACTAATGTAAGTGTATATGCATATTTTGATTTCAATTAGTACGGAATAATGTACTCATTGCAATCCAGCATAGATTACACATGAAATTTCCAAGTGCAGCACAACAACGCCTGTGGGTAAAGCGGGCCAAACCTGTTGTTTTTGTGCTTTGTTCTTTGCCACTTACGTTTCTTGGCTATGACGTATTTACTGGCAACATCAGCGCAGATCCCATAGAAGATTTTACGCGTGTCACAGGAATCTGGGGGCTTCGCCTGCTCATTATCACACTCGCGATAACGCCTCTGCGAATTTTGACAGGAGTCAATGCGTTAATTCAGTTGCGGCGAATGCTCGGAGTGTTTTCATTCGTATACATATTATTGCACTTGGCGACCTACGTAGTTCTGGACCAGTTCTTCAATTTCAATCAGATAGTTGAAGACGTTATTGAACGCTACTACATTTTGTTTGGAATGCTAGCATTCTTGCTCATGATTCCGCTTGCTGCCACTTCCTGGAATCGAATGATCAAATTGATTGGCGGAAAACGCTGGACAAAGTTGCATCGCTTGGTTTATATCATTGCCCCGCTTGGCATCTTGCATTTCTACCTTCAGGTCAAAGCTGACATTACCTCGCCGGTACTGCATGGCACAGTTCTAGCGGTACTGCTTGGTTTCAGAATTGTTCATCACAAGCGTAAGCAACGTGCCCGCACCACCTCTTCTTGAAAATCGTCAGGCGTGATACCAAATTTGTTCTGAAGTCTCCGTAGCTTTACGGTGATTCATATTTCAAACCAATTGAATTCGGAAACTCTGATGACGTTTTCCAGATTCATACATATTTTGGCGCGAATTGAACAATGAACAAACTTGCAAGCACTCCTGATAGCTGAATGGACCCGCATGCTTTGAATCTGACAACCAAGACCCGGCAAGCCGTACAAGTCGCGGTTGCCTGTCCTGAGTAATCGTACTATGAACAACACACACGCCAAGAACATCAACACCTGGAAGTCCCTGCACACTTTGGGGCAGTATCTTTGGGGTTATCGATTGCGCATTGCAATCGCAATGGTATTCCTGATTCTGGCGAAAATTGCAACGATTGCAGTGCCAATAACCATGAAAGAGCTGGTTGATTGGTTCGACACTACAGTGAATCCGTCTCCTGTTGTTGCAATACCGATATTCTTGCTTTTCACTTACGGACTGCTTGGCTTTTTCAGAATAATTTTTGAAGAATTTCGCAACGTGATCTTTGCACGGGCATCACAACGTGTCGTTCGAAACGTAGGAGTAAAGGTGTTTCGACACCTGCATCAGCTATCGCATGCCTTTCATCAGAATCGGGAAACTGGCGCAGTGTCGCGCGATATAGAGCGTGGCACTCGCGGAGTCAATTACATTTTGTTTTTTCTGGCATTCAGCATTATTCCAACCCTCTTTGAAATCACTGTTGTCTGTGTGTATCTTGCAGTCGAATTCAAGTGGTATTTCGCAACAATCACGATTTTCACAGTTGTCGTTTACAGTATCTTCACCTTGGTAATCACGAATTGGCGCACACAATTTCGAGTGCGGATGAACGAAGCGGAAAGCCGCGCGAACACCTCCAGCGTGGATGCGTTGCTGAATTATGAAACCGTCAAATATTTCGGGAATCTGGAATTTGAAGTTCAACGCTATGATCGGGATCTGATCCTTTGGGAAAAAGAGTCCATAAAAAGTGAAACCTCGCTGGCTTTTCTGAATCTTGGGCAAGGACTGTTCATCTCCATTGGAATAATCTGGCTGCTTTTTCTGGCGGCTGATGGCATTATCACAGGCGAGATGACCCTCGGTGACTTCATCATGCTGAATGCTTTTCTGCTACAGATGTATATTCCGCTGAATTTTCTTGGCACTACGTTTCGAGAAATCAATCACGCCTTGACGGATATGGACCGAATGTTCAACCTGCTGTCAATTGAAGACAAGATACCCCAATCCGAGAATGCACCACCATTGCAGATTACAGTGCCAGAAGTTGAATTCAGGAATGTTTCATTCGGTTATTCCCAAAGACGTCAAATTCTGAAAAATATCAGCTTTCAAGTTCCGTCGGGGCAAAAAGTGGCAATCGTCGGTCCCAGCGGCGCAGGCAAGTCAACGATTGTTCGACTCCTGTTTCGATTCTACGACGTTACTGACGGTAGCATTTTGATTGACAATCAGGACATAAGGGAAGTGAACCTGGATTCTCTTCAGGCAGCTATCGGAGTGGTGCCACAGGACACAGTACTATTCAACAACACTCTTGAATACAATATCTGCTATGGCCGCGCAGACTGTTCATCAGATGAACGCGACGAAGCCGTGGCCAAGTCACAACTCGCTACGTTCATTCAAAATCTGCCAGACGGCTACAACACTGTTGTCGGCGAACGCGGCTTGAAACTTTCCGGCGGTGAAAAGCAAAGAGTTTCCATCGCCAGAACCTTGCTTAAAGATCCACCGATATTGATACTGGATGAAGCCACTTCATCACTGGACACAAAATCCGAGAGCAGGATTCAGGATGCGCTTGAAACAGTAGCCGCGAATCGAACCACGCTGGTCATTGCCCACCGGCTATCAACAATCGCGGATGCTGATTTGATTCTGGTTCTCCAGGATGGTCAAATCGTTGAACAAGGCACGCACTTCAAATTGCTGGAGCAACAGGGTTTGTACGCCGAGATGTGGCACTTGCAACGAAAGGAAAAAGAAAAAGAATCAATGGAAAAACTTTGATGATTCCGCGTAGTCAACTATTGTGGATTTCACAAATCTGCTCTAAGCTGAATCCAACCATCTTCGGGCATTTCTAAACAATTCCATCCACGGGCTGTATTCTCCCCAGTGCGGTGGCGCCCATGAGTACTGAACAGCTCTGAAAGATCTTTCCGGATGCGGCATCATCGCGGCAATACGGCCATCCAGATTGGAAACTGCGGCCACTGCATATTCGGAGCCGTTGGGATTGGCAGGATATTTCATAGTGGCCTCCCCATTATTTGTTGCATAGCGAAGCATAATTTGCCCATGCTGACGCATTTTCTTCAGAATTTTCTTGTTCCGAAATTTCATCCGCCCTTCACCATGTGCTACCACAACCGGCAATAACTCCGTATCCAGGCCTTCGGTGAAAATACTGCCGCTTGGTGTCACTTCAACCATGGCCAAGCGTGCTTCAAAGCTAGTTGACCTGTTGGTAAGCAAGAGAGGCCAGTGGTCAGCTCCGGGAATGATATGATTGAGTTCTGTCAGGACTTGACAACCATTGCATACTCCCAAAGCAAACTTGTTTTCATCTGAAAAGAACTCGGTAAAGATGCCCTTCAGGTTACTTTCCAAATGAATGGTTGCTGCCCAGCCGCGCCCGGCACCCAGTACATCACCGAAAGAAAATCCGCCGCACATTGCAAGTCCATGATATCGACGAAGATCCTCTCTACCATCAATCAAGTCTGTCATCATCACATCATAAGCGTCAAAACCTGCATGGGTAAATGCGGCGGCCATTTCCATTTGTCCATTCACGCCCCGCTCCCTCATAATTGCAATTTGCGGCCGATGTTTGCCAGAGATATTGAATGGTGCAAAATCCTTCTCGCCAAAGCGACAATTCAAACCTGGATCATCTTCATCCTGTAATTGATCAAACTGTTGCTGTGCACAATCAGAGCTGTCGCGCAAACTTTGAATATGATAAGAGGTTTCAGACCATAAACGATGCAGTTCAGTTCGAGTACTCTCGAATATTGAGGTTTCAGTTTTCGTAATTGATACTTTATTGGCTATATCAGTCGTACCGATGTCGTGCACCACTGAAGCCAACTCGAATTCCGTAAAAATCGCCATGACCTGTTCGAGATCGCATTCCCGAACTTGAATGACAGCACCAAGTTCTTCATTGAATAAAAATGGAATTGGCTCTTGTTCCCCGACATCAATGCTGAGTCCGACTCTGCCCGCGAAAGCCATTTCAATCAGGCATACAAACAATCCTCCGTCCGAGCGATCATGGTACGCCAGAATCAGTTTCTGCTTGGCCAGTTTCCCAATCGCCTCGAAAAAAGCCGCCAATAGTTTCGGGGTTTCCACGTCTGGTACATGAGCTGATTGCAAATTGAAAGCTTGAAACAAACTGGACATGCCAAGCCGATTCAATCCCTGCCCCAAATCAACCAGCAACAATCTGGACTCTTCATTGCTGTGCAACTGCGGTGTCATACCACCACGCACTTCTTGCAGAGTTGCAAATGCCGATACAATCAAAGATACAGGTGAGTAGACTTTCTTGTCAGTTTCTGAATCCTTGTCGTACCACATTGCTTGCATGGACATGGAATCCTTGCCCACCGGAATAGACAAGGACAAGTCAATGCACAAACGCGATGCCGCTTCTACAGCATCGTACAGTTTTGCCTCTTCCCCGGAAATTTCAGTGGCCGCCATCCAGTTGGCACCAAGCTTCACATCTGACAGCGATGACACGTTGGTTGATCGAAGATTGGTCAATGCTTCGCCAATAGCCATGCGAGCGCTTGCCGGGGCATTGATGACCGCTATCGGAGTGCGTTCACCAACTGCCATGGCTTCGCCTTCGTATGATTCATAACTTGCCAGGGTAACCGCTGCATCAGCAACCGGCACCTGCCAAGGTCCAACCATTTGATCGCGGTGTACCAATCCGGTTACAGTTCGATCTCCAATTGTTATCAAAAAACTTTTATCAGCAACACTTGGCATGTGCAACACTCGAGTTACGCATTCCTGAAATTCCAGTTTGTCAATCGCCGACTCTTCTACAGAGACTGACAGTCTTGATGCAATACGTTTCTTCTGTGGATTATTTTCAAACAGAAAATCCATGTCCAAATCAACCACAGACGGTTCGGTTGACTCGAAATCGTGAACAACAAAACTGCGTGATTGCGTGGTCACACCCACCACTGCAAATGGACACAATTCTCGTTCACAAATCGCCTTGAATCGTTTCAAACTGTTCTTGTCAATCGCAAGGACAAATCTTTCTTGTGCTTCATTGCACCAGATTTGCATCGGTGTCATGCTTCGATCGTCATTGGGTATATCACGCAACCAGATTTTTGCCCCCAAATCGGAGTCTCGTACAATTTCCGGCAAAGCATTGGACAGACCGCCTGCACCGACATCATGGATTGACAAAATCGGATTCTTTTCTCCCAGATTGGCGCACTGGTCAATGACTTCCTGACAGCGACGTTGCATTTCAGGATTGCTTCGTTGAACAGAAGAAAACTCAATTTCTTCTTTGTACTGACCTTGCGATTGCGACGATGCGGAACCACCACCCAAGCCAATAAGCATTGCTGGTCCCCCAATTGTAATCAGCAAGTTGCCTACACTGAGTTTTTTCTTCTGCACTTGCGGTGCCTTGATTCGCCCGATTCCACCTGCATACATAATGGGTTTGTGATAGCCATACCAAAGATCACGGTCTTCAACCGCTTCTTCAAGTGTTCGAAAAAATCCACCCAAACACGGACGACCAAACTCATTGTTGAACGACGCGGCACCGAGCGGTCCCTGAATCATGATGCTAAGCGGCACAGCAATTCCTACGGCTGACTCATCAGTGTTTTCCCAAGGGTGCCTGAATTCCGGAATTTTCAGGCTTGAAACAGTAAAACCACACAATCCAGCTTTGGGTTTTCCCGCTCTTCCAGTTGCACTACCATCCCGAATTTCTCCCCCTGCCCCTGTGGCTGCGCCTTCATAAGGATAAATCGCGGTTGGATGATTGTGAGTTTCGGCCTTGAATATCACATGAGAAAGTTCATCCACATTTTGGTACAGACGGTCACGAAGATTGCAAGCCAGAACTGAAGCTTGATTGCCTGCAATGACACAGGCATTGTCATCGTAGGCGACAAGCGTGCCTGCCGGATTTGTTTGATGTGTCTCGCGTATCATTGAAAACAAAGATTTGTTTTTCAGTTCGTTGTCAATTTCCCACAAAGAATTGAAGATTTTGTGTCGACAATGCTCCGAATTTACTAGCGCGTACATCATCAACTCTGCATCTGTCGGATTCCTGTCTTTGCGATTGAAATATTCCCGTATTCCCAAAAGCTCATCTGTTGAAAGAGCGAGTCCAAATTCGACATTGGTTTTTTCTAGCTGGTCGTCAAGAGTAATGTGTCCAAGCGAACCCGGCTGGTAATGTGCGAAAATACTTTCGATACTGTCCGGATGGCGAACTGCAGATTGAATCATCCGGTCTTGTAGCACAATCAACAATTTGCCAACGGCAGAACGACAATCTTCAACGGGACAATCCTCGGCGCATCCCACCACCCATCGCATACCCATGACTACCCCGGTCACGTCTTCAAACCCGCAACGATTCAGGATGTTCGTGGCTTTTGACGACCAAGGGGATATCGTCCCGATTCTTGGTACTGTGACAAAGGTAAGTTCATCAATTGTTTCCACAGGTTCGACAGAATATCCACCCAGCAGGTAAAGCAGGACTTTGGATACCGTTGGCTGGATCGGGGTGGTACTGGCGATGAAATAGACCCGTTTGGAATGAAGTGAGGTCAAACGAGGGTCGAGCATTCGGATCGCTTCGAGTACTTTCGGGTTGTCTTTTGTAGCACTACCAGAAGTGCCATTCACCTGCAAAATATTCAATTCTTTCGGAACTGGTTTTGTAGTTGTCATGAGTGAAATTTCGGCAGTAAGATTTTCCGCGTTTAGCCAATTCGCCGCTTGGCCAAAGGCATGTGAGGTTGATAATGTACTTCGGTTGTCTGGAATAATGTGGTGCGACTAAACGTTCGGTAATTTGATTCCAAGCCGTGTTGCTGCTATCTGATAAGATTCGACCACATCTCCCAAGTCTTGCCGAAATCGGTCTTTGTCCAGCCTTTCATGGGTATCTGCATCCCACAATCGGCAACCATCAGGAGTAAATTCGTCACCCAAATAGAGTTTGCCATCAAAGCGACCAAATTCCAGTTTGAAGTCCACTAAAATAATTCCCGCGTTTTTGAACAACGACACAAGCGCAGAGTTGGTAGCAAACGACAAGTCTTTCATTTGAACCACTTCGTCTTTACTTGCCCATCCAAATGATTCTATATGGTATTCATTGATCATCGGGTCGTGACGCTCGTCGTCTTTGAGAAAAAATTCAAAAGTGGGGGGATTCAGCTTGAGGCCTTCTTCTACACCCAGTCGACGACAAATGGAACCCGCCGCGATATTCCGAATGACGCACTCTACCGGAACCATGTCAAGAAACTTGACCAATGAACGATTGCCATCAGTCAATTCCTCAAAATGGGTTGGAACTCCACTGTTTTCCAAATACTGCATAATGAATGCGTTGAAGTAGTTGTTCACAATCCCTTTGCGATCCAAGGCTTTAACCTTGCGACCATCAAATGCCGAAGTATCGTCGCGAAACTCCAATATCAACTGCTTTTCATTGTCTGTTCGGAAGACCGATTTGGCCTTGCCCGAATACAACAAATTTCTATCATTCATGTTTTGTATTACCCTGCATTGTCCTGATGACAGTCAAATGACTTGTGCGAAGTGCATCGCCGCCCGCACTCGATCGTAATGTTCACTAGCTAGCGGCACTAGTGGCAATCGCAGACAGTTTTTAATATGGCCTTGCTGCGACACGCACCATTTTGCCGGAATCGGATTTGAGTCGACAAATACTGCTTCATGCAATGGTGCCAGCTTGTCATTCAATTCAACGGCTTTTTCTTCGTCGCCTGCAACAGCGGCTTCACACATCTGGTGCATCAAGGAAGGTGCTACATTCGCGGTGACTGATATAGTCCCCTTTCCACCTGCAAGCATGAGATCAAGTGCAGCTGTATCTTGGCCGGAGTACGATACAAAGTCTTCCGACGTATTCTCAATCAGACGCCGGCCTCTTTCAATATCCGCGGTTGCATCCTTGATTCCTACGATGTTGTCGATTTGACTCAGGCGTACAACCGTGTCATTATGCAAATCCACCGAAGTGCGGCTTGGGACATTGTAGAGAATTAGAGGCATAGTTGATGACGATTCCGCAATTGTTTTGAAGTGCTTGTACAAACCTTCCTGGTTTGGCTTGTTGTAGTACGGCACGACTAGCAGGCAAGCATCTGCACCAACATCGCAGGCGGCTTCTGTCAATTCAACTGCTTCTGCTGTACTATTGGAACCGGTACCCGCGATTACCGGAATCCGGCCTTTTGCAAATTCAAGAGTCTTTTGAATTACTACCCGATGCTCTTCATGTGACAATGTTGAAGATTCACCGGTCGTTCCAACCGAAACAATTGCATCGGTACCGGAATTTATGTGATGTTCCACCAATCTCTCCAATGATTCAAGGTCTAGCGACCCATCTTCATTCATTGGTGTTACCAAAGCTACAATGCTTCCTGTAATCATGTTCGTTTCTCTTCAGGAGTTGGTTTTGATGTCTTAACGACAGTGAAACGGTTGCTCAGGCATTATACGCCTTGAGCTTGATTAATGATAGAGCAAGTCACACATGAAAATGACAAATTTTTCAATTTTTGCAAAATAATCACATTAACTCATATCATTTTCCGAAAATAAAGACAAAAACTGCTTCAATTCGATTTTGTAGATGAGACAAATTTCTAGAAATATTTGCCGGATTTGTTGAAGCCCGGTGTTCTGTTCTATGTCAGAACATTGAGGCTCACCTGTTCTTAGTCTTCACATTCATGTTCTCAAGAAAATCCTGCTTCTCGAACCTGTTTGACATATTCAGGAATGTTCAGTTTGGATCAAATTACCCGAAGAATGAGTGTAGCAAAAAAGTAAAACTTGACAAAATCCAGACAGATAGCAAGCGTAAATTTTCTCTTCACACTCTGTTACTTAATTTGTTGTATGTAAAATTTATCGATTGCAGTAAAGGCAACAATAATCACTACAATCGAATATTAGAGTCTAAAACTCTGAAAATTGAAATGATAATTTGTTATTCACAAACAGTTAATCGTTTTTCCCTGTAAGAGCTGATAATCCCCAAGAAACTGGACTTTTACAGCCTTTGTGAAACGCCTCAATTCTATTGAGGAATTGCATTCTCAAGCTTGGAGTCATCGTGATTTCAATTGAAACAAGACTAACACCATACTGTGCAAAGAATTTCACTTCCCTACCGCTAATTGTTTTGCAAAGCTTTCTAGAATTGAGTCAATAGCACGTAGTTTGTAGAATATATTGGCATTTGCACTCATACAATTTATTCACACAAACAATCCATGTATATTTCGTTCATATTTAAAACTGGAATTAGTAGATTCTTTCAATCTACAGAAACGAAAACCTGAAAATTTTTTATATCAATTGAACTGTTGCCCATACTTTCTTGTGTCGATTCCAATGTTTTTTCAATTATTTTGCTTCTACACACCCATCAATTCTTCATATATTTCAGCGCTATTTGAATCATAGCAAACAAAGCGTACCAAGTCCAATTCGTCAGATTCCCTTACAGTTTCAAGTGCTACTTTGGCAGCGGATTTTTGGGGATAACCAAAAACTCCCGTCGATATCGCTGGGAATGCGATTGATACCAATCCTTCGTCAACTGCCAATTTGATGCAAGTCCGGTAGCAAGATGCGAGTAGTTGCGGTTCTCCCTTGTTGCCACCGTTCCACACCGGACCTACAGTGTGAATGACAAATTTGGCGGAAAGGTTGTATCCACCGGTGATTTTCGCACTGCCTGTTTCGCAACCTTTCAATTTGGCACATGCTTCAGCAAGTTCCGGGCCGGCGGCACGATGAATCGCACCACTGACTCCGGCACCCGGTGCCAAGGCATTGTTCGCGGCATTTACAATGGCATCTACAGATTGCTGGGTTATATCCCCGACAACGATTTCAATCTTCATTGCTACCCTACCCCAATTTTGAAACTATGGATGGTTGTATTCACAGGTACTGTACTTCAAACAACACAATTATGAAAGAATCTAGTGCATGTCTGTACCAAACACAAGAAATTTGTCCTTGGTTTCAACCTACATTGAGCAACGAGCCGTAGTGCTTGTCCTGTACAATTTGGAATAATTTTCCAAATCAATGGCAAACAGGATGGGCAACCGTCTTTCAAAAATTTACACTCGTACTGGAGACGATGGTACTACCGGACTAGGCGATGGTAGCAGAACGCCGAAGGATTCTGCGCGGGTCGAAGCGATGGGCGCTGTCGATGAACTCAATAGCTGTATCGGTGTAATACTTGTTTCCGAGCTACCTGTTTCCATACGCGAGTGTCTCGTCAGTATTCAGCATACCCTGTTCAATGTTGGCGGTGAAATCAGTATCCCGGGGTTTACGCTTGTAACCCAAGAGGAAACACAATATCTGGAGTATTTTCTGGATGAACTCAATGCAGAACTAAGTCCACTGAAAGAATTTATTCTTCCCGGCGGCACACCTGCTGCGGCATACTGCCATCTTGCCAGAGCGGTTTGCAGACGGGCTGAGCGACGGGTTCATACACTCGCTTCAACCGAAGAAGTGTCTGAAATTTCTCGACAGTATTTGAATCGCCTGTCTGATCTCTTGTTTGTAATGGCTCGATATTTGAATGCAAAAGCCGAGGTCAGCGATGTTCTCTGGAAGCACGAACGCGTCAAGCGAAAAAAGAAGTAAGCTAGCGAATTCTTGACCATTCAAAATAGGGACCAGGATCAGTTTTCCGATCCGGTGAAATTTCCGCATGCCCGAAGATTTTTTGTCGATTGAAGTCTGGATAGGCAACAAGCAACAGTTCAATCAACTCGTTTAGCCGGTCATATTGCACTTCTTCAAAGCTGTCATAGTCGCTGCCTTCAAGTTCAACCCCGATGGAAAAGTCATTGACATTGTCTCTGCCCAGACAATGAGAAACACCGGCATGCCATGCGCGTTCATTCAGGGAAACAAACTGAATACAATCCCCGTTTCGTCGAATCAGTAGATGTGCCGATACCTGCAAGTCCCTTAGAGAGTCAAAAGATGGATGAGAATCACAATTCAGACGATTGCAGAACAAATCTGCTACTTCCATTCCTCCATAGGACCCCGGCGGCAAGCTGATTGAATGGACAATGAGTACTTCCGGAGTTGTATTGGACGGACGCGCATTGAAATTCGAAGATGGAATTTGCTGCACCCCTTCAATAATTCCTGTATCAGGACAAATCCGCATAAATCTGTATCGCTCCATATATAGCCAGTCAATTCAATTTCCGTCAACTAGTTTATTGTAGATTAAAATTGTTGGTTTCTTTATCAACAGCAAGACCAGTGCATACTCAAACCTCAAGTCTATGGCAGTTCTGGATTGACCGGGGCGGTACATTTACAGACATTATCGCGCGGAAACCGGACGGCAGTCTGGTTACCCATAAGTTGCTGTCTGAAAATCCCGAGCATTATCGCGATGCCTCGATTCAGGGAATTCGTGAACTGATACAAACACAATCCACTGATCCGGCGAAAGAAATCATCGGCTCAGTCAAGATGGGGACGACTGTCGCAACCAATGCCCTGCTGGAACGCAAAGGAGAACCGTGCGTACTGGTTACAACGCGTGGATTTGCAGATGCGCTTCGAATTGGCTACCAGGCCCGACCAGAATTGTTCGCGAGACACATTGTTTTGCCCGACCTTCTATATCACAAAGCCATAGAAATTGATCAGCGTCACAGTGCAACGGGTGAAATTGTCACCCCACTGAATGTCGAGCAAGCAAAAAAGAAACTCCGGGCAATCTATGATTCCGGCATCCGGGCTTGCGCAATCAACTTCCTGCACGGCTATCGCTTTCACGAACACGAAAAAATTGTTGCAGATATTGCCGCCGAGATCGGTTTCACTCAGATTTCAGCTTCGCATGAAGTCAGTCCTTTGATGAAGTTTGTCAGCCGTGGTGACACAACCGTTGTTGATGCCTATCTCTCACCGGTTTTGGGTCGCTATGTAAATCAGGTTGCAACGGAATTGCAAAATGTTCGACTTATGTTCATGCAATCCAATGGCGGGCTTACTGATGCAAAGCAGTTTCACGGCAAGGACAGCATTCTTTCCGGTCCAGCCGGCGGTATTGTTGGTGCTGTCGAAGCAAGCAAGATTGCTGGCTTCAATAAAATCATCGCATTTGACATGGGCGGCACATCAACTGACGTATCCCACTACGCCGGCGAGTACGAACGCGCCTATGATACGCATGTCGCCGGTGTACGTATCCGTTCACCAATTATGAGAATTCATACAGTTGCGGCCGGCGGGGGATCAATCCTTCATTTCGATGGTCAACGGTACCGCGTCGGACCCGATTCCGCGGGTGCAAATCCCGGCCCAGCTTGCTACCGGCGAAATGGACCGCTCACAATTACGGACTGTAACGTCATTCTTGGCAAGCTTCAGGCAAAGCACTTTCCGAAAATATTCGGACCTGAAGGCAATGAATCCATTGATTTTGAAATCGTCCGGCAAAAGTTTGACGAACTCGCAACAACCATTGAAACCGCAACTGGCGATACGCGTAGTGCTTACGGGGTTGCCGAGGGCTTCCTGAAAATTGCTGTCGATAACATGGCCAATGCCATCAAGAAGATTTCGGTACAGCGCGGATATGATGTAACGGAGTACACATTGTGCAGTTTTGGCGGTGCGGGCGGACAACATGCCTGTCTGGTTGCCGATGCATTGGGCATTGACACGGTATTTATCCATCCTTATGCCGGTGTGTTGTCTGCATACGGAATCGGTCTCGCAGATATTCGCTCAATCTTTGAGGAAGCGGTTGAAAGTCCATTATCTGAAAAGCTCATATCAAATTTGCAATCCAAGTTTGACGCACTGACCGAGAAAGCACGCCGTAATATCATTCAGCAAGAAATTCACGAAAGCAAAATTTCAACGGACCGTCGCATTCATGTTCGCTACGACGGCACTGACTCAGCGATGATCGTCAAATTCGGAAAACATGATGCAGTGCGAGAACAGTTCGAAGAACTGCACATGCAACGATTTGGTTTTGTCATGCCTGACAAGCGCGTGATTGCAGAAGCAATTTCAGTGGAAGCGGTTGGTAAGACCACCGAAATCAATGAAGCTGAACTGCCACATGGAATGCGTCAGTCCCCGCTTGAAGCAGTCAATACCGTGCAAATGTATTCAAACGGTGAATTTCATAATGCAAAAGTATTTGTACGGGAAGACTTGCTACCGGGCGATACAGTGTCCGGTCCTGCCATCATTATTGAAACAACGGGCACCACGATTGTTGAACCCGAATGGAAGCTGGAAACTACAGTACACAATCATTTGGTGTTGACCCGTACAACTCCCCGACCCAAGCATGTCGCGGTGGGTACTGATGCTGACCCGGTCATGCTGGAAGTGTTCAACAATTTATTCATGTCCATTGCCGAGCAAATGGGGGCCGCACTGGAAAATACGGCCTATTCAGTCAATATCAAAGAACGACTGGACTTTTCCTGTGCGGTATTCGACCAGCTCGGTGACCTTGTAGCAAACGCTCCGCACATGCCCGTTCATTTGGGTTCCATGAGCGAATCGGTCAAAACCGTGATCATCAGTCGTCACGATACCATCAAGCCTGGCGATTCATTTATCCTGAACAATCCATACAATGGCGGCACGCATTTGCCTGACATTACCGTGATTACGCCAGTATTTGAAGACTCTGGTGGGGAGATATTGTTTTATGTAGCGTCACGAGGTCATCATGCGGATGTCGGAGGAATTACTCCTGGCTCAATGCCGCCGGACAGCAATACGATTGATGAGGAAGGCGTGCTGATTGACAATGTACAGTTGATCTCGGAAGGACGATTTCTGGAAGAAGAAATTCGCTTGGTCTTGCTCGGTGCCAAGTATCCGGTGCGAAACATCGATCAAAACCTTGCCGATATTCGGGCACAGGTTGCTGCAAATGAAAAAGGTGTCAACGAGTTGCGCGCCATGGTAAAGCATTTCGGCCTGGACGTAGTCAATGCTTACATGCAACATGTTCAGGACAATGCCGAAGGTGCTGTAAAAAGAGTACTGAAAGTGTTGCAAAATGGTCGTTATCGATATGAAATGGATGACGGTACTGAAATTGTAGTCAGTATTTCATTTGATAGCGAAAACCAGACGGCGGTTGTTGACTTTACCGGAACATCCGACGAACAACAAAGCAATTTCAATGCACCATCTTCGGTGGCCCGCGCCGCGGTGATGTATGTGTTTCGTACCCTTGTGGATGATGTTATTCCCATGAATGAAGGATGCTTGAAGCCAATCAAGATCATCATTCCGGACGGTTGCATGCTGAAGCCGAAGTATCCAGCGGCAGTTGTTGCCGGAAACGTAGAAACTTCACAATACATCACCGATGCGCTGTACGGTGCTTTGGGAGTCATGGCCGCCGCCCAAGGTACCATGAATAATCTGACATTCGGCAATGAAAGATATCAATACTATGAAACGATTGCTGGTGGGTCAGGAGCGGGTCCGGATTTTCCCGGAAGCGACGCGGTACACACGCATATGACCAATTCCAAGCTCACCGACCCAGAAGTGCTGGAATGGCGCTTCCCGATTCGTCTCGAAAGCTTTTCAATCCGCGAAGGTTCCGGCGGCAAAGGAAAATTCAATGGCGGAAATGGAACGATTCGCAAGCTCAGGTTCCTGGAATTGATGACTGCATCAATCTTGTCGGGACATCGGAGGATACCGCCCTACGGGGTTGACGGCGGGCAACCGGGAAGCACTGGCAGAAATTCAGTGATTCGCGCAGACGGCATGGTTGAAGAACTTGGCTCAACCGATCGTACTGAAATGAATGTCAATGACATTTTTGTTGTTGAGACTCCTGGCGGCGGTGGGTTTGGCGTAGCAGAATAAAGTACCACACAGACTGAATCAAACCTTGTTTCGCATCGCCGTTTCGTAATGCTCGCGGGTTGCCCGTCGGTCATACGATTTATGGAAATTGTTGTACTTGGCTACATACACCTGATTCATCTGCGACGATGTTAAATTATTCGATTCGAATTTCCTGAAATCTGATATACTGATAGCGGATTCTATTATTTTTATTATTTGTAAATAAGGTACACGACAAAATATGGCTCAGCTTTTGAACGGCAATTACAAGTGGCCAACTTACACGCCCGAAGATGTAAAGGATTTTCCGGCTCCGTCTTATGCACCGGACCGATGGAAAGGTATTGATCGTACGTACGACTGGAGTGAAGTGGAAAGACTCCGCGGCTCCGTACAAGTCAGGCATACCTTGGCTGAAATGGGGGCGGAAAAGTTATGGAAAATGTTGCATCGCGACGAATTTATCAGTGCGCTCGGCGCATATTCAGGATGCCAGGCTGTACAGCAGGTAAAGGCCGGTTTGAAGGCAATTTACTTGTCAGGCTGGCAAGTCGCTGCGGATGGTAACAATGCCGGACAAACCTATCCGGACCAATCCTTGTATCCCGTCAGTTCAGTACCGCAAGTTGTAGAACGAATCAATAATGCGTTCGCTCGGCAGGACCAAATTCAGACCTTGGAGCAACTGAGTGGACAGCAAACCACAAATATTGACTGGTTCATGCCAATCGTTGCTGATGCTGAAGCCGGATTTGGCGGGCCTTTGAATGTATTTGAACTTACCAAATCCATGATCAGTGCCGGTGCCGCTGGAATTCACTACGAAGATCAGCTGTCTTCGGAGAAGAAATGCGGACATCTGGGCGGCAAAGTGCTACTGCCGACTGCTCATGGTATTCGTAATTTGACAGCTGCCCGTCTGGCAGCTGATGTGATGGGGGTTCCATCTATCATAATTGCCAGAACGGATGCCGAAGCCGCCCGTTTGATTACTTCCAACATTGACGAAATTGACCGTCCTTTTATCACTGGCGAACGCACTGTGGAAGGCTTTTATCGAATCACTGGCGGGATGGATATGTGCATTGCGCGTGGCATCGCCTATGCTCCCTACTCCGATCTGCTGTGGATGGAAACTTCCACTCCTGATTTGGAACAGGCGAAGTTTTTTGCTGATGCGATTCACAAGGAATTTCCTGAAAAGATGCTGGCCTACAACTGCTCGCCTTCTTTCAACTGGTCAAAACATCTGAGTGAGTCTGAACTGGAAAGTTTTCAGAGAGACATTGCTGAAATGGGTTATCGATTTCAGTTTGTCACTCTGGCCAGTTTCCATAGTGTCAACTACTCAAGCTTTGATCTTGCCAAGAATTATTTGGAATATGGCATGAAGGGCTATGCCGGATTGCAGAATTCAGAATTTGCGGCAGAGGAATATGGATTTTCTGCAACTCGACATCAGCATGAAGTCGGTGTCAGTTACTTTGATGCAGTGAATGAAACAACCGCTGGATCTGACCAGGTATCTACAGTTGCACTAGCCGACTCAACGGAAACAACTCAGTTTTAACTGCAACGGGGAGTCAAACTAATCTAGACATTTAGCTTACGTTTCTTGAAACTTTCCAAAACCTTAATTGTTTCAAGGCTCAATCACTTGAAAAAACGGCGAATTACAAATGTAATTTGCCGTTTTTCTTTCAATCAACTCAATGCCTGTTCAAGCTCGGGAATCGCTTCAAATAAATCAGCAACCCAGCCATAATCGGCAACCTGAAAAATCGGTGCTTCTTCGTCCTTGTTGATGGCGACAATCACTTTTGAATCTTTCATACCCGCCAAATGCTGTATTGCACCCGAAATTCCAACAGCAATATACAAATCCGGAGCAACGACCTTGCCAGTTTGTCCAACCTGATAGTCATTCGGGACATAACCGGCATCAACAGCTGCACGCGATGCACCTACAGCGCCGCCAAGCAGGTCAGCTACCCGCTCCAGCATTGCAAAATGTTCACCGCTTTGCATGCCGCGACCACCAGATACAACCACACGGGCCGTAGTTAGTTCTGGTCGTTCGCTACGCGTTAAATCGTGTTTGACGAATGAAGACAGTTTGACATCGCCTGATTCGCTTAGTTGCTCAACTTCGGCATTGCCACCATCCTCCGCCACCGCATCGAATGTAGTCGTCCGTATCGTAATTAACTTGCACGCATCCGAGGACTGCACTTTCGCCAGTGCATTGCCCGCATAAATCGGGCGAACAAATGTATCGGCGCTGACTATTTCACTGATATCAGAAATCTGCTGAACATCCAGTAACGCGGCAACTCTTGGTATCAGATTCTTTCCGAAAGTGGATGCAGGTGCCAACACATGACTGTAGGATGAAGCGAGTTTTTCCACTACCGGAGCAACATTTTCAACCAATCCATGTTCAAACTCTCCGGAGTCTATACAAAGGATCTTTGACATCCCGGAAATTTTGGAAGCAGCTTGTGCTACTCCTTGGCAATTCGCTCCAATGACCAGTCCGTGAACTTCGCTCCCTAGCTCCAATGCCGCGGAGACTGTGTTGAAAGTCGATGCTTTGATGATTTCGTTGTCATGTTCAATTAGTACGAGTATGCTCATTACAATACCTTTGCTTCGTCTGTTAGTTTTTCAATCAGCTCAGCTGCATTCTCGACCCTCAAGCCAGCCTGCCTTGCGGGTGGTTCTACAACTTCAAGGACAGTTACGCGTGGAGTAACATCCACACCCAAATCTTCCGGAGTGAACGTTTCAATTGGCTTTCTTCGTGCCTTCATAATATTCGGCAACGATGCATAACGCGGTTCATTCAATCTCAGATCAACAGTAATCACACTTGGTTTTGTCAGATTGACGGTCTCCAGCCCGCCATCCACCTCTCGCACAACCTGAAATCCCGGGTCCTGCACGTCAATTTTCGAAACAAATGTACCTAGCGACCAGCCCAGCATCGCGGACAGCATTTGTCCGGTCTGATTATTGTCGTTGTCAACAGCTTGCTTGCCCATCAACACCAGTTCCGGTTCCTCCTTGTCCACTACTGCCTTCAGTAGCTTGGAAACTGCCAGAGGTTCCAGATTGCCCTCGACTTCTACCAGAATCCCGCGATCAATCCCCATAGCCAAACCGGTGCGGATGGTTTCTTGACTTTTTTCAGGCCCGACTGAAACAACAATTACTTCGGAAGCAATGCCTGCCTCCTTCATGCGTATGGATTCTTCGACAGCAATTTCACAAAACGGATTCATTGCCATCTTGACGTTTTCCAGTTCAACGCCAGACTTGTCAGCCTTTACACGAACTTTAATATTTGCGTCAATGACGCGCTTTACTGGAACAAGTACTTTCATTCCGGCTCCTTCAAATCATTAAAAGTATAAAATTATCTATCAGACTATGACTTTAGACGAATATTTTTTGGGTCATGCGGAGAATTTTCCACTACTGTACAAGGAAACCTGTCACCCAAAATTTCAATTTCGAACTGTGTGCCAATTCGACCGTAACCTGATTGAACATAACCGATTGCCAGACTTTTTTCAATGAAATGACCATAAGCTCCGGCCGTTACGCGTCCAATCATGCCGTCACCATCCCACAAAGGTTCACTACCGAGTGGGTCAGCGTCCTCAACATTATCTACGACAACTGTCACAAATTCTTGCGGTACACCTTCATTCATTTGGCGTTGAAGTGCATCCCGACCGATGAAATCACCCTTGTCCATGTGAACAAACATGCCAAGCCCTGCTTCCAGAATTGAATATTCTCTCGTCAAATCCTGGCCCCACATTCGATAGGATTTTTCAATCCTGAGTGAATCCATCGCACGCATGCCGCACTGTCCGATATTAAACTCTTCACCCGCTTGCATGAGTTGTTCAAAAATATGGCGCTGGTATTCAATTGGATGATGAATTTCCCAGCCCAGCTCGCCTACAAAATTCACTCTCATGGCTCGCACCGGGGCAAGTCCGATTTCAATGCTTTGAGATGTCAACCACCTGAATGATTCGTTTGACAAATCCGTATCTGTAATTTTCTGAAGAACCTTTCTGGAATTCGGTCCGGCAACCACCAGTGTGGCATGCGACGTCGTCAAATTTTCCAAGCGGACACTTTCGTCTTTCGGCAGATTCTTGTGAAGATAGCTCCAGTCATATCGTTCAGCAGCACCGGAGCTGACCAGATAGAATGAATCATCTTCATTTCGGGTAATGGTGAACTCACTACGCACGCCGCCACGTTTTGTCAAAGCATGAGCGAGCTGCACGCGACCAGGTGTCTTCGGCAATCGTCTGGAAACCAGTCGATCCAGATATGTCTCTGCCTTGCTGCCGGATACCCGAAACTTGCTGAAACTGGTAATATCAATGATCCCGACATTGTTGCGAATGTTGTTGTGTTCGTTGCCAACATGCTCAAAGTACCTGGAACGACGGAAACTCCAGTCGTCTACCGCTTCAACGCCTTTTGGAGCAAACCAGTTTGGACGTTCCCAGCCGTATCTTTGCCCCCAAACTGCTCCGGCAGCATCCAGCTTGTCGTGGATTGGACTGGTTTTCAGCGGTCGGCAAGCGGGACGTTCTTCGTCGGGGTAGTGAACAGTAAAGACATTCGCGTAGGCTTCCTCGTTTTTCTTTACCAGGTATCGACCACTTGCATAATCTCCGTATCGTCTCGGGTCAACTGCCAGTAAGTCAATCGAGGGCTCACCTTCAACCATCCACTCGGCAAGCTGCCACCCTGCTCCGCCTGCCGCTGTTACCCCGAAACTATGCCCCTCGTTCAACCACACATTTTGCAATCCCCATGCCGGTCCAACCAACGGACTTCCATCTGGCGTATACGCGATTGGGCCGTTTACAATGTCTTTAATACCCGCAGTTTCAAATGATGGAACCCGATTGATCGTTGCCTCAACATGCGGCATCAATCGATCCAAATCGCCCGGGAACAAATCTTTTTCAAATGTTGCCGGAACACCCTTTGCAAAGACTGCCGGGGCTCCGATTTCATACGGCCCCAGAATATAGCCCATGCGCTCTTCCCGCAAATAATAGGAAGCATCCGATTCTCGCAGAACCGCCAGCTCGGGGTTTCCAGCGTCGCGATACTCCTTGAGCTCCTTGCATTCATCGGTAACAATATACTGGTGCTGGACTGGGATGGAAGGGATGGAAATCCCGATGATTTTACTCATATCCTGCGAGTAGTTTCCGGAAGCGCATACAACGTGCTCGCAAACGATTTCACCTTTGGAGGTTCCGATTTTCCACTCGCCACCGGCAGTTCGATTCATACTTGTAACTTCAGTCTGCTGGTAAATTTTTGCCCCTAGCGATCTTGCACCTTTCGCCAATGCATTGGTCAGATCCACCGGAGCAATGTGTCCGTCGTGAGGATGGTAAAGTGCACCAACAAGTCCCTTTGGATTGATTAGCGGCCACAAGTCTTTGACTTCGGAGGGGGTAATGATTTCAAACGGCACTCCAATCGTGTTAGCTGTGCCGCAATACTTGTGATATTCGTCCATTCGATCGCGTGTGCAGGCCAGACGAAGATTCCCGGTTACGTGAAAACCAACATTTTGACCGGTTTCCTCTTCAAGTCTTTTGTACAGGTCAACCGAATACTTGTGCAATTGACCGACGGCATAACTCATATTGAACAACGGCAACAACCCGGCAGCGTGCCACGTCGAACCTGCAGTCAACTCTGTTCGTTCGCAAAGAACAGAATCGGTCCATCCCATTTTCGCCAGATGATAAAGCGTGCTGACACCGACGACACCGCCGCCGATAATTACCACTCTTGCATGACTATCCATTCAGAACTCCCAATCCAAGTCGTTCAGTTTGTTTTCTACAACTCATATGCGCATTGTTCATTTGACCACTTTCACATGGCAGTCTTGCCCGGCAGAAGTCTTCCAGACAAGCGCATCCAATCAACTATTATCTTTATTTTGATTGCCAAAACCTGTTTTGATTTTGTTTTTTCTTGAGTTTGGCGAATAATCACTGCTGTTCTTTTGCCAACACCAGCAACAATCAGTGCAGACCCACTATACTCTTTTGTGTTCTTCATAAATTCAAACAATTAGACAAGATAACTCGCCGCAAATATACACTGAATATATGGGTTAAATCGCAGATAATATGATCAAGTTGTACTATCATTTTTACTTGACACAAGGAGTTGTAAGTCATCAATGAACACTACGAGTTATACTTTGGGGTCGAAACTCTTCAAATATGCTTTTATAGCAAATTTATTCATCGCAATTGTCGCAGCTACAGGATGCAGCTCGAATACTGCCAGTTTTGTTGAGAACCCGGACCTGGCCCGTCAAATCGCAGGCGGTGAACGGCTAAGCTTGAGCCGCGCGCAAATCCAGACACTCTTGAGAAGCCGGATTAGCAATGCAGATTCGATCGTTTCGGGGGACGTAATCGGCAGATACCAAAACACCCCGTTTGTCGCAACTAGTAGTAGATGTGGTGAAATTTTGGCGACTTCTTGCCGTTATCAATTTCCTTCAGGTCCCGCCTTGCCGGCAAGTCTTCGAAACGTATCCTTCGACTTGGTGCTTACCAGCGCATCCAGTAACACCATGAGCTACAGTCCGTTGTTTTCGCTTAACAACGTCGCGCTTGTCCAAGGGCAAGTCAAACGCGAAGATTGGCCGGCAAGACGACATACTGGTGACATTATTGCAATTGGGGGTATCCTTGACAACGCTACATTCGTGATCGAAGGCATCCGAATTTTCGAAGAACGGATACTTCGACGCGATAAATTGCTGGTTTGGGGAGCAGCTGCGTATTCGTTCGGAGACAAAAGCAATTCAAGACCAACAATCAGTGGTACCAGCGCGACCTGGAGAGGAGCGATGGTGGGTGTGGACCTGAGTAGTACGCCTAACGATTTGAGCCGGCTGAACACATTGTCCGGCAACACGACTTTAACGGTTCGAAATGCAAATAACCGTTCAACCGTTGATGTGAGTTTTTCAAACATCCGGTCCTTGAATCAAGGGTTCACACCGCCCCGGAGCATACAAGGTTGGACCGGGATTCCATTGACTAGCGATACATTCAGTACCGGAAGTGCCAGTAACCAAGTCGAAGGTACATTCTACGGTGCCAATCATAAAGATGTTGGTGGGCATTTTAGACGCGGTAATGTCATTGGCGCATTTGGCGCCAAACGGCAAGTACAGTCCAATTGAGTTGCCGTTTCGTCTGAATTCCTTTGGGTTTTGTATGGCAAAAACTGAGAAATTGCGTTTTCTGTGCAAACAACGCAATATACTTTCAGCAACTGAACTTGTTCAATACCCTGAATGACGATAGAGGAGGAGACACAACATGAATTCGCTACGCTTTGTAATGATTGGTCTGGCAACTGTCAGTTTTCTGGCCACCGTCGGATGCTCATCTAGCAGTAATACTGGCTACTGGTCCATCAATCCCGGCCAAGCCCGCGGATATGCTATGGGAGGAGCTTTTGACTTGCCGCCCGACGAGATCAAAGGTGAGGTCGATTCACAAAGAAACAATTCGACTGTCATAATTTCTGGTGACATGGTCATCAGTACGGGTGCCAACCGGCTTCCGGCCAACTGCAGAGGACCGGCCTGTACTTTCACCAATACCGCCACTGGGGCAGTGATTCCAATTTCTCTTTTGAATCCGCTAACTCCAAGTCTGGAGTTTCAAGGAATCATGACAAAAAATGGAGTCAGAATCGGTGAAGGACGAGATTTTCTCAAAGGTTTCCCGTCAACTGGCACCAACTTCACCCGGCTGGCTGTAGGCGGTCAACTGGTATACACATTTTTCGCGGTCGACCGCTTCCTGTTTAAAAGCAACATCGGTGTAATGCCAACAAGTGTTGCTTGGTCGTTCGGCAATAATCAACGTCTACCGTCGACTGTTCCTCCTTCAGCAACCTGGTCTGGCATCATGCTCGGGCTAGACTACAGCGACGGGTCAATTGCTCCAACCAATATTCAAGCGCTGGTGGGAGATGCCAACATTACTGTGACCGGCGGCGAAGCACCGGTAGCAAGCATTCGCTTTTCGAATATCGTGAATATGAACACCGGTGCAACTCGCACGATCAATGGATGGTCCGATCTTGCAATTTCAGCTGGCCGGTTCGGAGATGGGTCGACTGGAAACAAAATTCAGGGAATTTTCTATGGCCCGAATTACGAGGAAGTTGGGGGACACTTTGAAAGAGACAGTGTAGTCGGATCATTTGGTGCAAAGCGCCCTGTTGATCAGTGAACATGCTGTTGCATGGAAAACTGTCAGTCGATCGAACCAAGTCGCCTGAATCGGTCAGGACTTCAACAAGCCAATAATCATTTGGTTCAGTATTGGTATTCAGTGCCGTTGAGTCAGCAAAAATCGCATTCATTGCTGGCTCAACTAAAATTTTCCAACATCTCGAGAAAAAATCTGCGATAATTGTCATGTTCATTCCCTATTCAGGATGAACGAGTTTCAAACTTTAAAATTGCAGTTTGCAGGCAGCTAATCCTTCTTGTGTTTATGCTCCTATTGTCTGCAGACTGCATCTTTTTCCAATTGAACTGGCAGATTGTCATTCACGTCAATCCATTGTTGCCAGTCAAGTTTTAAACTCACACAACAACTGATCGCGACACATTCATGGCAGAAATCATTTCACTTCGGCAACCCGGCCTGGAACGTGGTGAACCGCACGCTACGCAGTACGACACCTTGCCTACGGGCACTTCAAAATTTGCAATGAAAATTGCAGTAACAATTTTGAATGGTTTTGAGAAGCATTTCAGTGTGTACCAGGAGATTACTGCAGGTGCCAAACAAAGATTTGAACAAGCTGACTGGGCAGGTGCCCGCGAGGCATCCAGAAAACGAATTCACCTCTACGACAAGCGAGTCCAGGAAACCCTTGCCATCCTGAGGAATGACCTGAATATCACTGAATTGGACACGCCGTTCTGGGAAGAAGTCAAAATTCGATATATCCGCCTGCTGCTAAACCATCGACAGCCTGAATTGGCGGAAAGCTTCTACAACTCCGTATTTTGCCGATTGTTTGACCGCCGATACTACAACAATACAAACATCTTTGTTCGCTCATCTGTGTCCAAAGAATATATCTTGGCAGATGAACCCATTTACAAGTCCTATTACCCTGAAAAAGCAGGCTTGCAAAACACGATCACGCAAATCCTGAATGATGCCGGGCTTGATATACCGTTCGAGAATATCCAGCGCGACGTCAGAAACATCATGCGCACGATCAACCGGCATCTGCCGCTACAGCGCAGAGTTTTGCAACTGAACTACCAAATTGATGTTCTTTCTTCCCTGTTCTTCCGCAACAAGGGTGCATACCTGATTGGACGCGTAATCAACGGATACCATAAAACCCCGTTCATAGTGCCGATTTTGCATAATGAAAAAGGCGGAGTTTATGTGGATGCGCTGTTACTGAACCCGGTTGATTTGGATGCCGTTTTCAGCTTCGCCCGTGCCTATTTCATGGTTTCCACTCAGGTACCGTCGGCAACTGTCGGGTTCCTGATGAAGATACTGCCAGACAAATCCAAATCCGACCTTTATTCTGCCATAGGATTCCATAAGCAAGGCAAGACCGCGTTTTATCGTGATTTCCTGTTTCACCTGTCTCACTCGAACGATGAGTTCATTGAAGCGCCCGGAACTCGCGGCTTGGTGATGATGGTTTTTACACTTCCATCCTATCACTATGTGTTCAAGTTGATCAAGGACCGCTTCGAACCACCCAAGGATATTCCCCGCTCCACTGTCATCAACAAATATCTGCTGGTGAAACAACATGATCGAGTGGGTCGACTGGCCGATACGATGGAATACTCTGATGTTGCCTTGCCAAAAGACCGATTCAGTGAGGAGTTGCTGGAAATATTGGAGACCACTTGCAGTCGGTCAGTCAGCATTGAAAGTGATGTGGTGCTTCTCAAGCACGTTTACATTGAACATCGAATGGTACCGCTTGATCTCCGACTCGCCAATGTTACAGATGAAGAAGCACTCAAATTCACTCGTGGTTATGGCGAAGCCATCAAGGAAATGGCCGCAGCAAATATCTTCCCGGGTGATATGCTGCTGAAGAACTTCGGTGTTACCCGAAATAACCGTGTCGTGTTCTACGACTATGACGAGATCAGCTATTTGACTGACTGCAAAGTCAGGAAGATTCCAAAAGCTCGCAATCTTGACGAGGAAATGTTCGAGCAACCCTGGTTTTCAATTGGCGAGAATGATATTTTCCCGGAAGAGTTTGAACGATACTTTCTGGTCAATCCTGCAATTCGGAAATACTTCAGGGAAATTCATGGCGATTTGATGACTCCCGAGTTCTGGAGACAAAAGCAAGAGGCAATCCGCGCCGGCAAGCTGGAGGATGTTGTTCCTTACGACCCGTCCATTCGTTTTCCTCGTGAAGAAAAAACCAATGTCTGACTTCAAATAGTGCTGAAGAATTCTGAACTACCATGTCGAGCGACCGCAACCTGCGAAAACTTTTGAAAAATCTGATTCGAATCTGTGCAACGGCACAAATCAACAAATTCAGGTCGCAAATTCACTGGTAAATTTTCATAGAATTGACATACTGAAGCAATTTAAACATCTGATACGAAATGGCTGAAAGACGAGGCAGATCTGGTGGTCGCAGCGCCAGAATGGAAGAACGAAAGAAAGTGCGAATTCCCCCGCTTCCTTACATTACGCGCAAGGTACCAGTCTACCAATTGGCTTCAGACGAAGTTCTGGAGTTGATTGAACACAATTCTGAAACCCTGCTGCAAGAAATCGGCATTGACTTCAAGGATGATCCCGAAGCACTGAAAATTTGGCGCGATGCCGGTGCATCGGTCAACGGCGAGCGGGTTCAATTCGACAAAGGCATGTGTCGAAAAATCATTCAGGACCATGCCCCTTCAGAATTTCATCAAGCCGCACGCAATCCGGACCGTAATATACGCATTGCCAAAGACACAGTTGTTTTGGCACCGGCTTATGGACCTCCATTTATTCGCTCGCTAGACGATGGTCGACGCTACGCGAACATTGAAGACTTTCGAAATTTTGTCAAACTGACGTACATGTCACCTGCTTTGCACCATTCGGGCGGGACGGTTTGCGAACCCGTCGACCTGCCTGTCAACAAACGACATTTCGACATGATCTACAGTCACATCAAGTATTCCGACAAGCCGTTTATGGGATCGGTTACCAGTGGCAAACGCGCACAAGATACTGTTGACATGGCAAAAATTGTCTTCGGCGAAGAATTCGCATCAAATCAGACTTGCATTGTTTCTCTGATCAATGTGAACTCTCCGATGACTTACGATGATACGATGCTGGCAGCACTGAAAGTGTATGCAAAGAACAATCAGGGAACGGTGATCTCACCCTTTATTCTTGCGGGTGCAATGTCGCCGGTCACAGTAGTTGGCACCTGTGCTCAAATTCTTGCAGAAGCCATGGCAGGAATGGCTTTTGCCCAGTTGATACGCCCCGGCGCACCTGTCATTTTTGGTACATTCAGCAGCTCAATTTCAATGCAGTCTGGTGCACCGACATTTGGAACACCGGAACCGTCACAGGTTCTGTTGCTGTGTGCTGCACTGGCGCGACGGCTGGGAGTGCCATTTCGTAGCGGTGGCGGATTGTGTGCATCAAAAATAGCGGATGCGCAGGCGGCCTATGAATCTGCAAATACACTGCAAACTGCAATGCTCGCCGGCGTGAATTTTATGCTTCATACTGCTGGTTGGCTTGAAGGCGGACTGGCAATGGGATACGAAAAATTCGTGATGGACGCAGATCAGGCCGGAATGATTCAAACATTCCTTTCCGGAGTCGATATATCGGAAAATGGCCAAGCACTGGATGCCTTGCGAGAAGTCGGCCCAGGCAACCACTTTCTGGGGTGCGCCCATACACAGGAAAACTTTGAAACAGCATTCTACATGTCAAGAATTGCCGACAACAACAGTTTCGAGCAGTGGGAAGCCAACGGTGCAATGGATGCAAACCAGCGCGCGAATCTATTGTGGAAGCAAATGCTGGAAGAATATGAAACACCCTACCTGGACCCGTCTATCGACGAAGCACTGATTGAATACATGAAAAATCGAAAATCATCATTTCCTGATTCATTCACATAAAATGGGTGTAGAATTTTATCTTTTCAACCAACTTGAAATACGATGACTGACGCAACACTCGCCGAAAAAGATATTCGCAGCAACCTCCACCCATACACCAACTTGTCTGCTCATCAGACAATGGGTCCAAAAACCTATGTGCGAGGAGAAGGCATTTACATCTGGGATGAAGACGGAAAGCAGTATATAGAAGGCTTGTCCGGACTTTGGTGCACCTCCTTGGGTTTCAGTGAATCGCGATTGGCTGAAGCCGCTCGAAAACAACTTCTCACGTTGCCCTACAATCACAGTTTTGCGGGACGAACCGCTCCGGTGGTCACTGAACTCGCGAACCGATTGATTGAAATTGCACCGAGTTCAATGTCCAAGGCCTACTTTGTAACCTCCGGCTCCGAAGCTGTGGACACAGCAGTGAAGTTCGTTTGGTATTACAACAACGCACTTGACCGCCCCGAAAAGAAAAAGATTATTTCCCGACACAAGGGATATCACGGCGTAACAATCATCTGCACCAGTCTCACAGCAATTCCGGTCATACAGAATCAGTTCGATGCACCTCTGGACCGATTCAAGCAAACCGGCACTCCGCATTACTACAGATTCGGACTGGATGGTGAAAGCGAGGAAGAATTCGCGACCAGAAGAGCACAAGAACTGGAAGAATTGATTCTGGAAGAAGGGCCAGACACCGTTGCTGCATTGATTGCCGAACCACTCATGGGGGCCGGTGGTGTAATCCCGCCGCCCAAGACGTATTTTGAAAAAATCCAGGAAGTTTTGCGACGCTATGATGTATTGCTGATCGCTGACGAAGTGATCAATGGCTTTGGTCGTACCGGCAATCCGTGGGGTTGTGATACTTTCAACATTGTTGAACCGGATTTGATCACTTGCGCAAAACAACTGTCCTCAGCGTATGTTCCTATCGGCGCAGTGATGATTTCAGAAAAAATCTACCAGGCATTTGTGGAACAAAGCGAAAAACTCGGCCTTTTTGGTACCGGGTTTACGTATGGTGGGCATCCGCTAGGAGCAGCTGTCGCACTGGAAACACTGGATATCTACGAAGAACGTGATATTTTGGGGCATGTACGAGAGGTAATGGTACCGTTCCAGTCCAGGTTAAAAGAACTTGACAATCATCCGCTTGTAGGTGAAGCCCGCGGAGCAGGCCTTATCGGAGCAATTGAAGTTGTTGCGGACAAGGCTACCAAGGAGTCATTTGATCCAACATTGAAAGTGGCTGCCCAAGTGTTTGAAGAATGTCTGCGGAACGGTTTGATTTTACGCGCTTTGCCCGCTGGCGACACTGTCGGAATCTGTCCGCCCCTGATTATTGACGAGCAACAAATTGACGATTTGTTCAACATTCTGTCAAACGCACTGGATAAAGTGCATTCCGGAATTGGCGCGATTAACTGAACTACAAGATTTGTGTGACTGATTCCACCGAGCGACAATCACGCCAACCATAGATTTTCTGGCACAGATACGGAATCTGACACTCGCGTCAGGCCTGTTGCGCCTGTTTTTTGGACGTGCGGATTACTCCACGTTCGCTAGTCGATACAAAACATAAAAATTGTTGTGTATTTTCGTCCAGAAGTCCCGACTTCTCCAATTGCTGTTGCGTTGCTTCTATGTTCATTCGTTGTCTGAAATAAAGCTGATATGCCTTTTTCAAAGCAGAAATTGACTGTTGCGAGAAGTTCCTTTTCTTCAGCCCGCGAGTGTTCATACCTGACACCATAGGAGGATTGCCGGCCACAACTACAAAAGGGGCAACATCCTGACGGCATACTGTGTTGATGCCGGTGATGCTGTACGATCCGATTCTGCAATGCTGGTGAATTAGTGTAAATCCACCCAGAAAAACACAGTCTCCAACTTCAACATACCCCGCCAAAGAAGCGCTATTTGCAAAGATGGACTGATCTCCTACCGAACAGTCATGTGCAATGTGCGCATATGCCATGACAAAGTTGTTGTTGCCGATTCGAGTGACAGAACTCTCGTCACCGGCACCGCGATGCATCGTGACAAATTCACGAACGACATTGTTGTCGCCGATTACTAGTCTGCTAGGAGTGTTCTTGTAATGAATGGATTGCGGTGCGCCGCCCAGCGAGACAAATTCACTGATTTGATTGTCACAACCGATGGTTGTAAAACTGTGAATGACTGTATGGCTTCCAATCTTTGTATTGTTGCCGATTTCAACATGATCTTCAATGACAGCATAGGGTCCAACAATTACATTGTCACCCAGTTGTGCTGTTTTCGCAACAATCGCTCGCGCATCAATCATTCCAGTTCCTGAAAGGTGAATAGCAGTTCTGCTGTACAAACCACTGTATCTTGCACCTTCGCAACTGCCGCTGTCTTCCAGAGATCCCTTCTTCGGCGCACTGCCCGCGTTTCAATGTGAACGCAATCACCGGGTACGACTTGTCGTCTAAAACGCGCCTTGTCAATCCCGGCGAATAAATACACTCGCTTCGCATCCGCTTTCGCCCCCAAAGCAAGACTCGCCATGATCGCCGACGCTTGTACCATTGATTCCACGATCAATACACCGGGAAATATCGGATACTGAGGGAAATGTCCCTGAAAGACAGGCTCGTTTTCCGTTACATTTTTGATTGCATGAAGCCAATCGTCACGATAGTCCAACACGCGGTCCACCATCAGCATCGGGTAGCGATGCGGCAGGATCTCGCGAATTTCAACAGAATCCAGTGAAGGCACTTACGACTCCCTCCGGCGCAATTTGGCCAGCACCCGATACCAGGCACTTGCTTCCTGTGCAGGGATGTTGGAAGAATATGTACCTGGCACTGATATGGACCGGGTAACAATGCTGCCGGAATGAACAATTACATGATCGGTAATTACTGCATGCTCGACCACACCTGTCAATCCTCCCAGTACGCAACTCCTTCCAATCACAGCACTGCCCGCAATTCCTGAGTTTCCTACAATCACTGTGTCAGCACCAATTCTGACGTTGTGCCCAATCTGAACATTATTGTCGATTTTTACGCCGTCTTCAATCACGGTATTCTCGATTGAACCGCGATCAATCGTGGTCGCCGCACCAATTCGAACCCGGTTACCGATGATCACCCCGCCGATATTCGGAATTTCAAGCCACGTCTCACCATCCTGTGCGAAACTGAAACCCGACGCTCCGATCACTACGCCGGCATGAATGGAACAGTCGCTTCCGATTTTGGTGTTTCGGTAAATACTGACATTAAATTCAATTCTGGTACCTGAACCAATCTGACATTCGCTATCTATCACACACCCTGCCCCAATCAGTACACTCTCCCCGATAACTACATTTTCACCGATGACGACATTGGCACCAATTTCGACATTGTCGCCTACCACCGCGCTATCCGCAATTTCCGCGGTTGCATGGATATCACTCAATCGAATTTCACGCTCTTGATGAAGACAAGCAGCAACTTTTGCAAATGCGGCTCTAGGGTTGTCGGAAATCAGGTAATTGCCCCCACAATCGTTAATGGTTTCTTCTTTCACGATGACTGCACCGGCCGCGGTATTTTCAAGATATTTTCGATATCGGGGATGAGAAAAACAAGCAATTGAATCAGAAGTTGCGTGTTCAAGCGTGGATATTTTCCGAATCATCTTTTCCTGGTCGCCCCGAACTTTACCACCGGACAATTCAGCCAGTTGTTTCAACGACCATTCCGGGACGCAACCACCACTCAACGTCACTGCCCTTGCGAAAATTTCTCCCGAAGTTCTTCAAGCACCTGTTCTGTCAAATCGATTCTGTTGCTTACCCAAACAACGGGTTCTTGAACAATCAAGTCAAATTTGTCTCTTTGACCAATGTCGGCAATCAGTTTATGCACCAAAAGTTGCAGATTCTCAATTTCCTGATTGCGTCGGAAATTCAAATCTTCCCTGAATTCCTCCTGTTCTCGTTCCAATCTGCGGCGGCCTTTGCGAACATCCTGCTCCAGTTTCAATCGATTCAATTCGCTCATATTGTTGCCTTCATTGGCAAGCTGGTCTTCCAATTGCTGCAATTCTTCTACCTGAACACGAATCCTTTCCTCACGCGGCAAAAATTCCTGTTCCAATTGCTGCAGTGCCGCCTTGCCCTGCGGTGCTTCTTCAACAATTCGAATCGCGTTGACGAAGCCAATTTTGGGTGGCCGCTCGTCTTGTGCAAGGGTTGATGCGGTGCTCAGATATCCTAGTGCCAGAACACACCAAAGAAGCCGCTTGAACCCGGTTGTCATTGTTAACCAACTAGTCAAGGAATGTACCCAGTGAAATCTGGAAGCGGTCTAGACTGTCGCCATCTTTTTTGCGAATTGGCAAAGCGTAACTGCCGCCAATCGGGCCGATTGGAGACAACCAGATAAATGACAGTCCGGCCGATGCCCGCAACTCTGAAAATTCAATATTGTCTTCCGGACCGAATACATTACCAGCATCGACAAAGATCGAAAATCGCTTGTCCGGACTTTCTCCCGTACCAAACAGCGGCAAGAACAACTCACTCCGAAACAGGACACGTTTGTTGCCGCCAATTGCTTCCGCACTTTCACATTCAGCGATTGCATTATCAGTTCTGCATTGCTCTTTCGGTCCAAGGGCATGAAATGCAAATCCACGCACCGTTGATACGCCACCTGCGAAGAAATTTTCAAAGAACGGAAAGTGTTGACTACTACCGAAACTGTCTCCATAGTCAAACTGTCCTGTCAGCTTGAGCGTAGTCTCCTCGCCGACAGAAAAATATTGCGAATGCCGGGTACGAAGCACATAGTAACTCAAGTCACCGCCTGCCAGCTCGAGTCGAACTTCTTGATCAACACCCCTGGTGGCAAATACGGCCCGATCGCGCGTATCTCGCGTCACGCTCAAATTGAGCTTGCCGATAACATTGCGTGGACTATTATCAATGATTTCTTCAATTCGGTAATCAGTTCGCTGTCCGCTGTCACGCGAAAATTTGTACCGGTTTGCATCAAGGCCGATTCCGACAGAAGCTTCTTCAGAAATCGGAAATCGGAAGCGAACACCAGTCGAAAGGAGTTGCTCCTCGTAGTCCGCGACACCAACATCCAGTGAATCCGTTTCCCGATGTTCCAGATGAAACCCTCTTGATACACCTGTGTCACGATAATACGGATTCAAATAGTCAAATGCTATATCCTGACTGGATTTTCCGTACGTAATTTCCGCACTGATCTGCTTGCCGGACCCGAACAGGTTTTTCTGCGCCACGCGCAACTGCACCAATGCACGGTCCGCTTCGCTGTAGCCAACTCCAAATGACAAAAAGCCTGTCAGACGCTCGGCTACATCTACAACTATATCCACCTGGTCGGGAACCCCTGCAACTTCCTCGGTGCGCATGTCAACCGAATCAAACAGGCCCAAACGCCCCAAACGCTCCCGAGACACCAGCAATTTTGCAGCTGAATAAACTCCTCCCTCGAATACTCTGAGTTCGCGCCGAATGACTTCATCATGCGTCGTAATATTGCCCAAAACGACTATCCGCCGAATATGAATCAATTTTCCTGAATCAACTGCGTATTCCAGGTCCACCTTGCGAGTTTCCCGGTCAATATCCGGATATGCCTCTACATTTGCGAGCGCATATCCTTCGTTCGACATTCGATCTACAATCGCTTTTCGGGTTTCGCTCACCAACGTACGAGAAAACAAATCGCCAGGATTGTATCCAACCAAGCTTTCCAGTTCCTCCTGTGGAACGATCTGCTGGTCAGCGATGATTTTCGACTCACCGAACACATACTGGGGTCCCTCGGTCAGGGAAAATACAATGAATATGTCTTCTTTGTTGTCCGCAATAATTGTACGGGTCGAATTCATCATGAAGTCAATATAGCCTTGATTCAAATAGTAGTTTGCGATGCTTTCAACATCTGCATCCAGTATTGTTCGGGAATAGCGATTCCGGCGATTGAACATACCCCAAGTCTTTTTTGTCGACAACTGCATCGCATCCAGCAAATCTTCAGCAGCAACCGTTTCATTGCCAATAAAACGAATTTCCCGAATCAATGCCCTTGGACCCTCGAACACTTCAATAGCGATATTCACCCGATTTCGAACTTGTGGCTCAATTCCAATTTTCACATCAGCTGAAAACCGGCCTTCGGAGATGTATTCCTGCTTCAATCCTTCAACGAATTTTTCGACTTGCTGCTCATTGTAAACCCGACCTTCCGCAATTTCATTGGCCAACAACGCCTGTTCAATCTGTTCATCGTTGAACCGCCTGTTTCCACTCACTGAAATTGTGCCGATTGACGGACGCTCCACCACATACACAACCAGTGTGTTACCGTCTTGTTCCAGCTGAATATCACTGAATAACCCGGTTTTGAACAGCGCCTGAATGGTCTGATTTGAAATGTCATCGTCAATTTCATCTCCGACCCGTATCGGCAATGCAGCAAACACCACACCAGTAGATACGCGTTGCAAGCCTTCGACACGAATTTCCTGAATCACGAACGCATCAATCGCGTATACGCAAGTTGCAAAGGCGAACATGCCAATCGCCAGCAATCGGGGTAACAATATTTTCTTCATGTTTTAAAAAAAGTTGATAAAGTCGTTGTAAAACGCCAAAGACATCAGTCCAAGAAGCAAGACCAGACCAATTTGGGTCCCCCACATCATTACCCGCTGACCGGGCGGTGAGCCGGTGATTGCTTCATAGAGGTAAAACAGCAAGTGGCCGCCATCAAGTATCGGAATCGGAAGCAAGTTCAGAATACCCAAACTGATACTTAACAAAGCCAGAAAGGTCAAATATTTTTCGACTCCGGCTTGAGCAGCTTGACCGGCGTAATGAGCGATTGCAACCGGTCCGCCGATCGCATCCGCTGGTGTTGAAAAATCCAGAAGATCGGCCAGAAATGTGAAAGTCAGCGTGCTTAGGGACCAAGTGGATTTGACCCCTTTGATTAAAGATTCAATGGGGCCATATCGAATATAAGCACGGGTGTCATTGTCTGCTTCCAGTTGAGCTGAGTCAAAGAATATACCGAGTCGACCCACGATTTCCCCGTTAACATCAACAGCCCTCGGAGTGGCAATGGTTTCAATGATTTGCTCATCTCGCCAATAGGTGATATTCAACGGCTGATTCGGTGCTTCACTTATGTGGCGCACCAGTTGATTCCATGATTCGACGGGTTCGCCGGCTAGCTGGATAATTTGATCGCCAGCTTGTAAACCGGCTTCATCCGCGGCACCGCCTTGAACCACTTCACCAAGAATGGGCTGTACGAGCGGCGCCATCGGAAAGATTCCCATCACTTTGTACAAACCACCTTCTTCATTCAACTGGTTTTCTTCGAGTATTCCAAAATCCAATACAATCAGTTTGCGTTGCCCATCCGCCGAAAGAACTTCAAATTCAACGGCTTCCCCGCGCATCGCCTTCTCAAGCAAATAAAGTTGATGCTGCTCCCAAACTTGGTGCCGCTCACCATCAATAAACTGTACTTCATCGCCAACGGCAAATCCCGCCTGCTCGGACATCGAACCTGGCACGACTGTCCCAACAACTGGTTTGATGCCGGCAATGCCAATCATGTATACACACCAAAACAACAAGATCGCCAGCAAAAAGTTCGCCAACGGACCAGCCGCAACCACAGCAGTTCGCTGGAGAAGAGATTTGCGATTGAACGCGAATGGTTGCAAACGCTCCGAAACTATGTCGCGAGTTTCATCCAGCATTCGTACATAGCCGCCCAATGGAATCGCTGCAATCACGTACTCGGTGCACGATTTTTCAGAATAATAACTGAACAACTTGGGACCAAAACCGACAGAAAATTTCAGTACCAGTACATTGCACCGGCGCGCGACCCAGAAGTGCCCGTATTCATGGAACGTGATGAGCACACCTATCGCGACGATAAAGAATATGATGCTATACGCCAGATCTACCATAATTCAATGCAAAACCGTTGAAATGAAATAATTGTCAGTTCCTAGATTTTATAAAACCTGTGGACATGTTTCGTACCATTTTATCCAATTCTTCAACCTGTGCCACATCTTCAATCATTTCATCGTCCGTAGAATCCAAACATCTGCTTACAATTTCTGCAATTTCGGTGAATCGAATTCGAGACTTGAGGAAAGCTTCTACTGCCACTTCATTGGCACCATTCAGGATAATTGCCGCTGAATTGTCTGTCTTGGCAACATCCTGCGCCAATTGCAAACAGGGAAATCGTTTCATGTCCGGCGGGGCAAATTCCAGCTTGGGTAATGAAAAGAAATCTATGTACGATGCCCCGCTGTCCCTGGAACCCGGCCAAAACAAGGCACTTGCAATCGAGACGCGCATGTCTGGCAAAGCCAGTTGCGCAAGCACCGAACCATCCAGATATTCAACCATGGAATGCACTACCCCCTGAGGATGCACTAGCACTTCCACTTGCTCAGCAGGTGTGTCGAACAACCAGCGCGCTTCAATAATTTCCAAACCCTTGTTCATCATGGTGGCCGAATCGACTGAAATCTTGTGTCCCATGCTCCAGACCGGGTGAGCAACTGCCTGTTGCCAGACTACCTCGCCAAGCTGCTCAATCGGGTAATCTCGAAACGGTCCGCCGGTACCGGTCAACAGAATTCGTCGCAGCCCCTCAATGGGTTCAAAGGTATGATAGCCGCCAGTCTTCGCACTTTTGGCACATTGGAAAATCGCGTTGTGTTCGCTATCGATCGGAAGAATGATCGCACCGCTTTGTTTCGCGGTTCGTCCAAGCAAAGCCCCCAGCATCACTACCGGTTCTTTGTTTGCTATCAGAACGGTCGCTCCGGCTACTACCGATTCATACAATGGTTTCAATCCACCGGATCCGGATATACCAGCAACAACGAAATGATCGCCGGTCGCACGGCATACGTCCAGCAACGCTTCTTCACCGGCCACAATCTCTGTACGTAATTCTGTACCACTTAGCCTGGCTTGCAGAGTACGTCGTTCCGTTTCATTTTCAACCACCGCGTAGTGAGGTTGAAACTCACAACAGTTGGCGGCGAGATTTTCACTGGCAGATCGCGCCGTCAATGCAAAAACGGAAAACTTGTCCCGGTGGAGCCGGATAATTTCCAGCGTCAGTTGTCCGATTACTCCGGTTGCGCCGAGTACCGTGACGGTTCTGGTCAATTCACTGAATCCGGAAAAAACAAGGTACCAAGCACATAGACAGGTGCCGCTGACAACGTGCTGTCAATGCGGTCCAACACTCCGCCGTGTCCCGGCAACAAACGGCCACTGTCTTTCACTCCGACGGATCGCTTGAGGACACTTACAAACAAATCCCCGGCGATTGAAAATACAGCGACTACAACACAAAACACGGCGAAGGCAATATTACGAGTCGGATTTTCCGGCCATAACACTGAACTGATTGCCAAAGCCGCGGTCAGAACAGCAAGCAAACCGCCGATTACTCCTTCAACAGTTTTTCCTGGACTCAGACGCTCGGCAAGTTTACGCCGACCAAATCGTCTACCCGAATAATAAGCTGCAGTATCAGCCAAACAGACAACCAGAAACAAACCAAGCAACCACCAGACACTACGATAGTGCAGTTGCGACACACCGAGAACAGCCACAGCAATGACTGCAATGCAGGCAAATGCTGACAACAATGGCTTCCAACGCTCCGGGGGCATTTTGAACATGAGCCCAATGATCATCATCCACAACAATATTGCGAACACATAAATCATCACTGAATAGTCAGCGAGCAACAAAGCAATAATGCTTGCAAATACAGTTGCCAGCGCCCAAGTCAGGACAGCTGGCAAAGAAACTGCTCCGGCAAGACTGCCCAGTTCATAGCCAGCAAGCAGTGCAATCGGAATCAACGCCCATCGAAACCAGTCCGACGGCAACCAGAATACCAATGTACCCAATACCGCCACAATCACTATGGCAGTAATGATTCTTTGACTAGGCACTTTGTTTCAGATTGGCAGGTTGCTGAACCTGCTCGTCAGTCCTCCCGAAACGACGGATGCGCAAGCGAAATGACTGCAAAGCTTTTTCAAATTCATCCCGGCCGAACTCGGGCCAGAATGTGTTGGTAAAGTACAGCTCTGTATAGGCGAGTTGCCAAAGCAGAAAATTACTCATACGCTTTTCGCCTCCAGTCCGAATAAACAGATCCGGTTCAGACATCCAGCTCGTACTGAGATTTCGAGAAATGGTATCACTGTCAATGTCATCACAATTCAGCTGACCGGATTGGACTTCTTTTGCGATGGCCCGACATGCTTGCGTCAAATCCCAGCGACCACCGTAGTTGAGAGCTATGGTTAACACCAAGCGATCGTTGTCCTTGGTAATGGCAGTTGCAGTTTTGATTTTGTCCTGAATGGAATTTGGCAA
Organism: Arenicellales bacterium; assembly: GCA_965200765.1. Lineage (GTDB taxonomy): Bacteria > Pseudomonadota > Gammaproteobacteria > Arenicellales > JAJDZL01. The sequence goes on from OZ241380.1 coordinate 1,490,467, forward strand.
CTCAGTGAGATTGCCGATGAATTGCAATCGAACTCCATTTTCGTGCAAGGTTTGAACCTCGCGCTCCAAGGCCCGGGAAAGCAAATTCATCAACCAGTTCACTTCCTGTTTTGGGCGTCGCCAATTTTCGCTACTGAAGGCGAACAAGGTCAGATAGGAAATTTTCTTTTCAATACAACACCTTACCAGGGTGCGTACATTGTCAACCCCTCTTCGGTGACCCTCCAGTCTGGGCAATCCCCTTTGCTTGGCCCAGCGTCCATTGCCGTCCATGATGATCGCTACATGAGCAGGAATACCTGTTGGAGAACCTGTCGCTTCGGCCAATCCGGACGGATTTTCGGACTGCTTGAACATGAAATCAGTACTTTCGGGTCAACCTGCGCCTGGTTTTTGCAATAAACCAGTCAAATCGTCATTATCTCTTCTTCTTTCTTGCTCACAATTTCATCCACCTTCGCGATGTATTCATCCGTGAGTGCTTGAATCCTTTGATTACCCATTCGCTCATCGTCTTCCGTTATTTCCTTCAGCTTCAGCCAATCTTTCAAATCACTGTTGCAGGCGCGTCTGATATTGCGAATCGCAACTCTGCCGGATTCACCTTCACCGCGAGCAATCTTGGTAATTTCAACTCGTCGTTCTTCTGTCAGTGGCGGAATAGGCACTTTGATGGATTCGCTGGCACTGGCCGGATTCAACCCCAAATCCGACTCGATGATGGCTTTTTCAATGACTGGCATCATGGACTTGTCCCAAGGACTGATGTTGATTGTCCGCGCATCGCCGACATTGATCGTGGCAACCTGGTTCAAGGGGGTTGGCGTGCCGTAGTAGCTGACAACAATGTGGTCCAGCAAAGCAGTGCTAGCCCGTCCGGTTCTGAGTTTCGACAACTCCTTCCTCAGGTTGACAACCGATTTTTCCATGCGCGTTTTCGCGTCTTGAACCAGTTCGTCTAGCATTGTTGTTTTCCATTGTTGACTAGCGTACCAATTGATTCACCCATGCCGGCGCGTATGATCGCACCGGTTTGATTGGCATTGAATACCCGAATGGGCAAATTGTTGTCGCGACAAATCGCTACGGCCATCGCGTCCATCACTTCAAGGTTGTTACTCAGGACTTCATCGAATGTTATCTGATTATACATTATCGCACTGGAATAGTCATCGGGTGCTGCGCTGTATATTCCGTCAACTTTCGTGCCCTTCAATAAAATATCCGCGTTGATCTCTACCGCACGCAAACTGGCCCCGCTGTCGGTAGTGACATGCGTGTTACCGGTACCACCAGCGAAAACCACAATACGATTCCTTTGAAAGTGCTGCTCAAACGATACAGCATCGTACTGTTCAACCATAGACGGTACGGCCAGCACCGATTGAACCACGATTTCTGCGCCGCTCTGCAAAGCCACCTGTTCCAGCGCAAAGGCATTGATTATGGTGCAAAGCATGCCGATCTGGTCGCCTCGCACACGCGAAATTCCAAGTTCTTCAGACTGTCTCCCGCGATGGAAATTTCCACCGCCGATTACAACGCCGACCTGAACACCGCGAAGCACCAGTTGATGGATCTCATCAACGATTCGATTGACAGTGGTTGCATCAAAACCGGAGCCGTCCTCACCACCTAGTATTTCGCCGCTCAGCTTGAGCAACACCCGGCGGTACGACGATGATTCAGACACAACATTCAAACTGAATTACTCGCCGGCCAGCTCCATACGAACAAATCGGGAAACAGAAGCATTGTTCTGCTTTACAATATCGCCAACCGACTTGGTGTTGTCCTTGACGAAGATTTGTCCCAGCAAGGTGTTTTCTTCCCGAAACTTCTTCAAACGTCCTTCTACAATACGCTCAATGATTGCATCGGGCTTGCCGGTGGATTTTGCCTGTTCAAGATAAATGCCCCGTTCTTTCTCCTGCGTTGCCTGCGGCACTTCATCCGCGCTGACCCAAGACGGATTCATTGCCGCGACGTGCATGGCCAGGTCCTTGCCCAGTGCCACTGCATCTTCTGAAATTTCAAGCAATACACCGATTTTGCCACGATGATCGTAGGTAGCGATTGCGTTACCATCAGACGCTTTCAGGACCTGGATGCGACGAACTGTTACGTTCTCGCCAACTTTGGTAATCAATTCGCGTCGAACTTCTTCGACTGTTCCGCCGCCCCCTGGAAACGGCTGAGCGCTGAACGTCTCGACATTGAGACTTTCATCGTCCGAATTCAGTGCCAGTTCGCCAAGCGGCACCGCAAAGCCGCGAAACACATCGCCGCGGCCAACGAAATCGGTTTCGCAGTTTACTTCCACAACAGCACCGGCACTGCCATCTGCCTTTCTAGAGCAGACTACCAGGCCATCGCTGGCGGTTCTGGCCGACTTCTTGTCGGCCATGTCTGCACCTTTTTTTCTCAGCAGTTCAATGGCAAGCTCTTCGTCGCCATTGCACTCTACCAGTGAATTTTTGCAATCCATCATGCCAGCCCCGGTTCGATCTCTAAGGGCCTTTACCATTTTCGCAGTGATTTCCATGTTTCGTCCGTAATGAATAGAGTTTTTGCTACATATCAGGTTTGTGCAAGGCCAAGCATGCCTTGCTTCTGTTCAATTGCTACTTCGCAGAATTAATTCAGGCCGATTCAGTTGTTTCTGCTTCAACGCCTGATTCGGTTTCCTCAGGCTTGTCAGGCTTCTCTTCCACAGCATCCTCTCGCATCGGTGCGACTGCCGCTTGTGCGCCCGTAACCTTGTACACCACTTCGCCGATATACTGCGTTTCGGTGCTTTCCAATTCGCTCGCCCGTTCCGCAACATCTTCAGCACGCGCCTTGCCATCAATGATGGCATCTGCAGCAGTTTCACAGTACAAACGAATGGCGCTGATGGCATCGTCGTTGCCCGGAATAATATAGTCTACATCGTCCGGGTCACAGTTCGTATCAACGATGGCCACTACCGGTATGCCGAGTTTTTTTGCTTCGGTAACAGCAATGTATTCATGCTTGACATCAATGACAAACAAAACATCGGGCAATTTATTACCCATGCTGCGAATACCCGCCAGATTGCGATCCAGGCGAAACCGTTCGCGTTGCACACGCATAATGTCTTTCTTTGAAAGAGAATTGATATCTTTGCTATTGACAATGGCATCCAATTCGTCAAGGCGATTGATTGATTCGCGTACTGTTCGATAATTGGTCAGCATGCCGCCCAGCCAGCGATGATGCACATAGGGGCATCCTGCACGGATTGCCTGGTCTTTCACAAGTGCGCTGGCCTGACGCTTTGTACCAACAAACATGATCATGCCGCGCTTGCTGGCCACACTACCAAGATAGTTCATCGCATCATTGAGCAAGTCAAGCGTACGATCAAGATTGATAATATGAATCTTGTTTTTGTGTCCGTAAATGTACGGACTCATTTTGGGGCACCAGTAACGCGTCTGGTGTCCAAAATGCACACCGGATGCCAGTAGCTGGCGCATAGTGATGTTACTCATTGAAGTAATTCTCCGATTTGGGTTAAACAACCACAGCTTCGGCATGCCGACCTTGAAGCACCCGTGGCAAGCCGAGAATTTGCTGTGTGAAACTAATTCAAATTTGAATGACAGGCTTCTATAGTACTTGAAATTGGCAAATTTGGCAAATTCCAATTTTCAGCCGTGTTGTGAATCGCCTGTGAAGTCAATTATAAATCGGTTCGGTTCCAAATTCAAAGATTTGGTCCCCAACAATTGTGACACTGCTAATGATAATCGGAATATTTTTTTGCGCTGCCGCGCACCAGATCGGCCGGATATTTGATCTCATTTTTTGTCAACTTGCGATCAATCGCATCAAGCAAATCAATGTTCAGACAATCGGCAATTTTTAGCAGATAAACCGCCACGTCGGCAAGCTCTTCTTCAACTCTGCCTTGTTGCGTTGAATCCAGATTCTTGCTCTCTTCCTCGGTCAACCACTGAAATATCTCAACCAACTCGGCCGCTTCGACGCTCACCCCCATCGCCAAATTCTTCGGTGAGTGAAACTGCTCCCAATCCCGGTCGCGGGCGAACTGCCGAATTCGTTGAATCAGTGTTTCAATTTCAACAATGCTGCTGCTGTCCGACATTATTCACGTAAACTCGGATACAAATGCTCGCGTGTCATCGGGATATCATTGTCAAGTTCACGCGCAAACAGCATTTGAAACAACTGCAGTCTGCCCACCAGAAACGATGCAATTGATCCACTCAGATACAATCGCCACGCTCGCACAAACAGTTGGTCGAACATGGCCATGACTTTCTCTTCATTTTCATCGAATCGCTGCAACCAGTGCTGTAGAGTCCGTGCATAGTGCAAACGAAGATTTTCAATATCCAGTACTGAAAAATTGAATGGCTCAACGATATCCATCATTTCTCTAATGGTCGGCGGGTAGGCCCCCGGGAAAATCCGCTTTTCAATCCACGGGCTCATGCGCTCCGGTGAATTTCGACCGATAGAGTGCACCAGTGCTCGACCGTTTTTGGACAAAACACGATCAACTACCTCACCCAACTGTTGGTAGTTTTGCCTGCCCACATGCTCCAGCATTCCGACCGAGACAAACACATCGTACTCGCCGGAAATATTGCGATAGTCGTCTTCTACGTACTCCACCTGATCGGATAACCCTGATTCTTTGGCCCGGTCTACCGCATACACAATCTGTTCATGCGAGATGTTGTAAGACTTCACTTTAACTCCGTGATTGCGTGCCATATACAGTGCCAGTGAACCCCAGCCGCAACCTGCTTCCGCGACAGTTTGTCCCGGTTTTAGCTGCAGCTTGCGACAAACATGCTCCATCTTGGCTTGTTGTGACTGCTCAATCGTCATCGACGGGTCCGGAAAATAGGAACAAGTGTATTGCATGTTCTTGTCCAGCCACAACTCGTAGAATTCATTGCCCAAATCGTAATGGTGGTGGATATTGGACTTGGAACCTTCAAGTGTATTGGAGCGTGCCTTTTTCTCAAACAACTTGGTGAATGCTTCCATTTTCGGATGCTCACCTTTCACAGAGTGTTTCGCTCGGAATACCTCGCACAAAAATTCCACCAAATTATCAACGTCAATAGAACCTCTGGAATACTCGTCGCCGAAGCCGATTTCAGGCTTGGTAATCAACGCATTCAACGCTTTTCGCTGCTTGATATGCATGGTTGCAACGGGTGTTGTATGCGATGGTTTCAATATTGAGTCATCCCAGAGTTTGATTTGAATGTTTGGGCGACCACCAAGCTCTTGCATTTTCTGAACGAGATAGCGGTCGCGCGCACTGACTCGGCGAGGAGTATCGATATCCGAACTCTCAAAAGACTCCAAAGACAAACGTGATCGTTTTTCTGTCGACATTTCAATTATTCTCCCGATGAAAAAGAAAAATTCAAAAATCAAATAGTTGTGTTAAAAAAGTGCAGCCTGAAACTGCCCGGCGGATGACTTGCGAAACTGTCCGATGTCCAATTCCGGCATCGCCTGATTCAGTCCGTATTTTACCTTGGCCAAGTCAAAACGTTTCTGTATCAGGTCAGCAACAGGGCCCGACCCTCGCATTCGTGAATAGAACTCCGAGTCGCTGTCCTGCCCGCTTCGAACCTGTCGTACCAGACTTTGAATACGCCCGGCCTTGTCCGGATAGTGTACCATTAACCACTCATAAAACAAATCGCGAACTTCCAGCGGCAATCGAAGCATGGTCCAAGTTGTACTACGTGCACCTGCCTGGGCACACATCTCCAATATGCTTTCAATTTCATGCTCATTCAATCCCGGAATAACCGGTGCTACAAAAACCATTACGGGAATTTCGGCATCTGCAAGCTTTTGAATCGTTTCAATCCGTTTATGCGGTGCCGAAGCACGCGGTTCCATGGTTCTTGACAATTTCGAGTCAAGCGTAGTTACCGAAATATTCACAGTCGCCAAACTCATTGCAGCCATCTCGGTGAGTACATCCAAGTCCCTGACAACCAAGCCCGATTTCGTAGTAATTGTAACTGGATGACGATGCTCGTACAGAGTTTCAAGAATCTGCCGGGTCAATGTGTAGTTTCGTTCAATTGGTTGATACGGATCGGTATTGGTACCCAAGGCGATCGGACTGCATCGGTACGAAGGCTTGCTGATTTCTTCCTTCAACTTTTCTGCAACATCCGGCTTCATCAACAGTTTCGTCTCGAAATCCAGTCCGGCAGAATAACCCAGATAAGTATGGCTCGGCCGCGCATAACAGTACACACAACCATGCTCGCAACCCCGGTACATATTAATTGAACAGTCAAATGGAAGATCCGGCGACTGGTTTCGTGCGATGACGGTCTTGGACGAATCGATTTCTACCGAAGTTCGCAACGGCGCTTCCTCCTCGACATGCCACCCGTCGTACACCTGATTGCGCTGCCAATCCTCGAATCGCCCGGTCAGATTGCTTGCTGTACCCCTGCCCTTGATTTTCTGCTCCACAATCAATCCTCCCACCTAGGCAGATTCCGGTTCAATCGTTTTCGGCCACGAAGTCAATACCGCCTGAACCAGTGTTGCCAGCGGTATTGCAAAGAAAACGCCCCAAACGCCCCAGATACCACCAAAAAACAAAACTGCAACGACAATGGCTACCGGATGCAAATCAACGACTTCAGAAAATATCCATGGTACAAGTACATTACCGTCGAGAATCTGAATGACCAAATAGGCAATCACAAGATAGGCGAATTCAGGTGTCAAACCCCATTGAAACCATGCAACAGCCACTACTGGAATCGTAACCACCGCAGCGCCGACAAACGGAATCAGCACTGACAGTGCAACCACTGCACTCAACAGCACTGCATACTGCAGTCCGAATAATGAAAAGGTAACCAGAGTTACACCGCCAACAATCAGAATTTCCCAAAATTTGCCGCGTATGTAATTCGACATTTGCCGATTTACATCTTCCCAGACAGTTCTCGCCAATCCGTCGTCCTTGGCCGGCACCATGCCAATAAACCAGTTGGTCAATTTCTTTTTGTCCTTCAGAAAGAAAAATACCAAAATGGGCACAAGTATCAAATAGATGACAATCGTAATGACTCCAACTACCGAAAATGTGGACAATGTAAGAAGCATTTGCTGCCCTACTTCTGTAATTGTTCCGCCAATCGCCTGAAACAACTGGTCAATTTGAGCTTCAGAGACAATCTCCGGATATTTTGCGGTAATTCACTCAGCATCTCCTGTCCTTCAACTATCCATGAAGGAATTTGAGCGGCAAACTGAACCGCCTGTGCACTGACCAGAGGAAGCAATCCGAACATGAGCGCAATGACCAGAATCAAAAACAAAACTACTACCACAATTACTGCTACCAGCCTGGGCATTTTCATTTGCTGGAAGGTTTTGACACCACCTTCCAGAACGTAGGCGATCACCAGTGCAGCAATCACCGGCGCAACAATCTTACCGGCAATAATGATGAACGTAAACCCGAATATTAGTAAAACCGCCAGAATAATGATTTGCGGGTTGCTGATCTGGCGCCGGAACCAGTTGACTAGATCGTTCAATGGATCAAAGAGATGCTTGGCGAATTCATTGACATGACATCAACTTCTATTCTAAATCTTGTTGAGTTCAAAATCAAAAGTTACTACCGCTGTTGACGACAGCATTCGCGTCGCCGAGCAGTATTTGTCCAGTGACAGTTGGATTGCCCGTTCGACCTGACGGTCAGAAGTATTCTTCGCCGCAACAATGTATTTCAGATGAATCGCGGTGAATACTGCCGGAATTGAATCCGCGCGTTCTGCTTCCATCTCAATGCGCAACGAAATTTTTTCTGCTCTTGATTTACGCAGGATTTCCACGATATCATAGGCGGTGCAACCACCCATACCCAGCAACACCATCTCCATTGGACGCATTCCTCGATTCTGTCCCCCCTTTTCTTCGGGACCATCCAGAATCGCCTTGTGTCCGCCGCCGGATGTAACCTGGAAACTGACTCCATCAATGAAATCTACTGTACCTTTCATGCGACTTGCTTGCCATGTGTCAGCTCACCTGAAAAAAACAACTCATCCAGCTTTTGTCCGGGATCTTCGGACCGCATGAATGCCTCGCCTACCAAGAATGTAAAAATGTTGTTTTCCATCATCAACTGAACATCTTGCCGGGTGTGAATACCGCTTTCGGTAACGACCATTCGGCCGGAAGGTATGTGTTCAAGCAACTGCAATGTGGTTTGCAATGAGGTTTCGAATGTATGCAGATTTCGGTTGTTGATACCAATCATTCCGATTGGAATTTCCAGTGCCTGGTCCAACTCGTCATTCGAGTGAACCTCAATGAGCACATCCAGTTTATACTCGGCCGCAAGCGATGCAAGATCGTTCATTTGGTGCAATTCAAGTGCTGATGCGATCAGCAAAATACAATCCGCGCCGGCGGCTCTCGATTCAAGAATCTGGTACGGATCAAGCATAAAGTCTTTTCGTAGTATAGGCAAACTGGCAACGTTGCGCGCTTGGCCAATATCATCCAACGAACCCTGAAAATACTTTTGATCTGTCAGGACGGACATGCACGTCGCGCCCCATTTCTGGTAGCTGGCAGCAATTTCCCGAACATCGTAGTCCGGACGAATGATTCCTTTGCTGGGTGACGCTTTTTTGCATTCGGCAATCACTGCTGGGCGGCATTGATTGATGCATTTGCGAAGCTTCTCCTCAAAGCCGTACACCTCTTCAGAATCTGCAATACGCGACTTGAGCTCGGAAACGCTGACCTTGGACCTTGCTTGCTCAATCTCCTGTCGCTTGTCTGACAGAATAGACTTCAGAACATCAGCTGTTTTGTCCATGTTCAAAGCTATTGGTAAATTTTACATACCGGTCAAATACGGCAAGCACGTCGCCGCCATGGAGTTTTTCCCGTGCAACAGCGACTCCCGCTTTCATGTCGTCAACAAGACCTGCAACATAAATTGCTGCACCGGCATTCAAGACCACCATTTCCAGTGCTAGCGAATCCTCGCCGGCAAGTACCGAGCGCATGACTGTCAGACTTTCTGCCGGAGTTTTGACTGCAAAATCTTCCAGATTCCCACCTTTCACTCCGTAATCGGACGGTTGAATGGTGAATGTGCGAACCTCTCCGTCTTTCAATTCAGATGCAAAAGTCGGTGCGCCAGTGCTGATCTCATCCATGCCGTCTTCGGAATGAACAATAATGACATGCTCGGAACCAAGCATTTTCAATACATGCGCAAGCGGCTCAACCAAATCTTTGCTGAATACCCCCATCAACTCTCGCTTGACGTGGGCTGGATTGGTTAACGGTCCCAATGCGTTGAAGATGGTTCGAATGCCAAGTTCCTTGCGCGCATGAATGGCGTGTTGCATTGCTATATGGTGTGCCGGTGCAAACATGAAACCAAATCCGGTACGCCGTACACACTCGGCAATTTGTTCCGGCGACAAGTCAATTCGTGCACCGGCTTCCACCAGCAAATCAGCGCTTCCGCAACTGCTGGAAGCCGCCCTGTTGCCGTGCTTCGCGACATGCGCACCTGCCGCAACGGCCACAAATGCCGATGCTGTCGATACATTGAAGGAATGCACTCCATCGCCGCCAGTACCAACCACATCAATCAAATGCGGGACATCAACAACTACAGTGCTGACTAGTTCACGCATCACCGTTGCGGCCGCAGTGATCTCTCCAATTGACTCACCTTTCATCCGGAGTCCTGTCAAAAATCCACCAATTTGCGATGCAGTCAACTGTCCGGTCATAATTTGGCGCATAACATCAAGCATCTCGTCTTCCGACAAGTCGCGCCGTTCTGTAATCGTTCGCAATGCTGCCTGAATATCCACTTGGTGACCTATTAATCCTTGTTCATGCCGCTGATGCGAAGAAAATTCCGCAAAATGGCGTGTCCGGCAGTTGTCAGAAACGATTCTGGATGAAACTGCACACCGCATACCGGATGCTCGCGATGCTGTACCCCCATAATCGTATCGTCTTCAGTCCATGCAGTAACTTTCAGACTATCCGGCAAGCTTTCGCGTTCAGCAATCAACGAATGATAGCGGGTCGCGGTCAACGGACTGTCAAGATTTTCGAACAACCCCTTGCCGTCATGATGAATTTCCGACAACTTGCCGTGCATAACCTTTTTTGCGCGCACGACATTTCCTCCCAGTGCATGGCAAATGCTTTGATGCCCCAGACACACACCCAAAATAGGTATCCTGCCAGTCAGTTTCTTGACCAGGCCAACTGATACTCCTGCTTCATTCGGTGTACACGGACCCGGAGAAATGACAATTGCACCAGGTTGGGCCTGAATGACTCCGTCAACATCAATTTCGTCATTTCTGATTACAAAAGACATCTGCTGTAGTTCACCCAGGTATTGAACCAGGTTGTAAGTAAATGAATCGTAGTTGTCAATGACCAGAATCATCTATTACTTCCCTTGCTTTTTGGTACTGGAATCATGTGGCTCCGAGTTTTCAGATTCTTCGGAATCAATCTGCCGATTGGATTTCAGCACGGTTTCAATACGCGCCAGCCTTTCTTTGCTTGTCGCCAATTCAATCAAAATTTTCTCGTGCAAATCTTTGCTTGGGTCAAATTTTTCTTCAGTATTTGTTTTGTACAAATTGTTAATCAAGATGGCGATAAACATATTAACCACAATAAAGGTGGTGATGACCACAAAACTCAGGAAGTACAACCAGGCCATCGGATAAATTTCCATCGCGACATACATAATATCCGTCCAGTCTTCAAGTGTAAGTACCCGAAACAGTGTGATCAGGGAAATGCCGAGCGAGCTCCAGTGAAACTGGTCATGCTCGCTGAACATGTAGAAACCGGCGATGGCATAGACATAAAACACAATGACCAGTAACAAAATTACATTGCCAAGCCCTGGCAAGGACCGCACGATTGTGGTTGTGACAATTCTGAGTTCCGGAATTGCTGAAATCAAACGCAGGACTCGGAACAGTCTCAGTGTTCGGGCAATCAACGCATGTTCGGCCGACTGTGGAATGAGCGAAACAACGACGATTGTGAAATCGAACAAGTCCCAGCCATTGCCAAAATATTTTCGAAAATTCGGGGCTACAGCAATGATTTTGAGTACCGCTTCTGCAACGAAAATGACAAGTACAATGACTGTAATTGAATCGAAAATCACCGCGAATGAACTGGCGAGATCTGGATAGGTTTCGAGACCCAAACTGAGTGCATTGATGACAATCAGCGCGGTTATGAATCTCTCAAACCACTTGTGAGTTGTAATTTTGTGACAAAATTCAATCACTGCATTGTCTCCGCCATTGCTACGGCCCGCAACAAAGCTTGGGCCTTGTCCATTGTTTCCACCCACTCCCGACTCGGCACAGAGTCAGCTACCAGTCCGGCACCGGCTTGAACATAAACAAGATTTCCCTCAAGAATTGCCGTACGAATCGCGATGGCAGTGTCCACATTCCCGTGCCAGCCAATGTAGCCGATTGCACCGGCATAAATGCCGCGTTTGCACGGTTCAAGTTCATCAATAATTTCCATCGCCCGTACCTTCGGTGCGCCACTAACTGTTCCAGCGGGCAAAGCAGCTTCCAATGTGTCGATTCCATCCATGTCGGAGCGAATTTCTCCGACCACATTGGAAACGATGTGCATTACATGAGAATATCTTTCAATCTTCATAACTTCAGTTACCTTGACAGTGCCAAGCTTTGAAACTCGGCCAACATCGTTGCGTCCCAAATCCACCAGCATCACATGTTCAGCGCGTTCTTTCTCATCGGCCAGTAGTTCCTCTTCCAATTTCTTGTCTTGCTCCTCATTTTCTCCACGCGGACGAGTGCCCGCAAGAGGCCGCACAGTCACCACTCCGTCTTCCGAGCGCACCAGAATTTCCGGCGATGAACCAACAATGTGGTAGGAATTCATGTTGATATAGTACATGTACGGCGACGGATTCACTGTGCGCAATGCTCGATACAAATCAAGCGGGTCGCCGGTGAATTCTGCAGAAAGTCTCTGTGACAAAACTACTTGAAAGATATCGCCCGCCAGAATGTATTCGCGTGATTTTTTCACCGCTTTCTCGAACTCCGCGCGACCGAACGACGAAGTGAATTCAGAGTTGTTGGAAATCGTATCCAACGACAATGCTGGTCGGGATTGTATCGGCTCTCGCAACTTCGCGATGAGTTGTTCCAGCCGCGATTGACCCTTGTCCCACGCGTCGTCATGAGTGGCATCTGCATGAACAATCAAATACAACCGCCCTGAAAAGTTGTCGAATACAACTACCTCTTCAGAAGACATCAGGCAAATATCCGGTACCGAAATTTCAGCGGTTTTCGTACAGGCTCCCAGTTTGGGTTCGATATAGCGCACTGTGTCGTATCCAAAATAACCGACCAGGCCGCCAGTAAACTTCGGCAAACCATCTAGCATCGGCACCTTCCAGCGATTGTGAAACTCGCGTATCTCTTTCAATGGATTGCTCGACCGGCGCCGTTCAATGACTTCATTGTCCTGCACAACGGTGAATTCGTCGCCATGCACTTCTATTCGCTTTGAACTGGGCAATCCGATCATTGAGTATCGCCCCCACTTTTCACCGCCCTGAACCGACTCGAATAAATAGGTTTGCGGCTCTCTTGCCAGTCGACAATAAGTGCTGAGCGGCGTATCGAAATCCGCCAGTACTTCCCGCATCAAAGGAATGCGATTGTGCCCCTCTTGCGCAAGTGCCTGAAATTTCTCTTTGGAAACCATTCTGTGTCTCTACCGCGTATCACGGGGCACCAGTGCAACCGGACATTCGGTACAGGTGCAAGGTAACATATTCGTGAATTTGAATTGTGGAAGCAGATTGAATCGCATCCTACTCATTTGAAACTGGAATATTGTTGTCTAGAACGAAAAATGCCCTGGCAATTTCAAACGCGATTCTCGCGTCTTCGGCCGTTGCAAGTTTGCCACTCTTTCTGCCTTCAATTCCCAGCAATCCGGCAACAACTTCCAAGGCGACGTTGCCCATGCCGCTGAATTGCTCCCTGAATCTACGCATTGTACAAAATATTTGATTCAGGTGAAGCGTCTCAACGTTAACCCTTTCAAATTCTGCATTCAGAAATCGCAAATCCAGTTTCGCATTGTGAGCGATTATTGGCAAATTGCCAATAAAATTACGCACGTCCAATGCTTCCAGCTCAAATGCAGGTTCGTTTGCAACATCTTCATTCGTAATCCCATGGAGTCGGGTCGCTTTTCTGTGGATTCGACGCATTGGATTCACTGACAGATCATACGCTTCGCAAGTGGACACGGTCGGATTGGATCTCAATTTGGAAAAGTCCCAGCGTATCAACGATACGGAAACAATTCGGTCTCGCGCCGGGCTAAATCCCGTCGATTTCACATTAATGACAACCGCTTCATCAAATCCGGTAAATTTCAACATTCTCAATATCCCACTTAAATCGGTTGAATTAAACGCTTACTTCAATCTGTTGACGTCGTCGAGATTCAGCGATTGTTCAATTTTTTCCAGTTGCATATTGGTCTCCTTTAGCTCAAACAATATGAATTTCGTGTCAGTACCTCCATTTTGTTCAAATTCCCAGGAGCTTGATCTATCTATGTTGTTCACCAGAATTGCGATCAACATGTTGACCACGATAAACGAGCAAATTACAACAAACACCATGAAATAAATCCACGCGTATGGATAGACTTCCATTGCTGTGTACATCACATCGGTCCAGTCTTCCAGCGTCAATACGCGATACAAAGTATTGAGTGACATCCCCAACGAATGCCAGTGGAATGGATCATTCTCCTTGAACAAGTAATGACCAAATATGGCAAAAACGTAGAAGATCACCGCAAGCAGGAGCAAGACATTTCCCACTGCCGGCAGAGAGTGAACGAAAGCCGATGTAACCACTCGTAATTCGCGCAACACTGTGATCAAGCGAAGCACTCTGAATAGTCGAATCACACGGGCAACCAGCAAATACTCTGATTCAGGAAGCACCGATACAACCACAACCAAGAAATCAAACAAATCCCACCGATTTTGGAAAAACTTTTTGAAATTCGGGGCAACAGCAATGAATTTGATTGCAAATTCAGCGATGAAAATGTAAATCACTACGGTTTGGAATGTCCACAGCACATTTCCATACTTGGCGGTGATCTCAGGATACGTTTCCAATCCGAACGTGAGCGCATTCAGTACAATCAGTGCAAGGATCGGATACCTGAATCTATCCGAGTCAACAATTTTTTGACAAAACGCTATCATTTTTCAATGTGCTGGTACTCTTGCAGGCATTAGTCTGGGTCAGGCGAATGGCATAACTTTGAACAACTCACAAGAGTTGCCCGAATTTGTAGTACAGTACTTTCAATTAGTCCAGAATTCTCAACAAGCATCTTCAGGTCACCCGGTGCAACACAATGTATTGAAATCTGTTTATAACCAAGCATTTCGACAGGTTAAGGGGAAACCTGCTATCGTTGCTGCCAAATTTCTCAACCCCCTTGAGTAACAACATAGACTCTGAATTATTCTTGAATTTTTGTACTCTCAGCGCAGTCAAATGCCAACAACAATACAAACTGGCAATTATAAACTGTGAGTCGCTCTGTGCTTTGTTCAAATTGATCATCAGCGACTTCAATCCCTGTTACTACTATTGAAATGATCTTGTCTGGTGCGGTGAAGAACATTGCAATTTCTGTTCTGTCAAGCCGCCAAGGCTAACCTGATTCGATATTCCTTCGCATCGCCGATATAGATTCCGCGTAGTTCGAAGCACCGAAAATCGCTGACCCGGACACAAAAGTATCTGCGCCCGCACGGGCTACTTGGCCGATATTCTCAATGGTAATACCGCCATCTACTTCAATCCTGATTTCATGGCCAGTGCTTTCAATCAACTCTTTTGTCTGGCTGATTTTGTCCAATACATACGGAATAAACTTCTGCCCGCCAAACCCCGGATTAACTGACATTAGCAAAACCATGTCAATTTCACCCAGAATACAGTCCAACACGGAAATCGGCTCGGCCGGGTTGATCGCCACGCCTGGCTTGCACCCCAAGTCCCGAATCAGTTGAATGGTTCGGTCCACATGCCTGGAAGCGGTCGGATGGAAAGAAATGCAGGATGCTCCTGCTTTTGCAAAGTCCTGAATTATCGGATCAACCGGCTCCACCATCAGATGCACATCAATGGGGGCTTCTACACCATAATTTCGCAATGCCGAGCAAACCAGCGGACCAACGGTTAAACTCGGTACATAGTGATTGTCCATCACGTCAAAGTGAATCCAGTCCGCACCGGCTTTCAGTACATTGTCAACTTCTTCGCCGAGGCGAGCAAAGTCAGCAGAAAGTATGGAAGGTGCAATAACCGGATTCATGAAGCAGTTCTGAACGACTAGTTCATGACCATGAAAATTGAACTGTTGCCACGATTGAGTCGCATCAGCAAAATGCCTTTTTGCAATTCGAGGGCCGCTTTCAAGTCTTCAATATTGGCAACCCGTTGCTGATTGACTTCAAGGATAATATCGTCTTCACGCAGTCCCCATCGCCATGCCGGGCTCCCTTCTTCTACTTTTGACACCACTACACCGTATGATTGCGGATCTTCGCTTGAAGCATTCTGAAGTTCAGCTCCTTCCAGTCTTGAATCCAGTGCACCGCCACCGGTGATTTCAATGCCATGAATTGTGATTTCCGTCTTGGCAGTATGGATTTCGCCATCTCGAATGAAAGTAACTGTAGTCGGATCGCCAACTCTGATCAAAGCGATCATATTCTTCAATTGATCGCCGTCAACCACCTCTATACCGTTGACATGCGTGAGAACATCTCCGGCTTGCATGCCGGCACCTTCAGCACCGGAATTTTCGATTACCTGATTGACCAGTACTCCCTTGGTACTGTCCAGATTGAATGCATCTGCCAATTCGTCGGTCAATTCCTGAAAACTGATGCCCAGCAAGCCGCGCTTGACCTGCCCGTGCTCCATCAACTGGTCAATCACTTTGGAAACTGCGTTTATTGGTATCGCGAAGCCGATTCCTACACTTCCCGAACGTCCCGGTGAAATGATTGCAGTGTTGATTCCAACTACCTCACCCCTGAGGTTGACAAGGGCACCGCCAGAGTTTCCAATATTGATAGCTGCATCGGTTTGAATAAAGTTTTCATAGCGCGAAATGCCAAGTCCGCGACGCGCCAGCCCGCTAACGATTCCGGATGTGACGGTGGCCTGAAGTCCATACGGACTTCCGAGTGCCAGTACAAAATCGCCGACTTGCAAGTCATCTGAATCACCCAGTACTGCAGGTGCCAGGTACTCCTGAGGTTCCTTGAATTTCAGCAAGGCAATATCCATGTCTTTATCCCGACCTACGACTTCCGCTTCTGCACTCCGACCATCTGAAAAAGTAATCTCAATTTCCAGATCCTTGCTGATCATCAAATGCTCGTTTGTAACGATATATCCTTGCTCCGCATCAATAATTACGCCGGAACCAAGCACTTGGCGATTACGACCGCGGTTGGGTGACCCAAAGTCGCGTCGGAACTGGAAGAAGTCCCGAAAGAAATCATCCTGAAAGAAATTTTCAAAATTGGATGACTGCTGGCTAACATCCTTGGCTGAAATATTGACAATTCCCATCTCGACTTTCTGGACCACATCCGCAAGCGTCGGCAACTTCTGGCCGTCAATGCTTACAGGAATCGCACCGGCACTGGCCACTGAAACCGAAAAACACAAAAGGAATGCCAACAACTGAATCGATCTGACGATTTTTCGCATAATAGTTCGCAACTCCTGACAATAATTTACATTCAGTTGTCTATTAATGTTAGCAATATATAGACTCATCAACAGAAATTTTGGAAACTATACGGATAAATTGACAAGAGCACCCAGAAGCAAGAGCTCATCGCAACTGTTTTCTGGTTTTCGCTACGCGCGCTTCGGCAATTCTTTTTCTGTTCACTCGCCCGAATGCCCGAACCAGTTCGGCTGGATCATCTGGCATTTCCCGTTGCGGAAATTCGTCAAGCTTGGAATTTTTCTTGTCCTTGCTGCTCATCGTATTCGCGAATGCTATTCGACTGGCTTGTATCCCTCTATTTCCCCGATTGTAGTCTTCAGGTCTACTTTTACCCATTCGTGCCTTGCGTTGAATTTCTGGTGAATGTGGGCTTCGATTTCCCTGAAGTGCGGTGTCTCGAATTTGTACTCCATCTTGTACTGCCTTTCGGGATCTGATGTCTGGTATGAGGACAGGCGCCGCTGAAAGTTGTTTGTAATTCCTACTTTGTACTCGCCTGGGTAGTTCGGATGCGAAACTGCGTACACGAATTTGACTTCTCTGTAATCCTCTGCCCGGTCCGTTCTTTTCGGCGGATCGGTTCTCATGCTGACAATGTTCCGATATTTGAACATGTCGTTAGGATCGCAAACTTCCTTTTTCAATCGGTCATTGACCTGGTTGTAGGCCTCGACAGATATGTCAATTCCGATCCAGCTTCTGCTTAGCCGCTCTGCGGCAATGCACGTGGTGGCGCATCCGCAGAAAGGGTCAAGCACCATGTCGCCTTCATTGGACGATGCCTTGACAATTCTTTCAAGCAATTTCAATGGTTTTTGAGTTGGATAGCCAGTACGTTCCGTTGATTGGCTGATTAGTGCCTTGGTTTCAGGATCATCATCCCAAACATCTCGAACAAACACTTCAACGTAATGTCTCCCCTGTTCGTCAATCTTGGTATGGCGAAATGGCTTGTTGTAGATTAATTTTTGTTTTTGTGGATGAAAAGTCGCCTGTTTTCCTTTTGAATAATAGAGAAGAACTTCGTGTTTTCTTGGCCAATTTCTCATTGACACTCCTTGTGTGCGGTACCCCCAAATTACCTCGTTCCTGAAATTATCCTCTCCGAAAACGCAGTCCATTGTTGTCTTCAGGTAGTGGCTCATCGTCGGGTCGCAGTGAAGATAGATGCTTCCAGTCTTTTTCAAGACTCTATGGCATTCAACGAGACGAATAGCCATGTATGCCAAATAGGGGAAATTGTAAGGCTTTCCTACGCTTTTTACGCCGTTCAGGTAGTTGTAAAGTTCAAGATGGTCTTCCTTGACTGTGAGCAACCATTCGTCTTTTACATCCTCCTCCCTGAAAATATCCTTGAAACTTGCTCCTTCGGCGCTCGTGCCGATAGGCGCCGTGAATTTCTTGTTCTTGTTGAACGGCGGGTCAAGGTAGATCAAGTCGACGCACTCTGAATTGATACCTTGCATGACATCCAGATTGTCATCGCAGAATATAGTCCTGTTTTCTACATTGCATTCCGCCATATTGAACCCCCTACGATATCAGTTCGTCGTACTTCCGCCGCTTGCCGTCCATGCCCTTGACAACGCTTGCCAATCTGTCCAGCAAATCCTGGTTCCAGGCCCCGCGGATGCGATGGATCAAGTGCCAGGCGCAAGACTGCGTAATTCCAAGCTCTCTGTGCATCTTCGTGCTGGATACACCCTTCAGACTGGTAGTCATCATATACACCGCTACCGCCCATTTGCGAAGAGGAATCTTGCTCGACTGCATAGGCGTGCCAGTCTTGACGCTGAAGTAGCTGCGGCACTCCCCGCACCAGTACGGCATCGGCTTCTCATTCGGAACCTCCTTCGTTCTGGTACCACCACAATGGCCGCAGTACCGCCCTTCGCTCCATAGTACCGACTCGAACCAGTTACGCGCAGACAACTCGCTCGGAAACTTCTCGAACAACTCGAAAACAGTCAGTCCGACCCTTTCGGACCGGCTTGGAAGAGCGCGCTTTCTACTAGACATTTTACTAGACAATTCTCCTAATAAAACTATGTTGCAATTGTACAGGATTTATACTGATTTGTCAAATTATCCATATAATCCCAAAAATATTCTACTGTCCCTGAATCTGCTATTGGTTTTAGCAAACGATTGAATTCAGTTGCTTTCAGACAACTGCAACGGGGAGACCGATTCAACGAGAATGGTTCCTGCCCTGTCGAAACTCGCCCTACTCCTGCATAGGTTGGTTGTAGCGAAGACGCTTGATGTCGTCAACAAAATCCGGGTCAGCGTTCGGTTCAATCTGCGACTGCGGTTCGTAACGCCATTCGCGCCAGCCTTTGTGCAACGGGAAGTAAAGCCCAAGCATGATTGGTCGATTCTCAATGCTTGAAATATGCTTGGCATAGTTTTCAAGCTGGTTCTGGTAACGAACCTTTTCATTGTCAAGAAAGGCCTCGACAGCACCGTCGGTCCAACCGGTCTTGTAATCGACAATCCATCTCACTCCATTGTTGTCCACAAAGGTTCGGTCCAGAATTACGTTGCGAATTTGTTCGTCGAAATACCCGGTCAGCCGCCATTCAGCTTCGGACTCCTGATGCTCTTCTCCGAGTAGCCAGCGACCGCGGTTATCTTCGATTGCGTTTTCCAACGCCCGGCGAGTTCGGTCAATGGCATCCGGCATTTCCTTGTTGGTTACTCCCAATGCAGCCAATTTCACTCTCCAGTCATTCTGCTCGTTTTTCAACCGGTCAACACTCCAGTTGTCAATGCCAGTTTTGAAGATGCGTTGCAACCACTCGTGTACGACTGTACCCACGCCGCGGGCCAAATTTCCGGCCCAGTCAAAATCAATCTTGGTTTCGTCAGGTGATTCAACACCCAGATTATCCAGCTGAACAGCCTCCGGTGCTTCAGGCAGGCGCCACTTTTTCGGCAACCTGGCAAGGCTTGGCAGGGAGTGTTCTGCAGTATCGTCGGATTCGATTTCAGGTTCTATGGCTTCCATAATCGGACCTCCGCGCACGCCCGGCCACAATTGGCCCAGCATGGTACCCTGACTGCTTTGGGGATCTTTCTTCACGGTACCATAGAGATAGAGTTCATTCTTGGCACGTGTACATGCAACATAGATCAATCGAGTGAGTTCCAAAGTGTCTTTCCTTTTATTCCATTCCTTCAGAAAATCAAAAGTCTTCAATGGAACCCCGCCTTTGGCCGAAATTGGAGAAAACAGCAATGAAGGAGTCGAGCCATCCCATTCGGTCTCCCCCCAAACCATCAGCGGATCGGTTGACCGTCTGGGTTGTGCGTCCAGATACGGAATGAAAACAGCATCAAATTCCAAACCTTTGGAACCATGAATTGTCATGACTTTGACCTGTGCTTTGTTCTCATTGACATCAGGCACTGAATAAAGTCCATCAATGTAACCTTCAAACTGCATCAGGTTCTTCACATCGTATCCGACTGTGTAATCTGCAATCAGGTCCAATACAATTTGCACGTTTTCCAAATCGTGCTCTGGTGTACAAGCCGGACCGCCTAGCAAAATCCAGGTGTCTTCCACCCAATCGCGCAAACTTCCACGACCGAACGCCTTGAATGCACGGTGCAAGGTTTGACGAGTTCGTGCAAGTCTTTCCTGACCTGACTTGCTGAGGCTATTGAAGATTTCTTCATCGTTGACTGCATCCCAAATCAATGCGTTCGAGTCGCCGGATGCCACTTTGAGCAAATCGTTCAGTTCGAGTCCGCACCACGGTGCTCGCAGTATCGCCAGCCACGAAGTTCGGTCCGCCAAGTACAACAGTGCACGAGTGAGTGCAAGGATATCCTTGACTACCGGACGATTGTTCATCGGCACAACCTCATGTGCGTAATACGAGATTCCTGCTTCTTTCAACAATGGTAGAATTCGAAAAAAGTGAGGTCTGCTTCGAACCAGAATCACTGCCTCGGGTTCTTTGGCGCGTTGCAGATAATTCTTCAAATCCTCAACCAGTTGCTTGGCTTGCATATGTCTTTCGCTTTGATTTTTTTGCGCAGTAAGCGGTTTCGGTTCATCTTCTTCGGGTTGATAAGTGTGCCGAAGTCTGACATGCACATTCTGAATTTGATCCGCTGCCCGCTCTGATATGCATGACGAGTACAACACCTGACCCAAAGAAGATTCCTCCTTCTGTGGAAACACCTCACAAAAAGTCGAGTTGTACCAATTGACCAGATTGTCGTTTGAACGAAAATTTTGGTTCAGGGTTAGCGAATTTGGTTTTACTGACTGAAGTCCTTTTTTTCTGACATCCAGATAGATGCCAACTTCTGCTTCGCGGAATCTGTAGATGGACTGCATGGGGTCACCGACAAGAAACAGAGTTCTGCCGTCGTCTGGTTCCCATCCAACAGTTAAACTTTCCAGCAATTGTCTTTGCGACAGTGATGTGTCCTGGAACTCATCAACCAGAATGTGCTTGAATCGGTAGTCCAGTACCAGCGACAAATCGGTTGGCTTTTCAGAGGTGCCCAGTGCATAAGCCGCTTGTTGCGCCAGTTCAATGAAGTCCACTCGGCCCTGACTCCGAAATTCTGCCAACAGTTTTGCCACTGCGTACGGCAACACTTTGACAATGGAACCCATCACCTCCCAATCTTCGTCACTGATCTCATCGGTAGGTAATTTTCTTACTCCATCAAGCAGAACATCCAAGTCATCCAATTCGCCAAGAGTAAGCAAAATATCAATGAATTGATCTTTCAAATCGCGCTGGGCTGGCGGAAAACCGATGTTTTTATTGAGCTGTTTTCTCCATCCACCTTTGTCGGTAAGCATAAGAGTAGCGAGTCCTTCCCAAACTGGCATTGAATCAATTTCGGTGCCAGGAAACTCAGTCAGATCAAGACAATTCAGAATACCCTGTGAACTGTTTCCTACTGAATCCTGCGAGGCAAGATTTGTTGCCGCTTTCGCAGCAATTTCAACAATTTGGCCGCGCAGGTGTTTAGGAATTGCTTTGCGCAACTCTTTCAAATGTCTTTTTCTGACCGCACTCCAGGTTTCATTGATAATTCTTCGATAGTCACCGCTGTCAAATCTTTCATCAATGACAAATCTCAACCATTGGTCGCGTTTCGAAAGCATTTCAACCAAGAGTTCTTGCAGTGGACCCGACCGGTTGTCCAGTCGTCTTAGCAGAATCTGCAAGGCATTGCGTACTTCTGCATCATTGACAGAATCCATATCAACCACATTTTTCGCCGCGGAATTGAACAAATCATTCAAATTGTCTGCCACGCCCGGCACGCTTCCGAATCGGGAGGACCAAGGCATTTGCCGCACCAGCTTCATCACCAGTGCATCAATCGTCATAATTTGAAGGCGACTCGGGTTCTCGTGAAGTTTCCATTGCAACTCCTCTGAACGCTGGCGTACCCGTAAAACTGCAGCATTCGCATCTTCATCAAACAAATCTTCAGTCGAATGCGGGTCAAGCAACCTGAGGATACGGTCCCGCATATTTCGGGTGGCTTTTCGTGTAAATGTCACTGCCAGTATCTCTTCCGGATTTTCGACCGTTTCCAGCAGACAAATAAATCGACTGAGCAGTAACGAGGTCTTCCCGGACCCCGCCGGTGCCTGCACAATGTAGGATTGGGTTGTATCCAGCGCTTGCTTTCGAGCCGCGCGATCCAGTTCTTTTTTGTTAGTCATGGCCAAACTCCCTTTCTTCGTCATCTGATTCCCATTCGTTTACTTCATTGATCCTGCACAGCACTCCCAAATGGCAATATTCACAGGCATTCGATATTGGGTCGGCAAGCGCATCACCATCCATGAAATTTCCGGACAGTTGATGCAGTACCCGATTCCAGCGGGCTTCAGCATCTGCCCAAGTTTCTTCACTCTCCTTACGTCCTCTGTTCGGACCTTCAAGCAACAACGCTGTATCACCTACCCTGACGCGAGCATAGCCAACGCCTTGCACTGACTCACCTAGTTGCTTGTACGCATGCCTATACAACATTAACTGGGGTTCCCTTGGGCGCTCGCCTTTCAAGTCTGACAAATTGCAGTATCCGGTCTTGTAGTCGATTATTTCAATTCCTTCGGCAGTTCGGTCAACCCGGTCAATCTTCATTCGTACGGGTAGCTCGCCAACGGAAGTTTCAATTTCTTGCTCGTGTTCCAACACCTCGAAAGTACCACGATTTGAATCGCATTGGAACCATTGCTTTGCAAGATCGGTCATTCGGGCTACCTGGTTTTCCAATACCTCTTTGCTCATTGGACAAACTCTTTTGCTGTTGTACTCTTCCACAATTTCCTTCGCTAGTTCCTCCGCGCGAGCAACATACTCGTCCTCAACCGTATCACCCTGCAAAGATTCCAGCGTGTTAAATTCTTTATAGAGATTTTCAAACATTGCATGGGTCCATATTCCATGGTCCAGTGGCGATATTCCTACCTGAACGTCATCAAGTTGCCTGGCTCTCAATCGATGCTCGGCAAATGCCTTGAATGGACACAGAGACTGATTCCTGAATAAAGATGTTCCACCTCTGATCTCCGAGGTGTCCTGAACTTTCTTGGCTTTCCAGTCGCAGTATTTCTCTATATTGCCGAAATCATTAGTGATACGCGACAAGAACGTTTCATATCGCGGGACTTCTACATCGTGTATTGATTTGTTGTACGACAATAGCCATGAACTGGGCTCGAACTGATGATCACCATCGCGTTTTGCATAACTCAGTACCACTTCCGAAGAGTTGCTGAGCAGACGGTTGAAGATACGTCTCACCCGCTGGTCAGTGGTTGCCGGCGTGGCATTGGGCAACTCATGCTTCTTTTGCACTGAAATAGGAATGAACGGTGATGGCCGCGGTGTGCCGGGTACATTTTCATTATTCAAGCCCATCATCCACAAATGCGTAAATGATTGACCGGCGAGCGACATTGGTCCGCCGATTTGAATTGGCGACCGCACTGCCACCAATTGAATGATCTGCTCCGAAGCGGCTCTCCGCAACTTGGCGACAACTTCCTCTATGCTTACTTCTTCGCCAAGAAATCCGAATTCCGAAATTCTTTCAACCAGATTCCCCCACTCCTTGTGTGCCTGGAATTCATCAGCACCAAAGCTTCGTCCTTCAAGGGAAGTTGACTGAAACAACTCTATCCACTCAGCAATGAACTTGCCCCAATCTGCGTATTCAGCTTTCTTCGGCGCATCTTCAAGTAATTTTTGCGCACTCGTCAGAATTTTGTATAGCTTGCGACAGTAGATATTTTTGCTTCGAATGAACTGAATCACATCATTCAGTGTAATCTTGCTACTACCCAGCTGGGGAAGTTCTACTGCCAGTTTGGAGCGAATAGTCTTTTCTTCGTTCCAGTTCTGAATTCGGTCCGACCGGATTACTGCGCTAATCGTGGTCAATTCAAACTTCGGTCTCATCAACTCGAGCAAATTGAATATGTCGACGACCAGAGGAATTTCGCTCAGCGAGGTCCCCAGAGTGCCGTGAAAAGCAAAATAATGCGATTGACGCTTCTCCATCATTGCATTCGGATTCAGAATTTCTGCAAATTTTCTCTGAATTCTGTCGTTCACATCAGTCAGGTTCGGCACTGCGATTCCAATGCGGTGATTTTTCGGGTCTGATTCTATGGCTTCTCTCGCCCAGCGAGCACAAGCTTCGATTTCATGATCCACCGAGTCGTTCTCAGGCTGGTCGAAATCCACCCTTCGCGGTGGTTTTGGTGAATGACGAGTTCCAAGTTCAATGATTTCGATTTGCAAACCGGCATTCGCCAAAGAATCTACGACTGACTGGTGTTGCGGAGTCCATTCCTCGATTCCGCCAAATGCAATTTTCGGATTGCATAGATCAGTGACCTGCCCTACTCGCGAAACGATTTCCTGAGGCAATGTTTCAAAATCCACAAGATTTTTCTGGTCAAGGTTTGCTTGATACCGTTGCAACCATTCAAGAAATGCACGGACATCCTCGCTGTAAATACCCTGAAACTCTTTGGTATCGATTTGGTAGGCATTCAGAGACCGATACGCGTCTCGCGCCGCTTTGGCAGTAGAGTTGATGTGCCACAACAGGTACTCGTAGCCTTCCTGCTTGGTGTCATGAATGTACCCGGCAATCTGCCGCTCCCACAGGTGCAGGGATTGATTGGGCGAAAGCAGTTGTTTTCGGTCGGACAGTCCTGACAGCTCCAATTCATACCAGACACTTCTAAGCCATGAATTCCACGTAAATGCTTCTGGCGTAGCCCAGCTTGTCTTGTTCTGGCTGATTTGCTCCAGGTTGTATCCATCCAATACGAGATGCCTGAGACGGTGTGTCCCGACAACGATCGTGAACCCTGCAATCAGCAGTTCGATTGAATGGTCAACCGCGTTTTGCAACGATTTCGGAGTAGTGTTCATTTCCAATCTTGTGTTCCCGGTAAGTTTTGAAGGTATATGAATTGTGTCGAACAACAACAATAAGCACTTGGAAAGCCTATGTCAAGCCAATATTCATACTTGGCGAGTTTGTACCCCAGATTTTGACGGGTTAGCGTTATGACAACTGTGAATATTTGTGTTCAATAGCAAAGTGACTGCCAAAGCATTCAGTGAAGCTTGATGGTGCCCTTGATAGCTTGGCATTCCGGCAAAACTATCAGCATCATGTACGAGTGGATGGAATGGTGCAGATACTCAGGAAAAATAATTGTGCAACTAGTTCGTTGAATATGAAGTATGATAGATAACGAAATCCATTGTACCAACGGTGAGCATGTGCAGTTCATTCATAAAGTCGTATTACTCATTGTGTTGCTTTCAACTAATCTTGAAGAGGTAAGCCATGTCTGATGCCGAGTTTGCAATTGAAGTAGAGGACATTCACAAGAGTTTCGGAGCAGTCGAAGTGCTGAAAGGCATTTCCCTCAGCGCGAAGGACCATGATGTTGTTTCAATCCTGGGAAGCAGCGGTTCCGGAAAAAGCACTTTTCTGCGGTGCATCAACATGCTGGAGATTCCCACCTCGGGAACTGTGCGTGTGAAAGGCGAGTTGATTGAAATGAAAGCGACTCGCGACGGAAAAGACAATATTCCAGCGAACCCCAAGCAGGTAGAGCGAATTCGCTCTCGTCTGGCTATGGTGTTTCAGCAATTCAATCTCTGGTCGCATATGACAGTGAAAGAAAATGTTTGCGAAGCGCCGATGCATGTATTGAAAATACCCAAAAAAGAAGCTCAGGAACGCGCCGATTCTGTTTTGAATCGAGTAGATTTGTTCGACCGGAAGGATTACTATCCAGCGCATCTTTCCGGCGGTCAGCAACAAAGAGTAGCAATTGCTCGTGCACTTGCCATGGATCCTGATGTCATGTTGTTTGATGAACCAACATCTGCATTGGACCCCGAACTTGTCGGCGAGGTACTACGAGTGATGCGAGGGCTGGCGAAAGACGGTGCTACGATGCTGGTGGTTACGCATGAAATGGGATTTGCGAAAGAAGTGTCAGACCGGGTCATGTTTCTGCACCAGGGCCAAGTCGAAGAAGACGGCTCTCCCGACCAAGTGTTTGACAACCCCAAATCCGAGCGGTTCAGGGAATTTTTGTCCGGTAATCTAAAGTAGAAGCGGACAATCTGACAGTATTCAACAATAATTCATGAAGGAGGATATCCAAAATGAAAAAAGTACTAGTATTAATCTCAGCTTTGCTACTGTCCGGTGCAAGTGCGTTTGCAGTAGCCCAGGACTGGAGCAAACTTCGAATTGGCGTTGAAGGTGCTTATCCACCTTTCAGTGCAGTGACAACAAGCGGTGAGCTGTACGGCTTCGACATTGATATTGCTAACGCGCTTTGCGATGAAATCGGAGCATCCTGTACTTTGGTACAACAGGATTGGGACGGGATCATTCCGGCCTTGCTAGCTCGCAAATTCGATGCAATCATTGCATCCATGTCGATCACGGAAGAACGCAAAAAGAAAGTTGCTTTTTCCATCAAATACTACAACACGCCAGGGAAGTTCGCGCAGAAAAAAGGATCTGGAATCGAAATTTCCAAAGAAGGGCTGAAAGGGAAAACTGTAGGTGTTCAACGGGCGACGACGCATGACAATTTTGTTACAGAAGTCTTCGGTGATGCTGTGGAAGTCAAGCGGTACGGAACTCAGGATGAAGCCTATCTCGATGCCAACGCAGGAAGACTGGATCTGTTGCTTGCCGATTCTGTAGCCATGTCAGAGGGATTTCTTGAGACCGATGAAGGCGCAGACTGGGAGTTTGTAGGACCCGGGTTTTCCGACCCCAAGTACTTCGGGGAAGGAGCAGGAGTAGCCATTCGCAAAGGTGATGAAGATCTTGTTGAGTTGTTCAACAATGCCATCAGGACAATTCGGGAAAATGGCACTTACGCGAAAATCAATGACAAGTATTTTGATTTCGATGTATATGGCGAATAGGCACATCAATCATTATGCGAGACAACTGTTGGCAATTGCATAGCCAACAGTTGTTTTGTTTACAAGACAGGCACTCGGTTTTTCATTGGAAACAACTGGTTGCATGGATCAGGTTTTTGATGCCTGTCGGTTGAATTTTACAGGGATTCGTATGTCGGCAACTATTACATGTAGTAGCTGAATACGGACAAATGACTTGCCAAGATAAAGCATGCATGAGTATCTTACCAACCAGTTGAGCGGAGTCATGGACGGGTACCTTTACCCGTTTATTCTGGAAGGCTTGCTGCTCACAGTCCAGCTCGCCTTGTTTTCGCTGTTTTTGGCTTTACTCCTTGGCATATTGGGTGCGGTCGCCAAGCTGTCGTCAAATCGGGTTGCCCGTACTATTGCAGGTACTTACACCACATTGATCCGCGGTGTGCCGGATATTGTGCTGATGTTCATCATATTTTTCGGTGGACAGCTATTGGTCAATACTATCGGAGACATGCTGGGACTGGGCTACATCGGAGTCAGTGAATTTACTGCCGGCGTTGTTACCATAGGGTTCATCTTCGGTGCCTATATGGCAGAAACTTTCCGCGGCGCAATTTTGGCGGTACCGCGAGGAGAGATTGAAGCCGGGTATGCATATGGCATGACTCCGGTAAAGGTTTTCCTCAGAATTACGTTTCCTGCCAGTATTCGCCACGCACTACCCGGTTTTGGAAACAATTGGCTTGTTTTGGTGAAAACTACTGCATTGGTGTCTGTGATAGGGCTTGAAGACATGGTTTTCAGAGCGGCACAAGCTGGTGGTACCGTTCGCAAGCCATTCACATTTTATCTGCTTGTAGCAGTTCTTTATCTCGTTATCACAGCGATTTCCAATGGTGGGCTTCGCTGGCTTGACAAACGATATAGTGCAGGCGTGCGCAGGGCATAGACGGACATGGATATAGAAGCCATTGTATCGAATCTTCCCCTGTATCTGGAAGGACTGGTAACAACCGTAGAGCTGGTTGTAATTTCGCTTGTATGCGGCCTTGCGCTAGCAATTCCGGTTGCCTTGGCAGCGAGTTCAAAGAACCCGGCACTTACATTTTTGCCCAAGTCATTCATTTACTTTTTCCGGGGCACGCCGTTGCTGGTGCAGATGTACATGATTTACTATGGCGCAGGACAGTTTGAGGCTTTACGAGAAAGCTTTATCTGGCCTGTGTTTCGCGAAGCCTATGCTTGTGCATTGATTGCATTTTCACTGAATACGGCCGCCTATACCGCCGAGATACTCAGAGGTGCTATTGTCGCGACGCCGTTTGGTGAAATAGAAGCTGCCAAAGCTTGCGGAATGTCTGCCTGGTTGAGACTACGGCGAATTGTCCTGCCCAGTGCATTTCGTCGTGCGTTGCCTGCTTATGGCAACGAAGTCATATTCATGTTGCATGGAAGCGCACTGGCGGGAGTGATTACCATAATCGACTTGTTTGGCGCAGCGAGAATTGTCAATTCAAGATATTTTGTTCCGTTCGAGTCGTTTGTGACAGCAGGTGTGTTCTATTTGTTGCTCACCTTCGGAATCATCTGGATTTTCAAGCGTGTCGAGTTTCGCTGGCATGCACATCTTCGGCAGAGAAAGACTTGACCGATAAACAAATTTGCGTAAATTTTGCTCTGTCGACTATGCCTTTCTAGGCAGAAAGACAAATACATTGGCTTCCTTGCGCAACTCCAACAAGGCATGCCCAGTTTGTCCACACATTGCATCAAAAATCAAGCACCGATTTCAGGTCTGATGGTGCGTATGTGGAGCGAAAGGTCGACCGGATTGCGATTCCTCTCGTTCAGCATTTGACGGGGTTGCATTTGGAGTCTGAGCTGGAGCTGGCCAAACGCGTGATGGTTAAAGAGAGAACCAGCAAGAACAAGTTGTAGAGCTTGCATGTACCTGAGGTGAAGTGCATCAGCAAGGGCAAGGTTCACAAGCGCCACGAATTCGGCTTGAAAGTGGGGGTTTGCAGTGAGACCAGTCGAAGCAACTTCGTGTTGGACGATCTGGCGTTTCCGAGCTATCCGTAGGAAAGATATACAATGTTTACCCAGCTCTGTCAAGTTGAGTGGATTACAGCAAACAAGACGCAAGAAGTGTTTATTGATCGCGGTTACCGCGCTCACTGCGTGTCCGATACGCAGGGGTTAAATTTCGATCAAAAAGCGCGGCTTGAATGCAGGGATGAAGCGTTTGTTCTAGCGAAGACTGGCTGTCGAACCTGTGATCAGGCATCTCAAGAACGACGGGCTACTATCGCTTAATTACCTGAAAGGTACCAAAGGCGACAAGATGACTGCGGAACTGTGCGAAGCACAACTTGCGCACAATCCTGAAGAAAATCAGGTTTTTTAATGCCGATTATTGCGGCTAATATTTTCTTGTCTTGGGCAGTAAGAAAAAAAGTTGTTATTCGCCTTCTGGAGATGCGGTTAATCTACCTGAAAACTACTTGAATCAGTTTTTTTAGGACCGACTAACTAGATTCTCATTTGTAATGTATTGCAAATTTTCAATTTGAATTTTCCAGTAATTCAACCAATCCATCTGACAAATTCCAAATTGGTGTTTGATCTCCACACGACAGCATTTGTTCAATTAAAGGAACACCCACTGCGGCTAGCCCATTAGCAACTGATATTATTTGATTTGGATTGGCGAGCACTTCGACATCATCGGTAACTGTCATTACAACCAACATAATCATTTGAATTCGCCAACTATCTCTATCAAATATTGAGCCATCGTTGAATTTAAAAGTTTCGTTTTTATGTAAATCCATGTACTTCATTTTGTTCCTTGCTGCAATTGAAAACCCTGCAAACCAAAAATCAATCATCCTTGGAAAAGGACTCTGATCGATGTGTAGACTACTACCACGTTGACAATATTTTTTGTAGAGTTCTTGTTGGCCAATTGGTGCCAACAGATCTACACTAGCAAATGGATTGTGATATCTTTGATTCATATAAAATTACCTTGTTTTCATTTTCCATATATTGTACTAATCAAGCTTTCTCTTGCAGATTATACAATCTTGATTCGGACCACATGAGCATGTAAGAACTGTTTCTTCATTCACATTGGGATCGTTAACAAGCATTGATGGGTAGTGAGTCGAATTGGTTAGAGTTACTACACTGCCGAGATTTGCTCCAAGGATATCTTCACATTCTGATATTTCTGATCGAGTTAACAGTAGTACAAGTTGTGAGCATTCACGAATAGTTGTTTTAAGAACAGACCTTTTGACATATCCACTCATCATACCCAGTGGCGTATCGATTACATTTGGTGCTTCTACGTTGCTAACTCTAGTGAGAGCAAGAATAAATGCTATTGTCAAAGCACGTCGAGCGGCACCGTTTAAATCTTGATCAGGATCCATTCGACGATCATCTGGACCAAAAACAAGAATATCATACTTGTCGTCAATTTCTGCTTTATTTATCATTGATCCTTGATCGGGATCGGATCCGATCATTTTCAGAAATATGGAATTCATATTACTACTAACTTTCAATAGTTCTTCTTTTGTAATTCTGGAGTAAGATGTTCTGAGAACATTTTCTACATCTTGAGTGACTCTCAACTCTGCTAGAATGTTGATTCCTTTCGTTTTCTCTTTCAGCAAATTATCTCTCTTGAGACTTAGTTTCTTTTTTGATTCTCTTAGTGCTTCAAGATTAGTTTCTTTACGAATTCTATTTTCACTGAGTTCACGGCATTTGTTCATGTATAGTCGTTCGTTTTTACGTAATTCTTGAATATCATTATCTGGTATTTTATCAATATTTATTTGAAGTGATTTAAGATTTTTTCCTTTCTCCAAGCGTAGTCTTTCAAGACCATCTCTTTTTCCCGAAATAGTTTCATACAGACATTTCCAATTTTTGTCTTCAGATACTCGTTCAAACTGCAATGTCTTTGAGCCATAGTATAATTCAGACATTACATCCTTCAGCTCATCCGATTTAGCACTTTTACTAATCAATTTTTGTATTTCTTCTCTACGCTTTATTCCCATTGAATTTTGTTTATCAAGAGATTCACCACAAATACACGTGTCCTTGTTCAGTCTTTCTTGAAGAATCGGAATGTTTGCATTTGGATTTTTCCTTGATCACGAAGCTCATCTAAAACTTTAAGACCTTGCTCTAATACTGGTATGAGAAGTTCACGAGAAAACTCCAAACTTCTAAATAAATTTAAATGTTCTTTAGCAGCCTGATCACTTTGATTGTCTATTTCTTTTATTTGTTCTCGAATCTCAGAAATGTCATTTTTTAATTTTTCTCTGTCACCTTTGACGAGTATTTCGTCAATCTCTTCTTTAATATTTTTTAACGCTTCGTTGAAATTCAAATATTGCATACTTGTGTCTTCAAGTTCTTCTACAATTTTAATTTCTTCATTTTGAATTGTATCTAAGGAAGTTGTAGTTTTAACAAGTTCAGCATCCGAACTAATATTTTGAACTTCTTTATTGATAATCGACGCTGTTTTCTGTACATGCTTTAATGCACTTTCTATAACTTCAAGTCCTAATAGAGAGCGAATGGCTTTTTGAACTTGATAGCGTTTTGTACTTGCACTAGCTTCTACAAAACTCAAAGCTTGGTCACCGTCAGTAAAAAATACATTTCTAAGTTCGAGTGGAAGTACATCATTAATAGTTGATGTAGGATTGTCCACCAATTTATCTCCAGTTTCGGTACGTTCATACAAAGTGACATTTGATGACATTCGTTGCCAGTCACCCTCGTTTAGCGATTCATATGCTGTTCTTGTAATTCTGTATACGTGAATAGTTTCAATCGGTCCTTGCATACTATTTCTATATTTTTTTACTTCGAACTCTACTTCTACTGATATGGGTATTGCTTCACCATTTGATTGGATCCAATTTATTGGATGCAGTCTATAATTTTTTCCACTATTTGGTAAAGCGGAATCACCATATAGTGCCCACTGCAACCCAACTAGAATAGTGGTTTTTCCCGTTTCATTTTCTGCTCGAATAACTGTCAACTTCTTTTCGTCATCTGTAGAAAAAGTCAATTTTAAGTTTCGTAGCAAACGAAAATTTTTGAACTCAGCCTGGATCAATTTCATTACTTTGTCCTAATTTTGTGATATTCAAAGAATAATTTAACAAATTATTTGTACTACTGGTCACTACACAGAATTCTACTTGAAACTGAATTCCTTCGTTCTCCATGCGCAGATGGATTGTAACCCACTGTTTTGAACAATCCAGTAGGAAAAATATTAGTTGTCTCGATCAAATCCCAGTCAACTTCAATATTAATAATCCTACACTGAAATACTCTAGAATTCAATTTCATTTTTTTCTCCATTCTTCCAGATGTATATTCTCTCTTCCAGCGTGTATTTACACAAAAATGAATGCTGACACAAAATCTTGTATTGTTGCTTATGAGCCAACGTCGAAATCTTCATTTTATATGTATACTTTGTGTTCATACTTACTTATCGTAAAGTAGATTCTTTGCTTTGTTAGTTATTTTTATAACTCTCTATTTGTTGATTTTTTTCTGCTAAAAAACGTCCCGTTGCTCTACATTTGTCCGTTATTTTTTGCTGAATATTAGTACCATGAACGCGGTGATGTCGTTCTTCCGTAATGATTTCAGCAACCAAATCTACAATTTCATCTTTATACCCTTCACACCGTTCTTCAATATTTTTTGACTCATCGAGAAGAATATTAATTACTGTTTTCGAATTAAAAGGCATAATAATTCCTCACAAAGAAGTAGCTTTTGCAACTTCATGTAACATTTGCAGCGGTCCATCATTTCTTCCGGCGTTCATGGCGAGTTTCGCAAATTCTCGCATTCGTTTAAGTTCCTGTTTATAAATGCTTCGAGCGTCACTATCCAAGTTTTCTTTACTTGGAGGTAGTACTATGAAATCATGAATTTCGCTGTATGATTTATTAATCTCAGAGCATTTTCTTAAAACTCTTCCTCTTCGCTGCACCCATTGCCGTTCGACTGTAGTACTTGCTAAAATAAAAGCTTTTTGTATTTGAGGAATATTAACACCTTCATCCAACACACGCTTGGCTGTTAATACTTGCAAGGTACCTTCTTGAAAGCGATGAATTATATTTTTTGTTTCATTTCTATTTTTAGTCTCTTTTTCGGTCAATTGGTGAAATCGTATACCCTTGCTTTTTAGTACTTTATTGACTTCAGTAAGTTGATCAGGTGACTTTTCAGAAGTATAAATTAATGTATGTTGTATATTTTCTAATCCAATATTTAGAATTACATTTTCCAACGCTTCAATTTTATTTTTTGCGGACTCTAGAATTGCTCGTCTATTGAAAAATAAATTTTTTATATACTTGTCACTATCAATTCGATCCTGGCGCCAAGCATTTGCCTTGATTTCATTAGTAATTTCAAACCACAAATTCATTTCTTCTATTGTAAGTTCTACAGAGTGTACATAATATTCATACTCTACAAGACACTCACCGATCGCCTCTTCGAGTGTATACTTAAATATTATAATACCAAAATATTCTTGCAATCCTTTTGTACCTTCTTCGTCGTATTGTCGTACTGGAGTTGCTGAAAGGCCAAGTTTATTGTCAAAGAATTCAGGAGGGTTACTAATAAAACTTTCACTTCCTAAATTATGTACTTCATCAGCAATTAAAAGCGTTGTACAGTTTAATTTACTAAGTTCTTTATTGAAGTTTGCATCAACAAGTATGTTGTGTGAACACACAATCACTTCTACTCTATTCTCATTTCTTTTATATTGGCGTCTAATTTGATTTATTTTCTTTGCACGTCCTACTTTTCCAACTACATCTTTACTGATATTTATAGGGATAATTCCAAAAAGTCTAATTTCTTCACACCACTGATGAACTAAAGGTATATGTGGAGCAGACACAACAATTAGTAGATTTTTACATTGTAAAAATAATTTATAGGCACATATCATAGCTGTTATAGTTTTGCCTGAGCCAGTGGCCATTTCAAGAATTCCTTGAAAATTTGCATTACACCAAGCATCTACGGCTTGAACTTGATGTTTGAACGGCCCAGCTTCAAAATTTAACTCTTTTGGAATTTTAAACCGATTAACAGGCACATCTGACAAATCGATTGTGGTTGATGTTTCTCTCTCAAATCCAAATACTCTACGATATATAACTCGTAAATCATTTTCAGTTGGTGGTTTTGTTGAACCGTATGTTTGTAAGAGTCTATTTTCAAGTGCTTTAGGTAAACTTAAAACAATACAATTGTTGTCTCTGTTGTTCCAAAGATCGTCAAACATTGAACAAAACTTGCTAGTAATTTTGCTTTGATTTGCATCCTCCCAAGATTTAGAAACTGCTACTTGCTCAATGTTCTTACTGATCCCCGCGACTGTACTGTTGCTGGACCCATGTACTGCCATTACATCACTAAAAATGTGGAACATCCATACTTTTGGATGGAATAAAGCATCTTTCATAAGTGCAATCCTAATTACTATTCTCTTCTCTCGAAGTAACCAAGTGAAACATTTCAATGTATGTTGAATTAATAGTTGCTCAGTTACAAACAAATTTTCTAGTAGTTCGTTTGTAACATCATCAACTGTCTTTTCACTGTTTTCGATTGCTAGTAAATCTTTTGAGCTAAGAAGAGGGCTAATAATTAATCGCAAACAATTTTCAGTTTGATTAATGAATGTCGCCAACCCAGGTGCTAAATTTACAAAAACCTCACTTGTAAAGTAGCCAACCATGCAATCTACACTTGTTGCATTTTGGAAACCAGGAATAAGAACTTCCTCGACCAACGGTTCCTTAGGCGAAATGTATAGAGGCTGAACCTCTTTCAGTAGTTCAAGTCGCTCTTGAGGTATCAACATATCAAAATATCCACAAAAATTTGAGTTTGATCTTGAATTGCTGACAGAATACTTCTTGGTTCCGAATAGTGTAGATTCATTTTTCAACCCGTTCAAATGATTAAAGATGACAAATCGCACAACCATCCAGATTTTCACCATCTGGCACTTCATATCGTCTTTCCAGATTTTCTACATCGGTTAACGGTCGCCCTTTCACCCATGTGTAGTTCTCTTCTGACTTTTCGTAGCTCTTGGCTTTCTCAAACAGTTCTGGATGCTGCTCTTTCAATCCCTGCCATTCGCCAATTTGCTGATAAAAACAGAAATAGCATCCTGACCGCGAACGCCAGCTGTAGTATGGCGGCAACCCCAACCCCGAATCATTTAGCAGAGATTTCACCTGCTCCAAGTCCACACCAAATTCCTGAAATGGGTAAATGGGGATGATGTTCTGTACTTCGGACAGCATTACATTCTTCTTCTGTTGGTAACCTAACCGCTTTTCATCCGCTCGGATACCTATGTATGAATAGGCTCTGTCGTTTCCTATTTCTCGCTCAAATGGCTGAATCTTGAGTACACGAGTACACCACCGTGCTTGAGGACTAGGAAGAAATCCCCCGTAAATCTCATTCAGATAGACATCGAAAGCGGTTCTATCACCCTTTTCCTTGACTCCCAACCCCTCCAAAGCACTGAGTCGCTTTACATTTACACCGAAAATAGCCTCGAAACGTTCAATGTACTTGTAGGTTTCGTCAAGTTCTGCTCCAGTGTCACAAAATACAAACTCTAGATTCAACTCAGGATATTTCTCAAGCAGAAATACACCGAGTGCTGTGGAGTCCTTCCCACCCGAAAACGAAACGATGTGTCGGGCATCTGTATCCAATATTGCTTCTTCCATTCGCATCGTTACTTTCGCCTTGGGTTAGCAAATAACGGTCCAATCTCAGAATGTGAGCTACTTGAATCTCCAAGATTGTTCACAAACGCTTGTGCCTGTTCCTGACCCAGCACACTATCCAGTTTTTCATACAAGTATTGAATTCGATGCTTCAATAGCGGTGCAACCACCACACCGGGCTGTTCTGATTCAAGTGCCAGCATTTCAATTCGACTCACGATTTCCTTCAACTTGCTTTCAAACTGAATCGCACTCCGATCGTCCCAATCTTCTGGACCCTTGCCAAGCACAATCGTGCTAAGTGCCCGCGCAAAGTAAGCATCTGTAAATCGATCGCCTGTAGCATTGGATGCTTTACTCAGAATGGCTCGTTCTACCGGCTCAAGTACTCCATTCGACAACAAACCTTCTCCTATGCACTCCGACCACTCTTTTGCGCTATGCAAAGAATCACCCGAGTTGACCAAATTGATGGAAAACACATCCTGAATCACTGAAATTGCCTTTCGCGTGTATTTGTCAACGATTGATTCCAGTTCTCTTCGGGCACATCGTACTGCTTCAACAACTGCCCTGTAATCCCCTTTCTTTGTCCCCGCCAGTTTGGGGAATTCAACCAAAGCCAATTCAACCGGGTCAGTCTCATTCTTGATGATTTTTTGAAAAATACTAGTGCGATTGGAAATTTTCCGCACCCTGAAAACAGTCCCGGGCAAACTCGCCTTCCAGGCTGTAGTCGCGTCGTGAAACTGCCGAATCAAATCTCCCTGAACAACGACTGACTCATTTGTGAACTGATTGATCAGTTCTTCAAAGTAGTTCTTTGTCTTTCTGTCCAACTGCAAGACTTGAACTGAATACTCTTCAGGACTGGAGCTGATGCTTTCAATTTGGCTTGGCAGAATATCAGGGAGATATTCCGTCTGATGTCTGATTGCGACCGCTTTTCCAAAAGCCTGAAGCCCGGATGCGATGAGGATTGGAATCAATCCTTTGCGGATTCCGTACGGAGAACTGGTTAGATTTTCAACCAATTTGGAAAACTCTTTTGATTTTCCGGATTTAGTGAAGAAATTGTCAAGAATTCTCCAAATTTCCCTTAACCCGACATCCTTGATCTCGGAAGGTTTGGACCAACGCCAGTCTGACTTGGATTTACGATAGAGTCCGGTGTTGACCAGTACTGTTCTGTATAGAGTCGTTTCTGGTGTGCTTGCGTTCGGGTCAAATCCCAAACTCGGCTGTCCCGATCTCTCCAGAATTCCAAAGATGAGTTTCTTTCTTGCGTTGGTCATGGGGCGGGAAATTCGCCCACGAACAACAAGTTCGTTTTTTATGAGAGGTGTTTTAGGATATCTTTGGTCCGACAAGCAGGAGAGATAATTTAGGTATTTACCCCCCCCCCCCATCACTAGCAAATTTTGGCTCCAATTTAGGGAACCAGTAGCTATTGTCGCTCGGCTGAACAACTCGCTTCATCATTCGAAGCAAGTTTTCCTGCGCGGCTTCAACCAACTGTTGCAACTCAGAAAAAACGAGTGGATCCGAAGACAACAATGATTGATTTTTCTGTAGTCGGCGCAATGCTGAGATTTCCGTTACAACCTCGCGAACCTGAAGTGGTGCATTTGGCACAACTACTACAACACCTTCAAATTTTCGAATGCAAGATTCAGCGAAGTTCATCAACTTGTTTGTACTTTCATGAGTTTCGGGGAGACAATATACGATTCGTCCGTCTTCTTCAGGTGGAACAGATAATACTGGATGCAAGTTCCCTTTGTCAAGCAATTCATCTCCCCAAACATACATGCCAGAAAAAAATCTTCTGACCGAATGCTTGATATTGTGGACAATCGGTCGAACATAAGGTGGAGGATGTTCTTTGCATAGTTCTGACAATATATCCAGATCCGCCCCGATTTTGAGACGTTCTTCTTCCAAATGGGATCGAATATCAATGTCGGTTCCATGCCAAACAGAAATGTCATCATTTCGTTGGCGATACAACAACAGTTTTCGCTGAATTAATCCGTCAATGGTTTTCTCGGCAGTCCTGCCGGTCAGACCTGCAACCCCTGTAACCGCGAACAACAACAGTTTCTTCTTGACGCGCTTTCGCTCACCCGAAATTCCCAAGGCCAGCATGGCGGCGGTCGTCAACACTTCTTTTTCTTGCCCATTGACTGCTTTTGACAAGGCTGATTCAGTCTCAAGCCACCTTCGTTGAGTACCACCAATCCCGCTGTCTGTTTTCATGTATGGCGAAAAATATTCGTACACGCTAGTCAGTGTCCGTTCTTGGCGCAAGTCTGCGTCATGGATAAATGACAAAGCAGTACGTTCATTCTGTGCAAGTCGCGATGCCAGTTTGGGCAACGAATGCAAAGCAACCGACCTGACCGGATATGCATCTTGCAGTGTTTTGGCAAGCAATTTTGAACTCTTGAACGAGTCGAACAACCCAAGTTCCAGCGCCTTGCTTGCTTCCCTTTCAAATTGACGCATGGTTGGCATTTTCTGGCGCGGCCTTAATTTGACTATGGTTGCCCCTATGAACTGGTACATCTCCTTGCTATCTTCAACATACTCCACAGTTGTAAAGCGACCGGCAATCTTCCGCCAGCTGCTCCGGGCAGTTTGACTTAAGTCACCCGCATAGTGAGAGAAATTCTGATGCAGCAACAGCACAAACGAGGCAGCTGGAGTACTTTGTCGTGCCGACCATTCGGCAATTTGCTGCACTTCAGATAGCAGTTCCGCTTGACCTGAAGATGCAAGGGTTTCAAGATGTCTGCCGAATTCATCCCAAACAATCGAAATGCGATCCATTTGCTGCGCATTTGCTTTTTGTTGTATCGCATCCAAAACATTCACAACTGTACGCCGGGACTTTGCCGGTCCTCTCAAACCCTTCAATGATTTCTTGGCTTGTTCCAAGATAGTCTCGGCCGGGTCGGTCTGATGCCCCTCAAGAACAATCGCCATTCCCCTGGAACTTGAATTCAAGCGTTCTTCAATCGATTTGCTAAATCTTCTGTCAACCCTTGCAAATTGTGAGCGAATACGTGCAAGTACATGCCGAGAATGATTCATATTGCCGACTAGCAACGATGCAATGCCAGCAATCAGCGATTTCCCTGATCCATAGGTCGCTACGACAATTGAAGCGGATGAAGGTTGACCATTGAATACGGCCTGAATGACACCCAAACTCTTTTTTGTCGGCTGAAAATGTTCAAATCGCTCCGGATGATCCAAATCCATGCGCAGATTTATGGACTTCAGAAAGTTGTCTGCTGAACGATTCACTGAACCTTTCTCGTGTAGCAACGCTTCAACCACTCACTGGGCTTCAAGCTCCTGACTCGAATAAACCGCTCACCACCGGAATTGTCCAGATGAAGTGTTTTTTCGCCTAGTGCAACTTCCGCTTGACTCAGCAACTCAATTAGTGAATCGGAATCGAGCGCCAATGTCCTGCCTGGACCATTGGGTTTTGACAAAGCATCGGAAAACCTGATTTGACAATAACCGTCTTCATCGTCGCTTGATGTCATTGCAGTCAGTGAATAGCCAAGAATCTCATTCGGAATGGATTTCTTGCGGCGGTTCAGTTTGTATGTATCCGACTCGCAGTGCTGAACTACCATGTCAAGTGCTCTGAACGGCGATTCACTACCTTCTTCAGGATCGGAATTCTGGGGTGGTACAGGAGTTGCATAACTGGCCAGCAGGCACGCTATATCTCGTTTCAGAGTTGCAGGAGCGGTGCGTCGTCCGATGGCATAAGTTACATATTTTTGAAATTCTTGCGAGCACTGCCACCGGTCAAATCGGTCAGTGGAAAAATGATTGAAAAACCAATGCCACGCCACAGCTTTATCTTCTTTGGTTACCAAATTCAAATGCAAGGCCCACCAGGTCGCGATATGCAGAAAATACTCGTCGTGCTGCAGAATTGTTCTGCCAAGCGAAGTAATTTGAGGCACTGACCTGCGACTGTCCTTTTCGATCAATCCAGTCGCAATCATCCAAAACTGAATCGACTTTGCCATATTGCGGCCCACCCCCAACTCGTCGGAAACAAATGGATTGCTGAACGCATCCTGTTTCTCGTTGAGAAGCATCAAGCCCTTGGGCAACCAGTCTTCTCGTACTGCGAATGTTTCGTGCCCGCCAAATCTCATCGGTTCACCCTATACCGCCAGCTTGTTCACTGCTCGAAGATTTCGATACACGTCGCAAACTACCTCGGCGGCGTGTTTTACTTGTTCCATCGTATTTTGAATGGAAAATGAAAACCGTATACTTCCAAACGCCTGTTCACTGGTAAGTCCCATCGCCTGAAGCACATGCGAAGGTTCCGGCAGGTGACTGGTGCAAGCGGAAGATTGTGAGCAAATAATTCCTTCAAGCTCAAGGCGAGCCAGCATCGCCATCCCGTCCACGTGGGGAAACATGAGGTTTGTGGTATTCGGAACACGCTCAAAATAGTGTCCATTTCGCTTTACATCGGAAAAACAATCCTGAATGTGTTCCTCGAAGTAGTCTCGCAATGTTGTCATGTGCATCACTGCATGATTGAATTCTGCCTGACGGGTTTCACATGCCACTCCAAATCCAAGAATTCCAGGCAAGTTTTCAGTTCCCGGACGAAAACCTGATTCTTGGTCGCCGCCCCAGAAAAGTGGAGCCAAAGAATTCGGGTCAGA
The DNA here is from genome assembly GCA_965200765.1 of Arenicellales bacterium. GTDB lineage: Bacteria > Pseudomonadota > Gammaproteobacteria > Arenicellales > JAJDZL01. Next base: position 1,531,429 of record OZ241380.1, read on the forward strand.
CATGCAAACTGCACCTACGCCCTGAGGACCGTGTAATTTGTGTGCCGCAAACGTCAGAAAATCAATGGGAAGTTCATCGAATTGTATGGAAACCTTTCCCGCGGCTTGAGCTGCATCCACATGCAACGGAACATCATAGTGGTGACAAATCTCACCAATCTGCAGGATGGGTTGCAGAACACCTGTTTCGCTGTTTGCCCACTGTATCGACACAAGTGTCTTCGGCTGTTCTAGCACCTTGACCAAGCCGTCAAAAGAAATCATTCCAAACTCATCTACTGGCAACACCGTCAACTCAACGCCCTCCGCCTCAAGTGCATACGCGGTGTTCAGTATTGAAGAATGCTCGACAGCAGAGGTTACCAATCCCGCGTTGTTTTTCTGTTTGAATACCCCTTGCAAGACCAGATTGTTCGATTCAGTGCCGCCGGACGTAAACAGAATTCTGTTTTCATCAACATTCACAAATTGCGCAACTTGTATCCGCGCCCGAGCCAGTGCATCTCTTGCATTTCTTCCGTAACTGTGCGGACTTGACGGATTTCCGTGGAATGTCGTCATACCATCGGCAACCGCTTGGACTACATCTTCAAGCGGATGCGTAGTGGCATTATTATCCAAATAGATTTGGCGAGGTGAACTGTCCAATTTAATTTGCTGAGAACGAATCGATTCTCTTGGGAATTATATACAATGATAACCAGACCAATGCATACTGTTCTGCCCGGTAGGATGTCCTCCCGAAGATGATTGGATTATCCTCTTCGACGAACCTTCCTGATTTTCAACTCTCCCCGGAGCATCGGGCCTCCCGCCCAGACTGCCGGTCAAACCGGCACGGAGAATATTCTTGGCCGCATTCACATCGCGATCTTCTTCATGACCGCAATGCCCGCATCGATACGCGCGTTCCTTCAAGCCAATCTTCACGTCGGGTTTCTCAAAGCACACTGAGCAAGTTTGCGACGTGTAGTGCGGGGGTACTTTCAGCAGCATGCCACCGGCGCTTTCGGCCTTGTAGGACAGCATGTGCATCAATCCACCCCATTTCTGCTCCAGCATGGAGCGATTCAATCCTTTCTTTGATTTTCTCTTCCCTTTCTTCGTCATGCTGTGGATATTCAGATCTTCCCGTATGAGATTGGAACTGAATTCCTTGATGATTCTGGCCGACAGTTCATGCAATCTGCCATGTTCTCTTTCTTTCAGTCTCTGGCATTCCTTGGACAACTGAAGCCTCGCCTTCTTTCTGCTGTTTGAACCTCGCTTGGCGCGTGCGACCTTTCTTTGCAAGTGCTTCTTCTTGTTCAGCTTCTTCTTGCGGCTGTCAAGCGACTCCCCTTCAACGACAATTCCATTCGATAACGCCACCACGCTTTCTATGCCCAAGTCGATTCCAATCGGCGCACGTTCATCGACCACGTTGTCGCCGGCCGGCATTTCGGTTGTCAATTGAATCTTCACTCGCCGCGCGGTCTTCACGATTCGCACCATTTTCACCCGGCCTTGCAGCTCGCCCTTGAAGCGAAACTTCCCTATGCCCTTCACAGACACCGCAAGCCAGGATTTGTTCCGCTTGATATTGAATGAATCCGTCTCGAACGATCTGACTTTCCTGCGACCTGACTTGAACTTGGGGAAGCCCGGCTTCTCGCCATTCCGCACTCTGCGGAAGAAATTCAGAAACGCCTTGTCAAGCCGCATCAATATGCTTCTCTGTGATTTCAAATGATATCCGCTGAACCAGCCGTCATCCGCACGCACAGACGTCAAGGACTTCATTTGATCGAACTTCGTTATGCTCACACCGCATTTCTCATACGCATTTCTCCTCTCTTCCAAGGCGCAGTTCCACAACAGCGTCTGCTGGTTCAGAAAATCATTCAGATGCTCATGGGTCGACTTGGACAGTTTCGCAGTATGAGTGGTGGTGCGTATTGCTGCGGGGTTGTTCATAACCCGCCTATTATACCAAACCATCCTTGGTTATCATTGTATATAATTCCCTTTCTCTTCCCTGTTTGTGTCGTCCCTATCAATATGCCCTATATTTTATTCTAAATTTGGATTCGCCGTGACATGTTGCAATCTTTATCGTACGACGGACTGTTGCTTCATTCAGATTGGAGAGTCTATTTCAGCAACTGGTGATGTTAATGCACACGTAGCAGAATCTTGGCTTGCTGTGCGCAGGCATAGAACGACCTGTCGGCATATTACTGGCAACGGTGCGTTGAAAGATGACGAAGACTGCTTGCTTGACGACTGGCTTCCGAATGTTCATATTGTCATCAACAACGTCAATCGCCAATTTTGGGAACTTCAGTTGCTGGACCGATTGCTGCATGCTAAAGTGGACTATATACCAATTCGGGCTTCCCTTCCCTATAATTGGAGGCATGAATTTTGAATTCAAACTGCCATTACAATGATCCATATAGCCAAACAATGAAAGAATTATTACATGAACGGTTCGACAATCGGACTAAATCTAATTCATCTACACCAATTTCCAGAAATTCGAATATGAACTATGGTTGGTTACCGAACGCATTAGAACAACTAGAGCAAATTAATGAAGAGGCCGCCGAGGAAAATTTTCCTGCAATTACTCCTCAATCAATACTGGTTGCCAAGCAACTACTCGATGATTTATGCGAAATTCCACTAAAACCTACGGTATATCCGTCCGTGGATGGTGAGATCTCAATATTCTTCAAGTCCCTCTCTTCACCTTCAGGAGTTCTTATACTTATCAACAATGATCAACAGATTTTCTGTTATTCGTCAATCAACGACCAAAATCTTCTGAAAGAGTACAACAAATCTTCATCATTACCGGATGAGTATATGAAAAATATGCTTCAGTCATTGGCTTAGTCGGTATTCCAAGTACTCGGTAGTAACCTTGAGTAAGACTATACTTCCGTTGGGCAAATCTGAACACATTGGCGAAAAAAGCCAGAAGAAATGAACAAATACATAATGCCTTGCTGAAACGGCTGGTGTAGACAAAATTTCAGTAGAGTGAATCAATCGTGCCCCCACTCACTGTATTCTCAGAACTGGGAGACGAAGTTGAAAGAAATCGTAGCAACGGCAACAAGAGATACTCACAATCGCCGTGAATCACCACCAGATTTTTCTACAGGTATTGTTGCATCACCGTGTCTGTGGGCCAGGACATCTCGCAGATATTCAACAAATTTCAACTCGGCTATACCGTTCTTCTTGCTACCAAAGCGATACTGTATGAAGGTACGCGATCGTAAATCGCTGAAATTGTGCAAGGTTTCAATTTAACCGATAAGCAAGATTCTCCCTTGCCATTTCACAAAAATCAGGATTGATCTCGTACCCTATGCCATTTCGCCTGTGTTCAACTGCAGCGACCAGCGTGGTGCCAGAACCCAGAAACGGGTCAAGAACAGTTTCACCGACAAAACTGTATGCCTTGATTAACCGACTGGGAAGCTCAAAGGGAAAAGGAGCGGCATGATTGCGATTGCCACCGCTTTTTTCCGGATTCATCAGCCAAACATCCGAGTTCTTGATTGACAACCAAAAGTCTTTGCTCAATTTGGACAACTCGCGCTCTTCGCTGGAAACATGAGCATATTTGCGGTGGTTTGGTTTCATTGGCTTTTCAAATTCCAGAATGAATTCATGCATATGGTTCAGCAAAATGCCGCCCGGATACGGGTAGGTGCCGAATTGCGCACGCACTCCGTTTGTTTTGTGCCAGATAATGTCTCGCTTGAATGCAAACCCGATTTCTTCGCAAAGGTCAATATTCTTGCCAGAAAGGTTCAAGGTACGAAACGACTTGTCGACGCGGACTGGTAAATTCATAATGTTCAGAAAAAATTTGCGGCCCGGTTGCAGGACCCGATAGATTTCCTGCCATACCCACCTGATCTCCTCCAGCCAGGTATCCAGGTCATGTACATTCCCCAAGTCGTCAGATGACTGAGAATACATCTTGGCATTGAAGTAAGGTGGCGATGTAATCGCCAAATGGACGCTCTCATCATCAACCTCTTCCATGCTTCGGGAATCTGCATTGACGATGAGTTGACGGGTATCGCCTTTCTGAATCTCGATAGTCTTCTGACGAGAAGAGTGTGAGTTACTATCTGCAGACTTCTTGTTTCGCAACTGTTCTACGTCAAGCAACCTGAATCTGTACTGCCCGCTGGCCGATTTGATTGCTTGTAGACTGCCGTTCCTGACAAGAGTATGAATGCTACTGACTGGCAACCCTGTGTAGGTTGAAACCTCAACTACAGACAGGTACTTTCGCTCAGCGTAATCAATACTGTCCATCGCTGATCAATTCTGTAGAGAACCCAATCTCGCAAATCGGGAATAGGATCATTGAATACATAATGCGGTGCTCTGTTTTATGCTGATGAGGTTGAAACCTTGGGAAAATAATCAATAGAAGCTGTTCAGATTTTGAAACTCAATCTACGGTATACATGCCCATATCGTTGGATCAGAATTGTCGCGGCAACTCCACGTTCTCTTGCAAGTTCCAACATTGTAACATGTTTCAGGTGCACGATGAAATTTGGTACAGGCTTTCCATTTTCCAAAAAATTCAACGTTGCACTTGCCATCAGAGTTGCTATAATCGTTGACAAGCATCTTGACGGGGAGTCACTAGAGGACTGAGATGTCATATATCACAAACCCGTTGAACCTGATCCGGGTGATGCCGGCGTAGGGAATCAGGATGTACTGCTGTCAGTAGTCAAGTTGTACCTTGTTCCCGCCCCGCCCCGGATATGTACAACTGATGATCAAGACAAATTTGTTGAAATTACGATGACCACTGCAACGCAGTCTGACCTGAATATTGCCTTGCGCAGGATTCACAGCCAAACTCCGAGAATTCATTGCATCACCAATGATGCGGCGAGTACATTGACAGCCAATGTATTGCTCGCAATCGGCGCACAACCGTCCATGACAACTGATTCCTCGGAAATTATCAACTTCATAGAGCAATCAGATGCAATCAGCATCAATTTGGGAATGCTAAATGATGAAAAGCGAAATGCGATTCGAAATTCTGCAAGAGCCGCAAAGAGAATCAACAAGCCATGGGTGCTTGATCCTGTAATGGTTGATTTTTCAGCACCGCGCCTGAACTTCTGCCAGTATCTGCTTCGCTACAACCCTAGTGTCATTCGCGGCAACGAAGCCGAGATAAAAACTTTGGAAACCGCTACCGGCTTGACTTGCGAGCAACTGAACAAAAAATTTTCCACAGTCATCGCAATTACCGGAAAACTGGACCGCGTTGTGACTGACCAAACCAGTTGGGAAGCATCTTCCGGTCATCACTGGATGTCTCGCGTTACCGGCATGGGTTGTGCGCTGTCCGCTTTGATTGCCGCGTTCATCAGTCAGGAGACAGACTATTTTCAAGCCACAACCAATGCAATTGCACTCTACGGAATGGCGGGTGAACAAGCCGCTGAAAAAGCAGCCGGCCCCGGTAGCTTCATGGCCCGTTTTACGGATGCGTTGTATCACCTGCAACAAAATGCCATCAAATAGAGATTCTCTCCCTCGCAATGAAAAAACACTCATTTGACCCAAGTCTGTATCTAGTCGTCAATCCGGAACAATGCGTATTCGGCAATGTTGCTGATACTGTGTGCGAAGCCGTTCAAGGCGGAGTTACCGCGGTTCAAATCCGTAGTAAATCATTGAATTCAGAGAATTTCATCAAACTGGTTGACGAAACTGTGAAAAATCTGGCATCTGATACCGTGCCTGTCATTGTGAATGACCGGATTGATGTAGCGACAGCAACCAAAGCATCGGGGGTCCACTTGGGACAGGAAGATACCTCAGTACTACAAGCACGGCAGACAATTGGTACAACTTCGATTATCGGGCTCACCGTGCGCTCGATTCAGGAGGCAGAAGACGCACCGCTTGATTGTCTTGACTACCTTAGCATCGGTGGCGTGTTCGCAACTCAAAGCAAGCAAAATCCCGACCCGCCAATCGGGGTTGACAAACTGCAAATCATTCTGGAAAAAATTCGATCACAAAACCCGGATATGCCAGTCATTGCGATTAGTGGAATTAATGAGTCAAACATTGACCAGGTATTGGCAACAGGAGTAGATGGAATCGCTGTTGTTTCGGCGATTTGCGAGAGTGAAAATCCTCGAAAAGCCGCTCGCCGACTTCGTGACTTAATCGAAAGCACCAAACCGAGTGCAGTCGCGGCATGAATATTCCGATTGCATTGACGATTGCCGGTTCAGACAGTGGTGGCGGTGCCGGAATTCAGGCCGACCTGAAAACTTTTTCAGCATTGGAAGTGTATGGTGCAAGCGTAATCACCGCCCTCACTGCACAAAACACTGTCGGTGTGACTGGTGTCTTTGAAGTCGACCCGCAATTCATCAGAGATCAAATCGATGCGGTATGCTCTGACATGGAGGTATCGGCAGTCAAAATCGGCATGCTACATTCATCCGCGGTAATTGAAACTGTTGCTCAAGCATTGGACGAGCATCAGATCGGACATGTTGTCCTCGATCCTGTAATGGTTTCCAAAAGCGGACACGAACTCCTGCAAACCGAAGCTGTGAATGCATTGAAAACTGTACTGGTCCCGATGGCATCCATTATCACACCGAATATTCCAGAAGCCGCGAAGTTGCTGAATACATCCGGCGAAAAAATAACCGTGAACATGGAAAATGCTGCCGAGCGCTTGCTGTCACTTGGGTGCGGTGCTGTTTTGCTGAAAGGTGGACATGTTGAATCCAAACAATCCGTTGACATTTACTTTGACGGCAACAATGCAAGGCACTTGGTCGAACCGAGATTCAATACTCGCAACACTCACGGTACCGGATGCACATTGTCTTCGGCAATTTGTGCATACCTTGCAAGACGCATTGGATTGGATGCAGCTGTGACTGCTGCCAAACAGTACATCACAAATTCCATTCAGTCATCTGATCAACTCAACATTGGACATGGGCACGGACCCGTTCATCATTTCTGTGAAATTTGGCAAAAAAGGTAACACAAAATTGAAAAGAAGAATCTTTTTATCAACTGCTGGAGCAGGTGCGGTCGCTGCTACGTTGCCCACCGACCAATCCGAGGTGTACGCTCAAGATACCTATGAACTGAGATTGGTAACTTCCTGGGTCAAAAACAGTCCCGGAGCAGGAACTACTGCAGAGCGACTCGCCAGACGAATTGAAACTCTCAGTCAGGGCCGCATCAAAATCAAGTTGTATGCGGCAGGCGAGTTTGTCGGGCCGTTCGAGGTGCTGGATGCTGTTAGTCGAAAAACCGCGGATCTGGGTCATACAGCATCATTTTTCTGGCAAGGCAAATTGCCGGCATCCGTATTCTTTACAGCAATTCCGTTCGGATTCACTTCAACCGAACATGCGGCCTGGATTTATCACGGCGGCGGGCAAGAATTGTGGGATGAATTGTACGCAACAGTGAATGTCAAACCATTTCTTGGAGCAAATTCCAACATCGGTATGGGGGGTTGGTTTAAAAAAGAAATCAACTCGCTGGAGGACATGCAGGGACTCAAGTACAGAATGCCGGGATTGGGTGGTGAAGTCATTCGCAGACTAGGGGCGGTACCAGTGTCACTTCCCCCTCCTGATATTGCTCCGTCCTTGCATTCAAACGTCATTGATGCCGCAGAATGGCTAGGTCCCTGGTCAGACCTTGCCATGGGTTTCTACAAGTCTGCAACTTACTATTACGGACCGGGGTTTCACGAACCGAATGGTGCTGGAGAACTCATAGTAAATCTTGATCTTTGGAACTCACTGCCATCTGATCTGCAGTTTCTGATTGAGTCTGCTTGCATTGCGGAACATTCATACGCCTTGTCAGAAATCGAGCAATGGAATCCACCCGCCTTGAAAACACTTCGCGAAGAGCATGGAGTCAAAGTGGGAATTTTTCCCCGGGATGTGCTTGACGCGGCCAGACTGGCTACCGATGAAGTATTGCAAGATCTTGCACAACACGACGAAATCACATCCAGAATCACCAATTCGTTCCTGGAAGCGCGGGACAGCTTCAGAGGCTGGTCCAAATATTCGCTGACGGCGTTTCTCAATGCCAGACAAGGTTGAACCTTAAACATGATCTCCGTTTCGGTTCGTATGAGCCTGTCCTATGGCAACGAGCAGATCTTTGAAAATTTCCAGCTACAGCTCGAACCCGGCCGATTGATATGCCTGCTTGGAAGAAGCGGTTCGGGTAAATCGACGCTTTTGCGCTTTATCGCCGGACTGATTCCGCGTCAAGTTGGTTCAGGCGAAGTGATTGCAAATGACAATCAACCGCTTGAAGGACGAGTTGCGTGGATGTCACAGCAGGATTTGCTGTTGCCGTGGTTGACAGTGAAGGACAATGTCTTGATCGGTTCGCTGTTGAGAAATGCATCGTCGGAAGAATTGAAAGGCAAAGCGCGCAAATTGCTTGAAGAAGTTGAGTTGCACAATGCGGAATCTCGCTATCCCTTCGAGTTGTCCGGTGGCATGCGGCAACGCGTTGCGCTTGCAAGGACACTGATAGAAGAGCGACCTGTCAATTTGCTGGATGAACCGTTTTCAGGACTGGATGCCAGTACCCGATTTCAGCTACAGGCGTTGACCTGCCGTTTGCTGGCCAAACGTACAACTCTTTTGGTAACCCATGACCCGCTTGAAGCCATTCGAATGGCTGACCGCATCTATGTACTCAGTGGACGACCGGCGTTTCTTGCTGAACCTGTAGACCCACCGGGTTTGCCCCCGCGTCATCCAGGTGATCAACATGCAAGTGCAATCTATGCTCAGTTGATGAATCAACTCAATCATCCAGAATTTGCGAACCATGTTGCGTAAAGGCGCCATTATCGTCGTTGCACTAATCGGATTGTGGCAATTCATTGTATGGGTTACACAGTCGCCACCCTTTATCTTGCCGGCACCATACGCAGTTGGAATTGCATTTTTTATTCACTTTGAACAAATCATGTTTCATGCTTCCGTTACGGTTCTGGAAATTCTGCTAGGTATGCTGATTGGGTGTGGCTTTGGCATGTTCAGCGCGTGGACTATTTTGCAGTATCAGCACTTGCGCAGTTGGGTTCTGCCAGTATTGGTGGCCAGTCAAGCTCTTCCGGTCTTTGCCATAGCACCTGTGTTGATGCTGTGGCTCGGGTACGGCATGGCATCCAAGGTTGCCATGGCAACCTTGATAATCTATTTTCCGGTAACTGCGACGCTCTACGATGGACTGAGAAATACAAATTCTGAATGGCTGGACATGGCCAAAATCATGGGTGCCACAAAGCACACAACCATGAAATACATTCGCTTGCCGGCCGCTTTACCCTCTTTGGGATCCGGACTTCGAATTGCCGCGGCAGTCGCTCCGATCGGGGCAGTCGTCGGCGAATGGGTGGGTTCCAGCACCGGTTTGGGGTTCTTAATGTTGCATGCAAATGCACGCACTCAAGTTGATTTGATGTTTGCTGCTTTGGTTGCGTTGGCAACGTTTGCAATTTTTCTTTATTTCTGTATTGATCTGCTGATGAAACGAGTTGTTTTTTGGCAATCTGAAAGTCTTGTGAAAGGAGTTTGATAATGAAACTTAGTTCAATAATAAGCCTTGCTTTATTTGTTCTGTCAATGGTCTGCGGTACAACTTACGCGCAAACCAAATTTACTGTTCTTCTGGACTGGTATGTAAATCCTGACCATGGTCCGTTGATAGTTGCACAGGCGCAAGGATATTTTGCTGACCAAGGTCTGGAAGTGGAACTGATTGCACCTGCAAATCCGAACGATCCGCCCAAACTTGTAGCGGCCAAACAGGCAGATATAGCGGTTTCTTATCAACCCCAGCTTCACTTGCAGGTGGACCAAGGACTTCCGCTTGTACGCGTAGGTACACTTGTGGCCACACCTTTGAATTGCATTGTTGTTCTTGATGATTCTGACATTCGCTCCATCAAGGATCTGCGTGGACGCAAGGTTGGATACTCGGTTGCAGGATTTGAAGACGTTCTGCTAGCATCTATTTTGGAAGCGAACAACCTGACATTGTCTGACGTGGAATTAATCAATGTGAACTTTTCTTTGTCGCCGGCAGTAATGGCCGGTCAGGTTGATGCAGTAATTGGAGCATTTCGAAATTTTGAACTCAATCAGATGGACATCAGTGGTAAATCAGGACGCGCCTTTTATGTCGAAGAAGTAGGTATTCCTGCCTACGATGAATTGATCTATGTTGCTCATAATAGTCGTACTCAAGATCCACTCATTCGACAGTTTATTGACGCATTGGAGCAGGCTACACAATTTATTGTGAATCATCCGGAAGAGGCATGGCAAAATTTTGTTGCCTATGACTCCACCTTGAATGATGAATTGAACCGACGCGCATGGCGGGATACATTGCCACGATTTGCACTTCGTCCAGGTGCGATGGATACCAACCGATACCAACGATTTGCTGAATTTCTGCTCAATCGCAACCTGATTCAAAAAAATCCCGCAATTGAAAGCTATGCTGTTGAAATAAACTGAGCAGTGATTCCATACTTGGAATTCGATTGCAGAGCAAGGTACATTCAGTCCGTTTGATTGCTCCCTTAATTCTGCTAACACATACCATTCGTTTTGGCAAGACAAGCGAAGCAAGGATTGTATTTGACAGTTAAGGGGGAAGGAGGCGATTGGTTCCTTTGAACAAGGCCAACCAATATCAAAATTTCGGTTTTCCGGTCCGTCAAAATCAGCAAGTGACTACTTTTGCGGGCACAGTGGAGTGAGTTTTCCTGTCCGAGTGTTACTCTTGCCTATTCTCCACCGGACAATTGAGTTTTTGAAACGCTTCTTTAACAACTCCCAAGGAGCCTTGTCAAAGAAAAAGAACTAGCGGATTTTTCAGAGACCACAGATTATTCAAATGACTGCGAAACAGCTCACTTTTGTCCTGCTTCGTGGTCCTTGATTGATTCCTCAATTTAACAAGAAATCAAGTGATCACAATAAAGATATTATTGCGCTATATCAAACTTGGTATCTGCTTCCGAAAAACCCGCATTATTCAATGAAATCAATTCGTTAATGACTACGAGAAACGAATTTCAAGATGAATTACTTCTTGTCAACTTCTATAGAATGCTTGAAACTCAAAGTTTCTACAGAAACATTCACACGAACCTTGAATACATCACCAGCTTTGTATTTGCCTGATTTGAGGCCGGCCCGAATATTGCCTTCTGCCTCATTTGATGCTCGCTGTCCCACATCGCCAATTAAGCCTAAGATCTCGGAACTTAATCGCTGTCGGCGTTGAACTTTTGCTTTTGCTACCGGTTTCTTTGGTGCCGCTGCCGCCTCCTTAATTTTCGGCGGGCGTCCCCGACGTTTAGGCACTTGAGGTTCCGGTGTTGCCATGGCTGGTCTTGTTGCTGCGCCTGTTGATGCTACAATCCAACCATTCTTGTTCCTTGACATTTGAATTCCATTTTCTGCAAGGAGAGGCTTGAGCAATGCAAATCTTTCATCTTTATTTTTTGTTTCAGGCAGATTCGCCATTTTGCGCATCAATCTGCCATTAAAGGCATCCAGATGGTCTTCATCAATCAACATAGCATTTCCGAAATCCAGATCAGCATCCAAATCCATTGGGCGACAACACCCTGCCCCACTTTTCAAAAAGTATTGCGTCGCAGTGCACTTTCCGCCCTTGGAAATTACAAAATCATTGCTTTTCCGGCCCCAGGCAACTTTTCCTGCCCGTCTGGGATTCTTCTTGGATGAACCCCGGGTTTGCACGATCCCCATTCCTACGAATCTTTTGGGAACACTCTTTTTTCTCATTTATGACTCCATAAACTTTGGTGAAAATTAAACAAATGTATAATCAATCCAGATTGTTCTGACAAAACCACTCATTTCAGATTGTATCTCTCAATCACAGTAAAAAGCATGTCAATCAGACAAAATTTCTGGAACAACCGTTATTTATAACAAAACAGAACAAAAAATGTAACATTTTTTTGCTGAAATAGTGTAATTTGTGCCGATTTTTTGCTAAAATGTTGCATTTTGACAGAATTGCAACAAATTTTCCTGTTGAATCAACAGAATTTGTCAAATTTCGGAGTCAACAGAAAAGCGGATACATCAATGCGTTGTACCTGAATATCAAGGAACTTCACCGCTTGGAGTAGCCATTTCTCTGAATCGAAATCATAATCTCGCCAACCTGCAAAGCTCCGAATGACACAAAAATTCGCGCAAAGCCATACATGATGTTGAAATTCTGCGTTGCTTCGCGGCAAACTCACGTCGAAGTGTGAACGGACTTGCCACATCAAAACAGTTTCCCGGGTGTACGGAGTACACCCTGAAACAAGCCAGAGTTTGGTTTACTTTAGTGCAATCGTACCTTCAATCATGTGATCTACACCCGCAGACTCCACTGTGAGATGGACTTTTGCCTGCAAGGTTTCAGATCCGGTCAATTGGCCGGACTCAATTCCGTCCCGAACAGCCTTTTCTATTGCTCGTTGCGACTGAATCCCTACTTTCTTCAAGAATTTTCGAATTTGGAAGTTAAAAACATCTTCATCCATTGAATTGTCTCCCTGTGAGTTAATAAATTGTCCGTGATTTTAACTGATAAATTTCAAATTCAAAACAAAATCTTCGCGGTACACTACAATAACTCCATTTCATAGCCCAATTGTGAACACCTGTTCTGCTGTTCAGTCCAATGAAACAAACTGTTCCAAACCCCGCTGATTGTTTTGACCCGCGAATCGGACTTGTACCCGTTTCGCAGGCCAAGCAACGAATACTGGACAGCATACAACCGGTTGCAGATACTGATAAAGTCGCATTGGTAGAGGGCCTGAATCGAATTTTGGCAAGATCTATAGTATGTCACCATAATGTGCCACCTCATGCAAACTCGGCAATGGATGGATACGCAATCGCCGCGGCTTCGCTACCAATGGAAGGAACCCGAACCTATCGAGTTGCTGGAACCGCCTACGCAGGCAAACCATTCACTCAGCCCTGCAAACCGGATGAAGTCGTGCAAGTTATGACCGGCGCAGTGATGCCACAAAGTACAGATACAGTGGTAATTCAGGAAGATGTAAAGATGTCGAATGGTTCGGTAACAATTTCTGCCGGACATAAAATCAACCAGAATGTTCGCCAAGCCGGTGAAGATATACCGGCCAAGTCCATTGCTGTTGAAACAGGAATCCGTATTGGGCCCGCTGAGCTCGGAGTCATTGCTTCAACCGGCAATAGTCACGTCGATGTTTATCGACAACCCGTCGCAACGGTTTTTTCTACTGGCGACGAGCTGGTGAATTCCGGGCAAGAATTGCCGCCCGGCGGCATCTATGACAGCAATCGTTTCACGTTGACAGGTTTGTTGCAAAATACCGGACTTCAGGTTTTGGACTATGGAATTATTCGGGACCGACCGGATGAGACAATCGCTTCCCTGGAGACAGCGTGTCAATCCTCGGATGTCGTGATCACTTCTGGCGGCGTATCAACCGGCGAGGCAGATTACGTGATTGAGGCATTGCAGGAACTGGGTGAAGTGCAACTCTGGAGAATTGCAATACGGCCCGGACGTCCGTTTGCTTACGGCAAAATCGGAAACGCTTTGTTTTTCGGACTGCCCGGTAATCCGGTTGCAGTCATCGTTACATACTATGCACTCGTATTGCCAAGCCTGAGAAAACTGATGGGGGAAATTGATTTAAGTCCATCTCTTTCGGTAAAGGCAAAAGCAACAACACGATTCAGAAAAAAACCGAATCGCGCCGAAGTTTATCGTGCAGTTCTCAACCATGATGAAAACGGTTTCCCTGTCGTCGCAAGCACTGGTGATCAAGGGTCGGGCTTACTGCGTAGTTTAAGTAAAGCCAACTGCTTTGTTTTGCTTGATGACGATGATGAAACTGCTCATCCAGGCGACATGGTGAATGTTCAGTTGTTCAACGGAATATTCTAAACTCGTTGTAGTTTCAAAACCTACACGTTGAAAACAGTTGATCCATGCGTTTTACGAGCTTCCAAGTCGCTATGTGCCTGAACTGCATCAGCCAAAGCATACCTTTGGTTGATCCGAATCGAAACAATACCGGATTCAACCAATTCGAACATCTCGTTCGACATATTCACCAAGCTCTCTCGTGTGGCAGTGTAATCCATCAACGTAGGACGCGTTAAAAACAACGATCCTTTGGCTCGCAGGACTACCGGGTTCAAATTGGTGACCTCTCCCGACGACTGACCGAAACTGACCATCAGGCCCAACCGCCGCAAGCAATCCAGGGATTTGTCGAAGGTCGCCTGACCGACTGAATCGTAAACGCAATCAACACCTTCACCATTTGTAATTTCCTTGACACGCTCCACAAAATCTTCTCTTGTATAGACTACCGGGTAGTCGCAACCGTGCTGCTTTGCAAGTTCAGCTTTTTCATCGGAACCTACCGTACCAATGACCGTCGCTCCAAGATGCTTCGCCCATTGGCAAGCTATCAGCCCAACTCCGCCAGCGGCCGCATGAAACAGTATTTTTGAATTTGATCCAACCTTGTGGACTTGTCGAAGCAAATACTGCGTGGTCAAACCTTTCAGCATCATCGCCGCGGCAGTTTCATCAGAAATTCCATCTGGAACTTTCACCAGTTTTTCAGCCGGCATTACTCGTACTTCCGAATAGGCCCCCAAGGGAGGTGCCGCATAAGCAACGCGATCCCCGACCGACAAATCGGATACACCAGGGCCGAGCTCTTCGACAACCCCTGCTCCTTCCAACCCGTTTATAAACGGAAATTGTGGCGCGGGGTAAACACCTTTCCTGAAATAAACATCAATGAAATTCAGCCCAACTGCGGTGTGTCGAAGTAATACCTGACCTTCACCCGGATTACCCGGGTCATGATCCTCCCATTGCATGACTTCCGGTGAACCCACTTTATAGATTTTCATTGCTTTTGGCATAAACTTTCTCCTGCGTATTCGTTTCAGTTAGTTTTCAATGTATTGTTTGTCCGTGGCCACGGGATTCCCTGATTCGTTCGTATGCACTGCGAATCTCTCGCGTTTTCTCTGTGGCATTTTGGATCATTTCGTCAGGCAGTCCTTTCGAAACAAGCTTGTCTGGATGATACCGGCTCATCAGTCGCCGATAGGCCCGTTTCACCTCGTCGTCACTCGCTGAACTGGAAATACCCAGTATCTTGTAATCATCGTTCAGTGAACCGGTCTGGTAGGATTGCCGGTGAGTTCCGGTCTGGTAGGATTGCCGGTGACTTCCGGTCTGGTAGGATTGCCGGTGACTTCCGGCCTGCGCTGCATCGAACAAATTTTGGCACTCTTCACGGGAAAAACCAATCCGGTCAGCAATATAGTACAACGCTTCATTCTCTTTGGCATCCATTCTGCCATCTGCAAATGCACTTTGGAATTGAATTTCCATGAACATACGTTTGATATTTTGCTGACGGCCGCACTCTCTTCTGAACTGTTCCAGCACTTCATCCAATGGAAAGTCGTTTTCCTTGCCCTTTTGAAACAATCCAATTGCTGTTTGGCGCTGATCATCATCCAGCGACATATTTCGCATTAAGAAATTGGCATACTCAATTTCGTTTTGGCTCACATGGCCATCAACTTTTGCAACATACCCCATCACTGCAAATGTTGTTGTGAAAAAAGCAATTTGCAGTCTTTCCTGCGGCTCGGCGAACCGCGCATCTCGCACGCCCTTGTCAAACTTGCTACCAACTACAACGCCAAGAATCGCACCAATGATACCTAGCGGACCAAGTGCACTTCCTGCCATGAAACCAAGGGCACCTCCCAGGACTTTCCCCCACCAAGCCACAGCTTACTCCTGTCAAAATACTAATTTGAAAATTTGGCTTGTCAATTATATAGCCAGTGTCAAGAATTGTTGTCGTACATCCTCGAAGCATCAGTTTGACATTGATGCTGTCGAATTAAATCTGACGAAGCGTTCGTATCGCTTGACCTGCAATAGCCGACATTACTATGCCACCGCCAATCAGCGTAAGAAAGCCTGGCATTTCTTTGATCACCAGCCAAACCCAAAGGGGTCCAAGCACTATTTCCGTCATGGAAAGCAGTGTGATCTCAGCCGCTGACAGATGGCGAGACCCGTGAGAAAAAATTACCAAACCGACACCGACCTGAAACACCCCCATGCTTGCGCAGAGTAACCAATCTCGCATCGAAATACCAAAACTCTCACTGGTGAGCAAAATCATTGCGCCGGCCCAGAGAGAAGCAAAAAATCCGGCCCATAATACAAACGGCACCAAATCCGTCTGCCGGCCCTGTCGCAACTGAACGGCAAACAAAGCAAAACCGATGGCCGCGCACAATCCCATCGCGGTACCGAACAGAGTACCCAACTGCAGTCCTTCGACGACCATCACACCAACCCCGGCAGTGGTAAGTGCCACAAAAAACCAGGTGGACGGAAGTACCACTTCTTTGAGAATAAGGCGGCCGATTATCGCCGCCAAGAATGGTGCCGTTGACAGCATGAACAAGGCATTGGCCACAGTGGTGTTTGTCAAGGCATAAATCCAGGCAACAAAAGCCAATGAAAGCCAAAATCCTGCCTTGATGGCCAGCGTGCCGCCATCTTGTATCGATGCGACAAATTTTCCGCGGCGTGCTACCAGAATGTAGCAACACAAAAATCCGACCAGTGTAGTGGATCGATAGAACAGAATTTGCCACTCTACTGCATGCTCAATCAAGCGAACCGCAAGTCCTGCAAAGCTCCAGAAAATTCCGGCCGTCAAAACGAGTGCAACGCCCTTCTTGCGGTTAACTTCAATCGGCTCCAACTCACTCCTCCGAAATCAGATTATTTTTGCTGTATATCGCGACCAATGCTGATTGAAAAATCCATTGGACTACAACACAATTTTATTTCAGATTGGAATCATCACATGCAAAATCATTCAAAGAAACAACACCAGAATTGAGCTTCGATTTTCGTATAAAAACTTGGTGTAATGCGGCGATGGTTACCGTAAACGCGCGAAGACTTTCACCCAAATCCGGTAGGAAATCGAACGGGACAGAATTGACCAGTCACCAACGATGTCTGGCCATGAATTTGGATAAATGAGCAACCGGTGTCTGAAATCGCCCTTGGATAGACTGTTATCGACCGAAAGGCAGGCCGGGCAGGCTTTTCAATGTACAAATTCGGAGGAAATGAATGATTGGAAAAATATTACAGAAGTTCAATCCTCTTCATCCATGTAAATCAACGTGCCAATTCCAGCATCTGTAAAGATTTCAAGCAACAGAGAATTTTCGACTCGACCGTCAATAATATGAACCGTCTGGACTCCGCATTCCAATGCATGCAGAACACAGGCAATTTTCGGCAACATGCCACCGCGAATTACCCCGGAATCAATCAACGCCGGCACTGCGCTTGCAGGCATTTCCTTAAGCAACTCGCCGTTGCTGTCTTCCACACCATGAGTATTGGTCAGGATGACGAACTTCTCGGCCTTGATTGCTTCTGCAATATGTCCCGCCACAGTGTCACCGTTGACATTGTAGGCGTGCCCATCATCGCTGATGCCAACCGGAGCAATCACGGGGATCCAGCCGTCATTTCTGGCATCCATTCTTAACAGATAGGTATCAATATGCTTCACTGAGCCGACATAGCCAATGTCAACAGGTTTTTCCGAATTTATACTCATTAGCGGCGATTCCCTTTTCTTCGCCGTTATCAACTGTCCATTCTTGCGTCCCCCCAAACCAAACGCGTTTCCACCATTTGACCGTATTAAATCTACAATTTCCTGATTGACTTCATGAACAAGTACGCGCTCGACAACTTTCATCGTCGCTTCATCGGTTACACGCAAGCCATCAATCCAGTGTGGCTGGACTCCTTCGGCCTGCAAAGCTGTGTTGATCTGCGCACCACCGCCATGAACAATAATCGGATGAATTCCAATATTTTTCAGCAACACTACATTCTGTGCAAACTCATTTTTCAATGTCGTGTCAATCATGGCATTGCCACCATATTTCACAACCACTCGCTTGCCTTGAAACCTCTGAACGTAAGGCAGCATTTCATTCAGAAACCGTACAGAAGCTTTTACTTGTTCATCAATAATCATAGTTGCTCGCTACTCTTCAATTTTGTTGGTTAGATCAAAAAGGATTAGCCTGTTGCGACTAAATTCGCACAGAGCATAAAGGTTAGATTTTAAACCCAAATGACCCGCCAAGGTTCAAAAAAATGGCCGCTATCACTAGCGGCCATTTCATTGGACAATTGACTGTGCTTGACTAATGCACAGAAACTTCGATTTTTCGCGGAGTTGCTGCTTCCTTCTTCGGCAATACCAGATTCAAAAGACCATCTTCATAGGCCGCATGAATCTTGGCATCATCAACTACATCGGTCAATTGAAGAGAGCGAGCAAATCGACCCACCCGACGTTCCTGCCGAACCACTCGGCCATCAGTCTTTTCTGTGCTTTCCTTGCGAGATTCGGCTTTGATTGTCAATACCCCGTCTCGAATGGATACGTCCAGATCTTCCTTGGCAATCCCGGGCAAATCCGCAACAATCTGATAATCGGTTTCAGTTTCCTTGATGTCAATCGCCGGAATCAGTGCACTTGCGTCAGAGATACCACTTCTGGTACCGACCCGACGAAAGTTGTTGAGCAATCCATCAAATTCCTGAAAAGGATCCCAAATCGAAGGAGCAGTCTCCCGCGTCTTGATTACTGTGTTCATTAATTATTCCCCACTGTAAAGTGTTGTATTGTTCCCAAAATTCTGGTCATGCAATCACGACCTTTACAGATACATATAAGGCACAATAATATTTTTTCAAGCCCGCTCACTCAGAATACGAATTCCGATGAACGATACCCATTGAATACACCATGAAACGAAGCAATGCCTGGCAAGAAACCACTGCGGGAATATGATTCTTGCAACAGCAAAAATCATTTGCAGTAGCCGGGGATTAAAGTATGTAGCGTGTAAGTTCTTGATCTTCAATCAGATCAAGCAATTCTTTGTCAACATATTCCTTGTCAATAACAACCGTGTCGCCACTGCGGTCGGCGGCTTCGAAAGAAATTTTTTCTACCAGACGCTCTAGTACCGTATGCAAACGGCGCGCACCAATGTTTTCAGTAGTTTCGTTTACACGCCAGGCAAATTCGGCAATATGCTGTACGCCGCATTCGGAAAACTCCAAGTTCAATCCTTCGGTCTTCATCAACTCGTGATATTGCTCGGTCAGCGACGCATCCGTTTCTGTAAGTATTCGAACAAAATCGTCTGTATGCAAAGCTGACAACTCTACGCGTATCGGCAGGCGACCCTGCAATTCGGGTATCAAGTCAGATGGCTTCTGTGTGTAAAACGCGCCAGATGCAATAAACAAAATATGATCCGTGCGCACCATTCCGTAACGCGTTGACACGGTCGACCCTTCAACCAACGGCAACAGATCGCGTTGTACGCCTTCGCGTGATACGTCTGCACCGGAGCGTCTTGTATTGCTGGCAATCTTGTCAATTTCATCAAGAAATACAATACCGTTTTCTTCAACATTCGTCAGTGCTTCAGACTTGATTTCATCTTCATTGATCAATCGCTCCGCTTCATCGTCAGTAAACAACTCGAATGCCCGCGAGACCGAAACTTTACGCGGCTTGTTTTTCTTGCTGCCAAGCGCCTGCATCATGTTCTGCAGTTGATTGGTCATCTCTTCAAGCCCGGGTGGGCCGAAAATTTCCACCCCGACCGTGTTCGGTACCTCAACTTCAATCATATGGTTTTCCAGCTTGCCATCGCGTAGCATTTTTCGAAATTTTGCACGCGCCGCACTGTCTTTCGGACGCGCCTGGTTTTCAAGGTCTTCCAAATCGAAATCTTCATTTTCAATATCCTGAAATCGTTCATCGTCAGTCGAAGCATCCCGCGGCGGCGGTATCAAAATGTCAAGCACCCGCTCCTCGGCAATGGTCTCGGCGCGTGCCCGAACCTTTTCTATGTTCTGTTCGCGCACCATCTTGAAAGACACGTCAGTCAAGTCTCTGATGATGGAATCAACTTCCCGCCCAACATAACCGACTTCTGTAAATTTTGTCGCTTCAACCTTGATAAACGGAGCATTTGCAAGCCGTGCCAAACGCCGGGCAATTTCTGTCTTGCCAACACCGGTGGGCCCAATCATCAAAATATTCTTTGGTGTGATCTCGGCGCGCAGATCTTCATCCGGTACATTCATTCTCCGCCAACGATTGCGCAATGCAATGGAAACCGCGCGCTTTGCGTCATTCTGTCCGACAATATGCTTGTCCAGCTCCTGAACAATTTCGCGGGGGGTCATCTCGGACATGCTCGTCTATATCTCCAGTTCTTCAATCGTAAAGTTGTAATTGGTATACACATCAATGTCAGCTGCTATTGAAAGACTTCGCTCTACAATCTCGGCAGCTGCCAAGTCGGTGGAATCCAGCAACGCCGCGGCGGCCGCCTTTGCGTAGTTGCCGCCGGAACCAATTGCCATCAGTCCGCGTTCCGGTTCAATGACATCACCATTACCGGAAATAATCAACGAACTTGTGGAGTCACAGACGACCAGCAACGCTTCCAGACGCCGCAGAAAACGGTCCGTACGCCATTCCTTGGCCAGCTCGACCGCTGACCGAACCAAAAGACCATGATGCTTTTCCAGTTTTCCTTCAAAACGTTCAAACAATGTAAAAGCATCTGCGGTGCTGCCGGCAAACCCGGCCAGTACTTTATCTTTATAGAGCCGGCGAACCTTTTTCGTATTGCCTTTGACAATCGTCGGACCCATGGAAACTTGCCCATCACCACCAACAACAACACTGTTGTCGCGACGCACGGACAATATAGTGGTACCGTGAAATGCAATACCAGCCGAATGCTCGGAACTCATTGGACCAGTCGTAAATTCGGCTTCCCCTTGGGTTTGCTCCGGGGACTGTCCGAGGTGTCCTGTTCTTCTTCCGTTTGATAGGCCAGTGTGTTCTTGCCGCGCAAGATCAAACCTTCTCCGTTCTCCCGCGCAAAGATGGCGACCACTGCTTCAACCGGTACTTCAATTGAGTAGATTTTTTCCGAGAATCGACCGCTGAACAACAGCCAGTCGTCAGAAATTGTAAATTCATCAACCGCCATATCATGAATGTTCAGCACAATGTGTCCGTCTTTCACATAGGCAACTGGCACATCCACGCCTTGAAAATCCGCATCTACCAGAATTTGGGGGGTCAGGTTGTTTTCTTGCGCCCAATTCCGAAGTGCCTGAATCAAATAGGGTTTAATCGTAGTCATAGCTGATACGTGTACATATTCGTCTCTGTTTGCTCGTTGCTTTGCTTGAAAGATTCGCGGTTGAACATGCGTCTTTGATAGATATGAAGTCCCCTTGCTTCTTCGGGAATTTTAACCTTAAGTTGCTCAAGGTACCAAAGCAATGCGACAAAAAAGCAGTCCGCCAAGGTGAATTCATTGCCCACAAGATACTCTTCTTCATCCAAATACCGGGTATATCCAACAATTCCTCGCAATATTGATCGTCGCAAAGCATTCGACGGCTTTTGCTTTTTTCGGTCCAACTCCTTCAGTTTCCCAATCCAGTCCCGTCGAAAATGATAAAGATGAAGCCGGACCTGACCGCGGCTAAACGGGTCAGGCGGCATCATTGGCGGATGCGGCAATCGATCATCCAGATACTCCGAAATGACATGCCCACCGAACAACGGCCGGTCGCCGCGGTCAATCAAAACCGGGCTTTCACCGTACGGATTCATTTGATCAAGTTTTTCATAATTCTGTTCATCGTCCACGTACTCCACTCTGTATTCAATCTCCTTTTCATGCAGGATGATACGGCAAGCATGTCCTTCAATGCAGGTATGCGTCGTGTAAAGCTTCGTTGATGGAATTCGTGGAACATCGTCAAGATTCATAATTTAAATCGTACCTCAATCATGCAAAACTGGATGGTTGCTACAGGGACTTGATATACAAGTTTGGTTCCAGGTGTTCCCGGGTTTTCTTGAAAGCATCTCGTTCTTCCATGCGTTCCAGATAAGCTTTCAGTTTCTTTGCTTCATTGGGAATTTCCACATCAATTTTTTTCAGGTGACACAGTACTGCGACATAAAAACAATCAACCAGGGAATACTCTTCCCCCATCAAGAACTCGCCGCCACAATTGTACTCTTGCCAATAACCGATGACTTCTTGCAAGATCCGTTCTCGCATATTGCGATTTGGCTTGTGTTTACGCTTCTCGAAAACCCTGAGTTTGTCAATCCAGTCCAGCTGAAACCGATGAATCAGCAACCTGGCCTGGCTACGAACCGCCGAATCTGTCGGCATAAGCGGCGGATGACGCACCCGGTCGTCCAAATACTCTGCTATGATGTGTGAACCGTACAGGATGAAATCGCGGTCCAAAAGTACCGGGCTTTCACCATACGGATTCCAATGTTCCAGCACCTGTTGCGGCTCGGCATAATCATCAACAAATTCGACATTGCACAAGAATTCCTTCTCGTTGATGATAATTCGGCAAGCATGTCCTTCAATACATGCCTTTGTCGTATAGAGCGTGGCAAGGGGCAGATGTGACTCCATGGTGTTATACATCATCTGATTTCGGTCTCCTTCGATTGACAACGCGAACAGTATTGCTGCAATCTTAATATAGTGTTGGCAATATGCAATTCAACAGTTCGCTAATGAATGTCTTTCCAATACTCCTTCTTCAGCAAGTAAGCCACAAAAGTAAAGATAACCATGAAGACCAGTACCCAAATGCCAATTTGATAGCGAACCAGTTTCACTGGTTCCGCAACATAAACCAGAAAACTTGTCAGATCCCGAACGGTAGCGGCATATTCCTCAGGTGACTGGTTTTGCTGTACTGCGTATAACACGTGCGGCATTGCGACATCCTTGAACAGCTCGTTGTTCCATCCGGTTGCTGAATTCTCGTCTTCCTGAAAACTCAGCAAGAATGTATAAATCCAGTCTGGACTTCTGGACCGCGCAATCAGACTCAGATCCGGCGGTGCCGTACCGAACCATCGCTTCGCATCCGCTTCGGCCATGTTGATTGTCATGGTGTCGCCGGGCTTTTGCGACGGTTGGAGAAAATTGGTGCGCAATACTTCCTCGCCGATACCCAAATCTTCGCCCATACGGTTGTAGCGCATGTACTTGATGCCATGACAGGACAAGCAGTAATTGGCAAAGGTTGCCGCCCCTTGCTGCAAAGCTTGCCGATCGTCCAGATTGATGTAAACCGACATCAGATCTTCCGTTTCAGTGGCTGCAAATCCGGCGAAACTTGCAAATGTCAGAATAATTGCCAGCATGAACTTCTTCATTTGAATGTCACCCGATGCGGAACTGGTTTCACTTGATCAAGTTTCGTGTAGATTGGCATCAGCAGGAAGAATGCAAAATACAGGAAGTAGCAAATCTGCGCCCAAGTCACATTCTTGAACCAGACCAAACTGACGATGTCCGGATTCTTGGTGCCCAAGTACCCCAGCAGAACAAAGGCAATTACAAAAACTGTCAACGCGGTCTTGTACATCCAGCCGCGGTAGCGAATCGACTTCACCGGCGATCGATCCAACCATGGCAACAGAAAGAACAGAAAAATTGCAAAGCCCATGGACAAGACGCCCCACAACTTGGCATCAATTCCGAATAGTGGGTACGTCACCGCACGCAGAATCGAATAGTAGGGTGTCAGATACCAGAGCGGAATGATGTCCGGCGGTGTTTGCAACGGGTTTGCCGGTTCAAAGTTGGCCCGCTCCAGAAACCAGCCACCCAGATCCGGCGCCAAAAATGTAATGGCGAAAAACAGTATCAAAAACACGCCTGCCCCGAACAAATCTTTGACCGTGTAGTAGGGATGAAACGGAATCCCGTCCAGCGGCTTGCCAGTTTCATCCTTGGTCTTCTTGATCTCAATACCGTCCGGATTGTTGGAACCAACCTTGTGCAACGCCACGATATGAATATAAACAAGTCCGGCCAGCAACAGCGGCATCAGGATGACATGAAATGCAAAGAAACGATTGAGAGTTGCATCGGAAACCACGAAGTCGCCGCGAATCCACTCTGCCAGTCCTTCACCAACCCAGGGAATCGCACCGAACAGCGATATGATGACCTGAGCACCCCAGAACGACATGTTGCCCCATGGCAACAAATAGCCAAAGAACGATTCCGCCATCAGGCACAAGTAGATTACCATGCCAATCAGCCACAACAGTTCACGGGGCTTTCGATAGGAGCCATACAGCATCCCCCGAAACATGTGGAGATAGATGATTATGAAAAATGCTGATGCGCCAGTCGAATGGAGATAGCGCATCAACCACCCCCAAGAAACATCCCGCATGATGAATTCAACTGAATCAAATGCCAGATTCGCATCCGGCTTGTAATGCATCGTCAGAAAAATTCCGGTTACAATCTGGATCACAAACACCAGAATCGCCAGTGAGCCGAAGAAGTACCAGATATTGAAATTTTTCGGTGTCCAGTATTTCGCGGCATGCTCCTCCCAGACTTTCGTCATGGGAAAGCGGTCGTCAATCCATGTACGCATTCTTGAACTCACGCTGCCTCCTCGTCAGTGTCGACACCAATTTCAATCGTTGAATCACTGAGAAACCTGTGCGGCGGCACTTCCAGATTGGTGGGTGCCGGCACATTTTTATAAACACGTCCCGCCAAATCAAACTTGGAGCCATGGCAAGGACAGAAAAAACCGCCCGGCCATTGTGCATCCAATCCGCCTGGGTCTAATTGATCCAAGGGCGAACATCCCAAGTGTGTGCAGATTCCAACCAGCACCAATACTTCAGGGTCAATGGAGCGGTAGGAATTTTGCGCGTACCGGGGTTGTTGCTCCTCCTCTGAATCCGGGTCGGCAAGCTGTTCAGTTTGATTCAGTGTGTCAAGCATTTCCGGAGTTCGCCGCACAACCCAAACCGGCTTGCCGCGCCACTCCACTTTCAGTAGTTTGCCAGGTTCCAAATGGCTAATGTCCACTTGGATGGGTGCCCCGGCAGCTCTCGCTCCCGCACTCGGTGACATGCTTGATACAAAAGGAACGATTGCAACTGCTGACCCGGCAACTCCCAAACTTGTGGTAACTCCTGCCAGAAACCGTCTTCGTTCCTTGTTAAGTTGATCGTCCGCCATTATTTCTCCTCAAGTTTTCGAATAATTGAAAACGCGTATACATACATGAGTTGACTCAATGCAATTCGGTAAAAATTTGGTACTGCCTGCAATGACGCAAAAATTATAGCAAAGAAATTTTTTTACACTAATTCAAGGTTAGACGAGATTTTCAAACCTTTAAATTAATGTAGGACATTTCGTGACCATACCGGGTACATAATATCGTGTTGTGAACACGATGTACACCATGCAAATCATCTGCTGACAGCACCGATTGCTTTCATTTCAAAATCACCGGATTCAAGTACCCCAATGCTCAACTACCGCATCATTCATCTGTTGTTGTTCTCCGCCTGTGTTGCACTTTTGTCCACAGCTTACTATATGGAGTATGTGCTGTGGCTTGCTCCCTGTCCGCTTTGCATTTTGCAACGAATGGTCTTCGTTGGCATTGGCTTGACAGCTCTGGTCGCCGCCTTGCATCTACCCGGACCGAAAGGTAAATTCAGGTATTCGACGCTCATCGTCATCTTCTCTGTCATCGGCGCAATACTTGCCGGACGGCATACCTGGCTTCAGCACTTGCCGCCGGACCAAGTTCCGGAATGCTTTCCCGATATTGGAATCATCTTCACAAACAACTCCCTGATGGATGCACTCGCAATCATGTTTGGCGGCACCGGCGAGTGCGCCGAGGTCGCCTGGACTTTCCTGGGGCTAAGTATTCCGGAGTGGACACTAATCACCTTTATTGCCTTCGCTGGTATTGCAATTTGGCAAATGCGCCAGCACAAAATTCCACAAGCGGAGGCTTCAAATCAAGTTTGAACGAAGGAAATCCAGCGTTCGCTTCCACGCAAGTTGGGCATCTTCCGCATCGTGACGCGCACTAGTCGGATTGGCGAAAGCATGGTCCGCCTCGTACCAATAGTTTTCATAGGATTTTTCCGATGCATCCATGGCGGCTTCAAATTTGCTGACCATCTCCTGATTGATCCATTTGTCGCGTGTTGCAAAATGACCCATGACCGGTCCTGACAATCGTTTTGTTTCTTCCGGCGATTTTGCACACCGGCCATAGTAGATGACCGTCGCATCAACCGCAGTCGCAATGGATGCGTTGAGCGACCATCCGCCACCAAAGCACCAGCCTACGGTTCCAACCTTGCCATTGCTGGCGGGATTGCTGCGAACCCAGTCAATCCAGGCGACCATGGTTTCAGTGGCAACTTCCCGATTTACATTTTTTGTCAATGCCCGTGCCTGATTTGGGTCCTGCGCCACTTTGCCTTCAAACAGATCAACAGCAAGCACCAGATAACCTTCCGTTGCGAATCGCTCGGCAACGTTTTTGATTTGCCGGTTCAACCCCCACCATTCGTGTATCAAAACAACAGAACCCGTGGGCGAGGAAGACGGCTCAATAAAATGTGCAGATACGACGCTTCCGTCAGACAGCGTAAGTGTCACTGCTTGCCCGAGATGGTCCGCAATTGCGGCATTGCTTCCACTCAGCATAAACGGTACCGCACTTACGGTACCGATTGTCTTCATCACTTCTCTTCGATGCATATCCAAACTCTTCTGTTAATACTCTAATAATCGCATTGAAAGATTTTACGCGCGCAATCTCTCATTTTGCGGATCGTACGGCGGTTCTTTCAGCACAGTTGCCAACCTTCGACTACCCAGTATCGGTATATGAAAGGTATCTCCCGGCGAGGAAAATTTTGGCTCAACATACACATACGCCAAACTCATACCAGTGCGATGGCCGTATGCACCACTGCAAACGACTCCCATCACCCGGTCACCGTCCAACGCCGGCTCATTACCCAGGCAGTCCGCATCGTTGGCATCGATCTGTGCCAAAACCAGTTTCGTGGAAATGCCGCCCTTCTTGCGCTGTTCCGTTGCCTGTTTGCCAAGAAATTCCTTGCTGACATCAACAAATCGTTCGATATCCGCTTCAACAGGAGTAATTTCAGTGGTCAACTCACTACCCCAAGCCTTGTAGCCTTTTTCCAGCCTCATGCTGTTTACTGCGTAGGTTCCAAACCAGCCAATTCCATGTTGCTCCCCTGCTGACCAAATGCTTGAACACATATGACCCATTGAATCAATTGGATGATACAGCTCCCAACCCAGCTCACCGGTGTAGGAGACACGCAAAGCAATTGCCGGAATACCTGCAATTTCAATCTCCTTTCCAGTCAACCAGCGAAAAGAATCATTGTCAAGACTCTCGGCGGTGAGTGGTTGAAGGACTTTTCTTGCATACGGCCCAGCAACTGCCAGCATACCCATCGTATCTGTAATGTCTTCAATCTGCACATCTTCGCCTGGTTTGACATGCTGAATCATCCAGTCATAGTCATGCTGCTGTGCAACAATTGCAGACGTAACAAAATATCGGTCGCCTGACAGTCGGGTTACCGCGGCTTCGCATTCAATTCCGCCAAGTTCAGTCAGCATATGCGTCAGCACTATACCGCCATCTCGTCTGGATATCCGATTTGCACCGACCCGGTTCAAAAATGATTCGGCATCCGAACCGGTGACCATGTACTTTGAAAACGCGGTCAGGTCGGCAATGCCAACTCCGTCGCGTACCAAGGTACATTCAGCCGCGACGTAATCGAATGTGTTGGTGCGTCGAAATCCGTATTCCTCTTCCTCGCCACCGGGTGAAAACCACTTCGGTCGTTCCCAGCCATAAACTTCCGCGAAAACTGCACCGGCTTCCTGCAATCGGCCATAGATGGGAGTTGTGTTTACCGGTCGGCCAGCTTCCCGAAACTCGCCCGGAAAGTGCACTTGATACATCTGTTCGTATTCATCAATGGACTTGTCAACAACATATTTGCCCGGTGCATTGGCGTATTCACCATAGCGTCTTGGGTCCATTTCACGAACATTAATTTCGGTTTGCCCGTGTACCATCCACTGAGCCAGGTACTTGCCGGCACCCGGACCCTGCGTGATTCCGATTGAAGCACCGCAACAAAGCCAATAATTTTCCATGCCAGCAGCCGGACCCAACAGGAAACCGCCATCGGGTGTATGTGTGATCGGTCCGCAAATCACTCGTTTTATCCCGGCATTGGCGAATGCCGGAATACGTTCCGCGGCCAACTCAAGATGGGGAGCGATTTGGTCCAGATTTTCCGGCAACAACTCCATGTCGAATCCCCAGTCAATTCCATCCAGGCCCCAAGCTTGCGCGTTGGAAGTTTCATACGGACCAATAATCAAACCCTGCTGCTCTTGCCGATAGTAGCACGAAGCAACTGGGTCGCGGGTAACGGGCGGTTCCCTTTCAAGCGCTTTGACCTCTGGAAGATTCTCGGTTACCAGATATTGATGAATCATGTTTACGATCGGCAACCGAAAGCCGGACATTTGCGCAAGCTGGTCCGAAAAACTGCCCGCCGCGTTGACCACATGTTCGCAGATGATGGTGCCTTTGTCGGTAACCACCTCCCACTCGCGGTTTCTGGTTTGATTAATCGCCGTAACCAAAGTATGTCGATAGATTTCCGCACCCTGGTTGCGCGCGGATAACGCCATCGCATTGGTGCTGGAGGCCGGATCGGTGTGACCATCGGTCGGGGTATACAAGCCCAACTTTACATCATCCACATTCAACAGCGGATTCAGTTGCTTGACTTCTGCCGCACTCACGAGATGATTCTCCACACCAACGCAGTTCAATACACCGTGAACATAATTGAACCAGTCCACTTCATCGTCGGTGACTGCCAATCGAACCGAACCGCATTGATGCCAGCCAGTTGCCTGACCCGTCTCCGCTTCAAGTGTGCTGTAGAGTTGAGAACCATAGGCATGCACTTTAGCCATGTTCAAAGAGCCGATAAAATTCGGTACTAGTGCAGCCGCATGCCATGTCGAACCGGAAGTCAGTTCGCCTTTTTCAACCAGCACCACATCATTCCAGCCTTCTTTCGGAAGATGGTACAACAGGCCGACACCCATTGCACCACCGCCTACAATCACTACACGCACATGGTTTTTCATAGAACAAGTTCCTCAACTCAGTTCAGACAATATTGTCATATTGAATAATGTCATGCACCACACCTTCCTTTGTACCAAGCCCCGACGGCATGCCGATGGATCGTTTGTACTCGGCGATTCCTTCCGGCGCGAACTCGGACTCGGCAGGTGCTTCATGGATAAAGTGGTTGTATTCATCAACGCCTCGCACCAGCATTGCGGCATCAACACCATTATCCTTTTTCTGCACCACATGGGTAGAGATGTAATTGATCGAGATACCGATTCGGTCGCGATCGGAAAGATTGGGGCCGGAGCCATGAATACTCATACTGTGATGCACTGAAAACTGGCCGGGGTTCAATTCAACTATACAAGCGTTTTGCCTCTCCTCTTCGGTTAGCGGAATATTCTGATCGCCCATGAGCATATTGTCATCGTCTTGTACTTCGCTGTGATAGCGCAATTCCCCGCGATGCGAACCGGGGACAATTCGCATGGCACCATTCTCGGCCTGGGCATCGGTGAGTGCCAGCCAGGCCGTCAATACTCCATCATCCGGTTCCAGTCCCCAATACAACAAATCCTGATGCCAGCCGACGTGCTTGCTGGAGCTGGGTAGCTTGGCAAAAAACGAAGCGCCCCAAACAAAAAAATTGGGGCCCAGCAACGATTCCACCACTTCCAGAATTCTTGGATTTCGAACCACCTCGTTGACCCAAGGCATAACCAGATATGATTTGAGAAGCTGCATTGATTTGGTCCAATTCGCCATTCGGTTCCGCAACTGAACATATCGCGGCACTAGAGACAAGGCTTCGTCAGTTTCCATAGCCCGGAACGGAAATAAAATTCCGTCCTTCCAGTATTGGTCGATTTGTTCTTTACTCAAACTCCCGCTCATTGATGGAATCGACTCAATTCGCCTCACGTTTTGTTTTAGTTTTTGAACGATGGATCAATTTGATCCAGTTTTCGCAGCAAAGCTGACCATTCATGAGTACCTGGCGACGCTGATCTTTCGTATTGCCCGGCCGCCTTTTGGCAGACTTCTTCAGACGGCAAATGCAGTTTTCTGCCAGTTGTATAGGCATCCAGCTGGGCCTGGCAACTTTTCTCCAGATAAAACATGCGCACATACGCCTGTGCGACTGTTGCGCCGGTGGTCAGCAAGCCATGATTACGCATAATCATAACCGGCTTATCACCCAAATTCGCTGCAAGCCGTTCCCGTTCATCCAAATCAAGCGACAGACCTTCGTACTCGTGGTAGGAAACCTGATTGTAGAACATCAGTCCATCCTGAACGACTGGCACAAAGCCCTCTTCAAGCACCGAGATTGCCAGTCCTGCCCGACTATGTGAGTGCATGACGCAGTTTACATCTTCCCGTTTTGCATAGATTGCGCTATGGATCACAAAACCGGTGTCATTCATGCGGTCAACCGGAATTGTTTCACCTTCGGGTGTCATGGGCGGCACGACAATTTCACCATTTTCGTCCAGCGTTACGAGATTTGAAGCCGTTACTTCGTCAAATCGCAACCCAAACAGGTTGATCAGAAAGCGTCCGGAGCCGTCCGGCACTCTGGCAGTAATATGATTCCAGACAATATCGCTGAATCCGTTCAGGTCGGCAAGTCGGTGACAAGCAGCCAGATCAACCCGCGTCTGCCATTCTTGCTCGCTGATTTGATCCCAAAAATCATTGGGGGTGATTTCTCTTAGAGATTGTGTTGCCATACCTTCATTTCCCTGTGTGAAGCAATGAATTCAATTTACCGCGATTCAGTTCCAATTAAAGCAAAATTTTATGCCTGGAACATTATATTTTCGCACTGCTACCGTGCTGTTTGAATATGAAATCAGGAAAAACAATTGACTGATCAAACATTACCCAGCGCGGCGGCAACCAACTTGCTAAGTCGAGACTTTTGTTTGCCTTGAGCATCGAAATTGTCCGGTGCCAGCCAACGCTCATAAGCGGTTTTCAAGAGTGTCCAGTCTTCGTCAATTATTGCGTACCATGCAGTATCGCGTGTTCGATTTCGAACAATTGCCGCCCTTCTGAAGTGTCCTTCGTAAGTGAAGCCAAATCGCACTGCGGCCACTCGTGAGGGTGCATTCAAGGCATCGCACTTCCATTCAAAACGCCGATAGCCAAGTGTTTCAAAAGCATAAGCGCCAAACAGATACAGCGCTTCTGTTGCGACGCGAGTACCAGCGATGCGCGGACCCCAGTAAATATTCCCGATCTCGATGGATTGATGAACCGGAGTGATACGCATAAAAGTTTGCCGACCTTCGACCTTGCCGGTCGCACGGTCAATCACAGAAAAATACAGCGGGTCAACCGAAGCCGACGCTTTTGCCAGCCACTTGTCGAATTCTTCAAGCGAATCCGGTGCCGGTTCAAACAGGTAGCGAAATCGGGCAGACTTGTCCGGCGGTGTTGAAGCTGCATAAAGTTCTTCGCGATGCTGTACCGGGTCCAATGGTTCCAGCCGCGTATACATTCCTTCCAGTACAACGCGTTCCGGCGGTTTTGCCGGGGTCGCAACAGATACCACTGTGCCTACTGGCAAGCCCGTATCAGAATCCGTTTCTTGTGGAATTTGATGGTCGTGAAGTCCGGTGTTCATCAATTCGCACTCCGTTCAATTATTTTGCTCGATCATCGGTTGCCAAACAGAATGTATACCTGACAGAACTGCCTTATTGGTGAACATCGGATAATCTTGTTTCCGCAGTTTTACAATATTCCGCAGATATGTCAATGCCAAGATACTGTCGACGGTTTTTCTTTGCAACTACACAAGTGGTTCCGGCACCTGAAAAAGGATCCAGTATTGTGTCTCCTCTGAAACTGAACAACAACAGAACCCGATTGGCAAGTTCTTCAGGAAACATCGCCGGGTGATTGAATTGCTTCATCTTCCGTTCCGGTGCAATGGACCATTTGCCTACAACCCATTTTTTGAAAGAGTCGACAGATATATCTGCATTCGCGGAACTGCCGGATTTCTTCAATTCGCCTTTGCAGAATATTTCCAGAAACTCCCACGTGTATTTCAGGTACGGACTTGATGGACTCTTCCAGCTACCCCACGCGGTATATTTGCAATTGTAATTGTTCTTTTCCCAGAGAATCTCTCCTTTCCAAATCATTCTCCTGTGCATCAAATGATTGGAAATGATGTGATGACTGGGTATGTAGTCAGAATAGAGTGGCTGAACATTGACAACTAGACGGCCACCAAACTTTAGCACTCGAATACACTCATCGAATACACCGAATAGTTTCTCAAAGTACGCGGACCAGTCATTTGCGTCATCTGACTTGCTGTAATTCAACCCGAAGTTGTACGGCGGTGATGTAAAGACCAGATCGATGCAATTGTCAG
This sequence comes from Arenicellales bacterium, assembly GCA_965200765.1. Lineage (GTDB taxonomy): Bacteria > Pseudomonadota > Gammaproteobacteria > Arenicellales > JAJDZL01. Next base: position 1,564,199 of record OZ241380.1, read on the forward strand.
GCAATTTCTTGAGAACCAGTTCACTGTCTCCTTGCACTACAGTGTTTTGGAATTCAGTCGGCAGGATATTCGTTTCTTTGGAAAATTCATGGTCATTCGCGTAATAGTGCTTGCCTCTGCGGATTTCTTTTCGTTTTCTTCCTTCAACCTTTCTTTCCTTGTTGAATCCCGCATACAAACGCTTTTTGCCCCGAATTCCGTAACTTCCGATGCCATTGACGGTACTTTGCAATTGAGTTGCAAACTCCTGTTGAATTTTATTGAATTTTTCTGGCTTTCCGATCGATTTGCTTGTCAAGCCGACGATTGCCTCTTCAAATTTGTCAATTTCAAGTTCACGAAGCCAGAGTTCAAAATCACTGCCGTTGCGAAAAATTCGCAATTCGTCGGGTTTGAAATTTTTGTTTACTGAATCCAGCAACTGATTGATGGATTCATCCAATGAATACTCACAATTTTCATTGGCATCCAGATTGACACAATTCAACTGAAAACGAACCCTTCTGTAGTTTTCAATGTCAAGCATGGCGAATCATCCACATTTGATTTTTCAACTTCAATTTGGCCAGTCAGTGTAACAATCGATGTGTTTAAGTTATCAAGCCTCAAGTTTGAACTTGAGGCGAGAATTGGTTTCAATCGCACACCGGCTAGGCACTGTTCGTATGATCGCGCTTGTGAAGAATGGCCCGATAGATTTCTTCATTGCCGATGATACCTGCACAGACCTCGTCTTCAAGCAGAAGCACCGGATTTCCGCTTTCATGACAAATTTCAATGGTATCTTTCATGGAAATGTCACTGGGCGCCAAATACACAACATCGCCTCTTGTTATTGCGGTATCCGGCTTCCAGTGTTTTATTTCCAATTCAACACCATCTTTTGAGACTTGATTCACATGCCCGGAATCGGACAGACGAATTGCAAGTCCGACCGGCTCCACAGAATATACATCATTTTCTTTTGGCAACCGATCGATGGAAGTCATAATCGAGCGGGCGCGCAGTACCCCCACCGGATTCATATGCGCAACAAAATCACTGACGTATTGATTGACCGGATTTAGCACAATATCCTCGGGCGTTCCGAACTGCACGATCTTGCCGCTTTCCATGATTGCAATACTGGAACCCAGCTTGATTGCCTCATCCAGGTCATGGCTCACAAACAATACAGTTTTATGCAACGAATCCTGCAATTCCAGCAACTCGTCTTGCAAACGATTTCGGATGAGCGGATCCAGTGCGGAAAACGGCTCGTCCATCAGCAAAATATCTGCGTCAGTCGCAAATGCTCGGGCCAAACCGACTCGTTGCTGCATCCCGCCAGACAATTCATGCGCATACTTGTCTTTCCACTGTGTCAACCCTACCATTTCCAGCTTCTCGTCAACGATTGCAGTACGTTCGTTCTTGGGTACGCCGCGCAACTCCAGACCTAGTCCAACGTTTTGGGCAACAGTTCTCCATGGCAACAAAGCAAATTGCTGAAACACCATCGACACGCGGTTCATTCGTATGTCTCGCAATTGATCTGCTGAAACTTTGGCCATATCCAACTGACTACCATCGTGCCTCAACAAAACCTGACCGCGAGTGACCTTGTTCAAGCCGTTGACCGCACGCAACAAAGTGGATTTGCCGGAACCGGACAAGCCCATCAATACACAAATTTCTCCCTTGTTGACTACTAGCGAAGCATCGCAAACTCCTACGACATTTCCGGTTGAAGAAAGAATTTCTTCCCGCGATTTGCCTTCGTTTAGCATTGCAACCGCCGCGTCTGGTGTTGAACCAAACACAATGTCGACATCAACAAGTTCTACTTCAGGTGACATAATCGTATGTTTACTTTGGCTTGCTGGACCCTGGTTCCACCTGCTTGCAAATTCGATCAAGCAGAATTGCAACAACTACAATGGCGAGGCCTGCTTCAAAACCTTTGGCAATGTTTACGGTATTCAGTGCCCGTAGCACTGGAATGCCAAGTCCTGGCGCCCCCACCATGGATGCAATCACTACCATCGACAGCGACAGCATGATTGATTGAGTGATACCGGCCATGATGGTGGGCGTGGCATGCGGTATCTCAATATTCCAAAGCAACTGCCGCGCCGTAGCACCAAACGACTCCCCTGCTTCGAGCAACGCCTTCGGCACGCCTTTGATACCAAGATACGTGAGACGGATTGGCGCGGGAATCGCAAAAATAACCGTCGAAATCAGTCCCGGTACCAGCCCCAGGCCGAACATAATCATGGTTGGAATCAGATACACAAACGCAGGTACCGTTTGCATCAAATCCAATATCGGTCGCAACATTGTGTAGAGACGGGGTCTGTGTGCGGCTGCAATTCCAACCGGAACACCAACAACCACGCAAGTAAGCGCAGAAGCAATCATCAAACCCAGGGTCTGCACGGTTTGATCCCAATAACCCAGGTTCATCACCAAAAGCAATGAACCCAGAATGAGAGCAACCAACTTCCATGAGCGGTGCAACAGCCACCCAATCGCAGCAAATATCATCAGCAATACCAGCGGATGAATCCACAGCATTACATCTATCAAACCGCTTACCAGAAATTCGACGCTTTGCGAAAAAACGTCAAAGACAAGAAAAAAGTTGTCCTGAATCAAATCAACCAACGACTTGGTCCACTTGCCCAGGGGGATTTTATGTTCAGTTATCCAGTTCAAGAGTGCCCCCTTGAATTCCTTTGTGTGAAGTGGGCGGGCCTGCCATTACAGGCCCGCCGTATCTTGATTTGTTACGACAGAAGATGCCTCTACATCAAACCCAGACTCGACTTGACTGCTTCCAGGCCATCACCACCATCCAAAGTCGTAACGCCATCCAACCACATGTCCAATACTCCCGAATTGGCTTTCAACCACTCGGCCGCAGCAACATTCGGCTCTGCACCATCATCGAGAATTGCACCCATGATCTCGTTTTCCATCGCCAGAGAAAAAACAAGATTCTGCAGAAACTTGCCCATATTGGGGCATTCGGTAACGTAACCGGCACGCGTATTCGTAAACACCTCTGCACCACCGAAGTTCGGACCGAAGTATTCGTCACCGCCACTCAGATAGGTCAACTGAAAATTGGCATTCATCGGATGTGGTTCCCATCCCAGGAAGACAACTGGCTCTTTGCGCCGATCTGCTCGAGCTACTTGAGCAAGCATACCCTGCTCACTGGATTCAACCACTTCAAAGCCATCAAGATTGAACGCATTGCTGTCAATCATCGATTGAATCAGTCGATTGCCATCATTGCCGGGTTCAATTCCGTAGATTTTCCCATCTACAGCATCCTTGATCTTGACTATGTCCGCAAAATCACCCACGCCCATGTCAGCGGCATACTGGTTCACTGCAAGTGTGTACTTGGCACCAACAAGATTTTTCGCAACTGTTTCAACCGACCCGTCATCTCGGTACGGTGCAATGTCTGCCTCCATGGTCGGCATCCAGTTGCCAAGAAATACATCAATATCGTTGTTCTTCAAACTCACATAAGTCACTGGCACGGACAAGACTGTAGCACTCGGCTCGTAGCCCAACCCTTCCAGCACTACTGAAGTTGCTGCTGTGGTCGCGGTGATGTCAGTCCAGCCCACATCTGAAAATCGAACTGGTTTGCAACTCATGGAATCTGCACCGGAAACCGGTGCTGTGCCTATAGCAATTGACCCGAACAACACCAAGGATTGAATGAAAGATTTCACAGCCGTTTTCCTCCCTTGTAGAATTGGATTAAAGTGAAAATTTATAGTCAAGTATAGACTATTGGTTGGTATCGAATGTTGCGGAATTTGAAATTCCGGGTCAACGCGACGCGCGGGATTTGGTAAAATCCATGTTTTCATAATTGCGATGTTCGCTTGTTCAAGAGGAGATGACAGCTGACATGTACAAATCACTATTGATTGATCCGGAAAAATGCACCAGTTGCCTGCAATGCGAACTGGCGTGTTCATTCGAAAACGAAGGAATATTCAATCCGGCAAAGTCACGTATCAAAATTTTCGAGTTCGAGCACGGACTACGATCGATTCCCTATACCTGCACCCAGTGCGAAGAGGCTTGGTGCCTGCACGCTTGTCCGGTTGAAGCAATCAACATCAATTCGGCAACCGGTGCCAAAGAAATTGACAATGCGTTGTGCGTGGGATGCAAGGTATGCACCATTGCTTGCCCATTCGGCACAGTCAATTACAATGTTGATACTGGCAAGGTGATCAAATGCGACCTGTGCGGCGGCAATCCGCAATGTGCCGAGGCCTGCCCCACCGGAGCAATTGTATACGTCGATGCCAACTGGACTGGCTACGACAAAATGCGCGAATCTGCAGTAGAAGCGCATTCGGTGAATTAGTAACTATTTCATGTTCATCACTGTACCGGACAGGCAATTTATGCATCATGTAATCGTCGGAACCGGCCCGGCCGGAATTATTGCGGCAGAAACAATCCGAAAACTGTCACCGAACGCGTCAATTTCACTCGTTGGAGACGAACCTTATCCTCCGTATTCCAGAATGGCGTTACCGTATTTCCTTTCAGGCAACGTAAAAGAAAACGGAACCTACTTGCGGCATGATTCAGACCATTTTTCAAAATTGAAAATTGATCTTCGTCATGGTCGGGTTAGCCAGGTCAGTCCCGAGCAGAGTACGGTCAAACTGGAAAGCAATGAAGAACTTCAATACGACCGGTTGTTGCTTGCAACCGGTGCCAGTGCTGTTCGACCTCCAATCGAGGGGATGGAGTTGCCGAATATTCATAATTGCTGGACACTGGACGATGCACACCGTATCTTAAGGTCAGTCAAGCGCGGTGACCGGGTGGTATTGCTTGGTGCCGGATTCATCGGTTGCATTGTTCTGCAGGCACTGGTTGACATGGGGCTTGATTTGACGGTCATTGAGTTGGCCGATCGAATGCTGGCGCGCATGATGGATAAAACAGGCGGTCAGATGATCAAAGACTGGTGCGAAAGCAAAGGCGTAGCAGTTCGGACTGGCAGCGAAGCGGTAGGAGTCAGTCAGTCAGATTCAGAATTGAAAATCAAATTACGCGACGGTTCAATCATTCATGCCGATCATATTGTCAGTGCGGCCGGAGTTCGACCCAATATTGATTTCCTGAATCAATCCGGCATCGCTACAAGTAGCGGTATTCTGGTTGACCATGCCCTGCAAACCAGCATAGCAAACATTTACGCTGCCGGTGATGTTGCCCAAGGACCTGATTTCAGCACTGGAGAACAACAAGTGCATGCAATTCAACCCACTGCGAGCGAGCATGGAAGAGTTGCTGCACAGCAAATGACCGGACAGAAGCTTCGCTACAAAGGAAGCTTGTCCATGAATGTGTTGAATACATTGGGATTGATCACAAGTTCATTCGGAATCTGGGATGGATTGCCAGACGGTGAGCGTGCTACCGCAGAACACAAGGAAGCATCTCAATACCTCAGGCTTGAATTCAATGATGATGTATTAATCGGTGCTTTGGCAATTGGACTGACTCAGCATGTGGGCGTGCTACGCGGTTTGATTCAAACCAGAGTTCGTTTAGGCGTATGGAAAGAACGTCTGCTTCGGGACCCGTCTTTGGTAATGAATGCCTATCTTGCACAAGTGCAGGGTACTCGATCCTAAGACTTGTTTGACTGTAAATCTAACCTTTGGACATTCCAATTTTTGTCTGGGCTTGATTTGGAGTCCATGTGTTCGCCTGAGTCGAACACGCTTGTTGCGACTTCCGAGTAGGATGACACTCAAACATTTGCTCACCCTGTTTCCAACTGAAAAACCGTCACTTTACATTACGCTTGTACCGGTCCGCATTGGGTGAACACAACGAAGAAACTCTTGCAATGATTCGCGAACAAACTTCAACTAATGCCACTTGGGGACATTTTTGCTAGGCTATTGCCTCTGAAATCACTCGTTCAACTCGGATAAATCCGGCAATTTACTTCGAAATGCTACTATGAACTCAGACATGTTCACACTAGCGGCAAAAATAAAGTCCTGGGGACAGGAACTGGGCTTCCAGCAAATCGGCATTACTGATACCGACTTGACACAAGCCGAAAACTTTTACTTGAAATGGGTTCAGAACGGCATGCATGGCGAGCTCGATTACATGACTCGTCATGGCACCAAAAGAACGAGACCGGGTGAACTCATTCCCGATACTGTACGTATCATTTCGGTACGAATCGACTATTTCCCACCCGACACTGCCCCAATGTTGGAAGTACTTGACAATCCGGAACTAGCATACATTTCACGATATGCAGTTGGACGTGACTATCACAAACTAATTCGCAAGCGACTTGAACAGCTCGCGCGCAGAATCCAGAACGAAGTTGGTCCATTCGGCTACCGTGCGTTTGCTGACAGTGCCCCGGTACTCGAGAAGCCCATCGCCCAGAAAGCCGGCCTTGGCTGGATTGGAAAACACTCCAATTTATTGAATCGACGAGCAGGCTCGTGGTTCTTTTTGGGGGAACTTTATACAGACTTGCCGCTTCCGGTTGATTCGCCAGAATCAGAGCACTGTGGACAATGTGAAGCTTGCATCAGTGCCTGTCCCACCAAAGCGATTGTTGCACCCTACACTGTTGATGCCAGACGGTGCATATCTTATCTGACAATTGAACTGAAGGGACCCATACCCGAGGAATTTCGATCAATGATTGGAAACCGAATTTTTGGTTGCGATGATTGCCAGTTGGTTTGTCCATGGAATCGGTTCGCCAGTGAAACTGAGGAGGAAGACTTCACCGCGAGGCACGGTCTCGATTCCTCCAGACTGGTTGCATTGTTCAATTGGGACCGAGAGCAGTTTTACAGATTCACCGAAGGCTCAGCGATCCGACGTTTGGGATATGAGCACTGGCTTAGAAATGTTGCTGTTGCCTTGGGGAATGCCCCAACAAACGCTTCCATTCTCCATGCACTCCGCAACAGGAAGAATGATCCATCTGCATTGGTCAGAGAGCACACCAATTGGGCTTTGAAACAACATGGTGAAGTTTAATGTATAAATTTTTACTCGAACTCAACTAAAACCAAGTATCAAGAGGAAGACAATCCTGTTCACTTGGGCCATTTGAAACGAATTGGCACAATTTAGAACATGCCTCTAACTGTTACAAATGGTTGTCGAATGATACGACAAAACGATCCGGATCAGCATACAGTCGAGTTTGTATGCCGATTCGGACTTTCCTTACTAATTGTTAGATGCATGGTTAAGAACATTTGCCGTTCAGTTACTTTTGATTTCAATCACATACTGATTCAACACTTCCATATCTGCCTTGTTGTCCACAATATCTGATTCGACTTCAATCAGCCAGATTGAGATAAATGATTGTTTGGCCAATTATCGACAATCCATGCTAAATCTTGGTTAGCGAATCTACGCCTTGAGTCGATTTATCTTCTTCTGATTATGCGAATTTCTTTTGCATTACCAAGCGCTTTTTTCGTGACCGGCACATAGCGTTTCTATAACTTCATATTTTGAATGAATCTTTTGTGAAAACAAAAAACATGAATTTCAAGAAATTCGTTATTCACCATTTCGATAATTGAACACAAAACCAGTACGGACACAGTTTTATCCAAAAAGTATAAAATCTATTTCGCGGTTTCCAGGTCACATCCGATTGCCACAGATCGTCTGACCTCGAAGGCAACAACTCGAAAAGCTTGGTGCACTAGTGAATATTCGCTACTTGCACCAGTTTCGGATCCTGCTACTGGCCGCCCGACTATTGGTACCATGTCGATGACGAAATGCCCAGACAGCGTAACACACCGTTCAACCTGTTCTTCCCCTCAACATGCGACAGTTCGTCCTTGACCACTGTTTTTAATTCATCGCTTAATTTCAATTTCCCAAACATTTTTGTTAGCACACGTATCGCAATTTTCTGCTCGCTGATCACCTGATCGCGCCCGGCCAATTCCTTCTTCAAGCGTTCAATCTCCTCACGCTCCGGCGAAACACTGCCGCTCAATCGCTCGCTACCACCCTCGATGAACAAGTCCCGCCACCGATACATCGTCTGCTCCGATACACCCGCCTCCCGAGCCAGCGACACTATCGAACCTTCTCGGCGAATTGCACTGAGGGCCCAGCGCTTGCGAAATTCATTGTTAAATCCTTTCCTTCTTCCCATTACTCTCCTCCCTGGATTGACGTTGAAATACTAACACTATTCCATATCTCATTAGGTCGATTCAAGACAAAACCAGACGAACTTTCTAATCATCAATCGGATTGGTCAAAAGGAAATTATCCCGATACATCCGCATTTCCTCAATTGACTCGAGGATATCGTCCAGTGCGCGGTGCTTACTCTTTTTCTTCTTTTCATCTACCAGGTCTTTCCGCCACCGTCTCGCCAGCTCTTTCAGTGTACTAACATCCAAATGACGATAGTGCAAATAATTTGAAACTTGCGGCATATACCTGTCCAGAAATCTTCGATCTTGACAGATCGCATTTCCGCAAAGCGGAGACCTGCTCTTGGTTGCGTACTTGCGTAAAAATACCAAAGTCTGCCGCTCAGCTTCTTGTTCATCAATCGTTGATTGACGAACCGCTTCAATCAAACCGCTCGCAGAATGCGTCTTTTTGTTCCAGCAGTCCATTCCTTCAAGTATTTCATCACTCTGGTGAATTACCAGTACTGGTCCTTCTCCAATTATGTTCAAATGCATATCGGTAACAATCGACGCAATTTCAATAATTCTGTCATTCTCCGGCGATAATCCGGTCATCTCCAGATCAATCCAGACGAGGTTGTTTTTCTTCAATTTTGCTGGGTCAGACATGGGCTCGTTGGCAGTATTACAATGATTCAACTAATTCAATCCTTTTCCATTTCAATCAAATGCGAGAGTTCATCATTGACATCTGGCACATGTCAGAATCTGGACGGTACGAACAGCATGAGTTAAAGTCGCTCTGGTAGCAAGTATACTCCGATTGCTTTCCAGATACAGTGATTTTGTCAGACAAATTTCCTTCAAGGTGATTTTGTCAGACAAATTTCCTTCAGGCCAATGAACAACGATTGTTTCCATTGCAACCATGGACAGAACACAACTACATGTCGCGCGGTTTAGAATAATGCGTTAGCATAGTACCGATATTTGCTTCTCGGGCCCGCTTGACAGCAAGTGTTCCAAGCATGATATCGCTGATTGCGAATCCCTTGTGCCAGAACAGACTTCGCTCTGTATCCGATTCGCGCCCTGGCTGCAAGCCAGCAGCAATTTCTCCAATATCGCAATAAATGTGTTCGTCTCGCAATTGCCCTGACTGGACCATTTCGGCAAAGCAACCGTACGGGGAGATTTTGCATTGATTCCAATCGTCAACCACCATCTTGTCTACAGAAAATGGAAGCTTGGGGTCAACAGACAGCACAGCACCGTAAGCCTGCAAATGAGCGCCTGGCTTAAGATCCGAATCTGCCACCAAAATTTCATGCTCCAGCAAACGTGATGCATCTATGATAATGTCAGCATCCTTCACGGTGTCTGAACAATTGTCCTTGACGACGATCTCTTTCCCCAATTCTTCCGACAACTCGGCGGCGAATCTCTCCCGAGATTCCGGACGCTTGCTGGTGACCCGAATTTCTTCAAAATCAAATAGCCAATCCAGCATTCTTACATTGTACCAAGAGGTTCCTCTCGCGCCGATATGCCCCAGAACCTTCGAGTCTGTGGAGGCAAGGTGCTTTGCACCAAGCGCAGTAACGGCACCAGTGCGCATCCATGTAATCAAAGTGGCATCCACAATTGCAAATGGTACACCGGTTTCCGGATTGTAAAGTGTCAACATAGCGATTTCAGACGGCAAGTTGTACTCGTAGTTACCGTGAAAATCACCAATCACTTTCACTCCGGCAACATTCACCGGTTCAACATAGCCTTTCAAAATGTTGAACAGCTTGTTTGGAAAATCAAGGACCAAGTGGCTTTTTGAAGGCATAATCACTTTCTTCTCGCCATGTGCAATGAGTCCGTCTTCTATGGCATCCAGAACATCCGAAAGACTGAGTTTCAAGTTGTCCATATCATCCTTGGACAAATACAAAATTTCGATCGCGTCCGTCATTTTCCCTCTTCGTAGTCAAGTGAATAGCCTGTTGCCGGAACCAGGCACGGCAACGACTCAAATTGGAACCGTAGTTGATACAAAGGACAATCATTGTACAATTTTCCATCTGCTTGACTATCATTGCACACGAATGCATTAAAATCAATCCTTGCAAATCACTGTAACCGTATACACTTTTCTGAACAATGACACAGATTTGCTCCATTTGGCAAAACTTCTGATATTTCGAATCCACCAAACCACAGGAATCTTCCAAGCATGTATATTTATGAAGCATTCAGAGACCCCAAGAAGCGACCGCGCTATTCGGGATTGCCTTCCTTTTTCCGAACTCCCTATGTTGATGAAGATTGGTCAAATGTGGACATCGGACTCATTGGAATTCCTTTTGACGGCGGTGTTACGAATCGAACCGGTGCAAGACATGGACCTCGGGAAATTCGCAATCAGTCCTCTCTTGTCCGCACCATCAATCAATCCACAGGCATCTGTCCATACGAGCTGGCAAATATTGCTGATATCGGTGATGCGTGGGTGCAACGTCCCTTTCACCTTGAAGAGAGTTTGGAAGAAATTGCCGAATTCTACACTGAAGTTCACAAGGATGGAATCATTCCAGTGTCTGCGGGCGGCGACCATTCTGTAACACTTGCTGAATTTCGCGGCATTGCCAGTGAGAGACCGGTTGGAATGGTCCATTTTGATGCACACTGCGACACCGGAGATGATTATCTCGGCTCAAAGTTTCATCACGGTTCACCGTTCAAGAGAGCAGTAGAAGAAGGACTCCTTGACCCCAAGCGAACCATCCAGATCGGGATACGAGGGTCACTAAACTATCGGGACCTCTGGAACTTCAGTCACGAAAGTGGCATGCGTGTGGTGTACATGGAAGAATTGCATGAACGCGGCTGGAAAGACATCATGGTCGAAGCGCGCGAAATTGTCGGGGACGGTCCCACCTATATCAGCTTTGATGTGGATGGATTGGATCCGGTATATGCACCTGGAACAGGTACACCCGAAGTCGGTGGGTTTTCGACGATGGAAGCGCAATTCATGATTCGCGAATTGCAAGGCCTGAATCTGGTAGGCGGTGATGTGGTTGAAGTGGCACCGCCTTTCGACCCTTCTGGATACACCGCGCTGGTAGGTGCAACGATTATGTTTGAAATTTTGTGTGTTGTAGCCGATTCGTTTCATCAACGGAAATCAGACCAAAGTTGATTGTCAAATCTGAAAACAGACAGTTTTCTTACTGTTTCCGTCAGGCAAACAAAAATTCTGGCCTAATGATTTCCCGGACTATTATCAGTTGACCTCTCCTTTCACCAAATTTCTGTAGTTCGCATACAGGGCACTACAAGTGCCGTCATCGCGGGAATGACCGGTTGAGTACGAACGTAACTTCTTGGGGCAAGAAAAATTCTTCAATTGCAACTATTTTGTTGTACGCGTATACCGAAATGGCTGGCTAATCAATCGATCGATTCGAACTTCGTCGATTTTGCGAAACACCGGCAATCCAATGGACATACCCGAATGACCGTGCTCGGGCTGGTCCCGGTAAGTTCCAAATAGCCTATCCCAAATCGGCAGATTGAAACCGAAATTGCTGTCAGTTTCATAGCGAGTGACAGAGTGATGCACGCGATGCATGTCCGGAGTCACCACGAACCATCTCAAATATCGATCGATGATTCGAGGAAGCTGAACGTTTCCATGATTGAACATGGAGGTGGCATTCAACACGATTTCGAATATGACAATCGCGATCGCCGGTGCTCCAATTACAGCAACTGCGGCAAATTTGATCACCATTGAGATGAGAATCTCAATCGGATGAAATCGAAAACCGGTCGTAACGTCAAAATCCAAATCCGTGTGATGCATCAGATGAAAGCGCCAAAAAAACGGTACCTTGTGAAACATGACATGCTGTGCATACACAACCAGGTCCAACGCGATAATCGTAACAATAACTGCTAGCCATGCTGGTAGATCCAACCAGTTCAACAACCCAAATCCCTGTGTTTCCAAGTGAATGCCCCACATGACAATTGACAACGGCACCACAACTCGTACCAAAGAGACATTCAAAGTTGAAATGGCGAGATGATGAATCCATCGCCGTCCCCGCCGGGATTTCCAAGGACGTTTGGGCAAGTGCGTTTCCCATACCGCCATCGCAAGCAATATAGCCAAAAATGCGCCGAGTCGAATTACGATTTCGCTGGTCATCGTCCGTTCAATACAAGAATTTGATTAGCCACTGATGTCAATCGCTGCATATTGCCGGAAGGCCTCCGGCGTATCCAGATCTGTCAATACAGCCGGGTCGTCAATGGCAATTTCCTTGACAAATTCTTCATACTCTCCAATGATATGCTTTGCGCCAACATCTCCACGAACTTCCATCATCTCCGGAATGTAGCGTCGGTCCCACAAAACCGGATTGCCCCGTTTCCCCCGATGAGTCGGTACGCATATATTGCGACCTGCAAGTGGGTCAAATGCTTGAATCAGTGAATTGATATGACTGCTTTGTACAAACGGCATGTCTCCCTGACACACAAGCACTCCATTGACATTTTGCGGCAACGCCGCCAAGGCAGTTCGTAAAGTCGTACTCAGGCCACCAATAAATTCAGGATTGTGAGCAATGGTCAAATTCTTGTCCTTGATTTCGTTTTCAATCAATTCCCGATCATGCCCTGTCGCCAAAATTATATCGTCAATTTGTGCGTTCCCCACATTGTCAACCACCGTACGAATAACTGAATTGTTCCCGAGTTTCATCAGCAACTTGTTATCCTTGCCCATGCGCCGCGACTGTCCGGCGGCCAGGATAATCGCAGCAATTCGTTTGGATTCAGGTTTTACCTGATCTGCCACCTGTGTTCGCCGTTCCGGTCGACGCGGACCCTCTGACAGAATTCCGCCCACACCCATATTCATCACTTCTTCCGAGCGCACTTCCAAACCGGCAACCAGTCTTTCCAGAACAAAATCAAAACCATTTCGCTTTGGCGACCGGACGCAACCCGGCAATCCGAGAATTGGCATTCTGCCAAGCTGTGCTACCAGCAATAAATTCCCGGGATCCATTGGCATTCCGAAATGTTCAATTCGACCGCCGGCATTGACAATACCCTTCGGTATGACATCCTCGCGATCCTGAATTGCCGATGCGCCAAGCAGCAGAATCATGTCCAGCTCTTTGGACACGAGTTGTTGAATCGACTCGGTCACCCGGTTTTCATGGTGTTCACAGGTTGCATGAGCAACAATCTCGGAACCTAGCTGTTCGACTCTTGTTCCAAGCATCTCCAATCCCTTTTGAAGCAACTTCGTGTTGAACGAGTCATTTTTTGTCTGAATGAGACCGATTTTCATTGCTTTGAACTCACACACCGATACCGGCGGGTAACCTTGTCCAGAGACTGAAATTACATCATTCAATGCGTCGCGACTGACCGCATACGGAATAATCTTGATGGTTACCAGTAGTTCATCTTTGTAGACAATCGAAAATGGTCTCAGGGTGCCAACAGTAAAGATTTCGCTCACTGAATTGATTCGATTGACATGGTCGGCATTCAATCGCAATAATCCGCGATGCTCCGCATACAAATTGCAACGCCCAGTCGCAGCAGGACGAATTCTCACACCGGGCCCGGCAAGAGTTCTGGCCAATGCTTCAGCCGCTGAATCTTCATCGATGTCATCGTTGTTCAGGGTTGCTGCAACGACAGTTTCAACCCCGATTCCCTGAAGAACATCAACATCCAATCGGGAAAGAATTCGACCTTTTTTCCACCTTTTCTTGTGAACAACCATGGAATGGGCCAGCACTTTCCCCTCTGCCTGGTCCACTGAAACACGACCAAATTTCATGTGTCTCCCTTCGTTCGCAACGCTTGGGTAATTTCCGCCATGATGGATACTGCAATTTCAGCCTGAGACTCTGCCGAGATATTCAATCCGACAGGAGCATGAATTCGGTTCAGTCTATCTTCCGGCAAACCGGCTTCAACCAACCGCTTGCAACGTTCTGCATGGGTTCTGCGACTACCCAGTGCCCCTATGTAGAATACATTGGACTGAAGCGCGGCAACTAGTGCGGGTTCATCCAACTTTGGGTCATGTGTGAGAGTTACAACCGCGGTTCGGTCGTTCAGTTCCAGTTCCTGCAGGGCCGCATCCGGCCACTTCCAAACGAGTTTCACATTCGGAAATCTTTCATTTGTCGCAAATGCGCGCCTTGGGTCAATCACGATTACGCTATAGCCGCACTGAGCAGCAATCAAAGTCAGTGACTGTGCAATATGCACTGCACCGATAACCAGCAACCGTAACGGCAAGTTGTAAACTCGGATAAATGCTGGTCGCCCATCGATATCAACGGCTTGACTTCGATCTCTTCGAAAAGCCTGTTCCACAGCCAGGACTCCCGCATTGTCACTCGCAAGCGCATCGCGATAATGAACTTCCTGCGTATGGTCGTCCAGAAAAGTGACCAGTGCAACTGCCCTTCCCTCCGACTGCGCTGACCTGATTTGTTTTAGCGTGGATTTTTTCAATGAGTTTCCCGACTGTAAATGAAGGTCAACCGGGAAGAACAGGTTCTACATAAACCCTGATTCTTCCACCGCAAGCCAACCCGACTTCCCATGCCTGTTCATTTGAAACGCCGTATTCAAGTACCCGCGCTTCACCGGTGTCAAGAACATCAATCGCTTCTTCAATCACAGCGGTTTCCACACACCCGCCGGAAACCGAACCTTCAAATGCCCGGGTTTCATTGACAACCAATTGACTTCCAACTGGACGCGGCGATGAACCCCATGTTGAAATTACAGTTGCAACCGCTACAGAATGACCTGAATCCAACCATTTCTGTGCTGTATCCAGTTCAAAGGATTGGGAAATTTTGTTCATTGTCTCTATCAGTTTTTACTGTGCAATCAATGAATTAGTCAAGGAACTTGAGAGATTTTTCAAGTTCCACTTTTTGCCAGGAGCGTAGAAATCGTTTTTCTGTTGCTGCCACGGCCTGTCGGTCAGTGCTTCAGCAAGACTGGCAAGACTATCCAGATTATGTACCGGTCTGAACTCATCAACATGCGGAAGCATGGTACGAATACCTTCCACCTTCGGTTCAAACTCGTGATATCGCAACAGCGGATTCAGCCAAATCAAATGACGACAGGAACGGTGCAACAACTGTATCTGGGGTTCCAGTCTACCGGATTCTGCCCGGTCCAGTCCATCTGTCACCAGCAGCACAACTGAGCTGTGAACCGGCAATCTCCTGACCCAGAAACGATTGAACTTTTCCAGACACTCGCCAATACGCGTGCCGCCAAACCAGTCTTCTACCGTTTCCGATACCTGACTCAATGCAATATCAACATCTTTTGTCTTGAGCAGTCTTGAAATATTCGTTAACCGAGTCCCGAAAACAAAGCATGTTACGTGTGCACGGCTCAACATCAGCGCATGAGAGAAATGCAAAAGCATTCGCGAGTACTCACTCATCGATCCGGAAATGTCGCATAGCACCACGACTGGTGGTGGCAGACTGCTTCGTTTCATTCTGGACAGAGAAATGGTATCGGCGGTGCCGCGCAAACTTTTTTTGATCGTTTTTCGCATATCCAGCCGGTCCCCTTGGGAATGCGAATGAAATCTGCGTGTCTTCAGCTCTTTGAATGCAAATCTCATCTTGGCGATGACTTTCTGTACCTGTTCCAGTTCGGCCTTGGACATCGAATCAAAATCAGCGGTTTGCAACCTTTCGCGATCCGAATACGTCAGAGTCGCGCGAATCTCGGTTTCAGTTTCTTGCTCCTGTGCAATGTTTTTTGTTTTCATGTCAGAAAACAGAACATCGGATAGTCGATTGGCCATTTCTTGGGAAGAATCATCCATCGGTGCACGAATCTGGGGCAAAACCAGCGACATGGCACGTTCCAGAATACGCGGATTTCTCCAAAATACCTGAAATGCCTGATCAAAAATCAGACGCTGACGCGGATGATTGACAAATACTGCATGCAAAGTCCAGTAGAAATCTTCACGGCTTTCCACGCCTACTGCATCAACCGCCCGAATCGCATCCAGAATTCTTCCTGTACCAACCGAGATGCCAGCCGACCGCAACAACCGCCCAAAATGCACAACATTGGCAACAAACTCGCCGCGCGGATCGTGTACTTCTGCATTCATTGAATGGCACTAACCCCGGCTTGAATATGCTCCAGCAATCTGGCCGCTTCATGGCCGCGGATTTTTTCAATGTCATCCTGATACTTCAGCAACGTGCCAAGCGTATCGTCAACAACCGACTCGTCCAGCGAGATTGCATCCAGCTGCACCAGCGCATGTGCCCAATCAATGGTCTCTGCAACACCAGGCACCTTGTATAAATCCTCTTCTCGCAATTTTTGAATGAATGCCACTATTTGCCGCGCCAGATTTTCACTGGCTTGCGGGGCTTTGACAGCCAAAATCTCCAGTTCCCGCTCCGCGGTCGGATAATCCACCCAGTAGTAAAAGCAACGTCGCTTTAGGGCATCATGAATTTCACGGGTCCGATTGGAAGTAACGATTACGATCGGGGGCTTTTCCGCGGCGATAGTACCGATTTCAGGTATTGTGATTTGAAAATCTGACAGAATTTCAAGCAAATAAGCCTCGAACGGTTCATCCGCCCGGTCAATTTCGTCAATCAGCAAAACCGGTGCACCACTATCCTGCGCCGTCAGCGCCTGCAACAACGGCCGTTCCACCAAAAACTTTTTTGAGTAAATGTCATCGGCAATTTGCTCTCTGTTTTGAACTCCCTCGCTTTCCGCCAGGCGAATTTCAATCATCTGCCGCGAATAATTCCACTCATACACCGCCGAAGACACATCCAGGCCTTCGTAGCATTGCAGTCGAATCAATCGTCGATTCAATGCACCTGCCAGTACTTTTGCCACTTCCGTTTTGCCGACTCCGGCTTCGCCTTCCAGCAACAATGGTCGATTCAGATTCAATGCAAGACTGATTGCAGTCGCCAAGCTTCGGTCCGCGACATAGTTCTGAGAAGCCAGAAAATTCAAAGTGTCTGAAATACTTGTCGACTTAGACATGGGAGTTGCAGTTGGAGATGGACAGGAAGAGCAAAGGAAAACGGACGCGCGCCAAATATTGACGTGCGTCCGTTCCTTCCATCAGTTTTGAAAATCAGGTAGCCGCCTTCGCTACGGCCCGTTTTGCCATTACCGTTACAAGATGACCCCGATACTCGGCACTGGCATGAATATCAGCATTGAAATCTGTATGTGAAACACGAACGTTCTCGACGCTTGCAGCAGCAAACGAACTCTGCAATGCCGATTCCATTTCACCTACGCGAAACGCCGCTGGTCCGGCACCGGTAACCGCCACGCGTACGGAACCGTCGCCAAACTTTGCGACGAACACGCCAACAATTGCATACCGGGAAGCCGGATTCGGAAATTTCATATACGCTGCCCGTTCCGGAATCTGAAACGACACCGAAGTGATGATCTCCGCATCATTCAATGCAGTTTCAAACAGCCCGGTGAAAAAATCATCTGCGGCAATTACGCGTTCATTCGTATGAATACTCGCATTCAACCCAACAATTGCTGCCGGGTAGTCGGCCGCCGGATCATTGTTGGCAATCGAACCACCAATCGTTCCGGCATTGCGTACCTGAGGATCGCCGATTGCTTCAGCCAAACTGGCCAATGCTGGAATTGCATCCTTGACGATCTGAGAACCGGCAACCTCTGCATGTCGCACCATCGCACCAACCGAAATGACCGAATTGATCCGTTGAATGTCCCGGAGTTCTGAAACACCGCTCAAGTCAACGATCAAATCGGTTGAAGCCAAACGCTGCTTCAGCGTTGGAATCAGAGTTTGACCACCAGCCATGACCTGACCGTCATCCGCAGAATTCAGCATTTGAACTGCTTCTGCGACAGTGGATGGCTTCTGATAGTTAAACGAATACATAATCAAACCTCCTGTCAGGACGCCTGAGCGTCGCGGATTGCTTTCCAAACATTTTCTGGTGTCGCCGGCATGTCCACATGCTTGACACCGTATCCAGACAACGCGTCAACGACGGCATTGATCACTGCTGCCGGTGAGCCGATGGCACCAGCTTCGCCGCAACCTTTCACGCCCAGTACATTGTGCGTGCATGCTGTCGGACTCGTGTTGATCGAGTAGGACGGTACATCATCCGCTCTGGGCATGGTGTAATCCTGATACGAACCGGACAGCAACTGCCCCTGGTCATCGTATACACAGCCTTCGAACAGCGCTTGTCCAATTCCCTGAGTCAGGCCGCCATGTACCTGCCCTTCAACAATCATCGGATTAACGATATTGCCGAAATCGTCGGTAGCATGAAACCGCTCCAAGGTAACCACACCGGTGGCCGGATCAATCTCAACTTCACAAATATACGTTCCGGAAGGAAATGTAAAGTTCTTCGGGTCGTAGAATGAAGTTTCTTCCAATCCGGGTTCCAACTCTTCAAGCGGATACTGGTGCGGTACATAAGCTGCCAGTGCAATTTCACCAAACGCCTTGGACTGGTCAGTACCGGCTACGGTGAATTGCCCATCCTTGAATTCGATATCGGTTTCGGAAGCTTCCAGCAAATGCGCAGCAATCTTCTTGCCTTTTGCAATGACTTTGTCAATAGCATTGACGATTGCCGGACCGCCGACCGCCATGGACCGGGAACCATAGGTGCCCATACCAAAAGGAATTTTTGCGGTATCACCATGCACAATTTCAACGCTGTCAAAATCGATCCCCAGCATATCGGATACGACTTGGGCAAATGAAGTTTCATGTCCTTGACCATGGGTGTGACAACCGGTCAAGACACTCACGGAACCCGTCGGATTCACGCGCACCGTTGCGGCTTCAAACAAGCCGGCACGAGCACCCAGCGCACCCACAACATTGGAGGGTGCAATTCCACAGGCTTCGACATAACACGAAAAGCCGACGCCCCGCAATTTGCCGTTTTGCTTTGAAGCGGCCTTGCGCGATTCGTATCCTGCATAGTCGGCCGTTTCAAGTCCTTTGTCAAGACAGGCTTCGTAGTTGCCGATATCGTAAACCAGTGCAACTGGCGTTTGATATGGAAACTGGTCGGGTTGAATAAAATTCCGGCGTCGAATCTCGACCCGGTCAATCCCCATCTCGGTTGCCGCCGTCTCGATAATTCTTTCCAGTACGTAAGTTGCTTCCGGTCGACCGGCTCCACGATACGCATCCACCGCCACAGTATTTGTAAACAACGCCTTGACCTCGCAATAGATCAATGGTGTCGTGTACTGCCCTGCCAGCAATGTCGCATATAGATAAGTTGGTATGGCCGGTGCAAATGTGGAAAGATAAGCACCCATGTTCGCCTTGGTGAAAGTGCGCAACGCAAGGAATTTTCCATTTTCATCCAGCGCCATTTCAACGTGGGTGATGTGGTCCCGCGCATGAGCATCAGACAGGAACGATTCGTTGCGATCGGCAGTCCACTTGACGGGACGATTCAACTTGCCCGCTGCCAGTGTCACAATGGCTTCTTCCGCGTAGTGGTAGATTTTCGAACCAAATCCGCCACCTACATCCGGTGCATGTACCCGTAGCTTGTGCTCGGGCAAGCCTAGCACAAACGCACCCATCAGCAACCGAATCACATGCGGGTTCTGACTTGTCGTATGAAGCGTGTAATGACCCGACGACAAATCGTAGTCTCCAATGGCTGCACGCGGTTCAATCGCGTTGGGTATCAAACGGTTGTTGATCAAATCCAGTTTCGCAACATGACTGGCACCTTCAAATGCTTCATCAACGGCCGCCTTGTCGCCCAGTTCCCAATCGAAACATAAATTTGAACCTACATCATCATGTACAACCGGCGAGTCGGCACCCAGTGCTTCATTCATGTTCAATGCAGCATCCAGAATCTCGTAGTTGACATTGATTTTTTCAGCGGCATCCCGGGCCTGATTGCGAGTTTCGGCAATCACTACAGCGACCGGGTCGCCAACATGGCGTACTTTGCCTTCGGCCAAAACCGG
The DNA here is from genome assembly GCA_965200765.1 of Arenicellales bacterium. Classification (GTDB taxonomy): domain Bacteria; phylum Pseudomonadota; class Gammaproteobacteria; order Arenicellales; family JAJDZL01. The sequence continues at coordinate 1,584,490 of OZ241380.1, forward strand.
ATGCTTCGGTTCCGACATCGGGGTGCCATCCTTGTTATTCACCTGCCATCCGCATGGCAAGCCACCAACTCCTTCAAAATCTGCCGCAGTCAAAATTGCAACCACGCCTGCAGCGGCACTGGCAGCGGCAGTATCTATAGATCCGATTTTTGCATGGGCATGCGGCGAGCGCAAGATATAGGCATGCGCCTGCCCTGCCAAATTCATGTCGTCTGTATAGTTTCCGGCACCGCGCAGAAATCGAACATCTTCACGTCTGCGTACAGCAGCACCAATTCCAGTTTCAGCCATGTTTACACCTCCCTCATTGCTTTGGCGCCTGCCTGGATGGACTTCACAATGTTGTGATACCCTGTGCATCTGCACAAGTTGCCCTCCAGCCAGTCACGAATTTCAGTTTCCGAAGGATCAGGATTTACGTTCACCAAATCAAGTGCGCTCATCACCATTCCCGGAGTGCAAAAGCCACATTGAAGTCCGTGGTTTTCACGAAAGGCTTCCTGCATCGGATGCAGTTCGCCATTGTTTGCGACACCTTCAATGGTCAAAACATCCGCATTGTCGGCTTGCATCGCCAACAATGTGCAACTCTTGACCGACTTGCCATTCAAATGAATAACACATGCGCCGCATTGACTTGTATCACAACCAACATGGGTACCGGTCAGTTGCTGATTTACCCGCAGGAAATCGACCAGCAACGTCCGCGCTTCGACATCCGCAGATACCGCTTTACCGTTGATTGTCATCGTTACGCTACTCATAAATTTTCATCTCCTCACTTGCAGCTAGTTGCGTTGATAATGTCATCAAATAACATATTATCGTACAGTTGTTCAATTATGCAATGAACGACAATTTGAATTTGACTTGTTTTCACTCCTGCATCCGTTTCGCAATGATCGGCAAAAGACAAAATCATCTCCCGGTCAGTTTGATGCCGGTGGTCTCAGGCATCCACACGCGACCGCAGGAACAACAGTTGATTTCCTGAATTTGTTCAGTCCGTTGAGCGCTGTTACTTGCTACAACTACCCAACCACTGAATCACTGCGGAATACCAATGGTCGACGGCGTTACGATGACGGGTGATTGCGCTTGTGGAAATGAGGGTGGAAGTGGTTTTCCACCTGGTTTCCCACTGCTGCAAGCACCGAGCGACGCAACCGCGACCAAAATCAATGTAATGGCGAGTTTACGAATTGTCTCTCTCCGTTATGCCTGTTTGACTGTACGAATACCGCGATCCATTATACAGACTTTGATCTCCAAATACGCACTTGAAATTGTCGGTTGGCATGAGCCAGTTGTAGCGCGCTCATTCTTTCAGACTGTCAACAAATTTTTCGAAAAAATTGTCGGTAAGTTTCTTCGCAGTGCCGCTCATCAACCTGGAGCCTACCTGCGCAATGCGGCCGCCGGTCATCAATTGTGCCGTGTATTTCAGACAACACCCGTCGTCGGCATCGGCAAGTACAATATCTGCACGGCCGTTTGCAAATCCATGAGCTCCGGCTGTTGCGTTTCCTTCCAGCGTGTAACCGGTTTCCGGTACCGCATTGCTGATCGTCAGCACCAGATGAAACTTGGCTTTTACGGGACCCAGCTTGGCTACCAAACGACCATCCAGTTCGTTGTCAGACTTCCAGTCCAGAGTCTCGCAACCTGAAATACAGTTTTTGATCCGCTCCGCATCATGCAACGCGGTCCAGACTTTCGCCCGGTTGACTGGAATCAGTTTTTCACCTGTCAGATTCATTTTGCCTTCAATCTCTGTAGTTTCAAATTCAACTACTATACAATAATACACAAATCTTTCAATTTTCCCTGACAGTCCATGGCCGAGCATACCAAGCCCTTCCTGCGCACCGCTACTCATCTGGATTCATTGCAAGAACTGCACAATGAACAGCAAATCGAGGTGCCTGAAGGTAAAGTTCGTGTTGCCATTACCTACTTGGAAATGACCAGCTACAAACCTCAGTCGGTCAAAAAGAAACGCGCGGAAAATCTGTCAATTATTCGTGCTCACAATCCTACTGTATCGTTCTATCGCTATCTGTACAATACTGTAGGAGAGAAATGGTACTGGTATGAACAACGACTGAAATCGGACGATGCGGTCCAACAGAGAATCTGCAGTCCAAAAGTGCGTATCTATGTGATGTATGTGTATGGTACGCCGGCCGGTTTTACTGAACTGAACTACACGGTTCGAAAGGAAGTTGAAATCGCTTACTTCGGATTGGTGCCAGAATTCATTGGCCGCGGATTGGGGTTGTATTTTCTGGAATGGATTATTGAGACCGCCTGGCTTGGAAACCCGAAGCGGGTGTGGGTTCACACCTGCGATTTGGATCATCCGGCGGCCATTGCTACATACCAGAAAGTCGGACTGTCACCGTACCGCCAGGAGTTTGAAATTATTAAAGACCCCAGAACTTATGATTTTTTCAACAAACACTAAACTGGATTATCACAAATGGCAATACCAACACAAAACCTTTCGACTGAACAATTGCAGTCGCTGGACAAAGATCATCATTTGCATCCATTCACAGATTCAAAAAATTTGCATGCAGTTGGCAGTCGGGTAATCGAGCGAGCCGAGGGGATCTACATCTGGGACTCAGATGGCAACAAAGTCATTGACGGCATGGCCGGGCTTTGGTGCGTCAATATCGGCTACGGCCGTACGGAACTGATTGAAGCGGGCATAAAGCAAATGGAAACACTCCCCTACTACAACACATTTTTCAATACCGCGCATCGACCCGTCATAGAACTTACCCGAATGCTGGCAACTGTTACAGCGTCGCATCTCAATCATGTGTTTCTGACGAATTCCGGGTCGGAAGCAAATGACACCATCATACGCCTGGTGAGATATTACTGGGCGTTGAAAGGGAAACCGAAAAAATCCATCATCATCAGCCGGCACAACGCCTACCATGGCAGCACTATTGGTGCGGCCAGTCTGAGCGGCATGGATACCATGCATGCACAAGGCGGAATGCCAATCCCCGAAATTGAGCATATCGGTCAACCATACTGGTACCAGGAAGGCTTGCATACTTCTCCGGAAGAATTCGGTCTGGTAGCCGCACTGGAGCTGGAAGAGAAGATCAAGGAACTGCGCGAAAGAAATGTCGCAGCATTCATCGCAGAACCCATACAAGGTGCAGGCGGAGTGGTTATTCCACCAGAAACCTATTGGCCAGAAATTCAGAGAATCTGCTCCGAATACGAGATTTTGCTCATCGCCGACGAAGTGATCACCGGTTTCGGCAGAACCGGTAAATGGTTCGGCTCGGACTACTATCAGATAAAGCCTGACTTGATGACCATTGCCAAGGGCCTGTCTTCAGGTTATTTGCCAATTGCAGGCGTGATGGTTTCTGACGAGATCGCATCCGTGCTGATTGAAGAAGGCGGCGAGTTTGCCCACGGCTTCACCTATTCCGGACACCCTGTGGCGTGTGCCGTTGCGGCCGAGAATCTGCGTATTCTTCAAGATGAGAAAATCATTGAAACTGTTGCAAATGAATCCGGACCATACCTGGAAAAGAAGTGGAAAGCCCTTGAAGACCATCCGCTTGTTGGCGAAGCCCGGTCCGTCGGACTCATCGCTGCGCTTGAACTAGTTGAAGACAAAGTGGCACGAACCAGATTCGACTCCGAGTTGAATGCTGGAATCAAATGCCGGGACAACGCGATACGCAACGGTTTGATGATGCGCGCGATCGGCGACACAATGGTTCTGGCGCCGCCGCTAATCATTACCGAATCGCAGATCGACGATCTTGCGGACATTGTAGTTGCCACGCTCGACGAGACACACCGCGAGTTGAATCCCTGACAACCCCGCTCCAGGTTTTGTGAAGCAGAACAACAAATTCAAGGAATTTGACCAGCTTGCATCGGAAGGCGATCTGAATCTCTCATCAGAGCGTGTCAAATGGCGCGACGAGTTTCTTGTTGACGAAACGCTACATTGGCTGGAACGGGATGAAGCGGCTTATCTTCATCAATCCATGTCGACTCCGTGCCTGGATGTCATCGAACAAGCCAGTGGTTCATTCATTCAGAATCTTCAGGGACACAAATATCTGGATTTTCATGGCAATTGCGTACATCAAGTCGGCTTTGGGCATCCGAATGTCATTCAAGCTATAAAAGAACAACTGGACCAACTTCCGTTTTGTCCGCGACGATTTACGAATCTTCCTGCGATACACTTCGCGGAGAGACTTGCCGAGTTAGCCCCCGGTGACCTGAACCGGGTACTATTTGCACCCGGCGGCACCAGTGCGGTTGGCATGGCCTTGAAACTGGCACGCTACACAACCGGAAAATTCAAAACCATTTCGATGTGGGATTCCTTTCATGGTGCTTCGCTCGACGCAGTCTCTTTGGGAGGAGAAGCAATTTTTCGCAAAGGCATTGGACCGCTTCTGCCGGGCACCGAACATGTGCCACCCCCGAATCCGTCTCTGTGTCCGTTCAAATGCGGTAACAAATGCAGTCTTCACTGCGCCGATTATGTTGACTATGTTCTGGAGAAGGAAGGCGATGTGGCTGCAGTCATTTCCGAAACTGTTTCCAGCATTCCCTGCTTTCCGCCTCCGGAGTACTGGAAGCGAATTCGCGAAGCATGCGACCGGCACAACGCCCTGTTGATTCTGGATGAAGTGCCGCACTCGTTGGGCCGCATTGGAACTTTGTTCTCCTTTGAGAATTACGGGATTGTTCCCGACATGGTGGTGTTGGGGAAAGGATTGGGTGGCGGTGTCTTTCCGATTGCTGCGGTCATTGTGAAGGAGGATTTCAATGTTGCGCAACAATTTTCAGTCGGACACTACACGCACGAAAAAAATCCGGTGGCTTGTGCCGCCGGACTTGCAACGATTAACACTATTGTGGATGAAAATCTTCCGCATCGTGCCCGGGAACTGGGTGCCCATGCACTCCAGGTGTTGAATGATGCATTCAGTGACAACCCGAAAATTCGGGAAATTCGCGGTATGGGCCTTCTGCTCGGTGTGGAACTGGACCACCAAAACTGCGATGCCACTGTCGTTGCCGAAAGAATTATGTATGAATGCCTGCGGAACGGATTAAGCTTCAAGATATCAATGGGCAATGTATTGACACTCGCACCGCCTTTGAATGTGTCAAAAGAAGATTTGAATTTTGCCTTGACGGTTCTGGTGGAGGCTGTAAAAACCGAAAGCCAGTAGCATCCAAATCGATATTGTCTCTTCAATACGGGAACTTCATGCTGGTAGGCAAGAAATCGTGAATTTGGAATGGGTTTTGTGCATAATACTGACAGTATCAATTGCTGATGATTCAGATAGTTATCTGCAATTTTCTTGTTACAAAACTCAATTTGTTTTGAGGTGATGAATGAAATCTGAATTTGTCTATTCGAGAAACTACCGCGGCAAAGTCAAAGGCATGGTTCTTGACTGGAGCGGTACCGTCTCGGATGCTTATGTGATTGCACCAGCTATTGTTTTCGTGGATGTGTTTGCAAAACACGGTGTGGAAATTTCCATGGAAGAAGCGCGTGGTCCCATGGGATTGCGCAAAGACCTTCACATCCGGGAATTGACCAAAGACCCTGAAATTCGCGACCGATGGGTCAAGGTGCACGACGCGGAGCCAACTCAGGAAGACGTGGACAAGATGTTCGCGGATTTTGTGCCAATGCAACTGGATTGTCTTGGGCGATACACCAAACTGTTGCCCGGTGTCGCGGAAACAACACAGCAGATTCAAAAGGCCGGAATCAAAGTCGGAAGTTCCACCGGATTTGTGCGAAGCATGGTGGATATTCTTGCAGAAGATGCAAGAAAACAGGGGTTTCACCCTGATGTGACGGTCGCGGGCGACGAAGTGGTCAACGGTGCCCGACCCAGACCGTTCATGATCTACCGAAACCTCGATCTTCTTGATGTCTATCCGATTCAGTCCGTGATCAAAGTGGATGACACAATTACAGGGGTTGGTGAAGGTCTCAATGCCGGTTGCTGGACGGTTGGAATCACTCGGTACAGCAATTACATGAACATCAACAGTCTTGAAGAGGCTGAAACTATTTCGGAACAGGAAGTTGCAAGACGTCTGGAAATTACCCGACAAATGCTCATTACTTCCGGAGCACACTATGTCATTGATGAATTTCCTGAACTTCTGGGAGTCATTGACGATGTCAATCAGCGCCTTGCCAGAGGCGAATGTCCTTGATTTATCAAGACTTTTTGCTGGGGATGACGAGATGTTCAATCCAATTCCTGACTTCCTTGACTCTGTAGTCCCGGTCTAGAATATCCTCGTCAATTCCCAGTTCCCATTTCAAATCCTTGCGCTCTGGTTCGTTATAGACATCTTCAAGTTTCTGGGCATATTGTTCAGCGACTGTCTCATCTTTGAAAAATCCCATTCCAATCAGTCTGGGAGTTCGCAACCTTACCAGAGCCGCCATTTGCGCGGTGTTGTATTCCGGATGATACTGCAACGCCCACATGACTCCACCTTCTGATCGGATTTCCAGCGATTGAATTTCGGAGTGCCGGTTTGTCGCCAGTACCTTTGAATCCGGCGCAAGTGTCTCGATTTCATCCTCATGGCTTGCAAACGCATCAAAAACAGGTGCCTTGCCTTCGTACAACGGATGGTTCAATCCTTCTTCAGTCAATCTGATTTTACGCGCAAAACCCATTTCACGACCTTTGGGATTTTGCCTCACCGAGCCGCCGGCCGCCACAGTTCCAACTTGTATCGCCCAGCAACTTCCAAAACTCGGCACGCCAGAACGAAAAATTTCCTTTTGCAATTCAATCTGGTCCTGGACGGACTTGTCGTGAGTATCCATCACGCACAAACTTGAGCCGGTCATCGCAATTCCATCATACGAACACAAGGAAGCCCCTTGCGGAAGCGCACCATCAGGGTCAGCAGCGTAGAAGATGTCACTCACAGACTCCGGATAGACTTTACTCAGCATTTCCTTGTACAACTCGCTAGCTACAGTCATTTCCCTGGATTCCAGATTTTCCCGCTCTGCCTTCTTGTAGCCTTCGATAACCAGAAAATTCAAACCGTTTGCGTTCACTGCAATTGACTCCTTGTCTTGACTCAAGCCGCTTCGCTTTCAATGCGTTCCAGTGCCGCCAGCAGCTCGCTGTAGTCCCGAATCACTGCGTCAGCAGTTGTATTCTCAGCATCTGTGTCCCGGCTACCGATAAACAGGATCGCTTTCATTCCAACTGCATGGGCACCTTGAATATCTTTTGACTCGCGGTCTCCAATATGAACCATGTTCGTTAATTCAGAACCAAGTTGATTGGCCGCCGTCCAAAACATGTCTTTGTGTGGCTTCGAGTGTCCAACTTCATCTGAAAACGCAAAGCCTGAAAAATACGATTGCAGGTCGAACAGCTCCAGCCATTCCCGTAACTTGTACCCCGGCGTAACAATTGTGTCTGACACCACTCCAAGCCGGCATCTGTCGGACAGGCTCTCGAGAATTTCTTTGATTCCGTCTACTGGCAACGGCGGAATTTCAATCTCCATGTTTTCCAGTGTCCGTGCCACTTGTTCAAAAGCGTCGTCCGGTACGCTTCGGTTGATTTTCATCAAGACACGATTCATATGTTCACGGATTGGCCAAGTTCGATAGTGTTCATACCACTCATGATGAAATTCCTCCTCTGTTTGATCGTAGGCGGTATCTACAATCGGCTTGTCAATCTCCTGCACTTCATTGACTGCGTTCCAAAACAGGTAACGCCGTTCGTCTGGCTTGGAACGAAGTCCGCGCCGTTTGCGCTCGGCTTCATCCGAATCGTCCTGAATGACCGTGTCCCAAAGGTCGAATGTGATTGCTTTAATCTCCATGATTGAAATTTTTGTCAAATGTAATTTGAAATTAATGTAACATTGTTGTCCAAGAAAGTTTCCATATCAAATGGCAAACATTCAGTTTATACAATATATTCGTATCGGAACAGATTTCTGAGTTTGTTTGAAAAGCAAACGGATTTTGTTTCCGAGAACATACTTTAATAGGTTTGTACCGAAAATTTGACGATTTATGAATGTAAAATTCAAATTCAAGCACTGGTCACTCGTTGCACTGGCAGCGAGTGTTCTATTCTTGCCTCAGGCAGGATTTGCCGCTGATGAACTGAATAGCGGCGATACCGCGTGGCTGATTGTAGCAACTGCGCTCGTATTGATGATGACTCTACCTGGGTTGGCGCTGTTCTACGGCGGTTTAGTACGCTCGGTCAATGTCATTTCGGTGTTGATGCATGTCTATGCAATAGCCTGCATTTCATCTTTGATTTGGCTGTTCCTGGGTTATTCTCTCGCATTCAGTGACGGCGGTGCGTTGAATGCTGTAATTGGCGGATTTGACAACGTTTTCCTGGCATCAGTAACTTTTGATACCTTGTCCGGTTCCATTCCGGAATCCGTATTCTTCATGTTCCAGATGACCTTTGCGATTATCACGCCGGCACTCATTGCCGGTGCCTATGTGGAACGAATCAAATTTATCCATGTCGTGTGGTTCAGCGGAATTTGGTTGCTTGTGGTTTACGTGCCGGTTACCCATTGGATCTGGGGTGGCGGGTTTCTTTCCGATCTGGGTGTATTCGATTTCGCCGGCGGGCTTGTTGTTCATGCGACCGCAGGGGTATCATCGTTGGTGATTGTTGCCCTTCTCGGGAAACGCCGAAAGTTTCCGCACGACTTGCCACCACCGCACAATCCGGGTCTTACCGTTATCGGCGCCTCGTTGCTGTGGGTCGGATGGTTCGGATTCAACGCTGGAAGTGCATTGGTTGCAGACGGATCGGCCGGCATGGCAATGCTGGTGACGCATATTTCTGCGGCTACCGCTTCTCTGGTTTGGTTGTTTATTGAATGGTGGCAATTCAAGAAACCCAGTTTGATTGGCACAGTAACGGGAACGATTGCCGGACTGGCTACAGTTACTCCCGCATCAGGATTCATCGGACCAATTGGTGGTTTTGTTTGCGGACTGGTTGGCGGCGTTCTGTGCTATCTGGCCGTTGTGTTGATTCGGGAAAAATTACAGCTGGACGACTCGCTCGACGTATTCGCAGTGCATGGTGTCGGCGGAATCGCAGGCACTCTGCTAGTCGCAGTGCTTGCCTCTGCCAGTCTCGGAGGAGTTGGGCTTGAAGATGGAATTCTTGCTCAATTTATCCGGCAAATCTCCGGAACGGTGGTTGTCATGGTTTGGTCGGCGATTATTTCCGTCATTCTCGTTATCGCACTTCGTGCTACCGTCGGGCTAAGAGAAAGCGCACGAGCGGAAGCAGAAGGACTTGATTACGCTGTTCATGGCGAACGAAGTTATAACCTCTAATATGGTGTAGATTAATGAAAGTAATTGTTGCAATAGTTAAGCGTCACAGAGTTGACGACGTAATTGATGAACTACGAAAAGTACCCATTCTTGGAATTACTACATGGGAGGTGCTTGGATTTGGAGCCGAACCCAAAGAAGATGTAGAAATTTACCGAGGTCACGAATATCGATTGCGATTGAAGCCGATGGAGTTGATCATGACGGCAGTAACTGACGACATGGTAGACAATATTATGCAGGTAATCAGAGACTACGGTAATACCGGAGAAATCAGTGCCGGAAAGATATTCGTCTTTGACCTGGTTGACATCATGCGTATCAGAACTGGCGAATCCGGCATGGCCGGACTTTTGATATCAGAGATTGAATTGGATCAATCTCAAAAGCCAAGCTGACGACCATGTTGAAACTGTAAATTCACAATTTCATTTGCAAGGGCGGTCCGGTTCGACATGGATCGCCCTTGTTTATTTTCAAACAGTTCCTATCCACCCCCTTTGTCAATCAAGAATAGAAATTCTTGATTCGCCCTGTCCGCGTCTCCAACCCATTCATTCGTCCACTTCATACCGGCCATCACATTTTTTTGGTAGTCCACTTTCACGACCTCAACAAGTTTTCCGTTACTGGACAGAATTTGACCGAGTTCTTCTGCCGTAGCTCGACCGCCTGAGCTGTACGACAACAAAATCCATCTTGCTTTCGTGGATTGAATCAGACGTTCAATGGCTTCAACTGCAATAAAACGGCCTGTGGTTGGACTACGCCTGAATTCTTCAAAAACTGAACTGGCTATCGTATCGGATGAATCCGTTCTTCGTCTTGCCCGACCAAAGGTTTGAGGAAAATCATTCAGACAAATCGTTGTCCACAGATGATAGTAGGAAGCATATCTGACTCTTGACGGCGGCATCTTTTCATTATTTGAACCATAAGGCGGATCGTAATAGGCCAGATCCACTTCGCACTTTGCAAGACTGAATACATCCTCGCGCCTGACTTCGTGTTCATTGGTGAATCGGGTGATCTCAGGGACACGAAGATGCAGTTGATTGTAAGAGCGCGGTGCCCATTCCTTCAGATAGGAAGCAAAATGACCGATTGTGCTATCGACACGGTCCAGAGCCAATAGCAAACTGGTCAATGCAACAGACTTTTCAATATGCGAAAGTGAAAGTTTTTCAATTTCTTCCCGTATTCCGTCAAGTTTCCTTGTATTGTGAATTTGCCACGGTCGTTTGTATCCATCTTTCTGTACGGAGCAGCCGCCATTCGCTTGGCCTCCATAATGAGCAGTGAACCAGCCCTCTTTCGGTTCTGTATTGTTCAGGTGCCGGATTAGATCTCGATATTCCATTCGGGAACGATCGCTTAGTAAATAACACGTTCCAAGCACCTCGGACCAAATCGCGACATCATTGCTGACCACCCGATAGCCTGACTTGGCCAATGCTTGCGATACGTGTGTCGAACCGGCAAATCCATCCAATACGCTAGATGCACCGGTCTTTTGAATCAATTGAAGTATCTGTGGCAATAACTTGAGTTTGGAACCAAGATACTTGATGCTTTCAGTTTGCGGTGAACAAGTTGAATGCTCAGAGTGCAGAAACAATTGGGTCACTTCGGACTATATACCTGCAACTACTTCATGATTTGCGGAGAAATGAATTTTGCACCATTACAAGCATTGCTCGCGAAACACAATTTATCCACCGAAAGGTGAGTTATGTTGCAGTACAGATTTATTCGCACACAATACCGTCGCCATCACCATCTCGCATAAACTCATAAGCCGGATGGTCTCTTTGAACCGGAGCAATACCATGTCTCCGAGCTTCCTTGCATGTGATTCTGCCATTGCCGTTGTCGTCCCACAACTCGAGTGCTTTGGAATTTGACGAATTGGCGGTCGGTGCAGATGAACTTGAAGTGCTTGACGAACCTGCAGACACTCCGCGATTTTCAACGATGATCATATCGGTGGATGTGCAGTTTGACAAAACTTCTTCCAACGCCTGTGCTTCGCGCACATCAACCGTAAGTTTGTATTTCCTTTTGACCTCGACAATTCGATTGGCATACCAGCACTGGTTGAGTTGCGGTTGCCACTCAGCAGCATCATAGTGTTTCTTCTGATGGCGATTCACCTGGGGACTCGCAAGTGTCAAATTCAGTAAGTCCGATGCAAATTGACTCTTGACCGCAGAACTGGCTGCACAAAGACCACTGTCGTGTGCTTCCGCGGCAGCAACAATATGCTCAATATCAGTCTCTCGCTTGCTACTAAAGAATGTCCCCGTGTATGGTCCATAAATTGCACCCATTCGGGCAATGATGCGGTCTTCTACTGATTGTGAATAGGGGTACGCCTTTCGATTGTAAGGAGCACAACGGTTCTCGGGAGCGACAACCAATCCGCGCCAGATTTGCTGAGCGTCCAGTTTTGGTGCATTCACCAACAAGAGGCTTGCACCAACCGCTCCGAAGATCAAATTTCTGAAAAATCCTTTGGTATTCATTGATATTCTGAAGTAGAAAATTTATTCAGTCTATATTATCTGTACTTTGGATTGCTCGTGAGAATCAACGAATTTGTAAGACAGATTCAGGCGTTGAAACTGCCCAACACCTTCAACCCCTACTCCGAGGAGTGTCCGTTTCATGATCGTTCTGGTGCTGCTGCAATTCGTACCGAATTGTTACGGGCAGTACTTCAAGCCGCAACCAAGGTGGAAATTGACTCACTCTGGATTGGTCGGGATTTGGGTTATCGCGGAGGTCGCCGAACCGGCTTGGCATTCACTGATGACTGTCATCTGGCCATGCATGCGGGTCGATGGTGCGTAGAGAGTCACCGTGCAACAAAAGGCAACCCTGTTGCGGAAAAATCAGCAACTGTTATCTGGAACGTGTTGTCCAGAATAGAACACCACATTTTCCTGTGGAACATTTTCCCCTTGCATCCTCATCTGCCCGATGTACCACTAAGCAACCGTAGCCATAATGCCAACGAGCGTACAAGTGGAACCCGGCTACTTTCGTGTCTGATTGAAATTCTCGAACCAAGATGCCTGGTTGCTATCGGAAGAGATGCCAACAACTTTCTCCAATCACTCGGTGATTCGCACGAGACATTCCCAGTTCGCCATCCCAGTTTCGGAGGGCACAACATCTTCCGTGAACAAATTGAAGCACTCTACGAAATTTCAAAATAGATCGACTTCTACGGTTGCTTTTTCCCTTCCCTGCAATCAGTTTGTATACAATTGAAACTGGACATTGAACCGCAAATCAATCGTTTAACAAAGTGTTTATGGTGCTTGTCTGTTTGAGCGCGCCCATAGCTCAGTTGGATAGAGCGTCGGCCTCCGGAGCCGAAGGTCAGAGGTTCGAATCCTCTTGGGTGCGCCAGTAATCGTAAATTCCAGACGGATTTGACTATAATGCTGTTTTTTGATTCGAACAGGTATTTCAGTTTCAACATACAGAATATGACACGGAGTTATATGAACCATGATGAGTGATCAGCAATTTGTCAAATCATTTTCCTGGATGATTATCTGGTTGGTTGTTTTGACATTGGTACTTATCGGCTTGGGCGTCGTTATCGGCAGCGATATCGACGAGAAAAGACGCGCACAATCCCAAGGGCAGTTCACGCAAACGATTGTTGCAGACCGCACAAAGCCGGTTGGCGAATTAAATGTTGGCGAGGTATCGACAGCAACACAACAGACTCAGGAAGGAATTGAAGTCGCCGATGCAGCTGGCGGCGTGGGCAAAACGGTGTACGATACTGCCTGCTTTATCTGTCATGCTACGGGTGTGACCGGTGCGCCGAAACCGGGGGATTTGGCAGACTGGACTCCGCGCATTGAACAAGGTGTTGAAACGTTGCACATGCATGCCATCAACGGCTACCAAGGTCAGAAAGGTGTCATGCCGCCAAAAGGCGGAAATCTTTTGTTGTCCGATGATGAAGTTCGGGCCGCAGTGGATTATTTGGTCAGTCTCGCACAGTAGGTTTTCACACCTGGGTCAGGTTGCCGGATGATCGTCTGACACTGTGCCCTTGTCTCCTTCCAGTTCGGAAACTCTAGTTTCCAGTTCTTCAATTTTGCTTCGCGCTTTCCGCAACACACTCTCCTGAACTTCCAGTTCTGAGCGTGTCGCTATATCCATTCCCTCAAGGGCCGCCTTGACGGAAGCGACAAAATTTTTTCTCAAATCCTCTGACAGCGTGCCTGGCAACAACGAGTTGACCAACGCAACAATATCTTCAACTGCACTATGGTGTCGTTGCTCCCGATTGGCCATGACTACCTAATAATTTGTGCGAAAGTCAATCGACGCATTGGAACGAAGTTCCCGTAGCCAACGGCTGTAGTCCTCATTGACCTTCATGGAACGTAATCGGTCGTTTACGAACTTTCTCTTGATTTCGATTTCATCTTGCAACCGCAAATCCACCAATTGAAACAAATGTACGCTGGAGCCGAATGGAAAAACACTCGTTACATCACCCGGGTTCAACTTTTCCAGCTCGACAACCAGATTATTTGGAAGCCTGTCGCGTTCAAGCCACCCCATGTCGCCGCCCTTGTTGCGTGTCTCCGAATCATCCGAGTTCTCCCGTGCGATCTGCGCAAAATCAGAACCCGCAACAATCTGTTCCCGCAACCCGTTCATTTGCTCAACAACATCATCGACTGAGTCGCCCTGTCGTACCGATAAACGAATTTGACTTAAACGATATAGCCGCCCGGGTTGCAATCCAAACGGCAACACAACTTGATAGTCGTTCACCACCAAAATCATGGTATTACCTTGATATTCCATCGGGTCCAGAATTACCGGCTCGGTAATATCCTGCAATATCTCCCTGAGTTCAGGCACAATTTCCGCGGTGCCTATCCAACCAAGCCGCACGACTTCAATTTCAGGTATTTGGGCAACCTCTTGCATCAAACTTTCCATGGACAAGCCCTCGCGCAATGCCGCTACAATCTGGAAAGCGGCTGCTTCCACTTGTTGGAGGTACTCGCTACCAGGATTGTCGGGAACTCCGATTGAAACTATATCGAGGTTGTATTGTGTCGTCGGTTCGAATTGGTCTTGATTGGCATCCAGATACCGAGTAATCAGTTCATCGGAAATTCTGACATTCGGTTCGAACATCAACTCAACAATCTGTCTTTGGATCAATTGATCGTGAATATTTTTTCTAAATTGCTCCTCGGTAATTCCAGATTGCTCAAGCAAGGAGAGGTATTCTTCGGGCATCAGGTCATTCGTTCCAATAATTTGGGCAACCGCACGTTCAAGCTGTTGGTCACTGACTCTGATGCCAAGCTGTTCTGCCTGCTGTAGCTGAATGCGCAGGGTTATTTCTTCTTCCAATGCCTGATCGCGTAATTGCTCGGCAGGGAGTGGCCTTGCATCCGGCAACTGCTGTTCATCAAAGCGTATGATTCTCATTCTTGCTTGCACCGCAGAATTTGTGATTGCTTCACCGTTGACACTGGCAACAATGCTGTCCAGCGTTTGTGCAAGGGCAATTTGACAAGCGCCGGCTACCACCAGCATGGAAAGTGAAATTATCAAATGACTTGTGCGTTTCATAAAATGTTGCATTCGCCGTAATCCAAATTGTTCAGTCTATTTTTGTCGAGTGCCAAGACCTTCTGCTTCAAAATAAAGAAAAATATAAGTCTCGTCCACTCCATCGTTCAAATACTGGCCTAGACGTACCCCAGCAGTCCAGCAACAGGACTGATACTCAGTTCGCAATTCTGTTTCAATCATTCGGTTTTGGTTCAACGAATAGATGCTCTTCCATTGCCATGAAAATTCCGGAGTCGCTTGCCATGCAAGACTGCTTCCAATCTGTTCTCCCTCAGTCCGAAGATTACGATACAACGCGCGAAATCTGTTGTTGTTGCCCTTCCGTCGCTCAACCGCGACAGTCGAGTCTGTAACTGCTTTATTTTCAGTGTTCCAAAGTATACTTGTATCTGCAGTCCAGTCTTGTTTTATTGAAGCATCAATTCCAAGAAATATATCTGAGCGGTTTGCTGAATCTGCAAGCTCATTCTCTAGTGCCGGTTCGCGGTCTTCAAAATAAAACACTTGTCCAAGCTGAATCTGCAACTTTGCCGAACCACTCTGCCCTTCAATGAACTTCGCGGTCAATCCGGCACTTAGTTGTTCTGTATTTCCAATGCGATCGCCGCCCGTATAACGACTATTCGCAAACAGGTCCCGGTAGTCCTCAATCAACATCGCTTCAGTATCAAAAACGGGGCGTCCAACCTGCTCTGCATTTGATGCTGGTATGTTCAAATACTTCAACCTCGGCTCCAATGACCAGTAATCACTTGCGTCATCACGGATCTGGTCCAGATACAAATTGCCGTCCAGCGACAAATACGGCACAGTCAATGATGGTGTTAGCTGTTTGGTACCATGCGAATCTTGCAACGAATACCGAATATCCCGAAACCCTGCCCCGAAACTGAGACTGCCGAAACTTTTCTGACGAGAAACCTCGAAACCTCCAATCGTATTATACCGCCAACCACTGAGTCTGGCTGAATCATCAAAGCGATCGAGCATTGACTGGAACCGAACCTCCAAGTACGGACTGATTGAATTTCGGGTTTGTATATTCAACCACGGCATTCGGTTGTACGGAACCTCACCGCTACCAATGCCGGAATAACGTTCAAAGCCACCAGACAGGAGATAGCGCTTGCCAACACTATGGAAACTGGCTTTTTGCACCAGATACTTTTGGTCCCGTTTGCCGAATGGTCCAACGAAATTTTTCAAATAGTCGTCATCTGATACCCACCGGCTATGAATATCTGCGTAATACTGATTTCGCTGATACCAATCGTAGTCGATCAGGAAGGCCGTTCGGCTTCTGCCATGGTATCGCCGGTCGTTCGGTAGAAATTCCAACCTCGAATAGGCCTGTGAATCATGACCCAGATAACGAAATTCAGTGTCGATTTGCATACCCCTCCGTGTCAGAGGCCTGAATGTGGCCGTAGAATCGAAGTTGGGGGCGAGATTAAAGTAGTACGGAATTTCCAGCGTGGTGCCATTGCTACTGCTATATCCGATACTTGGATACAAAAATCCGGATCTGCGTCGCTGGTCAATCGGAAAGTACAGAACCGGAGAATAAAATATCGGAATGTTCTTGAAGCGAAGTGTTGCATTTTTTGCTTTTCCTTCGCCAGCATCCGGGTCAATTTCCATTTCACTTGCCTCAATCACAACATCGTTGTTTCCATCCGGACATTTTGTAGCACTGGCATAACTCAACAAATACTTTCCTTGCTTGTTTCGTTCCAGACGCTCGGCTGACCCCCTGACTCGAACCGAGGAGGAACCATCGGACAAATCATTCCCCAGTCGAAACTGAACCGGTCGCTCACTCAATTTGTCGAACTGGTCAGCTTTCACCTGTTTCGCACTGTTACTATTTTCTGCCTGACTGGATGCAGTTTCTGTTTTTGGCTCGCAGACTGCTACTTGCGTCTCGGCCCTGGCAAGTGGCCCGACTAGCATGCAAGTGCCAAGCACAATGGACAAAACGACCAGTCGTTGTTGGTGTTTGGTTATAATTTGCACCTGTTCACTCGCGGTAATCCTACTCAACTGCGTACTAATATACCTGCATAGTGATAGCTTCACGCAACACATGTCGATATGGTGCAAACCCACGACGACAATCGAATTGAACAACTTGAACAATGGCTGTCAAAGTCGTTCGGCAGAACAATCGGACCAGTTTTGCCGGCTTCTGAAGATGCAAGTTTTCGACGATATTTCCGTATTTTTGACAACGGCAACAGCTATATTGTCATGGATTCGCCAATTGAGCATGAAAATCCCGCCGCATTTGTCAGAATCGCAAAGCGACTGTATGAGGTCGGATTGAACGTGCCAATTGTGTATGACCAGGAGTTGGAACAGGGATTCTTGCTACTGTCCGATTTGGGCAGCACCGACTATCTGCAAGTTCTTTCCAAAAATGAAAATCCCCAAATTTATCGCGACGCAATCGATGCTCTCGTCCGGCTCCAGACTGCCGGCATGACAGAACCCGATTTCCTTCCTCCCTACAATGAAACTCTACTCAGAAGGGAAATGGAGTTGTTTCGCCAGTGGTACTTGCCAAAACACTTGGGGATTCAGGCAACTGCGGGCGAACATGCAATGATTGACGAAGCATTTGATTTCTTGGTCGTCAAAGCGCTTGAACAACCAAATGTTTGGGTGCATTTGGACTTTCACTCGCGAAACTTGATGTATGTGAAAGACAACAATCCGGGAATTCTGGATTTTCAAGATGCGGTTTGCGGACCAATTACCTACGATCTCGTTTCGTTGCTACGTGACTGCTACATCTGCTGGCCACCCGAATTTGTGGAAGAGTGGATACAATATTACATCCGTACTGCGCAATCGTTCGGATTACCGCTTGATGTTGGAGTCGACCAGTTCAAACAGTGGTTTGATCTGATGGGGATTCAGCGACATCTGAAAGTGCTGGGGATATTTTCCAGATTGTACTATCGAGACAATAAACCCCGCTATCTGGATGATCTACCGCTTGTTCTGGATTACTTTCTCAAAGTCAGCGACGACTATCCAGAGTTGCGAGAACTGCGGTCATTCGTGACGCGGGTAGCAACATAGACGAACAGATGGATGCAATGATTCTCAGTGCTGGTCTGGGTGTTCGTATGCGCCCGCTGACACTCAATACTCCCAAGCCGCTTTTGAAAGCAGGTCACAAGCGGTTAATTGAATACCATCTGGAAAACCTTGCAAAGGCCGGTTTCAAGCAAATCATCGTCAATACCTCGTTTGAAGCGGAGCAATTTTTGAAATTGATTGGAAATGGCGAGCGGTACAGAGTGGAAATCGTTTACTCGCACGAAGGAGAAACACCTCTCAATACCGGTGGCGGGATTCGCAATGCTCTGCCACTGATTCAGACTGATACATTTCTGTCCGTCAATGCGGATGTATGGACGGATTTTCCGTTCAGCAAGCTGAATCTGCCAGAACATTCTCTTGCACATCTGGTAATGGTTGAAACACCGGTTTACAAAGACAAGGGAGACTTTCTACTGGAGGGTCAAGCATTGCAAATACCAAAAGAAAGTCAGCAAAGAGAAGCACTCACCTATTCGGGAATCGCATTAATGACGAAAGAACTTTTCAGTGATGCGCCGGATGGTTCATTCCCGCTGTACGACCTGTTCAAAACAGCAATTGAATCGGGTCGTCTGACGGGCAGTTTCTACAATGGACTTTGGTTTGATATTGGAACTCCGCACCGTCTTGAGAAGCTGGTCGAACAACTTGATTTGTCAAGTTGACCTTCTATACCTTGCATCAGGAACAAGTGCAATGTTCTGGAGGAATGGCGTCCCCAGGGGGATTCGAACCCCCGTCGCCAGCGTGAAAGGCTGGTGTCCTAGGCCTGACTAGACGATGGGGACATTAACTTGTTCCAACGGACCAATGCGATCAGGTTGTGTTCCAAATCTGGTGGAGCCAGGCGGGATCGAACCGCCGACCTCTACAATGCCATTGTAGCGCTCTCCCAACTGAGCTATGGCCCCAGTCAAAATCGCCCTCAAAGGCGAAAATGTTTGATTTCCAAGCAACTCTATGGAAAATAAGGATGCAGGGCTGGGTTTTCAATCCGTTTTCTGCACGAACCTCAATCACAAAAGACAGCATTATATTGATTTGCAGGAATGTCTGCAACAAAATTTGAAAATTGAGTACTTTCCACTGGAAAATTTCAGAACGAAAAATTGCCAAATTGCCGGGGTTGACTGTGGTTATGAAAATGGCTTGGCCGACGATGCAGAGGCTTGGTCTTACAAGCTCGATTACTCGAACAAGGACAACCTCAGCATACTGCGGGAGCTATTCGATGCAGAATTTCTGACTGATGAGTACATACTAGAGGATGCAATTACAATCGAAGGGCTGTCATGGTAAATCGTTCGCACAATAACCAGGGATTGATTGGAATGAACTACTTGCAGAAATGCGGTCGGTCCCACAAGTCAGGCTTGCAAGTCAATCTGAAGCCTACGACAGAAACATATCACTCAGTATTTGCTACAGACTGCCTGGATGTATTGAGTCGTTTGCCGGATGAATCTGTGCAACTCATCATTTGCGACCCGCCCTACAACATTTAAATGGCAGAGTGGGACATCCACTCCAACTATCAGAGTTGGGCGAATCAGTGGTTGCTGGAAGCTCGCAGAGTACTTTGTGAAACAGGAAACTTTGTCATCTTCGGAGGATTGCAGTACCAAGGAGAAGCTGTGTCAGGTGATCTGTTGTCAATCATCACAGAAGTTAGAAGACAAAAATTGTTCAATCTTGTAAACCTGATCATCTGGAACTATAGAAATGGCATGAGTGCCCACCGGTACTTTGCAAATCGGCACGAGGAGATTGTATGGTTTACAAAATCAAAAAAATACTATTTTGATTTGGACTCTGTAAGAGAGCCGTTTGATGAAAATACGAAAAGATTGTATCGAAAAGACAAAAGACTACGTCCCGAAAGTATTGAAAAAGGAAAAAATCCGACGAATGTATGGCAAATACCGCGATTGAATGCAAATTCAAAAGAAAGAGTTGGTCATCCTACACAAAAGCCGATTGCAATTATTGAACGGTTAATCAGAAGCCTGTCTTACGAGGGTGCGGTTGTTTTGGATTTTTTTGCTGGCAGTGCAGTTACTACAAGAGTAGCAATGCAACATGGACGTCACAGTATTTCCACTGACAAAGAAGACCAAATTACGGCTTATTTTCAAAAGCATCTGGCTACCTGGAAACAGAAAAAGGATATGTTCACTAGCTCCAATATACCGTTTCAATTGCTGGAAATGAATGAGTTCTATTCACATCCAGTGTTTCATAGTGGCATTAACTTGAAAAACCCGGAAATTAAGAAATAAACTTTTTTAATTTTATTTCTTCTGTACTATTCCGAGTATTTACCGTGATTCCGAGAATGCAGATGAGTAGCTCATGAGGGGATGGATAGAACATAGGCAAAAACAAGCGTACTTGGTGTTTTAAGTCTGAAAAACGCAGATTCTTGGAGTGAAAAATATTCCGGTGGTAAAATTCGCACGTAAAATAAACGATGCGGCAACTAGTAAATTAACTCTATCCCATACAGATAGTATACTTCTTAGATTCTATTCACACTCAATTGGTTTTTTAGTTTGTAAGTAATCTCAGTAAATTTTGATCGAATCATTGTGTTTCCAATCTTTCAGATATCCAATTTGTTGATAGTACTTCAGCTTGTTCCAATACTGTTTTAGTGGCACTTTCTTGTTTATCCGGGGGATAGTTGTGCTTTCTTAATGTTTTTTTAACCAGTACTCGCAAATTAGCTTGAACGTCTAAGCGTATCGTCCAGTCAATTGTTACATTTTTACGTACTAGTTGTACCAGTTCTTGAGCAATTTCTTTCAATTTTTGATCTCCCAGAATTTCTACGGCACTATCGTTTATAACTAATGCGTCATAAAAAGCCAATTCGTCTTCTGATAATCCAAATTCATCACCACGATTAAATGCGTTCCGCATATTTCTTGCAAGAATTATCAATTCTTCAAGCACAGCAACTGCACTAATTGACTTATTTTGGTATCGTTGAATGGCATTTTCCAGCATTTCTGCAAAGGAACGGGCTTGGACTACATTTTTACGACGATGTGAAGTAATTTCGCCTCGTAGTAGCTTCTGTAATAACTCAATCGCTAGGTTTCTATGCGACAACCCGCGAACTTCTGCAAGAAATTCTTCCGACAAAATTGAAATATCAGGCTTCTTGATTCCTGCGGCATTGTAAATATCTACCACTTCATTTGATACAATTGCCCTTGAAATAATTTGTCGCACTGCATATTCCAATTCTTCTTTTGGTCGACTTTCAGAAGACGATCGCTTTGCAAGGCATGTGGCTACGGTCTGAAAAAATGCAACATCATCCCTAATTTTCAAAGCATCTTCATGCGGAACAGCGAGAGCAAAAGCTTTTGATAATTCACTCACCGTTTGAATACAACGTTTTTTTCCATTTTCTTGAGCGAGAATGTGTTCCTGGGCAGCAGGCAACAATGAAAGCTTCTTTTGAGAAGTACCAAACTTTAACTCGGACCAATCAAAACCATGAAACAATCCGAGGCAAATTTCATATTTTTCAAGCATTAGTGTCACCGCAACAGCTTGGTCTATAACTGCTGTTCCCTTACCACCACCAGCTGTATATAATTGAATTGCTTTTTGCAGTTCGCTTGCAATTCCTAAATAATCTACAATTAATCCACCGGGTTTATCCTTGAATACGCGATTAACGCGGGCAATTGCCTGCATTAACCCATGTCCACGCATTGGTTTGTCAACATACATTGTGTGTAAGCATGGCGCATCAAATCCAGTAAGCCACATGTCTCTTACAACAACGAAGGTCAATGGATCTTTAGGGTCTCGAAAGCGATTTGCCAATACTTCTCGTTGTTGCTTAGAACGAATATGCTTTTGCCAATGTAGCGGGTCAGAGGCTGAACCTGTCATCACAACTTTAATTTTTCCTTTATTGTCATTTTTGTCTTCCCAATCAGGGTTCAATCTTACAATCTCCTCATATATCTCAGTACAAATTCTTCTACTCATACATACAATCATTGCTTTGCCTTCCATGGATTCAAGACGTTTTTCAAAGTGATCAACAATGTCAACTGCAATGAGCTTCAATCTATTTCTAGCACCAACAACAGCTTCAAGTTTTGCCCATTTAGTTTTCAGCATTTCTTTTCGATCAACTTCTTCTCCCTCAGTAGCTTCTTCGAATTTGGGATCAATTTTGGGCTTCTCCTTTTCATCCAACAAAATTTTAGCCAAGCGGCCTTCATAATAGATTGGAACAGTAGCCCTGTCCTCAACTGCCCGTTTAATGTCATAAATACTAATATAGTTACCAAATACAGCTCTAGTGTTTGCATCATGCTGTTCAATGGGTGTTCCGGTGAATCCGATAAATGAAGCATTGGGAAGTGCATCTCGCATATGAGCCGCAAATCCGTCAATAAATTCGTACTGGCTTCTATGTGCTTCATCCGCAATTACAACAATGTTTTTCCGGTTCGAAAGCAATGGGTGCTTGAAACCTTTTTTGTCAGGGAAAAACTTTTGAATGGTGGTAAAAATCACTCCTCCCGAAACAACAGAAAGTTTGTTTCTGAGCTCTGCTCTACTTTCCACCTGAATTGGAGGTTGGCGAAGCAATTCTTGGCAACGAACAAATTGGCTGAATAACTGGTTGTCAAGATCGTTACGGTCTGTAATTACAACAATCGTGGGATTAGCCATTTTTGGTTCTTGAATTACACGACCAGCATAAAACGCCATTGTAAGGCTCTTCCCAGATCCTTGGGTATGCCACACTACACCAATTCGTTGGTCACCTACATTATCAGAAATACCTGGACTTACCTCATATCGAACTTCACTCTCCACACATTTTTTGGCTCTCAAAGTTTCTTCAATAGCCATACTCACTGCATGAAATTGATGATAACTTGCAATTTTTTTTGAAATGTCTCCGTATCCGTTATCTTCGAAAACAATGAAATTTCGTAATAGGTTCAGGAGTCGTTTCTTTTCGAACACACCCTTGAGCAGCACTTCCAGTTCAGACAGTTCAGATGAAGCCAAGTCACCACCATCAATTGTTCGCCACTGTTTGAACCATTCTTTTTCTGCCGTTAGTGTACCAATTCGTGCATTGTTTCCGTCAGATACTACTAATAGCTCATTGAATACAAATAATGAAGGAATTTCTGTTTTGTAAGTCTGAATCTGACTATATGCAGACCAAATATCTTTACTTCTTGCAACCGGATTTTTGAGTTCAATAACTGCCAACGGTAATCCGTTCAACAGCACGACTACATCAGGACGACGTTTATTTTTCTTGTCAACGACAGTAAACTGATTTACTACGTCCCAAAAGTTGTTTTCAGGGTTTTCAAAATCAACAACTTTCAAATGTCTGCTTCTAGTATTACCGTCTTCAGTTTGAACATCAACTTTTACTCCATTTACGAGCATTCGATGAAATTCTAGATTTTGAATTTCTATTGTTGCACCTTGAGGATTTGTTAATTTCTTAACCGTATCAGTTTGTTGATTATCTGTTAGTCCTGGATTTAATTTCTTCAGGATATCGCGTAGTTTAGAATTAAAAAAAACATCGGCGTATGTTTCTCGAACGCAATTTTTTTCTTTTGTCATTTCGGAACCATTCTGAACTACATAACCCAATTCGCGAAACCACTCAAGAGTTGCGTCTTCAACAATAGATTCAGTAAATCCTGTTTTCATAATTATAAATATATTTCAGTTAATAGTTTCACATGTTTTGAATGGAATCAATCAAGTATTGAATTATATTATTTTTTAGTTATATTTATTTGACAATAATCTTGATATTAATGTATCACGCATAGTGGCTAATGTGCGGCAATTATGCATGTTATTAAATATACTCGAGGTCAAACTTGATACGATTTCATCAAAATGAATAAGTACATCGTCAGGAGGCATTAAGAGTGGCAATCCTCGTATCCCGTTTTGATTTACTCCTGGTTGAGCTGAATTTGAATTTAATGCAATCAAACTTTGAGTAATCCAATTTTGTTCAAGCCAAAAATATAGAAACCTTTGTGCAAAAGTTTGTTTTAGCCTTAGAATAAAAACATGTTCATTAATAGCGCATACGGAATGGGGAAAGTCACAATCAACATAGGTCTTTCGTCCTATGTTTGCTCCATCTTTGTACAACAAAACATCACCATTTTTAACATCAGCACCTTTAACCCGTAATTTATCGAAGTATTCCACAGGAATATACTTTTCTTTATTATAGTTATATTGTCCCAATTTTATTATATTTTCCGCCCCTATACTTGGCACTCCAGAAGCTATAGAACCACCTTTTGGCCGCGCACCAGAAACTATTTCCGAAAGTTCATTTCCTATCGTGGAGACTTTCCAACCTTCTGGAATTTCGCCAATTGTAGATTTTACCAAACGATCTGGAAACAGATTTGAATAGTTATATGGTAAATCGGATATCTGACTTTTCTTATTTTCATGAACATAGTCAAAATTAACAAACCAAGATTTGAACAACGCTATTATAATTTTTTCTAAATTTTCGTTTGTTTTATAATTTAAGTAAATTTTATCATCGAATGCTCCAAGTTTGTGTGATATTGACTGACGTTTTATTTTCCTGAACGGCCATGGTATTTTCAACGATTCAAGTTCTTGTTTTGTAATATTTCCAAATACAGTGCCACTTTTATCAAGTGTTTCCCAATAATTTTCTTTACTTCTGAGTGTATATTCCAGAAATCGTGAATCAGCTCTATCGTGTGTTCGTATTGCTGCAAGTCCTCGTCCAATAGCACATTCTCTATCAGCAATACTTACTCGTCCTATAGGGGCACGAAGGCTAAATAAAATATCACCTGTTTGTGCCATTCTAGTTGGTTTCGTACAATAAACACGCGGTTTAGGATGGAAATAATCAAAATCCTTTGCTCCTTGAAAAAATGGTTTTCCATCACCGAGTTCATTATATGTTGAACTAGGAGGTGACTGACCCATTACAATATCAGCAACTTCGTTCAGTGAAATATTTTGCCACATTTGAGTAATTTAATGAAAAATTAACTGATAGTTCTACAACATTCTGTAACTAATAGCAACGAAATACCGATAATTTTGCTAAAGTATATGAACTTCACATCTACAAAATCGTTTAACATATAACTTCGACAACTATGAGTTAAGTTAATAAATCATCCCATTAATTATTTTCTTTTCCACTAAACCCTAGCTTTTTCAAATTTTTTGCAATAATTTGATCCAGTTCTACTGTCTTTCTTTGTTGCTCATACAAATCTGAAACAAGTAAGTGCATTTTTTCTCTATATGAATCACTGTCTTCTACATGTAATTTTGCTCCAACAAATCTTCCCGGGGTCAACACATAACCATACTTTTTCACTTCAAATAAACTTGAACTCTTACAAAATCCTGGTATATCTGAGTAATTATCTGCACATTGCTCGCTTCTCCAAATGTGGTAAATACTAACAATTTTATCAATTTCTACATCTGTTAAATCACGATGAGTACGATCAACCATGTAGCCCATATTCTGTGCGTTTATAAACAACACCTCACCTTTACGTTCACGATACTTGTTTCCACTACGATTACGTGATATGAACCAAAGACAAGCAGGTATTTGTGTTGAATAAAACAACTTATTTGGTAAAGCTACTACACAATCTATCAAATTATCTTCGATTAACTTCTGTCGAATTAGACCTTCTCCAGATTGACTTGAAGATAACGAAATATTTGCAAGTACAAAACCAGCTGTACCATCCGGTGCAAGATGATCCACGATGTGTTGTACCCATGCGAAATTAGCATTACTTTCAGGAGGAATTCCATACTTCCATCGTTTATCATCTTTTAGTTGTTCTCCACCCCAATTTTTCATATTGAATGGTGGATTAGCTAAAATAAAATTAGCCTTAAGATCTTTGTGACGATCATTGTTGAAACTATCACCGTATTCTATTTCTCCGAATATTCCACGTATAGCGAGATTCATTTTTGCAAGTCGCCAAGTTGTTCTATTTGATTCCTGTCCAAATATTGAAATATCAAATTTTCGACGACTTGTCAACTTGGGCTTCTGCGCATTTTCAAATTGATGAGCAAGAATAAACTCAATAGACTGAACAAACATTCCAGCAGAACCACAACAAGGATCATATACACGACCTTCATAGGGTTCCAGCATTTTAACTAAAAGTTTGACAATACAACTCGCCGTATAGAATTCGCCACCTTTTTTACCTTCAGCACTTGCAAATTGAGATAAAAAATACTCATATATTCTACCAAGCACATCTTTTGATTTTGAATCTATGTCACCTACTTTTATATTACTAATGATATCAATCAATTGACCTAATTTTACACTTTCTATCGATGACGTGCCATAAATTTTAGGCAAAACATCCTTGAGATTATAGTTGCTCTTCTCAATACTAATCATAGCGTCATCTATCAACGTTGCAATTTCAGGCAATTTTGCATTATTTTGTAAGTTACTCCATCTAGCTTCCTTTGGAACCCAAAATAAACCATCCTTTGTATATTCATCAGGATCTTCGGGATCTGAATTCTCTTCTTGTATTAATAACTCAAGTTTTTCTTCAAAAGAATCTGAAATATATTTGAGAAAAATTAACCCCAAGACAACATGCTTATATTCGGCTGCATCCATACTCCCCCGAAGTGTGTTAGCCATTTCCCACAATTCACTTTCATAACCAATGGTTGCACCGCTCTCAGCATTCTTTTTCTTTGTCACTAGTTATACCTCTATTTGTTACTTGGTGTCTTGGTCCATAATATCGCGGAACATAGATTTGTCCATTCGATTTGAGCGTCGATTGGTTTTGCCAACAAAGTTACCTAGTTGTAAAGCCAGTCTACTAGATTTGGCAATTCTCTGGCCTTCTCCGTCAGTTTCTTTCTAACGGACCGGGGCCATCCCTGCCACCTCGGAATCGTCACTGCTATCCCGTCCAAGTAGACATCTTCTGACATCAGAAGATTCCCACTACTTGTTTGTCGCATCGCCCAGTGCGAGCGAATTCGTTTGTAGCACTCTTGGTATGCGATCAATGAAAGAAGCACATCTGCCGAACTCCCGGACAATTCTTCACGAATTTTACTCCATATTGTCATAGTACTATTTCCTTAACCAAACTTAAATGACCCAAGTTTAGTATTATTTGAAGTCCAAGCATTATATGCTTGATTTGTGATTAAACGATAAGACTCAAATCCGTTGCCATTCAACATTTCCATAGATTCGCGTATACCGGGTGTTTTGAAAGCTTTTTCCAATATTTCCAAATGCGCTCTTTCGCGCTCGGACTGGTTTTGCCTTTTCAATGGTGTGATCATATCAGTTCATTTGTATAGTTGGATAAATTTGATGACCAGCATTGTATCCTGTCTTGTTCTGGAATGCAAGAGGCATATGGAGTTAGACCTGCCAGGTACACTTCCTGCTGATGCGCAATCACCGTGTGAAAGTAATCAAGATTGACAAATTCGTTGAGACTGTTCCCCCGATTAGAGATACTATGTGAAGTGAATTGGCTCTTGCCATGAATGCTTCTCTCGAGGTTTGCAAACACCTTATTTGGATTCAATTCAACTAGAGGCCATTTTATCTCAGGAAAGTGTTTGTGGAAAGTTTTATTCATTGAAAGTACTTGTACAATGTATATGAATCACGACAAAGACATTTGCAAGGCTGGGGGAGAAAAAGCCGCGAAATGGGAACCCACTGAAAAGAAACCGCGTCAGTATCACAAAACACTGACTCGCGTGGTTCAGAAATTTCCAAAACAAAAACCGGATAGAACATCAATTTGATGCGAACATTGAACCGGCAAACTGCTATCTTCGAGTTGAAATTCATTCAGATTGCTCTGCGTTTGGTTGATCGTCAATCCACTGAATTGCTCTGTCAATTCGACTCAGCACCTGTTCTCGCCCCAGTAATTCGACAACTGCATCAATTCCTGGTGAAACCGTACCGCCAGTCAATGCTACTCGCAGTGGTTGCGCAATCGCCCCGAATTTGATAGCACGGCGCTCCACTAGTTCCTGAAGCAACCCATGAATGCCGGACTTGGACCAGTCCTCCAAATTTTCTAGCGTATCCTGCAAATCTGCAAGATACTCGCGGCTTTCACAGGTAAGAAATTTCTTCGCTGCGACTTCGTTATAGCTCGCCGGTTCCTCATAGAAATACTCGCTACCTTCCACAAATTGAACCAAAGTTCGGGAGCGTTCCTTTTGAACAGCAAACAACCTGCCAAGTTCAGGTTCTTTGGATTCCGTATCAATTCCTCTGGATTGAAAAAACGGCCTTGCCAGTTCACAGATTCGGTCTGCGTCGCTATTCATCATATATTGGTGATTTACCCACTCCAATTTCTTCTCATCCAGTTTTGCCGGCGATCGATTGATGTTTTCCGCATCAAAAAACTCAATCATTTCTGCAAGGGAAAATATCTCCTGGTCTCCATGCGACCAGCCCAATCGAACCAAATAATTCAGTACTGCTTCCGGCAAGTATCCGGCATCTCGGAAATCCAGTACACTCGGTGCATCCTTGCGCTTGGAAATCTTTCGACCATCAGCAGAAAGAATCATCGGAACATGACCGAATCTCGGGAGTGCGGCATTCATCGCCTTGTACAAATTGATTTGACGCGGCGTATTGTTCAAATGGTCATCACCCCGAATCACGTGAGTAACGCCCATGTCAATTTCATCCACAACAACAGCAAAGTTGTAGGTCGGAAATCCGTCCGAACGCAAAATTACCAAGTCGTCCAGCTCCGAATTGCTGTACTCAACCTGTCCTTGCACCATGTCATCCACGGTCACCACTCCATCAAGTGGATTCCTGAAGCGAATCGCCAATGGAACACCACTCGAGGGCTTCAATCCTCGCTCCCGGCACTTTCGATCATAACGCGGTTTCTCACGCCGCTCTTCCTGCTCCTTCCTCAACTGCTGTAATCGTTCACCACTGCAGTCGCAGTAGTACGCCTTGCCTGCATCAACCAACTCAGTTGCAACCGACTGGTAAATGGCGGTACGCTCTGACTGAAACGTCGCCGGTTGATCAATATCGAGACCCAACCAATCCAGTGACTCAAATATTAGTTGTGTTGCCTCGTCAGTGGAACGAAGTCGATCGGTGTCTTCGATTCTCAACAAGAACTTTCCATCATGCTTGCGTGCATACAACCACGAAAACAAGGCCGTTCGGACTGAGCCAATGTGCAACTTGCCAGTTGGACTCGGTGCGAATCGCGTTGCTATTTCTACATTCGTTTTGACCATGCCGTATTTCCCGCCTCTGCCATGACTTCCAGCTCTCCAATCATGTCGTGATGAAACGGCTTCCCGGTGAACCTGCACAACTCCTGCAAACCGGTCGGGCTGGTTACATTGACTTCTATCAACATGCCCCCGATCACATCAATACCGCCAAAAAAGATACCCTGCTCCAGTAAACCGGATTTGAGTGCGGCGCTAATTTCCAAATCGCGTTCATCCAGCTCGCTACCGAAAGCGGTCGCACCCTGGTCCAAGTTATTCAGTTCCTGACCGTCAGCATGAATCCGAAGAATCGCGCCGATCGGTTCGCCCTTCACCAGAAAGACGCGCTTGTCGCCTTCTGTCGCCGCTGGCAAGTACTCCTGAGCAAGTATCCAATGCCGGCCATGCTGTGTGACTTCGTCAATCTTCGCAGAACCATCCCGGTCATCTTTCTCCAGAAACAAAATTCCCTTGCCACCAAATCCATCTACCGGCTTCAACGTCAACCTGCCTTTCTTGCGACTGAATGCAAGGATTTCTCTTTTGTCATTGCTGACTAGCGTTTCCGGGGTCAGATTCGGATAATGCATCGCGGCCAACTTTTCATTCCAATTACGTAGGCCGGAAGGACGATTGACAACGAGAGTTTCTGAACTGACCAGATCCAATAGCAAGGTCGTGTACAGGTACGCACGATCAAACGGCGGGTCGGTACGAATCAAAATCACATCCATGTCGGCAAGATCGCACAAGACGGTATCAACCACCGTGAATGGATTTTCGATGGAACTGTGGACCTCAACCATGGTCGCATAAGCATAGACCGACCGGTTGTCTGCCTGAATTGCACCAGGATCTACATAGTACACTTGATGGCCGCGCTCATGCGCCGCAAGCATCAAATAGTAGCTCGTATCCTTGTAAGCCTTGACAGTCTCCAAGGGATTCATCAAGAACGCGAATTTCAACTTATAATTCCTGTTTGGCTAGGCAGTTTGTAAAATATTGGATTTGCAAGGTGATTTACCTGGTTGAATATCCAATATAGTATGGCATCGCTTGAAATTTCTGTAACTCATATAAGCTCAGACACAATTGAAATCAACTAATTTTATTCGACAAATCGTCGATGAGGACCTTGCAAGCGGTTCAATTGACGGTCCGGTTGTTACCCGATTCCCGCCAGAACCGAATGGTTACCTGCACATCGGGCATGCAAAATCAATTTGTCTCAACTTCGGAATTGCAGAAGATTACGGCGGTTTCTGCAACTTTCGGTTCGATGATACCAATCCTAGCAAGGAAAACATTGATTATGTCAACTCCATTATCGAAGATGTCCGCTGGCTTGGGTACAGTCTGGACACCGAACCACTGCATGCATCTGATTATTTTGAAAGACTCTATCTGTTCGCAGTCGAGTTGATTGAAAATGGCAAGGCTTATGTCGACAGCCTGTCTGCCGATGAGATTCGCGAATATCGGGGTACACTGACAGAAGCCGGTCGCAACAGTCCCTACCGCGAGCGTTCTGTCGAAGAAAATTTGGACCTGTTTACCCGAATGAGAATGGGAGAATTTCAGGAAAATGACCATGTTCTCAGAGCAAAAATTGACATGGCATCCGGCAATATGAACATGCGGGATCCGGTACTGTATCGAATTCGACACGAGTCGCATCCGATCACCAAGGCACAGTGGTGTATTTATCCGCTTTACGATATGGCGCATGGCTTGTCGGATGCAATTGAAGGTGTGACTCATTCGCTTTGCACCATGGAATTTGAAGATCATCGACCGCTTTATGACTGGCTCATCGACAATGTCAGTGCGCCGAGCAAACCCAAGCAGATTGAATTTTCCAGACTATCTCTGGAATACACTGTGCTTAGCAAGCGATTGTTGACGAAACTGGTGGATAACAAGTTGGTGGACGGTTGGAGTGACCCGCGCATGCCGACGATATCGGGATTGCGAAATCGCGGCTACACGCCTGCATCCATACGAGACTTCTGCGAGCGGATTGGCATCACAAAAAATTTCAATGCAGTGGAAATGGGTGTACTGGAAAATGCGGTCAGACTGGATTTGGATCACACTGCTCCGCGCGCCATGGCAGTTTTAAATCCGTTGCGCGTGGTGATTGAAAACTATCCGGAAGACAAAAGTGAAGAACTGCCGGCACAAAACCATCCGAAACGACCCGAACTCGGCACGCGCAAAGTGCCTTTTGGACGAACCATACTCATTGAACGCGACGATTTTATGGAAGAACCCCTGAAAAAGTTTTTTCGATTGTCTCCCGGTTCAGAGGTCAGACTGCGCTATGCGTATTTGGTAACTTGCACGGAAGTCATTAAAAACGATCGTGGCGAAGTCTCGGAAATTCGTTGCCGATACGACCCGGAAAGCCGCGGCGGTGTCGCCCCGGATGGGCGGAAAGTAAGAGGAACCATACACTGGGTATCGGCAGAGCATGCCAGAAGTGCGACTGTGAAACTCTATGATCGACTGTTTACCGTACCCAATCCGGGCGGACAAGGCGAGCAGGATTTTGAGCAGATGATGAACCCGAATTCACTCATGATCGTGGATGATGCAAAAGTAGAACCCGAAGCCATCGAAGCACCTCAAGGCACTAACTTTCAATTCGAGCGAAATGGCTACTACTATCTTGCACAGGCCTCCGAATCCGGCGGCAAACCTGTTTTTCATCGTACCGTGTCTCTCAGAGATTCCTGGGCAAAACGCGGTACCTGAGATTCAAAGAATAATTCGGAGCAAAGATGAAACTCAGGCAAGGCGATGCATGGATGACCGGTCCCGAATACGGCCGGACATTGAAAGGAATGACCATCAATCTTCTGGTCAAAAACATTGACAAGGCTTTGGAGTTTCAAACCAGAGTACTGATGAACTCGGTAGTCTATTCCGATCCGGACTTCGCGGTTGTACGCGGATGCGGTTCCGAATGGATGCTGCATGCTGACCACACATACGAAAACAATCCTATCTATGCAGAAACGACAAATACCGCAAAGCGCGGTATCGGCATTGAACTCAGGTTGCATGGTCTGGATCCTGACAAAGCGGTCGAACGGGCGCACCAGCTGGGTTATCACGTAGTCGCTGAAGCAGTCAGCAAAGATGCACACCGAATGCGGGAAGCGTACATTGCAGATGCCGATGGCTACACCTGGGTGCCGGATGTTTGTTATTGATAATGGAATTGATTCGTTGAATCGCCTGTTATAATCTGTCGCTGAATTCAAGACACTTCTCGGGAAATTATGGAATATCTGTTTGACTACTTGCTGTTTTTCGCCAAAACAATCACTGTTGTAATTTTTGTTTTCTTGCCAATTCTGTTGTTGCTGGCGATATCATCGCGGCACAAGGCGCACCAGAAAGAACACCTTGAAGTCAACAAATTGAACAAGCGCTACGAAGCCATGGCAGATGCCATCAACTCCACTGTCATGTCGAAAAAGTCATACAAGGAAATCTCCAAGCAAAAGAAGAAACAGGAGAAAGAACAAGACAAGGCGGTTGGCAAAGACGAGCAAACCAGGCCAAAGAATCTGTATGTGATTGAATTTGAAGGTGACATTCAAGCTTCGCAAATTGAGCGAATGCGCGAGGAAATCACAGCAATCCTGACAGTTGCGGAAGCAAAAGATGAAGTACTCGTCAAAATCGAAAGCCCGGGTGGTGCAGTGCATGCCTATGGACTAGCCGCTTCCCAACTCAGGCGCATCAAAAGCCGGGATATTCATCTGACAGTCACGGTCGACAAGGTGGCGGCCAGCGGTGGCTATTTGATGGCCTGCGTGGCCGATACGATTGTTGCTGCGCCGTTCGCTATCGTCGGTTCAATCGGTGTTTTGGCTCAAATCCCCAACTTTCATCGAGTGCTGGAGAAGCACGACATTGAATACAATGAATTCACAGCCGGTGAATACAAACGAACAGTCGGAATGTTCACGCCTCCGACTGAAAAAGGTACCGCAAAATTCAAGGAAGAGATTGAAGACACACATAAGTTGTTCAAAGATTTTATTCACCTCAACCGTCCCAAGGTGGATATTGATTCTGTTTCGACTGGTGAATTTTGGTTTGGCACGCGTGCTCTGGAGCGCGAACTGGTTGACAAGTTAATGACCAGCGATCAGTATCTGCTTGAAGCCAGCAAGGAGTTCGAAATCTTCGAAGTGAAATTCATCAAAAAGAAAAATGTGATGGAAAAACTGAAGCCGGCAATGGCTGCGCTCTTGTCCTTGGGAAAGCGAAACCGGTACTCTGATACCAGGATGATAGACAAATACTGATGGCTATTTCGATTGCATGAACTGCCACCAAGTGGGCATTTTCGCATTGATTTTGCAAACTGATGAATGTGCATTTGACTGTCAGATGAATAGATGATTTACTCTTTAGACAACGGGTCAGTTCAATATGGCTCTCATGTTTATATTGCCAACACCGCAACCGTAGTCGGCGATGTTGTGATTGGCGACAATGTAGGGGTCTGGTTCGGCGCGGTAATTCGTGGCGACAACGACACAATTACGATTGGAGATGGCTCTAATGTGCAGGATTGTTGCGTGTTGCATACCGACCCGGGTATCAAGTTGACGATCGGCAACAACGTAACAATCGGTCACAAGGCGATGTTGCACGGTTGTACAGTCGGTGACGGTTCACTCATTGGCATCAATGCCGTCATTTTGAATCACGCAGTTGTTGGCAAACAATGTCTTGTCGGTGCCAATACACTCATTGGTGAAGGAAAGGAAATTCCCGATAACAGTCTAGTTGTCGGCACACCGGGTCGCGTCATTCGCCAATTGAAACCCGAAGAAAGTGAAATGCTTCGTACATTCAATCAGTCGTACATTGACAAGATCGCAAGATACAAGAACTCTTTCAGGGAAATGCCGTATGAATAGCAAATTGCCAGATTCAATGAAGACCATTGAAGTGCCAAATCCGGGTGGCACTGAAGTTCTGGAGGTTGGAACACGCCCAGTACCCGAACCCAAATCTGGAGAAGTACTCATACGAACCGCTGGTGCCGGGGTCAATCGCGCGGATATTATGCAACGGTCGGGGAATTACCCGCCCCCGCCTGGTGCATCCGATATTCTCGGGCTGGAAGTGTCTGGTACGGTAGTCGCAACAGGAAGTGATGTTGACACCCCTTCTGTTGGAGATGAAGTTTGCGCCCTGATTGCGGGTGGCGGATATGCTGAATACTGTGTTGCTCCCGCGGTTACCTGTTTGCCAATACCCGAAGGAATAGATCTGGTAATTGCGGGGGGAATTCCTGAAACCTTTTTTACGGTGTGGACCAACGTCTACACTAGTGGTAGATTGGCATCTGGCGAAACCTTGCTGGTGCATGGCGGCAGTAGCGGAATCGGTACAACTGCAATACAAATCGCCAAAGCCAATCACTCAAAAGTATTTGCTACCGCTGGCACCGATGCAAAGTGCAAACAATGTGAGGAACTTGGCGCAGACTTTACAATCAACTACAAAACTCAGGACTTTGTGCAAGAAGTTCAGAATGCAACAAGTGGCAAAGGGGTTGATGTTGTGCTGGATATCGTTGGGGGTGATTATGTTGCCAGAAATTTGAAGTGCCTGGGCCATCGCGGGCGTCTCGTCATAATCGCTACACAGCGAGGCATCAAGGCTGAAATCAATATCTTGCCAATCATGCTGAAGCAATTGACAGTCACCGGTTCCACATTGCGGGCCCGCCCGAACGTTGCCAAACAAGTGATTGCTGATAGCCTGCGCGAGCATGTTTGGCCGTTACTTGAAAATGGCACTGTCAAACCTGTGATTGATTCAGTACTGCCGTACGGGCAGGTACAGGATGCTCATCGACACTTGGACTCCGGCACTCATTTCGGCAAAATCATTCTGCAATTTAGCGAATAAGGAGCTCGGCGCGCCAAACTCTGCAGAGGGTAGTCATGCCCGAACTTGAAATTCTTGCTGATCCTGCCTCAGCTGGCAAATGGTGCGAGCAACACCGTCAACAAGGACATTCAATTGGTTTCGTACCAACAATGGGAGCATTGCACGCAGGACACCTTTCACTGATTGCGCAGTCAGTTTCGGAAAATGACCGAACTTGTGCAAGTATTTTTGTGAATCCCCTGCAATTTAACGACCCGCAAGATTTTGCGCGCTATCCTAAAAATCTGTCGTCTGACTATAACAAGTTGTCAGAATACGATTGCGACATGGTTTTTTTGGGATCCGTAGCCGACTACTTTGGGGGAGAAATCGATCTGGGTAATATTCCACTCTTGAATCCAGGACCATTTGGAAAAGGACTGGAAGGCGATTATCGACCTGGGCATTTGGAGGGGGTTTGCACGATTGTGAATCAATTGTTCAAGTTCATCGGCAACTGCAACGCCTACTTTGGCTTGAAGGACTATCAGCAACTACGAGTCATTCAGGATTTGGCGAATCGAATGGGCTATCCGAATATTGTTCCATGCAGGACTGTACGAGACAAGGACGGACTCGCCCTGTCCTCCAGAAATCAGTTGCTCAGCGCCGAAGAACGTCAAACAGCCCTCAAAATCTATCAATCGTTAGCCCATGCGAAAGATGCTTGGCAAACTGGTGAAAGAAATCCGGAAAACCTGAAGCAGAAAATGATTGAAACTCTGGATTGTCCAGAAATCAAAATTGACTATGCCGAGGTTCGTGACCCCAAGAACTGGACTGCGCATACACCCGCCAAGTTACTGAATCAGGCGATTGGTTTGATCGCTGTTTATATCGGCACAACCAGACTGATTGACAACCTCAGGCTAGATTGCGAATAATCGTGCATTCAATCACTGGCACGCAAATTCAACACGAACCGATTCCGGTCACCAAACTCCTAGTTGTCTTCGCTTCCTCGCTTGAAATGAAACTGCGCCCCTGCCTGAATTGCTTCCGGCCAACGCACAGTTACTGTTTTCATTCTTGTATAGAACCTTACGCCTTCCGGACCATGCATGTAATGATCGCCGAACAACGATCGCTTCCAACCCCCAAAGCTGTGATAAGCCACCGGAACCGGAATGGGTACATTCACTCCAACCATTCCAATTCTGACATTGGATATGAAATTCTGCGCATATCCGCCGTCGCGAGTGAAAATCGCTGCACCATTGCCGTACTCGTGATCACTGGCTAACTGAACTGCTTCCTCATAGCTGTCCACTCGAACTACACTGAGCACGGGTCCAAAAATTTCATCTGTGTATATTTTCATATCAGGCTTCACATTGTCAAACAGGCAACCGCCCAAGAATGCACCTTCTTCATATCCTGGCACAGCCAAGTCACGTCCATCAACAACCAAATCAGCACCTTCGTCTATTCCAAGCTCCACATACGATCTGACTTTACTGTAATGGTCGGGAGTCACCAGCGGTCCCATTTCCGCGTCAGCATCTGTATAGGGACCGACTTTCAAATCTCGTACACGCGGTTTCAAACGTTCTACCAATTCGTCCGCTGTATCGTCGCCAACTGCAACAACTACCGAAATTGCCATGCAACGCTCACCGGCAGAACCGTAGCCTGCACCAATGGCCGCGTCAACAACTTGGTCCATGTCTGCATCTGGCATCACCACCATATGATTCTTTGCGCCGCACAATGCCTGCACTCGTTTACCGTGGCTACATCCGGTCTTGTAGATATATTCGCCAACCGCCGTTGAACCAACAAAACTGACCGCCGCAACTTTGGGATGCGAAAGGATCGTGTCAACTGCAACCTTGTCACCAATGACTACATTCAGAACTCCATCCGGCAACCCGGCCTCCTTCATATACTCGGCCAGCATCAATGGACAGGATGGATCTTTTTCCGACGGCTTCAATACGAAGGTGTTGCCACATGCAATCGCGACCGGAAACATCCACATCGGCACCATGGCCGGAAAGTTAAACGGCGTGATCCCCGCGCAAACTCCGACTGGTTGACGAATGGAATAGCTTTCCACCCCTTTGGCTACGCGCTCGGACATCTCACCTTTCAATAACTGCGGAATGCCGCAAGCGAACTCGACCACTTCCAATCCTCTTCCGATTGAACCTTTGGCATCCTCAATTGTCTTGCCATGTTCAGAAGACAGGGCCGCCGCCAACTCTTCAATGTTCTTTTTGACAATATCACGAAACGCAAACAACACCTGAGCACGACTGGCCGGTGGTTCCGCCGACCATCCTGGCAAGGAATCGGCCGCGACTTCAATCGCCGCACCGACTTCTTCTTCACTGGCGTATGGCACCTGCTTGACCACCGCGCCAATTGCCGGATTGTAAATATCTCCAAAACGACCGCTGGTGCCTTCAACACGCTGGCCGTTGATATAGTGATGCAGTGTTTCTTTCACTTGAACATCCATAACTACTTCCTCTTCTCGTTAATGCATTCGTTTAATGAATGGAATGAGCCGCTTCACTCATGTTTCTCAACTTGCTCATGGCAAGTTCTCTGCCCAGCAAACCCAATCCGCAATCCGGCGCCGCGATCATGCGGTCCTTGTCAATATACTCCAATGCTTGTTCAATTCTGGCACGAATTTCCTCAACAGTCTCTACCCGACTCAAGGCGATCGCAACCACGCCCAGTATGACAACCGTATCGGAAAAATGTTCCAGCAATGACAAATCATTATGTCGATGCGCATCTTCAAGCGAAACATTCTGAATGCTGGATGCATTGATTGCATCCGCAATTTGAAAATACGCGTCGCGCGAGGCTTTGGGATAATCCAGATTATCCAGCCGGTCCGGGTAGCCGCAGCACATGTGCATGGTTCGAGTAACTGAATCTGGTACCCCGTGAAACACTCTTTCCAGATTTTCCACTCCAAATTCAATTGCCTGATTCGGCTTGCGTGCAAACACCGGTTCATCAACCTGAATGAACAAGCACCCGGCATTTGCCAGTGCCAGTACTTCCTGATTCAACGCATCTGCCAAGTCAGCGCCTTGTTGCTGCTCGGAGGAATAAAACGCGTTGGCCGTCGTATCTGTAATGGTCATCGGTCCAGGCAGTGTGATTTTTACGGGCCGGTCAGTGAATGATTGTGCGCGTTTCCAGTCTTCAACCAGAAACCCGATGTCCCGCACTTGAACCTTGCCCGTTATCGTAGGCAAACGCGCCGTGTATGCACCGCCGCGCAACTCCCGCTCTGTTAATACGGAAAAATCAATTCCCTGAATATGACGGCAATGATAATGAATATAGTTTTCCCGCTTGACCTCGCCGTCTGTCAATATGTCAATACCGACCTCGACCTGGTCGCTGACGACATCACGTGTTGCATTTTCAATGATAGTGTCTGCCGAATCTCCCATGGCCATCAAGGCCTCTTTCCAGCTCGTCGTTGGGTCTGTCACATCAGGCCCGCCCGGCATGTTGAACCAGTCAGGAAGTTTCAGGTAATCAGGCTTGGGGTAAGCCCCGATACATGTAGTTTGCAACGCTAACGCCCCGAATTCTTACATTTTTGCAGGCAACAAGCGTTTAGTTACTATTCTCGGTACCAGTTTGTCCCTGAAGATTGCTTGGCGCGAAGATAGACTCAAATTGCTCAGTGCCCTTTGCCTGTGACTCGCTGTTTTGGCCAGACTCATCCTCCTGCCCGGTCTGCCCCTCAAGATTTGTCGGCGCGAAAATGGACTGGTAGCCTTCCGTTCCCTTCGCAGAAGCATCTTCTTGTGCCGCATCGCCGGAAGTAACTTGTTCTTGCAAGTTATCCGGTGCAAATATACCTTCATAGCCTTCGGTGCCTCTCGCCCGGGCTTCTTCAGCCTGCTGTTCCACAGCTGATTTGAACATTTGCTGTTTTTGCATCTTGTCGACCCGGCGCAGTACTTCAACGCGTTTCTGTTCCTTGACAGCAGCCTTGCATTCGTCCACTCCGACAGTACCACTGAAATAAACTATTCCGAGACCTGCAACAATCACCAGAGTTGACATCAGAAAAGCCGGTTCCGCAAAGAATGATTTTTCCTTGCGGGTCGTTTTGGTAATTTCACCCCTGGCAACTGCGGCAGCTCGCTTTTGCCTTCGCGTTTCACGGCGTTGCGAAATTTCGTAAAAAATGGCACCCACCAATGTCAGAAAAACAATCATCACCGCCAAAGCACTGATGGACGGATCAATTCCGTAGCGCACCTTGCTTGCGAGGACAGTGGTCAAAGTGCTTTCAGAAACAATGGTAAATACGGTTGTGTTGTAGTTTTCAAACGATGCCAGAAAGGCCAGCACTGCCGCGGAACCAATTGCCGGCTTCAGAAAAGGCAACGTTATCTTGCGAAATGTTTGTACATGCGTGGCGCCCAAATCCATCGCGGCTTCGACGAGCAATGGGTCGAAACGTTGCAATCGCGCAATGAAAATCAACATCGTGTACGCGGAAATGAAGGTGGACTGCCCGATAATCGTCAGAAAGATTCCGTTGTAGAAAATCGATTCGGTATCAAAACCGAGCATAAGCCCGATGCGGTCCCAAAACAGGAGCGTCGAAATACCCAGCACGACGCCCGGAACCAGAATTGGAGAAATTACTGTTGTGTAGTACCACGGACGCAAGCGCGGATTCACTTGCATCAACATCAATGCACCCGCCAGACCGATTGGCACTGAGAGCGCCACCACACCGAAACCGATAAAGATGCTGTTCCGCAACCCTACCATCAAACGTAGATCTTGCCCTAGTACATTGAACCACTCGACCGAAAAGCAATCCCACGGCGATACTCTGGGAAACGACGAAGTATTGAATGCTGTAATGCCCATGACCAGCAATGGGCCAAACAAATACAGGAAGAACAGCAATACAAAGCCAATGACCAGAATACGCTGCATGCGATCTTGCATCATCGCATCATCTCTCCAAACTTGACTTTGAAAACCTTCATCATCACGAGCACAAAAATGATGCAAGTGATCAACAGCACAATTGCGTACGCGGATCCTCTGGCCCAGTTACCCGCCTGATTGAATCCCTGATAAATGATCTGGGTAAACCACAAACTGCTGGGACCGCCCAGAATCTGCGGAGCTGCCAATGCACCGGCAGTAAGCATGAACACCATTGTGCATCCGGATGATATTCCCGGCTTCGCATGCGGTACCACGATCCGCCAGTGGATTCGCCACCACGGAGATCCCAGATCACGTGCTGCTTCAATCTGATTCTTGTCAAGACTTTCCACAGCATTGTAGATTGGAAAAATCATCAGCAATATGAAGGCGTAGCTCAAGCCTGCCCATAATGCAACGTCATTGCGGATGAAGTCATATGGTTCCGACAAGATTCCGACAGCTACCAAGGTATTGTTAATGACACCGGTCGAACCAAAAATAATCTTGAATGCAAACGCCCGTAGAATTTCATTCACCCAGAACGGAACAATCAACGACAACACCATCAAGCGACTCCAGCCGCCGGTTGCGACATGCGCCAAGTAGTATGCAATGGGATAACAAAGTGCCAAATCAATCATCGTGACGACGATGGCCGCGAAGATGGTACGGAAGAAAACCGTAAGGTCAATGATGTTGTAAGATTCGGTTGCCTGGGCACTTCCAAATATCATGTATTGGTAGTGCTCCATCGTGTAGTAGTGTTCTTCAGTGCCGAACTTGGGTGGCGGCACATTCGCCCGAATCGAGAAATCCAGCATGAAGAACTGTGGCAACAGGATCATCATGAAGATCCAGAAGCCGACCGAGACGAGCAAGAATACCGCAACTGAAACTCCGTTGCGATGGAAAAAGTTTTGCCAGTAGGTTGCGATTCCCATAGCAAATATCCTCAGTGCTTATTCGGCCGCCAACGGACCTTCTGGCAGTACTGTGCCAACCCGTTCGGGAAACCAGATCGAAACTTCATCGCCCCGGTTGTGTTCCGGTTCTTCGCCATCATTGACAAATGACATCTTCACTCGCTTCTTGGTTGGTGTATCCAGAAAAACCTGCCAAAAATGACCTTCGAATTCTTGATAATAGACTTTGGCGGTCACCGAGTTGGTTGCATCTGCTCCGTTGGCATATCGGAATGATTCCGGACGAACAAACAAAAATGCAGTGTCTCCAGCTTTCACCGCCGAGTTTTTGTTTTTGCTGACCATGCCGCGCAACTTCCCTTCCGGTGTGTCAACAGTCGCTACCCCGTCGTTGACTTCAGTTACCTTTCCTTTGAACAAATTGTTCTCGCCAACGAAAGAAGCAACAAACGATGTATCCGGATGGTCATATAACGTTGTGCCATCGCATACCTGCTCGACAATGCCTTCGCGCATCACTGCAACATTGTCTGACATGGTCAAGGCTTCACCCTGGTCATGCGTGATGTAAATGAACGTAATGCCAACCTGTTGCTGAATGGCGCGCAACTCGGTACGCATGTGTTGCCGCAACTTCAGGTCCAGTGCACTCAGAGGTTCATCCAGCAGTAGAACATCCGGCTGGGCACACAATGCACGAGCAATTGCGACGCGTTGTTTCTGACCGCCAGACAATTCATTGACCATTTTGTCGCCTTGCCCTGGCAAGGCGATCAACTCAAGCAACTCTTCTGCTCGTTTGCGCCGCTCGGATTTTCCAGCACCCTTGACCTCCATGGAAAACGTGATGTTTTCCCAAATGGTCATCAACGGAAACAGGGCAAGATTTTGAAAAATCAATGCGGTGGGACGGCGGTTCGGGCCAATACCGGCAACATTGTTCCCACCAATTAATATATCCCCTTCGGACGGGTCAAGAAATCCTGAAACAGCACGCAGCAAAGTTGTCTTGCCACATCCGGACGGGCCCAGTATTGTAAAAAACTCCCCTTCCTGAATATGCAAGTTCACTTCACTGGCTGCAACAAAATCTCCAAACCG
The DNA here is from genome assembly GCA_965200765.1 of Arenicellales bacterium. Taxonomy (GTDB): domain Bacteria; phylum Pseudomonadota; class Gammaproteobacteria; order Arenicellales; family JAJDZL01. The sequence continues at coordinate 1,626,913 of OZ241380.1, forward strand.
AATCCAAACATTTTCCAGACGGACATCTGCACTCATAGTTTTTCAACCTGTCAATGCGTTACTACACGTGAATATTTGCATTCTAACATAATTTCAATTTTTCGCAAGATAAAAAAATACGCACCAGAAGCTCAATCGCAACTGGTGCGTACTCTCATCGTTACAGAACTGAAAATATAAACAACTATGCGTTTACAAACTTATTGCGATATTCAGTTCTCACATCTGCATACCATTGGGGCTCTGCTGGCCAAGGATTCAGGTTGGCCAGTGAATCCGCCGGATACGCTTCAGCGAAATTTTTCTTGTACTGAGCACCTGCGAAAGCGTCGGCACCAATCACAGCTGAATTGTAGCCGTGAGTGTCAATTGCCTTGCCGGCCGGCTCTTTCAGGAATGCGAATTCAACAAACGCATAAGCCTGGTCGATGTTGTCTGCTGCCACAGACAATGCCATACCATCTACCCATGCCATCGAACCTTCCTTCGGTGCCTGATAGTGGACTGGTTCACCATCTGACTTCAATGCCAGCGGCGGACCGTCCCAAGTTTGCCCAACAATAACACCATCGTTCAGCAAGCCATTCTTCTGGCTATCTGCATCATTCCAAAGTAGCTTGACTTCGCCCTTGTTCTTGATACAGAAATCAGTGATTTTCTGCCAAATCGGTCGCATGGCATCTTCGCTGTCGTAGGCTCGCCAAACGTCGCCTGCCTCCAGCTCGCCAATTGTTTCCATGTAAAGGCCGGCACCCAGCATTCCGGAGTGCGGACGAATCATGGTGTTACCATTACCGGAACCATCCCAAACATTGCCATAGCTCGGCTGACCGCCCGGAGGCGAGTACAAGTCCGTGCGCCAGGCCATGCCTTCGGTGCCCCAGATTTGTGGAAGCCAATGCGAACCCTTGCCGCCGAAATTCCACTCGTTGTCTCCGACTTTCAGCATGGCCGGATTGGCATTGCCCATATTCGAGATTCGACTATAGTCCCAAGGTTGCAAAAGCTCCAGGTCAACCCACTGACCAGAACGAACATTGGTCGGCGAGCAAATATCAATGCCCTTGCCTTTGGTGGCTTTCATCTTGTTGATGATTTCCTCGTTCGACCCAATCCCCGTATAGTTTACCGTAATGCCAGTTTCGGCTTTGAAGGCTTCCAAATAGTCTGGGGGCAGATAGTCGGACCACATCAATACGTTGACCTCGCCAGAAGACTGCGCCAAGACTTTCGAATTGATGATCCACGGACCTACCGCGGCGGTTGCACCAGCAACACCGCTGGTCTTTAGAAACTTCCGGCGACTCATCCCGGCAGAGTAAGATTCTTTCATTTCAATAAAACCCTCCGATTCAATGAAAAATTAATCTAATAACAAATCAATTTTATCAATTCTGAATGTTGGTGTGAGAAATTATTTTTTTCACCCAATTTCTGTTTGCTTCAAGCACGAATCTACCTACTCTGCATCTGATTGCTCATAGCACAAACATTTCATCTCCACGCTCATTGCAACGCATCAGTTTCAAATGCGATGCACTTCAATGGCCTGTCATCATTCAATTGTCTTTTCAGGAATACTGTTCCAGCACCTGACGCAGTATCGAGACCGTCTCATCAATATGGGCTTGTTCGGAAATCAACGGCGGCGCAAGAATGATTGCATCACCGGTAGCCTTGACGTGCAAACCAGCGGCAAACAACCGCTTTTGGATTTCCAGTCCGATCTGCCCCGGTCTGCCACCTGGTGCAAAATCTATGCCGCCGAGCATTCCATAACCGCGAATGTCGGTGATCACTTCAATTCCCTTCAATTCAAAGATTGCGTCCAGAAAGTAACCCGACAGTTTTGCACCGCGTTCAAACAGTTTCTCCTTTTCATAGATGTCAATTGTTGCCAACCCGGCCGCACATGCACCGGGATGCCCCGAATAGGTGTAACCATGAAACAATTCAATCACCTTCTCCGGTGCTGCATTCATAATTGTGTCATGGACATTTTGATTGACTGCGACGGCACCCATGGGCTGGGCTGCATTGGTCAGTGCTTTTGCCATGGTCATGAGGTCCGGAGTTACGCCGAAACTTTGTGCTCCAAATGGCTTGCCAGTTCGGCCGAATCCGCAAATCACTTCATCGAATACCAGAAGAATTTCGTATTCATCGCAAATTTCTCTCAATCGCTCCAAATACCCTTCCGGCGGAACCAAACATCCGGTCGAACCCGCGATCGGTTCAACAAAACACGCGGCAATCGTGTCAGCACCGTAATTTTGCACGATTCTCAACAGGTCATCAGCTAGTTCAGCACCGTGCTTGGGCTGCCCGCGAACATACTTGTACTCGGGCAACATCGTGTGACGCATGTGACATACACCCGGCATACCAACACCGAAAGCTTGCCGGTTCTTGACCATTCCGCTCAGCGATGTACCACCGATATTGACTCCATGATAGGCACGCTCGCGTGAAACCAATCGCTGGCGTTGCCCTTCTCCCCGCGCATAGTGATAAGCCAACGCGATTTTGATCGCAGTATCAATCGATTCAGAGCCGGAATTGACAAAGAACAATTTGTCCAACCCGGCGGGGGTGATCTCCGCCAACCTGCTGGCCAGTCTGAACGAGTGAACATGACCCATTTGAAACGGGGCGGTGTAGGACAATTCCAGTAGTTGCCGATGCACAGCATCCGCAATTTCTTTGCGACTATGTCCGGCCGCACAGCAAAACAGACCGGATGAAGCATCAATGATACGGTCCCCATCAGGTGTAAACAAATAGACACCTTCGCCTCTCATTATCATGCGAGGACTGGATTTGAAGTCCCGGTTGCTCGTGAATGGCATCCATTGATTCTTCAAATTTTCAGGGTCGTGACGCATTTCAAGCTACCTCCTGTGAGATAAAAAACCATCTTGAAAATCAATCTAAAACAGTCCTCTCTCCTGCTTGTGAATATTATGCTGGTTCACCTGCTCCAAATCAAGTTATTTTTTCAGAAATTTTCAAGAATCTGTCCAAATTCCAAGTCTGCAAGAATTTGATAAATTATATTATAATCAAATACTTACAACTTGACAAGGAGATTTTGCCAACTCTGCTCCGCCAAATCTTGAACTTGACCGCGAATTCTGCTTTATTTTTCAAGAAATTTCGTTATCATACAAGGTTGGTTTTCATTAATTTTCTAACCAAAAATTTATCAACTGGATTGCTATGCGAATTGGTGTCCCAAAGGAAACAAAAACGGACGAATACAGGGTCGGATTGGTACCCGGAAGTGTTCGGGAACTAGTTCACAACGGTCACGAAATCGTTGTTGAAACACAGGCTGGAATTGGTATTCGAGCGTCTGACGACGACTACCGAAATGCCGGGGCCACAATTGTTGATACACCGGCCGAGGTGTTTGACAGCACTGATATGATTGTCAAAGTCAAGGAACCTTTGGAACCGGAAAGGAAATTGCTTCGCGAGAACCAGATTCTCTTTACTTATCTGCATCTTGCACCAGATGCACCGCAAACGCGGGATTTGGTTGAGAGCGGCGCAGTGTGCATTGCTTATGAAACAGTTGAAGACGGTAATGGCAACTTGCCAATTTTGGCGCCGATGTCCAAAGTGGCCGGCAGAATGGCAGTCCAGGTTGGTGCATGGTGCCTGGAGCGTCCGCATGGCGGTGAAGGAATATTACTAGGCGGCGTACCCGGCGTAGATCCGGCCAAGGTGGTAATTCTTGGCGGCGGTGTCGTCGGCACACATGCAACACATATCGCAGTCGGCATGGGTGCCGATGTATGGGTAGTCGACCGAAACGTCAATGTTCTGGAATACCATTGGTCACAATTCGGACGAACCACGAACACTGTGTTTTCTACCCGTAGCACACTTGAAAATCATGTTGTCAATGCGGATTTGGTGGTTGGTGCTGTACTGATTCCCGGTGCTCAGGCACCGCGCCTCGTCACGGAACAAATGATTGAAAATATGCGTCCGGGTTCCGTCGTGGTGGATGTTGCGATTGATCAGGGCGGGTGCTTTGAAACATCAAAGCCCACCACTCATTCAGATCCAACTTATGTAGAACACGGGATTGTGCATTACTGCGTGACGAACATGCCCGGTGCTGTACCGCGCACTTCGACATTTGCATTGAACAATGTTGTACTTCCGTATGCAATTGAAATTGCCAACAAGGGATATAAGCAGGCACTTCAAGATGATCCGAACTTGATGAAGGGCCTCAATGTTCACCATGGCGAAATAACCTACAAAGCGGTCGCCGAGGATTTGAACTATGATTATCATCCGCCGGAAGAAGTACTGCGGTCAGCCTAGCAGTTATTTGCCCAGAACTCATTTTGCACTTTTGTAAATTATCAAGAAAGGAGAACTCATTGCAATGCCACGTATGACACCAAGCGAAGCATTCGTTGAAACATTAGTCGCCCACGGCGTAACCGATGTATTCGGTATCGTCGGGTCCGCATACATGGATGCGCTGGATATTTTTCCGGCGGCCGGAATTCGCTTCATTCCCACTGTTCATGAACAAGGTTCTGCTCACATGGCAGACGGATATGCCCGAGTCAGCGGCCGCCACGGCGTTTGTATCGGGCAAAATGGTCCTGGCATCACGAATTTTGTAACTGCGATTGCGGCAGCATACTGGGCGCATTCGCCGGTTGTCGCAATTACACCCGAAACGGGAAGCGGCACAATGGGACTTGGCGGTTTTCAGGAAACCGAACAACTACCCATTTTCTCGAAAATCACAAAATTTCAGGGACATGTCAATGGTCCGGGCCGGATGGCAGAAATTACCGGACGCTGCTTTGACATGGCAATGGCTGAAAACGGGCCAACCCAGTTGAATATTCCACGTGACTACTTTTACGGAGATGTCGATGTAAATGTGCCGCAACCACGAAGAATCGAGCGTGGACCAGGCGGTAGCTCAAGTCTTGACAATGCGGCACGAGTGTTGTCAGAAGCCGAGTTTCCTGTCATCGTCGCCGGTGGTGGTGTCGTTATGGCGAACGCAGTTCAGGAATGTGTTGAGCTGGCCGAGTACCTGTCTGCTCCGGTGGTGAACAGTTATTTGCACAATGATTCATTTCCGGCAAGTCATTCGCTCTGGGCGGGGCCTTTGGGTTATCAAGGCTCAAAGGCCGGCATGAAATTAATCTCAAAGGCAGATGTGGTTCTGGCACTGGGTACTCGACTGGGCCCGTTTGGTACGTTGCCACAACATGGCATTGACTACTGGCCAAAGAATGCGAAAATCATTCAGGTGGATGTGGACCATCGTATGCTGGGACTCGTAAAACCCATTTCAGTCGGGATTTGTGGTGATTCAGGAGAAGCCGCCACTTCCATATTGGAACGATTGAAAAATCGCGAAAACATTGCTTGCTTGCAAAACAAGGATGATCGTCTGAAGCAAATCGCCGACGAGAAAAATCAATGGGAGTCCGAGTTGAACAACTGGACTGAAGAATCGGATGACTGGAGTCAGATCGTGGCCAAGGAAGATGCCGGTATGCTGCACCCGCGACAGGTATTGCGAGAACTGGAAAAAGCAACGCCGTCCGATGCCGCAATTTCAACTGATATTGGCAACATTTGCTCGGTCTCCAACAGCTATCTGAGATTCGAGGAATCGCGAAGTTTCTTTGCCGCGATGAGTTTTGGGAACTGCGGATACGCATTTCCGACGATTATGGGGGTCAAGGTTGCCGCGCCAGACCGAGCTGCGATTGCTTATGTCGGCGATGGTGCGTGGGCAATGAGTATGAGCGAGATATTGACTTGTGTGCGCGAGAATATTCCGGTAACTCCGGTCGTGTTCAATAATCGCCAGTGGGGCGCCGAAAAGAAGAACCAGGTGGACTTTTACGGACGTCGATTTGAAGGCGTCAATCTTGAGAATCCAAGCTGGGCAGGAATTTCAAAGTCAATGGGCGGTGAAGGCATTGTAGTAGACAATCTGGACATGGTTGGAGATGCACTTCGCGAAGCATGTAAGGCGCAAAACGAAGGAAAGACAACTGTTGTTGAAATCATGTGTACGCGGGAGCTTGGTGACCCATTCAGAAGGGATGCGCTCAGCAAGCCTGTTCGTCATCTTGAGAAGTACAAAGAGTTTGTCTAAAGTCCAAACTTTTGGAATTTCTTAGAAGTCTCACTGCCGCTGCCAAATCCGAGCTTCGTACTGTTGTATTGGCCGAAGCGGCAGACGAGCGCGTTGTACGCGCCGCACGAATACTTGTAGACGAGAAAATTGCCTCACCTGTGTTGACAGGTGATCAATCTGAAATTTCTGCAGTCGCTGAAGCACATGAAATTTCTCTGAATCACATTCAGATTGCCGACCCTGCTCGTGTAACAAACATGGACCGGTATGTTCATGCCTGTCAAACGGGTCCGCGACCACTGCGCGCGGGAATTGCAGAGCGTTTGCTTCGTAAACCTTTAATGTATGGTGCGCTAATGGTTCGACTTGGCGACGCGCATGCGATGGTTGCCGGAGCATCCGTGCCCACTGCAAAGGTGATTGAAGCCGGGTTGATGATGATTGGGCCGCAGGAAGGAATTGCAACACCATCAAGTTATTTTTTGATGCTTGTGCCTGCGGTGAAGAATACACCTTCGCGTTCAATAATTTTTGCTGACTGTGCAGTCAATGTAGATCCAACACCGGAGCAGTTGGCTGACATTGCAATCAGTTCGGGAACAAGTGCAAGAAGTCTGTTGCCCGACGAACCAAGAATTGCATTGTTGTCATTTTCAACCAAAGGAAGCGCCCGGCACAATTTGATTGACAGAATTAAGAAGGCACTTGAGATTGTTCGGGAAAAAACACCCGATTTGCACATTGATGGTGAATTACAACTGGATTCTGCTTTAGATCCGCGTACAGCTGCTATCAAGCTAAAAGATGCCAGTCCGGTTGCCGGCAAGGCAAATGTTTTGGTGTTCCCCGACCTCAACTCTGGCAACATCGCATACAAAATTACTCAATACCTGGCAGGTGCACAAGCAATCGGTCCAATACTGCAAGGCTTCGCTCATCCAGTCGCAGATTTATCGCGCGGAGCTACAGTGGAAGATATTGTGAACACTACTGTGGTATTGCTATCAACTTCCTGATTTCTTCTGATTCAGGCACAATCCATTTTGGTCAGCAGCTTAGTGTGTTGCCAGAAACTTTTTCAGCGACGCAAAGTAATCTTCGGGTTCCTCATAGAACGGGACATGCGAAGAGTTTGGATGTACGACAACTTCTGAATTAGGCAACACATTGTGCATTCGAAGTGCGCAGGCCGGTCCGATTTCATCATGCGACCCGGTAACGATTAATGTCGGCATAGTGAGACGGTGCATATCCGGAATACGATTCCAGTCTTTCAAGTTGCCGATGTAGAGAAATTCATTCGGTCCTTGCATTGTTCCATACGGACCCATGTTCCAATCGTTCACTGATGCAAGCAAAGAATCGGGCCACTCTTTCAAGCGACATACATGCCGGTAGTTCAAAATCGTTACGGCGGCCTGATACTCCGGATGATCAATTGTTCCCATCGCTTCATGGTGCAACATCATCGCCTCTGTCTCACTGCCCAAGGCATTTCGCATGCGATTGAGTTCAATTGTCAAATGCGGCAAATCACCGCAAGTATTTGCAAGAATAAGCGTACGAATTGAATCCGGATAGGTCAAAGCATATTCAATGCTCAGCCAGCCACCCCAAGACTGACCCAGCAGGTGAAAATTTTCCAAACCAAGTGCTTTGCGAACTGTTTCGACTTCTTCCACGTATCTGGATATATTCCACAGTGACGGGTCATCCGGACGGTCGGAATTTCCGCAACCTAACTGATCAAAAGCGACAACTCTGAATCCTTCTTCTGCGAGATGAATATGGGGGTCGCGCAAGTAATCGCACGGAAGCCCCGGGCCACCATTGAGCAGAAGCAGAACATTGTCTCCTGAACCATAACTATAAGTGACTACTTTGTAGCCATCCACCAATACTTCCTGCATTCCGTAATTCCTGTAAAAAAGTCTTGTAAATGATTGATTTTAGAGTGTAAATTTGACAAATTACTGCAAGCTTGGTTGCTGAAGACCCCAGTGAACATGAACGCGGCTTACAATATGATAGTACAAATCGGATAAAAAAGTTTATCATATTGTCTTGGCTTTCGCGGTGAATTCGCTATCTGGATTGAGTAGAAGGAATATTGAACGTACTGTCTTGCCTAGAGTTCATGGGATTTAAGCGATAACCCGATAAACAATTCCGAACTTTCAGCATAGGTATTGCTGAGCTGGGTTTGTGAAGGTTTGATGGTTGATTCAAATTGTTCAACTTCCTGGTCAAACTAATTTGGCGAAAAATTAGACTTCGTTATCTCTCCAATCGAGTCGATTTTCTGGTGACAACAGTGAATAAATGTAAATATCTGTATCTTGATGAAACCGGGGACTTTAACTTCAAGTCTCACGGGTCCCGCTACTTCATAATGACAAGTATCAGTATTTCGCGTCCTTCAAATTTAGTCAAATCCATTGACGAGTACAAATACTCTTGTATTGAAGATGGAATGGACATTGACTACTTCCATTGTTACAACGATAGCGAAGCAGTTCGAAATCACATGTTCAGTTTGATTCAACGGAATCTTACTGAAATTTGCATCGATGCCGTTATAGTCAAGAAATCTAATTTGAATCCAGATATGCATCGTCCACACAGACTTTATGCTGAAGTACTCAGTTTTCTTCTCAAAATTTCCATACCAAAGGAGTTGGAATCAAAAGATGTAGAAGAAATTGTTGTGATAACAGACACAATACCTGTCAATACCATGAAATCTAAAATTACAAAAGCGATGCAGAACACACTCCCTGAAATGTTGCCACAAGGAACAAGATACAATTTGTTTCATCATCAATCACGGTCCCACTTCGGTTTGCAAATTGCTGATTATTGCTGTTGGGCAATAAATCGAAAGTTGAACAGGAATCAAACCTATTGGTATGGCCTCATCAAACCTGCATTTCGAACAGAACTCGAGCCAGATTTATCCAAGATGGACAAGTTTACGAACTTAAAGAGAATGACCCCCCCGACTATCCCCTCATTCTAAACGCCGCCAAGCATGCTTTGACGGAAGGAAGGGCACCGCTGGGCACTCTTGTCATCAGGGGGGAACCTTTGAAAATAGGATAACAATTTTAAACAACCTTTGTCAAGAAGAAAAATACCTTTTTACCCACTGCTGTGCATTCGAAGTTATCTACAGCAAAGACAAAAAGTGCAGATTTGAAATCACAAGTTATTGATAATGTTGAATTTTGTGTAGAAAGAGGAATAACTAACTGGCTTTTCAACCATTTCTTGGCAATGCCGAATCGTTGCCTGCCAAGTGTTGCAAATTTGCAATAGCTCGTTGCTTGGCATCTTCGCTTGCGTGGGAAAGCAGATAGTAATTTGATTTTTGGCGAGTTTCGATGAGGACGTAAAGCAACGATTTGTTTCAATGTCGGGCTTTGCAGGCGACGGCATACTCAACATAGTAACTCTAAGTGAGAGGAGTTAACTGATTGCCAAGTACTATTTTCTCCAGCTAATGTAACTCACAGTCAAGCAAATGACTACGCGAGACCGAGATTGTGCCACAAATCAGTGGAACACGGGTTGTATTTTGATGTCGTGCTGAGTAATGTGATGCGCGCTTAATAGATCGAAAGTTGAGCAGGATTGAAACCTGTTGGCATAGCCTCATCAGGTCTGGATTTCGAACAGAAATCAAACCAGATTTATAAAAGATGGACAAGTTTACGAACTTAAAGAGAATGACCCCCCCGACTATCCCCTCATTCTAAGCGCCGCCAAGCATGCATTGACGGAAGGAAGGGCACCCTGGGCACTCTTGTCATCAGGGGGGAACCTTTGAAAAATAAGATAACAATTTAAGCCAACTTTGTCAAGAATAAATATCCTTTTTATCCGTGCATTCAAAATCATTTACTGCAACAATAGTGCAGATACAGGTTGAAAAATGCAGATTTGTAATCACAAGTTATTGATTATGTTGAATTTGGTGCAGAAAGAAGCACTACTAACTGGCTTTTCAACCCATTTCTTGGCAATGCCGAATCGTTGCCTGCTGAGTGTTGCAAATGTGCAACAGTACGGTTTTTGGCATCTTCACTCTTGTGGACAAGCAGATGCTATTGTGTTTTTTTGGTGAGTTTTGACGGGAACGTATAGCGGCGGTTTGTTTCAATGTCGAGCTGGGTAATACGAAACGTGTTATCGATTCACCATCGTCTGTTGATTAAAGGGTCAACTTACTAACTATCAATTCCCAGTTCCATCAAATGATTCGCTATACGCATTTGCAGGGAGACACACTACTGTGAAATACTCCCCTTCTCGATTGCAACCATTGGAAAATTGAAGAACTTAGTTGAATTATTGTTTCCGATCTTCAATTGCAACATACTTTCGCAGTTCTGGACCGCTGTAAACGGTCAGCGGACGTATCAGAATATTCGCACTGAACTGCTCCAGAATTTGCACAACCCAACCCGGCATGCGACCAATTGCAAATATCGGTACAAACAAATCTTCCTTGATTCCAAGCAAGTGGTACACAACCCCTGAATAAAAATCTACATTCACATTCACGCCATGCCGAGAGTACGGTTTCATTGCTTTAACCAGAGCCTGAAGAATTTCAAACCACTGCGGCTGACCCATTTCCTTCGACAATTTTTCAACGCCTTCCTTCATGTGTCTGGCGCGTGGGTCCTCTGCACGATAAACCCGGTGCCCAAAACCCATTACCACTTCACGATTCTTCCGTTTGGTTTTGACATACTCCTTGGCTTTTTCAGGCGCACCAACTTCCCGCGCCATCTTCATGACATCCTCTGCGGCACCACCATGAGAAGGTCCGGACAGTGCCCCAACTGCTGCTGTAACCGAAGCATACACATTGGCATTGGTACCGGCAACTACCCGAGCTGTGAACGAGGAAGCATTCGAACCATGCTCCGCATGCAATACCAAATCCTTGTCAAACAACTTTGCCGAATCATCACTGGGCAACTGGCCCGTCAATTGATACAGAAAGTGCGCCGCATGCGAAATCTCTGTATTTGGTGTCAGCGGTTCCATATTATTTCGAATTCTTTCATGCGCCGCCACAATCATTGGAATTTGCGATGTCAACCGAATGCCCTTTGCGATGATACCTTCCTGTGACTTGTCATCGCATTGTGAATCAAACACACCCAGCGCTGAAATGGCGGTTCTGAGTACTTCCATTGGATGCGCATTGCTCATGATTCTGATCATTTCCAGCAAGGCCTCCGGAAGTTGTCGCTCACCTTTCAGTTTGCTGTCAAACTCATTCAGTTGATCCTGTGTCGGCAATTCTCCATAAATGAGCAAATATGCGGTCTCTTCAAACGTTGAATACTCGGCTAACTCGTGAATCGAGTAGCCCCGGTAGCGAAGTTCCCCGGCCCGTCCGTCAATGGACGAAACCGCAGATCTGTCAAAATATACGCCTTTCAGGCCACGGTGGAGTTGCGGTGTATTTTCAGCCACTGGATTTGTCTTCTCCTGTAATTACCATTCTTCAAGTTGTTTGATATTGTCGGTGATCTCGTACCAGTCCGGTTTGTGACTCACCCAGATATGCCGCTCGGCTTTCATACCCAAATCGCCGTCTAGAACACCCATGCGCAAAATCACATCGTCGGGGTCCCGGTCGCAAAGCGCATACATGTGAGTTCCGCAATTACTGCAGAAATAACGCACCTTCCCTTTTGAAGAGTTGTACGAAGATATTCGGTCCTCACCGCCAGTAAGCCGAAACGCATCAGCGTCAACCAGCGCGCTAGAACCATAAACGGTTGCATGCGCCTTTCGACATGTTTTGCAGTGGCAGTGTTGAAATCTTCGAATTGGACCGTCAACTTCTATAGTCACCTTTCCACACAAACAACTTCCTGTATGCATTGTTATTACCTCTCGGTTCAGGTTTCATCAAAGTGTCATAGCATGACTTATTCATCGAACACAATCGTAACTCGTCGATTGTGTCTGCCCTTGTTTTCAATTTTGTCGACCCGAACCGGACCGATTTCGTTGCTGTTGGCAACATGCGTTCCCCCGCACGGTTGCAGGTCAACTCCGGAAAAATTCACCAGTCGCACCTTCCCCGATATTCTCGGTGGTTGCACGGCCATGGTTTTTACCAACTCCGGTTGAGCATCCAGTTCTTCAGTCGTGATCCATTCGTATTCTCGGGGGATACCTTTCTGGATCAACTCATTCAAGGACGAAGTCAACTCTTCCTTGTCAAGAACATTTCCAAGATCAAAGTCCAGCCGGCCGCGTCCGTCATTGATTTGACCACCTGTTACCGGCGCAACAATGATTGCCGAAAGCAAATGCATGCAACTGTGCATGCGCATCATTCGATGTCGCCGCGCCCAATCAATTTCCAGCACTACATTTGCATTGATGGCAGGCAATTCAGCTCCTTCCTCAACATAATGGAATATGGTTCCGGATTCCCGATCTTTTCTTGTATCTACAATTCTGGTCTCTTTTCCATCAAACCGAACCAGCCCCGTATCACCCGGTTGACCGCCACCCATCGCGTAAAACACTGTCCGGTCCGTACCAAACCAATTTGCATCTGTGTCAACAACTGAAATGACCGCTTCGCAAGTTTTCTGATAGGGTTCGCGTTCGTAAAGTGCTTCTGTCATAAATACTGCAATAAGCTGTAGTGGTAATTATGCTTTGGGACGTTCAGAACGGGGATCGTACATGGGTCGTATAGATGCCTTGGCACGATATTTCCTGCAGGCAATTTCGACTTGATATTCACCTGATTCAATGAATTCTTTGGTAACGCCCTCGTCATTATCAGAATGTACATAACCAAGTGCAACCGCCCCGCCCAGCGTATACCCATACATGGCGGATGTAGTTCTACCTGCCAATGCGCCATTTCGAAAGATTGGCTCTTCGTGATACATCAGCGGCTCGGGATCGTCCAGAATAAACTGAATCAGTTTGCGTTCCAGCGGCTTGCCTCTCAGTTTGAGTAATTCCTCGCGTCCGATAAAGCCGCCCGGCTTGTCCCAGCCAACCGCGAAACTCAATCCCGATTCTACAGGGGTATCCTCGTCGCAAATATCATGCCCCCAATGTCGGTAGGCCTTCTCCATACGCAATGAATTCAACGCATGGTACCCGCAGTGTTGCAAACCAAATTCTTCACCCGCTCCAACAATCTCATCGTAAACATGCTGGACAAACTCCGATGGAATGTACAGCTCCCAGCCGAGTTCGCCGACGAAGGTGATACGGGATGCCCGAACATAACCGTAACCCAGTTCGATTTCCCTGGATGACAGAAATGGAAATGCTTGATTGGACAAGTCGGCATTAGTCACCTTGGAAAGCAACTTTCGGGAATTCGGCCCCATCACAGACAGCACCGAGTATCCGGAGGTAACATCAGTTAAAACCACATGCGCACCGTCGGGCTTGTGTCGCTGCAACCACGAAAAATCCCGTAATTGCGACGCCGCTGCTGTGACAACCATGTAGCGCTCTTCTGCTTGGCGTGTTACAGTCAGATCCGCTTCGATACCGCCTCTTTCATTCAGCCACTGGGTATAAACGACCCTGCCGGGTTCAACTGCAACATTGTTCGCACAAATTCGATTCAGAAAAGTCTCTGCATCGCTACCTTCTACACTGAACTTTGCAAAGGAAGTTTGATCGAATAATCCGACATTGTTTCGAACAGCTTCATGTTCTTTGCGTACGTATTCAAACCAGTTCTGTCGACCATAGGAATATTCGTACTTCGGTTCAACTCCCTTCGGTGCATACCAGTTTGGACGTTCCCAGCCGTTTAACTCGCCAAAGCAAGCTCCTCTGGCAACCAACCGGTCGTGCAGTGGGGATTTACGAACATTGCGCGCGGTTTCAGGATTCAAGAATGGCCAGTGCATGGCATACAGCAATCCAAGCGATTCAACAGTGCGGTCATGCAAATATCTGCTGTTGTTTTGAAACGAATGAATTCGACGAACATCCACATCGGAAAAATCGCGTCCGGGGTGACCATTCATCACCCAATCGGCCATCACTTTGCCCACACCGCCCGACGATTGCACGCCGATCGAATTGAAACCGGCAGCAATAAAAAATCCCTGGACGGATGGTGCTTCGCCCACATAGTAACGATTGTCAGGAGTAAAACTCTCCGGACCGCAGAAAAACGTATGAATCCCCACGTCCCGCAAAAGCGGCACCCGATGCATGGCGTTTTCCAGTGCTTCAGAAAATTGATCCCAGTCGTCCGGCAACTGGTCAAAACTGAAGTTCTCCGGAATCCCGTCCATTCCCCAAGGTTTGGCATTCGGTTCAAATGCACCCACAAGCAATTTGCCGGCATCTTCCTTGTAGTAAGTGAAGCGCGACTGGTCTCGCATGATTGGCAAGTCACTTGGCAAACCGTCAATCACCTCGGTAACAACATAATAGTGTTCCGCGGCGTGCAATGGAACTTCAACTCCGGCCATTAAACCCAAATCTCTGGCCCACATGCCGGCACAGTTAATCACCTTGTTTGTCGCTATGTACCCTTGGTCAGTATGGACTCCGTGCACTTTTCCGTTTTGCACATCAATTCCGGTGAGTTTTGTGTTCTCATAGAGTGTCGCGCCGTTTGTCCGTGCCCCTTTTGCGTAAGCCTGCACCAGATCCAGTGGATTGATTTGACCGTCGCGATGAACAATCGCCCCGCCAATGACATCTTCTATATTTAAAATCGGATAATAGTCAAGTAATTCTTGCGGAGTTGCTTCGTCAATTTCAATGCCGAACGAACGTGCCATGGATACAATTCGCCTGATTTCCTCCATGCGTTCATTGTCAGTCGCGACGAATAGCGAGCCGTTTTGTCGATAGCCAGTACTCTGACCGGTTTCCTCTTCCAGGGTTTCAAAGAGTTTTGCAGAGTAGCGCGCCAAGGTGGTCATGTTGTAGTTGCTGCGGACTTGTCCAACCAGTCCGGCGGCGTGCCACGTTGTGCCACAACCCAACTCCTTGCGTTCCAGCAAGACTGCATCGTCCCAGCCTGCTTTGGCCAGATGGTACAGTACACTCGCGCCAACAGCACCACCGCCAACCACAACGGCTCTAGATTTTGAAGGCAGTTCTTTCGCCAAGTAAATTCAATCCTGAATATTCAATGTTCAACAATGGAAAACTGCTACTAATATACCCCAGAAAGCAAGTGACACGAACAGTCACATGAATTGAAATATTTCACCTTGCAATAGAGTTGTTCAACTGTGTAGATTTCGAATGCAACCCTGACGCAGTACCGATGAAAACTGTTTCCAGTTTTACTGTGCGACCAGCTTGCTGAGTTGCTTCACAAAATATTCAATTTCTTCTTCGGTGTTGTAGTAGTGAACCGGGCAGCGAGAAATTGACTCCACTCCCCAATTGTTCATGTCACGCGGTGCATTGGAAAGATTGGAAACGCCGATATGAATGTTTTTCTTGCGTAGCTTCCGTTGCAGTTTCAAGGGATCCACACCTTCCATCGAGAATGTCACGATTCCACATTTTTCCTTGCCCTTGTCGCGCAATGTCACTCCTTTAATATCGGCAAGCGACTCCCGAAGCCTGTCGGCCAGAAACCGGATTCTTGTATAAATCTCATGCAGTCCCCAAGACATGGCATAGTCCACTGCCACTCCCAAGCCAATGCGACCGGCAATGTTACTTTCAAACATTTCATATCTGCGCGCTCCCGGTTGAATTTCGAATTGCTCGGTTGACGTCATGGTGGCGGAATGCAGATCGAGAAAAGCTGGCGGAAATTTATCCAATGAAGATTCTCTCACATACAAAAAGCCGGTTCCACGCGGACCGCGTAAAAATTTTCTGCCAGTCGCAGACAAGGCATCGCAACGAATTTCCTCCACATCCAGCGGCATCTGGCCAACCGACTGGCAAGCATCCACCAAATAAGGAATTCCGTATGATCTCACCACTTCACCAATTTCATTCACCGGATTGACCAGGCCGTTGTGAGTCGGAACATGCGTAACCGAAACCAGTTTCACCCTGTTGTCAATCATTCGCTCCAGCGCCCGAACATCCAGTTGTCCATGCTTGTCATCCGGAATAATGTCCACTTCCACACCGGTACGCTTTGCAATCTGCAGGTAAGCAATCATGTTGGATACATACTCGGAATACGCGGTCAGTATGCGATCGCCTTTCCTGAAAGTCTGTGCAATGCCGCCAAATGCAGAAAGCCACGAAGCTGTCGCACTCTCCGAAAGTGCAATCTCACTCGGCTTGGAGTTCAGCAACAGGGCAATGGAATTGTATGTATTGTCTATGTCTTCTTGTGCCTCTTCTTCCGCTTCGTACCCACCGCGCAACAACTCCTGATCCAGATGATCATACATGGCATCCACCACCGGCTTTGGCATCAGAGCCGAACCGGAGTGATGCAAATGAATCACACCCAAACACCCCGGAGTATCCATTCTCGCTTTTTCTATATCAAAATTCATTATCAATCCTTGTTGGTTCCAACTGTACTCTACAACAGAATGCTCCAGCGGTAACACATAGGCAAGCAACTTCAACAAGCCAGTTTGTGTCATGATCAGTAGTTGCTGAAGTGGTGATTACCAGCAACACTTCTCCATTGCGTCCTGCAGACAATCGCTGAATCTGCTTATCAAAACGAAAAAGATCGCGTACAAGCAGAAATTTTCAATATCATTCTACGTTCAAACCAATGATAACTTAGTTCATCATCTCTTGCCACTCCAAATCTCTGAATCACGGAAAATTTTTGACTCAATATCATTCAACAAACCGGTTGCCTTCACGGGATTCTGTCTTGATGAATACCCACTTGACTGTATGACTCCAGATGAAAAACACGTATGCCACTTCGCTCTATGACCGGATGAAAACAGCCTGCTCGGCCGAATGGAAAGAGTATTGCAATCACGAGTTCGTCAACCGGATTGGTGACGGTTCCTTGCCGATCCAATCATTTCGCAACTACCTGATGCAAGATTATGTGTTTTTAATTCATTTCTGCCGTGCCTGGGCACTGGTCGTCTACAAGTCCGACAAAATTTCAGATATGGAATGGGCTTCAGAAATTCTGCATTCGACGCTGACTGTTGAAATGCAACTTCATGTGGATTTTTCCAAGAAATATGGCGTATCGCAAGCTGAGCTTGAAGCAGTAGAGGAGCATTCCGACAATCTTGCATACTCGCGATTCGTACTGGAACGCGGACTGTCCGGCGATGTTCTGGATCTGTACGTTGCGCTATGTCCCTGTGTTGTCGGCTATGCGGAGATTGGCAATCGTCTTGCATTGGAATATTCGTCGGACTTGCCTGATAATCCGTATCGCGAGTGGATTGAAATGTACTGTTCAGAAGACTACCAGGCATTGGCGATCAGAACAATCACGAGACTGGACCGGCTAAGCCAGGAGAGAGGCGGAAACACCCGAATTGATGCCTTGACTGAAGTATTTCGCAAGGCCACCAAGTTGGAAACATCCTTTTGGAGCATGTGCTACGACACCTGATTCCGGCATTGAATCTGCTTGACAAGAATCCGAAGCGCCACAGCAAAATTTGCCAACGAATTTCAAATTAGTGAATAAAATGGCGAATTTGTTATAAGTTCGTTGCTGACTGTCTCATCCATACATCGCTAGTTCATGTCTGTTTCTATCAAGACTGAAGAAGAAATCAGGAAAATGCGGGTTGCCGGAAAACTGGCATCCGAGGTTCTGGATATGATTGAAACTCATGTTCAGCCGGGCATTAGCACTGACGAACTGAATACGATTTGCCACGATTACATTACTTGCAAACTCAATGCAATCCCGGCACCGCTCAATTACCGCGGCTTTCCGAAATCTATCTGCACCTCCGTCAACAACGTTGTGTGTCACGGCATACCCGGGGACCGAGTACTAAAAAAAGGCGACATCATCAACATTGACATAACCGTAATCAAAGACGGTTATCATGGCGATACCAGTCGCATGTTTCCGGTTGGCGATATATCTATCAAGGCACAGCGTCTGTGCAGAATCTGCCAGGAAAGCATGGTGAAAGGTATTGAACAGGTCAAACCTGGCAATCAACTGGGCGATGTCGGTCATGCGATACAGCGACACGCTGAACGAAACGGCTACTCTGTCGTTCGGGACTACTGCGGTCACGGCATAGGCCGAGTTTTTCATGAAGATCCGCAAGTACTACATTATGGTCGCCCCAACACCGGACTAATGTTGAAACCGGGCATGACATTCACGATTGAACCGATGATTAACGCTGGCAAAAAAGAAACCCGCCTGCAAGCTGACCAATGGACTGTTGTTACCAACGATGGCAGTTTGTCAGCTCAATGGGAACATACAGTTCTGGTAACCCAGAGCGGGTTTGAAATTTTGACGTTGCCCGAAGGGTCCGAGACAAGTTCTTCCGAACCCTGACGTTACCACTCAGATGAACTAACTTGCATAGTCCGGCATGTTGCGTTCCACCATGCGTATCCAACCGTTCCATTCCAGTCTACCATCATAGTGGTATTCATTGGCATTGGTCATTTGTTCAGCAGTCAGTTCTACCTCCTCTTTCGGAATATATTACCAATTCAAGTCGATTACGAGCAAACCAGGTTGATTGGGTTCAGCTTCGCTTTTCTGTTACAAGAACAAGTAAGGGAACTTGATACGCTAATATAATTGGAAGTCCTTGCGGTTGTCTGCAATCAAGCTCGTCAGTGCGTGTACTGACATCATAATTTTTGTCGTTGACTGCAATGGAAAAGTTATCACGAAGTTGATATTCAACCTGAGTTTGCCAAAGTAACAGTGCAAGCCTGAAATGAGGAGTACCAATGTCATATACCGAAGATCTGATTGAACGAACTTTTGAGAACCGGTCGAATTTTAATCCGGCAAACTTTCCGGCGGATGCTCGACATGCCGTATCCCAGACACTGTTGCAACTGAATCAGGGCGATATTCGCGTGGCTGAAAAACAGGATGAAAAATGGGTTGTCAATCAATGGGTTAAAAAAGCAGTGATATTGTCCTTCGCGATGAGCGAAAATCAGGTGGTACGAGATCAGTTTGCGACGTTCTACGACAAGGTGGATACCAAGTTTTCGCAGTTTGAGGCCGAAGATTTTGCTGATGGCGGCTACCGTGTGGTACCGCCTGCCACTGTTCGCAACGGAGCTTACATCGGCCGCAACGTTGTGCTGATGCCAAGTTATGTGAATATCGGTGCTTATGTCGACGACGGAACAATGGTCGATACTTGGGCAACAGTAGGCTCCTGTGCCCAAATCGGAAAAAATGTTCACCTCTCCGGCGGTGTCGGGATCGGCGGAGTTCTGGAACCACTGCAAGCCACTCCAACGATTATCGAAGACAATTGCTTTATCGGGGCCCGCAGCGAAATCGTCGAAGGTGTCATTGTCGGAAGCGGCTCGGTCATTTCCATGGGAGTGTACATCGGACAAAGCACTCGCATTTACGACCGCTCTACAGGCAATATTTCCTACGGGTTCGTACCACCTGGTTCTGTGGTTGTTTCTGGCAACCTGCCGTCTGCTGACAAATCGCACAGTTTATACTGTGCGGTAATCGTCAAACGCGTTGACGAAAAAACCAAACAAAAAGTTGAGTTGAACGAGTTACTGAGAGTGGATTAGCACAACTAGTCAGTGATTTTCAACGGTACGCTACGGGGATTGACAGAGGTCAGTATTTCATAGGGAATTGTGCCAGCTGCCAGTGCAATTTCATCTACCGGCAAATCGTCCCCGAATAGTGTCACCCAAGTACCTACTTGCACTTCGGGATGCTCGCTTAAATCAACAGCCATTGTGTCCATGGACACGCGTCCAACTGTTCTGGCGCGCCGACCATTGATCATTACCGCCGTTCCAGTTGGAACATTACGGGGATAGCCATCTCCGTATCCGATGGCAACCATTCCAATGGAACACTTGGCGGGACTGGTCCATACCCCGCCATACCCCACTGAATCCCCTTTCTCTACCTGATTGACTGCAACGATGACTGAATACAAATTCATCACAGGCTTTAGTCCCAGCTTTGCTGGTGAAATATGAGGAAACGGTGATACGCCGTAAAGCATGATGCCCGGCCGCACCCAATCGAAATGACTATCCGGAAATGCAAAAATACCGGCAGAGTTTGCGATACTCCGCTCAACTTCGTAGGCTTGCGTAGTTGAAATGAAAAGATCTAGCTGCTGAAGTGTTTTGTCAGGATCCGGTTCGTCGGCACACGCGAAGTGAGAAATAAATCGAATGGATTTCATGTCAATACCAATTGCATTCAATCGATCCACAATTTCAGGAATTTGTTCTGGACGAAAACCTAGTCGATTCATTCCCGTATTGATTTTGACCCATACTTGAAGACCATCCAGTTGTGCTTCTGCATTTAGCATATCCAGCTGATCATTGCAAAACAGTACCGGATCGATCCTGTACTCAAGAAGGTATGCAATTTGGCCAGAACTGAAAAATCCTGACAACAAGCAAATCGGACTCTTGATGCCGCTGACACGGAGTTCACAAGCTTCTTCCACAGTAGCGACAGCAAACGCATCCGTTTTTTCTTCCAGCAGTTTGGATATACGGGTCAATCCGTGTCCATAAGCGTTCGCTTTGACTACGCACATGATGCGCGCATGGGGGGCTTTTTGATGTACCAATGACAAGTTATGCAACAGTGCCGAACTGCTAACTGTTCCATAATTTCTCATTTCTGTATGCACTGCGGGAATCTTGCTTTATGTTCAATACAATCGCTACCGTTGTCTGCTCAACTGCGTATTTTTCGCTTCCTGATACGAAAATACGCAAAATTCCGGAATTGAGTAAACTGCTACTGACAGGCAGGCTCAATCCGCAAAATTCAAACGAATCCTACGCGAGCGGTACTGAAGAATCATCCATACTGGAGTCAGCATGATTTTCAAAACGGGTGTATTCTTCAATGAATGTCAACTTTACTGTTCCTATCTCGCCATTCCGATGCTTGGCAATGATAATTTCAGCAGTCCCGAAATCTTCTGTTTCTTTGTTATAAAACTGGTCCCGATACACAAACATAATCATGTCAGCGTCTTGCTCGATTGCACCGGAATCCCGAAGATCAGCCATCAAGGGCTTTTTGCTTACCCTGGATTCCACACCTCTGTTGAGTTGTGACAAGGCAATGACAGGTACATCCAGCTCTTTCGCCAATAGCTTTAGTTCGCGGGTAATATTAGACAGTTCTGTTGAACGATTGGCATCGTTGTCTTTCATTTGCAACATCTGAAGATAGTCGACAATAACCAAATCCAAACCACCCTCTTCCCGTTTCAAGCGACGACACCGCGCAGAAATATCAAGAGGTGAAACGATGTTCGTCGAATCAACAAAAATAGGAGCTTTATTCAGTATTTCGATTGCCTGACTAATGCGCGCCCAATTTTGGTCCTTCTCTGGTCCTTCCCCCAAACGTCCATCTCGCAAGAATTTTGAATTGATGCTGCTCAGCGATGCAATGGATCTCGTCGCCAGCTGGATTTCAGACATTTCCAAACTGAAAACAACAACAATTCGTTCATGCTGAACTGCACAGTGCTCCGCAATATTCATTGCCAGCGCGGTTTTCCCCATGCTTGGTCGGCCCGCGATCACAATCAAATCTGCACGCTGAAATCCAGAAGTAATGCTGTCCAAGTCAATGAAACCTGATGAAACACCAGTGGTATGTACACCAGAACTATGCAACTCCTCAATACGTTCAAGCGCATCATTGGCCGGGGATGATATTTTCACCGGGCCACGATTGTGTATGTCGTCCTTTCCAATTTCCAAAATGCGTTGCTGTGCCTGTCCGAGTAAAACCTCAGTTGGTGTATCGTCTTGCTGATACACCATTTTCTGTATTTCCTTTGTGCTTAGCAACAAGGCCCGCAATCGAGATTTTTCGCGTACCAGCTTTGCATACTCGCTGGTATTCATGTTTTGAGGAGTCTGATATACCAACTCCGCCAGGTAGCGAAGTCCGCCGACTGCATCAAACTCCCCGGTTCGTTCGAGCAGGTTCTTGACGGTGGCCGTGTCTACTGCCTTGTGTTCCCCCACAAGTTTGAGCATGGCCTTGTAAATGATTTTGTGCGGCTGGGCATAGAAATCGCCAGGTTGAAGATAACTGACGTATTCCAGTTGCGAGTTGTCCGACAGAATTGCTCCCAAAAGCACCTGTTCTGCATAATGATCACTCGGCGGTACCGGCAGATCAAAATTTTTCGATTCAGTACCAAGGTCATCCAAATATTGGACTGGTGTTTGGCGCTGATTCCCGACAACTGCCATTGATCACTCGCTCCTTGACTCCTCGGTCTCCGATTGAGTTTCAGACTGAGTTTCAGACTGAGTTTCCGATTGAGTCTCCAACGAATCTTCAGAATCTGTTTCTGCTACTGTCGATTCTTCACTGACAACTTGCACTAACTCTTCACTCGGTGTCTCCTCGGAAGACTTCACGGTGACCTCTATTTCGTAGGTAACTTCTGGATGTGTCCGAACCTGAACCCGGTGAATACCGGTTGTCTTGATCGCACCTTCCAGAATATCAATTTCACTTCTGGATATTTCCGTGCCGGCCTCCTGTGCTGCATCAACAATGTCTTTCACGGATACTGAGCCGAACAACCGGCCTTCGTCGTCAATCGTATTTCTGACAAATTCCAGTTCTTTCACTGCAACTTCAGCCCGTGCTTTTGCGACATCCAGTCGTTCCTTCTCTTCCTTGGCCAGTTCAACACGGCGACGATTGACTTCTTCAATCGCTTCCGGGGTAGCAAGAACTGCTTTGCGTTGCGGAATCAAATAGTTTCGGGCATAACCGGGGCGAACGATGACTGAATCACCCAAGTCGCCAAGATTCGTAATTTTCTCAAGCAAAATGATTTCCATAAAACTAGTCCTTTCGCTTTAATGCGAGTCTGTATATCCAATCAAAGCAAGGTAACGTGCGCGCTTGACCGCTTTGGCAAGCTGCCGCTGGTACTTGGTTTTTGTACCGGTACTTCGACTTGGCATGATTTTCCCCGAATTTGAAATATAGGGTATCAGCATTTCCAAGTCCTTGTAGTCAATTTCAGTAATACCTTTCGCAGTAAACTGACAGTATCTGCGACTGCGAGGCTTTCTTGAATGGCTTCTGTTCATTTAAGTCTCCTTGTTTTTTTCATCAGGTTCTACATCGCTCTCCACTTCTGTGGATGGCTTGGAATCAGCTTTGACTTTACTTTTTCCTTTGTCAACTGTTTCGGCTTCCTCGTCAGAGGACTCCTCGACTTCACCTGATTCCACTTTTTCTGTTGCTTCCGCAACATTTTGTTCTTTCACTTCCGCACCTTCTTCAACGGCTTCTGCCGCAGGTTCTTCGGTAGCGTCGGCTTCAGTCTCCTCGGCAGTTTCTTCAGCAACAGCGCCTTCGCCTTCGTCAGCCTCGGTTTCTTGCGTAGCCTCTTCAACAGCTTCTGCCGCTGGTTCTTCGGTAGTGCCAGCTTCAGTCTCCTCGGCAGTTTCTTCGGCAACAGCTACTTCGCCTTCGCCAGCCTCGGTCTCTTGCGTAACCTCTTCAACAGCTTCTGCCGCAGGTTCTTCTGTGGCACCGGCTTCCGCCTCCTCGGCAGTTTCTTCGGCAACAGCTACTTCGTCTTTGCCCGCCTTGGTTTCGTCCGCACCCTCTTCACCGGCTTCTGCCGCGGGTTCTTCGGTTGCATCGGCTTTAGGCTCCTTGGCAGTTTCTTCAGCAACAGTTACTTCACCTTCATCATCCTCAGAGGTTTCTACCGCCGCTTCGTCAGACTGAGCTTCCACTTCACTCAATTTTGCCGCCTTGCGTGCTTCACGCTCAGCCGCGGCTTGCGCTTCTCGCTCCTCTGCCAGTCGAGCGGCTTCCCTTTCTTCCGCCAATCGTGCTTCTTCCTCTTCCCTGGCTTTCAAGATTGAAGTCAACATGGCCGACTGTTCGGTCACCGCACGGTCCATTCGTATAATCAAGCTACGAAGAATTGCGTCATTGTAACGAAATGCGTTTTCGATTTCGTCCTTGACGACAGTGTCGCACTCTATATTCAGCAGAAAATATCCTGCTTTGACCAGCTTGTTGATGGGGTACGCCAACTTGCGCCGTCCCCAGTTTTCATATCGATGAACCACCCCACCGCTATCTTCGACCATTCGCTGATAGCGTTCTACCATTTCATCGATTTGCAAGCTCTGGTCGGGGTGAACCAAAGCCACAATTTCATAATGCCGCATTGTTTGTCTCCTTTCGGATTACAGCCTCGAACTTCCGGCAATGCCAAGGCAAGGAGTAAATTTGAATTTCACCGGAACTACATAATTTACTCTGAATTGGAAAATTTCGCAACAATTTTTTGGTGGCAACACTTTCCCCACACTAGTACCGGCGAGGTATGGCCTGGCTTTCCAGAACACCTGAAAATCCGCAAGCCAAGACAAAAACTGCACTCATTCATCCACCTGAAAGGCTCGCAATCAGGGAAAATTCGAGAACTTGCACTATTCCGGCCAATTGCACGTGCCAAGCTACTCATTCTGTGTCCGAAGTGAGCAACCTGCCGCCGTCTAAGCTCGAACCGAAATATTCTGGACTTCCTTTTGAGTGACTCGCGAGTTGCAAGGGTGCAACTTGGCGGTATCGTTCTCCCGGTGAACTTCACAGAGGAAATTTGCTGACGAAATGTTTTTGCGACGGTCGAATACACCCTACATCAAACATTTCTTCTCTTGTAAATCATTTTCTACAAAAGTCATCTTGCCAAATTTCTCTTGATGCCATACAAATCAATCGAATTATTTCATTATTTTGACATTTCCCTCAATCCAAAAACATTTCTTGTTGACGTTTGGATTTTTGACTGCCGATTGACAAATCTTGTAAATTTCTCAAATCCACAACCGCACCATAATGCAGAAATACATCCAAGAATTTTTCATAGTGGTTGCCCCAATAAATCATGGCACATGCCATTGTAGCACCTTTCCCATTACCACTATTATATTCCAAAAACTTCAGACGTGTATCGTAGAGAAAGCATGCGGCACTAGCCCTTCCCCATACATACTTCTTCCAATGACTTGTATTTGGTGCAACGGGAACTAATGCGATTACTTCAGATTGATACTGATTATGAGCGCAAGCACATTTGTGTAGCCAATGCTTGATGGTTGTTTTTCTATTCCGATCAGCCCCATACGGCGGATTCACGAATATTGTACGAAAATTCCAATTTTCGACAAGTCCATCTTGACAGGGTAAAGCATACTCAGTTTTAGCATCTACAATGGACCACCGATTTGAACAAGGATCAAGCTCAATAGTACCACCCAATGCTTTTCTTACAGCATTGACATATTTTGGAGGTGTACACCAGTCAACACTTTTGGCGTTCACAGTTCTTCCTGCTGTCATTTCAATATATCCTGCCACTTCTTGGTTCAAAGCGAATTCAGTGTTGTTTTCAACTCTGAAACGCGCCTTTCTTTGGGTGATATTACATTGAACCAAGTTTCACTGCATCAATATCTTCTTTGAAGTAATTTTAAATCGTATAATTTGCTGATATAGACTTTCGATATTTAGTAATTCTATTCCCGCTTCTTGTACTGGTGTAACTACCAATAAATATATCCTGAACAGGTTTGAATTGCATCTTTTTTCTAATGAAAAACCTGTTTTGCAAGTATTTTATTTAGTAAATCAATTGAGTATTTGCACACCAGCTCTTTTGAATGTCAGTTAAATCATTTTTCGTACATATTATACTGGCTCACCGTAATTCAGTGTAAACTTTCATTCTTGACAAAATATGTTACTCGTTCAGTATCATTGGTGATCAAACACCATAAAATGTGAAAAAAGAGATTTTTTCTTTTCCTTCAACAAGCAAAATAAACTCCGCTATGAACACATAGTGTCATACAATCCGAACTGTTGCCCTATGACTGAAAGTCAGGTTTCCGCTTGGTCAGGAACGCGTCAACACCTTCCCGAAAATCATCCGTCAATGCGCATTCCAGAAACTTCTCCAGTTCCAGATCCAATTGACTGCTCAAATCGTTCTCAAACGAATTTCTGACCAGGAATTTTGCATTTGCAGTTGCCATTCGCGCGGACTTGACAATCTTTTTTGCAACTTCCTCGGTAGCCTGCTCAAGATCGGCATCTTTCACAACTCGATTTACAAGACCAATCTGCATAGCCGTCTCGGGACCTATCCGTTCAGACAATAACACCAACTCCATGGTTTTTTTCATGCCTACTGATCTTGGCAAGTAAAATGTGCTGCCACCGTCCGGTGAAGTACCCAAAAAGTTGTAGGCTGATGTAAAGAATGATGTTTCTGATGCTATCGCCAAATCACATCCTGACACAAGACTGATTCCAAACCCGGCCGCGGCGCCGCGTATGCTCGCAATCACAGGCACTTCCATGTTCGCCATGCGTTCAACAAAAACATGAACATCTTCGAGCAATCCTGAAAACTTCTCTTTCTTGGTCTCATCATCCAAATCCATCAATGTCTTGAAGTAAGTTATGTCGCCGCCTGCCATGAAGTGATCTCCGGCACCTTTAATCACCGCGCACTTAATACTCCTGTCTGACTCTATCATGTCAATGGTCTCGGTCAAGTTGCCAATCAAGTCGAAATTCAAAGCATTCAGGTATTTGGGACGATTTAACGTAATCACACACACCCCTTCGCTAACCGAAGTCAATACTGCATCCATGGTTCTACTCCTAAGTTTTTTGATGGATAAAAGTTTGTTCGTTTACCTGTCCAGATACTGGAAAAAGAAACTTGCTTCCTGCATCAGTGAGTCGATTTTGGTTTCCAATCGGCGAAATCCGTGACCCTCACCTTCGTATTCAACATACTTAGACTGGATACCCTTCTTCTTAAGCGCCGCCGCAAGTTCCCTAGATAATTCCGGCGGTACAACTTTGTCGTCCTGGCCTTGAAACAAAATCAACGCACAGGAAATTTTATCTATTTTACCAACCGGCGAACGCTCAACATATACGGAGGCATGTTCGTTACCCATTCCTTCGCGATACGACTCACCGAGCAAACTGTCCATATATCTTGATTCGAACTTGTGTGTCGTCTTCGCCAGTGTAGCCAAGTTGCCAATACCGTAGTACAAGGAAGCCGCACAAAACTTGTCGGGATACTCGGTTACA
Organism: Arenicellales bacterium; assembly: GCA_965200765.1. Lineage (GTDB taxonomy): Bacteria > Pseudomonadota > Gammaproteobacteria > Arenicellales > JAJDZL01. The sequence goes on from OZ241380.1 coordinate 1,654,359, forward strand.
AGGCGAAGCGATGCAAAACCGCCCGCACTCTTTCCCCGAATGAATACCTTGCTTGCATCGGCCAATCCTGCCTTGACAATAAAATCAATTGCATCGGCTACATCATCAATGTCCTGCACCCCCCAATTCCCGCGCAACTTGTTTCTGTAACTGCGGCCAAAACCGCTACTGCCGCGATGATTGACATCAATCAGCGCAAATCCCAAGGAAACCCAAAATTGCTTCACCCCGTCAAATACTCCATAACTGCGAGCAGTGGGTCCGCCATGAACAACTACAAGCAGTGGTGGCTTGGTTGTCGCAATTTCACTCACCCCCTTTGGTTTGTAATAGTAAGTATGGGTCTTGTCTCCGTCGCGGGTGTCAAACCATATGGAAGTCGGGCACGATACTGAAGATTCGGGAAACACTGGATCTACGCTTCGAATGACACTCGTAGTCTGTGTTTCAAGATTGCAACATACAAGTTCATGCTCCCTTTCCATTGCACCACCAACAAACAATATCTCGCGCTGACCCAATCGGGTACCTGCATGCAAGTCACCGAATGATTGGTAGTCCTTCAAATCCAGTCGACGAACAGATTGATCCAGTTTAATTTCAACCAGATCATTGCCGGCATCGCTCGTTCGTATTGCAACAAGGGTACCTGGCTGGAGCTCAACCCATCGTTGCGAACCGAAATTCCAAAGAGGTTCACCGTAATCCGCCAGATCGTCGGTCAGTGCTTCTATTCCAACTTCATCCCGATAGGTATACAAATTCCAAAAGTTTTGGGGAGAATCTTCATTCGCATCTTGGTCCATCGCAAAGCAAAGACCCCCATCAGACAAAAATTCTGATTGGCAAACCGAGCTGTTGCAACCGCCAGCAATTCTGCGAGCAGGCCCAACCTCTACATCATTGCCGTTGATCTCAAGATCGGCCAACATGAGTCGAGCAGCATCCCACGGCATGTCGGGATGGTCCCAAGCTAACCACGCAAGCCTTTTGCCGTCCGGTGACACTCTGGGAGATGCGAAAAAATCAGAACCGGTCACAATATCCAAAGGCTCAACAGGTTGCGAACTGTCCAGTGCAAGATATGCAATCGTGTTTTCATTTTCTCGGTCAGAAAATTTCTTTTCCCGCACCGCCAGCATCCTGGTATTGTTGTCGAACACCTCGAAATCCGCATACGCGGACTGTACTGATGGTCCAGAACTTGTTGTCAGCGGTTGTGGTTCTCCATCATCTTCAAGTGACAAAACATAGATCCCCGAATCTTTCTTGTTGCTGTAGATGAACCGATTGCCGGAAACAGCAAAACACTTGCCGCCGTATTCATGTACTGTGGTGGCAATGTCATGAGTGGAGGGTGTCAGGCCGCTTTGGTCCTGATTTGCCAGTGTATGATGCCCGGGCTCGTCGGGATGCGGTTCAATCCAGAATATCTTTTCTCGATGAAAAAACGGATATGCGACATTCAGTTGACGCGAATATAAATTTCGAATCAACTCCCTGGATTTCTTGACGGTCAAGACGTTCCTGTCATTCAAAACAACGACCTGAGAGTAGCCTTGCCAACTTCAATTCCATGCTCCTCAAAGAATCCGGGGCGTATTTCAAGTGCGTATTTATATGGTTCACTGGAAGTATAGTAATCTGCGTTTGCATCTCCTTCCACTTGTGGGTACATGGTCGCTACGGTGACAAGTCTTCCATCCGCCGAAAAGAAACCAATGTCCAATGCGCCGAAAACATTGAACATATGGTACTGAAAGTCCACTTCTTTGCTGTACACAAACAGTATTGATGTCACATCGATGATTTCAGGACAGATGTACTGGTAGCCGGCGCGGCGTTCATCTGATTCATCAGCAATACGCGGTCGAACTCTGATCTTCTCGCCGTTGTCCTTCTCAATGGAGATTCTGTGAATTTCCATTTTCTTGAAAGCAGGTGTTGCGAATGAACACGTTTGCTGGTCGTCTGCAACCGTCGTGTTGAATTGAAACAGCAGCAGAATCAATATAATTGAATTAAGTCGATATTTCATTCAACACCTCGCAAATTCGATCAATATGCGAATGCGGCATACCTGGATAATTCGGCAATGACAGAACTTCCTGGCATGCTTTCCTAGTTTCTGGATACTCATCATCACTCAAATTCAGATTCAGGTACGGCTTCTGCATATGAACAGGTAGTGAATAGTAAATTTGATGGCCGATTTGTTTATCGCTCAATGTCTTGACAAGTTGGTCGCGATTTTCACTTCTCATCGTGAATATATTGTAAACATGAGTGATGCCAGGTTTTTCCTTTGGCAGCTCCATCGGCAAATTTTGCAACCTGTCCATATACATTCTTGCTATGCGTTGTCTTTGCTCAATGAAGTCAGGTACGCATTCCAGCTTCAATTGCAACAGAACTGCCTGCACGGCATTCAAGCGACTGGTACATCCTATCAGATCGTGCTGATTTGGTCCGGAAACCCCGTGATTCCTGAGTAATCGCAAGTTGTCAGCAATTTCATCATCGTTGGTTGTCGCCATGCCACCGTCCCCGTATGCGCCAAGCACTTTTGTGGGGTAAAAACTGAAGCAACCGACGTGCCCGAAAGTTCCTGCAAATTTGCTTCCAACCTTTGCGCCGAAGGCTTGCGCCGTATCCTCAATGACAGCTATGCCATGTTCCTGCCCCAACTTGCAAATTTCTTCAATGTCAGCAGGCGCACCAAACAAGTGCACCGGCAATATCGCCTTGGTGTTCGGTTGAATCGCGTTTTTGATTTTTTCGACAGAAATATTGAAACTGTCGGCTTCAATATCAACAAATATTGGCACCGCACCTGCCAATGAAACTGCTTCAGCCGTCGCAAAGAATGTGAAATCGGGAACAATGACCGAATCACCCGCCTGTACACCGACTGAACGGAGTGCCAGTACAAGAGCATCCGTACCGCTACCCACAGTCACCGCATGCTTCACACCCAAAAAACGGGCAACCCGGGACTCGAATTCAGCAATGGCATCACCCAGGATAAAGTTGCCAGTCTTGCCGAGCTGAGCGATTTGTTCAAACCATTTCGATTGGTATTCTTCAAATTCTCCGGTGAGGTCGAAATAAGGTATGGGGCCGGATTCCTTCATCCCGATGAAACTCCGTCGCGTACCATTTGCGCAATTTCGAGTGCGAACAACCCGTCTTCACCTGTAATTAACGGTTCTGCGTCATTACAAATGATGTCAACAAAATGACTGATTTCCGACTTCAAGGTCTGATTTGGCTTCACACTTACGGATTCAACCACCATTTTTGTGCCATCACCCCCATCTTCTTTGGCCATCGGGGATGTGACAGACACGGTTTGATTGAGCAAATCCAGTGCCAGGTATCGATTCTGGGCATACACCCGAAGATTCCGAATTTTCTTGTCGGATACGCGCGACGCGGTCACATTCGCTACTGCGCCGTTTTCAAATTCCAGTCTTGCATTGGCAATATCCGTATGCGGACTGACTACCGATGAACCCATTGCTGAAACCGCTGTAACTGGCGATTGCACCAGTTCCAGAACCAGATCAATATCATGAATCATCAAGTCGGTGATTACATCCACATTGCCTTCCCGACCGTCGTACTGTCCTTGGCGATTGGCCTCGATAAAGCGAGCTTCCCCCAGTTTATCTTCCACAGCCAGTACTGCCGGATTGAAGCGTTCCTGATGGCCGACCAACAGTTTTGAACTGCTTCGCGATGCGGCCTTGACAATGAGTTTCGCGTCGTCCAAAGTGTGGGCCAACGGCTTTTCTACCAGCAAATGCACATTTGCCTTCAGAAACGGCAAGGATGCAATGCAGTGATCGTCTGGTGGTACTGCAATGCTCACAGCATCAACCTTACCCAGTAATTGTCGGCAATCCGTGTAGGCACGGCAGTTGTATTTTTGTGCTACGGCAGAGACTCTGGCCGCGTCAATGTCAACTACACCGACCAGATCACAGTATTTGTTCGCCGCGTAATGGGCTACATGCAGGCTACCCATAAAGCCAACACCGACGACCCCAACTTTAATTTTATTTGCCAACCCGGGAAGCTCTCCAGAAGTGTAAAAATATGGACGCAACAACTATGCGGCTATGGTTGAACCAGTCGGCAGGAACTGAAACAGTATGTATTATATATGTACCTGTGCCACAGCGATTTCGTTATGCCATTTGTTACTGCCAACTCATCGAAGCACCGGCAATGTCACCGGGAACAATCGGCTACAATAATCAGGCGAAATCAGCAAATCATCCATATACAAGAATGTTCAAATCGTTAAAAACGCAACTTGAGGCCATGCTGGTTGTAGAGGAGCAGTCTTCAGAAGAAGACAAGGCCAGAGCAGCAAATCTTGCAGCCACTGCATTGCTGATTGAAGCCGCACAGGCCGACCAGAATTTCAGCGATGATGAATTGGCAATTGTAGAAGCATCTCTTTTGAATCACATGAATATCAGCCGGGATGATATTCACATGACCATTGAACTTGCAAAAGGCAAGCTGGACAATTCCACTTGTCTGTACGAGATCACCACCGTAATCAATGATAACTGGACGTTGCGGGAAAAAATTCGACTGATTGAATCACTGTGGCGCGTTGTGCTAAGCGACCGCTATCTTGACTCGCACGAACAGCATTTGATGAGAAAACTGCAAAACTTGCTGTACATTCCTCATTCGGAATACATCGCCGCAAAAGTGCGCGTAAAAAACACGATCAGCGATTCATAGCCAAACGTTCAGTCAATCAGGACATTCAGACGTTGAGTCGACATATCTACCAGGGTATGTCGTCAATATCCTGCCCGGCGGATGAATTGTCTTGCTGTTGTGCTGGTTCGCTCTTGCGGGAATCTTCCTGATTGTAGGAAGGTTCGTAGTAATCACCGCTACCACGGTCGAAACTGTCTTGCCGGGATGATCTTTGATCTGAATCCCGACCGCCAATCAATTGCAATTGATTGGCAATGACTTCAGTCGAGTAGCGGTCCTGTCCGGTGCGCTGGTCCTGCCATTTGCGCGTTTGCAAGCGACCTTCAATATAAATTTGCCGGCCTTTGTGTACATAGTCGCCGACAATCTCCGCCAAACGGCCAAAAAATACGACACGATGCCACTCCGTTCGCTCATGCGTTTCATTCGTCTGCTGGTCCTTCCATTGCTCACTGGTCGCCAGACTCAGTGTCACAACTTTGGTGTTATTCTGTGTAAACCGTTGTTCCGGTTCATTACCAACATGTCCCAATATAATGACTTTGTTTACACCTCTTCTCATAGCTTGTTTTCCTATGCATAGATTTCAAATTATATAATTGTCTATGGTACGATAATTTCGCAGTACTGAGTGGAAAATTTTCAGGAATGAACAGGGCGAATTGAAACCGCCAGAATAATCCACGATACCACCACCAATACTGCAAACACAAAAACTCCGGTTGCATCGAACAACCCGTACACTGTACCGCCGACTACTCCACCCACGAACGCACCTGCGAACGTGCAAGTGCTGAACGCACCCATCGCTGCTCCGCGCATTTTTTGCGGTGCGATTTTCATGGTAATGGACGGCAACAGTGCTTCCAGTGTGTTGAATCCTACAAAAAACAACCACAAGCCCAGTAGCAGGATACCCGTGACCTGTGTTCCTGCCAGTAGTCCACAATGCCCGGCCAACAATACCGCCGAAGCAATCAGCATTGTCATATACGAACGATTTTTCCGAGAACTGAATCGAACCAGGGGCACCATGCCAATGAATGACAAAAACAATATCGGTACGTAAATTTGCCAAAGTTCAGCGCGAGCAAAACCGGCTGACTCAACCAGCAATGGCGGCAATGCGACAAACAAAGCAGTCATTACTGCATGCACGGAGAACGAACCCAGGCAAAGACCAAGCAGATTGCGATCCGAAAGTACGGCGCGAATTTCTCCTTGCTCAATCTCATGCACTGGCGCATCTTTTGGTTTTGATTGTTCCGGTACGACATACCACAGCAACATCAGTCCCAGAATTGCCAAGGTAAATGACACCCAGAATATTCCCTGAACGCCGATCCAGCGGTCCAGCAACGGCCCCAGCATCAGAGACAGTGTAAATGCCGAACCGATTGATACGCCAACCACCGCCATCGCCTTGTTGCGCTGGGTTTCACGCGTCAAATCCCCGACAAATGCCAGAACGGCTGCCGCAATTGCACCGCCGCCTTGCAACGCGCGCCCCAGAATGATGCCGAAGATCGAATCCGATGTTGCTGCAATCGCACTGCCAATTGCAAAAACAATCAAACCAAGTGAAATAATTGACTTGCGACCCCAGCGGTCAGAAGCCAGACCATACGGCAATTGAAGCAATGCTTGTGTCAAACCGTAGATACCAAGCGAGACTCCAATCAATAAAGGAGTTGCGCCTGGCAGTTGATGCGCATGCAATGCCAGTACAGGCAGGATCAAGAATAACCCTACCATACGCAAGCCAACTATTGCCGATAGCGCACTGATTGCCTTGCGCTCAAAATGTGTAAAGCCGGTATTCACTGACTCTGGTTTTGCAAAACGGGTAGTAAAACTGCTAATATTATCAGTTTATTCATTCTTGAATTGGACAAAACCAATCTAGTGAACACCATATCGGTTCGCGGTGCCAGAACACACAACCTGAATCGGGTTGATATTGATCTGCCACGCAACAGGCTCAATGTCATCACCGGACTATCGGGATCCGGCAAATCGTCGCTCGCGTACGACACCATCTACGCAGAAGGCCAGCGTCGATACGTGGAATCCCTGTCGTCTTACGCAAGGCAATTTCTTTCGATCATGGAAAAACCGGAAGTCGATTCCATTGAAGGACTGTCGCCGGCAATCAGCATCAACCAGCAAGCAAATCGCTTCAGTCCGCGCTCCACTGTTGGAACTGCAACAGAAATCTACGATTATTTGCGGGTGCTGTTTGCGCGAGTTGGCATTCCGCAGTGCCCCGAGCATAAAGTGCCGCTTGACTCGAAAACCATTACAGAAGTTGTCGAAAGTATTCTGTCGCTACCCGAAGGCACCCGAATTTTTCTGTTGGCGCCAGTTGTCAGAGACCGCAAGGGAGAGCATGAGCAATTGATTCGGGATCTTGCCAGGCAAGGCTATGTGCGTCTGCGTGTCGACGAAACCCTCTATGAAATTGAAAATGTGCCACCACTGGACAAGTATTTTACGCATACCATAGATGTCATTGTGGATCGTCTGGTGGTGCGTGATAGCAATCGGCAACGATTGGTGGAATCGGTAGAAGCGGCGGCCGCATTGTCGGATGGCATCGTGTCGGCTCACCAGGTTTCAAAAGACGGGAAGATGGAGAGCGAAGGCACGCTGTACAGCACCAAATTCGGTTGCCCCTACTGCGGTTATGTTCTGGACGAACTGGAACCGAGAATTTTCTCGTTCAACAATCCGAAAGGTGCGTGCAGGTTCTGCAACGGCCTTGGCTACCTTGCAAAGATCGATCCGGAAAAGCTCGTCGAAGAACCAGCCCTAAGCCTGTCATGCGGTGCGATACCCGGATGGGACCGAAAAAGCGCCTACTACTTCAATTTGCTTCATGGGCTTGCCCAGCAGTACGAGTTTGATCTGGATGCACCGTTTGAGTCTTTGTCCGACTCGGTCAAGCAAATCATTTTTTACGGCACCGGTGATTCCACGTTTCAGTTTCGTCACGAACGCCCTGACGGAACCGAGTATCGCCGGACCCAAAGTTTCGAGGGAATTGTTCGAAATTACGAACGTCGACATCGGGACACTGATTCGGATTACATGAAAGAAAAACTGTCCAGATATTTTTCCAACAGTCCATGCAATGAATGTTCCGGAAGCCGTCTGGGCATCGGCCCACGCAATGTGTTTATCACGGGCAAAGCGATTCATGAAGTCACTGCATTGAATATTGTACAACTCAGGGAATTGTTCGATAATTTGTCGATTGATACTCAGCGTGCGCCGGTTGCTGAACGCATTGTACGCGATATCAAGGATCGTTTGCGATTCCTGGCGGATGTGGGCTTAACCTACGTGTCACTGGACCGGGGTACGAACTCGCTGTCTGGCGGCGAGATGCAACGTATTCGACTGGCATCGCAGATTGGCTCCGGACTGGTTGGAGTAACCTATGTTCTGGATGAACCTTCGGTCGGACTGCATGAGCGCGACAACCAGAAACTGCTGGATACGCTCACACATCTGCGCAATCTTGGAAACACATTAATTGTCGTTGAACACGATGAAAAAACCATTCGAAGTGCAGATTTTGTTGTTGATTTGGGACCGGGCGCCGGTGCGAATGGTGGCAATGTAATCATAGCTGGTACCCCGGAAGAAGTGGAAAAATGCACACATTCACTTACAGGACAGTACTTGTCCGGGCAACGAGAAATTCCGATTCCGCTGATTCGACAACCGGCCAATTCAAAAAAAATGTTCAAGATTGTCAATGCCAGCGGTAACAATCTGAATCATATTGATGTAGAAATACCGCTGGGACTGTTTGTTTGCGTAACCGGTGTTTCAGGTTCCGGAAAGTCCACGCTGGTGAATGAGACCATCTACCCTGCTCTTGCGACTCGCCTCTACCGCTCCAAGCATGATGTTGCACCCTTCGCGTCCATGTCGGGACTCGAGCATATCGACAAGGTGATTAGTATAAGCCAGCAACCCATTGGTCGAACACCGCGTTCCAATCCGGCCACCTATACCGGACTGTTCGGACACATTCGATCCTTGTTTGCACAGACACCAGAGTCGCGCGCAAGAGGGTACAAAAGCGGGCGGTTTTCGTTCAATGTTCCCGGGGGGCGTTGCGAATCGTGCAAGGGAGATGGCTATGTCCGCGTTGAAATGCACTTTTTGCCTGATATGTTCGTACGTTGCGAAGCCTGTCAGGGAACGCGTTACAACACTGCAACCCTGGATATTCAATACAAGGGACTGAATATTGCAGAGGTGCTCGACTTGACAGTGGATGAAGCTCTGGAAATCTTTTTTGCGGTGCCTAGCATTGCCCAAAAACTGCAAACCCTGCACCATGTGGGCCTGGGATACATTCATCTGGGGCAGAACGCGGTAACGCTGTCGGGGGGCGAAGCTCAACGGGTAAAACTCTCGCTGGAACTTTCCAAACGAGATACCGGCAACACCTTTTATATTCTGGATGAACCAACCACCGGTCTTCACTTTGAAGACATCAAGCAATTATTGTCAGTCGTCTTCGCGTTGCGAGACAAAGGCAATACGATCGTCATCATTGAGCACAATCTGGAGGTACTGAAATCGGCAGACTGGATCATTGATTTGGGTCCTGAAGGGGGAAATGATGGTGGCGAACTGATTGCTGCCGGCACTCCGGAACAGGTAGCAAAGATACCTGACTCCCATACCGGCAAGTGCTTGGCAGAACTGCTGAACCGATCATCTGCAGAGAATTTTTCTGAATTTTCGTTGCCGAAGTCTGCTTGACTCAAGCAATGTTGGTTGCCCCCTACTTTGTGGGCTTCAAGAATATCCTGACGAACTGTTAAACCGTAAACTCGTTAGGTACGGTGTGCTCTATGCAGATGCTCGTCATGGCATGATGCCGAGGCGCTTGAGAAGCTTGGGCTCTCCGGTCCGGCCATACTCTTTCCAGCCGAGCATGATCGCCTCGTGCTCCTCTGGAGTCATACCTTCCGGCAAGCCCACATAGGTCCCGTCGGCTTTGCGGATCACCGCACCGCCAAATCCCTGCATCCGCTCTCCGAATGCTTTCCTGCGTTCTGCGGCGCTCTGCTTTTGTTTGGTCATGGGATTCATTATACAACAAAACAGCAAGAAATTCAAGCTGTTTTTCCAAGCCTTCCTTGAGAATTTCAACAGATTCTTCAAAGAGCTTCTGTCTCATCGGCTTCCAAAGGAATACGAAATAATAATCCACTCCTTTCCATTCCGAAAAGTCCTGTACCATTTAACAGTGCAACCCGTATCGAACCAAGTGTGCTACCGACATTGCCAATTTCAGAATACAATTTTCTCGGACAGTAAACACATTGAACCTGAATGAAAACTATTGCCGTCTTGCAAAACACCGCTTCAGAACATCTTGGCAATATTGAAGATCACCTGGAAGGGCGTAACATTCGTTTTCGATATATTCGACCCGCCAACGACCCCGACTGGGAAGCCAAGATGGCTTTGCCAAACGACGGACTGATAGTACTCGGAGCAGCACCGTACGGAACAGTCAGCTTGCCCGTGGTATATCAGCTGGACCGCAAGATAAAAGCAGTGCAAGATTGCCTGAACAAAAAATTACCGATTGTTGCATTCGGTACGGGTACTCAAATTCTCCTTCTCGCCGCCGAATGCACTGTGTCCCCATCTCCATTGGAACTGAATCTGCAAATGGCATACAGGCACGATGCAGATGCCCTCGGCGGCTATTTGCCTGACCAGTTTCCAGTGGTTACCTACATGCGGGACCTACCTGAATTGCCTGGCGAAGCAAAAATTCTGGCTCGATTCGTGGACAACCGCCCCGCAGTATTTCAACTCTTTTCGCACTGTTTGGGTTTCATCGGTCATCCTGGAATCAAAGGCGCGATTATCGAAGATTCACTCGTTCAGTTTCCTGACATTGATATTGATGCAAGCCAAGCTTTGGAGGAATTGCGTAGTCGCCAACGCGAGTTGGAGACCAGTCTGTCTGCAATGATGACAGGAATCATTCAGATTACTGGCTGGATGCAGTGAACACGAATGTGGAAAATCACAATGAATTTCAGGAAGCCAACAAGTCTCATATACTGCACTGAATGGAATCCAGGTTCAATAAGAGTTGTCCACAAAGCCAAATTGTTGGTATACTGCTAGCTCAATCTGCAACAAGCAATGCATGAGGAGTAGTGCGACCATGGCAGACAAGCTGGTCATAATGATGGTGAATACCGATCCTGCCAATGGCGAGGAAATGGGTGCACCAATCTTTCAGGCAACCGTTGCCGCGGCAATGGAATACGAAGTTGAAGTGGTTTGTACGGCTACCGCTGGAAAACTCCTGAAAAAAGGAGTCGCTGAAAATCTCTATGTCAAGCAAGGTTCGGACAAGTCCGTGTACGACTTCATTAAGGATGCTCACGAGGCCGGCGTCAAATTTTACTGTTGTTCGCCGAATCTCGACCTGTTCGACATGACCACGGACGACCTGATTCCGGAGTGCGAAGGCGTTGTCGGCGGCGCATATATTATTGAACGCGTGATGGAAGACGAAGATACCAAGGTATTGAGTTACTAGGCTTCCATGAGTGCAGAAGCAACAAAAATCGGTGACCCGATTCCCAACAATTCACCAGTTGACTGCGAAACACTGGAAGCAGTATTCGCGGACATCAGCACTCACCCCCTGTACGATCACGAACTGAATGGGTGCCTGAATTGCGGAATTTGCACCGCAACCTGCCCTTCTGCCCATTACTTCGACTACTCTCCCCGTGAAATAGTCCAGCTTCTCTGGACCGAGAACCTTGAAGGCATCTACGATGCCATGCAGGAAAAGATCTGGGCCTGTGCACAATGCTACACATGCGCGGCCCGTTGTCCCTTTGGCAACTCACCCGGCGGCCTGGTCAGCATCATGCGAGAAGTATCCATCAAACACGGAATGCAATCCGCAAAAGATGTATTGCGGCCATTTTCTCGTGTGATGCTCAAACTGGTTTCTACCGGAAACCAGTTGTCACCCAATATGATTACGCAAGATGCCTTTGCGGACTGGGGACCCCAAATCAGCAAAATTGATGCACCGCTGAACATTCTGCGCAAGGCAATCCCCATGCCAACCATGCATACTTTGGAAACAGCTTGGGAAGTCAATCTGAAGACTTCGATTGAGCTGTATACCATCTGGGAAGATTCCGGGGTGCTGGATCAACTGGAAAAAATTGATGAAAACCTGTTTGATGTCATTGTTGATATCATGGACGAAAAACGTGAAGAATATGAAGAATGGCTGGAAGAACAGGAAGACGTATAACACTGCAACCAAGGAAGTTGAATCATGAGTGTACATGTTCCATTTAATACAGGAAGTTCGGGAGAAAAATTTACCGGTCACGGTTCCGAATGGCAAGACTCCAACCTCAGCAAGGATGATGCCCGACTTGCAACACAATGGGTTGAAGCAAAGATTGACAAGCGCGCCATGCTCACCACCAGAGAGCATGTGGAAGATGTTCGGGATATCATGTGGCAACTGGAAAAAGATGGTGAGATTGTCGTGCATCGCGTCAATGACGGCCACGACCCGGTCATGGCCAAAACACTGTACGGCTGGGAAAAGAAGATCCCCACCAATCGACTCTGGCACCACAAGTCCTGCGGGCAATGCGGCAATATTCCAGGCTATCCTGCTTCATTGCTATGGCTGATGAACAAGATGGAAGTCACCTATCTGGATGAAACTGACCAGACTTCCTGCACTGCATGGAACTATCACGGCTCCGGTGTCGGCAACGTCGTCAGTCTCGCCGCGGTTTTTCTGCGTAATTTTCATCAAGCCTATGTTGCTGCACAGGCTGAGGGATTGGACCAAGCTTACTATTACCCGCTGGTCCACTGCGGCACTTCATTCGGAAACTACAAGGAAATGCGGCAATTTCTCCTCCATTCCGCCGAATTGCGCGAGCAAGTCAAAAAAATTCTGGCGAAAATCGGTCGTCTTGTGGATGGGAAAATTCTTATCCCGGAAGAAATAGTACATTATTCGGAATGGTTGCATGTCATGCGCGAACGGGTCGCCGCTCATCAGGAGATTGATGCAAGCCAGATTCGCGCAGTTGTGCATCCGGCTTGCCATGTTTACAAAATGATTCCGGAAGATGTCATCTATGACGACGATGTTCTGGACGGAAATCGCGTAGCGGTTTCCACTGGATTGCTGGAATCGCTCGGCGCACAGGTTATTGATTACTCTACCTGGTACGATTGTTGTGGCTTTGGATTCCGGCACATCATATCCGAGCGCGAATTCACCCGTTCCTTCGCGATTGACAGAAAAATCAAAGTCGCAGTAGAAGAAGCCAAAGCAGACGTGATGATCGGACACGATACCGGGTGCATCACCACGCTTGATAAAAATCAATGGATCGGAAAGGCCGTCAACAAAGACTACCAAATGCCGATCATGGCGGATTGTCAGCTGGCGGCAGTGCTCTGCGGTGCACATCCGTACAAAATTGCCCAGTTGCACTGGCATGCCTCGGCTTTTGAAACGCTATTGGATAAAGTCGGCATTGATTGGCAAGGTGCCAAGGCCGAGTTCGAAGCCTATCTGAAAGACGTAGAAGCTGGAAATCTCGAAACATTGTACGATCCTCGCCGCGCGATTACTTCCGGACCGGGTGCAGAGTCCCGCGCATGAGTAATCCTGTACTCGTAGTTGGCGGGGGACCAGCCGGGTTGTCAGCGGCCCGGGCACTTGCTGAAATTGGCCAATCTGTTGTTCTCGTCGAAAAAGAAAACCAACTGGGCGGCGCACCCATCCTTTCAGGTTATGCCAGACTCGTGCCGTCAGGCGAGTGGGCCAGCGAAGCAATTGGAAGAATGGTAAAAGCTGTCGAACAAAATGACAATATCGATGTGCAACTGGAATCAAAGATTGCCGAGTTTTCCGGAGAACCAGGGAATTTCAACGCAATCACATCAAATGGAAGCAAAGTCATTGCTTCATCGGCGATTCTGGCCACCGGTTTCACTCATTTCGATTCAGTCAACAAGCCGGAATGGGGTTTTGGAACTCACCCCGATGTGGTTACGACAACGCAAGTCGAACAAATGCTGTCTACAGGGTCGGGCATTTACTGCCCTTCTGACGGACGCAAACCGAAACGAGTTGCAATTCTGCTTTGCGTGGGTTCCCGCGACCGCCAGATCGGAAGAGAATGGTGCTCAAAAATTTGCTGTACTGTGTCGGCCAACCTTGCTATTGAAATTCGCGAAGAAATTCCAGACTGCAGTGTGTATATCTACTATATGGACATTCGAACATTTGGTTTGTACGAAGGTCAATACTATTGGCGTAGCCAGGAAGAATTCAAAGTCAAGTACATCAAAGCCAGAATTGCTGAAGTAACATCCGACGGCAAACAAATTCTTCTGAAAGGTGAAGATACACTGGTGAAACGACCGATTTCGATTCCATTCGACCTGGTTGTACACGCCATCGGCATGGACCCGAATATCGAAAATCAGCAAATTGCTTCAATATTCGATGTAGAGCTGGAACCCCACGGACACATCAAGCGAGCATCTGTTTACGATTTTGCATCCGGTACTTCACGGGCGGGCGTTTATGTAGCAGGTGCTGCCATTGGTCCTGAAACAATAGATGATTCAATTGCCCAGGGTCAAGCCGCGGCAATAGCGGCCTTGGGGCTGGCTCGAAAATCTGCCTGACTCCCATGCAAGCAGCTACTCACCAGCATTCAATCGTTGCCGATACTGAACTCCCGGTTTTACATCTGGATGGAAAGTATTTGCGCAACGCGTTCGAAACGCTGGCCAATGGCGCTGAAAGCATCGGGGGAATTGAATTTTTGATGCAGGCACTGGAAGAAAAATCAATTCTGTTTCAACGCACTTTTAGCAGTGCCGCAGAAGATTTGCGGGAAGCAGAATTTTTGGATGCATGCACCTTTATTCCAACTGTGCGCAGACGATTGAAACGTACATTGGCAGATGAAGGATTCAACGAGTTGAAATTCAGAATTCAAAATCTGTTGTGTGAGCTTTCTCTGTCAAACGTTGATCAAAAAATTGTCGGGTTCAAAAACTCGTTTCCCAAGGAAAGCAAATACCGATGGGTACATGATTTGGCGGCGGAAATTGTTCACTACCGGGATCCTCAGACCTATCCTCTGATGACCCGCTGGATCTGGGACAACAACGCAAATTCGGGGGTGTTGTTCGAAATCTGGTTCCGCGAATACAAATCCAATGGACTTGAAATGGAAAACAGTGTTCGATTGCATCTTTCACTTCGACAGGAGTTGAGCGAATTTCTGGAAAATGAAGGGGTATACGCCAATATTCATTTTATGATTGATTTACTGTGCGCCTGGATTTACGGAGTTTACATTGGTGCACAAGGTGGCAGTTTCCTGAAATCTGATTTTTCGCGCGGTGACCATCCAATGCAATTCACACTGCGAATGCTGGGACTGGACGGCGTGATTGGCACCGACGGCAAAACCCGATTGGTTTTGCCAAGTGGAGAACGCTATACCTTGACCGGTGCAATTGACGCAGTTACACACTAATCTCCGGACAGTCTATCAACTCATTCACGGAACCAGTAAGTGCCCATTCACGAACAATCATTAATTCGTCCGGAAAATCTGCGTCAGCACGATAATCTGGAAATAGACGGCGTTGATGTTTCCGGCGCCTGGAGTACGTTTATCGAATCCCGGGTTGTCAACGATTACAACGAGAATCTCGAAAATGAAATTGCCGCGTTTCCCGGCGGGCAATACATCCATCGTTGCTGGCAATGCGGTGCCTGCACCAACTCTTGCACGGTCAATGCCATCAATCCGGACTTCAACCCACGCTACTGGATTTATCTTGCCCGTCTGGGCATGGAACAGGAACTGCTTCGAGACAAAGAAATTATCTGGCAATGTGTTTCGTGTCACAAATGCACTCATGTATGTCCGCGAGATGTTGAACCGGAAGGTGTGATGAAAGCCATGTCTCATTGGCTGGAAGCCAAGGGACATACATCAACATCTTCCTCTCAGCATTTTGACGAAGAGTTCTACAACCAGGTGCTTGAAACCGGCAAGATCGAGGAAGGTCGAATTATTCGAAATTACTTCAGAAAGACAGGACAATCCGTTACACAGGCATGGCTCATTCAGATGGTCAAAAATCTGATTCGGGGCATTCCGTATGTCTTGCTGATGAAAATGGGATTGTCAACAGTGCTGAAGCCCAAAACTCGCAACTGGAGTAAAAGCAAAAATGCCATCGCAGAACTGGTCGCCGAGCGCGAACAGGAGCGAAAACGAATTATGAATCGGGAGACAACATGACGAACCCGCGACCACTGAGAAAAGATTTGAACACGGTAGCCTACTATCCGGGTTGCGCGTTGGAAGGCAGTGGCCATGCCTACAACCGCTCAACCAAAGCGGTCGCAAAGGAGCTCGGACTCAATCTGGTTGAAATCGATAACTGGAATTGTTGCGGTGCAATGGAGGTCAAGAATATTGACCAGGATATTCAGAACTACCTGTCGGCCCGCAACATGGCGATCGCCAAGTACAAAATGGGGTTCGATGTGGTCATGGCGCCGTGCAACGGGTGCTACCACAACTTGAAAAAAGCTGAATACGACATTGAACATCGCACAAATACTCGTCAAACTCTGGAAAAAATGTCGCAGAAGACAGGAGACAAGGCCTATCAGGCAGGCGATGTGGAGACGATTCATGCACTGGACTGGCTCAAAGATACAATCGGTGAAGAAGGCATTCGGAAGAAAGTGAAAAATTCACTGAAGGGACTGAAAATTGTCAATTATTACGGTTGCATGTACACTCGACCACGCCACATTTTTCCCGAAAAAGACTGCGGTGAGAATAGTGAGTCTACGTCCAATCCTCATTTCATGGATGATTTGCTCAAGGCGGCCGGTGCATCCGTCATAGATGAATTTCCACTCAAAACCGCTTGTTGCGGCGGTGCTCACACTTTGTCTGATTCTGATACATCAACCCAGTTGGTTCTCAATATTCTGCAAGCGGCCGAAGCTTGTGGTGCTGACGTAGTCGCGACCGAATGTCCTACTTGCCACACAGGACTTGAAATGCATCAGATTCGTGCCGAAAAGACGCTTGGAATCAAAACAAAACCGGTAATGCTATACTTTACACAGTTGCTGGGACTGGCTTTTGGAATGTCGCCAAGAAAACTGGGCATCCATGAAAATATTTCCTTTTCACTGGGTCTCCTTCGGGAGCGAGGTGCAATATAATAAATATGTCTCTAACTATAAGTAAGGGGAGCCAGAATTAGCACATGATTGACAATCGCGGTCCGCATAACGAAAGCAAGATTGGTTTTTCAAACTACCGGGAAACTCGGCTGAAACACGTAATTGATCAATCGGATTATGGCAGAAGATGTTTGTAATGGAACTGGTTGAAATTGAACGTAGAATTGCGCAACTTCAGAAGCATCCGAATTCGATGCCAAATCCTGCAGATCAGGTTCTGAAGCTTGGAGAATTCGTACTGGAAAACTGGCTTGTTGCCAAAGGGAGAGAACCCACCATGGAAATACGGGAAGGTTTTCGCCTTCTGGCCTTGCACCGGCAAGGCACCAGAGGTGACCCCTCTTTCAATGCTTGCAGAGAAACATGTCGGGAACTTGTTTTTCATGTGAATTCGTTCAAGGCAAACGCAGACTCGAAACACATAGTATCGTCAATCATGGTGGTGAAACATTTGTTGCTGTTTATCAAGGGAAAGCTTGAACATAGTGAAATCGGTGAGTTTTGCTGCTCATCCAAACCATTGCGATCAACAACTGAAACCAAACACGGGGGAAACCAGTAATATGGCTGTAGTACGCGGATGCAACTTGCCGGATGAATTGCTATATGACGTAGAAAACAATATATGGTACCGTGAGCATGACGACGGAACCGTTACCGTTGGAATGACAGTGGTAGCGGCCGCCATGGCGGGTCAGATTGTCGCGATAACACCAAAGCGCGCCGGTCGCAAAGTGGTACCCGGAAGAAGTTGTGCTACGGTGGAATCCGGCAAATGGGTTGGGCCAGCGAAATTACTGAGCGGCGGTGAAGTCGTTGAAGTGAATGACAATATCGTTCAGAGTCCGGCATTGGCAAATTCGGACCCATACCAGGAAGGCTGGATTATGCGTGTAAAGCCCCTTGAATGGGATGCGACAAAAGAACAACTGATTGCCGGAACTGAGGTCAACGAACCATACGAAGCAAAAATGGCCGCCGATGAATTTGAGGGATGCCAGTCATGACTGGCAATTTGCAGTTTCGTATATGTTTTTGAACTTCCAAAGCAGCTCAAGGAGAATTTAATGCCAGATCAAGTACTTGATACAAAAGGTTTGAACTGCCCTCTTCCAATTTTGAAAGCCAAAAAAGCCATTTCAACAATGGAAGTCGGACAAACTCTGGAAGTATATTCTACCGACCCGGGTTCTGTCAAAGACTTTGAAGCCTTGTGCAGACAGACCGGTCATCCACTACTGGAATCTCGCCAGGATGGCGGGGTTTACATTTTTTTGCTGGAAAAAGCTTAGTTTTTGTCGACTAATTTTGGGTTGTACACCAACCAATGACAGTCATCGCTGTCAGCGCCAGCAACCTTAGCCCACTTTACCAGTGATGTAGTCTTCCGTCAGCTTGTTTTGCGGACTGGTAAATACACCGGCCGTGTCACCAACTTCTATGAGTTTACCCAAATGAAAGTACGCAGTACGTTGCGATACACGCGCCGCTTGTTGCATGGAGTGAGTAACAATCACAATGGAATACTGGGTCCTTAATTCGTCAATCAGGTCCTCAACCTTTGCTGTCGCGATCGGATCCAGAGCAGAACAAGGCTCGTCCATCAAAATCACATCAGGTTTCACTGCAATCGCACGAGCAATGCAAAGCCTTTGCTGCTGACCACCCGAGAGTTCCGTACCCATCTTGTCAAGTCGGTCTTCAACCTCGGAAAGCAACCCTACTTTCTCTAGTGTTGAAAGTACGACTTCGTCTGCCTCGGCTCGATTGTTGACCATTCGGTGCAACTTGACTCCGTAAACAACATTGTCGTAAATGGACTTCGGAAAAGGATTGGGTTTTTGAAAAACCATGCCCACACGAGCGCGCAATTCAACCACATCCAGCCCGCTAGTGTAGATGTCCCGGCCATCCAGTTCAATTGAACCGGTAACCCGGGAACTCGCAACAATATCGTTGATTCGATTCAAACTGCGCAGAAATGTTGTTTTTCCGCATCCCGAAGGTCCGATGATTGACAACACCTCATTTCCATAAATCGACAGATTCACATCTTTGATTGCATGAACATCGCCATAGTAGACATTCAAATTCCTGGCTTCCATTCGACACGCGCCGCGCGATGCAACCGTCGAGGGTGCCCTGAATTGTACCTGTGGCGTATGGCGTTCAACCACCGCCACTTCAACGCTTCCGTGCGTTGCTTCTGTTACAGTCTCGTCCGTATCAAACATTTCAAAACCCTCCCTTTCCTTGGAATTGGTACATTCGATTGTTCTATCATAAGAGAAATTCTCACCAGCGACGCTCGAATTTATTCCTGAGCATGACGGCCGCGGCATTCATCACAATCAGAAAACTCATCAAAATCAGTATCGCACCTGAAGCTTTTTCCACCAGCGCACGCTCCGGACTATCTGCCCAGAGAAATATCTGTACCGGAAGTACAGTAGACGGATCCAAGGGTCCGGTAGGAACATCCACAATAAATGCGACCATTCCAATCATCAGTAATGGGGCCGTCTCCCCCAAGGCTTGCGCCAGCCCGATTATTGTCCCAGTCAACATGCCCGGCAATGCCAGCGGCACGACATGCTGCAACACCACCTGCATCCTGGATGCCCCGATCGCCATCGCACCTTCCCGAATTGATGGCGGCACCGCTCGCAACGCTGCACGCCCTGAAATAATGATAGTCGGAATTGTCATCAATGTCAGAACTAATCCGCCAACCAGGGGTACCGAGCGCGGCAAGCTGAAGAAATTGATGAAAATGGCAAGCCCCAGCAATCCAAACACAACTGACGGTACCGCTGCCAGATTATTGATATTGATTTCAATGATGTCCGTGAAGCGGTTCTTGGGTGCGAATTCTTCCAGATAGCAGGCCGCAGCTACTCCGATCGGGAACGACAACAAAAAAGTTACCAGCAATGTATAGAAAGACCCGGTCAAAGCACCGCGCAATCCAGCCAGCTCCGGTTCCCGCGAATCTCCCACCAGAAAATATTGAGTGTTGAATTTCAGTTCAATCATGCCCTTTTCAACCAGCGTGTCGAACCAGTGCAGATGCTTGGGCGAAATCTTGCTGGTATCTTTCAAAGCATCCCGGTTGATTACGCCTTTTCTCAACATATCGAAATTGTCGTCAAGCGGAAGCCAGACGCGTTGCCGGGTGCCAATAATGTCAGGTTTATCCTGCACCATTTTCATCAACCAGGTATCGGCACCAATACTTAGCATGCCTCCGAGTTGTCGTTTATCCCTCCTGCTTGTTACCTCGGGGAACTCGTTGTACATTGCCTGTCTCACAAGCTTCCTGTAATTTGCTTTGGTCGGTGCATTTGCATCAATTTCCTGCTCATCAAAGTGAATTTCCAAATGAATCTGAGTTTGCCAGAATGCACGAACGCCATTGGCAGTAATACTCACAATCAGCATGGCCACGAATACCAAGCCAAGCAATACGGCGCCAATACCGTACGCCTGAAATCTTTTCTCCGCAAATTTTCGACGACGCAATCGGCGCTGAAAATCGGGATTTTCCCAGAAAATCTCGCGATTCGGTGCTGAAGGTGTCTCACTCATATCTTTCACTGTACTTGCGAACAATGTACAAAGCAGTCACATTCAATAGCAACGTCACAACAAACAGCGTCAACCCAAGAGCAAACGCCGCCAAAGTTTTCGGACTGTCAAACTCCTGGTCGCCGACGAGCAAGGTTACAATCTGAACCGTAACCGTGGTGACCGACTCTAGCGGATTCGCAGTCAACTTGGCCGCAAGTCCGGCGGCCATCAAAACGATCATGGTCTCACCGATAGCCCTGGAAATCGCCAGGAGCAATGCACCGATAATTCCCGGTAGCGCGGCGGGAATAATGACTTTCTTGATCGTTTCAGATCTCGTTGCACCTACAGCAAGAGAAGCTTCTCGCAGTGATTGGGGTACCGCTGAAATCACATCGTCAGACAGGGATGACACGAATGGAATAATCATCACCCCCATAACCAATCCGGCCGCAAGCGCACTTTCGTGGGCAATATCCATGCCGATGGATGCACCAAAATCGCGAATGGACGGAGCAACAACCAATACCGCAAAAAATCCATACACCACTGTCGGAACACCGGCCAAAATTTCCAGTACCGGCTTTGACACAGACCTGATCCTTTGCGAAGAATACTCTGACAAGTAGATCGCTGACATGAGGCCCACCGGCACCGCAACTGCCATGGCAACCCCTGCGATCAATAAAGTACCTGTAAAAAGAGGAATCGCGCCAAAGTGCCCGGTTGAACCGACTTGGTCCGCGCGTATTGCGATTTGCGGACTCCAGTGCAAACCAAGCAAAAAGTCAAAAATCGGGATTCTCTGAAAAAACCGGATTGATTCGAACAAGACAGACAGTACGATACCGATGGTCGTAAATATCGCAATCAGCGAACTTGCAAACAACAACATGCGAATCAACCACTCGGCAACATTTCTGGCGCGCAATTTTGGAGTGATCGTGAGCAGGAAAGCAAATCCGGTGCAAGCGCCAAGTGCCAATACAGCGGATGATCTGAGCGTTTCATTGAAAGCGACCAATTCACTGAAATGCTGAGCCGCTTGAATTGCCACTTCCGACCCGCTTTGAATTGTGACTGCCTGAGTGGTCTGCGACAGAATCAATATCTGACTTTCCAGCAAGGATTGATCAACGACACTCAGGTTGTTGTAGTTCGGATAGTATTCCGAAAGAACCATCCCCATGAGTATTCCCTGCTCCAGATACAGCCAAACACCAAGTACAAACAGAGATGGAAGCGCGAATAACAACGCTGCCACAATTCCATAGTACTGGGGAGCAGAATGAAGTGCCCGAATTCCACCACGCTTGTTTGCGATACCAATCGAGTGACGCTTGGCTATGTAGTAGAAAATCGAGGATACTACCAGCAGTACGAGTACCAGTATTGATACATCCATTGAATCGCTCGCTATTGAATCCTGGTCGCCAAGGTGCCTGACGCAAAATCAGGCAATTTGTTGTCAGAGAATGAAAGTGCAACCGTCGCTACCGCGATTAACAAATCTTGCATACCCTGCCCTTCTGATACATTCCAATCGAGCATGAAATAAAAATTCCTTATCAATTTCAATTGAATCGACTGAACTTGGTGAACATACCCTCGAATCGCTATAGATTCGAGAGTCAAACTCACCGATTGATATTTACCGAAAACGCCCGGTCATCCTGACCGGGCAAATGTTTTCGGAGTAAACGACTGCTATTCAGCCGCCAATTTAACTGTGGTCAAATTTTCGCCTGCGGCGCGAAACATGCCACGTTCAGCATTCGGCATCGGGATTAAACCTTTGTCAACGAGGTAGCCCTCATCGCCCCATGCACGATCACTTGTGAATTCGTCAATATATTCTTTTACCCCTGGTACAAGGTTAACGTGAAGGGTTTTCACATAAAAATACAGCGAACGGGAAATGGAATAGGAACCATTTGCAATGTTTTCAAACTCCGGGGCAACACCATCCATGATTGCCCCTTGAATCACATCAGTATTCTGGTCAAGAAAACTGAATCCGAAAACACCCAGTGAATCAGGGTCAGCACTGATTTTTTGAACAATCAAATTGTCATTTTCACCTGCTTCAACCCAGCCACCGTCTTCTCGCACAGTGTGACAAATTGCCTTGTAGGCAGACTTGTCGCTTTTGCGCATAGCCTTGATCCAATCGAATTTCTTGCAACCCGCTTCAAGTGCCAATTCAGCAAAGGCATCGCGTGTTCCAGATGTCGGTGGCGGTCCAAGTACGCGAATTGGTGTCGCTGGAAGTGCGTCATTGACGTCTTTCCAAGTCATGTGCGGATTTGGTACAACTTTTTCGGCACCGGATGGGTCGGGTACATCCTTTGCCAGAGCCAGAAATACATCACGGACCGACATTTCAAAAC
Source organism: Arenicellales bacterium (assembly GCA_965200765.1). GTDB lineage: Bacteria > Pseudomonadota > Gammaproteobacteria > Arenicellales > JAJDZL01. The sequence goes on from OZ241380.1 coordinate 1,677,423, forward strand.
GTGGCTTGTCAACAGAGTTGGCAATCACTATGCCGTCATAACCGATTTTGATTTCGACGATGTCATTGATGCCGTTGCTTGCACAACGATCAACTTCCGACTTTTTGATTCGTCTTGATGAGTTGGTTATATCGGGATGCCCAATGCCGACGCCGGCGCAGAACAGTTTCAATCCACCGCCAGAACCGGTCGATTCAATAATCGGAGTTTTATACCCCGAGCTACTCCCAAACCGTTCAGCAACCACTGTGGCAAACGGATACACAGTCGATGAACCAACGATGCTGATGTAATCTCTCTCAGCAGTAGCGGCCGGCTGTGCAAACAGTAATGCCGCAACAACTATTGAAGTGAATGGGATACTAAATTTTGTGACTAACGCTTTCATCGCTGATTTCCCTCCAGTGGAAAGTGTAGTTACTGATTTAGAGTGATAAAGGGGTCACCCTCGCCAGAAGAAAAAGGCGAAGAAAACCATCCTGAAAAGAGTCTGAATCCGTGACTCCATTTGCAATCTTATGGAAGTAATTTTGAAATGTCAAGGACTTTTTGTGAAAAATTTCAATACTTTTTTTGAAGGGTGATAAATGTTTTACCACCCAAAATTCATGGAAACTGGTAAATTATTTACCACTCATTTTTCATTGGTACTGGTAAGCAATTTACCGCCTCTTTAAGCTTCTTCAACCAGCTGATTCTGGCAAAATGTGCATTCATTACATGGAGTTACCTGTCAGCATCTTCAGGATTGGTATGTAACCAAAATTCGACAATTCATGGTACTGTTCAAGCTAAAAAATCGAAATGAAATTTGGGAGTTCTAGGAATGAAAAAATGCCGTTCTTGGACCATGAGAAAGTTCAGGGAGATGAGAATTAGCCAAGCCTAAAGAACCTTTTTGAATTGCACTACGATTTGAACTCACAGAAAACCGACTTTGAGTGAGTGCAGAAAAGCTGATATGAGATTGCCAGAATCCGTATAATCATTACTTGATTTCTTGCAATATCCAAGAGAAGAAAATGACCCTGCCCAAGCCCAAGTCGTTGCATCAAAGTGAAATGTTCTGCGTTTCCTTGACCTGCGCCTTTCGGCCGAACCATCCGATAGTGCAACGGGCCATGCAGATTCCTTGGGAATTGTTCGAGAATCGTTTCGGGGAGTTGCATTGCCCGGACAGTGGTCGTCCTGGTCTTTTGAGCCAAATGATGGTCGGTCTGCTACTCAAGCATGCTCGCGGTTTTTTAGACGGCGAGGTGGTTGAATGGTGGCTTGATAGTCCGTATGCACAGAATTTTTACGAGGAAAGGCAATTTCAGCAAGAATCACAGATGGATTCGAGCAGTCTGTCCCGGTTTCGCAGTCATATAGGGAAATCAGGATGTGATTTGATTTTGCAGTCAATAGTGATTGCCGGAATGGGTACTGGTGCATTGAAGAGAAGCGGCTTGAAGAGTGTGCCGGTGGATACCACGTTACAGGAAAATGCGGTGACATATCCGACGGATGCAATATTGAGCTACACCGGGTACGATATGCGCATCATCTTGAAGAAGATCAGGATTTTTTGCTCCGATTTGTGGCGGCGGTTGATTATTTGCTTCGGGTCGGCAAATCCAATGTTGTTTCTCGTATTCCGGAACTGCCGTTTCTATGCCTGAAAATTACCTGAAAACAGGTTTTTTCAGGGATAACCTATCAATTGTTTAGCGCACAACTGTACAAAAGAACTTTGATGTCGAACAAGGAACCTGCACCAGTAGCGAGTGAGAAGTTTGAACTCTTGAAGTCTCTGCTTCAAGAGATGTTTCAATTGGACCGAGGCGACCTTGATTTCGGTTTGTACCGAATCATGAATTTAAAGGCCAAGGAGATTAACGACTTTCTCGACCATGAACTGCTACCGGAAGTGAAAGAAGTGCTATCTGGTGTAACTAACGAAGAGCGACAAAATCTGGAAAAATCTATCAGATCCGCTACTGAAATGGACAAAGAGCTGATGATAGACCCAGCTACTTCGAGAACGATCATCAAACTCAAGGAGCAATTAGCAGAAGCAAAGGTTGATGCGGAAGCCGAGGGCGATGTTTACGACCATCTCGTCAATTTTTTCTCGCGTTACTATTTTGAAGGGGACTTTATATCGCAAAGACGATATTCAAACAGCAATAGACCATCCTATCTCATTCCCTACGACGGTGAAGAGGTAAAACTTCACTGGGCGAGTGCTGATCAGTTCTATATCAAGACAACTGAAAATTATGCCTCTTACGCATTCACTGTCGGTCAAAATGAGACAAAGCATAGAGTTCTCTTTGAAATTGGCAAGGCAAACAGTGAAAAAGACAATATAAAAGAAGCTAGTGGTAATCAACGCCGATTTTGCTTGGCAGGCGGGAAGCAGGCGGTTGAAGTCAATGGCGGTGAATTGATTGTTCGTTTTGAACATCGTTCTTTGACACAAGGCGAAAAAAAGAAGTATCCCGGCAATGGAGCATCACAGCAAGCGCGAATTAACGAAAGTACAATTAAAAAAATTCTTCAGTCACTGGACTCAAATTGGCTGCCACTTCTCACTGCACCACAACCAACTCAACTGAATTCAGATAGAACAGTTATTCAAAAACATGTGGAGCGATATACTGCGAAAAACAGTTTCGACTACTTTATTCATAAAAATCTGAATGGCTTTCTTACCGGTGAATTAGAGCGGTATTTACTAAGTGAAGTCCTAAGTCTTGATGAAATGTCTCTTGGAGATACTAACAAGCTACGGAGAGCAATCAAGCGCACCCATGCAATTCGTCATGTCGGCAATAAAATCATTGCATTTCTGTCCCAACTTGAACAATTTCAAAAGAATCTCTGGCTAAAGAAAAAGTTCGTTTTGGATACTCAATGGTGTGTAACTCTAGATCGGATACCTGAATCTTTCTACGCGGAAGTTGCAACAAACGAAGAACAAGTAAACGAGTGGGTGCAACTATTTTCTATTGATGAATTGAAAAGTGACTTCGGCAACAGCGGAAACGGCTATAGCAAACCACTAAGTGTGGATTTCCTTAAGCTTAATCCTTATTTGATTCTTGATACACGACATTTCGACGCTGACTTCACAGCCAGAATTCTAACAGCGCTTTCGGATAACGGGCCGCTGGATGAACAACTAGACGGATTATTGGTTCAAGGAGAAAATTTTCAAGCACTGAATCTATTGCAAAAACGTTATCAGGACCAAATCAAATGTATCCACATTGATCCGCCTTACAATACACAAACGAGCGGATTTTTATACAAAAACAATTACCAACATTCAAGTTGGCTTTCCATGATGCAAGACCGCATAATTGCAGGAATTGGCTTGTTGAATGAAGAAGGGTCATTTCTTTGCCACATTGACGAGAATGAATACGAAAGACTTCATCTACTTTTTGAAAGGATTGGAATACCCAATGCATCCACTGTTGTATGGGACAAAAGAAATCCAATGACAGGAGGTGGAGGAATTGCTGTACAACATGAGTATGTCATTTGGAGAACTAACTCAGAAAGGGCATTTGACCTACGAAATGGAAATTTCCGGTCAATTATTGAAGAGGCACAAGAAATCATCAAAAACCATAACGGTCCAACTCACGAGGCAAAAAAAGAATTTTCAAGGTGGGTAAAGAGTAACAAAACGTTAAGTGGAGGTGAAAAAGCATATAGTAAATTTGATAATTCAGGTAGAGTATATAGGGAAGTTAGTCTAAGAGCACCTGAACCTAGGACTGATCCGAAATTCTTTCAACCCTTGATTCATCCTGAAACAAACAAGCCGTGTCCCGTTCCGGCAAACGGATTCTCGCGAACCCCAGAAACACTTCAAACAATGATGCAGCGCGGGGAGATTCTATTCGGTAAAGATGAAACTATCCAACCGCAACAAAAGCGATTTTTGACAGAAGATGCAAAAAAACAGTTTTCTTCTGTCACCCGGAACGCGAGAAAGGGGAAAGCAGACCTTAAACGATTCGGATTGGACGATTTTCCATATTGCCACTCCAATTCATTTTATATTGGGTTTGTGGGAGCAGTAGCGGACGAACCGAATGACATCGTTCTTGACTACTTTGCCGGCTCAGGTACCAGTGGTCACGCCACAATTCAACTTAATCGGGAAGATGGACGAAGACGTAAATATGTTCTTGTTGAAATGTCTTACTATTTCGATACCATCTTGCTACCAAGAATCAAAAAGGCCATCTATTCCCAGCATTGGAAGGAAGGAAAACCTCTTTCGCGTGACGGGACAACACAGTTTCTCAAAGTCATACGCCTAGAATCCTACGAGGATACACTGGACGGGCTTGAACTTTCGCCCGCAAGCGAGGAACTAACTACACAGAAATCCGCTCTAGCTGAAGATTACCGTCTTCGATATTCACTTTGCTCGGAAACATCCTGTAGCCCTAATCTGCTGGGAAAGGATTTCACAAACCCGCATTCCTACCAATTGTCGATAGTTCGAGACGGCAGACGCAGGGAAGTATCGGCTGATTTGTGTGAGACATTCAACTACCTGATTGGATTGCGTGTTGATTCTCGTCTTTCCATTGACGGAATTCTGGCATTCACTGGCAAAGATGCGGAAGGACATAAATGCTTAATTCTCTGGCGTGATGTAGAAATGGTTGATAACACCGCACTGGAAAACTGGTTCAGGGAAAACAGAAGTAAATTTGGATCATCACTGAAAATCATTTATGTAAACGGAGACCATACCTTAAATGCAATTCGTGAAAATCATGAAAGTTGGTCAGCCAAAACACTCGAGCCCGAGTTTCGTAGATTGATGTTTGAAGAGTAAATCATGGTAGAAATTAAAGACAACTCATTTCATAGATTGACTTTCTCTCAACGCCACGGATACGAACCATTGCCCGAACCCATGCGTCTAGAATTCTTATCAGATGAATTACAGCGAGAGTTATGCAATGTATTTTTTGAATTACTGAATGTGGAAGATTCTATATTCACACACGATCAAATTAGATTCTTTGTGCGAGTGTGGGGTAGATTTTTTGAACAGCCTGAAGATGAGATGAGGACATTACCTGCTGAAATCTACGAATTATTTAAACGCCACTTGCTTAATGACCCGTTTAACCGTATCCTTGATTTAATTGAGATTGTTGTAAATGACAAAGGTGCAGACCAAACACTTGTAGGAAAAATCCAATTACTATTTGAGCAATATTCAGCTGCTTATTATTTGGACTTGTCTCAACGACCATATCTTTTTTACCCTCGTTGTAGTAAGGAACAAGGAGATGCGACAATAAAAGCAATTAATACTATTCGAGAAAATGGAATGGACGCTTCAGTTATTCATCTTCGGCAAGCTGCTACACACATAAATACTAAACAATACGGCAAGTCGATCGCTGATAGTATCCACGCTGTAGAATCTGTTGCAAGATCAATTGATTGTGAATCAGCGGGTTCACTTACTCCGGCTTTAAATAATATTGAAAAACAGGGATTAGAATTACACCCTGCACTCAAAAAAGGATTTGAAATACTATTTGGATATACTTCTAACCAGCCGGGTATTCGACACGCCCAGATTGATAAGGATTCTCCAGATGTCGGCTTGGATGAAGCAATGTTTATGTTTGGAGCTTGTGCATCCTTCGCGGCTTATCTGGTTAGCAAGCATAAAAAGTTTAACTCAGGAAGTTAACTGCTAGTGACACCTCTTGAAAACTACCTTGTTCTGCACAGATTCATGTGCAACGAGTTTGGCTATCCCGACTTGCGCTCAATGCTTGATCGCTTGCCACATGATTTGGACTTAATGGTTTATGAAGGGACTAAAAGCGAATATGCAAAAGCTCTTTATATCAAGCCTGTAGGCGTTCCTATATCAGGAGAACTTCTTACAGAATACGATACGAATATTGTGAATTTAAGTCGCAAACTTCAAATGACCGGAGAACAAGTACGAATATGGAAGCCTCATCAATATATTGCCCTGCTGTTTACTGAACACTATCTCCATAGATTCTTTGAAAATGCAGAGAAGTTCTGCGATGACTTAAACTCAGCCAGAGTAAGTGAAAAGAGAACGAAACTCTTGCCTGAATATGTCCCTGAAGATTTGAAAACAGTGGCTTTTCAAAGTGCAACAGGCTCAGGCAAGACACTTATTATGCACGCCCACGTATTACAGTACCAGCACTGGCTTCATCGCGCAGGGAAACGATTGAACAATACGATTCTGTTGACACCCAACGAACAAATGTCCGCTCAGCATGTGCGAGATATGTGGCAAAGCGGTTTGCATGCAAGGATTTTTTCAAGTGGTGCAGGTGGAGACTTGTTATCACCCGTGGAAATCATCGACTTGAACAAGCTTGCAGAAAAGAAAGGAATAAAGCGCGTTGCGGTTCGAGATTTCGGTAAAAACAATTTAGTGCTGGTCGATGAAGGGCATTTGGGTGCTACAGGAAGAGTTTGGCGAGACTGGCGCGAAAACTTGGCAATCGGAGGTTTTACTTTCGAATATTCTGCGACTTTCAATCAAATAGCAAGCAAGGACAACGTGTTGCGGGATGCCTATGGCAAATGTCTTTTGTTTGACTACTCGTACCGTAATTTTTACGAAGACGGCTATGGCAAGGACTACTCGATTTCCAATTTGCCGTTGGGCATGGAGGATGCGAATCGCAACATGTACTTGCTCGGCTGTCTACTGACATTTTATCTCCAGTGCAAGATCTGGTTCGACAAAGGTGCGGAGTGGACTGATTTTAATTTGACTAAACCTCTCTGGGTATTTCTCGGAAAAACTGTTGTTGGGAAAAGTAAAGCGGATTCAGAAACAAGATCAGATGTAATTTACATACTGGACTTTCTCGGCTGGGTTCTTGCCCGTGAGGATGAAGTCATCGCCATGCTGACCAATTTGATGAACAACGAGTCTGGATTAAAGACCAATTCAGATAATGATTACTTTTCAGGTAAGTTTGACGGTTTGAAGAACACGGATACGGTTAAGCTGTACAAGGATATTTGCAACATCTTGTTCCATGGTTCTGGACAATTGAATATTTCCTACTTGATTGCCGGAAATGGTGAACTGCACCTCCGCACTTCAAATAATCCGCCATTTGGAGTAATTAACATCGGTGATTCAGCATCGCTATACAAATTACTCGTTAAAAAGAATAATGAGAATCTTGTTATAAAACGGGAAGCAGGATTTGCTGACCGTCTATTCCCACTGGTTGATCGAGAGGACTCAACAGTTACCATTGTTATTGGAGCAAGACGGTTTATCGCCGGTTGGAATTCTTGGCGCGTAAGCACTATGGGACTAATGCATGTTGGTGTAGGCGAGGGACCTGAAATTATTCAAATGTTCGGAAGAGGGGTAAGGCTGAAAGGCTGGAATATGAGTCTAAAGCGTCATTTGGAAAGTGGTGCACCGCAACCACAACATAGTGAAGAACTTGCAGAATTGGAAACATTGCATATTTTTGGACTACGTTCCAACTATATGCAAGTCTTTAGAGATTTGCTAAAGAGCGAAGGAATGTCTTTGGAAGAAATCAGATTACCGGTTACTTGGAATTTTGCTAAGCGTTCTAACTTGAAGTTGATTAGGCTTAAACAAAATCTAATTTTTGAACGTGCATCCGAGCGTCCAACCTTGCCAAATCCCGGTCACGCAGACCAACCGATTGTTGAAATGAACCTCTACTCCCAACTCCAAGCTGTAACTTCAAGTACTGAAAATAATACACAAATGAGGCTACAGTCTTCACGAAAGATAAAACCTGACCAAATTGCCTTGTTCGACAAAACAAGAATCTACGAGTCGATTTTGCTTCGCAAGCAAAGAATGGGCTGGCACAATCTTTCGATTCCTCGCGAAACAATTGATCAATTGCTAACAGATGATAATTGGTATGTTCTTTATGCACCCCCCGAAAGAATTAAATTAGAGAGATTCAAGGACGTGAGAGTATTGGAAGATATTTTCATCAATCTGATAGCAGAATATGCAAATCAATTCTGGCGCAAGCAACGCCGACATTGGGAAAGCGACAAGTTGGAAGTAGTTACGCTAAATGAGGATGATCCAAACAATATTAAGGAATATCGACTCTCTGTTAGTTCAACAGAAACAAAATTAATTCACGATATTCAGGAATTACTCCAGGTTTCTCACACGCAAGTTTTCCATAACTTGAAACTTACTCTGATAATGACCCAAGCTCATGCTTATGTGCCACTTTTGCACGCGTACAAGGATTGCAAAGTTACAATCCAGCCTGTTCCACTAAACGATGGTGAAAAGAAAGTCGTTGATGATTTGTCAAGATTGCGCAATCAGAATTCTCTCATATAAAGGGAAAAGAACTTTGTTTAATTCGCAATCTTTCACGTGGATACGGTGTGTCATTTTTTGATGATTACACCTATTACCCTGATTTTATTGTCTTTCTAAACGATAATAATCACCAACATATTATATTTCTTGATTCAAAGGGATTGGTACGGCTTGGTCCAAAAGAAATTTCAAAAATCAAATTGCACAAAGAAATAAAAGAGATTGAATCCTCAATTCGGAAGAGTGACCCAAACCTATCCTTGCATGCATATATCCTCTCAGTTACTCCTATTGACCAAATTGGTGGACCATCGAAGTCAAAAGATCGGTGGGAACAAGAAGGAGTGTATTTTTTGGATGATCCCAACTACATGAACAAAGTAATATCAGATGCTCTAAATTCTGCTTAGATTAAGCATGGTAAATTAATGTATTTTCGATTTCAAGTAAAGCGCTAGTTCACTGGTGAGGGTGCTTGCTCCCTCAACTTTTCTTGTTTTCTTCGCTTTCTGCTTTCGACTGGAATGACCAGAATTGCTGTCAATGGCGGTACCATGAACAACGTCAACAAAGCCGACGTAGAAAGCCCACCAACAACAACCGACCCTAAACCTCTGTAAAGTTCTGAACCGGCACCCGGAAAAAGAACTAACGGAAGCATGCCACAAACACTGGTGAATGTTGACATGAATATAGGTCGAATTCGATTCCTTGTGGCCGTAAGAATCGCCTGGCTTGGTTCAAGATTATCCACCCGGAAATGATGCAGCGACTGGTGTACCAGCAAAATTGCATTATTGACAACAATGCCAACCAGAATCACAAAACCCAAAAGTGTGAGCATATCCAGCGGTTGATGAACGTACAAATTCAATGTAGCAAGACCGGCTACACCGCCAGCCGCCGCGACCGGCACTGCCAGCAAGATAATCAATGGATAAATGAAGCTCTCAAATAGAATCGCCATGACCAAATACACAATGATCAAAGCGACTAGCAGATCAAGCACCATGGCATTCCAAGTGGTTTTCAACGCATCCGCAGTACCTGATATGCCAAACTTGACAGTATCCGGAATTCCTTCTTCTTGAATTGGCTCCAATATTTCAGTCTGCAAAAGATCAACAGCCTCTTCCATGGTCAGCGTCGGCGCAGGTCGAATTTCCAGCGTGATCGTCCGTAACCTCTCGCGATGACGAATTTCTGTTGGGCTAGCGGTGATTTCAACATTGGAGATTGATCCGACAGGTATGATTCTTCCACCCGGAGTGACTACAGGCAAATTTTCAATGTTCTGTGTTTCAGTAACTGTACCTCTTGGACCAAGCAACATAATGTCGGTATTTCTTCCTTGATACATGGTTTCGTCGATGCGTAATCCATCGTTGAAAACATCAACTGCAAGTGCGAGTTCAAGTGCTGTGATGCCATTGTCAGCCAGTCGCAAGCGGTCCGGTATAACCCGTACTTCTGGTACACCCAGCTCTAGCCCGGGATTGGGACGGAACTGATGCCCCTCGGATCTTGGCATGATCTCCAGTATTTTTCCCGCAACTCGCCCCGAAACTGCCAATATTTCTTCAAGTGATGCTCCGGAAACGTCCAGATCAATTTTTCGTCCTGCTCCAATCCCGCGTCCAAATATGGAGGGCTGACTCATGAAGCCGAAGGTGCCGGGTTCCTGAAATACTGGTCCCTGCAATACTGGAATGAGCTCGGATACGCGTTCCGGGTCCGCAGAAATTGCACCGACAAACATTCGAGACCGAGTTGAAACAAAGAAAAATCGCTGAATCTTTGGCGGACCGCCTTCCACGGTTTCGGTTCCGGTTTCTGTCACCCAGTGTGGTTTTAGGGAATTTTCAATATTGCCTGCGATTTGGGTCGTTGTATCCAAATTGTAGCCAGGCGGCGGCACAATCAATCCGAATACCAGATTATTGTTCCCCTCTGGCAAGTATTCGAGTGAAGGCAAAAACTGATATGCGAACAGCGTCGCGGCAAGTGTAACAGCCGCCACCCATCCAAACGCAAGTATCCGCTTGGCAATCAGTTTTTCTGTAAACCATAGGATGAAACTCACCAGACGCTCGGCGGCCCCGTCAATAAAAGGGATTCTCTTTCGTACAATACTGTTTTGCTGACTGGTACGATCTCCAAGAATTTTGTTGGCCAATGTCGGGATGACCGTGATTGAAACCATGAGTGAAAGCAGCACAGCGACAGAAATCGCAACTGCAATATCCCGAAACAGTTGTCCAACTTCAAGTTGTGAAATTAAAATCGGTATAAACACCATCACTGTTGTCAATGCTGATACCAGTACGGCACCCCAGACCTGCTGTGCGCCACGCACCGCGGCTTTCTTTGAGGATTCGCCCGATTCTCGCAAACGAAAAATATTCTCAAGGATCACAATCGCCGCATCTACCACCATGCCCACTGCAAATGCCAATCCTGCCAATGAAACTACATTTATGGAACGCCCCAATGCGGCCATCGCAACAAATGCGCCGACAATTGATACCGGAATTGCGAGCGATACCGTAAGCGTAGCCCGAAACGAACGCAGGAACAACAGCATAACAAGTGCGGCGAACAAGCCACCCACCCAAATATTCTGGCGTACTAGCTGAATCGATGAATTGATGTATACCGTCTCATCGTACACTTGTTGTAACTCAAGTCCGGTTCTGGGTACAACGGTCGTACTTAGCTCATTGACTGCCTCGCGAATTCCTTCCATGGTTTCAATGACATTGGCACCGGTTTTTCGGGTCGCATTGAACGGAATCGCGGGTTGCCCAAGAACCCGAATAATTGCTGTTGGATCTTTGTACGCCAGCACCGTATGAGCAATGTCAGCTACGGTGATTCGTCCGGTTCTCCCAGCTGCCACATCGGCCTCGGAACGAACAATAATTTCACGAACTTCCTCAACCGAATTCAATTCACCTTCGGACCGAACTACATAGCGCCGCTTGCCTTCATCAACGTCGCCAGCAGACAATGAAACATTGGCATCTCGCAATGAACGAATCAGATCACCGACAGTCAAGCGATACCTGGCCAGCTCTTCAGGCCGGACAATCACCTGAATTTCCGGATCGCTACCGCCAAAAACATTGACCTCCCCGACACCTGCAACGCGTTCAATCCGTTCTTTTATGACTTCTTCAACAAACTGTCCATACTCATGGATCGGACGATTATTGTTCTCGGCTCGTATCACTGTGAACCAGGCAATGGCATTGTCTTCGCTACCGGCAGTGCTGAGTTGCGGTGCATCCGCTTCATCCGGATATCCGGTCACCCGGTCCAAACGATTGGAAACCAGCAACAAGGTCTTGTCCATATCCGTACCGACATCGAACTCCAGCGTAATTCGACTTCTTCCAGACTCTGCGCGACCCGTAATTTGATTGAGATTGTCAATACCGGCCAGTTCCTCTTCCTGAGGGGTTAAAATTTCTCGTTCTACTTCTGCCGGTGCTGCTCCGGGCCAATAGGTAGTGATCGAGATTACGGGCCGATTAACATCCGGAGCAAGTTGAATCGGAATCGTTTGCAACGCAACTATGCCGAAAAGTACGATCATCATCACAATCGCCATTACTGCGACCGGACGGTCCACTGCCGCGGCGATCAATCGATTATTGCCATTGTTCATATCAAATTCAGGTTAATTCGTTAGTTTTCGATACAAAATGTGTTGCTTGAATGCTAAACCGAACTTCTATCCGTTTCCAGATTACTCGGCTTGACGACTTGATGAACAATGGGTTCAAAAAAGGAAAGCGGCAATGTATCGTAGTTCGGATCCATTGCATTCTGGTCATAATTGCCAACGAATTCAACAGCCCAGTCGTAGTAGGGATGATCCTTCCAACGTTCACGAACAAGCCGGTCAGGCACAGTCGGATGGTCGTGACAGTAGTAAAGTTGAAAATCACCATGATGCTTCAGCATCCAATAGTTTTTTTCGGAAATATACGGTTTCAGCAAAGCGGCGGCAAACTCCCCGTGATTATCAGGTGACACGACAAAACCGATATCATGGAACAATGCCACTACAACGGTTTCTGGTTCAAATCCCGCTTGATACACTCGCGTCGCTGATTGCAGACAATGCTGGTAAGTGTTAATCGGATAGCCAAACGCTGGATCATTTTCCATTATCTTAAGCATCCGGAGCAGTTGCTCGACCTGCTGATTTTCGTAGTATTCGCGACGTTGTGCATTGAGGACAGTCCAATCAGAACGGCTAAATTCTGCGATTGGCTTCTCAAAATATTTCCAGTCAGTCTTGAGCAAGGGGCTTAGGTTTCGTACAGTCATACTATCGAACAAATGATTATGTCGGTGAAATACCTCAGGTGATCAAGGCACACTTTTTGAGTCGGTCCAAAACATAATCGCTGTAACTGCTTTCAGCAAAAATCGTGTAGCTCTCAACACCATGACGGATTATATAACCTGTCAGTCCAAATATTTCAGTCGCTACTGCACTTTCGTCTTTGCATTCCTGAAAGTCGCATGAAGTTACCTGAGCCATGATTTGCCAAGCATCCTCACCCTTCACTGTAATGCCGGTGTACATATCAGAAATCAAAGCGCAATGAAGTGATGTTCCCGTGGTACCGGAACGCAACACACCAAACAGTTCAATTTCATTATCAATGTTGGACAATACAAGAACGCGTTGAGGTCCAACCCGAACCACATCAACTCCTTCGGAGCTTACGATCATGGCAGGAAATTTTGCAACCGGCAAGTTATTGTTTTCCAAAAACTCTTCAATTACAGGATCCCGGCCCCTTAAATCAAACATTGCAAACGGAGTAATTTCTTCGATTTGGACTTTGTAACCCATTGTCACATCCTCAGTTTCTCCCCTTCAGGGTCGTAGAAAATCGGCGGCACCACTTTGGCACGAATGACTTTCTCGCGTACCCGGGCAAATACTGTTTCCCCCATCTGCGACTTTCCGTCAACAAGCAAACCCAGCGCAATCGATCGACCAACAGCAATACTTTGCACGCAAGCGGATACAAATCCGTCTGAATCCACCGATTCGGTCTCCATGGTAATTGGAGCACCTTCCGGAATCATTTCATTCGGGTTCTCCGGCAACAGTCCTACCAGTTCTCTCCGCGGGCGACCATTACCACGGCGTATTTCCATTGCCTTTTTGCCAATGAAATCGGTCTTCTTCTTTGAGACAATCCAACTCATGCCCAAATCAATCGGATCCACGGTCCCATCCACTTCATGTGCCAGTGAAATAAATCCTTTTTCCACCCTTAGCACATGATTGGCTTCTGAACCGACTGGACAAATCCCGAAATTCTCACCTAGTTCCATCAAATACTCCCATAGTTGCAACCCAAATCGCCAAGGTGTATTGATTTCGAAACTCAGCTCACCGGTAAAACTTACGCGGAACACCCGCACCGGTATTGTGCCAATATGCCCTTCTGTCATACACATGAATGACAAAGACTCACGCGAAAAGTCTATATCTGTCTGTGCTGACTGCAACAGTTCCCGGGCTCTTGGTCCGCATATGGTGGCATTCGCCCATTGAGTTGTTAGCGGTATGACTGAAACACTCAAATCCGGTCTTTCGACATGAGTCAACTTGTCAAGTTTCGCTTGAACGGCTGGTGCATTACCCGTTGAGCTTGTCATCAAGTAGTGTTCTTTATCCAGACGAAATACTACCCCGTCGTCAAAAATAAGGCCATCTTCTGTCAGCATGATTCCGTAGCGCCCTTGCTGCTCTTTCAAGTCGCTAATAAGATTCGTGTAGACGAGATCGAGCAATTCATTGACATCGAGCCCCTTTAGTTCAAATTTGCCAAGCGGCGAGCCGTCATATATGCCGACTTCATTTCTGACTGCCTTGCACTCGCGCTGAACGGCATCTTGCATCGTCTCACTCGGCTTAAAGTAGTACCCCGGGCGCCGCCATTGGGCACCAGCTTCATACATTACCGCGTTTGCATGCTTGTGCCAAGCAGTCATCGGCGTATGTCGATACGGAACAACAGCTGTACCGAATCTGCTACCTGCAATCGCACCAAACTCCACCGGAGCATATGGTGGTCGGAAAGTTGTCGTTCCGACTTCCTCAGGCTTTAAATTCTGGTGGTCAGCAATAATTCCGATTGCATTCACGTTCGCAGTTTTTCCTTGGTCCAACCCCATTCCGGTTGTTGTGTACCGCTTCAAATGCTCGATCTCCCCATAACCTTCGCGTAGTGCAACCATCAAATCAGACACAATGACATCCCCCGCCAAGTCAACAAAAGATTTACGACGTTTTTCTCCGTTGTCCGTACTCCAGCAAGGTTCTATTGCATAATCAAATTCATCAATGTTTGCGATCTCCGGCGTCGCTACTGCTTGTATGCCAAATCCCGATTGTCGAGCTATCTCATTCCCCGCCCGTAAGCCGTCAGCCAAACATTCGCGCAGTGAGAATCTACCGGTCACCGCACCTGCCACCATGGATTCCTGCATTGGTTCACTCGGTACATAACCAGCGATTTCATTTGAGTAACGAATTGTGCCGCGAGACTGGGAAAACATATGCACCAGCGGGTTCCAGCCGCCGGAAACACAAAGCAGGTCGCAGTCAATCGTTCTGGCACGCACATTGGAATTTCTGGATGTTACGACGACACCCCCTACCCTTGTTCGCCCTTTCGCTTTTCGTACGATGCAATTGGAAAGGAGTTCAATGTTCGTTTCCTTCGTTTTTCGGGTGATTTCATCAGAAATTTTGTTTCGAACATCCACGACTGCACACAATTCAATGCCAGCGATTTTCAAATCATCAAGAATCCGGTATGCGGAATCATTGTTCGCAAAGACAACGGCACGCTTACCGGGTACAACTGCATGGGTCGAAATGTATCGGGATACCGCGGAGCAATTCATGACACCGGGCAAATCATTGTTCTCGAAAATAATCGGGCGCTCCATTGCACCGGTTGCCAAAAGTACAGTTTTCGCCCAGATTTTCCAATTGCGCCCGGCAATTTCGCGCGGCATTGGAGATCGTTCCATTACGGTAACCATATTGCCCTCGTAATAACCCCAAGCCGTGGCATTTTGAAGCCTGATAACATTTTTCATTGAATCCAGTTCGGCTACAGTCTCATTCACCCATTCCATTGCCGGTACAGAATTCAAGGTCGCGCGACTATTCAGCAACATGCCACCCGGTTGAAGCATGTCATCAACCAGAACCACTTTTACATTGCTTCGCGCCAACACCAGACTGCTCATCAATCCCGTCGGACCAGCACCTACGATCAAAACATCGCAATGGTAGTATCGGCTTTCATGTCGTCGCCCTGAATCCTGATCGGAAACATGTCCAAAGCCTGCGGCTTTTCGAATCATCGGTTCAAACCAATGCCAGTGTGGCCACATGAATGTCTTGTAATAGAAGCCCGACGGCAATACCGGAGAAAACCACTGCAGAACTGAACCCAAGTCGAATTCGACACTGGGCCAACAGTTTACGCTGTGTGCCTCCAGCCCTTCCCGAAGCGGAATCACTGATGCCAACACATTCGGATCGGATTCATCCCCCGCCAGTTGAACAAGTGAAGATACGTCAGCATAGCCAATACCTTGCAACCCCCTGGGGCGGTGATACTTGAAACTGCGAGAAAGTACATCGATTTGATTGGCCATGAGCGCGGACGCAAGTGTATCGCCTTGAAATCCGGACAACTCCTTCCCGTTGAACCGGAAATTCAAGACCTGGTTCCGGTCAATCAACCCCCCTGTTGGAAGCCGTGCGACTTCTGACTTCATTCAGCGACAGTCAATTTGTGTGTGACAGTATCCCGGCGAAGCCGAAACCACATGCCACAGCCTTTTTCGTGGCACCAATGTTCTTCAATAATCTCCGGGCGGTTGTTGCGATAGCAAAGGTAGTCAACCCATTGTTCATCTGTTAGCGAATCAGGTGCGGGACGCGGTGAATACACTTCGCCAGCACATCGAAATTCCGACTCCGCTCTGGAACCGCAACTTGGACAGGGAATCAGCAGCATTAAATTGGTCTGGACACTTGGTTGCGATTCGGCCGGATACAAAAAATCAACGAACACATATTTTCAAGGGTCAAGTTTCAAATCCTTTGTTGGCAATATCGTGAGTGTTATGGTTCATTTATATTCTAACCCATTGTTTTGCGACCAGGTGGCTTGACCACAAAGAACAACACTGTCTTCTGAATGCTATAATTTTGTAGTATGGTCACATCAGAAAGTGTGTCAATCAAATTGTTGACACAATCCTTCATAATCCAAATACCATGTTTGAAACGATTGAAGTCAAATGTCTGACGAACGCAATAACAACCTGGATTTGTTGCACCGGAATACCGGTCATGCATCATGATGGCAAACGACTATTGTATTTTTTCATCCCGCTTTTGAACTTCGTCAGGCGATGTTGAATCTCGTTTCACAACAAAACAGTTCGGTTGCAACCAGACATTTGGAGCAACCAGAATCTGAACTTGTTCCGCATGTTCTTGCACCGGCAGCAACCGGTGTAGATCAATTCATCAGCAAGCATGGAGGCGATGCGGACCGGGTATTTGGAGAAGCCGGAATTGACTCGAAGTGCATCGGAAACCCAATTGCGGGTGTATCCCTGCATTCATTCTGTAATTTGTTTGAATGGGCTTCACGTGACACCCGTCACGACAACTTCGGTTTGTGGTTCGGCAATCAGTTTCAACCGAATGACCTGGGACTGTGGGGTTATGCTGCAATTTCTTCACCTACTTTGGGTAACGCACTGGATAATCTCGTTGACCTGTTTCACTATCATCAGCAATGCTCAATGATGCGATTGGCCCGGCACAGTGAATCAACGCTTCAACTGGAGTACCAAGTCAGGGATCCCGAAATTTTAGAACGCCGGCAGGATGCTGAATTGTCGCTCGGCATGTTTCTGAATGTTTTCAGGGAATGCAACGGGCCACATTGGGCACCAGAAGAAGTTCACTTTGAACACCCCAGACCGGAGAATAGCCGCGAACATGAAAAAGCATTTGGCGCACCAGTATTTTTCAGTCAGCAAGTCAATGCAATTGTGTTCAAGTCGGACTTGATGACTCAGTCAATGCCGCAACGAGATCTCAAGTTGATGTCACTCATGAGATTTTGTCTGGAATCCCTGCATCCGGATACTGCATTCGCCCAAAGTCTGATTGACCGAATTCGAAACATCATTCGCATCAATCTGCCGAATGGCTACCCTTCGCTTGAACAGATTGCGGAAGAAGTCTATATGAGCACCAGTACCATACAGCGAAATTTGGCCTGGGAGGGCATGTCCTATTCAGACCTGGTCGAAGAAACACGCAAAAATTTGGCAGACATGTATTTCAAGCAACGCAATCTCTCTCTGACAGAAATTGCTTATTTGCTTGGCTACTCGGAACTGAGTGCGTTTAGCCGGGCATTTCGACGCTGGACCGGTTATTCGCCAAGAGAATTTCGCAACCACCACAAAAACACTTAAGCTACTATTCTGCACAGGCTAAAACCGATGACAACACCCATCGGAATGTGGAGCATGCGGTGAATGGATTCTGCAAGTGCGGTTTTTTGCTGTACGCCACCGCTTCAGCGACGCGGGCCTGCCCTTCGAAATCGACGAAACGTAACCAGTATCAAATACAAAACCAGAACAATTCCAATCGCACCGCCCATGGTCAGAGAACCCAGAGTTGGTACCATTGGCGTATATCCAGACACCATTTTCGCATATAGCCATTCAGGAATGGTCTGGTCAGCACCCGTCGTAAACAGGGACAACGGAAAATTTCCCCATGACAACAAGAATGCAAAAATCGCACCTGAAACCACTCCCGGCGACAAAATCGGTAAGGTGATTTCACGAAATACTTGCCATCGGGTTGCTCCAAGATCAAAGGCTGCTTCTTCCCATACCGGGTCAAAACTGTAAACCTGAATGCACATGACAAGTGTGACAATCGGCAATATCCAAATCATGTGCGCAAAAACTGCGGTGTGCCAGCTGGTAATGATTCCAATGTTGGAAAACCATAGCAACAATGCCAGTCCGAGTACTGCCTGCGGGAAGAATATTGGTAGCAGAATGATTCGCTGATAAATTTTTCTGCCTTTCCATTCATAGCGTGCAAATGCCAGCGCACCCAAAAACGCCAGTACTACGGAAAACAGTGTGACCAGTGTAGCAACACTGAATGAGGTCCAGAACAAGTCGCGCACTGAAAGGGATTCAAAAGCTTTTTCATACCACCGCGTGTCCCAGAATTTGACAGGAAACTGAAAATAGCGTTGCTTGGTGAATGAGGCCAGCACAATGGACATCATCGGCAAGTACAAAAACAGCACAACCGAAGCGGTCCAGGCAATAATCAATGCGCGGGATACGCGAAACACTCGCTTGCTGCCCATCGTCAACGTCTCCCGATGATGCGGTCCAAATCAATGCGCCGGAACAGAAAATATACGATCGAACCGGATAGCACAATCATTATGACCGACAACACGGACCCTTTTGGCCAATTTTGTGCGAACGTAAATGCTGATTCAATGTCGTCTGCAATCATCACAATGGTTTGTCCGCCAAGAATTTTTGATTCGGCCAGTGACCCCAGAACCAGTATGAATGTCAGCATGCAACCAATCAAAATTCCCGGCATGGATAGCGGCAACTCTATTTCCTTGAATATTTGCAACCGCGTTGCCCCAAGATCGGAAGCGGCTTCCTTCAGCGAATCCGGCACCATGGACATGCCAATCACCAAGGGAAAAAGCATAAATGGCAAATAGACATACACCAATCCAAGAATGATTGCCGGTACGGTGTACAGCATCCCTGAAGCAGAGACTCCAAACAGCACCTTCAAGGTACCGTCAATAATGCCGTTTTTCAGCAACAGCAGTACCCATCCAAACAATCGGATGTTCTCCGAGATTAACAGAGGCAAAGCAACCAGAATGGTTACCAGTGTTGCCCATTTGCCGAACAGCTTCGCCATACCATAGGCGATCGGGTAGGTAACGATCAGCAAAAGAAAAACTGTGATGACAGAAAGCCACAAGGACCACGAAAAGGAAATGTAGTAGCTTTCAGATACAACTGAAATGTAGTTCTGAATAGTTGGCGCTTGGTCCAGCGTAAATGTTTTCGGCGGCATGAAACTGTAAACCACCACCAGAATCAGAGGACCTGCAAAACCAATCACCAAAAACAGGCAAAGCGGAATGGCTGCCAGTACGCCGGGTTGCCTGACCCAATTCAAAAATGAGTGTCGCGGCTGCATGGAAACAGTAGCCGAGCGGAATCTTATTCGTTTACAAAAATGGAATCTTCAGGTCGCCAACCGACAACTACCTGATCGCCGAGTGTCCCTGAGAAAGGGTCGTCCTGCAAACGCTCAACCAACCAGTGATCATTACCATCATCGCTGGTCACGTGATACTGAATGCGAGACCCCAGTGCATAATCATTGAACAATACGCCATTCATCTGGTTCGGCAAGGAACTGGCTGAAGGACCGATCTTCATTACTTCCGGACGAATAATCAAAAAACCATCTTCAAACTTGCTTGAGGAACTGTCAATCCGAAACTCGCTTCCGCTGAGCTTGTGCTGTACTACATCATCGCCGACCTTGGTAACTTCCAGTGTATTGACCTCGCCCATGAACTGGGCAACAAACTTGTTGAGAGGTCGGTTGTAGATATCGTCTGGCCGACCAATCTGAATCAATTTGCCAAAATTCAAAATGCCGATACGGTCGCTCATCACCATGGCTTCTTCAAGCGAATGAGTGATGTAGACAAAAGTCTTGCCGGTTTCCCGGTGGATATCCTTGAGTTCTTTCTCCAGAGTTTTCCGCAGTCGATAATCCATCGCCGACAGGGGTTCGTCGAAAAACAAAATTTCCGGATTGAATGCCAGTGCACGCGCCAAGGCAATACGTTGCCGTTCTCCACCTGAACATTCACTGATGCGCTTCGTGTAAAAATCTGCCGGCAATCGCAACAATTCCAACAATTCAAGCGCGCGATTCTTGCGCACTGTAGAATTTTCACCTTTGATTTTCAAGGCAAACTCGATGTTCGACCCCACAGACTTGTGGGGAAACAATGCGAGATTTTGAAATACCATACAAGTCGGCCGCTTGTTTGCCGGCACGTCATTGATGGTATCTCCTTTCAAAATGATTTCGCCACTGGTGGGAAAGTCCATTCCCACCAGTATGCGAATCAATGTTGTTTTGCCGCTACCCGATGGTCCGACGAGTGTGAAAAATTCACCTTCTGAAATCTTCAGGTCAACAGTATCCAGCGCGGTGAATTCACCAAACTGTTTCGTTATTCCTCTCAATTCGAGGAACGCAGACACATTTTCACCCATTGATTGCCTACAATCTGTTCGTCGGATCCAATTCTCTGGATAACGGCATCAGACACGATTAACCTTCACGCTCCCGCTTGGCGGCCGAGTAAAGGACATACATTTCGTCGTAGTCGGGATTGATGTCATAGTCTTGTGACCTTGCCATTTCCTCCTGGAGGGTATCCCACTGAATTGCGTCCAGCTCCTCACTGTCGAATGCGTTCAACACCGCCGCATCACCCATTTGGGTAACCGGATTGTAGGTGCCTTCAGCAAATGCTACGAGCTTGCTAATATCCGGACGCTGAATGAATGCCAGGAACTCTTCAGCCAGCGGAGACACTTGCGGATTGTTGACCACCGAGGTCAACTCAATCCATACGATACCGCCCTTGCCGTCCATAGGACCGGAAGCGGGTGTGATCCCGCGGACATTCTTGAAACCGTCATATCGTGCCGGCGACGCCGTATATGTGCCGCCTGTAAAATAAGCATCAATTTCACCATTGATCAACGCCAGGTTCATGGCAACCAAATCGTCTGTCAAAATCTTGGCACCGTTGAAGACCTGCTTTGCCACTTCTCCAAACGAAGCAATTTCCGCCGCAGTATGCGTTTTGAACGGATGAACGTCAGCTGCCACGCACATGTGGTAAATGTTCCAGTTGTCGTAGGTAAGCACACCATAGCGGTCCTTCATTGCAGGATCAAGAAACAACTTGAAGCCTTGATCTTCCGCCATTGAGCGAGAGATTTTGTCGGTGTTTACAACAAAATTGAATGGCCCGAATCGTTGGGTTACCCCAAGCAGGTACTCGCCAGTCTTGTCCATTGCCCAAGGATACGGAGGGTGAAACTCCGGCATCATTTTCTCGAAGAACGGCTCAAATCGGTCACGCGGAATATCCTTGATCAAGCCTTCCGGCCACATCATTTCGCGCGCCCAGGGATTATTCACATTGATGAGGTCCCAGATCTTGGTTTCACCGCCGCGAAGCTTGTTCACCGCATCCGGGTCGGATGTAAGTCCCTCGGCCCGAACAGTCGCATTGAACTCCCGTCGAAACGGATCCAGTACATCATCCGAGTTGTACCCTTCCCAACAGTAGATGTTGAGCTCGTTTTCCCGTTGAGCGCGTGCCAATCCCGGCACAGTTCCCAAAGTGGCAGCGGCGGCCAATGAACTTGTATATTTCAAAAATTCACGCCGCGTAGGTCGCATAATCATAACGCAACTTTCTCCCTAATATGTAAAACAAAAAGCACTCGCAGACCGCAATCCATGTTCGACTTGAGT
The DNA here is from genome assembly GCA_965200765.1 of Arenicellales bacterium. Lineage (GTDB taxonomy): Bacteria > Pseudomonadota > Gammaproteobacteria > Arenicellales > JAJDZL01. The sequence goes on from OZ241380.1 coordinate 1,699,535, forward strand.
CTCACATTGCTGTGCGACTGTTACATGGTTCAACCGACGTAATCGGCATGAACTTTGGATTTGATGCAACGAGTATGTGAAACAGATAAATTTACTACAAAACCTTCAATGTGTTCATTAAAAATTGGCAGTTCGGAATTTTGATTCGTGAATTTTCAGATTTCTGGCACGTCAATTACAGGCTTGCCTTGAAACCGGGCTATCGCAGTCAAGTATTGTTGACAATAGCGAGTTCACCGCTCATCGACTTGCTCGAGAATGTCCTTGATACCGAAAACCACAGCGTTTTGAAAATTTCATGCCATCTGATGCGTTCGCGGATTCTGGTTGATTGATCTGCGATTCTGATAACATTAGTGATCCTCAAACAAACTCTTGACCGATTTGCGCTTCGTGAACCGTCAACTCGCGCAAGTTCATTCTGTCGGATGCAACAGAACAATCAATTTCAGATATTGATAACAGCAGGCTGGATTCGATAACACTGTTCTTTACTCTGAGAACCGCGTTGGAATACCGCTGAGAGTCCTTGATACTGACGAAATGAACCGATGTTGTACGGGAAATTTTGATTGAAATTTGCGGCGGGGATTCATCAGACATTGACCTTTGTCCTGACGGCAACCGCAACTTTCTCTCCAAAGATTCAGCTCGCTTCCACTCTGTATCCGTCAGTTCGGAATCAATTTTCTTTCGATTCAGTTGCTTGAGGTATTGATCCTCAATCAATTTGCCGAGTTGAGCGTTTGTGCAATTGCTTCCCTCTTTGCGCAATGTGGTAATTCGATCGCGCATTGCTTCCCCTGCGGCCTGTCGAAACTGGTCGCAAGGCACATGCATGATTTCCTGCATTGCCTGATAGTTGAAATCCAATAATACGTTGCCTACTACGACGCATGCATCGCGAATTCGGCCACCGCCAGTGCCGGCAATACGTCTGTCATTGACTTCCAACTCATTCGAGTCGCGAAGACGAGCAGACAAACCGATTGCATTGAGTGCGGACACTGGTGGAGATAGCAACAGTTCATAAATTCGCGCAGGAATTGACGGAACCCGTGAGCGATGGAAAACACATTGATAAAAAATCTGGTCACCATCCAGGTAGGTTGTTCCACCACCCAATCGTCTTTGAATCACCGGCAACCCAAGTCGCTCGCAAGTGACAAGGTCAATTACCGTTGTCTGTTTCTGATGATGACCGATACAAACGTAGGGTTCCCGAGGTGAGCATAGCAAAATGGTGTCGGGAGTGAATTCATCCATTTCATACGCAACTGCATGATAAAGCGATTGCGAAAGTACATAGGGTACCACTCCCAGGTTGACTACCCGCACGGAGTCAGTGAAGGCCATGCGTCAGCTACGCCTGGACAATTCTCCCACTGGCTTCACCGCGAATTTCTTCCAGGTTGATTTGCTGGCGAATAGTATTTCGGTCACTTTCGTTCGGTAAAAACGGGTAGTCACGGTATTCTTCTCCGGGTCGATAGGAACCATACGGTCGGTTGCAAGCCATCGTACCTTGTCGGTCTGGACAGCCATTTGTCATAAAAGCGATACCGGTAGCCAAAGCATCGTGTGCTTCTTGCTGTGGCGCATCAAGGCGTACCAATGCACCCGTTTGATCGAACTCCACAGATTCGCGCGCCAAATCATAGTGTTCGATCAAATGCTTGACGTATTGAATTCGCCGCCACCGCTCAATTGGTGTACGCGGCACGTCCTGCATCACCGTACCCGGTTCCGGATTGAACGAAAATAAATAGCCTGCAATCTGCTCGGATTTAAGCAAGTAGAACAACTCCACCAGGTCTTCGTCCGTCTCGCCTAGTCCGACGACAATATGGCAGTTAACCTTCATAGGTCCATAGAGTTCCCGCGACTTACGAACAATTTTCCAGTGATGCTCCCACTGATGTGGACTTTTCGCCAATTTTCCGCGGGTTTTCAGAAAAACATTCTCACTGGCCGCATCCAGGCCGACACCGATGATATCAACACCGGTTTTTTTGATTTCATGCAAATCATCTTCTTCCAGCAACGTCGCGGAAACCAACGCAGAAATCGGCACTTGCGGAGCAGCGCGATGAACGCGATGGGCCATGTCAATCAGGTCCGCGACTGCGCGATGATCCTGAACTTGAGCAATGCACACGCGACCAACCGTGTCAGATTCCTCCTTCTCGGCAATCTTGTCGGCCACCAAATCCGTTTCAAACAAGGGCCAATCCACACGAATAAAACTGTTTTCCTCGGCAACACCCGGCCGTTCACGGGCCAAGCCGCAATAGGAACAATTTGCCGCACAACCCTGCGGGTAATTCTGGAGCAAGTTGATACAACCGCAACTGCATCGGTTGATTTTTCCGGGCTTCAGTCCAAGTTCCATCGCAGCCGCCATACTGATACGCACATAATCCGGACTAATCTGAAAGTATTCCTTGTGCAGTTTCGATGGTATTCTTGTGGTTGTCATTGTGTTTTCTCCTTGTGGTACATTTTCAATATGAAACCCCGCAACATGCGTCTATAAACTGTGGCTTCAATCCCCTGTCTTTTGCGTATGCGACAATTCCGTCTGCCGGGAAGGCTACACCGTTCAATCCAGCATCAATTGCCAATCGGTCGATGTTCACCTTTGCCCTGCCCAGTGGTCGTGCGCAACCGAGCATAACCGGTTTGTTCTGAATCGTCCGTCTGGATTTCAGGAAAAATTCTTCGATCTCGTCCATGGACGGTGGTTGAACACTCGCCATTGGAGTTCCAGAGAGCGGCATCAGAATTACCAAAACCAGCAATTTCAGCTGATACCTGGAAATCATCTCAAGTGCCTGATGCTCCCCCAGCATTCGGCCGAAATGCAACCCCATTACAATATGAGGAACACATGGAACGCCATATCGCTCCAGCCTCTCCAGCACCGCTTCGTACTCGCTAACATTCGTATTCAGATGATAGACTTCCCGAATGGTGTCGTTGTGACCAATAATATCTACCATTGCCCCATCTATGCCAACATCGGCCAACCCGGCACAAGTTGCTTCATCCGGCAACCCCGGATGCACCCGGATCAACATGCCCAGTTTGTTTCGCACCTTGATTAGATCCGGCAGATGTTTTTTTAGTGGCACGCGCCCTTGCTTGTTGCTTCCACCCGATATTAAAACACCCTTGGCACCGCGGTCATGCAATCGGGCGCATAAATCATAAAGCGTACTGCCACTGCTGCCCAAATCCGTCATACCATGCAAAACTCCGGACTTGCAGTGTTCGCAACCGAGTGCGCAAGCGGTGCCTGTTACACTGATTGAGACAAATTCTCCTCGCTTGTGACTCTGATATTCGGACGTTGAGTAATGCTTCAAACCCGGTGCATGAAAGATGATTTCATCGCCAAAGTTTTTACGACGAATTTGCATGCCTGCCGGGTCGGGTTGCGAGGCATGGAAATTTTGCTGAAAATCGACCGCGAACGAATTCATTGCGTATCACCGCTGGCAAAACAGGGATGCGGGACTTGACCGGGGGTTGCTTCGATTGCGGCAAGTACTGCATCCATGATTAAACCATGGGGCATTCCTTCCCACGATGCCTGGTGCCTTTGAATGGAATCTTCAATGGTTCGACTCAATGAATCACCGTCGTGAACGTGCCATCGCAAACTGCTCTCCAAGTCGAGAACGGCGTTGTCAGTGGTGATAAAGTCGCCGGACAAGGTCACCGACTTGACTACATGATTTGCAACAATTGCGCGTACTTCCAATACTCCTTCGTGAGTCAAGATGCGACTGTGCCCGACTTCGTCACTGCCCTGTGATTCGAATTGGCGAATCCAGTGTTCAGATTCGTATTTTTCTCGTTGAAGTTTGACGGCCAGTTGTTGCTCTTGCGATGTCAGTTCTCCAACTTTCAGTTTGGTGCCGAATGCTTCTTCATATCCGGCAACAATATGCTTTGAAAAGTCAGACACGGACATTGCTTCTGCTTGCTGATGTACCGTGGTGACTCTCTCTGCCACACTCTTCACACCTTTATCCGCCAGCTTTTGAAAGGGAGTTTTCAATACATCAAGCATGTAGTCTAGATCCAAATCAACCAGCAAGGATGCGTGAAACAGCATGCCACCGGTTCCCGAAGCATACATCCCCAAGCCTGCAATTTTTCTGCCATCGACTGCCAAATCGTTCTTGCCTTGAAAATGGGCATCTACACCCAGATTACGTAAAGCTGTCACGATTCCTGCCGAACATGTTTTCATCAGTTCTTTCTGCCTTGAGACTGCTGGAAAGATTCCGGGAGCAAACGCGAATGCAATGCCCAGCTGGTCGGGGCCCATGATAATTGCACCGCCACCCGAAGGCCGCCGGTTCACGGGAATATTTTGACGAAGGCACTGGTCAAGATGAACCTCGTCGTTGATTCGTTGAAATCGTCCTGCAAGTACACACGGCCGGTAGGTATACAAACGCAGGGTTGTTTTGTGTTCAGTTACGCACTGTGCCAGTGCATCGTCCACAGCGAGACCGCAGGAGTCACTGTTGTCACTGTCATACAGCAAACGCCACATGCGGGCTTCTTTGCAACTATTGTTGTGTTGGGCCCCGGAGGTCATCCGGCAAGTGCTCTAGCAATTCGTCAGCACTGAGTAATCGGCCTTTCTCTGCGTTCCACTCATGCGGAACCATCATGAATAGCCAGCCATACAAGTACGGATCCTCGCTGACCAGAAGAGGATCTTCCAAGACACTGAGATTCGCGGTCAGAAATTTCCCGGAAACTGGTGTTACAACTTCAGTGGTCATCTTCGCAGCTTCCAGCGACCCAACTATGTCACCGCGACTGAAAATGGTGCCATTCGGTAACGATTCGCCAAAATGAAACAACGACACGTCCCCCAGAGATTCAAGTGCCGGACGGGAAGCACCAATCTGGCAAAGTACTATACCAGGCACTGCATCCGGCAGATAACGGACCCAAAGATAGGTTTCCGGGTCGTAAAGCAAATCGGAATCTAGCCACATATTGTTATTTGCCACAGTACTAATCTCACTGACCATTTTCTACAAATTATAACCCGTTTGATCTACCCGAACATTTGACAAACAAATTATTCCAATCTTGAAGAAAACCGGAAAGTATGGGTGCAAGCCAGATTTTCTCCCGTATCAACTACAAAATAGCTGGAAATGAACGAGCAAAGATTGTGGTATTGCTAAAGTGCTTCAAGTTTTCGCACACTTTCAGGCAATAGCTTCATATCCACCCAGCCGCTTACCAAGGCATCGAAATATCCCGCGTCCTCATACATAATGCGATAAAACTGCACTTTCAGCGTGCTGGCACAACCAAAAATCATGGACACCAACGCCATAGCGGAGCCAAGTGCCAGTGTGGATATTCCGGTAACTCCCTGTCCGATACTGCAACCAAGAGCCAACACTCCCCCGATTCCCATCAACACTGCACCGACCGCACTGGACACAAAATCCTGACGCGAAGCAAACCATGAAACACTGAATTGCCTCGACACGATGGAATCCAAAAATGAGCCAACCACCAATCCCAGAGCTGCTACAACCCCGACAGTCAACAGAATTGAAACGCTACCCAAATTCGCCAGCAAAGTAAGCACTTCCCCTAATGGATTCACAAATGTATACGACTGCACACCCACTCCGACAGGCGGGTCGTCGGCCCATTCTGCAGCTTCAACCCATTCGATCCCGAGCGGACCACCCGACAGCATCCACCCTATCGAAACCGCTAAGCCAATCACTACACCGGATACCAGATTTGCATTGAAAAATCCCGGGTTTCTGACTGCCCTGACACCAACTACCGCCAATACACAAAATGCGGCTAATGCAAATACAAAACGCACGGCATTCACATTTGCGTTTTCAGAAGAAAACAAACCTGTAACAATGGCACCAATATCTTGCGAATCAACACCGATTGATTGCAAATCAAGGGTTAAAGGGGCAATCCAACTAAAGAAAACAATTTCAAAAAAAGCTGTCTTCGTCATGAAAAAGGCAAATACAGCCGCTATGGCAAGGATCACCAAAGCTTTCAAATTTCCGCCGCCGAAGCGCACCAGATTCTTGCTCACACAACCGCCGGACAGCGACATTCCAACTCCGAACATGATGCCGCCCAATATGTACCGCGGCCAAGCGAAATTTGCCGACCGATACGGGGGTCTGGATTCACTCAGATTGAAAAAGTCGGTAAATTCAATAAAGATTGACACCAATATCGCAATTGCAATTGCAATCATCCAGGAGCCAAATCGACCTTTGTCTCCTATATTGATCCAGTCCGACACTGCTCCCATAGTACAAAAATTGGTACGACTGATGGCCACACCCATGACAATGGCAACGGCAAAAAAGCCTGCGAGTACAGGTAATCCGATGAAACTATCCATAATGATTCAAGGAACTGAATTACTTGTTGTGGTTTCCTGTCGGCTTCAAATTGAACCCAAGAACTTCTCAGTATAATTCAATGTCCAGTCTCCGATTGCATCAATTCCTTGAGATCAATTTTGTGTCACACCCAAGTTGACGCTCACTCCGATTCAGTTGAAACAACTGATTCCAATCGATTCACCGCATCTCGGCCTTCATTTTTGCACCAAGAGCGAAAGCCACCCAAACCCCGATTCTGCCACTCCAGATGCACGTCTTTCCAAGCTTGCATTCGTGCATTTTCAAGATCAGTTTGACCGAGGCTTCTGGCCGTCATTACACGTTGCAACTCAGCATGAAAACCTTGAGTAGCCTTGCTTGTGGTCAAGCTACAGTATCCGGCAAGCTCCAGGTCATAGTGCAAACGAACCAGGTCACTGTCCAGATGCGCGGCTTGAATGTTCACGGCAAACACAAATATTGGCACACCAAGCAAGGGACGCAGGAGATGCAAAGCAATCAGTCGCCAATACCTGATAAATGTATTCCGGTCACAATCTGTCAAGCCTGCAAATTCATTTGGCTGTAATCGGGAAACCAAATCTCGTCCTCCACTACCTTTTCGATCGGCTTGGTCAATGTACGCCCGCTGATATCCTGTTCAAAAGCGATATTTGCTACTGCGACTGCAATTTCCAAACTCAAATCTCGAATACTGCCCAGCGGCGGAAGCAATGACGAACCAGACCGATTTCTTTTGCCTGCAGATTCTCCAATTACCCGGGCAGTTGCAGTAAACATTTCTTCAGTCACTCGAGTTGCACGAGCCGCCATCAGTCCCAGACCTATGCCCGGAAAAGCATAAGCATTGTTGCATTGCGCAATTTCATATTGGCGACTGCCGTAATACACATCTGGAAACGGACTCCCGGATGCAACCAATGCCCGACCATCAGTCCAGCGCATCAAGTCCAGCGGTGTTGCTTCGCTTCGAACTGTTGGATTGGATAAAGCAAATATGCATGGATACTGTGTATGACGGCCCATTTCCTCCACCAGCTCCTGGGTAAAAAGTCCTGACTGTCCAGACACTCCGATGAGTATTTCCGGTTGAACATTGTGTACCACATCAAACAACTCGAACCCACCCTTCCAATCGCCGAGTTCCTGTGTATTTTTCGCAAATTGAAGTTGATACTGACGCAGTCCGTCCGACTCCTTGTGTACCAAGCCACTGCGGTCCACCAAAAATATCTTGCGAGTCGCTTCGTTACGGTCCGTACCGTTCGCCATCATCGCATTGACACAACCCCGGGCAATACCGCATCCTGCTGAACCGGCTCCTACGATTACAATCTTGGAATCCGACAATGAACGATTCACCTTGTTGCCAGCGGCAATCAAGCTTCCGACAGTTACAGCTGCTGTGCCCTGAATATCGTCGTTGAAACAGCAAAATTTGTCTTTGTACTTGTTCAGTAATCGAGTCGCATTGAGCGGTCCAAAATCTTCGAACTGGATGACAGCCTCAGGCCATTTTTTGTGAATGGAAGTCAAAACCAAATCTATGAAGTCGTCGTATTGTTGTCCACGAATTCGTTCATGCTGCCAACCAACATACAACGGATCCCTGAGTAGCGTTTCATTATTGGTGCCGACATCCAGCAACACTGGCAATCCTACATTCGGGTTGATTCCGCCTAGTGCTGAATACAAAGAAAGCTTGCCAATCGGAATACCCATTCCGCCAACACCCTGGTCACCAATCCCCAATATTGCTTCACTATCGGTAATCACAATGATTCCGACACTCTTTTGAGCCACATTCGCCAGAATTTGATCAAGATGAGCTCGCTCCGGATAACTGATGAACAATCCTCTCGGCTTTCGGTAGATTTCCGAAAAATTCATGCATGCGTCCCCAACGGTTGGCGTATATATGATTGGAATCATCTCCGTCGCATAGTCCATCACCAGACGATAGAACAGCGTTTCATTCAAATCTTGCAATTGACGCAAGTAAATGTGGCGTTCCAAGTCGGATTTCTTGCTCAGGTAGGCACCGTAGGCCCGAACCACCTGTCTGCCAAGTGATTCTTCACCATACGGAATCAATCCGATCAGTCCGTTGTCAATGCGCTCTTGTCGTGTAAACGCCGTACCCTTGTTGTACTGCGGAAGTTCAATCAGTTGTTGTCCGCGGTGGTTCGTATTGCTTTTCACTGTTATGCTTTCAATAATTTGTACCAACCTGCGTTCTTGAATTCACTCGTTGCGCTAGCTTCAAGCAAAACAAGAAGGTTCACTTATGTTCCTCTACATTTTAACTTGTTTTTGCTATATCTTTGACTGTTTTCAACTCTTCAGTGACTGCTACTTCCTTCATGTTTCACATGAAACCGTGCAAGCAGTTGATATGCTTCTTTGTTGAACACAGACGGTTTTCATTCTTCAACAGGTATTTTACTATACAATAGTTCTTCCATTTTTGATACATGCTTCACTTTTATATCCAAGTATTCAGCTACTTTCTCAACTGAAATGTTGCCTCTGTTATAGTTACGAAATACAAGTTCCAAGTAACGTTTGCCGAGACAAGCATATTTGAATGAAAAATAATTTCCTTCACCTATGTTTTGATTTTTTTCAGTCTGATTAGACCATTCAACAGATTTTTTCTCATAATAATATTTTGTTACTCGATTTTGATCCAATAGTTTACGCAATATAGTTTTTCGACTTGTGTGATAGCGGGTAGCCCATTTTTGAATATTTCCTTCGGATATCTCACAATTGAATGATATTTTATTGAAATCATCCGTAGGTATTAAAAATTCTGTGGGGAATTGATTGCAAAGTATCTCAACATTTTTGTCATTGCCAGATAATTGTTCAATATAATTGTCATTTTCGCTATCAACTCCGCCAGTGTGCATCAATAGATGAGCAAGTTCATGAAACAGGGTGAATATTTGCCTTGTGTTTGGATTGTCGATGTTAATGTAGATTATGGGATAATTAGAATCATACAAGCAGAATCCTGAATATGGATTGTTCTTCGACTCCTTGCTACTAAAAGACTCTTTGAATACAAATACTCCGCATTTTTCCAAAGCTATCTTCCAGTGTTTGAATGCCACACCAGTGGAAAGCCAAGTTGTTTGTTCAGTAATATCAATACCTAAATAATTTCTTATTCTGTTAGCCATTTCAACTGGAAGAGTTGTCAAATCAATATTCAAGTCATACAATATTCTTCTTTCTGGTGCTTCCATATATTCCGAAAGTTCAGTTAAATTCATTTGCATTATTTTTGCTTTTCGCAATAGCAAGTGAATCTTTGGCGGAATTTTCTGAATCTCTGAATCAGGCAATGTACGAAACGACTGTTCAACTCTATCTTCATCAGGCACGTTTGGAAAAAAGAACAAAGCGACAGGACGGTGATAAATTTTGTATGCCAATTTTTCCAACTGACCGTATGTCGGCTTAGATTTTCCACTCTCCCAATTTTTGACTTCATCTACAGTCTTGTTCATTCGCCTGGCCACTTCCTCAAGAGTAAGGTTCATACTCTCTCTTGCCCAGATGAGCATCTCGGTACTGGGAGATACACGATTCATTCTTTTACACCAATTGAACTGAATTGTAGTGTTGGTCAGTTTTGAAAATTTTTTTAACTTTGAACTTAGCGAATTCCGTCCGTTTACTTTGTTAGTCAAATCTACTTGAGCTAGTCTTTGTCTAGTCAATTATATCACTGTACTGCTTACAGGGAGTAAAAATACTCCTGTATTCGTTGACAAGGCGCATGGTCCATACATTTCCCGAAACAATGTGCGAACGATTCATAGTGAATTTGCTCTGCTAGTTTCACCAACGGGTGGTATAGCCAACAGGGCCAAGTTAAGGAAATTCAAAAAATTCATCCTAATGCAACGACTTGTGCTCAGTATAAGTCTTTTCATCCTTCAATATTGAAAAAATCATGTATTGATTATATAGTTTTCGCAACGCTTACTGAAACTCACACCTTAGCTCACTCGAATTTTTCACCCTTCTTTTTGCGCAACCAGCTTCACAGTTTTGTTCTTCAATGGTCCTCCACGAGATTTTTCTAATTCTAATCGCTTTTGGTTAGTCATGCGATAGATCTACTACTTTAATGTCGTCATCTGCAACCAGTACAACAAGATTGTTCACCCGAGCACTCCTGAAGCTAAAAGCCAACCAGGATTCGGCCTATTCTCCCAATTTTTTATTATAGGATTTTTCGTAGCTTGAATTACACTAGTAGAATTTTCTTCATCCCTTGTAAAGCAAATCAAATTTTCCAAACTTGCCAAATTAACAAAAGCTGGAGAATGAGTCGTAAGCAATACTTGAGAGTTGTACATGGAAGACAAAGAATCGAAAACTGCGTCTATCGCATTCGGATGAATCCCGTTTTCAGGTTCTTCAACTATAAATATACCAGTTCCTTGTAATTCTCGATAGTAGGCAGGTAATGTTAGTGCCGTTAGTCTTAGAGTGCCTTCAGAAATCATCCATGATGGTAGTTCCATACCACCAAAGAATTTATAAATCATGTAACAGTGTCTGTCTTCTGGACGTTCAATTGTAGAGATTTCAACCAAGTCAGGGACTACCATTTGCAAATGCTCAATCCAAAAGCGATACTGTATTGAATCTGCTTTTCGAAATCTTGCAACGAGCCAAGGTAAGTTTGAGCCATCAGAAAGCAATGTGAAAGCTCTACTTGGCGGGCTAGGCTTTCTAATGGTTTTGCTGTTCAAATTTATTCGTTGCCCTCCATTCGAAAGTAAGTTTCTAAACCAAATAGAGGTTGGAAATAACTTGTAATCTTCGGGCAACTGCCCCAATGCAGATTTTTGAGGACTAATATTGAAGTCAAAATGACATTCCTCAGATTCACTTCGAAATGTAGCTTTGCTATTTCTACTTTTTGATATAAGGTTTGTAAAACCAGATTCTGATTCACTCAATTCTGTGGAACTCTTGTTTTGACACTTAATAGAATACGGGATTCCAGAGTATCGAACATTACTCTTTTTAGCCAGCAACAAGACTCGTTCGCTTACAATTTCAAACTGTTGCATGGCTTGAATGAATTCTAGTGATATTTCGTACCTTACAAAATCCCGATTTGGGGTGTTAATTTTTTTTTGTATTTCAGGAGGTATTTTAGCTTCAACTGCCAACTCGATCTTTTTTCCTTGATGTCTGTGCAAGAGATTTATTGGATTCCAAGTACGCTTATCTACTGCGCTTGACAAATCGTTATTTGCTATATCCCCTACGAATTCAACAACATCTAAAAACGTTGACTTGCCAGACGCGTTTGAACCCACCAGAATCTGGAATTGATCAAGTGACTGTGATACATTTCGTAAGCATTGGTAGTTCAATGCTTCTATTAGAGTAATCAAAATCCATCTCCTGTTCGATCGTTTATTTTTGATTGAGCAAACTGTTCAACCGTACTTTGACCTCACGCTTTTGATTTACAATGAATACCTGTGAATCGGACACTCCAAGACCGTAGTAGCTACGACCAAACACCAATCGCTTCAAATCGCATTTCTTCATTGTTCTTGTTCCTAATCCTGTAATCACCGTCGCCTTCACGACCAACTCGAATCTCGATTCAAATTTGTGAAAGCGAATCCGGGCACACACTCAAATCCAGTTACAACTCTTGCTGAAAAAGCTTCTCTCCATAAAACTTCTGCGCATACGGAATGTCAAGCCACTATTCAATCACTTCTTCATCCAACAAGCCATAGGCATGCCTGAGCAAAGGTAGAGACCAACCATCATTCGAATCGGAAGGCCCGCATAACCATTGTGCGAGCAATACAATACCTCAAAATGATCTTGAACGAATCCCAGTGAATCTGTTTGGTCAGTTGCACTAGCAGAAGGTACAGCCGCCCGGCACAAGGCAAGGAAAGGCGAAAAATTTCACTCTGGTGCAACGACTTGGACTTGGACACAATCAATTTTTCTCCTGGATATTACAAGACATCAAGCAATGATTATACAAATTCGAGCAATCTCATGCTCGTTTTTCTTGAATTTTTTTGAAATGATCCTTCAATAAAATCAAATTCAAGTATACAATTCAAAAAGTGGTGTATCAAGATTGACCAATTCCTATCCACTCCTTTCCGGTTTCCTAAATACTCTTCACGATTCCGTGATGCGAATGCAATTCGTGATCTCATCATATATTTCCATAATGACAAAATTTTCTCGAATCAATCCAAAAATTCATGAAACCTTAAACACTTTCATTACTTCGTCACCTAAATTATTGATGACCTTAACAGCAATTCGACCAGAAGTAGGCTTGGAAAATGGACGTGAGACGTTACTTTTGAGAGTGTTCCAAGCCTCCTCATCAATTTCAGCTTTGAGTGTCTTACTTAGTGCTTCGTATGGGTCCGGAGTACCAAGCGGAGTACCAAGAAAATAAGCATGACGCACGAAAAAACTCACACCATTATAGTCAGAATCCAAAAACCAACAAGCTATCCCTTCTGGTCCATGACTTCGTAACTCTCCTGAACGGGGATGAAAAACATCCACTCCGTTAATTTTCACCTGAAATTGGTCTTCCTCTATCGAAATTATCTCAATGTCAGGTTCACCGAAAATAACGAACAGATTTCCTTTGCTTGTGCTGCTCAAATCTTCCGCCATATGAAGGTCTGGGTGCATTCTCGCCTTGAGTACAGGAAATCCACCTATTCGGTCAAATTCACTTGATTGGACATCGTAGTTGAAAGCACACACCACCAACATATCAAAGCCTGCATCCGCCGCTTCTCTTGTTGCATCTACTAAGTCAGGTCTAGATACAGTTCCAAACTCCGGACCAACAAATATTGCGACCCGACTTTCTTTACCACTATCATTGACAACACATATGCCTTCAGCGCAAATTAATTTTCCCGGCCACGGTGTGAGAGATACAAAGTCAATCTTGTCCTCTTTGTGAACTTGTTGAGCACCAGATATCCTGAGCTGGTTTATAATCATTGACACAAAATCTTGATTTTCTCGAATTAGAGTGCCATCATCTCCTCTCGAGTCAAACAACTCATCGTTTTCATCAAATGCCATTACACGATGGGGAGAAATACTTTCAACCGTGAACGGACCCGATACACGAACACAAGACTTATCAATATATGGCTTATCATAACGCAACTTGAATTCTGCGTTTGCTTCAATTGAAGCGTCAACTTCTTTCTGTCTGAAAATGCGTTTTTTCCACCATTCAGTATGAATCTCTTTCGCTTCATCCGGCCATTCACTAGAAACTTCATGCGGAACGTCCCACTCATTCCATGATTCCTTCAACATCTGATTTAGTTTTTCTCTTAACGGCTCAAGCTCCTCTTGATATTTTTTCCAAATGATGTCAATCTCTGCATTTTCTGCGATTGAATTAGGTGTAATACGCGGTACACGATGGTAAACAAAACCTTGTCTTATATCGGATCTAGTTGGTACACTTGATGGTTGTTTGTTAGATATTTCAGCTTCTTTTCTTTGCCCCTTTGAACTGTCGGAAAGCAAATACCAATCAAATTTAGCTTGCATTAGCCGAGCTCTAGCAAGTGCAAGTGCTACCCGAGAAGTATCTATGGTAATCCAGCGCCTTCCCCACTGTTCGGCCACAATGGCTACCGTACCAGAACCACAGGTTGGGTCAAGAACAATATCACCAGGGTCAGTAACCATTAGTACACATCTTTCAATTGGTCGCTTTGAAGTTTGAACAACATATGATTTATTCATCTCTGGTCCTGTATCAGTCCATGTGTCAGTCAATTCAGATGCAACATAATCCGTGTGAAAACGACGGCTACGTAATACAGTTTTTGCGATTTGAATTCTCCCTGCTTTTAGAAGGCGTTCAAAACCAGGCAACTTAAATCTCCAATGGCTATTGTTTGGAATCGACCAATACTTGCCAAACGCTTCGCGTGGTTGGTTATCGTTATCGCCGCTACCCTTGGAATGAATAGGCAACGTTTCAAATATTTTTGCATTACTTGGAATCGACTTTGGATTCTTTTTTTGTTCCGAATTCATGGAATGAACTGACAAATTGTCATAGAGCAACTGGCTATTACTTGTATTTATGTCTTTGTCTAGAATTAAACGACGAAACTTCATCGATTCTTTTTCTTTCGCATACCAAAGCAAATAATCAATAGTGCGTTCAACCGAAGCCATTCGTGGAGTGCCACTATTGGACCGAAAATTGATTTGATTGACAAAATTGGATTCGCCAAATACTTCATCCATAACTACTCTTACTCGATGGACATTTTGTTCTCCAATTTGTACGAATATGGAACCGGACTCTGACAGTAAATCTCTCGCAACCGTAAGCCTGTCACGTAAATAAGTCAGGTATGAGTGAATTCCATCTTTCCAAGTGTCCCGATATGCTTTGACCTGTTCTGGCTCCCTTGGAATATCACCATCCTTCACTTCTTTATTATTCGTTTGCCACTGAAAATTCGAGTTGAATTTTATGCCGTATGGAGGGTCAATGAAGATACACTGGACTTGCCCGCTAAGCTCTTCCCATTCTGCCAATGATGCCATCACTTGCAAACTGTCCCCTAATATCATTCGATTTGTCCAATTTGCATCATGGCTATAGAATTCAGTGCGGGTATGTTCCTCCGGCAATCCGTTGAAATCAGCGAATAAGTCAGATTGGTTAAATTCATTTGAATCAGAATTTTGCATTTTTGCTAAATCATCTATCAACACTTTTGGATGGATCTTTTCCTGAATGAAGAGCGGCGGTGCTTGGACGACAAGATCTGCCCAATCCCGTGGATCTTTTCCTCTCCACACTAGTTGAGGATCGAGATCTCGATTGCAACGCTCATAGGCTACATCTATCGGTCTTCGCTCATCCTTCGATAACATTGGCTCAATTTCGGCTGTTGGAATGTTCTTGCGAGATGCCTCGTCATGTGTCAAATTTCCAACTTTTTTTGTGTTCATTGGTAAGTTACTCCACGGTTCAACTTCGGTGATTACTACTTATGCCATTCAATATTGAGTGAAAGTTGTCTGAAATCTAAAGACATCTAACAAATTCCAGTTATCTCCCGTTCGATTAATCTGCTGAATTCGTCCAGTAATATATCGAATTCTGCCTCCATTCCTTCAATGTTTCGAAATTCAGCAAACGCCCAACGTCCATAATTTCCAAGCTGATTAACCCCGGGAATCCAATATGTATCCATAGTTGCTTTCTTCTCCTTGGCATTTTCACCTCGGAAACCTTTGATTTCCACAACTAGTTGTAGTAGATCATCATTTCCTCTGCCATCATCTACTAGTACAATGAAATCTGGTAGATAAATTCTGGATTCTGAGCGATAGTAATATGGCACTTCAAACCCTAGATTATCGTTTCTGACATAGGCTCGAACCCTAGGATGTTTCTCTACAATACGACAAAAATCCACTTCCCAAGTACTATCACAAATCGCCCAATTAATGTGGCACTTATTCTCATCAGTCTTCCAACGTAGTTCCTTTGAACTAGAAAAATTCACATGACGTGTATTACTATCTGGATTGTATGGGTCGAAAATGACTCTAATTTGGCGTTCATGACCCGATTTTGCGACTACGCCTCTGGTAATCCGGTCACAAGCAGTGTCAGCTAGTGTTTGATACATTAGTTGAGCCGGATATGTTCCGTCTACACACACTAGATGTGACTGCAACCATTGTTGAGTAACTCGCTTCAACTGACCAAACAAATGAAATTTCGGTTCTCCTGCTTGGTCGCGCCATTTTGTCTCCAAAAGCCGCCTAGCCAAATAATAAACTAGAGACATCTGGCGAAGGCTTCCTGTGTGTATTAAATTCATATCTACTCCCTCACCTATGATTCCCTGGTTCCGCGTAGATGAAGGTCCTACCATATTAGGTTTCAACACCAAGGTAGAGTCATCGTTATATTTTGCCTCAAGACGGTCATTCGGAAATTCAACACGGTATCCTGCTATACGTGGAAAGCGAATCTCGCAAGCATCACGCTCTGGTGAAATTGCATGTACACGAATTATTTCCCTTTCAGGCCCAGGAGATACGACTGCCGGTTTTGCTGTAAAATCAAATGGAATCCCAAAAACATCTGCATACTCGACATTAAAATATCCATCTTCATTGAGTTCATAGGATTGTCGACGAAGGGCTCTCCCGACAACCTGCTCACACAATAGTTGCGTTCCGAATGCTCTGACCCCTAAAATATGTGTAACTGTATTTGCATCCCAACCCTCTGTCAGCATAGATACAGAAACAACGCATCTAATTAATCCACCAAGCTGACCCGGCTTTCCAACCGTGTTCATCACCTCTCGAAGTAAATCTTCATCAGTTAAGTTTTCTGCTTTACTTTTGTCACCCGTTCGTTCAATAACTTCGCGTCTGAAACGTTTGATTTCATCCGCTGCTATATCTTTGAAATTTTTATCCAGCAATTCACCGGATTCCAACTGCCGACTGTCAATGAGCAAAGTGTTTGGACGAGGGAGCGGCTTCCCTTCTCCGTCGAAATTTCTGAATAGTGCTAAACGTCCTTCTTCAAACACTGGTGCACCGTCATTCTTCAGGTAGTGGAATCCAGAAATGTATTCATAAATGAGTTTCGATGAAGCAGTGTTGTTACAAACTATAATGAAACATGGTGGTACTTGCCTATTCTTTTCTTCCCATAGTGAAAATGTTTTTTCGTAATGTCCGTATAGTGCCTGAAGTGCTGTCTGTAGCTCGTTCGGTAGACTCAATGGATCAAGTGTTCCCGCATTAGTTCGACCTCGTTTGGGCATATTCTTTCCGATATGCTCCCATAGATTTCGGAATCGCGGCATCTCGCTTCCCGGAATATTGTCAGTGACTGGTACCCGTGGCAACTTAACAATCCCACATTCAATTGCGTCCATTAGCGAAAAGTCACTCATCGTCCAAGGGAAGAGAGTGCCTTCAGCGTACCCTGACCCACGCAGGAAGAAAGGCGTTGCCGACAAGTCTACAATACGCTGAATACCAATATACTGGCTGACTGTCTCTAAACCAGAAATCCAAATTCGTGCAACATCTTGATTTTTCTGTGCTTCAAATCTCTCATCTCCGATTAGTCTTCCCTCGTCATCTCCTTCCATATCTTTTGGTTTCTCATGATAGCAGTGGTGTGCTTCATCGTTGAGAACCATGACATTACCCCTCATCCCTATCAAGTTGGGCATTACGCGACGAAGCATCTGACCATTAGTCTCTAGGGATCGAACCTCATCTTTAAGTCTACCCTGTAATAATCTTCGCGCAACTTTTGAAATTTCAAGTTTTTCTCGGCGTTTAAAGGCATGAAAATTTGTAATAACTATTTTGGATTTGTTAAGCTCAGGTAGCAGACTAACAGGTACTAATTCTCGAGTTTTATAGTAGCTGTCGGGATCATTTGGCAACAAAACCCTTAGTCTGTCTCGTATTGTTAATCCCGGAGCAACTACTAAAAAACCACAAGTGAAATTTTTTCTTTTTGGATATCGAACAGCATTTATCGTTTGCCAAGCAATAATCATCGCCATCACGGTTGTTTTACCAGCACCAGTCGCAAGCTTGAGTGCTAATCTGTCTAACCCGGGATTGGCGTTTTGGTTAGAGGCCCTTAGATGCTCGACGAATGTTTTTCCAGTTTCCTTAAATTTGGGCGCTACCTCAGTCAGCCAAATGAGCGTTTCGATTGCTTCCAATTGACAGAAAAATGGGCGAGTTTGACCAAAATCGTGATGCCGCCAGTGTTGCAGGAGAATTTTTGTTTCAGGTGTAACTTGCCAATCTCTCGGATTTTTCAGATTTCTCCAATTATTCACTTGTACCCGAAGATCATTAATGATCGGCGTTGGGTCATATTTTTGAGACTTTGTCGATACTCCAGTCTGGTCGCCAAACTCAATCTCGACTGTAGCACTTTTTTTGGATTTTCTTCCTTTGGGTTTCGGAACCGGCGTTACGAACTCAGCACGTCTCCGACGGTCAATGATTTTATTTGTGGGTTGCCCATCATTGTCCAGTTCCCAGTGCATTGATGGATATTCGTATGGTGAATTTATGATAGGCTTTTCGAAAAAATTTCTTGCCATGACTTTCGATTCAGTTCCTTGATTGCGTCCAGATTGATAGTGTCACTACTCTTGTTCAGCTTGTAATTTTACACTGTAGACGCATGTCCCATGCAATTACCGAAACAGTAAGGTGCATTGTCCGATTGCTTGCAACCGCACATGTAGAACTCACCAGAAATCGGTGCCACAAACTTGATAGGCTTGAAGTCAGTCTCGCGATGCTTGCCGTCGCACCACGGCTGCTTGGCACTCAACCCGCAACTGCACCAAGCATACTGTACACCTTCTTGAACCATTACGACATAAGGTGCTTTCTGCGGACATTTCGGTACATCCATTCATTCATCCTTGACTGATAATCTCGCAACCGGATAGGTCCGGCAATCATCATCTCCACCACAAATTCCTACCGCACGCCCATTGTCCAGCACGAAAAACTTGTCAATATTCTTTTCTGGCCCCGGCCAAACAGAAAATAATTCGGAATGAGTTGTACAAGGTGAACCGGTTGTAAGCTTGATTGCAATCACCGAATAATTGCGTAGCAGATACGCTTCGCTACTCCTGAGTTCAGAGTTCAACTCCAATTCCGGCAGAACATCTTTAAGCAAAGGCATAGCACAACCTGCTACTCCTGACTGATATTCGTGGCGCGAAATCCACCAAACCCGTCTTCTACAATTTGATATGCAACCCGTTGCCCTTGTGTCAGTTCCCCAAGTCCGCTGGACTCTACCGCTGATTTATGAATAAACACCTTCCGTCCGCTAGCATCGTCCACAATGTAGCCGCCGAACGGATTTCTCTTGGCATTGTAAACCGCAACCTCCCCAGCTGATGGTCCGGGCTTCAACCCTTTGGTTGCCCGCTTGTCCATCTCTCCTCTTTCGGCCGGCTCGAGTTCGGATAAATCCACTCCGGTAAACTTTGACCAAATCTGCAACGCATAGTCGCGTACTTTGCCTTCAGTAGTATCAATATCCATCATCGGTTCGACTTTGGAAAAATTCGGGTATAGCCGTTGCCTCAGTTGCGCATCATCTGCATCCCGCTGAGCGACACCCTCTCCAATCTGACGGGTTCGTCCACCACCTTCCTCGCGTCGATGCTCCCATCGGGAAACGCGGGCTTCATCACTCGAATGCAAATGAACCAGAAACACGCCTTGACAACCATGAAGCACAGCATCCATCAAGTTGCTTTCAAGAATCAAAACAGGATCTGGCCAACTCAGCATCTTTCTGGATTCGTCATCAATCTGCCGATGAAATTCTAGATCTACCTCAAGCCCGCTGGTCTGCTTGTGCATCAATGCCTGTGTGGTGACAGCCTCGCCGCGACTTGCCATCTTGTACCCGGTCAACTGAGACAGGGAACGAGCAACATTGGATTTCAGCGAACACGTGGGTCCGTATATTGCGACAACTTGACTCATGACGTACTGGAAACTTCCTCTTGTTGCGATGATCTGAATTTGCTGCCAGCCAATCCACTCAGTGAATTCATGCGCTTCTCGGCAAGCATTCGTTTTTGGCTATTCATCATGCGACCCATCGGTGTTGCGCAAGAATGTATCAATCTGTGTACGGGAATGTAGGCGATAAATGCAAGAGAACCGAAAACATGGACATACCACAACACATCATAAGCAATTGAAGCGGAACCTGCACTAGCCGGCATCAGCCAAGAAAATACAATGCCGATAAATGAATATCCGACTCCTGGTACATCGCCGATTGCAGAAATTCTGAGTCCTTCGACAATAAAACCGGAAAGAACTACCAACAACAAAAAAACTGCAGAAGGTGTATCAGCGAATTTCTTCTCTGGCAAATGATTCACTGAAAATCGCCAAATCAATGCCAAAATACACCCGACCAGCACCATCAGGCCAAACAAGTCAAACGCGAAGTCGAATGCAAGACGAACGGGATGTCCGGGGACTTCCCAAATGTCAGTCAATCCAAACGCCGGCCATCCTTCCCGCACAAATACCGCGACAACCTCCAAAGCAAACATCAGCACGAAGCCCCAGAACATGAGCGTGTGACGCAACCATCTGAATCCGCTCACAGACATCAGACTGGAATGCAACACAACATCGCTCAGGAATGTTTTGCTCATGGATTGAGGATCAGCGTTTTCTGGCCGGATGACTTGTCTGTATCGACCCCAAGCTGGTCGATTTCTCTGATACAGCAGCTTGTATACACCCAAATCAAAAACTATCAGTGCAACAATGGCCGCCGGACCGAACAAAATCCATTGCACTGCCATGCGTCCTTCAATGGTTTCTAGTACGAAAAATCCGGCCAAGGCACAAACCCCGAACACATAAAACCATCCGCCCAGCAAAAATAGCCACTTCATTACACCAGCCACACTTTTTGTTGCATACTTACTGGTGAATGCCAACAACGCCAAAAGCAACAATCCCGCACCCAGTACTATCACTGAAACCAGAAGCAAGCCATAGCCAAGCCCTGCCCCGGTTTGCGCCGCCAAGCCAAGTGCGAACAACACAATCCCGGCAATTACCGGAAGCGCAATTCTTCTGCGATTGCGTACTCGTTTGCGCAAATCCGAATCCATTGTTCAACTCACAAGACAGCAAACAGCCCGGTCCTTACCCGGTTGCTGCCACAGTTTCCATTTGTGCCACTTTTTCTGCTGCGCGTTCCGTATCCAATGTAAGCATTGCGCCGTGCAATGATGGTTCCCCGCCTTTCAGGTCAGAATAGATCTGCACGCAAGCCTTGGCTTTCTCCACTGCAATGAGTGCATCAACACCATAGGCATCGGCGCCAATCTTGTCGCACCACGCCTGGCTAATGGGGGCACCACCTACAAAAACCTTCACATCTTCCCGCAACCCCTCGGACTGGATATGCTTGATTGTTTCCCACTGCATGTTCATCGTTGTTGTCAACAATGCAGAAAATCCTACAATTTGCGGTTTGTGTTCACGAATCGCCGCAATGAAGTCCTCCGGCGGAACCGTTACACCCAAATCAATCACTGTAAATCCTGCGGCTTCCAGCATCATCGCAACAATTTTCTTGCCAATGTCGTGCAAGTCGCCCTGTACAGTTCCAACTACCACCGTTCCAAGATCTTCCGATTTTTCAGCAACAATCAACGGCTTGAGGATCGCCAGTGCCGCATGCATGCACTTGGCCGACATCATCACTTCCGGCAGGAAGTATTCATCCATTTTGAAGCGCCGTCCGACTTCGGCGATACCGGTCGCCATTGGACCGGCAACCAGTGTCCGCGGTGAAACTTCCGCTTCCAATGCCGGATTGATTAGATCGGAAGTCTCCTGATGTTCGCCGTCAATGATGTTCCACTCGATTTCGTGAAACAACTCCTTGATGTCCGGGGGTGCGTCGGTCCATCGATCCGTTTCCATTGAATCTTCAAAGTCATACTGGAGATCTTCCAGATCCCATTCTTTTTCGGTTTCTATCTTAAGTGGCATAGCTCAACAGAGGTTTCAGATTCAAGCTGACTTCAATCAAGTCAGGCAACAGGTCGCGGTCGGCGACGACGTTTGCGTTCTCCGGACCACGGTTCATAGCCTTCTCCAGTGTCTGCACCGGGCGGCGGCTCCTTGGGTAAAGGATATTTTCCATAACTCCTGGCTTCATCAATCATCGCCAGTACATTCTGTGTCGGCACATCATGCTCCAGACGATGCGAGGAGCTTAGCAAAAATCCACCGCCATGCCCCATTTCCCAAATTCGTTGACGCACTTCATTGCGTACATCATCAACGCTCCCCCACGGCAACGTCTCCTGAACATCAATACCACCGTAGAAAAACATTTCACTGCCCAACTGACGTTTCTTGGCGGCCGGGTTTGAATGTCTCGCCACTTTTGGCGGCAAACTGTCGTATCCGTCAACGCCGGATTCAATCAGTCCGCGCATGAACGGTTCCGGAATGGCACCGCAACTGTGAAACTGTATTTTTCCGTTTGGATTTTTCTTCAAATAGTAATCCTTGATTTCCTGAAATCCGCGAATATAGTGAGGCTTGACCTGCTGATCAAACATTTTGAGCGACAAGAAAGCAGTCTTTTCGCTAGCCAGATCTTCCGGACTCATGCGCATCCAGTCCAGATACTCGCCGCATTGGTCAATAATCGCCTTGTTGAATTCAATTTCAATATCGGTCAACCGGGCCAGCATCGCATCCAGAAACTCCGGCGATTCAATAAAATCGGAAAAGATTTTCGCATATCCGACCATGTACTTGGCTTGCTCGAAAATTCCACCGCGACCGCCTTGCCCCATCAATGCGAAAGGCGTTTCTTCATGGATAAACTTGCAGTATTCTCTCAACGTCATGCCTGGAATTGGCGAGTCTTCCCAACAGGACTCGTCGTAGGGATTCGGCCACGGATATTCTTCCAGAATCTTCAATCCTTCCTCAAGCGGGGCACTAGTTGCATGAAACAGTGGGTAACCGATCATTTCGTAGTAGCCACCCTGTTCGTGTGGTGTCCATTTTCGAATGACCCCCCATTCGTCAACATTGATGTCCACATCAGGCGGCGGTATTCCCATGTCAAACGGAATTTCATCAAATCGAATTTCCCGAAAACCCGGCGACCCGCCCGGAGAGCCGATTGCAATACGTACAAAATCCACGTCCAGTTTTTCCGCCAAATCCAATTCAAAACTGACATCAGTTGTCCACGTTGTTGAGCCGGTGCGGTAGTCTTTTGGATCAGCCTTGAAGTCCATGCCGATACCTTTACGCAGATTCTGATAGCCTTCAATGGTGCCCCACAAGCCGATTGGAACCAGATCCGGTTCG
This sequence comes from Arenicellales bacterium, assembly GCA_965200765.1. Taxonomy (GTDB): domain Bacteria; phylum Pseudomonadota; class Gammaproteobacteria; order Arenicellales; family JAJDZL01. The sequence continues at coordinate 1,722,976 of OZ241380.1, forward strand.
CGTAAATGCAATGCATCGATCACGCGCTGTCGTTGCGGCGGGACTGCATTGCCTACTATTGCCGCCATGTCATGCCTCCCTCAAGTAGTTCAAGTCAGCTTCAATATACTGAATATTCAAAAAAATTTCCTGTTCAAACACCTGTTCCGAAGGTTGAAGCCGCATCCACTACCATTCCGGGAAAGCCTTTCGATGCCATGTTGCTCAGCCGCTCGGCCGCTTTTTCCCGATTCTGGTTGGCCAGCTTTGCCATCGGGCCAGATAAAATTGCACCAGTAGGACAAATCTCCTCGCAGGCACGAGGCATGTCCAGTGGCCGTTCTTTTCCGGGTGTTTGACAAAAATTGCATTTTTCCATTTTCCCTGCCAACGCGCTGATTTGCGGTGCATTGAAGGGACATGCCCACGTGCAAAATCCACAACCAATACATTTGTCCTGGTCAACAACGACAACACCATCCGAAATGCCTTTTGAAATCGCATTGACCGGACATGCATTCATGCACGGCGCATCTCCACAATGCATACAAGCCATGGAAACGTTCATCGCTGAAACATTCGGAAACTGTCCCGATTCAATCTTCACAACTTCTCGCCAGCGCGGTCCGACATCAACTTCATTCCAGGACTTGCAAGCAATCTCGCAAGCATGGCATTTCACGCAACGATTGTGATCAAAATAGAATCCGTATTGCATAATTGTTCTCCTGTTGCATCTGTTCCGTTACGCGGGCCGCACTCGCACTTTGCATTCATTGTAGCAATTGGCGCCAGTAATCGGATTGGTATGAATATCCATCAGATTATTCGAGTGAGCACCGTTTCCTTTGGCAATGGAACCCATCGCCCAATGTCCGAAACCGTGCCCGTGTCGAATACTGACACATCCCGGTACCAGCCCTTCAACCACTTTGGCCTTGATTGTAATTTGATCCTTCGGTGATTCGACGACAACCATGCTATCGTCCCGAATTCCATATTTTACTGCGTCGACGCGATTGATCTCGACCCAATTCTCGCCGCATACTTCCATCAGAAACGGATTGTTCTGGGTAACTATATTGCAGTGCATACTGAGTTTGGAGTGCGTAACCTGCAACGGATAATCATCATCCGGAATTACGGTTCTGTCCGTGTACACCGGATAACCATCGAATCCGGCTTCTTCGTACGCACTGGAATGAATCTCAATCTTGCCTGACGGGGTTGGCAACCCTTCCGGCACCCGATTGTAACGAATGTCACCTGCCCAGAATCCCTTTTGCTTGAGTTCGTCGAGCGACATCGGAACATTTTCCATCATTATTTCACCCCAATCTTCCCATTTTTCATACGGAAAGTACTCGCCCCAACCCATTTTCTCTGCAATACCTTTCACGATTTCATAGGGTGGCAACGACTCGCCTACCGGCTTTACCACCGGTTGACACAGAACAACTTCCGGACCAAGCCACATTCCTTGTCGAATTTCCGCCTGTTCGTAAAATGACGTTTCAGGAAGAACAATGTCGCATTCAAGGGCAGTCTCGCTCATGTAAAGTTCACAAGCGACTGCGAGATCCAAGTGCTTGAACATCTCCTGAACCCGTTCTCGATTCGGATCGCTCATCACCGGGTTGGTTGCATGGACAAACAGGCCTTTGACCGGATATGGTTTTCCCTCAATGACCGCATCCGGCAACTTTGAGTTGGGCAGGTCTGGTGCGAGTGGATAACCCATGTCGACATGCAGTGCATTCTTCGAGGGTGCACGTTTGGCTTCCTCCGGAATAACGACCGGCATTCCAAGCGGCGCCCAATCCTTGAGGTGCAAATTCCCCGGCTTGTCCACTTCACCGCAGATTGCATTGATGGCGTAGCAGGCACGACCCGCATCTGCTCCGTTCGTATAGTAGCCCGACCCTTTGAAAATTGCCGACATGGCCGGCTTGGTTGTGGCAAACTCCCTTGCCAGTCGCGCAATGGTCCCGGCACTGATACCGCAGATTGACTCGGCCCACTCCGGCGTATAAGCGTGTTGATTCAAATGCTCCCGGAATCCATCAAATCCATTGCAGTAATTGTTGACGAAATCCCGGTCGAACAAATTGTTTGCAATGATGCTATGGCACATCGCCAAGGCCATGGCACCGTCAGTGCCTGGTTTGATCGGCACCCACTCATCGGCTTTCTGTGCGGTCTCGGTGAAATTTGGATCGACGACAACCAAGCGACATCCTTTTTTCTGTGCTTCAATCAAAGCCCGGCTTTCCCACAATCCTTGATTGGCACCCAGATTGTTCATCCCCCAAAGCATGACAAATTTGGAATTTTCAAAATCGTGCATCGGGAATACGTGTCCAAATAGTGTCAAGCAAGCGGACCTTCGGTCCTGTTCGCACCCGGAGGTATGGGCGTACATGTTCGGCGACCCGTACAACTCACTCAGTAAATGTCGGTAGAATTGAGTGTTTGGATCGTGATGGCATGTCAATGCAACTGCTTCCGGCCCATGTTCGTCAGCGATTGATTTCAACTTGTCGGCAATGTAGGAAAAAGCCGCGTCCCAGGTAATTTGCTTGAATTTTCCGGCTTCTCCCTTTGGATTCGTTCTCAGTAGCGGATGCCTCAAACGGTCCGGATCCTGAGTAACAAACCAGCTCGCCATACCTTTGGCGCATCTTGAACCGATATTGTTCGGCGATTCAGGATTGCCCTTGTGATAAACAACCTTCCCGTCCCGAACAAACACTTCTGTAGGACATTGCCAAGGGCAAGTGTAACAGAAGCTCTTGATTACTTCTGCACCCTTGATCTCGGCCAGCCTTGAACCCAAATCTTGGTTTGCCATATTATTTCCCCTCTTGCAAATCGGCAACTATATGGTGCTTGACACCAAATTCATACTACATGATTTTCGCTTCGCGTGCATGTAGAATACACTAATTTTCTGTTTTGGTTCAGTCGCACATTGTAGAACACACTTCGCCAAATGCCAAGCCAGATCTGAAAAATTCGCTTATCATGCTGTTCTTGCTGCAATCACGACCCATCAGATAATGAGCCAGTTCAAGCATTTTTCAGTCTCTGCAAAGCAATTACACGGCGCAATTTTGTCATTGAACTATTTTCGAGCTGTCTCAATGCCCCTGCTGACCGACGAATTTCGTCGGGCACTGCTGGAAGAAGCCAAAACCTATCCGCTTCGACCGGTACGCGAATCAGTAGGCAACGGCAGTAATCTGGTAAAACAAAAAATGAACTTGCAAAGCGAACTGAATCCGGATGGACTATTTTTCCGGCTAGTTCAGGAATTTCAAAGCTTGTTTGAGCAAGCAACCCACTCCGGCAAACTGTTTGATGGCCGTGTTGTCTTCAATGACCTGATGCTGCAACGCTACGATGTTGGCGCATACGGAATCACACCGCATCGCGACCGAACAGACTACCGATATTTGATTTGTCTGTTTGTTCTGGCCGGCCATGGTCGATTCTATACATCCAAAGACCGGCAAAAGACACAACAGCAGGAAATTCTAAACCTTCCGGGTGATGTAATTCTGACCCCGGCTCCGGGTTTCAGGGGCTTGCAAGAACGACCGTTTCACTATCTGGAAGATATTTCTGAGGTACGTTGGGTATTTGGATTGCGGCATGACGAAACCAAATTGAACCGAAAGTAAGCGATGAATTATTTTTCACTCAGAGTCGTGCTGGATTACAACTATTCGCTTGGCGATCTTCAACCTTACTTCGACGGATTGGAGAATGGTGTTGCGATCGCAACCCGATGCCCGACTTGCAAACGCACCTGTTTTCCTCCAAGGTTGATTTGCGAGCAGGATGGAAGCAAGACCAGTTGGTATCAACTGGATGGAACCGGAACCATTGTCGCCTTGACAGAACAGGCTAGCGGAGAGATGTTCGCTCTCGTCAAAATGGATGGAACTGACAACCGGGTACTTGCCCGCGTGGAAACCGCCGGACTGCAAGAAGATGATCGTGTCGAAATTATGGTGCGTCAGAGTTCTTCGGAACATCCAGCCAATCTTATTGGCTTCAAGACTATCGGAAGCGGTTCCGATTAAGACAACACCGTATTCAGAAACGCTTGAATATTCGGTACTGGAAAATTCGTCAGCTACAAATTTTGGCAGTATCGTTTTGCTTGATTGATGGTAGCTTTGGACTTGCGAAGCGAAATATTCCATGTCACAATGCCATCCAGATACCAATCCAGCGTCAGGAGAATTTCATGGCCATCTTCAATTTGTCTGTGAAATTCTGATTCAGAACCTGAAATTCGGGTGATTGTGAGTGTTTTGCCACCCCATTTCTGAAACCATCGGGCTTTTTCGACTGGATAATTGTCTACGCGAAATTGCAACTCTCCTTCCATATAGCCGATTTGTATTTCCGACAAACTCAAAATTGGTGTTCGTGAAAATCGAAAACCGTACTCGGCATGGTCGGCATTGCAAAGGAAAATCATGGTCGCAAACACTTTTTTTGTGTCGCCTTCCGTAAAAGGCGATTGTGCAACAGCACCCTTCTCCAGCTCAATGCCCTTGAAAGTGACTTCCCGGTAACTCCAGTCAGAACCCAAAGCAATATCGGCAATCAAGTTACTGACTGCCATCATTGCAAACACACCGAAAAGGATTGTTTTGAATTTAGTCATACATCTCGTCGCACAGGCAAATGAGAAAGGCAAGCAGAAAAGTAGCCCAAAGGGGAAAAGAGCATTGACAGCTACCGCAACTCGGCAGAAACTACCGGTACCTACTCTCCATCTGCTTTCTCAAGTCCCGGATATCTCTGTCATGTTCGGCAGGTTCAACATCTTCCCACCGTACAACATTCCCCTTGGATACGGCTTGTCGAATTCTAGGTCCGGTTGCCAATCCAATCGGCACCGCCCCGATTTTCAGTGATTTTTCAACTGGAACAATACGACCCCAAACTGTGCAACCGCCTTCACCGTCCAGCACTTCTCCCGGCTTTAAATCGCGCTTGGCTATACAAATAACATCGGCACTGAAGGTCTCAGGTGCGCCTGTAGGCTCGGCTCGCAGTGCCACCGAAGCAACACTTACACCCAATTCCAAGCCGATCAAATGATACGGACGATAAAGCCCGGTATACCGACCTGAGTCATCGGTAACAAGTCCGTACTCTCGAAAGCAATTCCTGACATAGTCAGTGGGAGCATCAAAAACCACATAAACACCCCAACGCAAATCCCGTTCTACTTCGCAACCGTTGCGATGCAACGAAGAAATCACTTCGACCATTCCCCGTTCTTCCAGGATGCCACCATCAACTTCGGGCTTCAACAATGATCCAAGCTCATCTACCGAACACGGTGGAAACTTCAAACCGTGAGTAGGTGGCCTAAGCCCGGTTGCATTGGCAACTGCACTCATTTCAATCGCCGATTTGGTGCCGTCCAGAAAAGAGTTGAACATCTTGCTATTCATACCGCCGGCACTCGCTTCCTGTTGCGTCAAGCCGTAATAGTTCCAAACAGTATCCGGGGTCGATGCGTGATATTCCGGCAGATATTTGGTTCCTTTGCCCGCACATACCACATCAAACCCCATGGTTCGAATACAATCGACTTGTTCAACAATCAGTGCAGGTTGGTCACCGTACGCAAGCGAATAGATTACATTTGCTTCTGCCGCTTTCTTGGCCAAATAGGGTCCGACCAGTACATCAGCCTCTACATTCACCATCACGACATGAACTCCGTGATGAATGCATGCAAGTGCATGCCGTGTTCCAGCAACAGGATCACCCGTTGATTCGATAACTACGTCAATCTCATCAGCTCCCAGAAGCACCTCAATCTGATCTGTCAAGACTACTTGCTCATTACCGGCACTGCCAAACCCTTTCGTTGAGAATTGCCTGGCCGAAAAACCGGCGGTCTCCAGATTCTTGCGGCAACGACCCAGATCAAGATCGCAAACAGCCCGCAATTGCAGGCCCTCAGTTCGTTGAATTTGCGACAAGAACATGGTTGCAAACTTGCCTACGCCGATTACACCAACACGAATCGGTCGTCCGGATGCTGCGCGTTGCTTGAGTTTTGAATACAGGTTCATATCAGATTGGTTTGTGCCGGGTGATTCATAAATTCAGTGAGCAGGACGCTATATTTGCGACCCCTTCTATTATGCAGAACCCGGCGAGCACCTGTTCAGTTTTTCGTACAAACCAAAAAGGCCGCACTGCGGCGGCCTTTTCAGTTTTCACCAACCTAAACTAGAGAGGAGGACTATCAGATTTTTCGGCACAAGTGCCGATTTAGTTGCAGTTAGTGTTTCTTACCCCCAATTGAAAATTTCTTTCAATCAAGGAATTATCGTTCGCTCCTGTTGATTGTTTCGTCGCTGTCTAGCTGACGAATTGCAACACCAACGCGAGAGTGATCACTGCGCCAATGAACGATACGCCTACTCGATTACGAATGTCGTGAAGCATTGCTAAAAATCTCCTTTTGAAAATGAAAAACTATACTTCGCATTTACAGTCGGTTCCGACTGCTCCATAGCGGCGAAACATCACTATGAATTCAGTGCCAACAAGAATACAGCATTCATTCGGTTTGGCAAGTGTTTTTTACAGGATATTTCGTACTGATAACATGAGTAATTGCTCATATATCATTTGCAATCATAAAGTATTGATTTTAATTGAATTTTAGAGTATATTTGCAATTTGATACCAAATTCACTTCCATAAGGAAACACTATTACATTCATTGACTGGAAAATTCAATGGTTCGATTGCCATCCATCACTGCCTTGAGAGCACTGGAAGCATCCTCCAGATTGCTCAGTTTTACCAAAGCCGCCGACGAACTGTTCATAACACAAAGCGCGGTCAGTCACCAAATTCGCTACCTTGAAGATTTGTGGGGTTTCAAACTCTTCGAACGCCAGGGACGGCGACTGATTACAACCAAGGAAGGTCAGATGATTGTTCCGGTTGTGAGAGAGTTTCTGGAGAACATGACGCGCGTCCTTGGTGAAATCACCAACACTGAAAATCGCTCCTCCATTCGGGTCAGTTTGGTTCAGTCGCTGGCCGTCAAATGGCTGGTACCGCGGCTGGGTCGATTCAATGAACTATACCCTGAAATCAGTGTCTGGATTCAAACTAGTGATGACATCGTTGATTTTGCAATTGATGAAGTAGATATGGCAATCCGCCTGGGGCATGGCGAGTGGACCGAGTATCATCTTGATTTGCTGCTTCGCGAATATGTATTCCCGGTTGCAAGCCCTGATTTGCTCAAGCGTCTCGGCTACCCGGAAAAACCCGATGATCTGCTTCACTACCCTTTGCTGTATCGCCATTCATACGATAATTGTCCGCGCTGGCGCGACTGGTTCAGGGACGCAGGGATTGCAATCAAGTCACTACCGCGCGGTTCACGTTTTCCGGACACCAGCATTGCCGTGCAGGCCGCCGTCGATCACCAGGGAATTGCGCTGGCCAGAAGTGCACACGTGGAAGCTGAACTTGCCGCCGGAAGACTGATCAAACTATTCGATGTATTCAGTCCTTCACCGGTCTCCTACTACATCGTTTGCCCACAGTCAGCAATCAAGCAACCCAGAATTGCTGCGTTTCGCAACTGGTTGCTGGAAGAAGCCCGGGTATCGCAAAAATTGTATGATGTCATCGGCACACCTGAAAAAGCAGCCTGATAGCTCCTCACAAAATGTACAGGTTGAAGTACAATGTAGCAAATTTCAATCAGTTCTGACAATGCTACAAAATTTATTGACATTCTCGAACCACACACACTTGACGAGGAAATTATGAAGCGGCTATTTATCGGTTTGATATTCGGCTTGTTGGTAGGGGCCATCATTGGTTTCGCTGCCGGCGTTTACACGCTCCCGATTTTGGTCGATGCAAGAAACGAAAGCCAGCAACAGGAGCCACTCCCGACATTCGAGCCGGCGGACCCATCCGGACAGTTCGACCGCAATCATCCGGGTTCAGATGCACTGCACTGGGGTACCGGAACGGTACGCATTTCGGGCAACAAACTCATATTTGAAGATGATGTGGAGTTTTCACCCGGGCCAGATTACCGCGTGTACTTGTCAAAGCGGTATGTTGAATCGAAAGAGGAATTCCTCCCCATCAAGGCCGAAGCGGTAGAAGTTGCCAAGTTAAAGACGTTTTCCGGCCCTCTGTCCTTCGATTTGCCTGAAGAGTTGGACATCGCGCTTTATGACAACATTGTGGTGTGGTGCGAGGCATTTTCCATGTTCATTACCAGTTCGCGCCTTGAGTAAATTCGTTTCGGTCAGCATCAGTTGAATCTCAAACGAACAAGCGAATGACCAGCAGGGTCAAAATTATTACGGCGACAGTCGTGTGTGCGGCGGCTTTCGGCGTTGTTGGCTTTGCTACGTACAGTTTCACACAGAGAGATCAAAATGAAATTCAGGTGGGTGCTCCGTTCAAGCTAACAAGACATGACGGAGAAACAATTTCCAGCAAGAATTACCGCGACAACTATATGCTCATCTACTTCGGTTTCACAAACTGTCCGGCGACTTGTCCGATGGCCCTGATTACGATGACAGAGGTGTTGAACAATCTCGAGAAAATGCACCCGCAACAAGCCGAAAATATTCTGCCAATTTTTATCAGTGTCGACCCGTACAGAGATACGCCGGAGGTTTTGAAATCATATATCTCTTACTTTCACTCAAGGTTTCAGGGATTCACCAGTTCCGAGGATAATCTGACGGACCTGGTCAGTGCGTACGGCGGGCATTTCAGCTACGATCATAGCGAAGACTCTGAAAATTACAATGTCAATCACAGTTCGTATATCTACTTTATGGGCCTTGACGGGAAATATCTTGCTCATTTTGGACCCGAAGAAACAGCTGATAACATACTGGACGCAATCGAAAAACTGATTTCGTGAATGGAAGAAATTGATTGGAGACCAGCAATTTCAAAATTTCAACTACGTTTGAACAAGCAGGCGTTAGGCATCAAACGATGGTCGACACTCATTGTCCAAAAGCCTGCAAGGTATGGTGCCGGCGAGAGGATTTGAACCTCCGACCTGCTGATTACGAATCAGCTGCTCTGCCGAGCTGAGCTACACCGGCAACAGTATTCATCTCAGATTCCTACCCTATCAACTTCGTTCGAACTGTTGTAGCGAAACGCCCGCAACCGAAGAGACTTCATGCAACGGTATGGAAATTCAGATGCAGAATATTTTTTCCAAGGTATGACTATACTTTGATTATAGCAAAATCATTTACCCCTTTGTTAATCCTGAAAATCAGACCCCACAATAACACTTGAACAACAATGCAAATTATCTATGGCGGCAGAATCGGTAAAATGAGCATCAACGAACACCACCCTTGATTAACGTTTCAGTCTCGAGAATGACTCAGATACCGAAAATTGACATATCCGACCCGGTCGAGCAAGACAAGCTCACCAACTTACTGGTTGAAGCGTTTTCAGATACAGGTTTTTGCTTTATTTCAGGTCATGGCATTGACCGTAGCCTGATTGACAAATTACGATTGTTGATCAAGGAATTGTTTGTACTTCCGCAACATACACTTCAGCGATTCCGCGTCCAGCAGGAAAACTATAGAGGATATGTTCCTCTTGGATTCTTTACTCCGAATGATGGCGGGAACAGTGACCTGTATGCTGCATGGAAACTGCATTGGGAAGCACCCGAAACACTGACTTGGCGTTCCCGACTATTCGGTGTGAATCGCTGGCCACCTGTCCCGGAGCTACGCGACACAACCTTGCACTACTGGGCGTTGCTGGAAGATCTTGCGGCAAAGCTGCTAAAAGCGATAGAAGTCGGACTTGAATTGCCGGTGGACAGCTTGAATCAGTGGTTCAAGGCACCGTTAACCAATATGACACTGTTGCATTATCCGGCTACCGGGAAGAAAAGCCTGGGATTTCACCCGCATAAAGATTTCGCGGTTCTGACAATTTTGCCATACGACCCGGTCGGCGGTTTACAGGTCATGTCTCGCGAAGGCAAATGGATTGATGTCGTCGGACGCGAGGATGCCCTTTTGGTAAATGCAGGAGATATTCTTGAAGTTTGGAGCGGCGGACGCTTGCGTTCTGCGCCGCATCGCGTTGTAAATTGGTCGGGACAGGAACGTATTTCATTTCCGTGGTTCGCTGTGCCAGAACCCGAGTTGAATATTGAGCCACTAATCGAGCCAATGCCGAACTTTGATCGCGCAACGCTAAATTGTGGCGACGCGAGCTTGGCAGTATGGTCATCAAACTGGCCAGAGGCGCAACCACCTGCCGGCATTGCATTGGCCGAGTTCGACGGCAACAAAAGGAACCTTGAACATCTACAAGTATAATATTTTGTCAATAACACAAAGTAAGGAGGCATTATGTCTGAAGCTTTTCAGTTGAAAATTCAATTAAAGTGGACCGACCCTAAAATTTGGCGCCGTGTAATCGTACCAACCAGCATGACCTTAAGAGATCTTCACGATGTAATTCAAGCCGCAATGGGATGGGAAGACGACCACATGCACCAATTTTTAATCAAAAAGAAGCGATATCAGGAGCCGCCGGAAAAGGATCTTTGGGGCTATTTTGATGAAGGTCGATATGAAGATGAAAATGAATTTACCCTGAAAGACGTGCTTTACAAGGGATTGAGCTTCAGCTACACTTATGATTTCGGAGACGATTGGATTCACTTGATCAGAGTCGAGAAAAAAGAAGTTACCGCTCCGGACAACCTTCCTGTATGTATAGGCGGTGAATTGGCATGTCCTCCCGAAGATTGTGGCGGCGTTGGCGGTTATTACAGCTTGTTGGAAATTCTTGATGACCCGGACTATGAAGACCATTATGACTTGCTTGAATGGTCCAGAAATTTTAATCCCAACGATTTTGATCTTGACAGAGCAAACGAATTGATCAAACAACGTTTCACTTTTCTCTGCTAGCTTTATCTACATCGTTTTTGTTTTCTTCTGTTCTCCACAACAGTGGGAAACTTTTCATGAGAACGGTCACTTCATTTCACTTGCAGTTGCCGGAATACTTCCTGAACACTACAATTACGACTCAATTTGAACCTGCTTACCGAATGACCTTTAGTACAGGTTTGAGTGGTCATGTAATTTAGGCAAACCAAAATCAGTTATTCCGATTAATGGCTTCTTATCTTATTTCCAGACTGGTGCAGACCATGATTGTAATTTTGGTCATGTCATTCATCGTCTATATGTTGCTCGGACTGATGCCGGGCGACCCCATTGATTTGATGATAAGTGCAGACCCAAACCTTACCCCTGAAGATGCGATGCGATTGAAGGCACTGTACGGTTTGGATAAACCATTGACGACACGCTATTTCAACTGGTCAATGGCTGCTCTGCAGGGGGACTTTGGTTTTAGTCGCTTATATGCCAAGCCGGTGTTCGTAATTTTGATTCCGGCATTGAAAAACACGTTGATTTTGATGGGTATTGCATTTCTCGTATCTGTGTGCATTGCGATTCCCGCCGGAATCTACGCGGCAAGAAAAATCCATAGCCCGCTTGATTATTCAATCAACCTGCTTTGCTTCGCTGGAATTTCGGTGCCGCCGTTTTGGTTGGCACTTATGCTGATACTTCTATTTTCTGTCACACTAGGGTGGTTACCCGCGAATGCAGTTCCTGTCGGTAGCACTGGTTTCTGGGATAATGCAAAAGCATTGATATTGCCTGTGATTACACTGTCCATGGTAAGTATTGGTGGTGTAACACGATATGTACGTTCCTCACTAAACGAATCTTTGCGTCAAGATTACGTTCGTACCGCCTTGTCGAAAGGATTGTCCGACCATCAGGTGATTCACCGACATGCACTGAGAAACTCCATGATTCCAGTTGTTACAATCCTGTCGCTGGATGCAGGAGCATTTTTTTCCGGTGCACTGATTATAGAAATCATGTTTGGATATCCGGGTGTAGGGAAGTTGATTTTTGATGCTATACAAAGCAATGACTACAATCTGGCATTAGTCGGACTGCTACTTTCGACCGCTGTTACACTTGCCGCCAACTTTCTTGCCGACATCAGTTATGTGGCCTTGGATCCGCGGGTAACATTTCAGTCAAATCAATGACAAGACTTCAGCAGATTTTCTATCACTTGTTTCGCCACCGTCTTGCGATGATTAGCGGCGGCATTCTGGTTGCACTTGTTTTGTTCTCTATCTCTGCACCGCTACTTGAAATCATATTGAATTCAGATGCGTCCACGGTGGATTTGTTTTCGCGCTTTCTGTCGTATTCACTCATGCACCCACTAGGAACTGACGAGCTGGGGCGCGACTTGCTGATTCGGCTAGCTTACGGTGGGCAGGTTTCTTTGATGGTCGGACTTTCAGCAGCGATGTTTGCATCGGTAATTGGTACCGTGGTCGGATTAGTGTCCGGATACTACGGCGGCTGGATAGACAACCTCCTTATGCGCATTACTGACAGCATCATCGCACTTCCACTCTTGCCGCTTCTGATTGTCCTGGCGGTAATAGATCTTTCCAAACTCGGAATTTTCCCTGATTCTTTCAATGAAACCGATACAGGGCTCTACCGCATTATTGCGATTGTCGCGCTGGTTGGCTGGACTGGAGTCGCCCGACTGGTGAGAGGCACAACCGTAGCGGTACGTCAACAGCTTTATGTTACCGCGGCTCGTTCGCTTGGTATTCCAACTCGTCGAATTCTCCTTAGGCACATCCTGCCCGCGTTATCGTCACCAATAATTGTTGCGACTACATTATCAGTTGGGAATATTATTTTGTTTGAATCAATTCTGAGCTTTTTGGGACTCGGCATCAATCCGCCAACACCGAGCTGGGGAAACATGCTGACCAATGCACAAGAGTTGATCTTTGAAGCACCTAAATTGGCGTTTTTCCCAGGAATGTTTATTTTTCTTACTGTGATTTCATTCAACTTTCTCGGAGACGGGTTACAAGATGCCTTGACTCCCGGAACCAACCTGCTTGGTCAGAAATCAAAACGCATGAATGGCTAGCAGAGAATTTCTACTGCCTGCTCCAGAGAATCGACACAGTAATCGGGCCTGAATTGCTCGTTCCAGACTTCGTTGTTTCTGCGAATCCACATTGCTTGCAATCCTGCGTTTTGGGCACCGAACACGTCGTAGTTCGGATGGTCGCCGACATGAAGCGTATGCTCGGGTTTTGTTCCAGTCAACTCACAAGCCATCAAAAATCCTTTCGAATCAGGTTTTGTTGCGCCAACCTTCGCGGCACTCAAATTGTCTAAAAAATATTTGTTTATACCGATTACTTCCAAGTCCGCGTTTCCGTCTGTCAACGCAACTATCGGGAATTTCGCTGACAACTGTTCCAATGCGTTCGGTACATCCGGGTACAATTCAACTTGATTCCGATGCCAGACAAAAAATTCTGCCAATTCTTGTGACTTGCCATTATCTGTGTATCCTGCTCGGTCAAGCACTTGCGCATAGGCAACTCTCCGGATTTCAGTTAAATCATGCTGAATATCCGTACGAGTAAAATAAATTTCATCGCGCAGATTCCGCAAATCTTCCAGTGTGCATAGTTCAGCTACGCGCGGAAAATTGTTTTGAATCCAGCGATAAGTTTCAACTTCTGCTTTTTCAACAACCGGAAAAATGTCCCAGAGAGTATTGTCCAGATCAAGAGTAATCGCTTGAACACGGTGTGGTTTATTTTTCGTTGGGGACATACTGCCGACGGACAAGTGTTATTCATACCTTCGGTTGGTACACATGGGTTCTTTCGCCAATTCTTCCCTTGCTACAGATATCAACTCCTGATCGATTCCCAAAATTTCAGAAACTTCTCCATCCAGTCCTTTTCGTTCCGGATTGTTGGCTTCTGACCACTTTCCTAACACTGCATCTGCATACTTGTCAAAAACCAGGGAAAGGTCATTCAATTTCTGGTTGTCAAGGCAGGGAATTGAAGTTTTACTGACGCCTTTAAGGGGAAAATCGGGATAAAACAGAATCTTTGGCGTTCTAATGCCTAACATCGAAATGATTCCAGGTGTTGAATTCAAATATGCACATATAGCTTTTTCCATTTTTTCTTTCTGGCGGAAAAAATCAACTGTCATCCAGTAGGACCCTAGTGTTGGCCTATCCAATCGAATTGCAATTACTCTCGCCCGGTAGGTTTGAACGCTGACTGGTAGCAAAAATCTGCTTCTTTTTTCCCAAACTGACTGTGCATCGTTTTCATTTCCTTTTGAAGTAATTGATACATCGGTAGTTGCGCGCATTTTGTTTGTAATATCTGTTTTGAAATGCCAAAGTGCCTTTCTTCCATACTTGTCTGGTTTTTCCGTAACTTTGAAAGCGGACCGTGCCGACCGATAGGAAGATTCGACTTTAGCCATCATATTCAATGGCTTCGCATCAAATATCTTGCCTTCCCTGATATTCAGGAACAACTCAGTCAGAAACGGAGAATAAAACTGCACACCGCTCCAGTCCCCTTCTTTCATTTTTTCATGAGGCCACATCTGAACAACGCCAGGAATGCTGTCAGTATCCTCCTTCCTGATGCTCTCCGACAACTGCAAGGCATCCTGAACTGTTTCCGGGTTTCTTGCCAATTTGACAATTCTTGTCGGTTGTCCAATACCACCCCGTCGCATCACAACCAGCATTTCGGATATACCAGTGTTTTCTGAAAACCAAATCCGTTTGGGGTCATGCGCGGTCACCACAGTTTCAATATGAAACTCCTTCGCCAGAAACTCCCGAATACCGTGCGCCGATGGCGCTGTCGCCGCTGACAATGGATTGACCAACGCCATTGCTCCATCATTCTTTTTACACAAATGTTCAGCAAGAACCAGAAACGCAGGACCGCTACTGGTAAACGATACTTTCACTGGTGCTTTAGCAAAAATCTTCTTTTCCCTCTCCTTCACCAGCCTTTCGACTTTTTGCCCTAGCTGGTCGTGACGTAAACTGTTTCTCGTAAACGGTGGGTTCATGATGACTAAATCCGCCTTGTCGACGATTTGCCTGCTCTCGCCAGACTCGAATTGTGAAACTGAACTTGGCCATTCCAGAAACTTCAATGACTGGTCCTCATCAAAAATTTCCAAAGAACCAATGCGAATTGAATGATGTACATTCTTGGTCTTTCCAAAAGCGGCGAGAAATATATTCAGCTTTTCAAACAGCGTTGTCGGAGACAACAACCCAAGTGTTGTCGCCGCCATATGCGTCGCAGTCAGGTTGATGTCGTAGCCAGTAAGAACTTTTTCAACCAAAGTGGAATCCTTCATATCTGGCGCAACATCTTTCAACCTCTCTGCAGTTGCCATCAGAAGAGTTCCAGTGCCACACGCCGGATCAACCACTTTCATATTTTTGACTTTGGAAGACACATCGTCTCGACCCCGAATCGCAATGCCAGCAAGCAATGTAGCGGCGGCAGTGGTCGTGTAAAATGAACCATCGTAGCGGGCCTCGTCCAGCACTGCATGGAAAATTCGTCCAAGAAGATCATGTCGAAGTCTGTCAACTTCACTGGCAACATAAATCGCCGAATAAACTACTTCGCGAATTGCCGTATTGAAATTGGGGTCACGAGTCGTTCGATCAAGAACTGCAATTGCAGTTTCAAAAATTGGCGCATAGTCCACGCTCAGTATCGTCCGCCATGCACTCTTTAGCGAACCGATGATATCGCTATCGCGCAAAAGGTCTTCTAGCTGTGCTGGTGGCCACGGTTTCTCAAGTAAGTCGTCTGGCAACAATTCAGTTTTTCGTTCCAAATCTTTCAGATACGGACCCAGCCGAGCATGAAACATCGCAGCTGATGCAATCACCAGCAGGCCGCGCTTGGCGGCAGCAAAAAGACTCTTATCCTTGCTGTCTGTCGGCAGATTCAAGGCGCGAACTATATCCTGTCTTTGAATTAATGACAATCTGGTGGTTGCATTGTTCAATACGGTATTCAGCTTACGCGCAACATAATCCGGATTCCCCAAGTCATCGTTCAATCTTCGAATGATTTGTGCCAACGATTTGATACTGGCCAAACTCCACTGCAAGTCCTTTAATAACTGAGCTTCGCTCTTCTCGGTAATATCCGTAGGATGAATGACTACATACTCTATCTGCGAATCAAGATCCAATTCGGAAGATTCGGCATCGGATGGATAAACCAGCGCCACAGCGACATGTGCATCCGGAAATCTTGCAAAGCCCTCATCGTCAATTGTGTCGATTCTCTTTCTTGCATTGCGTATAGCAGAGATATGTTTGCCAAACCCGAAGTTCTCGCACTCTATCGCAACAGTATGACGATCGAATCTGACCCTGACATCCATCCTACCACTCGCTACGGACTGTTCCGCGGAAGCATTCAAACTTTCGTGGGTCAGCAACTTTGCCAGCTGCCCATTCAGAAGCGGTTCATATTCGCTTAAACAGTTGCTCATTTGAAATCAACTCTCAACTTGTCCGAAATTTGGGGAATGATATACTTAACTAACCCACTGGAAAAATTTCTAAAACTCTTGTTGTTCGGAAAATTCTTTGGGGTTTTTTGTCTATTGTTGAAACAATTTTTCATTACTCTACAAGGAATAGAGTAACACATTCCAACGAGTTAGTCAACAATATAATTCCCGAAACTTGTATTCTACAATAGGATATATTTAAAATCCTAGTGAACTGGACGAAGATAAATCGGGTTTTCTTATTGATACCTTCGGTTGGTACACATGGGCTCTTTCGCCAATTCTTCCCTTGCTACAGATATCAACTCCTGATCGATTTCCAAAATTTCAGAAACTTCCCCATCCAGTCCTTTTCGTTCCGGATTGTTGGCTTCTGACCACTTTCCTAACACTGCATCTGCATACTTGTCAAAAACCAAGGAAAGGTCATTCAATTTCTGGTTGTCAAGGCAGGGGATTGATGTTTTACTGACACCTTCAAGGGAAAAATCGGGATAGCATGTTTTTTTGGGAGTTCTTACGCCAAGCATTGCAACAAGGCCTACAGTTGAATTTAAGTACGCACAAACAGCTTTCTCTATTTCGCTACCATTTTGCACGAACTTGACCGTCATCCACCGTGACCCTAGAGTCGGTTCGCCTAACCTTACTGCTATGACCCTCGCCAAATTAGGCTGAACTTTAACCGGGAGCAAAAATCTTCTTCTTTTTTCCCAAACAGCTTGCGCTTTGTCTTCATCCACTTTTGCTGTAATCAAAGTGTCTGTTGTAGCACACATTTTGTTTGTAATATTCGTTTTAAAATGCCAAAGTGCCCTTCTGCCATACTTGTCGGGGTTATTTGTAACTTTGAAAGCGGACCGCACCGAGCGGTAGGAAGACTCAACTTTAGCCATCATATTCAACGGCTTCGCATCAAATATCTTCCCTCCCCTGATATTCAGAAACAACTCAGTCAGAAACGGAGAATAAAATTGCACCCCGCTCCAATCCCCTTCTTTCACTCTTTCATACGGCCACATCTGGACAACGCCAGGAATACTATCGGTCTCTTCCATCTTGATGCTCTCCGACAACTGTAACGCTTCCTGGACCGTTTCCGGGTTTCTTGCCAGATTGATGATTCTTGTCGGTTGTCCAATATTACCACGCCGCATCACAACCAGCATTTCAGAAATATTAGTGTTTTCTGAAAACCAGAACCTCCTGGGGTCATGTGCAGTTACCACAGTTTCAATATGAAACTCCTTCGCCAAATACTCCCGAACACTTTGCCCTGATGGAGCCATAGCCGCCACTAATGGTTGAATCAATGCAACTGTTCCATCCTTCTTTTTGCACAAATGCTCAGCAAGAACAAGAAATGCTGGGCCGCTACTGGAAAACGATACTTTCACGGGTGCTTTAGCAAAAATCTTCTTCTCCCTATCCTTCACCTGCTTTTCAATTTTGGGCCCCAGCTGGTCGTGACGCAGACTGTTTCTTGTGAACGGTGGGTTCATGATGACCAAGTCCGCCTTGCCCACTTTCTGCCTGCTCACGCCAGACTCAAACTGTGAAACAGAACTTGGCCATTCGTGAAATGCTAGCGACTGGTCTTCGTCGAAAATCTCCAAAGAACCAATACGAACTGAATGATGTACATTCTTGGTCTTTCCAAAAGCGGCAAGAAATATATTCAACTTTTGAAACAGCGTTGTCGGAGACAGCAACCCCAGTGTTGTCGCCGCCATATGCGTCGCGGTCAGGTTGATGTCGTAACCAGTAAGAATTTTTTCAACCAAAGTGGAATCCTTCATATCGGGCGCAACATCTTTCAACCTCTCTGCGGCCGCCATCAGAAGAGTTCCAGTGCCGCACGCTGGATCAACTACTTTCATATTTTTTGCTTTGAAAGACACATCGTCTCGATCCCGAATTGCAATGCCAGCAAGCAATGTAGCAGCGGCAGTGGTCGTATAAAATGAACCATCGTAGCGGGCCTTGTCCAGCACTGCATGGAAAATTCGTCCAAGAAGGTCGTGTCGAAGTCTTTCAACTTCACTGGCAACATAAATCGCCGAATAAACTACTTCGCGAATTGCCGAGTTGAAATTGGGGTCTCGAGTCGTTCGATCAAGAACTGCAATTGCAGTTTCAAAAATCGGCCCGTAGTCCACGCTCAGTATCATCCGCCATGCACTCGTTAGCGAACCAATGATATCGCTATCGCGTGAAAGGTCTTCTAGCCGTGCTGGTGGCCACGGCTTCTCAAGTAAGTCGTCCGGCAACAATTCAGTTTTTTGTTCCAAATCTTTCAGATACGGACCTAGCCGAGCATGAAACATCGCAGCCGATGCAATCACCAGCAGGCCGCGCTTGGCGGCAGCAACGAGACTCTCATCCTCCTTACGGTCTGCCGGCAGATTCAAAGCGCGAACTATGTCCTGTCTTTGGATCAACGATAGTCTGGTTGTTGCATTGTTCAATACGGTATTCAGCTTTCGCGCAACATAGTCCGGATTCCCCAAGTCATCGTTCAACCTCCGAATGATTTGTGCCAACGATTTGATACTGGCTGAACTCCACTGCAAATCCTTCGATAACTGAGCTTCGCTCTTCTCAGTAATATCCGTAGGATGAATGATTGCATACTCTATTTTCGAATCAAGGTCCAATTCGGAAGACGTAACATTGGATGGATAAACCAGTGCCACGGCTACGTGTGCATCCGGAAATCTTGTAAAACCTTCATCGTCAATTGTGTCGATACTCTTTGTTGCATCGCGTATAGCAGAGATACGTTTGCCTAACCCGAAGTTCTCGCACTCTATTGCAACAATATGCCGGTCGAAACTGACCCTGACATCCATACTACCACTCTTTACGAACTGCTCTGCGGAAGCATTCAGATTTTCCTGGTTCAGCAACTTCGCCAACCGCGCATTCAGAAGCGGTTCATATTCATCTGACCCGTTACTCATTTGAAATCAATTCCTGATTCGATTTGGAAGTGCACAACAGTGAAATGCTACACGCCTCCGCTCCCCCGGCAGATGCGATGCTTCTGTTGCCAATCTTGGCTACTTGAATAAAACAGCAGATAATTGTTCGTTAAATTATCGAGTTGATATTCGCTTACTTGTCAGCAATCTCTTCAAGTTTTTTTGCACGAATAATTTGACCGTCAAGCCCCGCTTCTTTACCAGTGCCACCGTACGCAACTGTCATGAGCTGACTATAGTAGGTTACCGGCATTTTGAATTTCGTATTGTAGGATTTGTTGATTTGCTCCTGATAAATTTCTACATTCATCTGGCAAACAGGACACGGTGTCACAATCATGTCTGCATTGTGATCATAAGCGGATTCAACAATGTCCTTGATTTGCGCCTGGCTTTTTTCCGGTTCTGAAAACGCCAGCGCACCACCGCAACAAGTAACTTTCTGATCGTATTCTTCCACCGGTTCGCCCCCGACAATTTCAACCATCTTGTCAAGATATTTCGGATTTTCAAAGGACTCGCCATCAATGCCAAATGGCCGATTTGTTTGGCATCCGACATAACCGGCAAACTTGACACCCTCCAAGGGTTTGACTACCGGCTCTGCCATTCCTTCGTAACCAATATCTTCAATCAATGCTTCAACCATGTGTCGAATGGGTACTTCATTCTTGAACCCGGTATCCAGTCCAATTTCCTTCAGAACTTCCATGGTATCTGTCATCAACTCACTGGACTCATTCAAACGGTCCTGAGACTCCTTGGCACCAATCCAGCAAGCGGCACAGGTCGCAACGACATCCTGTCCCGGGTTGTGCATTTCCGACAATGCAATATTTCTGGCGTTCAAAGCATGACGCGGCAGTTCGCCACCCTCTGCGTAGCCAATCGAAGCGGTGCAACAATTCCAGTCTGGAATTTCGTTCAGTTTTATGTCCAGTTGCTTGCACATCGATTCAACTGATGTCATGTAGTTTGACGCAGATGCTCGACGCTCGGACGAGCAACCTGGATAAAAAGAATATTCTTTCTTTGCCATATTTACCTCATCATTGTCATTGCGCAAAACCTTTGCGCTTGTCTTCAATTTCCTTTGCTTTCGCCAACATTTTGTGAATGTCAGACTTGCCTTTGCAACCACTTGTGCCAAATATCGCCAAGGGATTGAGTCGTTTGGTCAGCAACATGCCCAGACCGATGTTTCTCATCTTGACAACGGTCTTCAAACCTTCAACAAATCCGTTCATGAAGTATAGCCTCACTGACAACTGTGTCTCATTTACCCTTCCTGTTTTGACAATATTGTCCCAGAAAACTTTGGCAAACCTTCGGGTTGGATTCATTTTCGGCGCGAGACCAAGGCGATGGGCATAGTTCGCCAAACCGTGCATGATGTGAGTAATCGGAAGCTCCCGGGGGCACCTCACAATGCAACTATAGCAAGAAGTACACATCCACATGGAATCCGATTGCAAAACTTCTTCACGCTGACCCGCTCGGATCATCATGAAAATCTCCTGCGGAGGGTGCTCCCAATGCGGACCGAAGGGGCACGACCCTGAGCAAACACCGCACTGCATGCACATTTTCACCCAGTTCCCTTCCTCAACATTTGCCTCAACTTCTTTCAGGAAGTTGTTGCGATACAGTTCGATCATTGCTTTGTTCGTATCTGTCTGAGACATTTCAGAATCCCTTGAGCGGGCTCAGTCCAATCTTCTCGATAGACTTCGCATAACTGTTGATCAACTGCGCAACCCGATGAACATCGGTGATTTCCACTTCATGGGTAATTACGCGTTCCGTTTCAATATCCATTTGCTCCAGCGTGTCGTCAATCTTGCTCATTCTGTAATGGGCCAGTTCCGAACCTTTCACAAAATGGCACTGGTAGTCGTCGCCTTTCGGACAACCCATCAGCATGACTCCATCATAACCTCTGTTGAGTGCATCGGTAACCCAAATTGCATTCACAGAACCCAAACAACGAACCGGAATGATTCGTACGAATGGACTATGGTGAATTTGATTGCGAGCGGCCATGTCCAGTGCCGGATAGGCATCGTTTTCACAGGCAAGAATCAGTATTCTGGGTTTTTCCTCGAATTCATCGGGTATTTCAACTGCCTTGATTTGCTGTCCGACCGTATCGACCGAGTAATTTTCAAATGAAATGACGCGCACCGGACAGGCACCCATGCAGGTTCCGCAACGTCGGCACCGCGATTCGTTGAAAACCGGATAGCGTTGCTCATCTTCGTCAATTGCGCCGAACGGGCACTCGACCGTACACCGCTTGCACTGTGTACAACCTTCCTTGCGAAAAGTAGGGAAACTCAAATCTCCGGAACGCGGATGAACCGCCCGTCCCGAGACCGCATTTTCTACGGCCTGAATCGCCTTCATGGCCGCACCGGTCGCGTCTTCAATGGATTGTGATATGTCCATCGGACTTCGCACCGGACCACAAGAGTAAATACCCGTGCGTCGGGTCTCATAGGGAAAGCAAATAAAATGAGAATCGGAAAATCCATCATACAAGTGCGGTAAATCGGGACCTTGCCGATATTGCAAATTCAAAACAGAATCGAATGCGACCTTTACTGTATCGTCACTCTCGTCTTCGACCCCTTCAATATCTACACCGGAATTTGGTACCTGCCCGGTCGCGAGGACAATCAAATCCGTAGCCACTTCCGTTTCCAGATTCAGAATCTTGTCAAACAATTTGACATTGAGACTGCCGTTGAGTTTGCTGACTTCCAGAACATCTGCTTTTGTAAATGTAATACCCTTGAGTTGCGCACTTCGATAGAAATCTTCTCCGTTGCCAGGTGTTCTCAAGTCGTCATAGAGAATATTGACATCCACGCTCGGCAAGGCGTTCTTGAAATACATTGCCTGTTTGATGCTTGTATTGCAACAATGGCCGCTACAGTAGGACAGATGTCCGTCACGATTGCTTCGCTGACCGGCGCATTGAACAAACAGTACGCTTTCCACCGGTTTTCCGTCTGACGGACGCTTGATTGGATTGCCATCTGCCTGAACAGCCAGTTGCTCCAGCTGGACCTGGTCTATAACATCCGGGCTAGTTCCATAACCTAACTCGGAGAGATTGGTGGCATCGTACTGCTTGAATCCGGTGGCCTGAATAACTGCGCCGAAATTTTCCGTGCGTACGCCGTGGCCGTTTTCAATGTCAACAGAAAACTGTCCCGGCGAACCACTGGTACGCGCGACTACCGAGTTCAACACCACTTCAATACCCGGTGCCAACTCAATCTGACTGATGAGCGCGACAATTCCGGTGTCTTCGGGTTCACTAAATGGTTCCCGGGTTGGCACCCTGCGGTGAAGTGCGGCAGACCAGCCACCAAGCCGTTCGCTTTGTTCGCACAGCAATACTTCGTAACCCGCCTTGTAAGATTCCAGAGCCGCGGTCATTCCACTGACACCGCCGCCAACCACCAAGATTCTTCGATTCACGCCCGCTGACTGATTGCCAGAAGTTTTTTTCATGTACCGATTCTCCGCACAACCCATTCGTACATAGTCTTCCGCGGAACTCTGAACATCTTCGTTATCGGCATCCGAAGAGTAACTCCAGATGACTCCCTCTCTCAGATTGACTCTTGACAGAGCAACTGAGTCAAATCGAAAGGCCTCGGTTTTTGAGCGCGGTGAACAAGCTGCAATGACAACCTTGTCCAAATCCTGCTGTTCAATGTCATTTTGAATCATCTCCACACCCGCGCGACTGCACAGAAACTCATGTTGCCGCGCCAGTCCAACTTTGCCTTCGCCCAAGGCAACTTGTTCCAGCTGTGCTGTATCGACGCGATCACCGATCCCGCATCCTTGACAAATATAAGCAGCACTCTCAATCGAACTCATAATCACCTCTATTCAACTGATGCCGAGAACTGCACTTGCGCATGTCGAACCTGATTGATCGTTTGCACCGCGCGTAAAGATGCTGAGGTTGCATTTTGTACGGAACGGGTGACATGAAAGGCATTGGATGCGCAACCGGCGCCAAATATGGCGCCATTATTTTCATGCACCTGAATAAATCCACTGGAATCCACACTGACTCCGTCTGCGATTGATGTAATGTCAACACTCGGTTCCATGCCGATGGCAAGCACCGCCAAATCATGGCGATTGGCGTAGCGATGGTATCCTTCGGTATCCACACCATTCAAAATCACTTCACCAGTATTTGCATCTTCATCAATTGAAGCCACTTTGGACTTGATAAATTTCACATTCTGCTGGCTTTTGACCTTCTGATAAAAGCTTTCGTAGCGATCAATCACACGCATGTCAATGTAGTAAATCGTACTGTTTGCATCATCTCCATGTTGCTCACCTACATAAGTCGACTGTTTCAATGAAGCTGTGCAGCAAATGCGTGAACAATGCGTCAAATGATTTCGATCACGCGACCCTGCGCACTGGATAAATGCAACGTTCTTTGCTGGCTCTCCATCCGACGGACGAACCAGTTTGCCACTGGTCGGTCCAAACGGGTCCATCATTCGCTCGAATTCAACACTGGTGACTACATTGTCAAATCGGTCATATCCATACGGCTGAATCTTGCCAGCATCATACGGTTTCCATCCAGTTGCCCAAACAATCGCTCCAACATTCAATTCAAACTCTTCTGACTGCTGCTCAAGTTCAATTGCATCGTACATGCAAGCATTTTTTGCCTTTTCCGCATCTTCGGTACCAATAATTGACGGGTGCAAAACATACCTGAACGGATACGCCATGTTGTGCGGCAAATAAGCGGCCTTCGTCGTACCAAGGTTGTAATCGTGAGGATTTTCTACAAGGGATTCAACTGCTGTTTCGCATTTGCCACATACAGTGCAGTTGGAATTCACGTAACGCGGTTGAGTCTTGACAATCACCGAATAGTCGCCGGCCTGTCCATTGATGCTTGCGACTTCGCTCAGGGTCAGAACGCGGATTCGCGGATTTACCCGCAATCTGCACAGATTGATTTCAAAACCGCAATTCGGTCGGCACAACTTGGGGAAGTATCGGTACAGTTGCACCACGCGTCCGCCCAGCGACGGATTTTTCTCGACTAGAATTACCTCAATGCCGTATTCAGCGATTTCCAGGGCCGCGGTCATTCCACTAATACCGCCGCCGACGACGAGTACAGTCTCGCTGGTTGCAACTACTTGCATCAACTGATTCCTGCTAGCTATCGTTGTGATGGTTTTTTGAAATGCGATGTTGTCTATTGTACTCTCCATCGTTCAATTCCGACGGCTTTTCACTGAAAATCTACAGAAATTCAAGACAATCTGATACCAGTCTTTCAGCAATATTGAATTGGGTGACCGACTGCAAGCCGCGCCACGCCGGAACGCCGTTGATTTCGAGTACTTGCCACTCACCCTGTTGCGTTTGAATGATGTCAACACCGCCATAGGCCGCATCGACTGCGGTAACTGCCCTTTCCGCGAGTTCAAGTGCTTGCGGGTCAAGGTCTGCCGAATAACATTCTCCCCCTTGTGCGCGATTGGTAATCCAGTTTTCAGAGCGTCGCTCCATAGCACAAACAGCTTGTCCACCACTAACCATAACTCGCCAGTCCCGCCATAGTTCCCCTGAAGCGGATATAAACTTCTGCAAATAGCAAACTCCGGCAGTTGCATTCGAATCGGGCAAATCGGCAATGGAATCCAACAGCACCAAACCGCGTCCCCGGGAGCCAAACATCGGCTTCATCACGAACTTTTCCTGCGCGTCAAGATTGGATGCCAAGAAGTTCTCCACTTCATTCAGAGACTCAAAAGACCAGGCCGGCACTGTGGCAATTCCGTTTTTCAGGAGCATATGGCTAGTCATCACCTTGTCAACAGTACGTTCAATAACACGAGCGCGGTTAACAACCGGCACGGACAATTCCTGCAGGGAATGCAAAATATCCAGACGGAAAGTAACTTGTTCAAAGGTTCCGGAAGAGATTCCCCGAACGAATGCAATATTCGGCAATTCGACTTCAAAACCTGGAATGATTAATCCGCCGAATGGATTTTCATGTGCATACCTGCATTTTGAGAGCGAAACAACAGTTGCTTCCACTTCAAATTTATGAAAGGCGGCCAACAACTGCTTCTCGTGCCAGCCCTTGATGTCAGAAAAAATAACTGCGCGAGCTTTCAAGATGATCCTGCAAAAGACCTGTCAAGCAATTCCAGATTGACAAAGCCCGCTGAAAATGTGCGTCCGCTAGAAAGCGTAGTAACTGTTATTTTTGCCGGACTGAACAGCATCGGGTCAATGAGACTGAAGTCATACTCGTATTCCTTGAATTTTTCTGCAAATGGCGTACCGTAATCGCGAGAGTTTGAACTCGGCAAATCATTGGCAAGTTGTTCGGCATCATCGTCATTGCAATCAACCAGAAAAGAAACTGTCCCGCCATACAATATTGCATCGTTAGTTCTGCCCATTGCAACCAGAGAATCTTTCACTGGCGGTGAAACAGGTGCATTGCCCATGCCTTCAATAATGGAGTGAACAGGAAACTCCAACGCGTGAGCCTTGTGCATTGCCACTTCAACGACACGCGCGGCAATTTGTACGACCCCTGCCAAACTTCCTGTAGGTGTCACTATCAATACCAGTTTGTCTGGTGCCAAATTACATGCTTCGCTGATATAGTTGGCCAGTCCCTTTGGCGGTATTTTGGAAGTTTCCAATACCAAACATGAGTGGTCGTGCTTGTCTTCATACTGAATTTGTTGAAACAGTTTTTCCTTGTGTGCAATTGCTCGCGCCGGACCCGACCCCAGGCTTTGGAATTTTTCACCATTTTTGTAATTGAGCAACCAGCCAGCGTACTGACTGCCAA
This sequence comes from Arenicellales bacterium, assembly GCA_965200765.1. Classification (GTDB taxonomy): domain Bacteria; phylum Pseudomonadota; class Gammaproteobacteria; order Arenicellales; family JAJDZL01. The sequence continues at coordinate 1,749,384 of OZ241380.1, forward strand.
GACAACTGATTACCGGTTGTGAGGTTCGCACTTCGACCTGTGTTTTAACCGAGTTTTCAGAAGTGTTCATGCCGATTTTGACTTCTCCCAGTCCTCCCATGCAAATTTCCGCAATTCTGCACCCTGCCTCGAAACTGCCGATGCAATTGATGCCAGCATCAATCAAAATGCAACCGTTGGGCAACTTTATTTTCAAAATACGCAACAAGCTCGCCTCTGCAATCAATTGACTGACCAATGGCATTGCCAGTGAATTTACGCTTATTGATGATTTACTCATATGTCAGTAAACTTCAATTTTGCAACATGGTTGCATCAAACAGTTCCAAATGAAAAACAATGCGAATTTATTCTTGATATTTCTGTTGAGTTCACTTTGTTGTTTGATAACTTCTCGAATTTCACTATGTCTTCTTCAAAGACTTTTCTTCAAGTTGATCATTCATACTCCTGACTAAACTGCATGGTAAAGTATCAATAACAGTTAGTGGTGGACCCGTGTCTTGCTGGATTTCCGCATGTTGATTCGACCATGAACGTCTCTGAACCGACTCATCAACAATTTACCTAATTCCTTTGTAGTACTCGCTGATGCATGCACTGTACACACCGGATCGTCGTACTTGAAACTTGTTCCGGGAGCCGGCCTGTCTTTAATCCATTCCTCTTGCAATCGATTCCCTCGCAATACCATTTTTTGGGGTGCGTGTACAATTAGGCTTGCACGGTAAGTTCCGCGATCTGAAATTGAACGCGGCCTGAGAAACGGCTTGCCGACACATGAATCAATGTGCGCTCGTAAATAGGAGGCATCACCTTCATGCAGTTCAAATGTAGCTCCTATCCTTGGGTTGATTTCAAGCACATACCAATCTTCGTCTTCTATAATGGTGTCAAGGGTGAAAAAACCCCGAAGTCGAAAGCAACTGGTCAACCTGACTGCTGCTTTGTACAATTTGATTCGTACTTTTCTGGACACGCCATACTGGTTAACCGACATCGCGCCTGTGTAAGTATAATCAAAAACCGTAGGTGTTTCTTTACTGAATTGCGAAGAATATCCCACGACAACTACACGGTACTTCGTAGCGAAAACCGTTACTGAAATAGGCAATCCTTCTACCAACTTTTGAAAGTACGTTTTTCCTTTTGCTTTACCCATGGGTCTCTCAAGACTCTGGATATGCGAGCCGCCGCTACCGCCAGCGGTTTTTCTGATCCATCCTTTCGGAACTACAGGTGAGCTCAAACTAGTTTCCGGAAAAGGAATCTTGTAGCGCAGAAGCGTTCCAAAGAAAATTTCGGGGTCGGTAACCTGTGCAACGGCTTCAGGGCTACAACCCAGTATCGTTCGTTTTTTTGCAATTTGCCCTAACAATTCAGGAGTGCTTTCAAGACCACTTCCGTAAACGACTGGCATCTCGCAAGCCGGATCAAGCTTTTCGATAGCGCGAAGCAAGGACTCTTCGACAAACCCATTGGAACCATACTCTACAATCTCGGATTGAACTGCTGATTGCACAGTATCCTGGTCAGCAAACATATCAGCGGTGTAAGCCTCGATACCACCCTTTACAGCAGATTCTGCAAGTGCCCGTACAGACTGTCCAATCAGAATACATTTGTTGATCTTCATACAAATTCCTTCGCCATTGCATGCACATCGTGGAAATCAAGCACCAGGGAATCATTGGATTCAAGCATTTTTTTGAATGCGTTCAACTGTGTATCGTACTTGACCTTGCCAACACCAAGGGCACCCAGAGAAATGATTTTCCTGCCTGCCAACTCGGTTTCAACGCAATTATCAGTGACGTTGACACATTCAATTCCTGCCGGGGGAACCGCATTCACATCTGCCGCGACAATCAGGCTTGAAGCATTTGCAAGAACATCGTTATCAAGCACCTGAACTCCGGCCTTGGCAGTACAGATTATAACTTCAGCATCGGCAACCACGTGGGCGCGTTCATCGTTTGTGACTGCGTTTTCTGATTCAACCTCAGCTTTATAACGCGTTGCAAACTTGCTGACTGCATCCGAACTGGCTTTCGAGGTTAGTCGCACCAGTTTTGTGTTCGCGGATTTGCTCAACGCCAAAATTGTTGCACACAAGCCCACCGGTCCGCCGCCAAACACTTTGACACTTCTGTTTTGCAAATCGGAACCAACCCGATTTTCCAAGACTTTTTCAATCACGGCGATCAGTGCTCCTGCAGTTGTATAGGCGCCATTCGGGTCTGCCAAGATGGATACTTCAAATGGCCCCACCATCGCATGCTTCGCAACTCGCAACATTTCGGCAGCAATATTTACATCATTTCCACCAATAAAAAATCCAGTTGAAGACGCACTCTTCGGTGGTCTTGAAAAAATTGCATCCTGAACCAGATTGCCTATCTCCGAAACGGATACATTCGTATAGGGAACTACGGATTGATATCCCGCATCAATTGCCATATTCACATCAAATGGACTAATATTCCGGTCGGGAGTGACCATGTGAAGTATGCCCGGTTTACTCATATTTCAATCCTCGAATTCTCATGTCAGTTTACGAAATTGAAGCGCGTCATTGTATTTCACCTGAACAGTCGCTCCAGAGTTACGCGGATTGCAAATCATATACGCAACCTCTTTGTTGCTATCCATAACCCTTAGCAATCGCACTAGCATTTCAGCTTCCGACTGATTTTCCACAATAACAAAGCCGGTGGGGCCCCAAGAACTTTGCCCGATGCCTGCCGCTCCGTTATTTGCCGCACAACTCAAAACTTCCGCCACTTTTCGGCTTGAGTAGCGACCGCCTTGAATTTTGGAGAAAAAGTCGCCTACTTTGTTCTGAATTAAAGTGATATGGCGACCAAATTCCATTAGATTCTTGGATTCAAGAGCAGGCAATACACCGTCCTTCAACAACACCTGCATTTCTGCGGACAACTCGGGGGGAAAATCCGTCAATGCCTGAAACGCGTCCAGTTCTCGTTGTCCGTGTATGCCTTGTTGTTCCAGGTCCAATACCAATACAATTCTCCAATCATCCGGAAATTCTATGCGCTTTGCTATGGTTCGACAATTGTTCATTGTAGCACCTTGATCAACCAGAAAGCCACCTGACTCAAAAGCGCCTGTGCCTATGCCTGATCGTTTTCCTCGTCCAAGTGCCTTTGACCATTCTTCTGTCGTAAGTTCCGTACCACTCAGCAAGGACACTGCAGTAGCTATAGAAAGAGCCAATTGTGTACCGGACCCCAGCCCTACATGTGCGGGTATCTCCTCGCTTACTTGTATGTCAATGCCTGAATTCCAGTCCAAAATCTTCATCACACTACTACTGTATCGAAGCACTCTTTCGGACATGTTTGGTGATTTCTGTGCACAAGATACTTCGAGACTGAAGCACGGTCTGTCAATTGCCAAGCCCAATGCTCCCAATTGGGAATTTTCCCGGGATTCAAGGCTTACAAAACCAAGATGCAACCGTGCGGGTGCCAGTACCTGCACTTTTTGTATCTGCCTGTTTATAGGTGTCACTGCCGTTGAGTTCATATTTACATTATAGGCATTCTTGCCAAGCAAATTCTTTTAATTTTGCTCTGCCTCAATTTGAAGCAGTATCGTTTCAGAAAGCTTGCAGAACCGTCATCGAAATCACTTCAGTATATGATCTACCAAGAACGGTAGTGCTACGAAAATAATTTGCTTTCAGAATAAATCTTGTGATAGAACTATAAAGTTGAAATAGAACTACAGTTGGTTGATTGAAATTCGCAGTGTTTTAATTTTAAATATAATTTAACTCACTTCGATTACAAACATTTTTCTGTTTTGATATTGCTGTATAATGATTTGACCTTCTTTCATACCAAAAGTCATTGCTTTGTCACTGTTAGTTTCCAAATACACTTTTCGTTTTCATTTCTGGATAAAGATTATAAATTGTAGAGACAATTTCGGTAAATGAATGGCTTCTAATCCAATTTACTAATTTAACAATGTAATCTTGGACTTCTTCTGGCAAAGACTCTAGTAATTCTTTGCCAGCTAGATAGCCAGAAAATGTAAGTCGATACATTTGTGGATTATTAAAATCTGATGGCATAATTTCAGCAAGATTTTTTTCCTTCAATGTTTCAAACACTGTATAGACATCTTTGTCAAATGGTCCATAGTCATAAGGAATAAAGTTGAAATGTGGACCGCCAACCAAGTCAGAGACCTTATCGTCCAGAAGGAAGAACAATTTTTGCACTCGTACTGGTGAAAGCGCATTCGTTTGTGCTGTTGACATTACAGCAAGAACATAATCTTCTTTATTCATTAGTAATTACCTGCAGGATAAGAATTATTCGAAATTATAAATTACAATCGCTTATCTCTCGAGAATAAACCAACATGCCTTTGTCGACAAGCAATCCAAGTTCGAATCGGTACACGATTGACGGCGAATTGCAATGATCGTTTATGTGACTAAGGTCTTCAGCCTCGGCGAGACTTAGATTTCTCTACTTGGCGCATTCGGTTCAATGGGCGATGTTTCAGCTACATTCGAATTTCCCTATCACCCTGGGTAGCATGCTCAATAAGATAGTTGTGTTATATTATACAACAATCCATTATAAATATTTTGTGGCGTGTAAACAAAATTTCAGATTTTCTGACGGACTTCAGATGAGAAAACTCTGCTACCTGGCAAACATGAGAATTCAGAAAGTATTGCGAGAAATCATGGAAAATGTGTATTTTGCATAGCAAAAGGACAATACAGGAGTACCGCACCAATCAATTTTAGCGAAAACTTTCTCCTGTTTAACTTGTAGTAAATACTGCTATTCCTGTATGGCCTGAAGCCCTAGACTTGGTACTCTCTCAACCACCTTCTAAGCGAGCATACGAACAGACTGGGGGTCATACAAACTTTGTCGTTCAATTTGTACCGGCACTCGACTATCCTCTACTTCAAGTTCATACTTGCCATCATAAAGATAATCGTCTGACACACCATCCGTATTTCTAACATAGCCGTATGCGATGTTCTTGCTCAAAGTGTAGCCCCAACCACCGCTAGTGACCCAGCCAACTCGTTCACCGTTGCGGAATATTGTTTCACGACCCAGTATTGTGACACTATCGTCGTCTGTCGTAAAACATGCAAGCCTTCGATTCAGCAAGCCTTCTCGTTGCCGCAGCAATGCTTCTCGGCCAATATATGAACTGTCGTCGTTCAAACGAACTGATTTTCTCATTCCGGCCTCCAATGGTGTATAGTCAGGACCAATATCGCTCCCCAAAGCTCTGAATCCTTTTTCAAGTCTCAGCGACTCCAATGCCCGATATCCAACCTGCGCCAGTTCCAGTTGTTTTCCAGCTTCACACATCGTTTTGTAAGTCGCCGCCAATTTGCCAACTGGAGTATGCAACTCCCAACCCAGTTCGCCTGAAAACGAAACTCGCAAGGCAGTAATATCAACGTCGGCAATTTTCAGATTCCGGTACTGTGCAAATGGAAAAGCATCATTGGACAGGTCGGTCTCAGTAACCTCTTGAAGCAATATTCGCGATCTCGGGCCGGAAATCGACATTGTCCCAAACTCAGCTGTGACATCTTTCAACTTGAAATCCCGATGTGCAACTGGTGCATTTCTACAGATATGAACAAAATGATGAGTAGCATAGCCGGTACCGCAAACAATGAAAAACCTGTCATCAGCAAGTCGCGTAATAGTCAGGTCACATTCAATACCACCAAATTCATTCAGCATTTGCGTATAAACCACGGTACCAACCGGGCGATCAATTCGATTGCTGCACAACCATTCCAACGCCGCCAGTGCATCGGGCCCTTCCATGACATACTTCGCAAACGAAGATTGGTCAATGATTCCAACACGTTCTCGCATCGCTTTGTGCTCTTCACCGACGCGTTCAAACCATCCAGGGCGACCAAACGAATAAATGTCCTCGGGTGTTTCGCCTTCGGCAGCAAACCAGTTCGGACGCTCCCAGCCAAGTTTCTCTCCAAAGCAAGCACGTTGCTTTTTCAAGATTTCGTAAATCGGAGACTTGAAGCACGGCCGACCACTTTCATGCTCTTCCTGCGGCCAAGCCAATGTGTAGTGCTTTGCACACAAATCTCTGGTACGCTCCTTGTTCCACTGGTGGCTTTGATGCACCTTTCCAAATCGACGAATATCTACAGTCCCCATATCCATTGTCGGATAGCCCTGTATCACCCATTCCGCCAGTACCTTTCCCGCACCGCCGGCACTCGCAATTCCAAACGCATTGAAACCGGTTCCAATGTAAAAGTTTTTCAGTTCGGGAGATTCGCCGATAATGAAATTGCCATCCGGTGTAAATGACTCGGGACCGCAGATCATTTGCTTGATTGCCGCAGTCTCCAGCCCAGGCACCCGGGCAATCCCCGCTTGCATCAGCGGTTCAAAGTGTTCCACTTCAAAATCGAGCAACGTAAAACTGAAATTGGACGGCGGTTCATCTACTTCCCAAACTTTCGGATTGAGTTCGTAGCCGCCGAACACCAGTCCGCCAACTTCTTCCTTGAAATAAATCAATCGGTCCGGGTCACGCACTGTTGGCAACCCCGAGTGAACCCCGGGTATCTTGCCCGTAACAATGTAATGATGTTTCATTCCGACAATTGGCACATTGACTCCGGCCAATTGACCAAGCTCTCTGGACCACAACCCGGCACAGTTGACAACAATCTCGCATTCAATATCACCCAGATTGGTTGAAACTCCCGATACTCGACCGTTCTTCTGCGAAATCTTCTCTACCTGGCAATTTTCAATGAACTGGCCGCCCTTGTTGCGCGTACCTTTCACCAGTGCCTGAGAAAGGTCGGATGGATTCGCTTGTCCGTCCGACGGGATGAATGCCGCGCCGATGACATCGGACACATCCAGAATTGGACAAAGTTCCCTGACTTCCGAAGGACCAATGAAGTCCATTTCCAATCCAAAAGCACCTGCCATCGACACTTGCCGCTTGATTTCGTGCACGCGTTCGGGACGACAGGCCAGTCGCAAACCTCCATTCATTTTCCAGCCAGTATTCTGCCCGGTTTCCTGTTCCAGCCGATCATACAGTTCCACTGAATATTTCAGTAATTGAGTGACATTCGCGCTATTGCGCAACTGACCAACCAGTCCGGCCGCATGCCAAGTGGAGCCATTGGTCAGTTGACCCTGCTCAAGCACCGCAAAATCGAGTTCACCCTGCTCGGCCAAGTGATACGCAGTGGAACAACCGACAATTCCTCCACCAACAATGACGACTCTGCAATAATTTGGAACCATAATTGAACCTCCTACGACAACCCCAATGCTTGCTTGCGGCGATTTGCTGCTGCTGAAATCAACCGGTCCGTTATGATTGCGATAAAGGCAACCGATAGTCCTGCCACGAGCCCTCTGCCCGGGTCGGCTTTGGTCAAGGCGATATAGACTTCCTGTCCAAGATCGCGGGTTCCAACCAAAGCGGTAATGACCAGCATGGAAAGCGCAAGCATGACTGTCTGGTTGAGTCCAAGCATAATTTCCGGCCAGGCCAGCCGAAACTGAACCTTGGAAAATATCTGCCATTTTGTGCAACCCGAAGTTTTGGCCGCATCTATCAGCGCCGGCGGAATGTTTTGAATACCGTAGAGAGTGTATCGAACCGCTGGTGGCAATGCGTACAGCACGACAGCCACCATGGCCGAAAAGTCTCCAACTCGAAACAGCATGACGACCGGGAGCAGGTACACAAAGCTGGGCAACGTCTGCAAGGTATCAATACAAACGTGCAAAATCTTCTTGAAAACTGCGTTTCGTGAAGCAAACAATCCAAGAGTGATGCCGATCATTGAAGCGATGATCACTGAAATGCCGCACAGGTATACCGTGATCATTGCCTTGCTCCATTGCCCGGTAATCAGAATAAAGGAAGCCAGTGCCACAACCAGTGCAGCTAGTCGTATACCACCAAGTTGATAGCCTGCAATCGCCAAAAACAATAGCACGCCGGGCCACGGAACAGTTAGCAGAAACATCTTGACCGGCTTCAGAACATTCAACAGCAAAAATACTTTGACAGCTTCCAGCTCGTCAAAGAAATTGATATTGATCCACTTGACCAAATCATTCCAGAATTGTCCGGTTGTAATCTGCAGTTCTTTTGGCCATTCGGAGATAATCGGCAAGACAAATCCGACAAGCGAAGTAACGACCAGTGCTGAAACTGCCAAAACTGTATTTTGATGACGCGCATAAAAGCTACGGCGTTCTTCCACAAAATGCTGAGGCGGTCGCGCAGCCCACGCCTGCGACAAGCGGTCCAGCACAATTGCAATCAAAGTAATTGCAAGTCCGGCTTCGAGTCCATCACCGATTGCCTGTCGACGCAACGATGCCAACACATCAAAACCCAGACCGCCGGCACCGATCATGGATGCAATGATGACCATATTCAGCGATAACATGATCACCTGATTGACACCTACCATTAAACCGGGGGTTGCAGAAGGAATCAGCACTTTCCATGTCAACTGCTTGCGAGTGCAACCGGCGACTTTTCCAAATTCCTTGATCTCGGTCGGTACAGTGTGCAGTGCCAGCATGGTAATGCGAACCATGGGCGGCATTGCGTATACCACTGTTGCAATAATTGCAGAGACCGGACCAAAACCGAACAGGAAAAGAACTGGTACCAGATACGCAAAAATCGGCACCGTCTGCATCAGATCCAGCAACGGTGTAATCATTTTTTGAAACCAGCTATAGCGATAGCCGAAGACACCCAGCAATACACCGAATACAATGCCGATGGGAACCGCAACAGCAATGGATGACAAGGTGACTGCCGCACTTTCCCATTGACCAAACAGCACCAGATAAGCCATGCAAAGAAATACCATCAATGCCAGTTTCCAGTCTTTGATCTGCCATGCAAACCAAACCACTGCAATCATCAACCCGAGCCAAGACAGCGGAAGTGTTTGATACTTGCTTCCGTCGCTGAGGGTAAATTCAAACCCGGACGATAACAATGATTTGATGAAGTCGTATGGAATCTCAATTCCGGCGGCCAGCATCCGGGTGAAGTCCTTGAATGTCCAAGGGAAAATATAGGCTACATCGCTGACCAGCCATTTCATGAAACTGGTCATGCAATAACGAACACTGGTGCAACTGCCCAGTGCTTCAATTTCCCACCTGAGTGGCGACAGCGGCTTCATGGCCCAAGGCCACCACTCACCACCCATCCAAATCACTGCAACTGCAACTGATGCGAGGCCCCATGCAAGCGCCCGAGTGGACCAAAAAACCGACCGAGTCGGGGAGATAGCTTGCGCAATCATTCTGATTTCTGCGATTGTCCCCCTGTTCTGCTAATCAGGACATCAATCACTGATTGTCGCGTAATTTGCCCCACGACTTCGCCGCTTGCGCTGACAACTTCATAAGGAAAATCTGATTCAACAACAGCGGCCGCCAACTCTTCCACTTTCGCGGTTTCCTGCACTTGCCCGCTAATCGTACTGCCTGCTTCTCTGGGGGTCATAATCGATCTGGCAGTGAAAACCTTGGCCCGCGACAAATCATTTGTGAATTCTTCAACATACCGGGTTGCCGGATGCAACACCAGTTCCTCTGGCGTTCCAATTTGAATGATCGCTCCATCTTTCATGATGGCGATACGGTCGGCAAGCCGAACCGCTTCATTAAAGTCGTGTGTGATAAAGACAATGGTTTTCGTAAGCATGGACTGGATGCGCAGAAATTCGTCTTGCATTTCCCGTCGAATCAGAGGATCCAAGGCTGAAAACGGTTCGTCCAGAAACCAGATAATGGGTTCAACTGCCAGTGACCGCGCAATGCCGACGCGTTGCTGTTGTCCGCCGGAGAGTTCTCGCGGGTAGTAGCCTAGCCGGTCTTGCAGGCCAACAAGTTCAATCACCTCTCTCGCCCGTTCTTCACGAGATTTTTGTTCAATTCCCTGAATTTCCAATGGAAATGCAACATTGCCCAAAACAGTCAGGTGCGGCATCAAAGCGAAATGCTGAAACACCATGCCCATCTTGTGTCGCCGAATCTGAATCATTTCCGACTCTGACTTGGCAAGGAGATTCTCGCCTTCAAACGAAATCACACCCGCGGTTGGCTCAATCAGGCGCGACAAACACCGAAGCAATGTGGATTTGCCCGAACCCGACAAACCCATGATGATAAAAATCTCACCGGACTTGACTTGAATATTCGCATTTCGTACCGCGCCGATCAATTCGGCATCCGCCAGAGTTTCATCTGAAACAGATTTCGAGTCATGATCCTGAAAAAAACGCTCGGCATTCTTGCCGAACAGTTTCCAAACATTTTCACAAGACAGAATTGCCTCAGATTCGGACATGTCTCAGCCGGGGAGCAACAGGATGAATCAAAAACACAAAAGAAAACGCGCCAAAAACCGGATCGGCATTGGCGCGTTACATATCACACCAAAGGATAGTTATTTTGTCCAGGCCTGCCAGACGTCCTTATTGTTGTTCATCCACTCGGCAACAACATCTTCAACAGACTGGCCGTCCAAATCGACTTTTACAATCAAAGCACTCATCATATCGTTATCGATGGTAATGTTGCGAAGTGCCTGGTAGGCTTTCGGCCACTTTGCCTCGCCATCGGCCCAGCCGACCATCTTGATCCACCCGCGCGGCTTGCCACAATCGTAGGCCATGTCAGGGTTCATTCCCCATGACGGGTCTTCGTAGCATTCGTCGGTGTAGCGCGGAAAATCAACCCACTCGCCTTCAAACTTCGCCGTTGCCCAGTGGGGTGTGTAAACCCAAGCCAGGATCGGTGCTTTACGCTGATAAGCCGATTCAATTTCTGCGAACAACGCCGCATCCGTGCCGGCATGTACAACTTCGTAATTCAAACCCAGCGACTCGGCGCGTTCATCGTCATAGCCACTCCACGTAACGGGTCCGCCCAGATAGCGACCTCGCGGTGCGGTTTCAGGCGTTGAAAACGCTTCGGCACAGTCGTTCAATGCGGTCCAGTCCGGCAAGCCTGGGCATTTTTCCTTCATATACAAGGGATACCACCATTCCTCGATTGCATTCATGCCGGTCTCGCCCAAATCAATTGTCTTGCCAGTCGCCAGCGAAGCTTCAAGAACGTCCTTGCCGGTCGTTTCCCAAATTTCCACAGCAACATGCAAGTCACCGGACTCCAGTCCTACAAACTGAGCAACATAATCAGCCGGAACATATTCGACGTTGTAGCCCATTGACTTGAGGACTTCGCCGCTCAAAGTGGCAGTAATGAACTGTCCAGTCCAATCATGCCAGGTGATCTTGATCGGATCGCTTGACTCCGCCTGAGCAAATGCCGACGGAGCATAGCCAAACGTCAAGAACACCAAAGCAAGTGCAACTACACGAAATTTCATCTTCATATTGTTTCCTCCAACTTTATCTGGATGATCGTAGTAAATTAAAACAAATTTGTACTCTGCTTGTGAACTCTGTACAGTTATTCAAACTCGGATTGATAACGTGTCCAGTTGCTTTCAAAGCGATTTCGGTTCATGTTCGTATAGCCTTCGTATCCGGCTTCCTGGTCAGGATACAACTCTGCCATGGAAGCGGCTACGTTTTCGCTACCCAATTCCGAGGTTACTTCCTGAACCATGCCCCACATATATTCCCGAAGATTCAGAACAAGCTTGAACGCAGTCAGCTCGCGCCAGAGTTCGTCGTCGAGTTCTCCATAGTACAATTCAAACACCATGCGTTCGGTGGCATCGCTCAAATCAGCATTGCAACTGACTCCTGCGAGATCAAACATTGGATGGCCGTAGCCGCCATAATCCCAGTCGATCAACCACACATTATCCAATTCGTCAAACATCAAATTCTGTGGAACCATGTCGTTGTGGGTCAACACTGCATGAAAAGGTCGTATGGCCTGCTCAAGCAAATCGTTGATGCGCAGGATTTCCTGCAATTCATCCATTAAACGCGTACCGTGTTCGGTACCGATATTGACATACTGTCGTATCACCTGAAATGGCCAGAAGTAAGTGAGCGGCCCCTGAACCTTGTCGGACCCCTGATGCAGTTGCCTGAGACAAGAGACAATTTTCTTGCAATTCTCTTCATTGTTTTCCATATCGTCCGGCCGCAGTACGCCGCCAGACAGAAAGTCCACAATCGCAAGTCCTGGCTCCAGGTATTGAATCGCCGGCGTTACTCCGATATCGGCGGCGGCTTTCATTGAGGTCTGAACCGATGTCTGGACAATGTTGTGTACCAGAATGTCGCTTCCAATTCTGGCCACGTAGCGGTTGCTGTTATCGGTGACAACATAGCTTTTGTTGCATAGCCCGCCAATCAGCGGTTGCAATTCAACACTGCTTTTCCAGCAGGACAGATCTTTCAGATAACTCTGAATTCTGTCTTCGCTCCAATCCGGTCTGATCATTAACTTTGAAACAATTGATGCAAAGATTTGCGTGAATTTGATGAACTGTTATATTATCAGTCATAGTAGTTGTATTCAAAAAGAATTTTTATTTGTCTGAACTGAATGAAGGTTTGTCTTGCAATTAAACGCAACAATCTGATTGAGCAAGCTGTCGAGGAATATTCAAATGCAACAGAACTCTACCAATTTTGTTGAATGGACAAAGAAGTATTCAACTCAGGATGCTTGTCTGGAAGAGTTGAACCGGCATCGCTGGAAAAACGGATTCATTTGCCCGAAGTGCGGTCACGACAAGTCCTACGAGCTGAAACATCGTCATTTGCACGAGTGCGCCAAATGCGGTCGTCAAGTATCGCCAACGGCTGGCACGGTTTTCGAGCATACGCGTTTGCCGCTGCCCAAATGGTTTGCGGCGATCTACTTGATAAGTGCTAACAAGGGCAGGATTTCGGCGCAAGGGCTTTCCAGGAATATCAACGTATCTTGGCCAACCGCACATCGAATGTTGAAGAAATTGCGCCCGTCCATGAGGGGTCGCAACCGCGGTGACTGGCTCGAGGGGCTTGTGAAGTTGAACAATGCTTACGTGAGGGGACGCAAGAGAAGTCGCCGGCCGAGGGCAAAAAGCCGGTGATTTTCGTAAACAGTGCGTGAAGTCGAGCGCACTGGAACCGGACAAGAACTCTGATTCTGCATCTGAATTGCAGGACGGAATGAATGCAGGGAATTCTATGAATATAATATTTGTGCATGCAAACGGTCGACACCATAATTGATGCACGCTGGGTCATACCCGTCGACGAACATGATTCAATATTTGACAACCATGCGGTTGTCATCAACAAAGGAATCATTGCCGACTTGGGGCGTACCTCAGTTATAGATGCACAGTATCGCGGAATATCCCGCGTCACCCTCAAACATCATGCGTTGTTGCCAGGCTTTGTGAATGCTCACACGCATGCGGCAATGGCCTTGTTACGCGGGTTTGGAGAAGATGTTCCGTTGAGCGTGTGGCTGAACGAACATATCTGGCCGACCGAGGCGAAATTCATGAGTCCGCAGTTTGTGGAAGATGGAACAAAACTCGCCATTGCTGAAATGGTCCGAAGCGGTACAACCTGTTTTGCCGACATGTATTTTTTCCCTGACCGGGTCGGGGAAATTGCGGAACGATTGAAAATGCGCGCATGCATGGGAATGATTGTGATTGATTTTCCCTCGCCATGGGCGAGTTCACCTGCTGAATACCTGAGCAAGGGCATGGATCTGCATGATCAATTTGCCGGTTCCGATTTAATCTCAACCGCGTGGGCACCACATTCACCCTACACAGTCTCCGGCAATACTCTGAAAGAAGTGGCTCGTCTGGCAGATGAGATGAGTACGCCGATTCACATGCATGTCAATGAAACTGCTGAAGAAGTGAAAAATTCAATGATAGAGTTGGACGCGTCGCCAATTGAACGACTTGGTGAGTTTGGACTGATTCAATCGAAGTTGATGGCGGTACATGCAACGGCGCTGACTGACCAGGAAATTGAACGGTTTGCGAACACAGGGGTTAGTGTGGTCCATTGTCCAAAATCGAATATGAAACTTGCGAGCGGAATTTGCCGGGTCGCCGACTTGCTGGAAGAAGATGTCAACGTCGCAATCGGCACGGATGGTGCCGCCAGCAATAACAACTTGAACATGATTGAAGAAATGCGCTTTGCGTCTTTACTGGCAAAAGTAACTTGCAGGGATGCAACCGTAGTCAATAGTTGTCAAGCAATTCGAATGGCAACCATCAACGGTGCCAGGGCGCTGGGTATTGACAACATAACCGGTTCGCTTGAAATCGGTAAGTTTGCCGACCTGTGTGCGATAAATTTAAGCGAACTGGAAGTCTCTCCAGTGTATAATTGTATGACACAAATCGTGCATTCTGCCTCTCGCAACTTGGTGACAGATGTGTGGGTGGGCGGCAACCAGCTATTGAAAAATCAAAAGTTAACTGAACTTGACGAAGATGAAATTAGTGAACTGGCTGAATCTTGGCAACAGAAAATTCAAAAAAGCAGTTCAGAGTAAATGAATCGGGTAAGCGAGCCAAATATTGATTCGGCAGAAGTAGAAAAGTTCTCGTCGGCCGCCGCCAACTGGTGGGACCCCGAGAGCGAATTTCGTCCTTTGCACCAAATCAATCCCCTCCGGTTGGATTACATTGAATCGCATTCACCCGTTGAGGGCAAACGCATTCTGGATGTCGGTTGCGGCGGTGGTATCTTGTCCGAGTCCCTTGCCCAGCACGGAGCAGAGGTTACCGGCATTGATGTTTCAGTAAAGGCACTGGATGTAGCTCGAATTCACTTGCTTGAAAGCAAACTCAAAGTTGACTACATCCTGACTACAGTTGAAGAATTTGCAAGCCGCAACATTAACAAATTCGATATCATCACCTGCATGGAACTGCTGGAACACGTTCCTGATCCGATGTCAGTGGTCGAATCTTGTGCCAATCTTCTCAATGTCGGCGGTGACATGTATTTTTCCACATTGAATCGCAATCCGAAAAGCTGGCTATTCGGAATTGTAGGAGCCGAATACATACTCAGTCTGATTCCTCGCGGTACACACCAGTATGCCAAATTCGTCAAGCCGTCCGAGCTGAATCATTGGTGCCAGCAACATGGAGTCAGCATTCACGATATTACCGGATTGCACTACAACCCCTTTACCAAGCACTTCAAGCTTGGCCCGGGCGTTGACGTAAACTACATGGTTCATTGCAAAAGAATCTGAAAACCGTACGACTGGTTCTGTTTGATTTGGACGGAACCCTCGCCGATACCGGTCGCGACATGGCCAATGCATTGAATGTTCTTCTCGGCAATCATGGCAAGCCACCTGTTTCGTATGACCGAGTGCGTCCCTATGTTTCCGGAGGCACTCCTGCGCTATTGAAAATCGGCTTTGGAGTGAAACCTGAAGCGCCAGAATTCGAGAAATTGCGACAGGAATTTCTGAATATCTATGCAAACAATCTGTGCAATGAGACGATCTTGTTTGAAGGCATGCCAGAATTTCTGGAACAATGTCGCAACAGAAATGTGAAATGGGGTGTCGTTACCAACAAACCCGAGAACTTGTCGCGAATGCTACTGGATTCTCTTGGAGTAGGTCAACAAGCAGCCAGCATCGTCGGGGGTGATACGCTTACAGTCAGAAAGCCTAATCCTGAACCCGTGTTGCATGCTTGCAAACAAGCGGAAACTTCACCTGAGTTCGCAATGTATGTTGGGGATGCCGAACGCGATATTGTTGCGGGTAAAAAAGCCGGACTTGAAACCGTCGCAGTTACCTATGGTTACATCCCGCCAGATGAGTTTCCGGATAAGTGGGGAGCGAACCATATCGCTCATTCTCCAGGACAAGTTGCGGATATTCTGTGGAATTCAAATTGAATTTTCACGCGACTCTATCCGAAATGTCCGGTTGGTACGCCATGGGCTAACTTGGTGACCGGACGATAGTAACCGAGTAAAAGAACAACGAATAGTATCGGTTTGGGTACTTCACTATATTGATACCTACTCATTCATAACTTCCGCGGGTATAGCAAGATTTTGCAGTTCTCGAACTTGCTCCGGGGTCAACTCAATCCACCGACCTGGCTTGAGTGTTCTTGGTAACTCGACTGGTCCATAACGTATTCGAATCAGTCGGCTAACTCGACAATCTACAGACTCCCAGGCGCGTCGAATCTCGCGGTATTTCCCCCGTTTCAACGTAACACGGTACCATTGATTCATCCCGCTTCCGCGATGATGCTCAACTCGATCAAGTCGAACCGTTTCACGGTTTGAAATAACTCCTGTTTGAAGCTGATTCAACATTTTCCGGTTAACCTGACCAAAAACCCGACACAGGTATACTCGCTCAATTTGACAACTCGGGTGCATCAGGCTGTGTACCAGATTTCCGTTGTTCGAAAACAAAATCAAACCGCTTGTATTGATATCCAGACGACCGACTGACATCCACTTGCCGGCTTTGATTTCAGGCAAGGATTTCAGAAACGTCTGGCGATGCTGCGGGTCCCGATGCGTACTGACCTCGCCTTCCTCTTTGTGGTAGGCAATGATGCGTGTCTTGAACTTGCCGGATTGCGGTACAATCAGACGATTATCAATGTATACACGGCTGGAAGTTTCTATTTTGTCGCCAAGCTTGGCGATTCCATGATCTGTACGAATTCTGCCGGCCTTGATCCACTGCTCAATTTGCCGACGCGACCCCAAGCCCAGTTGTGCGAGGTGTTTCTGAATTCGCTCACTCAATCGAACTTCTAGTGGTCAAAAGCTACACGGTCTGAATCCGCTTCCGGCTCAATTCCCTCGTCAAGGTCTTCTGCACCTTGCATCACCAGCGAAATATTGTCCAGATTCTCCAGCGGCTCAACATCTTCAATGACTGGCAGATGGTCCAGTGACTCAAGACTGAAGTACTCAAGAAACTTGCGCGTGGTTCCATACAAAGCGGGGCGACCCGGCACTTGCTTGTGTCCAGTCTGCCGAATCCATTCATTGTTGAGCAATGTTCTCATTATTTCAGTCGATACGGACACGCCGCGAATATTTTCAATGTCGCCGCGCGTCACTGGCTGGCGATAGGCGATGATAGCCAGTGTTTCCATTAACGCCCGGGAGTAACGGCGCGGACGAACCTCGGAAAGCTTCTGAATCCAGTGCGCATATTCTTCACGCGACTGAATCCGGTATCCATTGTCAATTTTCCGGATTTCGATACCGCGATTGTCGTTCTCGCGTTGCAACTCCAGCAACGCTCTTTCCACATCCAATTCTTCAGGACGATCATCTTCATCAAACACATTGCGAATCTGACTGATTGAAACCGGTATCTCCGAAGTCAGCAACAACGCTTCAACAATATTTTTCAATTCTCTCAGCGAATATGGCATCTAGTCCCTCAATCGAAGATGAATGGGTGATTCGGCATCTGCCTGAATGGCAGTGACAACTCGGGTATTGATCAACTCAAGTGTTGCCAGAAAGGATACGACTACACCAGCGGCACCTTCCTCCGGTTCATACAGTTCTCGAAATTCGATTTGATTTCTCAGTCGCAGTTTTGCCAAAATGGCGTTTACGCGGTCCTTGACAGAGTATGGCTCTCTCTCGAACAGCACAAATTTTTCCTCGGCCGCCAGCAACAAAACGTTTTTCCAGGCCTTCATCAGGTCGGCCAGTTCAATTTTTTGCATGGTTTCGAACCTTTTCAATTTTTCTGTTTCAACATATGCCAGAAAAATTTCGCGACCCAATCTTGGTCTCAAATTCAGACTTTCCGCAACTATCTTGAATTGCTCGTACTCCTGCAATCGCCGAGCAAGCTCAGCCCGCGGGTCAACTTCTTCCTCTTCATCCTCGTCTTGCTGACGCGGCGGCAAAAGCATCCTTGACTTGATTTGCGCCAATGTCGCTGCCATGGCCAGATAATTTCCTGCCAAGTCCAAACGAATTTTCTTCATCATGTCAATATAGGCCGCATATTGGTTGGCAATTTCCGCAACCGGAATATCCACAATGTTGAACTTGTTCTTGCGAATCAAATACAACAGCAAATCCAGAGGTCCCTCGAATCCCGTGGTAATGACTTCAAGTGCTTCCGGCGGTACATAAAGGTCTTCCGGAATCTCCCGGGACAACGACTCCGCCGCCTCCGCAAAATCAATAATTTCCCCGTTCACTGAACTAACCTCTTCAGCGATATCCGCCAATACCAATGAAACGCCGCACTATTTCCATCGTTTCATCGGCAACATCGTCGGCGTGTTCGCACCCCTCGGCAATCACTTTTTTGAGATATTCGGGATCCTCAATATAGGGTTGTGCACGTTCCGCGTGCTCATTTTGCTCATTGATGATTTCATCAATCAGCGGATCCTTGCATTCCTTACAACCAATTGAAGCAGTCTTGCACCCATCGCATACCCACTGCTTTACTTCCTCGCTGGAGTAAAGCTTATGCAAGTCCCAAACCGGACATTTTTCCGGATTGCCCGGATCATGTCGACGTACCCGTGCCGGGTCCGTCGGCATGGTGCGAACGCCGGTTCGGATCTTTTCCAAGTCATCGCGCAGATAAATCGCGTTGTTATAGGACTTCGACATTTTCTGCCCGTCCAGTCCTGGTACTTTTCGAGCTTCAACAAGGTATGGTTGTGGTTCCGGCAACAGAATTCGACCGCCGCCCTCCATATATCCAAGCAGGCGTTCACGCTGACCAATCGACAAATTGGGTGAATTGACAACCATGGCCTTTACATTGGCAAGTGCCTCTTTGTTGCCGGTTTCAAGATATTCGCGTCGCAATTTTTCATAGCGCACACTACCGGTTTTGCCCAGCTTTTGAATCGCCAGGTTCGCTTTATTCTGGAAATTTTCGTCGCGACCAAACAAGTGATTGAATCGTTTGGCAATTTCTCTCGTCAATTCAATGTGCGGTACTTGATCCTCGCCTACCGGAACCAGCGTTGCACGATACATCAGAATATCGGCACTCTGCAACAACGGGTAGCCAAGAAAACCGTAAGTAGAAAGATCCCGATCTTTCAATTGTTCCTGTTGATCCTTGAAACTGGGTACTCGCTCAAGCCAACCCAGCGGGGTAATCATGGACAACAGCAAATGCAATTCGGCATGTTGGGGTACTCGAGACTGTACAAAAATGGTCGCAACAGACGGATCAACTCCGCATGCAAGCCAGTCAATAACCATGTCATAGACATTTGAAGTCATTTCCTTCGTCGAAACGGACTTGTATTCTGTTGTCAGCGCATGCCAGTCCGCGACAAAAAAGTAGCACTCATGCTCGTGCTGAAGTTTGACCCAGGGTTTTACTACACCATGATAGTGACCCAAATGAAGTCTTCCAGTAGGCCGCATTCCGGAAAGTACGCGATCGGGAATTTCAGTTAATGCCATTGTTCCATTTATCCTTTAAATTCAATTCTGGTTACTCGCTGATTCTGACACTCGGCCAATAACCGTGAGACGATTCCATGTCCGGGAATTTCAAGATTTTGATCTATTTCTGCCATTGGTTCCAATACGAAACGGCGCTCATGCATTCGGGGATGCGGCAACTGCAGTTCGGGAACTGACATTTGTACATCGCCGTACAGCAACAAATCGAAGTCGATTACTCGCGGCTGATTGCGCAACTTGCCAGATCGAACACGGCCTAGCTCGCGTTCAGCATCCAGCAAGGCATGCAACGCCTGCAACGGTGTCAATGCTGTTGAAACGCGGCATACCGCATTCACGTAATCAGGTTGCTTCACATCGCCAACAGGAGCGGTGGCATAGAAGGATGACGTGGCTTCAACAACAAATTGCCCGGTCATTCCAAGATAATCGATTGCTCGGGCTACCTGGCTCTCCGGTTCGTTCAAATTGCTTCCAATACCAATATATGCAGATTGTCTTTCTTGCAATTTTAATCGTTTCAGGAATAAATGTTAAACAAATCGCTTGACCAATCAGCGAACCGCACGTTGTTCTTCGCCAATTTTCCACTTTTTCACCGCTTGGCTGTCAACTTCGTCAACTTTTGACCGAAGTGTAAACAGTCGCAGTGCGGCTCTGAAGCAACGATGATTATATACGCCACTAGTCAATGGATTTTCGCGTTCCAAGCGATGTTGCAACTCCCAGATTTCAAGAATTCGGAGTCGATGATGCGCCGGAATATGTATTCTCGCTGCCTGTGCCGACAAGATTTGATTGGCAACGCGAGAACCGCGTTGTCGTGCTGGTTTTTTGTACCGAACAGAAGGGTGAAGGGACTTTTTGTACTTCGGCCACAAAATTGTTGCAAATGTATAGGCTACACTGAGTGGCTCGCCGCTTCTGAAACGCATATCCATGCTTTCAAACAGTAAACTGATCAACCTGAAGGCGGCCGGTTCGCTTGCCTCGCTGAATTTCATCGAATACACCGGAAACAGTCGGGAAAACAATCCGAAACGCATGCTCAGCTGAAAGAATTTCTGTGCATATCCACCAAACAGCAATTTTTTCAGCTCATCTGCCAACCGTGCTCTGGGTATATCTTCAAGCATGTGCGACAGCGGCTGAATGGCGGCTCCGGTGTTTGGCTCAATTTCAAAATCAAGTGTCGCCGCGAACCGAATGGCGCGAAGCATTCGAACCGGATCTTCCCGAAATCGAACTGACGGTTTCCCGATGGTACGAATTACCCGGTCCTGAATATCCCGGTAACCATTCACATAATCCAGTATGGCAAAATCACCTGCACGCAAATACAACGCATTCATGGTGAAATCGCGCCGGAAAGCATCCTGATCAATCGTACCGAACCGGTTGTCTCTCAGAATTCTGCCCCGCTGTGAAACAGTGCGTCTTCTTCCTGACTGATTTGCGGTATTCGGCATCATCCTGTAGGTTGTTATCTCGACAGATTCACCTGAAAATCTGATTTGCACGATCAAAAAGCGTCGACCGATAATTCTGCTGCTCCGGAACAACTCCCTCACCTGTTCTGGCCGCGCATTGGTACTGATATCGAAGTCTTTGGGCGACGCGCCTCTCAGCAAGTCGCGTACACAACCCCCTACCATCTCGGCGCGGTAGCCGGCACTTGTCAACCCTGCAAGGGCCCGCTGGGCACCGCGGCTTACAGCATTCCGCCTGATTCCATGTCTACTCGCTGAAATGATTCTTGGTTTACGACGCTTGCTCAAACCATCTCCACCCAATACTCATGTTCGTTACAATATGAATCTTTGCTATTTGTGCTATCATGGAATTTATTGAAACAAGGTACTTGCTCCCTTCGTCTAGCGGTCAGGACGCCGGCCTCTCAAGCCGGTAACAGGGGTTCGATTCCCCTAGGGAGCGCCAAAATCAATCGACAATATACTATCCGGAAATATGCAATTCACCGATTCAACCGAAGTCATGGATCAAGATTCTGTATCCAGCGTTTTCAATGTAACAGCAAGCAGTTTCATTGAAGATGTTATCGAAAACTCCAAGTCTGTTCCAATACTGATCGATTTCTGGGCATCCTGGTGCGGGCCTTGCAAAAGTCTCACCCCCATCCTTGAATCGCTGGTTGGCGAGTACAACGGTGCGTTTCTGCTGGGCAAAGTGAATATTGACGAGGAACAGGAAATTGCCGCACAATTTCAAGTCCAAAGCGTTCCGATGGTCTTTCTGGTGTCCAACGGTCAGGTGATCGACGGATTTCTGGGTGCCCAACCCAAAGGTGTGATTCAGGAATTTCTTGCCAAACACAATATTGAGCCGAACGGTCAAAATGACATCTTGCAAGCGGATGGACAGGCCACGCAGTCATCCAAACCGGATGGTTCTGCCGACTACCTGCTGAGTCAGGCACAAACTCAGCTCCTGCAAGGCGAGATTGAACAGGCGAAGCAGACACTTGAGGAATACGAGAACAAGAACGCCCCCCGCTACAAAACACTGCATGCAGAAATTGAATTGGCACTGCTTCGGGCACAATGCGAGCACAGCAACTCGGAACTGCGCGAAGCAGTTGCAAACAACTCGAATGACTGGAATGCACACTACTACCTTTGCATTCAAAATTACTCTGACGGTGAAATCGAGTCCGCGCTGGATGGTCTGCTGGAAATAGTCAAAATGGCGCGCTCGTTCAATGACGATGCGGGGCGCCGCACCATGATTTTGATGTTCGATGCGCTGGGGTCCAATCACGAATTGGTCACAAAGTACCGGTCTCTTTTGGCTAGCGCCCTGCATTAGCCTCTCGGATGATGCGTTCGCACAACATCAGACAGACGATTTACTGACAGATGCGTATAGACTTCTGTTGTTGACAGGTCTGCATGCCCCAACATCATTTGAATGGTACGAATATCCGCACCATGGTCCAGCAAATGTGTCGCAAAGGAATGGCGCAACGAATGCGGTGACATATTTGCCTTGATACCGGCAATCAATGCGTATTTTTTGATCATTTGCCAAAATGCCTGCCGGGTCATTCCCTTGCCCCGGGCAGTTACAAACATGTCATCACTGATCTTGCCTTTTCGAATCGAATCTCTGGGCCCTGTCTGATAACGCTGTAGCCAGTCAACCGCATGCTCTCCAAGCGGTACCAGCCGTTCACGCGAACCCTTGCCGATTGTACGAACCCATCCTTCTTCCAGGTTCACCGAATTAACCTGCAACTCAACCAGCTCGGACACTCGCAACCCTGCTCCATAAGCAGTTTCAAGCATGGCGCGGTCCCGGATGCCTTTGTCGGTATTCGTATCGGGTGCGTCAAGCAATGCTTCAATTTCGTTCTCGGTCAAAGTTTCCGGAACATTTTTTGGAACAAATGGCGCTTCGATATCAACCACAGGAGATTCATCCAGAATATCGTCCTGAATACAGTATCGGTAAAAGCGGCGAATTGCACTGAGTGCACGTGCAGTGGAGCGCGCACTGTAATGCACCCGGTCCCCGAGGTGCTTCAATATATCGTTGCGTTTCACATCCAGAAGAGTCCCGTCCGACTTCTCCACACGGCAAGCCAAAGAGGTCAAATCGGTACGATAAGCGGTCAATGTTTCCTGTGACAACCCGTCTTCCATCCAGATTTTCATGATGAACCCTTCGATCAACTGCTCATTCGGCTCGGACAATTCCACCGGCTCAAGTCTTTGCATCATTCAACTCCTGAAATTTCCTGAATCTTCTGGTCAATCAAGGCCTTTCTCCTGGGATCCAGCGTTACTTGTCGAACCTTGTAGAACAATCTTGTGGCATCTTCTTTCAGATTTGCTTTCACCAGTTCTTCGGCTGCACGATAATGCGCCGATTGACCCCAATCGTCGTTGGGTGTGTTAGTTAAATTCGCCGATCGAATAAACAGGTCTGCCGACTGAATTGGACGGTCCAGTTCAGAACTGGATTCAGCAATCCAGTACAACGTTTCTCGCCGAAAAGCAAGATCGTCCGAAATATCGTACAGCTGCGACATCAGGTCAATTACCTGGCTTTGCATATTGATTTGCTGCAGATCAAACAGAACCTGAACAATTTTGTCCAATTCTGCTTTTTCTGCATTCAGTGGCAATCCTTGTATCAAACTGGAAAGCAACTCTACTCCGACATCCCCTTTGCCCGCGTAAATCGCAACTCGGGCATTTCGAAGCGTCCAGTCCATCTCGCTGAAATCGCCCACTGGCTGATCAATCGTTTGCAAGATTTGCAACGCGGTCGTATAGTCGCGTGCTGAAATGAATCGATTGCTGAGCTTGATTCTGGTTTCGGACGTGACCTGATTGATGTCAAACTCCGGCTCGAGCACAAACAGCAATTCCAAAATTCTGAATGAACCTGCTTTGGACAACTCCTCGGCAAGCAACCGGACACTTTCCTTGCGCAGGTCAGTATCAATCGCACGGCGTGCAAGAAACGCATACAATGCCCGCGCCGACACCGGCGAGGTTACTTCGTATTCATTCGCCAATTGCAACCACTCTTCATCATCTCCGATAATCAAGCCGAAACTGTTGCCGATAGTGATTGCGTATGCAATGTAGGCATTGAGCAAATCCTGAACTGTGCTGAATTCCAGAACTCCAGCTTCACCTGCAAATTGCGCTACCGGGATTGACAAACCGTTCTCAATCGCGATAACCTGCATTTCGCCATCGTCTGCGCTGCTGGCGGCCAATTCAACGACCCCCCACAACTCTTTTCTCAGTAAATTCCGACCGAACAACTCCTTTTCAAGCTCAACGCTGTTATCAATCACTTCGTTTGGCTTCGCTTGTCCACTGACCAGCGAGGCTCGCAAAGCCAGGAGCTTTCCTTCTCCTGTCTGCAATCCTTCCACCCGGTGAATCGCTCCTTCTGCATCGCCGGTGTGAAGCAAAACCCGCGCATATTTGTGTTCCCATTGCGGATCGTCGGGACGATAATCCTGGTTGAACCTGTTCAGTGAAACCAAGGCATCACCATAGGTCTGGTCGGCCAGATAGGAATCAATGATCAAATTGCGCCAAGTCAAAACATTCTGTGTTTCATAATCCAGATTCCATGCGAGATTCCGTAATCTCTTGCGCGCTTGCGCAGTACGACTCAAATTGATTTCTGCACGGGCAGCGAATGATTGTGCCTGTACATAATCATCATGATCGAGTTGCGTAGAAATCTCGGCGACTCTTGCAATGATTTCGTCCCACTGCTGCAACTGACTGGCCGTATCAAAATAAAGCAGGTCCCATTCATACCAGTCGTCCTTGGACGGGTCAGGACGATTGTCTGCAATCAACCGGTTGGCCAATGCAATGGCACCGGAATCAATCAGATTTGCCAGTTGTTCAAGGG
The DNA here is from genome assembly GCA_965200765.1 of Arenicellales bacterium. Classification (GTDB taxonomy): domain Bacteria; phylum Pseudomonadota; class Gammaproteobacteria; order Arenicellales; family JAJDZL01. The sequence continues at coordinate 1,774,279 of OZ241380.1, forward strand.
TTAAAATTCCCGGTGCCAACTGGTCTGACTGAATCAGCCGCTCATCAAATTCAGCAACTGTTTCGGATTCTTCATCCTGTTGCGGTGTTTCCAATGTCTCATTTTCTGCAGCAGGGGTCAATTCAATAACAATAGTCGGGATCTCAGCGGAATCATCCGGGACTACTTCGGTCTGTTGTGCTTCGGACAACGACGCGATGAAACACAGAGCAAGCAAAGACCGCGCCATTCGAAGCAGTCGAAATTTCGCTACATGCCGGTGCGGATTTTCAGTGAATAAAACCAAAGATTTATTTGAAACCCGGCTTGATGCCATCTTGTTTTGCCAGCTCAAACGCAACCGTGCAGTGACGCAGAACCTGTCTGCCTTCTCAAATCAAATTCATTGGCAGTTCGAGTAACTCTGTTCTCGAAACAGTTACCGAATTTTTTCCTTGATTCTTGCAGATTTTCCAGTTCGTTCACGGAGATAATAGAGTTTTGCGCGCCGCACATCTCCTCTTCTTTTGACTTCAACGCTGTGAATCATGGGGCTATGCGTCTGAAACACGCGTTCCACCCCTTCGCCATAAGAAATCTTTCGTACGGTAAACGAGGAATTCAACCCCCGGTTGCGTTTGGCAATCACAACACCCTCGTATGCCTGTTGCCGTTCGCGATTGCCTTCCCGAAAGCGACTGATTACACGTACTGTATCGCCCGGAGAAAATTCCGGAATATCGTTTCGAAGACTTTCAGCTTCCAACCTAGCGATAACGTTTGTCATTTTTGATTCTCCAAATCTTTGTATTCGCGCTGAAACTCTTCCAGCACCTGCTTCTGTTCGTCGTTCATGGGCAACTTTTCAAGAATGTCGGGACGATGCAACCAGGTCCTGCCCACGGATTGCTTGAGTCGCCATCGCCTTATTTCTTCGTGATGTCCGGACATTAGCACATCAGGTACTGTACGTTCGTCGAATTCGTACGGCCGCGTGTAGTGGACTGTATCAAGCAGTCCGTTCGCAAATGAATCTTCACCCGAGGAGGATTCATTCCCCAAGACTCCGGGCAACAATCTGGCAATTGCGTCAATCAACACCATTGCCGGCAATTCGCCACCACTCAGGACATAGTCACCGATTGACCATTCTTCTGCTTCAATTATATCCAATGCGCGCTGATCGATGCCTTCATATCTGCCACAAATGATAATCATTCCTTCCAGCGATGACATGCGCAACATGTCGGCATGCTCCAGACGTTTGCCTTGAGGACTTGGGTAAATGACCGGAACTTGCCTGGGTAGTTTCTTTTTTGCATCTGCAACGCACCTGACAATCGGTTCTGCCATCATCACCATGCCCGGGCCACCACCAAACGGTCGATCGTCAACCATGCGATGGGTTCCATGTCCGTATTCGCGTAAATTCATTACATCCAGACTCAGTAAATGGTCGTTCAGCGCGCGTCCGACCACACCGCAATCAGAGACAGCAGTAAACATCTCCGGAAATATTGTGATGACGCAAAATTGCATGGCTGTAGCGTCACATCAGTAATTCACATCCCAGTCAACCAGCATGGTGCCGGATTCAATATCCGTTTCAACAACGACTTCCGCAGTATACGGAATCAGGTGCTGTTTTCCATTGGATACAACCAATACGTCATTGGCACCGGTAGCCATCATGTTGACAACAGTGCCAACTGCACCATTTGCTGTAGTCGTTACTTTCAAGCCGATAATTTGCGACCAGTAGTATTCTCCGGGTTCCAAATCCGGAAAGCTGGAAGAATCAACTTTTATGAATGCACCTTTGAATCTGAGGGCTTCGTCGCGGTCTTCTACTCCTTCCAGTTTCAAGATGAAAAATTTTCCATGTGCCTGCGACTTGACAATGCGGCAAACACGAGATCCGATTTGATGATTCTCAAATTGCAGATGCTGGTAATTCAGCAGATCTTCAGGCTTCTCTGTGAATGACCGAACTTTTACAAGACCCTTGACACCAAAAGCATCAACAATTCTTGCAACAACAACTTTGCCCAGGTCAACCTACCCCGCGTCAGCAACTGCCTCGGCTTGCTCCTTCTGGTGTTCTTTCATCAATGACTTCACTCGTTCAGAAGGTTGCGCGCCTTGTGAAATCCAGTAGTCAACGCGCTCCTGGTCATAGCTAAGTCTTGTTTCCTGACCTCGCGCAATCGGATTGAAATATCCTATACGCTCAATAAATCGCTTTGTAGGCGCGCGCCTGCGGTCCGCAACTACAATCGAGTAAAACGGTTTCTTCTTGGCACCACCACGGGCTAGTCGTATCACGACCATTTGCTACAAACTCCCTGTTATGGATTTGGTTCAAAATTATTTAATGCAACAAGCCGGAGAGGCTTAAGGATTGTGAAGAATTGTAGCATTGTTCCACCGGTTTTGCAAATTTTGTATGAGTTCCAGGCTTTGTTTGACTTTGTATTAATCGATTTTTGTTATTGTGTGTTGAAATCAAGTCCTTGGAAAGTGCGTTCAGCTCAATGTACCACGAATATTTGCCTGACTGTTTTTTCCTGTTTCACCAACTTCAACTGCGCATTCTCTGCATCCTGAGCAAAACCTGGTCAATCAATCGAATGCGAATCGATAGCAACGAAGCCAAGAGTATTTTCCGGCTAGCCGGCCCGGTTTTGCTTGCTCGCCTGGGTTCAAGCCTGATTATCACTGCTGACACCGTCATGTGCGGATATGCCGGTTCCCGGGAACTGGCAATCTACGGAATTGGCAACGCACTGCATTTGCTGCCGCTGTTTCTGGGAGTGGGCTTGATCATTGGCGTTGTGGTGCTGACTGCGACCCATGACGGTGCCGGCAACCATAATCTGTGCGGACAAGTATTGAAAGTCGGTTTGATTCATGCTGTTTCTGTCGGACTTCTGATTGTGCTGCTACTGCAGTTCGGTGAACCATTCCTGTTGTTGACCGGGCAATCCGAAGATCTTGCGCATGGTAGCGGGCGTGTTTTGATCATGCATTCCATAGGCATCGTTCCGGGACTGGCGATGATTACAATATCGTTATTTCTGGAAGGTTTGCAACGGCCGATTCCCGGAATGATCACCATGCTGATTGCAAACATCGTCAACGTTGCGTTGAATTGGATATTGATTTTCGGACATCTCGGGGCACCGCAAATGGGGGCCGAAGGAGCTGCACTTGCAACCAGCATCGTAAGATGGCTCGCTTTCATTGGTCTGGCTTGCTATGTGTTCAAATTTGTTGACAATCAAAAGTATTCCATTCGCACCCGACTCGTCAACGGAATAGTTTTGTCAAAAGTACTCAGACGGCTGGGCTACCCGGTGGGTGTAGCCCATGGCATTGAAGCAATTGCATTCGCGGCACTGACAGTATTCGCGGGTCTAATGGGTGTCGTACCCGCGGCCGTTTGGGCTGTTTGCACAAATCTCATTACATTTACATTCATGTTCAGTTTGGGGTTCGCTACCGCCGGCAGTGTTCGGGTGGCTTACAATATTGGTCAAGGTAGTCACCACAAAGCCATTCAGGCCGGGTACACAGCAACAGTGCTGGTACTGTTGGTACTCGCGATGCAGTCTATCGCAATGGTTGCGGCACCCGAATTCATTGCCAGAATCTATAATCAGGAACCGGCGGTATTGCTGTTGGCAACACCGCTTGTTGCATTTACGGCGCTCGCAGTCATTCCTTATGGTCTCCAGGTAGTTCTGATTGGTATTCTAAGGGGCTTGCAGGATATGTGGATGATTTCACTGGCTTTGTTCATTGCATTCATTGTGATTACAGTACCATTTGGATATATCGCCGGGGTCGCCAACAACGGGACACCAACAGAACTGATGACCGCACTGGCAGTGGGTTCTGCTGTTGCGACAGTTTTGCTCATGTTGCGATTTTGGAAGTTGACACAAAGCCGTGCATACGCAACATAATCAAGAATTATTATTCGTGAACGAGATTTTTATTCAAACCAGGAATTTGAAGCTGGCTGCACTGGTGTGGGGCGACGAATCCAGTCCACCAGTCATTGCGTTGCACGGCTGGCTGGACAACGCGGCGAGTTTTATCCCGATTGCAAGTCATTTAAAACATCTGCGACTCATCGCGATTGATCTCCCCGGGCACGGTAAATCTGAACATCGAAAAGGCAGCAACGCCTACCATGTCATTGACTATGCGCCAGATGTGCTGCTGGCAGCACAGGCCTTGGGGTTGTCGCGCTTTTCCATGCTGGGACACTCATTGGGGGCCGGCATCTCCTGTATGCTGGCATCCGCAATGCCGGAGTATGTAGAACGGATTGCACTGATTGACGGCCTGGCACCGATGTCGCATGAAGACAACAACTTCCCGAACCAGTACCGCAAGCATGTCACAAGTCTGGTAAATTCAAGCGGAAAAGTCACCGTGTACAAAACGATTGAAGAAGCCGCGCAAGCACGAATGGCAGTGGGTGACCTGACACTTGAATCAGCGCTATTGATTGCGGAGCGCAGTTTGACAAAAACTGATTCGGGCTATACTTGGTGCAGTGACCGAAATGTCAACAAACCTTCTCCGATATACTTGACAGAGAAGCATATTGAAGCATACATGAACCAGGTACAATGCAAAGCATTGCTGTTGAGAACCGAAAATGGCATCTTGAAAAACTGGGACTCACTGAAAGGCAGGGAACCTTACATGAAACACATGGAAGTGGTTGACATGGCTGGCCGCCATCACTGCCACATGGAAGAACCAAAGCGAGTTGCAGAAAAAATACTACCGTTTCTGCAAGGTTGAAAACCCGATGAATAGCAACAACAATGAACCAGATAACAAGGCGACCAAATGGTATGCAACACCCAAATGGCAACGCCGACTGAAGTTGCTCGGTGCCTATTCGTTTCTGTTCTTTCTGATCAAAGGGTTGCTTTGGCTGATCATACCGTTGCTCTTGATCTATTTCGGCTGGGACGCTTTTTCGGAATAGCAGGTCTGCAAAGAAGTGGAAACACTTCGCATGATTTGGATCCGGTTCGCTATAATGAAATTTACCGCAGAAAGTTTTTTTGAAAATATTTTTATTTGACCGCAAAACTTCAGCAATTCAGTATCCACGACAATGGCAACAACCAAGAAAAAAAAGATGTACAGGGTGATCTTTCAGGGTCAGTCCAAACAGTACGAACTCTATGCGCGGCATGTATCGCAAAGCGACATGTACGCGTTTCTTGAAGTTCGGGAAATTGTCTTCGGGGAAAATTCAAAGATTGTGGTCAATCCCGGTGAAGAACAGCTGAAGTCGCAGTTTGAAGGGGTAAGCCGCACATTCATACCAATGCACACGGTCGTACGCGTGGACGAGGTTGAAAAAGAAGGCTCGGCAAAGATTATTCCAGTTGAAGAAGGCGGCGTGGTCACGCCATTTCCATTGCCCTTCAAGCACCCGGAAGGCAAATCCGGCTCCTAGTCTTTTTGCGCTTTTTCTGAATTTTCGACGACTTCCGCAAGATTGCTTTCCGGCTTCGCCAATTCCTTGATGGTGCGCGTCAGTTCGTGTTGATTGCGGTCTTCACCATTTTCGCATAGTTTCGCAGCACCGCTGGCGATGGTCCGGTACAGTTTCTGCTGATTCCGGTCAATGTTGCTGAGCAAGGTCACTGTATCAATCAGATGCTCGCGCACGTTTTCGCGGTACTCGTCAAAATCCTCCTGTAACTCTTCCAGTTGCTGTTGGGATTCATCCTCCTGATACCGGAATTTTCCGATTACAAAACCGATGATGATTCCGACAATTAATCCAACAGATATTAGAATTGCGACATTCACGATAGCTCTGGCGGGATAACGGTTGCGTTGCAAGAATCTGATTCGGTTCCTGCAATGCAACCATGTTGAGTTTAGAATTCAGACTTCACTGCCAGTTCTTGACATCCCTACGGGTTCTTCATCACTGTATTTGATTAACTGGATGTATTCTTCCTTCCATAACGTCCACTCGCCCGTGTTGCGATCAAACTTGGAATTCACAAAGCACTTCCAGTTGTCATCGTCAATATTCTGGTAGTCCATACGATAGTAGTAGCCGGGATAGCGAGTTTCTTCCCGAAACTGAATGTGCTTCATGTGTGCGTAAGCGGCAATCAGGCGATGGTAGTTTTCCCATGCCCGAAGCAACTCATGCAGGTCCCTGGCGCGCATCTTCAATGAATCCTCGCGCAACATTTCAAGTTTCTTCTCTGCAATTTCCAGCATCTTTTCATTGGTTTGATACCAGGTGGATACGCCGGCAACGTATTCATCCATGACTTTTTGCAACCTGAACTGAAACATCTTTGGCGTAATATAGTGCGGATTGATATCCTCTGCCGTTGTGTAGTCCTTGTGTTCAAGATAGGTTTTCACGGGCTGGTAGATTTCATCAACCAGGTCTTCCACCGAGCGACTCAACTCCGGTTTCCAGTCTTTGTTGTCCAAGGCAAACTTGACCATGGACTTGGCGGCAATTCGACCTTCCGCATGTGAACCTGATGAGAATTTATGGCCGGATGCACCCACGCCGTCTCCGGCGGTAAACAGGCCCGCTACAGTGGTCATTCGATTGTAGCCCCAGTGATAGTGGTCGGGTGTTCCCGGCAAATCATCCGGTCCGGAACACCAAATCCCGGCACACCCCGAATGCGAACCAAGCAGGTACGGCTCAGTTGGCATCAATTCAGACATTTCCTTGTCCGGTTCAATATTTTCTCCGGCCCATACTCCGCATTGCCCAATCGTCATGTCCAGAAAATCTTCCCACGCTTCTGCTTCCAAATGCTTGATTTCACGCGGTGTCATTGTTTCGGCCAGCTTGGCCATTGCAGTTGGCGTGTCCATGAATATCGGTCCCCGACCTTCGCGCATCTCTTTCATCATCAGATGATTGCGCAGGCAGGTGCCCATTTTGTGTCCGTCGGCATAAGCATCGTAACCATGATCGGCCAGAATATCTGCATTGCGTATCTGGTAATCTTCACCGAAAGCGTTCATTGCTTTGGCCTTGAACAGCAGAAACCAGGCACCGACCGGACCGTAGCCGTCCTTGAATCGGGCCGGCACGAACCGGTTTTCCATCAAAGTCAGAACTGCACCGCACTCGGCGGCCATTGAATAAGTTGAACCCGCGTTCCAAACCGGATACCAGGCGCGTCCGGTACCTTCTCCAACCGATCGCGGTCGGAACACATTCACTGCACCACCTGCCACTAGCAAACAGCACTTGAACTTGTAAATGAACACCTTGTGGTCGCGGACACTGAATCCAGCAGCTCCAGCGACACGATTAGGATCATTTGCATCCGTAATCAATCGAACAATGAACACGCGCTCGGTGATGTTTTCTATGCCGATTGCTTTCTTGGCTGCTTCGGCAACAATCCATTTGTAAGACTCGCCATTGATCATAATTTGCCATCTTCCGGAGCGCACCGGCTTGCCACCTTCGGTCAGCATTTTGCCTTCGTCGCCGGCCTGCTTCCAGATCGGCAGTCCCCATGCCTCGAAGTTGTGTACCGAATCATCGACATGTCGTCCAACATCATAGACCAAGTCTTCGCGAGTAATCCCCATCAGGTCACCGCGAACATATCTCACATAATCCGCCGGATCGTTCTCGCCCATATAGGTGTTGATCGCTGACAATCCTTGGGCAACTGCCCCGGACCGGTCCATCGCGGCTTTGTCAACCAGCTTGATGTTCAGGTCCTTTCCATCGGCCCAACGCATAATTTCAAATGCACAACCGCATGCGGCCATACCGCCGCCGATAATCAGAATATCGACTTCTTCTTCTACGATTTCCGGATTGCCGAATTCAAACTCTGCCATATTTGATGCTCCGTTAAATATTTACTGAGCGACAAATTGGCTCATGTCGCAGGAGTGCAATCCTTTGGTGAACAAGACTGTTGGATCGTCAATCTCATCGAAGTTTGCGTCTGGCTTGCCGATGTAAGGTTCTGCGGAACCTTCCGGTGTCGTACGAATCGGAAACTTGAAGCGCTTCCGGGTGCCGTTGCGAAACTTGATTGTCCACATGATGGACTCAGATCCGCGTAGCGGTTGCACGGAGGCACCTAGCGGCACTACATCCGCATAATGTCTGACCTCAATCGCCTGCTGCGGACAAATCTTGACGCAGGAGTAGCACTCCCAGCATTGTTCTGGTTCCTGATTGTACGCCTTCATCGGATGACCAGTCATGGATCCATCCTTGTCCAGCATCATCAGGTCGTGAGGGCAAATGTACATACACGCGGTTTTGTCCTGTCCTTTGCAACCGTCGCATTTGTCAGTTCTTACATAAGTAGGCATCGATTGAATTCTCCTTCATCAGCTACAAAAATCCGGATTGCTTCGCTCCAACGCTTGAATGAATCTGCGTTCAGCGTCATTGGTTGTTGTTCCCCGGAAAAAAGATTCAACTACAGGAACCAATTATAGAATGAAATTGCCTGTATGCAAATTGAATGTGCTAGTTCACCGAATATGGAACCTGCGCGACCGTTCCGGATCGTGCGCCAAACTCGGCACGAATTTGAACAAGTGTGTGTTGTTGCAACAGGAATGGCATAGCAAAAAGAATAAAAAAAGAGCCTGCCATGTTTGCATAGCAGGCCCTATCAAAGGAGGAGTTATTGGTATGAAATACCAAACTTGATTTGAATCTTTGACAATTCTGATGTTAGGCAGCCTTCTTGGCCGTATTGCCTTTCGTTGCCGGAACTACCGGCGCAGGAACAGAATAATTCTGCCACAACGCAGTGTAAGCATCTCGTGTTTCAAGACCCAGCTCAACATAAGTCCGGGCAATGTTGTTGGTTTGCTCAATTGCGTTCTGAACTACTTTGCCTTGCAATGTAGCGTAATCTTCCAGAGTCTTGACTTGCAACATCTCGCCCGCCTGAGCGGTTGCATTTTCAACTGCATTCTTTGCAGCCTTGACGTTGAAATCAACAGACTTGTTGATCAACTTTGCATTGACTGCCATGGCATCATTTGCCAGTTCTACAAAATTGGTTTGCATTGTCGTATCTCCGTATGTAAGTCGATTGATATTGTTGCAATGCAATATAACATCTTTTGAGTAAATGTCAAGACTATTTTTTGTGTAAATCCTTAAACTTTTGTAAGAATTATAGAAATACAATTAAAACAAATACTTATGAGAGAAATGTAATCTATGAAACAAGGCAATTTGGTTTCGAATATTGAATATGTTGCATTGCATCATTTTGAAAACCCATTCAAAATAATCTCAATGGTATGCTGTTGCGGTCAATGAGCGGGTGGATTGACAGATTCAAATATTGAGGTTCGATGATTTTCGTATCTCGCCTGAATGCACCGTTCAATCTTAGTAGAATATAGGAAGGTGCTGAACGAACCAGTGGAGTCTGGCACACACGCAAACTTCTTTCTGAATTCGGAGTCAAGGACTGACCAAATGATAAACGGCAAAGTAAAACAACTACTTCAAATTCTGGTATTGACAACCAGTGCGGCTTTCGCTCTGGGCGCCCAAGCTCAACCGAAGGACACGCTGGTCATTGGAATGACCCAGTTCCCCTCAACTTTTCACCCCAACTATGACGTGATGACGGCCAAGTATTACGTATTGCATATGACAATGCGACCGTTCACCGCATACGATTACAACTGGAACTTGGTCTGCATGCTTTGCACCGAGCTACCGACCATGGAAAACGGTCGGGCCGTTGTCGAGGAATACGGAGATGGCAAGCAAGGTATTGCGGTAACTTTTACCATTCAGCCAGACGCGACTTGGGGAGATGGTACCCCGGTTTCCACCAAGGATGTCGAATTCACTATCGAGGTGGGTAAGAACCCCGATAGTGGTGTTGTCGGCTCCGAGTTCTACCGCCGGGTTCGCAACCTTGAAATTGTTGATGAAAAAACATTCACCTTGCACATGGACCGGGTAGAGTTCAAGTACAACGAACTCGGCCTGTACCTGCTACCTGCTCATATCGAAAGACCAATTTATGAAGCATCCACCGCATTTGAGTACCGCAACAGAACTGCTTACGATACAGATGCCTTTAATCCTGCTCTTTACTATGGACCCTACCGCATTTCCGGGGTAACCGCCGGCGCCTATGTCGAACTGGAGAGAAATGATTCCTGGTGGGGCAAAAAGCCGTTCTATGACAAAATTGTTGTCCGAATTATTGAAAATACAGCAGCATTGGAAGCCAATTTGCTGTCAAAATCAATTGACTTCATCGCCGGTACCCTCGGCGTTACCCTTGACCAGGCACTGTCAATCAAAAAGCGTCACAGTGATGATTTCGACTTCAACTTCCGCCCGGGACTCATATACGAACACATTGATGTCAATCAGGACAGTCCGATATTAAGCGACGTCCGGGTTCGACAAGCATTGATGTATGCAACCAACCGAACCGCGATTAGTGAAAAAATTTTCGAAGGACAGCAACCGGTCGCCGATGGTTTTATCAGTCCGCTTGACTCGGTTTTCAATCCGAATCTTCAGAAATACCCTTACGACCCGGAAAAGGCGCGCGAGTTACTTGAACAAGCCGGTTGGCTAGTCAATGAATCTACAGGAATTCGCGAGAACTCAAACGGCGAACCCCTGAAACTGGAATTCAGTACAACTTCGGGATCGCGAGTTCGTGAACTCGTCCAGCAAGCGATTCAAAGCAACTGGCATCAACTTGGAATTTCAGTTGAAATAAAAAATCAGCCGCCCCGAGTGTATTTCGGAGATACTGTCGAGAAGAGAAAATTTCCGCATCTGGCGATGTACGCCTGGCTTTCTGTTCCGGAAAGCCCGCCGCGCTCAACCCTGCATTCTACGGAAATTCCAACTCCGGAAAACAACTTTAGCGGCACTAACTATCCCGGGTTTCGAAATGCGGAAATGGATCAGCTGATTGATGATGTTGAAGTCGAATTGGACCCCGGCGAACGATTGCCGATGTGGGCAAGAATGCAGGAAATTTATTCGGAGCAACTGCCTGCCCTGCCGTTGTACTTCCGGGTCGAACCCTTTGTGATTCCGAAGTGGCTCAAGGGAGTCACACCGACCGGCAATTCATCAACCACAACTCTATGGATTGAAAATTGGCACACACAATTGCAAGACGATTGAACTGACCTTCCATTACCGAAAGCGGTACAAAGGTGAAATTCGGTAGCAAAGTTTGCTAATATAGAGAACAGAGTACCATTATTTGTTAATCATTCCAAGAATAGGAGACAAAATGAAGAAAACACTCAATCTACTCGTTGGACTTGCATTTGTCTTGCTGGGCAGTGCGATGGTCTCACCAGTTTCTGCGCAACAACAGTTCGTAAGCATAGGCACTGGCGGCGTTACCGGCGTTTACTATCCTACTGGCGGCGCAATTTGCCGACTAGTCAACAAAGACCGCAAAACTCACGGAATCCGTTGTTCGGCCGAGTCAACCGGCGGTTCGATTTACAACATCAACACCATTCGTGCCGGTGAGCTTGAATTTGGCGTGGCTCAGTCCGACTGGCAGTTTCACGCTTACAACGGCACTTCAAAATTTGAAGACCAAGGTGCATTCTCGGATCTGCGCGCAGTATTTTCTGTGCATCCCGAACCGGTAACGATTCTGGCACGAGATGATTCCGGCGTGAACAACATTACCGACCTCAAAGGCAAGCGCTTGAACATCGGCAACCCTGGTTCCGGAACTCGCGGCACTTGGGAAGTGATTGAAGAAGCTTTGGGATGGGAACGAAGCGATCTCAAATTGGCTGCTGAAATGAAATCTGCTGAAACAGGTCAAGCACTTTGCGACGGTAAGATCGATGCTTATTTCTGGCTGGTCGGACATCCGTCTGCACTGACACAGGAAACTTTGTCTACTTGTGATGCCCACCTGGTCAATGCCACCGGCAGTGCAATTGACAAGCTGGTTGGCGACAATCCATACTATCGAACCGCAGTCATCCCTGCCGGAATGTACAACAATGATGCAGATGTCACCACATTTGGTGTAGGTGCAACATTCGTATCCAGTGCATCCGTGCCGGCCGATGTAGTCTACATTGTTGTCAAGGCAGTTTTTGATAATATCGATCAGTTCAAAAAACTGCATCCGGCATTCGCGAATCTGGATCCTCAACAAATGATCAAGGATTCTTTGTCTGCCCCGCTCCACGATGGTGCCCTCCGGTACTACAAAGAAATGGGTTGGATGTAATTTCATTCAAAAAGGCGAGGCGGTTTTCACCGCCTCGCTTTCTACTATCTTCCACATTAATGCCTGCGCATAAATTCCAGCTTGGCTAAAGAAGAGAAATCTGCGCCAACCGCAGAGGAACTGGTCGCGCAGGTAGATACTGGCTCGCGTATTCCTGATGGATGGCAAGGACGTCTGATTTTTTACGTTGCGTTTGCCTGGGCACTTTTTCAGGTATACATCGCTTCGCATTTCCCCTACACGCTAACTGACTGGACCGGAATTCCACTGGTAGTCACCAGTGCCAACGCCAGACTCATTCATCTGTCGTTTGCCATTCTGCTTGCTTCGCTTACATTTCCACTGTTCAAGTCAAGCTCGAACAAAACAATTCCATGGTATGACTGGGCGCTTGCAGCACTTGGCATTCTGGCCTGCCTGTACATTGTAGTACTTAGAAACGAAATAGCAGTCCGCGCCGGTTTGCCCACCACTTCGGATCTGGTGATTTCGTCTATTGGAATGATTGTGCTGGCAATAACTGTGTATCGAACACTTGGACTGCCTTTATTGATCGTCGCGTCCGTGTTTGTCTTTTATGTATTTTTCGGAGATGCCCAATGGCTACCGGAAGCAGTGCAATGGAAAGGTGCTTCGTTTGGAAAAGCGATGTGGCACTACTGGATGCAAAATGAAGGGGTATTCGGAGTTGCTCTGGGGGTTTCCGCGTCTTTGATATTTCTCTTCGTATTGTTTGGTTCGATTCTGGAGAAGGCCGGTGCTGGAAATTTCTTTATCAAACTGGCGTTTTCACTGCTGGGACATTTGCGCGGCGGACCGGCCAAGGCTGCGGTAATGGCATCCGCACTCAGCGGCTTGTATTCAGGGTCATCGATCGCCAATACGGTAACCACCGGTACCTTTACGATTCCTTTGATGAAGCGCACCGGCTTGACACCGGAAAAAGCAGGTGCCGTTGAAGTGGCTTCGTCTACAAACGGACAGTTAACACCGCCCGTTATGGGGGCCGCGGCATTTCTGATTGCCGAGTTTACCGGAATCAGCTATACCGACATTATCAAGCACGCTTTGGTACCCGCTCTGGTTTCCTATATCGCCTTGGTCTACATCGTTCATCTGGAAGCGATGAAACTGAATTTAAAAGGTTTGCCCAAACCACCTTCAAATCTGACACTAATGACGAAACTGATTGGATTTCTAGGCGGCTTCATCGCCATTGCCCTGCTGGGAATGGCGGTGTACTTCGGTATGGGCTGGATCAAAGTACTCTTTCCCGATATTGCCTTCACCGTCGTCGTTGTGATATGCAGTATCGCCTATTTGATACTGGTGTGGCTGGCATCCCGTCTGGAAGACCTGGTCATTGACGACCCCGAGGCACCCATCACTGAATTGCCGCGCGTGGGTCCAACCACGATTACCGGCTTGTACTACATTTTGCCAATTGTCATCCTGATTTGGTGCATCGTACTCGAACGATTATCACCCGCGTTTTCGGCCTTCTGGTCCATGTGCGCGATGACGGTTGTTGCAATTACCCAACATCCGTTGAAAGCTATTTTTCGAAAAACAGGGAATCTCCCGCAACAGTTTCGAAAAGGTGTAAAAGAATGGATTGATGGCATGGTTGCCGGTTCGTCCAACATGGTAGCAATCGCTGTGGCAACCGGTGCTGCCGGCATTATTGTCGGTACTATCTCACTCACTGGCGCACACCAAGTCGTTGGTGAATTCGTAGAGTTTCTGTCCGGCGGCAATTTGCTGCTCATGCTGTTGCTGGTCGCAGTGATGAGTCTGATTTTGGGGATGGGCTTGCCAACAACTGCAAACTATATTGTCGTATCCTCTTTGATGGCACCGGTGATATTGCTACTCGGGGCGAAAAGCGGTCTGATTGTTCCGGTGATCGCAGTTCATCTGTTCGTATTTTACTTCGGCATTCTGGCCGACGACACACCGCCTGTTGGTTTGGCGGCATTCGCGGCCGCAGCAATTTCAAAAGGAGACCCGATCAAAACCGGGTTCCAAGGATTTGCATACGACATACGAACTGCCCTTCTGCCTTTTCTGTTTATATTCAACACAGATTTGCTTCTTATCAATGTCACTCCCTTAAAGGCGATTTTCGTTTTCATCGTTGCTGTATTCGCGATGATGCTGTTTGCTTCGGCAACACAGAGATTCTTGCTGACGCGAAACAAAATCTGGGAGTCCATCATCCTGTTGCTGGTTGCCTTCAGTTTATTCAGACCAGGTTTTTGGCTAGACCAAATCCATCCACCTTATTCGCACGTTGAACCACACAAGATTTATGAAGTTGTCGGCGATGTACCCCCGGATGGTGTGATTACAGTAGTGGTAAGCGGGCCGGATTTCGATACCGGGGAAATAACCAGTACAACCTTGCTTGTGCCGCTCAGCAATGTTACCGAAGCAGAAAAGCGCCTGAGCGATGCCGGATTAATAGTGACTCACAAAGACGGTCAGATTCATGTAGAAGAACCGTATCACGGGACGCACTTGTTTGAAAAAATCGGTGACATGTTTGACTTTTATGGAGATCATCCAGTTCATATTCAACACATCAAGCAAGAAAGCGACCGGATACCGAAGGAAGTGTTTTACATTCCGGCATTTGCACTATTTGGACTGGTTTACTTTGTGCAGTACAGACGTCGAGCGCGAGAAAGACTTCAACCGGCCAGCTGAGTTCAAGTGCTTTTGTCTGGTTGTCGAAAAAACAATCGGATTCCCAACAAATCCATGATCAGCAAGATTGCACCAATCGTGATTGCTGAATCTGCGATATTGAATGTCCAGAAGTGCCAGCTAGCGTAATGAAAATCCAGAAAATCAATCACATGCCCATAAAATAACCGGTCTATCAGGTTGCCTGCTGCACCGCCGGCAACCAGAGAATAGGCCAGATTCAATTGGCTTCGAATATGCCGAGACGACCACACAAAATAAATGAGTACGCACAGAATTGCAAATCCCAATATCAAAAATATCAAATTGGAGTTCAGTCCGAAGTCGGAACCAAAACCAAAAGCCGCGCCTTCGTTGAAGGCATACACAAAATTCAGGAACGGTGCTATTCTGATTCCCTGGTACAGTTCCATATTCCCTGTAATCAGTGCCTTCGTTCCCTGGTCAAGGAAAATCACAGTAGCCATAATGGAAACGTAACCCGCCCAAAATGAACGGCGAGTCGGCAATGTACTTTCAGTCACTTTGGGGTTCCCGTTGATTCAACTCGGACTGCCTTTGTCTCCAATCCGGCATGAACTGGTACATGTAAGACTGGAATACTTCGTTGTGCGAACGCTCCAAAAAATGCACCATCTCGTGAAGGACAACATATTCCAGGTATTTCAATGGTTTTTTGCCAAGTTCCGAATTCAAGCGGATTGACTGGGTACGGGGATTGCAAGTCCCCCAACGAGTTTTCATGCGTTGCACAAAAATGCGTTTGACAGGCATTCCGATTTTCGGCTCCCACTTTGTTGCAAATTCGTTGGTCATCAACTTAACGAGATGTCTATACAAACCGTTAACCATGGCTTCCCGCATTGCTCTGTCTGTAGTTGGACGAATTTTCATAACAATTTCATCTTCACGGAGTTCAATCATTGGTGTTCGATGAGTATAGCTGACCGCCAACCTGCACTGCCTGCCCCAAACAGGAAGCAGTTCTCCATCAACATACTGTTTCCCCGGTCTACTCTTAGCTTGCCGTACTTGTTTTTGTTTCGCGCGAATCCAGTCCAGTTTTGAAGCCGCGAAATGTTCGATATCGGCGAGCTTCACTCTGTATGGAGCTGAAATACGAACTTCTCCGTTTGGTGGATACACACGAAGGTTCAGGTTCTTTACCCTTTTCAGAACGACTTCAATTTTGACTTCTTCAATCTGAATTTGCATAGCAAGGATCCGATGATTCAAAATTTGGCAACTGTCTTGGACTATTATATTGTTCCGACTTTAAGCTCTCACAGATATACATATTCGTTGTTTGATCCTCCACTTTATGTACGATATCTAGCCAAAATTCGGTAACCCGCCCAACACGCCACCAATGTACAGTTTATGAAGATCTTCTGTGCGACGAATATCTTGTATATCCTTTACACTATATGCGGATGAACTTCCCGTTCTACGATCTCTCTCCACGATACAAACTTCTTCTTTCTCCAACTCACTCAACAGTGAAGAACTGTGAGAAGTACAAAATAGCTGGGCACCATGTGGATTATCTTCTTTGTTCTGAAACCATTGCAACAATTCAGTTGCCAGATTTTCATGCAACTCCCGGTCGAAATTATCAAAAATAGCAAGTCCTCCGTATTTAAGAGTTAAACGTAGAAAAGGGTACGATTTAACCAGTTGACGTGCACCTGAAGGCATCTCATTAAATCCAATAGGAAAGTCCAATCCCTGATGCCTAAACCTTAGGGTTGACATTTCGTTTGTTTGATAAACTTCCATTTTATTTATTCCAAGGTCCGCACGTGAAAGAAATTGAGAGGCATTGCTGGTGAGGTCTGAATTCGTTTTATAAACCTTGGCTACATTTTTATCACTAGAGCACCATGGATCTGTATCCCCAACATTCGTAGTTATAGCTTGCATCTCCCGTGAAAATGATTTGAATGGCTCAACATCGAATCTTGCGAGCGTCGAGATTAGAGAAGCATTTAACGGTGCATACAGAACCCTCTCGTCGTTTTTACGAATTCTCAATTTTTTGTTTATGTAGGTTGGCTTGTTCAGTATTCTTTCGAAAATCCGAAGTGGACGATTTTTCGGGTAAATATGCATAGCTTCATAACTGATTTTTTCGCAACTATTCCCCTGAGTCTGACTGCGGTGAATCTCGAGACTATAACGACACAGTGACGGAGGGAACGTATCGTTAAATTGTTTCGTCAAATCCAAATCAAAATCCAATTCGATGCGGGTTGGTTTGTTTCGATATTCCAAGGAATCAAACGGAGGATAAAAATAATTTAATTGCCCTTCCGAGTTCTCCAAAAATGAGTGAGATATAAATCTTGCAGTGCTATTCATGGCACGTAACAAGTTTGTTTTACCTGACCCATTTGGTCCAATGAAAACTACTACGGTAGGTAGTCGAATACTTGATGACTTTCGCCTCTCACGAAATCGATCACGCTTCGGAGTAGTTCTCAGTACGCGAAAATCAAGTTCTACTCCATCCCTAATTGACATGAAGTTTTTTACAAATAATCGGTGAATCATAATAAAAGCTGTTCCACAAACCACAATGATAGCAATATCGAGGAGTTCACAACCATTTTCCTTTTCAACAAGCATCGGAGAATATACACCCTAATCACCGCTTGCTACGCCAGACATGTCCTGCAACAAAGTCGAATCCATAGTGAATTGAACTGTACGAATGAGTTGACGAACAGTTTCACTAATTTCGTACCCAGTGATACACGCATTTCCGTAATTCACGACGCCCAAATGTTCCCATCTGTTGACTTGCATTTCCCTTGCCACGTGGAATCATCCAAATTTGTTTGCATTGGAATCCCGATTGCTCTGCATAGTCAGAAAGAATCAGGTCAACAGGTATCTCCTCTCCATAGTATTGAACATTGTCATTGACAATAAAAACGTTGCCGTTTGAGGAAACAATTCGGCCCAACTCAGCGACCAGTACAGCCACTTCAAGAAAGTAGTTCTCCAGCAACCGGATTACGTTCGGGTTGCCAAGCTTGCTTGAGTTGTCGCGAAGAATTGTCAATGCTTCATGTAAAGCAGTTTGTGAATCATACACACTGAATGCCAGTTTGATTAGAGGAGAATCAGCGTAGTAATCTTGCAACCAGGTTCTTTTTGAATGATTTTCAACCGTTGCAGAAAGCAATGCTTGACGCAAGTCCCGAAAATTGTCTTGGTCATATCCCAAATAAGCCAGTTCCAGTGCATAAGTTCGTGTGTAGTCGTACCGATTCGCATAAGGCGGAGATGAAATGACTGTGTCAAAAGAGTTGTCTTCAAATCTCATCAATTCTTTCAAACATGATCCGTTGACCAACCTTGGATATCGTCCGCCAAATCTCTTCTTCAATTGCTCTATATCACTGTAGATCTGGCTTAACCGACCAGATATAGCTTCCCGAAAAGGTGTTATTGACCTTTTTTCCATTTTAGCTCGAAGGTTTCTGCCCGACCGATGGTCCCATCTCAGATACTGGCCATCCTTGCTGGTGTAGCTTACTTCTTCCAATACACTCATGCACGCAAAATTCAATACTTCGCGTATGTCATCCTGCGGATATTCGTTTATGAATTCCCTTGCTTTGGCAATGTCCTCTTCCGTTTGTTCAGGAAAGGCTTTTTCAGTGATTGTCACATGCTGAAAACGGTAGTTCGGATTGGTCCGCGGATTTCTGAGTCGCGCAAGAAGGTCTTGACCTGCTTTTTCAAACTCTGATTGAACCAAACCATTGGCGGCATGAGAAACAGCCTTGGCCGTCAACAGTCCAACCGGCATAATTTCAATGCCCGTTGCATCCAGACCCGCACCCGTTACTACCAATGGCACCGTACCAATACCAGCAAACGGGTCCAACACTCTCTTTGCGGTTATTTCACCAAGCAGTTTTTCAATTAGCTGAGCTGAAAATCCTTCTTTGTACTTCAACCACCTGAATCCGGGTTCTTCCCTATTTGCCTGATAGGATACCAGCCGACGACTCAATTCCTGATTTTCAGCAATACGCGACTGAAATCTTCTGTACAGAGCCCTTCTGGCATGTATCTCTCCTCCGTTTGGAGAAGAACAGCCAGAAGAAAATTTTTCGATAGTTGTTTTCATATAACTGATAATCGAAGAGTAGATTCGTAATGTTCACTCGACATCGTTGCCATTTCACTTGTCCAAAAGCGGTTGAGTATGGTTCGTCAATGGCAATCTCCAAAAAAACGAACCTCTCCAACCTGTGACAATTATAAATACTCGATGAAGCACAATGTGAAAATTCTTTCAATACCATGTCAATAATTGACGGATTTAATTTGTTAACTCCGCACTGTTCTTCTACAGTCGGCGTAGCGGGGAGCATGGACATACTTTGCAGTGATGATCAACCAATTTCGCTGACCACTTGGCTTTCATGGGTGAAAATCAGCTTGCTTGTGTTCGATAATGGATAACTACCTCACAAATCGCGTGAATTTTTCCCTATAATTAACCCGCTATTTTTCAATCGTCTGTCTCGTTCGATTCGCACAACACGCAAGGAAAATACATTCCCCAGGCTTTCGAGCATGGACAGAAATCGCGCGAATGGACGTGAAGGACACAAGTTTTTGATGAATCAACTACCACGACTGACTTGAGTGCAGTCACTTACTGAAAAGGAAGATTTTACGGATGCAGGACAAACTCTCTGATAGCAACCCGCTGGCATTTGACAAGGTATCGACACGCTACGAAGGACCTGAACTTGAGAAGCAGATTCTCAAATTCTGGAACGACCACGACATGTTCGTCAAATGCCAGCAACAGAGCGAAGGCAAGCCGTTGTTCATGTGGAATGACGGACCGCCAACCGCGAACGGCAAACCCGGAATTCATCATGTACTGGCCCGCACCTTCAAGGACATCTTTCCCCGCTACAAGCACATGAGCGGGCATCACTGTCCGAGAACCGCCGGCTGGGATACACACGGACTACCCGTCGAACATGAAATCGAGAAAGAACTCCAGATTTTCGACAAGAAACGAATCGAAGAAGAAGTCGGAATTGCAGAGTTCAACCGCAAGTGCCGGGAATCAGTGATGCGTTACATTGACGATTGGGAGAAGATGACCGAGCGCATGGGCTTCTGGGTCGACATGAAAGACGCTTACTACACGTTAAATAATGAATACATTGAATCCGTCTGGTGGCTCATCAAGCAAATCTGGGACAAGAATCTGATCTATCAGGGCTACAAGGTTGTTCCCTACGACCCGCGCATCGGAGCAACTCTCTCCTCTCACGAAATCGCCCTGGGCGGCTACAAGGAGTTGGAAGATCCGTCCATTTTTGTTCGCTTTCGACTTGTCGACGACGAAAATACCAGTTTTCTGGTATGGACCACTACGCCTTGGACACTGCCATCCAATTTGGCACTTGCTGTGCATCCGGATTACGACTATGTTTATGTACGTTGCGGTGATGAAACCTTCATTCTGGCAGAAGCACTGATTGATTCAATATTGCAGGATTCCCCGCGCGAAGTCATCAAGAAAGTGAAAGGCGACAAACTGGCCGGTATCAAGTACCAACGACTGTTTGACTATCTTCCGGCCGAAGGAAAAATCTGCCAGGTATATTGTGCGGACTTTGTCACAATCGAAGATGGTACGGGTATCGTACATGCGGCGCCGGCGTACGGTGAAGACGATCTCAAGCTTGCCGAAGCAAATGGACTGCCTGTTGTCCATGGAGTTGGACTGGATGGGTATTTTCTGGAAGAAGTTACACCTGTCGCAGGAAAGTTTTTCAAAGAAGCTGATCCGATTATTGTCCAATTGCTTACTGATCGCGGGCTGATGTACCGTGCCGAGACATTCATTCATAACTATCCGATTGGCTGGCGTACCGGCGACCCGTTGATCTACTACGCAAAACATGCCTGGTATATTCGCACCAGTCAGTTCCGGGACCGGATGAGCGAACTCAATCAAACGATCTATTGGGTACCGGAGAACATTCGGGACGGGCGATTCGGCAATTGGCTTGCCAACAATATTGACTGGGCCTTGTCGCGGGAACGATTCTGGGGTACTCCCTTGCCGCTTTGGACTGATGGCGACGGCGACTTTATCTGCATTGGCTCGGTAGAAGAATTGGAAAATTTTTGCGGTCGCAGTCTACGGGAGGTTGATTTGCATCGACCTGAAATTGACAATGTCTCGTTTACCCACCCGCAAAACGGACGATTGTACCGTCGAGTACCGGAAGTGATTGACTGCTGGTTCGATTCCGGTGCAATGTCGTATGCACAGTTCCACTACCCTTTCGAAAATCAGGAGCTGTTCGCTGAGCGATTTCCGGCCGACTACATCGTGGAGGCCATTGATCAGACACGTGGCTGGTTTTACACTCTTCACGCGATTTCCACACTCGTGTCTGATAGCGTCGCATATCGAAATTGCATCTGCCTTGCACATATCGTTGACAAGAACGGCAAGAAAATGTCGAAATCGCTGGGGAATATTATTGACCCGTACGATGTATTCGATTCAGTTGGCGCTGATGCGTTGCGCTGGTACATGGCTTGCCGCGTAGCACCTGAAGTGCAAAAACGAATCTCCGTTGATGTTGTCAAGGATGTCGCCAGTTCATTTATCAATACCTGGTGGAACACCTACGCATTCTTCATTTTGTATGCGCAACTGGATGGATTTGATCGGAGCAATATGGTTCCTGTAGCAGAACGACCCGAGATTGACCGATGGATCATTGCAATGTTGCAACAAACCGTCCATCAAGCCACCGAAGCACTCGACCGCTACGATGTGATTCGGGCCGGACAGGCGATTGAACGATTTGTAGATGCATTGAGCAATTGGTACGTGCGACGAAATCGTCGACGCTTCTGGAAAGCGGAAGCCGGAGCCGACAAGCAGGCGGCCTATTTGACTCTCTATGAATGTCTTGAGAAAGCCAATCGCCTGATAGCACCGGTGATGCCATTTCTTGCCGAGGCGGTATACCAAAACCTTGTCAGAAAAATTGATGCTTCATCACCGGTCAGCGTTCATATGGCTGAATGGCCTGTTGTGAATGAAGAACAACTCGATCTGGAGTTGATTTACGACGTCGAAGTTGTCCGTCAAATTGTGGTGCTTGGACGTGGAGCAAGAAACAAAACGCAGGTTCGTACCCGTCAACCGCTGGGCAGAATGCTCGTGCGTGTACCCAGCGAGAAAGCATCCGAAGCAGTAAATCGCCATAAATTACAAATCCTGGAAGAACTGAATGTAAAGTCCATTGAATTGATTGCAAGAGATGCTGAACTTGTCAGTTATCGAATCCTGCCCAATTTGCCTGTGCTAGGCAAACAGTACGGAAAACTGATTCCGGCCATTCGGGAAGCACTTGCTGTTGCTGACAGCGAGGCAATTGCGGTTGCAGTCGCGGCCAACGAAAATTTTTCGCTTGATGTCAATGGTGATTCATTGACACTCGGCGGCGAGCATGTACTGGTTGAAACTGAATCAGCTCACGGTTGGACCAGTGCTGAAGAAGGCGGCTATCTGGTAGGACTGGATACACGCTTGAACGATGAGCTAGAGTGCGAGGGTCTGGCTCGCGAACTGGTCAGAACCATTCAGGAATCACGAAAGCAGGCCGGTCTGGAAGTTTCTGACCGAATTGTTCTGAGAATCGAGGGTACGGACAAAGTTTCGCAAGCCGTAGCAGAATACAAGGACTACATTCTGGAAGAGACGCTTGCCGTATCTGCGGATGATGCCAATACCGAATTTCCATTTCATTCGGAAAATTCCCTGAACGCAGAAAGCTGGACGATTCAACTGTCAAAGCACACAGAATAAGTGGTGGTTGAAGAACAAATTGTCTTGATTTCAGAGTCAACTGATACTGATTCCGGGCTAATTGATCGCCTCAAACACTGCATTTCCCAAAGCCAACAGTCCGAAAATCGCAAACAGTAGCGCCGCTGTGTGCCGTATCCACTTGTTTGGTACCCGTCGCAGTAATTTTCCACCGACTACCGCGAATATCGTTACTGCAAACAAAGCTCCTGTGCTACCCCAGAATACGCTCCAGAGTTCCCGAGATTGAATCACTAGGGCAATTGTAGCCAGCTGAGTTTTGTCACCCAGCTCGGCAACAAATATCAAACAGAAAGTTGAAATGAAGATCCATCCATAGTTTTTTTCGTCAAATTCGTCGTCTTCGGTGTCGGGTTGTCGCCATAAGCGGTAAGCAAAATACAAAAACAACAGGCCTGCAAACCCGAGTATTGCTTCTCTTGGAACAATATTTGACAACCATTCACCAAACAGGACAGCCAACAGATTCAGCAAGGCAAATGCAGCAAAAGCGCCAGCAATTACTGGTGTTGCGCGATAGCGATGTGCCAGCGCCAAAACAACCAATTGGGTCTTGTCTCCCAATTCAGCGAGAAAAATCAAAAGAAATGAAGAAATCAGTACCCCAATACTCATTTGCTACTTTTGGTCTCTTGGTCGCCGTTTAAGGCACTGAAAAATCAATGCTGAGAGTGGGGAAGGGGACATCTCCTTTGTATTTTCGGTACTATACTGATTTACTGATAATGTACTCGGGAGGTGCCATCATAAAACAGATGAGCAGTATACAAAATCAGGCGCAAAATGCCGAGTGTGATTTCACGGATGCGAAGTTGACAGGTTGCGGCGTGTTTGGCGAAAGAAAGTGAACCATGCGCTTGCTGATAGGGATTTGAACAGCACGCTGAAAAGCCACCGTCGCGATGCGACGGAGGCGCAGAGCATACTGTTGCAGGTGTCTTTGCTATCGATGGGCAAGGTTTACTTGTCGAATTAGAAATTCCCGAGAATCTAAAGTTGAGCAATGTAATGTTGGTGCTCACCACTGACCATTCTGGTCATAGCAATGAAATTCGCGTCTCTACACTCTAGTATCATCTGCGTCGATTCACTCATCGCAACACTTCCGATTTTTTATAAATTCAACTTGAAGGAAGCTCTGCAACGTCCAGACACAGCTTGCAGAAGGTCTACGTTGATTCTATCCTGCCTACCAGTCTGTCTGCCCTGTTAGCATAACCCTGTGGTCGGGCCGCTTATTGTCTGCTTCGCGACGCTCGAATTCCAGGCCCGAGGACAACTCTGATTCACTTGCATAACGCATGCCGATGCGGTAGTCCCGCGTACCGCTGTCTTCCGCGCCGAATCCAACGTACGGCGTGTGCAGACCGCTCGCTCCAAACATTCGGTAGCCGACCTCCGCGTCCAGGCGCGTCGTCGGCTCCGCATCTTCGGATGCACGACTGGCAACGCGGCTGTCCCAGAGAGAATCAACTCCGCTTTCCGTCTGCCCGTGCGACAGGGAAGATCGGTAGGTCAGTCCGGTTTCTCGACTATTCAGCCGGTATCCTGCTGTCACGCCGGCGCCCCACTCCTTCCGTTCGCTTTCATGGTCCAGCAAGGCACGGCCCGTCGCCACCAGCTTCATTCGGGTTGCCGGATTGTGGTAGTCCGCAGTCCCGCCCATCTCAATGCCAGTGCCGGTGTCGCCGTCGCCGCCGTCCCAGCGCAAGCCGGCTTCGCCAGACAGCGTCAGCGAAGCGCCGGATTCAAGCGCACAGTTTTGCAACCTCTCAATCGCAACGCGCACCCCGTGAGCCCGGGACTTCGATCCCATCGGACGACGCTCGTCCCCGTCAACCCTGGTCTGCAGACCCCAGGCCTCTCCCTTCAGGTCCACCTGAATCAAACGGCCGTCCGATGAACCATCAGTCGAATGCAGGCGATAGCGACCGCCCAGCGCCGCACTGGCGATCGACATCTTGCTGGCGGCTTCTCCGGTGGCACCGTCGTTGTAGTTGACCTTGCCCTTGCCGTATCCGACGGCCGCCCACAGGCTCGCCGATTCCGACACCGACCAGCCAATGTAGGGATTCAATGACTTCACGCGCACCTTCACCACGCCGCTGGTGCCGCCGGCGCTGCCCTGATAGCCGAAGCTTCCTTTCGACACTCCGGCCGCCAGTCCGACAAGAACACCGGCATCGACCATCGTGTCGGTGCCGACATTGACCGAGGCCAGCTCGCCGTCCCACTGCAGCGCATCCGCACCGCCGCCGGACAATTTTCTATAGTCAACCGAACCCCACACTGTCGGGGCGCCGGCAAGCATCCCGCCGGATGCGTCGGCCGAACCATTCGCGCCCAGAGCGGCAACGCTCGGCGTATAGACGAAGCTGGCGCCGTCCAGCGAACGGTACAGCGACATCTCCGAACGCTCCAGGCCGCGCTCCCGCTCGCGGCTGTGCCGTGCGGAACGCTCCAGAATCGACAGCAGACCGCCATCCGCAAATCCGCCAGTCGGAGGCACGCTGACCGGCGGCAAGCCGACTGGCGGCACAATCGCCGCGCCGCCGACCACTGAAGCAATGCGGTTGCCGACCGCCGCCACCACGCTGGTGGTAACCTCGCGCGCCACTTCCGCAACAATTTCCGTGTCCACCTCGTCCAGCACCGACGCGTCATTGTCAGTGATAGTCCCTGTGCCGCGCGCCTCCTCTATGGTGTACGACGGGTTCGGGTCGCTGAGCACCAGCACGACCGTCTCGTCCTGCTCCGACAGAACATCGCCGAGCACGGACACATCAATAGTCTGGCTGGTCTCCCCGGCGGCGAACGTCAGCGTGCCGCCGGCGATCGACCTGTAGTCTTCGCCCGCTTCCGCAGTGCCGGTGCCTGTATCTGCATAGTTCACCGTCGCCTGCTCGAAGCTCGCCGGCGTCAGCGTCACCGTGAAGGTGAGATTGACCGAATCGGCGTCGCCCTCCTCCACGCTCGGCGAATCGATCGAAAAGACCGGCGTGTCGTCATCGTTCGCGATGGTTCCGGTGCCGCTCGCCGTCGCGATGCTCGCTTCCGACGTCGCACTGCTCAATGCAATCACCACCGTCTCGTCCGGCTCGAACTCCGCGTCGCCGGTCACCGAAACCGCAATCGTCTTGCTGGTCTCCCCGGCGGCAAACCGCAGCGTGCCGCCGGCGAGGGTCTCGTAGTCGGTCCCCGAAGTCGCGGTGCCAGTACCCGCATCGGCGTAGTTCACCGTGGCCGGCTGATGGCTCGCCGGATTCAGCGATACCGTGAACGTCAGAACGGTCGAACCGCTGTCGCCTTCCATCACTCTCGGCGAATCAATCGAAAAGCCGGGGATGTCGTTGTCTGTGATCGTACCTGTGCCGCTCGCCGCCGCAATGCTCGTGCCCGACGACGCATTGCTCAGCACAACCACCACCGTCTCGTCCGGCTCGTCCAGCGCATCGTCCGTCACCGACACTGCAATCGTCTTGCTGGTCTCCCCGGCCGAGAATGTCAGCGTGCCGCCAAAAGCCGCATAGTCGCTCCCCGACGTCGCCGTGCCGGTTCCCGCATCGGCGTAGTTCACCGTCACCTGCCTGTAGCTTGCCGGGCTCAGCGTCACCGTGAACGTCAGGCTGCTCGCCTCGTCGTCGCCTTCCGCCGCGCTTGTCGAATCAATCGAAAAGCCGGGCACATCGTTGTCCACGATCGTCCCGGTGCCGCGCGCGGTCACGATGCTCGCGCCCGACGCATTGCTCAGCGCAATCACCACCGTCTCGTCCGGCTCATCCGACGTGTCGCCGGTCACCGATACCGCAATCGTCTTTCTCGTCTCCCCGGCGGAAAACGTCAGCGTGCCGCCGACTGCCGCGTAGTCGGTCCCCGAGGTCGCCGTGCCGCCGCCTGCATCCGCATAGTTCACCGTCACCTGCGTCGCCGCTGCCGGCTCCAGCGTAACCGTGAATACCAGGTTCACTGCGCCGCTGTCGCCCTCTGCCACGCTCGGCGAATCAATCAGCAGGCCCTGGTCGTCGTTGGCAATGGTGCCAGTGCCGCTCGCCGTCGCAATATTCGTGCCCGTCGACGCATTGCTCAGCGTGATAATTACCGTCTCGCTCGCCTCGTACATCGTGTCGCCCGTCACCGATACCGTGATCGTCTGGCTCGTATCCCCCGCCGCAAACGACAGCGTGCCGGCCGCGACCGCCGTGTAGTCGGTACCCGAAGTCGCGGTGCCGCCGGTCTGCGCGTAGTCGACCGTCACCGGCTGGTAGCTCGCCGGACTCAGCGTCACTGTGAACTCCAGATTCGCCGAACCGCCGTCGCCTTCCGCCACGCTCGGCGAGTTGATCGAAAAGTTCGGCGTGTCGTTGTCGCGGATCGTGCCGGTGCCGCTCGCCGTCACGATGTCCGCACCCGAGGCGCTGCTCAGCGTGATGATCAACGTCTCGTCTGGCTCGTTCACCGTGTCGCCCGTCACCGACACCGTGATCGTCTTGCTGGTCTCGTTCGCCGCAAACGTCAGCGTGGTGCTGGAAGCCAGCGCCGTGAAGTCGGTGCCCGACGTCGCCGTGCCGCCCGAACGGGCGTAGTTCACCGTCACCTGAGACGACGATGCCGGGCTCATCGCTACTGTGAACACCAGGTCCGCCGAGTTGCTGTCGCCTTCCGCCACGCTCGGCGAGTCGATCGAAAGACCCGGATCATCGTTGGTGATCGTGCCGGTGCCAGTCGCCGTCGAGATGTTCGTGCCGCTCGACGCATTGCTCAGCGTGAGCACCACCGTCTCGTCCGCTTCGTGCGACGTGTCCCCTGTCACTGATACCGTAATCGTCTGGGTCGCGGTCCCCGCCGAAAACGTCAGCGTGCCGCCTGTAATCGCTGTGTAGTCGGTACCCGACGTCGCCGTGCCCCCGGTACCTTCGGCCCAGTTCACCGTCGCCTGGGTTGCCGGCGCCGGACTCAGCGTCACCGTGAACGTCAGGCTCGTCGTGCTGCTGTCGCCTTCCGCCACGCTCGGCGAGTCGATCGAAAAGCCCGGCGTGTCGTTGTCCGTGATCGTGCCCGTGCCGCTCGCCGTCATAATCCCCGTGCCCGCCGACGGATTGCTCAGCGTGACCGTCAATGTCTCGTTCGCCTCGTTCGCCGCGTCCCCCGTCACCGAAACTGTCAATGTACGGCTCGTGGTCCCCGCCGCAAACGTCAGCGTCCCCGAGACCGCCGTGTAGTCGGTTCCCGCAGTCGCCGTGCCGTCTGAACTGGCGTAGTCCACCGTGTACTGCGAATTGCCCGCCCCGCTCAGCGTCACGGTGAATGTCATGTTCACCGAACCAGTGTCGCCCTCCGTCGCACTCGCATCGGCAATCGAAAATTTCGGATCGTCGTCCGTAATCGTGCCGGTGCCGCTTGATGTCCCGATCTCTGCATTGCCGGTCGCATTGCTCAGTGCAGCCACCACCGTCTCGCCCGCACCCTCGTCAGTCGTGTCCCCCGTCACCGACACCATGAACGTCTTGCTCGTATCCCCGGCCGCAAACGTCAATGTGGTAGTCGAGATTGCCGTAAAGTCGGTCCCCGCAGTCGCCGTGCCCGTAGATGCAGTCGCATAGTCCACTTTCGTTGCCTGGTAGCTGGCCGGACTCAGTGTCACTGTGAACTCCAGATTCGTCGTGCTGCTGTCGCCCTCCACCACGCTCGGCGAGTTGATCGAAAAGCTGGGCGTGTCGTCGTCCGTGATGGTGCCGGTGCCGCTGGCCGTCACGATGTCCGCGCCCGAGGCGCTGCTCAGCGTGACGATCACTGTCTCGTTCGCCTCGTTGATCGTGTCGCCCGTCACCGACACCGTGATTGTCTTGCTTGTTTCGTTCGCCGCAAACGTCAGCGTGGTGCTGGCGGCCAGCGCCGTGAAATCGGTGCCCGACGTCGCCGTGCCGCCCGTGCGGGCGTAGTTCACCGTCACCTGAGACGACGATGCCGGATCCAGCGTCACCGTGAACACCAGGTTCGCCGAGCCGCTGTCGCCTTCCGTCACGCTCGGCGAGTCGATCGTGAGGCCCGAATCGTCGTTGGTGATCGTGCCGGTGCCGGTCGCCGTCGAAATGTTCGTGCCCGTCGATGCATTGCTCAGCGTGATCACCACCGTCTCATCCGCCTCGTGCGTCGTGTCCCCTGTCACTGATACCGTGATCGTCTGGGTCGTCGTGCCCGCCGAAAACGTCAGCGTGCCGCCCGCAATCGCGGTGTAGTCGGTGCCCGACGTCGCCGTGCCCCCGGTACCTTCGGCCCAGTTCACCGTCGCCGCAGTCGCCGGCGCCGGACTCAGTGTCACCGTGAACACCAGGTTCGTCGTGCTGCTGTCGCCTTCCGCCACGCTCGGCGAATTGATCGAGAAGTTCGGCGTATCGTTGTCCGTGATCGTGCCGGTGCCGATCGCCGTCCCTATGCCCGCGCCGGCCGTCGCATTGCTCAGCGTGATGATCACCGTCTCGTTCACCTCGTTCGACGTGTCGCCGGTCACCGATACCGTGATCGTCCGGGTCGTCGTCCCGGCCGCAAACGTCAGCGAGCCGGCGGCGACCGCCGTATAGTCGGTACCCGACGTCGCCGTGCCGCCCGTCTGGGCATAATCGACACTCAGCGACGACGTGCTTGAAGCACTCAGTGTCACCGTGAACACCAGGTTCACCGAGTTGCTGTCGGCTTCCGTCACCGTCGGCGAGTTGATCGAGAATTTCGGGTCGTCGTCCCGGATCGTGCCGGTGCCGGTCGCTGCAGAAATACCCGCGCCCGACGTCGCATTGCTCAGCGTGATGATCACCGTCTCGTTCGACTCGTCCAGCGTGTCGCCCGTCGCCAGCACCGTAATCGTCCGGGTCGTGCTGTTCGCCGGAAACGTTAGCGTGCCGGCGGTGACCGCCGTGTAGTCGGTGCCCGACGTCGCCGTGCCGCCCGTCTGCGCGTAGTCGACCGTCAGCTGCGATGTGCTTGAAGCACTCAGCGTAACGGTGAACACCAGGTTCGCCGAACCGCTGTCGCCCTCCGCCACGCTCGCATTGCCGATCGAAAATTTCGGATCGTCGTCCCTGATCGTGCCGGTGCCGATTGCCGTCGAAATGCCTGCGCCCGCCGTCGCATTGCTCAGCGTGAGCACCACCGTCTCGTTCGACTCGTCCACTGTGTCGCCCGTCACCGACACCGCAATCGTCCGGGTTGTGGTCCCCGGCGCAAACGTCAGCGTGGTGGCGGTGACCGCCGCGTAGTCGGTCCCCGAGGTCGCCGTGCCGCCCGTCTGCGCGTAGTCGACCGCGAGCTGCGACGTGCTCGACGCGCTCAGTGTCACCGTGAATACCAGGTTGACCGAGCTGCTGTCGCCTTCCGACACGCTCGGCGAGTTGATCGAGAATTTCGGATCGTCGTCCGTGATCGTGCCGGTGCCGGTCGCCGTCGAAATCGCCGTGCCCGATGTCGCATTGCTCAAAGCGATCGCCACCGTCTCGTTCGACTCGTCCAGCGTGTCGCCCGTCACCGACACTGTAATTGTCTTGCTCGTTTCCCCCGCCGCAAACGTCAGCGTGCTGCCGGTGACTGCTGTGTAGTCGGTTCCCGAAGTCGCTGTCCCGGTCCCCGCATCGGCATAGTCGACCGTGTACGGCGACGAAGCAGACGCGCTCAGTGTAACGGTGAATACCAGATTCACCGGCCCGCTGTCGCCTTCCACAACGCTCGGCGAGTCGATCGAGAAATTCGGGTCGTCGTCCCGGATCGTCCCGGTGCCGGTCGCCGTCGAAATGCCCGTGCCTGCCGATGCATTGCTCAGCGTGAGCACCACCGTCTCGTTCGACTCGTCCGCCGTGTCGCCCGTTACCGAAACCGCAATCGTCCGGCTTGTCACACCCGACGCAAACGTCAGCGTGCCGGAAACAGCAGTGTAGTCAGTGCCTGCAGTCGCCGTTCCGTCCGAACTGGCGTAGTCAACCGACAGCGGCGACGAGCTCGACCTCGTCCCGCTCAGTGTTACGGTGAACACCAGGTTCGCCGTGCTGCTGTCGCCTTCCGCCACGCTCGGCGAGTTGATCGAGAATTTCGGATCGTCGTCCGTGATCGTCCCGGTGCCGCTCGCGGTCGAAATGCCGGTCGATGCATTGCTCAGCATGATCACCACCGTCTCGTTTCCTTCGTCCGCCGTATCGCCTGTCACCAGCACCGTGATCGTCTTGCTCGTCTCGGTTGCCGCAAATGTCAGCGTGCCGCCGGCGACCGCCGTGTAGTCGGTCCCCGAAGTCGCCGTGCCGCCTGTTTGGGCATAGTCCACTGTGTGCGACGCCGACGCCGATGCACTCAGCGTCACTGTGAATGTCAGGTTCACAGAGCCGCTGTCGCCTTCCGCCGCGCTCGGCGAGTCGATCGAAAATACCAGGTCGTTGTCCGTGATCGTGCCGGTGCCGCTGGCCGTCGAAATGCCGGTCGTCGCATTGCTCAGCTCGAGCACCACCGTCTCGTTCCCCTCCTGCGTCGTGTCGCCTGTCACCGACACTGCAATCGTCTGGCTAGTGGTTCCCGCCGCAAATGTCAGCGTGCCGCCGGCGACCGCCGTGTAGTCGGTCCCCGACGTCGCCGTGCCGGTGCTCGCATCGGCGTAGTCCACTGTCTGCGTCGACGAGGCCGACGCATTCAGCGTCACGGTGAACGTCAGGTTCACAGAACCGCTGTCGCCTTCCGTCACGTTCGGCGAGTCGATCGAAAATACCAGATCGTCGTCTCTGATCGTGCCCGTGCCGGTCGAAGTCGCAATCGCCGTGCCCGCCGACGCATTGCTCAGTGCGAGCACCACCGTTTCATTCCCCTCGTTCAGCGTGTCGCCCCGCACCGATACCGTTATTGTCCTGCTGGTCTCGCTTGCCGCGAACGTCAGCGTGCCGGCGACGACCGCCGTGTAGTCGGTCCCGGAACTCGCCGTCCCGCTGCCTGCGTCGGCGTAGTCAACCGTGTGCGGCGAGGCGCTCGCGGTACTCAGCGAAACGGTGAACACCAGATTCACCGAGCCGCTGTCGCCTTCCGCCACGCTCGGCGAGTCGATCGAGAATACCAGATCGTCGTCTCTGATGGTCCCGGTGCCGCTGGCCGTCGCAATGCCGGTCGTCGCATTGCTCAGCGAAATCACGATCGTCTCATTCCCCTCGATCGCCGTGTCGCCCGTCACCGATACTGTAATCGTCCTGCTCGTGACCCCTGCCGCGAATGTCAGCGTGCCGCCGGCGATTGACGTGTAGTCGGTCCCCGAAGTCGCCGTCCCGGTGCCCGCATCGGCGTAGTCCACCGTGTGCGGCGACGAGGCTGACGCGCTTAGTCTCACTGTGAATACCAGGCTCGCCGAACTGCTGTCGCCTTCCGCCGCGCTCGGCGAATCAATTGAAAACACCAGGTCGTTGTCCACGATCGTACCGGTGCCGCTCGCCGTCGCAATGCCGGTCGTTGCATTGCTCAGCGAAATCACGATCGTCTCGTTCCCCTCGTTCAGCGTATCGCCTGTCACCGATACTGTGAAGGTCTTGCTCGTCTCTCCTGCTGCGAACGTCAGCGTGCCGCCGGCAATCGACGCATAGTCGGTCCCCGACGTCGCCGTGCCGCTTCCTGCATCGGCGTAGTCGACCGTGTGCGGCGACGTGCTCGATGAACTCAGTGTCACGGTGAACACCAGGCTCGCCGAACTGCTGTCGCCCTCCGCCACGCTCGGCGAGTCGATCGAGAATGCCAGGTCGTTGTCTCTGATCGTGCCGGTGCCGGTCGCGGTCGCGATTCCCGTGCCGGCCGAGGCGTTGCTCAGCGTGATCTCCACCGTTTCGTTCCCCTCTCCAGTCGTATCTCCCGTTACCGACACCGTAATCGTTTGGCTCGTGTCCCCCGGTGCAAACGTCAGCGTGCTGCCGGCAACAGCCGCGTAGTCGGTCCCTGAAGTCGCAGTCCCGCCTGTTTGGGCGTAGTCGACTGTGAGCTGCGTCGTGCTCGACGCGCTCAGTGTCACGGTGAACACCAGATTCACCGAGCTGCTGTCGCCTTCCGTCACGCTCGGCGAGTCGATCGAGAATTTCGGATCGTCGTCCGTTATGGTCCCGGTGCCGGTCGCCGTCGCGATTCCGGTGCCGGCCGTCGCATTGCTCAGCGTGAGCACCACCGTCTCGTTCGACTCGTCCGCGGTGTCGCCTGTCGTCAATACTGTAATCGTCTTGGTCGTCTCGCTCGCCGCAAACGTCAGCGTGTCGGCGGTGACCGCCGCGTAGTCGGTCCCCGACGTCGCCGTGCCGCCCGTCTGGGCGTAGTCGACTGTAAGCTGCGAGGTGCTCGAAGCGCTCAGCGTCA
Organism: Arenicellales bacterium; assembly: GCA_965200765.1. GTDB lineage: Bacteria > Pseudomonadota > Gammaproteobacteria > Arenicellales > JAJDZL01. Next base: position 1,807,495 of record OZ241380.1, read on the forward strand.
CCGTGAACGTCAAGCTCGCTTGGCCGCTGTCTCCCTCTGTCGCGCTCGGCGAGTTGATCGAGAATTTCGGGTCGTCGTCGGTGATCGTGCCAGTGCCGGTCGCCGTCGCAATCCCGGTGCCAGCCGAGGCGTTGCTCAGCGTGAGCGCCACCGTTTCGTTCGACTCGTCCAGCGTGTCGCCTGTCACCAATACTGTAATCGTCTGGGTCGTGCTATTCGCCGGAAACGTCAGCGTGCCGGCGGTGACCGCCGCGTAGTCGGTCCCCGAGGTCGCCGTGCCGCCCGTTTGGGCGTAGTCGACTGTGAGCTGCGACGTGCTCGAAGCGCTCAGTGTCACCGTGAACGTCAAGCTCGCTTGGCCGCTGTCGCCTTCTGTCACGCTCGGCGAGTTGATCGAGAATTTCGGATCGTCGTCCCGGATCGTGCCCGTGCCGGTCGACGTCGCGATTCCGGTGCCGGCCGAGGCGTTGCTCAGCTCGATTGCCACCGTCTCGTTCGACTCGTCCGCGGTATCGCCCATCGCCAATACTGTAATCGTCTTGCTGGTTTCATTCGCCGCAAATGTCAGCGTGCCGGCGGTGACCGCGGCGTAGTCGGTTCCCGACGTCGCCGTGCCGCCCGTTTGAGCGTAGTCGACTGTAAGCTGCGACGTGCTCGCGGCACTCAGTGTCACTGTGAAGATCAAGTTCGCTTGGCCGCTGTCGCCTTCAGTCACGCTCGGCGAGTCGATCGAGAATTTCGGGTCGTCGTCCGCTATGGTCCCGGTGCCGGTCGTCGTCGAAATCGCCGTGCCCGACGACGCATTGCTCAGCGTGAGCACCACCGTCTCGTTCGACTCGTCCAGCGTGTCGCCGGTCACCGGTATGGTAATTGTCCGGCTCGTGGTCCCCGCCGCAAACGTCAGCGTGCCGGCGGCGACCGCCGTGTAGTCGGTCCCCGAAGTTGCCGTGCCGCCCGTTTGGGCGTAGTCGACCGTGTAAGGCGACGCACCCGCAGCACTCAGCGTCACCGTGAACACCAGGCTCGCCGAGCTGCTGTCGCCTTCTGTCGCAGTTGGCGAGTTGATCGAGAATTTCGGATCGTTGTCCGCTATGGTCCCGGTGCCGCTCGCCGTCGCAATGGCCGTGCCTGACGATGCATTGCTCAGCGTGAGCACCACCGTCTCGCTCGCTCCCTCATCCGTCGTGTCACCCGTCACCGACACCGTAATTGTCTTGCTCGTTTCCCCCGCCGCAAACGTCAGCGTGCTGGCAGCAACAGCCGTGTAGTCGGTCCCCGAAGTCGCGGTTCCGGTCCCTGCATCGGCATAGTCGACCGTGTACGGCGAGGTGCTCGACGCACTCAGCGTCACGGTGAATATCAGATTCGCCGTGCTGCTGTCGCCCTCCGTCGCGGTTGGCGAATTGATCGAGAATTTCGGGTCATCGTCGGTGATCGTGCCGGTGCCGCTCGCGGTCGAAATGCCGGTCGTCGCATTGCTCAGCGTGATCGCCACCGTCTCATGCCCTTCGTCGGCCGTGTCGCCCGTCACCGACACCGTAATCGTCTGGGTCGTGGTCCCCGCCGAAAACGTCAGCGTGCTGCCGGCGACTGACGTGTAGTCGGTCCCCGAAGTCGCGGTTCCGGTGCCCGCATCGGCGTAGTCCACCGTGTGCGGCGACGTGCTGGACGCATTCAGCGTAACTGTGAATATCAGATTCGCCGTGCTGCTGTCGCCTTCCGTCACGCTCGGCGAGTCGATCGAAAATGTCAGGTCGTTGTCGATTATCGTACCGGTGCCGCTCGCCGTTGAAATGCCGGTCGACGCATTGCTCAGCGTGATCGCCACCGTCTCGTTGCCTTCGTTCGCCGTATCGCCCGTCACCGATACCGTGATCGTCTTGCTGGTCTCGTTCGCTGCAAACGTCAGCGTGCTGCCGGTGACCGCTGTGTAGTCGGTCCCCGAAGTCGCTGTTCCGGTCCCGGCATCGGCGTAGTCCACCGTTTGCGGCGACGTGCTCGAAGCATTCAGCGTCACGGTGAACACCAGATTCACCGAGTTGCTGTCGCCTTCCGTCACGCTCGGCGAGTCGATCGAAAATACCAGGTCGTTGTCCCTGATCGTGCCGGTGCCGCTCGCGGTCGAAATGGCGGTCGTCGCATTGCTCAGCGAAATCACCACCGTCTCGTTACCCTCGTTCAGCGTGTCGCCCGTCACCGATATCGCAACTGTCTTGCTCGTCTCGCCCGGCGAAAACGTCAGCGTGCCGCCGGCAAAAGACGTGTAGTCGGTCCCCGAGGTCGCGGTCCCGGTGCCTGCGTCGGCGTAGTCCACCGTGTGCTGCGATGCGCTCGTCAGACTCAGCGTCACCGTGAACACCAGGTTCGCCGAACCGCTGTCGCCTTCCGTCACGCTCGGCGAGTCGATCGAAAATACCAGGTCGTTGTCCGTGATCGTACCGGTGCCGCTCGCCGTCGCGATTTCCGTGCCGGCCGACGCATTGCTCAGCTCGATCACCACTGTCTCGCTCGGCTCTCCTGTTGTGTCCCCTGTCACCTGCACCGTAATCGTTTGGCTCGTCACTCCCGCCGCAAAGGTCAGCGTGCTGCCGGTGACCGACGTGTAGTCGGTACCCGAAGTCGCGGTCCCGGTGCCTGCATCGGCGTAGTCGACCGTAAGCGGCGACGTGCTCGACGCACTCAGTGTCACGGTGAACACCAGGTTCACCGAGTTGCTGTCGCCTTCAGTCACGCTTGGCGAGTTGATCGAAAATTTCGGGTCGTTGTCCGTGATCGTCCCGGTGCCGCTCGCGGTCGAAATGCCGGTCGTCGCATTGCTCAGCGAAATCACCACGGTCTCGCCGGTCCCCTCGTCCAGCGTGTCGCCCGTCACCGATACAGTAATCGTCTTGCTGGTCTCATTCGCCGCAAATGTCAGCGTGCCGCCCGAAATGCTCGTGTAGTCGGTCCCCGAAGCTGCAGTGCCGCTGCCGGCATCCGCATAGTTTACCGTGTGCTGCGACGAGACCGACGCACTCAGCGTCACCGTGAACGTCAAATTCACCGAGTTGCTGTCGCCTTCGGTCACGCTCGGCGAGTCGATCGAAAATACCAGGTCGTTGTCTGTGATCGTGCCGGTGCCGCGCGCCGTCGAAATGCTGGTTGTCGCATTGCTCAGCTCGATCACCACCGTCTCGTTCCCCTCGTTCGACGTGTCGCCTGTCACCGACACTGCAATCGTCTTGCTCGTCTCGTTCGCCGCAAACGTCAGCGTGCCGGCGGTGACCGACGTGTAGTCGGTCCCCGCAGTCGCCGTGCCGCTGCCTGCATCGGCGTAGTCGACGGTGTGCGTCGACGAGACCGACGCACTCAGCGTCACCGTGAACGTCAGATTCACCGAGCCGCTGTCGCCCTCCGTCACGCTCGGCGAGTCGATTGAAAATGTCAGGTCGTTGTCAATGATTGTTCCGGTGCCGGTCGCCGTCCCGATGCCCGTGCCGGAGGTCGCATTGCTCAGCGTAATTGCTACCGTCTCGTTCCCTTCGTTCGCCGTATCGCCCGTCACCGATACCGTGATCGTCTTGCTCGTCTCGCCCGCCGAAAACGCCAGCGTGCCGTTCGGAATCGTCGTGTAGTCGGTCCCCGAAGTCGCCGTGCCCGTACCCGCATCGGCGTAGTTCACCGTCAGCGGCGACGAGCTCGACGCACTCAGCGTCACTGTGAATGTCAGATTCGCCGAGCCGCTGTCGCCCTCGGTCACGCTCGGCGAGTTGATCGAGAATTTCGGGTCATCGTCCGTGATCGTGCCGGTGCCGGTCGACGTCGAAATCGCCGTGCCCGATGACGCATTGCTCAGCGTGAGCACCACCGTCTCGTTCGACTCGTCCAGCGTGTCTCCGGTCACCGACACCGTGATCGTCTGGGTCGTGGTCCCCGCCGCAAACGTCAGCGTGTCGGCGGCGACCGCCGTGTAGTCGGTCCCCGAAGTTGCTGTGCCGCCCGTTTGCGCGTAGTCGACCGTGTACGGCGACGCACCCGCAGCACTCAGCGTAACGGTGAACACCAGGTTCGCCGAGCCGCTGTCGCCCTCCGTCGCGGTTGGCGAGTTGATCGAGAATTTCGGATCGTTGTCCGTGATCGTACCGGTGCCGGTCGCCGTCGCAATGGCCGTGCCCGACGATGCGTTGCTCAGCGAAATCACTACCGTCTCGCCGGCTCCCTCGTCCGTCGTGTCGCCTGTCACCGATACTGTAATCGTCTGGGTCGTCACTCCGGGCGCAAACGTCAGCGTGCTGGCAGTGATTGCCGTGTAGTCGGTTCCCGAAGTCGCGGTCCCGGTGCCCGCATCGGCATAGTCGACCGTGTACTGCGAGGTGCTCGACGCACTCAGCGTCACTGTGAATGTCAGACTCGCCGAGCTGCTGTCGCCTTCCGTCACGCTCGGCGAGTTGATCGAGAATTTCGGGTCATCGTCCCTGATCGTGCCGGTGCCGGTCGACGTCGCGATGCCTGTTGACGCATTGCTCAGCGAAATCACCACCGTCTCGTTCCCTTCGTCTACCGTGTCGCCCGTCACTGACACTGTGATCGTCTTGCTGGTCTCACCCGCCGCAAATGTCAGCATGCCAGCGGTGACCGCCGTGTAGTCGGTCCCCGAAGTCGCCGTGCCGCTCCCCGCATCCGCGTAGTTTACCGTGTGCTGCGACGTGCTTGATGCATTCAGCGTCACTGTGAACGTCAGGTCCGCCATGCTGCTGTCGCCTTCTGTCACGCTCGGCGAGTTGATCGAAAATACCAGGTCGTTGTCCGTGATCGTACCAGTACCAGTGCCTCGCGCCGTCGAAATGCTGCTTGTCGCATTGCTCAGCTCGATCACCACCGTCTCGTTGCCCTCCTGCGTCGTGTCCCCTGTCACCAACACCGTAATTGTCTTGCTCGTCTCGTTCGCCGCAAACGTCAGCGTGCCGCCGGTAACCGACGTGTAATCGGTTCCCGAAGTCGCTGTCCCGGTCCCTGCATCGGCGTAGTCGACCGTTTGCGGCGACGAGACCGACGCATTCAGCGTCACTGTGAACACCAGATTCACCGAGCCGCTGTCGCCTTCCGTCACGCTCGGCGAGTCGATCGAAAATACCAGGTCGTTGTCCCTGATCGTACCGGTGCCGCTCGCGGTCGAAATGCCGGTCGTCGCATTGCTCAGCGAAATCACCACCGTCTCGTTCCCCTCGTTCAGCGTGTCGCCCCTCACCGGTACCGTAATCGTCTTGCTGGTCTCATTCGCCGCAAACGTCAGCGTGCCGCCTGAAATTCTTGTGTAGTCGGTCCCTGACGTCGCGGTCCCGGTGCCTGCATCGGCGTAGTCGACTGTGTGAGTCGACGAAACCGCCGCATTCAGCGTCACTGTGAATACCAGATTCACTGAGCCGCTGTCGCCCTCCGTCACGCTCGGCGAATCGATCGAAAATTCCAGGTCGTTGTCCCTGATCGTACCGGTGCCGGTCGCCGTTGAAATGCCGGTCGTCGCATTGCTCAGCGAAATCACCACCGTCTCGTTCCCCTCGCCCAGCGTGTCGCCCGTCACTGATACCGCAACTGTCTTGCTGGTCTCATTCGCCGCAAACGTCAGCGTGCCGCCGGTAATTGACGTGTAGTCGGTTCCCGAAGTCGCAGTACCGGTGCCTGCATCGGCGTAGGCGACCGTGTGCGTCGACGAGACCGACGCACTCAGCGTCACTGTGAATTCCAGATTCACTGAGCCACTGTCACCCTCCGTTACGCTCGGCGAGTTGATCGAAAATGTTATATCGTTGTCAATGATCGTACCGGTGCCGCTGGCCGTCGCAATGCCCGCGCCGCCCGTCGCATTGCTCAGCGAAATCACCACCGTCTCGTTCCCCTCCTGCGCCGTGTCGCCCGTTACCGGCACCGTAATCGTCTTGCTCGTCTCGTTCGCCGCAAACGTCAGCGTGCTGCCTGTGATTGCCGTGTAGTCGGTCCCCGATGTCGCTGTCCCGGTGCCCGCATCGGCGAAGTCAACCGTGTGCTGCGTCGAAACCGACGCATTCAGCGTCACTGTGAACACCAGATTCACCGCGCCGCTGTCGCCTTCCGTCACGCTCGGCGAGTCGATCGAAAATTTCAAATCGTCGTCCGTGATCGTACCGGTGCCGCTCGCCGTCGCAATGCCGGCGCCGCCCGTCGCATTGCTCAGGTTGATCACCACTGTCTCGTTCGCCTCCACCGCAGTATCGCCCCTCACCGGCACCGTAATCGTCTTGCTCGTCTCACCCGCCGCAAACGTCAGCGTGCTGCTGGCGGCAAGCGCCGTGTAGTCGGTCCCCGACGTCGCCGTGCCGGTGCCCGCATCGGCGTAGTTCACTTGGTGCTGCAATGCGCTCGCCGCACTCAGCGTCACCGTGAATGTCAGATTCACCGAGCCGGTGTCGCCCTCCGTCACGCTCGGCGAGTCAATCGAAAAAGTAGGCGCAGCTTCGTTGTCGGTGGTGGTCATCGCCACCTCCACGTTGGATAAAGCGTTGTAACCGGTATCTGCCGACGACGGGTTTAGCACCACGTTCCAGCTCTGGCTGCCGTCGTATATGCTGTCATCGACACCCGTTATTGTCACCGACTGCGTAGTATTGTAGTCGTCGCTCGTGAAGACCAGCTCGCCCGGCGACACAGAACCCTCGGAGGTGTCGCTGCTAGAGACATTGACAGTCACTTTCGCCGTCGGTGCCTTCCCTAGCCGTACGGTGAACTCCGACTTGCTGCCCGCCTCCGTGACCGTGCTGCTGCTGGTGGGGGTGCTTACCTGCAGCTCCTCGACAACCGCTTTGATTGTGAAGGTGGCTACGTCATTCCAACCAGATGATAACACGTACTTATTAAGAAACATGTCATAGTGGACCTGAACGGTAACCGTTGTATCCGTTGTGACATCGGCGGTGCTGGACCAGCCTAAATCTATTTCAATACATCGTCGATGGAACTGATAAGAACAACTTCGAGTACTGCCAAACTCTCGAAACGTTCGGCCGCCGGCTATTGTGAGGCCAGTGGGAGCGTTTTGGAGCCGAACCTTGGAGGCATCCCAACTAGAAAAGCGGTTAGCATGGAAAACAACAAACTTCGCACCAACTGTACCGCTGTCGAACTGGTCTTCATAAATTGTATTTCCATCAGTTCCTGACGGACTGTTAAAGCCAACTCCTTGCGCACTAGCATCAGACAGCATGCATACTGATATTGTCGCTACCAAGAACGAACAGGCAAATTGCCTGGCAAGCGAGAACCGGCGAACTGGGATTTCGGATATACAAGTGAATGCACCCCCCCCCCCCTCGTTAATTTATGCGCCAAAGCAACAGAACTCTTTCGACTGCAAAGCTGGGCAATTGGGTCAACTAGCCTCAATATCAATTTCATCGGTTACGGCCTGAAAATCATTGCTTCCTATCAATTATAAAGGATTGTCTTATAGTATCACGTACAGAGTTTCCCGTTGGAAAAATCTTGAAGGCAAATCATTTCATATCGCGGCTCCAAGGCTTGCCATCGGAACCCGTCCCGCGGTACAACTGGAGCCCCCAGTTCGCATTTGGCATGGTTTCGATTACTTTGAGCAAATTATCCAGGCCGGCGAACTCGTCCAGACTATCCCAGCTGAACAGGCTATAATGAAGAGCCGGATTTATTTTTGCCATGATTGATAGGTGATGCTTTATGAATAACAAATTCAGATTTTACGTCAGGCCAGTATGGGACGAAGAAGCCAAAGTTTACTATTCAGAAAGCAACATATTCGGTTTGCATATTGAAGGTGAAACCGAAGAGGAATTTATGGATGCTTTTTACGAAATAGCTCCAGAGGTTATTATTCGCAACTATTACCAAGGTGAAATTTCTGCCAGGGATCTGATCGAAAAACCTCTAAAAGAAACTTTGAAGGGATTATTTCTCCCGGTATTGTTTGAGCGCCCTTTGGAAACAGTGGTGACTCGCTGATGCCGATAGGTCGATAGGTTATTATTCGGATGTTGTGAAAATTTTGAAGAAGCATGGTTTTGAATTGGACCGGCAGTCCAAGCATGAGGTATGGGAGAATCCAGAAACCGGAAAGAAAGGTATTTTTGTACCCAGAAAAATTAAAAGTCGCCATACTGCCAATAGTATTCTCAATGAAGCAGGTATTGATAGTAAGTTATAGCTAATTCGTCAATTTGCCGTGAAATGCTACGGACTTTTTTGCGCGACGAACTGTGGTGAAGATTTGAACCTGTCTTCACCGGAACTCTTATACAGCATTCGCCAAGGCATGCAGTCGGCGAGTCGGCGTACCGAAATTTTTGGCCTTTCGCCGGCCGGCACCGGGGCGTTGCAGATGTCAGCTAGTCTTGAGGTCGGTGATCAAGTTGCCTTCGTCGGTGTAGTAGAGGTGTCGATAGTGGAGCATTTGCCGGAACCAGCGATTGGCATTTCTTTGCACCATCATCTCCTCGTAGTCGACCTCCGGATCGTGGTATTCGCGCTGGTCTCGCAGCACGGCGTAGATGACCAATAACTTGGCAACTACGAAACTAACTCACGTAGAATCTGATTGACCAAGCTGGTAAGGATCAAAGATATGCGTCAAGCTTTGTTGGAAGCAAAGCATACAGGTATTCATCTGTTTTGCATCACAATTGATACGCAAATCCACGACTATTTGCCGCAAATGCATGGACATGCAGGCTGCACAGTTGAGAGCCATTTTCAGTAATTGCACCGGACAAATCAAAAATTAAACGCTGACAGATGCCCACCCTTGACTTCACTGCCATAAACAACTTTCCCACCATTGAGCGGGGATCTGGGTTATTGGTTACAAAAAGCGACTGGCATTTGAATGCCGGTGAGAGCGTCATTTTTCTGCTTGCTAATTTTGAAAATACTTCCTTGACTCCTCAATATCCTTGCGAATTTGACCCAGCATTTCTTCAACAGATTGAAACTTTTGCTCTTCCCTCAATTTTTTGATGAATCGAACGCGAATCATACGCCCATACAAGTCTCCTTCGTAGTCCAGCAAATGAGTTTCAAGTACAACACGTTTCCCGCCTACCGTCGGTCGAATGCCAAGATTGGCAGCCCCTGGAACCGGGTTTTCTGTGATGCCATCTACTTCAACAACAAATACTCCCGAGAGGGGTACATTCTGATACGCCGGAAAAATGTTCGCAGTAGGGATTTCCCACTTGGCACCGTTCCCGTCGCCGCGCCCCACCACACCGGACATTGAAAATTCTCTGCCTAGCAAACTTTTCGCTTTTTTCAGCTCTCCCTTTGCAAGACAGGTGCGAATCTGCCGACTGCTTACACGCTCATCTTGAACCAGCATGGACTCCATCCTGTCAATCCGAATTCCACTTTGATCACCGAACGCAGTCAGCATTGCAAAATCTCCGCGACGATTCTTGCCGAATCGAAAATCATCACCCACAATAATCTGCTCTACACCCAATTTCCTTGCAAGTATGTTTTCCAAAAAATCCTCCGGTTCGGTATTTGCAAATTCCTGATTGAATTGCAACACAACCAGGCGATCAACACCCAAACGTCCAATCAATTCTGCTTTCTCATCAATTGATGTCAGCCTTGCAGGTGCGCGCTCAGGTGTAAAGAATTCCAGCGGATGCGGGTTGAAGGAAATGACTGTGGACGGCAGTTGCAACTCGCGCGCGGTTTCGACCAGCAATTTCAGCAGTTGTTGATGCCCCACATGAACTCCGTCAAAATTTCCAATAGTTGCAACACATTTGATAGCAGAACTCGCGACGCTGTTCAAATCCGAAATAATTTTCATCGGTCCAATTCAACAACCGCGCGCAATCTGATGCAACTTCAAGCCCAATCCGGATGCTGTTCTTCTATGACTTCACTTAATGGGCGCCGGGACGCAAACCCGTCGGTATAACTGTGAAAATAGCCTATTTTGAGCTCCGGATATTTCCAGCACAGGTATCCATCCCCCATATCGAAATCAACTAGCCACAAACCGGTTACCACCAGGCCGAGTCGCTCCATTTTTGCAACCCACTTTTTCACAATTGTTTCGTAACGAACTTCAATGGCAACAGCCCTGGGATCACTGGGCAACATGTTTTCAAGCTCCTGTTTCACCACCTGCAATTCCTCGTAGGCATGCTTGGTGATCCTCTGTACAAGTGGCAAAGTTTCATTCGCTTCTTCCAGATTGAAGTAGCGCGGCGAATCCGGAGATCCAATCTGTACAGTTTTTTTCAGAGTTGCGGTCACCTTTTCATCAGCTGGCGTAAGTTCAAACCGAACAGTAGTATACACAAACAAAATATGACGATTCCGGCAACAATCAACAATGCCAGTTGTGAGACTCTTTCCATCAGACTATACGCCAGCCATAACGAATTGTCAGCCGCCCACCACCGGAGAACACCGCCCATAATCGCCGACGCACCGACTACCCGAAGCAGAAACAAAATCCATCCGTCAAGTGGTCGATAGGTGCCATCCTTGAGCAACAGATACAATAGCAACCCCGCGTTAACGAATGCTGCGATAGATGTTGCCAAAGCCAGGCCGACGTGCTTCATGGGAAACACCAAGGCGATGCAAAGCACCGCGTTTACCACCAAGGAGATGACTCCCACCCGAACCGGTGTTCGCGTATCTTTGCGAGCGAAAAATCCCGGCGACAACACCTTGACCGCAACCAATGCAATTAGTCCGGTCGCGAATGCAATCAAAGCCGCCGCCGACATGGATACGTCGTGCGCGGTGAACGCACCGTGAAAGAAGAGCGTCGTCAATATCGGTTCGGCCAACACAATCAAACCAACAGTTGCCGGCAAGGATACCAGACAACACCATCGCAACCCCCAGTCCAATAATCTGGAAAATTCCTGGGATTGGACATTGGTATGCTCCTTGGAAAGTCTTGGAAGTATCACCGTCCCCAACGCAACACCAAATACCCCCAGAGGAAATTCCATGAGCCGGTCCGAATAATACAGCCAAGACACACTGCCGGTGACCAAAAACGAAGCGACAAATGTATTGATAATCAGATTGACCTGCGCAACCGAAGAACCAAAAATGGCAGGAATCATCAACCGGTAGACCTCGCCTGCCTGATTGGCAGGCCCGCTTTTTTCTTTGAAACCAATTTTGGGACGCGGCAATGCCTTTTCGCGTGCGAGGAACGGTATCTGAAAAAGCAGCTGCAAGACACCAGCAATAAATACACCGATCGACAATGCAATCGCCGCATTATCCACCATGCCGGTGATCCAGAGTGCCGAAGCGATGAGCGACAAATTCAACAGAATCGGAGTTGCCGCCGGCGCGGCAAACTGTCCACAGGTATTCAATATTGCAGCACTCAATGCCACCAGACAAATAAACAGCAAATATGGAAACGTAATGCGCAGGCTATCCACTGTGATTTGGTACTTTTCCGGGTCAACCTTGAATCCAGGGGCAAGAATCGTTACCAAAATTGGTGATGCCAGCACACCGACAAATGTAATCAGCAACAAGATCAGCCCCAATCGACCGGTGACCAAATCGACAAAACGCTGTGTCTCTTTCGCTGATGCGTTGATCCTCTGGTCTGTGTAAACCGGCACAAATGCTGCTGAAAATGCTCCTTCACCAAAGATTCGCCGAAAGAAATTCGGAATTCTGAAGGCCACAAAGAATGCGTCGGCAACAAGGGTACTGCCCACCAGCTGCGCTAGCATGATGTCCCGAACCAACCCTGTAATGCGCGACAATGTCGTCATGGAACCAGCCGCGGCAGTCGACTTTAGCAAAGCCTTGGTACCACCTGCGGACTGTTGAGGAAGGTTTTTCTCAGCCATTTGACTTGTTCGACAACTTCTTTACTGTACTGTGGACTACGGCTCGCTATTTTAGACGAGACACATTAAATTAGAGTTAGTTTCGTAGTTGCCAAGTTGTTGATTTTCCACGCGGTTTCGACCTTCTGAAATTTCTTCTACCCCAAGTTTCTGTGTTTTTGAGGCTTGAAACGCCTGTTTTGCCTGTTTTTACCGATTTTCTACCCCATGCCTCGGTTGCCGCCCATCGGTACTCTCAAGAATTTGTGCAACTTGTTGATTTCATTCAAATATTTTTGCCATCAAAGTCTTCCAGAGGTACAATATAACTCATTAGTCCAAATTCCAAGTGAATGATGCTTCAAGGGTAGCTATGGCAAGGTGTGGTCCAATATAGCCTGTTTAATTGGAAAATTTTTTCACAAAATCTCTCAATTGGTTGCCTGAAAATCCTTTGACAATGCCGAAAAAACTTTTTTCATGCTACAGTCAATCCTGGCAAATCAGCAATTTCGCCGTCGAATTCGTTCCAACGGGAAACTCTGGACGAACATTCAATTGAATTCTAGACTACAATAGACTCCAATGCAGATTCAATGTTTTTGATTGCACCTGCGATTTGCAATCTGTTACAATAGTAACTTACTGTATAGCGATGAATCACCGGCAGGCGACATGGCTTGGCAATGTGCCAGCATTGATTTGATTGTTTGACATTCAACAACCCTACAAAGAGGGAAATCATGACAAACGGACGACGTAAACACGGCAAACACTCGGCAGCGTTGCCTGAAACGCAACCGGCAAGTGCTCGCGAGACTGTAGCGAAAACCGGTGCGATGACGCATCGCGAACTTGAAGAGAAATTTGCAACCAAGGAGGAATTGAAACATTCGGAAAAATTCTTGGTTGAAAAAATGGACCATGGATTTCAGCTTCATTCGCAAGAACTGCGGTCCGTGGAAACCAACTTGACCCAGCAAATTGATGCAAGTACAACCAACTTGAACCAGAAAATCGATGCCAATGAAGCAAGAGCTGAGGAGAGAGCGAAACGTCTGGAATCCACGATTGAACAGCAGTCTGAAAAGAATCTGTATAAAACAGCGTTTTTAGTTGTGGTAATTGGGGGGTCACTGTCTGGTCTAACGTATGGTGTGTACCAGTTAGTTAAGTTTCTTACGGGGGGTTGATTTGTATTCGCGGCCATACATGAGTGAACGCATCCAATCCAATTGATATTCACGGTGCGAACGTACCGGGCCGTCGGGTTGTCGCCTGGCATGAACGCCACAAGGGAACTTGTAGCCTATAACTTGGCTTGCTTGCAAATGGTGTGGTTGTGTGCGAGAACCACCAGACTTTGTTGTATCTGGAGTTTATTTCACCGCAGAAAAGGTTCCACCAGTATCCCTGCCTTGCCAAACGAATTTCTGCGTTGGTTTCGTAGTTGCCAAACTGTTGATTTTGCGCGCGATTTTGACCATCTGAAATTCCTCCCACCCCAAGAATCTGCACTTTTCACAGCTTGAAACGCCGAGTTCACCTGTTTTCGCTTTGCCGATGTCCTGTCCCATGCTTCATGCATTGCTCATCGGCATCCGTAGGATCTGTTGCAACTTCTTGTTTTCATTTATAAATAGTATCGTCATGAAAGCTCTCTCGAAGTACAATGGACTTGGCTTGAACATCATTCAAGAGGCACTGGAAACCTCAGCAATTATGGTGAAAACAAAATCCACGCCATTGTAGTCTGTTCGAAGGGGATGTTTCGATGAATTCTCCCGGCTGAGTTCACTGCAAGCAGTGATCAAGTATATGCAGGACGATGAACGGGTGAAGATTTTGAAAAATTGCCGAAAATTCGGTAGCAAGGACTGGCCGGTGGAGGCGTTGCGTGTCCAAAATCAATATGCTTCGGAAGACAATAACGGAGATCTTGTCGGATACGAAGGCCAGCGCACGTTGTGTCGACTTTGTCGCCGACCACGACCACGGCATGAACGATGGCAAGCGGCGCCGTCAGAAGCCTGAGAGCACTGTAACACCATTCCTTGAAACCCGGCGAACGTGGAAGGACGAGCCGCTCAGCGAGAACCGGCAACCCATTCGGGCGCTTTGCGAAGACCGCGTCGATACGATGTTGTATATACACTGAATTCGGCAGACGTGTACAGCGTTTGTCCGCAAAATGGCGAAGTGCACCCCGAGGCTTATGCTGTTTCGGGAAAATGGTTCATTCGAATCTCGAAATTCACCAAAAATTCGTCATTTCACAACACGAAGAACCTTTGACAACACCATTCAATCCGTTTTCATGCCCTAATCGACCCCGGCAAATCAATAACTTCACCTTCAAATCATTTTCAACGGGAAGTACTCAATTAAGACTCGGGTAACGAATGGTGTAAGTTAAAATACTCACTTGAGTTAAAAACTGACTCGAAAGAAACGATTTTCACACTATAATTTTTCACCAGTCAATCCATTTGCGAGGTATCACGACTTTTGGCAAATTCATCTCAAGCCCGAAAAAGGGCCAGACAGGCGGCCAAGCATCGCGCGCGCAATATGAGTCAGCGCGCCGCCGTACGAACATTCATCAAGAATTTTCTCAAGGCCATTGAAGCAAAGGACATTGAGAAAGCGCAAGAATCTTTTCGTATTGCCTGCTCTCGAATCGATCGCCTGACTTCCAAAGGACTACAACACAAAAACAAGTCTGCGCGTTTGAAAAGCCGCATGAATGCGCGTCTCAAGGCGTTGGCTCAATCATCAGGCTAGTATTGCTCAGTACATGAGCACCAAATTGTCGCGGTGAATAATTTCATGTTCACCGCCGTAGCCGAGTAATTGCTCAATTCGATCGCTGCGATGCCCCTTTAATTTGTCCGCTTCTGTCGAATTGTAGTTTGTAAGCCCTTTGGCAATTTCCTTCGACTCCGGACAGACACACACAACCAGATCACCCCGGTCGAATGTTCCTTCAACCGACTTGATTCCAACTGGCAACAGACTGCGTCCTTCAACAGTGAGTGCTTTGACAGCACCGGGGTCCAGGTGCAATGTTCCCGAAGCGTGTAAATTTCCGGCGATCCATTGCTTGCGTGCAGCCATCCGGCCCGATTTCGGCAAAAGCAAGGTTCCGGTGAATTCGTTTTTGTAAATCTTTTGCAATTGCACATCATCCAAACCGGATGCGATTACAGTCGCCGCACCTGAACGGGCCGCTTTTCTGGCCGCCTCGACTTTGGTTGCCATCCCGCCTCTGCCCAATGCATTGCCCGGACCGGCAAATTTCAAAATATTCGGATCGTTGGACTGGGCTCGTTTGATTAACTTCGCACTTTCATCGTAACGCGGGTCAGATTCGTACAGGCCATTCTGGTCGGTGAGTATGATCAGCAAGTCGGCATCCACAATGTTGGCAACCAGCGAGGCCAGCGTATCGTTATCCCCCAAACGAATTTCATCTGTCACCACGGTATCGTTTTCATTGACAATTGGAATAATTCCGAGTTCAAGCAACTTCCGCAAGGTGTTGCGCGCATTCAGATACCGTGATCGATTTGCGATATCGGCATTGGTCAGCAAGACTTGCGCCGTTTGATGGCCGAATTGATCGAATGCAGATTCATAGGCGCGCACCAAACCCATTTGACCAACAGCGGCCGCTACCTGAAGCAAGTGAAGTTCAGTGGGACGTTCTCGCCACCCCAGCCGCTTCATCCCTTCCACGATTGAACCGGACGAAACAATCACGATTTCCAGACCATTGTTTTTCAAATCGTCCACTTGCCGCACCCAACTGTTGATGCGCCGCTCATTGAGTCCGGCCGAAACGTCGGTAATCAGCGAACTACCGATTTTCAGTACCCAACGGCGCATTCCGGAAATATCAAAATTGGCATTCATCCTTGCACTGTCACGGTTTCCTGCAACGTATGCTTTGTACTTGGGTTTTCGTCAAGCCAGTTCATCGCATTGCCGATTAATCGCCTGCAACCAGCGCCGTTGATCGCCGAAATTGCATACCCTGTCTCTTCCAGCGAACACGCCTGCCTGAGTTGTTTGACTCGGTCCAAAGCTGTGTCTTCAGACATCTGGTCAATCTTGTTGAAAACAAGCCAGCGAGGTTTGCTGGACAAATCTGAATCATATTGCTGAAGTTCGGTTTCAATCGTGTGAATCGACTCTGCAATTTCTTCTACGTCGTCACTGGTCGCGATGTCAACCAAATGAAACAGCAACCGGGTGTGTGACAAATGCTTCAGAAATTGCATACCAAGTCCGGCCCCCGCCGAGGCACCCTCAATCAAACCGGGAATATCTGCAACAAGAAAACTCTTTTCAACGTCGATAGATGCGACTCCCAGCATGGGCTTCAGGGTCGTGAACGGATAATCTGCCACTTTGGGGCGCGCATTGGTGACCTGTCGAATGAACGTTGATTTACCGGCGTTGGGCAGGCCCACCAACCCCACATCCGCCAACAGGCGCAATTCCAGGTGCAGTTTTCGACTTTCTCCGGGTTCTCCCGGTGTTGTTCGTCTGGGAGAACGGTTGATGCTGGACTTGAATTTGGTGTTACCAACTCCGGCACCACCACCGCGTGCAACTAGTACCTTGCAATCATGGGTCAGCACTTCATCAATCAATTCTTCGGTATCGGCATCGCAAATTCGAGTGCCAACCGGAATTTTTATGAGCTGATCATCGCCGTCCCGACCGGTACAGTTCTGACCGCCTCCGGGTCGACCGTTCTCGGCGCGATACGACCTTTTGTACCGGAAGTCAATCAGTGTATTCAGATGTGCATCTGAAACGAGATAGACACTTCCACCACTGCCGCCGTCGCCACCATCGGGACCGCCGCGTGGAACATTTTTTTCACGACGAAACGATTGACAACCAGCACCGCCGCGACCTGCTTCCACCTCAATGTACGCTTCGTCAACAAACATTTCAAACCGTTTCACCTCATCGAGTCAGCAAACAACGCGCTGGAAACAGTACTAAACGGAAATTACAGAAACAGTTTTTTTGCGAAGTGCACCTTTGACTTGGAATTTGACATGGCCATTGGCTTTGGCATACAAGGTGTAATCCTTGCCCATACCCACATTCGGACCGGCATGAAATGTGCTGCCGCGTTGTCGAACGATAATGTTCCCTGCTTTCACCAACTCCCCGCCATAGCGCTTGACACCCAATCGCTTTGATTCCGAGTCGCGCCCGTTGCGTGAGCTACCGCCTGCTTTTTTGTGAGCCATTGTTCAAGTCTCGTTGAATAATTCAAAAAAAATTTAAGTGTTCTCGTCTGAATCGCCGGAAACTTCAGCTTGCTCGTGCTCGAGCTGCTTCGGGTCAGTCGTCTCGTCAGACTTCAAAGCGCTCTCGACTACTTTAGGTTCAGGTTCAGGCAGTTCGCCAATACCCAATATTTCCAATTCAGAATAATCTTGCCGATGTCCTTGAGTACGGCGATAGTTTTTCCGGCGCTTCATTTTGATGACGCGAATCTTGTCCCCCCGACCATGCGAAATGACGCGCGCATGAACCGGCATGGATTCAACATGCGGTGTGCCAATCAGTGTCTCTTCACCGGACACAAGCAGTACACTGTCGATTTGGATGTTGGCACCAACATCGGCGTTGATTTTTTCTACCCGGACTTTGTTTCCCGGGGAAACACGGTACTGCTTTCCGCCTGTTTCAATTATTGCGTACATAGTTAAATCAAATGAAGCTGTTTTGCTGGAAAATCAAACAGTGAATATTAACCTTTTTTTGCCGATTCGTCAAATATTTTTTTCATTCAGAGTTTCCCGTTGAAAACAAATTGAGGGTGAAATTGTTGATTTCCCGGGGTTGGCTATAGCATGAAAATGTTCTGATTGGCGAAATCGGAACTTTGTCCGAAGATTTTCGTGCTGCGAAACAGCAAATTTTCAGGCGCGTAAATTCAATAACTTGGCAACTACGAAACTAACGCAGAAATTCGTTTGACAGGGCAAGGACCCAAGTGGAACCCTTTCTGCGGTGAAATAAACTCCAGATACAACAAGTCTGGTTGTTCTCGCATATAACCACACCATTTGCAAGCAAGCCAAATTATACGCTACAAGTTCCCTCGTCATTCCGGGCAACAACCCGACGGTCCGTTACGTTCGCACCGTGAATATCAATTGGATTGGATGCGTTCACTCATGTATGGCAGCGAATACAAATCAACCCCCCGTAAGAAACTTAACTAACTGGTACACACCATACGCTAGACCAGACAGTGATCCCCCAATTACCACAACTAAAAACGCTGTTTTATACAGATTCTTTTCAGACTGCTGTTCAATCGTGGATTCCAGACGTTTCGTTCTTTCCTCATCAAATTTTTCCCTGGCTTTCTTACTTTCTTCATCTATTTTATCCTTGGTTGCGAAATACCTGAACACTTCGCTCTTGAACTCGTTCAATTTCTCAAAAATTCTTGCTTCACTGGCTTCCGTTCTCTTGACACTTCTTGCTTCACTGGCTTCGAATTGCTTGTCCATATCGCTCCTGAACTCGTTCAATTTCTCAATAATTCTTGCTTCACTGGCTTCGAATTGCTCCTTCATATCGCTCCTGAACTCGGCATTTCTTGCCTCATTGGCTTCAATTTTCTGGGTCAGGTTAGCTTCACTGGCTTCAACTTTCTGGGTCAGGTTGGTTTCACTGGCTTCAACTTTCTGGGTCAGGTTGGTTTCACTGGCTTCAACTTTCTGGGTCAGGTTGGTTTCCACGGACCGCAGTTCTTGCGAATGAAGCTGCTTTTCATGTTTCGTTTTTTCAACCAAGAATTTTTTCGACTGTTTCAATTCTTCCTTGGTAGCAAATTTTTCTTCAAGTTCGCGATGCGTCATCGCACCGGTTTTCGAAACCGTCTCGCGAGCACTTGCCGGTTGTGTCTCAGGCAACGCTGCCGAGTGTTTGCCGTGTTTACGTCTTCCGTTTGTCATGATTTCCCCCTGTTTCAGAATTCTTGAATTTCAAACAATCAAATCAATGCGGGCACATTGCCAAGCCATGTCGCCTGCAGGTGATTCATCGCTATTCAGCAAGTTACAATTGTAACAGATTGCGAATCGCAGGTGCAATCAAAAATATTGAACCTGCACTGGAGTCTATTGTAGTCAACAATTCACTTGAATGTTCGTCAAAATTTTTTTCGAGTGCTTCTTGTGGAAAATTTTTTGAAGGCAAAATTGCTGATTTGCCAGGATTGACTGTAGCATGAAAAAAGCTTTTTCGGCATTGTCAAAGGATTTTCAGGCAACCAATTGAGAGAATTTGTGAAAAAATTTTTCCAATTAAACAGGCTATATTGGAATATTGGACCGCACCTTGCCATAGCTACCCTTGAGGCATCATTCACTTGGATTTGAGGTTGAACGAATGAGTTGTATTGTACCTCTGGAGGACTTTGATAGCAAAAATATTTTAATGAAATCAACAACTTGGCAACTACGAAACTAACTCTCATTCGCTCGCATTTCAAACGCACTGCATACATCAACTAACTTTCACTCCGGTCATTTTGGCCCAGAGAAGGTACGCAAACGGTTCTTCCATCCGGCAATCTCTCAAGTTGTACATGCACTCCGTAAACAGATGAAAGCGTCTGCTCTGTCAATGCCGCCGATGGTGAGCCGGTCGCTTGAATCCGTCCATCATGCATCAACGCAACTGCGGTACCAATTGCAAAAGCATGATCCGGATCGTGCGTTGAAAGAATCACTGTAAGTCCATCTGCCGCGAGTCCTGAAATTTCTCCGAGAACCAATGCCTGATTGCCAAAATCCAGACTGGCAGTGGGTTCATCCATAATCAAAATTGATGACTCTTGCGCCAGTGCACGTGCAATTAAAACCAGTTGGCGCTGCCCGCCCGAAAGCCGCGTATAGTCGGAATTTGCAAGTTCCCCGATGGCCAGTCGGGTCAGTGCGGCACGAGCAATTTCTTCATCTGCTTCACCCGGCTGGGAAAAAAGTCCAAGTCGTGCAGTTCTGCCCATCAGCACAACTTCAAGTGCCGAATAAGCAAAAGGCGCAATGTGAGCTTGCGGAACATAAGCAACATGAGTGGCAATTTCAGTACGCGACAGTTGGTCAAGTCCTTGCCCGTTCAAAATCACCTCGCCACGCCGCGCCGGAATCAGACCAAGCATGGTTTTGAACAAGGTTGTTTTCCCCGAGCCGTTCGGACCAAGCAGACACAGCAAATCTCCGGATCCGGCACGCAGTGCGATCCCGATGCCAACATCGTTGCCCGGATAACCAATGGTTAAATCTCGCGTCTCTATAACTATGCCCATGCTCGCCTGCCTTTCGCCAACAGCCACAAAAAGAATGGCGCACCCACCACCGCGGTCAAAATGCCAAGTGGCACTTCAACCCCGGAAACGGTACGCGCGAGTGTATCAACGGCAAGCATGTAACCCGCTCCAAGCAAGACCGAAGTTGGCAACAGAATTCCGAATCCCGGACCAACGATCATTCGTGCGATATGAGGAATCACAAGTCCAACCCAGCCAACCACCCCTGCAATCGCGACTACACTCGCTGTAATCAACGTGGCGCAAACAATGACAACCAGACGAAGTTTGCCGGCTTCAACTCCAAGTGCGCGTGCTTCTTCATCGCCCAATGACAGCACATTGATGCGCCATCTCAGAAGTACCAGGGGAATCAAGCCGGCCAGTACGACTGGTGCTGCTGGCATTAGATCCACCGGCTTCACTCCGGCGAGACTGCCCAGCAACCAGAAAGTAATTGCAGGCAACTGGTCATACGGGTCAGCCAATACTTTCAGGAGTGACGTCGCGGCACCAGCCAACGCACCAACCACAACACCGGCCAGCACCAGAATCAAGGTTCGATCGCCAGTGCGAACCGCGGTTGAAACAAACCCGACCAGCAGAACTGCCGCCAACCCGCCAATAAAACCCATGAACTGGATCGCGTAAACGGGCAACGACAGAAAAATTCCAAGCACTGCGCCCAAACCTGCGCCGGCGGAAACACCAAGAATGTCCGGTGATACAAGAACATTTCGGAACAAAGTCTGATAACAGGCACCGGCCGCAGCCAAGGCCGCACCCACGAGTAACGCTGCTGTAATTCTTGGCAGACGAATGGAAAGCAGCACAGTGCCTGCTTGCTCGTTTGACTCGCCGGCTTCAGTACCCTGAAAAATAACAGACAGCGCGTCACCGGGGCCTAGTGGAAAGGGACCAATCAGCAAAGCACCGCACGCACCTGCGATTACCATGCCGGTCAGCAAAAATGTCGTTCCCACACGCGAAGCACGGGAACGCCTGTTTAGGGTGCGCGGCCAATTGTCCATTCCAGCAACCGGTCAATATCTTTGTCTTCAACTTCAACATGGTTCCAGAGTCGGTAAAAGTCGCGGGTCTCGGTCCGCAAGTCACCACTCCATCGATCTGGATAAAACAATCCGGCAAGCCACTTCAAACCCATGATTCGATTGACTGACGGCGGGCGATCAATCCAGCCGAATGGTTGCGTTGGTGAACGATAGACTCGGCCATCGCGTACAGCAGTTACACCTTTCCATAGTGAATCATTCCATATACTGTCGTAGAAAATTCGATCCCAGGTGATGACTGTCTCCGGATCTGCAATGAGCACCTGTTCCGGAGAAACCTGTACCAAACCATACAGGCCTGGCACCTCGGCGACATTTTGTCCACCGGCGCGTTCAATAATTTCTGTGTTGATTGAACCTTTGAGTCCGGTTTCCAAACCATCCGGACCACGTGCCAGATACACTCGCGGTCGCTGCTCCTCGGGTACTGTCGCCAGAATTGAATCGAGTTTTTCAAATGTCGCTTCGGCACTGCTGGCCAGTTTCTCGCCGCGTTCCGGTACCCCCAGCACGTCTGCAACCAGACGGATTGAAGTCGGAGTCTGTTCAAACCTGCCATTCACCAGCAGGTAGGGAATTCCAGTCTGTTCCTGAATGCGATTCGCCAAATCAATGTAGGTGTCCCGCACGGAACCGAAATCAATAATCAAATCCGGTTCCAGTGCAAGAATCCGTTCAATGTTGGCTTCTCCGCCGCGTCCGGTAAGTCGACCGGTTTCAGGTAACTCCCGATACGGTTCAGCGATATAAGGCTTTTCGGAAGGACTCAATGCCCGCGACCACCCCAGCAGGGCTTCTGGCTTCAAGGCATAGATCAATACCGAAGTCGGCGGACCCGCGGCAAATACGCGATTCACCTCGTCCGGAATCTCAACTACCCTGCCCGCAGAGTCGGTAACTGTGCGCGCCTCGGCAACAAATACAGGAAAGATTAGAGCTAGTGCAAGTATCAAGCGAAGCTTCATTGCGCTGTCCTTTTGTCAGTTGCAATTCAATTTGTCCGACACGTCAGCACTGCAGTATTAACGATCGGAACGCGCTACGAGCACGTACTACAATCGCAATTCCTTTTGCAAGTCAAACAACGAGGCAGTGAGGTATCCGTCACCGGCAGTCGTTGCAGGCAAGGGTACCTTGCATTCCACCGGCTTGTAGCGCGGCGACAACACTGGACCGCCAACCAGCAATCGTGAATTGAACTCCTCCCAGTCATAACTGAAAAACACCGGAAACGCATCAGCCGCAAAGTAATTTAGAACCAGAAACGGTCGATCCTTGTCAGACTGGTTGATTTTCGAGCTGTGCAAAAGCCGGCAATGATGCACAGATATTGATCCGGCCGGCCCGGTCAGCAGTACCGGGTTGTCTGCCAGTCCGTTAAAACTGGCCGGATTCACACCGCCAACAAACTTGCCATCTTGATGATGGTCAAACACAGGAAGTTTGTGCGAACCGGGAACAACCATCATTGCACCATTTTCTTCGGTGCAATCTTCAATCATCACACCGATTGCGAGCATGTCGTCGTTGGTTTGCGGGTAGAAAGCAAAGTCCTGATGCCACAAAATGCCGCCACCGCCTGTCGGCGGCTTGTTGTTCAGTTTGGCATGATCGAAACGTACTGTACCACCCAGCAACTCGGCCACAAGTTCTACCAGTGGTGGATAACGCATTGTTTCATCGTACACCGGATGCACTTTTTCCGGGTCAGCAATCCGACGAAGCCCCGAACCCTTTCCATTTTTGGAGATGATATCCAGCGATGGATGACTGGCACCGCCGGAGCACGCCAACTCAATAAAATCCCGGGTGACTTTGGACAATCTGGACAGCAATTCGTCCGAGATGAAATTTTCAAGCAACAGGTAACCATTCTGGTCGTAATCCTGCTTCAATTGGCTGTAGTCAAGCATGGCCAAAACCACTGTTTTTTGTTGTTTTGAAAGGCTTGAGTATACTTTTGAAATTGCTCAAGTTCGACAAAAAATTTGCAATTCCAACACAAATACACACAGAAGCAAGAACTCAGAATTCATTGCTCATTCCCTCGCGAATCCACTCGTGAAGTATTTTGATGGAATGCTCGGAATTGACTCCGAAATTCGGATCAATCACCAACGGTCCGGGGCGGTATCCCCGATTGCTCAATCCGCGTTGCACGGATTCCACCAAATGGATATCTTCCTCAAAGGTCGATTCCCGGTCCTGTTTCGCCAATTCCTGAATGTGTGGAGCTTCTTCACCGTCTACGGAATACCACCCTCGCCAAACGTCAACCCGGTCAACTTCCACTTCGCGCCAGTGATAAGTGTTCAGAATATTGCCCGGATATACCTGAAACGAAAACATTGGCCACAAAAACCACGAAGAATATTCCCCTGCTTTGCTGTTCGCAGTCAAATCGATTGGATAGTTCATGCGGTCCAGATTCTGGCATTCAGTAGTGTGCCGCAAGCAGTATCCCTGCGGCATGATGTTGTAGGTCTGTGGCTTGATCACACCCGATACAAATGTCTTGTGATTGATTGAGCAGTGATAGCATTCCGAATAATTTTCTACAGACAATTTCCAGTTGCAGTTTTCTGTTACTTTTAGCCAGGTAAGTGGTTGCAACCGTTGTATATTGGGAACGTAGGAATGAAGTTCTTCCCGCACATTTGGATACCATGAATCCATCGATTCTGCATCTGGGTCCAGGTTAACAAAGACAAACCCGTGAAAATTTTCCAGCGCAACGGATTGAAGACAAATTTTCGACTTGTCAAATCCAGACACTGCATCAATATTCGGACCATGCTTCAGTTTACCTTCCAGATCGTAGGTCCACGCATGGTAGGGACAAGCAATGAGGCGACGATTGCCATTGCCGGTCAGAAGTTCATGGGCGCGGTGCTGGCAAACATTGTAAAAAGCTCTCAGTTTGTCATCCTTTCCGCGAATGCAAAACAAATTTTGGCCAGCGATCTGAAAAGTAAAGTAGTCGCCTTGCTTTGCCAGTTGAGACACATGACCAGCAAATTGCCATGTACTGGACAGGTAGCCTTTCCGCTCGCGGACAAAAATTTCCGGATCTGTGTAATGTCTCGGTTCCAAAGCCCGCACTATTTCATTAAACTGCGTCATGCTCTGCTCGCAATAATATCGAATCGGAAATACTGCCTGGCACTAAATCGGTGAAAGCACTCAAGCCTGGTTTTCTGTGTTCGCATTACCTGCTATCGTACATTTATACTTAGGCAAGTAACACAATTTTATACTTCTGCAATTCAACGTGAATTGGTTTTTATCTGAACAATTTTACACCAGTACTTCCAGTGAAAGATTCAACTCAGAAAAATCTTCCATCAACGGCCCGAGTGGTGATTGTTGGCGGTGGAATAGTCGGGTGTGGATTAGCGTACCATCTGACTCGGGAAGGCTGGTCAGACATTGTTCTACTGGAAAAAGGTGAATTGACTTCCGGTTCAACCTGGCATGCGGCGGGACAAATAACACGTTCAATCTCCAGTGTCGCATTAGGCCATTGTGTCAACTACAACATTCAGCTGGTTTCGGGACTACTGGAAAAAGAAACCGGCATGTCGGTCTCCTGGCATGGCTGCGGCTCAATCCGGATAGCATATACCGACGATGAAATGGACTGGCTTCGACACATTCTCAGTGTAACGCGAGCAATCAATCCAAATATTCAAATCATCAGTCCGAAAGAAATTCACCGCCTTCATCCGTTCTACAATCTGGATGGTGTCAAAGGAGGGTTGCACACAATGGATGACGGGCACGTTGACCCGTCAGGCATCAGTCACGCACTGGCAAAAGGTGCACGCCAAAACGGCGCCAGTATTTTCACGCGTTGTCTTGCTACAAACATCTATCAACAGACGAACGGCGAATGGGTGGTTGTGACTGAACTTGGAAATATTGTTTGTGAACATGTCGTAAATGCAGGCGGCACCTATGCACGACAGATTGGCGAGTGGAATGGATTGCAATTGCCGATGGTTTCCATGACTCATCACTACTTTGTAACTGAACCGGTCCCAGAGTTTCAGAACCTTGAATCCGAGTTGCCGGTCATTCGCGACGACAACCAGGTGTCCGGCTATGTGCGAATGGAACAAAAATCAGGATTGATTGGAATTTATGAAAAGCAAAATCCCAATTCTGTCTGGAACGATGGTTGTCCATGGGAAATTGAA
Source organism: Arenicellales bacterium (assembly GCA_965200765.1). GTDB lineage: Bacteria > Pseudomonadota > Gammaproteobacteria > Arenicellales > JAJDZL01. The sequence continues at coordinate 1,832,957 of OZ241380.1, forward strand.
AATCATTTGTTTGATGCCGACTATGAGCGAGTTTTACCATGGCTTGCAAAAGCATTTGAACGAATGCCGGTGCTGTCCGATATTGGTATTCGAAGAGTAGTTCATGGCGCCATTTCTCATCCGCCGGATGGAAATCCTCTCATTGGCCCGGTCGGGGGTTTGAAAAACTACTGGTGTTGCTGTGGAATTCAAATCGGAATCGGCTGGGGGCCGGGTCTGACCCGGGAATTGGCACGATGGATGGTTTGGGGTGCAGGTGATATTTCAATGCGAGAATACGACCCGCGCCGCTTCGGGACCTACGCTGACAAGCAATGGCAACTTCTCAAAGGCAAGGAAGACTACTGCCTGCGACATGAAATCCCGTTTCCACACCTGAATCGCTTGGCCGGTCGTCCGGTTCGGACCAGTCCACTCTATGAGAGACTCAAGGACTGCGGCGCTGTTTTCGAAGAAGTACGCGGTTATGAGCGTCCGCGCTGGTTCGCTACCGGCAACACACCAGCGATCGACCAGTATTCCTTTCGCAGAACAACCGTGCATGAAATCGTTGGCCGGGAAGTTGCCGCAGTTCGTAATCATGCGGGGGTTATGGATATCTCAGCTTTTACAAAAATTGAAGTTTCGGGACCGGGAGTTGACGAATTCCTGAGTGGCCTGACTGCATCCCGCATTCCCCGGAAAATTGGCGGTATTGCACTGGCTTATTTGTTGAATCACCGCGGTCGAATTGAGCTTGAAGCCATTTTCGTCAAAATACAAGAACATCAGTTTTATCTGGTCTGCTCAATATTTTTCGAACAACATTTGCTGGATATTTTGTCACAGAACCAGAAGGCACATCAATTTGAAATCAATAATTTGACAGACAGCTGGTCGGCGATCAACTTGCAAGGACCCAAATCCAGGGAGATTTTGAATGCACTCGTTGATGACCCGCTCGACAACCAAAGTTTTCCTTGGTTCAGAGCAAAATCTGTACGCATTTCCAACTGTGACCTGATGGCACTTCGCATATCGTATTCTGGCGAACTTGGATGGGAGCTGCACGGTCCGCGAAACTCCATTCAGAAAGCCTACGAAGCAATATGGGATGCAGGTCAATCCCATGGTTTGATCAACTATGGATCATTCGCCATGAATGTGATGCGCATGGAAAAGATGTACAAGGGAATGCACGAATTCACAAATGAAATTACACTTCGGGAAGCTGATGTGATGCGTTTTGTCGACAGAAACAAGGATTTTGTTGGCAAGGCGGCTACTATAAAATCTCTGCTTCGCAAGCCTCCCTGGAAGTGCGCATACTTGAAGATTGAACCAAATGGAACAGAAGACGGCAATGGTGGTGAAACCGTATATTCGGATAACAGGGTTGTCGGCACTGTTTCTTCTATTGCTTACGGACATTCAGTTGGCAGCATCGCTGCGTTTGCATATTTGAAACCTGAAGTAGCAATACCTGGAACAAAATTGCAGGTGGATATTGCCGGCCGACCCAGAAATGCGGAAGTTGTTGACCAACCATTGTACGACCCGCAAAACCTTCGACCGAAAGTCGATTGCAAATCAATAATCCAGTAAATCTTTTCAACTGCCGGATGGTGAACATGAATCAACAGGATTTATATCAGCGAGCGAGAAAAGTTCTGCCTGCAGGCGGATTCGGTAATTTTGACCCGCAGGTGTTTATCCGCGAGGGACATGGCTCCCGAGTGTGGGATGAAGATGGAAATGAATATGTGGATTGCCTGATTGGTTCGGGGCCCATGATTTTGGGGCATGGACACCCTGAAGTGCTGGAAGCACTTCATCAACAACTAGGGAAAGGAACGACTTTCTTTGCGAACAATGCACTCGCAATTGATTTGGCTGAAGAAATTTGTCGGTCAGTCGCCTGTGCCGAGCAACTACGATTTCTCAGTTCCGGTACGGAAGCCAACATGTATGCAATGCGTGTCGCACGCGCATTTACCGGCAAGGACAAAATCCTGAAATTCGAAGGCGGTTATCACGGCATGTCAGCAGAAGCGCAAATGAGTCTGGCACCCGATATTGCAATTGACTATCCCGTGGCAGTGCCGGACTCTGGCGGTATTCCAGAATCAATACGCAATGAAGTATTGGTGGCACCGTTCAACAACATTGAATTTGCAACGAACTTCTTGTTCGAGCATGCGGACGAGATCGCCGGAGTTTTGGTGGAGCCGATGCAACGAACCATTCCGCCGGCAAAAGGCTTTCTGGAAACACTGCAGCAGGTGTGCAAGAAGTACGGAATTGTTTTGATATTTGATGAAATTGTCACCGGCTTTCGTCTCGCCTATGGTGGCGCACAGGAAAAATTTGATGTAGTACCAGACCTTTGCACTCTTGGCAAGATTATCGGCGGCGGGTTACCGTTGTCAGCAGTAACCGGCAGAGCTGAAATCATGTCGCATTTCGACGCGAACATCGTCCAAAAGAAAGACTATTTGATGCAGATTGGTACTCTGAGCGGCAATCCTTTGGCTACATCAGCAGGACTGAAAACGCTGGAGATTCTGCGCCGCCCCAAACAGTACGAGAAACTGCAACACACTGGCGAGGCCGTCATGCAGTTGTTTCACAAGCACCTGAATGCCGCAGAAATACCTCACCAGATTACTGGTGTTCCGGTACTGTTTGATATTGTGTTTCAAAGCAATTCGATCAGTAACTATAGAGATATGTCCGGTGTTGACGGAAACAAAGCCAAAATGTTCAATCTGGAACTACGCGACAACGGTGTGATGAAGGCATTAAACAAGTTCTATACATCGCTTGCACTCAATGACGAAGATATTTCAGTACTTGATTTGGCAATCCAAAAATCAACAGAAGTCATTGCGCGAATTTGAATACTTTGAAAATTGTTACACATCAGCTGCAAGGACTTATACTATTATTGCAACAACTTGCGATTGCAAGTCATTGACCATGATTGAAAACTTGAACCGGACCAAGCCATGAAATTCCAAGGCATTATTCCACCTGTAATCACACCTTACGATGACAATCTGAATGTCGACTACGACGCATTCGCCGAACTGGTCGAACATCTTGTCGACGCTGAGGTTGACTCCATCATCGTCGGTGGCACCACAGGCGAGTACTTCACCCAGTCGGTTAGCGAACGCATGGAGTTAATCGAAGTTGCACGCGATGTAATCCGCGGCCGCAAACCACTCATCGTCGGGGTTGGCGCAATTCGCACGGAAGATTGTGTGCTGTTTGCTACCGAAGCCAGACTCAAGGGAGCCGACGGAATACTGGTGAGTTCCCCGTTTTACGCCTGCCCTACCGAGGAAGAAAACGCACAGCATGCATTGAAAATCAACGAAGCCGCGAATTTGCCAATCATTTTGTACAACTATCCTGGGCGTACCGGTGCCATGATGGGCACTGATTTTCTTGACATAATCTCCAGGTACGAAAATTTTTCTGCAATCAAGGAATCAAGCGGAGACATCAACCAGTTGCATACACTGGCTTGCGATTATCCGAATCTCACCCTGCTGTGCGGTGCAGATGACCAGGCACTTGAATTTTTCGCATGGGGTGCCGAAGGTTGGGTATGTGGAGCAGGCACCGCCCTGCCTGAAGAACACCGGGCACTGTATGAGACTTGTATTGTGCAGAACGACATTCAAACCGGACGCAAGATAATGAGTGCCATGCTTCCTTATCTGGAGTTTCTTGAGCAAGGAGGTAAATTCATTCAAAGCGTCAAGTTCACATGCAAGATGTCAGGTCTGCCAGCCGGTCGCATGCGTCCGCCGTTGCAGGAATTGTCAGAATCGGAACAGGATGAGCTGAGTAACATTGTGCGTCTCCTGAAAGATGAAATTCGCAGTATTCTCGAAAACAAGTCAAACGACCCGATTACAGAAGCTGCCTAAATTATGCACTTGAAACATTGCCGCTAAATTGCAGCACCTGGAATTTAGAATTTCGCCTGCGGTTCAAGTAAAATTGCATTGTGGCGGTTACGACCCGCAACTGTGGTAACGATAGGTTGTGAACCCGGTCAGGTCCGGAAGGAAGCAGCCGTAGCAGCTGATTCGGGTACTGCTTTTCAGTGGGTCGTTGCCGTCTGTTGCAGAGATTCAAACTGGAAAACAACAAAATGAGCTATTTGGTACTTGCCCGCAAGTGGCGCCCCCGCCTACTCAATGAAGTTGTCGGTCAGGACCACGTTGTGCGTACGCTATCCCATGCACTGGACAACGAACGCCTGCACCACGCCTATTTGTTTACGGGCACGCGCGGCGTCGGCAAAACCACCTTGGCGCGAATTCTTGCCAAGGCACTCAATTGCGAAACCGGAGTAACTTCCAATCCCTGCAACAATTGCACTGCCTGTACCGGCATTGATGAAGGTCAATTCATGGACTTGATCGAAGTGGATGCCGCATCACGAACCAAAGTCGAAGACACTCGTGCGTTGCTGGAAAACGTACCCTACCAGCCGACCGCGGCACGCTATAAAGTCTATCTGATCGATGAAATCCACATGCTGTCCGGACACAGTTTTAACGCGTTATTGAAAACGCTGGAGGAACCACCGTCGCATGTCAAGTTTTTGCTCGCGACAACGGACCCGCAAAAGTTGCCGATCACGATATTGTCGCGTTGTATCCAGTTTAATCTGCGAGCATTGGACCAAGATGAAATACAAGGACAGCTGGAGAAGATTCTAAGTGAAGAATCTGTCGATTACGAATTGGAAGCATTGACCGAAATTGCCCGACAGGCAAGGGGCAGCCTGAGAGATGGACTTAGTATTCTGGATCAAGCAATATCGTTTACCAGTGAATCAGTCAAAGAAGAATTGGTTCGCGACATGCTGGGTATGATCTCTCAGGATTACATTTATGAACTGCTTCAATGTATTGCCGAAACAGATGCCGAGAAAGTCATGGCAGTGGTAGAAAAAATGTGCCAGCGTGCAGTGAATTTCCCTTCGGTACTGGATGAACTGTTGATCCTGATGCATGATTTGGCACTTCTGAAATTCTCGCCAACTACCCTTAAGGCGAGTAACAAGCATTCCGCAAGACTTGAATCGCTCGCTGAATTATTGACAGAAGAAGATCTGCAACTCTTCTATCAGATCGGCATGATTGGCAAGCGAGACCTGAATCTGGCACCGGATCCCAAGAGCGGATTTGAAATGATCCTGCTTCGAATGCTCGCATTTACGCCACAAACCGAACAACCTGATACAGATAACCAGCAACCGCCACAAGCGTCGGTGAAACCATCGAAACCTTCACCAACACCTGAAACTGTTGCAAAACCGGACAAACCAGAGAGTCCGACAACTTCACTTCCGCAACAAATCAAATCGTCGGACGACTGGTTGAACTTCGTGGAAAATTCGAAAATGTTGTCCGGTGCTGACTCACTGGCCAGATCGCTATCATTCCACTCTGCGGATGAACAAGAACTGCGACTGGCATCAACAGAACAAACCGCAGTCTTGTTGAAACGCGAGAAGAATCTTGAAGAATTGGAAAAATCAGTACAAAATGTACTGAAATCCACAGTCAAAATCAAAATCGAGAGTGAATCCAACACGAATGAATCTCTTGGCAACAAGGAGATTCGCGAGCATGATGAACTGGTTGAAGCAACCATTCGCAAAATTGAGAGTGAGCCAATTCCGGCTTTGCTGATTAATGAATTCGGCGGAACAATCAATCGAGCATCAGTTCAGCCACCTAACCTTGAAACCTAATCTTTACACACGGAGAATTACAATGAACGACGACCTGAAAGATACTTTGATGAAAAGTTTGGATCGCGCACAAGAACTGTCGAACCATATGAAAAAGGCTCAAAGCGAGCTGGACAACCAGATTGTCAAGGGCGAGTCTGGCGGGGGACTGATTACTGTTTACATGACCGGTCGGCACGATATCAAGAAATTGAAAATAGACGACAGTCTGGTCAATCTTGAAGACAAGGAAATTCTGGAAGACCTTGTCGCCGCGGCCGTCAACGACGCAGTTCGAAAGGTGGAGGATGTCAGTCAAAAGACACTTGAGTCTTTGACTTCGGATTTCAATTTGCCAAATCTGAAAGATATGCTTTCCTAACGGCACAACCACCAAGTCAGGCTAAGTAGCTTATGGCAGTATCCAAGGCCGTCGACGATTTAATGAAGGCATTTCGACGCTTGCCGGGTGTAGGTTCAAAATCTGCGCAACGTATGGTATTTCAGTTGCTTGCGCGGGATCGGATCGGTGCCAGCATGATCGCAGAAGCTCTGAAATTTGCGGTTGAAAATGTCAAGCATTGCGAACAGTGCAACAACTTTAGCGAGATTCCTGTTTGCAGCATTTGTGCGTCGCAAAAACGCGACCGGTCGTTGCTTTGCGTGGTTGAAACCCCGGCCGATTTAACATCGTTTGAAGACTCCGGTGTCTACAACGGACTGTATTTTGTACTCATGGGAAGAATTTCCCCCTTGGATGGAATCGGACCGAATGAAATCGCAGTTGATGGATTGTTGAGCCGAATTGATGAACGCGGATTTAGCGAAGTCATACTTGCTACGAACAGCACGGTTGAAGGCGATGCAACGGCCGATTACCTGTCTGATGTACTCAGTATGCGAGGACTTACAACAACTCGTTTGGCACGTGGACTGCCACTAGGGGGTGAATTGGAATATCTGGACAAGGGTACACTGGCCGAGGCGTTTCAGAGACGCATTCCGGCCTAACGTTCGTTACAGCTGCAGGTCAGGTCTGTTGCCAGAGTATTCGGCAAGAAATTCTTTGAGTGAATATGTCTGTATCACTGGACAACATTAGTTCCGTCGTTGAACATGACTTGAACGAGCTGGAAAAAAGCATACTGACAGGATTTGACTCGGACATTGAACTGATCAAAACCATTGGTGAGCATATCATTGGTCACGGTGGCAAAAAACTTCGACCGATCACAGTCATTCTGTCCGCTCGAGCATTCGGCTACGAAGGCAACAAACACATTCTTATTGCAGCGATTCTTGAATTTATTCACGCGGCGACGTTGTTGCATGATGATGTAGTTGATCGCTCCACCATGCGCCGGGGCCAATCTAGTGCAAATTCTGTTTGGGGCAATTCAGCCAGTGTGCTGGTCGGTGATTTCTTGTATTCCCGTTCATTCGAGATGATGGTGCAAGTTGGCGAACCACTGGTTTTTGACATCCTTTCATATACGACTCGACGAATTTCAGAAGGCGAAGTAATGCAGTTGATCAACCTTCAATCAGCGCAAACGGATGAGGTAAACTACTTCGATACGATTGAACGGAAGACGGCATCATTATTTCAGGCGGCAGCACAACTGGGCGCGGTGCTTGGCAAGCAGGATCCCGACATTCAAAATCGCATGGCAAAATATGGACGTAAACTTGGAATTGCGTTTCAGCTCATGGATGATGTGCTAGACTATATGGGGGATTCAGAAAAAATTGGCAAACGGGTCGGTGATGATCTTGCGGAAGGAAAAATGACCTTGCCGTTGATATATGCTCTGGAACACGGAAGCGCGGACCAACAAGACAATATTCGCAGTGCAATAGAAAATCCGGATTCCAGTGCAGTCAGCGAAATTCGCGCAATTGTTGAGTCTGCAGGTGGCTTGGAATATACTGTTACGAAGACACGAAATTACGCGAGTGCCGCGATTGAGCAAATTCAGTTTCTCAATTCAACTGTTTATCGTGAGGCACTGGTGGAGTTGGCAAGATTCGCAAGCGATCGAACTTATTGAGCGTTTGGGTCGGGGTGTAGCTCAGCCTGGCAGAGCACTGCCTTCGGGAGGCAGGGGCCGGTGGTTCAAATCCACTCACCCCGACCATTTTGATTTTGAATTGAAACGTACGGTAGTCGAAGCAACTCTCTTCAAGAGATTATCAATTTCAGGAGATTTTTTCTCATTCTTCGTTAATTGTCAAAAAAATTAACCACATTTTGCTGTAAATTGCCCTTCAATTCAATGTAATACGGTTCATGAATCTCAATTCCTATAATATTTCTATTGTATTTTAGTGCTACAAAAGCTGTTGTTCCGGATCCTATAAATGGATCTAAAACTGTATCGCCTTTGTCAGTAAAGAGTTCGATAAATCACCTTGGCAACCACTCTGGAAATACTGCACTATGGTTTCGATTAGAACATTCAGTTGCACCATGTAAAACGTTTGTAGGATACACTTTATCCCTGCCTATCCAATTCTCTACTTTTTTACCAAATCCACTGCCAACCCTAGATGTATCGCGCTTACGATCGGTAGCACTGAGATGCTTCATTCGGTTGCCATACCAATCTCCTACTGGTACCATCACTGCCTCTTGATTCATCTTGAAACTTCGTTGTAGGTTGAATTGCAACAAACGTTCCCATGCATCTCGAAACCGATTTGGCCACTTTCCTAGATAACAATTCTTTTTGTGCCATACAAACTCTTCTGTCCACAACCATCCATGGTTTCTCATTTCCAGTATCAACTCAATGACGTGAGTATGCCGCTCACCATTTATTGCAGGCTCCTTGATATTCAAAACAAATGTACCGGTTGGTTTCAGTACCCTCTGCAATTCGTCTGCAATAGGCATAAACCACTCAACATACTCGTCAGGCTTAATCCCTCCATAAGTTGATGCTCGCCGATTTGCATAAGGAGGCGATGTGAAAATCAGGTCCACAGAATTTGAATCAACTTCTGCAAGTTTTGTTAGGCAGTCACCAAACAATAGTCGAGTATATGGAGAAGTCCTTTGCGCTTCATCATGTAATTTGGATTTCCGTCTCTTTTCATTTTTCAAGTCCACAGCAAAACTTCCAGACTCAATAGAAAGATTGCTCATGTATTATTTCTTCGATTGAACTGCGTTTAATACTGTATTGACATATTTTTACATAAATTTGAAAGCTATGAATTGAAATTTATCGTTATATACGACAATTCGTGTCGTATAAGATGATTGAACCACTGAGTGGCATAAAGATTTACTTTAAAAGTTGAAGTGGTCTATGCACTTGTATCATTTCTATGTATTGAAAACTGACGTGTGTTTGCCATTCAATACATCGTCTATTCCCGTATACTCTGCGAAATACATCACTTGTCCCGGTTGTCAGTCGCTGAATCTGAACAGAGTATTCAGTTCAAGCTCAAACTCTTGGAAAGGCAAGTGTTAAACAGATGGTCTCGGGTGGCAACTGATGTTAGAGATGAAAAAAGACTAAGGGTGTTGAGGGTCCCTGCATATCGTGTGAAAAGGCAGAACTCCGTGTCCGTTGACAACATAGTCCTTTGTTCGGAGGTCCAAGAACTTTGGGGTTGTAGTTCGTTGCTTATAGTAGTTGATCGCCAGGCCAAGTCACTTTTCACTTGTTTTGCACTCCATAGCGACCAAAGGCTTGCAATTTTGCAACATAACGAAGTCGACTTCCCGCCAACCCCCGTCTAGAATAAATTGAAGATCCATTCGGTATCCTTCAGTACCTTCAATGTAGTGACAATGCTTCGGCAACTGACAAGCAATCTTATTTTCGAATCTCGGACCTTCGTCAGGCACTTGCGACCAATCTCACAAATTCAACTTCTTCTCCCCTTTCACTGCACGAATGCCGAGCAACCCGAAAGGCGATATTCGAAAACAGGCAAACAGATTTTCCAGATTGGTAGTCCACCGCTCAACGGTTTCGTGTACAACTAGCAAGTCTTCACGCAATCCTTGAACAACATGACGGCGAGCGAATTGCTTAAATTGTCAACAACGGCTACTCGAGTTTGACTTGTATTGTGTCAGTATGGATACTTCTGCTCAACTTGAGACAGCATGTTGTGGCATTAGACTAGACACTGCGCGATTTAAATCGCGTGCAATATCATCTGTATAATCCATTTCAGCACTTTTGGCTAGTGATGCAATTTTTTCATGCAAGATGTCATCATCGTCATATTTGGGTACTGGAACCGACCGCCAAGGATTTTTATCAAAATGCAACTTTGAAGTCTTACTAGCTCGCCAAGCATTTTGCATACATGGAGCATTTATGACACCACACAAGTACGCTGCTTCATTCTCATTTTCTGCCATGAGCCAGTATAGGGTTTCACCTGCAATCAATTTGGGCGCACCTCTTGCAGCTCTCAAAATAGCTTTATCTCCTCCTGATTTGTTGTAGAAGACTTTTTTCAATTCAACAGATTGAACAGTGCTAAATCTGTCAGATGGAAGTTGCCGTTGAACGATTTCCAACTTTTGGTCGCTTTTCAAATTTATACATAATCTCAATTGTTTACTAAGCGTAGATTTGAAATCAAGATTTCTACTCAACGTTTCTCCTGCGCTAACAGTCCGGTGTTCTTGAAAGAACAGATCCGCTCTCTCCCAATACTTGTGTAGTAACGGCAGTTGTAATTCAAACTCATCATTGTCTAGATCAGCAATGATCAACTCGTTCTTCTTGGTTGCTACAAGTGGTACCAACAGAAACATGTCACTAGAGATCTGAAAAGGTTTCAATGCCTTTGAAGTTGCGATTTCAATCAACGAACTCCTTTCGATTGTGGCTTCTTCAAAATGCCCCTTCCATGGACCTTTCTTTGACGGGTAAGTCGTGATCACGCAACTATAATCATCTACTGGAATTGCTTTTTCTTTCGATACCAATAATAAACAATATGGCTTAGACAATGCACCCATCTTGAATTCGCCAAAGTAAACTGACTGTTCTTGCGCGCGCGGGGGCTTGACTATCACCTCAGGGTCATCGTACTTGCCGTGCCACCACCCAATTTGGTTCCAATTCAGAATTTTTGCTTTGGGAGTGCGACGTACGAAAACAGCACATGTTCCATTTGGAGCATTTTTGAATGCTGGAGGACTGATTTCATCTAGTCCCCAAACTTTTTTAAAGCTAATGTTTATTGCTCCCCATTTTCCGCTTCGCCAAGGTGCCCATGTATGGTTAATTAGAGCAGACCCTGGAAGAACTAGTCCCATTCGTCCATCTTCAGACAAATATAAATCTGCTACTCTCGCTGAAAATACGGATGCTAGATCACCACGGGCTGATGAGCCAGTTAATTTTGCATTCAATGAATACTTCTTCCGTAGATTGTCAATTGTCTCTTTTCTATCTCCATCAGGGGTGTCGTTACCTACGAGCCATGGGGGATTGGCAACAATCCTGCCTACTTTATTTTCTGACAACCGAATCGGTCCGGCCATATTTCTTAGGTGCCATCCCCATACATGATTTGCTTCTTTACGAATGATATCAGTCAGCGTTTGACGAGTAATCTTGGTAATACGCTGATCTTCTTTGGATAATTCTGGATAAAGTGAATCTGTATCATTGTTTGCGTCGTCATTCAATCTCTCAATCAGTTCATTTGCTCGTGGATGAAGTAACAATGTTCTAGAAATTGGCAAATTCGTACCTGCTGGAGAATGAATATTGATTGCCTGTCCTTTGTCAGTAATTTCTTGGTAATCCTCTCTCTTCGATTGCATAGAATCACCAAGATACACTTGGGGTTCAGTGTTCACTGATGTAGGCATTGCCGGGAGTGCCATCTCAAGAGTGGCTTGTGCCATTTCGGCGGCAACCGGGTGGACATCAATACCTGTAACCAAACGAACTAGAATTTGCCGTGCATTATGCGCCAGAGCGGGATGGCTTTGTTGTATCCGATTACGAATTCTTCGTGCAGCATGGAACAAAAAAGTTCCTGACCCACAAGCCGGGTCAAGCACACCAATTCCTTCTTTGCCTTGCAATTGAGGAAGATCTTCTGTTTCAAGCTTCGAAGCAGCAACAATGCACTTGTCAATCCACGTGTCATCCAAAGTTTCTTGAACAACCTTTTTGGCCAACCAGTCGGGAGTGTAGTACTCTCCGAATTCTTTACGAACTTCTTTCGGTATCAGTGCATGATATGCTTCTTTTAATCGGTCCCTGGTTTCTCCTCTCCAATCAAAGTTACTCAGGCGCTTTGCAACCCGAATTACTAGAGTCTTGCCTTGATCAAATTCACACAACCAAGCTGGAAATCCATCATTGATGGTGCTCAAAACTGCCTCTTCATCATCTTTCCATCCACGCAAAATCAGTTTCAAAATTCGAGCCGAAATAACCAATAAGGTATGGCGAGCAAACAAGTCAACACGGTTTAAGGGCTGATTGTCAGATGGAACAATTCCTGCTCCTTGCAAAGCAAATTGCCACATACCAAGTTTCGTTTCATATTTGGAACGATGAGCAGGTTTGTTTTCAACTTGAGAGATGAGGTCGAGAACATCATTGAGATAAGGAAGAAAAATTTCTTCAGCTAAATCATCAGGTGGTGGCGGCAAGTTTTCTCGATCAACTGGAGCAACAAAATTAAGTAGATAATCCCAAAGTGATTCTGCTGAATTACAATTTATTCCTCTTGGATCTTGCAGATGTATTGCACCTCTTCGATAACCGTCGAACCCCCACCAATGAATACCATCTGTTAAAAATCCTCTCCATGGAATAGATTCTTTTTCTTTAAATTTTGAAGTTTCCAATTCCATATTTGTGATTTCGTACAAATATCGTCCGATTTGGTCCCTTTGAGTTTCATAGGGCAAGCTTCCCCGATTTTCCGGATTACATTTGCCGCGAGCTTTTGTTTCAATGATGATACGATACCAATAGGACAGCATATCAATTGAACCGGTTGGTATAGGCCGTTCCAAGTACCATTCTTTTGACCCGACAGATTTTAGGGCGCTGTGCAACGCATCCCTCACCTCGGCTTCATTCTGGGCGGCTTGAATTTTCGCAAATGCTTCTTTAAATTCTTGATTCATGAGTATTGGAATTGCTTGCAATTCGTTTTGTTTTGAAACTGATTAATCTTAACTGACAAAACCGTGTCAACTTCAGGAAATTGTATCTATCGTATAGCACTCCCCCACAAGACAAGGACGGCTATGATGCTTCATCACTATTTTCAGCCAGTCACGACCGAGTAATGTAACCCGATGTTCTTCATGTGCCCTCTATTCTACAAGACAACGCTAGTCAATTATACAGTCTTTTCCAAACTCCAACCTGCTCTTTCATCTGACCAATCCGCCTTCTTCAACGAATCAATTTGAATGGTCATCTCGGCTAGGATTGTTGAGGGCAAATGACTCGACTCATTTGCTTCGTACTCCACCGAATTGACAAATTCGCCACCGTCACACTGTGTCCCGTTCCACCAAGATGCCGGGAATCTTGGCTTGACCCAACCAGTGAGATGAGGCACCAGAACCACCATTCAGAAAAAAAGTTGGCACAAGCCGTACAAATCGTGTAGAATACTGAATGAGATTGATAATTATTCTCATTTTCAGTTTGAGTATGAACTAGCGTATGTATATTTGCATCTGTAACGGTATTCGGGAATCCGACTTGCGCGCCGCCGTGAATTCCGGAACCAGAAATACCCGCGAACTCTTTCGGCTAATGGGTGCCAAACCGAAATGCGGTACCTGCCTGCGGCACGCACAGGCGATCATCCGCAATCAAGAACTTCAGAAATTCTCAAACACAAACGAGCATGTGCAAGTAAGTTCAGACAGCCCGTCTGGTTGACCGGCAGGAGTTTTCGTCAACCTTCAGCTTCCGCTTCAGCTTCATCATTTACCGCACCGCTCTGCAACGCAACATAATTCTGGATTCCCGTCCGCTCAATCAAGTCGAATTGAGCCTCAAGCAAATCAATATGCTCTTCTTCGCTTTGCAGAATCTCTCTCAGCAAGTTTCTTGACACAAAGTCCGACACACTTTCACAGTGCGCAATGCCTGGCTTGAGCGTTTCCAGAGCAATTTTTTCCAGTTGCAAATCGCATTCAAGCATTTCTTTGATGTCTTCACCGATTAATAGTCGGCCAATGTCCTGCACATTTGGCAATCCATCAAGAAACAAAATGCGCTCAATCAGTTGGTCAGCATGCATCATTTCATCAATCGACTGCTCATACTCAAACTGGGCCAGTTTTGTTACACCCCAGTTTCTCATCATTCTTGAATGAAGAAAATATTGATTGATCGCTGTAAGCTCATTCTTCAGCACTTCATTCAATATCTCTATGACTTTCGGGTCGCCTTTCATTACATCCTCACGCAATTGGGTTGAATTGAATCGAACTGTTCTGCAAATTGATTTTGCAGTTCAGGATTTTAACATAACAAATTGCATGCTGGCACCGGAATTGAATCGATTCACCACGCATGAACACGCGCAAAAGCAAAAAAAGCAAGCACCCGGGATATTCTCCCGGGTGCTCAGCCAACCTGGAACAACAGCACCAGCTATTTCAAGCTTGCGCCAACTTGCAATCTGTTTCCTCTGTTATGGGTCAGGGTTACCTCCTCTACAATAACGTGCAACAGTAGCAAGATTTACCAGGTAAACGGTCGATCCAGGCCCGCCAGCTTTACACCAGTGAATGCCGAAGCCTCCAATGTCGTCGCTCGCAAATCTTCAGATTCAAGATTATGAACCGAAGACTTGCCGCAGGCTTTGGCCAGCATCGTAATTTCCATTGTCATCGCCGTCAGAAATCTTGCGATTCGCTCCGCACTCGCCGGAATATTGACTCTCTTTTCCAGTTCGCTGTCCTGCGTCGCAATTCCTACCGGACACAATCCGGTGTGGCAGTGATGGCAAGCTCCCGGCGATGTTCCCAAGTTAGCATAGTCCTCTGCGTACCGCGGCGAGTTGCAACCAATCGCAATCATCGCCGCATTGCCGATCATCACCGCATCTGCGCCCAAGGCAAGACACTTGGCAGCATCCACTCCGGAACGAATTCCGCCAGATACCACTAGCGACACCTTGCCGGTCATGCCGCATTCATCCAGTGCCTCCCGAGCCGGCTTGATCGCCGTTATGGTAGGAATTCCGGTATGATTGAGAAGCAGTTCAGGCGATGCTCCGGTTCCTCCTTCAGTACCATCCACAACCACAACATCGGCACCCGCTTTCGCAGCAATGGCCACGTCAAACCGCGGACGTGTCGCACCAATCTTGACGAATATCGGGACTTTGTAGTTTGTGGCTATTCTGAGTTCTTCAATTTTTACCGCCAAATCATCTGCTCCAAGAAAATCCGGATGCCGCGCGGTAGATCGTTGATCCACACCAACTGGCAAGGTTCTCATCTGCGAAACTCGCTCGGAAATTTTCATGCCGAGCAACAGTCCACCAGTTCCGGGTTTTGCACCCTGCCCCATGACAAGTTCCAATCCGTCCGCTCGACGCAAGTGATCCAAATCCAGTCCGTAGCGTGATGGACTCATCTGATAAACCAGTGTTCGACTGGCTTCTCGTTCTTCTTCAAGCATTCCGCCTTCGCCGGTACATGTCAGGGTGCCCACTTTCGATGCACCGTAGCCAAGCGACATCTTCGCACTGGCGGACAACGCTCCGAACGACATTGATGCAATATAGATCGGAATTTTCAACTCAATCGGACGTTCAACCCGACCGGTACCGCCGCCGAGGATTGTTGTTGAATCACAATTTTCACGATACCCTTCCAATGGCAACCGCGTCATGGTCGCCGGCACAAAAGCCAAATCATCAAACGACGGAAGGCGCTTGTTGAATGTGTTGTATCCGCGCACCTGATATCGACCCAGCTGGGCCAATGCCTGCACTTCGGCAATGGCATCCGGAGTCCAGCGTGTTGAACCGCCCTCGTCGTACGAAGAAGGTACCCCCGGCGGTCGGCCTTGAGCCGCATGATCGCCGTATGCGATTTCCTCTTCCGAAGGTAAATCAAAAGGATAAGTGTAAGTGTCTGTCATATCATTAGCCATTGGTTCGCATCCCTGCTTTCAAAATACCATAATGCCTGGCCGGCAACAATTTTCTGCCAGTCCCGCGAACGATCTTCCAGACCGTATTCGCGCAACAGCAACTCTACCGAGTCGACTTCATCCGGAGTTGGTTCTGCAACTTCAGAATCGACGCCAAGCGACTTGATGGTTCCGGCAACCCAGACCTCGCCTTCCCACAATGCATCAGCACAGGATTCGCCGGCACCACCCAAGGCAATAATCCGACCGGCATGTGCCATAAAACCCGCCTGATAGCCAAGTTTGCCTTCAACAATGATGTCGCCGCCTTTCTTTGCCACTCCGCAACGCGGTCCGGCATCACCTTTCACATGAATAATACCGCCCAGCATGGATGCGCCGGTTGACATGCCAGCGTAACCGTTGACTGTAATTTGGCCGCTAGTCATCGCTTCACCAGTCGCCCACCCGGCGTTGCGCTCGATTTCAATCTGCGCACCGTTGTTCAGTCCGCCGCAATAGTACCCGACGCTGCCTTCAAATCGAACCTTGGCACCATCCGGCAAACCCACACCCAAATTGTGTCTGGACAGTGTCTCTTTGACATAAACCGGATGTCCATCGGCAACCGCAGCCTGGATTTCCTCGTGAACAGTTCGGATATCCCGGGTACCGGCAAAAATTTCAATTTCGTCTTTCATGCTGCCACTCCATATCTTGCTTCAACCAGCCATATACCGGATAGCGAAGGTCCATCATAATTCACCACGTCAGATATTTCCGGCAGCACACGACGCACCGCCTGCTCCTCGGTCGCCGCCGTCAACTCACCATTTTTTTCCACTGTTACCAGCGGCTTCATGGCAAATCTGTCCTTGGCAAATCCGATACCGTCCTCGTCGCTGATCATGTAAGTGAATACACCGTCAATATCAGCAATTGATTTTTTCAATGCTTCACTGGGTTTCAACCCCTGCGTGATCTGATCTGAAATCCATACAGCAATCAGTTCGCTGTCGTTTTCTGTCAGGAAACGGTACCCGGCGCGCTCAAGTCGATCTCTCGACTTGTAGTAGTTGGTGATTTGTCCATTGTGCACAATCGCAATATCCGGGAACGGTCTGGCCCAAAATGGATGACTGGCATCCGGCACCACTACCGACTCCGTGGCAAGACGCGCATGTCCAAGCCCGTGCGTACCGGACATTTCTCTCACGCCATGCTTGTCTGCGACCATGGTCGCATCACCGGTATCTTTGATGATTTCAAGTGATTTGCCAACTGATTCCACAGATATTCGCTCGCTGATCAAATCCGCTTCGCGTATCCAGGCATCAATGCTCTTTGGTTCTTTCACCCACAGCTTTACTGAATAATGCACATCCTTCGTTTGGTCGATTTCCGGTTCCTGCAGATAATCAGAACCATATTCTCGAAGAATGTGTGCTACATCATCCATATCCGTATCCAGATTTCTCCGATTGAAGCCCATCATTCTGACTTTAAAGCCTTGCGAAACCGGCTCGGAGTAAATGGCAAATCCGGTGGAATCCGCACCCCGGTGGGCTTGCGCTTCCATCAGCGTTACCAGATCTCGTCCGACCGGCCCATAATCGGAGAGAATTCTTCCTGCTATTCCACACATTTGAACTCTCCCTGTTGTATTGCGCGTATTGATATCATTGGTGATCTTTCCTGTTAATTTGATTTAAATCAAAAATTTGTTCGGCTGGCGCCTCTGCATAGTTGTGCAATCTGGAACCTTCCCGAATGTGCTTGCGCATGCAATCAACGGCATACTGCTCGTCACCGCTACGAAGTGCATCGCATAACTCCGTGTGCCCCGTCAGCGTCTTGTCGAATTTGTCCGAACCAAGCTCGGAAAACAAAATGTAGGAACTGCTGCGATTCCAGATCGCGTCAAACAGCTCCAGCAAAAAAGAATTGCTGGTCTCGTACACAAATGCGCGGTGAATGGTTCGGTTGGCATCGTAGTATTCTGTAATGGAATTTTTCGGGATGGATT
The DNA here is from genome assembly GCA_965200765.1 of Arenicellales bacterium. Classification (GTDB taxonomy): domain Bacteria; phylum Pseudomonadota; class Gammaproteobacteria; order Arenicellales; family JAJDZL01. Next base: position 1,850,841 of record OZ241380.1, read on the forward strand.
CCATTTCATCTACAATCCTTTCGATTCGCTGAATGACGCGATCGTTTTTTTGTCGAGTGAGCAATCCGATCGCAAACGATTCCACCGCTTCCCGAGATTGGTAAATCTGCAGAATTTCCTGTTCTGAATATCTCCGAATCTTGTAGCCGCTACGACCGTCGCGTACCAGAACACCTTCATTTTCCAGTCGAATCAAGGCATCACGCACCGGCGTTCTGGAAACATTCATCTGATCCGCAAGCAAAGTCTGGACAATCCGTTGCTGCGGAGTGATGGTACGCGTCATCACCGCGTTGAGGATTTGGTGATACACCTCCTCGGACAACAGCGACATTGACTTGATTTTGGTAAATTCCAGCATGGTCACCCTGTCTGAATCTTCTGTTCGCAACTCGCTTTCACTCCATGCCTCCAAAGTATGATTCGCGAATCACATGTTCCTGTCGCATCTCCTCCTGAGTGCCAGTGCGAATGACATTGCCGGCTTCCATCAGGACAATCTGTTCCGCCAAACTCAAGGTGAAATTGGCATTTTGCTCGGCGATCACAATCGTAAGTCCAAATTCGCGATTCAATCGGGTCAAGGCCGCGGCGATGTCCAAACTCACTTTCGGGGCCAATCCAATGGTCGGCTCGTCGACCAGCAATAGTCGCGGGTTGGTCATCAGGGCCCGGCCCAGCGACACCATTTGCCGCTCACCGCCGCTTTGCGTGCTAACTTCCTGTGATTCCCGTTCCTTGAGGATCGGAAACAGTTCGTACACCACTTCCAAATTTCTGGCGACCTTTTGATGTGCGGTATAAGCCCCGGTCAGCAAATTGTCTCTGACATTCATCTGGGTAAACAAATTGCCGCGCTCCGGGGCATAGCTGATTCCCATTCTTACGATTTTGGCAGATGTTCGCGTGCTCAAATCCGTACCTTCAAACTTGATGCTGCCAGTCCACGTATTCAGCCCGAAGATTGCATCGAACAAAGTTGATTTGCCCGCACCGACCGGACCGATAATTGCAATGATCTTGCCGGCCTCGACATCCAGCGAAACCCCATGCAAGGATTCCGCCTTGCCGTAGAAGACATGCAAGTTCTGAATTTCAAGCATCATTCGTCCAACCCTCCCCTAAGCAGACTCCCAACTGGTTCCCAGATAGGCAACCTGCACATCCTTGTTGTGCACAACCTCGCGAAATGTGCCAACTGTCAAAACTTCACCAAAATGAATCACAATCACGCGATCCACCAGTGGTTCCAAAGCCTTCAGGTCATGGCTGACAATGACATAGGTGGTTTGGTGTGATTTTTTGCGTTCCGCAAGCAGCTCCGAGATTTGATTGATCTCACTATACGTCAGGCCGGCAAAAACTTCATCCAGCAAGAGTACTTTCGGATCGGTTGCCAATGCGCGAGCCAATTCCAGTCGCCGCAAATCGCCCATCGGCAACTCGTACGGATACAACCCCATTTGCTCATCGTCAATTCCAATGCTATGCGCAATTTCCCGTTCCGCATCTTCGTCCGGACCTTGCATCAGCATCTCTGCAATCAAATCCGGCATCATGCCTACGCGGATATTTTCCTTGATCGCCAGGTCACTGAATGGACGCGGTACCTGGTAGGTTCGCGACAAACCGGATTGCACCCGCTGGAAGGGTGCCTGAGTATCAATGCATTCACCATCAAGAAACACATTGCCGGTATCCGGAACAATTTCACGAGTGAGCAAATTCAGCAAGGTTGTCTTGCCAGCACCGTTCGGTCCAATGATGCCGACTGACTCGCCCAAATCCGCATGCATCGAGACATCGTTCATGGCACGCAAGCCGCCAAAGGACTTGACCAGATTTTCGGCCTCAAGTATTCGCGCCACGTTGAACTCCCTGTATCATTCCTGCCGCGCGGTTGATACTCACACGGAAAATATGGTAAACACCCTTGGGTTGTGCCATGTACAAAATTAGTGTCGCTACGCCGTAGATCAAATAGCGTTCCTGACCAGGAATAAATGGTCGCAACCATTCCAGTAGTAATGTCAGAAAGAAAGCTCCGATAATCGGACCGGTAATGGTTCCGGCCCCGCCCAGCAGGCAGGCAACCAGAATCGTAAACAGAAAACTGACATCAAACAATCCGCGCGGCGCAATCGAACCCAAATAATGGATGTACAACGCGCCACCCAAGCCCGCGATCAGAGCACTCACCATAAATGCAAACAACTTCAGCTTCGTCGTGTTCAAACCGCTGGCACCAACCGCTTCCTCATCCATTCCAATTGCACTCAAGGCGGTCCCCAGTCGAGTTCGTAGCAGAAGCCATGCGGATATACCCACAACAAACATCACGGAAAACGACAGATAGTAATTCGGAATCGCACCGGTAACCAGTGTTGGCAAGCCACTTAATCCGCGGGTACCACCGGTGATTGTAGGCGCAATGACTTGAACCAGGCCATACATCAGTTCCATGAATGCCAGTGTAACCAACGCAAAATAGGTGCCGCGAATGCGAAGTGCCGGCAGAAAAAACAACGTACCTGCAACCATCGTTACCACCACTGCAATGGGAATGGTCACATACAAAGGAAGTTGTAGATGATAGGTCAGCAACGCTGTGGTGTAGCCACCCACTCCGATCAGAAACGGATGACCAAAACTGATGTAGCCGGTCTTGCCGGACAACACATCCCAGCTGATTGCGAAAATCGCCAGAAAGTTTGCAAATACGAAGATACGCACCATCCCGGTGCTGGCAACCAAGGGGAAGATCAGCATCAGCACGCCGAATATTGCCCAGCCAGCAAGTCCTTTGGTTGTTCCTTCACTGAACATGGCTACAGTTCCGCTTTGCCGAACAATCCTTTTGGCGCAAACACCAGCACGAGGATGATCAACAACATCGTGGCTACACCCCGAAGTTCAGCACCAATCAAAGTCGTGGTGAGGATTTCAAGCATTCCAATCACGTGCGCCGCGACCAAACTTCCGACAATACTGCCAATTCCGCCAACAATGACGACGGCAACCGCGATGATCAACGGAGCCACCCACATGCCCGGATCCAACTGCGTATAGGTTGCCAGAAATACGCCTGCCAACGCTGCCAGTCCTCCCGAAATTCCCCAAGTAACCAAATTGATTCGATCCGGGTCTATTCCGGAAATAACAGCCCCCTTGACATCCATGGACACCGCTCTGATGGCCCGACCAAGATGGGTTTTCATAATGAATATGAATAGCAGTCCGATGACAACCCAACTGGTAATCGCCGCAACCAAAATATTGTAGGTGACACTGGCCGAGCCGAATCGAAGCACTCCCGGAATTAACGGCCACATGGATTTGGCCGACGGCGAGAACACAACAATGACCGCCGCCTGCAATACAATTGCCAGTATCAGTGTTGATATTTCGATGGCAATTGCATCACCTCGCAATCTCTTGACCAATAGCAGATACACCAATACTCCAAGCAAGACACCGGCCAGCACTGCAATGATAAAACTTGGAATTTTGCCCAGTCCCATAATTTGCGCACTCTGGTAGTAGACATATCCACCCACCATCAAAAATGCGCCATAAGCCAGATTCAATACTCGGCCAACACTGAAGATCAGGGTGAATCCTATCGCGATCAACGCATAGAAACCACTGAGCAGCAAGCCTTGTACCAAAATATGGATCAACAAACCGAACTCCGCACGATCAAACTTTGCAGAAAGTAATTACAACAAGAGATTCGCTCCCGAAAGATTCTTCCGGGAGCGCTATTTCCCAAATCTGACTAATTTGCGATCCAAGACGGTTCCTGAAACTTGCCAGTGGCAAACTTGGGCGGATAAATCACCGCCGGCGTTCCGTCTTCGTACCATTGAATCACAACCATCGCAGGCGCACCATCATCAAATGGCGGTGTAATATCAAACTTTTGGTTATGCGTGTATTCGCGTTGTGTCCTTGGCTCGATTTCGCCGGGCTTCCAGAATGCATATCGAAACCAGAGTTTGCCGTCTTTGTACAACTTTAAATCTGTGTTCTCGAATTCCCGAACCCAATCATCCAGGGGTTCAAAACCACCTGCACGCTCGGCTGCTTCAAAAGCACCCAGAATCCCGTAGTAAGCATTAAAGCCATTGAAATGCGGATAGATAGGACGATTATTTCCATACTTGTCCTTGTACTTGTCAATGAATTTCTGGGTTCGGTCATCCAATTCCATCCCGACTGACGGTACCGGACTCAAGGTAGAGGATCCGCCGCCCTGACCGCCGGTGTCACTCCAGAAATCCTGTCCGAATGCGGCCACATTGACACCTGTCATCGCAATTGGCACCTGAAGCTTCACATATTGTGATGCCGGTACCTGGCTTCTTACCGAAGAAATGAGATAGATAAAATCAGCACCTGTATCAACCGCCTTGTTGAACAATGGTGCAAAGTCAACCGTATTTGCATCGTAGACTATGGTGTCCTTCACTTCCAGTCCGGCCTCCGGTGCCAGCAAATCTGTCACAAGACCCGCAATCGAGTTGCCGAACGCAGTATCTTCCTGCATGATGACGGTACTCTTGTAGCCCATCTCGGCACCAAGTACATCCTTGCCGAAATCAATGTAGAGTGTTGCCAGCGCCTCGTCACAAGCAATATTCATGAAGTACATCTTGTACTTCTCATATTCCTGAACAACCAGATCAATGATTCCGACGTAAGAAGTCCATGTGTCCAGTGTCGGAGTTCGGTATTCAGCCATACGTGGCAACCACCCCAGCGACACATCGTCAATACTTCCGGAAATGATGAAATCTGCATTTTCAACCTCGTTCAGATATTCGTAGGCCTTGATGCCTTCCGCTACATCTTCGCGCGTATCTGCCATCACCATTTTGATCTGTCGGCCACCGAGCACACCGCCCGCGGCGTTGAGCTCTTCAATCGCAATCTCGGCACCGCGAATGGTGCTTAGTCCGGTATCGGATGCAAATGAACCGATATACCCGACAACAACTGGCTCTTTGTCCTGAGCCAAAGCAATGCCGCTCAATGCCGTACCCATTGCAAGTACAACAGTTGCAACTGATGCTTTTAAAAATCGAGTGAATTTCATAATCAACTCCTGAAAAATAAATAGATAAACAAAATCGCTAGTAATTCACAACACCATTTTCGTCATGAATCAATGCGTCAAATTCAATTTCAATCATCATGCCGGGGACCGTCAAGCCCGCTTCGACACCGCTGGTGACCGGATTGATATTCCGAAATACCTCACCGTGTGCGCGGATAAATTCCGATGCGCCCGACATGTCGGACAGAAATGCCCGGGTACGAACCACATGGCGCATCTCGGCCCCCAGTTCGGCCAATACCTCTTGCGTACGTTCAAATATGTATACGGATTGTTTGTAGGTATCGTGAGGTGCATGCAGTCGGCCACTTGGCTCAATTGCAGTGGTACCGGAAATAAAAACAAACGGACCGATGCGTTTTGCACGGCTATACGATCCGATCTGTTCGAATCTTCCACCGGTTGACACAGTCGCAATCGTCATGCACCCAACCTCGCGCGAACGGCTTGCGCGGCACGACGCAGTCCGGTCAATTCGTCATCGCTCAATGCCAGCTCGACAATACGCAGTACACCGCTCCGTCCCAACTCGCATGGTACGCCCAACACCACATCTTGAATTCCATACTCGCCATTCAACATCACCGAGACCGGTACCGACCCCACTTTGGCACCGCGAATATGCTCAATCAATTCCATGGTTGCATGCGCTGGTGCCAGCGTCGCTGAACCGCTACGTCGCAATGCAACAACTGCCGCGCCTGCTGAAATGGTTCGTTCGCAACATTCCCGAATTTGCCTTGAATTCAAAAATTCTCGCAAGGGTCGTTCGCGAATTTTCGCTTTGGATACAATCGGCACCATTTCATCGCCGTGACTGCCCAACGTTACTGCGTCAATATCCGCAATCGGAAATCCGGAAACTTCGGCCAATTCATTTCGAAATCTTGCACTGTCCAGGGTCCCGGCCATTCCGAGTACGCGTTCACGCGGAAATCCGGTCGCCTGAAGCATGAGATGCGCCATTTCATCCAGCGGATTACTGACAACAATGACGACACAATTCGGTGCAAGGTTAGACAATTGTTCGCCTATGCTTTGAATCACCCGGCCATTGATTGTGCGAAGATCGGTACGACTCATGCCAGGTGTTCGAGGACGACCGGCAGATACCACAACGACTTCAGCATCCGCGGCCAATTTCATGGAAGTATCACCGACGATTTGAGTTGCTGAGCGTGTCGCACCCCGCGCATGTTGCAAATCAAGCGCAGTGGCCGCGGCCGCGCCGGGCAACACATCAATCAAGGCGATTTCATTCGCAATATTTTCGTTTGAAGCCAAGTGCGCCACATTCATGCCTACACCACCTGCGCCGATCAGTGCCAATCTGGAAATTCGGCGCGCATTTTCAACTGACTGTCGTCGCGGTGGTTCCCAGCCCGGATGGCGACGATAAAGCACTCGCCGCATTGCGGTGGCTCCATCAGTGCTTACCAAAGCAGGTTTTTCAACCGGGTGGTCCAGCAGTCTGATATTGAGCAGTTCTGCAGATTCCCGGGCCTGCGCCGTTACGATATCGCCCGGCATGACCTCGACAAACACCCGGCCGCGCCGATGTGCATCCTGAATGTGTTCATTGGCGATCACTGATGGCGGCATAACTATTCGCTCTTTCCGATTAATTCATTCACCGCGGTACTGGCGGACGCAATGGCTACTTCTACAGAATCTTCCGAACCTGAGATAAACAAGCGGCCATACCGACCCACTGTGCGAACTTGCACGATGTCAATACTTGCCGCCTTTTCCGCTTCATTCGCAGCAACCGCGATGTAGGCGGCCGGAGCGCATTCAACAATTCCAAGTGTCTGGCCCGGTACGATGAGCGAACCTGAAGACCACTTGTTCAGCAATTGCGCCTGATATGGTTCAACCGAAGTGATGACCTGCGTGGATTCAACTTGGGGCTTGAGACGATCATGCAATTCAAGTCCGAGTTCGGACAAAATCGCATTGCGCGCCGCAGTAATATGAGAATTCATTGGCGAACGCAAAATAAAAAAGCCAAACTCTCTTTCAACAATTTGACTCGTTGCTTCAACAGGACTCGCTTTCAACGCAATGTCAATTAAAGTGAACACTTCGTTGCCCGGCGCGATTTCACCAATCAGGACCGTATCACCTGCCAGTGGAATCGATCCTTGCACAGTTGCTCCGGTATATGCTGCAAACTTCGGTTGCAGACGATCAATTTGAACCATTGCGCGAATTGTCAGATTCTTGGGCATTGTCGGATCACTCTCCATAAATTTCGTTGATGTCTCGCCACGGACGCGAACCGTAGGCAATTCGCTTGATGTTGATCAAATGCAACGCCGTTACATTGTCTGAGACAATCGAGCCCGAGGCGGTTCCGGTACCGAGCATAAAACTGGGTTCAAGTGCAGTCGCGAACCCCATTCCGCCATGCAACGCCGGTACATTCACCAGTATTCTGAATGTTGGCAGGCGACTGAAGCGCGCAACGATATCCGGGTTGTCGCTATGCACGACTGACGTGTGTCCCCAACCGCCGAAGCGGGCAATGTCAACGCAAATCTGAATTCCCTGTTCTTCGCTTCTGGCTTCGTACCATGCCAATACCGGATTCAATTTTTCTGCGGACAACGGTGCTTGCCAACCAACTTCGGACTGCTCGCTAACCAGCACCCGGGTGTTTGGCGGCAATTCAAAGTCCGCGTAAGATGCCAATGCTTGCGGCGACTGTCCCACTCTCTCCGGGTCAATTTGATCGTCCGTGAACAGTACGTTTGCCAGTCGTTCGGACTCCGGTCGCGTGCAAAAGTAAGCACCTCTGGTTTTCATTTCAGCCATCAATTCGCGACTGATCGAATGATCGGCAATAACAGCCTGTTCGGCAACACAAGCGGTTCCATAGTCAAAACATTTCGACGTAATGATCATTTCCGCAACTTCGCCCAAATCATTCGCTTTGGATGCATGCACATAGCAAGGCACGTTGCCTGCACCAACCGCCAAAGTTGGCTTGCCTGACGAATAGGCCGCCCGCACCATCGCAGGTCCGCCGGTTGCCAGCACCACAGAGGTTCGACGATGGCGCATCAACTCTCCGGTACCGGCCAGAGTCACTGATTCCAGGCATTGAACTAGATTCTTGGGTGCACCGACTTGTTCGGCGGCACGCGCCATTACTGCAACGGTTTCGGCCCCGCACTTGACACCCCGCGGGTGCGGTGCACAAACAATTGCATTGCCGGCTTTCACCGCCGACAATACTTTGAAAATCACTGTAGAAGTAGGATTTGTCACCGGAATCAGGGCCGCTACAACTCCCATCGGTTCACCGAAGGCAGCTGTTTTTGTTACTTCATCGCGCCATAACAGTCCCAAAGTTTTGATATTTCTCAACCAGTCGTTAATGGACAACGCATTGAATAAATTCTTGATGCGCTTGTCGGGTGCGTTTCCATAACCAGTTTCTTCGGCGGCCATGGCACCCAGCCGAGCTGCTTCCGGTTCAATCGAACGCGCCATTGCATCAACGATGGCATCAATATCAGACACGTCGTAATCCCGAAACTTCAAGAATGCTTCCCATGCCGAGTCAGCCGCTCGGCGGGCGTTTGCAATGGATTGCAGGTCCGGGTCCATCATCGTTCTCCGCGTACGATCAATTCCATGCGTCGCCGGGCATCATCAACCGAACGTGCGGGAATGCCCATGGATTCCAGTCTTCGTCCAGCCGTAGTCAAGTCGCTACCCAGCACTGAACTGCCCAATGAGATCATCGCATCTGTAACCGGTGTCGCAACCCCCGCAATCTGCCCGGCCGATTGCAACGGCACAAGCGAACCAATCACCGCGCAACGCACTATGTCCGCAGCGATATCCAAAGACGGGATACTGCGACCACTATTTCCCGACGGCGCACCTGCGCTCATTTGAATCCACTCCTCGTCCGCCGGCAAGTTTCGTACACCGAAGCACCGCGCCACATCACGACGCTCCTGCAGTAAATCCGCCAGTGCCGAACGACAACGGACATTGTCAATCAGGGAAAAAATAGTCTGGTGGTCTTCCAGTACGACAGCGCCTTCCGGTAATGAATTCGGAACTTGAAACACTGGTGCTCCGCCAAGCATGAGTGCCGTACACTCAACCGCTCCACTGGCATCCGCAAAAGCACTGTGCAGGGCCGACGGTGCAGACTCAATGGCCGGAATCACTCCTTTCAATTGACTGACTACGGATTCCAGCCCTCCCGGCAAAGTGGATGCAATTGCTGAATTGCATGCGTTCAGGACCAAGGGCCCATCGCTTGCTTTCACCCAAAATGGCATGTTTTGCACTTCAACAATGACAATGTCCGCTTGGCAACCGCCGACGTGAAGCAACCAGCGAGTTTCCAGGGCAGCAAAACTTCTGGCAGGTTGCAGAACCAGGATTTGGCCATTCTTTAGATGATCGGCAAGTACCATTGCATAGGTTCGCTGCTTGTGAACCGGCCCAGTCAAAAAAATCAAATCTGCGGTCGCAACTGCCGAATCCAATTCGGCCGTTGTACGAATCGATGGCGCACCACTTTGGTCGATTTGATAAGTGCCCACCGGACCTTCGCCTCTCAAAGTGATTCCACCAGCGGACCGAAGCAAATTCATTTCTTCTCCGTAGGCTGTAAACAACGTGACAGAAAATTGCTGGGCCATCGACAACGCGGCTAGCAGACGGCCTTCAACGCCGCCGCCCAGAACTGCAACGTTCCGGATTGCTGGCGGGTCCGACTGATTCAGACTCGCCGCGCCTTGTTGTTGTACGGCCCGGGTAAACTGCTCAAATTCTGAGGCCACAATCTTCTTCCGATGTGTGGAATGCGATGCAAAACATACAGGTGTACTTCCCGTTAACGCGAATCCGCGGTGGATTCATGCTCGGGGCACATCCGCTACGGCAACTAGCCAGACAGATTGGCGAGCAGATTTTCTACCTCGTCATGCGGTCGAGGTATCAGGTGTACGGATACAACTTCACCAACTTTGTTGGCGGCGCTTGCCCCCGCATCGGTAGCTGCCTTGACCGCCCCGACTTCACCCCGAACCATGACAGACACCAATCCGCCGCCGACCTTGGTTTGGCCGATCAAGGTTACATTCGCTGCCTTGACCATCGCGTCGGCCGCTTCGATCGAAGGTACGATGCCCCGGGTTTCAATCATGCCCAGTGCAGTTTGACTATTTTCATTTGCCATTTTTTTACTCCTGAATTCAAATAATGAACGAATAAGTTCCGTTGTTATTTCGCGGATTTGCGAAAGAAAGAAATTTCATCAATGATTGCGATAATCGCCACATCAACAGAAAGACCGGCCACCGGCGATGGAATTCGGGCAGCTGAACCGGTTGCTACCAAAACTCGTTCACCCGCACCAGCTCCAACGGTATCTATTGCGACAACCGACGGTTCAAGCACGTTGCCTTCGCCGTCTTCAATATCGACAATCAATAGTTTGTGAGAAGCCAAAGTTGGTTCTTTTACAGTGCCGGTAACGGTTCCGACAACCCGGGCGATGCGCATCAAAAGTTCCTGAGATATCGATCCAGTTCCACGTCGGTGACCTGTGCGGCCACAAACTCGACTTCTCTTTCCGCCTGCTGGATAAACACAGTCAAACGGTCGTCGCCGATTACCTTCCTGAGCCATTCGGAATTCTTGGCCAAATCAATGGCATCCCTGATGTCAAGCGGCAACATTTCAGCATCTTCGCTCTCGTAGGCATTGCCTTCAGTCATTGGAGTCGGTTCCAGGTTTTGCTCGAGCCCGTCCAGACCTGCGGCAATTTCTGTTGCAAACAAATAGTACGGATTGCAGTCTGCCGAAGCATCGCGCTTTTCAACACGCACGGCGCTTGCCGAACCTTCAATTACGCGTAGTGCAACGGTTCGATTGTCAATTCCCCACGAACAGTTGATCGGGCAAAATGACAGCGGTTGACGGCGACGGTACGAATTCGGTGTCGAAGCAACAAAGAGCGTTGCTTCAGACATGCGTTTTTGCAACCCCGCCAGATACGCCAATCCTTTGCGGGACAACTTGCCGTTGTCAGCAAATATATTCTTGTAGTCTTTCCAGACGGAATGATGCGTATGGAACCCGCTGCCCGATTGATCAATAAAAGGCTTGGACATGAATGTTGCAAGATAGCCGTGCTTCAAAGCAATTTCATGAACGATTTCACGAAATAAAATCACATTGTCAGCAACCGTCAAGGCTTCACCGTAACGCATATTGACTTCGACCTGACCCGGTGCATATTCCGGATTGGATTGTTCAATGGGAATTCCAACTGCGTTCAAACCGTTTCGAATGGGGCCGATTACATGTTCCAGTTCGGCCGCACGAGCCAGGTTGTAGACCTGTATGCCTCGGTCCCGGGGCTGCCCGGTCTCCGGGTCCAGCAGATAAAATTCGAGTTCGGCACCGATTAAAATCGTTAGTCCCATGGATTTTGCGCGTTCGACTTGAGCTAGCATTGCACCGCGCGGGTCAATGGGAACAGGCTTGTGGTCCATACCCAGTGAATACCCCATGCAAATCGCTACGCCAGGTTCCCACGGCGTTTCAACGGGGCGAGTCAGCGGAAGCACATGCATATCCGGAAAGCCGTTGTCGTTGTTGGCATACGGCGAATCCCACAGATCACTGGTCATGTCCATCACATGCGTCGCCAAAGACATCGCATTGCCGTTTTTGCAAATGGTCGGCCAGTTACTGGCCGGAATGCGCTTGCCACGCATGATACCATTCAGGTCACCAATCCCCATCGCCACCGTGTGGATGCCGTCAGGAAGATTTTCAAATTGAACATCCTGTTCTTCACTCATCTCTTCACCTTCAATTTCTTCAGCTTGAATAATTTTTGGATTCAAAATACTGTATACAGTATACGCAAAATAAATTCAACAATTTTTTTTATGATTGCAGAAAAATTTATTCCGTCCAGCGAAATTGTGGTGGTTGGTGCCGGTATCGCGGGCGTAATGACAGCGCTGAATTTGCGCCGCAAGGGACATCGAGTCACGTTGATGGATCGCTGGGCGCCGGGCCATTCGCGAGCCAGTTCCACTGACTATACACGCCTGTTTCGATCGGCGCATGGTTCGGACCGAATGTACACAGTGTGGTCTCGCGATGCTCGTTTGGCCTGGATTGATTTGCAGGCAGAACTGGGAATGACGCTTTATCTGGAATGCGGGGCACTCATTCTGGCTGAAGCAGGAAACTCCAGCTGGGAAGATGCGACCATACCGATATTCGACGAACTCAACGTCCCTTACACCAAACTCGACCCGGATGATCTTTCACTTCACTTTCCCCAATTCAGCACCCGGAATTTGGCTTATGGAATTTACGAACCGGAAGCCGGGGCGGTCATGGCACATCGCACTATTGTTCAAACCGTGCAACTGTTTGAACGCGAGGGTGGGCGAGTACTGAGAAAGCATGTGAAAACCAACGAGCAGGAACAGTTGGTGGTGGATGGTCGTCCACTGGAAGCTGATTTGATCGTGGTGTGTGCCGGACCCTGGTTGCGGGATTTGTATCCGCGCACAGTCGGACCGATACTGGAGGTTGTGCGTCAAAACATCATTTACACGTCAACTCCAGATGCCAGCACTGCCTACGATGCCGACAGTATGCCATGCTGGATTGACCACGGACTGAGTGCTTATGGTGCGCCTTCAGTCGATGGCAATGGTGTCAAAGCAGCGATTTACTGGACTGATGCAATCATCGATCTGGACAATGACGATCGCATTGTTGACCAGGCGACCTTCGTTCGTACAAAGATTTATCTGGAACGCCGTTTTCCGGGATTGGTGGGACAAAAAGCCATCGACCAGAAAGCATGCCAAATTTCAATGACACCGGATACGCACTTTATTGTTGATTTTCATCCGAAGTATTCCAATGTATTGATCGTCGGCGGGTGTTCGGGGCATTTGTTCAAGCACGGACCTGTTTTGGGTGAATTCGCAGCCGGTGTTGGACTGAAAGAATTCGGAACTGCAGAACGATTCAAACTCGGCACAAGAACACAACTTGGATTGAGTGAATCACCGTCCGGTCGCTAGGTGTGCACGTATCGCCAAATTGAAACACGGAAAATCAAACTGGAATGAACAGTAGCGAGATTGTAGTTGTCGGCGCCGGCATTGCCGGTACCATGAGCGCACTGGCACTGCGTCGCAAAGGTTATCAGGTTGCATTGGCGGACCGCTGGGAACCGGGTCATCCAAGAGCATCTTCAACAGACTATTCCCGGGTTTTTCGAAATATTCATGGTGCCGACCGCTTGTACACGCAGTGGGCCAGAGATGCACGGCTACGCTGGATGGAACTCCAGGAAGAAACAAACTGTGTGATGTATGTCGAATGCGGAGCATTGACGATTGCTACAGAAGGCAAGTCACATTGGGAAGATGCCACTCCGTCAACGTTTGAAGAACTCGGTATACCCTACTTCAGGTTTGGTCCGGACGAGCTCGCCATTCGATTTCCTCAATTCAACTTCCAAAATTCTGCATACGGAATCTATGAACCTGAAGCTGGCCTGATCATGGCCTACCGGTCTGTTGTGGAAACCGCGAAATTATTTGAACAGGAAGGCGGCAAACTGTTGCGCCAACATGTAAAGTCGGATGCTAGAGAACGATTGACAGTTGACGGAAAACCTCTGGAAGCTGATTTGATCGTTGTTGCCGCGGGCCCGTGGTTGGGCAGTTTGTTCCCGAAAACACTGGAACCCGTCTTGGATGTCGTACGCCAGAATATTGTTTACACATCAACACCGAACGCCGACCACTCGTTTGACAGCGACCATATGCCTTGCTGGATCGACCACGGTCTTGGTGCCTATGGAACGCCGTCCGTTGAAGGTTCAGGTGTAAAAGCGGCCATTGCCTGGACCGAAACAATTATTGATTTGGACAATGATGACCGAATTGTCGATGAAGCCACTTTCATCCGTACCCAGCAGTATCTTGAAAAACGTTTACCCAAACTTTCCGGTCAACCGTTCATCGACCAGAAAGCATGCCAGATCGCCATGACACCGGATACACACTTCATCATTGATTTTCACCCCGAATACCGCAATGTTCTGATTGTCGGGGGTTGCTCCGGGCACTTGCTCAAGCATGGTCCGATATTGGGTGAATATGTCGCAAGTATTGGAACAGGTGAGTCGGGTACCGCAGAACGATTCAAGCTCGGTTCCCGCGCCAAACTCTATACTGACAATTCACCTTCAGGCAGATAAATGGTAATATTGTGAAATATACGTCAACCAGTTCAAACTTGTCAAATCAACGGAATTTAGAACCATGAACCAGATCAAGGATAACAGAGGACTATCCACTACCGTATCAAACCAGTCTGCACTGGACCAGTACGAGTCCGCACTGAGTCAAATGCTTTGTTACACCGGCGACCCGGTTGAAACAGTTGAACAAGCGATTCAGGAAGACCCGGAATTCATTTTGGCGCATTGCCTGCGCGCACATGCTGGCGGTGTCATGGCTGACGGTGCATTTTGCGATCACGTGAAGGAATCAGTAACTACACTTGAATCCATGACCAGCAAGGCGAACGACCGTGAAACTCGTCATATTACTGCGGCTCGCGACTGGCTGGAAGGCAAATTTGACTCCGCCGCAAATCAACTTGAATCTGTTCTGGTTGACTATCCGGGAGATACACTGGCCTTACTGGTTGCTCACCTTTTCGACTTTTACCGCGGCGACTGCCACAACCTTCGAGACCGCGTAGCCAGGGTTTTGCCACATTATTCCGAAGAGTCGGCCGAGTACGGCTATGTGTTGGGCATGTACGCTTTTGGACTGGAAGAATGCAATGAGTATCGAAAAGCCGAAGATATCGGGAAACAGGCAGTCGAACTGAACTCAGGGGATGTTTGGGCGATTCACGCAGTTGCGCATGTATTGGAGATGGAGGGGCGACAGGATGACGGCATCAACTGGTATGAATCGCGCAAGAAAGCATGGTCGGAAGACAATGGATTTGCAGTGCATAACTGGTGGCATCTGGCATTGTACTATCTCGACTTGCAGCAATTTGACCAGGTGTTGGAAATTTATGACCAGTCAATTGCCGATGGCACTGTGGCCCTGGAAATGCTGGATGCAAGTGCTTTGCTCTGGCGACTGCACTTGTTGAAATACGATGTCGGCAATCGCTGGGCGGCACTTTGCACCAAATGGGAAGAAACCATTCCATGGAGCGGCTATTACAGTTTCAACGATATTCATGCCGTGATGGCATTTGTTGGAAATGAACGGTTCGACCTGGCCGACAAAATGCTGGACAAAATGGAAAACTATGCGCCGCGGAAAAACGATTCAGGCATGATGCTTCGAAATGTTGGGCTACCAGTCGGGCGCGCACTTCAGGCATTCGGCAAAGGCGATTATGCACAAGCCGCAGAATTACTTTATCAGGTTCGCTACATCGCCAATCAATTCGGCGGTAGCCATGCGCAACGCGATCTGATTTCGCAGACACTGATTGAGTCGACGATTCGTGCGAAGCAATTGAACCATGCTCGCAGCTTGCTTGCTGAACGATCTGCAAGAAAGCCGAATAGTCCAACTACGTGGCTGAATACCGCGCGGGTGATGGACCTGTTGCAATGCAGAGACGAAGCGGAACGCGCCCGTACACAGGTTGAACAACTTCTTGCTACGTCAGCAACACTTGCATCATAATTAAAACGAAATCAAGCGGCTACTTGTTGCTGCCGTTGGCACAAGGAGCCAACTGCCGGGGTTCAGTACCGCGAATATACGGAATTGATTGAATTTCAGAGCAACCCGCACCGCCCCTTAATCCGGTCGACATGTCTGTATTAATGAACACCACCGAATCCAGTTGTCCCAGGTTAAACGGTTGCAGTGTCAATTCGTTCATCAGTGCTGTCCAAACTTTCAAGGCACCAGTCGAACCAGACAGTCCCACCGGTTGATTGTCATCTCTCCCTACCCAGACTACGGCCAGATAATTTCCAGCACTACCAGCAAACCAGCTGTCGCGATAATCATTCGTCGTTCCCGTCTTGCCGGCAATATGGAGTGCGGAAGAAAAATGCTGGTTCAAACTACGGGCAGTTCCGCTCCTGGCTACTTCTTGCATGGCGAACAATGTCAAATACGCCGCCGATGAAGATATGACTTCTTCTGACCGGGTATTGGACTTTAAGGCCATGGGTTGAGAATTTTTCAGCATTGCCGAAATGGTTCGCAGTCGAACTTTGAAACCGAAATTGACAAGTCCCTGATAAACCTGAGCAATTTCTGCCGGCGAGTACTCCACAGCACCTAGCAGTAAAGCCGGATACGCCGGGGGATTGCTGTTGGGGATGAAATCATGCAATTTGTCTACAACGGCTGGCACACCGATATCCAATCCGACTCGTGCAGTTGGAATATTGATTGAATTCGACACCGCATCCAGTACAGTAACACCGCGGCTATATTCTTTTGAATAATTCCTGGGGGTCCATTCCTTTCCATCAGAGGCCTTGTAGGTGAATTGCCGATTGTTCACAACTGTGCCCAACGTATAATGTCCGCCGTTCTCGAACGCCGCCGCATAGACTATCGGTTTTACCAAGGAACCGATTGGACGTTTGGCATCCAAAACCCGATTGAAGGCACCCACCCGGGATCGTCGTCCACCAACCATGGCTACGACTTCTGCAGTGTCCGGGCGGACGACAATAATTGCTCCTTCAAGCGAATTATTCGGCAACTTTTTTTGTTTTTCCAATGTTGCAAGCTGGGTCTGCAACGTGCGTTCGGCAACCCGCTGAACATACGCATCCATGGTTGTGAAAATCGCAAAATCCCCGCTAGCCAGGTCTTTTGAACTCAACTGTTCCGGCAACTGTCGCAACACGGCATCAATAAATGTTGCATACTGCTTGCCTGCCCTCCTCTGAACCGGTATCACACCCAGCGGCGCTTTTGCCGAGTGTTGGAACAGAGCTTCGTTGATGAGTCCCTCTCTCTTCATAATCTTCAACACAACTTCTCTGCGTTTTGTTGCGTGCTCAGGATTGCGCCGGGGTTCGTACGAAGAAGGTGCCTTGATCATGCCGACGAGCAATGCAACCTCGTGAACGGCCAACTCGGACACAGGACGACCGAAGTAAAACTGACTGGCCAATCCAAAACCGTGAATTGCCCTCTTGCCATCCTGACCCAAGAAGACTTCGTTGCAGTATGCCTCCAGAATTCTGGTCTTTTCGTATCGAAATTCCATCACCAAAGCCATCGCAATTTCAGTCAATTTCCGTCGATAGGTTCTCTCATCGGCTTCAAATACATTCTTGATGAGTTGTTGCGTGAGCGTACTGCCGCCCTGAACGATGCGCCCTGCTTTCACATTGACAACAATCGACCGCAGTATCCCCTTGAAATCCACACCGGGATGATTGACAAAATTCTTGTCTTCAACCGCAATCAGTGTCTCCAGCAAAAGCTTGGGCATGTCTTGCAATCGGACCAGATACCGGTCTTCATGCTGAATTTGAGAAATACTGCCCAGCAACTTGGGATTCAATCGCAAAACTGAAACCGGTTTGCCAGAATTTAAATCTGTCAAACTGGCAATTCTTCCGCTGGAAAAATTCACTCGCACCGCGCGGGAGTTCTGTGAACCATCCCAAAATGTAAATGCACGCGTAGCCAGGTCCAATACCGAGTTTTCCATACGATACTGACCGGTTTGCACGTTGCCGGCGGTGCGCCGAAAACCCAGATTTTCGAGACGGAATTGCAGTTTTGGCAACGTTGCCGGCAATCCCGGATACAGTTCATACGACTCGCTGTAAATATGTACCGGAATATCCCACAAAGGCGTATCAAACTTGGTTTGAAGCTTGTAATCAATCCAAAAAAAAGCGGGTACGGACACTACTACTGCAAGTAGCAAGCTACCTGCAAGCAAACTTCCGAACAGATACGACCAGAACCCTCTGGACTTTGCTTTCTTTTTGCTTGCCGAGCGCGATTTTCTTCGTTTCGCCATCGAATGATTCAGACTTCTGTGCCGGTCTTGACTATAGATTTGACGAGCAGTTCCAGCAGATTTCAAATCCGGACGGATTCATTTGCTCGCAACTGGGGCACATCTTTTCACTATCGTCAACTGGCTGTGCTTCAATCTCCTGTACCAACCGCTGTGCTTTCTCAGCTTGAGAATCATTTTTTACCCAAACTTCCGGCCAAGTATGAGTAAAAGGCAAGTCACCAACTGCGCCGTTGCTGAATTCATTGAATACGCGCGCCGGGATGCCGGCAACCTCGAGTCGTTGGCAAACCAGATGTGCATCCGGCAAATTACTGGCTATGTATACGCGCTTCATTTCAACTGCGGTGTTTGTTTTGGTCAATAGGCTGGTTAAAATCCTTGCGTTGCAAATTGACAAGCCTCAAATTATTCTTTACGCCAATCCTCAGCACTTGACGACAACTGTCTTTCGGCTTAACTCCCCGAGTTGGCAAATGCACTTGTACAGTGCTTTATATATGCCCTGTAAGTCATTATGTTTGTTGAATATTATACTCGATTTGCGGGATTTTTATTGACAATTAATCCGCAAAAACACCAAGTTAGCAAATCCGAAGTGAAAAAATTTCCGGTCATACTCGTAAATTCCTGAAATCGATCCCATATTTCAGTTGATTGCGATAACTTTTCACAGGGAAAAACGAACTACCTGAAGGCACTCCAATTGCACAACAAATTATAATATTGGCCTGTCAATGCAACTTTGCCGCGGAAACTGAATCAGCTTGAACAACGAAAAACGAAAAAGCCTGTTGGAAATCTTTGCAACTCACCCGGTTGCAATGAACATCTTGATGGCGATCATCCTGATTCTGGGATATACCGTTTTGCTCAGAATCAACGTCCAGTTCTTCCCGACTTTCAGTATCGATTTTGTCACCGTCACAACAACCTGGCCAGGAGCATCGGCCGAAGATGTCGAACAATCAATCACCAATCGGTTGGAGCTTGAGCTGAAAAATGTCGACAACCTGAAAGACATCACCTCCACGTCAAGACTGGGTTCCTCCGTTATCGTACTGGAATTCGTATCCGGTACCAATATTGATGATGCTGCCGATGAAGTCGAAAATATTGTCAATTTGACCAAGGAATTGCCCGAGGATTCGGAAGAACCTGTGGTCAGCGAGGTCAAGCGATATGAAACGATCGCCAACCTGATCGTTACCGGTACCACACTGGACCAGCTTCGAATACTCGGAAACGAATTCCGCGACGAACTGCTGGACCGGGGCATTGGAAAAATCAATATAGCTGGTTTGCCTGATCAGGAAATTGCGATTCAAGTATCCAGTCGTCAACTCCGGGCGCTTCGAATGTCACTGAATCAGATCGGACAACGCATTCGGTCCAACTCGGTGGATTCGCCGATCGGTACGGCCGGACGAGAAGATGCGGCCAGACAACTGCGCTTCACTGACCAAAGGCGCGGCGAAATTGGTTTTGAAGACCTGCCAATCATTGCAGACACTGACGGACGGTTACTCACCCTTCAGGATATTGCCACGATTCAGCGAAGACCCGTACCGGACCAGCTTTACCTTAGCTATAACGGTCGGCCTGCAATTGAACTTCAACTGCAAAGACTGGAGTCAAGTGATACCCTGCAAGGAGCTGCAATCATCTACGCATGGCTAGAGGAAGTTCAACCGAACTTGCCAGAAGGAGTCGAACTGCGCCTCTATGACGACCAGTCCGTATCTCTGCAACAGCGTATTGATATCCTGATGAAAAACGGTGTAATGGGATTGGTCCTAGTCCTGATCATCCTGTTCCTGTTTCTCAATATGCGCCTGGCATTCTGGGTAGCCGCCGGTATTCCGGTATCCCTGCTGGGCGCCGCCGGCGTGTTGTACCTGGTCGGTGGAACCATCAACATGATTACGCTGTTCGGGTTCATCATGACAATTGGCATTATTGTGGATGATGCAATTGTTGTAGGTGAAGAAGCATTGACACAATTCAATGCGTCGAATTCACCAAATCAAGCGGTATCAAG
This sequence comes from Arenicellales bacterium, assembly GCA_965200765.1. Taxonomy (GTDB): domain Bacteria; phylum Pseudomonadota; class Gammaproteobacteria; order Arenicellales; family JAJDZL01. The sequence continues at coordinate 1,871,069 of OZ241380.1, forward strand.
TGCATCCAAGCGGATGTTTGTACCGATCGTGGCGGCCTCGTTTACAACAATATTTGCATTCACCCCGGTCGTCATCGTGCCCGGTGTCATAGGCACGATTCTTTCCAATATTGCGTTAGTGGTTGTGTGCGTAGTCGCCGCTTCATTGATTGAATCATTTCTGATTCTTCCCGGCCACTTGCGGCATTCATTCGTCAACCTGAAAAAAAATCAAAGAAGCAAGGGACCATCACTATTTGACCGGGGATTTACATTTTTTCGCGACCGCATGTATCGCCCGCTTCTCCGCGCCGCCATTCGATCTCCAATTACTACCATATCGGTTGGCGTGGCGATTTTGATATTTACGATCGGCTTGTTTGCATCCGGGCGACTCGCCTACACCTTTTTCCCGACTCCCGAGCTGAACCTGGTCTATGCCAATGTCAGTTTCGTATCCGGTTCGCCCCGTTCTGACGTGGACCAATACTTGGAGAAAGTTGAAGAGGCACTATACGAAACGGAAACCGACCTCGGCGGCCATTTGATTGCAGCATCCATCGTGCGACACGGTGCACTAACCGGTGATGACGGAGTCGGTACCCAAGCAGCAAACCTGGGTTCTGTGGTGGTTGAACTGACCGCATCGGACTCCCGCACGGTTCGCACCACCGAGTTTGTTCGAAAGTGGAGAAGCAAACTGCACTATGTACCGGGCCTGGAAAGCATTGTTGTGATTACTCCTGGTGCCGGTCCACCGGGACGAGATATTGAAATCAGAATCAGCGGCTCAAATTACACGGACGCGAAAAGTGCGGCACTGGCGTTGGCCGAACATTTGTCAAAAATTCAGGGTGTATTTGGAATTTCCGATGATACCAGTTATGGACGGCAACAACAAATTCTTACATTGACATCGCTAGGGCAGTCACTAGGTCTGACTGTGAATGAGGTCAGTCGTCAACTGCGATCTGCAATCGAAGGAGAGCTTTTGCAAAGCTATACTACTGAATTCAACGATGTGGAAGTAAACCTCATGCTTCCCGACGAAGAACGGGACCAGATTAGTACACTGGAAAATCTGCATATTACGCTACCGTCCGGTGAATCGGTACCATTGCTGGATGTAGTGCACGTTGAAACGACCAGAGGCTTTGACACGCTTCGGCACGCAAGTGGAAAGATTGCTATAGAAGTAAATGCCAGCGTGGATGCAAGCGTGGTCAGTCTTGCTGAAATAAACCGGGGACTGGAAACTTCGTTTTTGCCTGAACTGGAAGATGCTTACGGCATTGATTGGAGTTACGGACTTCGCCAAGCTGACCAGTCAACCACTGAAGATTCAATGCGAACCGGAGCAATCATTGCATTGGTATTGATCTATCTGACATTGGCCTGGATTTTCGGCTCTTACAGTTGGCCGTTTTTTGTAATGCTTGCCATTCCGTTCGGAATTGTAGGGGCGGCCTGGGCACATTACCTGATGGGATTGACTGTATCCATCATCACAATTCTGGGCTTGATCGGGTTGTCAGGGATCGTGGTCAACAATGCAATCGTATTGGTTGTCTTCTACAAGCAATACCGAGAAGCCGGACAACGCCCGGAAATTGCAATGCTAGAAGCCGGATGCCGACGATTGCGGCCGGTGGTGTTGTCGTCACTGACTACAATCTGCGGACTGTTGCCGCTTTTGTTTGAAACTTCAACTCAAGCACAGTTTTTGATCCCAATGGCAGCTACGCTTGCATTTGGATTGACATTTTCGACGGTTCTTGTTTTGTTGTTTATTCCTGCGGTATTGACATTGTTTGATCGCATTCGTTTGAAATTTTCAGAAGCATCTTCAACTCCCGCTACCACGGATACCCAACTGGCGAATAAATCACACTAGCTTGTATATCCTGCAGTCTTTGTAATCGCCAGCCAATTCAACTATCAAAATCCAACTTGACCGATAGTGGTTTGTGGTCGGATCCGACTGCGTCAACATGAATTTTTACGGATCGAATCCGGCGTTCCAGAGATTGCTTGACAAAGCAATAGTCCATGCGCACAGATTCACCATTGCGTTCCGCCGTCTCTCCGTGCATTTCCCGAAAGCCGATTGAGGTCCATGAATCCACAAATCCATCCGGGTTTTTGATTCGACCACCGTAGTCTGACACTGGTCCGGTCATTCTTTCGTATTCTTCGGAATCCGGCGTGAAATTGAAATCGCCCAACAATATTGATTCCCGGGGCAGAGAAATTATTTCGGTTTGACCGGCGAACACAGTATTGGCAGGGTCGCCTGAAATTGGTCCGCCTTCGCGCACTGCGTTACTGTCAATTTCCAGTAATCTGTCGATTTGAGACAGTCGGGTCATGGCAGAAAGATGGGTCAAATGAATCGAATATACTCGTACCAAAGTACCTTGGCAATTGATTAGCCCTTCCAGTGCACTTCGTTGAATACTCAAAGGTCCTGTGGAGGCGTATTTTGGCAAAAAATGCTGACGTGAAGTAATGATCGGGGTTCTTGAAAGCAACATGTTGCCGAACTGTCTTCTTCTGTGAACCACAGTCCCATCCGGTTGCACAATGTCTCCATCCATATCAACACCGCCGCCGTAAACCCAGTGATAACCCTGCAACAGAGAAGCAAGCTCGGCTACCTGGTCAATGTCTCCCGAGCGTTGCATAAACCGCTCCACTTCCTGCAAGGCAATGACATCCGAATTATTGACTTCCCTTGCTATGCGGTCCAAGTCGTACTTCCCGTCCAAACCTCTTCCAAATTGAATGTTGTAAGTCGTAAATTTCATGGAATTCCCGATCTGCAGTATTTTCCTCGACGACACTGATAAACCAAGTATGATAACGAACAATCAAATTTGGTCTACCAAATTCAATCGGCACTGCCGACAAAAGCCAAGTTCAAATTCCTTCAAAGAGTTGCGCCCACCGCTCCCGCTTCTCCTTCATTGAAATGCTGGCGTTGGCCGGACTAGTAGACGGCAAATCAAAGCATTGCAAATGCTCCTTGTTTGTCAAATTTTGAACGATGTATTTTTTGAACAAATTCTCTGCTGTACGGCCATTGAGGCCGATTCGAACAATGGTTGGATATTTATCAAGAAATGTAGCGATGTCGTTCGGCACTTCTTGCTCAATTCTTGAATCAAGACTGCCTTCTCGCTTGCAACTTTCGAGAACATCCCATACAGCCACACCGGCTTTTTTGAGTGCCTGCTCACGCGTCTCGTAACTGGAATCGTACCGGCACTTCACGTGCTCGTCAATGATGCGCCAAAACAAGTTTTGCGGATTGGCATAGTATTCTTGGTGGGTCAGTGAGGCCACGCTAGGCATGGTACCCAAGATCAATATCTTGGGGCAATCACCGACGATTGGTGGAAATCCTTGAATTTCAGGCAAAAATTAACCCCCTTTCGATAGTGCTTTTCAAACACTTGCTTCATTACGATCAAATTCGTCATGTCCGGTATTTCCTTGATGCTTTCTTCAATTTTAATTCAGAAAGGCAATCACAATACACCCCGGAAAACGAACATCAATGATAAGTCAACTTTATCATTTCCGAAGAATATGCTACGGCAACTCAAGTCCAAGAGGGAATCATTCGATCTGTAAACAGTATTGAAACAGTTGCAAGACACTGTTCGGTAGTCCACAAAGTTGACATTTATAACTTGATGATATTTGAAAATTCCAAACTCAGCGATTATCAATAAAAGGCGATAGATCAGGACACGGATTCTCTATTGGTAGTCGTTGTTCCCGGTTCTGAAAAAAAGTCCAAGTTGGCAACCAGTAGCTCCCGTCAATCCGCGAGATGGACACAAATTGCACAAGTCAATGTTGCAAACCTTAAAATAAGGTGGAGTTCGCTTGTCCCACCAAATTAGATTTCACCTTGAAATGTTAGCGGTGATTTGACGACTGGCGATTGTCTGTGTATGATTTCAGTCGGTTGTACAATCTTTTGGTTATTCATGTGACTAGGTACTTCTTCTAAGCCCCCGAAGCCATCCGAAGCCATCCGAAGCCCCCCGAAGCCCCCCGAAGCCATCCGAAGCCATCCGAAGCCATCCGAAGCCATCCGAAGCCATCCGAAGCCATCCGAAGCCCCCTACGAGACCCCCTTCAAAGACCCCCTTCAAAGCCCCCTTCAAAGCCCCTTTCAAAGCCCCCTACGAGACCCCCTCAAAGCCCCCTTCAAAGACCCTTCAAAGACCCCTACGAAGACCCCCCTCAAAGCCCCCTTCAAAGACCCTTCAAAGACCCCTACGAAGCCCCCTTCAAAGACCCTTTCAAAGCCCCCTACGAGACCCCCTCAAAGCCCCCTTCAAAGACCCTTCAAAGACCCTTTCAAAGCCCCCTACGAGACCCCCTCAAAGCCCCCTTCAAAGACCCTTTCAAAGCCCCCTACGAGACCCCCTCAAAGCCCCCTTCAAAGACCCTTTCAAAGCCCCCTACGAGACCCCCTCAAAGCCCCCTTCAAAGACCCTTCAAAGACCCCTACGAAGACCCCCTTCAAAGCCCCCTTCAAAGACCCTTCAAAGACCCCTACGAAGACCCCTTCAAAGCCCCCTACGAAGCCCCCTACGAAGCCCCCTACGAAGCCCCCTACGAAGCCCCCTACGAAGCCCCCTACGAAGCCCCCTACGAAGCCCCCTTCAAAGCCCCCTTCAAAGACCCCTACGAAGCCCCCTTCAAAGACCCTTTCAAAGACCCTTTCAAAGACCCTTTCAAAGCCCCCTACGAGACCCCCTCAAAGCCCCCTTCAAAGACCCTTCAAAGACCCCTACGAAGACCCCCTTCAAAGCCCCCTTCAAAGCCCCCTACGAGACCCCCTTCAAAGCCCCCCTCAAAGCCCCCTACGAAGACCCCTACGAAGACCCCTGAGTGTTTTTGTGACCAACGATGTACCGGGTATGACTTCAGGGCGATTGAATAGTCTCGTTGCAATTTGAAAACTTTCAGGAACCTCTAAACACTGGTCGAAGATTCGCATGAGGTGATTGCCATTCTTGACTACCCTGCGAAACAATTCACTCGTTAGCACTTCTACGCAACTCGCAGGAATTGTGCGAAAACCAACAAGTTAAATAACAGCAAAAGAACTTATTGACTAACTCAATTCAAGCAATGTACCAACGCGCATGTGGTCCGCGCCCTTTGGAGTAGATCAATTTTTTGATTCTAAGTGCTTGCAAGGTCTTTTTCAACTGCCGCTCAGAAGTTTGAATGGGTATACGATCTTGAATTTCGCGAAGTGAAAAACCTTCATTTGCCCCTTCCAGAATTTTGGCTATCATAAGTTGTCTTCTTTCAAGAACAAATTTACCATGTGAAACTGGCGGTAATTCAGCACGACGAAACCGTACTGTAACATCCATACCCGAATCTTCAATTTCTGGCTCGGGCAAACCAGCAGAAGAAACCAATTCAAGAATTTTTGTGGTACCCACTCCCCACGATTCAATTACTCCGCGCAAGTAGAAGCATTGAGCAATTAGGGGATTCCATGGATGTGACTTATGAGGCTCAAACAACGCTTCGGGGGTCAAGCCAAAGTGCAATGAACCAGTGTTACTGATTTCAATACGATCACTAAAAACTGCTACGCTCACGGAACCACCGCCAATGGTATAGTCTCGATGACAAAATGCATTTGCCAATGCTTCACGAATCGCCGCTCTTGGGTAAAGTGGAATATCAATGCGTTCAAAACTGTCAGGGTCAAACTTTCCGGCAATCGGCAACTTTTCAGTCAAAAACTGCTCAGCGATTGACAATAACTTGAAAACATTACCTCGAAACTGTCGATTGTCCAAAATTTCATCTGTGATTTTCACCCCATTGAACCGGCCTACGCGAAGCAAACACTGAGGATAGTTCTGAAGCATAAGCTCAGCCTTGCCAAACAGTACAATTGCTGCCCGGTACAACATTCCGTTTTCGTACAAACCTAATCTATGCAACAAATCGATTGGTTCTCGAGAGCTGACATTGTCCAATCGCCCACGTTGTACTGCGATTTCAACCAAACGTTGAATTTCATCTTTATCAAGATCATCAATTGTGTATTTTTCGTCAAGCTGATTTTCCCATCTTTGATTTCGATGCATCCGTTCAACTAGCATTTTATTGTACTGTTCAGTGGTCATTTTTACAGTTGTATTGCCGACTCGTCGATAAGCAATTCCTTGATAAACGTGTGGAACGGTAGTCCCTCGACCAACATGCACTACAATTACTTCATGAGAGTTTCCAATTGGAACCCTTCGTATATCAGGAAATTCCGGCGGGTCAATTTGTCGAATCTCTTCACTCAATTTTTCAATAGTACGGTCAGATACGTCTTGACCAAGAATCTTTCCATTCTTGTCAACGCCGAATAAAACATTGCCACCTTGATGGTTCAACATAGCACATAAAGTTCTGGTTGCCGAAACACTGGAACCAGTCGTCTTTTTGAACTCCAAAGTTTCAGATTCACCGGTTTTTACCATTGATTCAATTTGTTCGGTAGTCATTGTCGTAACTCATTTCTGTAATGTTCTTCACAATATTTTGATATTTTTCGCTTTAGTGGTTGATACTCACCAAAGTCCCTGAAAAAATCAAATGAGAGGTGTAGAAAGTGTGACCCACTCAGGTTTTTTGAATTTATCAGTGATTCAACAACTCAACCCGGCAGGGCGTTCACTATTGACATTAAGACTATACACCCAATACCATTGAAAGTCAAATTTGATTTGACCGACTCAGCAATTCTCATTTTAAAAAATAAGTGAATAAATACAACAAGATAGGAGACTTGATCTTTTGGATTGATGGTGATATAACTTGCCGCCATGAATCCGACGGTAGATATTTTGATTGCCGAGATGCGCCGATGCGTGGAACAGCTGGCGGACCCGCACCGCGGCCGGAACACGCAGTATCGCTTTAGCGACATTGCCATGGCGGCCTTTTCGGTGTTCTTCATACAGTCGCCGTCGTTTCTGTCGCATCAGCGGCGAATGGCTGAAAGCCGCGATGGCGACAGCTGTGCGGCCTCATTGTTCGGGATGGCCCGGATTCCGTGCGACAACCACATTCGCCAAAGCCTGGACGGGATTTCGCCGGAGTCGTTCTACGGTGTGCTTGACGCGGCACTGACGGTGCTGCGACAAAAGCCTGGAGGATTGAAGTCGTTTCGCCGGCTGGGCGAGCGATGCCTGATCGCGTTGGACGGCACTGAGTTTCATCGCTCGACCCAGGTGCATTGCGAGCTGTGCAGCACTCGAACCAGCAGCGGCACTGGCGAGATTCAGTATCTTCACGCAGTACTTTCGGCCACGCTGGTGGCCCCCGGCCACAACCGCGTGGTGCCGTTGCGGCCGCAGTTCATCGAGCCACAAGACAATGCATCCAAGCAGGACTGCGAACTCAACGCGCTGAAACGATGGCTGGATGACAATGCGGCCAGATACCAAGCCCTCCGGCCGATCTATCTCGGCGACGCCCTGTACGCCTGCCAGCCGATTTGCCAGGCCATTGTCGAGCAGCATGGTGCCGACTTCATCTTCACCGCCAAGAAAACCAAGCTTCCCACCTTGTACGAATACCATCAAGGCATCCAGCTGGAAAAGTTGCAAATCCAGGTGCGAAATGCGCGGCGACAGAAGGAAACCCGAACCTACCAGTGGTTCAACGACGTGCCAATCCGGGACGGCGACGAGGCCATGCGCGTCAACTGGATGGCACTGCAAATCCATCGCAACGGACGCAAAACCTACGAAAGCCACTTCATCACCTCCATCCCGGTCACGCGAAACAACGTCAGGCAACTGCTCGATTGCGCACGAAGCCGATGGAAAATCGAAAACGAATCCTTCAACGAACTCAAGAACAACGGATACCACCTCGAACACAACTTCGGACACGGCCACAAAGGCTTGACCAACGTGCTGCTGGTGCTCAACTTCATCGCCTTCGCCATCCACACCGTCTGCGACGAGATGTGCCGGCTGTGGCAGAAAGCCCGGAAAAAACTCGTAACCCGACGCGACTTCTTCACCGACTTGGCCGTGCTGCCCAAGTACCTGTACTTCGATAACTGGGAGTCACTGCTGAAGAAGCTGGTGCAAGGCCGACCGCCTTAGCCGCACTCGATTCTTCCAAATCCTTGTATATAATCGTTTTTTTCACTTCATTCAGGAGGTGACAATTTCACAAACCATTTAAAATGAGAATTGCTGTGACCGACTCGCTTTTTCCAAGGGCATGCAAGTCTGACGATTTCGTTGCACAATTTACCGACAGTTTGCAGGGTGGCGGTCGTCTGAGCACAGACGATGTTCATGTAGCTGAGGGCGAATGTGTTCACCAGGAGCGAAATGTGTCGCCACTCCAGAATTAGTTAATCATGGTTGGTATTCGGTTCAAGCAAATTCAAAAATTCTTGCTCGGACAACACTTTGATACCAAGCTCCTCCGCTTTTCGCGCTTTGGAACCGGGGTCAGCACCGACTACAACATAGTCTGTTTTTCTTGAAACACTGGTCGTTACCGAAGCACCTCCGGAGCGTAATCGAGTAGTCGCCTCTCCCCGTGCCATCGTCTCGAGCGTGCCGGTCAGTACAACTGTCTTTCCATAAAACTCACCCGCCATGCTACTTGCTACGGTTTCCGTGTCAACTTTTTGCAAACGAACCCCTCTGTCAAGTAGTTGCTCAATAATTCGTTGATTTTTTTCCTGTTTGAAAAAGGAATTTATACTCGCGGCAACTACAGGACCGACATCTGGAACTTCACTCAGATTTTCAATATCCGCTTGCTGCAGTTTTTCAAGTGTACCAAAACGCTTGGCCAGTGCAACCGCGGTTGCTTCACCAACTTGTGAAATTCCCAAAGCAAATAAAAATCTGGCTAGCGTTGTTTCTTTGCTCTTGTTGATTTCATCAACTATATTCTGCGCAGACTTCTCGCCCATGCGCTCAAGGTCGGCAAGCTTTTCCACACTCAGCAAGTACAGATCAGATGCGTCTTGAATCATTTCCCGGTCAATCAATTGACTGATCAGGACTTTTCCAAGACCTTCAATATTCAATGCCTTCCTTGAAGCAAAATGCCAGATACCCTCCTTGATTTGACTGGCACAAATCAATGTGCCGGTACAGCGCGCAATGCTTTCATCTTCACTTCGCTCAATGGCAGAATCGCAGACTGGACAATGCTCTGGCATTTCGTACTGGCGAGACTCTTCAGGACGTTTGTCCAGTTGCACAGAAACAACCTCGGGAATTACATCTCCGGCCCGACGTACAACCACGGTATCTCCTACCCGTACATCTAGCCGACGAATTTCATCTTCATTGTGCAGTGTCGCATTGGAAACGGTTACACCGCCAACAAAAACCGGGGTCAAACGGGCTACGGGTGTAACCGCTCCGGTTCTTCCTATCTGCACATCAATATCAACAACAGTAGTGACTTCTTCCTGAGCTGGAAACTTGTGAGCAACAGCCCATCGCGGTGCACGGGTGATAAATCCAAGCTGATTCTGCAACTCCAGATCATCAACCTTGTAGACAACACCGTCAATCTCGTACGGGAGAGTGTCGCGTTGTTCAAGCAATTCGTCATACCTTCGCAGACATTCTTCCATGCCAGTAACGCGTCGAATTTCTTGCGATGTTCGAAACCCCGACTCCTTGAGCCACTCAATCTGGTCAAAGTGACTCGACGGCAATTCAATTCCACGAACTTGCACAATCGAATACAGAATTGCATCCAATGGCCGATTTCTTGTTATTTTGGGTTCCAGCTGGCGCAGACTGCCAGCAGCAGCATTGCGCGGATTGACATACAGCTTCTCCTCCGCATTCCTGCGTTCCTGATTCAACTTCTCAAATCCCGCAATACTCATGTAGACTTCACCGCGAACCTCAAGCAACTCCGGGACTTTGGACATTCTCAATCTTAATGGAATGCTGCGGATGGTACGAACATTTGCGGTTACATCCTCGCCGGTTTCACCATCGCCACGGGTTGCTCCGCGTACCAGTTCCCCGTTTTCGTACAAAATGCTAACGGCAAGCCCATCGATCTTGGGTTCAACAACATACTCCATGCTTTCTGCCTCGAGCGTCTGGCGTATACGTCTATCAAACTCTCGTGCTTCTCCTTGATCAAACGCATTGTTCAAAGAAAGCATGGGGTGTGCGTGCTGGACCTCGGCAAATGCCTGGTCAGGTTTCATGCCGACGCGTTGCGTGGGGGAATTTACACTGAAAAATTCCGGATGCGCGGCTTCCAGACCTCGAAGTTCCTGCACCAACGCATCGTACTGCTTATCCGTTACAACCGGATCATTTCCTATGTAGTATGCGTGGTCGTGACTCTCGATTTCTTCGCGAAGTAATTCGATTCGTTTTCGAATCTCGTCTGAGGCGTTCAATTTCCCACCGAATTTTCAAGAATTCAGGTCCCGTACATCTCCGGCGGCACTGCTTCGTCAGCAGTCGCCTTGAACAACCTCAGTGCCACTTGACTGCCAGGCGGGACTCCAAACGTATTCATGTCTTCGGCAAGCACTTCAATGTGATCCTTAATCATGTTCAAGGATGATCGATCAATCGGATTGAGATTCTGGTCCAGCAATTCCACACTAAGCCGGTCCTTGAGTTCTTCCGCGGTTTCAAACATAGCATCAAGTGCAACCTGGGGATTCTTCACACATGGCAAATTACTGACAAGTACCAGTGCTTGCTGGGCTGAACTCTCGCTTTCTATCTCGATATCTGATGGTTCCGTGGCGTGATTGATCACATTTACCAAGCTGAACAGCGGTTGCGGCCCTTGTGATTCAAGTTCATTCATGCTGTATGTATTGCCATCCACCTGTTCCATGCCGCACTCGCGAGCAATATACTCAAGCCCTCGAACAGAAAACTGGTCATCGTTGGCCGGCTTGAGAATCATCACCGCCTGCTGGTCAAATTGCGCGGTCATTTCATTCAGTAATTTTGCTTCCTCCAGCGTCTCTTGCATGGACATTGAAAACAGGTAATTACGGCTCAATGCAGACGAAAAGTCCAATACCATGTTCGTAAAATTCAACCAGTCCCTTTCATCCACAGGACCGTTTTCATCCACTAGTTGCAACGTAAGTACCAAATCCGAGTAGTGATTGGCAGAATCATCCGCTTCCAGATCAATCCAGTTACCGGTATCTACATTCTGTCCAAGCAAGAGATACGGCTTGTTCGGACGAGTTTCACAACGATTGAAACAGGCCATAATATAGTTTCGAAACAGTGGCATCTGTCCTTCTGGCAACCATGCCACCAAGTCAATCAATCGTTCGTCTGAATTTTGAAAATTGGGCAACTCAAATTTCTCAACCTGCGGTTCAGGTAAATCTACCTCCTCTTGCAAATCTTCTTCAGCAACTTCCACGCTGTCAAAATTTTCTGTGATTTGCGGCTCGGCTTCCTCAATTTCTGCAGGCTCTGCATAACTCTCGTTTGCAGGCTCAAGCCATACTACTGTTTCAACTTCTTCTGGTTCCTCAACCTCCGGAACGAATTCAGACTCGGCGACTGGTTCCACTTCCTCGTAGTCACCAATATTCTCGGTTACCGCCTCTTCTTCGTAAATTTCAGGTTCTGATTCCTGAACCGGTTCCAGGTATTGTGGTTCGTCGACAAACTCATTGTCAGCAGGAGATGATTGCGATTCACTGTCTTCAAGCTCGTGATGCTCGGAATAGTAGTCCGTTTCCGGTTCTGCTTCCGAATATTCTTCGTGATTATTTTTCTCAAAGTCTTGTTCGTATTGATACTCGCTCTCGACTCTGACTGGTCCTAACTCAACACTATCGCCGCCGCTAAAGCTCGAGCTCCCGCTGTTCGAAAATCCGAGATAGACGTCGCCGCGGTTAAAATCGTTAAAAACCGACTGTTTTGAAAATCGCAACGACTTTATGCCGATATAGCGCCACAAAAATACAAATAGCAACGCGGTCAGAACAATAACTGCTCCAAATATAATCAGGGTATTCATTAGGCCGCAAACTCCCTCGCTTGTTCAATATTCACAGATAACAGCTTGGAAACATTTGGTTCCGGCATCGTAATGCCAATTAATGTATCCACAGACTCCATCGTGATTTTGTTGTGAGTGATCATCATTAATTGAGTTGTTTCGGATAACTTCCTTAAGTTTTCGCACAACCGGATGACATTTTCGTCATCCAGAGGGGCATCAATTTCATCCAGCAGACAAATCGGAGACGGGTTTAACTTGAAAAATGACAATAGCAATGCCACCGCCGTCAATGCTTTTTCTCCGCCAGACAGTGCTTGAATATGGTGAATGCGCTTGCCTTTGGGCCGCGCATAAATTCGCACGCCGGCATTGTCCGGATATTCGCCTTCCAACTCCAGCTTTGCACTTCCACCATTGAACAATACCGGAAAAATTTCCTGAAAATTCTCGTTGACTTGTTCAAAGGTTTCCAAAAACATTTTGCGAGACTCTCGGTCAATCTTCTGAATTGTGTTTAGAAGCGTTTCCAGTGCGCCGAACAAGTCATCGTACTGACTGTCCATGTACTCTTTTCGCACTTTTTCATCTTCGTATTCTTCAATTGCAGTCAGATTGATTGCCCCCGCTTTTTCAATCTTTCGTGCCAAACGCTGCAATTTTACCGACACGGTTTCGTATTCAAAATTTTCGTCAAGCTGCTCCGCAACTTCGGCGGGTTCTGCACCCAGCTCTTTCATGTTCTGGCACAAACTGTCGCAATGCGCACTCAAGCCGCTGATTTCTGCCTGAACTTCACTCAGTGACGATTTGATATCTTCAACTGCCATCTGCTCTTGCAACCGGCGCTGGTCCAACTCCTTGTACTTGATCTCGGCATCGCCGACGGATTCACGGGCAAGTTGTAATTCATCGTCTTTCTTCTCCCGCTGATTGATCAACTCATCCAGATTTTCCTGCAGTGGTTTTTCAATTTCGGGGGTTGACGACAGGACTGCTTCCAATTTTTTTATCGTTTCACCAGCAGTATTTATCCTTTGGTTCAATTCTGCAATTGCATGGGCATCCGCTTCGCATTCTGATTCAAGTTTCTGAATATCCAGCTCGAATCTGTGGTCGTCGCCAACCAGCCGGTCCATTTCTGCTTGTGTATCCCGAATCTGAGTTCTGATACTTTCGCAAGATTCACTGAGTTGCCCCTTGCTTTTGAACAGTTCGTCGCAATTTGATACTTCAGCACTCAGTTGCTCTTCCAGTACACCTTGTTGCTGGAGCAAGGTTTCCATCTGACCAGTCAATTCATTCATTTCAATTTCTGCCTGACTGACTGCATTCAGACCAATCAACTGCTTTTTCTGAACATCCTGCAATTGTTTCTGCGCATCGGTCAATTCTCGCCGTTTTTCTGTCAAACTCTTGCGCAAGTCAAGTCCAAGTTGCTCCAGTTCATTGATTTCTACCTTCAGTTGACCAATCCGGTCTTTGGCCTGTTCCTGTTCAGTATCATTCTGCTTCACTTGCTTGCGATACTGCTTGACAAGCTTTTCTGCTTCCAGCACCCCGACTGGACCTGCTTCTCCAACCGCGGCAGAAAACCAGTTGAAACCGACCATTGCACCATCTTCAACAACAAAAAACTCGTTGTTTTTCAGCTCTGTGCGCTGTTCCAGTGCTTCTGACAAAGAGTCTGCGACATACACTCCTGCCAGCAAATGCCGAATCGCCTGAGACTCACACTGAACATGTTGCGCAAGAGTTTCAAAGCGGTCCGGTAGTTCGTTCGCATTCGTATTGTTCTCAACCAGGCACATGCACGACAGTTCATTTGCCGATAACGCAAGTGAATTCAAGTCTTCAACACAAAGTGCCGATAGCCTTTCGCCAAGAACCCGGTCCAGTGCTCGTTCCCAACCGTTTTTCACGGTAATCGTTTCAACCAAGCGACGCGCCACTTGCAGTTGGTTTTCAGCCATCCATTCCTGAACCTTGGGGTTCTCGTGTACATTCGGACGAAGGCGATTTTCAAGTTCGAGCAGGGACACGCGTATATCGCGAGAACTCTCTCGAATACTTTCCAAATCTTCCAGCAATTGATCACGTTCCGCGCGATTGGCAAACAGTTGCATATCTTTTTGCTCGGATTGCTTCTCCAACTCTTCGCAGTTCGCGCCGATGTCAAGAATCGCCTGCTCCAATAACGACAACTCGTCGGAATCCTTCATTTTTCGATTGCTTTCGATCTTTTGCTCACAGGCCGAAATGGCTTTTTGTGTGTTAGTCAAGTCGTGCTTGACACCCTCACCCTTGATGCGGACCGATTCCCGCTGTTGCACCGCCTTCAATAACAGTTCTTCCAATTCTTGCAATTTGCCGGTTTGCTGTCGCAATTGCGCATCCTGCTTGTCAAATACATCGCGCCTCATATGCAGGTCTTCCTGCATTGATTTCTTCAGGCTTTTTAACTGCCCCATATTTTCCTGTGCAATCGCTGTTTGTGCCTGCCGTTCGGATACTTGTCGTTCAAATTTTGCAATCTCGTCTTTCAACTCGCCGAGTTGCTGCTGGCTCTGTTTCCGATTGGTTCGCACTTCTTCAATCTTGTGCTCCACATCAGAAATTTCAGCATTGATTTGATACTGCTCAAGCGTGACGCGACTGGCATGCTCTTGCACGTCCAGTTGTGCCTTGCGCGCCTGTTCCAGCTTCGCCTCTGTGGATCGGACAATCGCGATTCGCTCTTCTTTTTTCAATTCCAGCGACGTCCGTTTCCCATCCATTTCACCAATTTGGGTGGTTTGCTTGCGCCATTCGTAAGCTTGCAACTGCAGTTTAAAATTTTTCTCCTGTGCTTTCAGAGTTTGAAATTTTTTCGCTTGACCCGCCTGATACTTCAAACGTCTGAGTCGGCTTTCAACTTCAGTTCGCATATCATCCAGGCGATCAAGATTGTCGCGGGTGCTTTTTATTTTGGATTGAGTTTCCCGACGTTTGTCCCTGAATCTGGAAATTCCAGACGCTTCCTCAATGAATACACCGAAGTCCTCCGGCTTTGATTCCACAATTTGGCCGATCATTCCCTGCTCAATGATTGAATAGGAACGGGCACCGAAACCGGAACCGAGAAACAACTCGGTGACATCTTTGCGACGACAACGCGAGCCATTGATATAGTATTCGGATACTCCATCGCGCGTCAACACACGACGCACTGAAATCTCTGCAAATCTGGACCACATCCCGGGAGCGCGGCCACCCAGGTTTTCGAATTTCAGTTCAACGCTGGCACGCCCGGCCGGTTTTCTTGAAATAGAACCATTGAAAATTACATCTTCCAGTGTTTCGCTACGCAAACTCTTGGCAGACGACTCGCCCGCAACCCATCGAACCGCATCAATCACATTCGATTTGCCCGCGCCATTTGGCCCGACAACACCTGACATCTGACCGGGCACAAGAATGGTAATCGGGTCGACAAACGACTTGAAGCCTGCAACCTTGATGCTGACTAATCGCATTTCATTTTCCTTTGCGATACTGGCTGAATCATTGCGAGTGAGCGATACTCAACAGTGTTCCTGAACAAACTTCAAGCCGGCAAATCGTAAGGTACGGTTCGCTGAAATGAAGCCCGAACAGCAATCTCCTCGTACCAACGGCTCAAATTCGGTCGACCGGGGCGCCAGTCATCGTTCCCAAATCGAAAATCCAGATAACCCAGCGCACATCCGACAGTAATTTGTCCAATCGTGAAGCTACCGGCCAGCTCGTCAATTTCGCGTTCAAGAACGTCCAGCGACCGGTCGATAGCTGCTTTGAAACGCTGTCGTGCCGGATCATAGTGATAATTTTCGGGCCGCTTTCCCTCCATGACAGTCGCCACTGCAGCATCCAGAATGCCATCGCCAATGGCTTGTTGTCGAAGTGCAACAATGCGCGCTTCAAAATCATCCGGGAAGAATTTCTTCCCGCCCAAGTGATCCAAATATTCGCAAATCACCGGCGAGTCGAAAATCGTTTTGCCTGATTCCATATCCAATGCAGGAACTTTGCCAATCGGATTGGTTTCCGGCAAATTCGTGTCGGGTGCCCACGGAAATGTCATTTCGTTGTGGATCTGATCGTCCAGTCCTGACTCAATGGCCAGAACTGAAACTTTACGCACATAGGGCGAAGTTGTAGAGTAACGCAGTGTCAGCATGAATTCAATCTTTAACCAGTAAAATGTTCAAGTTTGCTCGCCACAAAATTCAAACAACAGATAGTTGAAATTTTTGTGGCGGTGTGGTATACAAGCCTGTTTTCATTGTGTATCGTTTGATACCTGAATATTGTAATTGTCAACCCCTATATTTTACCCTAACGACCATGGAAAATTCAAGCAATTTTGACCATGAAATTTCCGTACAGATACCGGAATATCATCTTGTAGAAGGCGAAAAATACATGAATGCCAACCAGCGCAAGCACTTCACAAACTTGCTTGAATCATGGCGCCATGAACTATGCAATGAAACGAACCAAACCGTACATACCTTGCAGGATGAAACCATCAATCATCCGGATTCCGTTGACCGCGCCAGTCAGGAAACCGACATGTCGATTGAATTGCGAAATCGGGATCGCGGTCGTCGTCTGCTTCGAAAAATAGACGAATCACTGCATAAAATCGAATCTGGCGATTATGGCTACTGTGAAGCCTGCGGCGTAGAAATCGGCATACGCAGACTTGAAGCCCGACCTACAGCAACGTTGTGCGTAGACTGCAAAACGCTCGCCGAGCTTCAGGAACGAAAGTCAGTTTGAACCGCAGTAAAGCACTGCACACCATGCCGCCAACACTGTTGCATTTCAATATATCCGGTTGCTGTCCTTGCCGAATTCGTATGACCTCATCATAAGAGATAGTCAGGTTGCCTTGATTGATGGCGATATCATCGAAGCCGATATTGCCTGCAACCAAGGGAAAATCGTACGAATCGAACCTGCCATAGCAGGTGACTCCAAAGAAGAAATTCGCGCGTCGGGCAAGCTGGTGTTGCCTGGTGCAATTGATGCGCAAGTTCATTTTCGAGACCCGGGCGCCACGCACAAGGAAGATTTATTCAGTGGTTCCAGAGCGGCAGTTGCCGGCGGTGTCACCAGCTTTCTTGAAATGCCCAATACACAACCGCCCACGATCAACCAGCAAGCATTGGACAACAAACTGCAACGGGCCGCCGAATGCTCGGTTGCAAACTATGGTTTCTTTATCGGTGCGACACCCGACAATCTGGACGAAATCAATCGTGTTGCACCAGTCTGTGGCATCAAAATCTTCATGGGATCCAGTACCGGCACTCTTCTCGTTCACAAAGATGAAGATCTTGAAAAAATCTTCCGCAACGGCACCCGATTGATCGCGGTACATGCGGAAAATGAACAATTGCTCCGGCAACGCAAGGAAGACTTTGCCGCCAACAGAAAACCACCTTGGCCGGTCAGTATGCATCCCTGGATTCGCGATGTGGATTGTGCCATGCTCGCAACCAGCCAGGCAGTCGAACTTTCTCGACAGTATCATCGACGGTTGCATGTTCTTCATTTGACCAGCGCGCAGGAGGTTCATTATCTGCGGAAGAACCGCACCGAAAAAATCACCGTGGAATGCACCCCGAATCATCTGTTCTTTACAGACAACGACTATGAAAATCTCGGTACACTGGTTCAAATGAATCCGCCCGTTCGATCGATCGAGCACCAGCAAGAGCTATGGTCCGGTTTGCACGACGGAACGATTGACTTTATTGCCACTGACCATGCCCCGCATACTTTGGAAGAAAAATCAAAACCGTATCCCGACTCACCTTCCGGCATGCCATGCGTGGAAACTTCACTGCCCCTGATGCTTACTGCCTGGAAATCGGAGCGATGTTCCCTTGCTCAATTGCTGAAATGGATGTGCTGGGGTCCCGCAGAAGCATACCGGATCAAGCATAAGGGACAGATCAAAGAAGGCTACGACGCGGACCTTGCAGTCGTCAACGTCGACGACTATCGGGAAGTCAATAATCAAAACTTGTTCACTCGAGTCGGCTGGAGTCCCTACCATGGTCGCGCCCTGACCGGGTGGCCCGAGTGGACCGTAATCGGGGGAAGAATTGCCTACTCAAACGGAAAAATACATGAACAACATCGCGGTACTGCTATTCAGTTTGACAGCGATGCAAGTGCAGACTAGTGGTTCGGTGACGGCTCCCGGGACAACATGATGGTGAAAGGCCCGTCATTCACCAGCTCCACTTTCATATCAGCACCAAATATGCCGGTCTGAACGGGCTTGCCGAATACCTCTGCCAAAGATTTGACATACAGGTCAAACATGGTAGCCGCTTTGTTTGGTTCCATTGCAACAGTGAAATCCGGTCGGCGCCCGCGCGCTGTACCGGCATACAAGGTGAATTGTGGAACCGCAAGAATACCACCGCCAGTTTGCAGCACACTGTGCTGCAACTTGCCTTTGTCATCTGCAAAGATACGCAAATTCACGACTTTTTCTGCAAGTACGGCAACTTCCTTGTCACCGTCGCCAGCCGTAAATCCAACCAATAACAACAAACCTGAATCAATGGCGCCAACTGTGCTGCCGCTGACTTGCACGGAGGCCCGAAGGACTCGCTGTACAAGCACTCTCATTGTAATTCAGTGTATGTCAATACTCAGACCACGGACTCAATGGCTTTCATACTGAGTCGAATTCGGCCTTGCTTGTCGACATCAAGCACCTTGACCTTGACAACATCCCCTTCTTTCAAGACATCAGACACCTGATTGACTCTCTCTCTGGAGATTTGCGAAATATGAACCAGTCCGTCGCGATTCGGCAATATATTTACAAACGCTCCAAAATCCATCAATTTCACCACCCGGCCCTGATAGACCATTCCAATTTCCACATCAGAAGTAATCTGTTTGATGCGTTCTTGCGCGGCCAAGCCAGCCGATTTGTTTACTGAAGCAATGCTGATTACTCCGTCATCGGAAACGTCAATCACGGCGCCGGTTTCTTCAGACATCGCACGAATCGTGGAACCGCCCTTGCCAATCACGTCCCGAATTTTCTGGGGACTGATTTTCATTGTGATGATTCTCGGCGCATACTCGGACAACTCTTCTCGCGGTTCCGGCAGAACTTTGGCCATTTCATCCAGCACATGCAGACGCGCATCCCGGGCCTGCTCCAGTGCTTGACTCATGATTTCTTCCGTGATGCCTTCGATTTTGATGTCCATCTGCAACGCAGTAATTCCCCGCGCAGTGCCGGCAACCTTGAAGTCCATATCACCCAAATGGTCTTCGTCACCCAATATGTCAGTCAGAATAGTGAATTTATCCCCTTCCTTGATCAAGCCCATCGCGACTCCGGCGACCGGTGCAGAAATTTTCACGCCGGCATCCATAAGCGAAAGCGAAGTACCGCATACAGTCGCCATTGAGCTTGAACCATTCGATTCAGTGACTTCAGAAACCACTCTCAAGACATATGGACTGTCAAAACGATCCGGCAATACTGGCACAATTGCACGCTTCGCCAATTTGCCATGGCCGACTTCCCGGCGCTTTGGCGACCCGACGCGTCCGGTCTCGCCAACGCAAAACGGGGGAAAGTTGTAATGAAGCAAAAACGGGTCGCGATACTCGCCTTCCAAAGCATCAATGATTTGTGCATCGCGGTCGGTTCCCAAAGTAGTGATGACTATGGCTTGCGTCTCACCTCTTGTAAAAACAACTGAACCATGCGTTCTCGGAAAGGCCTGTGTTTGAATGTCAATCGGGCGCACAGTCGTGGTATCCCGGCCATCAATTCGTGGCTTGCCTGACAGAATTCGACTGCGAACAATATCGGATTCAAGATTTTTGATTTGATCCGAAACTTGCACTGTTTCCTGTTCAGTCGCAGTCTCGTCAAGCACTGCTTCCAGAATATCCTTGCGCAACTCATGCAGACGAGTCTGTCGAGCTGTTTTTTCGGTAATCTTGTATGCCGCCTGAAGCTTCCGCCGACCGGCATCACTGATCTTTTTGACCACCGCATCATCAATTTCTGTTGACTGCCATTTCCACTTGCTCTTGCCAGCCTGCTTTGCAAGGTCCTTGATCGCATTGACCGCTACCTGCAGTTCCTGATGACCGAAGGTCACTGCGTCTAGCATCTGGTCCTCGCTAAGCATGCGCGCTTCCGATTCAACCATTAAAACAGCACTTTCGGTTCCGGCAACAACCAAATCCAGTTGAGATTCTTTACTCAGTTCAGAAATTGTCGGATTTAGCACATTGCAACCGTCAATGTAACCTACTCTTGCCGCACCAATCGGTCCATTGAACGGGATTCCTGAAATTTCAACTGCTGCGGATGCACCGAGCATAGCGATGATATCCGGGTCAATATTTGGATCAATTGACATGACTGTGCAAATGATTTGAACTTCATTGAAGAAGTTTTTGGGGAATAGCGGTCGAAGGGGACGGTCAATCAAACGGCACGTCAGAATTGCTTTTTCCGAGGGCCGACCTTCGCGTTTAAAAAAACCGCCAGGAATTTTCCCGGCGGCATAGGTTCGTTCTTCGTAATCCACGGTTAGTGGTAAAAAACCAAAAACTCTCGCCTCTGATTCTGCCACTACAGTTACCAGCACGGAAGTGTCTCCCATGCTTGCCAGCACAGCACCAGTGGCCTGCTTGGCTATACGCCCAGTTTCCAGTCGCACCGTTTGGTTGCCGTACTGGAATTCTACTTCTGCGAAATTTTCCATTAAATTAATTTTCCTGCTGTTTTGGCGAAGACCGACTACTTCCGTAGACCGAGCCTCGCGATGACTTCCCGATACTTGTCGGGATTGACTGACTTCATATAATCCAGCAACTTCCGGCGGCGATTCACCATGCGAAGCAAGCCTTGCCGAGAATGATGGTCATGCTTGTGCGTCTTGAAATGATCGGTCAAACCCTTGATTCGCTCCGTCAGCAACGCAACTTGAACTTCCGGAGAACCGGTGTCCTTTTCATTTCGCCGAAAATCGGCTGAAATTCTTTCCTTTTCTGTAACTGTTAACGCCATGTTGATGTACTCATTGTTGGTTGGTTCAATGCAACTCCTGAATCATTGATATGTGTTACTGTTCAAACTCCAAATTGAAAACAAATTACCTGTCTATCATATACGAGAATGTACGACAAACAGGTTAATTTGTGTGAAAAAGTCGTTTCGGTGCCACGCGCCCGTCACCAAGCGAAGTGCCAAGCCCCAAAAATCCTGCCGAACCTTCATACAGCCTGACAACTCCTTCAGTCGGCAGATCACTGGCGCGCACAACTTGACCTCTGCACAAATAGTAGGCCGCATCAGAAGTCAAGTTCACTTTCGGCAAGTGTGCCAGTGCTTCGTCTCCCGGAATCAGCAGTTTTCTGCGCTCCGAAACAGTCTGCATGCCTTCCAATTCTTCCAGTGTAACGCTATCGTCAATTTGCAAGTGGCCAACCCCAAGCCGGCGTAATGATTCGACATGCGCACCGCAATTCAGCAATTCCCCGAATTCGTGTGCCAGCACCCGCACATAGAAACCGCTCGAACAATGCAAATCAATTTCAACATGGCGGTCCTGAAAACTGAGCAAATTCAATTCATAAACTTTCACGTTACGGGGTTCACGCGGCATTTCAATGCCTTTTCGGGCATATTTGTAAAGTCGTTTGCCCTGCACCTTCACCGCTGAATACATCGGCGGTGTTTGCGCATATTCACCGACGAATGTTTTCAGCGCCTTGCGTACCTTGCGTTTGGTCACGCGCACCTCGCGAACGGAAGTCACCTTCCCTTCCCGGTCGCCGCTATCCGTCGATTCACCCAGGCGCACAGTAGTCAAGTATCGTTTGTTCGAATTCAGGAAATAGCCGGCAACCTTGGTTGCTTCTCCAAAGCACAGCGGCAACAATCCGGTAGCAATCGGGTCCAGACTGCCGGTGTGGCCACCCTTTCGAGTTGCCAGCAACGACTTCGCCTTGCCCAGCACCTGAGTGGATGACCAACCTTCCGACTTGTCCAGCAACAACACACCGTTGGCATCTTTGACCTGTTCTGTTCGCACCTTGCTCATGATTGTTCTTTGGTAGCGGAGACCTTGTCAATCAACTTCATGACCTGTTCGCTATGCGCCAGAAATTGATCAGAGTAAAACTGCACAGCCGGGGTGGATTTCATCTTCAGCCGACTTCCAAGCAGTTTGCGAATGTAGGGAGCAGCATGATTCAGCGTATTGACCGAATCCTGCAATTCTTGCCCGGGACCGGAGCCAAATACAAACACCTTGGCGGTTTTCAGATCCTTTGACATTTCGATTTCAGTAATGGTTACCATCCCGATTCTGGGTCAGACAGCTCTTTCAGCATGATTTGGGTGAGTTCGCGTTGCACCAGCGATGCAACTCTCCGCGTCCGATCAACACCAGTTGATGATCTGCTATGCTCCATCCCTATCTCTGTGTGTGAAACTGTGTTCCTGCAAATTCCCCGCTAACGCACTCGAGTTTCTTGAAATACTTCCAGCCGGTCGCCGATCTGGACATCGTTAAAATTTCGAATGCCTATGCCGCATTCAAGTCCAGCCTTGACTTCTGGCACGTCAGCCTTGAACCGCCGTATGGAATTGATCATACCTTCATGGACCACCACTTGATCTCGCAATACCCGTAACGGAAAGTTTCTTTTCACAGCACCGGTCTCGACCAGACAGCCGGCAATGATTTCCTTGCTGGTGAGCGGAAACACCTCGCGAACTGCTGCCATCCCCACAACCACTTCCCTGACTTCCGGCTCCTGCATATCTTGCAACATGTTCTTTATGTCTTCTTCCATTTCGTAGACAATACTGCTGTAGATCACCCGAATTGCTTTCTTTTCGATTATACCGGCCGCCACAGAATCCGCCCTGACATTAAAACCGACAACAATTGCACCGGTCGTATCGGCCAACTCTGCATCAGTCTGGTTGATTCCACCCACACCGACATGAACCACCTTCACTTCTACCTGTTCGTTTGATAGTCCAGTCAACATTGTTGAAAGCGCTCCGGCGGGTCCCTGATTGTCGGCCTTGATCACCAGATTCAGTATCTTGTGCTGGTCAGCACCCCAATCTTCCGGAAATATGCCACGACCCATTCTGGATTCTTCCTGCCTAGCACGATTCTTTCTGAAGGCTATGAGCTCGGCCGCCATTTTCTTGTTGGGAACACAAACAAACTCGTCCCCGACATTCGGCATGCCACCCAAACCTTCAACTTCAAGCGGCACGGATGGTCCCGCACTGTCGACGCGTTCACCGCGATCCGATTTAAGTGCGCGAATACGGCCTTGTTGCAAACCGGCGACTATAGTATATCCCTTGCGAATTTCACCTTTTTGCACCAGTACCGTAGCGACCGGACCGCGTCCGGTATCCTTGCGCACTTCAATAACCGTACCACTCGCCTGTCCTTGTTCCGGCGCAGTGAGTTCCATTAGATCTGCTTCATTGGCGACCGCTTCCAGAAGTGCATCCACGCCGGTGCCCTTCAGTGCTGAAATTTCAACCACCTGCACTTCACCACCCAGTGATTCTGCAGTTACGTCGTATTCCAGCAACTCATTGACAACACGGGCCGAATCAACTCCGTCCTTGTCAATTTTGTTGACCGCTACCACGAGCGGCACCTTGGCAAGTTGCGACAACTTGATTGCTTCCACTGTTTGCGGCTTGACACCGTCATCGGCGGCAACCACCAAAATAACAATGTCGGTAACATTCGCTCCGCGACTACGCATATCGGTAAATGCCTCGTGCCCCGGAGTATCGAAAAAAGTAATTTTCCCGAGTTGCGTATCTACCATATATGCACCAATATGCTGAGTGATTCCACCCTGTTCCCCGGATGCGACTTTGGAATCCCGAATATAGTCAAGCAATGTGGTTTTGCCGTGGTCCACATGCCCCATCACAGTAACTACAGGAATGCGCGGCGTATAAACCCGGTCATCCTGATCTTCGGGAATCACAATTGGTTCGGGCACTTCCAGCGGTATTCTTTTGGCAATATGCCCCAATTCCTCGACAATCAGCTTGGCCGCTTCAAATTCCAATTTGGTTTCAATGGAAGCCTCGGTATCGTACTCCTTCCACATGTCCACCACTACCTTGGACTTGACCGACATAAGCTGGGCCAATTCGCCAAGAGAAATCGAATCGGCAATCGGGACTTCATACACTCTCGGTTTGGCAGGTTCTGTGAATGCGTGTTTTTTGCCCAGTGAATCCTTGGTGCTCCGGGAAGTTTTTGTCTTTATACGTGTCGCCTGCAGCTTTTCATCCAGGTGCAACTCTTCTTTTTCCGATTTTTTGGCAACCATCGCATCTTTTCTGCCTTTTTCCGGACGCGGTGTCCTTTTTGGCTTTTTGTCCGCCTCGGGCTGTACTTGTTTTGCCTTGACTTTCTTCGGGTCTGCCGGAGTTGCAACCTCCTCACGCGGCACCTCCATTTCTGCAGGGGTCGTACCTTTCATTTCTGCATCCGGCACAGGCTCCCCGGATTCTGGCGAATCTGTTACTTCGAACTCCTGAATTGCCTCTTGGGCACCCTCGTCAACTACCTTGACAACTTCCTCAGTCTCCGGCATTTCGATGACGGGTTCCGGATCTACACTAATCGGTTTCTTGTCTTCATCTTCCGTTGCCGACTTGGTGGGGGCTTTCGCTGCTTCAGCCGCTTTACGTTCGCGTTGCAGAATTGACTGGCGATGCTTCTTTCGGTCCGGTCTTACTTCAACAGCAATCCCGCTTTTGGCCGCGGGTTCGGCACCTGATGAACCGTGTGAAACACGCGACTGTGGGTCCGAACCTGTGGTTTTTCTAAGATACAGCAGAAGTTTGCCACGCTCTGCGGAGGTGATGGAATCACCATCTTGCGACTTGCCGTGAATTCCCGCATCCTCCAACATCGGCAACAAATCGGGCACAGATTTTTTCAATCTTTCGGCCAGTTTACCCAGCGTTTCCAATGATTCGTTCACCCCGACTCCTCCTGGTTCTCCAAAGCTTCGAACCAAGGCGCTCTGGCAATCATAATCAACTCTTCAATCTCCTCTTTGGATTTGTTCAAATCCGGAATTTCCTCAAGATCGAAAACGGAACACTCTGCCAGATCATTCATGGTACAAATGCCGTTCGCGGCCAGCACCCAAGCCGTTTCTTCATCCATCTTGTCCATGTTCAGCAACGATTCATCCGGAACCTTGCTGGATTCCTCTTCATAGATACTGAATTCTTCTTCCAGCAACGCATCCTGCGCGCGTACCTGTATATTGCCAATCAATTCTTTGTCAAATTCATTGATGGTCTGAAGCTTCTGGTCCGGGTCGTCGACTATATCTTCCAGTGTCTTGAAGCCGTTCTCTACCAGTACTGATGCGACTGCCGTATCCACATTGAGTTGACCGCACAGTTTTTCAGCATGTTCTTTGGCCTCCTGCTGGTTTTTCTCTTCCCGCTGTTCACGCGTCAGAATATTCAGATTCCATTCTGTCAACTGGGAAGCCAGTCGCACATTCTGCCCGCTTCTGCCAATCGCCTGAGACAACTGCGAATCGGATACGACCACGTCCATGCTTTTCTCTTTTTCTTCAATCACGATGGATATGACATCGGCCGGAGCAAGTGCATTGACTACGTACTGAACCGAATTGGGCGACCAGCGGATAATGTCCACGCGTTCACCGGCAATTTCATTGGATACGGCTTGCACGCGTGTTCCGCGAATGCCGACGCAAGCGCCGATAGGATCGACTCTCGGGTCGTCTGAATGCACAGAAATTTTGGAGCGTTCCCCCGGATCTCTGGCAGCATTGCAAATACGGACTACACCTTCCTTGGTTTCCGGAACCTCCAGTTTAAACAGTTCAATCAACAGTTCGGGACACATCCGGTCCAGTACCAACTGCGGGCCGCGGGCTTCTTCTCGCACGTCGCGCAAGATCGCATGAAGCCGGTCACCAGTACGCAAGTTGTCTTTCGGAATCATACGATTCCGAAACAGAATTGCTTCGCTACCCTTGGTTTCGGCGTTTTCCACTTCGATAATCGCATCGCCGCGTTCCATGCGCTTGACGGTGCCAAAAAGCATCATGTTGATCTGCGGGCGATACATTTCCACGACTCTTTCACGTTCGGCTTCGCGTATTTTCTGTTGCACGACTTGCTTGAATGCCTGCGCGGCAATTCTGTCTTTTTCAATTTTCGGAATCTCCTGCTCCACGAAACTACCGACGTCGATCTCCCCCGAGAATTCAATTTCCTTCGCGAATCTCTGTGCCTGTTCCAGCGTCATTTGCATCTCGGGATATTCCAGCTCGGTTTCGTTAGCAAAAACACTCCATCGACGAAATACCTTGTAATCTCCGGTATCACGGTCAATTTCCACACGCACATCAATCTCTTCATTGCTACGTCGCCGCGCCGCGGCCGCCAAAGCGGCCTCCAGCACTTTAAAGATCACTTCCGGCTCCAAGTTCTTTTCTTCCGAAAACGTTTTGACAATTTCCGGGATGGCATCAATATCCAGCACTATGAAGCTCTCCTGTTGTTGAAACCAGCCAGTTCCGGCTTGAGGTGCGCTTTGCGCATATTGGCAAACTCAATTCGTACCTCGTCGCCATCCACAGCAACCAGCACCGAGTCGCCAGAAACCGCCACCAGCCGGCCATAGAAATTCTTTCGACCATCGCATTTCACATAGGTTGATATGCTTACGTTCTGCTCGAGCACTTTTTCAAAATGTTCTTTTTTCACCAATGGTCGCTCCACCCCTGGCGATGACACTTCAAGGGTATACCGTCCGGTGAATGGGTCGTCGACATCCAGCAAGGCACTGACCTGACCGCTGACAAACGCGCAGTCATCAAGCGTGACTCCACCAGGCGCGTCAATGTACAAGCGAAGAATCTTCGCGTTGTCGCGCCCAGTCAATTCCAGATGGACCAACTCGTAGCCGTACTGATAAATGCTGTCCTCCAGCATCTCGTGCAACTGCGCGGAGCTCGTACTGTGATTCAAATTGTGTACATCCGAATCCATATTCAATTGTCTGAAGAATTCCTCACCTCTATTACGGAACACTCCGTGGTTATCAAAAAAATCAAAGCCCCGCATAAGCGAGGCTCCCCATTTTGCCGATTTCCGGCAAACCAATTCGCCCAGTCGCAAATATCGAATTACGCTGGTTTTGCCAGCATAACTCCATCAAGCGACCGACACCTAAATTTTAGGCAGCCCAATCATACCTGCAAGTTTCCGAACCAAAAAAGTTCATTCAATTCAGTATTTCAAAAAATTCATTCGAATCAGTTCCAGCCTAACATTGTATACCAGATAGCCAATTTGTCAAAGTTTTGCTTGAGCAACCAGCAATTCTCATTTTAAATGGTTTGTGAAATTGTCACCTCCTGAATGAAGTGAAAAAAACGATTATATACAAGGATTTGGAAGAATCGAGTGCGGCTAAGGCGGTCGGCCTTGCACCAGCTTCTTCAGCAGCGACTCCCAGTTATCGAAGTACAGGTACTTGGGCAGCACGGCCAAGTCGGTGAAGAAGTCGCGTCGGGTTACGAGTTTTTTCCGGGCTTTCTGCCAGAGCCGGCACATCTCGTCGCAGACGGTGTGGATGGCGAAGGCGATGAAGTTGAGCACCAGCAGCACGTTGGTCAAGCCTTTCTGGCCGTGTCCGAAGTTGTGTTCGAGGTGGTATCCGTTGTTCTTGAGTTCGTTGAAGGATTCGTTTTCGATTTTCCATCGGCTTCGTGCGCAATCGAGCAGTTGCCTGACGTTGTTTCGCGTGACCGGGATGGAGGTGATGAAGTGGCTTTCGTAGGTTTTGCGTCCGTTGCGATGGATTTGCAGTGCCATCCAGTTGACGCGCATGGCCTCGTCGCCGTCCCGGATTGGCACGTCGTTGAACCACTGGTAGGTTCGGGTTTCCTTCTGTCGCCGCGCATTTCGCACCTGGATTTGCAACTTTTCCAGCTGGATGCCTTGATGGTATTCGTACAAGGTGGGAAGCTTGGTTTTCTTGGCGGTGAAGATGAAGTCGGCACCATGCTGCTCGACAATGGCCTGGCAAATCGGCTGGCAGGCGTACAGGGCGTCGCCGAGATAGATCGGCCGGAGGGCTTGGTATCTGGCCGCATTGTCATCCAGCCATCGTTTCAGCGCGTTGAGTTCGCAGTCCTGCTTGGATGCATTGTCTTGTGGCTCGATGAACTGCGGCCGCAACGGTACCACGCGGTTGTGGCCGGGGGCCACCAGCGTGGCCGAAAGTACTGCGTGAAGATACTGAATCTCGCCAGTGCCGCTGCTGGTTCGAGTGCTGCACAGCTCGCAATGCACCTGGGTCGAGCGATGAAACTCAGTGCCGTCCAACGCGATCAGGCATCGCTCGCCCAGCCGGCGAAACGACTTCAATCCTCCAGGCTTTTGTCGCAGCACCGCCAGTGCCGCGTCAAGCACACCGTAGAACGACTCCGGCGAAATCCCGTCCAGGCTTTGGCGAATGTGGTTGTCGCACGGAATCCGAGCCATCCCGAACAAGGAGGCCGCACAGCTGTCGCCATCGCGGCTTTCAGCCATTCGCCGCTGATGCGACAGAAACGACGGCGACTGTATGAAGAACACCGAAAAGGCCGCCATGGCAATGTCGCTGAAGCGATACTGCGTGTTCCGGCCGCGGCGCGGGTCCGCCAGCTGTTCCACGCATCGGCGCATCTCGGCAATCAAAATATCCACCGTCGGATTCATGGCGGCAAGTTATATCACCATCAATCCAAAAGATCAAGTCTCCTATCTTGTTGTATTTATTCACTTATTTTTTAAAATGAGAATTGCTGTTGAGCAACGCAATACAATTTGCTCAAAATTCCGGTTCATCGGGCCATTCAAACAGGCATCCAAGGAGCGTCAAAACGCAGAAACAACAATGAATCAGCAGGCAAATCAGATTTTTCCAAGCAAGCATGGAACCAGTCAGTCTGGTTCAACTTTGCTACAACTTTTGAAGGGTTGATCGCGGCTTATCGGGAAGAATTCGTTTGATGCGCCTGTTCATAATCGGCGCAAACAGCCAAGATCAAATCGTCGCATCCGGGCGGTGCGATGACCAGCATACCTGCTGGCAACTCCTGCCTGTCACTCTTTGCCACGGGCAACAACGCTACAGGATAGTCGCTGATTGCAGCGATTGCACACATCGAAGCGTATTCCTGCCAGCGCGGATGAGTCTCGGACTCGCGGCAGTTCGACGGGGTCCCGCCATACTCGAATGGCAAACAACCTGCCGCAGGTACAATCAATACATCAAAATGTTCAAAAAACATCTCCAGCAGTTTGCGTGTACCCTGTATTTGCTTGCGTGCGTCCAGATATTCTTTGGCCGACAGCAAACGAGCCTGATTGAACATATTCCGGGTGCGCATATCAAGCAAATCCGGTTCGGTTTCAAACAGTTCGTGCCAATTCGCATATAGCTCGCTCTGGCAAATCAACTCCCACGCGTCAATCGGATTTTGAATGTCAGGCCGTTTTTCCTCAAGCCGGCAATTCTGCTTGTTCAAACGGGTAGTGACCTGTTCCAGTGCGAGTCGATGAGCGTCGTCAATCGAAGCGTTCCAAAGATTTGGATAGACGGCCACACGCAACGAGCGAATCGAGCGGTCCAGACTTGCAGATACGTTGGGCACGCGTTCATTGCGGTTGGACAAGACATCAATCAGCAATGCCAGATCGCGGGCTGAACGCGCTGCCACCGCCGGTCTTGACAAGAAATCTTGCGTTGCTTCACCGGCGGTCGGTCGCATGACATAGATTCCGGCAAATGCGCCCGGCAACATGACATTGGCATTGAAATCAACTCCGACTGCCGCTGGAACAAAACCCATTGCCACCGCGGTGCACATTCCGTAGGAACCGCCGACAACCACATACTGGTCACCCCAAATGGACTGCCCGAATTCGCCTGACTGCACTGTCGCGGGAATGGTTCCAAATTCCGAAACGGCCAGTTTTCCAAGTACGATGGCACCCGCTTCCTTCAATGCCTGAACGGGCGAAGAGTCCCACTCTGGCACACGCTCCGAACAGGCTTTGCTTCCAAAAGTGCTACGCAGATTGGCTACATCTAGAAGATCGTCAACAGCAATTGGAATTCCATGCAACAATCCTGCATTGTTGCCATCCGCCAGAACTTTTTCTGACTTCTCGGCCAGAATTCTGGCTCCCGCATCGGCAAGCGTTGCAAATGAGCAATACTTCTCGTCCAAACTGGCAATATGCTCCAAATGCTGATTCACCAATTGAACCGGAGTTGCTTCTCCGGAACGAATCAACTCAACCATCCGGTAAGCCGGCAAGTCGCAGAAACCGGGACTTTCCATGAAGACTATAGATTTTCCCTTTGTTGGTTTTCCCAATTTTTTGCTTCGAAGACGGGTGCGTCGGACGGGGTATAGGGTTGCCTTCCCCGAATAACGTCAGCGAGTTTCTCAGCCATCATGATTACCGGAGCGTTGAGATTGCCACTGACGATGCTCGGCATAATGGATGAATCAATCACCCGCAAATTTTCCATGCCATGAACCCGGCCTTGCGCATCTACGACTGCGCCTTCATCATTGCCCATTTTGCAAGTACAAGCCGGATGATAGGCGCTTTCCGACCGCGCTCGAACAAATTGGTCAATTTCATCATCCGATTGAACGTCGCTTCCCGGAGATATTTCTGCGCCGCGAAATGGATTCATTGCTTCTTGGCCCATTATTTCCCGAGTCAATCGCACTCCGTCCCGCATTTCTTGCCGGTCTTGGT
The DNA here is from genome assembly GCA_965200765.1 of Arenicellales bacterium. Lineage (GTDB taxonomy): Bacteria > Pseudomonadota > Gammaproteobacteria > Arenicellales > JAJDZL01. The sequence goes on from OZ241380.1 coordinate 1,902,006, forward strand.
CGGTTTGCATATAGTTGAACAAGACTCGCGGCGGTTTGCGCGGGTCATTGGAAGAAATGCGGACGTGTCCACGGCTAGTTGCGCGCATCGGCCCCATATGTGCCTGGAATCCATGTCCTTTCACTCCGGAAGTACCATCATAATTCACCGCGACCGGGAGAAAGTGAAATTGCAAGTCTGGATGACGGACACCGGCGCGACTTCGAATAAAAGCACCCGCTTCAAAATGATTGGACGCACCCAGTCCCTTTTTTGTCGTTAGCCATTCAAACAAAATTTTTGCTTGCCGGTGCAATCTTAATGCTGGTGCTATCGAGACGGGTTGAGTACATTCATACTGAATATAGACTTCCAGATGATCCTGAAGATTTTCACCGACACCATTCAACTCGGCAATCACCGGTATGCCGTGCTCTTGCAACAACACCGGATTTCCGATGCCGGACAGTTGCAGGAGTTGCGGCGAGTTAATCACGCCACCGCAAAGAATCACACCGCGGTCCGCATATACTGTTTTGAGTTTATTGTTTTCGACTATCTCCACGCCGGTGGCGCGATTGCCGGTGAACAATACCCGAGTTACCAGCGCCCGCTTCTGCATTGTCAGATTCTTTCTGGCCAAAGCCGGTTTCAAATAACCTTTGGCCGCACTCCAGCGCGACCCATTGGAAACTGTCATGTCCATGGTACCAAATCCTTCCTGCCGGAAGCCGTTTTGGTCTTCGGTATAACCGTAGCCTGCTTGTACACCTGCATCAATAAATGCCTGAAAAAGCGGGTTTTGAATAGGTCCTGTGGTTACTCGCAATGGCCCCTCGCCGCCATGGTACGCATTTTCGCCGCTAGCCCGCGTTTCTGCTTTTCTGAAGTACGGCAAACAATTTGCATAGGTCCAACTTGGGTCTCCGGTTTCTTCAGCCCACCGGTCGTAGTCAAAAGCATGGCCGCGAACATAGCACATTCCATTGATTGAAGACGAACCACCAACGACGCGACCCCGGGGACAATCCATGACCCGGTTGTTCAAATAAGGCTCCGGTTCGGTGCGATAAGCCCAGTTGAAGCGGTCGCTGTTCAATGGGCGCGAAAATGCCGCCGGCATATGAATTACCCAGCTGATGTCTCCCGGTCCCGCTTCAATCAAATATACGCTTACTTCCGCGTCTTCGGTCAAGCGATTTGCAAGCACACAGCCCGCGGAGCCTGCACCAACAATAATGTAGTCACTTCTGTCAGTCATATTCAGTTGTCCGTGTGTATCCGGCTACGCATTGCGTGTCTCTCCAGTGCCAATTCAATCAACCGGTCAATCAAATCCGAATAGCCGATGCCACTTGCTTCCCACAGCTTGGGATACATGCTGATCGGTGTAAATCCTGGGATTGTGTTGATTTCATTGATGTAAACCTGATGGTCATCCTTGCTGACGAAGAAATCCACGCGTGCCAGTCCAGCCGCATCAATTGCGCGAAAAACACGAACCGCGTAGTCGCGCACCTGCTCTGAGGCTTGCGATGGAATATTGGCAGGAATCTCCACCTGCGACTTGCCGTCAATGTATTTGTCCTTGTAGTCGTAGAACTCGCCACCGGGAATGATCTCGCCAACCACCGACGCTTGTGGATTTTCATTGCCCAAAACTGACACTTCAATTTCATGACAATTCTCGAAACCTTCTTCCACAACCAATTTAATATCGTAGCGCGCGGCGAGATTCATGGCGGCAACCAGCTCGGGTACTGACTTCGCCTTGCTGACCCCGACACTGGAACCCATATTCGCCGGCTTCACAAAAATCGGAAAATCTAGTGTATTCGTAATTCTTTCGAGTGTTGCATTCGAATCTGCCTGCCACTCCGAAACATAAACAACAAGATACTCGGCTTGCGGCACACCTTCGGCTTTGTAAACCATTTTTGCAACGGCCTTGTCCATGCCGACTCCGGAACCAACCACGCCCGACCCGACATAGGGAATCCCGGCCATTTCCAGCAACCCTTGAATTGTGCCGTCTTCGCCGTAGGGTCCATGCAAAACCGGAAATACAACATCAAGCGAACCGCCTGCATCAACGTTCGTTTCCTGCAAGCTTCCGGAACCAAAGTAATCCAGTGACAACGGTTGCAATTCGCTTGCATCCACAGCAGCTACGACCAAGTGCTTTCGATCATTGCCCGCCAGTAGCCATTGTCCTTCTTTGGAAATGCCGATAAGTTGAATCTCATACTTGTCGTAATCCAGTGCTTCGCATACGCAACGCGCCGAAATCACCGACACTTCATGCTCGGATGATTGCCCGCCGTACACGATACCAAGTCGAATTTTCTTACGTTTGCTCACTATACTCCTTGACTGCGTGCAATGAAAGACTCGTTGATATGCGATTGAACATAGTCTTCAATATAGTCTTTATAGGTTGTTTGAATGTGGCGAGTTGCGGGTCCGCCGCCAGCTGGAAATTCAATCAGCTTTCCGTCAGTCAATAACAAACTGCGAACCGGCATGACTTCGCGTGTTGCGCTAGTGACGAAGCACTCCGTAGCACCACGCAACTCTTCATGAAATACCTCTCTCTCCTCGACTTCAACCCCGCTGAGCTGGCAGGCATCGAAAATCGCCGCTTTGGTCAAACCGCGCAAATTTCCCGAACCGGGAGTTACTGTCTTGCCATCGATGACAAACCAAACATTGCTGTTTGAGGCTTCAGTGACGTAGCCATTGGAACTCAAAATCAGACTCTCGTCGGCACCTAGCCGGCGCGCTTGCATCACTGCAATGACATTATTCAGATAATTTCCGCCCTTGATATTCGGATCCAGTGCATTCACCGGATTTCTGCGCACTTCCGGCACGGCCATGGTCAAACCCTGCTCATAGTGATGTGCTGGCCATACCTGCAAAGGCGCCACGATGATGACATAGCGTGTCTCGAGTGCGGGGTCCGGATACAAATTGATGGGTCCCTCTCCCCGAGTAATTTGATATCGCACATAAATATCATCTGACTGGCTTACACCCGCGGTTTGTGCGGTATCTTTGATTTGCTCTGTCAGCTCCGCCCGGCTCTGTGAAATTTTCATTTCAATCAGGCGGGCCGAATTTTCAATTCGCTCGAAGTGCTCGGCCATAAAAAGCGGCACACCGCGATAGGTACGAAACACCTCATAGACCGAGTCTCCGTACAAGAAACCTCTATCCATTACCGGAACCGCTGCTTCTTCGGTAGGATAAATTGTTCCGTCAATATTGGTCAGTTTTTGAATCAAGAATTCACCTGTTCAATTGCAATTCCGATAGTAGTCTTCAAATTACCCGATTCGCCTCGCCCGATTGGTTGACAAATTTGAGTATTATGTATTTACAAAACTGAGTTAAATAATACTCAAATTCAACTGTCTTTGTAAGACTGCATAGCCAAGCGGAAATGAAACTCGACAAACCTTACTTGCTTTTTTTGGGGGACGCACCGGACGAACTGGCGGCCAAAACCGCGTTCGGTGTTTTTGAATGGTGTCCGGACGACTGTGTCGGACAATTTCAATTGCCAGGTTGTGTGCCGGCTTTGAATCTTCCATCGCTTTCCATCCGACAAGCGGCCGAACGCGGTGTAAAGACAGTGCTGGTCGGTGTTGCGAACCGCGGCGGTGTCATTCCGAGCACTTGGATTCCACCGTTGGTGGAAGCATTGAACTCGGGATTGTCCATAGCAAATGGACTGCACACCCCTCTGGACTCCATCCAGGAAATTCGCGAAGCAGCTCAACTCAGCACCGGGGAGTTGCTCGAAGTACGGCGACCTGTTGGTGCTCTTCAGGTTGCTACCGGCGAAAAAAGAAGTGGGCATCGACTTCTCACTGTGGGGACTGACTGCTCTGTCGGGAAGATGTATACCTCGCTCAGCATTGCCGGAGAGATGCGAAAACGTGGTATGGATGTTGATTTTCGTGCAACTGGACAAACCGGAATTTTCATTGCTGGCGAAGGTATTTCCGTAGATGCTGTAATCGCCGACTTCATGTCCGGATGCATTGAAGAGCTAAGTCCGGCCGGTACATCCGGCCACTGGGACATCATTGAAGGTCAAGGGTCACTGCATCATCCATCTTTTGCAGGTGTCAGTCTGGGCCTCCTGCATGGAGCGCAACCGGATTTTTTGGTGCTTTGTCACGAACCGACGCGAACACATATGAGAGGACTCCCCGAACAAGCACTCCCGACAATACAGGAATCCTTGACGATGAATTTGAATTGTGCCCAAATTGTTAGCGAAACAGTTGAGTTTGCCGGTATTTCTGTCAATACCAAGCATATGGAGTCTGCCCAGGCAAAAAATTATCTGCATCATCTGGAAAACGAATTCAATCTACCGTGTATTGACCCGATCGCTACGGGCGCGGAAGCGATTGTTGATCGTATTCAGAGAGCGTAAACCATAGTACTCGTTGCAGCACTTTGTCGTAAACGACAATTCTCCGATAAATCGGAATGAAAATGCTCAAGCTGTCTGCCCGGTCTGAAATTTGGCCGTTACGCGTCCCGTTCGGAATCTCCCGCGGTGCCAAATCCAGCGCCCATGTAGTTGTTGTGGAAATTCGCAAAAATGCCAAGGTCGGACTCGGTGAAGCCGTTCCTTATGCTCGCTACCAACAAACCGTTGAACAAACTCTGGACGAAATTCATGACATCAAGCCGGAAATTGAAAATGGATTGTCGCGCGAGGAGTTACAAGCCCGACTAGTTCCCGGCGCTACCAGAAACGCATTGGATTGCGCACTTTGGGACCTGCATGCGAAATTGAACCATACTCGCGTTTGGAAACTGGCAGGAGTTCCAAAACCAGTACCCGTATCAAGTCTGTTTACCTTGGGGCTCAACACACCTGCAAACATGGCCAGTGTCGCCGAAAAAGCAGTCAAGCATCACTCCTTTCTGAAATTGAAACTTGGAATAGACAAAATCGTGGAATCAGTTCAAGCAGTTCGAAAGGCTGCCCCAACGGCAAGACTCACCGTTGATGCCAATGAAGCTTGGAACATGGAAGTGCTGCAACAGTGTCTTCCCGACCTGTCTCAACTGGGTGTCAAGTTCATCGAGCAACCCTTGCCCGCTGGTCAGGACCACCAATTGGAAAATTTCAACAGTGAAATTCCAATTTGCGCCGATGAATCCTTTCATACTCAGGCAGATTTGAAGAAGTTGCTCAATCGCTATCAGATCTTCAACGTGAAGCTGGACAAGACCGGTGGCTTGACAGAAGCGTTTGAGTTGATTCAAAAAATCGAACAGCATGGCAAGAAAATCATGATTGGCAGCATGATGGCCACCTCTTTGGCACTGGCACCTGCAATGCTCCTCACCTATAACGCACAATTCGTCGATCTCGACTCTTCCGAATGGCTGGAAAGGGACCGTGTCGGGGGTATCCAATTTGTTAATGGAAAGATTCGTGCACCCAAAAAGTGTTTTTGGGGTTAAACAATATGACGAACTTGGCGGACCTCGAACAGTTGTCAATTGATGAATTGACGGCGAGTCTTGCCAGCGGAGAGTTGACCAGCACGCAAGTCACCAATTATGCGATTCGCCAACATGACAGTTTCGCCATATTGAATGCTTACAAGTCATGGAATGCAGACATGGCATTGGAATCCGCCGCACATTGCGATCAACTGTTCACCAAGGGCACCATTCACAGTCCGTTGCAAGGGATTCCGGTATCAGTGAAAGATCTGTATGGAGTTCAGGGATACCCGATTTACGCTGGCACCCCGAAACCATTGCCCGAATTCTGGAACCAAGAAGGTTCATTGATTCATTCCTTGAAAAAAAGCTATTGCGTATTCACCGGGAAAACCCATACAGTAGAATTCGCATTCGGCGGTTTGGGTACCAATTGCCATTGGGGTACTCCAAAAAATCCTTGGGACAACACTGTAGATCGCGTACCGGGTGGTTCAAGTTCAGGTGCGGCAGTAAGTCTTTGTCAAGGCTCTGTCTGGCTAGCTCTTGGTACCGATACCGCTGGCTCCGTTCGTGTTCCGGCTGCCTTTACCGGCAATGTTGGACTCAAGACTGGTAAGGGACGCTGGTCCACGCAAGGTATTGTTCCGCTCAGTCCGACCTTGGATACAGCTGGCATACTGACCCGAACCGTGCAAGATGCCATTACTGCATTCGGCGTTCTGGACCCGCACCACAAATCTGTTGAATCTGTGCGTTCGCAATTCGGTAGACTCGGCAAGCAAAGAATTCGTTTCGGCACCTCGGATGGCGTTCTGTGGAACAATTCCGAATCATCCATTGCTGACGCATGCTTGCAAGCCATGCGGGAAATGGACCAATCAAGATTTGAATTGGTAGCGGTAGATTTTCCTGAAGCCGAACATGCAATTGAATTGCGCAATCAAGGCGGTGTAACTTCGGTTGAATTTGCGGAGTTCATTCAATCAGAGTTGCCGGATTGGCAACAGACCCTGGACCGGGATATTCGTAATCGGCTGACAGTCGGTAGCGATTTGAGTGCTGTTGAATACTTGAAACGGCTACGAAAATGTCAGCAGTTGGCCGACAGTGCACTTTCTGTGTTTGATACTTGCGATGTAATTGCAAGTCCAACCGTACCCATATCGCCGCCTGCTTTGGATGAAGTCAAGGACCCCGACCAGTATCAGAAAATTAATTTGACTGCACTTCAAAATACCTGTATTGCGAATTTCATTTCAATGTGTGCCATTTCAATTCCGATTGGATTGGATTCTCTGGAACTGCCGGTTGGACTTCAATTGATGGCACCGCTTGATAATGAGGAATTTCTTCTTGAAATTGCCGAGTCGATTCAGCAGGTTGTCCCACCCCCGAAACTGAACCTGACTCGATAACACAACCACAAAAAATTGGGAGATTGCTTAATTGATGAACGATTTTTCAAAACCGCTTCTTTTGCATGAATGCTCGGTTCGTCGTGAATGGATTGACGAATACGACCATATGAACCTGAGTTTTTACGTCTGGGTTTGCGACCAGGCCAGCTATGAATTCTGGGAAGTCGTCAATGAAGGCGTGTCTATCAACAAAAGAGAAGGTGCGGAGTACGCAGTTGTCGAAACTCATGTCAACTACTTGCGCGAGGTCCGGCTGAACGACCCATTGAAGGTCACAACACAACTAGTGGCGTACGATGAAAAACGCTTCCGAATTTTCCACGAACTCTACCACGCAACTCAAGGCTACCTGTCCGCTACCAATGAAATTATGGCTTTGGGGTTCAATACCAACCAAAGGAAAATCAGCGCATTCAGAACTCCGGTAGTAAAAATACTGGAGCAAATCTACGAACAACATCATCAGTTGCCGTTGCCTGCAAACGCGGGGCGCGCCATTCAGTTCGGACAAAAGACTTCTGATACCACTGACAAAGTTTGAAAATTTGAGTTAAACAGGGTCTCTTTTCAACGGTTGTGCCGCGCAGTGTACTCCGCCGCCGGCTTGGAGAAACATGGAGAATTCGGGGTCATAAACTTCAAACCCTTCAGCTCGCAACTTGTCATTCAAATCTTTTGCATCTGCCGTCGACAGGACGCGGTCGTTGCCTAGTGCAATAACGTTGCATGAAAGATTCATGGTGTCGCGGAAACTCACAGGTATAAACTTGATACCCCTGCCTTTCAACCACTTTTGAACATCATCGCTAACCGTGTCTTCACAGATGACTGCACATTTGTCAGCAACCATGCACACCATCAAGTCGATATGTACATAGTATTCGTCAATCGGTGCGTATTTGACTTCCCAATCTTCCTTCTCCATCCATCCGCCAATCTGATACGCACCGATTTCTTCGGTGCGATGGTCGGTATATCCAATCAATACTGCACCCGGTTCAATGATATTGAAATCTCCGCCTTCAAAGTTTCCGGCATCAACCAAATCGTAAATTGGAATGTCGTGCGACAGATAAAATCGCAAGATATCTGAATACTCCCCTCTTCTTCGCGGATTCGCCAATTGACAAACCACTGCGCCAAACGGTGTCATCACGTTGGAATCCCGCGTGTAGACCTGATAGGGGGTATACGGATTCGGCGCCAACATGAAAACTTCTACGCCTGCACTTCGGTAGGCATCTTCCAACTGCGCATGCTGGCGCATTGCCAGTGCATGGTCGAATTCAACTCCGGCACGGGCGGTATTGCGGCATATTGAACTGAATTCGAGATTTTCTTCGCCCATCCATCCGAAATGTTCCGCGGAACCCAGAAGTACCTTGCGCAAAACCCCGTACTCGGAGTTTACACCCCAATCGTCCAAGACAGTCGTATTTCCACCATCATTCCGGGTCTTCAATGTTTGGTTGAATTTCACCATCATTCATTCTCCACTGCAAGTTGCAAGCACAAAAAAGGAATTATCCTATAAATCGTACGGAATGAAAGAACGAATTTGAGTAGTCTGTGTAACGTAAATTTTGAATTCAGGTACATCTCTTCCTGTACATCATTGTCAAACAGTTTGTGTATTCTTCCTTTATTGCTTGTCTTGCCACATTTTTCAATTCAAACTGAATATTTCTTTTTTGTTGTGAACACTCGGCTCGAGAGCGATAGATTGCCGTAAAAGATTTATATCGTTAGTTGGCAAACCTGGAACAGCCTCTATCACCGCATCATCAATTGCATGGCGAGTTGGGTCATTTTCAATTTCAGGAAATGGGCATAACTTTGAATCTGATAATTGATCATACGTAATCGCTAGTTTTTCTAAATCGCATTGGCTTGGACTTGGAACCGGTAGCGACCGCAAACCTTCAAGTGAAAAACTTGGATAGGAGAGTTTTCTAGAACGAATATTCAGAAAGGAGATGATGCCGTATGTGGAATTTAGCCAAACACACCAAGCTTTACTCAAAACAGTTCTACCCCCCCCCCCCTCTCTGACTACAGGCGAAACAGGAACAAAAGCTGATCCTAAAATTTGATCATTTGAGTACACTGCTGGAGTTTGACACAAGGTTAAATACATTCGATTTGCAAGAAGCAAATTGCCACGTTTTTCCCATAGTTTTTCCGCGTAGTTGACTTTATTACTCTTGGCAGCAATGAACTCGTCTGGTTCAGTTCGCATAGTCGTCTGTTTAGCAGATTTATGGTCCCACAATGCTCGCCTGTCTGGGATCTGTCGAATTTTTGTTCTCCTGAATGCGCCTCGAATTCCTTGGCCGGCGGGTTCAACTGTAGCAAGATTTCCAATTGGCTTAAGTGCTGAACAATCTAGTAGGGAATCATAGAGATCCGCAAGTGATTGGTCGTAGAAACAAGCAGCGTTCCACGGATAGTCCCGAATTTGTTCTGGCTCTCGCCATGTAATTGTTCCGTAATTCTCCACCAAACTTTGGTCATCTTGATTAAGAGCTTCTCGAATTGCTTCTGCTAGAAAATATGCTTCACTGGCACTGGCAGGGTTGACTGCAAGTGAGACAAACGCTGTTGACTTATGGAGATTCTCTGAGGTTGGGCGCCTAGCGATAACCAAAGATTCATGAATATTTGTGTTTTCGGAAAAGAAAATTCGACGGTTATCGTGACTGGTAATTATTAATTCGATTTTAAAACGAGTAGGGTCGGTGAGAATTTTTCGATATCCAGTTGCAGCAGGAGCAGTGCATGCGGTGAACGGTTGTACGATAGCAAGTGTACCCTCGCGATTAAGCAAACGGTCTGCAATTGGTGCAAAGAATGTAAATGCTGTTGATTGATGAATTGCTTCTCTATGAACGTAGTCCGATGTCTTTCTCGCGAGTTCTACTTCATGTTGTTGCACTTTCTTCCGCTCTGAAGCAGGTAAACTTAAATTACGAATACTGTTTCTGGTGTAAGGGGGATTCATGATGACTACATCACACAAATTCTTCAAATTGGGTTTTGCTTCCCTGTAGCCGGATGGAGTCATCCGTCTTTGTCCGACGCGTTCTGGTGCAAATCCGAGAATATATTCTGCTTCGTCAACAAGTATGTCTAGTGACCCAGCATACACCTTCCCTTCGGAATCTACACCATGTCGCATGTTAAAGAGATTCATATTGTTGTAATCTACCTTTGGTGCGGAAAGTGTCAACATAGAGGCTGCCAAATGAATTGCGTGCCGATTTATATCTAAACCATGCAACACATCCTCGACCAAACTTAAATGCAATAGGGGTAAATCACATTCCGCGCCACCCGCAGACCTAAATCGCTGTTCAATTGTTCGGGCAGATGCCATTAGGAGGGTTCCTGTACCGCATGCAGGGTCACAAATTCTTAGTTTCGTAATTTTGTTCGGGTCGCGCCAATCATTGTCAACTTTTGGCCAATCGGGAGGCATCGCAAGTTCTGCAAGCAAGACCGCCGCTGATGTGCTTGTATAAAAAGATCCATCATAACGCGCTGTTTGCAACAAGCTGTGGTAAAGCTGACCTGCGTGATCAAGCTGCAAACCGTGGATGAGCGTTGCGCAGTTCAGTACCGCGTCAACTAGAGTTGCTAATATCGTTTCTGTATGGTGATCGCTAGGTAACCCGTTGATTACCGCGAGAGCAGGGGCTACGACCGGTACATAATCCTTATCTCGAATTCTGTCCCAATTCTCGATTAGTGCAACCTGTTTGTTTGGAGCCTTTCGAATTGCAATTAACTTCTGTAATCCAGGTATACGCATACCTGAGCTAATCATACGATTTTGAAGCAATGCCATGTTGGCGATTATTAGACATGCTATGCGCCCGGGTCGAGGATCAATTTTTGAGTTTTCTGGTGGTTTCCACGGTAATTCCAGTATATTTGCCAATTCTCTACCTGTCACTTCCCCAATTTTTTCACTAGCGGAAATTACCGCGCGTCGAAGTATAGATGTAACTGCATATGTTTGATTCGCACCAACATCGTTGGCAAGTTTTACCAAGTCTTCAACATTGCCTTTGTGCCAGTCAGTTGCCGTACCAACTTGATTAACTTTCACCATCAATAAACCAGAAGAATTTTCAATAGCAACTCGCGAATCTATTTGTGTCTGTGTACTAAGGTTTGATGGATAACACAGAGCGATTGAATTCCAACAATCAGGTTGATCCAACCAACGCTTTGCATCTTTGACCGCAGCTTTCATCTGATTCGAACTCTGTCCAATTTTGCACTCGACAGCTGTAAAATATGGATCATTATGCTGACGTCGAATTTGAACATCGCAACGTTTTGTTCCATGCCCTTTACGTGTTTCCTCTGGAATAGCTTTCATGTTGAATGACGAAATTGCGCTAGCCAACGCGGAATTTAAAGCATTTTCTTGAATAGGCATATTTTTTCCTCCAATAAATTCTTTAAAGTATGTTGTGAAGTGTCCAAACCTTCGATTTTAGGTAAATCCATAATTCCAACAGTTACAATCAAAAATTTGCCAGATTTGTACCCGCTGAAAGTTTCGACATGGTAGCTTGCTCAACCAGCACCTGCACCGAAGCTTCCACAATTTCCAGTAAGGGAAATGGCCATACACCAAGCAATAAAACAAAAAATGCAATTACACCAAGCGTGACTTTTTCTTGCGGATTCAAATCCTTGAGTGTGGCTACTGCTTCATTGACAATTTTTCCATAAATCACTCGCTTGTACATTCGAAGCGAATAGGCCGCACCGAAAACCAGTGTTGTCGCCGCAATAAATGCGAACCAGATATTCTCCTGAAATGCTCCGATAATAACAAGCAACTCCCCGACAAATCCTGACGTTCCCGGCAATCCAACATTCGCCAGCGTGAATAACATCATCAAAGCCGCAAAAACCGGCATCGTATGTGCCACCCCGCCATAGGTTTCAAGTTTACGCGAATGCAGACGGTCGTAAAGCACACCGACACACAGAAACAAAGCACCCGATACAAAGCCATGCGAGATCATTTGCACATATGCACCGGCCGTGCCATGCACATTGAAAAGAAATATGCCCAGTGTCACAAACCCCATGTGTGCAATCGACGAATATGCAATCAACTTCTTCATGTCAGTCTGCGCCAACGCAACGAGCGCGATGTAAACGATCGCTATCAACGATAGTGCAATCACAATACCAGCTAACTCGTGCGATGCATCGGGCGTTATCGGCAAGCTGAATCGCAAAAATCCATAGCCACCCATTTTCAGCATGATCGCCGCCAGAATCACCGAACCGCCGGTGGGTGCTTCCACATGTGCATCTGGCAACCAGGTATGTACAGGCACCATGGGGATTTTGACTGCAAACGCTGTAAAAAATGCAATAAAAATCAAAATTTGCGGCCAATAGCCCAGCGAAGTTTCATGCCAATCCAGAATATGAAAACTTGACCCGCTGACATTGAAAAGATAGATGAATGCAACCAGCATCAGAAGCGAACCAATCAACGTGTACAAGAAGAATTTGATTGTGGCGTACACCCGATTCTCACCGCCCCAGATACCAATAATCAAAAACATCGGTATCAACATTCCTTCCCAGAAAATATAGAAAAGAATTGCATCCATCGCGCTGAATACGCCGATCATCAACCCTTCCAGCATCAAGAAGGCAGCCATGTATTGCGCAACCCGGTACTTCACCACATTCCAGCTACCCACGACAACCAGTACAGTCAGCAAAGAAGTCAACAATATCAGTGGCAATGAAAAGCCGTCGATACCCAGCGAGTAGTTGATATTGAAAGTCTCTACCCAAACGCGATGCTCAATGAACTGAAAGGCGGGAGTCGTCTTGTCAAACTTGACATACAACGACAGACTTGAAACAAGCGTTGCCAGTGAAAAGCCCAGTGCGATTCGACGCGCGGTGTTGCTGGCGCTGTCGCCGGCCGCCAGAACAATCAGGCTACCAACAATTGGCAACCAGATGACAAGACTGAGATCAAACCCCGAACCAGTTGCCATAACTTGCAATCCTTGGCAAAACTAGCGTGTGATAAACCAGGTGATGAGCAAAAACAGTCCAATAATCATGGTGAATGCGTAGTGATACACAAACCCGGACTGGATATGGCGAACCCGTGTTGAAATTCTCCTGACTGAATTCGCGAGACCATTAACAAGGAACCCGTCAATTGCTCGTACATCCATGAATCTCCAGCAAAAGCGCCCCAAGGTACGCGCACCATCTGCAAACACCACCTGATTGAAATCATCAAATCCGTACTTGCGGTCCAGAACCAGCCAGAAAATATAAAGACGTTTTTGAATCAATCTTGGTAAATGCGGCATTCGTATATACAGCAACCATGCAACGAAAATTCCGGCGATCGCAAGCCAGAATGGCAGTGTGAAAGGCGCATGCGCGACAAATGCCAGCGACAAGGCCACCCCTTCCTTGCCCTCAAATGCCTGCCCAACGATTGCCAATGTATCGTGATGTTCGGCGACGACCAGAGTCTCTCCGTAAAAATCTCCAAATAGCATGGGACTCACATAGAAAAATCCGAACATAACCGACGGAATTGCAAGTGCAATCAATGGCACAGTAATTACCCATGGTGATTCTTTGGCATGGGCCTGAGTCTTGCTGTCCATGCGCGATTTGCCGTGAAAAACCATAAACAGCATTCGGAATGAATAGAGGGCCGTAATGAACACACCGGCAGTGACCGCAAACAAGGCAAAACCGCTTCCCGGCAGGTTACTTGCATGAACCGCTTCAATGATTGCATCTTTCGAGAAGAACCCTGAAAACGGCGGCAGTCCGGCCAATGCCAATGAACCGATCAAAGCAGTCCAGTAAGTAATGGGCATAATGGATTTGAGTCCCCCCATCCCGCGAATGTCCTGCTTGTGGTGCAAGGCAACAATAACTGACCCCGCCGCGAGAAACAGCAACGCCTTGAAAAAAGCATGGGTTGTCAGATGGAAGATACCGGCAGCATAGGCCGACACACCTAGTGCAACGGTCATGTACCCAAGCTGCGACAAGGTCGAATACGCAACGATTCGCTTGATATCGTTTTGCACCAGCCCAATCAGGGCCATGAACAAGGCGGTGATTGAACCAATGACAATGACAACCGCCAATGCCACATCAGACAGTTCATATATTGGCGACATGCGAGCAACCATAAAGATGCCTGCTGTAACCATCGTTGCCGCATGAATCAATGCAGAAATCGGGGTCGGACCTTCCATGGAATCAGGCAACCAAACATGGAGAGGAACCTGCGCTGACTTGCCCATTGCACCAACAAAAAGCAATAAACCAATGACTGTGATCCACTGCCATTCAACACCTTCAAAGGGGAAAACGCTTGTATTTACAATGCTATCCAGTTGACTGAAAACAGTCGCATAATCCAGCGATTCGAATAAATACACAATGGCGGCGATGGCCAAAATAAAACCAAAATCCCCGATTCGATTCACCAGAAAAGCTTTCATATCGGCAAAAATTGCCGAATCCCGGTCAAACCAGAACCCAATCAGCAGGTAGGAAACAACCCCGACACTTTCCCAGCCGAAAAACAGTTGCAAAAAGTTGTTGGACAGCACCAGCATCAGCATCGCGAAGGTAAACAATGCAATGTAGCTGAAAAACCTCTGGTAGCCCGGGTCGTCGTGCATGTAGCCAATCGTGTAAATATGCACCATCAGCGAAACAAAAGTTACTACGACCGCCATGGAAGCAGATAGCGGATCAATCAGAAACCCGATCTCGAACGACAAGGTCCCGCTCTGTCCCCAAGTGTATAACGCGCCGTTGAAGGTGTTTCCCTGTACCACATCGTACAAGACATACAACGACAACACGAAGCTGAGTGCCACCGCACCGATTGCAGTGCGGTGCGAAGCAGTTCGTCCAATCACACGACCGAACACACCGGTAATGATCGCCGCAATCAGGCAACTGAATGGAATGAGCGAGTAAATCCACAACATCCGGGCTACCCCACTATCCGCTCAGCTTGTTCAAATCTTCAACATTCACGGTGCGACGGTTCCGGAACAAAACAACCAGAATCGCAAGTCCAATAGCTGCCTCGGCAGCCGCAACCGTCAGGATGAAAAATACAAATACCTGACCGGCCATATCCTGAAGATAATGGGAAAACGCTACAAAGTTGATATTGACCGCCAACAGCAACAGTTCAATTGCCATCAGCAAGATGACAACATTTTTTCGATTCAGAAAAATACCCACCACCGCAATAGAAAACACGATGGCCGCCAATGTCAAATAATGAGTAAGCGGAATCATTTGCCCGACTGCTCCTGGGTATCCGAGGATTGAGCTTTCATGGATACAATTCTCAATCGGTCTTCCTTGCGTACCTTGACTTGATTCTGAGGTTTCTGGTAGCGTGTTTCCGGTCGTCTACGCAGTGTCAATGAAATGGCCGCAACGATTGCTACCAGCAGAATAATTGCAGCAATTTCAAACGGATAGGCATAGTCAGTGTACAACAACCCACCCAGCTCACGGGTATTGCTGTAGTCCGACGCTTGCCCCGGCGGGCGCGCAACATTTTCGCTGCTGAAAATTCCCGAATTTACAATGACACCCATTTCGATCACCAGTAAAACGGCAACCAGACCGCCAATCGGCAAATACTCTCCGAACCCCTCGCGCAAGCGCGTCAGATTGATGTCCAGCATCATCACAACAAACAGGAACAGCACCATTACCGCGCCGACATAAACCAACACCAGAACGATCGCCAGAAATTCCGCTTCGAGCGTAATCCAGATTCCTGCCGCGCTGAAAAATGCCAGTACCAGAAACAATGCCGCTTTCACCGGATTGCGAATGGTAACCACCATCACCGACGCAAACAGCAAAACTGCTGCAAGAAAATAGAAAGTAAATTCAAGAAAGGTCAAATCCTTGTACCTAGCGATAAATCGCATCTGCTCGACGCGCTTCGGCAATACGCTTCTCGTATTCGTCGCCAATAGCCAATAGTTGTCCTTTTGAAATCACACGGTCGTCCCGCAACTCGAAATGAAATTCATGTATGTCTGTTTCAACAATGGAATCGACCGGACATGCCTCTTCGCAAAAACCGCAATAGACGCACTTGAACAAGTCAATGTCATAGCGAGTTGTTCGGCGCGTACCGTCCTCGCGTTCTTCTGATTCAATGGTAATTGCCAGTGCTGGACAGACGGCCTCGCAAAGCTTGCAGGCAATACAGCGTTCTTCACCATTCGGGTACCGTCGGAGCGCATGAAGTCCTCTGAATCGCGGCGACTTCGGAGTTTTTTCTTCCGGATACTGAATCGTGCTTTTGCGGGTGAACATGTGACGGCCAGTTACCATCAGACCGCGCACCAGCTCGACCAGAAGAAAAGTTTTAATGTAGCGTTGCAGAAAATTCATCACATACTCACCTTGCAACTATTTGAATATGAACCCGAATGGAGTCAGAAACCGGGCAATCCCGATCACTGCAATCCAAACCAGAGTAACCGGAATGAACACCTTCCATCCCAACCGCATAATCTGGTCGTATCGATAGCGCGGGAATGTTGCGCGAAACCACAGAAAAAAGAACAGCAAGATCGCTACTTTCCCAAATAACCAGAATACCGGTGGAATCCAATTAAATGGTGCAATGTCAAATGGTGCTTGCCAGCCACCGAGAAATAGAATTGCCGCGAGCGTTGCGATCAGAATCATGTTGATGTACTCGGCAACGAAAAATACCATGAATGCCAGTCCGGAATATTCCACATGAAAACCGGCCACAATTTCAGATTCGCCTTCGGCCACATCAAACGGAGAGCGATTGGTTTCTGCAACACCGGAGATGAAATACACCAGAAACAACGGCAACAGCGGCCAGATATACCATTGGTGCAATCCCCCGGCCTGACCCTGAACGATTTGCACCAGATTCAACGAACCGGATACCATCAACAAGCCTACAAGCGCAAACCCCATCGCAATTTCGTAGGCCACAATCTGTGCCGCCGACCGCATGGCCCCCAAAAACGCATATTTGGAATTTGAAGCCCAACCGGCAACAATCACACCGTAAACACCCATTGAGGTGAGTGCCAATATATACAGCAAGCCTGCATCCAGATTGGACAGCACCAAAGTATCAGAAAACGGCACAACCGCCCACGCCGCAAGTGCCGGAGTAACGGACAGAACCGGAGCTGAAAGAAACAAGAACCGATTGGCATTGCTGGGGACCACGATTTCCTTGAACACCAACTTGAACAAATCGGCAAACGGTTGAAACCAGCCGCGTGGACCTACCCGATTGGGTCCGATCCGGATTTGCATGTAGCCGATCAATTTTCTTTCCGCATAGGTCAGGTAGGCCGCGCCCAGAAACAAGGGCACCAGAATGATGACAATCTTGGCCAGATTTTCAACCGTAATTTGAACTGCAAATGGCAACTCCGACCAGACCGAAAGAAACCAGGTCACAACTGTGCCTCGCGTCTGATTTGCATCATAGCACCAGTAGCAGGAAGCACGCTATTCCCTGCACCTGCCGGGATGTAAATGCAACCCGAAGGAACACGTGTGTCCGAAATAATATTCATTTGCAATAGTCCAAAACTGTGCTGAATGGCAACTCTGGAACCATCATCGAAATCCAGTGTGCGCAAATCATCCGGATTCATGTGCGCCTGTTCAATTGCGGCATCAGCGGTAGCTTGCAATGCAGGGGCATGTCGAACAATTGAATCCACTGCATAAATCGGCATTTCTGATATCAATTCAAACTGGCCTGCACCCTGCCCGGCATCAACAAACTCGAATTGAACTTCATCACCATTTTCCAACTGTTGCGATTCACAAAAACCGGATTCCACAGAGACTTCATTCAACACTTCATTCAAATCCGAATACATGAATCCTGGCACTTCCAGCAAATTGCCCAGTACCCGCAGAACTTTCCAACCCGGTCGGGCCTGCCCGTTCGGTTCCACGGCGGCCGTCGCTTTTTGCATTCGTCCCTCGCAATTTACGAATGTTCCGGAATTTTCAGTGAACGGCGTAATCGGCAAGGCAACATCTACATACTCGGGGATCTCATCGAACACTTGAAAACTGACTACAAACTTTGCCGATTCCATCGCCAGAACAGCCTGTACGCCATCCGCCAGATCATTGTCAGGCTCCACGTTGAACAACAGATACGCCGACCTCGGATTCTGGATCATCTGATTGGCATTCAATCCCGGCTCACTGATCGCAATACCGTTAGATTCACGATGCGGCAAGCATCCGCCAAGCCATCCTGCAACACTGTTTGCAGGCGGCAATATACTCAAACTGGCACCAGTAAATCTCGCCAATTTCTGGGCCAACTGCTTCAATTTGCTGAACTGCGGATGAGAAATCGCTGACTGCCCCAAAACAATGATGGCATTGCCATCCGCATTTTTTAATGTGTTTGCAATTTGCCGATGTATGTCAACATCATCCGATTCCTCGTCTACACAGTTCACAACCTGGGCAAGTTCTTTGCAAATTGAACTTGGAGACGCGACAACACTACTGGTCAAATCAAAATTGAAATTCCAGTCAAACGGATTGATGGCAGTGATCTTTGCCCCATTCTTCCAGGCTTGGCGAACCCGCAGACTGAGTAAAGGTTGCTCCTTTCGGATATTTGAACCAATCAACAAAACCGCTCTCGCTTTGCTGTATTCCTCGATTGGAATGCTTGTACCGGGATAGCGTGCTGCAGTCAAGTCGTCTGAAAAATCAATCTGGCGCAATCGATGATCTACATTGCTGGTGCCGAGCAGCCGCATCAACTTCTGCACAAGATAGAATTCTTCCAAGGTCGAAGCAGGTGAAACCAGTGCGCCCAGCGCATCCGCACCTTCCTGTTGCTTGACCGAACGCAGTCCATCGGCAGCTTTGTTCAATGCAGTGCGCCAATCAACCGCAACCATTCCCTCTTCGGTTCGCATCATCGGTTCACTCAGGCGACCGCCTTCCAGAATCCCTTCATAACTGTATCGGTCGCGGTCCGCGAGCCAGCATTCGTTGATTGCTTCATTCTCTCGCGGCAGTACTCGCTTGACTTCACCGCGCAAGGTCTGAATATCAATATTGGTGCCAAGACAATCGTGTGGACTGATAGAATCGTGACTGATCAACTCCCATGATCTTGCCGTGAAGCGATACGGCTTCGAAGTAAGTGCGCCAACCGGACACAAATCAATCACATTGCCAGAAACTTCAGAGTCTACAGACTGCTCAAAAAATGTATCAATCTTCAGGTGTTCACCGCGGCCAGTAATGCCAAGTTCCATAACACCGGCGACTTCGTCACCAAACCGTACGCATCGGGTGCAGTGAATGCACCGCGTCATTTCTGTCTGAATCAGCGGTCCGATATTATGGTCCGGGACCACTCTCTTTTTTTCGATGAACCGGGAGGCATGACCGCCGTAGCCAACCGCTTGGTCCTGCAAAGGGCACTCGCCGCCTTGGTCGCAAATTGGACAATCCAGCGGATGATTGATCAGCAAAAACTCCAAGGTATCCTTTTGCGCCGCAACCGCATACGACGAACTGGTACGAACTTTCATTCCCTCGGCAACCGGCGTTGCACACGCTGGCATTGGTTTCGGCGCCCGTTCCACTTCAACCAGACACATTCTGCAGTTTGCCGCGACAGTCAATTTCTTGTGGTAGCAAAACCGGGGAATGTAGATGCCCGCTTCGTCGGCAACTTCTATCACATTCGTGCCGGGCTTTGCCTGAAATTGCTGTCCGTCAATTTCGATGTTGATCATGGTCATGGTTACTGCTGATTCTCCTTCAGGCAACCTTGGCGGGATGGTTAATCAATTCTTCGAATTCATGTCGAAAATGCTTGACAAAACTCTGTACCGGCCAAGCCGCGGCTTCGCCCAACGCACAAATCGTTCGTCCTTCAATGCGGTCCGCGACTCCAACAAGTGCATCAATATCTTCCATTTGAGCACGACCGGTACGAATGCGGCGAATAATCCGGTGCATCCAACCAGTGCCTTCTCGGCACGGTGTACACTGGCCGCAGGACTCTTCCCAGTAAAAATACGCAATTCTTTCCAGAACCCTGACCAGGGAAGTATCTTCATCCATAACAATTACCGAACCGGAACCCAGCATCGAACCTGCTTGTGAAAGAGAATCAAAATCCATATTGATTTCCATCATTGTCCCGGCCGGGAGTACGGGTGCCGAAGAACCACCCGGAATCACTGCTTTCAGTTGTTTGCCATTCAGCATGCCGCCGGCCAATTCAAGCAATTCGGTAAATGGAGTACCTAGCGGCACCTCGAAATTTCCCGGATTGTTCACATGTCCCGAGACCGAGAAAATTTTTGTTCCGGCATTGTTCTTGGGACCAATATCTACAAACCACTGTGCCCCCTCGCGCAGGATTCGTGGTACTGAGGCAAGCGTTTCTGTATTGTTTATGGTGGTCGGCTGACCAAAAGCCCCGTACTGTGCCGGAAACGGCGGCTTGAAGCGCGGCTGGCCGGCCTTGCCTTCAAGCGACTCCAGCAATCCGGTTTCTTCGCCGCAAATGTAGGCACCGGCCCCCAAATGATTGTACATTTCAAAGCTGAATTCACTGTCCAGAATATTCTGACCCAGCAAACCGGCCTGTCTGGCTTCCTGCATCGCCGTTTCCAGTCGCCCGTACGGCTCAAGAAACTCTCCCCGAATATAGTTGTACCCCACTGAAGCCCCGATTGCATAACCGCAAATTGTCATGCCTTCAATCAGCGCATGCGGGTTGTAACGCATAATGTCCCGGTCTTTGAAGGTGCCCGGCTCACCTTCGTCGGAATTGCATACAACGTACTTTTGTCCTGCAAAGTCGCGCGGCATGAAACTCCATTTCAAACCCGTAGGAAACCCGGCCCCACCGCGTCCGCGCAAACCTGAAGCCTTGATTTCATTCACAATTTCTTCTGGCGGAGTACCGTCTTTCAAGATTTTTGCCAAGGCCGTGTACCCGCCTGTACTCTTGTATGTATCCAATGTCCAAGGCTTGTCAAGCCCAGGCTCCGGTAAGCATACATAGACTTGTCGTGCAGTCATTCCAGCGACTCCAGAATTTCATCCATTTTCTGCGGTGTCAGATTTTCGCAGTATAGGGTATCAATGATTGCGACCGGTGCACCGGCGCATGCCGCCAGACATTCAACTTCTTTCAATGTAAAACGGCCATCTTCCGTAGTCTCGCCAAAACCGATATTCAATTTGTCAAACAAATGCCCGGCAAGCTCCGACGACCCCCGAAGCGAGCATGTAATGTTGGTACACAAACTAATCTTGTGACGACCGACCGGCTTCAGATCATACATGGTGTAGAAGGTTGCGACTTCCGCTACCTTTATGGGTTCAATCTTCAGTGCTTCTGCTACCGCTTCCATGACATTGGGACTAAGCCATCCATGCTCTTTCTGGGCAATTCGCAAGGCCGCCAGTACTGCAGCCCGTGCGTGTCCTTGCGGATACTTTGCAACTTCCGACTGAATTTGGTGCAATGAATTTTCTGAAAGCATTAGCGGTCAATCTCGCCGAATACAATATCCTGAGTACCAATCATTGCAACAACATCCGCCAGCATGTGCCCGCGGCACATGAAATTCAATGCTGACAGATGTGCAAACCCCGGTGCGCGAATCTTCATTCGATAGGGTTTGTTTGCTCCGTCCGAAATCAGATAGATTCCGAACTCCCCTTTCGGTGCTTCCACCGCGGCATATGCTTCACCTTCGCGAACGCAGTAGCCTTCGGTAAAAAATTTGAAATGATGAATGAGTGATTCCATGTCACGTTTCATCACTTCACGCCGCGGTGCAGCCAGTTTGGTGTTATCCAGCATCACCGGGCCGGGATTTTTTCGCAACCACTCCACACACTGGCGAACAATTCGATTCGACTGGCGCATTTCTTCCACTCTGCACAGGTAGCGATCATAGCAATCGCCGTTCGTTCCGACCGGTATATCAAAGTCTACCTGGTCATAAGTTTCGTATGGTTGTTTCTTTCTCAGGTCCCACTCCACTCCGGAACCGCGCAACATCGGGCCGGTAAACCCCCATTGATAAGCATCTTCGGGAGAAACCACTCCTATATCCACAGTTCTTTGTTTCCAGATTCGATTGTCTGTCAGCAAGGTTTCGTAGTCGTCGACACAGCCGGGAAATCTTTCAGTAAATGCCCAAATGAAATCCAGCAAATTGCCTTGACGATCTTTATTCTTCTGATCGATTTCCTTCTGGCTTCGCCGCTCTGAAGGCAAATACTGCGGCATTGATTCCGGCAGATCCCGGTGTACACCGCCCGGCCGGTAGTATGTCGCGTGCATTCGAGCACCGGAAACTGCTTCATAGCAGTCCATCAAGTCCTCCCGTTCCCGAAAGCAGTAGAGAAATACCGTCATTGCGCCGATATCCAAACCGTGTGCACCCAGCCACATCAAGTGATTGAGAATGCGCGTAATCTCGTCGAACATCACCCGGATATACTGTGCCCGCAACGGAATTTCAATACCCAGCAATTTCTCAATCGCCATCACATACGCATGCTCGTTGCACATCATCGAGACATAGTCCAGTCGGTCCATGTAACCGATGCTCTGGTTGAACGGTTTTGACTCTGCAAGTTTTTCAGTGGCGCGATGCAGCAATCCTATATGCGGATCCAATCGTTCCACAACTTCGCCGTCCATTTCCATTACCAGGCGAAGCACACCATGTGCCGCAGGATGTTGCGGCCCAAAATTCATGGTGTAGTTACGAATCTCGGTCACCGAAGCTATCCTCCCGAATCACGCGTGGCACAAGCGTCCGCGGTTCTATAGTTACCGGTTCGTAGATGACTCGGCCCTTGTCCGGGTCATATCGCATTTCTACATAGCCGGACAATGGAAAATCCTTACGAAATGGATGACCGACAAATCCATAATCAGTCAAAATTCTGCGCAAGTCAGGGTGTCCTTCAAATAAAATTCCAAACAGATCAAATACTTCCCGTTCAAACCAGTCAGCTCCCTTCCAAACATCTGTCACTGACTCGACGATGGTTGTTTCGTCATCGAGAAACACTTTTACTCGCAAACGATGATTGTGTTCGACAGACAGCAAGTGGTAAACAACTGTAAATCTTGGACCACTCCATTTTCTTGCGGGTTCCTCTGCACCGTATTTCAGGTAGTCAACTCCGCACAGGTCAACCAGTTGATTGAATCTGGTTTCGGCACTGTCTCTCAAACTCAGGCAAACCTGCTTGATGTCCTTGCTGTCAACAGTAACGGTCAATTCCCCATTGGCTTGCACACTGGATACAAGTCGATCTCCGAGCAATTTTTCGACATGCTCCTCCAATGCTGAGACGGATGCCATTGAATGTTGCCTACTTGGCGGTCGTTTCAGTATTGCGAATTTTTCTCTGCAATTGCAGAATACCGTATATCAATGCTTCGGCGGTCGGCGGGCATCCGGGAACGTAGATATCGACCGGAACAATCCTGTCGCATCCGCGAACAACGGAATAAGAGTAATGGTAGTATCCTCCGCCGTTTGCACAAGACCCCATGGAAATGACCCACTTTGGATCGGCCATCTGGTCATAGACTCTTCTGAGGGCCGGTGCCATTTTGTTGCACAAAGTGCCAGCAACAATCATTACATCCGACTGCCGCGGGCTGGGGCGAAAAATAATTCCGAAACGGTCCAGGTCGTAGCGAGCTGCGCCGGCCTGCATCATTTCAACCGCGCAACAGGCCAAACCGAAGGTCATCGGCCACATGGCACCGGTTCGCGCCCAATTCACCAATTTGTCAAGATTTGTGGTTACAAAGCCTTGGTTCATAATTCCTTCAATCGGCATAATCTACTCCCACTCTAATGCGCCTTTCATCCATTCGTATATAAATCCCACGACCAGAACCGCCAGAAACAACATCATTGCCAAGAAGCCAAACATGCCTATATCGTCCAAGGCGACTGCCCACGGGAACAAAAATGCAATCTCGAGATCGAAAATGATAAACAGAATTGCGACCAGATAGTATCTGACATCGAATTTCATGCGACTGTCTTCAAAGGCTTCAAAGCCACATTCGTATGGCGACAGCTTGGCTTCGTTCGGCTTATGCGGTCCAAGCACGCGGCCGGCCACAAGCAATGCAATTCCAAAGACCATTGCAACCAGCAAGAAAACAATGATTGGAAAATAGTTGCTTAGCATTGGTTTGTCAGGGTCGAATCCATCGCGTCAGTCAAATTCCTTTTGCTGTCCGAACAGAATGGAAAAATTATCACCTTCTATTGTATTGAAATTCGCTGAAGTATTTCAAAAAAATTCCTTGCCGCGACCATTTCAACAGAATTCTGCTCGCATGCCTTCCAATCAGACTAGTCAGAGGCATCAACTCGTTTTGCTATCTGGAAGACCGCTATTCGTATATACCCACTCCAAAAATATAGCCGTCGTGCAAAACCACCCAGCTCTTTTTCTTCTCAATGTTGCCGCTTGAAAAATTCATGTACTTGTAGTTTGCCCAGCCACCCTCAGGAGTGGCGGCTTCAAGAACAGCCATTCCAATGTCACGTCCATCTGCATCCAGTAATCCCAGGTTGGGTTCGCCAACTCGGCTCGGCTCGGTGCCATGTGCAACCACCCGATCTTCTTCCACATTGACGACAAAAACATACAGGTCCTTCTCGCGAAACTCAGGACGAGGGTTATTGGTAAATTTGTCTAATGCCGCCTCGGCTCCCATTTGCTTGTAGTACTCCACAGCACTGGCCACCATCGCTTGTGCATCTTCCGCACTGCCGCGCATTTCCTGAGCAGAAACTGTGGAGATGCAAGAAAACAGCAACAAAAACGCGATGAGATTATTTCGCACAAAATCTGAATAATGATTGCAGTTCATTTTTACACCTCAAAAATTGCATTGACCACAAACCAATGCGGTTTGCATGTTTGGTGCCGAAGGCCGGACTCGAACCGGCACGGCTATCGCCACCGCCCCCTCAAGACGGCGTGTCTACCAATTCCACCACTTCGGCTGTTGAATGAGCCCTCCTACTCCTGCACTTGGGGTACTTCACCAGTGTTTGTTTCTGTTTCCGGCGCAGTTGGCACTTCGTTTACGTCCATTTGTGCTTCTGACACTGCTGGCACCTCGCTTTCTTCAGCTTGACCATCGGAAACTGCCGGCATCTCGCCTTCATCGGGAACAGTTTCCACTACAGATTGCGTTACACTCGGCACCACTCTGTCCCCTGTATAGATGTAAGCGAGTCCGAGCGCAATGCCAAAATACACAGTAGCAAGGACTGCCGTCAATCTGGACAAGAAACTGGCCGATCCCCGGCTACCGAATACCGACTGCGAACCACCCCCGAAAACCGCGCCCAAATCCGAACCTCGACCTCGCTGAATGAGAATCAGGACCACAAGCGCAATTGACAGCGTAAAAAACAATCCAAGCAGTATTTTGGTTAGTAACTCCATAGTTTCAATATTTCCCTGCATTCAACTCATGCATATTTCCAAAAATTTTTCAGCATCCAAAGATGCACCGCCAACCAGGCCCCCATCCACATCAGGTTGTTCAAAAATAACCTTGGCATTGTCCGGATTTACGCTACCACCATACACAATTCTGACTTGCTCCGCTGTATCCGCATCAACTTGCGCAAGATACTGCCGTATCCAGCCATGCACTTCCTGTGCCTGTTCCGGTGTCGCATTCCGGCCTGTGCCAATTGCCCAGACTGGCTCGTAAGCGAACATTATATCGTTTATTTCACTGTCGTTGACTTCCTGAATGATCGCTTCCAGTTGCTGTTCAACAATTGTACGCGTTTGTCCACTTTCCCGTTCTTCCAATGTCTCCCCGACACATACAATGGGTTTCATGTAGTTCTCCAACACCATTTTTGCTTTTTTTGCAACAACCTTGTTGGTTTCACCGTATAGCCGTCGCCGCTCCGAATGTCCAACAATCACGTAGTCGCAATCGAATTCTCTGATCATTGTAGCGGAGACTTCGCCTGTGTATGCACCGTCTGAGTATTCGCTGACATTTTGGGCCCCCAATTGAACTTCAATTTCAAGATCATCAATCAGGTCATCCATAAAGTCCAAATACACCATCGGCGGACAGACAACAATCTGGAAATCCACAAACTCCGGCAATTCATCAGCAAGAATCTGAAGCCATTCGTCGACCATGAAACTGTCGCCATTCATCTTCCAGTTAGCGACTATGATGCGTCTGCGCATGGGTTTAAAATCAGATATAACAAAGTCAGGTTCGAAGCTACGAGCAGTCCGTAGTCTGCAGTGTGTACCAAGCGGTGCAAGTAACGGATGGACTCAGTAAAGCAAAATTGACATTATAGTGCAGTGAACCAGTCAATTGAGTGCAAGTTCACGGAATCAGTCCTTCGGTTGTCAAGAACATATCGCGCAGATCGCAAACCAAGCCAAAGCTCATCAAAGACCTTGGTGCCATAATGCACTTGACCCGGTAGTGAAATTTGATGAACTATTTACGAAGCTGAACGATATTCAAGCAAAGCAGATCTGCCTAGCATTTTCACGATCTTCACCCGTAATTTGCAACCGTCTGAATCTGCAAGATCAAGTTCTTCATTGATTGCGAACTGGACCGGTTGAAGTGCTCCCTTGTTGATGGCAATATTGGAAGCATACAAATAGGTTCTTTCAATAGTGTCAAGAATGGGACTCAGCCTCCCACGCAACCCGGGAATGTATCCGGTATCTTCAGAAAATATTACCGATCCCCCATTTGGAAGTTTTGTCATATTGAGTGCCAACGGTCGCATGGCAGGCACCCATTCAATTTCCAAACTCGCGGCATACTCCTTTTTTGCGGCGAAAACAGTCATGGGCAAATGAGTAGAGTGCAACTCCACGTAAGCCAAGCCTTCTTCATTGGTTATCGCCTCTTTCCAAGTATTGTTTGGAAACAGTACAAGCAGATTTACGTTATCCAATGGTCTTCCGGAATGGTAGGCGAATATTGCAACTTTGCCAGGACTGGAGTCCTGCGATGCTGCGGGGATTGAAACCAGAACTTCTGCGTTATCAATCAATCGAAATTCGGGCATTTGCCCGCACAGTTTTTTTGTTTCTGCCTGAATGATTGGCACTCCGTCCCCGCGTTTTTCCACAAAAAACTCTCTGTCTTCCGAACCACTGATTCCACCAGTTCGAATTCTTCCAAATATGGTTGTTAAAACTTCGTTACGAGTAGCTTGCCTTTCAGCCATGCTGTCGACTGTCAAATCATTTGGCAGTGCCCCTGGCGATTGCACCTCCAGTCGGTCTGAAAACATTGCAATACGAATTCTGCTTCCTCTAACAGAGTAGTCTCGATGTACAACAGCGTTTACAATCACTTCAAAAACAGCCTTGTCGCTATATTGGGGAAGGTCCACTCGTGCCGGAGTTTTACGAGCTGCAACTCTCATATTTCGAATTACAAATGCTACTGCCTCAGAAACTTGCTGATTTAACGGACCTTTGATGTCCTTGGAGTCCACTTGCCCTGATGCTCGGTCTTGTCCTCGGTACAGTGTTGCAGTAATATAGGCACTAGGAAGCCAAATTTCAGGATTTTTGGTACACATCAAAATACCTGCAACTGTTGAACGAAATTCATTCATATCGTCAACTGCCAGGAGGGCTATTTTTGAAAGTCCCAATTCAGGATTGGATATGCTTTCCGAACTCAGCAAAGGTTTCCATAACGGTTCTTCAAGTGTACCAAATCCAGTATCCGAAACAATTTGACGATCAAACCACAAGAAACGAAATTGGGTTCGGTGCTGTGCGAGTCGCAAAATTTGATCGGTATCCAGTTTTCTTTTCTTGATCCCTACTCGTTGATAAACACCTCCCTTGCTCTTGTGTGCTGCGTAACCCTTATGAACAGCTACTACCAGTAGCTTGCTCCCTTTAATTTCCCGCTTACTTGTTGTAAGTTCAATGCGAGGTGTAATGTTATCCCAAGAAATGTCAACTATCAATTTTTCTAATTGCTTTAGTTGTTCCTTGGTCATGTCCTGGACATCACCATCGTTTGTTACCCCGAATAAAATTATGCCACCACTTGCGTTTGCAAAGGCCGCCAACTCGTTTGCGATGGTATCAGGCTTTGGCTTCACTGGAAGATCGTCGCGAAATTCAATTTTTTTGAATTCCCAATTACTATCTTCTCCTGACAGTAATCGTCTTTTAATTTCCGAGTTGTCAAATTGAATCATTAATTTTGAACTATTGCACGCAAACTCCCAAATCTTTTTACGCACGTTACTGGATTATTGAAGTGTCTATATCGCGCATGGATACAATTCTACCCAAATGGACTGACACATACATCCCGTCTTGTTTAATTGGTTGTGCATCCGAAAACTTCTTTCGGGATATCTCGCAATAATTCTTGTCAATTTCTACCCCGATGTACCTGCGACCCAACTGCTTGGAAGCGACAGCTGCTGAACCACCTCCACAAAATGGGTCGAATACAATGTCGTTATCATCGGTTGTCATCAATATTATTCTCTCAAGCAAATGTACTGGCAATTGACAAGGATGAGCATCAATTCTTTTGGATCTATGGCGAACCCTATGAATATCGTCCCACACATCGCTTATTTGATACCCAAAGGGGTGACGGAGATGTTCTTTGCCGCCATAGTCCGTGAGAAACTTCTTGCATGCTCTGCAAGTCTTGTGCGGAGCGCGAATGTCATAGAATTTACTTGACTTGTTTTTTGTATAGAACAAAATGCCATAGTGTGCCGGCTGTAAAGTCTTTCCAAGTGGTCGTCCAATTGAATTCCATGCAATCCAATGGCGAAATATCGCATGTTCATTAAGAATCTCTGCTGTGTAAACCAATAATCTAGGAATGTTGTAGACAAAAATACTACCATCCGGTTTCAAAATTCGACAGGCTTGTGCTATCCAACTTCGAGTCCAGTCTATGTATTCTTCAAAAGGCAAGTTGTCGCGATAAGAGATATATTTTTTGTTGAGATTGAATGGCGGATCAGCAAATATCATATTCACTGACTCAGGATCCATCGATCGCATCAAGTCGACACAGTCAATATTATGTACATCGTTAATCAAAGTACGAACTGACTGCTTTTGATTTTTTTGTTGTGTTTGCTTATGCACTTACACTTTCCTGGTCGAACGGGTTTCGTATATCATCGGGGTGTTTCAATAACCGGTTTTGCAAATGGATTTCCTGTTTCAAAAATTGTACACCACTTCGTACCATATTGCTTCTGCTTGTAGGCCACTAGGTGTAGCCGATACTTGCAAATCCGTTTCAGTTCCTTTGTACCTGCCTACTCTGCGTAAAATCGCTGATACACTTTCAATCAGTGAGTAAATCTCTTCCAGATAGCATACAACTCAGTGAATAAATTCGATTGTACTACATTTAACGCCCGGATATACACAAGCAATGCAATGCTTCTGCCATTTCAGTTTTACCGTCCGAAGTATTTCCTTCGACAGAAGATGCAACATCGCTTCTAGCGCAAGAACTTACGCTTTTATCAATATTGAAAATCTGTGAATCCCAAACAACTGGCCAGTGATTGTATACATCGTTCTGATACTTCGTTCAAAGTCCCCTCAAATCCATGCTCTTTCAGCATGGTAACTTGCAGATCCTTGATACCGCAAACTGCAATGTTCTGAAAAGGCGATAAATCCATGTCGACGTTCAAACTCAAACCGTGATAGGTGCATCCTCGCAACACCCGAATTCCAAGCGATGCAATCTTTTTGCTGTTAACATAAACTCCTGGTACATCTGACCGAACATTCCCCTCGATTTCGTAAAATTCAAGAACATTCAATATTGCCTGTTCAATCAAGCGTACAAAATTCCGAACTCCTACCTTTCTCCTGCGAGTGTCAATCAGCAAATAGATAACAAGTTGTCCCGGACCATGGTAGGTAATTTGCCCTCCTCTGTCGGTAGCTACAATGGGTATTGACGTATCTGTAAATGGGACGAGCGTGCAAGAATACCCCTGTGTATATACTGGCTCATGCTCCAGCAACCAGAACTCGTCAGGTGTTTGAGCGTTGCGCGACAAAGTAAATTCGCGCATTCTGTCATTTGCTGTGTGATAGTCAATCAGACCCAGCTGTCTTACGAAAATCGTGTCAATGGCAGTATCTGCCAAGCCTGATTCAATCACATGTGAAATCAGCCCTTCCTATTCAACAATCAAATACGGCTCGAAATTCAAAATACTGGACATGTCTTTCATCATTGCTTCGACCACCTCGACTTTCTTGAATGGCCCGGCTACAACCTTGTATAAAGTTGCTCCATTGACGACCGAGTTGTTGACGCTGACATTTCGAATTCCACCATTCGACAATTTTCGGCTTAATTGTTTTGCATTTGACTCGCTGCTAAATGATCCAGCCTGTAAAAAATAAGCACTGCCTGAATTTCCAGAAGCCGCAACACTGGGTTGTGAACCTGAAGATACTGCTTCAACAATCACTTCACCAGT
Source organism: Arenicellales bacterium (assembly GCA_965200765.1). GTDB lineage: Bacteria > Pseudomonadota > Gammaproteobacteria > Arenicellales > JAJDZL01. The sequence continues at coordinate 1,932,559 of OZ241380.1, forward strand.
CCCGGCCTTGATCAAATCCAGTTTCTCTGCCGCGGTATAGGAAAGATCAATGATTCTAGTCCCGATGAACGGTCCCCGGTCATTGACCTTCACGATCACCTTTTTACCATTTTTCACATTCGTAACTGATACATAAGTAGGCAATGGCAAAGTCTTGTGGGCCGCGGTCATCGCATACATGTCATACGTCTCGCCGCTGGATGTACGCTTGCCGTGAAATTTCTTGCCATACCACGACGCAATTCCTCTCTCCTTGAACCCGGCAGAGGATTTCAGCGGCACATACACTTTGCCGTAAACTGTGTAGGGACTATTGCCAGTTCTGCTGTAAGGTTCATCCTTCGGAACTGCGTTTCCGATACTTGAAACTTCAATGTCGGTCTTGCCCGGCCCATCGATTGATTCCAGAATATCGCTGACCCGGATAGGGCTACACCCTGCAAGCAAAGCGGCAAGCAATAAAGAAATTACTGTTTTCATGGTCATACTCAATTTGAAGTGTAACTAGAATAAATTCGTTCTGACAACTCGGATACTGCCATCGCATACAATGGACTTCGGTTGTACTTGGTAATCACGTAAAAGTTGGGAAAACTGACGCGATAATTGAACTGCTCGTCATTTGTCTCCAGCTTTACCACACCTACTGCCTGCTCATCTGTGATTTGCATGTCACCATCAACAGACATGCCGGCCTGTTTCAAACTTCCATAGGTGGTATCCGTCTTGAGTCCTTTTGTCGTATGGGGATTTTCGACCGTTTCCGGAACATTCAGATTGGCATACAACGGCATATCCAGTTTCCAGCCATGCTGTTTCAGATAATTGGCTACACTGCCAATTGCATCGGCCGGTTCCCGCAGCAGATCGCGACTGCCATTGCCGTTGAAATCCACTGCATAGTTTCGATAACTGCTTGATATAAACTGTGGAATTCCCATAGCCCCGGCATAAGACCCCTTCATCATGAACGGATCCAGTCCCTCATCATGGGAAAGTCGAAGAAATTCACCGAGTTCCCGCCCGAAAAACTCGCTTCTTTTCGGATACCCCAAGGTAAGCGTAATCAAACTGTCAATGACTCTGTGTTTTCCGGTAACCTTTCCATAGCGAGTTTCTACACCAATAATGGCCACAATCACCTCGGCATCAACTCCGAAATCGGACTGCGCCTTCATCAGCAGGTCTTTGTAGCGAGTCCAGAACTCTACACCCTGGTTGACGTTGCCTTGTGTCAGAAAGATCTTTCTGTAGCGATGCCAGGGAAATTTTTCAGCCGGCCGGGTGATGGCAGCAATTATTTCTGCCTTGTAAACTGCATCGCCAATCACCGCTTCAACCCAGACAGCATCCAAATTGTATTTTTCAGCGATTTGACTGACCATTTCTCTCGCTTGGGGATATTCATCAAAATCAATCGCTATAACTGGATTTGACCATCCACCGACAAGTAGCAGAACTCCCAACAAAGCACACTGAACTGACACAAAATTCTTCGGCTTACGCATTCTCACTTTTTGCTCCCATTACAATTCCAATTCCGGCCAGCAAGGCCACAATTGAAGTACCTCCAAAACTGATGAGTGGCAACGGTACCCCGACAACAGGCAAAATCCCGGATACCATGCCAATATTTACAAATACATGCAAAAACAAGATAACACCCACTGTGCCACCAACGATTTGCACAAACTGCGACTCGGACCGACGCGCAATCTGGATGCAACGCCAAATAATAAACAGATAGGCCAGAATCAACAAATACGTCCCGACCAAACCGAACTCCTCGGCGAATACTGAAAATACAAAATCCGTTTGTCGTTCCGGAATGAAATCCAGTTGCGATTGAGTTCCATTCAACCAGCCTTTGCCAGTCACACCGCCCGAACCGATCGCAATGGTGGATTGAATGGTGTGATAACCGGACCCTAACGGGTCGTTCATCGGATTGAACATTGCAATGACTCGTGCCTGCTGATATTCTCGCAGAAACGGCCAGATGATTGGTACTGCAAGAACCGCCAACACTCCCATTGTCGCAATCCACCGCCACGCCAAACCGCCAAAGAAAATCGCAATGACTCCAGCCGCAGCAATCAAAAGAGCTGTACCCAAATCCGGTTGCATATAGACCAGCAACACCGGAATCATGACACCGATCAATCCAAATATGATATAGAACTCTTTTCTCACCAAGGGCGGTCGCGTCAGCAACCACGCAATCGCCAGCGGAACAGCAATCTTCATCAACTCGGCCGGTTGAAACCTGAATCCCCCCAGATCAATCCAGCGTTGCGCCCCCTTGCCGACCGTGCCAAACACCAGTACTGCAATCAGCAATGCCAGGCCAGACAAATAGATATATGGCGATAACCTGCAGATTGTATCCGTCGGGATAAACGCCAATGCCAGCATGATCATCACTGCCAGACCAATTCTATAGCCCTGTCTTGTTACCAAATCCATATCCTCGCTACTGGCGCTGTATAAAATCGCGACACCGGTCAGACAGATTGCCATGACTACGACAACTGTAGGAAAATCGATTCGATTTGTCAGGTAGAACATTTGGGCAACCAAATCAATTCAGCGTAACCTGGATATTTTCCGGTGTGCTGATCGGCTGCTGCCCGGCAATATAATAATTCATCATATCGCGCGCCACTGATGCCGCCTGCTTTGAACCGGACTCGGAATGCTCCGCAATGACGGCCACGACAATCTGCGGGTCGTCAACAGGTGCAAAACTCACAAAAATTCCATGCGGCAACATGTCTTTTGTAATTTCAATATTTTCCTCTTTCAAATCGGCCTGTGTCTTGCTCAACACCTGAACTGTTCCAGTTTTCCCGGCCGCACGGAAATCACTGAGTTCCCGGCCAATCCTTCGTGCAGTGCCTCTCTTGCCGTGAACCACTTCAACCATAGCGTCAATCACTTTTTCGTAGTAGCGACTGTCATCCACGTCAACATGACCTACCAATTCAGGTTCAAATTCGGTCACTTCGCCGGTGTTGACATCCAGCACCTGCTCAACAATCTGCGGCTTGAACTTGTCCCCCCGATTGGCAATCACCGACACCGCGTTGGCCAACTGCATCATGGTCACCAGCAAATATCCCTGGCCAATGCCAACGCTAATCGTCTCGCCGGTATACCACTTTTCACCAAGAGTCCATTCTTTCCATTCAGGCGATGGCAATATTCCTTTCTTTTCCGGCTGCATTCCTACTTCAGTCAATGAACCAAATCCAAATCTTGATAATCGGTAATAGATTTCAGAGATGCCCATCTCGTGGGCCAGCGTGTAGAAATAAACGTCGCAAGACTGTGCAATTGCCTGCTTTATATTCATCAACCCGTGGCCATATTCATCTCGCCAGCAACGATATTTGCGTTTCTTGCCAGGTATCGTGAAATATCCCGGGCAAAATACACTTGGCGGATTTTTCTTGATTTCATAAGCCGCCAGTGCCAAAAAAATCTTCAGTGTTGAACCCGGTGCATACAAACCCTGAATGGCGCGGTTGACAAGGGGATCGTCTTTGGAACCAAGATACTCCTGATATTTTGCTTTCTTGAGACCGGATGACAGGAAATTCGGATCGAACGACGGCTTGCTCACCATTGCCAGTACCTTGCCGGTTTGCGGCTCCAGTGCAACGGCGGCACCACTGAATTCTTCCAGTGCATCGTACGCCACTTTCTGCAGTCCGAAGTCCAATGTGAGATAGACATTTTTTCCGGACTTTGGTGAAACACTTGACAATTGGCGAATGCGCCGTCCATGCGCATTGGTTTCGACCTGACTTACGCCGGGCTCGCCAACCAGGTAATCTTCCAGCATGAGTTCTATTCCCGACTTGCCGATATATTGCAATCCCCGATAGCGCGCCGGATCCAAACGTTGTTCATCATCACTGTCAATTCTGCAACCCGACCCAGTACATGCGCGCCAATTTCATTTTGCGGATAGAATCTCTGCAATTCGGCCCGAACTCTTGAACCTGGCAGCCGATGCCGTTCCACTGCCAGCATCGCCACTTCCTGATCAGTCAATCGGGTTTTCAATGCCTGTCCGGAAAACCGGGAATAGACTTTTCTGGTTTGCCAGAAGTCATCGATTTCACTTTGCTCAATCGGTATGACTTGAGCAATATTGTTGACCAGTTCCTTTACATCTGCGGTTCGATACGGAATGACTTCCAGTTGATGCACAGGAAGATTGCTTGCCAACAGTGCACCATTGCGGTCGAATATCAATCCCCGCACGGGCGGAAGCGGCACGACCTGAACGCGATTGTCGGCAGATCGCGACTCATAAGTACTGTAAGAGTGCACCTGCAGGTAGTACAGCCTTGCAAACAAAATGAGTGACAAAAACACCACAACCCCCATCGCGAACAGCAGTCGTCCGCCAGTCATTCGAACCCCCGAACTCATCCCCGCAGTTCCATCCAGCTGATATCTTGCCATGCACCTAACCTCGCGGTCTCATGGCAATACCCATCCAGGCGAACCAAAGCAACGCTCCAACCAGCGGCGAAAACCAGACTGTCACTTGCCCCGGGTAATCATGCCAAATGAGGTTGACCATCGTAAACACAGCCAGATCAACCAGCAACAGCAACAACACCACCAACGACTGCGTCAGCACCGGCAGGGAGAGAATGCCGAATCGATAGCGTTGCACAAAATAGATGACGACAATGCTGGATACAACATGATGTCCGAGCAAATTGAACTGTATGGCATCCATGAGCAAGCCCACCAGAAACGCCGCCAGCAATCCGACCCATTCAGGTCGCATCAGACACCAGTAGATCAGCACAAGTACAACCAGATTCGGTCGATAGTTGACCAGCCAATCGGGAAGTACAATGATCGACAGAATGATTGCGACTATCAGCGACAGAATGATCTTGATCGTCGACAGTGCGAATTGATTGTCTTTACCGTACTCCAGAATCATTCATTGAATACTCTAATATTGATTCATTGCTCGTTTGGCCCTGATACCAGACCAATAACACATCGTAGCCGCGGTCAAGAGTTGCCATAGGTTCTGCCAGAATTTCAAGAAAAGGTGCATTCTTGTCTCTGACAACCGATTTCACAGTGGCAACCGGATAGTCCGGCGGAAAGCGTCTGCCCAATCCGGAAGTAATCAAAACATCACCTTCCCGAATGTCCTGATGCTGGGCAATGTTCGGAACTGACAACAGATTTGACTCGCCAAAACCGTTGGCTACACCAAGCAGGCCATTGCGACGAACTCGTACCGGAATGGAATGGTTCGGGTCGGTAAGCAATGTGACTGCACTGGTAGACAATGTTTTTTCAGTGACTTGTCCAATGACTCCCCAATGATCAACAACCGGTTGACCGATAAAAACACCTTCATCATCGCCCCTGTCAATAACGATTTTGCGTGTAAACGGGTTTAATTCGATGGAAAGCATCTCGGCTAGCAAAACTTCCAGGCCCAATCGCTCGCTGGCATTCAGCATCTCTGATAGCCAGTCGCCGCGTTGCGCGGCTTCTTCCAATTCGATAATACGTAGCCGCAAATCCGCATTTTCCTGCACAATCTCCCGATTGCGCCTGTTCAGCAATGATTTGTCTTCCAGCAAGTATTCGGCCCAGTAGACAGCTTTCGTCGGGAATTCTGCAATTAGAATCAGTGGTTCCGCGAGCGAGTACAGTGTCGCACGGACTGTCGACAAGGATGACGATCGATCATCCAGTTCCACCAGAGCCAATGCAAGAATTACAAATACACTGAGTCGAAATGCTGATTTCCGTTTGAACATCAACACTCCTGCTAGCGCGGCATTCTGCGTAACCGGTTCAGCAGGTGAGACTGCTCAAGAACTCTCCCGCAACCTCTTGCAACACAGGTAAGCGGTTCTTCTGCAATCAGCGCCGGGATTCCGAGCTCATCGGTAAAGCGTCTGTCAATATCCCGAAGCAAGGCACCACCGCCTGCCAGCAGAATTCCCCGCTCCCAAATGTCTGCACTCAATTCTGGCGGTGATTTTTCCAAGGCCCGCCGCACAGCTTGCAAAATTCTTTCAATCTGAGCATTCAGCACCTCGAATATTTCAGTGCTTTTCAGGTCATGCTTCCGTACGTTTCCTTGATGATCCTTGCCGCGAATCTCCATGGCCAGCACTTTGGACTTCTCCCAGGCGGTACCGATCGCATGCTTGACCTGCTCGGCGCTACGCTCTCCGATCAGCATGTTGTACTTGTTCTGCATATGCAGTTGAATTTCGTTGTTGAGCAAGTCCCCGGCAATTCGCACTGTGTCCGAATGCACCAGTCCGCCCAAGGAAATGACTGCAATTTCAGTGGTGCCGCCGCCGATATCAACAACCATGGAACCCGTGGGTTCACCTACTGGCAAATTCATGCCAATAGCAACGGCCATCGGTTCTTCCAGAAGATACACCTCGCGGCCGCCTGCTTTCTCGGCGGATTCCCGAATTGCTCGGCGCTCGACTTCCGTTGACTGGCACGGCACGCTGATCACAATGCGCGGTCGAAAGAAAAATTTGCGCGGTTGAACTTTGCGAATGAAATATCTCAGCATTTGCTCGGTCAGCATGAAATCGGCAATCACCCCGTCTTTCAGCGGGCGCATCGCGCTGATATTCTCCGGGGTTCGACCGAGCATTTCCTTGGCTTCGCTGCCCACGGCCTGCACTTGTCGTTGAAAAGAGTTGCGCATATTGTAAACCCCGTTATGAACCGCCACAACAGATGGTTCATCAAGTATAATGCCCCTGCCCTTGACGTAAATCAGCGTATTTGCAGTGCCAAGATCAATTGCCAGATCTTCAGTGAGATGGTTCAGAATTCCTTTCATATGTCAATCTTGATAATGTTTGGAGATTTGCTGTTGCCTGCAGTTAAAACCTGGCGCATTGCGCACTGAATCTGAAGCATACTGTCTTGCGTAATTTGTGGTTGAATTTGAATTGTTATGAACCTTTACAGAAATGGATGTTAAAAAAGTTGCCGCACTTGCCCGGTTGGAAGTTGCTGACAAGGACGTTCCGACCTATGAACGCGAACTGGCCTCAATTTTTGAAATGATTCAAAAAATACAAGAAATTGATACGTCGAATATTGAACCAATGTCACACCCCAAAGATATTGAACTTCGACTCCGACCTGATCAAGTTACTGAACCTGACCAGCGAGCTGAACTTCAGCAAATCGCCCCTGCAACAGAAAACGGCTTGTATCTGGTCCCCAAAGTGCTGGATTGAACAAATACGTCAGTTCGGAAACTAAATTAATGTTCCGCATGGTTCAACCCGTCTCACCTTCATTGGTTTCAAACTCCAACCCAACAATGCAGTTTCAAGCAATTGCACAACTCTTTTATGCTCCAATTATAAATTATTGCAGGGTTTCACTACAGCATTTTGTTCATTCAAAGATCATTAAAACTTTGAAAATTTCATTTTCTGGCGCTGAGTCAATGGCTCAGGGGGCAGTTTTGTGATACCTGAAAATTGCGAAATCACTGAAATTTCCGCATTGCTGGAAGCCAAAAAAATCTCCAGTGAGGAACTTTGCAAACTGCTGATGCAACGCATCAAGGAGCACCAGCAGTTGAACGCATTTGTCACACTGACGGACGAAGAAGCTCTTGAACAAGCCAAGATGGCGGACCAACTTCGGGGTGCCGGCAACCACAGTCGGTGGACGGGAATCCCGCTCGCTCACAAGGATATCTTCTGCACCAAGGGAACCAGAACCACCTGTGCATCCAAAATCCTTGACAACTTCGTTTCACCCTATGATGCCACAGTAGTGTCGCTACTCAAGGAGGCCGGGTTGATATCACTGGGGAAAACCAATATGGATGAATTCGCCATGGGCTCTTCCAGTGAACATTCGTGCTTCGCACCAGTAAAAAATCCGTGGAATACCGCACGGGTCGCAGGCGGCAGCTCCGGTGGTTCAGCCGCGGCGGTCGCCGCCGGGTTGGTACCCGCCGCGACCGGCACCGACACTGGCGGCTCGATTCGACAACCTGCTGCATTTTGCGGGATTACCGGCTTGAAGCCCAGCTATGGACGAGTTTCCCGATTTGGCATGATTGCATTTGCTTCATCGCTTGACCAAGGTGGTGTACTTACTCGTTCGGCGAGAGACGCAGCACTCTTGATGGATATTATCGGCACCTTCGACCCGCGTGATTCAACGTCGCTGGATATTCCATCTGCTGGCAGCTTTGAACAGTTGGACCGTTTGAATGGCGGGTTTACAATCGGCATACCCAAAGAGTTTTTTGGCCCGGGACTTGACAACGAAGTTGCCCGCGCGGTACAAGATGCGCTGTCGAAGTACGAAGCCATGGGTGCAAAACTGATTGACATCGAACTACCGGGCAGTGAAGCGGCGATTGCTTGCTACTATGTCATCGCGCCGGCCGAAGCATCGTCCAACCTGTCCCGGTTTGATGGCGTACGCTACGGGCATCGAAGTGAGCATGCTTCCGATTTGCAGGAGATGTACAAAAAAACACGTACCGAAGGCTTTGGCGCTGAAGTTCGCCGAAGAATCATGATTGGCACCTATGTACTTTCTCACGGCTACTACGATGCATATTATGTGAAAGCCCAACAAGTACGCAGATTGATTTCGGATGAATTTCAGCAAGCTTTTGAAAAATGCGACGTGATTATGGGGCCGACAACTCCAACGCCGGCCTTCGAGCTGGGTTCGAAAACCGATGATCCGGTGCTGATGTATCTGAACGATGTATACACTGCTCCCATCAATTTGGCCGGACTTCCAGCCATCTCAATTCCGGCCGGATTTGTAAATGACTTGCCAGTGGGACTGCAAATCATCGGCAAATATATGGATGAAAGTTTTCTGCTTCAAGTTGCCCATCGCTTTCAAATGGAAACTGATTATCACAAACAAACCCCGAAGGACGTTTTGTCATGAGTAACTGGGAAAGTGTCATTGGACTGGAAGTTCACATTCAGCTGGCAACCCGAAGCAAGATTTTTTCTGGTGCATCCACCGCATTCGGGGCCGATCCAAATGCCCAGGCATGCCTGATTGATGTGGCACTTCCGGGTGTGTTGCCGGTTTGTAATATTGAAGCCGTTCGCATGGCTGTCAAGTTCGGTTTGGCTGTGGGTGCGTCCATCAATCGAAAATCAGTCTTCGCCAGAAAAAACTATTTCTATCCCGACCTTCCAAAAGGATATCAAATTAGCCAGTATGAACTACCGATTGTAGTCGGAGGTCAAATTGATATACAAGTCAATGGTACCAAGTTGCCCATCCGATTGACGCGCGCACATCTGGAAGAAGATGCCGGAAAATCATTGCATGAACAATTCAGTGCAGCAACCGGAGTTGATTTGAACCGCGCTGGCACACCCTTGCTGGAAATTGTTTCAGAACCGGATATTCGAATGCCGGCACAAGCTGGAGATTACATGAGGAAGTTGCATGCGCTGGTTACGACTCTCGAGATTTGTGACGGCAATATGCAAGAAGGTTCAATGCGGTGCGATGCAAATGTTTCCATTCGCAAAGAGGGAGATCCGGAACTGGGTACGCGAACCGAACTCAAGAACATCAACTCTTTTCGATTTGTTGAAAAAGGTATCGAGGCAGAGATTCGGCGACAGATAGAAGTGCTGGAATCAGGTGGCACAATTGTGCAGGAAACGCGTCAGTACGACGCACAGAAAAACTTGACCCGTCCCATGCGAGGCAAGGAAGATGCCCAAGATTATCGGTATTTTCCGGACCCGGACTTGCCGCCGCTGGTACTCAGCGAAGAATTCATTGATGCGCTGAGAAATGAACTTCCCGAACTGCCTGACCAGAAATTACAAAGATTCATGCAAGACTATGGATTGAGTGAAGCTGACTGCAAGCAAATTGTGCAAAGCTCCTCAACTGCGGATTATTTTGAAACTGCCTTGGCAGAGGTACCAGACCAACCGAAGATCATGGCAAACTGGATGAATGTGGAACTGGCCAGCTATTTGAACCGCCACAATCTCAAAATTGAAGATTCCAGAATATCTCCGAAATCTCTCGGGCAACTGGTGCATTGCATTACTTCAGGTGTCATTTCAGGCAATAGCGGCAAATCATTATTGGATGCCATGTGGAACCAACCCGAAGCAACCGTCAACGAGCTCGTTGACCAACTTGGCTTGAAACAGAGTACAGATACCGGACAGTTGACGGAACTCGTTGATCGCGTTTTAAGCGAAAATCCCGGGCCGGCCGAACAGTATCAACAAGGAAATCAAAAAGTACTTGGCTTTCTGGTCGGTCAAGTTTTGAAAGCATCGACAGAAAAACTGGATCCCAAAGCAGTCAGTGCTATGTTGCGTAGCTGTCTGGATGCCTGAGAGTTTGCTGAATTCATGACAGTTTGTTAAAATATCTGCCAAAGAGCGCCTGTAGCTCAGCTGGACAGAGTACCAGGCTTCGAACCTGGTGGTCGGGGGTTCGAATCCCTCCGGGCGCGCCATATTCATTTCATGCCACAATCGGCACCGTGGTGCAGTGCATCAAAACAGTTGTTGTTCTGGCTTGTCCTGATTCTTGGGTTCGATAATCTCTACACTGTCTGCGTGCGGGTTGTTAACCCAAGTAGAAATCGGATAAGCTTCAAGCAAGCCATCCGGATACGTTCGGGTCAAATCAAATGCAGTCTCGGCATCTCCAACTAGCCACTTGTCTCTGGATTCCGGGTCAACGATCACCGGCATACGATGGTTGGAATTGTGAATTTCCGACATGAGTTCATTGGCTTGGGTAGTGACAATAGTGCAGGATAGTGTGGTCGTTTCGTCGTCCAGTTTAACTGGTTCCCACAGTCCTGCAAAACTCATTATTTTTTGATTTTTGTGCTGAATATGCCAAGGTTGCTTGCGTGAACTGCCCGGTACAAGTTGCCATTCGTAAAAACCGGTTGCCGGAATCAGACAACGCCGGGCATGATTCCACGAATGTCGAAAACTACTCAACTCGGCCATGGTTTCCGAGCGAGCATTCGCGGTTGAGTACTTCGGGATCACCCCTTTTGCCCAGACTGGCACCAACGGCCAAATGGCATTTCTCAAAACGAATCCATTGTCACTATGCAGAACAACCGGAATGGTTGTGATATTCGGGTTGTCGGCTTGAATTGCAGTTTCCCGTTTGGACGGACTGATGTTGTAGCGTGGTGCGAATGGCTCGATCTGCACATTTTCATACAGAATCTCGAACGCTTCCACCAGTGCTTGCGTGTCGGTAATGATGTTGAATCTTCCGCACATGGATTCATGGTGTCATAGGAAATTGGCGCGCCTGGAGAGATTCGAACTCCCGACCCCCAGATTCGTAGTCTGGTACTCTAATCCAACTGAGCTACAGGCGCAACAACTCTGAACGTAATCCTGACACGCATCAGCACATGCCATATCCATCGGAGCGAAATAGACTATCTGTCTAGTGGTTCATTGATTGACAATTATGACTTGCTTCGCCATATCTGTCAATAATTTCTTTGCAAGGGGTCTTTTCTTCAGGAGTTTTACATAAGCGGTGACACCGCTAAATGAGAAAAAGATTGACAGTATCGGCAATGCAACAAGTGCGACAACAACAGAGGCAGTCAAAAAAGTGCCGTTTTGCAATGCAGCTTGCCGCGGCCCTGCTGCAACTGCCGATACTGCCATAGCTAGCAAGAGGAGAGTTAGCTAGAAATCATATAAGGCCTCGTCAACGAGTACAATGGCTTCTTTTCGAAATCGGGAAGAAGCCGACAGGGGCTTTGCGTCCTTTTTGAACGGTCCCCATGAATCCAGAAGCGGCGACAGCGCAATGCCGCCGACTACCGGAAATTCGGAATTGGTTTGCGCATAGATTTGCTGCGCATCATCGCTGACCATGAACTCGACCAGCTGCTGCGCGGCTTCCTGATTCGGCGAGTTGGCGGTCAGCACCACGCCGCTGATATTCATATGGGTGCCGCGGTTGCCCTGATTCGGAAATACCACATTGACTGATTGCGCCCAGGGGATCTGCTCTTCGTTGTCCAGCATCTTCGCCATGTAGTAGTGATTGATGATGGCCACATCGCAAACGCCTTCCTTGATGGCCTTTACTTGTGCACGGTCGTTGCCCTGCGGCTTGCGCGCCAGGTTCGCCTTGATGCCCTTGACCCATTCGCCCGCTTGCTCCTTGCCGTTGTTGGCGACCATGGAAGCGATCAGCAGAACCATGTAGGGATGCTTGCCGGAACGGGTGCAGATGCGACCTTTCCACTTGGAGTCCGTCAGATCTTCGTAGTTTGCGATTTCCCCGGGTTGGACCCGGTCTTTCGATGCGACGATGATGCGTGCTCGTGAAGTCAATCCGTACCAGTGTTCTTCAGAGTCGCGGAACTCGGCCGGAATCCGGTTGCTCAGCACCGGGCTGCTCATGGCTTGTGTGAGTCCTTTTTCCTTGGCATCGAGCAGCAGTCCGATGTCGGCGGTCAGCATCAGATCGGCCGGACTGTTCGCGCCTTCGCTTTCCAGGCGTTGAATCAATCCTTTCTTGGCGTAGACCATGTTGACCTTGATGCCGGTGGAATCGGTGAATGCGTCCAGAACCGGTTCAATCAGGAACGGTTGCCGGTAGGAGTAAACATTGACTTCCTGTGCCTGTGCGACCGGCGCGGACACTGCCAGCAGCAACGCCAGCGTGCCGATGAATCTGCTTGTTTGAATCATTGCTCTTGACCTCTGTTCATTAATGTTAATGAGAATGATTATCATTATCATAATTATTTTTGAAATGTCAAGACTTTTTTGAAAAAAATTTTTGCAACACAGCTCCGCGACCTGTTTACACAGGCGGAATTCGTCGGTTTTATCTCGAAACGATCAATCAGACCATTAAATGATTGTCCCAGTGATCAGGCTTGAAATCATGTGTCTTCAGCAGAAATTTATTGCTTGAATGTGAATTGACGACGAATACCTCACCATTTCCACAACTGGCCAGAAATTCGCCCGCCTGCTCACCGGGAGCGACACCGCTACTGTCACGCACCTTCACAGCGGAAAGAAAGTTTCCAGTGAAAGTGTCCCAAAATGTAATCAAATTGCCGCGAGGTGCAGAAACTGCACAAACCTGTCCGCTTGAGTCAAAGCACACACTTCCACAATACTGCTTCATCGCACGCAAAACCTCGTACGGTGCGGTCAAAAACTGCAAATCATGATTGCTTTCCGAGTTCGGTACGCCTTGTATGTGATGCAAGGCAACGAGTGGGACCAAGTTTCCGGCAGGTCCCTCGTACTGTCCGGCTATGGCAACAGTATCAAATTTGCTGACATCAATATGACGAATACCAAGTTGGAATTGACTTGATTCCGGTTGTACTTTCTGCAGTAAACGGCCGCTGTGTCGGTCAACGTAGCAAAGAGATGAAGACATGGAGGGAAGGTTCAGTTTCACCCTCGGCAAGTCCGGGTGTGTCAATATTCCTCCATTGGCAACCACCAGTGTGTCGCCATCCGAAAGCAATCTGATTTCATGCGGACCAATCCCGTAACTCTGTATTTCACCAACTCGTCTGTAGTTTTGTTCGGAATCGTAAATTCCAATCGTACCAACACCTTCCTGAAAGTTGTTCTCTGTAGCGTATAGCAAACATCCATCTTTACTGAATACCCCATGTCCGTAGAAGTGCCGATTTTCAGGTGTTGAGAATTCGTTTGTGATTTTTCCTTCAATCAGATTGAATGCACATGCATAGCGACCTGGCCTCCGCGCAAAGACTACCGCGGACTGCTTGCAAGGCGCGATTGCAAAAGCATGTCCGCGCACTGGCAGTGGCAACTGGAACTTTATCATGCCCGCACTGGTGAAACCGGATATCTGGAAACTTCCACCGGTAGCGCTCGCTCCCAGATAAATCAGCGGTTTGCTATTTGTTGAGCCGTACCCCGAAATAGGTGTCAACGACAATGAAAGCCACTTGATACAAAACTTAAGCCAGTCTCTGCGACTAATCACCGTCAAGCTCGTTAAATCCAATTGAAAGCCCCAACGCTTTCGTAAGCCGTTGCCTCACAATCTGAGTCAGTGCCCGAACTTGAAGTTCAAGCTTTTCTGCTTTGGAGCGCAACTCTTCGTTGGTGGCAGCTTCTTCCAGCGTCGAATTGAATGAATTCGCATGCTCCAAAGTCGCACGAAAAGCTTTGCGAAGCAGTTTGTCCAGTTTCGGATTGGTCGACTTCACAAGCTGCCCCAATCCCGGTCCCGCAACTCCGGAATACACTTCTTGCTGTGCTTCAAGGTTAATTACAATGTTGCGAAGTGCTCTTCCACTCAGCCTTGATTCGGCCATTCGAGGACGTGCTGCCTGAATTGTTTTGCCTACCACTGGTTTTAGCTTGACATCAGAAACAAGCCGAAGGTTACCATGCATGCTTTGAAAAAATGACAAAGTCACCTCCTTTTGACTGTCAAAAACCGGATTCTGCTCACCCGGATTTTCAACATACTCCAAGAATGGAGAACTGCTGTCTTGCCAGTCAAACATTGTATTCGCCGCCATTTCCTTCATATTGTTTGTTACCATGACCAGAAGTTTGCAGGTGTTGCTGTCGGCTTGATTGCCGACAATTTCATAATCGCCGAACAAAAGCAGTTCTGCAGCCAGAAATCCCTGAACTGCGACATTCGTTTTTGCAAAATCCGTTGGTGATGCCGATTCAATATTAACCAGGTATTCTCGAACAGAATCTGCCACCTTGCCGCGTGCTTCGGGCCAGAAGTAAAAGCGATGCTTGCGCGACAAGTACTCTATCGGGTCAAAGCGAAGATGCTGAACCCCCATCCATGCATCCATAGCACTGTGAAAACTTTCTTGTACTTGGGCAAGTTTTGATTTTCCCGGGTCATCGCACAGAATTCTTGCAGACTCTGCCAATTGCCCGGTTGTTTCAACGAGAGTTGCATACCGGGGCAATACATGTTCCTGAATTAAAGCTGAGTTTACTTCTGCATATTCGTCCTCGGTAAATTCAGCACCAACTGCCGTGAATGGCATTGCAATCGTAGTCAGAATCAGTAATAGCACTATAAAAAATTTTTGAACCACAATATTTCCCGGGTTAAAGTGAATTCAAGAATGCCAACAGTGCTTCCCGCTCACTGCTGGTCATTTTGACGACCATTTGCTTTGATGCTTCCGCTTCGCCGCCGTGCCAGAGTATCGCTTCCAGCAAATTACGCGCACGACCATCATGCAAAAACTGGGTATGCTTGTTTACGGCTTCAGTAAGTCCAATACCCCACAACGGGGCAGTGCGCCACTCTCTGCCGTTTGCAACGCCTTCCGGACTATTGTCAGCAAGGCCGTCCCCCATGTCATGAAGCAACATGTCAGTATAGGGCCATATCAATTGAAATGACTGCTCCTCACCGATAGAATCCCGTCGTGTAACAAATTTCGGGTTGTGACACCCTGTGCAGTTTGCTTCGTAGAACAGTCGCTTGCCCTCTAGTACTTTAGGATCATCCAGGTCGCGTCTTGCAGGAACTCCAAGATTACGGCTATAAAATAAAACAAGATCAAACAACTGCTCATCCACTTCGGTACTGTTTGAATTTGTTGCAATTCCATGCGGCGCGTTTCTGCATTTCGTTTGTGCCTCGGTACATTCGCCGTACGGCATTGGCAGCATCGGAGACGATATTCCGATGTCGGACAGAAATGCATTGGCTGATTGCTGGGCAATGGTGGGCTGACCGGCCTTCCATCCGAAGCGTCCCAACGCAACGGATTGCTCCTTGATGTCCCATACCCAGTTGGCCCGGCCGGAGATGCCATCGCCATTGCTGTCATCGACATCTTCTAAGGCCAAAATATCAGCTTCAGGTATTGCTTCAAGCAGTCCCACGCCAATCATCACCGGCGCGACACGCGGCGACAACATCACTTCAGGATGCAGTGCTCCATAATGCAAGTTGGTAATTTTGTAGGTTGGATTCCGCAATGAAGCAGTACCAGAATCGGACAGTTCAACCTTGTTTTCAGAGTAAGTAATATTGACTCTGCCTTCTGCAAGGACACTCTGGACTGAAAAGTTTTGCAGCTGCCCCCCGTAAACAGGGTCTGGAACAGAAGACTTTCTTCGTGTCTGAATTGCCTCCCGATCTTCCTCGTTTTGCGGCGGTATTGACAATCGAATCAGCAGGGATTCTGCTCTCTCTCCAGCCGCCGGCGGATGCCCGCGTCCATCTTTGATATGGCAATTTTGGCAGGACCGAGAGTTGAATAACGGACCGAGTCCATCTGAAGACTTGGTTGAACTGGGAGACGATACCCAGACTTTCCTGAAAATTCCGTTGCCGACTGCGAAATCAAGCTGCTGCTCGAATGACATGTTCCCCGACGGACTGGAAAAAGCATCCGCATTGACCGACGTGAATACAGTGGCAGCGCCGCCGGAGCGGCGCTCGTAAGATTCAGGTTTGGAAAAGTCAGTGGTATGCCGGACGACTGCTGCTACACGTTCACGGTCTTTCAGCACATCATTTTCGGATTGGGCGGCGGTTACAGTATTAGCTACAACAACCACGACACCAGCAAGCATCAAATTCGAAATGAACTTGCAAGACTGGTTCTGCACAATCATCCGCAAACGTAAACAAGTCCTGAAAGCAATCTTGTCAAAATCAGAAACAATTATTCAAATACCGCTTCCGGATTATCCAGACTGTCTGACCCTTCGAATTCAATTGCGGCCAGTTGCAAGACATCAACCGCTTTTTCGATTGCTGCGGTTTGTGCTGTTAGCGCATCGATAGCGGCTTGTACCTTGGCATTTCCCGCGTCATTGTTATCACCGATCAATTGATCATAAGCTTCGCCTGCTTCGGCACTCTTGACCAATACACCCATGGCACTCATTGTTTCATCCAATCGGCTCATCAATTCAGCATCTACGTCCGCCGAACTTGCCGCCACCAACGAAGAAAGTCCGGGGCCGGAGACCATGGAACCGTCAATACGTCTGTATTCTCCTACATAGACATTTCGAATCCCCATCGCATCGTAATAATGTGAATTGTGGGTATTGTCACTAAAGCAGTCATGCTCTTCTTCGGGGTCATGCAGCAACAGTCCGAGTTGCATGCGTTCGCCAGCAAGTTCTCCATATGAGAGACTGCCCATTCCAGTGACGATAGTGGTGAGTCCTTCACCAACGTCACCATTGATCAGTGCTTCACTGGCATCGCCGCCTGGGGCCCACTGTGCAACGATCCACTTAAGATCATCAACCAGCAGTTCAGTAGCGACTTTCAGATATTTTGCTCGTCGATTGCAATTGCCATTGGTGCAATTCGCGGTATCAAAGTCGCTGGCCATTCGCATGCCTGCTCCCGGACCAGTGCCATTCAGGTCCTGTCCCCAAAGGAGAAACTCAATGGCGTGGTAACCGGTGGCTACATTCGCCTCAACACCGCCGATTTCATGCAATTTTTCAGCAATCAGTTCTTTGGTGATTTTTTCTGTATCAATGGTTTCGCCGGAGATGGAAACCGACGTGTTTGCAACCACATTCGCCACATAAACCGGGTTTTCTTCCGATTCACTTCCATACTCGCCGGATACGTAGTCAATCAGGCCTTCGTCCAGTGGCCAAGCGTTTACTTTGCCTTCCCAGTCATCAACGACTGCATTTCCGAAACGATATACTTCGGTTTGCTGATACGGCACTCGCGCATCAAGCCATGCAGACTTGGCTGCAGAAAGGTTGTCGTCGGTCGGATTTCCGATGAACTGAATCACCGCTTTCTGCAGACTGACCGCAGTGGTAAGCGAGTCTTGATACATGGCATGCGCCAGTACAGTGTAGTGTTTGAGCACATCTTTCTCTGCCATGGAAGCTGAAGATTTCATGGAAGAGTCCAT
Organism: Arenicellales bacterium; assembly: GCA_965200765.1. Lineage (GTDB taxonomy): Bacteria > Pseudomonadota > Gammaproteobacteria > Arenicellales > JAJDZL01. Next base: position 1,950,524 of record OZ241380.1, read on the forward strand.
TGATGCACAAGCCATCATTGCCAGAGTTCCAAGTCCTACGACGGCGAATTTGAAACCCGGAATACATTTGATAGATTTCATCAGTTAAAACCTCAAAAGTTACTAGTGAACAAGTATAATAATGATAATCATTATCATTAACATTATCATACAAGTCAAGTTTTTTTTTCAATAACGACGAATCATCCATAATTCTGCGCAGGGCAACTATCATTGCACCTAGCCCGTGAAACGAGACCGGGTGGCACAATGACTGACTGGTCACATCGTGCAAGTGGTGCTACGGAAGCAACCAGTATGCCAGTGTTTATGACAATGCTGACCAAGCGGGTATGCGAACACAAATCGACTGTGTCGAACCAATCAGGCCTGCTTGGGTATGCAAACGCTGACTGGAGAGTCAGAGTGTCACTGCCGAAACGGAGTTTCTTGAGCTTCGCAAGCTAGCCCGGGGTCAGGATTTGTAATCGTCGGTACACCCTACCCAAAGATACCGCGATTCATCTCCACTAGACCGCGTCGAAGTGCGCATCGTCGGTATCCTCGGAAACCTGTTCGACATGAAGAGAAATAAAGTTTGGAGCGGACTCACCGTCTAAATGAGTTGTGCTTCGGCAAAAACCTCCCGAAGACACACACTCCTGTGATGTACCGGTTTGAAATGTTGGATTCAGGCAATGGCTCAAAGACGTTGCCAGAACATCCATTCGACCTGTGCCTGTTCAACAAGAGTGAAATTCATGCGACATTTCGCTGATTGACAAATTGTTCGTATTCATTGGCCCTTCCCAAATATGCAGTCGTTTTAACAATTCTGAAGTAATTGGACGTTTATTTGTCCAGAAAATCATTGATTCCAAAAGAATTTTTGCCTCTTCGGAATTAAGCAGTTCAACGACAAATTCGGCTTCTTCAATTGACCTGCAACTGACAAAGTAGCAAGTATCGTCAAGCATGACTGGCTTGCCATCCACAGGGCCAACTACTTGAAAATCAATTTTCTTGTTAAAAAAACCGGATATCGCAACTCTCCATCTCGAAAAAGAATACCGATTAACACCGAATATGAAAATTTATACGACAAAATCTGTCGGATACAGCCAAACTGCCAAATAATCAGGTTTGTCGTGAGGTACAATACCAGGTGAACTTGATGCACACCATCAAATGGAATAGTTGACTACAAGAATTATGTACGGTGGCTTGGATTGGGTGAAGATAGTTAAATAAACAACTGACCGCCAGTTTAGGGTTTGCAGGTGGACGAAAACAACGTTCAAAATGAAAATTCAATAACCAGTTTGAGGCATTCTGACAACCAGTATTCGAAAGGTTTTACCGGAATATATCACTCGGATGTATTGGACGGTCTCGAAGTTGCGATTGACAAGAATCAAAGATTTGATGTAATTATTGTCGACCCTCCATATAACATTGGAAAAGATTTCGGAAACAACTTGGACAATATGGAATTGGAAGACTACGTTGCGTGGTCGAAAAGTTGGATGGACATGTGTTTCAAGTTGCTTGCCGACGATGGCCTCATTTATGTCTATGGATTTTCAGAAATTCTTGCTCGCCTTTCTGTTCATTATCCATTGAGTCAGCAAAAATGGCTAGTTTGGCATTACACAAACAAAACGGTCGCCAGTTTGAAATTTTGGCAACGATCTCATGAATCAATACTGTGCCTTTGGAAAAGAAAACGACCAAATCTTTGCATTGATGCAATACGAGTACCTTATACAGAAGGTTTTATCAAGTTGGCCGGCAAGGAGCGAAAAAATACCAAGTCAAGGTACGGTACAAAATCGAACACACGGTACATGGTCCACAACAAAGGAGCATTGCCTCGTGATGTAATCAAGGTTCCTGCTCTTGCAGGAAGAGCAGGAGCAAGGGAAAGATGGTTCAAGTGTGAAGATTGTCAGGACATCTTCAATCCCAAGGAGCTGAAGCATCATCGCAACCACATGACTTGGAAACATCCCACCCAAAAACCAATGACACTAACCAGAATTCTTATAAGGTCTGTTTTGGGTGACAGCAGGAATGGTCGTGTCCTGGTGCTATTTGTAGGGTCAGGTTCAGAATGTGTTGTAGCACAGGAACTGGAACACAAATACCTCGGCTTCGAATTGAATGCCAATTTTGTAGAATTTGCAAGAACATGGGTCAGGAAGACAAGCAAATGAATGAACGTGTAATAATTAAAGAGTCAGAACTGGGTTCGCCTGCATACAGGCTGACGTCAAAAATGAGGCAAAATTTTCAAAATTACCTGGTGAAGTTCCATGGTCTGTTGAGTGGTGGCCGTTGCTTAAGGTGGCAAGTGAAAGAATTCCTGGTCCAATCAATCCGTAGTGACAATGTAGCGGGACATCATGCCAAGTGGTGCGAAGGAAGACATGATACCGATGCGGATATCACTGTACGTTCAAACGGACAGATACACCTGATTCAGGTAAAGTCTGGCAAGTTAACTAAAGACCATCTGAAATTGTCGGGGCATCGCCTAGGAAGATTTAATGGAGAAATTTTTGAAATGACTCAGTTCTTGAACAATACAAGATATCAAATCATTTCGGTAGCATACAGTTTGAAAGAAGATGAACACAGTCGGGCTCATTGCTATACGATTCACTACATCAATCCTGAAAAGATGAGAATTGGTGCTGATTTGGAATGGAAAGAAGTGTTGAATCAATCAGGGACCAAAGTGAGCAGATATAAACTTGTAAACGAATACGGTGTGAAATTTTCACTTCATCCAAGCATGAATTGGCAGATATGGTGGGACATTCCGTTGAGTATCATAGATTCGGAAGATGAGTTTTGCGTTTGATATTGGAGCTTTATAAACTACCGAACCCTTCCTGCATCAATTTACTCTTGCCCAAGTTGCCCCGCTTTCAATGAGCGGAAAACTGATTTAATTCCAACAGCTCTGTTGTTCTGGATTGCACTGTCTTTTTCAACTTTTTTGCCAATTTTCTACCTCATTCCTCAGAAACTACTCATCAGCATCTTCATAATCTGGTGTAACCTGTTGTCGTCATTTGAAATTAGTCTTGGCGAATTCGTCAAATTTGCAATATCACCTACAAAAAATTTCTAACAGGAAACATTCGCAACAATTTGACATTGAACTTAATGTAACATACAATGGAGTTCAGATTCTTGTAAGCGTTGCAGAGTTCTGTAATCCATACTGGACTTGCTTGCCCCTCAAGGACGATATTGATTAAGTTCAACAATCTTGGTAAAGAGAGAGTAATTAAAATGAAATATGTAACTCAAGAAGATTTGGAATTGGACCGCAGAGTTACTCGGCTCGAAGCAGTCATTGATCACAAAAAAGAAAAAATCGATTTTGTTGACCGCAACACCAAGTTCCCGCACGTTTGGTTCATTGTTGGATATACCACTATGGTTGCGTTGTTCGTAGGTCTATTCGCGTGGCAAGTTTATCTTTTTCAGAATCTCGGTAAAGAAAATCAGCGGCATTTTGATGAAATCAAGCAACTACTGGTAGAACTTCAACCTGATGTAGCAGACAATGGAAGATTGATCCTAGAAAATAGACGATTGATTGAGGGCAATTCTGTTCGATCGGATTCAATGCAATTCAAATTGAAAGAGACAAACGAACTTCTTGACACGACAAACAAACTTCTTGACAGGACAGACGAACTTCTTGACAGGACAGATGAACTTCTTGATGTGACAGATGAACACTCTGACAAATTTGACGATCACCTTGCAGTCGTTGAAAGTGTTTTGACCATCAATCACCAACCCTCTGGATATTATCAAACCGGAAAGTTGTGACACTTGGACTTTTGCAATTTTGATCCAAGAACATGCAGTTGCATTGATATCTGATTTAACAATGTAGTGAACCGGACTATCGGTAGAAACAATTTTCAAGTTTTTTCGATGGGAAGCTTTATCCCGAGCTCATCTGATTACATTACTTGGTCTGGTTGAACACCCGTACCAAGTATATGGATTTCTTTGCAAAGAACTCAGAAATACTCAGTCATTCAATGCGCTGAACTCTTGGCACATCTGCCTTGAGTAACCTTGCTCCCAGCTTACGGCGCTGAAAAATCAATGCTCAGCGTGAGGGAAAGGGACAGCTCCCTTGAGATTTTCAGTACAAATATCGTTTTGTCAAAAATTCACTGTGAGGTGTCCTTACGAAATTGCCAAGCAGCATACAAAGTTGGGCGTTGAATGTCAGTATGATTTCACGAAAGTGAAGTTGGCGGGTTGCAGTGAATTTTTTGTTTCAGTTATTGATTAACTACCCCCACACTCCTCGCGCGATAAAGCGTTGTAAAGCATAGTCCTCTGAATCATCAGTGACCCTTGCTACTAATCAATGCTGATTGCCGTAGCATTTGGAGCCAGTGGGTCAGGCATTGCTTCAACAGCGCCCTTCGAGTTAACCAATCCCCCCGTAATGCCAAAATGATAGGGAAACAGAGTTTTTTCCACAACATGGACATTCCCAAGATCTTCCAGAAGCGATAGTGTGTTATTGTCGATTCGGTTGTCAGCAACAATAGTTCTGTCAAATTGCACATCCAGTCGCGGGGAAAAGCAAGCCTCTTGCAAAGACAGACCCCTGTCCAGCATAAATGAGAGTATCTGGGCAACGGCCGGAATAATCTTACGTCCGCCAGCCGCGCCAATCGCGATTTGACTTCCATCCGGCCGGTTCACTATCGTAGGCGACATATTGTTCAAGCAACGCTTTCCCGGTCCGATTGAATTGGCTTGATCAGGAGTGGGATCAAACCACGCCATGCCCGAATTCAACAAAATCCCGGTTCGCGGTGAGACGACTTTGGAACCAAACAGGGTTACCAAAGTTATGGTTGATGAAACCGTCAATCCATCTCTGTCAGTCACACAAAAATGAGTCGTGCAACTTTCTCTGTTGGCAACCCCTGACCCATCTCCAAGATTTTCAAGTCGATCTGTCAATACTGGCAGGATTGTTTTCGCCAGCGTCTCGTAGTGTCCACCAGAAATCAGTTCCTCCGAACTGTATTTTTTGAGATTCCTGAAGATATTGAGCAAGGTTTCTCCCCCGGAAAGACCGGAAGTGCTCCAGATTTGGTTACCTCGATAGTCAAGGTTCGCTGGCGCCACGACTTTGGGCACGGCCAATTCAAGATCCTGCATGGCGAGATTGCCACCGGCTTCTTCTACATCTTGAACCAACGCGCGACCGACTTCGCCGCGTACAAACACATCACTACCTTCATTTGCCAAAGTATTTAATGTATCAGCCAATGCCTGGTTATCAATACGTGGTCGATACAGTGAAGTCCACCCGGTTGTTACGGGGTCTCCTTCATTGTCCAAAAATAATGCCTTCGCTGTCGGGTTGTTACGTAAATTTTTCGCGACCGAACCGATGACAAGTTGTGCGTACCAATCTATCGACAGGCCTTCACTGGCAAATGCAATCGCCGGCTCCAACAGTGTTTTCCAAGGCAACGACCCAAATTGTTTCCATGCAAGCTCAAGCCCGGCTACCATGGTTGGTGCACAAATGGATAGAGGACCCCGAGTATTCCGTTCCTCCTCTACACGCGGCCAAGGAAAAATATCACTGCTCAAACCTTCTACGATTGGGTAATCCGACAGTTTTGTTTGCACCGGCGAGCGCATGTTGAAATCAATTTGCGTCGGCGGTTCTCCGCGTCGCCCGACAAGCATGTAGCCGCCTCCACCAAGGCCGCTCATCCACGGTTCCAAAACCCCAAGAGAAAACGCAATTGCAATCGCTGCATCTACTGCATTTCCCTTGGCACGCAATACATCTGCGCCGACCAAGGAAGCCTCGCGATGCTGGGTGACGACTGCTCCGGACGAACCGTGAACTACCAAATTTTTCAGAATTTCAAATCTGTTTGAAATATCTGTCAACTTTGGCCCACCAAGTGGCAAGCCGCAAAACCACCTTCCTGACATTCAACCAGATGGGGGCGTTCCACTGAACACCGGTCAAATGCCACTGAGCAACGCGGATGGAATGCACATCCTGACGGCGGATGAACCGGATTCGGATAATCTGCTCCCAAATCAAGTTCCGGCACACCGCGGCCGGGGCTTGGTGGCAACGCAGCACTCAGCAACGCCTTGCTGTATGGATGAATCGGATTCGCGAAGATCTTCTCTGCATATTCAGTTTCTACAATACGACCCAGATACATAACGACCACGCGTTCGGCAAGATGTTCAACAACAGCCAAATTATGACTGATCAACAGATACGTTAGCCCCAATTCGTCCCGCAGGTCGCACAGCAGGTTCAGAATCTGCGATTGCACTGAAACGTCCAATGCCGACGTAGGTTCATCGCAAATCAATACTCCAGGTCGGGTAATCAAGGCACGGGCAATGGCGACTCGTTGTCGTTGCCCGCCGGACATTTGACTGGGGTATGCGTTTTCAACCCTTCGGGGCAATCCAACCATATCCAGCATCTCGCGAATTGCATCACGTCTGGCCGCACTGTCCAGATCTCCATGCAAAGACAGCGGCAACCCGACAATCTGCGCAACCGTCTTGCGCGGATTCAATGAGGAATATGGATCCTGAAAAATCGTTTGAATTCTCTTGGTTCGCTCGGCTGTGGAGCTCTCGGCAAGCGGCTTGCCATCAAACAATACTTCTCCTTCAGTAGGCTCAATCAGGCCAAGAAGAATTTTTGCCAAGGTGCTTTTTCCACAACCGCTTTCGCCAACCAGTCCAACGACTTCGCCTTTCTTGAGCTCCATCGAAACATTTGATACTGCATGAAGCGGGAGACGACGACCCGTCAATCCCTGTTTGACGCGAAAAATTTGTGAAACTTTTTTCAGTTCCAAAACCGGTGTGTTCATTGAATATTTTCCGTAAAAATGTCTCTCGTTGGCAACTGGTTGTGAATGCAACGCCAACGATGTGAATCCGAGTCAAGATGCACTGGAATTTCGTTTGCGCAAACGTCATCTCCGACCGGACAGCGAGTGCGAAAAGAGCATCCCGAGATATCGCCGAGCAAAGACGGAACAACTCCCGGAATCGCCCCAAGCCTGCCGCCTCGTTCAATTTTTCCAGGTACCGGAATACAACTCATCAATCCAAGCGTGTACGGATGTCGAGGGGCATTGAAGATGGTTTCCACTACTGCGTTTTCCACCACTTCGCCGGCATACATAACTGCAACATTGTCGGCCATTTGCGCAACCACCCCCAAATCATGCGTAATCAAAATCACGCCGGCTCCGGTCTCGTTCTGCAATTCCTTGATCAAATGCAATATCTGTGCCTGAATGGTCACATCCAGCGCCGTCGTGGGCTCGTCGGCAATCAGCAATTTGGGATCGCACATCAATGACATGGCAATCATCACCCGCTGGCGCAAACCACCGGATAATTGGTGCGGATATTGCCCAAGCCGGCTTCTGGCAGCGGTGATGCCAACACGTTCCAGCAGAAAAACAGCCCTGTCAGTCGCCTCTCGTCGACTGCTTTTACGATGACAAAGATAAACTTCGGTCAGCTGGTCGCCGATTGTGAATGATGGATTCAGTGCTGTCATGGGGTCCTGAAAAATCACACCAATTCCGTCACCGCGCAAATCACGCATGCGAGACGCTGACAAGGTCTGCAGATCCAGTCCGTCGAAAACAATTTTTTCGGCCGTTCGTTTCGCAGAACTCGGCAAAAGATCGAGGATTGCCATTGCTGTCATGGATTTGCCGCATCCACTTTCACCAACAATACACAGTGTTTCCCCTTCACTCAAGGTAAAGTCAACTCCGCGAACCGCATGCAGTTCTCCGGACATCGTACGAATGTCAATCGTCAAATCAGAAATTTCAAGTAATGCCATGACAATGCCCTAATGTGCTTCAGGGGAAGTGACATCGCGAATTCCGTCCCCTACCAGATTGATTGCAAGCACCAGTATCAACAGTGCCACACCGACGATCATGATTAGCCACGGCTCGAAAAACAGATAGTCTCGACCTTCTGAAATCATCAGTCCCCACGACGGCAAGGGCGGTTGAACACCAAGCCCAAGAAACGAAAGCGCCGCTTCCAGCAAGATTGCATGCGCCATTTCAAGCGTCGCGACCACAATCAGAGCATCCGCTATATTGGGAAGTACTTCGGCTACGAGAATTCTCCACGTCGGACAACCGAATGTGCGAGCCGCCAGAACAAAATCCGCATTTCGAATACTCATTGTCGAGGAGCGCGCGACTACCGCAAATCGATCCCAAAGCAACAAACCCAGAATGATGATTACAATTTCAAGCGAACCGCCCAGCAAGGCAGCAACTGCCAGTGCAATCAGGACAATCGGCATGGACAGTCGGGCTGTAATAATAAAGGTTATCACCAGATCGACTCTCCCACCGAAAAAACCTGCACAAACGCCCAGCGCGGTGCCGATGAACCCGGATATCAGCATCGCCAGAACACCGATGATTAATGACAATCGGGCCCCGTAGATCAACCGACTCAAGTAGTCCCGACCCAGTTGATCCGTACCCAGAATATGGCTCCAGTCGCCGCCGTCGTACCAAACTGGCGGTTGCAACCGGGCCAACAAATTCTGTGCATAAGGGTCGTACGGTGCGAGCAAAGGTGCGGCAATCGCAATCAGTGCGATGACTACCAACACCGTCGCGCCAAATGTGAATCCGCCGTGCTTCGCAAACCGGCGCATCATCAGCTTGCGCGGCGACTCTTGCAATGTTTGCTCAATTTGAACTGTATTTTGTTCACTCATGACTTCTCACCTATGCAACTCGGATGCGCGGGTCCAACCAGGCATTCAGCAGGTCACCCAACAGGTTCAACAGAACATAAATCATTGACAACACCAGCACGATTGCCTGTACCGTTGGTAGATCTGCGCGCGAAATGCTTTCCCAGGCAAGTTGTCCGATTCCATTCAATGCAAATATGCTTTCGATAATGATGGAGCCACCCAGCATGTAGCCGAATTGCACTGCGGAAAGGCTTACTACAGGAATAATCGCATTGCGCAAGGCGTGCTTGAATAGCACTCGCCATGGTGCAAGTCCTTTGGCTTTTGCGGTTCGAATATAGTCGGCCCGAAGGACTTCCAGCGTACCGGATCGAGTCAGACGCATGACGGCCGGTGTTGAGTAGTAGCCCAAAACCAGTGTTGGCATAATGAAATGCACCCAGCTTTCATTGCCGGACGGCGGAAGCAAGGGCAGCCAAACCGAAAGAATCAAGATCAGCATCAAGGCAAACCAGAAGTTGGGCAAGGCTTGACCGAACACGGAAATTGAAAGTGCCAAGCGGTCAATCAACGAATTGGAGCGTACCGCAGCCAGTACTCCAAGCGGTACGGCCAACAGAATCGAAAATGTAAGTGCGCAAGCACCTAGTGCCATGGTAATCGGCAAACGCTCCGCCAATAGTTCTGCCACTGGAATGGAAAAGTAGGTGCTTTGGCCCAAATCACCAGTCAGTGCGCCAGCCAACCAGGTGGTGTACTGGATCAACAAGGGCTTGTCGAAACCGAACTGTTGTCGAATGTACTCTATGTCCGCCGCGGAAGCACCTTCGCCGGCCATTGCAATCGCTGGGTCCCCTGCGGTGCGCAACATCAGAAAACTGATGAACGACACAAAGAGTGCAACCAGCAACGCAAGGCCCAGTCGCTTTATCAGGTAAACTGTCATTGGGAGTCGCTTCCCTCTTTATTCAGATGAATTTATCAAGACTAGATCAATTCTCTAGTTCCACCTGGTCTGGTAGAACCGGGGAATTTCATCTGCGGATGCCTTGAAATCAAGGTCTCGGGAAAAGGCGTAATATACGTTGTAGGTCCAAAGTGGTACCCAGTATGCATTGTCAGCGATTCGCTTGAGTGCATCGGAGTAGGCCGATTTACGGACTTCAGGGTCAACTGATTCGTCGCCGAGTTTCAGCGCATTCACCAATTCATCATCACGGGCATAATCATCTTTGGTCGCCTTGAAGAAGTGACTGGTAATTGCAGAAACATCATGAAAGGAGTAGCTTCCCCAAGTCATGAAATCAAAGTCGATTTCACCTGCATAGACTTTATCCCGGAGCGCGGCGTATTTCAGGTAAACCAGATTGGTCTTGATTCCAACGGCTTGCAAATACCCCATAATCGCTTCAGCGTAAGGGCGGTTCCGATACGCATGGAAGTCGATTGAGAAGCCATCTGGATAGCCGGCTTCCGCAAGCAACTGCTTGGCTTTTTCCGGATTGAATTCATATGTTGCCACCGCCTGCTCACAACCAAATTGTTCGGGATGACAGGCGGAATGGACGACCACGGAACTGCCGGCCACCAAAGACTTGACGATTGCTTCACGATCAATTGCGTGGGCAATTGCTTTTCGAACCAGCGGGTTGTTCACAGGAGCACTATTTCCGGTACGGTTGGAGCTGTCGAAACTCAGATAGCCAATGCGCAAGGTTTGCCGGTTGCTAACCGTGATGTTCGGCCGATCTGTCAGGCGTGCAGCCTGGTCGGCCGGCACCTTCCAAATCCAGTCAACCCGACCGGACAGCAGTTCGGCGATTTGCGTGTTTCGATCCGGAATAGTTCTTTGTACAATTTTGCCGATTGCGGGTTTACCCTTCGGACTATCGTCGAAGTAATTGTCATTGCGAATGAAGGTTGTGGACACCCCGGGCTTGAAATTTTCGACCATGTAGGGACCTGTTCCTACCGGATTTGTTCCCATGCCTTCGGGACCCACTTCAGCATAGTATTCATTTGGATAAATGAGAAGCGGACCAGCCAGAAGCTCCAATGCGATTGGAGTCGGGGCTTTCATTTTCAGGCGGACTTTGTACTGCCCCAGTTTTTCAACACTGTCGATCCAGCTGACATTTCGCTGAGTCAACACACCATTGTCAGGATTTGAGACAAAATTCAGGGTATAGACTACATCATCTGCATCAAACGGCTCGCCGTTATGGAAAGTGATGCCTTGTCGCAGTTCAAATTCCATGGTGGTTCCGTCAACAAAAGTGTATGACTTGGCCAATAATGGCTTGAACTCGAGTGTTTCGGGATCCTTGAATAACAGCGAATCCCACACCAATCGACCGGCAATAATACCTTCCCGAAGGACATTGAAATATCGATCAAGAGTAGCAAGTTCGCCACCCCATGCGATATTCAGTGTGTCATCAGATTTCCCCGCAAATGCGGTACCCGATGTAAGGGTCAACAGTATTGCAAAAATTGCAATTTTCTTTTTCATATTAGCTAACTCCAATAGTAATGGTTGTTTAGTTGCTGGATGTGTCTCGAATCAAATTCCAATCCAAGTCTCCAATTTCGGATTTGAGCAATGCTTGCAGTTCCGAGCGTTGCTGTTCTTCCATCCGCGCCTGACTGGTTGCGACACTGACGGCGGCGTATGGTGGTTCACCTTCAGGTCCGAATGCCATTCCAACGGCGCGCACTTCATTGGCCAGTCGACCATCATTGAACGATGCACCGCGTTTTCTTGTCAGAGATACAGCATCGCGAATTTTTTTCTGGGTAAAGCCGGCATAGTCCGAATACAGTTTTCTGTTGTGCCGCAATACCTGTTCAACAACTTCATCCGTTTCGGCGGCCAATAGCGCCAGTGAGCCGGCACCGACTCCCAGCGGTCGACGTGACCCGACAGTCAGTGTCAGCTTGCGGATCGGGAAGTCTCCATCCAGCCGTTCCAGGCATAATGCATCTGCACCTGAGCGAATCAACAGAAACACTGTTTCCCGAGAAATTTCGCGGATGCGTTCCATTGGTGTTGCCAGCAGATTTCGCAATCCGAAATGTCGGGCTTCCATGCCAAGCGTGTAAAGTTCCAAACCCAAGTGATATTTTTTCGAATAAGGGTCAAAGGTCAGCATGCCTTCGCTGACCAAAACCTTCAGCAAGCGATGAGTCGTTGCCAGTGTCAAGTCCTGTTGCTTTGCCAGTGTTGTTGCGGTAATGCCAGTAGCATTGTTACGGGCAACCCCGCTGAGAAGCGCGATTGCCCGATAAACACTTTGCGAGCCTGATACCCGGCGCGATTTCACTTCGCCAGTACTCCCTGAGCGGTTTTTTTGCCGACACTTGGACTCGTGTAACTGAAATGATTTTCAACTTTCATAATATGAGATATAACTAATCATATTATGAAAGTCAAGTTTTTTTTCAAATTTTTTTGTTTTGTCTAGATTTCCCGTGCAACACTCATCCCGATTGACCTTCACGACCAAGGGGGTTGTGTGCGACGTGAGGCACAGGACCATTGGGTGTTGCCCGTTGGAAATCATTTGAAGGCAGAATTGCTGAATTGCGGGGATTGACTGCAGTATGAAAGAAGCTTGACCGGCGTTGTCCAAGGATTTTCATGCTACGACATGGGCAAATTCGTCAAAATTTTTCATGATTCAGATTTCCTCATTGTCGTTGTCACGGATGAGTTGGGGAAGTCACACAGAAGTTCTTGCTACACTCGTTGCATTTTTGCAACAACACAAAAAATCGAAATTTGAAGGTGATGATTGAAAGCGACGCAGTGATGAAGTGAAACCGTGTCAACAAGATGACGCAAATTTGTAATGATGCGTGCAATTTTTTGAAATGCATTTGACAAACGAATAAGATTTGCTTGATAATATTTCTTGAAGTCCACCATATTCACATGGGAGGAACTGACTAGAGAACCAATCACTTCGGTTTCTGGAATTGCTAGCTATGATGATTCAAGAAGATCCTCGAAAATTGATCTTGCATTACGAATTCATGACTGATTTTGAAAGTTTTAAGAAGTTGTTGCCGGACACAAATTTTCGTTGGCCATTGTCGATGCATCAAAAAATGTTGCCTCTTGGCTTTTCTCATTTTGAATTTTCAGTCCAAGACTGGAACCACCAAACAATATTTACTGGACCAGATTTTATGAAGATACATTCAAAGTTGAAACAACACCAACGCGATGAGGAAGTTGAGGTTGAGCCTTACTTCATTTCTGGATTATTGACTGGAATTAACCAAGAAATGAAAGAAGTTCAGGTCAAGCTGAAAACCGGTCGACACTTGCCTGCTTGCTACTCCGAAGTCGACAATGCCAAATCAGTTCTTTTGGGCAACCTTGGGCAACCAATTTTTCTTTATGGAGATGTTGGTTTCAACAAGGACGATGACCCTGTTTTCATTCGCAATGTAAATAAAATTCTTGCAGTTGATGAAAGTCCGATTCAAATGAGTGAAGTGAAAATCAACAATGCGATCTATCACGCTGACTTGCCACTAAAATTTGATGTGACGTTTGATTCCACTGCGTTTTGCTATGATCTTGAGGGTGACTTCGATATCTATATATTCGAAGAAACTCGTGATGAACTGGAAGTATCTCTTGAAGATGAACTACAGTTTTTGTGGAATGAATTTGGTGAAGAGCAAACTGATCCATTGTCTCCAGATGCGCTTAAGCTTCAGGCCGAACTAAGAAACCGACTAACGATAACTGATTGGAATATTGCTTGTTAAACACAAGCAACACTGAAAACCTCTGACAAATCCCTGGAATCTTTATTCAATCCGTTTTCATGCCGAAACTAACTTCGGCAAATCAACAATCTCTTCCAGATTGTCAGGTAATCGGTAAATTCAAGGAGTTCTAGTGATCTCTGCCGGACATCGATTCAAACTGAGACAGAACCCGTTCCAAAGCAAGTGAAATATGTTCTTTTTCTCCAGATATGAATACCCGGCCGGAAGCCCCGATCATCTGGCAGTTCACCAACACATTTTCCGGTGCAACCTTTTCCGCTTCGTTGGCCGCAGCCGCCGCGAACAAAGCGGGTGAGGTTTCCAGGAGCAACAAGGATTCGCCCGGCAAGATCATCGAAGCTTCCCGCTGTCGATTCAATATGACCGCATGCTGGTCGGTAACCTCCTCCACAATATCAGAGTAAAGTATTCGCGGTCTTAATTGATCCTTTGCTTCGAGGCCGACACCGTCCAGAATTGCTCGCCCCGCTTCATTGATTTCATCAAGATTTTTGCTGTGCACTTCCAATATGCCAAACTGCCGCTCAACATACAGGATACCGGGTTCAACACCGGGCACTGACTTTAACGCCAAATCAACTACGCGATGAATTGCCAGTGCCGGCGCAATCTCTACTATCAGCGAATGCATGCCTTGCATTGGTACATAGCCGCGGGCCCGCATCGCAGTGGCCATATACGCGGCAAACTGCCGTTGCAAATCTTCAATCGGTAGATAAACCCTTAACTCAGCCATCGAGACCTTCTGTTTCGACTTCTACAAATATGGCGACTGACGAATGGTTCACCAAGTTTCGGTGAATATTGAAAGAATGAATATTATTTCGTTGCACCATATTCCGTAACGACATCCGCATGCGGTCGAGGAATGACATGCACCGATACAACTTCACCGACTGCGGCCGCCGCTTCGGCACCCGCTTCCGTTGCTGCCTTTACTGCACCAACATCCCCACGCACCAAAACCGATACCAGCCCGGCACCGACCTGTTCGCGTTTGATCACTTCTACATTGGCCGCCTTTACCATTGCATCTGCTGCGGTAAAGGAAGCAACATATCCGCGTGTTTCAATAAATCCTATTGCATTAGACATTTTGCTACCTCACTTTGAAGTAATTGAAAAATAAAAAAATTCGTTCAAACTGATTTTGGGATCAAAGGAGTTTTGCGATCAACTCGACCGCCTCTTGGCGATTCCATCTGTAGCGTTGACCGCTACCGATGCCCATTCCCTGGTTTCGCAGTTTCTTTCTCAGAGTCGTCGGAGCCAAGTTCAGTACCTTTGCCAAATGCTCCGCGACATAATATTCTTCATCCGCAGGCAGCTGGTCGGCAAGGTTTCGTGCTTGTGCCATTCGCCCAGTTTCGATGCCACCAGGTAGTTCATCATTATTAGTACCTGGTTCGTCAACGATTCCAATCACCAGCGAATCAATAACGGCTTCGCCGGATTGGAACCACCCTTTCGCAACGGATCCTTGCGTGACAACGACCCGCTCGCCTTCGCCTGCACCAAGTGGATCAAATGCGAGAATCTTCTCTACACTCCCGTTGTCTTCGATTAGATCTATTTCCAGAAGTGCGCCATTCGGCAACTCTTCCAACCGCCGAGTGGTCCATATCTTTCCGGTTACAGTCCCTACTTTCATGTCTGTTGCCTCAAAATTTCAAGTTTGACTGAGCGCGCCCGGTCTCTTGCAAGCGGTGTCAACACTGCTTTTTTGCCTAGCACAACTCGTTGGTAATTTTTTGCAATTTTCAGAATTTTGGATTCCGTCAAAATTCCCGACTCAAATGAGCAATCGCCTTCCCGCTTCGCATCGACGCATTCGATTGGTTCATCCGTAGCATATTTTTTGCTTGCAGGTACAGCGGCAAGTTTAAATTCAACCTTGCCGGATACAATCAATTCCTTCAATTCAGCATTTTGCGCCAAAGCAACCAGCTCACGTGCAAATTTATTTAGCTGATGTCCAGTTCGAATCTGTACTGAAACTGCAGATTTATCTTTCGATTGACCGGCACTGCGCACCTTGCGAGCAAAATCTGTATCAGGTACTTTAACAGTTTGTTCGCTGGTGCCCATTGGCTTCGATGTGGCCTGCTGAAGCGCATCGCGAACAATGGTTCTGATTTGTTCTTTGGAGATTCCGTTTTCCATGCTCATCTACATTTTTGCTTCAAGTGCTTCTTCTGCGGTTCGTGCAGCCGAACGAACATCACTCTCCGGGCCACTCAGATAAACCCGGCCCGTCGCGCCGATCATTCTGTAGTCGACGATTTTGATGTCCGCAGACTTCTCTGCTTCGTTGGCCGCCAATATGGCATAGGAGGCCGGTTGCATTTCCAGCACAAACAACGATTCGCCCGGAAGCGCCATTGAACCCAGCTTGTTTCGGTTAATCAAAAACGCATGATAGTCGTCCAGTCGCTTAATGATTCTGGAAGCCAGTATTTCCGGCGGCATGGCATCGTTGGCCGTAGCACCGAGTACATTCAATACAGCTTCGCCACCAGCGACTACATCGCCTGTGGAGTAGGAATGAAATTCCAAATACCCGAATTGCCGTTCAACAACCAAAATGCCAGGTTTCACATCCACACTTTTCAACGCAATATCCGTAATTCCTTCGATATGCAGTCCCGGCACTACTTCAATAATCATTGCTGCCATATTCGTACGCGGCAGGAAACCGCGAATCCATGTACCCATGTAGCACATGGTTTTCGGTTGCAACTGGTCAATGAAAATGTAGGAACGAATGTCTGCCATTTTGGTCCGTTACTCCCTGACAATCTGCAACGAGCGAATTTCTTCCAGAATGATTTCATGGATTACTTGTCGCAGATCCTGACCCGATTCAATCAAAGCCAGATTTGACGGTGATTCGGATTGCTGATATTTTGAAGAGAATGAATAATCAATCGCACCGTTTGAAGGATTTGGTGTGCTGACGGGCAACCTGAGTGAATCGTATTTCGCTTTGTCCAAGACATCATTCTTGTTGTACGCCAGTTTCACCCATTGAACCAAGTGCTGCGGTCCAACATTCTCACTGACAGAACTTCGCCCGTAGAAACCGGTACCGACAGTCATCGTCGGGGCCAAGTTTGTTTCAAAACCGGAAGCACCCGTACTGCAGGGTGCATTGACAGCGGTTCGGAGTACATTCAATTCAGCACCGAATCTCAGAACCATCTCTTGGTCCATGGTGTGAATGGCGGCCGAATGTCCACTACCCATTTTTCGAGTCATTGCATTGCAAGCGTTCATCGCTGCATCTCTGCCAGGAACGGTAAAGAATCCGAGAACCGGACACAACTTCTCCCGGCTCAACGGATAATCGTCGCCAATTCTTTCAAGATGCACCACAAGTACGCGAGTTTTTTCCGGAACCCGTATTCGTGCCCGCTCTGCCAACCACTCGGCAGATTTGCCGATCACTGCAATATCGAATTTGCCTTCCGGGAACAACAAATCTGCAATCCGGTCTCGTTCTTCGTTCGAGCAGAAATAGCATCCCTGGTTCTGCATCGCCAAAATCAACTCGTCGCTGACAGTCTGATGCGCGATCACTGCAGATTCATTTGTACAGAGAATGCTTTGATCAAATGACTTGCTGTATGCAATGTATTCTGCGGCTTTGTTTACATCAGCCGATTTATCAACATATGCAGGACAGTTTCCAGGTCCGACACCCAGTGCGGGATTTCCTGAACTGTAAGCGGCCCGCACCATGGGTGAACCACCAGTTGCCAAAATCAGGTCAATACGGTCAGACTGCATCACTGCCTGAATCACTTCAAGATCGGGGTTTTCGATGACTTGCACAGTCCCGTCCGGAGCACCCGCTTCTTCAATCACCTCAGCAATGCGATGTACTGCATCCGTGCAACACTCGCGTGCGGCCGGATGTGGGCTAACGACAATCGCATTACGAGTCATCAGACACAGCAGAACCTTGAAAAACACTGAACACACCGGATTTGTGGACGGTGTCAATGCAAACACAACACCTGCTGGCCGGGGAATTTCAATGACACTTCGCTCTTCACAGACACGATGATTGGTAAAGTCCTCGTTCTTGTAATGCTCGTAAATTCCTTCACTGCACATGACATTCTTGATTTCCTTGTGGTCAGGGTTACCGAAGCCGGTTTCGTTCACTGCCCAATCGGCGTATTCTCGGGCAGTTTCAACTCCCAAATCAGCCACCAGTTTTGAAATTCGAAGAACATCTTCGCGTCCGAAATCAGCATAAGCATTCGCCGCCCATCTGGCGCGCTCAACGATTTGTGCGGCTTGGTGCACAGGTCTTGACTTCAGTTCAAGCGGTAGTGTCATAGTCGTTCAATTGCTTCATTCCAATCAGAACTTCTGATTCGTGCAGGAAATTCTAACGGTGTAAAGTCAATTTGTTCTTGACAACAGAACTCAATCATTTGACTTTTCAGCGTTGCACGATAGAAATCTGTCAAATTTCTGTGTTGATTCACCAGACCATTCGTAGTTTTTGCAAGTGAAGGAGATGATCCGCTATCGGAGTGTTAGTAATGAGGACTGGTTTGGGTTCCCAGTTCTAGTGTTTGTTGCGCACTACCCGTCCCCTTGGGTGCCTGACCTTGACTCTAACCTGACTTCCAGTGGCTCACGGCATTGGCAAATCTTGACAGTCAAAGATTCAACAACCGAGTTCATGCCAAAGATCCACATCCAGGCAATCGTGGTGATGAAGTTCTGTATCTCATTGTTTTTATTCATTTTTATTTCATAAATTGAATTGCGATGTACGCGTATGAAACTTTGACTCGAATATTGATATTATGGTAATATTCCAATCATGCTCCCAACAAGATGTAATGCGTATTTTCCAGTTTGACATGGCATGCAGATAGTACTGTCTTTGCTTTTGTAAACTTGATGTACAATTACGAGTGGATATAATGAAGCATTTTTTACATCATTCGATTAAACAATATTCTGACTCAAGTGGTTAGTATTATTCTTAATCGATTCACTCTTTTAACTGTCATGCTGTTGAGTTTTAGTGTCAAAAATTGGATGTCATTCTATTGCGAGACTACTGTCTCATTGATCGCTACTAGATCTAGACAACACAATGAACGAGTTGTGCATTCGAGTAAGTATCACATTAAAATTCTTCCTACTGCCGCTATATTTGGAGGTAATGCTTCAGGTAAAACAAATTTATTTTTAGCCTTGGTTTTTGCGAGATATTTGATTGTCAATGGTACAAAGTTTGATCAATATATTCCTGTGGAACCATTTCGTTTAGATAAAATGAGTATGAATAGCCCTACTGAATTCTCTTTTGAGTTATTACTGAACGACTTAATCTATGAATATAGTTTTTCCGTGAACAAGAACTCCGTATTGAAAGAAAAACTTGTTATACATTATAGTCGCAGTGACAAAGTTCTTTTTGATCGCATAAATAACGATATTATATTTCACAATAATATTAAAATGTATGAGTATCTTAAATTTGTAACTGATGGTATCTGGAGTAATCAACTATTTCTTTCTAATGCTGCATCTCATAAATCAGTGTATGAAAATGTTAACGAATTGAAATCAGTCTACGATTGGTTCAAGGAGTCACTTGTATTGATTACACCTAATTCTCGATTCGGTGATTGGGGTGGTTTTATTGATGAAGAAAATACACTTTTCTCTACAATGAGTGACATTCTAGAGCATTTAGATACAGGAATCGTTCGATTAGGTTTTGAAGATTATCCTGCTGATAAATTTCATGGTTCTGAAAAAGTAAAAAGTAAATTTGAAATGGAATTGAAAAAAGGCAATCGCCTGTTGATGTTAGTTGAACCAACTGGCGAACGATTCATACTTTTGCGTAAGAATGATGAAATTCATGTCAAGAAAATAGTTGCATATCATCGTATGCTGGACGGTACCGAGACAGCTTTCAAGTTTAGTCATGAATCGCACGGTTCTCTGCGCGTTGTTGATCTTTTACCCGCTTTTCTTGATTTGTCTATTGCACAACAAGCATCATCTAACAGGTCGCGTGTGTGCTTCATAGATGACATAGATCGTTGCTTACACAGCAATTTGACAAAAGTTTTAATCGAATCCTATTTGAGCAATTGTGCTAACAATAGTAGATCGCAATTGATTTTCACAACTCATGACAATTCCTTAATGGACCAAGGATTATTCCGTAGTGACGAAATGTGGGCAACCAATCGTGAAATAAACGGGGAAACCAGTATATTTTCTCTGAGCGATTACAAGAATGTCAGAGACGATAAAATTCTACAAAAAAATTATTTGTTAGGTAGATACGGCGGTGTACCTGATATTCAACCATCTGAAATTCAATATGATTTTGTGAGTTATCGCGATGGGTCGTAGAATTCAAGTGCAAAGGAACAGGCGTCCAACAACAGCAAGAACAATATATTTCTGAATATATGGTCGAACAATCCAAAGAGCGAGCTTGTGTTAAAAATTGACCACCGTGTAAAGATTCGCGCGTTCTGTCGAATCCACGGTTTACAAATTATATGAAAAATTCACAAGATTCGTAGATAATCAGAGAAAGCAATATGTCCAAAAGCAGTTATTCCATATACAACAAGAAGTTTCAGGAACGTGTTCGTGAAAATCCGTTGTCCGAGCTTTTCCCTTGCTTGCCCGAAAAGAAGTATTCAATTATCTATGCAGACCCACCATGGCACTACAATGGAAAAATGCAGTTTGATCGAAGCGGCACAAAACAACAAAACAATGGATGGAAAAATGATATTTTTGTTAGTGCATCATGCTTCAAGTATCCTACTTTACCAACCAAAGAACTAGCGAAACTACCCGTAGAAACTATCTCTGAAGATGATTCTCTGTTGTTCATGTGGACAACAAATCCGCATTTGGAGCAAGCTATCCAACTTGGTGGTGCTTGGGGATTCAACTACAAAACTGTAGCTTTTGTATGGAACAAAATGAACCACAACCCTGGTCAATACACTTTGTCCTATTGTGAACTATGCTTGTTATTCAAGCGCGGAAAGATACCTACACCCAGAGGAGCAAGGAATGTAAAACAATTGATCCACTCTCCGCGGGGAACGCATAGTCAAAAACCAGCAGATGTAGCCGACGGAATCAAAGCAATGTTTCCTACTCAATCGAGAATTGAATTGTTTGCACGACATGCGAGAGATGAATGGGACACCTGGGGACTGGAAAGCGATCTGGTTGACAAAAATTTCCTGACAGGTATTGCATAAGCGAAGCTTCTATAGAAAGACTAACCTCGTTAATCGTTCCAGCAGAAGCGCAATGCAATTTATGAAGTGATCAAAAACTTGTCAACTAGCGTTTGCATACGAAAGCATTTCGGCAAGCAAGTTTACGTCGGGACGGTGGTACCTGCCTCAAGCAAGTAATCAAGAGTCTTGAAACGGTCCAGCCGGTAGTTTTCAGTAAGCGGATGAAGCGAATCCGTGGCAATCGTATGAGCAAAAGTTAACCCGCCGGCCGGAATTGCCTTGAACCCGCCCCACCAACCGGCACTGACATAAAACCCTTTTACAGGTGTAGTCGATACAATCGGACTGGCATCGTGGGCAAATTCAAGCGAACCTCCCCACTGGCGCAACAACTTCAATCGTCGAAAAGTTGGAAACAGCTCCAATAGTCCGCATACCGCATCTTCAAATACCGGAATCTTTCCAGCTTGCCGATACGAAATCTGTTGCGGATCGGTTGCCCCGCCAATGACCAGTTCGCCTTTATCCGAATGATTGACATAGACACCCAGGTCGGGGCAATTGACAACAACATTCAAAACGGGTTTCACCGGTTCCGATACAAATGCCTGCAGATTGAAAGTCCGAACCGGCAGACGCAAACCGGCCATTTCAGCGACTATTGCATTCTCCCCGCCGGCCGCCAGTGCAACTTTGTTCGTGTGAATCAGACCTTGATTTGTATCAACTCCAATTACCTCGCCGCTACGTCCTCGCCGGATTCCTGTCACTACGGTGTTTTGAAAAATCTCCACACCCAACTGGTCAGCCGCCCGTGCATACCCCCAGACAATTGCATCATGTCGTGCGATTCCAGCGCGCTCCTGAACTGTACCTCCCAAAATTGGCAATCGACAATCTTTCATTGGGGCCAATGCAGGAATACGTTTGCGAACTTCTTCAGGAGTCAGAATTTTGAACTCAGTTCCATGCAAAGCCATGTTGTAAGCGCGTCGGCTCATATTTCTCATGGAAGCCCAGGTCAGCAAAATATCGATTTGACTTCGTTGGCTGAACATGATGTTGAAGTTCAGCTCTTTACCCAGCGTTTCATACATTTGCAACGATTTTTCAAAAAACTTGATGCTGGAATCTCTCAGGTAGTTGGAGCGGATGATCGCGGTGTTGCGACCGCTATTGCCACCTCCAATCCACTTCTTCTCCAATACTGCAATGTTGCGTATGCCATGATTTTTGGCAAGATAGTAAGCCGTCGCCAAGCCGTGTCCGCCACCGCCGACAATCACTACATCGTAACCGGTGCGCAGTGGCGGTGATTTCCACGCTTTCTGCCAGTTTTGGTGATGACTCAACGCATTGCGAACCAAGCTTAGTATTGAATAACGTTGCATGGCTACAACTTGTCAAGAATTTATGCTGGAATTGAAAATTTTCAATTCTCACTGTGGTCCACAGTCAGTGAGAAAGGATTTGACTCAAAAACAACTGCGTTCTTTCACTCTCGGGATTCGAGAAAAATTCATCCGGCGGCGCAACTTCAACAATCTCTCCATGGTCCATAAAAACCATGGTATTTGCTACCTGCTTGGCGAATCCCATCTCATGGGTAACGACTACCATGGTCATACCCGCTTCGGCCAACTCAACCATTATCTCGAGAACACCTGAAATCATTTCCGGATCCAGTGCCGAAGTAGGTTCGTCAAACAGCATCATTTCCGGTTTCATACACAATGCTCTGGCAATGGCAACCCGTTGCTGCTGTCCTCCAGACAAATGGCTTGGATACTTGCTGGCTTGGTCCGCAATATGAACCCTGTCAAGGTAAAGCATGGCGGTTTCCCTGGCTTCCTGTTTGGAAACCTTGAGGTTTCGTATGGGACCCAGCATCAAATTATCCAGTACAGTTTTGTGGGGGAATAAATTGAAGCTCTGAAAAACCATTCCAACCTTGCGCCGAATTTCCCGAACATCGGCCGGCTTGTCAGATACCTCTTTGTTGTTGATAAGTATTTTGCCGGCTTCAAAAGATTCAAGACGGTTTACACATCGAATCATGGTTGACTTCCCCGAACCTGACGGGCCACACACAACTACCCTTTCGCCTCTGCGAACTTTCAAGTTGATGTCCCACAGCGCGCAAAAATCATCAAACCATTTTCCAAGCCCGACAATTTCCAAAATTGTATCGTTGGAAACTCCTTGTATCTTTTCTTCGCTCATGCCTAACTCTTCGAAAATCTCCGGTCTAATGTTGCATTCCAATTCCGGTTCGTTCAAACCGCTGGAACAGAACTGCAAGCGGAAAACACATTGCAAAATACAAGACGGCCGTAATCATCCATGCCTCGAAAAATTGCGTCGTCGTATTCGCAACATCCATTGTCAAGAAGGTCAGTTCCTGAATTGAGATGAGTGATACTATACTGGAATCTTTAATCAAAGTAATAAATTGCCCGGCCAGTGGTGGCAAAATTCGTTTCAGCGCCTGCGGCAGTATCACATCTCGCTGTACATTGAATCGCGACAAACCAATTGCTCGGCCGGCTTCCCACTGACCCTTTTGAATGGACTGAACTCCGGCACGCACAATCTCGGTAATATATGCACCTTCGAATATCGCCAAGCAGATTAATCCCGAGACAAAATTGGAAAACAAGTCAATTGGTCCGAACAAAAGTTCAAGGACAGGAACCAATTCAGGCGATGCGGTTCGATGAAGGTCATCAAGGCCCAGCAACGGCATGATCTGACTGCTGATGAAAAAGTAGAAGACAAAAATAAACACGACTGGCGGAATATTGCGAACCAGCTCCACATACATGCGACTCATCAATTTCAAAAACAAATTGGAGCTGACGCGGCACAGGCCCATAATGATTCCGATGATGGCAGCGAGTATGGTGCCCCAGAATGCAAGCCGCAAGGTCATCGCCACCCCTTTCAGGAAAAGATTCGGAAAAATCTCACCTGTGACTTCATCAATCCGAACCACGTACTGAAATACCAAATCCCATTCCCAGTGATAGGCCAATACAAATTGAACGCGATAGTAGGTGAATGCACAAACAATCAGTACGGCGCCAATGACCAGGATGTCAATCAGCTTGACAGACTGGACTTTCCGACGTGGAGGGGGTTGGCGATAGTCGTTCATGAGTACAGACGCAAAGAGTTTCCCGGGAATATGATTTCCCGGGGTACTCCTTGAAATTTGCCGGGTTTTATTGTTCCTCGACTTGATCAGCCCAAGTTTGTGCCTTGAACCAAAAATCGTGTCGTTCCTTCAGCCACCCATTGCTCCTGTTGACCAAGATCCAATTGCTGAAAAAGTTGATGGCATCCGGGTCGCCCTTGCGCAACGCAAATGCTTCATCACCTGTGGTCAGATTCTCATCCGTCGGCATGAACAGTTTGTCGGGGTGACGAGTCATCCAGAAACGGGGTTTCGGGGCAGATGAAATCATAGCATGCGCGTTGCCGTTTACCACTTCCTGAAATGCTTGTGCATCGTCGTCAAACCTGGCGAGACTCGCCATCGGGAAGATATTCTGCGCCGCTTTACATGGTGTAGCACCGCGACGACAGGCGATGATCACACCATCCGCATTGAAGTCTTCCACCGCGAATCCATCTGCCAGATCCTTGCTAGCAACCATTTGCTGACCCGAATGCGCATAAGGTGCAGTGAAGTTGACTGTCAGGTTACGACCTGGTCGAATTGACATACCGCCAATGATGACATCGAACTTCCTTGCGATCAATGCCGGTATGATTCCGGACCATGCGGTCGGAACAAATTCAATGTCCACTTCCATATCTGCGGCAACCTTCTTGGCTACATCAATTTCAAATCCAATCAAATCGCCTTGCTTGTCTCGCATGGCCCACGGTACAAAGATCGACATGCCAACCTTCAGAACACCACGCTTTTTGATTTCCTCAAGCACGCTTTCGGATGACAATTCCTGTGATGTATGAGCATTGGCCAGTCCAGCGAATCCAACCATGGTTGCAA
This sequence comes from Arenicellales bacterium, assembly GCA_965200765.1. GTDB lineage: Bacteria > Pseudomonadota > Gammaproteobacteria > Arenicellales > JAJDZL01. The sequence continues at coordinate 1,975,395 of OZ241380.1, forward strand.
AAACCAAAGTAATCAACGTCATTTTCAACTTAGTCATTTGCTTCATTGTTTAACTCTCCAGTAAAGTTGATGAAAAAATTGCTACCTGCCTCTAGCCGCTCTCTTTTCCAGCCAGGATACAAATAGCGACAGTGTAACCGTTACAGCCAAATATATGCCTGCAACTGTAAACCAGATTTCAAAGGCCATGAAGGTCTCTGAAATGATGTTCAATCCTTCGGTTGTCAACTCGGCTACCGCGATGACACTGACAATTGCCGAATGTTTGATCAGATTGATGATCAGTCCGGTCATCGGCGGCAATATCAACGGTATTGCCTGCGGAATGACAATGTCCCGAAATCGGTCGATTCTGTTGAAACCCAAAGCATCAGCGGCTTCAAGTTGTCCTTTGGGTACTGATTGAATCCCGGCGCGGATGATTTCCGCCGCGAATGCTCCCTCGAAGAAGCTCAGACACAAGACTCCGGTCCAAAACCGGTCAATACCCATGATGGGTGCAATGATAAAGTAAAACAGGAATAACTGGACTAGCAGCGGTGTATTGCGAATCAGCTCAAGATAAACATTTCCGATGAGCTTGCCGGAAAATGAATCGGATAACCTTAGCAGTGCAGTGACTGTGCCAATAAAGATTGACAAAACGGTGCTGAATATGGTCAACTCGAAGGTGACCATCAGTCCCTTGAGCAGGGGCCCCATGATGAACTCGCCGTCTTTGACGACGTAGAGGAACTTGTCTACGCGGTACCACTGCCAGTTGTATTCCATGGCTTCTGCGCCTTTCAAGATGACCCAAGTGCATGCACCAATCAGCACAATAAGCTGTCCAATGTCAATCAAGGGAGATTTACGTGTGAACAACAATGACTTCGTCGGCGGGCGCTTGCGATACGTTCCGCTTTCAACAACTAGCTGGGCAGTCATATTTTGATTCTGGTTCAGGAATTTCTTGGATTCAACAGAAGTGGCAATTGCAGTTGCCAATATATATCTTATACACAAATTTCCTGATGCCTGCTACACTTCTTTTCGACTGCGGTGCAGACATACCCCAGCACTCTGCGCGACGACCAAAAATCTTAGATTGACAATCAACATTCAAAGGAACAACCAGTAAATCGTTTTGCAACACAAACGCAAGGCACAAACGATGATACATGAGTCTGCTTGGTGATGACTTCTACCTGGCGAGGCTTAACTCGACGAACTTGGCTAGTGCACAAGTACATCGTGAAAACACAGGCACATAGAAAATCTGATCACCAGAGAATATCGATACTTGAAAATTGTATTGCAATTCAGTCGTTTGATATTTCTCTTTCTGGCGACATTCAATGATTTTATTTTTGAAGTATGAACCTCTGATATCAAGTGTGATTTTCTATCTCTACAGTTTCTGATATAGAATCAATAGAATTAAGTTTGCGGAATTACGAAAATATTAAACCCAACTTCCATCTAATCTCTCAAATTCTTTTGTCTTTCAAAATAAATGCATATTTCTGACTAGATAACGAACAGTCTCCGAGTGCCTTAATTTTCGGTAGTGTTGCCCTGCACTGTTTAGCCATATAACTCACCAGATATTGTCAATATCCTTATTTTTCTTTTGGGAATTATATACAATGATAACCAGACCATTGGATACTGTTCTGCCCGGTAGGATGTCCTCCCGAAGACGACTGGATTATCCTCTTCGACGAACCTTCCTGAATTTCAATTCTCCCCGGAGCATCGGGCCTCCCGCCCAGACTGCTGGACCAACCGGCACGGAGAATATTCTTGGCCGCATTGACATCACGATCTTCTTCATGACCGCAATGCCTACATCGATACGTGCGTTCATTCAAACCTATTTTCATATCAGGTTTCTCAAAGCACACTGAGCAAGTTTGCGACGTGTAATGCGGAGGTACTTTCAGCATCATGCCGCCGGCGCTTTCAGCCTTGTAGGACAGCATGTGGATCAATCCACCCCATTTCTGCTCCAGCACGGAGCGATTCAAACCTTTCTTTGATTTTCTGTTCCCTTTCTTCGTCATGTTCGGAATATTCAGATCTTCCAATATGAGATTGGAACTGAATTCCTTGATGATTCTGGCCGACAATTCATGCAATCTGCCGTGTTCTCTTTCAGTCAATCGCTGGCATTCTTTGGACAACTGATGCATCGCCTTCTTTCTGCTGTTTGAACCTCGCTTGGCACGCGCGACTTTTCTTTGCAGATGTTTCTTCTTGTTCAATTTCTTCTTGCGACGGTCAAGCGGCTCACCTTCAACAATAACTCCATTCGATATTGCCACCACGTTGTCTATGCCCAAATCAATTCCAATCGGCGCGCGTTCATCGACCACGTTGTCGCCGGCCGGCATTTCGGTTGTCAACTGGATATTCACTCGCCGCGCAGTCTTCACGACTCGAACCATCTTCACCCGGCCTTGCAGCTCCCCTTTGAAGCGAAACTTCCCTACTCCTTTTATGGATACTGTGTTCCACTTCCTGCGGCGCTTGAGATTGAACGAATCCGTCTCGAACGACCTGACTTTTCTGCGACTCGACTTGAACTTGGGGAACCCGGGCTTCTCTCCATTTTTCACTCGGCGAAAGAAATTCTGAAACGCCTTGTCAAGCCGTATCAAAATGCTTCTTTGCGCAACGCATTGATACTGGTTGAACCATTCATCGTCCCTTCGTATCTCCGTCAACGAAGGCATCTGACCTTTCCATCCATGCTCCCACTTGGTCCGTTCCTTTCCATACAGCGTGATGTCAACACCTTTCTCGTAGGCTTCGATTCTTTCCTGCAGGGCACCGTTCCACAACAGCGTCTGCTGGTTCAGAAAGTCATCCAGATGCTCGTGGGTTGACCTGGACAGATTTGCAGTGTAGGTATAGGTGCGAATGGTTGCGGAGTTGTTCATAACTTGCCTATTATAGCAAATCATCCTTGGTTATCATTGTATATAATTCCCTTTCTTTTCATGTGATTTCGTTTGTATAAATAATTGTTTAACTCCCTGTTAGAGTGTAATAGTGTCAACAGATGAGATTCTTGATATTTTCTATTTCAAAAAACCTTTTTAACAAGATGCGTTCGCAATATTTGTCCATTGAAAATTCAATTTAATGGCATCTCTTTCCAAATAGGAATACTGATTTTATATTGTTGCCGCGACGAACGGTGGTATTCGTGGAACTGGCAGTTGCGGGTTCTGGCGGTGCCGTGGACGCGTCAAACGTCTTTATGTCCATGGTCAAGTCATCGTGATCGCTCAACACTACCCTCAGATTCATTAGTCGCGTCGGTCCTAGCCCATCTCCAAAGCCGTTCGCAACGGGGTGTCACAAAAAAGACCCGCCAAGCAAATCGCTTGGCGGGAAGAAGAAACTGAAGCCGGGTCAGGGGGACCCGACTTCCGCCATGACTAGAATCGATTTTGATATTTCAGCAACGCACCATGCTGAATCTCACCGTCCATTTCCATGCCGACATAATCCATTCGAAACTCGCCAGCATGCGGAATTTCAATTGTGCCTCCGGCTCGCAACGCAACGATGCGGTTCGGAAGACCACCAACCGGCATACGATTCGACAGGCTCAACGCACCGGTACGGTCCGTCTGACTCAGTGTCAGCGACCGCGGTCCGTTTGTAACTGTGCGATACATATCGACACTGACTCCCGGATGCCACTTCAGTCCGCCTGAACTTGACATCCGTTCCTTCGACTCGGCACGCAGTCCAAGCTTCCAGCCGCGATAGCTCTGACGATAGCCAGGCACTTTCGCAAGCAACACTGCGTTGCTTGCTGAATAGCCATCGTGATCTACACTGCCGCCATACAACCCAAGCGACGGTGTCCACGACACACCTCCGGCATCCAGCTTTGTACCTGCCGTCAGCTGAAGATGGCTCTGCCTCATCTCAAATTCACCGCCCAGCATCCCGCCGCCAGAAACTATATTCTCAAAACGAGTCCCTGCAGTCAGGTTCGCATGGGTCAGCGCAACGCTCGCATAGCTGCTGTCGCGACCCCATTCGCCTTGCAACGAATACAAACCGCCGGAAATACTTGATGACTTGTTCAGGGACGCACCCAACGAACCTGTTGTTCCGGAAGCATTCGGCATCGCACTGAATCCGATCCGAGCATTTTCACCGACATGGACATTCGTTCCAAATGCCAAGCCTTGCACCGGAGTTGTTCCCTTGTCCGATTGCAAGCTAGCCCAAGAATTCGTCCCGGTATTGGCGTATTGCACTGCACCGGTGGAATTCCACTGCGATTTGCCGAAACAAAATTTGCTGCCACCGTCCGACATTGAGCCATCTGCTCCAGTTTCGCACATCAGCCACCAAAGTACTGCTATTGCACCGGCCGCATACAGACCTGTATTGTCGTCGTCATCTGCAGCCGACGGTTGAGGGCTTGGACCCGGTGGTTGAGTACCAGGATCCTGTGGTTGAGTGCCAGGATCCTGTGGTTGAGTGCCAGGATCCTGCGGTTGAGTGCCTGGATCCTGCGGTTGAGTGCCTGGATCCTGCGGTTGAGCTGGGCTCGGCGGAACCGCAGGGGACTGCGTCGCAATCTCAACAGTTTTTCCTCCATCAGTATGCTCGACTCGAACCGTTTGCTGGTGAGAAACGCCCGAACTGTCCTGATACAAAACCCGTGTTCCCGCGGTAACGAGGCGGCTTCTCGCCGCTTCCGCATCTTCATCCGAAACATCGCCGCTGTCATCGTACCTCATGCGCACATCCGGACTGATCGAAGCGAATACAATCGACTGCGCCGTAATCCGACCACCCATCTCCTCAGTGGTCACCTCGCGCGGAACCACGAATGTCAAAACGGCACCATCATCAACCGTTGCCGTTCCAGTCGCACCCAGGTCCACATGTCCGGAAACACGCAACTCGCCTGCTTCTATGCGCAAAACACTTCCAGAAAAACTAATGTCGCCCACTGTTGCCATGCGCTCTGTGGTCTTCCTTAAAATTTTCACTCCTGATACGGAGGATAAAGATCCTCCTTCAACTACAACAGTATTGTCGCCATCGCCAAGACTCAACTCGCCTCCAACCGTGCCTCTGACAGTCACCGTATCGTCGCCGCCGCCAAGCGATACGTTCCCGGTCACTGTCAAACTGCTGTCCAGGATAATATTGTCATCGCCGGTGTTGCCCGACAAGTCAAGCTCCGCAAGGGTACCGCCTGCAACACCCATTATCGGACCGGAAAGTGTTCCCGCGCCGGAAATGCTGTTGGTACCCTTGCCCAGATAGATACCGCCAGTTAGCGTGGCGGACTCTCCCAAATTTATCTTGCTGTTTGTACCTTCGTCTCCAAGCAGCACAATCGCATAGGCATCTTTTCCAGTCGCTGATATATTCGCATTGGCTGTGATTTCGATATCTCTTTTGGTACGGGTTCGGTAACTTCCTCCCTGTTCGTCCAGTGGACTGGGACCATTCATGCCCATCACCCAGATGCCGTGACTTCTTTCCCCTACAGTAGTGATCGGCTCGTCCACCACGATCTTGGTCTTGAAAACCGTTATGGCAGGCGTATCGGCATCGTCGTCATGGTCAATCTCAACTTTATCCGCATCGGGTGCGGCTGCTAGATCGGTCCCGAAATCATCGCCGTCGTCAATTCGAATCGTTGTACGAGAAAATTCTGGCACTGCCGCCTCTGCTACAATCCCTGTTGCATTTTCTCCGTATGTGGTGATCATTGACTTTTTGTCAATTTCATAAACGATGCCTGCACCTGCACTTCCGTCGCGATGTCGAAGAAATGCCGCCGGGCTATTTTTGCCGCCCCGCAGGAATGCCCTTTTGTATTCCAAAAACTGAGCATCCGTCATTGTGTTCAAAACAATCCGTGCGATCTGTGTACGCTTCGCATACAGATCGGGTCTCTGAACCTCCATCCGCGACAACGGACCATTCAGGCAATCTTCACATCCTGCGAAGGGGCCGCGTGCCGCACTCGGAGGTGTTCCGCCGTTGAATACTCTGGCGATGTCAGCACGCGTCAATCCCTCCGTGGCGCTGATTTCGTCGCCTTCGCTGTAGTCTGGTCCAAACAGTCTTTCGGCATTGGTATCGCCGGTCGCATAGGTCCACCATACAACGAGTCCCCAGTTAACACCATTTTCAAGTATGTCAGCTTCTCGCGTCGATACCCTCAAAGAGTCTGATTTACTGGCGAAAGATGCACTGATGCCCGGACTGTCATCTCCATACGTCTCAATTGCTAGCGGCGTGTTGACCCTGACACTGCCATATCCATCCAAATATGACACTTGGATACCAGGGCTATTGCTTCCATTCGTCTTGAGTTTGCCGGCCTCGTCGGTCCATGACGGCGGAGCCGAAGGATGAAGAATTCCAAGTTTCGAACCACCTGTCAGTTTCAGAGTCGCCAAATTGGGGTTCGAATTGTATAAATCAATTCTGACTGCTCGGGGATATTTTCCAAAGTCTGTCGAAGCCCATGATTCCACCGTGCTGCCGCCCGAAATGTCAACCGTCACCGGACCAGCCCATCTGGTTGTTTGCCTGTCACTGTTTCCGCCATCGCCCACAAAAATTCCGCCACTACCAAACGCGTGGGTATCTGCATTGCGCCGACCACCAGATACCTTTGCGCCGTTGGTCACACGAACCGTGTAGGACTTGATTTGGTCGGGCTCACCGCCAGTTTCAATATGCGTTGTATACGCTACTTGTTCTTCCCAATCAGCTCCAGTAGACCCGACAGACGCGCCGGTGCTTCTGACTGTCACACCGTCGATAACAAGTTCGAAATTTTCCAGCCCGTTCGTGTTGGCAAGAGCGTCTAAAAGAGGCCCATTGTTGTCACTGTTTGCGGCCGCGCGAATAAATTTGTTTTCATTGCTACTGTCGTCCGGAATTTCATCCCCGACCACTCCAGTCAGCGCAATCGGGCTTGCGCTGGACCGGCCATCGCCGTCCGCATCCTTGGCAATTGTGTTCAATCTCCAATAGACCTGCGTGGTATCCAGTGCACCGTACGCCTCGGCATCAGTTCCTCCCTGTTCTTTGAAGCACATCTGGCTTTCTCTGCCTGCTGTCGTGCAAGCACCTTTTACGTATCTCTTGGGGGTGTTGCCATCCAATTCAACCGACCACAGAAGAACTGTCCTCGGATTCGGAATACTGAAATCCATAACAATAGAACCATCTCCTTCGACGTAGGTCTTCTCGTTGTCGTTGTTTACACAACTGACAACCAGTTTCTTTTTGCCAGTTCCGGTATTGTAGGTTTCATAGCCGATGTGTCGCTGGTATGCAGCGCTGCTACTAGTACTAGAGCATTCCCAGTACGACCAGGCATCAGCGCTAAACACTGCAACCGCAATGGAAGCAGTGACAAGCATCATGAATGCAATGGGCAGGGAACCAAAGGCAAGAGCGAAATTCTGGTAATCGGGTCTTTTGAAAATGCTCAATTTCAAAAGATTTCTTCTATTTTTAATCAAGAATTGTCTCCCATTAAATAAATATCTAGATTTTTGTTGACGTTGCATGCCAATTCTCTTCCATGAGACTGTCACCGCTTCTATATTCTGGCGGGAACCTGAATCGATTTAAATCACAAGAAATTCGTAAAAAATACAGTATTCAATCAAAATTTTTACATGGAACCCAAATGTAGTCTCTTTTTCCAAGACTATGCTTTAGTCACTCTGAGAACAATTTGGCAAACAAAGTGTCGCTTTATATCACTTACCCCCCCCCCATGTCAAGTTAATTTTTTCCAAATTCTGAAAAATTCAGGTCGTTTTTGTATTTTTTATGTATTTAATTTGCATTAAGAGACCTGAATCAGCATATGATCAACGGCAGCTTGCGGCCCCCGACGAAGGCTTTTTTCACCACAACATCCAAACAGAAATTTGGAGCTTCAGGATTTCGTGTGACAAATTCCCATGGTTCCGGGATGCTCACTATAAGAATCCTATGAAATCAGCTTCTCGGACCAAGCGTTGCCAATCCTCAGCCGAACAACGTTAAAATCTCCGAAACCTTGCGTTTTGAACATTTCATAGCCATTCGAACCGACATGGACATTCGTTCCAAACGCCAATCCTTGCACCTGATTGGTTCCCTTGTCCAATTGCAAGCAGGCCTATGAATTCATCCCGGTGCCGGCGTATTGCACTGCTCCGGTGGAATTCCTGTCTTGTTCATTTTGCCCAGTCATCGTCGAATGTAAAGAACCGAAAACAAGCTCTGTGTTCATTTGTGAATTGAATTGAGTTTCCCAGGTAATTCAATACTTTGATTTCATCAAACATATTTTTGACACGCTCCAACAACGCGTGATCCGGAAAGATGTAGTAGATTTCATCCCAAAGCCTCTGTTTTCGGCTTTCCAGATGTGCGACGATGATCTTGTGATATCGAGGGACGTCTTTGGCCGTACGTTCCAGTTCCACAGCAACGACCGTACCATCTGGCTTCGTTGCGATTGCATCCGGATAGTTTTCGCCTTTGACGATTTTTCGTCCAAGCGAACCTTTTCTCCAGCAGGTCCAACCAGTGCGCTCCGCAACAATACGCAAACGCTGTTGATCAAGGTGATGCTCCAAAGAGGTTGGATTAACCCTGTTTTTCAAGAATTTCTGAACAGGCAGCATTGGTTTGACTTGATCCCGGACCATCTCAATGCCCGCGGCCCGGATCCCGAACACTTCAATATTGATGCCGTAATTGGACCGCACTGTATGCTTGCTGATTGCATTGCACGATTCCAGACCGGTTACCAATTCGCGGATTTCTTCTCTCGAAAGTTGAGGAAGCAGTTCGGCAACAATATTTTCATGTGTCCACGCTACATCGTACAACAAGCCAAGAATTCTGATTTCGGGGTCGCACTCTGGCCCGGCCAAATCTGTGGTTGACAGAAACAAACCATTTTCCTTGTTCGGCAGAGAAGCAATACGTTCAAGCAAAGTGTTTGTTGAAGTCTCAACCTGTTTCGCAGATTCAGGTTTCAGTTCAATTTTGTCTACTACAATTGGGGACGCAAATGCAATTCTTGCCACTCCTGCTCCGATACACACAGCCGCACCATTCGGCAGACTCAGTACTGTGTTTTTGTCAATCAGGTTGCGTGTGTTTACAACACTCGTACTAATATCAGATTCAATTTCTACCAGTTCAGGATTTCGTTTGCTGGTCAGATGCTTCTGATATGCAGGAATTGTCCCTGTCTGATTGGAAATCCATGCAGCAGTGTTCTCATCCGAAGGACGGTACAACCACTTCAACGGAGTTGTATCAGTTACGGTCGTTTGTACTGAATCCGGAGGTAAGTCGGCACCACACTGTTTGAAATCTCCAAGCGACTGATGCGCAAGCAAAATGTTGCAAGCTTTGTCCCGGATTGTTCCCAAGGCGTTGACAGCGGGTGCACTCAGCAGGTATTTGAATTCGTCCAGGAATATTGAAGCGTGACGATCCGGGTTGACTCTTTGCTCAATCAATTGAATCAGTCGTACAAAGATCAATTTCTGCAAATAGACGACAGGTTCATTTCTGGTCGACCCTACTATGTAAATACAACCGCCTTGTTCAAGCGGTGCCGCCAAGTCGATTCCTTCCCTGGTTCGTACACAGGGTACATTGGAAATTTCATCGAGGTGCGCCAGGAACCCCTGAGCAGATTGCAAAACTTCTTTGCTCAGTTTGCTTCTGACGGTTGCCGGAAGTTCACTTAGACCCAGTGAGTCGCGATTTGCAATTACAGCGGTTTGTCGTGCTGCTTCACGATCGCCCAAACGATAAAAATCGGCTGCTTCGCCTTTTCTGCTTAATTGAAAAGCAGCATAAAACATTTCCGAAATATCTGTTTCTGACGCATGCAAGAGAGGATTCAGCTGAGGTGTGTGTTCCTGAAGGTTGACAAAATGAAATGGAACATGCGCTTTCTTGCAAGCATTCCAGAATACTGATGGAGCCCATTCATCTCGTTTGGGGTCGAAAATGTAAACTGCATCACCGTACAAAAGCGACTGACTCAGTGCAACGGCCGCCTGAACACCTTTGCCGGAACCCGGTGGCCCCATAATTTGAACATGGCTACGTTTCCAAACTGAACGATCAATCGTTACCGATTCTCCTTTCTCATCAATCCCCAGAAATACAGATTCAGCTTGTCGGGCATGATCGAATTCATTTGCATGATTGACTTCCGATTGCACAGACAGCTTTTCTTTTATCGTACGAATATCTGTATGACGTTCGTCACGCCGTACGTTTAGTAACTTCTCATCCAAATAGTTTGAAAGCAGAGGTTCAATTTTTCTGCCGATGTAGAATGCCACGATCAAACCGATGGCAATCCCTGACGCAATGGCTATCCAAAGTCCTGTTACCAAAGATTCGTCCAGAAAATTGTGCTGAATAGCGGAGATGGTCAGGAACCCAAGAAAGATTGCCAAAGCGATTGGCAAGTATCCAAATAAAGGGAATTATATACATTCTACACCATTCTCTGATTTTTAGAAAAAACTTGCAATTTCATTGAAAATGGTGTATATTGTTCCATATATCAATAATCAACGAGTTGAATAGACATGGCAAAGAATGCACCCGGAAAACACAAGCGCAAAGGAATATCGCTAATCGAGATCCTTGAAAAATTCGGCAATGACCGTATGGCAGAAAACTGGTTTGTAGAAAACAGATGGCCAGATGGCGTGACATGCCCTTTTTGCGATTCTGACAATATCTATATCCGGCCGGAAGAGAAACGAAGAAACCAGCCTTATCGGTGTCGTTCATGCAGAAAGGATTTTTCGGTAAAGACTGGAACGCTGATGCATGCCTCCAATGTAGGCTATCAAAATTGGGCGATTGCAGTTTATTTGCTTACTACCAATTTGAAAGGCATATCTTCAATGAAGCTTCATCGGGACTTGAAGATTACGCAGAAGACTGCATGGCTTTTGATGCACAAGATCAGGGAGACTTTCGACGACAGCCGGGCGGATGCTTTCAGCGGTGCAGTTGAAGTTGACGAGACCTTCATGGGCGGTTTGGAGAAGAACAAGCACGAATCCAGGAAACTTCATGCGGGCCGCGGAGGAATTGGAAAATCCGTTGTGGTCGGGGTGAAAGAAAGAGAAAACCGGAAGGTGAAAGCGAAGGTGATTGAAAACACCAAGCGGAGAACCTTGCACGGTTATATCAAAGAGAATGTAGAGGAAGGCTCAAATGTATTCACTGACGACTTCAGGAGCTACAGGAACATGAAAAACTATTCCCATCGGTATGTAAAGCACAGTGCTGGTGAATATGTGAACGAGATGGCGCATATCAACGGAATGGAATCGTTCTGGTCGATGATGAAGAGAGCTCACAAAGGAACATACCACAAAATGAGCGTCAAGCATTTGCCCCGTTATGTGATCGAGTTTGCAGGTCGGCATAATCTTCGCGATTTGGATACGATTGACCAGATGGAGCATCTGGCAAGGAATATGGATGGAAAGCGGTTAAAATACGAGGAACTGGTATCGGGCAAGGATGGCAGGTTGAACTTGTTGGAGGATTGACTATGCGAGAGAAAGTCGGGCGCGTCGTGACCAAGCAAGCAAATAATACTCAGAATGGTGTTCCGAATTGGAAGAACCGCACCTTGTTTCATGGTGACAATCTGGAATTCATGAGAGCGATGAATTCCAGTTCCGTGCATTTGATAGCGACAGATCCGCCGTTCAACAAGGGCAGGGACTTTCATGCCACTCCTGACAGCTTGGCTTCTGGAGCAAGTTTCCAGGATAGATGGTCATGGGAAAAGGATGTGCATGAGGAGTGGAAGGATCAAATCTCAGACGATCACCCGAATGTATGGCATACGATAGAGTCGGCGCAGGCTTCTTACGGGGACGACATGGGGGCTTTCTTGTGCTTCATGGCGGTAAGGCTCGTTTCAATGCACAGGATACTACGATCCGATGGTTCAATATACCTTCACTGCGATCCGACTGCTTCTCACTATCTGAAAATGCTCATGGACGGGATCTTCGGACGAAGGAACTTCAGGAACGAGATAGTCTGGCATTATGCAAAATGGTCGAACAATGCTAAAAAATTCCAGTCCAATCACGATGTTATATTGTTTTATGGGAAAAGCGAGCAGTCAAAATTCAACGTTCAATACAGGTTGTCCGAAGATAAAAAGAGGAAACTGGAAAAGGGATATCAAATAAACGTAGCAAACGGAATAAGGCAGTTGATCTACTATAACGAAAATGTAGTGAAGTTCGTAGATAAGAGTCGATACGATACTCTGGTGGACAGAACCAAAAAGAATCCTGGTTCTCCAATGCCTGATGTCTGGTCGGATATAAACATTCTAAACAGCCAAGCCAAAGAAAGGGTTGACTATCCGACCCAGAAGCCGTTAGCACTCTACGAGCGCATAATTAAGGCCAGTTCGAATGAGATGGACATAGTATTTGACCCATTTGCAGGTTGTGCCACTACTTGCATAGCAGCTGAAAGGCTGGGACGGCAATGGGTGGGCATCGACCTGTGGAAAAATGCGGAAGAAGTTGTACTGGACAGGCTGGAGAAGGAAGGCTTGAAAGCGCCGAAATACACAAGGCGCAGTGAAAGGAACAAGCAGGTATTCCTGTTTCCCGAGGATATGCACTTCACCTCGGAACTGCCCACTAGAACGGACGATGGAGTAGTTGCGGCACCGTCTCTGCTGTCTACCTTCAAGCACGAACTGGCACCCTGGGAGAAACTCTCCAGAAATCAAATCTTCAAGGAACTTCAAGCCGCCCAAAGTATCAATGATGGATACGTGCTATGCGCAGGTTGCGGCAGGGAAATGGAGCCGCCTTTCATGGAACTTGATCATGTAACCCCCAACTCGGACGGAGGATCTAACGATATCTCGAACAGGATACTGCTGTGCCGTCCGTGCAACAGCACCAAGAGCAATAAAATTACCATTTCAGGACTGCGCAGGAGCAACAAAGCGTCAGGATGGATGCAGGACGAGCAACTGGCAGAGCGGGCATCGGCATTGGCCAAGCAGAAATACCATGAAGTCAGACATAGCACGCGATAGGAACATGAAAAGAAAAGAGAAGAACGAATACCGCAAGCTACCTGAACCGATTGCCGACGCAACACCTGAACAGGTAGCAAAAGCCATCATGAAAGCACCGCCGAAGAAAGAATGGCGGTTCATGCAGAAGGTTCAAAAAACCGAGCAGTCAGATTGATTTTGGAAAAATTTTCTACAATTTTCTGCAAATTGAAGAATGGTGTAGATTGTATATAATTCCCCAAATAAAACACGAACTCCCGTCAATATCCACGCGCTTTGCTTGCCGAGCAAGGCCTGAAATCGAATTCCTGCCAGAAGCAGTATTGGTACAAGAAACGCCTGCAAACAGAGAAGCCAGTAGTTTTCCGCGTAGAAAGCCACAATCCGAAATTCTGCAAAATCTTCAATGCCCATTATTCCAATGAAATTGTTCGATACAGTTTGGCTACACGGTCAAGCATTGTTCAAATTAAATTGTCTTCAATGAAGAACTTCAAGCGGCAAAGAATTTTTATTCGATATTTTTCAACATGAAGGGTAGTTAAGAATTAGCAACAATAGAATTAAAAAGGAAAAAAGAAAATGGATTCGGGGTTGGAACTGAAGGCAAACAAGAATTCAAATTCTCCAAAGTGATTGGTTGCCAGTTCAGTCTGAAATTCAGTGTGCAACATTATTCAGTGTCCGAAAGCATGAATTTGCAGATGAAATCATACTTGAGCTTGATTTTGTTCCGATACCACACCATCCAAATTTTTGAAAATCACAAATCTGTTTTGTTGCAACTCGAAACGAGCAATTGAATCCTGATTTGACAGACTCGAATTTTCAACTGTGTGAATTTGCGAATCAAGTTTGCAAATTCACTGCAATTCAATAAAAAAACCTGCTTGCCTGTGTACAGGCAAGCAGGTTGAAATTTAAAACTCTGGACTGAAAACAGCTCAACAAGTCAATGATTAAAATCTGGTTTGAATTCTGGCAATGGCTCCATGCTGAAGCTCGCCATCAATCTCCATGCCGACATAATCCAAATCCAGCTTCAAGCCGGTTTCGCTTTTCATCGTCATTCCAGCACGAAACGCGTTGACCACCGCAGGCATTCCCTGAACTGGTAGCTGACTGCTGAAGTCCAGCACTCCGGCCTTGTCGGACTGCCTCAAATCAAGCGAACGACTGTCAGAACTGGTTCTGAAGGTGTTCAAGCTGAAATTTGGCTGAAATTCTGCACCGTCTGTTGTCCAGGCATCGGGTTGCACCCGAATGCCAAGATTCCAGCCAGTGTAACTCAGCTCCTGCTTGGACATGCTCGCCACGACACTGCGACCGTTCAGAACCGACTCGCCTTGGCTGATCGAACCGCCATAGACACCAACCGTCGGTGCAACCGACAGAGTGTCAGTCAACTGAACTTTGGCACCGGCGCCGACTTCCAAATGACTGTTGGTCATGTCGAACTTGCCGCTTAACTTGCCGCCAGCTGTGGGATTATCGAATGAAGTCCTGGACTCCGCATCGGCATAGGAAAGTTCCGCAGTAGCGAAATAGTCTTCACTCTGCCATTTTCCCTTCACCGAGTAGTGTCCGCCCTGGAAGCTGGACTTCTGATTAAGCGTGTTCAAGCCCAGTGAGCCTTTTGCTTCCGGCATTGCCGAGAAGCTGAAGCTTCCATTGGATGAAATCGGTGCTTCCATACCGACGGCCAAGCCCTGAACCGGTGACGCACTGTCGCTGTAGTAATTCGCCCAAGTCTTCATCGCACCGCTCGAATGCGTTCGCGAACCTGAAATCGTGGCGAATGAACGTTCAGCTGTGCCGGATTCGTAATCGACCAGGCTGCTGCCCATGTCGTCTCTTCTCATCACCCACCACAATACTGCCAATGCGCCAACTGCGTAGATCGCTGTATTGTCGTCATCGTCAGCTGCGGCGGTCGGGCCGCTTGGGGTACCAGCGCCAGGTGAGACTACCTTGGGAGCGGCTCCACCGCTTACAATCGCGGGAACTATCTCTTCAGTTGCTCCGGCTTGCCTCACTACCTTGCCATTGATCAGTCGAGACACCATTGCCGCTGCGATATCTGCGGCCACAGGAGCAGCAGAACCTGCAACCAGTTCGATCTGTGGCAACGCTCTCTCCAACACCACTTCCCTGGCAGTAATTCTGCCGTGCGACACTGTGCCGCCTTCTTGATACTGTGCCGCTATGCCGCTTACATCAAAGGACAGGAACGCACCTCGCTTCACCGTGAGCGTACCAGTCAATCCCAGATTCAAATGTCCCGAGACAACCAGTCTGCCTTGTTCAACATTCACTGTTACCGGGTCACCGGCATCCGCGGTTGAACCGGACAAGGTCGAAGAAGAAGCCGCCGGATTGCTCATGGACCCAACTGTCAACGTGCCGGTGCCCATCTTGTTAAGGGTTTCCACTCCGGTCATCATGGTTACTGACCCACCATTAAGGGTGACTCTATCGTTGCCGTCGCCGCCATCAATACTGCCGTTCATTGTTCCGCCGCTCACAACATCGTTGCCGCCGCCAAGAACTATTGCGCCACGAACAGACACGGCATCAACCCATCCTGCAACATCGTTTCCAGCGCCGAATGTCATGCCGCCGCTGACACCGCCGGCGTTCAGCTGTATCGTGGTGCCTTGCGCTACTGTCTCGCCGGAAGCACCGGCAGAAGCAGAGGTAATACTGGTCAGCACTGTAGTCTGACTGCTCGTCAGTCTATTGGTGCCTGCGCCCAAATCAACTGTCGTCACCATGTACCCGCTATTCAAGACTACTGTGTCGTCCCCGGAACCGCTGGTCAAAGCACCCGATATCGAACCGCCGCCTCGCCAATTGTTGTCACCATCGCCAAGACTGACTGTACCCGAGACCGAAACCCCGGTGCCCAGTTGCACATCGTCATTACCGGCACCCAGCATAAGGTTTCCATTCACTGAACCGCCGTTCAGCCTGATCTGCGAGTTCCCGCTACTTTCAACGTTACCAGCTATAACCACATTGCTTGTCAGACGATCCATTCCATCGCCTTCACAAGCACCAAGGTTTATGCCGCCGGCCATACTATCCGTCCCGGTTCCTGTCGAACCACTGGCATTCAGTGTGATCGTATCGCATCCGGCACCTGCATTCACAGCTGGCAGATTGCGTCGGGCATTCGCTGTAGCTGTAGCGCCACGAACTGCAGTATACGTCAATGTGTCGGCACCATCTCCAAGGGTAATCATCGACGCTTCGTTCTCATCGGTAGTGCTTGAATCGTCAACGGCAAACATCGTTCCGGACGACAATTCAACTTCATCGTTTCCGGCGCCGCCGACAATATTGCCATTCAGGGTTACCATGTTGGTACTGGTGCCAACCACTACTTTGGTAGCGGTTCCTGCTGCTGCACTGAATGTAATGCTGCCGTCAATGGTGCCACCGTTCACTGTGGTGGTACCCGAACCGGTCAGCGTCACGCTGCCAACCGTGCGTTCTGCCAGATTGAGTTCCGTTGTGCCGCCAGCCGCAACATTGCCTGCAATGTTAACTGCTGTATTGAGCACATTCTTCTTGTTCGCGCCTTCGCACAGACCCAGGCTCACGCCGCCCACGCTTACGCCGGCTGACAATTCCACTGTGTCGCATCCGCTACCGGAGTTTATCGTGCCCGTTACGGAACCAAGCACGACATTTACCGTATCATCGCCACCGCCAGCATCGATGCCGCCGGTAATCGTGGGACTCTTGTCATTGACAGTGCCTGTCGGATTGTCACCTACGTTGATCGTGTCGGCACCATTGCCGGTCGCTATGCCGCCCGTCACATGCCCTTTCACATTCACGGTGAATTTGCCCATGGAACCTGCTCCCGAGAGCGCCATCGAACCGGTGCCGCCCGCATCGATGGTCTGCTCGACTCCATTGTCAGCATCGCCATCGTCAAGGTCTTCGATATCGACCACCATCGTAATGCCGGATTCAGCAATTGAGGCAACCACGCCGTGACTGCCGGCACCGGTTGTCACAATTGGTTTGTCGACTATTAGGTGATAATTTTCCAAGTCTCCCAAGTCGCTACTGTAACTTTGGGAATCAGACCATTGACCTGTCCATCTTCTTGGAGTGAACCCGAGCAGATTCACAGCCTGACCTCCTGCTCCAGCATCACCTTCATTTCGGATGACAATACCGCCGGACTTGGCCCCATTCGTCGCAATTCTTACACTTGGTCTATAGCCGTTTGCAAAAGCTAGGCCACCGTCTGCCAATGTTCTTTCCACAGTCCCTTCAGTCAAACCAACCTGCAAAAGGGTATTTCTGTCCTTGGCTTCCAGCAGAACTGCAGCTCTTTGGTAGAGAGCAGTATTTTCTTCCTGTCCTTCTCCATATCCCAAGTTCAGCACAATTCCATGACTGCGTGCTCCACTCGTCTTGACGGTTACCGGGGTATCGACTCGAACTCCAATTCCTTTGAACTCGTCATCGGTGGTATCAGTGCCCAAAGGATTGGTAACGCTGATCGTTATGCCGCTACTGTCAGCGCCAGTAGTGACAATCATTCCGCGACCTTCTTCCGGCGATGAACCACCATTCAGCATGGTAATGGTTGTATCAACAACTAAGATTTCGCCCTTTCCTCCTTGCTCCCCCTCCATATCATGATGGAAATGGACCGCATGGAAATTGCTGTCTTCCCCGGCCGACCTGGCTATGATGGTATCACGTACAGTATCAACAATAGTAGTATGGCTATTAGATCTCACCTCGCCTATTTTCAGAAACATCTCTTTGGCCTGGCCGCCGCCGAATTCAATGCCGCCGCCATCCTTAGAACCGCCTTCTGTATTGATCTGCCCATTCTCAATTGTCGATACCTTGTCCGCACCACCTTCAAAAACTGAATGTCTGTTGGCATTGCCTTCAGAAATCACGCGCACACGCTTTACATGCAAGCCAATGTCAGTAGATGTATCAAATGTCACCGCATACCTTTCAAATCCGTCTTCATCTACTCCGTTTACACGAGAACGGGGAACACGCTCGGCGAGCCCTCCTCCCCCAGGACGATAAATTCTCTCCTTTATGCCGCGAACAACAATGCCGTCTCGCCAGCCCAAATTTAGGGTCACTATACCGTTATACTCTATCGAGTCTTCTGCATCCCAACTTGATTTGATGAAGAGATTTTTGGTGTGGGTCGCATCCTCGAGATTGCCTGCAGAATTTTGCACTTTTACGGCTATTTGATCCGTTGGTGCACTGGGCCTAACAATCAAAGTATTAACATCATCACGAGAAACAGGCGGACCTTCACTATAATCACCTGTGTAGTCAATGCTGCTGTCTGCATCCACCATTCGATAATAGAGCGTCGCACCTGACGGCGGAGCCGTCACGGTCCCAGCTATCGTGGTCCAGCACATCTGCCCGCTATCAGCTGCACAAGCCGCCTGCCACCACGGACGTCGGACAGCAGCAGTAGCACCTTGGGGCGTATACGTTTGAAACACGACGAAATCTCTAAGATTGTATACGATGTTTCCCTTAGAAGGTGTATCTGGGTCGGTGCCGTCCGCTTTCGCGGTCAATGGAAAGCCATTGTAATCAGTGGGACCGGTGGTTGCCCTGTCGCGCTCACTCCCGGAAGTATAAGCGTCTGAAAAAGTACCGGTTGGGAAACCACAACCCCTATTGCCTAAGACACCGCCACCCGAACTCATCCATATATTGCCTGTACGCTGATCAGCACTCATTTTGCCTGGACTTACAGTACCACCAATGTCCCTTACGAAACTACCGCAATCATCCACTGCCAATGCATCATCGCTCTGCAACAACACCGACATCGACACGAAGCCGACTGTCAATGCAAGCGCCAAGCCGGAAAGACTGCTCGCAGCAACTACCGACCACTCCCTTCTGCAAGGGACCAAACCATTAAATTTAATCATTGAGCTATTCCCTCAAATGTCTGGAATTTAAATTTCAAAACTTTAACCATACACACGATTGCCCAGCATGTCAAATCTTTTTGCATGCCCTCGACACCCTGACTGATATGAAATGCCCGTTGAACTCTTGCATCGACTTCGCCTCCACTGTCCTTCAACTGCATTCCGCACATCAGAATTTCGTCAGACAACCCAATACGGAATTCACTATAGTTTAACAGAAATTTGCAATTCTGCAAATTTTTTTTCAGATCGAACCGCCCCAAATCGAAAATCGCATGGGCGCACACACCCGAATCGCAACACAACCCCGACATGCTCCTGCCGTCCCTCACCCCGATAAACCTGCACAACTTGCACAATGGTTGAATTTTGTCCCTTCCTGTGCCTGACATCCTCAACCTGCCTCCTGAATCTCCAATCACCACTCCCAAGATACTCCAACTCCTCCCTTGAAGAACCAAATTCACTGTCTCCGGTTTCAGGCTTTGAAAATATACCACTATACTCAGGAGCTTTCAGTATTCAACGGGAATGAACGGAGCCTCCCAGGCAAATGAAAGAAACCTGTATGAGGGATGCATGATACATTCACTGAAGTTTCAAGAATTGAGCATTATTATCCACCTGGAACACGCTCCCCTGACTTGACTTTGCCGCCACAGGCGGCAGATGCAGAACACATCCGAATCTCGAAAATCACCGAAAAACCTCGGACCAAGCCCCGGATTCGCCGAGCAGAACATTTTCATGCCGCAACCGACTCCGGCAAACCGGCAATTTTGCCTTCAAATAAACTTCCACAAGAAGCACTCCAAAAAATTTTGACGAACATTCGATTGAATTGTTGACTACAATAGACTCCAGTGCAGGTTCAATATTTTTGATTGCACCTGCGATTTGCAATCTGTTACAATTGTCACTTGCTGATATGCAATGAATCACCTGCAGGCAACATGGCTTGGCAATGTGCCAGCATTGATTTGATTGTTTGGAACTTAACAATCCTGAAACACGAGGAAATCATGACAAACGGACGACGTAAACACGGCAAACACTCGGCAGCGTTGCCTGAGACGCAACCGGCCGGTGCTCGCAAGACTGAAGCGAAAACCGTTATCATGACGAATCGCGAACTTGAAGAAAAATTTGCGACCAAGGAAGAATTGAAGCAGTCGGTAAAATTCTTGATTGAAAGAATGGACCATGAAAAGCAACTTCATTCGCAAGAACAGCGATCCGTGGAATCCAACTTGACTCAGAAAATCGAAGCCATTGAAAGAAATGTCAATTTCAGGTGCGATATGGACAAGCAATTCGAAGCCAGTGATGCAAGATTTATCAAGTTTATGGACGAGTTCAGGAGCGAAGGAGACAAGCAGATCCAAACCATGACTAAATCACTAGAATCCACGATTAAACAGCAGTATGAAAAGAATATGTATAAAACAGCGTTTATAGTTGTGGCAATTGGGACATCACTGTATGGTGTGTACCTGTTAGTTAATACTTTAATGGGGGGAGGGGGTTGATTTGTATTCGCTGCTATACATGAGTGAACGCATCCAATCCAATTGAAATTCACGATGATGCGAACGAACGGGCCAGTGGGATGTTGCACGGAATGAACGCCACACGGAAACTTGTAGCGTAAACTTGGCTTGGCAAAACATATGGTTGTGCGCGAGAACAACCAAGTTTTGTGGTATCTGTGAGTCTATTTCACCGCAGAAAAGGTTCCACCTGGATCCCTGCCTTGCCAAAAAAATTTCTGCATTAGCTTCGTAGTTGTCAAACTGTTGATTTTGCGCGCGAATTTGACCACCTGAAATTCTTTCCACCCCAAGAATCTGCACGTTTCAAGTTTGAAACGCCGACTCCGCCTGCTTTTGCCGATGTTTTGTCCCACGTTGCATGCATTGCTCATCGACATCTTCGGGATCTGTTTTAACTTCTTGTTTTCAATCAAATAAAGTATTGCCATGAAAGCCTTCCATAGGTACAAGAAACTTGGTTGAAAAATCATCCAAGAAGCACCGGAAGCCTTAGGAGAAGCAACCATGGCGATAACAAAATCCATGTTCCATTGAAACCTGTTCGACGGGGAAGTTTTGACGAATTCTCCCAGCTGAGGTTCTGCGGGTGGTGACTTAGCATAGGCAGGACGATGAACAGGTGAAGAATTTGAAAAATTACCGAAAATTCGGTAGCAAGGACTGGCCGATAGAGGCGATGCTCAATGACTTCTATGCTGGCCAGGTCCGCAGTATCGCTCGGTGGTGTCTCTGCGCAATCTGGCACCCAATCCGATGCGGATGAGGGTTTGCAACTTTCCGCTCGACGACCAATACCTCCGCAGCAAGGCCTCCATACTCGCAACAGCCTTGGGCTACTTGGAAAAGAACAAGTCCGACAAGACGCGTAGCTTGGTGATACCGCTCGCCACCTGGAACACGCTCCCCTGACTTGACTTTGCCGCCACAGGCGGCAGATGCAGGACACATCCGAATCTCGAAATTCACCGAAAAACCTCGGATCAAGCCCCGGATGCGCCGAACAGATGATTTTTCTTGCCGTAGCCAACCCCGGCAAACCAGCAATTTCGCCTTCAAAAAATTTTCCACAAGGACCACTCGAAAAAATATCGACGAACATTCAAGTGAATTGTTGACTACAATAGACTCCAGTGCAGGTTCATAATTTTTGATTGCACCTGCGATTCGCAATCTGTTACAATTGTCACTTGCTGATATACAATGAATCACCTGCTGGCAACATGGCTTGGCCATGTGCCAGCAATGATTGGATTGTTTCAAATTCAACAACCCTGCAAAGGGGGGAATTATGACGAACGGACGACGTAAACAAGGCAAACACTCGGCAGCGTTACCTGAGACGCAACCGGCAGGTGCGCGCGAGACTGAAGCGAAAACCGTTGTCATGACGAATCGCGAACTTGAAGAAAAATTTGCAACCAAGGAAGAATTGAAACATTCGGAAAAATTCTTGGTTGTAAAAACGGAACAAGAAATTCAGCTGCTTTCGCAACAAATGCGGTCCATGGAAACCAACTTGACTCAGAAAATTGATGCCAATGAAGCAAGGAGTGTCGAGAGAATTGATGCCAGTGAAACCAACTTAACCCAGAAAATTGATGCCAGTGAAACCAACTTAACCCAGAAAATTGATGCCAATGAAGCAAGAGCTGACGAGTTCAGGAGCGATATGAACAGGCAATTCGAAGCCAGTCAAACCAACTTGACCCAAAAAATTGATGCGAATGAAGCAAGAAGTGTCAAGAGAACCGAAGCCAGTGAAGCAAGAAGTGTCAAGAGAACCGAAGCCAGTGAAGCAAGAATTATTGAGAAATTGAACGAGTTCAAGAGCGAAGTGTTCAAGCATTTCGCAGCCAAAGATAAAATAAATGAAGAAAGTACGAAACGTCTGGAATCCACGATTGAACAGCAGTCTGAAAAGAATCTGTATAAAACAGCGTTTTTAGTTGTGATAATTGGGGCATCACTGTCTGGTCTAACGTATGGTGTGTACCAGTTAGTTAAGTTTCTTACGGGGGGTTGATTTGTATTCGCTGCCATACATGAGTGAACGCATCCAATCCAATTGAAATTCACAGTCCGAACGTAATGGGCCGGCGGGGTGTTGCCGGGAATGAACGCCACGAGGGAATTTGTAGCGTCTACTTGGCTAGCTGGCAAATAATTGAACAACCAGGTTGCTCATCGGCATCTTCGGGATTTGTTGCAACTTCTTGTTTTCAAAAAGTGGAGCTTCAGGATTTCGAGGAGCTAATTCCCATGGTTCTGGCATGTTCATTACAAGAATCATTGTGAAACCGGCTTCCCGGACTAAGCGTTGCCGGTCATCAGCAGACCAGCGCTGATAACCCGAATTCCGTGCTTTTTGTACATTTCATAGCCATCCGAGTCGCTTGCGGACCCATTCTTCAGATCGGTTGCAAGACTGTAAAAAACGCAAACGGAAACTGGCTTTCCCGTTACCATGATGGCACGCTTTCGGGATACAGATCCAGCCCGCCCAGATGAAACAGGATCGCACTTCGCAAGCGTCCCACTCTACGATAGCCGCACGCCGCTTGAGTTGCTGGATGTGCGCATTGATGCTCTCCGCTTTCGCATTGTTGTGCCCGACAACCGCCGCATTTTCCACTCCTTCCAGATGCCGCCGGATGATCTCGACAACCACTACCCTCCGTAGCAAGGCCTCCATACATCTGCGCATCGTCGGCAACTTGGCCGTCATGCTGACGACCGCCTTGGGTTGCTTTGGAAAAGAACAAGTCCGACAAGATGCGCAGCCTGGAGACCCCACTCGCCGCCTGAAACACGCTTGTCATCCCGGTCTTGACCATTCTGCCAGAAGCAGCTAGCACCTGCACCTCCGAAACTCGAAATTCGTCGAAATTTCGTCATTTCGCAACACAAAACTCCTTTGATCAGGCTAAGGATTCGCCGAGTAGGACATTTTCATGCCGTAGCCAACCCCGGCAAATCAATAATTTCGCCTCCAAAACTCTTTCCAGCAGAAAACACTCGGTCAAGTAAAAAATACTTGACAAATCCAAATCATTACGGTAAAAGGACCAAGTAACATTACGGTGCACAAAAACGGATATAGCCTGAGCATCCACGGTTCGTTATGTCACGGCGACATAATATTCAGATTGTCGATGATACTCAGTACGGCATAACGAATTGATTTCAAAAGGCTATAGATGGGGAATCGAATGCAACAGAACCCGTTCAAATTTCTGGAATGGTTTCAAAACTGTACTCAGCTCGGAAAGCTTGTCTGGAAGAATTGAATCCGGTGTCGCTGGAAGAACGGATTTGGTGGCCCGAAGGGCGAGCATAGCCAGTCATTCAAGTTGAAATCCCCTCATCTGCAAATGTGTGCCAAATGCGATACGAACTGAACCAATAAACCGCGTAACAGAGAAAGGGAACCATATTGAGAATCGCTACAATTTTTGATATAAAATACCTTACTGTGTTATCATATTTGTAATATATTTTAAGAAGAGGACATTATTATGTCAATCCAATCAATTATCTATGCTTTGCCTACCGGTAAGGCTTTGATACGGAACAGCTTCAGTAAAACGATTGTTGCACTGAATTTGTTGGCCATGACTTTTGCGGTGCTAACACTGTTTTACAGCGAAGATTCGCTTGCGATTAGCGACCGGGGAGGAGAAAGGTGGGAGTGCTTGCCAGTAGGCGACAATCCAAGTATCCGCGGCGATAATCAAATTCAAAATTGGCTTGGCCAAGATGTGTTTACGAGCAAGACAATCTCCGCCAGATGCGTGAGTAGCACGTCATCGACAACCTATTCGAACACCATCGATTCGGAAACAGGCTTTCCCCATGACCCCCCGGGAGACGCTTATTCTGACGGCCGAATTTGGTGGAATCTCACCGAAGTCGGACGCTCGGCAACGGGCACTGAAACTGCCCGTTGTGGCACGCATTATGCCTGTGGCGATTTTTCCTCTGGACCTATTGGTAATTTTTGGTGGGGATTTTATGGTGCCCGCACTAGTCATGGTGACGGCACTGATTGGTGGCCGCAAGCCTACATGGTTCGGGATTGCCGGCAATCCGCCAATTCAGGCAAGAAGTGCTACTATGCACTTGATGGTCGGCCAAACGCGGCACAAATGTTGGCCAGCAGAACCGCAGGCAGTGAAATCTACTGGCGGCTACACAATATTGCAATTGGTGACAACACAATTTCAACATTTGAACCCGTGGCACTCACCGAAACCAACAACGAGTGGTTGGTGTCGAACAATGAAAACAAACTCATCATAGGAGCGTACAACAAGTTCGAAACTTGCGACTCCCGTAGGGATGGCGGATATATTCTCGCAAACTGCCCTTTGGGAGATACATCTACACCTGATACCCCGCTACGCACTTTTATATGGAACAGGAATGGTGTAGACAAGGTGGAGCTCATACTTGACGGTATCACTGTACAAACTTCGCCAGTAGTGGATTCCGAGGGTGTCCTGCAAGCAACGCATGAAATCGGACCCGTAGTGCAATTGCAACCGGGGAGCTGGGTGCAGGAAACCACATTGAGAGTTGTCAACGGCGCAACCGTGACCGCAGGGAAAAGAGATGTAGAGGTTGAAAATGCAAAGAAACGGGATGAATCAAATGAAAGAGTCCCTCGCTACGGCGACAATGCCATCTCGATCTTTTCTGCGAGTGATGCCTATGCCACCCCGGGAACCATAACCGTTGATGTGCAAGACGGTACTATTGAAAGTTGGGCACACGGTGCTGACGGATTACATCCGCGTGTGATCAGGATTGAACAGAAAGAGACGAATAAAAAAGCGATCACGATTCGCCTCGGAGCCAAGGCAAAAATCCGCATGCGACATACAGATGAACCTGAAGACTGGCTTGAATCAGGGAAAATCAAGACCCGCGGCGATCAAAGTTCAGCAATTAATATTGGATATGCACAAGGATTTGGAAGCATCCGAATCAATACTCCTCTTGCAATAGAAACTTACGGAACAAGAAGTCACGGCATCAACATACGGCGGGCGCCCCCGTCTTTACGAGACGATTATCTGATTCCGAGCACTAGCACTTACGGCGGATTTACCTGGGCTAATGTTTTCTTCTTTGCTCAAGGCGGCGGGGATACAAGTCGTTCATTTGTGCAGGATATTACGTTGAGACAGATTCAGACCAGATTCCTCGATGAAACTAGTGATGCGCGAAGTAGATTAGCGTCATCCCCGACGCACAATGCACAGGTCAATGAAATTATCAAAGCATTGCGGGCTCTTACAGAGGAGCAGTTCAACACCGCCAAAACAGCCTTTCTCGCCGCAGGTGGCAACTTTGGCACTAATGATGCCCTTGTAATCAAGCATGCAGGTAATGGCGACGGCCCTGAAATTGTTTATGAAATTGACGATGAAGCCTCGATATCCACTTACGGGAACTATGCTGCCGCTGTGAATACCGATGTAGTTTCTACGAGTTCCCCCAAGGAAATTCGAACCGCAATTCGCATCGACAACGGCGGAGACGAAGCGTTCGGAACTGACATTACCGCTGATGATGCCGATACTGTGACGATCGACCCCGACGGTGACGGAGATATGGCCCCGATCACCGTGTTCAAGTCGAAAATTATTGTCGACAAGCCGATCACAACAACCGGAGCAAACAGTCACGGTATACGCGTCAACAACTTTCTCAATATTCTGCGGGGCCGTCTTGATTTTGACATTGATGTGAGTGCAAACATATCGGCTACCGGAACCGGGTCAAGTGCCATCTGGATTGGTGGCCACAGTGGCATATCGAACTCAATAACAGTACGTAGCGGTGCTACGATTACCGGTGGTATGGTTCTTAGTCCTGGTGCTGACACATTAGTGATGCGTGGCGGGACAGTCAACGGAGCAGTAAACTTCGGAGCAGGTATGGATACGCTGGAGTTGCAGAGCGGAACCGTTGCCGGGTCCGTTACCAATCTGGAAACGATGACTAAAACTACAACCGGTGTAGCCACCGTTGGTGACGTCGCATTCGATGGAAGCAGTCTGATGATATCAGAAGGCGAGTTAAGGGTTTCCGGACATTTGAACTTGGGTCGAACTGGCACGGTGACAATTGCGGCGGATTCTGTTTTAACTTTTCTGGTTGACCGGGAGTCGGATGATGCATTGACGAACGGTCGAATTACAGCATTTTCGATAAACTTTCGGTCCGCCGGCCCGAATGTGAGAACGTTGGATGCGGATGGCGAGAATGACGCAGAGCATGCGGACGCAGTGGAAGCACTGAACCGAGTGGTCACTACAGGCACAAATTTGGTGTATCTGGATGCTTCGGGCACCGCCCATTGCCTTACAGTTCGAGTCAGGCATTCAATTAGCCGTAATTCGGTCGGCACTTTAGGAGGACAGTGTTCGACAGCACCACCTCAACCAGCTCAACCACCGGAACCAACGGATCCAACAGATCCGACAGACCCAACAGATCCGACTGAGCCGACCGATCCAACAGATCCGACCGATCCGACTGAGCCGACTGACCCACCCGAGCCGACCGATCCGCCTGCTGCGGCAGCAGATGACGACGACAATACCGCGTTGTATGCGGCCGGTGCAATAGCTGTAATCTGGTGGCTGATGTGTGAGACTGGAGCGATCGGTTCAATGGCAGACGATGGCGGCAATTCTTGTTTCGGCAATTCGCAATGGAATTCCACCGGCGCGGTGCAATACACCAACACCGGGACGAATTCTTGGGCCAGCTTGCAATCGGACAAGGGAATGAATCCGGTGCAAGGCTTGGCGTTTGGAACAAATGCCCGTGTCGGTGAGAATGGTAGGATTGGATTCAGTGCGATGCCGAATGCTTCCGGAACTACGGTTTCGTTTAGTGGATCCTTGAACCATTCATCAAGTATTTCTGGCGGTTTGTATTCGTTGCAAGGCGAATGGGGTCGCGACACTGGCTATGCGAGCGTTGCGCTGACCCATGCGAACCTGACCGCGGGGACCCGATTTGAGAATATAGTCTCCGGCGGCGGAATGCTGGGTGGTGAATTCAAGATGAGACAAAGTCATCTTCAGTTGACGGCAGGTAAAAAGCTGGATGCCGGCGGCGTGTCGTGGACACCAACGCTTGGACTGTACGGCGGCCGGGTCGATCAAGATAGCTATTCTGCAAGCAACGCAGTGCTACTTGCGAAAGTGCCTGGCTATCGTCAGAGCTATAGCGGCTGGAAGCTTGGGCTGCGTGCCGAGTCGACAGAGCGGATGTCAAGTGCAAACGGATTGAAGTGGCATCCGGGAGTCAGTGTTGACATGTATCGCACTGCAACCAACGGACCGCGGTCGCTGACGCTAAGCCAGACGGACCGTACCGGTGCGTTGAACCTGTCGGATCGCATGTCATTGGGTGGCTTGCCAAACCGAATTGTTGCGCTACGAGCCGGTGGCACAATAGAATTCTCGCGTGGTAGCCAGCTTCGACTCGACTATGTCGGCATGGAAATGGACGGAGATGTTCAGCACGGTGCATTGCTGAAGTATCAAAACCAATTCTAGTCTTTGATTTGAACCGGTTTCGACAGACTTGTCTATTCGGTTCCAATGATTTTTACCCCGCCAAGCATTCCAGCTTGGCGGGGTTTCTTGTTACAAAAAATGGAGCTTCAGGAATTTGTGCGGCTAATTCCCATGGTTTTGGCCTGTTCACTATAAGAATCCTCTGAAACTGGTTATCTGACCAAGCGTTGCCAATGTCGGTCCGCAACTGATCGACATTGAAAGTAACCCGGTTTAATCACCATACAGGTGCGAAACGTACCAATCACAGTGTTGTCGCTACCACCACCAAATGAAAATAGCCAACCGTTCTTCCCCGCAGTCGACTACGAACAACTGATGGTGCAAAAAAGCACCACGCCGGTTCTGGCAAATTCTGCACTTGTAGACTTGTGAAGACTGGTTCAAATCTTCACCACAATTCGTCGCGCAACAATGTATCCGTAACATTGCTCGCAATTGATGATGAAATTAGTCTGACTCGGCTAGTAGAGATCGCGATTCTGTATCGGTTGCACGATGTCTAGATCACATCGCACCGGAAAAATTGAAAAGATGGGAATTTAGATCTCGCTTCAATGTGGAAGAAAACGAGCAGAATCTGGAGCCGTGCCTATTGAACCGCGGCGATATGCAAGTAGCAAGGTTTTTACCGCTAAACGATGAGGAGGAGACATCATGATTGCAGTGGATACGAACATTCTCGTATATGCACTCCAATCAACTTCGCCGAGTCACCCGGCTATATTGGCATAGCTTGAAATACTTGAATGAGGTCCGTCAAATTGGGTTTCTCGCAAGCTTGTGTGTCCGAGTTTCTTTGTGTTGCTACCAACCCTGTTCAATTCACAGTCGTAATTCCAGTAATCTGCAAGTACTAGTGGAAATGGCTAGTGCCAGGAACATCCTGCCATACAGAAATTTCATGGAAAAATGAACAAGCTAGAACTACCCTGAACATTGACGACAAGTTGCTTCAGGCGGCCAAGGAACGCGCTGATATTGAAGGTGTAACACTATCCGAGTGGCTTACACGAGCCGTGGACCTCTACCTGACCAATCACTGGAAAATTGATGCCGGCATATACCTCGTGCCTGATGATGCCAAAAAAATTGCTGAGGCCATGTGGGGTAAAACTCGGCGCAAGTCCACAGAAGTATCAAAGCAAGCTCATACGCAGTAGAAAAGCAAAAATCATTGTATTTTTGAATTTTCTGCGGCGAAGCTCTCATCGTCCATTCAATCAAACAAGCCTTGAAGGAGTACAAGTCCTTTGAATACAATACACCCGACGAATGCCTTATAATGTCACCAAAGGCTACGTGAGTATTGGATTTTTTGTTCAATCACAGTGCGAACCTTAAGCAATTGGTGAATTACACGAAAATCTGAACACAGTGATTGAGAAATTCGACAAATTTGGGTTGCATAAGATGTTGAACCTGGCTCACCGTATAGTGTTCACATTAATACCAGCGCAATTATGACATTCAAGTTGACTTGTGCCAAATGGCCACTGAAATTTTGTACAGTTAGCCTGTACTTGATTTCAATCGGAACTTGCATTCCATCAGCTTTCGCCCAGTCCCAAGCAAGTGCTTATGAAACTTGCCTGTTGTCTGTGAATCAAGTTTCGCCGTTTTATGTATCATTATGGACAGGTGCGGTTTTATTCGCCCCGAAGAGCTTGGAAAATATAGAAATAATTTATTTGTATCCAATGGATGCGGTAGAAGAATCGGATAAAAGAAATATTGAAAATTGGTTGATTGGAAAAATAGAAAATGACAGGCAGTTAGTCATTGGGAAACCACCTTCTCAGGATAATACAAATTGGGGCGAACTTTCATTGTATCTGAGCGAGTCTGGTTTGAGCAAGATTGTGACGGATTCTCCAATACCGGCCTTGTCTGATTCCAATCACGAAAAGATATATTGGACATCAAAGCTACGCTGGAATAATGCAATTGACTGGGCAACACACAAACAGAAAGTTTGGGTTGAAAAATATCCTAAAGCAGATATCAATCTGTACACCGAAACAACCTCTCTTCAAGTGCCTGATACTTCATTGTCGCGCCATGACAGTGACAGTCAAAGTAAAGAAACGGATTCCCCTTCCCCGTGTTTAATCACGGAAGCTGCTAGAGTGGTTGTTGGGGAGTGAACAAGATGATCGTCTATTTCTTCTCAAGTGTGTATTTGTCTTACACGGTAAGTGTGAGAGTGGAGTAACAATACCACGCTTTTTTTACTGCACGCTATGGACTATTGCAGAGTTTCCGATTGTGCGATTGAATACCTGAGTGTGTTTAATGAGTTATTTTCATCAAAATAATGGATCAATATTTTACTATGGACACAACTATTCGTTTGTCAAGACTTGCAACACAACAATACAATGTCTATTGCGACAAGAGTTGCCACTTGGAAAAAAATGGCATTCCTGTCATGGCATGGGGAGCAACATACTGCTTGACGAAAAGAACCCGACATTTGGTTGATAATATTCGCCTGTTGAAAATCAAGCATGGATTATCGCCAGACTTTGAAATCAAATGGAACAAAGTTTCCCCCGCAAAGTTGGAGTTCTATCTTGATTTGATAAAATACTACTTCAATGAAGATGACTTGCGATTTCGTGGACTACTGGTACAAGACAAATCAAAATTTCATCGCAGTGACCATATTCAATCAAATGGTGATTGGTATTTCAAACTATACGATTCATTGCTACAATTTATTTTTAATCCACAGAATCAATATTGCATATACATGGACAGGAAAAATAGGCATGAAGGCCGAAGAATCAAAAAAATACACAACGTATTAGCTACCGGTGTGAATGATTTGCAACATAATTGTGTAAATCGAGTGCAAATGATTCAATCTCAAGAAAGTGAGTTGTTGCAAATTGCAGATCTTCTTCTCGGTGCCCTGACTTATGCCAATAGAAACCTTGTTTCAAGTTCAGCGAAAGTGAAAATTGTGCGGCTATTGCGGATGAATTTGGGAAGTGGTATACTGACCAACACCTCGATTGATTCGGCGACCAAGTTTAACTTGCTAGTGTTACGCCATGCTGATACAAATGAAAAAACCACATAATCTACTTGTGTTCGATCCTCGACCTAAAGAGATCTGAGCAACTTCGCTTGATTCCTTGGGTTATAGAATATGCAATTGATCATTCGAATATTGATGTTCAGCAAAATATTCGCCGTCAACAGATCAATACATTACTGTGGTATGTTGAAGAGTACTTGGTAGTTTTGGGGAAACGATCAGGTTACTGGCTATTGAAAACAGCATATTGCACTGAAAATCAGAGAAGGATATACAAACTCCGAATTGAGCTAGATCTTTTCTTGAAAACAAAAAGCATCGATGGTTCCAAGTAACTGAAGCCGCCCACGCTACGCTAGCTTGGACGGCTTCGAATTCTCCTTCTACACATGGCAGATGAGTATCACATAGTCTACCACTAACCGTAAGGATTATTCAAATGTTTTTGTGCTGGTTCAGACTTTAAGCAACCATTGTTGACACAAGATTCAGTCGCGTGCATCATGTTGTGGAACGATTGATGCGTTGAGTTCTCTTTGGTAGAAGTAACAAGACTCGTTGTGCGTGTTCAAGTTGGCGCATTCGGCATTGCTGTTGCATTTGCTCGGCAACACGTTCAACCCTGACAAACCAATTTTCCAACTGAAAATGCTCTTTTGTTGAGCATTGACAACCGTCTATCAAACCGTACCTTGCTCGCGAAACTTCGCTATATCTTCCGCACTGTAACCGAGCACTCCCGTCAAAATCTCCTCCGTATGCTCGCCAAGCAAGGGAGAACGCTTCACCTCTGTAGGACAATCCGACAATTTGATCGGATTGCCAACTGACCGGTACTTCCCGCGAGTTGGATGATCCACTTCAACAACTGTTCCTGTTGACAACAATGAATCTTCATTCAACAGTTCTTCCATGGAAAGTATGGGGCCGCAAGGAATATCCAGTTTATTCAGTGTGTTCATGACCTCCATCTTTGTTTTGGTCATGGTCCACTCCTCAATCATGGCAAAACACTGATCCAGCTTGGGCAATCGAACTTCCGGAGTCGCCCATTCCGGGTCATCAATCAACTCCGGTCGACCAATTGTTCTCATCAGATGCGCCCACCCGGGTGGCTGAATAATGATATAGATGAAGTCGTTCGGACCACCAGGTGCTGTACGGACTGCCCATCCCGGTTGTCCACCACCCGATGCATTTCCAGAGCGCGGCACTGCCGAAGTGAAGGTGCCGTTGGGATACTGCGGATATTCTTTCAGAGGACCGTGCGTCAAACGTTGCTGATCGCGCATCTTCACACGACACAGATTCAGCACCCCGTCCTGCATGGCGCAAACCACTCGTTGCCCGCGACCGGTCGTCTCACGCTGAAGCAGGGCCGCCATGATCCCGATCGCCATGATGAGTCCAGTTCCTGAATCACCGATTTGAGCGCCAGTAACTGTCGGCGGTCCGGTATCAAAACCGGTGGTACTCGCCGCACCGCCCGTGCACTGCGCGATGTTTTCATAGACTTTGCAATTTTCAAATGGACCAGGACCAAATCCTTTCACCGACGCATAAATTATGCGCGGATTCAGTTCCTGAATTCGCTCCCAGGTAAATCCCATGCGATCCATGGCACCAGGGGCAAAATTCTCGGCCAACACGTCACACGATTGAATAAGCTGCTCCAAAATTGTCTCTCCCTGCTCCGTCTTGGTGTTCAGGGTGATCGAACGTTTGTTGTGGTTGAGCATTGTGAAGTACAGGCTGTCAACATCAGGAATATCCCGAAGTTGACCGCGTGTAATGTCCCCGGTGCCGGGACGCTCCACCTTGATGACATCCGCGCCAAACCACGCCAGCAACTGCGTGCCAGTTGGACCGGACTGGACATGCGTCATGTCCAGAACTCGTACACCTGTTAATGCTTTACTCATAGTCTGATTCCGTACGCATTGAATAAAAAAATTTCATGCAAACGCCCAAATGACATGCCAAGTACATAACCCGCACATCATCGGTACTATTCTGTCAGCAACATATCCATCCGGATGCATCGCTGGTTCGGTATATTGTATACAATATACAGATAATATTCAGATTTGTTCAAATTGCAAGTACTTTTTTGGAATTTGTCCGAGCGAATTCGATCTGCCGGAAGACGAATCAACAATCATTCGACACCCATTCAACTCAACACACACATTAACCCACAATTCATTGCATTGATTTTATAATGGACTGCTACGAATTGGACTGAACACCTCCACTTGATTCGGATTTTTCATGGCACAAAGAACTGATTTGACCGACCAGGAAAGCAATTGCAGTTCCTGTGGAGATTTTCTGGAATTGGCTACGCTGGCTCATGCAGACCCTGCCAATGAGGACTACACACGCGAGTTGCTGGACAAGGCCGAGTTGCAATGCCAGGACCCGCAGGAATACGTTCAACTTGCATCATTCTATGCCAAGCAGTTGAATGAGCTGGACACTGCAACTGATCTTCTGGAGCAGGCCGAAGATGCATGCTTCGAAGCATTGGAATATGCACAGGTCGGCCATGGGTATTCCCATGTTCTCAATGATTTGGAAAAATCAGCGGCATTGATTCAACAAGCCATGGAGGAAGCCTCTTCCGACGAAGAAGAGGAACAGATCACTGCTCTGGGTTCTGAAGAGCCGCACTCAGAACAGAAAGTCGAACTCACTGCTGAAGCCGCACAAGACTTCACCGAATTGCATCAGTTTCGGGAACTGGCTGAAAAATTGCATCAGGCAGGTGACCCCGACGAAGCCAAAGTCGCGCTGAAACAGGCGGAAAGGCATTTGAATTCAATTGCAGAGATCGTCGAATACTCGTCTGTATTCAAGGAATTACTCAACGACGAAGCTGAAGCAACCAGTATTCTAGACAACGCTGAAATGGATTGCCAGTTTCCCGGCGACTACATCGAACTGGCACGCGGGTTCAAACAAATTCTGAATGCAGAAGACCGGATTGACGAGTTGCTGGCCGAAGCTGCCGATATCGTGATGGAAGGCAGTGAACATCTTGAAGTCGCGCGCGGTTTCTGGGAACTGAAACAGGACCGGGAAACAGCAAGTCACCACTACCAACAGGCACTGCAGGAAATCACTGACCGGGAAATACTGCTGGAAGCTGCTTCGCTATTGGCAACGCAATTGAACAATCGCGAGTTGGCCAAAGATTATTTTCAAGCTGTTCAGAACAAGGCAACCAGTGCCGGTGACCTGGCAAAATTGGCAGTCACTGTTACGGAAGTACTTGAAGATTTCGTTTACGCGGTGGAAATCTTTTCTGCCGCCGAGCAAAAAATGTCGAATGCCTCGGAACTTGTTAATCTCGCAGAAACCGTTGCCAAGATACTGGACACTTCATCCGCTACAGAATCGATCTATCGCAAAGCAGTGGACCTGACCGACAGTTTTCAAATGCTGGAACGCATTTTGAACAGTCAGAAAAATACCTTGAACAACCAAACCTTCACGCACGAAATTTTGGACAAAATGCTGGAGCTTTCGGCAAACACTTCTGAGTTGCTGTCGCTGTGCAACCATGCCAGACTTGAAGAAGGACTTAAGCAATTCACGCAATCCGCACTGAAAGCCGCGGAAGACCAAGCGACCAGTACCAGCGAACTCGAGTCAGTGGAAAAGTTGGTTGCAGAACTTGATCCGGAAAATTTTGCACGAATCGAAAATCTGCGCGACAAAATTCAGCGCCGCAAGGCCAATGAAAGCAAATACGCAATTCTGCAGCAAAAGGAGTCACAAGCCTCAACACCTCTCGAATTTATGCGCCTTGCAAAAGAAATCGCCTTTGTAGTGGAAGACTTGCAGTATGCGCGCAAGTTGATTGACAAAAGCGCCGAACATCTGGTTCAAGAAGTGTTTGACACCTCGCAATGGCTGACACTGATTGAGATTGCCGCGAACAACCTGAAAGACCCTGAATTGACAGAAACTTTGGTTTCATCGGCTTTGTCCAAATGCGAACACTTCTCGGGTGCCTATCAATTGGCCCTGTCTGTTTCCGGACTGCCTGAAAACAAGACTGGCAATAAACTTGCAACGAAGATACTGCAACAGTGGGAATCCCGTCTGGACAGTACGCCCGACAAAATCAAATTTGCAAATGCTGTCCACCATGCACTTGGAGACAAATCCTGGGTCCAGAAAATCCTTTCCAGTTTCAACTCGTCGAATTGCACCCGTCTGCAAGCGATCGAACTTGGTGTACTGTCCGCACAAGTCGGGGACGACTCTCTGGCCATCAAGTGGTTTGAAAACGCCGCGGTAAAATGCACTACCCCAAATGAATGCGCGCAGATGATTCGACGAATGCAATCAGGCGGAGTGGATCTGTCAATCCAGAAAGAAATTTACCAGCGCAGTCGACAAGCCATGCAAAGAGAGATTGACCTGTTGCACTGGGTAGAAGGCATTCTCACCCACTTTCGCGACATTGAATGGGCAAAATCCGCATACGATGAAATTGAAACTTCAATTTCGGACGACGCCGTGCGGTCGACACTCAAGGTCAGTCGAAAGCATCGCTTGGAAAAAGCCCTGTGAAGAACAGGCTAGTTCTTTCGAACCACCATTAGACCGTCTCTGACGGTCAGCAATACATTCGAGACGCGCGCGTCGTTTTGCACGGTCTTGTTGAATTCATCCAGACTCCTGGCACTTTCTGTCTTCGGGTCCAGAACTGAACTGCTCCACAACACATTATCGGCAGCGATGATACCGCCTTTGGACACCAACGGCAACACCGACGCATAGTAGTTCAGATAATTTTCCTTGTCTGCATCAACGAAGACAAAATCGAATGGTCCCTCCAAGTTCGGAATGGACTCCAAAGCTGAGCCAAGGCGAATTTTGATTTTCTTTCCGTGCGGACTTTGGTTGAAAAATGCGCGGGCGACCTTGGCCCGTTCAGGGTCAATTTCCAGTGTAATCAATTGTCCGTCATCAGGAAGCACCTCGGCCATTGTCAATGCTGAATATCCGGTGAACATCCCTATTTCCAGAACACGTCTGGCACCGACGAGCTGGACAAGCATGCGTAGCACGGCCCCCTGCAGTGCGCCAGTGAGCATTTGCGGACTCTCTGAATTATTGACAGTCCAGTCAAAAATATGATTGACAACCGTCGAAGGTTCTGTCGAATGATTCTGTGCGTAGGCTTCAACCTTGGAGTCAACGAAATTCATCATGTCCTGTCGAATTGGTGGAAAAATCAGGTTTAGTCGGTTGCAACATGGGTCCCGGGTTCAAAAATGAAAGTGAGGGAAATGATATACCAACTTCAATAGTGATTGGAGTTCGTTTCGTAGTTGCCAAGCTGTTGATTTTTCAAGCGGTTTGGATCTTCTGAAATTTCTTCTACCCAAAAATTCTGTGTTTTCGAGGCTTGAAACACCTGTTTAACCCGTTACTATCAATTTTCGACCCTAGGCTTCAGTTACTAATCACCGACATCCTGAAGATCTGGTGCATGATGCCTCAGGAGTAGTTATGTCAAAAAGTTGTCCAATTGCTCCATTGTAGTCAATCCCGGCAAATCAACAATTTTGCCGTCAATTAATTTCCAACGGAAAGTACTCAAGCCGTGTCAAGAGCTTCCTGAATGCAGACTGTGAGACTATTCACACAATGCTAAAACACTGCTGGCGCGACTTCCCACTTATGCGTCTTACGCAAAATTTCAGAGTCTTGAAAGAAATCTTTTGATTGGTTCGTCAGTTTATGTGTTAATATACTCTGTATGAACAGCGAGATTGGTCAGTCAAGTGATTCATTGAAATATAAGCATCTTGAACTCATTCAAGGTGTTGTTTCCCGTATGGCTCGCAATAGCGTTCATGTGAAAACATGGACTGTATCTATAGTCACGGCAGTTTACATATTTTCCGGTTTGTCTGATGACCCTCATTGGCTGATTGCTGTTGGCGGCTGCATCCCAATTTTTGCATTCTGGTACGCGGATGCCAAATACCTTCAGCTTGAAAGATGTTATGTGAGGCTTCATAATGCAGTCGTAAACGGGAAGCAAGTTTTGGCTGGAGATTTAAATTATCGCCCATACATTCAAGAAGTTGACACTGTGTTTGCAGTTGCCATGTCTTGGTCGGTGTCTATATTTTATGGAATTTTACTGATACTATTGGTTATTCTGTTTATGATAATATTTTGAAATTTTTATACTATTAACTCAGGTTAAAGGAGTAACGAAATGACGCGAAAAGTGTTCTACAGTTTTCACTATGAAAAAGACTATTGGCGAACTAATCAAGTCAGAAATATTGGTATCGTTGAAGGAAATGTACCTGTCCTTAATAACAAATGGGAGGAAGTAAAGGGCGGCGGTGATTCCGCCATAAAAAAATGGATATCTGAGCAGTTGCAAGGACGAACCTGTACTATTGTTCTTGTTGGTGCCGAAACTGCAAATAGAAAATGGGTGAAGTACGAGATATGCGAATCATGGAGAAAAGGTATGGGAGTTGTTGGAATACGTATTCACAGATTGTTGGGTCCTGATAAAAAATCATCTTCATGGGGAGCGAATCCATTTACTTCTTTGAATTGTGAAAATGATGTTCCAAATTTGAAATCGATAGTAAAATGTTATGATCCATCAGGGGTTACCAGTACAGATTGCTACAAATGTATTGCTGAGAATCTGGCTCAAATTGTGGAAGAAGCTATCGATATTCGAAATCAATATTGATCATCGAAGCAATAACCATGAAAATTTTCAAACTTTGCTACGCAACTGATTGTAGCAAAAAATCGAACTGGTCTTCTCTGCGGCAGTTGCACCAGTTCTTTCTACTGTCCTTTCTCGGGTGTCTTGTTGACCAACGAAGCAGTCAAGCGAAACTGAAACTCGCTCAATCTTGCGAGTGCCAACGGGCACCGAATGTCCCCCGCCACAGTTGA
This sequence comes from Arenicellales bacterium, assembly GCA_965200765.1. Classification (GTDB taxonomy): domain Bacteria; phylum Pseudomonadota; class Gammaproteobacteria; order Arenicellales; family JAJDZL01. Next base: position 2,013,614 of record OZ241380.1, read on the forward strand.
TTGGCACTTTCCTGCATAGAATTGTGAGAGTGCCAATCATTCCACGAGAAGCACTCAAATCAAAAGTGAAATCGTGAATTCGGCAGGATTGTATATAATGCACTTCACTTTCAGCATACAATCGGCAGTCCAATTATTCATCCACAGGATTCAAATGACATCTGAAGCTTCTGTCCAGCGTACATCAGCTACATTCTCGACCATCGCCAAACAGTACTTCCTGCTGACAAAGCCGCGGGTCGTGGGGCTGATCATGTTTACCGCGATTGCCGGGATGTTTTTGTCCGTACCACATATTCCTGAACTTTCGGCAATCTTGATTGCCACCATTGGAATCGGTCTCTCAGCAGCGGCTGGTGCCACTGTCAATCATGTACTGGACAGAGATGCAGACGCAATAATGAAACGCACCATGAATCGCCCGTTGCCGACCGGGTCAGTGCAAACAGTGCCGGCTTTGATATTTGCCGGACTGTTGGCGACTGCATCCATGCTGATCCTTGTAATCGGCTCAAATGTTCTCACCGCCGTACTGACATTTGCTTCGTTGATCGGATATGCGGTCATCTACACAGTTTTCCTGAAGCATGCAACACCGCAGAACATTGTAATCGGCGGTGCCGCCGGTGCAATGCCACCGATGCTCGGCTGGACGGCGATCACCGGCGAATTGAACACGGATGCATTCCTGTTGTTTCTGATTATATTTTGTTGGACACCGCCGCATTTCTGGGCTTTGTCGCTGTACAGAGAACTGGACTATTCCAAAGCGGGTATTCCAATGTTGCCGGTAACTCATGGTCAAAAATTCACTCGCTTGCAGATCCTGCTGTACACCATACTTCTGGGGGCAGTTGCATTGATGCCGTACGCAACCGGGATGTTTGGCCCCATCTATCTGGTTGTCGCGGTTGTACTGAATGCGATGTTCATAGGATACGCAGTTCGACTATTCAAAAATTACAGCGATACCCTGTCCCGCAAGATGTTTCGCTTCTCGATTCAGTATCTGGCATGCCTGTTTGCTGTCATGCTCACTGACCACTATTTGAACAGCTTGCTGTTCTAACCTTCAATCGAATACAACCATTTCGTGTGCAGGACTCTCTGAGACTATCCCGAATTACAGCATTGTCGGTCGTGGACGGACGCGAAGCCGGCAAAGTGGATTCATTGCGCAGCATACTCAGTGAATACGGACTCATCCGCAAACGAATTCGTGTCGAGATCGAATGGTTGATTGCACTTTCAGAAAATTCTGAAATCAAGGAACTCAAGCCGCTGACTGAAACAGAAATATTGAACCTTCGCGCACTGGCAAACAATTTTGAACCAAGCCAGGCCGTGGAAGTCAAGAAGATTGAAACAACAACGAACCACGATGTAAAGGCCGTAGAGTATTACCTGAAGAAAAATCTGAAAGATATTCTGATTTCAAATACATCTCTTGAATTTATTCATTTCGGTTGCACTTCTGAAGACATCACCAATCTGAGTTACGCGCTCATGCTCAATGAAGCTCAATTTGTTGTAATGGAGCGACTGGTTGAAATGGAACGGCAACTGAAAGCAATGGCAACGCGATATGCAAGTGTCGCAATGCTGTCCCGCACACATGGGCAAGTCGCATCTCCGACAACCGTAGGAAAAGAATTTGCAAACTTTCGATATCGGTTGAATGACCAAGGAATGAAGTTTGGGTTGATTGAGGTAAAAGGAAAATTTAGCGGCCCCGTAGGCAATTTCAATGCACACTACGTCGCCTATCCGGATTTGGATTGGCCATCCTTGGCGAAGAATTTTGTCGAATCCCTTGGACTGACCTACCATCCAATGACGGCACAATCCGACCCGCATGACGACATTGCAGAGTACTGTCATTGCTTGCAACGCATCAATTCAATTCTGATTGACTTGGCGCGCGACATGTGGGGATACATTTCCCTTGGATACTTTCAGCAGAAATTGGTAGAGAACGAGGTTGGTTCCTCGACAATGCCACACAAAATCAATCCGATTGACTTTGAAAATGCCGAGGGAAACCTGGGTGTAGCCAACGCTCTTCTTGATCACTTGGCAGCAAAGTTGCCAATCAGTCGCTGGCAAAGAGATCTGAGCGACTCGACAGTACGCAGAAACCTGGGGAGTGCAATCGGGCATTGCGTACTTGGCTATGCCGCGATTGCCAAGGGGTTGAACAAGGTTGAAGTGGATACTGGAAGAATTTCATCCGACCTGGACAGTGCTTGGGAGGTTCTTGCCGAACCCATTCAAACTGTGATGCGCAAATACAGTCTGGAAATGCCTTATGAGCAACTGAAGGCTTTGACCCGAGGAAAAGCTGTTACGCGCGAAGAATTGGCCGAATTTATCAGAAGTCTTGAACTGCCAGAAGCCGAGAAGCAACGACTGCTCCAGCTTACACCGCATACTTATATTGGAAATGCTGTAGACGCGGTGAGTGGAAAAGAATACTCAATAGATTAGCTTTGCTTTCGTATTGACATGATGCGGCTATCCAAATACCTCTCCGAACAAAACATTTGTTCGCGCCGGGAAGCCGAAATGTTTATTGATCGGGGTTGGCTCAAAGTTGACGGCGTGGTGATTCAACAGCAAGGATTCAAAGTACCTGAACACTGTTCGGTTGAGCTGAGTCAACAAGCTTTGGATTTTCAAAATCAGCTCGTCACTGTGTTGCTACACAAGCCCATTGGTTATGTTTCAACTCAACCCGAAAAGAATTACCCAAGTGCCACAACCCTGATTACGAAGAACAGACAGTATTTTCGAATGGGCAAAGGGTCTGAAAAAAATGTCAGATGGCCAATTCGAGGGCTTTCGACTGCAGGGCGGCTGGATATTGACTCGACCGGCTTGCTTGTACTGACGCAAGATGGCAGAATATCAAAGAAACTCATTGCGCCGGACTCGAACATCGAAAAGGAATATCTCATTCGGGTAGATCAGGATATTCAGGAGAAGCAAATTGAACAGCTACGCTTTGGAATGTCGCTGGACAGCAAACGATTGAAGCAGGCTGAAGTCAATCAGCTGGACGATCGCTATTTTCGCATGGTGTTGCTCGAAGGTAGAAAACGACAAATACGACGAATGTGCGAACTGGCGGGATTAAAGGTTTTGGCACTGAAACGCGTGCGAATCGGTGGTGTACGTCTCGGTAGTCTTCCACTCGGCCGGTGGCGATTTCTGGCAAAAAACGAAATTTTTTAAAATGCCGAAAATCGGCAACTTCCATTCCCTGCTTCTGCATCAAGATGCAGATCAAGGACATAATCTTGCCTTGCGCGCATTGCGTGTGAGTAGCTCGTCTTCTGCGATTCTACGGATTCAAAACGCAATGTGGGGCAAGAAAGTCCCGTCGTTGCCGATTGAGGTTTTTGGAAAAAAATTCAAGAACCCGGTTGGACTCGCTGCCGGCTTCGACAAGAATGGTATTGCTGTTCCGGCCATTGAAGCGATGGGATTTGGATTTATTGAAATTGGCACTGTAACGCCGCTGCCTCAACCGGGAAACCAGGGAAAGCGCATCTTTAGAATTGATTCCGATGAAGCCATTGTCAATCGTCTGGGGTTCAACAATGCCGGATTGAAGAAACTCTGTCAACTCATGCAAAATAAAAAAGCTTTGAACAAGCAAGCAGTACTCGGGGTCAACATTGGAAGGAACACAGCTACAAAGCCCAACAATGTCATCCAGGACTATCTCGCAGGACTAGAAGGAGTGTATTCGTTTGCTGACTACGTGGCTCTGAATGTGTCTTCACCCAATACTCCCGGATTGCGAGACATGCAAAATGAATCTGAACTGGGTCAGTTACTACGAGCCGTCATGGACAAGAGAAGTCAACTGTCGAAATCCATTGGTGGCAAGAAAATGCCGATCGTTTTGAAAATCTCTCCCGACTTGTCAGAATCTCAGTTGGAATCAATCGCCACGAATTGCTTGCGCTATGAAGTGGACGCAATCATCGCCACGAATTCTACAGTAACCCGCCCTGCTCAATCACGAGAACCACACTACAAGGAATCTGGTGGCCTAAGCGGGAAGCCTTTGAACAAGCTATCAACCGAAACGATACGAAAAATTGCAGAAGCGACAAACGGTTTGATACCGATTATCGGTTGTGGTGGAATCAGCAATGCTGATGACGCTTGGGAAAAGATGGTAGCAGGTGCGACTTTGGTTCAGTTGTATTCAACCTTGGTTTTTCAAGGTCCGACAATCGTCGGAGAGATTGTACGCGGTGTTCAACAACGCGTATATGACAGTTCAGCAAGCAATCTTGCAAATGCACAAGCTGTTGCCCGAGAAGACGCATGATGACCGTGAAATTGGCGAGCTAGACGAAAACACCTTTTCAGTTTACATTGCCCTCCCAATTGATCAAACAACAAAGTTCATTGAAATCGGACCAATAAACAGTTTTGCAGAAAGACAAGTTAATGGTCTTGGACTGCACAGAGAAAAAACAGGTCAGCTTGAATGATTTTTTAGTGAACCACCCGTGATATCGCTGGCTTGCGGAATTTCCGCAAGCCCACTCTAATTTATCTACCAGTTTGTCGCTCCTGTCAGCATGACCCTGTGGTCAGGGGCAGTTCTTTTAAGTTCATGTCGCTCAAGCTCCATACCAAAAGTCATAGCCAAATCATTGGAAAAGCGCACTCCCATGCGATAGCTACGATCACCACCTTCTTGAAACCCAAGTCCAATATAGGGCTTATACAACCCACTTCTTCCATACAATCCGTAGCCGACTTCCGATTCAAATCGCAACGTCGAATCAATTACTAATTGAGCTTGCCTTACAGCACTGCGCTCCCAAATCGAACCGACTTTATTACCGTTACCACGCGCCAAGGAAACGTTGTATGACATCCCTGCATTGTCGTTGCCCATATTACCCGTTGCAGACAAGCGTCCGTTCCAGCCTTTTCGACCGCTATTATGAGTCACCAGTATTCGTGCGTTCCCATCCACGGTCCGACATTCGCATTCGTCTATGTACTTTATGCCACCCCCGACTTCAACGCCGCTTCCGGTGTCTCCTGCTCCGCCGTCCCAGCGAACTGCTAGCTCTCCTGCCGGGATATATTTCGCACCGGAATCAAGCTTGCGTTCCCGAAGCCCCTCAACTGCAATCCGCAAACCGTATGTACCGTTATCTGAACTTTCCAACAAATCGTCATTGACGGTCACACTGGTACTATAGGCCTCGGCTTTCAGGTCCACCAAGGTCGCAACTCCGGCATCGGATTGGTCATCTGTCACCAGCCGATAGCGCCCTCCGAATCCTGACATCAAAAATTCCGTACTACTTGAAAACTGCCTGGTGTTGTTGTCATCGAATTTCTCAATTCTTCCTTTACCGAAACCCACGGTCGCCCACAACCTCAGTGCATCTGACACTGGCCACCCAACATACGGATAAACCACGGTCATGCGCGACTTGATCTGGCCGCGGGTACTTTCGCTTTGCTCGGTGTAGTCGAACGTCCCCCTTGAAATACTTGCTGCCATACCGGCCAGCGTTCCCGCACCACGCTGAGTATCGGTCCCAACATGAGCCAACACCATCTCGCCGTCCCAGTCGGCCAGACTCTTTCGGCCACCAGACAAATCCCGGTAGTCAATCGAACCCCAAATCACTGCGTTGCTTTCACTTGCCGAACTGCTGTTCACACCCATTTCGCTGGCGAACAGCGAACAGGCGAAGCGTGCGTTGTCCAACGACCTGTGTAGCGACGATTGTGACTTCCCATGATTTCTATCCCGTTCGTATTCGGCAATTCTATCCAGAAATGGACGAATGCAATTGAAAGACGCAGAGAGTGGCGTAGAAGACGGAACACCAATATCGTTCGCGCTTCTCTCTGCAACTGTACCGATCGCACTGATCGTAACCTCTCGGGCCATTTCTGCCACAATCTCCCTTTCCGCATTCGACAATCTTGGCACAGGTTTCGTCTTCGTTGTCACCGAAAACTCTGCACTGACACCGCCTATCGTTACACTGGCAGTCTCTGTGCTGCTAAATTCATCACTAGCGACCACCACAACCGCTACGCGTTGGCCGTTCGATACCGTCGTGCCACTGAACTCATCACCGTCTACCATCAACGTGCCACCCGACACCGAAATTCTGGTCGAAAAACCTTCGCTCAGACCACTTACCATAATCGAGTTGCTCATTACCGTTGCACCGGGTTCCGCATCAGTCTTCGATTCAAAACTGAAAGTATCCGGTGTCAGATCTGCCGGTGACCGGGTCACAACAACTCTGTAGATTCTTTCTGCGTTGTTTTCGGCAGTCACTGTAACTGTTATCGTGTTCTCGCCGTCAGACAAGCGAATTGGTTCACTCGCAGAGCCACTGCGCACCGAACTGCCATTTACGCTGATGTTTGCTCGCGAGTGGTTCGCTGTCGGCGTAACCGTCACGCTTGCAATACTGCTGCCGACTGTCGCCGAATAACTTTGCACTGAACCAGCGAAGTCCGGGGTCAGTGTCCCTTCTGATATCGACAATGCACTCAGTCTGTTGTCCGATGATTTGACTACCTCCCGGGGTTGTCGGGTAACTACGACTCTGTACGTTCTTTCTGCGTCATTTTCAGCAGTTACTACGATTGAAATTGTGTTCTGGCCCTCAGACAAGCTAATTGACCTGCTCGCAGAGCCACTGCGCACCGGGGCGTTGTTCACGCTGATGGTTGCCCGCGAGTGGTTCGCTGTCGGCGTAACCGTCACGCTTGCAACATTGCTACCAACTGTCGCCGAGTAACCTTGCACTGAACTAGAGAAGCCAGGACTCAGTGCCCCTTCTGATATGGACAGTGCACGCAGTCTGTTGTCGGATGACAAGACCACCGCCTCGCGGTCGTCGTTTCTTATTGTCCCTGTACCAATAAAATTCCCAGCTTGGAGGTGTGCATTCGGACTCGGGCTACTAAGGGTCACAATGACTGTTTCGTCCGGTTCGACCGTTGTATCCCCGACCACTGAAATCACAATTTCTTTTGTCAGGTCTCCGGAATTGAATGTCAGCGTACCGTCCGGCAACTCAGTGTAGTCAGTCCCTGATGTCGCAGTGCCCCCGGTAACTGCATAGTTCACTGTCACTACCTCGCCGCGAGGCGGGTTCAGCGTTACTGTGAATGTCAGGTTAGTTGACCCGCTGTTACCTTCCTGAACATCTGGTGAGTTGATTGATATATTTGATTGGGTTTCTTGGGCAAATGCTGGTGGTTGCAGTAACAACATCAAAGAGACAGTAAAGACAGAAAGCCATGCAGTGCGTTTTTCAGTCTTTTTGAATAGGAGAAAATCTGTTGGGGGGGGGGGTATTTCAATGAGCAACGTCTGCGAAACAATCCAAATCGAAAGCTCGCGAATGATTTTGCATCAGAGCAGTGCATAAGAAATTTGTTGACGGTATTCACTAGTCTCATCATCATCGTATCCTCTCCCGCCGTTGTATTCGCCAATAAAAACCAAACACACGGACTGACCGGACCTGGAAGCCGGATTTGGTTGATTCATATCGCCAACATTATACAGTAATCGTTTTGATTCATATTGCTGACTGACCTTGTGTCCTGATGGTTACAAGTAAAAAATCGTGGGTTTGTCCCCAGTTCGAGGGTTTGACAAATTCGATATGCTCAGGGGCATTCAGTATTCGATTGGACATCAAAGGAGGCCCCCGAGCACATGAAAAACCTATACGAGATATGCATGATACATTCAATGAAGGCTTTAGGATTGAGCATTAGCAAGATTGCCAGCTTGGCGTGCGACCGCAAGACGGTTCGCAAGTATCCGGCGTGAGGTGTGGAGAAACCGCGCGGCCAGCGTCGACGAAAGCGTGGTGCGGGGGTGTTGTCGCCGTACGAGGGTAATTGTCGGCGCGCATCAAGTCGCGTCGGGTCGTCTGTACCGGGACATCGTGGAGATGGGCTATACGGGCGGCTACACGACGGTGACCAACTATCTGCGCAAGATTCGCCGCCGCTTCTTCAGCGTGCCGTTCAGACCCTCCAGCAAGCCAACCAGACCACTGGCCTTCGCCAAATACTCCACAAACCAAATACCAGCGTTGCTCGTCAACTTCGTATTCGTAAAATCGTACTCGACATTCCACGCATGACTTTGTATACTACTCAGTTCTTTCATGAGGATACCTCCTGGGCGAAAATTTATTTAAATGGTATTGTACCGCAAAACCCAACGGAGGTGTCCTTTCCCACACCCTCAAATGTGATTTTTCAACTCCGTAAGCGGGAATCAAGGTGGTATCGGCAGTTATTCTATAAATGGTACAGGATTTAAACTGGCGCTTTTGGGGATTTTAATATTAATAATGACAAAAATTAAGGTAAAAACAAGTATATAGTTACTTTTAGCTTTGCACACAAAGCCGCTTTAAACTCATGCAACTACTTAATCCAAAATGATTTCAAACTTACTTGGTTCCTCCCAAATTTCACGTAAATCCAAGGCTATTATTCAAACGCGTTTTTCATTGCAGCATGTTTTGTCTCAAACAATTCAACATATTCGTGATAAATATATTTACGGTTACGTGTTCGATTTGTGTATTCCTGCAATATTCCACAATCAACCATCCGGCCAATCAAGTTGGTCGCGGCTGGCGTGCTCGTACCAAGTAACTCTTTTACGTCATTAACAGATATGATAGGATGCGCATAAAGATGATTCAAAACAATGTGACCGTTTCCAACAATACGGCCGAAATTCTTTGTGAGCAGCGCTTGATGTTCAATGCGTAATGTAAGAATGTCTCTTGCTGTGACAGTGGCTTGCTCACTTACTTCTGCGACACCTCGGAGAAAGAAGCATAACCATTTCTCCCAAGTACTGGCTTCTCGTATAGATTGTAGTTTCTCGTAGTATTCATCACGATTTTGGTTTAGAAAATCTGAAAGGTAAAGAACGGGATGAAGCAAAACTCTATGCTTACATAGCAATAAAGTAATCAGCAGTCTTCCTAACCGTCCATTGCCATCAACAAATGGATGAATCGTTTCGAATTGTGCATGAATCAGGCCGATTTTAATCAAAAGCGGTAATTTGGAATCACCCTGTATAAATTGTTCCAGTTCAAGGAGCTTTTCTTCAACCAATTCAGGCGGTGGTGGAACAAAATCTGCTTCAAAGAGTTTACAATCTTTTGGTCCTATCCAGTTTTGAATTGTTCGAATCTCACCAGGGTTATATTGCGAGCCTCGCACCTCCCGCAACAATCGTTTGTGGATTCCTCGTATTAACTCAACTGAAATAGAAACATTTTCCAGACGTTTTATCCCATAATTCATGGCTTCTATATATCGTATAACTTCATCAACATCTTGGCCGGAACTATGTGGTAAAAGAACTTGTGCTTCTGCGGCTAATACATCATGCAACGAACTTCGAATTCCTTCAATCCTGTTTGAAAGAACCGCTTCTTTCCGAACATACATGAATACAAAATTATTTTCGTCGGGCAAAGTGTGAATAGACCCATCCAATCGTCCCAGAGCTTGGTCAGCTCTGGAAAGCAACTCCTGAAGTTCTTCAGTAAATTCAACAGGAGGAATGGGAGGTAAGGTGGCTGGAATAAACGCCTTGTATCCTTTCGGTTGGTCTGCGTAATATCCCGCACGTTGCTGGTTGCTCATTGTCAAAATTCCAATTTTAACTACAATTCAATTAAGGCTTTATTATGGAAGCACACCCGACCCATAGTAAAGGCTGCCTTCATCATGGAAGCACACCCGACCCATAGTAAAGGCTGCCTTCATCATGGAAGACCATCCGACCCATAGTAAAGGCTGCCTTCATCATGGAAGACCATCCGACCCATAGTAAAGGCTGCCTTCATCATGGAAGACCATCCGCTCCATAGTAAAGGCTGCCTTTATCATGGAAGTCCATTCGCTCCATAGTAAAGGCTGCCTTTATCATGGAAGACCATCCGACCCATAGTAAAGGCTGCCTTCATCATGGCAGTTCATTCGCTCCATAGTAAAGGCTGCCTTCATCATGGAAGTTCATCCGCTCCATAGTAAAGGCTGCCTTCATCATGGCAGTTCATCCGCTCCATAGTAAAGGCTGCCTTCATCATGGCAGTTCATCCGCTCCATAGTAAAGGCTGCCTTCATCATGGCAGTTCATCCGACCCATAGTAAAGGCAGGTGTGATCACAGGAGTCCCTCAGCTCAGATACTCATCTTTGCTTGAAACATCCTGTCCATTCGACCATCATCCCGTCCCTCCAATCTCAATCCGACACCTGAATTGGAATGATTTTTCCTGTACTCCACTCCAAATATTTTAGAATAAAACAGTTTCTGAAATTTTTTCATCAACTGGAATCTTTGAATCATGTGTGGAATTGTAGGCTTGTACATCAAAAATCCGGATTTCGAACATCGCCTGGGCGAGTTCGTGTCAGACATGCTGATTGAAATGAGTGAACGCGGTCCGGACAGTGCCGGCTTGGCAGTCTATCGTGACCCCGCACCAACCGGCGGCTCAAAGGTGTCTTTGTATAGTGTACAGGAAAACGAAAACTGGGCCCATCGCGCCGATCAAATCTCCCGGCACTTCGATGCAGAATTCTCCTTCAAGGTGTTTGCCAGCCACGCGGTCATGGTCAGCAAAGTACCAGCCCAGCAAGCCGAACAGTGGATGCGCAATGAATGGCCCGAACTGCGGATTATGAGCGTTGGCGAATCCATTGAAATTTTCAAGGAAAAAGGCAATCCCAATGATGTCGTGGAAAAATTCAACTTTCGAAGCTTTTCCGGACAACATGCTGTGGCCCATACAAGAATGGCAACAGAAAGTGCAGTAACAACCGAGCATTCACATCCGTTTTCAACCGGACTGGACTTGTGTCTGGTACATAATGGCTCATTGTCCAACCACAACCAGCTACGGCGCGAATTGATTCGGGAAGGCCTCAACTTCGAGACTGACAACGACAGTGAAGTGGCCGCCGGATTTTTGACATGGAGATTACGCCAGGGCGAATCTGTAGAAGAAGCCTTGAACACTTCACTGAAGCACCTCGACGGTTTCTATACATTCGCAGTGGGTTCAAAATCCGGATTTTCTGTATTGCGGGATCCGATTGCCTGCAAGCCGGCAGTACTGGCCGAAAACGATGACTGGGTCGCCATGGCCTCCGAATACCGCGCCATTGCAAAACTGCCGAATGCCAAGGAAGCGACCAGATGGGAACCGGAACCCGAACAGATTTATAGCTGGGACCACCAATCGGAAGTACACTGATGACCAACCGCCTGGACTTGGCAACGGAATCGCTTCGCCAAGTGAATTCAACACTTCACAGCCCGAGCGATTGGAAAGAATTTGAGATTATTCACCCGAAAGGTGTTCATTCCTTGGCCGCGGGTCTCAATGCCACAATTCAGGTGAATGTTGACGGCCATGTTGGTTATTACTGTGCTGGCATGAACCAGCTCGCAAGCATCAGAATAGACGGAAATGCAGGTCCTGGTCTCGCTGAAAACATGATCTCCGGGGAAGTCGTGGTAACGGGCAATGCTTCGCAATATGCCGGTGCCTCGGGGCACGGCGGACTTCTGGTGATACATGGCAACGCGAGTTCGCGTTGCGGTATATCCATGAAAGGCATCGATATCGTCGTCGGTGGTTCCGTTGGGCATTTCAGCGCCTTCATGGCGCAAAAAGGACGATTGGTGATTTGCGGCGACGCATCAAACGACTTGGGCGATTCAATCTACGAAGCACAACTGTTTGTGCGTGGCAAGGTAGCCCGGCTCGGTTCGGACTGCATTGAAAAGGAAATGCGGCCGGAACATCTGGAACAACTTCAAATACTGCTTGACAAAGCAAAGATGAAGTACTCAGCCAAAGAATTTCGCAGATATGGTTCTGCGCGAAAATTGTACAACTTCAATATAGACAATGCCGATGCCATCACAGGATAACCCACCCGAATTTGATCCGCGGTCATTGAGACCGTCTGCACTGTTTCCCGAGCACGTTCTGGCGGAGATTCATCGCGCCGCGGACCAGGGTGTTTACGAAATTCGCGGATTCGGTGCCAAGCGTTCTCTGCCTACATTTGATGATTTGGTATTTTTGGGTGCGTCCATGTCCCGATACCCCCTTGAAGGCTATCGGGAAAAATGCGATACCGACGTAGAAATCGGTACCCGTTTTGCTCAAAATCCACTGAAACTCGAAATACCGATCACCATAGCCGGCATGAGCTTCGGCGCACTGGGTGCAAATGCCAAGGAATCAATTGGACTTGCGGCAACTGCAATGGGTACTAGTACCACTACCGGTGATGGCGGCATGACCGACGAAGAACGCAATTCATCGAAAACTCTCATTTATCAGGTGTTGCCTTCTCGCTACGGCCTGAATCCGGACGACATGCGTCGTGCCGACGCATTGGAAGTCGTTGTCGGACAAGGTGCAAAACCGGGCGGCGGTGGCATGTTGCTGGGGCACAAGATTACCGAGCGAGTTGCAGCCATGCGCACTTTGCCGACCGGTATTGACCAGCGAAGTGCCTGCAGACATCCTGACTGGACCGGTCCAGATGATTTGGAAATCAAGATTGAAGAGCTGCGTGAAATCACCGACTGGAAAATTCCGATTTTGATCAAAATCGGCGCCACTCGGGTTACCTTTGATGTTGCACTGGCAGTCAAAGCCGGTGCCGATGCCATTGTTCTGGACGGAATGCAAGGCGGCACGGCCGCAACCCAGGATGTTTTTATCGAGCACGTAGGCATTCCCACTCTTCCCGCTGTGCGTCAAGCTGTAGAATCCCTGGCTGAACTGAATATGCATCGCAAGGTCCAACTGATTGTTTCCGGCGGCATTCGTACCGGTGCGGATGTAGCCAAGGCCTTGGCACTTGGAGCCGATGCTGTGTCCATCGGCAGTGCTGCAATGGTAGCCCTCGGATGCAATCGTCCTGTCTATCCGGATGACTACGGTAAACTGGGAACCGCACCCGGCTACTGCCATCACTGCCATACCGGACGTTGTCCTGTGGGCATTACCACGCAGGACCCGGAACTTGAACAACGGTTGAATCCAAAACAGGGTTCGCGATGGCTGAAAAATTACTTGAGTACAATGGTACTGGAGTTGCAGACTCTTGCAAGAGCTTGCGGCAAAACACACGTGCTTCATTTGGAACCCGAAGACATGGTCGCATTGACCGTCGAAGCGGCGGCCATGGCAAAAGTACCATTGGCGGGCACAAGCTGGATTCCCGGCACTTGACATGAACAAACAAATATTTTGTACCCGGCTACGAAGGAGGTGAATATGACTGCAGATCTCTCGAGAATCGCAACCGAAAAAGGCATTCGATATTTTTTAATCAGCTATGTTGATTTGTTTGGGGGACTACGCGCGAAGTTGGTGCCGAGTTCTGCCATTGGCGACATGCAAAAAGATGGCGCCGGTTTTGCCGGGTTTGCAACCTGGCTTGACATGACCCCGGCGCATCCTGACATGCTTGCAATTCCGGATCCGGACAGTTTGATACAACTGCCCTGGAAACCGGAAGTTGGCTGGCTGGCCGGCGATCTGTGGATGGATGGCAAAGAAGTGGAACAATGTCCGCGCATCGTTCTGAAACGACAATTGGCCCGCTACGCTGAAAGAGGCTATACACTGAAAACCGGAGTTGAATGTGAATACATGCTTCTGACTCCCGATGGACGAAGCATTTCCGACGATCGCGATGTACAGGAAAAGCCTTGTTATGACCAAACTGCCTTGATGAGACGTTATGACGTCGTCAGCAGTATCTGCGATGCAATGATCGAACTGGGCTGGGGTCCGTATCAAAACGATCACGAAGATGCGAACGGACAATTCGAGATGAATTGGGATTACAGTGATGCTTTGATGACTGCCGACCGGCATGTATTTTTCAAGTTCATGGTGAAAAGCATCGCCGAACAGCATGGTTACCGTGCGACGTTCATGCCGAAACCATTCATGGATCTGACTGGCAACGGTTGTCATGCGCATGTCTCCGTGTGGGAGCAAGACAATAATGTTTTTCTGGATGAATCAGGAGAATTGGGCTTGTCAAAGATTGCCTATCAATTTCTTGGCGGTATTGTTTACAGTGCCCGCGCACTATGCTCGCTTTTCAGTCCGACTGTAAACAGTTACAAACGTATTAACGCACCGCGAACCCGTTCCGGTGCATCATGGTCTCCCAACTCTGTCACTTACACTGGCAACAATCGTACTCACATGATTCGAATACCGGATGCCGGCCGTTTTGAATTGAGATTAATGGATGGTTCTGCAAACCCGTATTTGATGCAGGCAGGAATCGCGCTGGCGGGAATGGACGGAATGGATAATCATCGCGACCCGGGGAAACGGCTTGACATTGACATGTATGCCAATCCCGAGTTGGCCGGCGATGTACAGAAACTGCCGTTGAATCTGATGGATGCCATTCGGGTCACTCGTGACTGGAGTGTGATCCGGGATGCGATTGGTGGTGAAATTATTGACAGCTACTGCAACATGAAAGAAACAGAGTGGAATAACTACATGTCGCATCTGTCCGAGTGGGAGCGCAACAACACACTGGATTGCTAAATATCAGCAATCATTGATAAACTTGAAATAATAAATTCAGCATGCCAGTACTGGATTTCGTCCGGTACTGGTTTTTTTTCGAGAACAGGTAATTCTCTCCCAATACAACTACGGGATGCGCGCCTGTGTCGGAAGTGAATATTACACGGAAAGTTCTGGTTTCTCCTTTCCAACGGGAAACACTCTAGACCAACATTTTGCTTGACATTGATTTGAAAATGCGTAGAATAATCAAAATTGAGTAACCTTCACAAACAACGGTGAATGCAATGAAAGTTTCCCAAGAAGACAGAATCAGACTAGGCAATGCTCTTGCAGAAGCAAGGAAGAATGGCATTGGGTATAACAAATGGTTCGATTCTCTGTCCCCTGAAGACCAGAAGATAGAAGACTACCTGGATGACGAGTTCTGTATGATGTCCATCAAGCAAACTATCGAGGAAAACGGTGGCGAAATGCCAGATCCTGATAAGAATCCGGAGTTGTTCTTTCCTTGGAAACCAAAGGTAAAAAAGCAATAATGGCGAAAAGAGCCCGTCGCAGAAGAAAAGGGAATCAATGGGAAGTCGTAGGAATGCGGAAGAACATTGATGCCATGATTGGTAAATTGAATTTGTCTGACGAATTAAGGAACGATCTTCAAGAATTGGTGAAGTCGCTAACGAACAATCCCGACGTAGTGGACGGCAGACGCATCAAGAAATTTGGAAAGCAAAAGGGCAGGCAATACTGGCGGGCGCGATCGTACGGAGAGTCAGAAAACTATCGAGTGATGTATTATCTCAAGCCATATCGAAAAATGATAGTCGTCACTAAGATCGATGATAGAGAAACAGTTTATCAAGGATCATTGAATGAAAAATTCCGAAGAATTCCGATTTTTCGCCAACTGCCTAGTCCTTTCTTGGCTGATCTGATGCGAATTGATCGACCAAATAGTAGCCGTAGCCTCCACTGAGGGAGTCAAGCACCTGCTGTACGAAGAACTGAATATTGTCGGATCTTGAATGGGGTTAGTCTGGCATGCAAATGACAAAGTACATTAGATTGTGAATTCTTGCACAGGCCGAGTTTATAATATTTTCGAATCCCGAAAAATCGGGGAAGTAAGACTCTGAGAAGTGGCAGGCACCGGCACGTCTGAAACTCGTAAATCGCTGAAAATTTACTTTAGATTCTTTCCAACGAGAAACACTCTAGACAAACATCTTGCTTGACATAAATTTGAAAATGCGTAGAATAATTAATATTCGAGTAACCTTCACAAACAATGGTGAAAACAATGAAAGTTTCCCAAGAAGACAGAATCAGACTAGGCAATGCACTTGCAGAAGCAGAGAAGAATGGAACCGGATATGATGAATGGTTCGATTCGCTGTCCCCGGAAGACCAGAAGAAAGAAGACTACCTGGACGACGAATTCTGCATGATGCTCGTCAAGCAAACTATCGAGGAAAACGGTGGCGAAATGCCAGATCCTGATAAGAATCCGGAGTTGTTCTTTCCTTGGAAACCAAAGGTTAAAAAGAAATAATGACAAAGTACATTAGATTGTGAATTCTTGCACAGGCCGAGTTTGTAATATTTTCGAATCTCGAAAAATCGGGGAAGTAAGACTCTGAGAAGTGGCAGGCACCGGCACGTCTGAAACTCGTAAATCGCTGGAAAATTGTCTTTAAATATTTTCCAACGGGAAACACTCTAGACAAACCCCTTGCTTGACATTAACTTGAAAATGCGTAGAATAATAACAGACTGAATAACCTTCACAAACAACGGTGAATGCAATGAAAGTTTCCCAAGAAGACAGAATCAGACTAGGCAATGCTCTTGCAGAAGCAAGGAAGAATGGCATTGGGTATAACAAATGGTTCGATTCGCTGTCCCCGGAAGACCAGAAGAAAGAAGACTACCTGGACGACGAATTCTGCATGATGCTCGTCAAGCAAACTATCGAGGAAAACGGTGGCGAAATGCCAGATCCTGATAAGAATCCGGAGTTGTTCTTTCCTTGGAAACCAAAGTAAAAAAGCAATAATGGCGAAAAGAGCCCGTCGCAGAAGAAAAGGGAATCAATGGGAAGTCGTGGGAATTTTGCGGGAACTAGAATGGGATTGATCTGGCATGCAAGTGACAAAGTACATTAGATTGTGAATTCTTGCACAGGCCGAGTCTGTAACAATTTCGCCTTGAAATTCTTTCCAACAGGAAATACGCAACAACACATTGGATTGCTAAATTTCAGCAATGATGTATATTGATGCATTCAAACACTAAATCAATATTTGCCAGTACTCGGATTCGTCCGGTACTGGCTTTTTTCATGGATAGGTAATCTCTCCCAATACAACTTTGGAACGCGCACCTGTAACGGAAGGAATATTGCCCGGTAGGTTTTGGATTCTCCTTTGTGCCAGCCATGCAAATGCACATGCCTCTACCAGGTCCGGCGGAATGCCAAGTTTTGTTGTGTCATGGACCTGAACATTTGAACCTTCGCGCAGGTGTTGCATAATTGCCTGGTTCTTCGCGCCACCACCACAAACATAGATCTCATCCACTGCAGGAAGTCTTGCACCGATTTCGAACAAAATAGACTTTGCGGTAAATTTGGCAAGTGTGCTTTGAACTTCTGACTGTTTGAGTACCAGACCCAGTCTATCCAGTTGTTGTAATAGCCAGTCTATACCGAACTCACGTGTATCAAGACTTTTCGGTATTGGTCGGGAAAAGTACGGCGCACTCATCAAAATATCCAGGAGTTCTTCATTCGGTTCTGACGACAAAGCCCATTGTCCATCAGCATCGTACCGTTGGCCCTTGTGCATGAAGGTCCAAGCATCGCATAAAACATTTCCGGGGCCAGTGTCAAACCCGATTGTGTCCTCGGATTCATTCGAAGGCAAAAAAGTAACGTTTGAAATCCCGCCGATATTGACAATTGCCCGAGCCTTGTTACGACCTCTGAATACTGCTTGGTGAAATGCAGGTGCCAGAGGCGCACCCTGCCCACCCGCCAGCATGTCTGCTTCACGAAAATTCGATACAACCGGCAACCCGGTTTGATTGGCAACAACGCTGGCATCACCCAATTGCCAACTGAACGACGGCCGGGTTTCCGGACTGTGCAATATGGTCTGACCGTGGCAACCGACGGCATTGATTCCGAAGATTTCATTGCCAGTCATCAATTTGCGAATGGATTGGGCATAGAGTTGACCCAGCTCGGCTTCCATTTCACGAGCAAGCTCGGATTCCCGGATGGGAGACTTCAGCAACTCTTTGAGCTTGGCCCGAGTATTGTCTGAATAGGGGGTGTACTCGCTACCTAGTACCTGCGGCTGGTTGTTCTGATGAAATGAAACAAGGACAGAATCAATGCCATCCATGCTTGACCCGGACATCAGGCCGATATAGCAGGACTCCATAGAGACGAATGATTCAGTTGCGGCTACTCGGCCGACTTCAATTTCTCCTTGACTTCGGGAGGCGTATACGCAAGTTTCGGTTGTTCAATCAGATCAAGCATTTTCGAATGATCAGCAACTTGCTGTTCAAATTGCTCTTTGTACTGTTCCGGAATTGGCTTGCCGTTGGGCAATGGATAGTTTACCGGGTCGCGATGCTTGCCATTCACGCGGAATTCGTAGTGCAAATGCGGTCCTGTCGACACACCGGTTGATCCGACGTAACCGATGGTCTGCCCTTGCTCGACTACCTTGCCTACATGAAATTTCTTTGCAAACCGGCTCAAATGAGCATAATAGGTTTCATACTTGCTACCATGCCGGATAACAATCGTCTTGCCGAATCCGCCTTTCCAACCCATGAACGCAACAATCCCCGCTGCTGTAGAGCGGATTGGGGTTCCTGTTTTCGCTCCGTAATCCACACCTCTGTGCGGCATCCATTTCTTGTAAATCGGATGAAATCTGCTTTTGCTGAAAACCGATGTAATTCTGGCAAACTCTAGCGGTGCGCGCAAGAAATGTCCACGCATGTTTTCGCCATGCTGGTCGTAATATATTGTTCTTCCATAGTTGTCCACATGACGATGCGCATCAAGCACTCCCTTTGCATTTTGATATCTCGCGACAATGATGATCGGATCTCCTACACTTGTACCATCAATGTATCCCTGCTTGTAAACAACGCAAAATTCATCGTTCTTTCGTGCTTGTCTGACAAAGTCAATTCTGGACGAGAACAGGTCAACAAATGCGAACAGCACCGGCTCCGGGATGCCCGTTTCATAGCCGCTGGTGAACAGGTTGTACTTGACGGTTCCACAAGCACTGTGGGTTTGATATTCAGGTTGAAGAGTCTTTTGACTGAAATAGTATTGTTCGTCTACACGAAATACCGAGGAGATTTCAAGCGGGCCGGTTTGCAGTTCAACCTTGGCGAATGATCCGTCCCGATAGGTAGCGATTCTGAGTTCATCCCCGACTTTTAGATTTCGAAACCATTTTTGCTTGGGTGTATTTGCAACTCTGAATGCATCGATTGCCGGCAAGCCCAGGCGTTGAAATATTCCTGTCAATGAGTCACCCGGTGTCACGTCGCTACTTTTCCAGATCAGCTGGGCTTCGTCTATTTCTGGCAATGGGTCTTGCTTGTTCTTCGGCTGTATGGAAGGATGTGTCTGTTTCAGAATTGCGCTGAGGGAACCTGCTTCTTCCGCGACAGATGATTCCAGTAGCATCATTTCGTCGTCCAGATACAAGTACATCAGTACTAGCTTGCTTCTGCGATAGTACTCCATGCCCAGCAAATCGCCGCGGGAATTTCTGGCGACACGCAGTTCGTCATTCGGGTGTATCACCTTCAAGTACTTCTTCGCCTTCGGGAATTTGATCATCTCCTTGACCAAATCCATGTCGAGATCGATGCGCTTGAAAATTCTGCTGAGCGAGTCGCCGGAGTGAACAATTTCGAAAGTCCAGCGGACTTCAGGCAAGATACTTGCCGAGCTACGTCCGGTCAACTCTTCCTGCAACGCGGCATCGGTAACAAGAGATGAATTTGCAATGGGCGACACGATGGGCAACACGAACGCAAGCAAAATTGCCATTCGTTTGCCAAATCGATTGATCGTCAAGTTTTTCTTCACATTCACAGTTGAAAATACCCTCGCCTAGCGTTGAATAAATCGTAGTCGAAAATCAATCGTCCAGTCTGTTGTGTTAGCCGTATATACTCAATATACAAATTGAAAACCAAAAGAAAGCCAAATTATACTTGAAATCTGCCTGAATTTCCAAACTTTATCCGCTGTCTTTGAGAAAGACGCGTATTGAAACGCCATTGCCATGATGGTAGTCACCAAGATCATACTTGGTCCAATACGGCAAGGACCACCGTTCAACCAGGCATGAATTTTGCCCTCTTGTTCTCAACTCTGCTGAACTTCTCGACGAAGAATCAACCTGGAATTCGTGTTTTGGTATACAAGAAAAATACTATTCACCTCCCCTTCATCGACTGACTTGATGTCATGAATCTGCAATGCACAGAAAATTGGCAGTGCCCACAAAGTGAAATGCACAGGATTCAGGACAGACTCTGTAACGCGATACCAGATTAGGCGCACCAACCCTTGTGCGGTTCGCTACCAAGTCAGGACTGCTCGGTCCAACAGTGCTTCTTGGCAAAAACAACACAAAAATTGGCAAATTTACCGTTTACAGGGGAAATTCAAGTCTTGTACCCTTGATATTGACAGGTTTAGGCATTGCAACCTTAAATTTGTTACTATAATGTTAAACTGATGTATTCATTTTCACTAACGAGAATTTGTATTTTCTCTGATGTACAACAATTTCTTTACACAAGCGCTGGGCGAAAGCAAAACACCGTTTGCTTACCAAGTCGCACTCGCCGAAAAAGAATGGCCTGATGCGTTGGTTGCACCCACCGGATTTGGTAAAACCGCTGCAGTCATTCTCGGATGGGCATGGAAGAATGCATCCAGGCAGAAAGTCCCCAGACGACTGATTTATTGTTTACCAATGCGTACACTTGTTGACCAGACAGAGCAAAACGCAAAAATTTGGATAGAGCAGCTATGTAAAGCAAATAAGAGTTGGAGATCAAACTTGCCTGACCCCGACAAAGACATACATGTACTTATGGGCGGTTCGACTGATTCAAAATGGTATGAAAGGCCAGAACGTAAAGCAATTCTCATTGGAACCCAAGACATGCTGTTGAGCCGTGCTTTGATGCGCGGCTACGCGATGAGTCGATATCGATGGCCAGTTGACTTTGCGTTGCTTCACAACGATACACAATGGGTTTTCGACGAGGTGCAACTGATGGGGTCAGGGCTTGCCACCTCAGCTCAATTGGAGGGATTTCGCAATAAATGGGGAAACTGCCTTCCTTCTGGAAGTTTGTGGATCTCGGCAACCCTGGAACCAAGTTGGCTTCACACCTTTGATTTCCAGCGAAAACCTGAAGTCTGGCAATGCCCCGAACAGTTTTCCGAAGACAAAAAGTCAGCTCGAGTTCGTAAGTTACTCAATGCCCCCAAACCATTGGAAAAATCAGAAATTGCACCTGTAAGTGCCAATAAATCTGACTTGCTTGCTTATGTGAAGGCCATAGCAAATGAAGCAATTTCGCTCCATAGAGCGAATCAGATGACTCTGGTAATAGTCAATACAGTTGAACGGGCACAAGGAGTTTACAACGAATTGGTGAAGTGCCATAAAGGTGAAGAACATCATTTGGCACTGATTCACTCTCGATTTCGCCCCGCCGATCGTAGATTGCAAATGGAAAAATTGCCACAACCGGGACAACAGAAAAATCTGATTGTGGTCTCAACGCAGGCTATTGAGGCAGGGATTGACATGTCGGCATCTGTATTGCTGACAGAAGTGGCACCAATATCATCTTTGGTGCAACGTTTTGGACGAGTCAATCGCTACGGGGAATTGAATTCAAAAGGTGGTGGGTTGATTCGCTGGATTGATCTTGTAGGTGCCGCCGAGGACAATATAGGGAAAGAAAAACTGTCCGCACCTTACACACTTGAAGAAGTTGAGAGAGGCGGGGAATATATTGGGTCCAAAAATGATGCGTGTCCGTCGCAACTTCATCAACCATTATCAACCGATCATTCACATCAATCGGTGATTCGCTCCAAAGACATGCTCGACTTATTTGACACCGATCCGGATTTAACCGGCTTCGATGTCGATGTCTCCCCGTTCATTCGTGAAAGTATGGACACTGACATTAGAGTGTTCTGGCGCGATCTGGATTCCAAAGACAAACAAGAAAACCCGGAACCACTTCCAACCAGAGAGGAGTTGTGTACGATACCGATCGGACGAGCAAAATCTTGGCTGAACAATGTAAAAAGAAAAGACAAGGACTCTGTATTTCAATTGAATCCAAGAGCAGGGTCAGCAACCGATACATCGCCTTGGACCCGACTAACAGAAGAACCGTGGCCAGGTATGGTCCTGATGATCAAAAGTTCAGTCGGTGGATATTCCTCTACAACAGGATTTGATCCGCAACAAAATAAATCAGTCGAATCAATTGAAATCAGTGCAAAAATAAATTCAGCAGTTGATGAACTTTACCATTCTGATTCGGATTCTAGAAAGTCTGTGTTCGTCAGCCTTGAAGATCATTTGCAACATGTTGCAAATGAGGCAGAACTTCTGTGCGACGAACTCGAAATTGTTAATGGTTTTCGCAATCAGATCATTCAGGCATCAGCTTGGCATGATCTGGGCAAGGCACACAAAGAATTTCAATCGCGAATGAAATCAACAAACGAAGCAGAACATCCGCGCCCCGATAAAATTCTTGCCAAAGCACTCGCATACGCTCCCGATAAAAACAGTAGCCAAAAATACTTCAGACACGAACTTGCATCTGCACTGGCCTACTTGTCTCACCACAATTGGACTCGAGAGGCAGATCTCATTGCTTATTTGATAGCGGCGCATCACGGCAAAGTACGTATGAACATTCAGTCACTGCCGTCTGAACGATCAACCCAGAGTAGAATCGCTCGCGGTGTGATTGAAGGCGATGAACTGCCTGCATTTGATCTGCCATCAGGGGAATCTTGGAAACGGGACAAACTTACTCTGACAATCATGGAGTTGGGAGAACATCCTGAAACTGGCGCAAGTTGGACTGAGCGTACTCAAAAACTACTTGGTGACTATGGGCCCTTTCAACTCGCGTGGCTCGAAGCGTTAGTACGAATATCTGACTGGCGAGCATCAAAAAAGGAAGAGACTGGAGAATATGAAACAAAATAGTATCCGCACGGGTTGTTCATCCAAACCCCTCTTAAGCTATTTGAAAGCCTTGGGTATCTTGCGCCTTGTTTCAAATCCAGAAAACAATGTTAACGAGGTTGCGGCTGATAGTCACATCCGAGGTTGGTGGGTTAACCAGCAATTTCATATTAATACTAGTCTCAATAGCGAAGAATTAGTTGAATTTTTTCTCTACAACTATTCTCCAAGTGCGGTAACTACCCCGTGGAACGGAGGGAGTGGTTTCTACAAAAAAGACAATAAAGAAGCAGTCAGTTCACTCCTGGCTCCATCAATTTCCCCTCGCTTCAGAACTCTGGCAACTGCTATTGAACAGGCAAATGCTGTGGTAAAGCGACTAGGTTTAGAAGAAGCGCCCAAAAATGGAGGCAAACGTGCGCTCATTGCAGAGCTTCGCAATACTTTTCCTGATTTCGTACTCGAATGGCTAGACGCTTCACTTGTACTTTCAGGAGACACCCTAAAATTTCCTCAAATTCTCGGAACAGGAGGCAATGATGGGCGATTGGATTTTACGATTAATTTTCATCAAAGACTCTTGTCAAATGAAAATTCAAATAAATTAAAGGGGCTATTTGATGTTACTACCGGCTTGCCGACGAGCGAGGCGAATCGTTTGTTGCGAAACAGCCTTTTCGATGACTGCACCCACGGGTTTCACTCTGTTGCAGTCGGCCAATTTGACCCAGGTGCGGTCGGTGGTCCCAATGCTATTAGTGAAAGTTTTGATGCGGCTCCCAAGGTTAACCCATGGGACTATGTGTTATCTATTGAAGGAGCAATTATGTTTGCAGGTGCAGCGACTCGTCGTCATCAAGCTTCAAAAATCTCAGGGGCTAGTTTTCCATTTACTGTACGAATGACTGGTGCTGGTAGTGGCAATGTATCAAGTTCAGATGAAATTAATGCGCGTGCAGAATTTTGGGCACCGCTTTGGAACCAACCATCTAGTTATAGTGAACTTCGAGGATTGCTTAAAGAGGGTCGTGCCGTTCTGCAGGAAAAAATTGCTAGTGACGGACTGGATTTCGCTCGCGCCGTGGCAAGTCTTGGAATTAATCGTGGAATTGAGAGTTTTCAAAGATATGGCTTTGTGATGCTATCAGGGAAAGCTTACTTGGCAACTCCGATCGGTGTTCGAAAAGTTTCATCACCTAGTGCAAATTCAGCAAGTTTAATCGACGACCTTGATACTGGAGATTGGTTAAATCGTGTGAGTAAACTTGCCAAGGGTGAAAACTCTTCATCTCGCGGAGCGGTGTCCTTTCAGCGTTTGGAAAATGCACTTTTTGCAATGTCTGAAAAAACCAATTTCTCCCCGCAACCTGTGCAACTTGCGCTTGAAGCGTTAGGTGAGTTAGTAGAATGGCTACAGTATAACAAAGAGGTTGTTGAAAATAAACAGATGCCGCCGCCGCCTCCACGCTTGTCCAGAGCTTGGCAAAGAATTTGTGACGACAACACACCTGAATTTCGAATTGCAAGTGCACTCGCAAGCTTGGGCTGGCAAACACCCAAATCCCGGGAAGCGTCCACTGAAGGTGAACTTCCATCAACAAAGCGTTCAATTCCCATGGCTGCACATGTTGCACCAGTAGAAATAGGGTCAATTTTCAGGAGATATCGTAGTTGGGATACACAATCTCGATGCTTTCTTAACGTATGGCGTGGAAGTGACCTGGAGTCAATTTTAATCAGTGTATTAAATCGCAGACTCGTCGAACAGTCTATAGACAAATCTGAAGTGAAACAGCTGTATGGCTTATCCAAAGTACGGTTATCTGATATTGAAGCATTTTTCTCACCAACCTTTGATGATGCACGATGTTTACGTTTACTTGCAGGGCTCGTTTGGACTGAACCAGCAAAGATTTTCAATAAACAAAAATTGGATTCTCACAGTAAAGTTGTACCATTTTCTTACGCAGTATTGAAATTGCTGTTCTCTCCAACCGATACTATTCAATATTGCAAGCAAGCAAATCTGCTACCACCAGATTGCGAAATTCCGATACCAGCAAAGATTATCCCTCGTTTAAGGAGTGGATATATTGATGAGACCATTGAAACAGCACTTCAAAGACTTCGTGCATCTAATGTACCTACACCATTTCACTCATCAAGAGTTAAACATATAGGTGTCACCGGAAGACGCTTGGCAGCTTCGCTACTAATTCCACTGAATAACTTTGAGTCAAAAATATTGCTTCAAAGGGTTTGTGATGTGGAAGAGATACAGAATATTTAGTTTAATTGTTTCCATTATCCATGGAATAAATGTTTCGGGAGAAAAAAATGTCTATTGATATTACCCCTTTAATTCAAGCTCAACGACTTTTGATTGAAGCTGACTTACGCCCTGTACAGGGCAGTAGATTTCAACCAACAGGATTTCCAAATCTTGGTCATGCCGTGTATCAAGCACCAGATGGAAGTGAGCAATTTATATTAGTGGAAAGCTCACAAAGTATGGCGAACAGACTTGAAGAAGTATGCTGGGATGAAAATTCTGATGACTGGGTTGCTCCTTTGAAGGGGGTGCCAGTCATAAAAGTCGTCGATGAAAACGGTCGATCATTGACAAACTCGCTACTTGAACCACACAGAATTAACTCACCCTATATTCTGGAAGGCAAGGATACAACTGTATTGGACTTATTGACAGAACAAGTTTCGATTATGGAAGAAGGTCGAATTGACATAAGCCAACTTGCACGGGTTCTTTTGAGGTATGATACGAATTCACTCCTGCACGGCGTATTCTTGGCCAAAAAACAACTGGCAGGCGGCCGGCTTCGCATAGCCCGTTCGCTTTCTTCTTTTATTGAAGCTTCGGGGGCAAATATCGCATCAAGTGGTGGTGTAAAGAATGATATCGTGAATCCGAAAGGAGATACTGCAAAGGGGTTCGGCAATGTACCGTTTACTCGTGATGAGTGGACTGCAAAAAATATAACAGCATATTTTAATCTTGATATACGCC
Organism: Arenicellales bacterium; assembly: GCA_965200765.1. GTDB lineage: Bacteria > Pseudomonadota > Gammaproteobacteria > Arenicellales > JAJDZL01. The sequence continues at coordinate 2,039,583 of OZ241380.1, forward strand.
AAATTCGTTCATTTAATCTGGGCGATGATGTGGTAAATTTTCTAATTGGGTTTGCATTGTTCAAAATCGCTAGTTTTTTGAATGAAGGTCTTCGCTTAAGAACAGCTTGCGACTTGGAGCTTGTAAATCTAGATATAAAACATCCAGAATCATTCAAAATGCCTACCATGGATGAGATTTCAGGTGAAATGCCTAATTTGATAAGTAAAGTTGCAAGTCAGGATAATTTCAATGATCCATCTACAACTACTGTGGAATACAAAAAATAGATTTTGCTATGTTTGCTCTGATTTTTAACTTTCACACCAGACATTATCACGCAACAAACTGGGGGCAGCATGTCAATGAAGCACTCGTTGCTTGGCCCCCTGAACCATGGAGAATTTTGCGAGCACTCATATCAAGTTATTGGTGCAAGGGAGGATGTCAGGACTGGTCGGTCGAACAACTTGCTGATTTCGTTGATACTCTTGCAGAGAAGCCACCTCTTTTTTCTTTGCCTAGTGATCCGATTCATACATCTACACAGCATTACATGCCAGTGGACAAAAATAGAAAATCGCTTATTTTTGATGCCTTTGCTTGTCTTCCCAAAGATGCCCAAATTGTTGTTGCGTGGCCTGATGTAAATCTTGATAGTGACACACTAGCTTTGGCAAGTAACCTGGCAACGGGAATTGGCTATCTGGGAAGAGCTGAGAGTTGGGCGACTTGCGAAGTCTCCTGCGAGTGGGATTTGAAAAATGCCAATTGCACACCAATTGAAAATACAACTCACATAGAAGATGATGAAAATATTGTAAGTGTAATTGCTCCGAGGTCGCCAAGCAGTTATGACCTTGAAAGAAAAAAATTGATTGAAAATCTCGATTCACAATTAGTACAAGAGTATGAGATGAGTGGGAAAAAGGCACCGTCAGCTACTGTATTGAATAACAAACGAAAATCTTATTTTGGAGAAACATTACCAAAACGAATAGTCCATGCACTTTCTGTTGACACATCTTCATACAAAAAGTATGGATGGAGTTATCCCCCAGCTGCACGAAAGGTTTTATACAATCGGCCAGCTTTGTCATCAGTTCCACGAAAAAGTAATATCCCTACTTACGACATTTCGGGAAACAAGCATAACTATTCAGTGGCCAGATTTGCACTTGTAGGGCGACCACAACCAAGAATTGAGGATGCAATCAAGATTGGAGAACTGATGAGATTAGCTACTCTTTCGAAATTTGGATGGCATGAAGACTCGCAAACGAAAAAGCGATCTCCAAAAGCACCGTCTGAGATCTCAGGACGAGGCGCTGATGGTAAACCACTACAAAATGCAAGCCATACTCATGCTTTCTGGCTTTCGGAAGATTCGGATGATGACGGTTGTATTGATCATATCTCTGTGTATGTAGCATCTGGTCTTAGTCCACTGATTCGGATGAAATTGAACCAACTAACAAGATTATGGCTACACAAGGGGGATATTGGTAGTTCGAAGGAAGAGATTGAGGATAGTGGACACCAAGAATGGCGACTAGCACTTGAAGGATTTGGAGAACCAAAAGACTTTGAAGATATATCCAATATATTTGGCTATGATCGATTCTGGATAAGTACGACACCATTCTTGGCCACAGGGCATCTGAAAAGAAATTCTGGGTATGAAAAAGAAGTTCGTCGACATCTGAAACTCCGTTCTATTGTTCCAAATAATCAAGCAGATGAAGTATCCGTAGAGATTCTGAAGTCTATTAATGTCCACGGCACTCAGCGTAATTCATTGCATTTTCATCGCTTTAGGTCCAGAGGACGAGAAAAACAGCTTGATACTCATGGTGCGTTATTACGATTAGAGTTTCCCGTACCGATACGAGGGCCATTAGCAATCGGGTATGGTTGTCACTTCGGGCTTGGACTTTTCGTACCTGACAAGTAAAGGCTATTTGTCTGAATTTAGTTTTCTGTTCAGTGTGAGCAGCGAGATTTTTGAATCGATTCGTATATGCTCAAGCACCAAGTCGACGGGTGCTCGCAACAGGTAGCTGACCTTTCCATTGCTTGCGGTTGGACAACTAGGCGATCTTATCTTTCCACTCTGCGCTTGGCATAAGCCATCCATAATTTCACGATGCTGAGATTTGTAAATATGAAGAAAATTTAATGTTGTTGCAACATTATTTTTATAGTATTATTTTGTGATGATGAATTCACAACAACCGCGGAGCCAATGAAAAATTTCACGAAACGGTGCTTGATTGCCCATGCAATTGCTTTGCTACTGCTTACGATCAGTGCTTGCGGGGGTGGCGGAGGCACCACTGTCAATCCGCCCACTACCCCGACGAATCCGCCCACTACACCGACGAATCCGCCCACTACACCAACGGATCCGCCCACTACACCAACGGATCCGCCCACTACACCAACGGATCCGCCCACTACACCAACGGATCCGCCCACTACACCAACGGATCCACCCACTGCTCCAACAGCAATCGATATCAGACTACGACTACAGAATCAGCCTGAGTTGGAGAAGGTAAATGCCCGTGAGGCATATGAACGGAGATTGAATGGTCAAGGGGTTAGGATTGGCATCCAGGATGACTTTGTTGACTTCAAAAATGCCGAGTTTTCTGGAAGAATCAGTTTTGAACAGGCAAGTTTAACCTACTGGATTCCTCCGAGAACTGTGCGGCCTTCGCCCGGTGCACGAATTATTGTTGTACCAACAGTAAATGATGTTGTATCCAGAGCGCGCCAATTCATCGAAGAAGAAGGTTATCCAAGACTAAACAACTCGGTGTTCATTAGAGTTGCCAGCGAAGCTTCGTACTATGAAATCCCAGCATTCGGCCAACGAAATATGAACAATGTGATGTTGCGCACGCATGGTACACAAGTTGCATCAGTAGCTGCTGGCCGGACGTTGGGGGTAGCACCAGGAGCAACAATTGTGCCACTTGCAACGCCATTGGATTCCGACCTTGAAAACCAACGAGTGCTAGCAGAAGATTGGCGTGGGACTATTGAAGTGATCAAAAATCCCCCTGTTGACTTCAGCCAAAGTGATATTGCTGGATTTGACCAGCGGGTAGCGGGTCAGCTCAATGAATTTTATCGCGGCTTCCATGTAATCAACCGGTCTTATGGTCCAACCCTCGGCCCAGAGGCGAGCATAAAAGTAATTTATGACCGACAAGCAAGTGAGCGAGTCTATGAAGAATGGTTACGGACGAACCTACCCCAATACTACCGGGCATTTACGCAACAATCACTGCCAGACCGAGAAAAAACTGTGATTGTGTATGCTGCTGGCAATGATGGACTTCCAGTACCGCATGTTGTCGCCAGCCGTGCACACAGAATCCCCAGTTTGCGCGGACTTCGACTCGCTGTGGTAGGCATCGGGTCAAATGGCGTAATTCACTCCAGGTCAAACCGTTGCGGTACTTTACCAGATGATTGGCAAAGCACACGCGATGGTCGTCACTATTGTCTTGCCGCCCCGTACAGTGTTAATACAACCCACCCTCAAACAGGGGCACGGACTACTGTAGAAGGCACATCATTCTCAGCACCTATGGTGAGCGGCGGCATTGCATTGGTTCTCCAACAATTCCGTAACCAGTTAACTCCACGCCAAGCAGCATTGCGGGTAGTCAATACTGCAGACAATACTGGAAGATATCGCGACACCAGTATATATGGCGCCGGTTTGCTCAACCTTGCGGCGGCAACAAGCCCAATTGGCGAACTCCGCACAGGTACTAAGACAGTACAATCATCTCTTGCTGGCACAACTCTACGAACACCCGCGGCTTGGGGAAATGTCGCAAATCGTATGAACGGAATAGAAATTACAGCCTTCGATGACTATAACGCTCCATTTTGGTTTGAACCGAAACATCTCATCAAATTTTCACGAATTTCCGGGCACTCCATTGTTCCGGAAACATATCACACTACCAGTTGGAAATCCGGACCGCTGAATTATCTCAATTGGACAAGATTGGACAACACAACACTGCTTGAGTCGAATGAGATGCAATTCGCGACCGGATTCGAAAATTATGATAATGATTCACGCACTGGTATGTTGAATACTATGGGTATTTCGATGAAGCCATTCGGAAACAGTATTCGTACTGGTTTTATTACCGAGAACAACAGCAATCATGGTGCCAAGCCTTTCGGAGCATTTGGAAAAAATGTCAAATCCAACATGGTTTGGATTGAAGGCAGTAAAAATTGGAGATTAAAAAAGAACTCTCGCTGGTCTTTAAGTGCTTCAGGTCTCATCGCACTGGGCCAACCTCGCTACGAAGCAGGATCAATGTTTGAAGCAAGTGAGTCTATTTATTCTGCCGCAAACTTAGCTTTGGAAAACAAATCTCGCAAGCACCGCAACCAATTTACAATCAGTCAATCCCTGAGAGCAGAATCTGGGCAAGGAATACTTCGCTATCCTACGGGTCGTACGCCAGAAGGTACGCGACTATACTCAGAAGGCAGATTTCCGTTGGAACCGGAAGCAAGAGAGATCAAACTTGGTTATAGACATGACAGAACATTAGGGAATGGAATGCTTGCCTTTGAAATTTCGCATATCCAAAATGCAGGACATACTCGAGACAATGAAGACACAGCAGTAGGTGTTGCTTTTCGGCTTGTTTGGTGAAATCGATAAACTTTCTTGTGTTTGCTTCCAGACATATCGGATTGTCGTACTTATTCAGTTGTCCGCAGTAATAGAGGTTCAATGAGGCCGCCGCTGATTAGCGGCGGAAATCCAGCTCGGCAATTGACGGACCCGAAACAATCGACTCACTTCAATGAGGCCGCCGCTAATTAGCAGCGGAAATCCCCAGTTTTGCTATCTACTGGCGAGCGAATACCGCTGCTTCAATGAGGCCGCCGCTAATTAGCAGCGGAAATTTTTTAGCATCTGCAATTCTTGCCACCGGGCTTTTAAGCTTCAATGAGGCCGCCGCTAATTAGCAGCGGAAATCCCGCATGGAATCGCGCGGGGGGCGCAACGGCGGCGCTTCAATGAGGCCGCCGCTAATTAGCAGCGGAAATGACTACGTGCAGGTCAGTCGGACCGGCGACGGCTACGCTTCAATGAGGCCGCCGCTAATTAGCAGCGGAAATATTAATCGCAAGAATGTTGCGGCACTGCGCATAAGAACAGCTTCAATGAGGCCGCCGCTAATTAGCAGCGGAAATGACGCGGCCAATGACGACGGCAATCTCGTATTCAGCGTGCTTCAATGAGGCCGCCGCTAATTAGCAGCGGAAATTTGCTTGTATGGCTTTCTGCAGTTAATTTAATTGCATCGCTTCAATGAGGCCGCCGCTAATTAGCAGCGGAAATCCTTATGCTGACTGAATACAAGGCTACCGTTTTCGAGGCTTCAATGAGGCCGCCGCTAATTAGCAGCGGAAATCCTTTGTGGGTAGAAGATGATTGGGCGGATGATTTAGCTTCAATGAGGCCGCCGCTAATTAGCAGCGGAAATCTTTTTTCTTGAACCAGTCCCAATAAGTAACAACAGTTAGCTTCAATGAGGCCGCCGCTAATTAGCAGCGGAAATTTCTGCTATACTGGATTCTGTCGGTGGCGGCCTCATTGCTTCAATGAGGCCGCCGCTAATTAGCAGCGGAAATTTCTGCTATACTGGATTCTGTCGGTGGCGGCCTCATTGCTTCAATGAGGCCGCCGCTAATTAGCAGCGGAAATGTAGCGTTGTCCAGTTCAGTCAATTGTCATCCTCCGCGCTTCAATGAGGCCGCCGCTAATTAGCAGCGGAAATTTTGATTGCCCCTGATTTGCCGATAGCACTGCGTCTTGCTTCAATGAGGCCGCCGCTAATTAGCAGCGGAAATCAAGCCGTCGTTTTCGTCGATGCTCATCGCGGCTTTGCTTCAATGAGGCCGCCGCTAATTAGCAGCGGAAATCTGGCGGCTCTGGCGGAGGCGGTGGACTTAGTGCATCGGCTTCAATGAGGCCGCCGCTAATTAGCAGCGGAAATTTTTTCTACCTTCCGAGTAAATCGCCTAAATATTTCTTGCTTCAATGAGGCCGCCGCTAATTAATGTCGTCAGCAGCGGAAATGTCGTCATGCTTGCCTTCCCTTTCGCCGCTGGCCCGGCTTCAATGAGGCCGCCGCTAATTAGCAGCGGAAATGTCGCTGGCCCGGCTTCAATGAGGCCGCCGCTAATTCGCAGCGGAAATTCAATCGACTTCGGCTGGCTATCGCTTCAATGAGGCCGCCGCTAATTAGCAGCGGAAATATGTTTTCAGAAGGTTTGGATGCCATTGTATTTTTTAGCTTCAATGAGGCCGCCGCTAATTAGCAGCGGAAATTATGATCGTTTCGTGCAAGATAACCATGGATACAATGCTTCAATGAGGCCGCCGCTAATTAGCAGCGGAAATCCAAGCTGCTGCTTGAAACCAATCCTCACATGTTGCAGCTTCAATGAGGCCGCCGCTAATTAGCAGCGGAAATTCGGCGTATCCTCGCGCGGCGTAGGTTCGGTGACCGAGCAGCTTCAATGAGGCCGCCGCTAATTAGCAGCGGAAATCTGGCATATTCAGATGTAGGAAGAGATAGAACTCTAGCTTCAATGAGGCCGCCGCTAATTAGCAGCGGAAATTTCCATTGCAATCGATAGCCAAGCGTTTGAAACCTATGCTTCAATGAGGCCGCCGCTAATTAGCAGCGGAAATCTGACTGACCTAATGCAGCACTACCTATTTCAAGTTGCTTCAATGAGGCCGCCGCTAATTAGCAGCGGAAATAGAATTATGATCAACGCTCAAGAACCGAAAAAAATTGCGCTTCAATGAGGCCGCCGCTAATTAGCAGCGGAAATTCGTTGCAAATGATGAAACGGAAAAAATAACAGTCAGCGCTTCAATGAGGCCGCCGCTAATTAGCAGCGGAAATAGTCCATATCACAAACCATTGAAACAAAAACGCTTTTTCAAAGACTTGCGAGACGTCATCAGATTTACCCGATCAATGACCATCAAACCAAACAACTATACACAATTGTTACTCTTAAATACTTGTTTTCAAAGAACAAACCAAGTTTCGAGCACTTTCAGGCAATAGAATCACTACCAAAGCACTCGCATTTCTTTCGGCAAGCGTCAAATCCATCAGACAATAACCGCTTCCCTAGTCGGCTTATTATACTCCTTTCCGATGCTTTCAACAAATAATTCCACCTTATCCGCTAACCCCAAATCGAAAATCAATACATGATCCTCCTTTGGATCAATCAACTCTGTGAGACGACCGACCATCTGTGCATGTCGACGAGCCGTCAATCGGCATTGAAATACCGACAATTGCACCCATTCGCCATAGCCTTTCACTGAGTTGAAAACCTTCCGCCAACGCTTCGGGTCGGAAATATCGTATGCAACAATGTACAGTCGTTCTTTAGCCATAATTCAGTCAACGTGGTAGATAATGAGGATACACTGGAATTTCGTTCTGCAAGTATCGTGCCAACAATCGAACTTGCACTTCAATGAGCCGGCGCATTGAAACTCGATATCCGAACACCGGGTGCGTAGTCTCTTGTTCAAGACGTCGCTCAAAAATTCCAATAAATGATTTTCTGCCACCAGGCTGTAATGAACACGCCGGTCCGTTGAATATAAAGTCTTTGACTTTGATCTCACCGTTGTTGATCGCTTGAATTACACAAGAATCTGCAACGATTGGACGAAACGGTTCCATCAGATCAAGAGCAAGTGCAGGACGTCCATGCCTCGTACGGTGATAGAGGCCCATACAAGGGTCCAATCCTGTCACTGAAATTGATACTGAAAATAGTCTGGTGAGCATAGAGTATGCAAGGGATAGCATTGCATTCACAGGGTCAGTCGGAGGTCTGCGATTACGAGTTTGAAACGAGAAGTTGGCAACTCTGTCGTCTTCGCTGGCTACTAGCAAATTCGGAAAACTGGCGAAGTAAACTGCCGCCGCCTCTCCTTCTATGCCAAGCAGTATTTGCTCTGAATTTGCCTGCTTTGCTTTTTTCGCCAACGATTTCAAACGAACCAAAGCATCCCTTTTGGTTTTCGAATCAACATCACCGCGCCAATTTCGACGTAGCATGGTTCGTGAATTTTGCACCTTCGCTGACACAAGTTCTCTCGAAAATGACAATCTGCGTTTCTCATCGAATGCAACTTTGAATTGTGCTTCGCGTACAGCAATATTTCCGTTTGCTACTCCTGCTGAATGGCCCAAGTACCAACCACCGGTCGTGAACCAGGCCAAAGGTATTTCTTGCCTCATGAGTGCGTGTATTGTCGGAGTAGTTATTGAAACCGGTCCAAACAGAGCAACCTGAGAAACCGACAAAATAGGAACCTCTACCTTGTCGTCTTCGGACTCTACAACCAAGCGTTCACCATCCTTGCGTACTCTGGAACCCGGAGTTTGAACATAGAGAGGCAATGCTGGATCGTCGGAAGGATTCAAGGGTCGCGGTGGATAGTCTTTGAGAAACATATTCGTTTCGTCCGGCAAACAAATTCCTGCAAGGGAGCATTTGGGACACTTGGGACTATTTTCAAGTGGTGGGGGACGTTGATTTGACATCGCCATCGCCCGCAAACTTGAAATGGCTGTCAATGTATTGGTACGCAATTCTTCATCCAGCTTGACGGTAACTTTTTCACGAGATGCAATATACCAAAGTGCTCCGCTTTCTACCGTAAATCCATTGTCTTCCAGGATCATTGCTTGCGTACACACTTGAACTCTTTCTGGTTCATATGCTCCCATGGCTACATGAGGGCGCTTCCCCTTTTTGTAGTCCACAGGCATAACCACCCCTTTCTTGATTTCGATGACATCCATTTTGGCAATAACCCCCAGCTTTTCTGACGACAGAGTTACAGCCCGAGCCTTGGACATAACATTTTCCAGTTCTTCAGACGAAGGCAACTTGCCTTTACCCCGATCTACTTGAGAATGAGCAATAGAGCCTTTGACAGTATCGACACTGTCGGCCCACTCTCCTTCAACCCACTCCAGATAGGCCAATCGAGGACAATAAACCCACTCATTTACGATTCTCGCAGGAATTAAGGGTGAATCTGCTTCAATAGGCGGAGGGGGTAGTGGAAGCGATCGTTGGTGTTTGGGGTTGGCAGAATTATCCATTTGATGTCAAACTCTAATCCACAGGTAATTGGGGCAGTCTTGAACACTAGCCCGCATCATCACTATGCAAGTCTGTTGATTAAGAATTATCAAATCTTTATTGATATCAAAGCATTATACTCCATTTGCTTACTTGTATGTACAATTTACAGTCAGTTGTTCAACAAAACTTCATTGCCAATTCACGAATTGAAGTCCCTCTTGCTCAGTTGTCAGTGGATGAACCGTCGGGTGCAAGGCATGCCCCAGAAGCTCGAGACTGTCGACCAAACGGGGTCCGGAACGACTAAAGTAAGCATTTCCGTCAGATATGTAAACTTGTCCGTTGCGCACTGCCCGTAACGAATTCCACTCGGCACTGTCACGCAATAAATCAACATCCTGAATACTTCGTTCTACATCAAACCCGCATAGCGCAATCAAAATCACATCCGGGTCGCTGGCTTGCAAATCTGCCCATTGAATCGTGGTAGACGGAACATTTGGGTCACCCAGGCAATTTACCCCGCCCGCGTAGTTCACCAGTTCCGGTGTCCAGTGACCCGCATTGAACAATGGGTACAACCACTCAAGTACAGCTACGCGAGGAAGTTCCTTTTCCGGAATTGTTGCAGACCGTGCCTGTACTGCTTCAACACGTGCACTTAACTCCAGAACACTGTCTTTTGCTTGATCAAGACAATCCGCAGCTCGACCCAGCAGGATCATCGTATCGAATACATCACTTAAAGACGAAGGCTCCAAATTTACAATTTCCGTTGACCCGGGCAATTGGTCAACAGCCGCCTCTACCTCTGAACCGGCAACTGCACACACATCACACAATGCCTGCGTAACGATCAAATCCGGTTGCAACTCCTCCAGCACATTCATCTTCAATGAATACAGTGCTTTTTCTGTGGCCAGTTTTTCCCGTACCAATTCGTCGATCGCCGCACTGGTGTGGCTATTGTCAATCAATGATCGTGTAACTACCGTCAATCCCTGCACCGAAGCAGGATAATCACATTCGTGCGACACACCAATCAACTGCGAACGCAGGCCAATACTGCAAATGATCTCGGTAGCACTAGGCAATAACGATACGATTTTCACTATTTTCTGATCCCCGGTTGTAAATCCAGTAGTGTAACTGATAGTTATAGCACCTGTCGGTGTTCAAAGTATTATGGTAACCACGTTGAGCATTTGCATAGAAAATCCTCAAGTATCATAAGTGCATTTCTGGCTACTATTTGAAACCCGACACCTCAAGGAATTTGAAATTGTCAAATCATTTGGAAGAATCACTCGACCTCATTCGACGTGGCACCGACGAGATACTGGTCGAGTCGGAACTCGTTGAACGTTTGAATACCGGCAAAGCTTTGCGTATCAAGGCCGGTTTCGATCCAACCGCGCCTGATCTGCATCTGGGCCATATTGTCCTGCTCGAAAAAATGCGCCAGTTTCAGGAAATTGGACATGTAGTGATTTTTTTGATCGGCGATTTTACCGGACGGATTGGCGACCCGTCAGGCCGCAGTTCCATCCGTCCGCCCATGACAGACGAAGACATTGAAAACAATGCAACTACCTACAAAGAACAGGTTTTCAAGGTACTGGACGAAGAAAAAACCGAAATTCGATTCAATTCCGAATGGTTTGGGAAACAGTCAGCTGTGGACATGATCCGGTTGGCCGCACGTCATACTGTAGCCAGAATGCTCGAGCGGGACGACTTCAAAAAGCGCTACACCAACCAGCAACCGATTGCGATCCACGAATTTCTGTACCCCCTTGTACAGGGATATGATTCCGTGGCACTACAATGCGATGTGGAACTCGGCGGCACCGATCAAAAATTCAATCTGCTTGTCGGCCGGGAGTTGCAAAAAGAGTATGGACAATTGCCGCAGATCATTATTACAATGCCCTTGCTCGAAGGTTTGGATGGCGTGCAAAAAATGTCGAAGTCACTCAATAACTATATCGGTATCAACGAATCTCCGAAGGAGATTTTCGGAAAAGTCATGTCTTTGTCAGACGAGTTGATGTGGCGATATTTTGATTTGCTGAGTACGCGGCCAATTGCCCAGCTTCACCAATTGAAAGAACGGGTTCAAGCTGGAGAAAATCCGCGCGATATCAAATTTCTGCTCGCAAGTGAACTGGTGGAACGGTTCCATTCAAAAAATGATGCCGAAGAAGCTCAGTCCGGATTTATTGCGCAATTTCAACAAGGCGAAATTCCGGATGATCTGGAAAAGAAGGAAATTCATGCTTCCGGCGAGGGCATGGCACTTGCCAATGTACTGAAAGAATCAGGCTTGACTGCAAGCACCTCCGAATCCTATCGCATGGCCAAGCAAGGCGCAGTCAGGATTGATGGTGAACGCGTCAGCGATGCTTCAGTAAAACTTCCTGTTGGCGCATCGCATGTAATTCGCGTGGGCAAACGAAGGATTGCAGAAATTCAAATTGTTCAGCAAGTAGAATCATAGCTCAGTCTTTCTTTCCGAAGCTCCCAACCCGGACTGCGGTCTCGGGATCCAGAAATGTTCGAACAGTCGCTTCTGTTTCAACTTTCAACGCACCTTCAACATCCATGTATCCGGCGCGATTAATTGCTCGCTTGAGATCTGTGACCGCAGTTCGCGGCAATGCCGCAATATCCACTGCCAACTGATTTGCAACTTCAAAAACATTCTGATTTGGGACTACTTTCCAGGCCAGTCCCATTTCAAGTGCTTCGTTTGCGGTGAATTGCGTTCCTAGCATCATCAAATCCCGCGCTTTCACCAATCCTACCATTCTGGTCAGTAACGTGGTTACACCGCCAGTCGGAAACATTCCCCACTTTGTCTCAGGGAAAAAACATTTCGTATCTTCCGCGAATACCGAAAAATCACAGTTAATCGCCCATTCCAATCCGCCACCGACAGCCCACCCATGAATTGCACCGACAACAACCTTGTCTCCAAGCACAAGGTATCGACTGACATTCTGGATTAGTTCAATGTACGACTTTGCGACCTCTTTGTTTTTCGACTGACTTTCATACTCTTTCAGGTCATCGCCTGAACAAAATGAACTTCCTGTTCCGCGCAAAACAATTGCACCAACCTCCTTGTTTCGATTCGCCTGCTCCAGCGCGTCACACAAATCAATCAGCAATTCTTCATTCAGTGCATTCAACCGCTCTGGCCGATTCAGAGTCAGCGTGCACACCCCATCACTGATTTTCATCAAAACTGTTCCTGGCATGAATTCAATCCTCCCGAATGAGTCTCTTCGTTTTCCCTTCTGTTCTGGGCATGGAACGGGAAGCCAAAAGTGTGACAGAGGCCGTAGCGCGTAAATTTGCCTTTAGATTTCTTTCAATCATTTCTCCAAGTTCTGGCGAAGCCTTGTAATCGTCAGCCAGTTCAACCTCAACCGGTAAACGATTATAAGGACCCGGGCCTTTCAGACGAATTCGATATTCTCCGGACAATTCCTTGAAACGATTCAAAACTCCAGCCACCGCCGAGGGAAACACATTGACCCCGCGGATTACGACCATGTCGTCACTTCGCCCCAGAATTCGAAAACGCGTTGCAGTTCGACCACACTCGCAGACACCCGTACCCGTGATCAAGGCCACGTCTCCCGTTCGATAACGTACCACCGGTTGCGCATTACGAATTAAATTTGTCAACACCAATTCTCCTTTTTCACCTTCGCACCACGGCCTTGCCTGCTCGCTTATCGGATCAATTATTTCCGGGTACAACACATCCTGACCCAGAAAGTGCAGATCTGTTGTCACTTCGCACTGCGATGCAAAATTACAGAAAACATCGGACATTCCATAGTTCGCATTACGTACCTTGAACCCCCACACTGCTTCCAGATTGTCGCGAAACGACTGATTGTCCAGTGCCGCCTCACCACCAAACAAACCCAATCCCAATCCCAGATCCGAAGGCTTGGTTGCTGGAAATTTCTCGGCGATTGTCTGTTCAATGACAGCCGGGTACGATGGCGTACATTGTATTGCCGCAACATCCAGGTCAAGCAATGTTCGGACCAGGAGCTCCGTGTTCCCGATTCCAAATGGAATAACAGTTGCTCCGGCAGCTTCAAGACAAAGGTGGTCGGTGAAACCGCCCATCCACATCTGATAATTCAGGCAATGAATTACCATGTCACCAGGCTTGAGACCCGCGGCAACATGCGACCGCGCACCTACTTGTGCCATGATTTCAGAATCCAGTTTCGTCAAACCGAAGTTGATTGACTGACCGGTTGTACCGGATGAGCGATGCAGTCGAATGACTTGGTCCGGCTCGATTGCCAGGAAGTCACCAAACGGCGGATGATTTTCCTGGGAGTCACGAAGCATCACTTTGGTGCAAAGCGGCAAGTGTGAAATGTCTTCAAGTCGCTCCGGCGGGGACTGTCCATTCCACAACCTTTGGAATAGTGCAGAATTGCGGAACACATACGTACTTTGTTTTTTCCAGAAGTGCTGACGAACTTCTGCCAACCGCTTCGGCGGGAGAAATTCCCCGTTTGAAGGTACTATTGTTGAACCGATATGCATGTCTCCAACCATTTTCAATCCAGCTTCTACAAATATTCACAATACAGAGCTGTTGAATCCTGATAATGCAACAATGCCGCGGCCAGCTTAACAATCCCGTAAAAATATACCGGCGCGCAACTTGGGGTCAAACCAGGTAGACTTTGGCGGCATGACTTGACCGGCATCTGCTACTCGTTTCAGTTCTTCCATTGTAGTTTGATAGCAGGCGAAACCCAATCGCCAGCCATCCTGGTGAGAGTTCAGCAAACCTTGCATGCCTGAAGCACCGGGCAAAAAACGGATGCGCTCATCAAGTCGAGCATCATGGACCCCCAGTATCGGCCCTAATATTTCATCGTGAAGAATCGAGATATCCAATGACTGCACTGGATCGTCTGAAACCATCTGTTTTGGCAAATTCAACTGATATGGTTTTTCATCCAGCAACATTGTGATTTCTCTGGCGCGAACCGGAAGCAACTGGTCATCCGTCTTCTCGCGACGTTCTGTGACTTCTATACCGCGGGACTTCAATGCAGAAATCAACTCTGATTCGCTCAAACCGTTCAAGTCACGTACACATCTGAAATATGGCATTATCCTGAGCTGGTCTTCAGGAAACAACGCCACAAACAATTGATTGTAACTGGCTGTCAAGTCGTCGTTTCCTGATTGCGCAGAATCCAACTGGGCATATCGAATACTGGATTCGCAACGATGATGCCCGTCTGTCAAATAGGTTTCTTCAATCTGACCGAATTCTTCTTCCAGTTGACGTTCCATCTGCTCATTATTGATTCTCCAGACCGTCTGCACAACTTCATCCCATGCAGAAAACTGCAGATATGGATCTGAATCCATGACTTCGCGCACAACCGAATTAATGCCCTCTCTCGGTTCATATCCGACACACACCGGGCTTGAAGTTACTCCGACGAATTCATGGTAACTAGTCAGCATGTTTTCTTTTTCCACTTGCGTATGCTCATGCTTTTTCAAAAGTTGTTCAACATAGTCTCTCAAGGGAATGTTTGCGATTAAACCAACCTGCTGGTGTGAACCGATTTGAAGTTCGTAAAGATAATAGCCGGGAGTCTTGGCTTTGACGAATGCCCCCTTGTCGTGCAACTGCGTCAGGGAGGACAAGTTGTGCTTCAAGATTTCATTGAGCGACGGCGGTTGCTTGTCAGTAGCAAACTCATCCAACGTTCGCATGACATTGACGTAATTGCCCGGATGCTGTTCGGCAAATGTTCGCCGCTCCTGCGGATGCATTGCATCATAGGCAGGAGTCACTACGGCCCTGGCATGTTCGGGATGCACAAGATAACCGTTGAATTTGATTAACTTGGGCATCTGTATTTCTCTCTGAAATCAATCGTGAGCTTTGACTCAGGAATGAGTTGATTGAAAATGTGCCATGAATTGCACAAGAGTTTCCACACCGGCAATTGGCATCGCATTGTAGATACTCGCGCGAATACCGCCGACACTTCGATGACCTTCCAAATTCACCATTCCTTCTTTGGCAGCATCGGCGAAAAACTTGGACTCTAATCCTTCATTCGGCAATGTGAATACTACATTCATTTTTGACCGGCTGGCCTGGTCAACCGGACTATGGTAGAAACCATCGCTTTTTTCAATGGCCTCATAAAGAATTCCCGTCTTTTTCTGTGCGGCTGCTTCCATGGCCGGAACACCGCCATTTGCTTTGATCCACTTCAGTATCTTGCCAGTTACATAGATTGAAAATATCGGTGGTGTATTGAACAACGAATTCCCTTCCAAATGCACGCGGTAGTCAAGATACGTCGGCAAATTATTGTCAATCGCTTCCACCACAGAAGTTCGAACGGCAACCACTGCCATTCCTGACGGACCCAAATTCTTCTGAACACCACCGTAGGTAAGATCGATTCGATCCCACGGCACTGATTTGCTGCAATAATCCGAAGACATGTCAACCACAAGCGGAACACCCACATCCGGCAGATCCTTGAACTGGATTCCGCCAATTGTTTCGTTTGATGTTACATGCAGATAACGGGTGTTTGGCTGCAATTTAATTTCATCATCACCGGGCATGCGGGTAAATTTTTTGTCGGAACCATCCCATGCAACATAAGTATCGCCATAAATTGAACCGTCAGCAATCGCCAGTGCCGCCCAATGCCCCGAATTGATAAATCCGGCCTTGTTTGAGTCGCTCAGCAGATTCATCGCGGTCATGGCAAACTGCAAAGTCGCACCGCCCTGGATGAACATCACTGCAAATTCGTCCGGAATTTCCAGCAGTTCTCTCATCAAACCGATTGCTTCAGCGTGCACATCACCAAACGTCTTGCCGCGATGACTCATTTCCACCATCGACAAGCCGGACTGCTTGTAATCAACCAGTTCACGTTGTGTCTCCTCAAGAACTTCAAGTGGCAGTGTGCAGGGTCCGGGAGAAAAATTAAATTTTCGTTGAGTCATAATTTTGTTCCTATGGGTGTCACAAATTTACACAATTAAACATTTTTCCTTCTTTCAGCGCCTCAATCAAGGTAACAACTTCTTCAGCAACCGCGTTTTGCGCTTGCGCGGTTGAAGCACCAATATGATGGGTACCATAAACGTTCGGATGTTGCGCCAATCGGGAAACAAATTCATCTTTGGATGCTGCCGGCTCATTTGCATAGACATCCAGCCCGGCGCGTATCCCTTTCGTATCCAATGCATCCAATAACGCATCTTCGTCCACTACCTCTCCTCGCGATGTGTTCAACAGAATCGCACCTTCTTTCATTTGCGCCAGAAATTCCTTGTTCACCAAATTCCGGGTGCTGGCGGCACCGGGTACATGAAATGAAACAATATCACACTTGCTCGCCATTTCAAGCAAATCGACAACCGCCGTAACACCGAGTGATTCCAGTATTAGTTTTTGTACATCTGATCGCCCGGGCTTTTCAATCATGTACAACTGCAGTCCAAAAGCATGGGCACGCTCGGCAACTGCCATGCCAACCACCCCCATACCGACAATTCCCATGCGTTGTCCATATAGACCACGTGAATTCGCGTACCTCCCCTTGTTCCAGCGACCACTTCTCAACTCTGCCACGTTGTCGGGTATTTTCCGGTCAATTGCAATCAGCAAACCCATTGTAAGTTCGGCGACGGCGATGGCATTCTTGCCCGGAATATTGCAAACCGGAATCTCCTTTTCAGCTGCACACGCTTTGTCAATGGTATTGGTGCCGCTACCGGCACGAATGATTAATTTCAACTGATCCGCTGCTTCAATGGTTGCTGCTTCTACGCGCGTGCTTCGTACCACCAGAACATCATTACCAGAAATTCTCTCAGACAAGCTATCGCTACTCAGATCAGGGGCGTATTCGCATGTATGCCCGAGCCCCTGCAACTGCTCCAATTGTTCAGCCGGAAATTTGTCCGCCATCAAAATATTCAATATCTCTCCTGTCTCGGTACTCTGGTTAGGTCATCAGAATAAAAAAAGAGAGCCGTCGGAGCGGCCCTCCTGCAAATCTCATATCAATATTAAACGAAATCAGAAATTTAATCAAAAACAATTTGTGAATTTACGGTTTGACACCGTAAAAATGCGTCGGCCGAAGTTCGCCGGCATCAACTACCTTGAGCTTTGCGGAGGAGCTTTCAAATCTTTGCCGGGCCCGTTCTTCGCCAACAATTTCAACGAACGCTTCTCTGTTCTTGCCTGTAACCATGTCAATCTCGTCCCTGACTGCCTGCTGATACCATTTGTTGCGATCTCTCGTTGAGACACTTGCGAACCCTGCGTTTTCCAGCATTTGTCTTAAGTCGGATGCGGAGATGAAGGTGAAATCCAAATTGTTAATCTTCAGCCAGTGTTCCATCAGTTTCGACTGCTTTTTCCTTTCATGGCCTAGCCAGTCACTACCGGCCACTGCGCCACCACTTTTCAATACCCGATAGATTTCGTTGAATATGAACTGCTTGTCCTTGATATGAATAATTGAATCCTTTGAAAATACAATATCGAATGACTGGTCATCAAACTCCAGAACGTCCCTGTCAACCAGTTTATAGTCAATGCACTCTCCCAAATTTTCGACTTCTGCGTCGCTCCGCGCCCTTTCCAGCAAATGCGATTCCACATCAATTCCTGTTACATGTGCGGCACCATGCTTTTTGACTAGCAAGCGATCAATCCCGCCAATGCCACACCCGATATCAAGAACCCGTTTGTTGTTCAAGCTTGTGGGTTCAAGGATCAATGCAACTTCCGCTGGTCCGCCGGGCGACAGAAACCCCTTTCCCCAAAGCCATTCCAGTCCGGTTACAAATTGATTGTTGTAGGCCATGAATCAATACGGTGCAAGTCGGGAAATCTTGAGTACATATCTTGTGGTATCAAAGTATCGATTTTATCACTGAGATACGAGTGATTCCGGCCAGAACTGCCATTTCTCAATTGAACGGGAAATGAACAGAACTTTCCCATGATTGTTGCCCATATTGAAATATTTTTACAATTCTATGCCACTCTCATTTAATATAGAAGGAGTACATGTGATAAAGGATTTGAACAAATCATGAACCAAAGGGAATTTGAAAAAAAATACAGTGACGAGGACTTTTGCCTGAAAACTCTGGAAGCGGTTCACTGGCCGGATGGGCCAATATGCCCGAGATGCGGCGCTGTGGACCGAGCAGGACGCATTGCGACCCGTCCGCGTGTGCTTAACTGTCTGGAATGTCACGGACAGTTCTCGGTCACAGTGGGTACTTTGATGCAAAGAAGCCACCTGTCTTTGCGCGTCTGGTTCTTGGCCACCTATATGATGATGACTTTGCCCCGGCAAATTACTATCAATGAATTCAAAGAACCACTTGGTATTCCGTACAAAACGACTTGGCACTTGCTCAGGCGGTTGCGCATTATGCTCAATGACAAAAGTAGCATATTGTCGAAATTTGTCAAATATGCAAATATACCGAGACTGAAGAATCCGCCAATGCTGAATGTAACGGAAAGGAAATGGCAACGCTAGTGCCGATACGATCTGGCGACGCGGTTTCCCTTCCTTCTTTTTTGTTTCTTCATTAACTGCGCAACTCTATTGAACTCAAGACTACAGCACCAGATTGACTCTGGAAATTTTGTTATTACTTGTGAACTGACACCGCCAAAGGGCACTGACCTTTCACGGCTGTTCGCAACCGCGGAGTCCCTCAAGGACTATGTTCACGCATTCAACCTGACGGATTCTCATGCTGCCCGAATGGCGATTGATCCAACTGCAGTTGCACATCTGCTCCTGGATCGCGGTATTGAACCCATTGTTCAGATGACGTCCCGCGACAAAAATCGAATCGCTCTGCAGTCCGGCATGCTTGGCGCGGCCGCACTCGGTGTTCCGAACCTTGTTTTCATGGGCGGTGATCCACCCAAGAACGGCGATCATCCGGATGCCAAGCCAGTATTCGACTTGTTTGCCTCGCAACTGCTTGACGCGGCCAATGCGTTGCGGTCAGGCACCGATCTAACTGGCAACAATTTGAACGGTACACCAAATTTCTGTATTGGTGCAGTCGTCAATCCCGGTGCAACCAACCTGGAAGGCGAAATCGAAAACATGCACCGAAAAATTGAATCAGGCGCAGCGTTTCTTCAAACTCAGGCGGTTTATGATGCCGAAGCGTTCACCCACTTCCTGAGCAAGGCAGGTGATGTATCAGTCCCCATTCTGGCCGGTATCATTCCAATCAAATCCACAAAAATGGCGAAATACATGAATGAGCGTGTCCCGGGAATTACGGTTCCGGAAAATTTGATTCAGCAGATTGCCGACGCAGAGGGGGATTCTGAACGAGTGAAAGAGACTAGTATTTCCATTGCGGCCAACACCATTCGGGACGTTCACTCAGCGAGTGGCGGATTGCACATTATGGCAATTGGCTGGGAAGACAAAATTCCCGCAATTCTGGAGCAGGCTGAAGTTCGGATTTAGCTTCGCTTGTATGACTGCTCAGGACGGTTCGCCTGTGTAGTCAGGAAAATGATTCCCGTTCAGAACTCGGTTCAAACCCGTCCGTGGACAAAACGGTTGGCGAATTTCCGATTAGTTGCCAAGATCCTTGGAAAACGTTGCCTCATTGCTGGCCGCAACCAACCACTGCCACAGATAATCCGCAAAACTGCGTCTGACGAAAACATCAAACTCGGTTTGTTCATCACTGCGGTTGAGAACGGTGACACCAACTCTTGCAAGTACGGTTTGAACGCAATCACCCGGCTTGAAGTTTCTTGGATGAAGGTCGAACACAATTCCACGGTTCAGAAGTGCAATCGTATTTGACCCGATAAAACGCAACGCAGTCAATCCGCTGGATTGCTCGGTCCAAGTTGCAAACTTTCCGCGAAATAAATCGTTCAATGTTCGCTCAGTGCGACCCGTATCTGGTTCCTCGACAATGAGCAACCACTCATCAGGCCCAAGCCAGGCGCAAGTCGCTTGATCTGACGAAGTGAATGTGTTCGCAGTGTTGGGCAGTTGAAGTTGAAACTCGTCAAGAAACCCTTGACGAATGTTTGTTTCATCCGGCGGGATTCGCAAGTTGAAATAGCCGTTGAACATCTGCTCGGTTATCGTCAGATCACGTACCTGAATTTCAGGTGCGCCCGTAGCTTCATTTCCGTTAAGGGGGGTATGTCGAATCACCTGTTCAGACATTTTGCCGTTCTCCCTCCGGGTCATAGAAAATCGGACTTCTAATGGTTGCAGGAACAGTTTCCCCGGAAATGAGTCTGGAAAAAATCCTTGTACCCATACGTGACCGACCACCTTTCACAACCGCCAGTGCAATGGATCTTTGCAAGTTTTCGCTCCAGTAGCTCGAAGTTACATGACCAATCATCGGTATCGGGAAACTGCTGGCACTTTCATCCTCAATCAACTGAGCACCTTCGGGCAGTACAAATTTCGGGTCTTCGGTTTCAAGCCCTACGAGTTGTTTTCGGTTATTCCGAATACAGTCCGAACGAAACAGTGACCGTTTGCCCAGAAAATCCTTCTTCTTGGACACAATCCAGTTCATGCCAAGATCGACGGGTGTTACGGAGCCATCCGTATCCTGTCCTACAATAATGAATCCTTTTTCTGCACGTAGCACATGCATCGTTTCGGTGCCGTACGGCGTGATTCCGAATTGTTGCCCGCAACGATACACTTCTTCCCATACATGCAGTGCGTAGTTTGCCGGAACATTGATTTCGTAGGAAAGCTCGCCGGCAAAACTGACACGGAATATTCGGACCGCGACTCCTGCACACTGTGCTTCGCGAAACGACATGAACGAAAAGTCAGAATTGGAAGTATCCAGACCGGAGGTGCATTGATTCAACAATTCTCTGGCTTTTGGTCCGGCAATGGAAATGACCGCCCATTGATCGGTAACTGACGTAAAATACACCTTCATTTCCGGCCACTCGGTTTGTCGCCATTGTTCCATCCATGCAAGGACGTGCGCAGCACCGCCGGTAGTCGTTGTCATATAGTAATGATTGTCAGCCAGCTTGGCCGACACACCGTCGTCCATTACCATTCCATCCTCGCCAAGCATCAGTCCGTATCGACAAGCACCGACTTGTAACGTATTCCAGGCATTTGTATAAATTCGATTCAGAAATTCTGTCGCATCCGGGCCGTACACTTCAATTTTCCCGAGTGTTGAAGCATCCAGAATGCCAACCTGTTTTCGAACTGCCACGCACTCCCGATTCACCGCTTGCTGCATTGACTCGCCTGATTTTGGATAGAACCAGGGACGTTTCCATTGACCGACATTTTCAAATTCTGCGCCTTGGCTTACATGCCACTCGTGCATCGCAGTTTTTCGAATCGGATCGTAGAGTTGCGGACCCAGTTCCATACCCGCCAATGCACCGAAGGGTACCGGTGTATACATGGGTCGAAAGGTTGTTGTTCCCGTATCGGCCGGACTTTGATTCAGGGTTTGCGCCAGTATCGCCATGCCGTTGATATTGCCCAACTTGCCTTGGTCGGTACCAAAGCCAAGCGCGGTGTATCTCTTGACATGTTCAATTGACTGATACCCTTCCCTCGCCGCCAGCAATATGTCATCCGCGCTGGTGTCATTTTGAAAATCGACAAATCGTTTTGCCGCCGTACGCTTTCTGTCTTTGGATACCTGCCAAAGTGGATAAATCGTCTCCAGCGTATCAGAGTTTTCGGGCAACCCTTTCGGTTCGGAAAATTCAGGCGGAGCCATTCCAGCTTTCGACACCGCGAACGCACCTGCTTCGTATCCGTCCCGAATTGCATTTGTCAAGTTGAAAACCGAGTTTGCGGCACCGGCGGAACGCTCGTCTTGAACTGCCATTCCGGGTACAAGGCTGGCGATTGTGTCGTTGTATTTGGCCTTTCCGCCAGACTGCCCGTGGAGGTGAATAGCTGGACTGAATCCGCCGGACATAATCAGCAAGTTGCACCTTACCAACTTGCTTGTTCCGGGAATTCTTACCCCATCTTTCAACTGTGCGATCTGGACACCGCGGACTCTCTTGGGGCCCGTGACATCAACCACTACACTTTCTGAATATACGTTGATCCCGTTGTCTTTCAGGAAGTCAGGCCAGCGACCGCCTGGTGCAGGGCGCGGGTCAACCAAAGCTTCAACTTTACCGCCGGCTTCCAGAAATTCCTCAACCACTGGATATGCCAAATCGTTGTTTGTGAATACAACTGCCCGATTGCCCGGCATCACCGCGTAGCGATTGATATAAGTGGATACCGCGGACGATAGCATTACACCCGGTATATCGTTGTTGCCAAAAACCAGTGGTCGTTCAATCGCGCCCGTTGCCAGCACTACCTGCTTGGCACGAACTCGCCAAACTCTTTGGCGAACCTGATTTTTAGGAGACTCTTTCAAGTGATCGGTTACCCGCTCATTCATCACCAGAAAATTTTGGTCATAGTAGCCGGCAACAGTGCAACGCGGCAACAAGGTGACTTCCGGGTGTTTTACCAATTCAGCAAGACTGTCAGTCAACCACTGCTGAGTTTCTTTATCCTTTGATTTCAGTAATCCGCCACCCAATTCCGCCTGTTCATCTGCCAATATGACTCGTGCACCAGACTGCGCCGCAACCAGTGCCGCGGAAATTCCGGCGGGTCCGCCCCCGGCAATCAAAACATCACACCAAGCATTGATTTTCTCGTAGCGATCAGGATCTGGTTTCGTATTTACCACACCAAATCCGGCCGCCTTTCTGATCCAGCGCTCATAAAACGACCAGAATCTTTGGGGGTGCATAAATGTCTTGTAATAGAAACCCGCCGGAAAAAATGCAGAAAACAAGCCAAGTACAGACAGCATGTCAAACGATGGACTCGGCCAGCAATTTACGCTGTATACTTTCAGGCCTTCATGGATTTCTACCTGTGTAGCGCGCAAATTCGGTGTGGAATACGCACCATCGCCAACTTGCAACAATGCGTTCGGTTCTTCTGCACCAGCACCCACTATGCCGCGCGGACGGTGATACTTGAAACTTCTTGCAACCAAATGAACATCGTTGGCCAACAACCCTGATGCAACAGTGTCGCCCTCATATCCCTGACAGGATTTTCCATTGAAATAAAAGGTGACTACTTTTCGTCGATCAATTCTTCCGCCGACTGGCAACCGGTTTTTCTGACTCATTCCGACTCTCCGGGTTTCGGGTCAGCTGGCTTGTAGAAATTGTTGAACTTGTACGACACAGTATCGCGTTCGGCATTGAACCATTGGCGGCACCCCGCGGTATGGCACCACTGTTCGCGATACTTGCCCTTGGTATTCTTGCGCATGAACAAATAGTCGGCCCACTCGGCATCCGTCATCTCTTCAGAATTTGTTGGTCGAGTGATGTGGGCTTCGCCGCCGTAGGAAAATTCAGTTTGATCGCGGTACCCGCACCAGGGACATTTAATGAGCAACATGTCACCAACCTCTAGTGCGCAACACCGGCCGCACCGTGCTCGTCAATCAATGCACCAGTGGTGAAGCGTTCCAATCCGAAAGGTGCGTTTAATTCATGCGGCTCATCGCGTGCAATGGTATGAGCAAAAACCCAGCCGGAACCGGGGGTTGCTTTGAATCCGCCAGTACCCCAGCCGCAATTGAAATACAGTCCTTTCACGGGCATCTTGCCGATAATCGGACACGCATCCGGGCAAACATCCACAATACCACCCCACTGTCGCAACATGCGAACGCGGCTAAATGCTGGGAAAAGCTCAACAATTGCTGCTATATTGCCTTCTATTGTCGAGAAACTTCCTCTTTGTCCATATCCCGCGTAAGAATCAATACCGGCACCAATGACCAGTTCACCTTTATCAGACTGGCTAATGTATCCGTGAACCGCGTTTGACATCACTACGGTATGCAACACTGGCTTGACCGGTTCAGAAACAAGTGCCTGCAGTGGATGACTTTCAATCGGCAAGCGCATATCTGCCAGATCGGCAATCACACTGGAATGACCGGCCGCAACCACGCCGATTTTCGGTGCTGCCATGTAACCACGGGTGGTCTCGACACCTTGTACTGCACCGTTTTTTCTGCGGAATCCGATGACTTCGCAATTTTGTATGATGTCCACACCTTTGGAATCCGCCGCCCGTGCAAACCCCCACGCAACTGCATCGTGCCGCGCTACCCCGCCGCGAGGTTGAAATGAAGCACCCAGTACCGGATGGCGCGCATCTGAAGAAGTATTCATCAGGGGTACGATTTTGCGAATTTGCTCAGGCGTAAGTACTTCACTGTCAATGCCGTTGAGTTGATTCGCGTTGGAACGCCGGTAGATGTCCCGCATGTCTTGCAAGGTGTGCCCTAGATTCATGACACCTCGCTGACTAAACATTACGTTGTAGTTCAGTTCCTGTGAAAGTCCTTCCCAAAGCTTCATGGACTTTTCATACAGATGGGCGGCTTCATCCCACAAGTAGTTCGAGCGAACTATAGTTGTATTACGACCAGTATTGCCGCCGCCAATCCAGCCTTTTTCCAGGACTGCCACATTGGTGATTTGGTGCTCGGCAGCAAGATAGTAGGCGGTCGCCAGACCATGCCCTCCCCCGCCGACAATAATGGCGTCGTAGGCAGCTTTCGGTTCCGGATCGCGCCATGCCCGCGGCCACTTGGCGTGACCGCTCATCGCATGCCGTACGAGGCTAAAGATTGAGTACTTGGTCATGTTTCGGCCAGTCGTTGTTCAAGGGACTAGCCGAAGCATTAGCGATAGACCGGGAAGCGAGCACACAACTCCTTGACTCTGCCCTTGACTTCTTCGATTTTGGATTTGTTTTCGATATCGTCAAGAATATCGCACATCCAACCCACCAATTCTGCCATTTCTGCTTCCTTGAAACCTCGCGTTGTCGATGCCGGAGAACCGATTCGCAACCCGCTGGTAACGAACGGAGACTTGGGATCGTTTGGCACAGTGTTCTTGTTGACGGTAATGTATGCGTCTCCCAACGCCGTAGCCGCATCTTTGCCAGTAATGCCTTTATCAACTAGATCCAGCAAGAACAGATGGCTATCGGTACCGCCCGAAACCACCTTGTAGCCCCGCTTCAGGAATGCGTCTGCCATAGCTCTCGCATTGTCCAGAACCTGTTGCTGGTAGACTTTGAAATCGGGTTCCAATGCCTCTTTGAAAGCGACCGCCTTGCCCGCGATCACATGCATCATCGGGCCGCCTTGTCCACCGGGAAATACAGAAGAGTTCAGTTTCTTTTCAACTACTTCGTTCGCACGCGCCAGTATCATGCCGCCGCGAGGACCTCGCAAGGTCTTGTGCGTGGTGGTGGTTGTCACATCTGCGATGGGCACGGGGTTCGGGTAAAGTCCGGCTGCCACAATACCAGCGATGTGCGCCATATCCACGAAAAGATAGGCACCGTGCTTGTCGCTGATTTCCCGAAACCGCTCCCAATCCATCACGCGGGAGTATGCAGAAAACCCGGCAACAATCATCTTGGGCTTGTGCTGCGCCGCCAGTTCTTCCAGCTGGTCATAGTCCAAAATTCCGTCATCATCCACACCGTACTGGACAGAGTTGTAAATTTTGCCGGAAAAATTGACTTTGGAACCATGCGTCAGATGTCCGCCGTGGTCCAAACTCATACCCAAAATGGTATCGTGCGGTTCAAGCAATGCCATGTAAACTGCCGAATTTGCTTGAGACCCAGAATGCGGCTGAACATTGACAAAGGCGGCATCAAACAATTTCTTTGCGCGTTCTATGGCCAGCGTTTCAGCAACATCCACAAACTCGCATCCGCCATAGTAACGTTTTCCGGGGTACCCTTCCGCGTATTTGTTTGTAAGGACAGACCCTTGGGCTTCCAGTACTCTGGGACTGGTATAGTTTTCGGAAGCAATCAGTTCTACATGCTCTTCCTGGCGTATTTGTTCATTGCGAACTGCTTCCCACAACTGCTCGTCATAGCCAGCGATGGTATCAGACTGTGTAAACATTTCGAGACTCCTTTGTCAAGTTAATTTCAAGCGATTTGCTTGCTACGATTATCAATCAAATGCCTTGAAAAATTTTACTCTACTGGCGAGTGTATCGTCAGTAAAATAACGGGTTACAAGGTTTCAAATTTTCAAGACAACCATTTTGTCGCTTCAAGTTGGCATCAAACTTGTGTGAACCGCATATAATCCTATGAATTGCAAAACACCGGAAATACGAATCCAATGACTGTTCAATCCCAAATCGAGAACACTTTGAACAACTCTCTAGACCCTCACTTTCTCAATGTGGTCAATGAAAGCGGTATGCACAATGTGCCGCCAAACTCGGAGACACATTTCAAAGTGGTGGCTGTATCTGAAGAATTCAATGGCAAAACCCTTGTCGCTCGCCATCGACTTGTCAATCAACTCCTGGCAGAACAAATCGCCGGGCCGGTTCACGCATTGTCACTGCATACTTTGACACCGGATGAATGGAAAAATCACCCCGATTCAGTACCGGATTCACCGCTGTGTCTCGGCGGTTCCAAGAAGGAGTCCAAATAGCGGTTCCTCCTGGACCATTCAGCGACCATCAACGTCGGAGTGCATAAAGTATCACTGGTAAAAATTGATTACAGCAGATCCATTAATCCTGCCAACCCTGAGGTCTTCGATCGCTGTGTTGGCCTGTTCCAACTCATACAAGTGAACTTCACTACGAACCGGTATAGCCGCCGCGACCCTTAGAAATTCCTCGCCGTCGCGGCGAGTTAGATTCGCGACAGAAACAACCTTCCGTTCACCCCACAGCAACTCATAGGGAAATGCCGGGATTTCGCTCATGTGTATGCCAGCACAAACCACAACTCCACCTTTGCGGACCATTCGGAGCGCAATCGGTACCAGACTACCAACCGGTGCGAAAATGATTGCAGCATCCAGCATTTGCGGCGGTGTTTGACTTGAACTTCCTGCCCACTTTGCACCAAGTTGACGAGCAAACTCCTGTCCCTTAGAGTCGTCTTCTCGCGTAAACGCGAATACATCGCGATTTTCATATACCGCGACTTGAACCAGCAAATGTGCCGCTGCCCCAAAACCGAAAAAGCCGATGGACTTGACGTTGCCAACCATTCTGTACGAGCGGTAGCCAATCAGACCTGCACACAGAAGCGGTGCGGCTTGCACAGCAGAAAACTGACCCGGCAAAGGAAAGCAAAACTGCTCGTCCACAGTGCAATACTCGGCAAACCCGCCATTTCTGTGATATCCGGTAAATTCTGCTGAATCACACAAATTTTCCTGGTCATTCAAACAGTAGCCGCAAGTTCCACAAGTTTGACCCAACCATGGAATTCCGACTCTTTGCCCGACGGTGAATGAACTGTTGTTATTTGTACAGCTAGCGACTTCGCCGACTATTTGATGTCCGGGAATTAACGGCAATTCTGTTTCAGGTAAGTCACCATCAATAATATGAAGGTCCGTTCGACAGATACCACATGTGAAAACCTTTACCAGAAGCTCTCCTGCCTTCGGTACTGGCTTGGAAACTTCTACGATATCCAAGGGTTGTCTGATTTTCCTGAGTAATGCGGCGCGCATGGCAAGAACTACATGGTGCAGATGTTGCCCAACAAGTTCAATAGAATTTCACCTACTCCATCGGCCTTCTGCGAATAATTTGATGAACAAGAACAGTCATTACTTTTTCAGACCTTTGGTTGACCATTGCACAAAACACATCCACATACCCACGGTCGGTTCTTGAACTCGACTCGCGTACACCGACCACTTCTGCTTCAACATGCAAGGTATCTCCAGGTCGCACCGGCAACAACCAGCGAAGTTCATCCATGCCCGGCGAACCCATGCCCTGCTTGAGGTAGCCGTCTTGAATATACATACGAAAAGCAAGCGCCATTGTTTGAAAGCCACTTGCGATCAATCCTTTGTACTGACTTTTTTCTGATGCCTCAACATCAATGTGGAATGGTTGCGGGTCATACTGCAACGCAAACCTGACAATCTCGCTTTCAGTAAAGGTTACACCGGAAGTCACAAACTTGTCACCCTCTTTGAATTCTTCAAAATACATGTTCAATTCCCTTGATTACTGGTTTGGATTGGATGTAGCACCTCGAAGGCACCTGTGAACGGTTGTTGTAAAATCATACTCGACATTCCACGCACGACTGTGTATACTACTCATTTGTTTCATTTGGACACCTCCTGAGTGAATTTTTATGAATACGATATTGTACAATCCCTAGGAAGATGTCCCTTCTTGCACCCTAAGCATTGATTTTTAACACCTTAAGCGGGAATCAAGGAGTATACACAATGAAAAGAAAACCTGTAGTTTCAAGAAATATCCGGACCATAGGCTATGAAGAGTCAACTCAAACACTGGAAATCGAGTTCTTGAATAGTTTTATTTTCCAATACTATAATGTTCCACAGATCATTTACAGTGAAATGATGAAAGCCGAATCCAAGGGTAAATTCTTACATTTCTACATAGAAAATGCTTACCCGTATTCACGGGTTGGATAAACGCCTATTTTCCTGATTCATTTTATCACAGACCACTGTGAACTGGATAATTGGTCGGCCCTGAAAAACCCTGTTTCAGGGAGTTTTCAGGCAGATTGGCAATATCTCTGGAAAGCGAGAAACGACATTGTTTTTTCCAGCCCGAAGCAAGAAAATAGTCGCCGCAAAAAATCGGCACAAATAATCCTGATTTTCTTCAGGATTATGCGCATGTTGTGCCCCGCACAACTCAGCATCGCATTCATCTGGTCGCCTTCGGTGCCTTTCAGGTAATTCCGCCCCATCAGTCCGTCGTTCTTGAGGTGCCCGATCACCGGCTCAATCGCTTGCCGTCGCTTGAGCAGACGCTTCAGCTGTGCATTCACGCCGCGCTTTTGACCGGAAATGAAAACCTGTGAATCCGTCACGCCGTGACCGCGATAGCCACGGTCCACGAACACTTGTTCCGGCTTGGTTCCAGTAATACGCTCAACCTGGTCAAGCTGGGCCGACAGCGTATGACCATCATACGGATTGCCCGGAAACGCCCGACCGCCCAGCACGAAATTGCTTCGATTGGTCACCGCAATCCCCACTTTCACACCGAATTCGTAGCGCTTGTGAACCTTGCCCTTGCTGATGCACTCCACCTCCGGTGCATGTGCACTGTACACCTTGTTCTTGCTGGTTCTCTCTTGTGTCATCACACGTTTGGCCAGCTCCAGCTCCGACTCCAGATGCGATTCCGCCAACTGCTGAACACAAGGATTCGCAATCTGGTCGATCTTTCTCTCCACATCACGCGCCACACGACCCAAAATCGTGCGCAATTTCTTCACCTCCCCCTTCATCCGCTTCATTTGACGCGCATGCGCATAGCGATTCACCTTGAAAAGTCGCTTCGGACCCACTCGCACATAGCTTTGGCGAAGTTTCAAACCCGCGGCACGTGCTTTCTTCACCAAACGCTCGCGTACCCGATTCAGCAATTTCGCATCGGTCGGATACGTCACCGCCTTTTCCTGCACCGTGGTATCCACCGTCACACGCTTCAAGTCGCTTTTCTTCAACGCACCGGTCGCCATTCCAGCGGTCACCGTCGACTTCAAGATCAGCTCGCATCCCGATTCGCCGATCCGGTGGCGAAACCGGGACAGACTGCTCGTATCCAGCTGCGACTCCTGCTGAAAATGCGTTTCACCGCAAAAATACTGCGCATACGGACTGTCCAGCCACCATTCAACAATTTCTTCATCCGACAAGCCGCGGGTATGCTTGAGCAGCAGCAGACCCACCATCATTCGTATCGGAAGACCGGGACGACCATTGTCCGGGCAATACAGTTCTCCGAAATGATTCTCGAACATTTCCCAAGGAATCTGCTCGGCCAGCTTTACCAGCGGATGGTCAGGCCGACAGGCGTAGTCCAGGGCAATGCGAAACATTTCACTTTGATGCAGCGACTTGGGCTTGTGCGGGGTCATTTTTTCTCCTGGATATTGCAAGAAATCAAGCAGTGATTATACAATTCCTTGCAATTTCATGCTTGCTTTTTCGCACTTTCTTGAATTGATTCTTCAATCAAATCAAATCGTTGTACAACCCAAAATGGGTTTTTCATGGCCGACTAATTGGGGGCTTGTTTATTTCTTGGCTTTGTAAGTCTAAATCTTTAAGTATTTGATTCTATTACAGTTCACTTAGAAAGCAAGGCTCCGCGAACATGATTGTCAGTCGTCTCCAGACAATCCAGTATCCACTTGCCAAGTTTTTCACCAGAGTTAACGAAACTTTGCACGGCACCTTCATACCATTGGACCGGCAGACGGTTGTCGGATTCTTCACGCAGTCGTACAACATCTCACAAGCTGCTCCTGCGAACCATTCAATCAGCGTTCACACTGCTGGCGAAAGATTTTGATGACAACAGAACTGATCCGAAGGCAAAAGCTGTACCTCAGCACACCAGAGAACCATTCCAAACTATACAGGTTACCAAGTGTATTGCCAGACTACAGCCTCGAACTCCCCAATTTCCCACTGCCCTAGTAGTCTATGTCTCAATGCATCATTCAGAGAAAAACAACAGACCTGTCTACCGTACGAATATTAGCGTTTTCGCGATTCGGTTAACCAATCCAGTTGACCGCGAGAGAATCAAAGGAACATTTCCGGACGGGCTTTTAACCTTGCTAGACGCCTTGCCAATTCTTCGCACAGGCGAAGTTATTGTTATGGGAGAAGCTTCCAAGTTACCCATGCGCTACCGAGTAACATTGCCACCAACGCTTCTTCAACCAAAAAGTCTTGACCCTGATGTATCCAAAAATTGGGCTCTTGACCGTAAACCCGAAGAAGGTTATGATAGAGTGATAGCTTCGTGGCATGCACAGGATTCACGTACTGTTGCGAAGGAAACCATAATTGAACAAAAAACTACAACCAACAAATATGAAAATGAATAGGTGTACATTATGCAAAACACCCCTCTATCTGAATCACGACTTCGTTCATTTGGCTATGATCAGCCAAACCGGACTCTAGAACTTGTGTTTTTGAATGGTAAAATTTACCAGTACTACGCTGTTCCAGAGAACTTGTACAATGATATGGAAAAAGCTGAATGCACAAGTAAGTTCTTCCATTTATACATAAAAAATGTCTACGCTTTTGCACGAGTAAAATAAACATTTTTTTGGTTCCTTGTTTTGCAGAACACTGCGAATTGGATTGTATCGCACTCGCAAACATCCCGACTTGGTCAATCCAAGTATATAACCCCTTTCAATTGAGCGGTGACACCTGTTCGAATCGAACATGCAACATGGCCCATTAACAAACAACCCGTACTTGTTCAAACGAATCAGTTCTGTGTTTACAGGTGTTCTGCGTTGCAACAACCATACGATATCCCACAGATCTCTAGCTTTGATTCTTTTTCGATGAGGGACAGCAACAAGCTTGTCTGTGAGTATTTCTGTTTCCGATGAACTCTTGTAAAGCATAGTGTTGTAACCGTCTGGCAGAACACCGTAATGTGCCTGGACCAGCCTATACTCAACATCGTAAGTTGGAAATTTGGCTACATCTATATGAATTCGCTGAGAATCAGTCCTGCCTCGCCCTCCATGAGTGTAAACAATAATTTTCCAAGTAAGTGCCACGTGACCAGAAAACGTTGAATCTCCATCGAATTGCTTTGGACTTCTCGTTTCGACCTCCAAACCATAACGCTTTCCTATGTATCGCTCGGCTTCAATAAGTAGTTTGTCGAACCTTTTGTTGTCAAAATTGGCACCGACATGAAAATCCAAATCTTCGCTATACCGGGTTGAACCGTGGCAATATCTCAAGCATGAGCCCCCGATAAATGTATGGTCAGGAGTCAACAACCGCTTGTTTTGAAACAGAAACAGAAGGTCGTAGTGAATAAGTTCATTCTCAATCACTCGTCGAACTCTGGCCAATTCAGGTCTTTGGCTGACTACGATGTTTGCCAGTTCAGACAGGCTACTTGGTTTCATTGATGACCTCCTCGTAGTTTTCCATGTTTACTAGCCCTAAGTTACGCCTTACGCGTCTCAGGTCGGACAAAGCCAATTGTGGTGTGGCGACTCGCAGTGGGCGCTCATGCTCAAAATAAGTACCGAGCAAAATCTCAGACTCACTTCGATTCGTATGGGTAAACTCAATCGCTCCATCTTCCATACGGTAGATTTGGCTTCGTCCAGTGGTCATTACAGTAAGGTAGGTTAGCGTTTGCTGGCTAATAATGCTGTATTGCGACAATGCAGTTTCCAGACTGACGTAAGAAAGATGACCGATTCTTAAAGCAACTGCAATTGCTTCATGCCTGAAAACGCATCGTCGGAATTCACGACGATACACATAAACACCTCGGCAAACCCGCTGGAGCACATTGTTCTTTACCGCACGCTCAATGGTCTTCTTGAGTGTATTCTCCGATTCTTCTGGAAAATATGCTCTAAGCATACCGATTGAAAATGCCGATATCCCGTGTGTACCCAACAGGTCAAGCCGTTCTGCAAACTCGTTGTATTTCATGGTTTGTATTGTCCAATGGTCCCACTTTCAATCTTTGGGTTGGTTCACCTCAGTTCAAGTCGAAATATATACAGAAAGTATATATAATATTATCTGAATTGTAAAGCAAATTCATGCCGTGTGTACTATCCCACTGACAAAATGGTTCTCTTGATTCTTCAATTTCCTCTGTCTTGTCAATGTAGTTCACAGGATTTACAACGCGATTGTGGCTCAAATTCCAAGTGATTGCAGTATCCACCCGGTGAAAGCAGCTGCCGTGTAGGCAGGATAACAGGACACACCGGCAAACTGCATTCCATGCTGTCCATTTACTTCGAGAAAGGTGCCAGATTCTGAAGTACTGGTACCCGTCGGAGGAATTGAGACTGTGACGCACACAGTGTTCGGTTGTTGGTTCCATCGTAGAATTACTGTCCAAACGGGGTCAATATACATTCAACAGAAAGGACTCATTCCTAAACGCACGCAAAAAGAGAATGTCTTCTAGTGTATCATTTTCAATATTCGTTCAGCCATGAACTCGGTTGTCAAGCACTCAGTTGATGCCTTTTCATTGCCAAAATTTATGAGCACATGCGGTCGTAATAAGGAAGAGTTTATTAAAATTTTCAAATTAACAGAATATTAATCAGAACGTTTGGCGAGTCTAAATGACGAGTTGAAACTTCCAACCATAACGACAAGTTCTCTGAATGTGGCATTACAAAGTGAATTTCATTTGTAGAAGGAACTATACGGGTTGTCAACTGGGCAAAAAAACAACCATAGAATTTACTTATTGAATTAAAGGCACATTTGATCACAGACTAGCGGGAAGATGGTCTTGTCAACCAAATTAATACAAGAAGCATTGTGTTAAGAATGCGCGAAGAAAAGCAACGCGGGCAGTTTATCTTTTCAACTCAAAATTTTCACATTTTTCAGTTTTATGAGATGCTGATTTAACATGCGAACTTAGCACACCTGTCAGAATCGAGTACAATGGGGAACAAAATCGAGAAGAGCATCTGGATTCACTTGACGATGTAGCAGTATTTGTACTGGTTGAGCAGATTCTGGAAGTTGACAAGGATGCGTTTGAGTGGAGGCGCAAAAAATACGGATTCTAATTATGAACTTACAAAATCGAACTGAAGTCACCGAGTTGATTGTCAATGGTGAAAACTCTTACGTTGAATTCGAGCGAGACGATTTGCAACAAGAAAGACTGTGCATGGAGTTTGCAGCGCTTATGAATATGAACGGAGGTTATATTCTGCTTGGCGTTGAGCACGATGGAGCAGTTTCAGGTTTAACTCGCAACCCTGGTAAAGCTGAGGAATGGGTTATGGAAGTAGCCCGAACGGGCGTAAATCCGGCAATTTCCCCAAAATGGCATTCGCTTGAATGGGAACCAGGGAAATTTATAGGAATAATTTCATTGCCCTCGAATGCCCCCAACAAGCCATACCAAGCAAAATGTGATTCTGTCTGGATCTCACCAGTTCGTGTTGGCACAAAAACTCGTCAAGCAACCCGTGAAGAATCATTAAGACTATATGTGCAAGGAGGTCTAATTGAGTACGAACGCATGCTTGCACATAACGCAGGCTTGGAAGATTTGGATAGGAAACGACTTGTAAACTATTATCGAAATGTAAAGCAGCAAGAAATATTTGCTGAGGACGAAATTGAGCAGTGGGAGAACTTATTACGAAATTCCGGGTTTATCTGCGAAAACGATGGAAATTTGGTTCCGAGTGCTGCGGGAATGCTACTTTTCGGTAAAAATCCAAAACGCTATTTTCCTCAAACCGGGATAACTGCTGTTGCCTATGTAGGAACTGAAAAAGACTATGATGCAAGAGGCAGCGCTTACATCAGCGGTCCGCTCGTTTCATTGTTTCAGTCCACGGAACCACTATCAATGCAAAACCACCCCTCAA
Organism: Arenicellales bacterium; assembly: GCA_965200765.1. Classification (GTDB taxonomy): domain Bacteria; phylum Pseudomonadota; class Gammaproteobacteria; order Arenicellales; family JAJDZL01. The sequence goes on from OZ241380.1 coordinate 2,074,391, forward strand.
TTCAGCGACAGTTTTCAGATCCACTCTCAATTGTCGAAACGGGAATAATTGACAATGCGGTCAATTTCGTGCATCGGTCAATAAATGTTAATACCTTTATCGACAGTGAAGGACGATGCAAAGAAAAATGGGACTATCCTTTTCAAGCCGTGCGTGAGGCGATCATAAACGCAGTAACTCATCGCGAATATGCATTCCAAGGCACTGATATCGAATTATCTATCTATTCTGATCGAATAGAAATCATTTCTCCGGGGCATTTGCCGAATGCAGTAACTGTGGAAAAAATAAGACGCGGTTATCGGTCTGTGCGAAACAAAATCATTAAGGAAGTGTTGCGAGACTATCGATATATCGAAGCAAAAGGCATGGGTGTGCCTCAAAAAATTATCAAGGAAATGCGTGAACACAATGGAACTGAGGTTGATCTGATTAATAAGGACGACAGATTTACAGTTCGATTGTGGAGGCTACCGAATGGGGCGAAGTAGGTTTAATAGCATGGGAGTTCGATTGAATTTCTTTTCCTTTGCCTTGGGTACCTGCCGACTTCTCAGCAATCACCCCGGCCTTGTTTCGACCACACCCTCCACCTATATCAGCGACTTCGACAACCTATGACCATAGTACAGATTACCCAGCTCCGATTGGTTACCGCGATCCCCCACCATCACACCGAGTCGCAACGCTTGCGCACCTTGCCCTTGCTAATGCACCCAGTTTCCGACACATGCATACTTATAAAACTTGTTCTTGTCGGTTTTCTTCTGCGAATGCACACGCTTGCACCAGTACCAACTCAAGTTTGAGCTCAAAGTCAAGAATCATCCTCAGCTTCTTCACTTGGGTGTTCATCCGCGTCAACTTTGGAGCGGAGAATTATCTGACTCGCGAAAATGAATAGACGTACCTGATATGCTCGCGAAAATAATTTTCTTTTACACCTGATTGCATTAACTGCTCGTACAGTTCTTCAGGGACATTGTAAAACTGATATGCAGCTTCATTCGAGAACACGACTTCAAGTGTTTGCGACTTCGCACTGTATCCAATAGCAGAAATTATGGAGGCGGCACGTGAGGAATTGTTCATATTCAATTAATCTTGCTTGTAAGTGTCCACTATTAGTTGAAGTACACCCGAAGCTATCCAACACGGGTATACGAATAGCCGTATCTAATGTAAACGTGGAAGAACTTCCCTTTAGAACCTGCATTCATCAGGTGGTCAAAGATGTTACCAGGTACATTGTAGTACTGATACACACCACCTCCACGAAATTCAATTTCCAGAGTTTCAGTTTTGGGTTCATATCCGACAGAATAGAGGTTTGATGAACTTACAAATTGTCGTTTCATACTCGATTCTCCATGTATGTGTTTTCAAATTATTGTTTTAGATGGAACTCTGCCACTCAGTACGAAATCCAATTTTTCAGACAGTACTCTGCTATACTCTTGGTTTCTGCTAAATGTTTTCTACAGCATTCTAACAGATTCCCGGATACTTTCTCGTACACAATTGCAAGTGTAAGCTTTGGAAATGACACCATTAATTTATCAATTTGTACAACTATGAAAATCTTGAATATAGGACATCGCGGTGCAAGAGGCTTGCTCCCGGAAAACACCATTCCGGCATTTTCAAAAGCAATGGAATTGGGAGTGGACTACATTGAACTTGACGTCGGCGTGACAAAAGATACGATTGTAGTGATTCATCACGACTACCAACTCAATCCCGACACTACCCGAAATGAGCGTGGACAATACCTGACAGGCGATCTGCCAGCAATCCGAGATTTGACCGTTTCTGAATTGCAACGCTATGACGTTGGACGCATTAATCCTTCTTCAGATTATTTCCAGGAAATTCGTTCTCAACAGCCGATGGACGGATGCCGAATACCCACTTTAACTGATGTTGCCCAACTCCTCAATGAGTCAGAGTCCAGCACAAAACTGCTGATTGAAGTAAAGTCCGCACGGAACAATCCGGGATTGACATATGATTCTGTTGAGTTGGCAGTCAGAGTCGCTGATGAAATCAAGGCTCTCAAACTTGCATCGCGCGTCGTCATTCAATCCTTTGACTGGCAAGTATTGCGAACTGTCAAAGAGTGTATAAAAAAGATCAAAGTCTGGCACCTAACCTGTGAACGCCCGGACTACAACACGGTGGACGACTCAAAAAGGGGGTTGTGGACAGGAACTGCAATGAGTGCTTGCCAAAACTCGGTTCCAAAAATGGTGAAAGCAAATGGTGGAACACATTGGGGATGCAATATTGCCGCGCTGTCACTCGACCGAATTGAAGAAGCCCGGGAACTGGGCTTAAAGGTGTGCGCGTGGACCGCAAATGAACCAGAAGAATTTGAGTTTCTGGTAAAAGCCGGTGTATTTGGAATCGTTACAGACTATCCGGACCGCCTTGCGGAATTTCTCGCACAGTTTTGACAAGTCGGCCTTGCTCCTTGCTGGTGACAATAAAATCGGCGATGGATTCAGGGGAATTGATATCCAACTTGACAATATCAAGTTCAATTGACTCCGGCGCATCGGTGGCAACGGCAATGACATGCTTGTCCTTCACGGCCAGCAACGGACGTTTCAAGCCGCCGCGATGCACTTCAATTTTTGGAAATGGTTCGTGCTTCAATCCTTCCACAATTACCAGATCAAGACTGCGATTTATGTAGTAGCCCAACAGTTCGTCAAGGTCGGGTTCTTCTTCACCCCCTCGTTCCAGCACCAGTGCAATTCGTTGTTTGGAACCAATCAGCACTTGCTCGGCCCCGGCCTGTCTCAATTCGTAACTGTCCTTGCCTGGAGTGTCGACATTGAAACTGTGATGCGCATGCTTGATGACACCGATTCTGAATCCCTTGCGATTCAGGTTTGCTATGACCTGGGCAGCCAGCGTCGTTTTTCCTGTACCGCTGAATGCAGCGAAGCCAACAACATCAAGCTCGATTGTTTTCATTCGATTTCATGCGACTTTCGGCCGCATCTCGCTCCTCAGGCGTGTTTACATTGACAAAGTTGTCCGACAATTCAGAACAATCCGCCATGACATACGCATGACGAATAAACCAAAGATCGATTTTTCGCCCTCCCGACTCCAGAAATGAAGTCAGATCGCTTCGCAACTTGCTCTGTACCGCCATAAATGTAGGTTGAGATCGGTCGCCATCGTGTGCCACAACAATTTCAACTCCGTCAGTGGCAGCCTTTGCCATAGTCTCTACATAGCGGGAGCTCAGAAACGGGCAATCGCACGGAACTGTAATGACCCACGGCAAACTGGTTTTCTTCATGGCGCTTGCCAGCCCGGCCAACGGGCCAAGAAAACCCTCCATTTCATCTTTGACAATCTCGCAACCCAGCGATTCGTACGATTGGTAATTTCGATTTGCACTGATCAAAACTTCGGCAACTTGCGGTCGAAGCAGATCTACAGTGATTCCGCACATCGTGCGGCCATGTATTTCGATCAAACCCTTGTCCACACCGCCCATACGACGCGCCAATCCCCCGGCAAGCACCAAACCGGCTACATCTTTATATTTTCCTGTACTGTCTCGCTTCATTGCACACCTGCATCAATGCTGGAAATTCGACCCTTGTCAATTTCAATCACCCGATCGCAATTCGACAAATTTTCCAATTCATGGCTTGCAATATACACAGCAATTCCTTCTAGTCTCAGTTTATCAATCAACTGATAGGTTTGATCCCGGGCCGCACGGTCCATGTTGGCAGTCGGTTCATCCAGTAGCAAAGCCTGTGGCTTCAGGATTCTGGCGCGAGTCAACGCAACTCGTTGCTTTTCACCACCAGACAACTCACGTGCATTCCTGTCGACCAGATGACTCAGTCCAGCCCATTGCAATGCATCTGTCACTGCCGTTTGCGTTTCACTTCTTGAGGTTCCGCCAACCCGTAGTCCATAGGCTACATTTTCAAATACGCTTCGATCAAACAAATACGGGGACTGGTGCAGATAAACAGTTTGCCTGCGCAAGTCACTGCCGGCCTGACGCAACGGTACCTCCACACCTTTGATAATCACCTGTCCGACATCAGGAACGAGCAAACCGGCAATGACTTTCAGCAACGTGCTTTTTCCGGCACCATTTTTACCGCGCAACAAAATGAATTTCCCTTGTTCGATTGCGAAGTGGTCAATGTCCAGTATGGTACGGTCGCCATTGTGAAACTTGACTCCCCGAATTTCAATCAGTGATTGCGACGAATTCATGTTTTGGTTTGCCTCGCTCAGTAGCTGGCCCGATCGCGTCCGCGAAAAGCTGAAACAGTAAAATTCAGAAGCAATGCCAGAAAAATCAGTACCGCGCCCAAGGCAATGCCCTGTTCAAAGTCCCCTTTGGAAGTTTCCAGCGCGATGGCAGTCGGAATGTTCCGAGTATGGTGCAAGATGTTTCCGCCAACCATGATCGAACATCCTACTTCGGATACCACCCGACCAAAGCCGGTTACGATTGCAGCGATCAATCCAAAACGAACTTCCCGGATGATTGTGAACATTGCACGGGCGGTGTTTGCACCCAAGGTTCGAGCCGTTTCCCAAGCAACCAGATCAATGCTGCGCAAGGACACATGAATCATGGCAACCAGAATGGGAAATGCCAGAATCATTTGTCCGATAATCATGGCAGTCTGTGTGAAAAGCAATCGCCAACCGCCGAACGGGCCAGCATTGTACAGCATGATGTACAGGAGCAAGCCAACAACGACCGCCGGCAACGCTACCATGGAATTGACGATTGTAATCAGCATTCGTCGTCCCGGAAAGTTGCCGTAAGCAAGCGCAAACGCGACAATCACGGCGAACGGTGTGATGAACAAAATGGCGCGAAATGAAACCAGAAAGGAAATACCAATAATTTCCCACAATTCGCGGTCGCCGGAAAACAGCAGCTTGAAGGCGTTGATACTCGCCTGAATCAGACTGTCTTCCAATGAACACCTTTAATTTTGACAATTGAATGTTGCATTGTTGCAAACCAACCTGCGCAACGACTATTGCTCGCTACTGGCGACCGGATAGAACAACGTTTCACCACCAATCTTGTAATTGGCAATCAATTCCCTGGCCTGTGGAGACTGTAGCCACTCTACCAGCAAGCCCGCACTTTCATAATTCACATTCGAGTGCTTTTCCGGACTGACTGCGATCGCTGAATACACATTCCGGCCATCGCTTGCACCTTCCAGCAACAGTTTCAGTGACAACAACCGATTTTTGGTAAACAACCAGGTGCCTTTGTCGGACATTGTGTATGCACCGAGTTGATCGGCGATTTGCAACGCTTTGCCCATTCCCTGCCCCACTTCGCGGTACCAAGTGCCATCCGGAACAATGCCTGCATCTTCCCACAACGACAACTCTTTTTTGTGTGTACCGGAATCATCGCCGCGCGAAATGAACAAGGCACCGGCCGCGGAAACTTTCGTCAACGCGCCACCCAGCCCATCGCCGGACTCAATACCTGCCGAATTGTCACCAGGGCCGACAATCACGAATTCGTTATACATCACTTCATTTCTGGAAACCCCGAATCCTTCCTCGATCAACTTCAACTCGGCCTCCCTCGCATGCACCAGTATTACATCCACATCGCCGCTTCTTGCATGGTTCAGCGCCCGGCCTGTTCCGCCAACAATCGTATGCACAGCAATTCCGTAGATCTGCTCGAACACCGGCAACAGTTGCCGAAGCAGTCCGGAATTGTCCGTGCTCGTCGTAGTGGCCAGGCGTATTACATTATCCTGTGCAACCGCAGTCCACGCAGTCGCATTGAGAGCAAGGAATATGCCAGCAAGCAAGATTGATTTGCGTTTCAAATTCAAATTTCGTGTCAATCCGGTATTTTCGAATGAATGATGCTACCTGTGCCAGCGCCGGTATTTGCTTTCTGAATGTTGCTGTCGTTCGTCTCGGATGCACAGAAAATTCAGTTTTCACGCACAAATGCACAACGGTATGTACAATGATAATATTGGGGTATGCAAACTGATGATCGAATTTTCACAGGTACAGATTCCCAATATAATCGGCTATTAGTGTATATTATTAGATTCCGCCTTCAATGAAGTTTGGCAATTTTGTCATTTCATTGCTGTAAAACAGGTTATTATGAACTGGAACGGTATCTGGTAGAAAATGCTTACATTGGCTCACAGCGTCAACGGACCGACGCGTATTCTGATTACGCAGTCCATTGTAGTGGTTGCGTGTACAGCTTTTGCATCCGTCTTCGGGATGACGCACATGTACTCTGCAATTCTGGGTGGAGTTGCCTGCATCGTTCCGAATGCTTATGCGATCTGGCGAGCATTTGCCAGCGGTCGAAGCAGTTCGGATTCGGGTGTGGTTGGATTGATGTTGCGCGCAGAAGTGGCAAAGTTTGTCCTCACCGGATTGTTGTTCGCCCTGATTTTTGCAACCATTCCCGAGGTGGAGCCAGTGACTTTGCTGCTGGTATTCACAGTCGCAATGTTTGCTGGCTGGATTGAAGCCGGATTACGCTTAAACTGAACCATAGAGACGATATTGAAATATTATGGCAGGCGAAGTAGAGTCCTCATCAGCTTATATCAAGCATCACTTGCAAAACCTTGCCTTCGGTAACCATCCCGAGCACGGTTGGGGCATTGCACATGGTGCCGAAGAAGCTCGCGAAATGGGATTCTGGGCGATTCATTTGGACAGCATGTTTTGGTCCATTGTGCTTGGCGCCTTGTTTCTCTGGTTGTTTCGCCGTGTTGCCAAAAAGATGTCCAGCGGCGAACCCGGCGGATTACAGAATTTTATCGAATGGGTTGTCGATTTTATTCAGGAAAATGTGCAAAGCTCGTTTTCCGGCAAGAACGATCTTGTTGCGCCACTGGCGCTGACCCTGTTTGTCTGGATACTGCTGATGAACTTCATGGATCTGGTGCCGGTAGACTGGATCCCCCATCTTGCAACCCTGATGGGAATTCCCTACATGAAAGTGGTGCCAACCAACGATCCCAATATTACTTTTTCGCTGGCATTGTCGGTCTTCGTACTCATGATTTACTACAGTATCAAGATCAAAGGACTTGGCGGCTTTGTTGGTGAGTTGACGTTGCAACCGTTCGGCAAGTGGATGTTGCCGGTCAACCTGTTTCTGGAAACTATCGCACTGGTGGCCAAACCCTTGTCGCACTCGTTGCGATTATTCGGCAATCTGTATGCCGGAGAAATGATTTTTATTCTGATTGCCCTGTTGTTCGGAGCCGGCTGGTCGTTGGCCATTGCCGGCGGCATTCTGCAATGGGCCTGGGCAGTGTTTCATGTACTCATTGTCCTGCTACAAGCATTTATCTTTATGGTGCTTACGATTGTCTATCTGGATATGGCGCACCATAAACACTAAACTATTAACCAATGTTCATTACACTCGAAAGCTAGTTCGGAGAAGATATTATGGAAGCAGCGGTGTTATTCGTCGCAGGAGCAGTATTGCTAGGTCTGGGAGCTGTGGGAGCGGCAGTAGGTATCGGTATTCTGGCGGCCCGGTTTATCGAGGCAATTGCTCGTCAACCGGAGCTGTTGCCGATGCTGCGCGTTCAATTCTTTATTATGATGGGGCTTGTCGATGCAGTTCCAATGATCGGTGTCGGTATTGCTTTCTATATATTGTTCGCGGTCGCGTGACAAGTCAGCAATTGTTTATCGACTTGTCCAGGATCTGTGTGAGGTAACGACTCATGAATATTAATGCAACCCTTATTGGTCAGACGATTACTTTCATAATTTTCGTCTGGTTCTGTATGAAATTCATCTGGCCGCCGATTATGAATGCGCTGGAAGAACGGCGCAAGACCATCGCAGATGGGCTTGCGGCCGCCGAAGAAGGACAACGCAATCGGGAAAAGAGCGAGCAAGATGCGGCAGAAATCATCGAGCAAGCCAAGGCGCAAGCTCAGGAAATCATCAATCGGGCTGAGAATCGTGGCAAGGAAATGGTGGAAGAGTCCAAAAATGACGCCAAGGTTGAAGGCGAGCGAATGCTGGCCACCGCGCAGGCCGATATTGAACTCGAAAGCAATCGCGCTCGCGAAGCACTTCGGCAACAGCTGGCACAACTGGCGGTCGAAGGTGCGCGGCAAATTCTTGGCAAAGAAGTTGATCCGCAAGTACATGACAAAATGTTGTCCGATCTGGCAAAGAACCTGTAACCGGATTGCTGAAAGTGGCTGACCTGTCCAACATTGCCCGTCCTTATGCTCAAGCCATCTTTGCATTGGCATACGAAGCCGGCGAACTGGAGCATTGGTCCAAATCTCTGAATTTGCTGCAAGAAATTGTTGGCAACCCCGATATGGAAAAGGTTGTCAACGACCCGCGCATTACCCGAGTGCAAGTCCGGGACCTGGTACTGGAACTCGGCGGCGATGCCTTTTCGGAACCAGTGAAAAATCTGATTCGACTGGTGGCACAGAATCGACGCTGGAACGTAGTACCGTCCATCACCCGACTGTATGAACAGTTGCGTGCTGAATCCGAAGGCATTGTCGAAGCAGAACTGGAAACCGCATTCCCGGTAAGCCCGGAACAATCCGAGTTGGTTTCAAATGCTCTGGAGAATGCATTGGGACAGAAAATTCGATTGCACAGCCGCGTCAATCAGGATCTGATCGGCGGCGCCGTGATTCGGGCCGGGGACTGGGTAATTGACGGATCGATTCAAGCACGGTTGGCAAAGTTGGCCACCACACTCGGCGTATAAGCCTGTTTTAACTAATGTACCATAGAACTGCCATTCTTAAACCAAGAGGAAATACCCAATGGCAATGCAATTAAACCCGTCTGAAATTAGTGAACTGATCAAAGCCAAACTTGTTGATTTCGATGCGACGGCGCAAGCGCGTAGCGAAGGCACAGTCGTACTGCTGACGGACGGTATCGTTCGAGTTCATGGACTGGCAGATGCCCTGCAAGGTGAAATGCTGGAATTTCCCGGCGATACCTTCGGGCTGGCATTGAATCTGGAACAGGATTCAGTCGGCGCCGTGATTCTCGGCGACTACGAACATATTACTGAAGGAGATACGGTTCGTTGTACCGGACGAATTCTTGAAGTGCCCACCGGGGCTGGTCTTTTGGGTCGTGTCGTTGACTCCTTGGGGCGACCGATTGACGGCAAGGGTCCTGTTGACTTCGCGGCCAGCGCACCCATAGAAAAAGTAGCGCCGGGAGTGATTACCCGACAATCGGTATCGGAACCCGTGCAAACCGGCCTGAAATCAATCGACTCGATGGTGCCAATCGGGCGTGGACAACGGGAATTGATTATTGGAGACCGTCAAACCGGCAAGACGGCACTGGCAATCGATACTATCATCAATCAAAAGGGTACCGGCATCAAGTGCATCTATGTCGCTATCGGCCAAAAGATTTCAAGTATCGCCAATGTCGTCAGAAAACTTGAAGAACATGGTGCACTGGAGCACACCATTATTGTTTCTGCTTCGGCCGCAGAAAGTGCCGCCATGCAGTATATTGCTCCCTATTCGGGTTGCACGATGGGCGAGTATTTTCGCGACCGCGGCGAAGATGCACTGGTCATTTATGACGATTTGACCAAGCAGGCGTGGGCCTATCGCCAAATATCCCTGCTACTGCGACGCCCGCCGGGTCGGGAAGCCTATCCCGGCGATGTTTTCTATTTGCATTCAAGACTGCTGGAACGCGCCGCACGGATCAATGCTGAATATGTTGAATCCCTGACCAACGGTGAAGTCAAGGGCCAAACCGGTTCGCTGACTGCACTGCCCGTAATTGAAACTCAGGCCGGAGACGTGTCAGCATTCGTGCCTACTAACGTAATTTCAATTACCGACGGTCAGATTTATCTGGAAAGCGATTTGTTCAACGCCAACATTCGACCGGCGATCAATGCAGGCTTGTCCGTATCCCGGGTAGGCGGAGCGGCTCAAACGCCAATCATCAAGAAAATCGGCGGCGGTATTCGACTGGCACTTGCACAGTATCGCGAACTTGCGGCGTTTTCACAATTTGCCTCGGATCTGGATGAGGCGACCAGAAAGCAACTGGAACGAGGCGAGCGGGTAACCGAAGTGATGAAGCAAGCCCAATATGAACCCATGTCAGTTGCAGCGATGGCATTTTCCCTGTTTGCTGTGAACGAAGGCTATCTGGACGATGTTGATATCAAAAAAGTTGTTCCTTTCGAGCAATCCATGCAGGCTCATTTGCGCTCCAGCCATGGAAAATTGCTGGATGAAATCAATAAAAACCCGGATTACAACGACGAAGTTGTTGCCAAGATGAAAGCGGCAATGGACGATTTTGTCAAAAACGGTTCCTGGTAGAAAGCAGAATAACATCATTACTTCAAGCATCACGAACTAGCAATGTCAGTTGCAAAAGAAATTCGCACCAAAATTCGGAGTATTGAAAATACTCAGAAAATCACTTCGGCCATGGAAATGGTTGCAGCCAGCAAAATGCGCCGCGCACAGGATCGCATGCATGCGGCACGCCCGTACGCAGAAATCATCACTACGGTGGTCTCGCACATGAAGCATGGAACGCTGGAATACAAGCATCCGTTTGTGGTGGACCGCGAACCTTCTGTAGTCGGCTACATCGTGATCAGCACCGACAGAGGTCTGTGCGGCGGTTTGAACATCAATCTGTTTCGCTCTGTTGTAGATGCAATTGCTGACTGGGACAGCAAGGGAATAAAACTTGAAGTTGGTGCGATCGGCAAGAAAGCATTGGGGTTTTTCAGAGGATTTGGTGCCAACGTGGTCTGCGAAACCTCGCAACTGGGTGACGCACCAACAATCACTGACTTGATAGGTGCTGTAAAAGTCATGCTGGATGCCTACTATGACAACCGAATTGACCGGTTGTACTTGGCAAGCAATCGATTCGTCAACACCATGACCCAGCAACCGGTCATCGAACAATTGATTCCGATTCATATACCGAAACCGATTGAAGTGCTCGCACACCATTGGGACTACATATACGAACCGGAATCCACAGGAGTCGTCAATGCGCTCATGGAGCGCTATGTAGAGTCAGTCGTATATCGCGGGGTTATTGAAAACAACGCCTGCGAACAGTCGGCAAGAATGGTGGCCATGAAAGCTGCAACCGACAATGCCGGCAACTTGATTGACGAACTGAACCTGATTTACAACAAGGCGCGGCAGGCCGCGATCACCCAGGAGATTTCTGAAATCGTTGGTGGTGCAGATGCAGTCTGATGCACTGAAACAAATGAACATCAATTCCATGAATAAAGGAATCCTCAACCAGAGAGGTAGACATGACAAAAGGTAAAATCGTTGAAATTATCGGTGCCGTAGTAGATGTTGAATTCGAACGGGGCGAAGTACCAAACGTTTTCGATGCATTATTAGTCGAGAACTCCGGACTCACCCTTGAAGTTCAGCAACAGATGGGCGATGGCGTAGTCCGAACGATTGCGATGGGTTCAAGCGACGGTCTCCAGCGCGGATTATCAGTGACAAATACTGGGGAACCAATCAAGGTACCGGTCGGTGAACCCACTTTGGGACGAATCATGAATGTTCTGGGCGAGCCGGTCGACGAAGCCGGTCCGGTTGAAGCCAAAGAGCATTGGCCGATTCATCGCAAGGCGCCCGGCTATACCGAACAGGCAGCCTCCGTTGAAATTCTCGAAACCGGGATCAAGGTGATTGACCTGATCATGCCGATTGCAAAAGGCGGCAAAATCGGCTTGTTCGGCGGTGCCGGTGTTGGCAAGACCGTTACACTGATGGAGTTGATCCGGAATATCGCAATCGAACACGCCGGATACTCGGTTTTCGCCGGTGTTGGCGAGCGCACCAGAGAAGGCAATGACTTCTACCATGAAATGCGGGAAGCAGATGTTCTGAACAAGGTTGCTCTGGTTTACGGACAAATGAACGAGCCACCCGGGAACCGACTTCGAGTCGCCTTGGCCGGCTTGACAATATCGGAGTTCTTTCGCGACGAAGGTCGGGACGTGTTGCTGTTCGTAGATAACATCTATCGCTACACGCTGGCCGGGGTAGAAGTATCAGCGTTGCTGGGTCGCATGCCCTCAGCAGTGGGTTATCAACCGACGCTGGCAGCCGAAATGGGAATCCTGCAGGAACGCATTACTTCGACTCGCACCGGATCCATTACATCATTCCAGGCAGTTTATGTTCCGGCAGACGATCTTACCGACCCGTCTCCGGCCACTACATTTGCACATCTGGATGCAACTCTGGTATTGTCGCGGCAAATCGCTGAACTAGGCATCTACCCGTCGGTCGACCCGCTCGATTCTACCAGTCGCCAACTGGATCCTCTAGTGGTGGGTGTTGAACACTACGAAACTGCACGTGCGGTTCAGGGTACATTGCAACGATACAAGGAACTGCGAGACATCATCGCCATTCTGGGCATGGACGAATTGTCCGACGAGGACAAGCAGATTGTTTCCCGGGCCCGTAAAATTCAGCGATTTCTTTCGCAACCATTCTTTGTGGCCGAGACCTTCACCGGTACTCCCGGCAAGTATGTACCACTTGCAGAAACCATCAAGGGATTCAAAGGCATCGTAAATGGCGATTACGACGATATACCTGAACAGGCGTTCTATATGGTGGGACCAATTGAAGAAGTCGTTGAATCCGCCAAGGAAGTTGCCTGATTGGAATTATTGATCAAGGGGATGAGATCAGATTATGGCAAGCATCCGGGTTGAAATCGTAAGTGCAGAAGAAGCGCTTTGGTCCGGGGAAGGCACCATGGTGTTTGTACCTGGTGAATTGGGCGAGATGGGCATTTCCCCCCAGCACGCACCATTGTTATCGCGGCTGAAGCCAGGCGATGTCAGAGTTCAGAAAGAAAATGGCGAAGAAGAATTCTTTTTTGTATCCGGAGGCTTGCTGGAAATTCAACCGCATCAAGTGACGATCTTGTCGGACACGGCAATTCGCGCACAAGATCTGGATGAATCCAAAGCACTTGAAGCTCAACAGCGGGCCGAACGGGATCTTCGGGAGAAGAAGTCCACCATGGAGCTGGCAAAAGCCAAAGCGGAATTGGTACAAGCTGCCGCCGAACTTCGTGCCTTGGAGAAACTCAGGAAAACTTCTCAGCGGAGACATTAGTGCCTCTGCGCCCAAGCTACCTCGGAAAATAGCTTGCCTACATCCGAAGTTGTCATTTTGGCAGGTGGCAGAGGAGTGCGCATGCACTCTGGAAAACCAAAGGTTCTGCAGCAAATTGGCGGACGACCGATGCTTCATTATGTGCTGGAATGTGCACAACACGTCGGTTTTGATTCAACTCATGTTGTGTACGGATCCTGTTATCGTGAACTACAAAGCAAATTCCCGCACGACTCAATTCACTGGGTAGAGCAATCCGAACCGTTGGGGACCGGCCATGCACTGATGCAGGCAATGCCGCATGTTGACGAAGATTCAATCGTGTGCGTACTGTATGGAGACAATCCGTTCGTTCAACCGGATACCATTGCCAGATTACTGGAACCCGCGAACAGGGGTCAGCTGAGCTTGCTCACTTTTTTCCCTGATGACCCGACCGGATACGGCCGCATCTTGCGCGATGACCGCAATCGTCTTGTTGATGTTGTTGAAGAAAAGGACGCAACCGAAGAACAGCGAACAATCCGCGAAGTCAACGCCGGGAATTTGACATCACCGGCAAAATTTCTGCGACGCTGGCTCAAACAATTGAAGAACAACAACGCACAGAAAGAGTACTACTTGACTGATGTTATACGCATGGCAGTACAGGACGGCGTACCCGTAACGACTTGTCACCCTTCAAGGGCCATGGAAGCGGCGGGGGCCAACAATCGAATGGAGCAAGCTGAACTGGAACGGGCATTTCAATTGAACAATGCAAGAGAATTGATGGAAAAAGGGGTCGAAATTGTTGATCCGGCGAGATTTGACCTGCGCGGCAACTGTGAAGCGGGAAAAGATTGTCGCATTGATGTCAATGTAGTTCTGGAAGGCGAGGTCATCCTGCACGACAATGTTGAGATTGGAGCAAACTGCGTCATACGCGACTCCCAATTCAAAGACAATGTAAAAATTCTTCCAAACTGCGTGATTGAAGATGCGGTTGTGGAAGCAGGCGGCGTGCTCGGACCGTTTTCCCGAATTCGACCCGGTACCAAAATCGGTGAAGACTGCAAGGTGGGCAACTTTGTGGAAATCAATCGTTCGTCGCTTGGCAACCGCACCAAGGCAAATCATCTGGCTTACATCGGAGATGCTGACATCGGCGACGAAGTCAATGTAGGGGCAGGCAGTATCACCTGCAACTATGATGGCAAGAACAAGCACAAAACCCGTATCGGTGACCGCGTATTTGTCGGGTCCAATACATCGTTGGTGGCACCAATTGAAGTCGGTGACGACGCGATGGTTGGTGCCGGTTCCACTGTATCTGAAGATGTAGATCAAGAACAACTGGTGGTCGAACGCGGTCGAATTGTAAAAGCCCGGGCAAGTCGAGTTCGACCCAAATTCTCACAAAAGCAGTAAAACAATGTGCGGAATCATAGGAGCCATATCATTTAGCGATGTAGTGCCGCGGCTGATTGAAGGCATGAAAAATCTGGAATATCGCGGCTATGATTCAGCAGGAATCGCCGCGATCAATCCTGATGGAAATTTCGAGCGAGCACGATGCGCGGGTCGTGTCGACGACCTGAAACGAAAAATTTCCAATGGATCAAAAGTTGAAGGTACCACTGCAATCGCACACACCCGCTGGGCCACACACGGTGCACCCAGCACCGAAAATGCTCATCCATTTATTTGCAACAACCGGGTTGCGATCGTTTGCAACGGCATCGTGGAAAACTATGAAGAACTTCGCAATCGACAACTGAAGGATGGTTACACATTCGGGTCAGAAACTGATACTGAAGTTGTCCTGCATGAACTGGATGAACGACTGGCGGCTGATATGAGTCTGAAAGATGCGGTTCAAGATACCGTCAAGCATTTGGACGGGTCGTATGCGTTTGCGGCACTCAGCACGAATGAACCTGGCAAGATCGTCATTGCGCGAAGCGGATGCCCCCTCATTGTCGGACTTGCAAAAAACGAGATTTTCTTTGCATCTGATATTCCAGCACTAGCTAGCTTTTCCGACAAAATCATTTTGTTGGAAAACGGCGATATTGCTGTATTGGCCAAGGATGCAGAAGTCTCCATTTTCAACAAGGACGACCAGCAACAGAAGCGTAAAATCCAAAGTCTCCGCCAGCAACGATTTCAGGTGGATATTGGGGAGTATAACCACTTCACTCAAAAGGAGATATTTGAACAGGCAAGCGTCATTGCTGAAACCCTGGAACGCCGAATTTCTCAATCGCGTCTGCTGGAAGAAGAATCGTTCGGCACGATTGCAAGACATGTGTTCGACGAGGCGCAGGCAATCAAGATTCTTGCTTGCGGAACAAGTTATTTTGCCGGGTTGGTGGCGAAATTTTGGTTGGAGTCATTCGGAGTTCCCTGCGATGTTGAAATTGCTAGCGAATTCCGTTCACGCAAACCGGTGGTACCAGACAACTGTCTCGTTGTTGCAATTTCGCAATCCGGGGAAACCGCGGATACGCTTTCAGCACTGAGCCGGGCCAAAGAACTCGGCTTCAAGAGTTCTCTGGCAATTTGTAACTCACCTTACAGCTCGCTCGTTCGGGAAACAGACTTGTCATTTTTGACACATGCCGGTCCGGAAATTGGTGTCGCGTCTACCAAGGCGTTCACAACACAACTAGTATCACTACTGTTGCTGACCATCGCTTTGGCAAAACGGAAGAACGATTTTTCGGCCGAGCAAGAAATTGTAAAAGAGCTCCGGGCACTTCCACAAAGAATCGAAAAAGCCTTGCAATTGAATCAGGAAATTTCCCGAATTGCTGAAATGTTTGCCGACAAGCAACATGCCTTGTTTCTGGGACGCGGCATTCATTACCCGATTGCTCAGGAAGGCGCACTGAAGCTGAAGGAAATCTCCTACATTCACGCAGAAGCCTACCCGGCAGGTGAACTGAAGCATGGCCCGCTCGCACTCGTTGATGCCAATATGCCGACGGTTGCTGTTGCGCCGAACAATCATCTGCTGGCAAATCTGAAAGCAAACATTCAGGAAGTCAGGGCCAGAGGCGGCAAACTCATCGTATTCTCCGATAGGGATGCACCGATTGTGGGAGAAGAATCAATAGAAATTCTTCGAATCACTCCATCCGGAGAATACACTTCGCCGATCATTCACACAATTGCACTGCAACTGCTAGCTTACCATGTTGCAGTCATCAAGGGTACTGACATAGACAAGCCAAGAAATCTTTCAAAGTCGGTAACGGTCGAATAATCGTTGCAGGCGATTTGCCTTGAAAGATATAGCCCAAGGCATGCAAATGCTACAGTGAACTATTTTGGCAGGTGATTCAGAAGATCCTCTTTCGTTACCAATCCGATGTGTCGATAAACAATCTTGCCTTCCGGCGATACTACGAAGGTAGTTGGCATACCTTTGAGCGGTTCAAACGGAATTAGTGGAACCTCTCCAATCCGAAGGACAAGATAGTCCATCTTCATGGTTTCCATAAATTTTCTAAGTCTTGCCGTTTCAATTTCTTCAAAGGCGATGCCGATAACGACTGGCTGAACAGGCTTCTCCATCTTTGCAAGTTCGCTCAGCATGGGTATTTCCTTGATGCAGGGACTACACCAGGTCGCCCAGAAGTTCACGATGACCCAACTGCCGCGGTAATCTGAAAGGCGATGCATCTTGCCATCTATGTCCGGAAGTTCAAAATCAACCGTTTCGCTTTGAGCAACTGCAACAGAAACCTGCCCAGCAAGCGTGAAAGCTACCAATACTACAGCCAGTGCTGATTGAGTTGATTTGAGCATAACGCTTTGAAAGAATTGTTTATTTTTTGCTGCACTGCAATTGAGCAATCGAAATTTTGCGACAACTTCAATGAATATCGGGTTCTTGCAAATGCATCTTCACAAACCGGTTACAAAAGACCCAGTGGCATCATTGATATTTCATTGTACGTGACTCTCATAGCGTCAAATTGAATAATATTTAAGGATTGCACAAGTACTTGCTGTGCAAAAATTCATCAAAATGAGTTAGTTACGTGGTTTGCGACCGGTTGATTTCATTGGTTCAACGTTCAGGGATAAATCTCTTTACCGCACGAAACAGTGCTATCTGTAACTAGAAGTGGCTTTCCCAGCTACTTATTCTCATTCACATCCAACGTTGTACAACCGCAAGAAGTTGATACAGTCGAACTTGTCGGATGAGCGCATTGGCGCGCCACACCGATTGCGTTGCTGACCGCCAAAAATCAATAGCTGTCAAAACTCCGCAAAAATATTTCCAACAGGAAAGACTCAAATATCGTATTATAGAACTCAAGCTCAATCAGTGTAAAATACTGATTTGAACAATTTGGAATTAACAGATGTAAAAAAAGAGGTGCGTTTTAATGAAAAAATTCGCAATTGCAATTATCGGACTCGCGCTTGCCGCAGTGGCACCACTGGGTATGGCACAAGAGGCCAAGCCTGTTGGCATTACGCCTGACATCATGTCTGTGCCATTCAATATTGATGGCTCACAGGTTGAAGTTATGCGTAATCAGGACAACAACAACACAGTAAATCCAGCTTTTGCAAAAACATCCCGACCTTGCCCGCCGTTCTGCATTCAACCGTCGAATTTGGCGATTGGTGTAGAAACAATCGGTGAAGTTGAGTTGATTGATTTCGCAAAGCAGATGAACGATGGCGATGAGGAAATCATTGTGATTGACTCTCGCACTCCGGATTGGGTAGAACGAGGAACAGTCCCCACGGCAATGAATGTTCCGTGGACCAACCTCAATCCTGCCAAGGGTGCAACTCCCCTTGAAATCGCTGAAATCCTTGAAACTGTATTCAATGTTACAGAAAGTGAAGGGTTGTTTGATTTTTCCAATTGCAGAACTGCAGTCATGTTTTGCAACGGAATGTGGTGCGGTCAATCGCCGAACAACATCAAAAATCTGCTTCGCCTTGGCTACCCGGCGCACAAAATCAAATGGTACCGTGGCGGCATGCAGGATTGGGAAATCTTGGGCCTGACCACTGTCAAACCGCCGATGTCATAAAATAAAATTTGGTTGGTTTAGCCGTCTTGCCGCACTCGCGGCAAGACGGCTTTATTCTTCTGTTTGCTCACTGTCTTGCTTCAACGCAAGCAGTAACTCTCTCATATCCTTGGGCAAACCGACATGCCAGCTCATGGATTCGCCGCTCGCCGGATGAACCACATTCAGTTTCTCTGCATGCAAGGCCTGCCGCTTGAACTGTCGTAACGCGCTGATTAGTTTGTCAGTGGCTTTCGGCGGCAACTTCGTACGTTGACCATAATCCGGATCACCCACCAATGGATAACCCGCATGTCGCAGATGTACCCGAATCTGGTGAGTCCGACCGGTATCCAGTGTCACCCGTATTAAAGTATGTGCCCGATAGCGGGTAACAACTCTATAGTGACTCACGGCCCGCTTGCCTCGCCCGGCGGACATTTGCAAGCGATTTTTCGGGTTTCGACCGATCGGCACATCAATCGTACCGCCCGCGACCAGGCGACCGACTGCGATCGCCAGGTAAACACGCTCTACCGAGCGGTTCTTGAGCTGTTTCATCAAATTCAATCGCGCCGGCTCGGTTTTGGCGATGACAAGCAATCCGGAGGTATTCTTGTCCAGTCGGTGTACGATGCCTGCTCGCGGTAGCGTTGCCAGCGAAGTGTCATGGGCAAGCAATGCATTCAACAAGGTCCCCCTTCGGTTGCCAGCACCCGGATGCACTACCAAACCCGCCGGTTTCGATATAATTATGAGATGCTTGTCTTCGTAGAGTATATCCAAAGGAATATTCTCTGCGTCCCACTCAACCTTTTTCGCTTCCGGTACAGTTATTTTGACAGTTTCACCGCCTTTGATTGAGTATCGTCGGGGCCTGAACTCGTTGTCAATGGAAATTCGACCTTCATCAAGCCATGCTTGCAAATTTGTGCGAGAGTAGTCTGGAAATACGATGGCCAGTGCTTTGTCCAGACGGACACCCTTCAATTCAGGGGGGATTTGAACTACATGCAGGTCCTTGGCCATTTCAGGAATTCCAGTATCTGTACTGACCAAACCGCTGTCTGCATTTATAATCAACACTCGAAATCAATGACAACTCACTTAGGGTGTGAATCTTC
This sequence comes from Arenicellales bacterium, assembly GCA_965200765.1. Classification (GTDB taxonomy): domain Bacteria; phylum Pseudomonadota; class Gammaproteobacteria; order Arenicellales; family JAJDZL01. The sequence goes on from OZ241380.1 coordinate 2,093,741, forward strand.
TGAAATGAAACTTCCGAAAATTGCTTTAATTCTTGCGGCTTTTCTGGCTCTGGCGGTTGTCGGGTGCAACAGTAACAAGGTCGATGATGAACTCAAAACTGAAAAACAACTGTACGACGAGGCATTCGCGGCACTCAATCGCGCATTATACGAAACTGCCATAACGAAATACCAAACACTGCAAAGAGTATATCCGTACGGAGAATATTCGGTTCAGGGGCAACTGGAGATCGCCTATGCACACTACAAACACAAGCAACCGGAACAAGCATTGGCTGCGATTGAAAGCTTTATTGAACTGAATCCGGACCATTCGAACATCGCGTACGCCCATTACCTGAAGGGCTTGATCCATCTACCGATTCAAACCCCAAAGTTTTTGCAGATGGTTTTTGTCACTCAGGAACAATTCAGTGATCATGAAATTGAAGCAGCGCATGATGCCTATACAGCTTTTGAGGAAGTTGTGCAGCGATATCCGTTCAGTGTGTATGCAGATTCGGCACGGCAAAATATGATTGACCTGATTAATGTGTTTGCACGGCACGATGTCAAAATTGCCCGATTCTACCTGAATCGAAAAGCTTATGTTGGTGCAATCAATCGCGCCAAGACAGTACTTGAAACGTATGTCAATTCACCATATACCGAAGAGGCTTTGGCAATTCTGGTGTATGCCTACGACAAGCTGGATCTCGAAGAATTGAAGAACGACTCAAGACTGGTACTTTCGCACAACTTTCCCGACAGCAGATTTCTCGAGTCGGAAACTGCTGTGCTTGGCCAGTAGCTGGGTCAGTTCATTGCAGGACTGCTATAGGATCAGGTGAAATTACACCAAGAGTCACTGCTGTTGCATGGCGCGTTGCTGGATTCTCCACCAGGCAGTATAGATTTCATCCGGCCACAGGCTTTGAATCCATGCAAGGACGTTGACGATTTGTTCATCAGTCAGTTTTTCAGTGAAACTTGGCATTTTCCCGCCAACTCCGCCAAATTTGATTTTTGATGCAAGCTCCTGAAACGGGTGATGCCAAGTATGAGCGGTACCATTCAATGGAGGTGGCGGGAAAAACCCGTCCGGGTCCTGCTTCATCCATTCCGGAGTAGCCTCGGCGCGCTGACCGTGGCACATCGCGCAATTATCTGTGTAAACCTTTTCACCTAGTTCAACCCTGGAGGGATGGTACCAGCGATCGATACTGTCTGCTACCGCTATGTTCTGAACAACAAGCCCGGCAAACAGTATGCAAACAACCCAATGGGGTGTATGAATGCACTTCTTCATCAACTTTCTCCTTAAGTATCAAATATTGTTATCTCTCTGGTGAATACTTTCTCATGCTAAAGTTGATTGTTCTGAGGTTAGTATACACTGTAATGCCAGACTGGAATCCTGTATTATCGAACGTGAATCACAAACACCGAAACAGTGGGCATGCCGTTGCAAGTCGTTTCCGTGTGCCACACGAAAGTCAATATTTGCTGGTGATTGGATAACGTCGATCCCGTCCAAACGCTTTTGGAGTAATTCTGACTCCCGGCGCAGCTTGCCGGCGCTTGTATTCGTTTTGATTCACCATCAAGACAACCCTTTGCACCGTCTGTCGGTCAAAGCCTTTCTGAATCAGGTCTTCGCTGGAAAGTTCTTCCTCGATATAGCCGTGCAGAATCTGGTCCAGTACTTCATAAGGCGGAAGCGTATCATCATCTCTTTGATTCTCCGCCAGTTCTGCGGTCGGTGCGCGAGTAAACACCCGTTCGGGAATAACACTGCCAAGCCGTTCGTTACAGTATCGTGCGAGTTCGTAAACCATCGTCTTGGGAACATCCTTGATTGCTGAATATCCACCGACCATATCGCCGTACAAAGTAGCATATCCAACTGCATTTTCACTCTTGTTGCCCGTCGTAATGACGATCCTGCCCTTCTTGTTGGAAATCGCCATCAGTACTACACCGCGACAACGCGCCTGAATATTTTCTTCAGTTACATCCGTGTCGTATCCTTCAAACAGCGGGGTCAATTGATCCATAATGGATTGAAAGACTGGTTCAATCGAAACCACGGACCATGCCACGCCCAGGTTTTCAGCTTCTTCGCGAGCATCTTCAATGCTCATGTCTTGTGTGTATCGCGACGGCATCAATACGGCTTCAACATTGTCCCGCCCGATTGCATCCGCGACAATCGCAAGCGTCAATGCCGAATCAATTCCCCCGGAAACTCCAACTACCGCACCATTAAACCCGTTCTTTCGAATGTAATCGCCAACGCCCAGCTTGATCGCATCGTAGATGCCTGCAATTTGTTCCGGTGCCGGAGTAATTGCACCTGCTTCAGGTTCAACCCGTTCACCACAGATCATCTGAGTAGAAATCAATTCTTCCGAGAAAAACGGCCCCCGAAGTACGGTCTGACCTTCCGTATTTGTTACAAGTGAACCACCGTCGAACACCAGCTCGTCCTGACCGCCAACCAGATTGGCATAAACAATGGCGACGCGATTCCTGGCAGAACGCGAAGCCACAATCTGTGTTTCTCGGTAGACGGGTTTGTTCAGGTCAAACGGTGAACCATTCAGATTGAGGATCAGTTGAGCTCCATGTTCCACTGCGTTTTCCACGGGCCCGTCGTCCCAGATATCCTCGCAAATCGTGATTGCAACGGGTACGCCGTCCAATTCTCGTACGCAGGCCGAGTCGCCGGACACAAAGTATCTCTTCTCGTCAAATACTCCGTAGTTCGGAAGATGGTGTTTGCAGTAAGTGCCAACAACCCGACCGTCTTGAATCAGGGACGCAGCATTGAACAGTTTGCCGTCTTCCCGGTGTGGATGACCAACAACCAGCGCGATGTCCTTGACTGTTTCCACAATTCGATTCAATATAACTTCCGAATCATGCAGAAACGACTGGCGAAACAGCAAATCTTCCGGTGGATATCCGGTAATTGAAAGCTCGGGATAAACCACCACTCGGCACTGCAGTTGACTTTTTGCAATCTCTGCGGCTTCAACAATTTTTCTGTAATTGCCTTCCAGATCGCCAACTGTCAGGTTCAACTGTGCAATTGCAACACCAAATTTGGACAACATCCTTATATACTCTCAAACAGGAAGTACAAACTCGAAGAAATTCACTCAGACGATCTCGGACTCAGGAATTGGCTACACCTGAAACTGGCAAGTGGGAAACTGCCGTCATCCATTCAATCAATGAAATCGATGCACTGGAGTGGAACAAGTGCGTTCCTCCTGACTATCCATTTCTGCGTCACGAATTTCTGCTTGCACTGGAAAATTCAAATTGTGTATCCAATCATACCGGCTGGCAACCTTGTCACATTTTAATCCGAATTCGAAATTCGCCATCAACCGTACTGGGTGCCATGCCGATGTATCTGAAAAGTCATTCGTGGGGTGAATACATTTTTGACTGGAGCTGGGCCGATGCCTATCATCGTAACGGATTCCAGTATTATCCCAAACTCATTGTCCAATCACCATTCACACCGCTCACAAGTCCCAAGCTCCTGTTTGCACCGAATGCAACAGAACGGGCACAAGTTCAACAACATCTTGCGGCTTCTGCAGTTGCTGTGTTGCAGAAAATGCAGGCTTCATCGTGTCATCTCCTGTTTATCACTGCCGATGAAGCAGACATATTGAAAAATAACGGATTTCTTTCTCGAATTGGCACAATTGAATTCGTCTGGCGCAACAGAGAGTACGAATCAATGGAGCATTTTCTCTCCGGATTGTCGTCAAAAAAGCGCAAGAACGTTCGACAGGAACGAAATTCAGTTGTCCAACAAGGAATTCGCATTGAAACCGTATCAGGAGAGGAAATTGAATCGCATCATTGGCACGCAATTGAACATTTTTACAGCAAGACGATTGACAAGTACGGCTCAATCAAGTACTTGTCGCCTGAATTTTTTCAGTTTGCTGGCCAGCAGATGCCGGAAAATTTTGTTCTGTTTCTGGCTGAACAAAACGGTCGATACATTGGCGGTTCTGTCTGCCTGAAGGGTGCGAATACATTGTACGGACGCTATTGGGGGGCCTTGCGCGACTATCAGGCCCTGCATTTTGAAATCTGCTACTACAGCGCCATCGAGTACTGCATTGAGCACGGAATCTCCAGTTACAATGCAGGTGTCCAGGGTGAACACAAACTGAGTCGGGGATTTTTGCCGGAACTGGTTCACTCGTCGCACATGCTGTCCAGCGTAGAATTCGAGCGCGGCATTCAGAACTACCTGGATCGCGAGGCAATACAGATGGTTCACTACCAAAAAATCCTTGAATCCCGCTCTCCTTATAAAGAGGTGGAACGGTGATCTATTTGGACATGTTTCCTTCATCAATCGATTTTCCGTCACCAGATGAAGCAACCGACACGGGTCTGATCGCCATTGGCGGCGATTTGTCTCCCGAACGTCTTGTGAATGCTTATCGAAACGGAATTTTTCCGTGGTATGAACTGGAAGGCCCAATTCTATGGTGGCATCCACCCCGGCGGCTGGTGCTGTTTCCGCATGAAATGAAAGTTTCCCGCAGTTTGCGCAAATCAATTCGCAACAGAGGCTTCACGAACTCAATCAACACCCGCTTCGACGCAGTGATTGACTGCTGCTCGAAATCAGGGAGACGCGGATTTTACCCAGGCACCTGGATCACAAGAGAAATGCAGAATGCCTATTGCGAACTGCATCGACTAGGCTACGCGCATTCGGTTGAAACCTGGCTTCACGGCAAGCTGGTCGGAGGATTATATGGAGTCAGTATCGGTACCGCATTCTTTGGAGAAAGCATGTTTGCGTTTGAACGAGACAGTTCCAAAGTTGCTCTGTATACACTGGTAAAGCTCCTGATTGAATGGAATTTTTCTTTCATTGATTGTCAGATCCCGTCCAACCATCTTGCTTCGCTGGGCGCGAGAATTCTTGAACGGGATGAATTCATGATCGAATTGAACAAGGCAGTGAATTGTGAAATCCCCACGCAAGCTTGGGGACCGGGCCGAACCGTCAAAACGGGAGATCCCTAGCAAATTGTCTGGAACATCAGATTACGATACAACCCACGGATTGTGCGTAGCAAGACTTTCTTCAATTCCCAAAGGCTGCAATTCGGTTATAATGACCATCCATAATGGATCAGTCAATTGGTGTATCAAGGAATCGATATGAAGAGCATTTCTACAAAGTTGTCTCGCAAGTGGTTCACTACACTAATGAGTGATGCAGGATTTCAGTCTCAGAACTTGTGTTAATTGTCTGGATATATGGAGAAAACTTTGGTTCAGATACCCGAATTGGCAACACTACTCTCGTGTAGCGACTTTGGTATTGCGAGGTCCAAGGAACTTGATACATGTACGAACCAAATCCGGGGTTCGACTGCATGTGGTGTGCAGACGATTCTCTGGCATCATTGGCCGGGGTCTTGATTGACTGGATCCGTCAATGTGCTACTCGGATAAAGGGAGATTTTCGAGTTGCACTACAATGAATTTCTGTTGAGTACAACGAATTGTTTTACTAAACATTAAAATTCTATATAATACTTAGTAGATTTCTGACAGAAATGGTAGTAAAATCCATTCTAGTCCTTGTAATTTAATCAAATGGGTATCAAAGGAACAATATGATGAATATTCAAACAAAATTGTCCAACACCAACAAATGGTTTACCGCTTTGGTGGTGATTCTCGCTTTCGGTGTCAGTGCTTGTTCTTGTTTCACCAAGAAACCTATGGAGGAGGCGATGGCAGCTCCGGAGCCAGTTGCAGAAACTGTAGCCATGGAGCCACCACCTGAACCAGAACCAATATTCGCCAGCGATGATGTCCATGTAGTCGCAGCGGGTCAAAGTTTATGGAGAATTTCAGGCATGCCAACAATTTACAACGATCCATATCGATGGCCTTTAATCTATGCCCGCAACAAGGATATAGAAGATGCTGATTTGATCTACCCCGGCCAGGAATTGATGGTCCGGCGAGATTTGATGCGAACAGAGATTGATGCTGCAATCCAACATGCCAGAACCAGAGGCGCATGGGCCCTTGGAGTGGTGGAAGAATCGGATGTAGCATACCGATCCTCTGCAATGATGAACTAAGTTCAAGCAATTCTTCTTTAGGAAATTGGCGCACCTGTTGCAACGTCGGTTGCAACAGGTGTTTTTTGTATTTCCGGATGAGACGAGGGAACGGCACTCTCGCATCAAGGATGATTTCAATGCGACACCTTCTGAGAATTGAGGATACCCGCCACCTTCGATATTTCTGCACTTTATGCCTGCTCTTGAGTCTTCTGCTCATCGGGAGTCCAGTTGTTACATTCGCTACACCCGGCGATGTTGCACAGTTGCGTCAGACATTTCTTGAAGCTGAAAGAATGCTGATTAGCGGGCACGTCAAGAATTTCAGAAAAATCGAATCTGAACTGAAAGACTATCCACTCTATCCTTACTTGAAATTGCGGGAATTGAGAGCATCCCGGTCCAAATTTTCAGACCAGCAAATCGCCGCCGCCATTGACAGTCTTACAATACCCATTGCATCATCGTTTTGGTCCTGGTGGTTCAACCGATTGTACAAGGGGAAAAAATGGGAGCTCATTGCGAACTATTTCCCCGATGCTACAACTACGCAGACCCAATGTCGTTACGCTGAAGCATTGCTAGCCCTGAAGCGCTATGAGCAAGCGATACCGGTAATTGAAAAGCTCTGGCTTGTTGGCAAATCGCAACCCTCGGAATGCGATGCCATGTTCCAATTCGCTTTGCGAAACAACTTTGTCACCGAGCGACTGATCTGGAAAAGATTGCTTTTGACCACCAGACGGAATGATCGGAAAATGTCCTCATACCTGAGAAGTTTGCTGGAAACTTCGGAAGCGAAGTATTGGGCTACTCAATTGCAACGTGTGCAGAAACGTCCCGTATCCACCCTGCGAAAGAATACAAAGGACTGGGTCAAGACAGCATATGGCAAAGAACTGCTTGAATTCGGTTTCAATGCAATTTTCCGCAGAGATATCGATGCAGCGGTTGAACTGTGGGTCGAACTGAAAACAGAAAGAAATATTGCAGTTGAGCAATTGCACTCGGTCAATCGGCAAATCGGATACAGACTCGGGCTCAAACATCACCCGGATGCCTACGCCTGGCTTTCAAGAATACCCGAAACAGATCATAGTATCACTACAAGACAATGGTTGATTCGGTCTGCATTACTGAGGGAAAACTGGCCAGCTGTGCTTCAAGCCATCAGTAACCTGTCGCCTGCCGAAGCGAGCAATTCGGTTTGGAAATTCTGGCGCGCCCGGGCACTGCATGAAACGGGGAATCAAACTGCTGCAAAAGAAATCTGGACTCAACTCTCAGCGGATACAACATACTACGGACTATTGGCAGCAGACTATCTGAACATAGAACACAAACTGGTACAAATTGACCTGAATTTACCAGACGAAGTGATGGTTTCGGTCAGAAAACATCCTTTTGTTGCCAGAGTCAGGGAATTGCTTCACTTGGGGCGACCGTACAGTGCCCGTCGAGAGTTACTGTCCTATTCCGAGCCACAACAAAAGCAGTTTTGGTTGGCAACGGCGGTGATGTTTGAACGATGGGGTTGGCATGATGGCAGTACTCGGGTCCTTGCCAAAGCACTGGATGACGATGAAGTTGATTATCACATTCAATATCCAACCCCTTACATTGCCGTTGTTAACAGAGAATCGCGTCGCAATTCCATTCCTGCTCACTGGATATACGGAATCATCAAGCAGGAAAGCAATTTTGTACATGATATCAGGTCCTCAGCAAGTGCAATTGGTCTCATGCAGTTACTGCCGTCAACTGCCCGGCACGTCGCAGGAAGGTTGAAAATCAAAAAGCCTACACGCAAAGCTCTGACTGACCCTGCGCTCAACATAAGATTGGGTAGTGCTTACTTTGACAGATTGGTTGACCAGTGGGACGGAAATTTGATATTTGCCCTGGCATCGTATAACGCCGGTCCGAATCGGGTGCGGAGATGGCGAAAGTCTTCTCATCAAACTGACCCGGCGATTTGGGTGGAAGCTATCCCTTTCAAGGAAACGGCAGGTTATGTCCGCAAGGTATTGAAGAATTTTGTTGTATACGAGCATACCCTGGAATTAAATTACCGACAAATCAGCGACTATCTGGTCTTGCCCAAATCGAACCCATAGAAGCTTCTGCCCTGAAACACAATTGGATTCGGGTTATCCCACCAAGAATTTCCAAGGTCTGTGCTACGTTTGCAACATCCAAAGACCATCCTTTCATAACCGACAATTGTGTCACTACGTATTGTTAGGATTGCTACTGTTTTTTGCCTCAAATCCAGTTGTCAAGTGGTACTTGACAACTGACCAAGTCGCGCAAGCGTGCAATATGGTGCAAGAGAATATCTCTCGAATTTATGGGACGACCTACCACGAGAGTGCATTTTAGATAGATTTGTAGTTGTGGAGTTGTGTACAATTAGTTCCATGTTGAAACTTTGCTACGACGAGTTCAAGTCGGCAAGAAGCAAAATTTAGGGATGGCAAAGAGTAAGTCCGTACTTGCCTCGTTGACTACCTGGAAATTATTTGCGGCTTTATGGAGCAAGGGTATTACGCGTCCAGAACACACTATTTTTACGGCAAACTGTAATCAGTGGACTTGGAGCATCCTTGGAATTTGTTCAATCTTCCAAGGGATTGCGGCCCAATTGAACCTTGGGCGATATTTAGTAATTCTGATTTACGAATTTGGAGCAATCCGAAATGAAGAGTGATGATTACGTGACTCACAAGGAGCTTGACAGTGAGCGCCGTCTAATCAGGGTTGAAACGAGTGAGCGGATATTTTGGTGGTTCTTTTCCACGATCTTGGCCGTGCTTGTTGCCGCGCTGATAGGAATTTTCACCTTGCTCTTTGAACTGCAGGACCAAGTGTCCGAAATCAAGACGGAAGTTGTCGAAATCAACTCGCGAATGGATAAGATCGAGACCCGAATGGACAACATTGAGTCCTTAATGGATAAGATCGAGATCCGAATGGGGAAAATCGAGACTCACCTCGACAATGTTGAAATTTACTTTAGTTGAACGGCAATTTGCCGCAACAACGTACGCTCTAATTGACGAAAATTAGTAAGTTTTCCTCTTTTTCAGAATTACCTACCTGCTATGCCGGACGACAATACCCTGACACATCTTTGACGATCTACCACTCCTAGTCCTGATAGCGTCGTTGAATATCGTTGTTATCTTGGACAACGCGTTCCCGAGCCATGATGGCATTGGGTTTAGAGTAAGTCCATAGTTACCTCGTTGACTACCTGGAAATTATTGGCGGCTTTATGGAGCAAGGGTATTACGCGTCCAGAACACACTATTTTTTCACGGCAAGTTATAATCGGTAGACTTGGGGGCGCCCTTGGAACTTGTTCAATCTTCCAAGCGATCGTGATACAATTGAACCTTGGGCGACATTTAATAATTCTGATTTACAATATAGGAGCAATCGGAAATGAAGAACGATGAATACGTGACTCGCAAGGAACTTGACAGTAATCACCATCTCACCAAGATCGAAATGAGTGAACAGATTTTTTTGTGCTTTTATTCCGTGATCTTTGCTGCGCATATTGCCTTGCTGACTATAACTTACGCTTCTCTCTTTGAACTGCTGAACCAAGTGCCATAAGTCAAGATGCCAGTCCATGTCTGGTTCTTTGTACGACAAATTGATGATGGGATTGCTTTTTGCATCTGGTGAGGGGTAGCCATTCCTTTACCGAAACTCTACCCCCACTGGTAGTAACTACAACAGGCGGCACTACAACAAATTGTTGCAATATCACCTAACATCCGTTGAAATCAAGTGGCATTCTTGGTTTGAAACAACTGATGCTCGATTGCGTTCTCTACGGTTTTCTGTGAAAAGAAAAACCACTTCAACCATGCCTTTTGCCTCCCAAGCAAAAGTTGTAAGAATGTCACTTTTCGCAGAATCACTCTTGCCAAATCAATGACTTGTTTGAGGAACGCTCGTTTGGAGTTACTTGAGTCGTATAATCGCGCCTGTATCCCTGAACAGAACAATTTCAAATACACTCGTAAATGACTCAATCCAGAATCTACACAGTATCAGGCACTGTACAAGGTGTCTGGTTCAGAGCGTTTACTGCCGAAGAAGCGACTCGAATCGGCATACGCGGGTGGGTGCGCAATACCGCAGACGGCAATGTAGAACTGTTGGCGTGCGGTACTGAAAACCAACTTCAGCAACTTGAACAAGAACTCTGGAAAGGTTCTCCGATGTCAAAGGTTGCATCAGTCGAATATCAACCTTCCGACTTGAAGCCTCCTGACAATTTTGAAATTCAGTGGTAGATGCACGCACTAAGCCTGTGCGCCAAATCTCTCAGCCACACATTCCTCTAACCGGTCCAGCGGCAAATGCTCAGCCTCGTCGCTGGAGCGTTTCTTGTATTCAAAGGTATTTTGAGCAATTCCCCGTTCTGAAATTACCAAACGATGTGGAATTCCGATCAAGTCCATATCCGCAAATATCACGCCGGGGCGTTCGTCCCGATCATCCAGCAATACTTCATAGCCCGCTCTGACCAGTCTTTGGTAGACATCATCTGTTGCTTGTGCAACACTTGCAGATTTGTAATAGTTGATTGGCACAATGCAAATAGTGAACGGGGCTATCGCTTCGGGCCAAATAATTCCATGTTCGTCGTTGTTCTGCTCGATTGCAGCGGCGACAATTCTTGATACACCGATTCCATAGCATCCCATCCACATGATGGCATGATTGCTATTCGAATCCAGGCAAGTCGCATCGAACGCTTCGCTATATTTGGTCCCCAACTGAAACACATGCCCGACTTCAATGCCGCGTTTGACCGTCAGAGACTCCTCCGGATGGCCCGGTACCGGATCACCTTCCATTGCATTGCGCAGGTCTGCATACCCGGGTTCAGGCAAGTCTCGACCCCAGTTCACACCCGTGTAGTGCTGGCCAATTTGATTTGCACCGCATACAAAATCCGACATTGCGGCGACTTCGTAGTCTGCAACGATTTTCATTTCAAGTCCAAGCGGACCGATTGAACCCGGTTCCGTACCTGTCAATTTCCGAATTTCATCGGCCGATTCCATCTGCATCGGCACTAGTACTTCCGGAATTTTCTGAGCCTTGAGTGTGTTCAACTCGCGGTCCCCGCGAAGAACCAAAGCTACCGGCTTGTCTTCGCCCCGCACAATCAGTGTCTTAAGAGTCTTCTCAATGGGAATTGACAAAAATTCTGTCAAGTCTTTCATGGTTTGCACATCAGGCGTGTCCACCAATTCCATGGTTTCCACAGGTTCGGGCCGAGGAGTCGCTGGACTTGATAATTCAATCAACTCTAGATTTGAAGCAAATCCGGTTGCTGCATTGATTCCAATTCCATCCTCTCCCGAATCAGCAATCACATGAAATTCATGCGACACACTTCCGCCGATGGCACCCGAATCCGCCGCCACTGCCACAAATTCAAGACCAAGTCGCTCAAATACGCGCGTATAGGCATCGTACATGATCTGATAGGCGCGTTCCATGCCCTCGCGGTCCACATCAAAGGAGTAAGCGTCTTTCATCAAAAACTCCCGGCAACGCATGATGCCGAATCTGGGACGAATTTCGTCCCTGAATTTCCATTGCATTTGATAGAAGTTCGCCGGCAGTTGCCGATAGCTGTGTATTTCGTTGTTTACAAGTGTCGTGATGACTTCTTCATGCGTCGGACCCAAGCAGAAATCCCGATTGTGCCGGTCGGTAAACCGCAGTAATTCTGGACCAAAGTGATCCCAGCGCCCGGATTCACGCCAAATCTCCCCGGGTTGCACGCTCGGCATCAACACCTCGAGAGCACCGGACTGATTCATTTCCTCGCGCACAATGTTTTCCACTTTGCCCAGCACTCGAAGTCCGCTGGGTAACCAACTGTAGATTCCCGCGGCCAACTGGCGAATCATGCCCGCTCGCAACATCAATTTGTGACTGACAATCTCAACTTCGGCCGGCGTTTCTTTCACCGTAGCAAGCAAAAAATCCCTAGATTTCACTTCTCAGCGTCCCTGATTCGTATTCAATTGGAATATTGATTCGTTCACCAACGGTCCTTGTTCCAGCGATCCGGATTTGCCCAATTCTCCGAGTTCAACCATTGTGGTACCGGTTTATAGAATTCAAAACCAAATTCATAAAACTGTACGCTACAACTTGCAAACTTGGCAGGATTCACCATCCTGAGCCCGTGTGCAACTGCATCTGCCGGCCCGAATGAATCAGAATTCGATGCTGGCACCAAAACCCACAGGAGTTTGCTGTGAATGTCGCGCAAACGCGCGATCATTTGCTCACCATCCGTTCTGGACAGCCATTCCAAGGTATCGCATACCACCACAAAGTCGAATCTTCCCAAATTGCTGATTGATTTTTCCAGACTTTCAAAGACCACGTGGTGAACCGCGGTACCAGCACGTTGACCTGCAAAGCGAGCCACACATACCGGAATTTCTCTTGCAACTACAAGAACAGTTGCCGGTTTTTCCTGCTCCAGCCGACCCACCAAGGCTTGTTCTGCTTCAATGTCCAATGAACTTGAATCGTCGTGACCGCCGGGTTTATTCGACTAGTCGAAGTTCCTGATTCGGCAGCTTGGAACCGGAAATTTTGGCGTAGGCAGAGTGGTTGTGAATCGACTCGAAATTCTCTGATTCCACTGTATAGGCAAGGATTCGGTCATCGTCATTCAACTCCTTCGCTATGTCGCGTACCATGTCTTCCACGAACTTTGGATTGTCGTACGCCTGTTCGGTTACAAATTTTTCATCCGGACGCTTGAGCAAGCCATACAACTGTGAACTCGCATTGGACTCGGCCAACTCAATCAACTCCTCCATCCAGACAAACTTCTCTGCGAGCGCAGTGATCGTTACATGTGAACGCTGATTGTGCGCACCGTAGTCAGAAATTTCCTTTGAACAGGGACACAGCGATGTTACCGGCACTACGATGCGTGTCGTAATCTGAATTTCTCCGTCATGCAACTCACCGAACAATGTCGCTTCGTAGTCAACAATGCTTTCTACTCCGGTCACCGGTGCACGCTTCACCATAAAGTACGGAAACTTCATTTCAATTCGACTGGAATCTGCACTCAGTTTTTCGGCCACCTCCCGAACAATATCCCGAAAGGACTGCACCGATATAACCTTGTCGTGGTCGTTCAGAACTTCCACGAATCTGGACATGTGCGTGCCCTTGAAGTTATGCGGCAAACCAACATACATGTTGAAAAGCGCAATAGTCGTTTGCTCACCGTGACTGCGGTCGTGAACCCTTACCGGATGACGCATGGCGCGAATGCCGACCTGGTCAATTGCAAGTTTACGCGTATCCGGCTTCGCCTGGATATCCGGTATGTCCCGTTCCTTTTGATCGATCGGAACAGGAATAATCTGGGGAAAATTCATGCTGTGGCAAACTCCTCGTTGTATTGCTTTCGAATAGCCTTCACGGTATCTACTATGGACATGGTGTCCAGACCACACTGAGCAAGCACCGCTTCAGGCTTGCCATGGTCAATATGCTCGTCCGGCAGACCCAGGTTCAATACATGAACCAAAATTCCCTGGCTTGCCAAAAATTCATTCACCGCCGAACCGGCGCCGCCTGCGACAACATGTTCTTCAATTGTAATCATTAAGTCGTGCGTGTTGGCAATTTTCACAATCTGCTCATGGTCGAGCGGCTTGACAAATCTCATATTGACGACTGTAGCATCCAGCTCCTGGCCTGCCGCAAGACTTGTAGCCAGCATACTGCCAAAAGCCAGAATTGCGGTTGAAGTGCCAGTTCTCACGATCTCTGATTTGCCAATTTCAATACTGTTCATCTCCTCGGCCTGCTCCACACCCGGACCACTTCCGCGCGGATAGCGCACCGTACAGGGTCCGGGATAATTGTAAGCGGTATAGAGCATTTGACGACACTCATTCTCATCACTGGGTGCCATAACGACCATTTCGGGTATGCATCGCAAGTAGGCAAAATCGTAAGCACCGGCATGCGTTGCCCCGTCGGCACCCACAAAGCCGGCGCGGTCAATTGCAAATGTAACATCAAGATTCTGTATGCAAACATCATGGATTACCTGATCGTAGGCGCGTTGCAAAAACGTCGAGTAGATCGCAACGACCGGCTTCAGTCCCTCGCAAGCCAGTCCGGCCGCAAATGTTACCGCATGCTGCTCGGCAATTCCGACATCAAAATAACGGTCCGAAAAGCGTTTCTCAAACTCAACCAATCCGGAACCCTCTCGCATCGCCGGCGTAATTCCAATCAACCGTTCATCCTTTTCCGCCATGTCACACAGCCATTTGCCGAACACTTGGGTATAAGTGGTACCGACCGGCTTCTTTTCCATCTTTCCCGTCTCGGGATTGAACGGCACAACTCCATGATAGACTAGCGGGTCTGCTTCAGCCGGATCATAACCCTTGCCCTTTTGCGTGATGATATGCAGAAATCTTGGGCCCTTCATTCGTTTCATGTTTTTCAGCGTTTGCACCAGAAGGGGCAGATTATGTCCGTCCACGGGGCCAATATAGTAGAAGCCGAATTCCTCAAACAATGTGCTGGGCAGAAACATTCCTTTGGTGTGTGCTTCCATGCGATTGGTGAATTCCTTGACAGGCGGAAGCGTGCTCAACACTTTCTTGCTACCTTCTCTGACCGACATGAAGGCCTTGCCGGACAATGTACGGGCCAAATAGTTTGAAATTGCACCCACATTCGGTGAAATCGACATTTCATTGTCATTCAGTACAACCAGCAAATCGGCCGATGAAGCACCTGCATTGTTCAAGGCTTCGTATGCCAGACCGGCAGTCATTGCGCCATCACCGATCACGGCGACCACGTTGCGGTCTTCACCCTTGGCGGCAGACGCGATGGACATGCCAAGCGCGGCCGAGATTGAAGTGCTTGAATGCCCCGCGCCAAATGTATCGAATTCGCTTTCTGTCCGTTTCAGGAATCCACTCAGTCCACCGGGTTGCCGAATGGTATGCAACAAGTCGCGCCGACCGGTCAGTATTTTGTGTGGGTATGCCTGGTGTCCAATATCCCAAACAATCCGGTCCTGCGGAGTATTGAATACATAGTGCAACGCAACGGTAAGTTCCACGGTGCCCAATCCGGCCGCCAGGTGTCCGCCGGATCTGGAAATCACATCAATCAGAAACTCTCGCAATTCATTCGCCAAATTTTGCAATTCTTCACGATTGAGCTTGCGTAAATCTTCTGGCGAATCAATCGAAAACAGTTGTTTGTATCGAACCGAATTAATATCGGGTTCTGACACTCCGGATTTTGCAGGTTTGGAGCGAGACTGCGACATGAATGTATACCGGACAGTCAGAAACTGCGGTTTACAACAAAATCGGCGAAGCCGCGCAATTTTGAAGTGTCAAATTCCAGATTGTCCAGCATGGACAATGCCGCGTTGTGTTTTTTCAATGCAAATTCCCGCCAATAGCGGTCAGGTTTTTCCTCATCCATCATATCATCAACGCACTGAAATGCCAAGCCAATGCAATCCGCATACTCATCCAGTGTCGCATGCAAGGCGGAGTCTTCGACACAACTTGCCAGCGCACCCAGTCGTACAGAGGCCTTGAACAACGCCGCGGTCTTCATCAGATTGGCCTGTTCAGCGGTATCTTCATATACATAGTCTTCTGCCAGGTATATATCAAGAAATTGGCCGCCAACCATGCCATGTATACCAATCCCCTGGGCCAGTGCCGCAATCATTTTGCACTGTGCTTCCGGCTTCTCGACCAAAGATGAATCTGTAGCCAACACTTCGAAAGCCAGGGATTGCAGAGCGTCGCCGGCCAGAATCGCGATGGCTTCGTCGTACAAAATGTGCGAGGCAGGTTTGCCGCGTCGTTCATCGTCGTTGTCCATGGGCGGCAAGTCGTCGTGAATCAGGGAGTAAGCATGAATGTATTCCACTGCTGCCGCGGGCGCATCCAGAAACCGTTTCTCAGTGCCAAGCATCTCTCCGGTCATATACACGAGCGACGCTCGCAACCGCTTGCCGCCGTTCATGGTCGCGTAGCGCATGGCTTGATGCAAGGCATCCGGTGAATGCCCGGGGTGCGGCAACCGCATTTCAATCGCATCGTTTGCTAGAAGCCGGTAATTTTCCCAGCACTCCACAAAACTCATGAGTCAGACTGCTCCGGTTCAAAAGGTTTCTCTTCATGCGAACCGTCGCTTTTCTCAACCAACATCTTTACTCGCAACTCGGCCTGCTTGAGCCGCTCCTGGCACTCGCGGGCAATATTGATCCCGCGTTCAAAATCTTCCAGCGATTGTTCCAGTGACTGGTCCCCCTTCTCCATGCGGTCAACGATGGCTTGAAGTTCTTGCAACGCCGTCTCGAATGAGGTCGGCGAGTCGTCTTTGGTATTTTCCATTGAATCTGCTTCCCTGTTGTAATTCCGTAATTCTGTGCCGTTCGACATTGAACACATAGGCTTCAATTATCTTGTATTTTCAATGTAGTTTTCAATTTACAACGGTTCAATCATGCAAAGTATCAAATTGAATAGTAAAATTGACTTGATTTTTTTGAACAATGGAATTAGAATGATTCTAAATCGGTATTTTTTTCAATCAATCTAAAAAAGGAGATTTAAATTTATGAACTTGAAAGGTACCATGACCGAACAGAACTTGAAAGACGCGTTTGCCGGAGAGTCTCAGGCGAATCGACGCTATTTGTATTTCGCAGCCAAAGCGGATGTGGAAGGCTACAACGATGTTTCCGCGGTGTTTCGGTCCACTGCAGAAGGTGAAACCGGCCATGCCCACGGGCATCTTGAATACCTTGAAGCCGTCGGTGATCCGGCTACCGGACTACCCATCGGTCAAACCAGTGAAAACCTGAAAGCCGCAATTGCCGGCGAGACCCATGAGTACAGCGACATGTATCCCGGGATGGCGGCTACCGCACGGGACGAAGGCTTCGACGAAGTTGCCGACTGGTTTGAAACTCTTGCGAAAGCCGAGCGTTCTCACGCCAATCGCTTTCAAAAAGCTCTTGATAATCTCGACGCTTAAGCCTATTGTCTTCAACACCACAGAAAGAGCGAAGCTGTTGTCATGAC
Source organism: Arenicellales bacterium (assembly GCA_965200765.1). GTDB lineage: Bacteria > Pseudomonadota > Gammaproteobacteria > Arenicellales > JAJDZL01. The sequence continues at coordinate 2,111,013 of OZ241380.1, forward strand.
GGTTTCGCTCTTTTTTATACAAACACCCGAAACCAATTCAAAACACAAATATGGCAGCAATTCGAGAAGGTTCGCTTGAAGCCCCTCAACGACATCCGGTGAACTGGAAATCGTCAGATTTTCTGGATGAAACCAAGCTGTTTAAAGAACTTGAACGCGTGTTCGACATCTGTCACGGTTGTCGTCGTTGCTTCAATCTCTGCAATTCATTTCCAACTCTTTTCGATGCCATTGATGATTCGGAGACCATGGAACTCGATGGCGTAGGCCGTGAAGTCTATTGGGACGTAGTGGACCACTGCTATCTTTGCGACATGTGCTTTATGACCAAGTGTCCGTATGTGCCACCGCATGAATGGGAACTTGATTTTCCGCATTTGATGCTACGCGCAAAAATCGTGGGCAACAAGAAGGGTCGAACCAAGCTACGCGACAAACTTATCACGTCGACTGATGCAATCGGAAAAGTGGCAAGCATGCCAGTCGTGTTCAATGCGGTCAACTCAATCAACAAGAACGGACTGGCACGTGCTGCGATGGAAAGCACACTGGGGATCCACAGAGATGCGGATTTACCCGAGTACTCAAGTTCCAGCGTACACAAGAAAATCTCCACTCGCAAAAAAAAGTCGGCGGAACCGGTTGCTGTCGAACCAACACAAGGCAAAGTTGTGCTGTTTGCAACTTGCTTTGGAAAATACAACTCCGCGGAAATGAACGATGATATCGCTGTAGTCTTTGAACACAATGGCATTGCGGTTGAATTTCTGCGTAATGAGGTGTGTTGCGGCATGCCAAAGCTGGAAGCAGGAGACATGGCAGCAGTGGAGCGATTGAAAAGCCAAAACATTCCCCGGCTCGCCGATTATGTTCGCCAGGGTTGGGATATTGTTGCACCCATTCCGTCGTGCGCACTGATATTCAGACAGGAACTGCCCATGCTGTTCCCGAATGACGAGGACGTATTGCTGGTGAAGGAGGCAATGTATGACCCGTGCGAGTACCTGATGATCCGGCACCGGCAGGGTCAGCTTGATACTCAATTCAAAAACTCGCTGGGCAAGGTATCCTATCAGGTTGCCTGTCACCAGAGAGTACAAAATATCGGATTGAAAACCCGGGAATTGCTGGCCCTGGTACCAGACACAGAAATTGATGCGATTGAGCGGTGCTCGGGGCACGATGGTACTTATGCTTACAAGAGTGAATCCTACGAGTCGGCTCGAAAAATCGCCAAACCGGTGGTCAGCCGCGTCAAGCGATTTGAACCTGACCATCTTGTCAGCGACTGTATTCTTGCCGGGCGACATATTGCGCACGGACTAGACGATCACAATCTGACAGCCAAACACCCGATTTCATTGTTACGCTACGCTTACGGAGAATAAAATTTTGAAAAAACTGGATCGAAACGAATTGTTATCTTTGGAACAGTACGCCTTGGAACGCGACAAGTTTCGGGAAAATGCCATCCGGCACAAACAACTTCGCCGCGTTGAAATTGGTCCGCATGCAAGTATTTTCTTTGAGGACCGAACCACAATTCAATATCAGGTGCAGGAAGTTCTGCGCATTGAAAAAATATTTGAATCGAACGGCATTGAAGAAGAGCTTGAGGCCTATAACCCGTTGATTCCTGACGGAAGCAACTGGAAGGCAACCATGATGATTGAGTTTCGCGATGCCGATGAGCGACGAGTTGCATTGACCCAATTAATCAACATTGAAGACCTGACATGGGTGAAAACAACGAACCATGACAAGGTCATGGCAATTGCAGATGAAGATCTGGAGCGTGAAACCGATGACAAGACTTCAGCAGTGCACTTTTTGCGCTTTGAATTGCCGCAAGAATTTATCGCATCTGTAAAGAATGGCGATGCCATTTCAATGGGTATTGACCACGAAAACTACAATTATTCTGTTGACCCAATTCAGGAACAAACGCGCGCTTCACTAGCCGCTGATCTGGATTAAACCCCCAGAAAACTTGGTGTTTTCGTGATGCCAAGGGTGATTGGAAGTGCCTTAAGGTGTATAATATGGGCTTTCAATTGAACATTACAGAACGCTATCCATTTCAATTATCGTGGCCAGTATATACGACGCATCTGCAATTGAAGTGCTGGTTGGGCTCGAACCGGTTCGCAAGCGACCGGGCATGTACACCCAAACTGACCGGCCCAATCATCTCGCACAGGAAGTCATTGACAACAGTGTTGACGAAGTCATTGCCGGCTTTGCAAACAAGATTGACATTACACTGCATGAGGATTCTTCACTAAGTGTTGTTGACAACGGGCGCGGGATGCCGGTTGACTTGCACAAGGAAGAAAAACTCCCGGGTGTTGAAGTCATCCTGACGCGCCTGCATGCCGGTGCAAAGTTTTCTTCCAAGAACTACATGCACTCCGGCGGATTGCATGGAGTCGGTGTTTCCGTTGTCAATGCCTTGTCCATCCTGTTGCAAGTGGAAATCCGGCGCGATGGAAAGATTTATGGCATGTCCTTCGAGAGTGGTGAAACGTCTCAGCCATTGGAAGAAATTGGCAAAGTCGCCAAAAACAACACTGGAACCAAAGTTCGATTCTGGCCTGACGAACAATTCTTTGACACGGTGAAATTCAGTGTTCAAAGACTTAAGCGGTTGCTACTGGCGAAAGCTGTATTGTGTCCGGACCTGGAGATTGATTTCAAGGACGAAATCAACCCTGAAAACAACGAGCACTGGCATTTCGAAGACGGATTGGGCGACTATCTTGTCAACCAAATGAACGGCAGTGAGAGAATTCCGGACAAGCCGATTATCATTCATCGAAAATCAGACAATTCGCAAATTGACTGGGTTGTCTTGTGGAGTCCGGAAACGGACGAGACCATCGCGGAAAGCTATGTCAATCTGATTCCTACCGAGATGGGCGGCACGCATGTCAACGGGCTTCGTACCGGCATGACTGATGCAGTGCGTGAATTTTGTGAATTTCAGAATCTGTTGCCCCGCGGTATTCGAATATCAGCTGAAGATGTGTGGCGAAATTGCAACTTCATTCTGTCGGTTCGGATGGACGATCCACAGTTTACCGGTCAAACCAAGGACCGACTGACATCCCGTGACATTGGTAAAACTATCACTGCAGTGGCGAAAGATGCGTTCAGTTTATGGCTCAACCAGCATGTTCCCGATGCAGAGAAAATTGCGCAATTGTGCATCGAACATGCTCGCAACCGTCAACGCGCAAGCAAGCAAGTACAACGACGAAAACTCGGCGGGGGACCGGCATTGCCGGGCAAGCTGACGGACTGCACCAGCGGTAATCTTGAAACTACAGAACTGTTTCTGGTTGAAGGCGATTCTGCCGGTGGCTCTGCCCGACAGGCGCGCAATCGCGAAACACAGGCAATTCTGCCCCTGCGCGGAAAAATTCTGAATACCTGGGAAGTTGATTCAAATCAGGTATTGGCCTCCAACGAAGTGCATGATCTGACCATTGCGCTGGGTGTCGACCCGGGCTCGGCAGAATTAAGCAAACTGAGATACGGAAAAATTTGCATTCTCGCAGATGCTGATTCTGACGGTGCGCATATTGCAACTTTGCTGTGCGCCTTGTTTGTCAAACACTTTCTTCCACTGGTCAAGAACGGTCGCGTTTATGTTGCCATGCCGCCGCTCTATCGAGTGGATTCGGGGAAAGACGTTCGATATGCGCTTGACGATGACGAACTCAATGGTGTTGTGAAAGAACTGGAATCGCTGAATCCCAGGAAAAAAATATCTATTCAACGATTCAAGGGACTGGGTGAAATGAATCCCAAGCAGTTGAAAGAAACCACCATGCATCCGGAAACTCGCCGTCTTGTACAACTTACTCTTGAACAATCTGAAAAGACGCACGAAATACTTGACATGCTACTAGCCAAGAAGAAGGTTGCCGAACGAAAAAACTGGCTCACCGCGCGCGGTGACAAAGCTCAGTTGCAGTAATATCCTGGACTACAAATTTATCGGGGTGATTTGATGCCTGATACGCCGTCCAAACACACTGACAAACAGGCCCAGTTGAGTTTGATTCCAATGATGGAACCCAAGCAAGAACGGATTGTTCTGTCCGATTTTGCCGAGGAGTCCTATCTCAACTACTCGATGTATGTCATCTTGGACCGGGCGCTTCCGCACATCTCTGACGGACTCAAGCCAGTGCAACGACGTATTGTCTATGCAATGTCTGAATTGGGACTCGGTGCCAATGCAAAGTATAAAAAATCTGCGCGAACTGTGGGAGATGTCATTGGCAAGTTTCATCCGCATGGAGAATCCGCGGCTTATGAAGCGATGGTGCTGATGGCACAACCATTTTCATACCGGTATCCGTTGATTGAAGGTCAAGGCAATTGGGGTTCACCCGACGACCCGAAATCATTTGCTGCAATGCGTTATACAGAATGCAGATTTACACCGTACGCGCAAGTGTTGCTGGATGAAGTCGGCCAAGGTACAGTTGAGTGGATTCCAAACTTTGATGGTACGCTGAAAGAACCGCAACGATTGCCTGCACAACTACCCAATGTTTTGCTGAATGGTTCTTCAGGCATTGCAGTTGGTATGGCAACTGATATTCCTTCCCACAACATTTTGGAAGTCGTCAAGGCCTGCATCGAATTGCTTTACAAACCGGAATCGACCGTTGAAGATCTGTGCGAGTTTGTGCTGGCACCGGATTATCCGACGGCCGCGCATATTACAACTCCGCGTCATGAAATCGTTTCCATGTACGAAACAGGAACCGGTTCAATTCGGCAACGCGCTGCCTACGAAAAAGATGGCAATTCAGTCGTAATTTCTGCACTGCCTTATCAGGTTTCCGGTTCCAAGGTGATGGAGCAGATTGCTACACAAATGATTGCCAAGAAATTGCCAATGGTTGTCGATCTGCGCGATGAATCGGATGAAGATGAACCCACCCGAATCGTGCTGGATTTAAGAAGCAATCGAGTGAATGCTAGTCAACTGATGAGCCATTTGTTTGCAACTACAGATCTGGAAAAAAGCCATCGTGTCAACTTGAACATGATCGGCCTGAACGGCAAGCCAAAAGTGTACAACCTTAAAGATTTGCTTGGAGAATGGCTGGAATTCAGGAAGAACACAGTCATCAATCGACTGAATAACCGATTGGAAACGGTTAGTGACCGACTTCACATTCTGGATGGATTGTTGATTGTTTTCATTGATATTGACGAAGTAATTCGCATTGTCCGCTTTGAAGACCATCCCAAGCAGGCATTGATGGACCGATTTTCAATTTCGGAAAAGCAGGCAGATGCAATTCTGGAAATACGATTGCGACAGTTAGCCAAGCTCGAAGAAGTCAAGTTGCGCGAAGAACTGACAAATCTCAGTCTTGAGAAAGACACAATTGGCCATATTCTTGGATCGCCGGTCGAATTGAACAAATTGGTTCGGGAAGAACTCGAATCAGCGGCGAAAAAATATGGCAACGCTCGGCGGTCAAGTTTACTGGAACAAGATGCGGCCAAGGCGTTTACCGAAAAAGATTTGATTACTTCTGAGCCTGTTTCCATTGTTCTTTCCAAAATGGGTTGGATTCGGGCGGCCAAAGGGCATGAAGTTGACCCGAAGACTTTGAACTACCGCGACGGTGACGAATTTTTGTCCTGTGCACAAGGGAAATCCTTGGACAGTTTGATTTGTATGGATTCTGTAGGGCGCACCTACTCTTTGCAAACCCACAAGTTGCCATCCGCTAGATCGGTTGGCGATCCAATTACAAGTTTGCTCAATCCAGAAGCGGGTGTCAAATTCGTCAGTCTTGTCCTTGGCAACCGCGAACTGCATTGTTTCGTTGCGTCTGTTGAAGGCAAGGGGTTTATTGTTCCGATGATGGAAATCGAATCGAAAAACAAGAAAGGAAAAGCAACACTCAGGGTGGTCAAAGGTTTTCAACCGTTGCCAATGCAACTCGTCAAAGACATGGAACAGCAACTTATTGTTGTCACGTCCGAAGGCAGAGTACTGATTTACAACTGCAACTCTCTTCCTGTTCTTTCAAAAGGAGCTGGTGTATGGTTGATCAGCATACCACCCAAGGCTAGAAAGCAGGGAGAACAAGTGATTCACGCAAAGGTATTTTCCCACAAAGATACTGTAATCTTGCACTCTGGCAAACGTTACAGAAAGCTGGAAACCAAAGGTGATTTTGAGCAATACAAAGGAGAACGAACCAATCGTGGTACTCTTCTCCCTCAGGGATTTCGGTCCATACAACAAGTTGAAGTCACAGATCGAAAATAAGTTTCATATTCTCCTTTAAAGTGACTTGATAAACGCTGTGACCTCTACTCCACTTCCTGTACCGTTTAGGGCCACTATCAATCTAATCTCATACTAACTTTTAATCACTATCACCATGCAAACGCACGGGAATATTGATAGGTTTTGCGGTTAGGTGTAGAATTGTAAATTGAATAAAAAATCAATTTTAATAAAAATGAATTTTTAGTTCAGTTTTCAGATGTCCCAATTGTTCCAAAATATAGTAACAACGGGATTGTAGTTCTTTTGCACTTGCATTAGCGTCAATCCAATATCTTGAATTCTCTACTTGTCTAGGATCGAACATTGAATTTCTACTCAGTTCCACATAACTTCTGCGTTTACCGTTTGGTTTACCTACTACTTGTGCAAAATTGTTAGTGTGCCTTTTGTAAAGTTCACTAGCCACTCCCTCGAAAACATCCCTCCAAGTTTTAACAGAGCGCGTTACCCCAAAAAGTGTAAATGCATCAGGCTGATTCGAGCTCTTTACTTTCTTGGTACTTTTCTGTATATTTTGATTTTTCTGAATATCGTAACTGTAAAGAATTGTCAAATCATTCTCATTAAAACCAAGTAGTCGAAGCAGGTATTTGGAACGTTTTATTAATGTATCAGTACTTCCCCATAACTCAATCCAGTATGACGTTTTTCCAATTCGATAAGGTTTTTTTAACCCAGCATTCCCAGCTTTAATGTAAATATTTTTGCCATGCGGTTTTCCAATAATAGATCTAAATTTTTGAGAATTTAGGCTGTAAAGCTCTTCAACTACACTTATCCAAATTTGTCGAGAAGTGTTAACTGACAACTGTTTTCCTAGAATTTCGATCATAATTGGTGTTTTTGGCGCTTTTATAGCTGACTTTTTCTCTTTATCTCTTGCTACAGTGTTTATATTTATTTTTTGACTCAAATCCGTTGATTTAGATGTCTGTGCAGATAAGAAACACCGAACTTGGTCATCTGTTGGAATAAGCCCAGTAGATGTATTAACATATTCTATAATTACCTCAATTAATTTCGAGGTAGGATTATTCAACAATTCTTGCCAAATCTCGGGGAGCGCATTTCTAAGGCTATCGCTATTTCTATTAGCCTCCAAAGCTTGTTTGGCACGTTGCTCGACTTTGTCAATATCGGACAATGAATCATAAGACAAATAAGTTTCAAATTCTTTGATTAAATTTTCAATGTCATTTTTTTTAATATTCAATTCGGAAAATTTTCGGTCTTTTGGGTATCCTTCTTCACGTGGTAAGTACAGCCACCAATCTATTCCGTTTGTAAGCATACAGATTGTAGGATTACCTAAACCTGCGTAATTCATCAGTTGACCCACATATTTGTCAAGTGAAATTCCTTGTTTCTTAACTTCAATATAGACACGCTTATCCGAATTTTTAGGAATTAGTGCGTAGTCTACCTTTTTTATTTGTTGGTTATCTTTACCAAGAATACACTCTGGTACAATTTGATTTGTATTCCTTGAATCCCATCCAAGTCCAACTAATACAGGCAGAACCAAAGTTTGCTTAGTAGCCTCTTCGTTTGGCACTACTTTTTTAATCTCTTGTATTCTCTTTAACTCTTCTCTCAAAGCCATGATGCTTAAACCTCAAATTTTGTCCATTGTAAAATGATTTATGAGCGATTGTTTTTATTGAATATTCAAATAACCCGAGAGCACTGCCAAACTAGCTTTTCAAATCAGCATTCGCCGCCGAAATGAAGCTCACCGAAAGACCTTAAGAGATTTGCACGAGTAGCCAACTATGGTCAATCCAATCCATCACCTCGCTCGTTCTGACGAATCAATAACAAGACCGGTAAACAGTTCAACCAAGCATATCTCGAACTTTTGACAACAATGTTGTTCTCTCCTGACGTGCCGCCAAAGCGGCATCCATGTCAACAGAAACGAACTGTGTTGGTGTATGCGGTTGCAACTGCCCAATCAAATCCATATCAGCAGAGATAACCGTCCCAACCATAAAATACCCGCCGCCTGATACAGCATCGCGATGCAATATGATGGGTTCTGTACCACCTGGTATCTGAATGGACCCATAGGGGTAACAACTGTCAACGATGTTGGATGGGTCCGACCCCGCCCCGAATGGTTGTTCGCGTTCAACAAAGTTCAATGCTCGACCACCCCGAAATCGATAGCCAATACGGTCAGCTTCAAGGGCAACCTTCCAGACATCATCAAAGAAACCCTTCCCTGATTCTTCAGTAACCCGATGCCAGTACAGTCCGGGTATTACCCGCAGTTCAGCCGATGAACCAGGCATTCGTTGAAGTTCCTGTGGAACAGTTTGATTCTCGGCAACGGTGCGTTGCGGTGAACCAATCTTCAATTCATCTCCGGCCTGCAAGTTTCGACCTTCAAAACCACCCAAAGCACCCAAGGTGTAAGTCGAGCGACTACCCAAAGCAACCGGAACATCAACACCGCCAGCAATCGCAATATAGGCTCGCGCACCGGATTTCAGATAATCAAAACTAAGCGTCTGGCCAGCCTTGACAACAAACGAAGACCATGTCTCGCGCAGGTCACCATCAACTTTTGGCGGTAGATTGGCACCGGTGACTGCAACAACTCTGTCTTCTGTAAACTCAAGTTCCGGGCCCAAGAAAACCGATTCCAGTACGGCAGCACCTTCATCGTTGCCAACCAGCATGTTGGCAATGCGAAGTGCATACCGGTCCATCCCGCCTGAGATAGGAATACCAAGATGATAGTATCCGGGGCGACCCAGATCCTGTACAGATGTTGCCAGACCCGGTGCTAAAACTTTAATTGCCATAGAGTGCCTCCCCAATATTTGCGTTGTATTTGTCAATATCGTCCTGAAAATCATTCAGGGAAAATTCTATTTCCCGAATCTTCGGTTCAAAGCGGTTGTTTTCGACTTGAGTTACATACTCGTCGTAGGTCTCCCGGTCAATCGGTTGAAACTTTACGATATCACCCGGACTAAAGAAAACCATAAAATCACTCAAATAACTGATACTTTGCTGAGGGTCATAAATCGGCATCGGTGTAATACCAAACATCTGATACCCGCCAGCACCGCGAACGGAATAAATGCATGCAAAACACCCGCCATAGCCAACTGTCAGCTTCGGTGTGTCAGTACGGGGTCGAAGATACTTGGGTACTTCAATTTGACGCTTTCTGTCCACCATCTGATACATGAAAGGCAAACCAGCAACAAAGCCAACCATCGTCACAAACCATGGTGCCGAGGAATGAGCATCAATAAATGCTTCAATCGAATCAAAATTGTTGATGCGAGCTGCATATTCAAGATCAGTAGCGTTCGGATCCTGATGGCGCTCCCGAAATCGCATCAAAGTTTCATGGGTCCACGGGTCGTTGTAAAGCACTGGAACCTCAACCACTCGAGTCTGCAGAACACTTTCTGCACTGTCAGCCGCAGATTCAAGATTTTTTAGCTCTGTCAGCAAATCGTCTGGTCGAATGCGATCCGGGTCAAATTTGATCTGATAAGATGCATTGGCCGGACAAATTTCAGTCACGCCTTGAATCTGGCTCTCTCGAACTGCATTCGTAATTGACAAGCTCTTGAAGAACGCTTCAAGGGACATTTCTTCATCTACCTCAGCGAAGATGTGATCATCGCCGCCGAAGGAATATCGTAGTGACATACTTGGTTACCTCCTAATCTTGGAATAAATTAGATGCTTCTCGTTCAAGCCATGGCTCAAGAAATTCAGTGTGAATGTTTGCATTACGAACTTCTTGGTCGACTACCAGTGCTTGATGCAGGGGTATGGTTGTTTTGATTCCTGAAATTTCAAGTTCTGACAGCGTGCTTTCCAAATGATGAAGCGCACTGTTGCGAGATTCGTCCCAGACAATCAACTTGCCGAGCAAGGAATCATAAAACGGGGGTATTGTACAACCCGGAAACAGCATGGTGTCAAATCGCACCCTGGGTCCATTCGGCACCGTTACAGAATCGACAATACCAGGCATGGGCAAAAATCCATTGGCCGGATCTTCCGCATTGATGCGACATTCAATTGAGTGACCGTTCAGCGCAATACTGTCCTGCGACAGTCGCAGCGACTCGCCGTTTGCAATTCTCAGCATTTCCTGAACCAAATCAATACCGGTAACAAATTCGGTCACCGGGTGTTCTACCTGAATTCGGGTATTCATCTCCAGAAAATAGAATTCTTCCGAACTTTGATCATAAAGATACTCAATTGTACCGGCACTGCGATATTGAACCAACTTTGCAAGTGAAACAGCAGATTCGCAAAGCTTACGGCGTACATGGTCCGGAAGTGTTACTGCAGGTGCTTCTTCCCAGATTTTTTGGCGACGTCGTTGAAGTGAACATTCGCGCTCATAGCAATGTACGACATTTTTTCCATCCCCCAAAATCTGAACCTCAATGTGACGAGCATTGCGGATCAATTTTTCCACATAGATTCCGCCGTCTCCAAAGGCAACTTGGGCTTCTGCACTGGCCTGAGGCATCAGTTGCTTGAATTGTTCCAGATTATTGGCAATGCGTATTCCGCGTCCGCCGCCGCCAGCGGCAGCTTTGATCAACACTGGAAAGCCAACTCGCATGGCAAGCTCACAAGCTTCATCCAATGATTCAATACGGTCACTGCTTCCGGAAACGGTAGGAACACCCGCTTTTGTTGCAACTTCGCGGGCGGCGATCTTGTCTCCCATCAAACGAATGGTTTTTCCCTTGGGACCGACAAATATCAAACCTGCAGACTCCACTGCATCTGCAAAATCCGCATTTTCGGCCAGAAAACCATATCCGGGATGAACCGCATCGGCCTTGGATTCTTTGGCTGCCGCCAATATAGCTTCAATGTTCAGATAGGATTTTGAAGCAGGCGGCGGGCCAATATCAATCGCATGGTCCGCAAGTCGTACCGCAAGCGAATCCGCATCCGCCTGACTATGTGTCACAATCGCGCTGATACCCAGCTCCTGAGCGGCCCGGATTACCCGTACAGCAATTTCGCCGCGATTCGCAACCAGCAAACGATTGATCGACATTCTTTCTGACCGGGTGATTCAGTCCAGTTCTGCCAATACTTGGCCCGCCATGACGGCATCTTCATTTTCGACGGCAAAACTTTGTACAGTTCCGGCCACCTCAGCTTTTACTTCATGAAATGATTTCATCACCTCTACAAGCCCGATGACATCACCGACGGCTACTGTATCACCTACATCCTTGAATGGCGGTTGATCCGGTGCCGGTTTTCTGTAAAAAGTGCCCGGCAAAGGGGATAATATCTGCTTATCTGCCATGTTATTCCTCCAGCATCATGGTTTGAATTTGGCTAAATTTACCAGCGTCTCTGAAAATAAGTATTCCGCGCAATTCACCGACGTCAAGCACTTCCGCCAAGATAAGGACGAACCGCTTCACGGACTGCCTCGGCAACTTCAATTGCGTTCGGTGTATCCGAGTGCACACAAATGCAATCGGATCCTACTTGCACTTCTACCCCGTTGATTGATTCCGTTACCCCCTCTTCAATGGCTCGCAAGGACCGTGAGGCCGCCACTGCGGGGTCAACTGGGTCATGTTCTCGCGTAATGATCAGACTGCCGTCATCATTGTAGTCAAGATCGGCGTAGTACTCTGCAACAAATGTATGTCCGCGCTCTGTGTAAATCTCTTCGTGCATGGTTGTCTTCATACCAAGAACCGGCACTCCGAATATATCGGCCGCATCACATACTGCGTGGGCAGTTTCCTTGTTGCGCGCCGCCATGCCATACAAAGCGCCATGGGGCTTGATGTGATTCAGTTCCATTCCTTCAGCGTCCAGAAAACCTTTCAAAGCGCCGACTTGATAGATGATGACATTCGCCAATTCTTCGCGCCCGATATCCATCGCGCGACGACCAAATCCTTGATGATCTGGCAGTGAAGGGTGCGCACCGACCCGAACATTGTGCTCCTTTGCCAGTCTCACAGTGGAGCGCATGTGATTCGGATCTGACCCATGAAAGCCGCAAGCAACATTCGCCAAAGAAATGAGCGGCATCATTTTCTCATCCTCGCCCATTTTGTAAATTCCATAGCTTTCGCCCATGTCGCAATTGATTGCTGTCGTCATATTTCAAATTCCTCCATTGTGTTAAACAAAATTCAATCAAACTATTTCCCTGAGCAAATCAAGTGTTCAGGTCCATTTCAAATATGATTCGAACCATGAAAACACTCATCCTTGCCCTTTATAGTACAAAGTTAATCCTGTAAAGCGGCAATATAGCGCAGACGAAGCTGGTCGAAAATGACTGCCAGAATCAATAGTACGCCAATTACCACAATTTGCAAGTAAGACTCGATACGAGCCAAATTCATTCCGTTCTGGACAAGACCGATGAACAGCGCACCCAGTACGACATTTTCCAGTCTTCCAATACCACCTCTCAGGCTGACTCCCGCAATTACACACGCGGCAATAGACTCAAGCGGCATGGTTGCACCAATATTCGCTTCTCCTGTGTCCAACCGGGCAGTCAGCAAAATTCCTGCAATTGCCGCCATGGCACCGCACATCACGTACGCCCAGAACAACGTAAGCCGGGTGCTGATGCCGGACAGTCGCGCCGCCTTGATATTTCCCCCAACTGCATAAAAGTACCGACCCAGTCGGGTCCAGTTGACGACCACATACAGTACAAGTATCAATACGATCGTAACCAGAACCGGTGTAGGAACTCCGAATATTGAACCGAATCCAAAAACATCTCCAAATTCTACTGGCATGCCATAAACAGGAGTTCCACCGGTCATATAAAGCGCAAGACCAAATCCGACCGAAGCCATACCCAAACTCATCATAAATGGCGATACATTAAAGAGTGCAATACCAATTCCGTTGACAACACCAATTGCTGTTCCTGCTGCGACCCCCGCGAGGATACCGATCAGAATCGCGAGTCCGACCGCTTCTGGCATTAAAACATATGCGGCGGCCATGGCAGTGGCACCGACAACGGATGTCAGCGCAAGAATCGTGCCCACTGACAGATCAAATCCGCCGGTCAACAACGCAAACATCTGCCCCATGGAGACAAGTGCAAGATAAGTGGATTGTCGTACAACATTGAGCAGATTGCGCCCTGTCAGAAAGTTGTCTGACATGAAGGCAAAAACAATGACTGCAATCAGCAATAAAAAAGGCAGTACGCCGAGTCGAACAAAAACAAGCCGCAACCAGTAAAGAATTCTGTTGACTATGCTCACAATCACATTCTCACTTACTGATTCATGCAGCTTCCTTTTCAAAACAATGTCGCAGAACGTTGTTCTGGGATATATCATCCCCGCTCAGTTCAGCCGTCAAATCTCCTCTGCACATGATATATACCCGATTTGTAAGGTGTAGAATTTCTGGTAGATCCGAAGAAATCAAGAGTACCGATGCACCATTTTGGCATAAATCCCGGATAAATTCATAAATTGCAACACGTGTACCAACATCGACCCCCACAGTCGGTTCATCAAAGACAAACATTTCTATGTCCCGAATCAAACTTTTGGCGAGAAGCACTTTCTGCTGATTGCCACCTGAGAAATGGTCCACATCCTGTTCCATGCGAAGCGGTTGCAAATTCAGACGTTTTGCCAAGTCATGGGTTCGAACTGATTCTTCGTGGCGTCGAAGCAGAACACCGCGTGAAATTTTTGGCGTACGGAGAGCAGGCAAGGCTATATTCTCCCGCACACTTCGCATCATTATCAAACCTTCATCCCGGCGGTCGGCCGGCACATAGTAGAAACCCTGTTCAAGCATTTGCCGCGGTGAATAGCCAGTAGTATCTTGTCCGGCAAACTTTACCTGTCCGGAAAGCACAGGAATCAGACCAAAACAGGCCCGCGCTACTTCAGATTTTCCGGAACCGACGAGACCTGCCAAACCCACAACCTCTCCCCGTCGTACATGAAGTGAGACATTGCTTACCGTATGATTGGCAGTTGTGAGATTTTCAACTTCCAGCATCGGTTCCGCCGGTTTATATTGAATTTCCGGAAAAATTTGTTCAATCACCCGGCCTGTCATCAAATGGACCAACTCTTCTTTGGAAGTCTGAGCATCCACAGTGGCTACATAACGACCGTCGCGCAAAACTGTAATGCGATCGCCGATACTGCGGATTTCATTCATTCGGTGCGTGATATAGATAATGCCGACCCCTTGTTCCTTTACCTGTTCAATTAAAGCGAACAATTGCTCCGTCTCCCGGTCAGTCAGCGACGCAGTAGGTTCGTCAAGGATCAGTACTGACAGCTTTGATCGAAACGCCTTGGCAATTTCAATCATCTGCTGTTCTGCCCGTGAAAGATAGGCTACGCGTTGCGATGGACGGATCGGAAAGCCAAGTCGGTCAAGAATTTCTTTTGCTTTTTCCCGCAACTCTGATTTTTTCAACATGCCCAACGAAGTTTCCTCGGCGCCCAGAAACAAATTTTGTTCAACTGTCAGTTGAGGCACCAGAGAAAACTCCTGAAATACTGCACTGATGCCAAGTGAGCGTGCATGATGAACCGAATTCAGATTTACTGCTTCTCCATGGAAGTGTATCTCACCGCCGTGCGGTCTCAAGGCACCGGCAACGATTGAGATCAGCGTTGACTTACCTGCACCGTTCTCTCCGAACAGAACATGCACTTCTCCAGGACGCAAGTCAAAATTGACTTGATCCAGTGCCTGTACGCCGGGAAACTGCCGGGAAATGTCTACGAGATCAAGAAGCAACGGGTTCTCTGCAGCAGAGAACCCGTTATTGGAGGATTTTTGTTTGCTTTGAATCGCCAAATTTACTTAGCTTTAATTCACTGTGAAAGTCGGCTTGAAGCCATCTTGCGCAAGCGAAGAAGCTCGGTCGAAGGTATTGATATTTTCAGAATCGATTACATATAGCGCCGGGCCAACATGCTTTTCATATGATTTTCCTTCCAGAATCCGGACTGCCTGGTCAATAGCAACACGCCCCTGAACCACCGCGGAATCAGTTGGGGCCGCCAATATCTGCCCCCGCTGGATACCGCGAAACACACCAGGTGTAAAGTAGTATGCCATCAGTTGAATGGAATCCGTAAGCCCGCGTGCGCGCAACAACCCAACCGCTGCTTCTGCAGTAACTGCTGTACCAACGATGTACTGGATATCAGGATGTGCTTCCAAGGTATCTTCAACGAGCTTGAGTTGCACTTCCTTGCCAGTATCGCCGTACTTGGTTTCAACGACTTCAATGTCGGACCCGGCAACAGCATTCTGAAAGCCGGTGTTACCCGCTTCAACCCAACCTGCTCCCGGAGGGCCGGGAAACCACGCGACTTTGACTTTGCCGGAACCTTGCGGGTGCTTCTTCGCAATATATTCGCCCGCTTTGAATCCCATTTCACCAAAGGATACCAACGATTTGGCCGACAGTTCCGATGACGACATACCATTGATCACATCAATGACCGGTATTCCCTTGCCGCGAATTTCGGAAACAAGATTGTTCAGACCGTCAAAGGAAATCGCACCGATTACAATTGCATCCGCACCGCGCGAAACGCAGTCTTCAATTTGCGAAATCTGTGTATTCAGATTGGTATATCCACCTGCTTCCACAAGTTGCATTTTGACCCCGAGACGTTCTGACTCGGCGACTACTCCATAGTTGACAGCCAGCCAATAGGCATCTTTCATATGCGGAAATGAAACGCAGATGTCCCAAGCCTTTGCCGCTTTCTCAACGGGTACGTAGTCAATTGTTTTTCTCGGACTGCTCATGTCGAACGGTGGGTCCCAAACTTCAACCGAGTAGGGAAACCACTGATCCTGAGCGTTTGCCGTAGTTAGCAGACCGCCTGTCAGTCCAAGTGCCGCGACCATCGCGACCAGCGAAAACAGACTACTCCGCTTCTGTCGAGTATTGCTCATTTGTCATATCACCTCATATTTCAGATTTGTACAAATTTCCGGTTCTTCATCCTGACCCTTGCTATTGCAATCAACTGAGTTGTGTCAGTGTTTTGCGTGCAAATCAACAATGAAGATCCACCATCATTAACAATTTATACAAATCACTTTCATTATTGTAAAATATAATATTCAGCATTACGATATAAAAAAATCAGAACGCAGGATTCCTGAACCAGATATTGTATTTTGAGAGTATTTGGACCGTGAAATTCAATCCGGCAACAATAAACATTTGATATTAAACAGAAATGATGTCCTTTCGACAAGTTCGATACTTCATTGCTGCAGCTGATGCCGGCAAGGTCTCCCTCGCGGCAGCAAATCTGTATGTATCGCAGTCGGCTGTCAGCACCGCGATCAAAAGCCTTGAGGATGAGTTGGGTGTCAGTCTCTTTGAACGACATTCGAATGGAATTACATTGACCTACGAGGGCCATCAATTTCTCCAGCACGCGCAAAACATCACCGCCGCGGTTTCAGAAGCGGCGCGAACTTCGCGCAAGTCCGGCAAGGATATAACTGGTGAAGTGTCAGTTGGGGTAACTTACACGGTTGCAGGCTATTTCCTGCCGCAGATATTGTCACGATTCAGACGCGTGTTTCCCGGGGTGACCTTACGAATGCGAGAATTACCGAGGAAAGAGATCGAGAAACAAATTGTTTCAGGCAGTGTTGATATTGCAGCCATGATTGTTTCAAATCTGAACAACAAAGCTGAAATCGATTCCGAGATACTGATGCGCTCCCCCAGGCGAATTTGGCTTTGCACAGACCACCCCTTCATGAAGAAGAATTCTGTTTCACTTGCCGAAGTTGCCAGTGAACCTTACGTAATGCTAACCGTTGACGAAGCCGACCAAACTGCCATGCGCTATTGGGATCGAACACCTTATCAACCGAATGTGATTTTCGAAACGTCCTCAGTGGAAGCTGTGCGTAGCATGGTTGCTCTTGGTACAGGAATCACAATTCTTTCAAATATGGTTTATCGGCCATGGTCACTTGAGGGGCAACATGTCGAAAAACGACCCGTTATAGACAATGTACCGTCTATGGATGTTGGTCTTGCCTGGCGAAAAAATGCAGAAATGTCGCCATCAACGCGTGTTTTTTATGACTATATGGGCCGGGTTTTCAATATTCCAGGGCATGCAGACACAAGCAATGATGTTTTGATTCGAGATTGACGATGCGATGAGCCACGAGTCCTTCCAGTACAAATGTTTGGAAGCTCGATCAATTCAAGATTTGCAACATAATTACCGAACATGCATCCAAACTGAATTAAAGTAAATCCGAATTGACCTAGGGTTAATGGTGACTTGTAACAAACGATCTGGCAACTGGGGTTCCCGGAATGGGTGATTGAAACGGAACGCAAATTCGTCAGTCTATTCCTGCGTTTCGAACGCCTCTTCAGGACTGTGCCTCGGCGGCTGGCCACAATGCGGTGAGATTCGCCGCTCAAATTTCCAAACCGGTTCTGAATTCATCCGCTCCAAAAGACAAGTCGCCATCAAACTCATGTAACTTTCTGAATGCTACAATGCGATAATCATCGGCTTCTTGCTCACGGACCCGCGATCTCTCTTACCCGGCTTGCATTGCTAGATGTCCTGCGCTGGTTCTTTCCTGCCTACCAGTCCAACTGCCCTGTCAGCATGATCCTGTGGTCTGGCCGCTTGCCGTCTGCTTCGCGACGCTCGAATTCCAGGCCCGAATACAGCTCGGATTCGCTGGCATTGCGCATGCCGATGCGGTAGTCCCGCTTGCTGCCTTCTTCCACTCCGATTCCAGCGTACGGCGTGTGCAGACCGCTCGTTCCAAACATTCGGTAGCCGACTTCCGCGTCCAGGCGTGTCGTCAGCTCCTTGTCTTCGGATGTGCGACTGGCAACGCGGCTGTCCCAGAGAGAATCTACCTCGCTTTCCGGCTGCCCGTGCGACAGGGAAGATCTGTAGGTCAGTCCGGTCTCCCGACTATCGAGCCGGTATCCTGCCGTCAAGCCGGCGCCCCACTCCTTGCGGTCGCTTTCATGGTCCAGCAAGGCGCGACCTGTCGCCACCAATTTCATTCGGGTTGCCGGGTTGCGATATTCCGCTGTACCGCCCATCTCGATGCCGGTGCCCGTATCGCCGTCGCCGCCATCCCAGCGCAAGCCGGCTTCGCCTGACAACGTCAGCGAAGCGCCGGATTCAAGCGCACTGCTTTGAAGCCTCTCAACCGCAACGCGCACCCCGTGAGCGCGGGACTTTGAACCCATCGGACGCCGCTCGTCCCCATCGACCTTGGTCTGCAGACCCCAAGTCTCTCCTTTCAAGTCCACCTGAATCAAGCAGTTGCACGAGGAACCATCACTCGAATGCAACCGATAGCGTCCGCCCAGCGCCGCGCTGGCGATCGACATCTTGCTGGCGGCTTCTCCGGTGGCACCGTCGTTGTAGTTTACCTTGCCCTTGCCGTAGCCGACGGCCGCCCACAGGCTCGCCGATTCCGACACCGACCAGCCAATGTAGGGATTCAGCGACTTCACGCGCACATTCACCACGCCGCTGGTGCCGCCAGTGCTGCCCTGATAGCCGAAGCTTCCTTTCGACATGCCGGCCGCCAGTCCCACCAGAACTCCGGCATCGACCATGGTGTCGGTGCCAATATTAAGAGATGCCAATTCGCCGTCCCACTGCAGCGCATCCGCACCGCCGCCGGACAATTTTCTATAGTCAACCGAACCCCAAACTGTCGGGGCACCGGCAAGCATCCCGCCGGATGCGTCGGCCGAACCATTCGCACCCAGAGCGGCAACGCTCGGCGTATAGACGAAGCTGGCGCCGTCCAGCGAACGATACAGCGACATCTCCGAACGCTCCAGTCCGCGCTCCCGCTCGCGGCTGTGCCGCGCGGAACGCTCCAGAATCGACAGCAGGCCGCCGTCCGCAAATCCGCCAGTGGGTGGTACGCTGACCGGCGGCAAGCCGACCGGCGGTGCAATCGCCGCGCCGCCAACCACTGAAGCAATGCGGTTGCCGACCGCCGCCACCACGCTCGTGGTAACCTCGCGCGCCACTTCCGCCACAATCTCCGTATCCACCTCGTCCAGCACCGACGCATCATTGTCCATGATGGTGCCCGTGCCGCGGGCCTCCTCTATGGTGTACGACGGATTCGGGTCGCTAAGCATCAGCACCACTGTCTCGTCCTGCTCCGACAGAACATCGCCAAGCACGGAAACATCAATCGTCTGGCTGGTCTCCCCGGCGGCGAACGTCAGCGTGCCGCCGGCGATCGACCTGTAGTCTTCGCCTGCTTCCGCAGTGCCGCTGCCCGTATCCGCATAGTTCACCGTCGCCGGCTCGTAGCTCGCCGGAGTCAGCGTCACCGTGAAGGTCAGATTGACCGAATCGGTGTCGCCCTCCTCCACGCTCGGCGAGTCGATCGAAAAGACCGGCGTGTCGTCATCGTTCGCAATGGTCCCGGTGCCGCTCGCCGTCGCAATGCTCGCATCCGACGTCGCACTGCTCAGTACGATCACCACCGTCTCGTCCGGCTCGAACTCCGCATCGCCAGTCACCGACACTGCAATCGTCTTGTTGCTCTCTCCCGCGGCAAACCGCAGCGTGCCGCTGGCGAGGGTCTCGTAGTCGGTCCCCGAAGTCGCGGTGCCAGTACCCGCATCGGCGTAGTTCACCGTCGCTGGCTGATGGCTCGCCGGACTCAGCGATACCGTGAACGTCAGGTTCACCGTGCCGCTGTCGCCTTCCGTCACGCTCGGCGAGTCGATTGAAAAGCCGGGGATGTCGTTGTCGGTGATTGTGCCCGTGCCGCTCGCCGCCGCAATGCTCGTGCCCGACGACGCACCGCTCAGTGCGATCACCACCGTCTCGTCCGGCTCGTCCAGCGCGTCGTCCGTCACCGACACTGCAATCGTCTTGCTGGTCTCCCCGGCAGCGAACGTCAGCGTGCCGCCGATCGCCGCGTAGTCGCTCCCCGACGTCGCCGTGCCAGTGCCGGCATCCGCGTAATTCACCGTCACCTGCCTGTAGCTCGCCGGATTCAGCGTCACTGTGAACGTCAGGCTGCTCGACTCGCTGTCGCCTTCCGCCGCGCTCGGCGAGTCGATCGAAAAACCCGGAATGTCGTTGTCCGTGATCGTGCCGGTGCCGCGCGCCGTCACGATGCTCGCACCCGACGCATTGCTCAGCGCAATCACCACCGTCTCGTCCGCCTCGTCCGCCGTGTCCCCTCTCACCGAGACTGCAATCGTCTTTCTTGTCTCGCCGGCCGAAAACGTCAGCGTGCCGCCGCCGATTGCCGCATAGTCGGTTCCCGACGTCGCCGTCCCGCTGCCCGTGTCCGCATAGTTCACCGTCACCTGCGTCGCCGCCGCCGGATCCAGCGTCACCGTGAACGCCAGGTTCACTGTGCCGCTGTCGCCCTCCGCCACGCTCGGCGAATCAATCAGCAGGCCCTGGTCGTCGTTGGCGATGGTGCCGGTGCCGCTCGCCGTCGCAATATTCGTGCCGGACGACGCATTGCTCAGCGTGATGATCACCGTCTCGCTCGCTTCGTACATCGTGTCGCCCGTCACCGATACCGTGATTGTCTGGCTCGCGGTGCCCGCCGCAAACGACAGCATGCCGGCCGCGACCGCCGTGTAGTCGGTCCCCGAGATCGCCGTGCCGCCCGTCTGCGCGTAGTCCACCGTCACCGGCTGGTAGCTCGCCGGATTCAGCGTCACTGTGAAAGTCAGATTCACCGAACCGTTGTCGCCCTCGACCACGCTCGGCGAGTCGATCGAAAAGTTCGGCGTGTCGTTGTCCGTGATCGTGCCGGTGCCGCTCGCCGTAACTATGTCCGCACCCGAGGCGCTGCTCAGCGTGATGATCACCGTCTCGTCCGGCTCGTTGATCGTGTCGCCCGTCACCGACACCGTGATCGTCTTGCTCGTCTCGTTCGCCGCAAATGTCAGCGTGGTGCTGGCGGCCAGCGCCGTGTAGTCGGTGCCCGACGTCGCCGTGCCGGTGCCCGCATCCGCATAGTTCACCGTCACCTGCGACGACGATGCCGGCGCCAGCGTCACCGTGAACACCAGATTCACCGAACCGCCATCGCCCTCGACCACGCTCGGCGAGTCGATCGAAAGACCCGGATCATCATTGGCAATCGTACCAGTGCCGCTCGCCGTCGTGATGTTCGTGCCGGCCGACGCACCACTCAGCGTGAGCACCACCGTCTCGTCCGCCTCATATGTTGTATCCCCGGTCACCGATACCGTGATCGTCTGGCTCGAAGTTCCCGCCGCAAACGTCAGCGTGGTGCTGGAAGCCAGCGCCGTGTAGTCGGTGCCCGACGTCGCCGTGCCGGTGCCTGCATCCGCATAGTTCACCGTCACCTGGGTCGCCGACGCCGGACTCAGCGATACCGTGAACGTCAGGCTCGTCGTGCTGCTGTCGCCTTCTGCCACGCTCGGCGAGTCGATCGAAAAGCTGGGCGTGTCGTTGTCCGTAATCGTGCCGGTGCCGCTCGCCGTGCCAATCCCCGTGCCCGCCGACGGATTGCTCAGCGTGATGATCACCGTCTCGTTCGACTCGTTCGCCGTGTCCCCCGTCACAGATACTGTAAACGTGCGGCTCGTGGTCCCCGCCGCAAATGTCAGCGTCCCCGAAACCGCCGTGTAGTCGGCGCCCGCAGTCGCGGTCCCGTCTGAACTGGCGTAGTCCACCGTGTACTGCGAATTGCCCGCCCCGCTCAGCGTCACGGTGAATGTCATGTTCACCGATCCAGTGTCGCCCTCCGTCGCACTCGCATCGGCAATCGAAAATTTCGGATCATCGTCCCGGATCGTGCCGGTGCCGCTCGACGTCGATATGCTGGTGCCCGTCGACGCATTGCTCAGCGTGATCACCACTGTCTCGTTCGATTCGTCCACCGTGTCTCCGGTCACCGATACCGTGAACGTCTTGCTCGTCTCAGTCGCCGCAAACGTCAGCGTGCCGCCGGCAACCGCCGTAAAGTCGGTGCCCGACGTCGCCGTGCCGCCGGTGCGGGCGTAGTCCACCGTAACCGTCTGGTAGCTCGCCGGACTCAGCGAAACCGTGAAGGTCAGGTTTGCCGTGCTGCTGTCGCCTTCCGCCACGCCCGGCGAGTCGATCGAAAACATCGGCGTGTCGTTGTCCGTGATCGTGCCGGTGCCGCTCGCCGTATCGATGTCCGCACCCGAGGCGCCGCTCAGCGTGACAACCACTGTCTCGTCCGCCTCGTTGATCGTGTCGCCCGTCACCGACACCGTGATCGTCTTGCTCGTCTCCCCCGCCGAAAATGTCAGCGTGGTGCTGGCGGCCAGCGCCGTGAAGTCGGTGCCCGACGTCGCCGTGCCGCCCGTGCGGGCGTAGTTCACCGTCACTTGCGACATTGATGCCGGATCCAGCGTCACCGTGAAAACCAGGTTCACCGACCCGCTGTCGCCCTCCGTCACGCTCGGCGAGTCGATCGCAAGGCCTGAATCGTCGTTGGTGATCGTGCCGGTGCCGGTCGCCGTCGATATGTTTGTGCCCGTCGACGCGCCGCTTAGCGTGATCACCACCGTCTCGTCCGCTTCGTGCGACGTGTCCCCGGTCACCGATACCGTAATCGTCTGGGTCGTCGTCCCCGCCGTAAACGTCAGCGTGTTGCTGGCGGACAGCGCCGTGTAGTCGGTCCCCGACGTCGCCGTGCCGGTGCCTGCATCCGCATAGTTCACCGTCACCTGGGTCGCCGACGCCGGACTCAGCGTCACCGTGAACACCAGGTTCGCCGAGCCGCTGTTGCCCTCGGCCACGCTCGGCGAGTTGATCGAGAAGTTCGGCGTGTCGTTGTCCGTGATCGTGCCGGTGCCGGTGGCCGTCGCAATCCCTGCGCCCGACGTCGCATCGCTCAGCGTGATCACCACCGTCTCGTTCGCCTCGTTCGCCGTGTCGCCGGTCACCGATACCGCAATCGTCCGGCTCGTGGTCCCCGGCGAAAACGTCAGCGTGCCGGAGACCGCCGTGTAGTCGGTGCCGGCCGTCGCGCCGTTCGTTGACCCGTCCGAACTGGCGTAGTCGACCGTGAGCTGCGAAGTGCTCGGCGCATTCAGCGTCACGGTGAACACCAAGTTCACCGAGCTGCTGTCGCCTTCCGTCACCGTCGGCGAGTTGATCGAGAATTTCGGGTCGTCGTCCATGATCGTGCCAGTGCCGGTCGCCGTCGAAATGCCGGTGCCCGCCGTCGCATTGCTCAGCGTGAGCACCACTGTCTCGTTCCCTTCATCCACCGTGTCCCCCGTCACCGACACGGTAATCGTCTCGCTCGTGCTATTCGCCGCAAACGTCAGCGTGCTGGAAGAAACCGCCGTGTAGTCGGTCCCCGACGTCGCCGTGCCGCCCGTCCGGGCGTAGTCCACCGTCAGCGGCGACGTGCTCGCCGCACTCAGTGTCACCGTGAACACCAGATTCACCGAGCTGCTGTCGCCCTCGACCACGCTCGGCGAATTGATCGAGAATTTCGGGTCATCGTCCGTGATCGTGCCGGTGCCGGTCGCCGTCGCAATCACCGTGCCCGACGATGCATTGCTCAGCGTGAGCACCACCGTCTCGTTCCCTTCGTCCACCGTGTCGCCGGTCACCGATACCGTGATCGTCCGGCTCATCGTCCCTGCCGCAAACGTCAGCACGCCGGCAGTGACCGCCGTGTAGTCGGTCCCCGACGTCGCCGTGCCGCCCGTCTGCGCGTAGCCCACCGTGTGCTGCGACGCGCCAGCCGCACTCAGTGTCACCGTGAACGTCAGGTTCGTCGTGCTGCTGTCGCCTTCCGCCACCGTCGGCGAGTTGATGGAGAATTTCGGATCGTCGTCCGTGATCGTGCCGGTGCCGGTCGCCGTCGAAATCACTGTGCCCGACGACGGATTGCTCAGCGTAATCACCACCGTCTCGTTCCCTTCATCCACCGTGTCGCCCGTCACCGACACCGTGACCGTCCGGGTCGTCGTATTCGCCGCAAATGTCAGCGTGTTGCTGGCAACCGCCGTGTAGTCGGTTCCGGAAGTCGCCGTGCCGCCCGTCTGGGCGTAATCAACCGTGTACTGCGACATGCTCGCCGCGCTCAGCGTCACCGTGAACACCAGATTCACCGAGCCGCTGTCGCCCTCCACAACGCTCGGCGAGTTGATCGAGAAATTCGGGTCGTCGTCCCGGATCGTGCCGGTGCCGATCGCCGTCGCAATCGCCGTGCCCGACGACGCATTGCTCAGCGTGATCACCACCGTCTCGTTCGATTCGTCCGTGGTGTCGCCTGTCACCGATACTGTAATCGTCTGGGTCGTCGTCCCCGCAGCAAACGTCAGCGTATTGGCGGTGACCGCCGTGTAGTCGGTCCCCGACGTTGCCGTGCCGCCCGTCTGGGCGTAGCCCACCGTGTGCTGCGTCGCGCCCGCCGCGCTCAGTGTCACGGTGAACACCAGGTTCGCCGAGCCGCTGTCGCCTTCTGTCACACTCGGCGAGTTGATCGAGAATTTCGGATCATCGTCCGTGATGGTCCCGGTGCCGGTCGCCGTCCCTATGGTCGAACCCGACGATGCGCTGCTCAGCGTGAGCACCACCGTCTCGTTCGACTCGTCCAGCGTATCGCCCCTCACCGACACCGTGATCGTCTGGCTCGTCGTGCCCGCCGCAAACGTCAGCGTGCTGGCAGACAGCGCCGTGAAATCGGTGCCCGATGTCGCCGTGCCGCCCGTGCGGGCGTAGTCCACGGTCGCCGACGCCGCCGGCGCCGGATTCAGCGAAACTGTGAACGTCAGGTTCACCGAGCCGCTGTCGCCTTCAGTCACGCTTGGCGAGTCGATCGAAAAGGAAGGCGTGTCGTTGTCCGTTATGGTCCCGGTGGCACTCGCTGTCGCGATCGACGTGCCCGCCGACGCATTGCTCAGTGTGACCGTCAATGTCTCGTTCGCCTCGTTGACCGTGTCCCCCGTCACCGAAACTGTAAATGTACGGCTCGTGGTCCCCGCCGCAAACGTCAGCGTCCCGGAAACCGCCGTGTAGTCGGTTCCCGCAGTCGCGGTCCCGTCTGAACTGGCGTAGTCGACCGTGTACGACGATGAACCCGCCCCGCTCAGCGTCACAGTGAATGTCATGTTCACCGAGCCGCTGTCGCCCTCCGTCGCGCTTGCATCGGCAATCGAAAATTGCGGATCGTTGTCCGTGATCGTGCCGGTGCCGGTTGCCGTCGAAATGCCCGTGCCCGCCGTCGCATTGCTCAGCGTGAGCACCACTGTCTCGCTCGCCCCCTCGTCCGCCGTGTCGCCCGTCACCGGCACCGTGATCGTCTTGCTTGTCTCCCCGGCCGCAAACGTCAGCGTGCCGCCAGCGACAGCCGTGTAGTCGGTACCCGACGTCGCCGTGCCGGTCCCCGCATCGGCGTAGTCGACCGTCAGAGCCGACGTGTACGACTCACTCAGCGTCACCGTGAACGTCAGGTTGCTCGTGTCGCCGCTGTCGCCTTCCGTCACGCTCGGCGAATCAATCGAGAAATTCGGATCGTCGTCTAATATCGTCCCGGTGCCGCTCGCCGTCCCTATGGTCGAGCCCGCTGTCGCACCACTCAGAGTGATCACCACCGTCTCGTTCGACTCGTCTACCGTGTCACCGTTCACCGACACCGAAATCGTTCGCACCGGCAGTCCCGGGATAAACGACAGCGTGCCGCCCGTAATAGCTGTGTAGTCGGTCCCCGAAGTCGCAGTTCCCCCAGTGCCCTCGGCCCAGTCCACCGTGTACGTCCTCAATACGCTAAGCGGACTTGCAGTCACCGTGAAATTCAGGTTCACCATGCCGCTGTCGCCCTCCGTCACGCTCGGCGAGTCGATCGAAAAGGAAGGCCTGCTTTCGTTGTCGGTGGTGGTCATCCTCACATTCACGTTGGACAAGCCGTTGTACGTGCTGTCCCCGCTTGATGCCGGATTGAGCACAACAAAAAAGTCCTGGCTTCCGTCTTCTATATTGTCATCAACACCCGTTACGGTCACCGTCTGCGCGGTGCCGTAGTTCTGGGTCGTGAAGGTCAGCGTGCTGGGCGACACGCTGCCCTCGGTGGTGTCGCCGATGGAAAGAGCGACTGTCACATTGGCCGACGGCGCCAGCCTCAGCCTCACTGTGAACGTCGACTGGGTGCCCGCCTCCGTGACCGTGCTGCTGTTGGTGGGGGTGCTTGTGACCAGCTCCTTGACGCTCGGCTTGATTGTGAA
This sequence comes from Arenicellales bacterium, assembly GCA_965200765.1. Classification (GTDB taxonomy): domain Bacteria; phylum Pseudomonadota; class Gammaproteobacteria; order Arenicellales; family JAJDZL01. The sequence goes on from OZ241380.1 coordinate 2,137,604, forward strand.
GGTGCCTTCGCTATACCACAACGGGGTGGCAGGTAAAACGCTAAAACCTATATATCCAGTTCTTTTGACCTGAACGGTAACTGATGTATTTGACGAGACAGTTAAGCAGTTGCCGGTGCACCCAAAAGTCAAAAGAAGGTTGTCATCTCTTTCATCGTCAACTTGATGACTACTGATTGTGAGGCCAGTGGGAGCACCGGAGAGCCGAATTTGATCGGCAGCAATATTTGTCAGAAACCCCCTTCCCGGATTGGCTGAATCAAGTATATCAAGCGTCGCACCATGTAATTGGTATGCAAAAATACTGCTTCCACTATACGGACTTTGAAATCCATTAATCTCCGCATTTGCATCAGACAGCAGGCATACTGATATTGCCGTTGCCAGCAACGAACAGGCGACGAGCCTGGCAAGCGCAGGTCGGCGGGCCGGGCTTTCGAATACACAAGCATTCCTGAATATCCCCCCCCCCCTCACTAATTTATGCGCCAAAGCAAAACTCCTTCGACTGCAAAGCCAGGCAATTGGTTCAATCAGCTTCAACATCAATTTCATCAGCTTGTACCCGAAAATCTTTTTACAACAAAATACTGAATCTACCCCAGCCCCGAGGACCGGAGAATTTTCAACGATTATAAACCATCCAGGCATGCAAAATTCATTCGCGATTCAAAGTTTTTTCACCCCCCCCCCCTCAATCGAAAATTCATAGTGAAATCAATTCATTATGAACGTTCGTCCAAGATTGACAAATTCCATTTGCAGCACCAAATTGGATTGCATGGGTCACCTTGTAAAAGTTTGTATTGCAATACATCGTAACCACGTGATTGAGCATGCTGGCGAGAAATGAAAATTCGACTGAAAATCACTAACAACCGAAAGTTGGCCGAATTGATTGATCGGCAATAATTGAAGACAATTTTGGGTGTGCGTAATGATTGCAAAGGAAATCACATGAAACTGATTGAAGGCCCCATATAACAGTGATGGTTACCTGTCTCATATAGAATCAATCGAAACAAGTTTCTCCCTTTGGAAATCCCCGCTCGACTGGATGAGTTTCGAGGATTGCTAAAAGGTTGATTCAATTGAACCTTCTCGATTCCCGAAACCCTCAATTCAAATCAAAGTTCAAAATGGCCAAGCAACTTGCTTTTCGATCAATTCCAACACTTCGCGAAAACTACCCTGAATTCTCTCTAGCCCGGCGGTTGTATCGGATTCAAATCGAAATACTACTTCAGGGGCAGTATTGGATGCTCGCATCAATCCAAATCCATCGGCAAAGTCAGCTCGAACACCATCAAGGTAATTCATTTCTGAATCTGTGAAATCGGCACTCTTCTTGAATCTTTCCACAAGATCATGAGGATGCTCTACTGAAACCCGTATTTCAGGCGTACCAACCAGCTCGGGCAACTGTTGGAAAACTTCTGACACATCCAAGGATTCATTGGACAAAATTTCACACAACCGTACACTGGCATAGATTCCATCGTCAAATCCATACCAGCGGTCCGCAAAGAAAAAATGTCCACTCATTTCGCCTCCAAGCCGGCCACCACATTCTTCAAGTTTCGTTTTGAGCAGTGAATGGCCAGTCTTCCACATGATGCCGATGCCACCATGCTGCTCAATCTCCCGCTTCAGCGAACGAGTGCACTTCACATCGTAAACAATTGAACTTCCGGGATAATTTTCCAGCACCTGTCGCGCAAACAAAATCATCAACCGGTCGGGCCAGATTATCTCTCCATTTTGCGCGACAACTACCAACCGGTCACCGTCACCATCCAGTGCCAACCCAACATCTGCACGCGTGCTGCGCACCCTTGAAATCAGATCATGAAGATTGTCAATGCGAGTGGGGTCCGCTTCGTGATTCGGAAATGTACCGTCCACTTCGCAATACAACTCATCTACTTCGCAACCGATACTGCGTAGAATGTCGGGACAAATTCCACCCGCAATACCATTCGCGCAGTCCACTACAACTTTGATGGAACGCTGGCCGATTCGAACTCCGGAAATAACCTTTTTGGCGTAGTTGTCAACGACACTTTGCTCAGTTAGCTCGCCGCTGCCCTTCTTGAAATTCTGCTCAATGATCCGATTCCTGAGTCCCTGAATTTTCTCGCCGTATATTGATTGACCGTCCAGCACCATCTTTACGCCGTTGTACTGCGGTGGGTTGTGGCTTGCTGTTACCATGAGCCCTGTACCGGTACCGAGAAAATGAGTGGCAAAGTAAACGACCGGAGTAGGAACGGCACCGATATTGACAACATTGCTTCCAGTCGAACGTACCCCCTCAATCAGTGCTGTCATCAATGTCGGACTGGATATCCGACCGTCGCAACCAACGACAACTTCATGAACAGATTTTTCAAGTGCGATTGTGCCAAAAGCACGGCCAATATCGCGCATTAATTCAACCGTAAGCGACTCCCCGACTACACCCCGGATGTCATACATCTTGAATATGTCGTCCGGAATGTCTCGGTTTTGCTTTCGATATTGTGTCACTTATTTTCGATTGACTCTGTGAATTGCCCTCAAGTCGACTGCGAGTGCTGCTTCATGAACTGCTTCTGATAATGTCGGATGAGCATGGACAGTCCTGGCCAAATCCTCCGCGCTGGCATGATATTCCATCGCTACCACAGCTTCGGCAATCAGTTCTGACGCGTGTGGTCCGAAAATATGCACACCCAGAATTCGGTCGTCTTGGGAATCCGCGATCACTTTCACCAATCCTGCTGTGTCGTTCATTGCCTTTGCCCGTCCGGTTGCTGCAAACGGAAAAGTCCCGCAATTGCAAGATTGCCCGCTTGCCTTGACAGCAATTTCTGTCAATCCAACCCAGGCAATTTCCGGCGACGTATAGATTGCCGACGGTATGGTTTCATAATTGACATGACCATAGCCGGTAGCAATCCGTTCAGCCACGGCAACACCTTCTTCTGAACCCTTGTGGGCCAGCATGAGACCTCGCACGCAATCTCCGACAGCATAGACATTCTCCACCGAAGTCTGGCAATGCTCGTCCACTTCAATAAAGCCGCGCTCATCAAGCTTGATTCCTGAATCTTCGGTGACCAGATTGTCTGTGAATGCTCGTCGTCCAACACAAATAATCAGTCGATCAACAGTTAACTGGTGTTTCTTGCCGTATTGCAAGTAATTGATCTGTACATTGCGAGACGAAGCGTTGGCACTTTCAACACTGGCACCCAACTTGATGTCCAGTCCCTGTTTCCTGAATTGCCGCGCAGCTTCCCTTGCAATTTCGTGATCCACCACCGGCAGGAAATCATCCAATGCTTCCAATATCGTTACTTTGGCACCCAGCCGACACCAAACACTTCCAAGTTCCAGTCCGATGACACCGGCTCCTACAATTCCCAGCTTGCCGGGAACATCAGCAAATTCCAGTGCACCCTCGGAATCTACAATTCGATTTCCATCAAACTCCATGCCGGAGAGTTCAATTGGTACAGAACCACTGGCAAGAATGACATGCTTTGCCTGAATCTCGCCTTTGCTGTCACCGGTTTTCACATCTTGCAATTGAATGGTCCGGTTCGCGCCGAGTTGTGCATGTGCATGAATTGACTCAACATTGTTGGCTTTCAGCAATCCGGCAACACCCGTCGTCAAACTATCTACAATTTTCTCCTTGCGCCGCATCATCACGCCAATATCCATGGATACCGAGTCCACCAGAATTCCGTGATCACCGCTGGAATGCACAACGTTGTGATACCGTTCGGTCGAATCAAGCAACGCCTTGGACGGAATACATCCAACATTGAGGCAGGTACCACCAAGCGCAGGTGAACCGTCCTGTGCGGACCAGCGGTCAATGCAAACTGTTTTGAGGCCAAGTTGACTGCAACGTATTGCGGCGACATACCCCGCAGGTCCGGCACCGATAACAGCTACATCGTACGATTTGTTCATACAGCTGGTTTTGTCTAGATTTCCAGTAGTAACCGTGCCGGATCTTCAAGACTGTCTTTGATACCAACAAGAAAGGTAACAGCTTCCCGACCATCAATGATTCTGTGGTCATAGGTAAGCGCCAGATACATCATGGGTCGTATGACCACCTGTCCATTCACCGCAACTGGACGCTCCTGAATCTTGTGCATACCCAGAATCGCGCTCTGAGGAGGATTGACGATCGGGGTAGAAACCAGAGAACCAAAAACACCGCCGTTGGTGATCGTAAAGGTACCGCCGCTCAACTCTTCCATTGTCAATGTACCCTTCTTTGCTTTCTCTGCGAATTGGCGAATCTCTTTTTCGATGTCCGCCAGCGATTTGTCCTGGGCATCTCGCACGATTGGCACAACCAGTCCTCGCGGTGAAGACACCGCAATGCCGACATCGCAATAATCGTGATAAATGATATCCGTGTTATCAATGAATGCATTGGCGGCAGGTATGTCTTTCAACGACGCAACTGCAGCTTTCACAAACAACGACATGAATCCTAGTCGAACACCATGCTTGGCTTCAAAGCTGTCTTGATGGCGTGATCGCAGTTCAATAACTTGACTCAAGTCGACTTCATTGAACGTCGTGAGCAACGCGGCCGATTGCTGAGATTGCAACAGACGATTGGCGATCGTTTGCCGAATTCGGCTCATCGGTTGCCGGCGCTCGCCTCTGGCCCCTGCAGGTTGCAACACAACAGGTTCCTTCACAACAGCAGGTGGCTTTGTTGCCTTCGTTGCCTCCGGTGCCGCCATCGGCACCGGCTTTGGTGCGGGTGCTTTGGATTGATTTTCTTCAAGATGTTTCAGTACATCACCCTTGGTGATTCTTCCGTCTTTTCCGGTACCCACAATATCACTGGGCGATAGATTGTGTTCACTCACAAGACGACGGCTTGCAACACTTAATCCGGGTGAAGCAACTTCAGGTTCCGGCTTGGGTTCAGGTTCGGGCTCGACTTCCGGTGCCGCGGATGGAATCACTTCTGCAGTCGATTCCGAAGCCACTTCGGAAACATCTACCTCTGTCTCCAGTACGCCCAGTACGTCCGTAGCTTGAACAATTTCTCCAACGGGTCTGGTAATCTCCACCAGTTTTCCATCCAGCGGGGCCGGCACTTCAAGCACTATCTTTTCGGTTTCTACATCAACCAGCGACTCGTCTCGGCGAAACATGTCGCCTACTTCTTTGTGCCATGCCAGTACAGTGGCTTCGCTAACTGATTCCGGTAAATTCGGTGTCCTGATTTCAACTCGCATATGCTTTCTTTTCCTGATGGTCCGAGAATGAGACAATGGACTTGTCTGCGGTCAACGCTTCATGTATCAGTTGATCCTGCTGCGTCAGGTGCACCCGGTAATTTCCGACCGACGGAGAAGCTGCTGCTTCTCTGCTGGTTACTTTCAATCTGCGGCCGGGCGGCAGACATCCGCGAAGCGCATGCCAGATTTGATACCACGCGCCCTGATTCTCGGGTTCTTCCTGACACCACACAATTTCCTCTGCGTACGGATACTTCTTCAGAATGTTCCGCAAATCCTTGCTTGGAAATGGATGCAGTTGCTCAATTCGAACAATTGCAATGTTGTCAATATTCAAATGATTACGCATTTCCAGCATTTCAAAGTACAGCTTGCCGGAACACAGCACGACCCGAACGACGAAATCCCGGTCAATGGATTCTTCTGTTTCATCAATGATGTTCAAAAACTTTCCGTTTGCAAGATCGTCAAGCGAGCTCACTGCGCGCTTGTGTCGTAGCAGACTTTTCGGTGACATGACTACCAGCGGATGACGGTATTGGCGTAGCACTTGCCGGCGTAGCAAATGGAAAATTTGCGATGGCAGGGTTGGCACACACACCTGCATGTTGTCACCGGCACACAATTGCAAGAACCGTTCAAGCCGGGCTGAAGAATGCTCGGGCCCCTGGCCTTCATATCCGTGCGGCAACAACAACGTCAATCCGCATAATCGCGCCCATTTGGATTCACCACTGCTGATGAACTGGTCAATCACAATCTGCGCCCCGTTCGCGAAATCCCCGAACTGTGCCTCCCAGATGACAAATGCATTCGGATCGGTGGTCGAATAACCATACTCGAAGCCAAGCACCGCCTCCTCGGACAGAAGGGAGTCGATCACTTCGCAGTAGTAGTCCCCGCGAAGATTGCAAAGTGGATTGTAGTGGCGTACCCTGGATTGATCATGCAATACTGCATGACGATGCGAGAACGTTCCCCGACCTGAATCCTGACCAGTGAGACGCACCGAATAGTTTTGGTCAATCAAAGTTGCGTAAGCCATCATTTCCGCGAAACCCCAATCGCAAGGCAATTCGCCTTTCACCATTTTGGTTCGATCTTCCCTGATTTTCTGCACCCGTGGATGAACCTTGAAGTCCTCCGGCAAGGGTTGCATTTTTTCATCCAGCTCGGCTAATTTTTCAATCGCCACACTGGTATCAACTGCGGTATGCCATTTGGTGTCAAGATACGGTGTCCAATCCGTCATTTTCTTGGCTTTTTCCAGATCAAAAACCTGACCGGCGACAACCTCGCCCTGATCCAGCGAATCTCTGTATTCATTCACCATACGCTGTGCATCTTCTTCTGAAACTACACCTTGTTCCGCCAGTTGTGCAGCATACTTGCGACGAATCGGCACCAGTTGCTTCACCTTGCTGTACATGATCGGCTGTGTCATGGTTGGCTCATCCGCCTCGTTGTGCCCGTGCCGGCGATAGCAAACCATGTCAATCACTACATCCGTGTGAAACTTCATACGATAGGCATGCGCCAACCTCGCCACGAATACAACTGCTTCCGGATCGTCGCCGTTTACATGGAAAATTGGTGCCTGAATCATTTTGGCGACTGCGGTGCAGTAACCTGTGGAACGCGCATCCGTTTTGTTGCTGGTGGTGAATCCAATTTGATTATTGACAATTACATGCAAGGTGCCGCCTGTTCTGAAGCCGCGGGTATGAGACATATTGAATGTTTCCATCACGACCCCTTGGCCGGCAAAAGCAGCATCGCCATGGACTACAATCGGAACCACTTGCAAGCGATCTACATCACGGCGCCGTTGCTGTCTTGCCCGAACCGAACCCTGCACCACCGGATTGATAATTTCCAGATGTGAGGGATTAAACGCCATTGCGACATGCACAGAACCGCCCGGCGTGCTGATATCTGAAGAAAATCCCTGATGATACTTCACATCGCCCTGCTCGTTCATGCGTGTGCTGTCGGCACTCACTTCCTTGCCTTCAAACTCTCCAAACAAGTCTGACGGTGATTTTCCAAGTATATTGACCAGCACATTCAATCGGCCGCGATGCGCCATGCCAATCACGATTTCCTGTGCACCGGCGGCACCGGAAAGCAAAATAGTTTCGCGGAGCAACGGGATGAGCGATTCGCCACCTTCCAGAGAAAATCTTTTTTGGCCAACATATTTTGTGTGAAGGTAGGTTTCCATTCCTTCAGCCATCGTCAACAGCTTCAGGATTTCCTTTCTGTCAGAATCCGTGATCTCAGGTCTCAGGGCACTGTTTTCAATGCGATCCTGAAGCCAGCGAATACGCTCTGAATCGTCAATGTACATGAATTCATAGCCAATTGATTTGCAATAGATGTTTTCGTAGAATTCAAGAATTGTCCTGAGCGGCGCAGTTTCAATTTCGGTAACTGCGTCGAACTTGAAATCAAGATCCAAATCCTTGTCTGTCAAACCCACTGACTCGATTTTCAGAACATCCAGCCGTTGCTTGTCTTCCAGTATCAAGGGGTCAAGGAAAGCATTCCGGTGACCATTCACCTGATAGTTGCGGACCAGCCGTTGAACAGCCGCCTGCTTTCGAATCTCGTCTTCTACCGCGGCCGTCGTTTTCGAGTCAGTTGCCAGTTCTTTTGCTACTGGAATGCCCTGTTCAAATTTGGAGAAAGCGTTTTGCCATTCAGGCGAAATTTCGTCAGAGCTTGAGGAGTACTGACTGTACAGGTCTTCCAGATAATCAGCACTACCGGAAGTCAAGCAAGTTTCATCAAAAGTTTTAGTTGGTTCAGTAGAATTTCCCATGGTTCTAGCACTCGCAAATTGACAAGGGGCTTATGCAATGTATTGTTGAATCAAAACGTTCATGTTTGAAGTCAATGGATTCGGCCCTTTCTGCGAAGAATCACATTGACCCAAAAAAGAAAAAGGGTATATCACTTCGGATAACATCTTCATTGGCTACGATTTGTTCGATTACAAATTTCCATATCTGTATAGTGAATCAAATACAAGCATTGAACGAAATTGTTTTCTGGCAACAATCCGTCAATGATAAATCAGATTATATTTGAACAGTCCTGCTTTATCAAAAAACACATTCAAAGTTTTCGTGCGGAACTCACATGCAATTGAATCAAGACACTGCAATTCCTGCATCCAATCTCGCAAAACTCCGGACTTTCGCCTCTGCTCAACCCAATTCAACCAGCAAGTCCTTCGCATCAACAGTATCGCCTACTTCCACCAGTAACGCCTGAATCTTGCCATCGCATTCAGCGCGTATGGCAGTCTCCATTTTCATCGCTTCTATTGTCAGCAACACTTCACCTTGATGAACTTCTTGACCGGTCGTCAAACTCACGGAGGAAATCACTCCCGGCATCGGCGAAACAACATGATTGGGGTTGCCTTCTTCCGCCTTGCGGCGTTGCAATGCTGCACTACCAAATCGCTTGTCGTGAATTTTTGTCACGCGCGGTTGACCGTTCACCTCGAAAAACACTTCCACATCGCCATTTGAGTCCGTCTCCCCGATTGCATGACACCGGATGACAAGCGCCTTGCCGGGACCAAGGTTTACCGCGATTTCATCTTCAGGTTCCATGCCGTAGAAAAATACCGGGGTGGGCAACAGGTGCACCGGGCCAAAATTTCTCTTGTGTTTTCGATAATCCACAAATACATCCGGATACATTAAATAGGAGTGCAGTTCTTCGTCTGAAACAAGTGCACCCACGCGATGCTCCGCTTCAGTTTTCAGCAGTTCAAGATCAGCTTCCGGCAAATTTTCACCGGGTCGGGTCGTCAACGGTTCTTCATTTTTCAGCACCTTGGCCTGTATGTGTTCAGGAAATCCACCCGGTGGTTGCCCCAACTCGCCTTTGAAAAATGCCTTGACAGAGGCCGGAAATGACACTTCAACATCCGGATCTTCCAGATCTTCCGCGCTTACATCTGCACTTACCATGAGCAAAGCCATGTCGCCAATCATTTTTGATGTGGGTGTTACCTTGATCACATCGCCAAATAATTCATTGACTTTGGCATAGGCGAGCGCCACTTCATGCCATCTGCTTTCAAGCCCCATCGCACGCGTCTGCTCCTTCAAATTCGTAAATTGCCCACCGGGCATTTCATGCAAATACACTTCGGAAGCACCCGATCTGAGGTCGCTTTCGAAAGCCAAATACTGGCGCCGGACAAACTCCCAGTAATCGGAAAAAGCCAAGATTGATTCCGAATCAAGTCCGGTATCGTACTGTGTTCCCCGCAATGCGCGAACAACCGAACCGAGATTGGGCTGAGAGGTCGTACCCGACAATGAGTCCATCGCCAGGTCCACGGCATCTGCTCCGGCCTCAATGGCCGCAAGAACACTGGAAGCTGCAATGCCACTTGTGTCATGCGTATGAAAGTGAATTGGCAAGCCGGTCTCTTCTTTCAGTGCCCGCGTCAGCATGCGTGCACTTTCAGGGGTCAGCAGACCTGCCATATCCTTGATACCCAGAATATGCACTCCGGCAGCTGCCAATTCTCGGCCCAGCTTCAGGTAGTACGGCAAATCATACTTGGGCCGATTCGGATCAAAAATATCACCGGTGTAGCAAATGGCTCCTTCCAGCAACTTTCCGCTTTCCAATACTGCATCCATGGATACTCGCATGTTTTCCACCCAATTCAGGCAATCAAAAACTCTGAACAAATCAATGCCGGATTCTGCACTTTGACGGACAAACGAATGAACTACATTGTCCGAATAGTTTTTGTATCCAACCCCGTTTGCACCCCTTAACAGCATTTGCAACATGATGTTGGGGATCGCTTGTCGAAGTTCCTGCAATCGCTCCCACGGACATTCCTTCAGGAATCTCATTGCAACATCAAACGTTGCGCCACCCCAGCATTCAATGCTGAACAACTGCGAAAACTCCGTTGCATAAGCCTCCGCAATCTGAATCAAATCGTACGTTCGGAAGCGGGTGGCAAGCAGTGACTGATGTGCATCGCGAAAGGTTGTATCGGTAACCAGCGTTCGCTTCTCATCCAGCATCCACTGAGCAAATTTTTCCGGTCCGAGATTTTGCAACCGTTGACGAGAACCCGGTAGCGGTGTGTCGTCGGAATATACCGGCATGGGCGGTTGGAACACCCGGGCCGGTTTTGGGCGACCATCTACCTCGGGGTTGCCGTTTACAGTTACATCCGCAATGAACCTGAGCAGACGCGTCGCCCGGTCTCGACGTCTGGATATCAGCAACAGTTCCGGAGTTTCATCAACAAATCGGGTCGTATAGTTTCCACTGAGAAACTGTTCATGCGTAATCAGGCTTTCCAGAAAATCAAGATTGGTTGCAATGCCACGAATTCGAAATTCGCGCAATGCCCGTACCATTCGCCAAATCGCTTCGTCCGAAGTCGGTGCCCACGCGGTTACTTTTTCAAGCAAACTGTCATAGTACCGTGTAATCACTGCGCCTGAATACGCCGTTCCGCCATCCAGGCGAATTCCAAATCCGTTGGCACCGCGATAGGCACTAATGCGACCATAGTCTGGAATGAAATTTTCTTCCGGATTTTCAGTGGTGATTCTGCACTGCACGGCATAGCCATTCGGAATAATCTGCTTTTGCTCTGGTACACCGGAGTTTGCTTCGTCCCCGATGCTCGCGCCTTCCGCAATCCGAATTTGTGCCTTGACGATGTCAATACCGGTGATTTCTTCTGTAACAGTATGTTCCACCTGTATTCGCGGATTCACTTCGATGAAGTACAACTCCCTGGTATCCATGTCGAACAGAAATTCAGCCGTACCGGCGTTGACATACTTCACGGCCCGCGCCAATGCAAGTGCCGACTCACATAAATGCTTACGTTGCTTGTCGGTCAGGAACTGCGCCGGTGCACGTTCAACAATCTTTTGGTTTCTACGCTGTATTGAGCAATCGCGTTCAAACAGATGCACGATATTTCCATGCGTATCTCCCAGCAATTGCACTTCCAGATGACGAGCGTTGCGAACCAGTTTTTCCAGAAAAACTTCCGGATTTCCAAACGCGGACTCAGCCTCTCTTTGCCCGATTTCAATGGCTTGTTCAAGTTCTGATTCTTTTTCGATCACACGCATTCCGCGACCGCCACCGCCCCAAGAAGCTTTCAGCATCAACGGGTAGCCGATTTTAGCGGCAATTTGCCGATTCTTCTCCATATCGGCTTCAAGCGGACCAGTGGCCGGCAGAACTTGAACACCCGCTTTAGTCGCGGCTTCCCGTGCGGACACCTTGTTTCCAACCTTGCGCATGGTAATCGGGTCGGGTCCGATGAATCGGAAACCGGCATGCGTGCATCGCTGGGCAAACTCGGGATTTTCAGCCAGAAAACCGTAACCGGGATGAATTGCATCACATCCAGTTCGGCTCGCAACGCGCAAAATCTCTTCAATCGCACAGTACGCCTGAATTGGTCCTAGTCCTTGACCAATTTGATAACTTTCATCAGCCTTGAAACGATGCAAGGCAAATCGGTCTTGCTCAGTGTAAATTCCGACAGTTGTAATACCAAGCTCGGTTGCCGCCCTGAAGACTCGAATTGCGATTTCACTACGGTTTGCAACCAGCAGTTTTTTGATTTTCTTGTTTGCCATGTACTAAGTATAAAGTGTTGAATCAACTTTTCGGGACAACTTCATAACCGATCTCCTCGGGTTCATCATCCAGTATTTCGGCGGGGAACCCGGGTGCAAGAATTGAAACGTCGCAGGCTTCTTCCAGTCGTCGAATGATATTCGGGGACCACTCTCGAGCACCATAGCGTTGTCGTCCATCCTTGAATATTTCAATCATGGTCGGATTGATTTCCAATGGCACACCCGCCCGGTCTGCGACTTGCTGGAACAAACCAATGTCCTTGATTACCAAATCCATCGTGAAGTTAATATTCCGACTACCATTCAGAATAACTTGGCTTTCTGTCTCGTGTACAAAGGAATTGCCCGACGAAATTCGGATCGCTTCATAGGTTGTATTCAAATCCATGCCTGCTTTCTTTGCAGTCGTCAATGCTTCGCACAGAGTGAGCAGGTTTGCTGTCGCCAGATAATTGGTCAACACTTTGAGTACGGATGCTGAACCTAGTGGTCCAGTATGCAAAATTCTTCGCCCCATTGCCTGCAGGATGGGAAACAGACGTTCGAATGTTGCACGCTCGCAACCGACAAAAATTGAAATATTGCCGGACGCGGCCCGGTGGCAACCGCCGGAAACAGGACAATCAACTGGCATCGCACCTTTTTCAGTCACAAGCGCACCAATTCGCTTGACTTCCGACTCGTCGGTCGTACTCATTTCTGCCCATATTTTGCCGGGTCCAAGCCCCAACAAGCCGCCGTCAGGTCCTTCCATCACCTCGGCGCAAATTGCAGGACTCGGCAAACATGTAATTAACACATCCACTGATTCTGCCATTTCGCGCGGTGATTCAGCCCATGATGCACCAGAGTCGAGAAACGGTTGTACAACATCTTGGTCCAAGTCTCGGACCATCAATTCAAAACCATTTCGCAACAGATTGCCGGCCAGCTTGCTACCAACGTTGCCCAATCCGATAAAACCGACTCGCATACGAATACTCCCCCTTGATTGAAATTTTCACTGATCTCACAGAAAATCAGGATTCAACTGCACGATTTTCCATTTAATTCAGTGTAATGTCCAGTTTTTTTGTACTGAAATTATGCGGTCTCAACAGTCTTCTGCGAGGTTGGATCGGGGAATATTATCTCGCATCACACTTCTGCAATTTGATGCTTGGCTTCACCCAATTGTCGCTGGTTTTCTTCTCTTGCAAAGTACTCACTTTACAACCGCTTCGAACAAAAATTCTTGCCTTTAGATCGAAATTTCCCTTGAATTCTGCCTATGTACCAGAAATCCTGGTCTGAATAGCTTCCCGAAATGATGACCTTGATTCTGCACTATGAACCGCCACATAGTCTGTCGGGTAAATATGCCCTTGTTCTACCTGAAGTTCAACGAATACCGGTCCTTCAGTATGCAACACTCGCTCGATACTTGATTCAAACTCTGACAATTCCCTGAACGAGAAACTTGCTTTATATCCCGCCTCGCGGGCAATTCCTTCAAACGACAACTGACTAGCACCTGGAATTGGAAACTTTCCATTCACTTCGTAAATCGAATTGCAACACACAAAATGAACCAGATTGCCCGGTGCCTGATTTGCAATAGTCACCAAACTCCCAAGATTCATTAACAAACTGCCATCCCCGTCCAACACCACAATTTTTTCGTCAGGCAGACCAATCGCCAAGCCTAGCGCGTGTGACGAAGCCAGTCCCATTGCACCAGTACACAGATAATTTAACGGGTGTGGACGAATATTTATCCAGTCGAACGCAGATTGATACACCGCTACCACAATTCCGTCCGGATAATGACTGGCCAAAATCCGAAACACCTCATCCCTCTTCATCATGGTCGGTCTACTCCGGACTTCGTACGATGAAATAGACTACTGGCAATGACTTCTGGTAAGCGTCCGCAATCCCCGCCGCCAATGACTCAACATCAGATTCCTGCGCCAACACTTTATGCTTTAACTGCAGTGCATCGCAAATCGGTTCCAGTGAACTGATTCCAATGCTGTCTGATCGAGCAGGTAAACGATCCAATTCCATGCCTTGCAAGCCAACCAGCATGACAATCGGCAAGTGATACTCAACCGCAACCGCACGAATCGCGTTGATCGAATCAAGAAAGCCAGTATGCTGAATTAACAGAACAGCTCTGTGGTCGCAGTAAGACAAGCCGGCGCAAATTCCAATGCCTTCATCTTCTTTGCACACCTGTACAAGCCGAAAACTCTTGTCTTTTGAAATGGGCCACAGTACATGCTCACAGGTCACGATGTCCGGCAGTGCCACAACGGTACGAACCTGTGCTTTCTTCAATGCCCCAATGATTGACGAGCCTTTGAGTGTAGTCTCTGCTGACAAACTGTTACTCATCTGATACCGGGTCGGTGGCCAAAAACTCTTTGATCACTTGTATTGTTTCTTCCATTTCCCTCTTCAATCCAATGGTAATTCGAATATATTGGAGAAACGAGTCCGAAGCCATTCTACGCGCCAAGATTCCATTTGCTCGCATGAACTTGTAGGCGCGGACCGCTGAATAACCCGTACGATCAAATCGCACTAGCACAAAATTGGTTTGACTGGGAATCGACTCTACTCCAAGTCGAGCCAGGTTGTTGACAAACTGGTTCCGCACGGCCAGATTGTTTTCATAGACAAATCTGGAATGCTCTCGGTCCTTCAATGCTTCACAGCCACATACTGAAGCGACATTTGACAAAGGAAAAGTTGTTCCGACCTTTCGAACTGCGTTTGCAATTTCCGGTCGCGCAAACGCCCAGCCCAGTCGAATTCCTGCCAGTCCATACAGCTTCGAAAATGTGCGGGTCATAATGACATTGGAAGAATCCTGAATCAACCGTATCGGGTTCTCAAAATCCGTCGCATCGGTATATTCAAGATAAGCGGAGTCCAGAACCAGCAATACATTCCGGGGCAGATTCTCGTGCAACTCCCGAATTTCCTTTCCGTTGAGATAGGTACCCGTAGGATTGTCAGGATTTGCAAGTGTAACGATACGCGTCCGGTTTGTGAGGCAACTCAGTATAGAGTCAATGTCCGCTTTGAAGTGGTCATCACCTGCTTGAACAGGAATCGCATCATTTGCATGGGCGTAATTCGGGAATTTCTGATAGCCATTTACACTGCAGATCAACTCATTGCCGGGACTCAAGTACACTCTGGCGATTCTTGCAAGCAAGTCGTCTGACCCATGACCGCAAACAATCCAGTCCGGGTCCAAATCAAAACGGGATGAAATTGCTTTCACAAGATTGGATACGCCATTCGATGCATAACGCTCCATCTTTGTAACCGCAATTTTTGCTGCTTCAATTACCTTGGGACTCGGTCCATAAGCACTTTCATTGCCTGAAACATTAATTTGTACTCGCGAGGACTGGTCTGCATCTTCCTCACTCATGTGCGCCTTGATTTTCAGAACGCCGCGGCGAGGTTCAACTCCACTCACTGAGCAAAACCCTGTTGCACTGCGAATCGTGCGAATACACTAACAACAAGGCATTTTGGACTTCGGGCACTAAATTGAACCCGGATACGCCTTCAAAATTGATTCGCGGACAAAGTCGTGAATTTCGCCAAGTGGCAACCGCTCGGACTCCAGCATGATGTCCATGACAGTGTCAATGACCGTTTGAACAAGTTCTTTGTCATTGTTGCTGCTGGGCTTGACAGACAAAAGCGTATCACCACCATGGGTACGATACGGATTCTCCGGCGTGCCTTCGGGAAGCACAATTGATTTTCCCTTTGCAACTGCCTGGATGTCACGCTTCAAACGGGCGCGAAGCATTGCTACACCCTGGTCAGTTGTACCCAGGTATTCCCGCTTGTGAATGTTCATGGGTCCCTGGCTAGTCCATACATCCCAATCACCGGGATTGTCCTGACGCTCTGCATAGGAACGATGCGCAGTTTGACCGTAAAAGTCCACTGCCTCCCAACCCACCGAGTCGCGGTCACCTTGCCGAAGCACTTCATCATTGTCATTGAAATGTCGCCAGCCAAATTTTCGACTGTTTGTGTCATTCAACGGCACTACCCATTTCGTCAAACTTGTTCCCCCCAATATCTTGGGTTTTTCCATAACTTGAAACATGCCGCCATTCTGGGCGATGTTCGGCAAAATATAGTCGTGAAATCGTAATCGTATCAAATCGCCGGTTCGTCTGGCGTGTGCATACACAATGCCCGCGGATTTTCGTCTGTAACTGACTAATGGCAGTTGTGTAAAATGTTCCAAACCCGGAAATTGCGGGCCGCTGATTCGACCATGAAGAAATACACTGTGAAACGGGTCAATGGCGTTTTCAGTTTCCTGCAGCCAGTTGTTTGGCGAGTGAATCGAGTACGGAACAAGCTCGTGGCCAGGCAAGTCCATCGAATTCAGAAATGGAAATTCATACTGCTCTTCAGGTGGACCCATGTAAGCAAATATGAGCCCTGAATATTCATGTACCGGGTAGGCACCTTGACAAATCTTGTGCTTGATGTCACTGCCTTCAGGTTCCCCCGGTGTATCCAATATGGTTCCATCCACATCAAAATGCCAGCCGTGATAGCAACACCGGATTCCCTGCTGCTCAATTCGTCCGAACTCGAGCGAAGCGCGTCGATGTGCACAGTGCCTGTGCAACACGCCAACTCGCCCGCTCAAATCGCGAAACACCACTAGAGGTTCGCCCAGAATTTCAACAGCAACCGGCTTTCCATTGTCCAGTTGCGAAGACATTGCTACCGGATGCCAGAATCGGCGCAGGTATTCCCCGGCAGGGGTACCAGCTCCGACATGTAAAAACATTTCATCCGGCGATAGTGGACTTCGAATCGCATACCCGCCGTATGCTTGTGTCGCCCAGCGAACTTCTTTCATAATGATCCCCGATTGAACTGCATGCTCTTCAAAAGAACATGGAAATGCGAATTACAGTGTGTACAAGTTTATCTTTTGCACTTGAAAGAAATACAAAAAATACATTGTTGTTCGTAATTCTATACCATAGGCGAATTGACAGGGACACAACTTCTCCTGGCACTTTAGTGATGCAACTTGTGCAAATTCTGTTGAGAGTAAGTAGAATTAATTATGAAACTTGATTGCATAATCATATTTGGAGTACCCAAGCAATGTTCAAGACCAATGGATTTTGGCAGACCACAGGCACAGCATTCTGTTTTTTCATATCACTTCTGGTGACTGCTGGTGCATTTGCACAGGAACCCGGTGAAACATTTCAAGACTGTCCGGTGTGCCCGGTCATGGTGGTTGTTCCCGCCGGGGACTATACGATGGGCTCGCCTGAAGATGAAAGGCATCGACGAGATAATGAAGATTCGCAACATCCGGTGAGTATTGCAAATTCGTTTGCAGTCGGAATCTATGAAGTCACATTTAACGAGTGGGATGCGTGCGTAGCAGAAGGGGAATGCGGAGAATATAGTCCGGAAGACGTTGAATGGGGACGAGACACCCGCCCGGTTATTGAAGTCAACTGGCATGATACGAGTCTGTATGTGGATTGGTTAAGCCGAAAAACCGGCAAGGAGTACCGCTTGCTCACCGAGGCCGAATGGGAATATGCAGCACGCGGAGGAACTTCAACATCGTACTTTTGGGGAGAAGAAATTTCAGGTGAGAATGCGAGATACGATTCAGGTAGCATGATGTTGAAAATGCTTGGATTTGGAACGAATACAGACGGAACTGTCCCGGTAGGTTCATACGAACCCAATGGCTTCGGGATTTACGATATGCATGGCAATGTCTGGGAATGGGTGGAAGATTGCTACAACGAAACCTATGCCGGTGCCCCGACGGACGGTAGCGCCTGGCTTTCCGGCAATTGCAAAAGCCGAGTGCTCCGGGGTGGTTCTTGGATCGACGAACCCGGCATCTTGCGATCCGCACATCGAAGCAAGCGGAACACTCGTCTGCGATTCATCGACCACGGCTTTCGCGTAGCCAGAACGCTTGAACCGTAATTTGCTGTCTCCGCGAATGACCGCGAGTTACAGGAATTGAAACTTAATATTTAAAGGGAGTTAGTTTCGTAGTTTCCAAGTTGTTGATTTTACGCGCGAATTCGACTGCTTGAAATTTTTTGTACCCCAAGAATCGGCGTTTTTCGAGCTTGAAACGCCTGTTTTGCCGGTTTTTGCCGATTTTCTACTCCATGCTTCGCGGGCACTCTTCAGCAACATGGCGGTGATGCTGGCAATCGCCTTGGGTTGCCTGGAAAAGAACAAGCCCGACAAGATGCGCAGCCTGGTGACACCGCTGGCCGCCTGAAACCCGCCTGCCGTCCCGGTCTTGACCATGCTGCCAGAAGCGGCAGGCATTGTCACGTCTGAAACTCGAAAATCGCCGAAAATTCGCCTTTTCGCAACACGAAAATCCTCGGACAAAGCTCCGAATTCGCCAATCAGAACATTTTCATGCCATAGCCAACCCCGGGAAATCAACAATTTCACCCTCAATTTGTCTCCAACGGGAAACTCTGTGCATGATTTGGAATTGCAAAGTGCAGTTTCGCAAGATACCATATGAAACCGGTATAACCGTGCTCCACTGAAAGATTTACAAGTTCAAATTCAACCATTGCACAACATGAAACTACATCAGTCAGACAGCGGCGGAGAAAATTTGGTCCAATCGAACAAGTCCAGCGGCTTCATTGTCAATGAGCAACACTACAAAAGAAGCATTGTTGTGTCTGCTGATAAAATCATTGATGACTGGTCGCCGCAATACTTCGACGATTTGAAAATCAGCGACTTCCAGCGGTTGGCAGAGTTTGATGCAGAAATCGTAATTCTGGGCACAGGAAAAACACTGCACATGCCAACGCCCGAACTTCTGCAATCGATCCGACTGCAAAAATGCGGATTTGAAGCAATGGATTCAGACGCCGCTTGCAGAACCTATAATGGTCTGGTTGGTGATGGACGAAATACTGTAGTTGCACTGCTTCTGAAATCCGAAGCGTAACGAAAAGCGCTCTGTTTCACTCCATATTGAAATGGACACTCTCAAGCTTAAGCTTTGTGAACAACCTACGACTTTGGAAGATAACGACGTGGGTCAACCGGGTTACCGTTTAATCTGATTTCAAAATGCAACTTGACTCGGTCAGTGTCTGTGTTGCCCATTCCCGCGATCTTTTACCTCTGCTTGACCTGATTCACCTTTATGGTCACTAACTATCTTTTGTAGGACGAGAAAGAATTACAGACCCGATGCTGCCATCATAAACCATTTTCATACGGCGAAGAAACGTCCGTCCCAGAAGCGCACAGTGAGGCTGACCCCCCGCATGTAAATGGACACCACAGAATGCTCCATATATTGTGTGCGGTAATTCCGGAATATGAATTTGTGCTACATGAACATTTACCTTGTCAGAACCATGCACCCCTGCAACATGCCGTTCGTCAAAAACTGGCAATTCAAGATTGGCAGCGATTTGCGAATCAATACAACTTTCTGTAGCACCGGTATCAATGAGCGCAGGGTATGTATTGGAAGGTAAAGTTGGGACGGAATTGTTTGTTGGGTGCCAACTCGGGTCAATACCAATCTGAACCTGTATAGTTGGCCCAAATTGGGTTAACAACTCGATTTGATCAACAAATCCGCACTCAACGTTATGAATATTCAATCTTCGGCCTATACAGAACAGATGCGGGAAGTCTTACCGGACCAGCCCCCACTTCCCTGATTAAATACGGGCCGCGCCCAAATCGCCTAACAGCGTCTGCAGCAGCAGATTCAAATGAATCATACACGCCCGATAAATTTTTATTGTGAAAAACTACCCATTTCCCAAAGTAATCCAATTCTAGCGATCGCTGCATGGATTCGTAGGCAGCAATTTCTTCAGATAAAGTAGTCATAATTTACCTCCGAAAAAAGCTTCTCGTGTCATTTCTGTAAATTTAATTCTTGTAGGATGGGTCGAATTGATCCAGCCTTATCAGCAATGCATCCCATCCGTACGCTTCCAGAGATGCGCTTTGTTCGTACTGTTTGGCATGCGCTTGCAAATATCTTCTGTAAGCAGATGCAATTCTCGCCCTGTGAGGTGGGCATCAATCTGTACTTGGCAAGAACGCTCCAAATAAAGCATTCGTACAAATGCCTGTGCAACAGTTGACCCAATTGTCAGCAGTCCATGATTTTTCATAATCATTACCAACATGTCTCCCAGATGCTCTGCAAGCCGGTCTCGTTCATCCAAGTCCAAGATTAATCCCTCGTATTCATGATATGCAACATCGTTGTAGAATATCAGAGTATCTTGAAATGCATCTAAATTGAATTGAAGGAAGCCTGAATCGATACATGGTCAACGATGGCTTGCGGCAATAGAGCCGGCAACTGAGATTCCCAGAATCAGCGATTGAAACGAAACACAAATTCGGCAATATATTCCTGAAGGTATCAATATGGTACCTCGTGGAAGGTTCCCGCCAGAAATCTCTTGAAATTGCTGATGACAATAGAACCTTCGGAGCCTTTCATTCACTTTCTTCAGCGAGGTGGCTTTGGATTCGTGCCGATACGAATCGCCTTGAATTTGCAAAGCTTTGAATGCGTCCGTGCGAACTTCCGAATGCGCTGAGATGCGCATCGCGATTTTCCGAACTTGCTCCGAATTCACCCGTTCCACCAGACGAGCCACCCTGAAACCCATGCCGTTTTCTCTCTGTCCACCGCAAAAATCACCGGCTTTTTACCCTCGGTCCCGCGGCCTCTCTTGCCCGGCTTGCGCGGCCCCCGACGAAAGCATCATCCACCTCCATAAGCCCCTCGAGCCAGTAACCTCGGTCCCCATGCATTGGCGCAAAATTCTCATTATTCAATAAGCTGTCGGCCAAGAAACGCCGATCATCTTGGAAAGACGCTGCGCCGAAATCCCGCCCTTGTCAGCGCTAATCAAGTAGATCGCCGCAAACCATTTGGGCAACGGCAAACGCGTATGCTCGAAAACCGTTCCCGTCATCGGCGAAACTTGACGACCACACAGGGTGTACTCGTGCAAATGATAATGCTTCAGCTGCATTTGAAATTTTCTCAAAGGTTTTCATTCTAGGCAACATCAAGTACATTACCATCAATCGGGGGCTTTTCACCTAGTAGCTCGCCGGATAATAGCGACCCGAATCCTTCCACACAAAACTGCCCCGCAGTCAATTCCATTGCATTCCACATCGTGACTGCATTTGCAGTCAATACCGGTCGTTCTGCAATGTCTTCCAATTCTTGTACATACATCAAAGTGGGTAATGCTGTATCCGGAACTAGCACTGCCGGCGCGTCGTTGTCCAGTACTGTTTGAATTTTCTCCTTGATAAATTCCGGACTCATTACGGCGGCATCCCACCCCGAAGGGGCATCCAGCCACTTCATCTCCTCGACAGTAATGCCAAACTCGGACAGAAATTTCACAAACGCATTTGAAGCCGGCTCCGGATAGGTTGCCAATACACTTACATGATCAATTTGTGCACGATTCAATGCCAGTGCAAAGGCCAAAGATGTACTGCCTGCGGGCACCCCGGTCAATTCATTCAAGGCTTGAACCTGGTCCTCGGCATGTTTCCTGCCTCCAATAAAACTGCCGCTGGTGCAGGGCCAGAATATCGCATCCAGATTCAGGCAAACCAATCTGACCGCGGCTTCGCACAACCAGGAAATTTGCGCCGTTCGCTGCAATGCTTCGACATCATGGTCGTCATCTCCGGAACCGCCGACCCGAGTACAAGTAAGAAAAAGTTTTGTGTTGTCGCCGGCCGCTTCCAGAAATTGATAGTAATCCTGTTCCGAACCACCACCTGGCCAAACAAAACCCAAGCGATAATCATTCATTCTCATTCGATAACTCCTCCATTGTTTTTTGGACCTGTTCAAGTGTTTGATCAATATCCTTGTCACTGTGTGCGGTAGACAAGAACCATGTTCCGCGCGCGGTAACCCGGGTGCCATTCGACTGCAGCCTTGCGTAAAACCGGTTTTTGAATGCAGCACTCTGAGTGGCAAACTGCCGGTAGTTTTCAACCCTGGACGGACTGCCGAACAGCGGATGAAATACGGTACCAAAACCCGGTATCGAAATTTCAATTTTTTGCCTGGTCGCAATACTCTGCAATTCATCCATCAAGCGTTTACCGCGACGATTCATTGTCGTGTAGGCTTCTCCGCCATTTTTTTCCAACTCTTCTATTGTGGCCAGTCCGGCGGCCACAGTCATTACATTCGCGTTGTAGGTACCGCCGTGCATGACTTGTCGTGTTTCAAAAAGTTCCATCACTTCTTTTTTGCCAACAAGCGCGGCCAATGGAAAGCCGGCGGCAAGCGCCTTTGCAAATATGGCCAAGTCGGGTGTTACGCCCAACCGTCCCTGTGCACCGTCCAAGGCTACCCGAAATCCGGTGATCACTTCGTCAAAAATGAGCATGATGCCATGTTGTTCCGTAATTTCCCGAACGCCTTCCAAATACCCGGGCACCGGCAAGATTGCACCTGTATTGCAGTTGACCGGTTCCATAATGACACCGGCAATATCGTCTTTCTGTTGCCGAATCGTCGAAACCAGTAAATCCAGGTTGTTCCAGGGCAACGTAATGATTTCCTTCAGCACTAATTCAGACTGACCGGGAGAATGAGCAAATGGCATTGGACTGGATTCATCTCCTGCCAACTCCAAAGGTGGATTTACACTGATGAAAACACTGTCCGTCCAGCCATGATAATGCCCTTCAAACTTGATGATTTTCTTGCGTCCGGTATAAGCCCGGGCCAGTCGAATCGCTGCCTGAATTGCTTCTGTGCCGCTGGAAGCCAATCGAACCAGTTCTGCGCATGGAATGATCTTGACAAGTTTTTCCGCGAGCTTTGCTTCCAATTCCGTCTGACCGGCAAACAATTGCCCCATCTCAAGTGTGTCTCTGACTGCATCGAGCACCCGTTCCGGAGCGTGTCCAAGAATCAACGGGCCGTTCGCCAAGGCATAGTCAATATAGACATTCCCGTCAACATCTGTCAAACGCGAGCCTTTGCCTCCAGCATAGTACAAGGGAACCGGACTCTCACCGTAGCCGGCGTAGCGGAAGTTGCTGTTGACACCGCCGGCAATATACTTCTTGCCGTAGTTGTAAAGCTGTTCGGATTCTTGAAACCGGTGATTCATGATTGAATTCTGTGCAACTCCTGCGGCAATTCACTAAACACTTCGCAACCATCTTCAGTAACTGCAAATGTGTGACTCAGACCGACTCCCGTTTCACCGTTGATTCTCAGTGTCATGGGTATATGGAACACCATTCCGGTTTCCAGTGGACGATGATTGGAAACAACCAGCGCAAATCCGGATTCTTCTCCCCAAGTCGGTGGGAATCCAATACCGACAGGGTAGCCATAAACTTCGTGAAACAGAATTTTTTCGCGAATCGGAGCGATGAATTTCTGACCCGTGAGCGCGATATCCGATGCAAGCACTCCCGGCCGAACCGCACTCAGCATGCTACTCAGCATGTCTTGCTCCAGTGCGGCAAAATCATTGACCTGTTGCGTAACTTCTCCAACTGCGGCCGTGCGCATCAACGGTGCATGATACCAATGCAGACTCGGCGAGCATTCGATAAATACCGAGTCGCCTTCCCGGATGACATATCCACAATTGCTATTGTGTGGCATGCCAGCCCGATAACCGGCAGAAACAATCGGATACACAGAAAATCCCAAACTGTGGTTTCGAATCAGTTCCGCGGCTACTTCAGCAGTCACGTCTGAATCTGTAGCACCAGCGCAGATGGCCCTGAAACCGGCCAGAATTGCGGAATCTGTAATCTTGCCCGCTTCTTTCATCACTTCAAGCTCGGCTTCTGATTTGATGTTTCGAACCAGATCCACAATCCCCGAACCATTCACAACCGTCGTTACGTCCAGCGCATCAACCAGTGCGTCCCGTACCTTGGGAACAAGAAATCGAGTTTGCATTTCCAGCCCGACAGAACCCGAAAGCAATCCGCGCTCTTTTATCGCTTGCGCGGTTTTTTGAATTGGGTCGGAACCGGTTTCGTACAACACCACTTCCGTAGCTACCGCAGTTGCCTCAAATCGCCCGCGTTCAAATTGCCAGAGAATCATGAACGGCGGTAGTTCGGATGGAACTACCAGGCACTGATAATCCCAAAGATTCAACGTGTGATGCCCACTCAGGTAAAGTATGTTTGAAGCCGAATGCAACACAAGCGTATCAATACCGGCGGTAGCCATGCTCGCGCGTACCTTTTTCAATCGAACAGCATACTCTTCGACCTGAAAAACCTCTTCACGCGGGATTGTCATGCTGTTGCTCCAGTTGTATATTCAGTGTCAAGTTCAAGTGGATAAAGCGGTTCAGGTCGATAATCAAAATTGAAACGAGTCAAGTCGCTGGAACACACACCGGGCGTATCTACATACACAACGCTTTTCGCGTAGTTTCCGTAGGCCGCCTGCCAGGCAATCGCTGACTTGACCACAATAATTTTCTGCTCTGACGGCTCAATGCCAACACAACGCAATTGCTCTGCATCAAAAGGCATCGTCCGCAACGATGTCAATACAATTTGCACTCCGTCGGCATCAATCACCGCAGTTCGACCCATTGAAGTGACATATCCGGTCATGTACGAACCCCTGTGCTCGTACTTCGCGTCGACAATCAGGCGAACCTGTCCATCCACCCGTTGCGAAGCACCATGCAACTGATCCGACTTTCCACCAACCATAATTGAAATTGGATTGTTGACTCCAACATTTTCCGCTTCCGAAACGGCTTGAGGGTCGTACACTACGATCACAGCTTTTGTGGCATTCTGTACCAGCAACTCCTGGAGAACACCGGTCGCATCACCGGCGCTGCCGCCACCTACATTGTCGGCCGACTCTACAATGATTACCGGATAATCCATGGCTCCAATTGCCTGACTCACTCCGGCCTTTGCAGAAATCAACTCGATACTGAATTCACTGCGCAATTCCCAAATTTTCATTGCCAACGCATCGGCCGCTTGCTCCGCAACAGACCGGGACTCGCCATACATCACGACCGAAGTACCCAGATTGGGAACATCGCTGAAGCAAAAACCCATGGCAACGGACCCACAACAAATTCCGGGAATTTTCTCTGCCTTTTTCAGTTCTTCCATGATGACTGTCATCGGAAATTCTGTGGTCGGCTGCTTGAGCGGTGTAGTAACCAGCGGCAGTTTTCGAAATGCGCTTGCGGGGTATTGATCTTTTTCAAGAATCGATGCGAGAATTTCCACTGCTTCCCGTCCACGGTCGCTCATGTCAACATGCGGATAGGTATCGTATCCGACCAGTACAGTCGAATTGGAAACAAGTTCCTCACTCAGGTTGGCATGAAAGTCAAATGTTGCAACTATGGGGATTTGCTCCCCGACTGCTTCGCGAATCCGTTGCACAATGTATGCGTCGTAGTCGGAAGCTTCTTCGGCCACCGCCGCACCGTGCAATACCAATATTAGGCCGTCAAGCGGCAAAGCGTTCTGAATTCTGCTGACCAGCTCGTCACACAGGGTTCTCGCCGTGCCGGCTTCAATAACTCCTGACGGCACCGCACTGGCAAACAAGGTGGGGACCGCTTTGAATGAAGCACTCTCGACACAGTCAAGCACCCCGCCCAATTCTGTATTCGTTGCAACATATCGTGCAACGATTTCATCTCCCCGGGCCAGCTGATAGTTTTCAAAATCTGCCATCGTCGTCAGGCCCGAGGCGAATGTGTTGGTTTCGTGCCAAATTCCGCCGATTGCGATTTGCCGTTCCAATTCAACTACTCCATAAACTACAATTTCATGTTCACACAATTGAAAACGGAGAAAGGCGTATGCCAGACAAATTGAAATTTGTAAGGGTCGGGATGAAAAATCACGGCACTAGTGTCAAGTTGAAACTAAGATGGGACATGTCCCCGAAAACCTGCGAAACCATTTGCAAAGCACTGCCGTTTGGCGGTGATATGTGGCATGCCAAGTATGCCAACCATGAGATCTACACTCTGCTTCCGGTAGAGGAAATTTTCGGTGCAGACCCACCCGGCGAGTGGCAGAGCATGTATCCCGGACCGGGTGATTTGATGTATATTTTTCATCCTCCCGGACTGTTGCCGCGCGACGTTTACGACCCCGACCATCCACGGCGCATTGTTGACATTGCCCTTTTCTACGATCGCGGAAACAGTCTGTATGGTCCAACGGGACCCAACGAAGGCAACATCTTTGCAACGGTTTCCGATGTAGAAGAACTCGAGAAATTCGCTGAAAGCATTTTGCATGTCTGGAAGCACGGCTTCATCAACGAATACATGTATGTTGAAGCAGCTGACTAGCTTGATATCCGTCTGGAATTAACGGAGGGAATCCAGCACTTGTTCGGTAATTTCCAGAGTCACTTCGATATCACTTTCTGTATGGGCAGCAGAAATGCTACCCTGCTTGGTCGTTACCGGAAAGTGGAAGACACCCGCTTCAATCAGCATTTTCCGATATCTGACATCCAGATCGGCATCGTTGTTGAGTGCAATGTCCTTCCATGACTCAGGAGCATGGTCCATGAAATAGACGGAAAACGCCGACCCTTGACGCACTATAGTCGTCGGATAATCCCGGTCTTTCAACAAATCATTCAAACCTTGCTCAAGCTGCTGCCCCATGGACTCCAGTCGCGCATAGACATTTGCCTCTTTTGACTTGAGAATTTTCAGCGTCGCATTCACCGCAGCAACAACGAAAGGGTGAGCATTGTACGTACCGGCAATGAGCACCCTTTTCGAAAGGTCGGGATGACAACAGTACCGCATAAACTCCTCCTTTCCGCCAATAACCCCGACCGGATAACCATTGGCTACTGCTTTCCCGAACACACTCAAGTCAGGAACAATGCCGCAAATCGACTGATAGCCCCCAAGTGCATGCCTGAAACCGGTTTTCACCTCGTCAAACACCAACACCACGCCATGTTGATCACATAGCCTGCGGATACCTTCCAGATAACCAGCCTTTGGCTTTACAATACCAACATTCTGAAGAATTGGTTCCAGCACTACACAGGCAATCTCCTCCTTTTTGAGTACTATTTCAATTGCATCCAGATCATTGAACTCCACGACATGCACTGAATCCGTCGCGGCTTCCGACAACCCTGCCGTAATCGGTCGAAGTTTGTGTTCCTCTCCATACCGGTGATCCTTCACCGCGGCCGCCGGGTCCATCAGGTTGAAAGCCAATGCATCCATCCAGCCGTTGTAGCCACCTTGCATCACCAGTACTTTATGTCGTCCGGTCGCGGCACGCGCCAATCGGACCGCATATCCGACCGCTTCCGTACCGCTACCAGTCAACTGGACTTGTTCCAGGCCGGGAACGCTATCCACCAGCAAATCAGCAACTTCCTGTTCCCAAGGCGTAGCACCCGCACCAAACAGGGATTCACCGCGCCTGATTGAATCAACTACCGCCGAATCGACTTTCTCCTCACCGTGCCCCAGCAAATACGGTGCAAAGGCCGCATGGTAGTCAATATATTTCTTGCCATTGCTATCCCATAAGTACGCGCCTTTCGCGCGCACAAACTCAATCATCGGGTCCATAAGGCGATTGAGCGACATGACACCGCCGGCAATGGAAGGAATCGCTCGATCTGCCTTCCTTTGTGGCATCGCGTTCACTGAAAAAGTTCCTGTGTATTTTTTACAAAGTAAAACGGAATATTTTCAGATTAATTCATGGAAGTAATCATGTCATACCACTGATCCTTCAATCCTTGTTGCTCAATTGTCTCCAACCAGACGTTCAGGAAATTCAGGAAGTGAGGATGACCAGGTACGACCGCATACGCATAGCCTTGCGGATTCAGGGGTTGATCGTCAATGATTCTGAGATTCATGCCCGGGTTTTGCGCGATAAAATTGCGCAACGTCGAACTGTCGGTCAAAATTGCATCGGCACGCTTGCTGGCAACTTCCAGAAAGAATGTAGACAACTTGTCGCTCACCAAAGCCTTGACCGTTGCTTTCTTGAAAAATCGGTTCGCGAATGCTTCGTCTGCGGTGCCAGAACCAACAGCAATCGTCAGTCCGTCTTGATCCAACTCTGCATGGGTCTGAAAATCAGAATCCATGTGCACTGCAGTACCTTGAGTTTCGTAGCCGGACGGATTGGTGAAATCAATCCTCATCGCGCGTTCTGCGGTTCTGAACATCGGCGACATGACGATATCGCATTTACCGGTTTCAAGACTCGGAATCAGTGTGCCCCACTGCGAATCGACCGGTTGGTAATCAACACCGATGATTCCGGCCAGATGCTTGGCCGCTTCAACATCAGTGCCAATCCATTCGTTTGTCTTGGGGTCTTTCATACCCCACGGAAGTGCCTCGGCATGGCATACAAGCAAACTGCCTCTCTCCTTGATCTCGTCAATCATGTGATTGCTGCCTTCATGAGAACTGCCAGCAAATGCCGGTACCGAGAACAAAAAGGAACAAATAATTGCACTGGCAAATAGTTTTGTGCGATTCATCGCAACCTCCCTATGAAAAAATTTCTGATGGGTTAAAAAATTTGGAATGAAGTTAATCTATCATAAAATTCAATTTGCATACAAATTAAATTCTTGAATTATACGATTTTCGACAAGAATCGAATCAACTGGTCATGGGACGGACTATCAAAAAAATCATCCGGGCTAGTATCTACGAGCAACTGGCCCTGGGCCATGAACATCATCCGATTTGAAACTTCCCGGGCAAACCCCATTTCGTGCGTCACAATCAACATGGTCATGCCCGACTGGGCCAATTCCCTGACAACATCCAGCACATCTCGCACCATCTCGGGGTCCAATGCAGACGTCGGCTCGTCAAATAGCATCGCTTTTGGTTCCATGGCCAAGGCGCGTGCAATGGCAACGCGTTGTTGCTGACCGCCAGACAACTGGTTGGGAAATTTGTTGATTTGCTCCTCGATCCCAACCCGCTTCAACAGTTGCTCTGTCAATTCGTAGGCCGCCGATTTCTTCATTTTTCGTGCTTTGATGGGAGCGTACGACACATTGTCTCGTATCGACATGTGAGAAAACAGATTGAACTGCTGGAATACCATGCCCACCTCGCGCCGAACGGACTCGATCACTTCTCTTTTCCCCGGTAAAGTTTTACCGTCGATGACAATGCTTCCCCGGTCAATGCTTTCCAGAGCATTCAGAACGCGCAAAAATGTTGACTTGCCGCCGCCGGAAGGCCCCAGAATGCAAACAATTTCTCCAGCATTGATTTTCGTGGACACCCCGTTCAGCGCTTTGAAGGAACCAAACGACTTGTGGACATCTTCGCAGTCAATAAAGCGAGTGGAACTTTCAGGAACAACAGTAGTAGAGGTGCCAGGCATAAATCTAATTTCCGGTTTTTTCGACAAGTTTCTTTTCAGCACGGCGTGCCCACAGGCTGAACGGAAAGATCAAAAGGAAATACAGCACTGCAATTGCACTCAGAAATTCAACATAACTCAGTGTCTTGGCACCCAGCACACTGGCCTGGTAAGCCATTTCACCCACGGAAATCGCTGACAGCAAGCTGGTTGCTTTGAGCAACTCTGTCAGAAAGTTAATCGAAGCTGGCATCATGCGCCGAATTGCCGGCGGAATAATAATGCGGCTCCAGATATTCAATCGAGGTATTGCCAGTGCATGAGCAGCATCAACCTGCCCACGCGGTACTGCCAGTACACCGGCACGAAATATTTCGGCCAAGTATGCACCGCTGAACAGCGACAATGCGATGATGCCGCAAATTTCACTACTGATTCGAACTGACAGCAGCAACGGCAGGCATGCGTACACCCAAAAGATCAGCACAACTTCCGGAATCGTTCGAAAAAAATCAATAAAGCCGGTCGACAATCTGTAGGCTGTACCTTGACGACTGAGTTTGCCCAGGCAGGCAAACAGTCCAAGGACAATGCCGATCAACAACGATATAACTGAAATCCAGACTGTAACCCAGAAAGCCTGCAGCAATTCAGGCCCGTATCGAATAATCTGGTCAAACTCGAACCGCATCACCGTTCCCTGCGTTGCAATACATATTCAAGCCGGAGAGTTGCCTTGCTCATGGCGTAGCCGACGACAAAGTAGATGATTGCGATGGCACTGAACAACTCAATTGGCTTGAACGTGACATTGGCAATTCGATTGGTAACGGTCATCAACTCGCTGATATGGAGTATGGAAAGAATCGCGGTTCCTTTGAAGAAACTGATTGACAAGTTAACCAGCGGTGGAATCATGGTGCGAATCGCTGGAGGCAATATGATTTTGATCCAGGTAATCTTGGCAGGTAGTGCCAGGGAATAGGCCGCTTCCCACTGTCCTTTCGGCACTGACTCAATTCCGGCTCTTACGATCTCGGTAAAGTAGGCTGCCGCTTGCAACGTTATCGCGAGTACTCCGCTTTCCACCGCCGTTGTATTGACACCGGTCAGCAACGGAAGCGCATAGTGAATCCAGATGAGCTGTACCAGTAGTGGCGTGTTGCGCCATATTTCTACAAACGCGGTAACCAACCATCGAAGTAATGCAATCGGCGACTGACTGGCAACCGCCAGAATAGTACCGCAAAGCAGACCCAGAACACTGGCCCAAATCGTCAGGCCTAGTGTCATCATCAATCCTTTGAACAACACAAGCCGGTATTCCCAGACGACGGAAAAATCAAGACTCAGCAATAATTCCCAATTCAGGAAATACGCAAGCACCCCCAATAGCACAAACAGGACAACCGGAAATGAATACTTTGACAGGGCTGAGTTCATATTTGTATATTGATGGTGCAACAAACCAGTTCGGTGTTTTCAAATTTACAAGATGTATTTTTACACAACTGCGAGCATTTGCATGACAAATTCAGATTTCTTCATATCGCGGCAAGCCAATCTTGCTGTAAAATTACACCAAGAACATGATACCTGTTTGGATACAACATAAATTCAATTTTTCACCAACACAGGTTTACGTCAGGCAAACTTGAAACTGGTTATGGACAAGATCAATCGGGCAGAAAATGAAGCACTGGACATGCTGTTGGCATCGCGACCCGCATGGCGGTCCCAGAAAACTGCGCAAGAAGTGCTGGATTTGGATCCCGGAGTTATATTGCACGCGGGGCCAAAATTCGAATCCCCCAAGGAAATACCCAAACCGGTGCTGAACTCTGCATGTGCCGCGGCTATTTTTGAAGGCTTGACAAAAAGTCGGGACGATGCAGAACAAATGATTCTGCGCGAAGAAATCGTGTTGGAACCGGCCCAGGACCGCGGGGTGGTCATCCCGCTTGCCGGGGCGGTTTCCCGTTCCATGTGGCTACACGAAGTGGTGGATTCAATCAATTCAACTTCGCGTGTTTTTGCGCCGATTAACGGCGGCAACGGTCCAGCAATGCGGCTGGGTATGTTCAACAAGGATGTTGTCGCACATCTTCACTGGATCAACGGTCAATTGAATGAAATTTTGATGCAATGCCTGACCCATGAAATTGATTTGCTTCCAGTGGCCATCTATGCCTTGTCAGAAGGAGACGACTGTCACGGCTATACACCCACCGCCACCGCGCGTGTCTGCCAGTTGCTTGCAACCCATCTTCAAACTCACGAAAAGGTTGATGAATTTCTGAACAACAGTCCCAGTTTTTTTCTGAACCTGTGGATGGCGGCCTGCAAATTAATGTGCTCGCAGGCATCCGGAATATACCAGTCCAGTCTGGTTACAGCGGCCGGTGGTAACGGCAGAAGATTTGGAATCAAAATTTCCAAAGCACCGGACACTTGGATTACAGTGAAAGCGACACCGCCGGTGGGTGATATTGGAAAGTTTCTGTCTTCGCGCGCACTCGGCGCAATTGGCGATAGCGCGATTGTGGATATTTGTGGATTCGGTGCAATGGCATTTACGTTCTCCCCTCAACAGCAACACAACATGAAAAGACATTTGCCCGCGAATCTGTACCAGAAACCCAAAAAGATTTTGGCGGTACAGCATCCGGAATTTCGTAACCTGGAATTTCGGACCGGACTACTGGCCAGAAAAGTAATGGAAACGCAAATACTCCCTAGTGTTAGTCTGGGAATCATTGACAAGACAGGCAAAGCCGGTCGTCTCGGCGGTGGAATTTATACAATGCCACTCGAATTGTTCGAGGGCGTACTCAATCAGGCATAGATAGGTGGATTATGGAAAGTTTGGCCGAAAAGTCACTGGCCGAGCTGGCTAAGTTGATTTACGACAGGAAGATCAAACCAAGCGAAATTCTTGAAGACTGCATAAAGCGAATCGACGAGCGCGAAGGCGAAGTGCAAGCCTTTGAATATTTGAATGCTGATGTAGCATTCGAGACAGCACAGTCGCTGGACGATGCTGAGTGGCTCAGCTGGTTGCATGGAATACCCATCGGCATCAAGGATGTGATGAACACACATGACATGCCAACAACAATGGGCAGTCCGATCTACAAGAACAATAGGCCGAACCGGGATGCTGCAATTGTATCGTTTTTACGATTTTTGGGGGCGGTGGTCCCCGGCAAGACTGTATCAACCGAATTTGCTTATTTCAATCCCGGAAAAACCAGAAATCCGCATAACCTGAAGCATACGCCTGGCGGATCCTCCATGGGTTCTGCTGCATCCGTTGCCGACAATATGTTACCCATTGCAATCGGCACCCAAACAGCTGGTTCAGTCATTCGTCCGGCTGCCTATTGCGGTGTGTGCGGCTACAAGGCAAGTCAGGCAGCTTTCAGCATGGACGGAATTTTAGGGTTGTCGCAAACCATGGATTCAATTGGATTTTTTGCACGAGATGTGTTCGATTTCAAGTTCATCCGATCTGCGCTTTTGGCTAATACTGATGAAGAATTTAATTCGCTTGAATTGATTCGGAATGAAATCTATAGTAGCTACAGTGTCGATGAGAAACCCGAATTTCGTGTAGGTGTCGTATATACGCCACATTGGGAGAGAGTTTCGAGCGAGCAACAAAAAGCATTTGTTGAAGCTGCCAAGCGATTGGACCGCAATGGTATAGAAGTTTATGAAATCGAAATCGAGGAGTCAGGCGGAGACTTGACCGAAGCTCATGGGATTGTAATGGCTTTCGAGGCATGTCGCTCCCTTTTGGGAGAATGGACAAATCACAGGGATTTATTAAGCGACCCGTTGAAAAAATTGATTGAACAGGGATTGGCATGTACCTATGAAGAGTACCTGACAGCAATCAACTGTGGAGATATTGGTGAAGGTGACCTCTATAACACATTCGCCGACGTTGATTTATTAATGGTTCCCAGTGCTATGGGCGAAGCACCGGCTACGTTGGACAACACTGGCGACCCACTACTAAATCGCATGTGGACTCTGCTTCGGGCCCCATCAATCACCATTCCCTACGAAACTGGTGCCAACGGCCTACCGTTGGCACTGCAGTTCATTGGTCAACGATACTTTGACGACGATCTCATAGACCAAGTGCATCAATTGCAGAGATATTTGTGACATCAACCTTTCGCAGGATTCAATCAGATATTTCCAGAATAACAACTTCCCTGAATCTGGAAAGCTTCGGCAAGCGTACGGGCGATTTACGACTGAAGTATTCGAGCAATGAGCATGCTTTGGGCTATATCCCGATTCCGGTTGGAGTCATTGTTGGTGAACCCGGACCAACTGTTTTGCTGATTGGGGGTTGTCATGGCGACGAATTCGAGGGTCCGGTTGCAGTGCTGAAGTTGTTAAAGAACCTTGAACCCGAACAATTGCGCGGCAGAATCATCGCACTTCCCGCACTCAATGCGCCTGCACTAAATCACGCCGCACGCGTTTCTCCATTGGACAATGGAAATCTAAATCGTGCATTTCCGGGGAACCCTGATGGAGGGCCAACTGAGATGATTGCGCATTTCGTTGAAAAAGCATTGATGCCGGTCTGCGACTATGTTATCGACCTGCATTCCGGCGGCAAAGCGGCTTGGTTTTCTCCTTGCGCAATGACAATGATTACTGAAAATCGGGTACTGTCAAGGAAAAATCTGGAACTCGCGGAGGCATTTGGCGCACCACTGATTTGGTTAATGGGCGCATTGAATGACAATCGAAGTGTAAATTCAGCTGCCGACCGGCAAGGTCTTCCAATGATTGCGGCAGAGTTGGGGGGCGGTGGTCAAGTCAGTCCGGAAACCTTGTCAATAGGCGAGTATGGTTTGATCAACTGCTTTGTTCATTTGGGAGTTCTGCCCGCGAGCATGGCACATGAAGGACAACCGTCAAAATATTTCTACATTGATGATCCGAGCCAGCATGTTTATTCACCGCATCGGGGATTGTTCGAACCTTTGTTTGCACCTGGTGATATTGTGAAATCAGGCGATAAACTTGGCGTTGTTTACAACATCCAGGAAATTGAACGAGAGCCAACTACAGTGTGCTTTCCGGTTGATGGCGTAGCTTATGTTCGATGCCATCGGGGCCTTGTCGAACGCGGTGAATTGCTGGCATTGGTCGGCAAGCTTGCTTCCCGACCCGACCTTGGTTAGCAAGGGGAACATTTTCTCGCCGCTCACCGCGATTATGCGGTAGAAGGCAAACTGAAATCACCCCACACCGCTCCCTGAAAATCGTGAGATTCGAATGTACCTTGTATCCGAATCGCCACAAGTTGAACGACGGAGATTTTTTATCCGGGTGTCAACCAGGTTTCGGACAAAGCAAGAAAAGCAGTGCTCATTTGACGACCCAGAAATGTGCGGCCGACAACAGAACCGGACAAGTGATCGCCATTAACGGTGATCTCTGCATCTTTGGCTTCCAGAAATACACTGTACATGTCATGTTCACCTGTTGCAGAAATTTCGACTGGCACCTCCGCCGCAAACGGTTCTTGCAACTGTCGCCAAGTCATTACGGCTTCAATATCCCTCCCAATCGCTGACTCCATGTAATAGTCGGGCATATCAACTCGAGTGGAAACGGAATCCAATGGAACGCGAGTCATTGTTTCAAGCCCTTTTCGGCCTCTAAAGGAAGGGAATTTCGACATGAAATCTCCAACGAGATAGTCCGTAAGCGTTTCATTGTCGGTCAAGCAGATATTGTAGGTATCCGGCAATCCGAGCGGTTCATCCGGCTTGTCCAGAATAATCATGGTACACCCCCTGCCATGAGGAGAATACACAACGCGGAAAAATATTCCCAGCGTTGACCAGTCGCCGTCAGGCGAGTCTTTCAAGTAGATTCCAGGGTTTTCGCCGGACCACTCGACTTTTGCGGGGTTGACCGGATGTTTGGCATCCATAGATTTACCTCTCTTTCAATAGGTTTTGCCCGTATGTAATCTGGAATTATACACACTGGCGACCTTGAACATCGTTTCTGTGGGGTCGAACTCTCCGTAGCAAGCTACTTGTCCTGAAAGGTTTCGTTCCAATTGTTTTGAGATTGGGAAATGATTGGGTTTGGGTTAGTTTCGCAGTTGCCAAGGTGGCAACATGAACAAGCTCAGATGAAGCATTAGCATTGACGTCCAAGCAGACTGATTATGAAATTATCCTTGTAAATCAGGAATAATATGCAATAATTGCAAGAATGATTGCTCGCGAAAAGCTACAAACTGTATTGGATTATCTGGATCTGTTTCCGGCAGTAGCCCTAATTGGGCCTCGGCAGTCTGGAAAAACGACCTTGGCCAAAGCGGTTGCCGACCAACGGCCAAGTGTACACCTAGATCTCGAAGCATCAAGAGACCGTGCAAAGTTGTCCGATGCGGAAGATTATCTGTCACGTAGAGAAAACAAGCTCGTGATACTTGACGAAATTCATCGAATGCCTGAAATTTTTCGCGAATTACGAGTATTGATTGACAGTGGTAGACAACGCAATATCAAGTCAAATCGGTTCTTGATACTCGGTTCCGCTTCCATAGACATGATGAAACAATCAAGCGAAAGTTTGGCAGGGCGAATTGCGTATGTTGAATTGTCGGTGCTAAACTTGCTGGAAATTGAAGATAGTCAGAGGGAAAAATTATGGATTAGAGGCGGATTTCCTGAGAGCTTTCTTGCAGATTCCGACAGGGCTAGCGCAGTGTGGCGTGAGAACTTCATACGTTCGTATCTGGAGCGAGGCATTCCGCAACTAGGCCCACGAGTGCCAGCAGAAGCCCTGAGCAGGTTGTGGACTATGGTCGCTCATGTACAAAGTTCTACAATGAATTTGGCGCAGTTGGCCAGAGCACTTGATATTTCAGGTAAAACCGTATCAAGATATCTTGATCTATTGGTCGATCTCCTATTGGTTCGTCGACTAATGCCATTTCATATTGATGTCGGCAAACGTCTAGTCAAATCACCCAAATATTACATCCGCGACAGCGGTATTGTTCATTCCTTGCTTGGATTGAATTCCTATGAGGAAGTACTTGGTCATCCAGCAGCTGGCGGTAGTTGGGAAAGCTTTGTTATAGAAACTCTGTTAAGCACTACTTCCTACCGAGTTAAACCTTACTTTTATCGTACTTCTGCCGGTGCTGAAATTGATCTCTTGCTGGAATTGCCAGGCCCAAAGTATTGGGCTGTTGGAATAAAACGAAGCCTGGCACCAAGTTTGGGAAAGGGCTTTCATCATGCTCGTGCAGACGTAAATCCAGAGCATTCTTTTGTCATATATTCAGGCAATGAACGCTACAACAAAACCAAGGAAGTCGAAGTGATCAGTATACGAGAGATGGCTGAGGAACTACGCGGAATTTGAGACAAGTTGAATTTTCAGGTGCGATACCTCGCGTTGATGTGTATTCAGTATTGAAATAGTCAAGGTTAGTAAACTGCACTTCAATTTTCCGTAATTCTACTGCGTCGATGCGAAAAGCACACAACTCAAATGATGAACCTAATTTTCACTCGATTCAAGAAACCGTCGCAGTACATTGCGTGTGATTCTGGAAATATTGTTGTCAAAGTTATTCCAAGGCAAGCTTCCGCAGTAACTGATTGATCCTGTAGAAAATACCGCTCCACCACCCGGCAAATCAAAATACACCAGATCTGCGCGAATCAACTTCTCTTCGGGTTCGCCTGTCCAAGTAGCCAGATGGGTAAGTTTTTCTTCCGGAACAAGAACAAAATGGTCTGGAAAATTTTCTGAACTGGCAAGCACCACTGTATTTTCCGGCGTACCGAGTCTGAACTCGGCTCGGTCCAGCTCGAATCCGGCCGCACCGCCACCACTCAGTCCAAAGTCACCCAAAATTTCTTCATCAACCCCTTCAAACACCCACTCACAATGTTTATCCAAGTCCGGGTTCTTTCTATAGTACGTCCCTTGAAATCTACCCTGCGCGGTAAATCCGACACCCACTAATTGTTGCGGCGGTCGACCGTTGCGTCTCCACATCCCGCCGTACTCGCCGTCCAAAGCATTGTAGTACTCTCCCGGGTCCGCCGCCCACGCGCGTATCCCGCCTTCCCCGCGGCGAATTTCCACCATGCCCGGCAATTCATCACTCACTGCAACTTTCCAGTAAAACCCGTTTCCACCCATATACATCAATTTGCCACCACGGTTCACATATTGCTCTATCGCATCCAGGGTATTGCGCGTATGGTACTCAGGGTGACTAGTGGTCAAAACTACATGGTACGGTTTCAGAATGTTGTATCCCTCTGCATGAATATCGTCATCCGTCACCATATCGAACGACTCACCCAAATGATGCAACCATGAATACAAATGAGTATCCGCACACAAATGTCTCATTCCGGATTCAATGTACGGCTCGGACATCGGAATATACTTCGGCCTCATGGTCAAATTCGGACGTAAATTGGATGAATAGGCGATACCGCTTCCGTCGCGATGAACGTTGTAGGTTGACAGCCCAAATTGCTGGCAATGGTCCGGATTCCAGGGCCGACAGCCGCGTTCCTCAATTTGTTTGTAATAGTCTTCATCCGCGTTGCCGCGTGCCTGGTTCGCATACACGGTATAGGTCAAGGTGGGTACAATCACGCAGATTTTTGCCTCTGATTTTCCAACTGGTGGACGGACATAGAA
The DNA here is from genome assembly GCA_965200765.1 of Arenicellales bacterium. Taxonomy (GTDB): domain Bacteria; phylum Pseudomonadota; class Gammaproteobacteria; order Arenicellales; family JAJDZL01. Next base: position 2,175,726 of record OZ241380.1, read on the forward strand.
CGGAATATCCTCCCACGCATGTTCTCGTTCCAGTCGCACAGAATACATACCACTTGGCAAATTTTCGGGTAGTTTGACACTGAAATCGGTTTCCCATTTGCAGTCATAGATATCGTCATCGTGAAAGTGAATCGCACCGTACTCTTCTGGTGCATGCCGCCAGCACATTTCTTTTCCGGTCCAGTTGGAACCGCACATGGCCCTGGTCGGGCAATTCACCAGTTCTCCGTCATTCTTGAAGGGTCCTGTGTCTACAACCCGCATCGTTTTTATTTCCTTTGAAAAATCCCACTCGGAAATTACTGCAGGATTGTCTTCATCAGCATCGTCTACATCATTTGAAAGAATAACCGGACGCTCGATTTTTCCATTGTAGAAGCCGGTCGTAGCACCACTTTCACTCGTCGCGATATAAACGTGGCTGATCTTGTCCAGAGGTAGCAGAAAATCACATTCACCAACAACCTGGTTGGACATATCTTCCAATATTGATTGTCCGATGCGAGTCTGTATCACATGGATTTGGCCCGAGGCTTGAGACACCATCATGCACACTGAGTACCACACTCGCTCCCGCATTGGGTTTTCGACGTTCAATTCCAGCGGTTTTTCTCCACCTGAGGTGGCGCGGATGCCGAAATGTCCCCCGTCTATGTACATCTGCAAACTCTGGTCCGAAGACTGGCCAACCAGACTAATGATTGTTTGTTCCCGTTCCTGCGGCAAGGTCGGCCATATTCTCGCAATGACTGCATAATTGCCTGCACTTGGAAACTTGTTTTGAATCGGAATCGTTGCGTACGAACCCAATTGAACTTTCTGCAAGCGGGACGGGAATTCGCCACTGAAAATTTGAGACAGATCCTCTTCAATAATGCCCGGACCCTTCGGGTTGGGATCTGCACTGATGATGCGAACAAGTTTGGCGGCATACGGGCCATCCAGAACACTGCTGACTTTGCACTCAACAGTTTCGCCGGGCTGATACGACCATTTGGGACAATAAGCAACGATAGGAATCATTTTGAACAGCGGCTACAGGTAATTGAAATTGAAATAGAATTATAGCAATGCGGTATACAACATTTCCTTTCAGCGAATTTCCCTTTTCGTACAGGGCTGAACTTTGAATTTTTCAACAGACAACTTTTTCTCTGCAAAACACCAGCAACCTCAAGACTGGCAAAAACTGGCAAACTACCTGAACAACAAGGGATTTGAGTTTTGTGCATCTCCGCCGCCAAAGCAATTTGTCGGCGGCTTCGGAAATCTGAATTTTCTGATTGAAGTGAATGGTGAAAAACATGTTTTGCGCCGCCCGCCGTTAGGTCCGCTTCCGCCTGGAGGAAACGACATGGTACGGGAATACAAGGTAACCTCGCGTCTATGGAAAGAATTTCCGTTTGCGCCGAAAGGCATCGTCCTGTGCACTGATACCGAAGTACTAGGGGCACCATTTCTGATTATGGAGTATCGACCCGGAGTGGTGATTCATCAGGAACTTCCGAATGAGCTGACCGACAAGACGCGCGACCTGTCCAAAATGATTATTGATGTGCTTGTGAAGTTTCAGTCAGTCGACCCTGAAAAGGCTGGCCTGAATGATTTGGGACGACCCAAAGGATTTTTGGAGCGCGCGCGAACCGGCTGGGCAAAAAGGTTTCAAGTTGCCTCAGAAGACGTTTATCGCAATCGGTCCTGTCCGGCTGAAGCGCGTGAGATTATTGACTGGCTACAAGCACAAACACTTCCCGACAGCAAGCCAACCCTATTGCACAATGACTTCAAACTCAATAACATCATTCTGGATCCTGAATCACCGACCACACCGATTGCGTTGCTGGATTGGGACATGTGTACACGCGGTGATCCGTTGTTTGACTTCGCAACCTTGCTGAGCTATTGGGTGGAACCTGACGACCCACCGGATTTGAACAAAGTGGGGCAAATGCCAACCTCTACAACTTTCGGTTGGATGAACCGCAAAGAAATCACCAAATACTATGCAGAAACCAGCGGTCGCGATTTGTCAGATCTGCATTTTTATCGGGTACTGACGGCCTTCAAGCACTGCGTGATATTCATGCAGATTTACGCGCGCTATTGCAGGGGAACCACAACAGATCCGCGTATTGCCGAGCTTGGACCCGTCATTGATCTACTGTTTGAATTTACCCATGCAGTATTGAAAGGCGAATATTTTTAAGCCACTTCACACCAGCTTTCCAGCGGATAAGAAGTCAATTGCTCGGTCCCCGATTCAGTAACCAGTACCATCTCCTCGAGTTTGACCCCCTCGCCGCCATACTTTGAACCGATAAACGATTCGACGCATAGTGTCATGCCAGCTTCAATCACCTCGTCGTTTTTTCTGTCTTCAAAATCCGAGCCGTACTTTATGGCAGGATACTCATCAACAAGTCCAACTCCGTGGACCACCACTCCGTAGCGATTGTCAAAAAACTCTTCCGGAATTTTCCAGAATTTTTCAGACATTTCCCTGAATGCAATACCCGGCTTGATGAGCTCTTTGTTGTACTGAATTGATTCAGCTGCCAGTGTGTAAAGCCTACTTTGCTCGCTCGTCGGTTTTTCGTCGCCGCAAATCCAGGAGCGCGACATGTCGCAACAGTAACCATAAGGTCCAATCAAGTCCGTATCAAAGCTGACCATGTCGCCGCGTTCAATCACCCGTTGGGAACATTCGTGCATCCATGGATTGGTACGCGGGCCCGAAGTCAGCAAACGGCCTTCGATCCACTCACCACCGAATGCGATGTTCGTTTCATGCAATTTGGACCATAATGCGGTTTCCGTAATTCCCGGCCGCATTGCGGTTCTCATGTTATCGACACCCTTTTCGCACACTGCAATTGAATTCTTCATCAACCCTACTTCTTCCGGAGACTTGATCACTCTGGCCCTTTCCATCACATCTTGACCACCAACAATGTCCAACCCTTTGGCAACCAATGAATTCAGAACGGGCGGATTACAGCGGTCCATTGCCAGACAGCGATTCCCGCTCCCGTAGGTGAATACCAAATCAGCGATTTCATCGGCGAACATCTTTGCACTATCCTCGCCGTAATTACCGGACCAGAAAAAATAGATTGGGAACATGGTTCTGTATTCGTCAATGGTTGGCAGGTCCTTGGCCAAAAAAGGTTGATTGCCCAAGTCATAGAGAATCACAGGACCGTCTGTGGCAACAAAGACACAACGCGCTTCGTAGTGCATACACCATACTTGCATGTTCGTCGCATCCGTGATGTACCTTGTATTGATTTGATCAAAGGCCAATAATCCGGCAACATCCTTTCGCCTCAATTGCTCGCGAACACGATTCAATCGGTAACGCCGAACCGTATCCAGGTATTCCGGCGGAGTGGTGAACTCCATTGCTCCGTGAAGACGATTTTTTGACATTGATGATTACTCCTCCAAGTAAAGAAAGGTTGGCAGAAAACTCTATCTTGACAATTGCAAATATTCTACATGAAATGTTTCGTGCACTTCGTCAACAAAATGAAGATTAATTCTATATTTATCAATAATTTACAGCACACTCTATCTCACTTGCACGGTACATGCAAAATCAAAATTTCGTAGTTTCAAACAGTGAAATTCAAAACTATGGCAACATTTTTTGCAAGCATGCAAAGCTTGCATGCTTGCTCCTATCATTCAGGCGCACAATTCACATGGATTGAACAGTCTTCTCAGACAATGCTACCGTAGTATTTTTCACTGCAGAGACGCTTCATTTCTGCGCGTTCAACTGGCGATATTTCTTTGAATTTGCAGGTTTGCTGAAAACCCTGTCCTTACCAGTCTTCCAGTGGATACGAAGTCAATTGTTCGGTACCGGTCTCGGTAACCAGTATCATCTCCTCGAGTTTGACTCCTTCGCCACCATACTTTGAACCAATGAATGCTTCGACACATAGCGTCATGCCGGCCTCAACCACCCCGTCGTTGCCTCTTTCTTCAAAATCCGAGCTGTATTTGATCGCAGGATACTCGTCGGTAAGTCCAACTCCGTGAACAACCACCCCGTAACGATTGTCAAAATACTCTTCAGGAATTTTCCAAAATTTTTCAGACATTTCCCTGAAAGCAACACCCGGCTTTACTATTTCCTTGTTGTACTGGATTGATTCAGCCGCCAACGTGTAAAGCTGGTTCTGTATGCTTGTCGGTTTTTCATCACCGCAAATCCAGGAGCGCGACATATCGCAACAGTAGCCATAGGGTCCAATCAAATCCGTATCAAAGCTGATCATCTCCCCGCGTTCAACCACTCGTTGCGAGCATTCGCGCATCCATGGATTTGTCCGCGGCCCGGAAGTCAACAGACGACTTTCGATCCACTCACCGCCAAGGGTAATGTTTGTTTCATGCAATTTGGACCACAGCGCGGTTTCTGTAATCCCCGGCCGCATTGTAGCCCTCATGCTACTGACTGCTTGTTCGCAAACTTTGATCGAATTCTTCATCAGACCCACTTCTTCCTGGGATTTGATGACTCTGGCGCGTTCCATCACACCTTGACCGCTAACGATATCCAGTCCTTTGGCAACCAATGAATTCAGACTCGCCGGATTGCAACGGTCCACTGCTAAACGGCGATTTCCGGCACCGTAGGTGTGAACCAAATCAGCGATTTCATCGGCAAACATCTTTGCGTTGTCTTCGCTGAGGTCACCGGACCAGAAAAAATAGATCGGAATCATGCTGCGATATTCGTCAATCGTTGGCAAATCCTCGGCCAGAAAAGGTTGATTGCCCATATCGTAGAGAATTACCGGACCATCGGTAGCAACGAAAACACAACGCGCCTCGAAATGCGAACACCAGACTGTAGCATTGGTCGCGTCGGTAATGTACCTTGCATTGATTTGATCAAAGGCCAACAATCCGGCAACATCCTGTTGCCTCAATTGCTCGCGGACACGATTCAACCGGTAGTGCCGAACTGTATCCAAATATTCAGGCGGAGTGGTGAATTCCATTGCTCCGTGAAGGCGATTTTTTGGCATGTGTTGTTTACTCCCTCAAGTGAAAAAAGTTGAAGGAAAATTCTATCTTGCTTTTTTAATTATTTTGCATGAAATATTTTTGTGCTTTCCAGCAATAGAATGAAGAAAAGTTCATTTTATATCAATATCTTGCAAGAAAATTACACCATCGGTAATACTCATGCAAAAATGAACTTTTTTGGCTCAAGGAAGCTCATTGAAAAGGTATGACCGCATTTACTCCCGACAGGCAAAATTTGCGGGCTTGGGCATTCCGTTCAAGGATGTAATTCAGTCTGATTGAAAGGGCTACACAGACAATGCTGCCATAGATTTTTTCACTATCAAATCGCTCTGTTGCCACGCATTTAGCTAGCGATATATCTTTGAAATGGAGGTCTTCCGAAAGCCTTGCTCTTACCAGTTTTCCAATGGATAGGATGTCAGTTGCTCGCAACCGGTATCTGTAATCAACACCTGTTCTTCAAGCTTTACTCCTTCACCGCCGTGAATGGAACCAATGTACGCCTCAACGCAAAGCGTCATTCCCGGTTCAAATATTCCATCGTATCCGTATTGTTGATAGTCAAGTTTGTATTTGATTGCCGGGTATTCGTCGGCAAGTCCTACGCCGTGCATGATGACACCGTATCGATTATCAACAAACTCATCCGGTATCGTCCAGCATTTCTCGGACGCTTCCCGGAACGACATGCCTGGCTTCAACATATTTACGTGGTGTTGAATTGACTCCACTGCAAAGTTGTATAGTCTGGCTTGCTCGTTCGTGGGCTTCTCTTCTCCGCAGATCCATGAACGTGACATGTCGCAACAATAACCGTAGGGACCAATTAAATCTGTATCAAAACTCACCATGTCACCCTTCTTGATCCTTCTCATGGAACTTTCCCGCATCCAGGGATTGGTGCGCGGACCCGAAGACAGCAAACGAGTTTCGATCCACTCCCCGCCCAGTGCGATGTTGGTTTCATGCAATTTGGCCCAAAGTGCATTCTCGGTAATTCCAGGGTGCATTGATTCCCGCATCTTGGCGACTGCCTGTTCGCAAACTCTGATGGAATATTTCATCAGTTCAAGTTCTTCCGGAGACTTGATGACCCTGGCAAGCTCCATTACATCCTGTCCGTCCACAACATCAAGTCCGGCCGCAGTCAGCGCATGAGTACCCGACGGATTACATGAATCAAGTGCTAACCGAAGATTCCCGCCTCCGTAAGTGTTGGTCAGATCAAAAATCTCTTTGGCAAACCGCTTGGCGTTGTCGTGATGGCGACTCCCGGCCCCGAAAAAATAAACCGGAATCATCCTTCTGTAATCATCTATGGTAGGCAACCCCTCCGCCAGATGCGGCATGTCGCCAAAATCAAAAAGAATTACAGGACCTTCTGTCGCCACAAAAACGCAACGCGTTTCGTAGTGCGAGCACCACACCTGCATATTGGTCGCATCGGTGATGTATCGGGTATTCAACTGGTCAAAAACCAGCAATCCCCCAACATCTTTCTTTTTGAGTTGTTCCCGAACTCGGCCCAATCGATATCGCCGAACGTTGTCAAGATTTACAGGTGGAGTGGAGTACTCCATAGCCCCGTGCTGACGAATCTCTGTCATCTAGCTCCCCCAGGTTGAAAAAAGAAAGGATTAGCCTTTTACGCAAACCACTTGCTTTAGTTTATGTACTATTTCGACCAAATCTTCCTGATTTTTCATTACCTGATCAATATCTTTGTAAGCTTGAGGGATTTCATCCAGCACACCCTTGTCCTTACGACACTCTACCCCCGCAGTCTGATGGCATAAATCCTCTACAGAAAACCGCCTTTTCGCCTCTTGGCGGCTCATTCTTCTACCTGCTCCATGCGCACAGGACTGGAACGACTCGGTCCGGCCTTTGCCACGTACAATATAGGATGCGACTCCCATGCTTCCCGGGATGATTCCCATTTCTCCCTTGCCGGCGCGAATTGCGCCTTTGCGGGTGACATACAAGCTCTTGCCAAAATGCACCTCTTTCGCGACGTAGTTGTGATGACAATTGACTGCAACTGAAGAAAGGGAAAACTCCGGCAAGCAAGTACGCATGGCATCCAAAATCAAAGTCAGCATCAGTTCGCGGTTTTCCCGAGCATAGTCTTGCGCCCAATCCACCGCTTCGCAATAGTCGTCGAAATGCTGGGTGCCGTCTGTCAAATACGCCAAGTTGCGGTCCGGCAGGTTTTTGAGATGCACGCCCATATCTCTCTGGGCAAGCTGAATGAAGTAGTTTCCGATTGCATTCCCTACACCGCGGCTTCCCGAATGCAACATTATCCATACCCGGTCGTCTTCGTCCAGACACAACTCGATAAAGTGGTTACCGCCGCCGAGCGTTCCTAGTTGGCGCGGCCAGGTGTTTGAGAATTTCTTGACGCGGCCTGCCAGTCTGGGATGCTTTTCCTGAATGCGCCTCACGCGCGGCGCAAGTGCTGAAATTTGCTCCGCGGAGGCCTTGGGTTGATGGTGCCGGGCAAAACCGACGGGCACGACCGACTCAATCGCTTCGCGAACGCGCGTCAGGCTATCCGGCAACTCGTCGGCCGTCAGAGACAATTGCACGGCCAGCATGCCGCAACCAATATCCACTCCAACCGCCGAGGGAATAATTGCTTTATGAGTCGGAATCACAGAACCAACCGCGGCACCGATACCGGTGTGTACATCTGGCATTGCAGCAATATGGCCGTGTGTAACTGGCAACTTTGATACATTGACCAATTGCTCCATTACAGAGTCTTCCATCTCGCTGGTGTAGGCCCTTATCGGCACTCGTCCTTGGTGGACTTCTATTTGTATGGGCATTGTTCTTTCAATTTGAATGAGTTTCTCATGGTCGTTTTGTTAAAGCGAACAACCATCAAATCACCACGTTTTAGAGTTCCCTTGAACAGAAAACCGTCAAATGGTGGGGTAGGTACATGCCGTGACAGACAGGAATGTACCCAAAACAACTACTGAAAATCAACTGAAGTTTGACCAGTGTGCCTGAAATCCGCAAACAACCACACCTCGGCTGACTTTCCGCCCACAAATAATACATGAGATTCCATGACCAACTATGAAAAATATACAACACAGGCCACTTGTCAAGGAGTTTAGACCAACCACTTGACCTACGGAATACACAGTATTCACTACAAAACCAACCCTCGGACTTGAAAATTCTACCAAGGGGCTAGCGCGTTGCATTTCTGAACATCGAACTGAAACTACTTGATTGCGAATGGATGTTTCCGCAAAAATCGGGGTGCAATTCTGCAAATATGCAGTTTTTCAGAAGGCGTTGAATGGTTCAATCAGAAAAAATTGATTCTGCGCGAAGTAATTTGCTGTATTATGTTTTTTATCTGATTAAACTTAATACTGACTTATTCAACATTTTTTTCGTATTGAAAAGGAGGCTATAAAGATATGAAGTTACTTCATAGTCCCAAATTATTTGCTTCGATTACTGGAGCAACACTATTGGTTGCCGGTGGCTTTGCGGCAACACAGGCACAGGAGCTGACCGTCGTTTCTTGGGGTGGCGCTTACTCTGCAAGCCAGCAAAAAGCCTATCACGACCCATACATGGCAGCTAACCCGGGTGTTACGATCGTCAATGACGACTCAGCTTCGGAAGGCGTTGCGAAATTGCGCGCCCAGGCAGAAGTTGGAAACGTAACTTGGGATCTGCTGGATGCCATTGCTGCTGATGCAATCACACTCTGCGACGAAGGCCTGATTGAAGAAATCGACCACGACGCAGTACTCGCCGCTGCACCTGACGGAACTTCGGCCAGTCAGGACTTTGGTGAACTGATTGTTTCTCCGTGCTTCGTTCCTCAAATCGTTTATTCAACAACATTCGGGTATCGAACCGACTTGGTCGCGACTGCTCCGACTGGAATTGCTGACGTATTTGACCTGAACAAGATTCCAGGCAAACGCTCATTGGAAAAGAAGCCGATCAATAATATGGAATGGGCTTTGATTGCTGATGGCGTCTCTGCAGACAATGTCTATGATGTGCTGGATACCCCCGAAGGTGTAAGCCGCGCATTTGCAAAACTTGACGCGATCAAGGACCAAGTCGTCTGGTGGACGCGTGGTGCTCAACCACCGCAACTGCTTGCTGATGGTGAAGTCGTAATTGCTTCGGCCTACAATGGGCGACTGTTCTCGGCAATTGAAGAAGAAAAGCAACCAATCGCCATGATGTGGGAGTGGCAAGTATTCGACATTGATGGCTGGGTAGTACCGGTAGGAACTCCCGATCGGGATGCAGTGCTGACGTACCTGAAATTTGCAACGGATACACAACGACTTGCAGACCAGGCGAAGTACATCTCTTATGGTCCTGCCAGATTGTCATCGGCACCCTTGGTTGGCAAGCACGATACTCTCGGAATCGATATGGCACCTCACATGCCAACCGATCCGAATAATGCAAAAAATACACTACTGTTCAACTATGAATGGTGGGCTGACAATCAAGATGATTTGAATGAGAGATTCAATTCCTGGTTGCAGTAGGTAATACTGGATGATGTCTGGGCGCACAGACCCCTGTGCGTCCGGACATTTTGCTCAACCGCCGTAATTCGATATGGCTTCAGTTGAAACCGCACCATCCAAAGAAGTCATCACGACAGTTGACGGCACTCCTTTGAAGGTAAGCCTTGCGCGGGCTCTTCGAAGAGAAAAACTCAGGGCGGCGCTTTTGGTGGCACCGCTCTTTCTGTACATTACCATCACATTCTTTTTCCCGATTGGCGACATGCTGTTCCGGGGAGTTGAAGATCCGATTGTTTCCAGCTATCTTCCCAATACCGCAAAAGAACTGCAACGCTGGGACGATACGACGAACGAGCTACCGGACGAACAAACATTTGCCGCACTCGTTGCAGACGTGTCGGCAGGTGCAGAGGACAAGCTGATCACACGGGTTGGCAAACGCCTGAATTACGAAAAACCGGGAATGTCCAGCCTGTTCAGAAAATCACAACGCCGCTTGCCCAGAATTGAGGAAGGACCCTACAAGGAAGCTGTAATCGAGGTAGACAAGAAGTGGGGTGATGTCGAAACCTGGAAAGTGGTCAAGACGTTCAGTCCACCGTACACCTCCGGTTATTTCTTTCACGCTATCGATATGAAACTTGAGCCGGGCGGAGAAATCAGGCGCAAAGGAGAAGATGAACGAATCTATTTGCAACTGTTCTGGAAAACTCTTTACCTGAGCGGCCTGATTACGCTGTTTACACTGATTCTGGGTTATCCAATCGCGTATCTGCTTGCAACACTTCCACTGAAGACAGGCAATGTGCTGTTGATGCTAGTACTGTTGCCGTTCTGGACATCGTTGCTCGTACGAACTACATCGTGGATTGCCTTGCTACAGCGAGAAGGTGTGATCAATGATTTACTTGTCGCTGTTGGTTTCATTGACACAGAAAACCGACTGGCGATGATCCACAATGCGACTGGCACTGTTGTTGCCATGACTCACATTTTGTTGCCGTTTATGATTTTACCGCTCTACAGTGTGATGAAGACTATACCGCCGAGTTATGTACGCGCCGCGGTATCACTTGGAGCGCATCCTTTTTCCGCCTTCTGGCAAGTTTATGCCCCGAATACCGTTCCGGGAATCGGTGCTGGTGGAATTCTGGTGTTCATACTGGCGATTGGTTACTACATCACTCCCGCTCTGGTAGGCGGAACTTCGGGAACATTCATCAGCAACCTGATCGCTTACCATGTTTCGGTGTCGCTGAATTGGGGACTGGCGGCCGCATTGGGTATTCTGCTACTGGGTCTGGTACTGGTGCTCTACATCGTCTACGACAAGATCGTCGGCATTGACAATATGAAGCTGGGTTAGATATGGCAAGACCACAACCCTACGCAAGCCCGATCGAAAAGATTTGGTACTACGCGTTCCGCATAATTTGCGGCGCAATCTTCCTGTTTCTGATTTTTCCGTTGCTGGTGATTGTTCCGTTGTCATTCAATGCGGTACCGTTCTTTACCTTCACACCTGAAATGCTTTCGTTTGACCCGGCCGGTTATTCAATGCGCTGGTATAACGATTTTTTCACCAATTTGAACTGGCGAGGCGCAGTCAATAACAGTTTTATCATTGCGATCTTTTCCACCCTCATTGCAACTGGATTGGGCACTCTTGCAGCACTTGGACTGAGTCGGCCGCACATGCCGTACAAGACAACCCTGATGACTCTGCTGATTTCACCCATGATCGTTCCGTTGATCATTTCAGCTTGCGGTATGTTTTTCTTTTATTCCCGAATGGGTCTGCAAGGAACTCATCTTGGAGTCATTTTTGCTCATGCGGCTCTGGGTACGCCATTTGTGGTGATTACAGTCACCGCGACAATGGTCGGATTCGATCATAGTCTGATACGTGCGGCGGCAAGTTTGGGGGCCTCAGGAACCACAACATTCTTCAAAATCATTGTGCCGTTGATTACCCCGGGAGTCATCTCCGGCGCGCTGTTCGCATTCATTACTTCATTCGACGAAGTTGTCGTCATTCTGTTTGTGGGGAGTCACGAACAGCGAACCATACCTTGGCAGATGTTTTCGGGAATTCGGGAACATATCAGCCCGACGATTCTGGCGGTGGCGACGTTGCTGGTCCTGCTGTCGATTTTGCTGTTGGTTACTGTTGAACTATTACGCAGAAGGTCGGACCGATTGCGCGGAATGACAGCAAGATAAACTTGCACAAGTTCCAATCAGCCACAATTTCAGGAAAGACCGCGAAGATACGCGGAGAATCTTCGGTTTTGGGTACGGGTATCCCCGCATTCGACAACTCGGAAGTCCCAAAGTCTTTCAGGACTTACGAAAACCCAATCAACTGATAGCCGACAAGCGTTCTCGTCTGAGTGCTTGGCTTAGGCAGTGTACTCCGCCTCCGCCCAATGTGAACATTGACATATCCGGAGCATAAACTTCAAAGCCCAAGCTTCGCATCTGCTCATTCAATTTCGTCGCTCCCGACATTGACAGAACCTTGTCATCGCCAAGTGCCACCAGATTGACACCCAGATTCCTCGCTTCACTGAAGCCAACATCCACGAATTGATAGCCGCGGTCATCCAGCAACTGCACCAACCACGGCTCCAGCGCGTCCTTGCATGCCACAATCAACTTCTCTGCCAGTGGCACAACCAATCCGTCCATGTGAACAAATTCTCTTGAATTGGGAACCAGTACCGCTTCCCAACCCCTTTCCTGAACAAACTTGCAAACTTGCTCGGAACCTTCTTTTTCGGACCGCTCGCCGCAATAGCCAACCAGAACCAATCCAGGTTCCAGAATGACAAAATCACCACCTTCAAAGTGGCCGGCCGTGGCATATTCCCAGATTGGAATGTTGTTCTCCTGATAGAACCGAATGGCGGTAACATAATCTGCACGCCTGCACTTCACCTGCATGTGACAAATCAGTGCACCCCAAGGTGTCATGACTGAACTGTCCCGTGCAAAAAAGTTTCTGTGAAGGACTTCATCAGCGTCGATGTAATGGCAGTTCACACCAATTTCTTCATAGATGCTGACCATCTCTGCATGTTGACGCAACGCCAGGTCCAAATCAAACTTGTGCCCGGTGTGGTCCGCATTTGCCAATGTACGTCCAATAATCGGACCAGCTTCGACCCAGCGATAATGAATCGGCCGGCCCAGCAGAACATCTGTGAGTTTCGCATAGTCATTGTCTATGCCCCAGTAGCGGTCCACAAACTCTGTATCCGCTACTGCAAATTTTGTCTTCATTAGCATGGCAACCTTTCCTCCGAAAATGTGTCACACTTGAAAATGAATCGTTGCAGTTTCGAGCTGGTTTCACTGCAAATGGTTTTCATGCAAATTGTACTGCAACATGTTGCAAACAGAATTGATAATTTTATAACTTGTGATTTGGCAAACAGTGCAGTTTTCTGCAGAATTCGCTCAATTACGAGTCTAATCTGTATTGCTCCTGTCAGCGTCCAGAATTTCTCGCGCCAAATCTGGCAGAGATTCCAAATCAAGCCGGGAACTCTCAACATCCTGAATCAGCAATTTATGGCTCAGGAATTTATGGTACTTCTCGGACTGAAGATTATTGTCTACCTTGATCAACTGCTCCACACGAACGTTTGTCAATGCGGCCAATCTCTCCAGTTCACCACGAATGTCCCTGATTTTCCGAACTTCAACAAACCCGTCAAAGACAGTAGTTCTATATCCCCGCGCTTGCAATGCAAGAGCAAGCGTGCTGGACTTCACCGTCCCCTTCCAGGTTGCGATCAAGACAGAATTTTTGCTTTCTTTGTGAATTCGTTTTTCTGAAAAACCCAGTCGTTCAAACTCAATGCGTGCCTTTTTCAAAAGATCGACAGCGCCTTTGCTCAAATACAACGGCAAATCGCTGCGAGTGAGCACTTCTTTCATTTTTCCCACCACTTGATCATGGATCAAGCCTCCACTACCCCTGAATTTCGGTGGTGTACCTGTGCGGTCTTCAGTAACTTCGATCACCGAATGCTTGTCATCGACCTGAATTACCTTCCACCTTCTTCCTGAAAAAATAATCGTCATGTCCGCAACAATCAAATGTGCAATCGGCAAGGTACCAAGTTCCTTTCCGTGGGCAACAATCCTGTATTCCACGGGTGTTTGAAAGACCGCATAGAAACTGTAGTGTGCAACAAGCTTCTCGCCTTTTTCTCCAAGAAGCAGGACTCCGTCCGGCGATTGCTCAATCAGTGCAACTGCGGGTTTGCCCAAGTGCCTGAGAAGCTCGGCAAACAGTTTCCTGCTTCCTCTGTGAAACGGTCCGCTTTCACAAAGAGTTCGGTACAGACTGACAGGATGTGCTCCATTGTGCTCCGCGATCACTGACAGAATTTGATGCGTAAGTGTTGAAAGATGCAAGGCATCTGTTGAAGGTGGTTCACACCAGTGGTTGATCAGCAATTCGAGCATTGCAATGGAACGTATCAGGCGCAGATGCAATCGGTCCAACGAATGACTGCGACTGTCAGCTTCACGTTCAACAACGTACATTCGAAGAACAGCATCTCTTCCCTCGCGACGCCCCGAACGCCCCAGGCGCTGGCGAAGAGAAGCTACAGAAAACGGCGGCCCGATTTGCACTACGCTATCAATATTTCCAATATCAATTCCCAGTTCCAGTGTGGAGGTACAGACAGCAGTCACAGGTTGCTTTGATTTCAAGCGTCGTTCGAGCTCTGTACGATGTTCGCGAAACAAATTTGAATGATGAGGGAAAAATTCCTCCGGCAAGCGACGCTCGAGTGAAAGTTCTCGCAAAGCGTCTGAATACAGTTCTACATTACGACGAGATTCTGCGAAGATTAAATTTGACCCGCCGCGAAGGTTATCAAACAAATGCTCTACAATGGAACTTGTGCTTGAATCTTCCTCGTCACTATCTGAATCTCGACGATTGCAGTAACCCCGAATCTGTACCGAAAGACTTTGCACTCCCTTCCTCCCTTCAATAACTTGCACTTGCTCAGGAGAAAGCGGCCGCAAGAATTCACGCGCCAGACTCATCTCGCCAATTGTTGCCGACAGCCCTACTCTCCTTATGCGCCGCTTGACCGCAATTTCCATTCGATTCAGCAACGAACGCATGTGAATACCACGCTCGTTGTCAAGAAATGCATGCAACTCGTCAATGACTATTGCGCGGGTGTTGTGAAACAATCCGGGTATCTCAAGACCACTCAATACAAACAATGCTTCCAGAGATTCAGGTGTGATGAGCAATATGCCGCTAGGATTGGTGCGCGCCTGTTTTTTTATACTTGCAGAAATATCTCCGTGCCAGGGATGAACCGGAATTTCTGTTTTCTCGCATAGGTCATCAAGTCGCTTGAACTGGTCATTAATCAACGCTCGCAATGGTCCGACATAAACCAGGTCAAAACCGAATTGGTTTGAAGGGTTGTCCAGAACAGACGAAATCAAGGGCAAAAAAGCGGATTCAGTCTTCCCCCCGGCCGTTGAAGCAGCAATAATCAGGTCATCACTTTGTTGTAGCAAAACTGGAGTTGCTTTTTCCTGAATATCTCTCAGCCCGGTCCAGCCCTTTGCCCAAATCCACTTCTGAACAGGTTCTGCCAGTAGGTCAAATGCTGAAGATTGTTCGTTCACTGAAATCGTTCAAAGTTAAATGGTAGAAATTTAGTCAATCCAATGCCAACTTGCCATGCTCATTGCACAAGAATTCAGTCCCGCATCATGGCTACGACATCCTGATTTATATCAATACCGTTGTACACTTCAATGAGTGAATCATCGAAGTTTTCGTAAGACCACTCGTTTACTGTTTCCAGTACACCGTCCTCCATCAACTGAAACTGTTTTGTCAATGCTTGAAATTCTGGTTCACTCCAGTGAGTACGTGTAGTCAATTCTCGCACAAAAGCTTCATGCCTCGGGTCAAGTCCGGAGATAGCGTCTCCACTTTCATCGGGTTCATCCAACGTTTCATCGTCCGCCTCTTCGTCCTCGTCGCTGAAAATTTCCTTGAGAATAGACGATGCATGCAATGTGTCTGCTTCAACCGATGCTACAAGTTTTGTGTCAATCAACGTTTCATCAAGTTTCGGCGGCAATGGAATCTTGTATTCGCCGAGGTCATCCTTGGCAGTTCTCACAGTTACGGGATCGGCCCTGGACGCCAATTTGTGCAAATCGGAGAGAATGCTGTCTGTTGACAATCCCATTGCTTTGTATAGTCTTTCTATCGCCTGAATTTCACCCGGATCAATTCCACCGTCGGCAGCAGCCATGTACAGCGCAAGCCGTCCCAGACTGTGCAATACATTTTCAGAAACCTCCCTGAGCCGTTTTTGCAACATCCTCAAGTCAGGTTCAACAGTCAGAAACCATTTCAAATTCGCTTTCAAGCGGGCTTTTTCTGCAATGGATACGTTCGAATTCTCTACATCAGCTTCGAGATAGTCGCGTTCTCTGGAGGAAACATTTCCATCTGCATTGGCTATGAAGCTACCCATTGCCAGCGAAATCAGCGTAATCAAGAACTGGTCGCTTACATCGCTCAAGGTTGTCATTCCGCCCGGCAATCGGAACAGAACCACAGGTTCTTCCAATTTGGGACTGCGCAATGAAAACCTGGGATCCGGTGCCATGCCCACAGACAGGCGGGCCAAGGTATCCGCCACTTTGACCAAACGCGCTTTGGTCAATTTTTCAGGTTGCTCACCTTCAATCCGCTCTAATACCTGCACCAGAGGAACCAGTCCTCCGTTTTCGATGATTTCAGTTGTCCAATTTCGCAAATTTTCCAGCTCTGTACTGTGCAGGGTGTTCCAAAGTTGTTGCGGCAAATGTGCGTACGCTTCCATTGTCTCTTTCTTGTCAGGATGTTTGCCGATAAATCGACTGTATCGGTCAAGTGCTGTCACCGCCTGGTCGGCAAATTCACCAGCCAACTTCACCGGTCGAGTCAGAGCACCAATGTCAGGAACAACTCCAACTTTCTTCGTCAAATCAACCTCAAATGCATGGGAAGCGGCCTTGTATTCAACTTTCAGATTTCTTTTGGGCGCATTGACTCGAAGTCCATTCGGGTACTTTTCATTGAACAACCGGGTAAACAAGGTCTTGAATTCTGAATGGGCACGCCTCGCCGGCGTTCGCAGTCGAGTTTCGGGATGCAAAACATACCATTGAAACATCCAAAACGCATCCAGTCGTGTTCCTTCCTTAATCAACCGACCAATTGAATAACGTAATCCAAGTGGAAGTTCAAAACCGAGCTTCTCATATTCAATCTGTTCAATGTTGTCGGAATCCATAGTTCGGGCAACATCCAGAAATGTTCCCAAATAACTCTGTATTGAATAGTTCTGGCCATAGATACTGACAAGACGGTTCACTTCTGCAACAAGCAGTTTCCGTTCTTTTCTTTTGGGTCGGTCCAGAAAGAAACGCCTTTCAATTCCATAGAAGTACAAGAAAACGAAACTGACTCCTATATCTTCATCATTTCTTCCACCTGCCAGCCAATCAAGGTAAGTTGCCCTTTCATCAGGCGAAATCCGGGAATAGTTCGGCCAATAAGGTACCCCTTCACCCGCCTTGTCTTTGCTTCTCGTAACACTCATCTCCGGATCAATGACACCGCTGTATTTTGCTTCCCAATGATTTGCACGATCTATTGGACCAATGTAGATGTTTCCACCAATCTCTCGTCCGGCTACAATAGCCGTTTCACTTTCGGAATACCATTTGGCAGGCGATAAATTGTCGGCATTCTTCCCTGACGATCGACTCTTTTTCGTTGAAATGTTTGGATCATCCAATTTGAATGGGTTGTCACTTTTCCATTTTTTCCGGGTGATTGCCAAGACTATGGCGATGACCAGTAACGCCAGCAAAAACTCGCCGATAGCAGCGGTGTAAAAGACATTGTGATTACATGACTTCAAGGACGAATACGGCTTGATTGAGCGGGATTCAACAACCGTATCTAGCGATCCGAAGTTGTATTTCCAGAATATTTGAATGTTACCTGACAAAACTGACAATGTGGACTGGTTCGATGCACAACGCTTCATCAAGTGCACTCTTTCAGGGCGATCTGCTATACGGGAAATCTTATTGCTGTGATTTGGAAACTGTTGTGATTTTGTTGAAGCAAAGGCTTGTGTGCCGACGGACCCGAACGAGATTGCCAAGAACAGCGCTACGGCAAGCACAACTTTCAAGTTGGCAACGTGACAAGAATCCAGGAATCTGGAATACTGTGCCAAGTACCTCGCAGGATTGATTAAATGATGAGCAGTACCATTCACCGAAAAATTCAGCCAATTCAGAGTTGGCCGACCCAGTCCCAATTTTTCACTCAGAGTCGAAATGTAGCCAACTCGTCGTCATCCTCGACGGCAGACACTTCGCTTGGTACATCTCCCAGGTCTTTTTCAACTTCCACCAGTCCAAGTAAATCTTGCCATCTTGCACTTGGATTCTGCTCCAGTATGGACAGCATGTCCACAAAGGCCTTGACTGTGTTACGCGGAGTCCGGAAATAAGCATCTCCAATCTTTTGCGAGCAATGCTTCATGAATTCAGTAAGTGCATCATCAGGCAATACGGGATTGTCTCCTTGCACGACATGACGAATATTGCGCAGTAAGACTAGAATTTCTTCAGGTGAAAGATTGGGAAGCCTTATGACCGGACCCGAGTAATCAACAAACCCTTCGCGGGCAAATGTATTTTCAGCAAGTCTGGTTTGCAATGCTTCATAACTGTACAGACCGCGACGCGTATCCATCAACAGTTCCGGTGTGCCACCCATCAGAAATCCAATATGGCTTGCGCTACCTTGAAGAACGTCATTCAGAATCCGCAGAATTTGTTCGTAGTTTGCATCTCTGGCCTGTTTGGAAGCAAGCTTGTAGAGATTGACCAATTCATCCAGCACCACCAAGAGGCCTTTATAGCCCGCCTTGCCTACGAAAACGGCCAAAAGTTTCAACTGGTCATATACATTCGCATCATCAACAATCGTTCGCACCCCCAAGGCTTTTCGCGCTTCGGTTCTGGTTGAAAATTCCCCTCTCAGCCATTGAAGCGCAGCGAATTTCAAGTCGTCGTTCCCTTGGTCGTACCCTTGCCAGTATTTTGAGATGACGTGAACAAAATCGTACCCACCAGTCAAATCTTCCAGCGACGACAACTTTGAACGAATTACATCATCAGGGCTTTCACCTTTGATCTCCGCTTCGCGAACCGCGGTGTTGGCAAATCGCTCAACTACAGAAGCCATTGCTCTGCCTTCTGGTTTGGAGCGAGTCGCGGTATTGTGTGTCAGTTCTGCGTACAACGACCGGGCTTGACCACCGGTGGCATGCAAACGCCGCGCCGGTGCCAGATCAGCCGACAATACCAACAAGCCTTTTTCCATGGCAATGAGTCGAATTAAATTCAGAAAAAATGTCTTGCCGGAACCATATTCACCGACAATAAATCGGATTGCAGCACCGCCGTCACTGATGCGCTCTGTGTCTCGTAGCAACTCTTCAATCTCTCGGCCGCGGCCAACCTGAATGTGCGGCAACCCCAGCTTGGGTACCACACCAGCTTTCAGTGCCTGAATAATTGCATCTCGCTCGCGAGGCTTGACACGCCTTTGAGTCATTCATTCACTCCTTTAACATTGCTACGACATCCTGATTGATAACAAATCCGTCATATTCTTCGATGAGTGCATCGTCGAAATGCCCATAGGACCATTCATTCACAGTCTCCATCGCTCCGTCCTGCATCAGCTGGAACTGTTGCACCAGTTGGGTAAAATCGCTGTCAATCCAGTGAGGACGCTTCAGCAATTCTCGTACAAATGCGCCGTGCTTTGGATCCAGTCCCTCGAATTCGTCCGTATCTTCATCTTGCTCATCAAGAAATTCACTCTCGATTGAATCGTCGTAGAAGATCTCCCTCAAAATTGATGAAGTATACAGGGTTTCAGCTTCAATTGTCGCAATTCGACGGCGATTCAGAAAAATCCCGTCTTCCGGACCAGGTGGCGATGGAATCATTGAATCTGACACTTCTTCGCTGGCCGACCGAACGAGTACAGGTTCCGACCTGGCCGTCAATTGATGCAAGTCCGAAAATATGTTTTCAACCGGTAATTTCATCGCTTTGTAGAGTTTCTCAACCGCTTTGATTTTCCCCGAACCTATTGCACCATCAACGGTCGCGACAGACAGTGCAATATGAGCCAAACCTTGATGTGTGTTTTTGGGCACCTCGGACATTTTTCGACTGAGTAACCTCAAATCAGGTTCCACTGTCAACAACCATTTCAGATTTGCATTCAAGCGGTCTTTTTCAACACCGGACAAGTCCGCTTTTTGAATTTCAGATTGAAGCCAATCGCGTTCTGACTCTGAAGCCTTCCCTTCAGAATTGGCCACGAAACTGCCCATGGCAATTGTAATGAGCGTTTGCAAATACAAGTCGCTGACCTTGTTCACCAAAGTGGTGCCATCCGACAATTGGAACAAGACAACCGGTTCATCAATTTTCGGACTGCGCAAGGCAAATCTGGGATCCGGTGCCATTCCAATCGAAAATCGTGCCAATGTATCCGTTACTTTAATCAGTATTTCACTTGTCAAGCCATATGGACGAAATCCTTCAACTCGCTCAATCACCTGTGCAACCGGTACAAATCCCCCGGCCTTGATGATATGGTTCGCCCAATGTCGCAAATTCTCGAGTTCTGTTCTTGGCAGGATTTTCCAAAGAATTCTCGGCAGATAGGTATAGGATTCGATTGAATTTCGCTTGTCTGGATAACGAGTCAGAAATTGACTGTATCTTTGCAACGCTTTCACCGCTTTTTCTGCAATTTCACTTGCTATGGTCAACGGTCTCAACATGCCGGAAACATCCGGTATGTCACCAATCAATTCTGTCAGGTCAATGTCAAACGCGGTAGATGCTGCGCGGTATTTCAGTTGCAAATATCTCCTTGGAACCTTTACCTGAATGCCGTTCGGATGGCGTTCATTGAACAACTCGGTAAACAGTGCCCGGAATTCTCTGAATTCACGTTTTGCAATGTCGTCAAGGTGCGTTTCGGGGTGTGACACGTACCATTGAAAAACCCAATATGCATTGAGACGAGTTCGCTCTTTGATCATTTTGCCCATTGCATACCGCAGTCCAAACGGCAACTCGTAAGCATGTTGTTCGAATCGAAATCGGTTCGTGTTGTCCGGGTCAGTCAGTATTTGCGCAACATCGAGAAATTCACCCAGATATTGCTGAACAGAGTAGTTGCCGCCGTACATGCTAATCAACCGGTACACTTCATTGATCAGTTGTTCTTTTTCTTCATCGTCGGGATGGTCAAGAAAAAACCGTTTCTCCAGTCCGTAGAAATACATGAATACATAACCAATCCCTATTCGCCGGTCGTTTCTGCTACTGGCAAGCCAGTCAAGATAAGCCGCACGCGCTTCAGGAGAAATTTCACAATAGTTCGGCCAATGATTCACACTTTGACCGGGCTTGTCCGCCCCGGTAGTTGCTACCGGCAGATCCGGATCAACAATGCCGCTGTACTCGGCCTTCCAATACTCTTTGTCAGCAATTGAACCGACATAGATATTTCCGCCAATTTTTCTACCCGCTACGGTTGTTTCTTCATCCGCTTTGTACCATCTGACTGCAGACGGAATATCAAGGCAACTGTTTTCCTGCTGGGTCATCTGTCACTCAAATAAATCGAAATTCGCCGGGGTACAAATATATTGTTGGCACATGTAACAACAGAAGCAAGCCTGACTCGTTCGTATTCCATCTTGGAACATATCGAACCCTTGGCCTCGAATTCGGGTACGAGCAAGCCAAACAATGACGGCGGAATGAAACAGATCAAACCGCAACGTGATATTTGTCACCCACCAACAAGTGCAGACTTTCAGGGTGACCCGAACAATGATACCAAATGACATTGCGGAAGACAGATTTGTGGGCAAACGCAATCAAACTGCATCAGCCGACAAATTCAATCATTGAAACCCAGAGACACAAGTTGAAAAACATACGATCACTCACTGTCGTCAACCTCTGCACCTGCACCTCTGCGTCTGGAAATTTCACTTTCCGGGACAAAAGCTTCAAATGCCACCGCTTTCAAATTACGCCATATCTTTTCATCTACGTTCAGACCCGTAGTACGCTTGCTATCATAGTAGTCTTCCAGATTTTGCAATTCAAGACCCGTTCCATGTTCGCTTGAATTGTATGCGTTGCTTGCGTCAAATCGACATTTGAGCGAAACTGAATAATCAGAATGTTCAAACCCAATTTGATCCATAGGTATGTTTGACCAAATCATATCATTTTCAAATGCCAGGTGATATGGAGCGCATTCCATTTCAATCCGGTAATTCAAGGATGACCACTTCCTGCATAACGGCAACAAATTTTCAGGTATTGCAACACCGTGAAACTGCGATAACACCTGTGTTGATTTGCTCCTTTGCGCTTCGAGGCAAAGCAAATCCATCGCACCGACGACTCCAAAGTACCCAACATCTTTGCTTACATCAAACTGCGCAACACCATCATGGTGAGTCCATATGCACGAGTTGAAAGGAGATTCGCGCAACTTCGGTAAATTCGAGTTCAGCTTCGTTACGGACTGAAATCCATGCGATGCCAACCATTTTACGATCATCGCAGCTTCGTGGTCGGCTCCTGCCGGAAATCCAAGTGCGAAGAAAATTCGTTGGCAAAGACGATAGAGTTCACCCTCCGAGAACTGCATGGTCAAGGCTTTTGATGAGCAAACAACAACAAGTTAATTCGAATCAAATGAAACAGACCCGAATGGACGGCGCATTTTGGATTTCTGCAAAGCAAGGAGTCGAAAATACTCATTCAGGCGGTTTGCGTTAGTGGGAAACAACAGGAAAAGACCAGTCATCGGCATTTTGATGTTGCAGTTCGTCAATCAGCGGAGCACCCTGAAACAATGTGATCCGCGTCCAGCGATCCGATTTCGGGTCGAATCGTGTCGCTCCAAATATCGCCAACTTGCAACGCAACAGATTGATCGGGAGACAATCAACACCGATAAGATTGTCTTGAATTTCTGCGTAAGGAAAGCGGTCCAGCGATTGCATTCGGCTGACTATGAATCTGTATTGAGGGTTACGATGCAGAAATTCGGCAATTGACAACTGCTGTTCCTCTTCTGGCAACTCATCAATCGCATTCTTCAATCGCCTGATTTCCCTTGCTATGCCGATGCGCATTTCAAGTTCTCCGCCAGGTTCGTTGTAACGCTCTCCAAGTCGAGGCTCTTCCTTGCCCTGAGACGTATACCAAAAGAAATGTTCACTGCCAGGATCTTCAAAATCGAATTCGAGTGCCCAGTCATAATGATTTTGGATTCTTGCCCTCATTTGTCCAAGTGATTCTCCCGGATTCATTTCATCCGGTTCGGCAAAGGCACCAAAATCTTCCAATTCGTTAATCAGCTGCGGGTACAGCTCAAGCATTATGCTTACTGCTAGCTCGGTGCACTCAACACTGTTGTTTTGAAATACCCAATCCGAAAACAATTTCCACGGATAACTCGTTTTCAACCATTCGCATCCTCTTGCTTGCAACCCTTCCACCTCTTCCAATAAAACGTCAATTCGTCTGCTTTGCCTTTCATCACCTGTGTTCCATTGTCGAATGTGCTGAATGATTCGGTCCAAAAGGCTGAGATACCTTTCCAAGTCTTCGTTCGTCGCTTGCCGAACGGAACGAACCCGGGCCAAACCTATTTCGCGCAATTCAATCCACCGGCCGATCAAGCTCGGATGTCCAATCAAGTACGGTGCCATTCCCAGGCCTGTAGCATTCCCCACGCCGATGTTTCGCTGCAGATTTTTGGCCATGACCACCGCTTGGTTCTGTCCTTGGGTCTTTGCTATGTGATGCACCAAATCCAGACTGAACTGGCGTGCCATGTACACAGTAAGCATTTCGGCTTGAAACGGAAGTCTGAACGGTGCATTCAACTGAACGCGCCCGAAGTCCATCAATCCGAACTTTCCGTTGCCGTAAACCGCGGTGGTTCGTATCAAATACCCGATGTCAGACAACTGTTGCCAATCAGGTTGCTGGCCACTAGCCAGACAATTCACCACCGAATGAAACAGTCGGACGCTTTTATTGGCCCGACTCAGCACGATTTCATTGACACTCATTCGGCCCGCTTCTTGCTTGGGGACTTCATTCCGCAGTCGATCCACGTCTGCTTGACTGGCAATTCCGTTGGATAGTGTAAACGCCATGTCCCACTTTTCGGCAATCACTCTGTCGGTGCGATCCCGGTCATCAAGTGGATTGCTGTATGCAATAAAACTGAGTGCACCAGCCGGCGTATCAATTCGATAAACAAGATCACCAAATCCATCGTCGTCCAGATTATTCGAATCAATATGAATTTTCCAACCTTCCGAACTCATCCTCCGAATTAAAGTACGGGTAAAACTGATACGCGTTGGATGAAAAGCACCCAGGCGCTCGAGCTTCATTACGGTGGATGGGGGGCGCAGATTTTCGCGCCGGTAGTTCAACCGGGTTTCCAAATCATGGACTGAATCAAGCACCGAATTCATTCTCGAAAAATCTGAACCAGTTACCGCCCAGAATCAGGCCAGCTTCCTCGTCAGAAAAACCCGCATTACTCAAACCTCGTGCGATGTTTTGAAAATCAGCTGATTCTCTGTACCATGCGGGATACTCCGGCCAATCCGGATCACCGGCAGATTCACCCGGGTCGGCTTCAAAGGTCCAGGTTCCGCTTCGCATGTACTTCAACTGTTCGGGACCCCAGCCTTGACAAAGGTCGGAACCAATACCAATGTGCTTGACACCAATTATGTCCGCTGTTCTGCTTATCATCTCGCAAAATGATTCCAGCGTACATTCTGTCCCTTTCAACAGATGAAGCGGATAGATACTGAAGCCGAGGATGCCGCCCTTGCGAGCCAGTTCCTTGAGCAACGCGTCAGATTTGTTGCGAACTGCCTTGTGGAAAAACAGCGGATTTGCATGAGTGATGGCAACCGGATGTTCTGAAATTTCAATCGTGTCAAAACTAGTCTTCTCTGAAGTATGGGACAAGTCAATGACCATCCCTGCCCGGTTCATTTCTCGAATCACATTCTTGCCGAACTTGGTAATTCCGCCATCGTTTTTTTCATAGCACCCGGCACCAATCAGGGTTTGATTGTTGTAGGTCATTTGCATAATGCGGATACCCAGATCATACAAAATCTGAATCAATGACAAATCATCGTCGATCGGCGAGCTATTTTGAAATCCCAATATGATTCCTGTCTTTCCTGCCTCATGCGCCGTTCGGATATCACTGGCACTGCGAACCGGCAAGATCAGGTCGTCATGTTCGCGAAACCATCTGTTCCACTTTCCAATTATTGGCAAGGTTTGCCGACAATTTTCCCAATAGACCAAAGTGACATGAACCGCGTCCAATCCTGAGCGGGCAAGATCCTCGAAAAGTTTTCGATTCCAGTTGCTTGCCTGCAATGCGTCAATGACCGGAAACTGTTGTTTTACATGAATTGTCATATCAACCTTGTTTTTTACTCGTTCATTTGCAACTCATTTTAGATTGTTTTGGTCCCGAAAAATACCAGAGTTATGTGAAGAAACGATTGTACACTCACGAATGACAGATATAACGGGCCGGACAGAAAATTCAAGGTATGCGATTGCTTGTCACCGTCGTCGCAAACGTTTGAATTTCTGCTATGGTAAAGCATCAAACTGTTCCGGCAATTCAATACCCGCATTCTTAAACTACCAGCGTCCCGGCATGCACGAGCTAATCAAAAAATCTGCCACTGAAATTGTTGGACTGCTGAAACGTAAAGAAGTCTCGCCGCAAGAACTCATCGTTGCATCTGAACAGAGAATCAAAGATGTAGATCCTCACATCAATGCAATGCCAACTTTGTGTATTGACATCGCAATGAAAAAGGCAAAGCAACTTGTGTTACCTTCTTGCGAAGACCAACGCGGCTATCTGTGGGGATTGCCTATTTCAGTAAAAGACTTGCAGGAAACCGCGGGGGTGCGCACCACCTTCGGTTCACCGATCTACAAAGATTACGTTCCTATTCACAACGAGCTTTCGGTTGGGTTACTGGAAAGCAACGGAGCGATTGTTGTTGGAAAATCCAATACACCCGAATTTGGTGCCGGTGCGAGTACATTCAACGAAGTATTCGGAATCACCCGAAATCCCTGGAATACCAGCAAGTCAGTTGCAGGATCTTCTGGCGGTGCATGTGCCTCGGTTGCCAGCGGCGAAGTGTGGCTGGCTACCGGGAGCGATCTGGGCGGCAGTCTCAGGACTCCGGCAAGTTTCAACTCAGTGGTTGGCTTGCGACCCAGCCCCGGACGGGTTCCGCGCTCGGAAAAAATTCAACCATTCAACATGTTGTTTGTGAATGGTCCGATTGGCAGAAACTGCGAAGACGTTGCCCTGCTTCTGGATGCCATGTCAGGATTGCATCCGTCGGACCCCCTGACCTATCCAGTCCCTGAAAAACCTTATGTCGATTCAATTCAAAACCCTGTCACACCAATGCGGATCGGCTACTCTTCCGATCTGGGCATTACAATCGTCGATCCCGAAGTTGATCAGATTTGTCGTAATGCCATTCAGAAATTTGAAGATTTGGGTACAAACATCGAAGAGACTTCACCTGATTTTTCCGGTGCAATTGAAAGTTTTGGCGTACTGCGGGCTTTGTCGTTCGCGAACAACATGGCTTCAGAACTCACCCGCAATCGCGCATTGCTCAAGCCGGATATTGTCTGGAATATAGAAAAGGGACTGCATCTGACTGCGGCTGACATTGGCAGGGCAGAAGCGACGCAAGCAAAAATCTTTCACTCCGTAGCAAAATTCTTCGAGAAGTACGATCTGCTCGCCTGTCCTTGCGCCATCGTGCCGCCCTACGATGCTGAATTGCGCTATGTGGAGTCCGTCGGCGATGTCCGATTTGAAACCTACTATGAGTGGATCGCCATTACTTTCTCAATCACATTGACCGCTTGCCCCGTATTGGCAATACCCGCCGGCTTCACAAAAAACGGCTTGCCAGTAGGACTTCAGCTGGTGGCCTCACCGCGAAGAGAAGATACTTTGCTCTCAGCCGGTCATTTGCTGGAGCAACTCACCGGGATTCCAAAGAAGTTGCCAATTGACCCCTTGCCACCCTGAATCGAACCGAATGGGACTAATGCTTTCGAACAACCATGTACACATGCACATAATCCATTGCATGCTGGTCCGGTTCCTTGCGCACCAGTGAATTGTAATTTTCGTAGAATTCTTCCACGATTCGATTGCGTTGCTCCAGCGGTCTTGAAGCATCCAGTCCACCCATAAAAACTCCCTCGCTCCAGGAGCGCAGGGTCGGAACATACGAGTTGGCGAACTCCACGGAATTGCCACTTCGTTCAAATTCTGCACGATATGGGCAATCGGTAATTCCGGTATAGATGGTTTCGAGTTGCAAACCGGCGCACCGCACTGTACTGTTCGGATCCTCAAACGGTTGCTGAAATTCTTCCAGGGTTTTATAAAACTGTGGAAACGTGGTATTCATGCACTCCTGTTCGGTAATAATCCCCGTTTCAACCAGTTCCCGCCACAACTTGTAAAAAGTATCGAACATGTTGCGACCACGCGTGTTGCCAAGATATCGACCTTCTTCATCAATACAAAAATTCGCCATCACCAGCAACCCGCCGGAGACCAGTTCCTTGGCGCGGTTCACCAATATTGTTTCCCAGTCATTTTGTGCATATTGACTGAATGCTTCCCATTCTGCGCCGCTCGCACCTACGGAATGCACATGATCAGTAATGTTGACCGGCACACCGCTCAGCCAATGCATGGCCGTTGCTGAAAATCCCAAATCCACAGATTCGCTTGGCAACACCTGAGAATAGAATGAAGTACCAGTGCTACTGACATACACATCGTCAAATTTTTCAAGGTAGCTTTGCAGTTCAGGTACCTGCCCGTCCAGCATTTTGAACAGCGCCGAAAAATCATTGCGCGGCAAGTCTGTGTACACCACTGAAATTTCGCGTTGCGCTGACCTGCTCCGCACTTCTGCAATGATTTTCGTAACAAGGTCCAAAGAAGTACCGCCGTCGGCCGCACCATAATCCACAATCGTAAATGGTCGACGATTGTTTTCAACGATCATTTCAGCACAGTGTTCCAGAACATGAGCGCCCGCCTTGTCGATAACATGCTTGGCACCTTGAGTGTTCTGGGAGTAGTACCCACCCCCTTTCATGGAAATATATGTATCACTCACTGGCTTGGAAATTTTGTCTGTCACTCAGTGAGCTTAGTATATATTTAACAACTCGGTTCAGTTTATAGAGTTGAACGAATCACTTGAAATCTGTGTGGCAGGAGTCGCTTGTGCAACTTCCAGGCAAATGACACGAAAATCACTATGAAATTCAGAATTGGACCAATAATTTTTTTGATATTGTTCTGGCTGTTGCTGTCCGGGTACTATTCAGTGTTCCTGTTATCTCTGGGTGTACTGTCAGTTCTGGGCGTAAAGTTGATCGTTAACCGAATGGACATTATCGACCACGAAGGGCAACCCATCTTGCATTTTTCAATGGGGTTCCTGTCGTTTCACGCTTGGTTGCTGTGGAAGATTCTGCAGTCCAATTTCATTGTCGCGCGTATGATTTTGTCCCCCAAACCTGATCTGAATCCCAAGCTGATTGAAATTTCAACCAAGGAAATGAACGATATGGAACGAGTGATATATGCCAATTCGATTACCCTGACTCCGGGCACTCTGACAACCGATGTCTCGGACGAGCGCATCCAGGTTCATGCACTCAGCGATGCGACCGCTGATGATCTGCTGTCGGGCGAGATGGCCCGACGGATTCGGGCGATCCGGTCGCGAAAATACAAAAAGGCGGCGAAGTGACACTTTTGCTAGTCATGTTTGCCTTGATGGCGGCCATGCTGCTGATGCTGATTCGCGCCTTCAAGGGTCCGACCATTTACGACCGGCTTCTGGCCATCAACAGCTTCGGCACAAAGACCGTGGTAATTATTGCGGTTTATGGGTTTTACACCGAGCGCCCGGATTTTCTGGATATCGCACTGGTGTACGCACTGTGCAACTTTATCGTGGTCATTGCCGTTTTGAAATATTTCGAGTACGGAGATTTGGGTTCTGTGAGCGACCAACCGGAGGACGAGTTGAGATGATCGAAACGCTCGTGACTTATTTTGAAGAAGTCTTCATGTTTGTTGGCGGTTGTATGCTTTTGATTGGAGCCATTGGTGCGATTCGCTTTCCGGAATTCTATACAAGGGTGCATGCGGCCGGATTGATGGACACCGGCGGGCTTGGACTTATTTTCCTTGGCCTGTTTCTGGAAGCAGGTTTTACCGAACCGGAAATAAAATTAATTTTGATCGCTTTGCTGCTGTACTTCACCAGCCCCACCTCCGCACATGCGCTGGCCAAGGCGGCGAGGCATGGGCGTGTTTCAGTTGAATTGCAAGAAAAGGAGAACAAGTCATAGAACTCATTCTCAACCTCTATATTCTCGGATTCATGCTGATAACTGCGATTGGTGTTGCACTTATCCGGTCGTTGTTCGCGGCAGTCATGCTGTACAGCATCTTCAGCTTGCTTACAGCAACGGTGTTCGTCATCCTGGACGCAGTCGATGTCGCCTTTACAGAAGCGGCAGTTGGCACGTCAATTTCAACAATTCTGATGCTCAGCGCATTGTCCCTGACCGGTGCCAGAATGGAAATTACGGAAAGGAGTCGACCAATCCTTGCACTTTGCGTTGCTTTGGGAGTCGGCGCGGTGCTTGCCTACGGACTCTCTGACCTGCCGTTGTTTACCGACCCCTTCAATCCTTCCAACTTGCATGTCGTGCCGCGTTATCTGGAAGTCTCCCCGCTGGAGACCGGTATTCCGAATGTTGTTACCTCCGTGCTGGCAAGTTATCGCGGATACGACACGCTGGGTGAAGTTGTCGTCATCTTCACGGCTGGTGTTGGCGTGATTTCCCTGCTGGGTAAATTCCGCCGGCAAGCCGGAGAAGGAAACTAATCATGCAACATCATCTTGTTCTTCAAGTACTGGCCAAACTGCTGATTCCCTTTGTGCTGGTATTTGCCCTCTATGTGCAATTCCATGGGGAATACGGACCGGGAGGTGGTTTTCAGGCCGGGGTGATCTTCGGTGCCGGATTCATTTTGTACGGAATTATTTTCGGCAAGGAAGCAGCACTTCAAGTAGCACCTCCAAAAGTGATTTACACCATGGCGGCGGCCGGAGTACTTTTGTACACCGGAGTCGGCATTGCCGGCATGCTGATGGGTGGAGAGTTTCTCAACTACAGTGTGTTGCATGAAGACCCGATTACAGGCCAACACTGGGGCATCTGGCTTATTGAACTCGGAGTCGGGTTGACTGTCGCGTCAGTCATGATCAGCCTGTTTTTACTGTTCGCCAACTACACACATCCTGAATTGACACCGGAAGACTAATGGGCGCGCCGCTGACGATTGCCAGTATCAGCGTACTGAATTACGCAATGATTGTCGCGTTGATGATGACTGGCATGTACATCCTGATTGCGACCAACAATCTGGTGAAGAAGATCATCGGTCTGAACTTCTTTCAGGCTTCGGTATTTATTCTGTACATCAGCATCGGCAAGGTCAGTAGCGGCACGGCGCCAATTCTGCTCGATGAACCGGCAATCTACTCCAACCCCTTGCCTCATGTGCTGATTCTGACTGCAATTGTTGTCGGTGTCGCAACCACCGCCCTCGGACTGGCGCTTATTGTTCGCATTCGTTCCTGGTTCGGAACGGTGGATGACTACGAAATTCAAAAAGTACGCGACGACAATTAATGCTTTCGACACACCTTAGTGCACTGCAGATTATCGTTCCGCTAGTCGCCGCGCCGCTGAGTGCAGTTTTCAGAATCAATCAGCTGTCGTGGGTGCTTGCGACTGTTGCCGGAGCGGCTTGTTGCGCCATATCAATTGCCATTTTGTCGCAAGTGCTGGATAGTGGAGTCATTATCTACGCCCTTGGCGGTTGGGCCGCACCTTGGGGGATTGAATATCGAATTGATAATGCCAACGCCTTCGTTCTGCTGATCATCAGCATCATTTATCTCATCAGCGTTTTATATGCAAAGCGCAGTGTTGAGGCGGAACTGCCGCCCGGGCAACGTACCTGGCTATACACTGCCATGATGCTCTGCTTCACCGGACTGTGTGGCATCACCATCTCGGGTGATGTTTTCAATGTATTTGTTTTTCTGGAAATATCATCGCTGTCTTCCTACATTCTGATTAGTATGGGGCGGCGCCGAAGAAGCCTGCCATCAGCATTGAGATATCTGTTCATGGGTACGATGGCAGCGACCTTTTTCCTGATTGGAATCGGTCTTCTGTATGCACTGACAGGAACCCTGAACATGGCCGATTTGGCCGAACGTCTGCCAGAAGTTACCGGACGACGGTCGGCAATCGCAGCATTCGGTTTTATTGTTGTCGGACTGGCCATAAAAATCGCGATTTTCCCTTTGCATTTCTGGTTGCCGAATGCCTACACTTACGCCCCCAGTGCTGTCACCGCATTTCTGGCCGGAACTGCAACCAAGGCCGCACTGTATGTTCTTGTCCGCATGATGTTCTCCATTTTTCCGGCCACCTACTATACGGAAATCCCGGCAGTACACTCAATATTCCTGAGTATTGGGGTACTAGGCGCGATTGTTGCTTCAGTGATGGCTTACTTTCAATCCAATGTGAAGCGCATGTTCGCATATTCCAGTGTCGCCCAGATTGGTTATATGGCGATTGGAATCGGCCTGGCAACCGTGTCAGGCGTGGCCGCCTCGTTTTTGCACCTGTTCAACCATGCCCTGATGAAGACCGCACTGTTCATGGCGATTGGCGGATTGGTGTTCAAAACCGGTAAATTGTCAATCGAATCTCTTGCCAATATCGGTCGAACCATGCCGTGGACTGCCTCGGCAATTCTCATTGGCGGATTGAGTTTGATCGGAGTGCCATTTACGACCGGCTTCATCAGCAAATGGTACTTGGTCAATGCGGCACTTGATATCGGTATGTGGTGGCTGGCAGCAATTGTATTGATCGGGTCGCTGATTACTGCGGCCTACGTCTGGAAAATTGTAGAAATCACCTATTTCAAAAGAGAAAATCCGTTAATTGCCGAACGTAATGAAGCACCGTTATCAATGTTGCTGCCTGCCTGGGCACTGATTATTGCCAATCTGTATTTCGGGGTGAATGCAACCTTTACCGGTTCCCAGGCCATTCTGGCAGCAAAAGCTGTTCTGGGGTTGATGCCATGAGTTCTGCACAACTTGCAATGTTGTTCTGCATTGTCGTGCCACTGCTCGGCGCGGTTGTCATTCGGTTGCTGGATAAATCTCCGAATATTCGGGAAACTGCCACGATTGTCACCGCAGTCATTACTTTCCTGCTGGTGATCAGTCTATATCCGGCAGTGCAAGATGGCGAGACACCAAACCTGGTGGTGTTGGATGTGATTCCGGGGTATGAACAAACCCAAATTGAAAACCCGAGTGGCGACGAGGCAATTCCAGTACCGGTTGAATCTGTTTCCGGCATATCAATTGAACTGGAGGCAGAGCCTTTGGGGATGCTGTTCGCATTGATGGCGAGTTTTCTGTGGATTGTGACATCAATTTACTCGATCGGCTATATGCGGGGCCATCATGAGCAAAACCAGACACGGTTCTATGTATTTTTTGCGGTCGCAATCTCCAGCGCACTTGGCGTCGCACTGGCGGCAAATGGTTTTACCCTGTTTCTGTTCTATGAAGCACTCACTTTGTCCACCTTTCCGCTGGTTTCACATGCAGGCGATGAAAAAGCCAGGAAAGGGGCCCGAATCTACTTGTTTATGCTACTCGGCACATCGGTCAGTTTTTTACTGCTGGCTTTGATTTGGACCTGGTCAATTACCAAATCACTTGATTTTGCAGTTGACGGGATCTTCGGAGACAATCCGGATCCGACTGTTACAAGTATCTTGCTGGTTCTCTACGTATTCGGAATCGGCAAAGCTGCCCTGATGCCGTTTCATCGCTGGCTACCAACTGCAATGGTCGCACCGACTCCGGTCAGCGCGTTGCTTCATGCAGTCGCGGTTGTCAAGGCCGGTGTATTTTCAATTCTGAAAATTGTCATTTATTTGTTCGGCATAGATTTGGTAGCACAGCTTCCAGTTCATCAGATTCTGGCCTATGTTGCTGCCTACACGATTATTGCAACCGCCCTCATCGCCATGAGAAAGGACAATCTGAAGGCGCGACTTGCCTATTCCACAGTGAGCCAGTTGTCCTATATCGTTTTGGGTACGCTGACGGCAAACGCGTGGGGAATCATTGGCGGCGGCATGCACATGCTGATGCATGCGTTTGGAAAAATCACCTTGTTCTTTGGTGCTGGTGCGATTCTGGTAGCAACGCACAAGACGGAAATCAGTCAAATGACAGGCATTGGTCGAAAAATGCCGATCACCATGACAACTTTCTTTATCGGTTGTGTCGCCATTATCGGGGCACCGCCGACCGGAGCAATGTGGAGCAAGTGGGCCTTGCTGGTTGCCACCGCGAATGCCCAGGACATGATTCTGCTTGCTACAGTCCTGTTCGGGTCAATCCTTAGTGCCGCTTATTTTCTGCCAATTGCAATTCGGGCGTTTTATCCGCTCCAAAATGAATCTGCAGAAATAACCGAAGCACCTTTGCCAATTCTCATTGCACTGGTTGTCAGTGCCTTCGGTTGCATATTCCTGTTCTTTTTCCCGAACTTTGCGTTTGACCTGATGACAAAATTGGTCGGCGCTTCCACCCTCGAGTTGTTGCCATGAGTAAAAATTCAGAAAAATTCAAAGCATTCGGCGGATTCAATTTACGAAGAATCCTGAAGATTTTTTACGCGGTTTGTATTTTGTCGCTGATTCTGGATTTTATCATCTATCGCGACCACAACCAGCCTTGGGAGTGGATACTGTTCTTCTACTGCATTTTCGGCTTTGTCGCCTGTGTTGTTCTGGTGCTGTTCGCCAAGGTGATGAGGGTCTATCTGATGAGAAGCGAGAATTACTATGACCGCGATTGAAATGCCGTTATTCATCGTCTTCTTTGTCGGGGCAGCCATTGCGATGCTGCTACCCAAGCCGATGCGCTCCATCTGGTGTGTTGCAGTACCGGTGGTGAGCGCATTCCTTTTGCTGTTCAGCGGTATATCCGATTCGACGATAACAGTTTCAATCGTTGGACTGGAGCTGATTGTGCATCGGGCCGACAAGTTGACCATGCTATTTGCCTATGTCTTTCACATTGCCGCATTGCTAGGCGCAATTTTCGCATGGTACGTAGATGATGCCAAACATAGTGCTTCATCACTGGTTTATGCAGGCAGTGCGGTTGGGTCGGTATTCAGCGGCGACTTGGTAACGTTGTTCCTGTTCTGGGAAATCATGGCGTTCTCATCCGCATACCTAATTTGGGCAAGGCGCACCCCTACAGCATCTCGGGCAGT
Source organism: Arenicellales bacterium (assembly GCA_965200765.1). Taxonomy (GTDB): domain Bacteria; phylum Pseudomonadota; class Gammaproteobacteria; order Arenicellales; family JAJDZL01. The sequence goes on from OZ241380.1 coordinate 2,210,045, forward strand.
GATTCGTTATTTGATGATTCAGATTGTTTCGGGACTGTTGTTGCTCGGCGGTGCAGTATTGTATTTTCTGGAAACAGGAACCATTGAATTCACTTATATCGGACTGACCGGTACAGCATCATTCCTGATATTTCTGGCATTCGGCATCAAATGTGCCTTTCCGTTACTGCACAACTGGCTTACGGACACCTACCCCGAAGCGACACCGGCCGGAACGGTTTTCCTCAGTGCCTTTACAACCAAAGTGGCGGTTTACTGCCTGGCGCGCGGATTTCCGGGAACCGAATCGCTGATCTACATCGGTGCTGTAATGACTTGCTTCCCGATTTTCTTCGCGGTGATCGAAAACGACTTGCGCCGGGTCCTCGCTTACAGCATGATCAATCAGGTCGGTTTCATGGTGTGTGGAATTGGCATCGGCACCGCGCTGGCAATCAACGGCGCGGTGGCACACGCGTTTAATGATGTCATATTCAAGGGATTGCTGATGATGACCATGGGTGCGGTGCTTTATCGTACCGGAAAAATGAACGGCTCTGACCTCGGTGGGTTGTACAAGTCCATGCCGTACACCACCGGTTTTTGTATTGTAGGAGCGGCTTCAATTTCTGCTTTCCCGTTGTTTAGTGGCTTCATCAGCAAATCAATCATCACGGCCGCCGCATTGGAAGAAGGACGTTTTCTGATATGGACCGCACTGTTGTTTGCTTCCGCAGGAGTTTTCCATCATGCAGGCATCAAAATCCCGTTTTTTGCATTCTTTGCTCACGACTCCGGCATTCGCGTAAAAGAAGCACCGACTAGTATGTTGATTGCAATGGGCATTGCCGCATTTCTGTGTATCGGTATCGGCAGCTTTCCTCAGTATTTGTACGCGCTTTTACCATTTGAAATGCACTATGAACCATTTCACGCCTCTCATGTACTTGCACAGATTCAGCTACTGTTGTTCTCGGCACTTGCTTTCGTTTGGTTGAAGCTGTCAGGAATTTATCCGCCGGAACTTCGCGGCACAAATATCGATGCCGAGTGGGTATATCGAAAGGGTTTTCCAGTTGTCTATCGCTGGACTTGCACAAAGGTCTCGGCAGGCCTGCACGCTGTATATAGAAGTCTGATTGGTTCGATCAAAGCGATATTCAGAGCAATTGACGAAAGTATTGGCGAGTATTCAAGTCTGTCAGGAACCTGGACTGTGGATGCGATGGTTGCTACAGTGCTTGTATTGTTTGGACTGTTGCTGATTTACCTGTTTCAGGTTTACTGATTCGAGTCTGGTTTCTGGCTAGCCTCGTTTTGGCGCCAGATACTGCCACTGGGAGATACACGGTCCAGATAATCAAGATACTTTTCATTCTCTTGACGTTCTTCTTCGGTGGCCGCAAGTACTACCACGTCCCCACCGTTCCATAGAGCGGGTGCAGTCACTCCATCGCCATTTTTACCTTTCTCTTCTGCATCAAAATCAAAAGATGATTGCCCGCTGAACATGGCGGCATACACATCCACAAGCAATTCTGCATCCAACATCGCACCATGCCCGCCTTCCCTCTTTTTTCGCTTGGACACGTCAACTTCGTAACGATTGGCAAGAGCATCAAGTGAGTGCGAACCACCAGGTCGAATTTTGCGAGAATATAACAGAGTATCCATCACCGTACACACGTCTTCCAATGCTGCAAAGCCCTTCCCGGTTAACTGAAATTCGTAATTCAAGAACTTGAGATCGAATTCGGCGTTGTGAATCACCAATTCAGCGCTTTCCAGAAATTTGAACAATTCGTCGGCAATTTCTGAAAATTTAAGCTTGTCCTGGAGGAACTCGGTAGTGATACCGTGCACTTCAAGAGCTTTTTCCTCGATTTCCCGCTCGGGGTTCAAATAGTGATGAAAGGTGTTGCCAGTCCGCATGCGGTGGTCCAACTCAATACACGCAACTTCAATGATGCGATTCCCCGATTCAACATCCAGTCCGGTTGTTTCGGTATCCAGCACAACTCTACGCATTTCTCTTGCCTCGATTTGAGGTGCCACTTTCTTGCGGAATTGCGCTACGCGCCAGTTCATCGGCGCGTTCGTTTCCTTCGTTCCCGCTGTGACTGGCAACCCATTTCCAGTGGATATCGTGCATTGAGTTCAGTTGGTCCAACCGTTTCCACAGGTCTGCATTGCGTACCGGTTGATTCTTCCCGCGAGTCCAATTGTTTTTCTTCCAGCGCGGAAGCCATTGAGTGATCCCGTTTTTCACATACGTTGAATCGGTGAACAGATCAATCGCGCATCGCCGCCGCAGGACCGCCAGTGCCTGAATTGCAGCCGCCAATTCCATACGATTGTTGGTGGTCTCCTGCTCACCGCCCGACAATTCCTTGGTGTGTTCGCCAAATCTCAGTATGGCACCCCAGCCGCCCGGCCCGGGGTTGCCGGAACAGGCACCATCGGTGTAAATCACCACATCGGGAATTCGATTCGTCTTCGCACGACGGTTCGATTGCTTCTTCATTGTCAAATTGTGGTTTTCAAAATGGAAAATTGGGCAAGAGAAATTTTAATACATATCACAAGCTCATCCATGCCTGTGCACACACCGGCTTTGTAACGGCCGCAACATCAGACACCACCATCGACAGATTCTGTTGAGCGCATGATAACGACAGACATGGAGGTGCAGAGAGCATCGTGTTCTTCCTGTTTGACTTTCAGTACTTCTCGGTAAACGCAACAGAAATTGTTGGGAGAAAGGGGTTAGAGCCTTGCTTCCATACCCGCCAACCGCAAGGTTATTGGCAAATATCGCTAATCCTGACTGGCAGTGGAATTTTCCGCAACCGGTCCGAGTATTTTTCGCCTGAGCCGTGTGGTCGGACTGAGTTTCAAATTCAATCGCATCCCGCGTTCCTTCTTTTGCGCCACTAGTACGTAAATTGATCCAAAATAAGGCCACCATCGCTCGCCAAATGATTCCATCACCTTGAATTTGTCCAGTTGCCGAACCTGGGACAACGGCGGTCGGTAAAACAGGATCTCGCCGGCCAATACATCAAACTCTAGCAGTGCCAGCCAGTCGCGAATTCGATTCATTGAGTAAAACTTCCCACGGTCCATATAGGTGCGAACCTGCCCGCCGGTCAGCTTCATTATGCCGAACAAGCTGTACGGATTGAATCCTGATATAACCACAATTCCCTCTGGCACAACGCATTCAGCGACCTCGCGCAACACTTCATGCGGCGATTGACTGAACTCAAGGACATGTGGCAACACCAGCAAATCAATCGTATGAGAAGAGAACGGAAGAAATTCAGCATTTGCGACAACATCACATTCAGCCAACTGAACACCCTGCAATCCATTGGACTTAACCTTGTAGATCAATTTGTTTATAATCAGTGCATCGGTCAGGCCGCCCAACTGTATGGCCGTCCGGTAAAATTTCTGGGGCAACAGCCGATTGATGCATTCAGCTTCAATTTCGACGACTGTTTTGCCAAGCGGCAAGTTGAACCATGCAGAAATTGTATGAACTTGATGTGGATTTTTTGGTATCATTAAGGTTTTTACTTGACCAAATTTTAACCTTGTACCGCATGGCCAGATTTACTGAGTGCCCGGCATCTTGTGATGCTAGCTACCGGAAATTTTTTGTGCATTGATATTGACCTGCAAGCAGTACCGCTTATATATTCAAGATTCATGGTAGAAAAACCGTTTGGCAATTATCGGTTCGGTGCTGTCGGCATTGCCGCGAGCACCTCTATTTTACTGTTGTCATTGGTGTTGAATCCGGGTTTTCCCGAGGCGAAACACTGGAACCTCAACGCGCTGAAAGGGTTTCAATTGATTTCAGCCGCACAAGCTGACACACCGGATTTCACCAGAGAGTACGATTTTGGAATTGATTATCCGGATATCAGAAGGTACAACGCTCCGGACTTTTACCCGGAAAACCGTGCTGAACCCATCTCCATTGAAGAGTATTTACCCAAGAGCATTTGGGAGGAGATGCGCCAAAACTTTGCTTTTCCCCACTACCACGATGAGTATGTCGTTCATTACGAACAGTGGTATGTTTCAAATCCAAAGCATTTGCAGGCGGTTTTCGAGCGGGCACAGATGTATCTTCCGTACATTTACGATCAGATTCGACAACGCGGCATGCCATCGGAACTCGCTTTGCTACCGGTCATCGAAAGCGCCTTCAACCCGCATGCCTATTCTCGTTCCCATGCCTTGGGAATTTGGCAGTTCATCCCGTCGACAGGACGAAAGTACGGATTGCATCGTACGTTCTATTTTGACGGCCGTCGCGATGTGGTTGAATCAACCCGCGCCGCGCTTGATTATCTTGAGTACTTGCATGAACTGTTCGATGGAAACTGGATTCACGCGGTTGCCGCCTACAATGGCGGAGAAAACCGTATACGAAAAGAACTGGCACGAGTTGGGCCACATTTCAAAAGGTTTCGTTTGAAGAAAGAAACCAGACGATATGTCCCAAAGCTCATTGCAGTGAAAAATCTGGTCGAACACCCTGAGAAGTACGGCATTACATTGCATCCGATCCACAACATGGATTACTTTTCGGTGGTGAACTACCCGTTTCCAGTTGATCTTCACTTTCTGTCAAGCAAGATTGGTGTCAGTATGGATGAAATGTCCGCATTGAATCCTGGTTTACGGGTTGCAATGACGCCCCCTGAAGGTCCGCACCGGGTTGCTGTTCCGTCTCACAAGTACCATCAAGCCAAATATGTGGTGTACGCGTATGAACCAAAAGAACGACTTGTCTGGGTGAGCCATCTGGTCAAGAAAGGTGAAATACTGAGCCAGATTGCAACACTGTATGGCGTACCTGTTCATGTAATCGCAAAGCACAATAACCTGCAGTCTGCTGATTTGATTGTCGCAGGGTCGCGGTTGATCATACCCAGACCAGCCCGATTGAAATATCAGCTCGCCACTCGCTCACCCAAGTTGAAGAACGAGTTGCTTTCCAAATTTCACTTGGTGCAGGAAGGCGATACCTTGTGGAAAATTGCTGCAAAATACAATGTTGAAATTCCCAAATTGCGCATGCTGAATAAATTCGGCGTGTCTGACTACCTCATTTTGCCTGGTCAAAAAGTTCAAGTGAAGCAGTAATTCAAACCTCGAGTGTTGCGTTATTGCAACATTTGCTTCACTCTCCACAAGTCATCCCAAGCTTTTTTCTTCTCCGTCAATCGACGGACCAGATACGCCGGGTGATAAGTAACCACCAAATTGATTTCTGTATCTGAGTATTTGTACTCCTTTCCTCTCAAGTACCCGATTGGAGTATCCGTTTTCAGCAACAACTGAGCACTGACTCGACCCAGTGCGACAATAACCTTCGGAGAAATCAATTCGATCTGACGATGCAGGTAGGGACTGCAACTGGCCGCTTCACCGGGTGACGGATCCCGATTGTTGGGCGGCCGGCACTTCACAACATTTGCGATATAGACTTCATCGCGCTTGAAGCCCAATGCTTCAATCATTGACGTAAGCAACTGTCCTGCACGACCGACGAACGGAAGCCCTCGCGCATCTTCTTCGGCACCCGGACCTTCACCGATAAACATCAAATCCGCGGTTTCCGAGCCGGCCCCAAAGACCACTTTGTTGCGCCGCTGGGAAAGCACACAATTTTTGCAATTCAACGCGGTTTCCTTAAGCTCCGACCACTTCATATCGGCAAATGCAGTCACATCAACCTCCTGAGTACTGCTCTTGACGGGTGTTTCCACCTCGGCTTGGGCAACGACCGCGTCAGGTTGAACTTCTGCAACTTCAATTGCCGGTGCTTTGGCTGTGCGCACTCTCCATACATCAATGCCAATTGCCCGAAGGTAGTCGTACTGAGATGCTTTTCGGGTCATATCATGGATGAATGCTTCTGTGGATGTCGTCGGGAATCGGTAGAATCAAACCGGTTGATCGCATTAATATATGCCTTGACAGAAGCAATGACGATATCCGTATCGGACCCATGTCCGTTAACGATACGACCATTCTGCTTCAACCTCACTGTTACTTCTCCTTGTGCATCCGTACCACTGGTGATTGCGTTGACAGAATACAGTTCCAGGCTAAAACCGTTGCCCACAATTTTTTCAACCGCCTTGAATGAAGCATCAATAGGACCATTGCCCTGACAGGTGGCATCGCAAATGTCGCCGTCAACATTCAAACTGACTTTGGCAGTTGGATTGACATTCGTCTTGGAACACACTTCCATGCTTTCCAACTGGATTTTTTCTGCATCTTTTTGAAGACCGGTTTCGGTAACCAACTCAACAAGGTCGTCATCGAATATCTCGTGCTTCTTGTCTGCCAGAATTTTGAACTCTTCGAATACTCTGTGCAACTCATCATCGGATTCCAGTTCAATGCCCAATTCATTCATGCGTTGCTTGACCGCATTCTTGCCGGAATGCTTGCCCAAAACCATCCGATTGGCAGCCCAACCAACATCTTCAGCGCGCATAATCTCGTAGGTTTCACGCTTTTTGATTACGCCGTCCTGATGAATGCCGGACTCATGCGCAAATGCGTTGGCTCCCACGATAGCCTTGTTCGGTTGCACGGGGAATCCGGTAATACTTGAAACCATCCGACTGGCCGGTACGATTTGAGTGGTGTCAATACGCGTATCACAAGAAAAAATATCTTGCCGCGTGCGTACCGCCATAACAATCTCCTCGAGAGAAGCATTGCCGGCACGTTCCCCCAAACCATTGATCGTGCACTCCACCTGCCGAGCACCTTTCTGCACTGCGGCGAGAGAATTGGCAACAGCAACACCCAGGTCATTATGGCAATGAGCAGAGAAAATCGCCTTGTCGGAATTTGGTATCCGAGTCATCAAGGTTTCAATCAACTCGCCAAACTGGTTGGGCATGTTATAGCCAACTGTATCCGGAATATTGACAGTGCGGGCACCGGCATCAATCACTGCTTCCAGAATTCTGCAAAGAAAATCAATTTCCGACCGCCCGGCATCTTCCGGGGAAAACTCTACATCATCTGTGGAATTACGTGCTGTTTTGACCGCCCATACTGCACGCTCAAGCACTTGCTCAGGTTCCATTCGAAGCTTGTTTTGCATATGTATTGGAGAGGTTGCAATAAAGGTATGAATGCGTCCGGAGTTCGCAGGTTTGATTGCGGCGGCCGAACGGTCAAGATCGCCTTCGACAGCTCTTGCGAGTGCGCAAATCGTACTATCGGAAATTTCTGTCGCAATTTCCCTCACGGCCTCAAAGTCTCCCTGGCTAGCAGCCGGAAAACCTGCCTCAATAACATCGACGCGCATTCTCTCGAGCAAGCGGGCAATGGCCATCTTCTCTTCGGCAGTCATGGATGCGCCCGGACTTTGCTCTCCATCGCGCAAAGTTGTATCAAAAATTATCAATCTGTTCGACATGGTCTGTTCCAATCAGGGTTCAGGTTGTTCAGGTACAACACAGCTTTCAGCGTGTTGCGTAAGTGTTAAAGAATTAAATTTTGGGGTAAGAGTATTGTGCGCCTACTGGCGCAGCAGAAGGGCCAAGCCTAACAAGAGGCCGGAGAGGGGCTGAACTGATTGCCTTTGATGTCTGTTCATAATCGTCCAAGTATATAGGAACTTGTTTTTAAATGTCAAGAATTTTTGACTTCAGTGATGCAGTTCCGCAACAAACTCCCGGAACCGCTCGGTCAGATTCTTGTGAAATTTTCAGTACGATAGCAATTGCGGTTCAGAATTTCATTTCATTGATGGTCGGGCAAACGCCCCATGTAATCGCAACAAAGTCCGCTTTGCTCGAATCCTAGTGCATCGCGCAGTTTTACTTTGTCAATGAGTTCTCACATGTTCCCCCTCCACCAAATCAAGATAAGTTTGAATTCGTGTTACTTCCGGGTCGTTTTCGCCAAGTATTTCGATCAAGGACTGAAGCGATTCACTAACCCGATCGAATCTGCTATCGTTTAATTCTTCACTGATTCGGTCCAGTAGATTGCTTGCCTCTTCCGTGCGTGAAGGCGTGTCCATTATTTCCTCAAGTATGCGACTTGAATCAACGCCATAAGAATAAGGAAGAGAATATACTTCGTTTTCTTCAATACTATGAATATTCTCGGGCTTGACTTCGCCAATCACTTGCGGAGAATTAGTCGTTGCAATAAACTGACACTTTGGAAAAGCTTCCATAATATCATGTACAATTTTTCGCTGATATCTGGGGTGCAAGTGAAGTTCAATCTCATCCAGCAACACTACTGCCCCGGCATCGACAGCAGGAGTGGCAAGTCCCGGATTGGCCAGAAAAAGTCGTCTAGCGATGTCGAATACGATTGAAAAAATTCTTCGCTCGTCTGCTGGAAGATTGCGGACTGAATTAGTGCTCCTGCCATTTTGAATGAACAGTTCCTTTTGATTCTTGCCACCAACAACAAGATTTTTGTAGTTGGGGAGGAACCGGGCCAGCGTATTTTCAACCATTTCTGAGATCGCTTTGGACTGGATAGACATCAAGTCTGACTCAGCCTTCATTTGCAACCACTGCCCAAGCTCGCCAAGATTCATCCCTCGGTCAGACAATGCTCCTGAAAATGCAAGTCCAGTTCCATCATTTGAAACTTTCTTTGCAATTCTTTTCCCGTATAGACTTGCTCCTTGAGTTGAAAAATGAATTGCAAGTGGAGAAAAGTCGGTTTGACCGGGTATATCCCTTTCGTGAACATTGGCAACGTTCGTTGGCTTCAATCGTCTGTCAAAATGTTGAAATTCGCCAGTTAGTGCCTTGAATGTTCGCACCGCTTCCCTTTCCGGGTGCTTCGTGTACGAAAATACGTAATCCACACTTCCATGTTGCACTTGACATTCAATTTCTTGGGGAACTACCTCAGTTCGGGATTCATTTGAGAAATCAATCGTCGCACGAGACCTCACCTTGCCGACACGAGAAATAATTGATGACAGGCACAATCTTAGTGCATCAAGCGTGCTTGACTTTCCAACCCCGTTCTCACCAATGATCAGGTTGAAGTCAGGTTGGAAATCAAACCTCGCGAACTCGAATACTCGAACATTTTCCAGTTTCAGGTGTTTTACTTTCATCAGGAGTTTAGAACCAGGTATGAGTGTGTCGTGTTAGCTAACAACACAAAGGATTCAAGTAATATTCTACTTCCACATGCAGAGTCACATTAACACAATTTGATAGCCAGCATATTTGTAGCTTCAAGTAGCCATTAATTGCCCGATAATGCAATCGCTGGGCATCCTGTTGTTAAGCGATTGGTACGGTGATTGAAGTGTTCGTACTGACCGAGTGCCGCATTAATCAAGTGAGCATTGAAATCTACACAACAATTCGTCGCGCAACAATGTATCCGTAACATCTCACGAAAAATTGTTGTAGACTGGAGGTATTGAACCAGTAAAAATTTTTCCAATTAAATTTGTCAACATCATGAGAAAGACAATAACACTTACGGACAGAGACCTGAAAGAAGCGAAAAAGATCGCAATTGATGATGAAATTAGTCTGACTCGGCTAGTGGAGATCGCGATTCTGTATCGGTTGCACGATGTCTATGATCACATCGCACCGGAAAAATTGGAAAGATGGGCATCCAGATCTCGCTTCAATGCGGAAGAATACGAGCAGAATATAGAGCCATGCCTATTGAACCGCGGCGATATGCAAGTAGCAAGGTTTTTACCGCTAAACGATGAGGAGGAGACATCATGATTGCAGTGGATACGAACATTCTCGTATATGCACTCCAATCAACTTCGCCGTATCACTCTGCTGCATTGGCACGGCTTGAAGCACTTGAACGAGGTCCGTCAAAATGGGGTACCCCGCAAGCTTGTATGTCCGAGTTTCTTTGTGTTGCTACCAACCCTGTTCAATTCACAATCGTAATTCCAGTAATCTACAAGTACTAGCGGAAATGGTTAGTGCCAGGAACATCCTGCCATACGGAAATTTCATGGAAAAATGAACAAGCTAGACCTACCCAAAAAAACAACCCTGAACATTGACGACAAGTTGCTTCAGGCGGCCAAGGAATGCGCTGATATTGAAGGTGTAACACTATCCGAGTGGCTTACAGGAGCCGTGGACCTCTACCTGACCAATCACTGGAAAATTGATGCCGGCATATACCTCGTGCCTGACGATGCCAAAAAAATTGCTGAGGCCATGTGGGGTAAAACTTGGCGCTAGTCCACAGCAGTGTCAAAGCAAGCTCATACGCCGTAGATAGGTAAAAACATCGTAGTTCTTGAAAGTCAAAACCAACGCTCTGAACCAGAGACCTGAATTTGTCAATCCTGAAAGACAAAATAATGAATCGTACAACGTTTTAATTTTTTTGAGGCCAATCGCTATGTGCATATTCGTCTGATGAAGCGCGGGTGAAGAAATAACGCACGAAACTGTTTCTGGGGATGCGGGACGTCAAATGCAAGACTGACAACGTCGTAAAATTTTCTGTTCAACAGTTAACGGAGATGGAGCAGAAGCGAACCAGAAAGAACAAGGTGTACAGTGAACAAACACTTGAGGTAGAGTGCATCAGCAAGGAAAAGACGCACAAGAACTATGAATTTAGCGTTGATTCCCGGCGGTGGTTGATTGTCTGTATGGGCCGGAATACCAATGTCTTCCCTGACATTCTGAAGATACCGCCCATATTCCTGAAAATTACCTGAAACAGGGTTTTTCAGAGCTGACTAATTCTTCGACGCAGAACTGTCTGCATCCGGTTTCTTTTTCCTTCTCATCTTTCGCATCAGCCACAAGGTAGGGCCGGATAGTACGTAAATAGAAAACACCAGAAACAATACGCGTGGCGGGTCGAATGAAATGAATGCGAAACCGAATACCATCGCAATTGCGACAATGAACGGAACTCTTCCCTTCAGGTCCAAATTTTTGAAACTCAGATACGGCAGGCTACTCACCATGCAGAGGGCTACCGCAGCGATAAACACTGTAGATGCATTTACCACGATTTGACTGTCCCGGAATCCTGCATCATGCGCAACCCACATCCAGGTAACTATGAATGCCGCTGCTGGCGGACAAGGCAAGCCTTGAAAATAACCCGGTTCAGTCGTCGTGTAGGTATTGAAACGCGCCAATCGAAGTGCTGTCGCTGCCACATACACAAAAGCACATAACCAACCGATCTTTCCAACCCCTTGCAAAGCCCAGTCAAACAAAATCAATGCCGGTGCAAGTCCAAAGCAAATGACATCCGAAAGACTGTCGAATTCCTTGCCGAATTCACTGGTTGTATTGGTGAGTCTGGCAACGCGTCCGTCCAACCCGTCCAGAATCAGCGCAATCAGAACAGCAACTGCTGCAATATCAAACTTACCCAGGCTACCCTGAATAATTGCAAAAAAACCAAAAAACAGCGCCCCGGTCGTGAGCAAGTTCGGAAGAACATAGATCCCGCGTCTCTTGGCTTGACTGGTTCTAGTCGTTTGTGGAGATTTGTCGGGTTCTAACATGATTCGACATGTTCGGAATCAAACGATTACCGAAATTGGGGAAGATTAATCTTTAGTGTAGTATCTGATTTGCTCTTTTTCAATAGTTGGAGTCTTTCCTATACCTGAATGCACTCCTTACTGAAATCGCTAGCCTTCAATTGCAATTACATCCGAACCGCCCTTTACTTTATCACCAATACCGGAAAGTACCCTGTAATGGGATGGCAGAAAAATTTCAACCCGGGAACCAAAGCGAATGAATCCGTACTTTTGCCCGCGCTTTACTTCATCGCCCTCTTTGACATAGCACAAGATTCGTCGAGCAATCAAGCCGGCAATCTGAACACAAACTACTTCATCACCGCGTTGAGTACGAATCCTGAGTTCGTTGCATTCATTTTCTTCCGCGGATTTATCCACCGCGGCATTAAAAAATTTGCCAGGAATATACTTGAGACCCGATACACTGCCGGATACTGGAATTCGGTTTGAATGTACTGAAAACACATTCAGAAAAATCGCAATTCGTGTCGAATCGCCATCGCCATATGGATTCTGACCTGTTGAAACTGCAACAACCTTTCCGTCAGCAGGAGATACAACAGCTCCGGTCTCGGTAGGAATTTCACGCTTGGGTTCACGAAAGAACTGAATTATGAAAAGCGCAATCAACCAGGCCGGCAAGGCCCAGTCCCAACCAAAAGCTATATTCAAAATGATCGCGACAGCTACACTGACCGCAATGAATGGATAACCTTCTTTGGCGATTGGCATAGTCAGTTGATATCCCGGTCCACCAAACGACCCGCCGCAATCCATGGCATCATCGCCCGCAACGACTGTCCGACTTCCTCGATGCCCTTTCCGGCCGAAGCCGTTCGCAATTGATTGAACTTGTCGCAACCCGTGGCGTTTTCATCCATCCACTCTTTCGCAAAGCTGCCGGACTGAATTTCAGCGAGAATCTTGCGCATTTCTTCGCGAGTCCGTTCGTTAACAATCCTTGGTCCACGAGTCAAGTCGCCAAATTCAGCCGTGTTGGATACTGAGTAGCGCATGTTCTGAATTCCACCTTCGTAAATCAGGTCAACAATGAGCTTTAGCTCGTGCAAACACTCGAAGTAGGCCATTTCAGGTGCATAGCCAGCTTCGACCAAGGTCTCGTACGCGGCTTCAATCAACGCGGTTGCACCACCGCAAAGAACGGTTTGTTCGCCAAACAGATCTGTTTCTGTTTCTTCGCGGAAAGAAGTTTCAATGACCCCGGCCCGACCGCCGCCAATTGCGGAAGCATACGACAGTGCTATGTTCCGGGTATTTCCGGTCGCATCCTGATGAATTGCAATGAGACACGGCACACCGCCACCGTTTACATAGGTGGAACGAACCAAATGACCCGGCCCTTTGGGTGCTACCATGAAGGTATCAATATCATTGGCAGGCTTGATGAATTCAAAATGAATATTGAACCCGTGTGCAAATGCAATCGCAGCACCCGGCTTTAGATTTGGCTTGATTTCAGCTTCATAGAGACTGGATTGCAACTCGTCCGGAACCAGTATCATGATTACATCCGCACTTGCCACTGCTTCGCTAACATCGGCAACTGCGATTCCGGCCTTGGCCGCCTTCTCTCTGGAAGAGGAGCCTTCCCGGAGTCCGACAACAACATCAATTCCACTGTCTTGCAAGTTGCCAGCATGAGCATGTCCTTGCGAGCCAAATCCGATAATTGCCACGCGACGGCTTGCAACTACTGACGGGTCGGCATCTTTGTCATAATAAATTTTCATATTCAGTCCTTGTCTAAGTCGAAGATTTCTTGGGTTGAATTTTGGAAACAGCCAAAGCTGAGTCGCCTCTGGATATTCCGGTAACTCCCGAACGAACAACTTCAAGAATATCAGTCAAACTGAGTGTCTCCACAAAGGCATCAAGTTTTTCGCTGGTACCTGTAAGTTCTATAGTGTAAACCGAGTCGGTTACATCGACAATACGGCCACGGAAAATTTCCGACAGTCGCTTGACTTCGTCGCGCAACTCGTTGACAGCCTTGACCTTTACTAGCATCAGTTCTCGTTCGACATGCGAACCTTCCGTCAGCACCATGAGCTTGACAACATCAACAAGCTTGTTCAATTGCTTGGTGATTTGCTCAAAAACCCGGTCCGACCCAATCGTCACAATGGTCATTCTCGAGAGTGTTTCATCTTCAGTTGGTGCAACTGTAAGAGTTTCAATGTTGTAGCCGCGCGCTGAAAACAACCCGGCGACTCTTGACAGCGCACCTGGTTCATTTTCAAGGAGTATTGAAATTATGTGCCTTTTCACTTACGCCAGTTCTCGTTCCTGTGGTGCACTACCGTCACTTTTCGGACTAAGGTGCATTTCATTGTGTCCGGCACCCGCCGCGATCATGGGATAGACATTTTCCTCTTGGTCGGTGATGAAATCCATGAAAACAAGGTCATCTTTCCTTGCCATGGTCTCCTTGAGCGCGTCTTCCACATCTCCCGGCTTTTCCACCAGAATACCGTCATGACCGAAGCTTTTTGCGAGCTGCACAAAATCTGGCAACGCATCCATGTATGAATGAGAATAACGGCGATCATAGAAAAACTCTTGCCACTGTCGCACCATTCCCATATAGCGGTTGTTCAAGTTGACAACTTTGATCGGCAAGTCATATTGCTTGCACGTCGAAAGTTCCTGAATGCACATGATAATGCTGGCTTCGCCGGTTACGCACACCACATCCGAATCCGGATACGCAAGCCGAACGCCCATCGCTGCCGGCAACCCAAAACCCATTGTACCCAAACCACCTGAGTTCACCCATCGACGGGGTTGTTTGAAACCGTAGAACTGGGCCGCCCACATTTGGTGCTGTCCTACATCCGAAGTAACATACGCTTCGCCGTTTGTCACTTCAAACAACTTTTCAAGGACAAACTGCGGCTTGATCTTGTCGCTGTCCCGATCATAAGACAAGCTATCTATCGATCTCCACTTGTCAATCTGACGCCACCAGGTAGCCAGTGCCTTTTCATCCAACTTTGTTGTCGATTTTTCAATCGCAGTTATCAACTCCGTAATCACTGTCTTCGCGTCACCGACGATCGGAACTTCCACTTTGACATTCTTGCCAATGGATGAAGGGTCAATATCGATATGAACAATCCTTGCATGCGGTGCAAATTTCTTCAGATCTCCGGTGATTCGGTCATCGAATCTGGCACCGATTGCCAACATGACATCACAGTCGTGCATGGCCATGTTTGCTTCGTAAGTGCCATGCATACCCAGCATTCCGAGAAACAGAGGATCATCATGCGGATAGTCGCCAAGACCCATGAGGGTATTGGTGCACGGAAACTTCAACAATCGCACAAGCTTGCGCAATTCCTCGAACGCACCTGAAATCGTAACACCGCCGCCGGTATAGATGATTGGACGTGTCGCGCTGAGCAAAAGCTCGGCTGCTTTTCTGATTTGACCCGGGTGCCCTTTGGTCGTCGGGTTGTAAGAACGCATGGAAATTTTTCGGGGATAGATGTATTCGGTCTTTTGAGCGGTAACATCTTTCGGTACATCCACCATTACCGGACCGGGGCGGCCAGTACTCGCGATAAAAAACGCCTTCTTGATGGTGGTTGCCAAGTCGCGCACGTCCTTCACCAGAAAATTATGCTTGACGCATGGACGGGACACACCCAGAGCGTCAACTTCTTGAAACGCATCGTCACCAATCAAGTGTGTGGGGACTTGCCCGGACAGAACTACCATGGGAATTGAATCCATATATGCAGTGGCGAGGCCAGTTACTGTATTGGTCACACCCGGGCCGGAGGTAACCAGCACTACTCCCGGCTTTCCGGTTACTCGTGCATAGCCGTCAGCGGCGTGAGCCGCACCTTGCTCATGTCGCACAAGGATGTGTCGGACATCGTCCTGCTTGTATAGTGCATCGTAGATGTGTAGGGCCGCACCACCCGGATAGCCGAAGATGTACTTCACGCCTTCGTCTTTAAGACAGCGAACCAGAATATCTGCACCTGTAAGTTCCAATGGTCTGTACCTCTAATGCAAGAAAGCGGGCAATTTCCATTTGTGCCTGCCTTCCATCATGAATCTTTGCAATGAAAATAAGGAGTTATTATGTACTATATACAATTTTCTATCAAGAAATTGTCCAAATTCTCCGATGGGCACCTCCCCAGGACTTGCCTGCAAGGCACAATGCAAGCACGGAAGCGTCAACTTCTGGTGACTTCAGAGTGGATCAATTCTCGACCATCTTAAAAGGCGGTGTGTTCCTCATACGGTCCTTCATCACCCGATGCATCAGGTTCCGACAGGGGTTCGATTCACATCGCGAAACCTACTTCATCAACAAACCCATTCGGGTCATTGCTACGTGACTACATCACTAGCAGAACCAAGCACTTGCTCTCAAGAGGAAATTCGGCAGATCGCCCAGTAACTTCAGGGTGTTTAGACAGGGACTTCAAGCACACTTTCAATTGCATTGCAATCAATCCGAGGTATAGCATGGTGCAGAAGACACTTGGCAAAAGTGACAGAAACGGGCCAGTTTGAGTGAGTTGTCAAGTATGTCTGTGGATGAAGAATCGGCGAGAAGATGGCTTGAGGGTATTGTATGGACGGACAGTTACATTGACTAGAAGAGTTAAATGAACAGAATGATATGTGCGAAAGACTCTCTTGATGAACTAAACAATACCCATGTCCTGCCAGACGAAAGCGTGGATTTTATCTATCTTAAACATACCCTGTGACCTTGAAACTACTTCCTCAACCCTTTCTGACTCTACAAAATTTTCGCTTTGATTACTTGACGTGTAATATACTATGCAATGTGTGAACTTTCACACAGAACAATTGAAGATTCCAATTTTTGTGATCCTAAAACAGTGTATCAATACAAGACCTTTGTTAGAAACTGGATTTACTAGGACAGAGTAGACAAAATTTCTATTGTAAGGTGCAAGTATGATTCGAGTACCAATAAATCCTAAAATGCTACGATGGGCGCGAGAACGTGCAGAGGTAAGTGCTGAAGAATTAGTAAAACGATTTCCAAAATATATTGAATGGGAACTTGGTAATATTCAACCAACAGAAAAGCAACTAGAAAAATTTTCGAACACCACGCATGCACCGTTCGGTTATTTCTTTTTTTCGGAGCCGCCAAATTACTCGTTTCCCATGTCCGATTTTCGAACAATTCGGAACACACCCATCAATCGTCCAAGTTTGAATTTGCTTCACACAGTTTTCTTATGCCAACGTCGTCAAAATTGGTATAGGGACTATGCGATATTTGAGAGAGAAGATGCCTTTTCTTTTGTTGGTTCGAAAACAATCAAATGTGATATTGATGAAACTTCCAAACAAATCAGCGAGTCGTTGGGTGTCACTCTGAGTCAACGGAGAAAAATACAATCCTGGTCGGATTCGTTGCGTTATTTTATAAGTCGAGCTGATGACATAGGTATATTGGTTATGGTAAGCGGGGTGGTTGGAAACAATACACATCGTATACTCAATCCTGACGAATTCAGAGGATTTTCTCTCTCGGATGAATTTGCGCCACTTGTGTTCATTAATGGTAGAGATTCAAAAGCAACGCAAATTTTAACTCTAATTCATGAATTGGCACAAATCTGGCTCGGAGAATCTGCCTTGTCCAATGTTGGTCCAGCTGATCACACTGCTCATGAAATTGAATCTTGGTGCAACCGTGTAGCGGCCGAAGTATTGGTGCCACTTTCTTCTTTGACTCAGCAATACCAGGAAAACAAAAATATTCATGTTGAGCTAAGTAGACTTGCACGTTACTATAAAGTCAGCACTCTTGTTGTATTGCGTCGAATATATGATTTGGGAAAAATTGGTCGCACCAAATTTTGGCAAGCTTATCAATTTGAATTAAAGCGAGTAACAAAATATCAGGGTTCAAGAGGAGAGTTCACAAAACCTCTTGTAGCACGTGTAGGTCGTAGGTTTGGACTAGCATTGGTGGCGAATACTTTAGAAGGTCATACAACCTACTCCGAAGCACTTCGACTTCTTGATGTAAAAAAAGTATCGACCTTTCAAACGTTCGCGAATCACATGGAGAAAGAATACTACAGTCATTCATAGTAAACGCGGACGTGCTTATTCGCACTAAAAATCAACATTATGGATTTGAATTTTGTCCAGCATTCTGGGACTGGCTAGTTCAAACAAATGAAAACAGACAGGTTTTCAGTTTCGACAAAGTTGATGAAGGAATTTTGAGGGTTGCAACAGTTAAGTGTTTACCCTTTGCGCCAAATTGTAGAACCGTCTGGCCTGTCCTCTAGCTCAACGCCCATTTCTGTTAGTAAATTCCGAATGGAATCAGCTTTGCTCCAGTCTCTTTCAAGTCGCGCCGCATGGCGATCTTCAATAAGTGTTTTCACTTCTGACTGAAACTCATCTGTCATCTCTGAAACCAGATACCGTTTGGGTTCCAACGTTCCTAATCCAAGTGCGCCAGTAAGCCCAAGAACAGTTCTTTGTCCAGTTGCAACACCATCGTTGTCATTTTTTTCTAGCGCTCGATTCAACTCGCGTACTCCGTCAAAAACCACCGCCAAAGCTTCTGCTGTGTTGAAGTCATCATCCATGCAAGCATTGAACCTTGCTTGGAGTTCTGCATCGTTATCTGATTCAGTTTGCTCACCAACCATCTGTTTGGCTTTGTCCAGTGCCAGATAAATTCTTCTCAGTGCCGCTTTGGCATTTTCCAGACTGTCTTCAGAGTAATTCAGCGGGCTACGATAATGGCTTGACAAGAACAAATACCGCAACACTTCCCCCATTCGTTTTGCATCAGAGTCCTGCGCCAGTACTTCTCGAATCGTGAAGAAATTCTTGAGAGACTTTGACATCTTCTCCGAATCGATCTGCAAATAACCGTTGTGCATCCAGGTATTTACGAACTTTTCGCCAGTCGCCCCTTCGGCTTGGGCAATTTCGTTTTCGTGATGCGGGAACAGCAAGTCCATGCCCCCGGCATGAATGTCAAAATGATTCCCTAGTAAACTCGTCGACATGGCAGAGCACTCAATATGCCAGCCTGGACGACCTTTGCCCCAAGGTGAATCCCACGCTGGCTCGCCTGCTTTCGAGTGTTTCCACAAAACAAAGTCCAACGGATCTTCTTTTGCTTCATCAGGTTCAATCCGGGCACCGATCTTCAATTCATCCAGCTTTCTGCCGGAAAGTGCGCCATAGTTGTCAAAAGTCTTGGTTCGATAGTACACATCGCCGTTCTCTGCCAGATAGGCGTGACCACGCTTGACAAGTTGGGCAATCATATCCAGAATTTCCGGTACATACTCGGTCGCGCGCGGTTCAACATTCGGTCGCTGAATGCCAAGAGCTTCCAAATCTTCGTTCATATAGTCAATAAACCGATCTGTGAGATCCCGAACAGACTCACCAAGCTCGTTCGCGCGAGTAATGATCTTGTCATCAATATCAGTAATGTTGCGCACATATGTCACCTCGTACCCCCGGTATCTCAAATAGCGAATCACAGAGTCAAAAACCACCATGACGCGTGCATGCCCCAAATGACAGTAGTCGTACACCGTCATCCCGCAGACATAGATGCCGATTTTGTTTTCCTGAATTGGTTTGAATTCTTCCTTTTGGTTCGTCAGACTGTTGTAAATTCGCAACATGTTCCTAAACTTGGTTCCAAATTCAAAGTAGAATAGGTTATTTCTCAAAATGCCTATTATATGGACAACCCCGAAGCGCTCTGACCCGAATGACCACTTACTTCGTTTCCGACATTCATCTTGACCCGCAAAGAGTGCACACTTACCAACGCTTTGTGAACTTCATCCAGACGGTTGGAAAGGAAGCGGATGCAATTTATATTCTTGGCGACTTGTTCGAATACTGGATCGGTGATGATGCAGTCGACTACCTGGGGCATCGTTCCATTCTTGAAACACTGAAGTCGCTGTCCAACGAAGTCAAGATTTACATCATGCGCGGCAATCGGGATTTACTCATCGGCGAGGAATTTGCTCGTGAAATTGATGGCGAACTGCTTGCAGACCCGACAGTCATCGACATTTATGGAAAACGAATTTTGCTTACCCATGGCGATATGCTGTGTACGGACGATGTTGAACACCAGAAGTTTCGTGAAATTGTTCTCACAAAACAGTGGCAGGAACCTTTTTTGTCACTGCCGCTGGAGGAACGAAATCAACGCGCTCTGGAAATGCGCAAACAAAGCACCATGGGAAAGCAGTCGAAAAGTGCTGAAATGATGGATGTGAACCGCGATGCGGTAATCGATATTCTGACCCGGTACAACTGCCGGTACATGATACACGGGCATGTTCACAAGCCAGATGTATACTGGTTCGACGTGAACGGGGAACCAGCCTTTCGCTATGTTATGGGTGATTGGGACAGCAACAATGACGGTGTTATATCTCTAGACCCATCCGGCAATTTCAACCTCTTTGCTCCATCGCAAAATGCTGTGACTTCTTCCTCTTCTTTGAAAAATCAAGCAACGAAGTAAAGGATTGCTCGCGTACTTTGTCTTTTCGTTCCTTCCCGACCTGAACCAGATAATTTTCATCTACATCCCCGGTCACATAGTGCCCGTCAAATACTGAAGTGTCAAAGTTTTGAACATAGGAGTTGGCAACTCGGGCCGACGCAACCAAATCCTCCAGCCGTTGGTACAGCAAATAATCGGCACCCAGTTTCTTGCATATCTTTTCATGGTTTCGTCCCTTCGCAATCAACTCCGAAACACAAGGTATGTCAATGCCGTAAACGTTTGGATATCGAATTGGTGGTGCCGCGGATGCAAAATACACAGATTTTGCACCGGCATCGCGCGCTCGTTGAATGATTTGCTGTGCAGTGGTTCCCCTGACGATCGAATCGTCAACAATCAAGACATTTTTGTTCTCAAATTCCAGATTGATGGCATTCAGTTTGTGGCGAACTGAATATCGGCGTTGCGCCTGGTCGGGCATAATGAAGGTACGGTCGAAGTAGCGATTTTTGATAAATCCCTCCCGATACTTGACACCGATCGTATGCGCAACCTGCAATGCGGCTACTCTGCTCGTATCCGGTACCGGAATCACCACATCAATGTCGTGTTCCGGCCAAGTCTCTAGCAACCGTCGACCCAACCACTCACCCATCCTGAGTCGAGTCTTGTAAACCGAAATTTGGTCAATCAGCGAATCTGGACGAGCGAGATACACATATTCAAAAATACAGGGTGACGCTTCGTACTTGTCGCCGCAAATCTGTTGATGCACATTGCCATCAACATCCACAAAAATTGCTTCGCCTGGCTCAACATCCTTGACCAGATCAATACCCAGCACATCCAGTGCAACACTTTCCGATGTGAATGCATGCTCCATTCCATCGGTGGTTTCCCGCGTACCATAGACCAACGGTCGGATTCCATGCGAGTCCCGAAATGCAAGCACGCCATAGCCGACAATTAGCACAGTAACCGCAAACGCACCCCGGCATCGCTGAAAAACTCGCTTGACTGCCTGAAATACATCGTTCGGCTGAAGATCAAAGCCGGTTTCACGCACGCGGGTTGACAATTCGTAGGCAAATACATTGAGCATCACCTCCGAATCCGAACTGGAATTGATTTGCCGACGATCATTGCGAAATACTTTTTCACCCAATTCACTTGCGTTGGTCAAGTTGCCATTGTGACAAAGCGCAATTCCGAATGGAGAATTGACGTAGAATGGCTGGGCTTCTGCACTGGTGTTTACACCGGCGGTTGGATAGCGCACATGGCCGATGCCCATATGCCCTTTCATTTCAAAAAGCTGTTCCGGAGAAAAAACATGTCTTACCAGTCCGGTACCAGTGCGTTCATAAACCCTCTGGCCGTCGCTGGTGATAATACCTGCGGCATCCTGCCCGCGATGCTGAAGAACTGTCAGTGCTTCATAGATTGACTGGTTAATCGAACCGGTGCCGAGCATGGCCACCACTCCACACATATGAGAACCCCCTTTAAGCGGTAACGGCGTTTCAAAGAATCAATTCTACTTGATTCTGAGTTTCAATTCTCGGTTGATGCAGGTGGCAAGTTTTGTGGCGGTGCGATCGCTTCGGATATCACATCGCGAATTTGATTGATATAAGGCTCAGTGATAGTGACTACGATTGAGTCTTCCCACCAAGATTGTCCCTGAAATAACCCAATTGAACCAACGAGTGCGATGAAAAGTACTAGCACACCACCTCTCAGAAGCCCGAATGCAGTTCCCAGTGTTCGATCGACACTGGCGATGCCGGGCGAAACGATTGCATTTGCAATCACTGCATTGAGTATGGCACCAACGAGTAGTACAAAAAAGAACAAGCCAATATGAGAGATGATCAGTCGAACACTGGAATCTTCAAATACTGAAACCAGAAAATTGCTAAAGACCTGACCGTACTGCCAAGATATCCATGCTGCCGCAATCCAGAACACGACGGACAAAAATGATCGCACGAATCCGCGGAACGCGCCAATCGCTGATGAGACGATAAAAATGCCCAGAAAGGCAAAATCAAGAAGGGAAAACGTCAAGAATCTGCTACTCGGACAGTTGCTGTTGCAAATTTAGGCTTGTGCCCGCCCAATGAAACATGTATGCAAAAAATTGGGCTAGGCGACCCGTTCACAAGCCGCTAATACAGTAAATACGTTGGGTCGGGTCAAACGCCAGAAATTATCCGGATTGAGAAATGTGCCTGATCAGCGTGCTGTTGATTTTCAGAGCATCGATTCCTTCAACTTTTTTTCCGATCTTGCCTGCATGCTCTTTGGAACCATAAGGACCAATCATCACTTTGGTTTGACTGCCACCACTTTCCTTGTGGGTGAACTGATGCGATTGGAAACCGTTTGCTTTCAGCTTTTTGCTGAGTACATCAGCATTTTCCTTGATAGAAAATGCCCCGACCTGTACGAACCAGCCCGCTGGCGATGACGCTTCAGCAACTTTCGGTTTCGTTATTTTTACCACCTTGGGTTTTTTCTGTTCCACAACAGGAGCTGGCGCGGGTTCGCTTTTTGGTTCAGGCACCGACGCAACAGCAGCAATTTCTACCTTTTGGGGAGTGTCTTCGACGGTGGTTTCGGCCTGGTTGGCCGAACTGGAATTAATTTCAATCGTTGGTATATTCGCCAAATCACTTTCTGGCGTGTCAGCAACCGCCGGTTCAGCCAACGCAACTGTCCTGATTGAATCATTTTGTTCAATCGGCACAACAATGTTGCTGACATTACTGCCGGGAGGTTCCAAAACGATAAAAAATACAACTGTTACGGTCAACAGCAAGATTATTGAACCCGCAATCTTGTTTTTGAGTCCCTCGACGGAGAACCTCATTGCGGTACCAGATTCGTTTTCCATAATGAAAAGCACAAGAAGTCATTAATAATACTTGAATATTATACCACCAACCGTCAAAAATGACCCGAAAACTACAATTCTGTCCGCTTTGGATGCTCGCTTCTCTGCGGAACTGTAGGCATTTTGTACATTCTGGTGTTGAAATAAATTCGCATCATTTCCAACTACGCTTGTTACTCTCTGGCAGAGTTCATCCACAAAAATACCTCTGTTTTCATCACCAATGCTACACAAGTGCCATTCATCAAAACAGTGTTGCACCGAAGAAACAATTTCTTCAATCGGCTTTTCCGACAATACCGACATTACCGCGATATTCTTCCCGGAAACCGGATGCTCGCGTATGTATTCACCCAGCACACGAACCGCTTCAACATTGTGTGCAACATCCAGCAAGGCCACTCCGCCATCTTTTCGCTGAACAACTTCAAGTCTGCCTCTAATTGAAGTCTGCCGAAGCCCGGTGCGTATTTTTTCTTCCGGAAGATTGAGAAATTTTCTTGCGAGCACAGCGGCAACAATAACCCCCGCAGTATTGTCAATCTGGCATGAGCCCGGGACTGGTAGTGCAGGGATTCCACGAATCTGCATCTCCTGCCCCTCATTGGTGCATTCCCAGACCCACTCACCCTGGTTCAATTCAAGGTTGAAATCCTTTCCGATCGTGTGAAGCTTGATTCCAAGTTCATCTGCAACTTTGCAAATAGAATTGGGCGGATTGGGGTCGCTACATACCGCGATTTGTCCCTTGCGGAGAATTCCGGCCTTCTCAAACCCGATCAATTCTCTCGTATCTCCCAGCCACTTCTTGTGGTCCGTGCCAATTGAAGTGATACAGGCCAGATCAGCATCCAGTACATTGACTGCATCTTTTCGGCCGCCCAACCCGACTTCCATGACGGCAACCTCCACTTTCTTTTTCAAGAAGTAATCAATTGCAATCGCTGTGCCAAACTCAAAGAACGTAAGCGGTGTACTACCTCGCTTGGCTTCCACTTCTTCAAACTCTTCCAGCAACTCGGAATCTGAAATCAATTTGCCATTCACACAAAATCGTTCGTTGAATCGAACCAAATGAGGAGAGGTGTACAATCCGGTTGAATATCCGGCATGTCTGAATATCGATTCCAGCATGGTAGCGACAGACCCCTTCCCGTTGGTGCCTGCTACACTGATCAAGTGAAACGGTATTTTGTCTGGACAAATTCTCTTGATGACCGCCGCGGTGCGGTCCAGAGTCAAATCCATCGTCCTGTTATGGAGCGACTGAATATATTTTAGCCAGTCCTCCAGACTGTTTTTTGTATCCACCCTAGGCAATATCGCCATGATGCTCTAGCGGCAAAACTGTTTCACTGTCAAGCGCACCGCTGTTACCGGAAGTCGTGTGTCCAAGCAGGATTGACAGGATTCCATGAATTTCTTCCCGAAGTTTTCGCCGATCCACAACTTTGTCCAGTGCGCCGTGTTCCAGCAAAAATTCTGCGCGTTGAAAACCTTCGGGCAACGACTCTTTCACAGTCTGTGTGATCACCCGTTCACCAGCGAATCCGACGAGTGCTTTTGGTTCGGCAATCAGTACATCACCCAGCATGCCAAGACTTGCCGAGACTCCGCCCATAGTCGGGTCCGTCAAAACTGAAATGTACGGTATGTTCGCCTGCTTCAGTTGATTGACGGCTGCAGTTGTCTTGGCCATCTGCAACAATGAATACATGGCTTCCTGCATACGCGCACCGCCACTTGCAGAAAAGCACACCAATGGACAATGGTTTTCAATGCTTCTCTCAACCGCTTGCACAAACCGCTGACCAACCACAGACCCCATTGAACCACCCATGAACTCAAAGTCGAATGCGACAACAACAATCGGCAGTCCGTGCAGATTGCCTTCTGCAATCAGTATCGCATCAAGATTTCCTGTTGTTTTCTGAGCTTCTGCCAAGCGGTCTCGGTACCGCTTGCTGTCTTTGAACTTAAGAATGTCAACAGGCTTGACCTGGCTGTCCAGAATTTTGCCCGTGTCCTTGTCCAGAAAGGACTCAATTCTTCTGGCGGCCGACATGCGAAGATGGTGATTGCATTTCGGGCACACCATAGCATTGTTGTCGAGTTCCTGTCGGTATAAAACCTCGCTACATTCAGGGCACTTGACCCAGACACCTTCGGGAACACCCTTTTTTCTGATTCGGGCTCCCGGTTTGATCTTGGGCGGCAACAGATCGGAAAACCAGCTCATAATGTCAAATTAGGTATTAATCGTACTTTGCTTTGTAAAATTCTAGAGTTTGCCTATCACTTCGGCTTAGCTCCTGTTTTGTTCTTTGCGGTAATCACACAAAACTCTGCAGGGTGGCTCATCAAGTAGTCAAAGGCATTGCTACTGGTGAAGGAACTTCCTTGGAACCTTGTTCATATATTACCCCAAATCGTTTTCTGTTTTCAGTACTTTGTGCCATTTGCCCTCTCTCCGGCAGAACAGTGGTTCTATTGAAGTAGATTTTGGAACTTATGCAACCAGTGAATTTCGTTCCCAGAAGACCCCGTCTCTATATCCTTGTATGTTTTTGTCCGTTCTTGCTACTCTTACTCGTTTTAACGCCCAACACAAATACTCTTGGTTAATGTCTATACCAAGCCACTGTCTCCCAAGTTTCTCACAAACTGCAGCAGTTGTTCCACTCCCAAGAAATGGGTCAAAGACAAACCCATTGGCCTGCGAACTGGCCAATACAAGTCTTGCGACCAGCTTTTCTGGCTTTTGTGCTGGATGGTTTGTATTTTCTGCCATAGACCAGAATGGTACAGTTATATCCGTCCAAATATTGGAAGGATGAGTCAGCCGGAATTTGTTGTTCCCTTCCTCTACCCAATCCTTTGGTTTTCCATTCACTCGGTAAGGGGCAATTACTTTACGCTTTAGCTTTACAGCATTAACATTGAAGTAATATTCTTTTGAATTTGTGCAAAACCAGATGTCTTCTGTGTTGTTTTTCCAATTGGATTTGGACCCTCTTCCTTTCTCTCTTTCCCATGTAATTCTGTTCTTTACATGAAACTTGCGCTCCAAGACTGGAAACACCATTGTAGATGTATACCAGTCGGAACATACATAAATTGTTGCTTGTCGCTTAAGCGTTGGAATGATGGCATCGACCAAACTCTCAAACCAACTCTGGTACTCCTCGCGACTTTTTTTCTTGAACAACCTGCCATTGTAGTTCTTCGACAAATTATAGGGCGGATCAAGAATGAGCAGATCAACAAATTTGTCAGGCAAGCAAGGTAAAATTTCGAAAACGTCTCCCTGCACAACTCTATTTGCTATCTGACCCAGTTCAATGGAAGAGTCAATGTGTAAAATTTCGTTTGAAAGTTCGTCCAGTTCAACTCTGGAACAAGAAAGTGTGCGATTTCTAGGCGCTATCCTGTTGCCATGCTCGGCGGCGTGTACATTTTTCTGAAACAAACCTGGTTGTTGACTCACATCATCTCTCCTTTACAAAGTTCGTTGCCAATTAATCAGTCCAAGCATTCAAAACCGAATAAATGATGATGCGTGAGTTGTTGCCGTTGCAACTCGGCAACACATTCATCTGGTCGCTATCAGTGACTTTCAGATTGTTGTTTGGCATCATAAATTTAGACTTGATTTAATGCCGTAACATGTCTGCCGAGCGAACAGCTGACACAAATTGGTGAATCGCGTTGCGGTCCTTGACACCACCCGAAATTTCAACACCGGTACTTACATCCACGCCAGTTGGACCTACTTGATGAATAGCGTCGCATACATTTTCCGCACTTAAGCCGCCAGCAAGAATTACAGGCGTTTCAATACATGGAATCATATCCCATGCAAAGGTCCGTCCAGTACCACCAACCCGTTCTGATTCGTAGGCATCCAGCAAGAATGCGGCAGCATCCGTGTAGCGCTCAAGTGCCTGTTGAATTTGCCCGGTACTTTGCACCCGCAACGCCTTGATATACGGAATTCCAGACTCGCGGCAACGCTCAGGCGACTCATTACCATGGAACTGGATAAAATCCACTCCAACAGTGTTGATGACTTGCTCCAAAAGTTCGTCCACCGGGTCCACGACAACCCCAACGGAAGATACTGAATCGGGAAGTGATTCACGAATCGACTTTGCCTGACCGGGTGTGAGATTTCTGGAACTGGGCGCATAGAAGACCAACCCGATTGCGTCGGCCCCATGTTCCACTGCATAGCCGGCATCTCGCGTACTGGTGATTCCGCAAATCTTGATTTGCGTTCGTACACCATCGTCGGCTTCCGAATCGTTGAAAAGACCACGGTTATTCATGTTCGGATTGTAGATGTTGCGTTTTTGAGATGTAACCTGATATCCTAGCCATCCTTCTATTGTATATCCTGTTCAAGTTTTCGATCTTGTAATTGAACCGAAAGTCAAAAATTTTGAATAAAAAATCAGAATTTAAGGCAATCCCGATTGTCAAATCTCTTCAATAATTCTTTGTACACCGTAGTGAAAATATGTAGGGTCGATTTCACCACCGAAACTTCTTCGATTTTCCATTCGAGCTGCAATGCATGCAGTGAACAGTCCTCCGAACGGCTCCCAAATTACATCACCCTCGTCGGATGAAGCATCAATAATCATCCTGGTCAAGTCTAAAGGTTTCTGGTTCAAGTGAACAGCTTTTCCTTTCCTTCCATTTGTTCTGCAACGTTCCGCTCCGTGAAGTGGGGCACGACTCCAAACATTAGTAAAACCATAAGGGCATTTAAATTTCGTCCGCATAGCCGACCACTGTTCAATCGTACCGGGCAGCTTGCCGTCAATTGAAAAATAGGGCCTTCCTGTAGCTTTACCAAATGTATTCGCATATTCTTGTAGCCGGAGAAACATTTCTGGTGGTGGGAAATACCAAACATGACCCTGATCAAAGTATTTTCTTACAGCGGCATCCGCTACTCCACAGGCTTCATTCGCTTTATTTAAGGGTAACCCGGAGCGCTTCCATTCTGTTAATAACCATTCTTTTAACGAGAGTCCGTTAATCCTGGCTTCATAAACATACTGTACGCAAATTTCAGTTACAACTGGAAATCTTCGAATTCGATTTGTATTTACATTTCCAGCAATATGGGATTTTCCCTTGTCCCAAATATTTGCATTCACATAACGCCAGCCGTATTCCTCCAATACAGGGTGAACAGTAGCCCAGCCAATTTCTGAATTCCAAAACCATAGTGTAGTCGACGGTGTTGCCTTGGCGGACCAAGCAGCAATGTGAGGATGATACCAATTCGGTAAATCCAAATGGTCCGATGTGTCACCTTCAAACCCCAAAACACCATATGCCCCGTCAGAGATGATAACTGTAGGAATGTCCCATTTTTCATAGAAATTAAGACTGTCCCCCAAGCATACACTTATAAACTCATCAGACCAGCTATCTTGTTTTATTTCAGTTGAGCTTATAGACTTTATGCTTTTGCTACGGCCAACAGTACTCGTCGGTATGTTTTGTTTGGCTTGTGATCTGGTTTCTTTCAAAATCAATTTATTTCAATTGCTTCGGTTCGTATTATACAATGAAGATTGACTGCATATCTAAAACAACATCACCTACGTCACTTGGTTCTTGTTCAGTTGACTGCACTATTTCTTGGCGAAAAACACAATTAAGCAAACACCATGCATGCCAAATTCAGCACCAAATTACGTTTAAAATGTAACCGATAATAGCAAAAATGACCGTAACTCAAATTACATCATTTAATTGCCCGATGATGAGTAGATTTCAATCAACTGATGTCTTCATCTTTGAGAAGCCATGCCAACCTCTCTATGCATGCTTCCTCTATGGTTATTCTCAGAATCGATGCAAATCTGCTCGCGAATGCACCTCACCAATATATCGCATATAATTCAGCAAGCAAGTGCGATTATACTGTATGGTACTGTCGGGATGACACAAGCGCATGAGCATTACGGATTATTACTAATAAACATTATTTACTTTTCATCAGTTGCTTTTCGACTGCAAACAGTGCTACGCGTAAACAAGATGGCGAGGGTAAGTTCGTCTGGAAAATTTACAAGGGCACCCAAATTTTTTCTTTATGGTACAGCAATTCTATGAAAATCAAATATCGGCGTGACCACAGCAAACGCGCGGCAATTCTTGTTGCTTGCTTGGCAATTGTGTTTGCAGGTGGCGTTTCTGCAAGCTCCAACCATATTGTCGACTTGGCAAGCAATATTGAAATCTGCAAAGTACCGAGTCCCAAGCATCCTTCTACTGCATTCAAGATTACCAAGTCAGAGCCAGATGAAAACAACGACTACTGGATGACTTACGAATGCAAAGAAACCTGTTCTGACTGGAAAGAGTGCCAGGTTCCTTCCTATACTTCTCGTGGCAGGTTGATCAAGGAAGGCAAGGAACCCAAGATGGCGGTGGCTTTTGTTGTTGACAGGATGGGCGGACACTTGTCCTTTACAACCAGGCACAGTGGTAACAAAACTGTTCTGTTTCACTCTGGAGTTGGCGGAACACGCTACTGGGCAATACCAACTGTGCAAGGTATCGAAAACCAGTCAAATGCCGGCACTGTGATGCTACGGTGGGACAGTGGGTTTATTGCAACTTCCGGAGTTCAAACAGCTCAATGGGGCTGGTTTACAAGAACTACTCAACAAGCCGCTCGAATTCCGAATTTGAACAAACGGGTTGCAAGCGCAATTGCGTGGGTACACGAAAACTTGGCAAAACCCGGCAAATTTGGAACCGCCGGATGCAGCATGGGTGCCCAAGCAACATTCGGCGCAGTTTACTGGCATGATATTGATGAAGTTGTCGACTACCAACTGTTCATGGGCGGACCGCCGTTATGGGACATCAATGCTGGTTGCGGCAGACGCATCTATACACAAGGGTACTGCGACATTGATGCCAGCGTAGCTTGCAGCAACGATTCGGATTGCAAGCAACTAGCGGATTACAGCAAATGCTATGTACCTGCAACGATACCACTGGCCCGACTGTATGAGTCCTTTGCAAATCATGTTCACGCCACCACTGCTTGTAACATTAACGAAGCAGATTCAAGCAGTCAACCGTTCAAACCATTTGATGAAAGCAGTTTCAGATTTACAGAAGGAGATTGGGATTTTGATCATCCGGTCGATTTTCACTCGGATTTGCGTGATCCGACGTGGAGTGGAAACATTGGTAGCGATGAAGAATGGGCGTTGGGACATTGGATGCAAGTATTCAACAAATTAGAATCGAAATCTGGTCATCCGAAAAGATGGCTTACACAACTGAATGCCAGTCACTGTGCAGCAATGAATGATGGAGAAACAGCAGTGCGAACAATATTGAAAGGCATGGAATTGAAGTAAGGCAAGATTTATGTCGGTCATACAGCCAATTTTAGGATTTATCGCAATCGTAGCGTTTGCCTGGCTCCTCAGTAGCAACAGACGAGCATTTTCATGGCGCGGTGTTGCAATCGGAATTGCAATACAACTTCTATTGGCTTTTTTGCTGCTCAAATTACCAGGGGTGCAAATTGTTTTTGTCTGGGTCAACGAGGGGGTTCTTGCCGTTCAAAAAGCAACAGAGGCAGGAACTTCGCTTGTATTTGGATTTCTTGGCGGTGGGAACCTGCCATATGAAGAAACAGTACCCGGAGCATCGTTTGTATTTGCATTTCGCGCCCTGCCCATGGTTATGCTGATCAGTGCATTGTCAGCACTTTTGTACTACTGGCGCGTACTTCCATGGGTTGTTCAGGGATTTGCCTGGGGATTGACCAAAGCATTTCGAATTAGTGGGCCGGCAAGCTTTGCGACAGCCGGTAACATTTTTGTTGGAAACATAGAAGCTCCTTTGTTTGTCCGTCCATATCTCGACCGATTGAGTCATGCCGATTTGTTCGTGATCATGACAGCAGGATTGGCAACGATCGCCGGCACTGTATTTGCACTTTATTCATTTTTTCTTCAAGATGTGATTCCGAATGCCGCTGGACATCTGTTGACCGCGTCCCTCATCAGTGCTCCGGCGGCAGTCGTCATCGCCAAAATCATGGTTCCTCCCGAAGAGAATGAGGAGTTTTCCGGTGAACTGATCAAAATCGAAAAACGATACAAAAATGCAATGGATGCAATTACACAAGGAACAATTGATGGACTGAAACTGTTGGCCTACATCATCGCGTTGGTCCTTGTACTGGTTGCAATGGTTGCATTGGTTAACATTATTTTCGGGATTTTCCCTGACCTTTGGGGCGAGCCATTGACACTTGAAAGAATCCTGGGCTGGATCATGGCCCCTGTTGCATGGCTTATGGGCATTCCTTGGGAAGAAGCATTTTTGTCGGGACAATTACTTGGAGAAAAAATTGTACTGAATGAATTGATCACCTATTTGGCGATGTCGCAAATGGGGCCGGAAGAACTGAGTGAGAGTACCCGTGTGATATTGGCCTACGCCATGTGCGGATTTGCAAATTTTGGCGGATTGGGAGTAATCATTGGTGGCTTGGGAGCAATCATACCGGAGCGAAGGAATGAAATTTTACAGCTTGGTGTAAAAGCATTGATTGCCGGAAATCTGGCAACTTTTATGACCGGATGTGTTGCTTCTCTGTTGGTATGAGCGCTTCGCGCTCGAATTGAATCAAGCACTTGTCCTTGATCACCGACTCTACCAATACTTGCAAGGCGGAGACGGCGGCGGAAGATCAAACTCCTTTGGATAAGTTACTTTAACGAAATACAATCCATCTGGTGGAGCAGTAATGCCGGCCTTGGTTCGGTCCTTGCCTGCAATCAGTTCAGATACCCACTCAGGCGACTTGACACCGCATCCAATGGAAAACAGTACTCCGACAATATTGCGTACCATGTGGTGTAAAAAACCGTCTGCTTCAATATCCAGCCAAATCCAGTCCCCCTGCCTTTGAAGATCAATAAAGTTGACCTGTTTTACAGGATTTTTACTGGAGCAATGTGCGGAACGCAGAGCACTGAAGTCATGCAAGCCGACCAATTGACTTGCCCCTTCTTGCATCAACTCGATTTCCAGTGGTTCAAAAAACCAGGTTACCTTTCGTGCCAGAAATGTTGGGCGAATGCGTCGATTCAAAATTACGTAGCGATAGGTGCGGGCCAATGCACTGAAACGGGCATGAAATTCCGTATCAACTTCACGAGTCCACAGAACACTGACCCCGTCAGGAAGTTTTGAGTTTGCACCCGCCACCCAGTTGTGACTGTTTCGCAAACGGGTCGTCTCAAAATGAACAATTTGACCGCAAGCATGGACTCCGGTATCGGTTCGCCCGGCGCATTGAACTGAAACATTTTCATCGGCGATGCTCGTAAATGCTGCTTCCACGGCACTTTGCACAGTGGGTTCCTGATTCTGCCTTTGCCAGCCATAAAATTTCGAGCCGTCATACTCAATGCAAGCTGCGATTTTCAATGCTCACCTCGCGTGGTTCATGCGTCAAATTCTGGTTTCTGTATAATTGCATGTCTGTTTATTCTAAACTGCCAAAGGGGTTGCTTGCATTGGATAACACATTTGAAGGTGAAACGGAATCATATCGCTCCGGTCCCGACGATACCGGACACTTTGGAATTTATGGCGGTCGCTTTGTTGCAGAAACCCTGATGCCGCTGATTCTGGATGTAGAAAAGGCCTACACCAGAGCCAAGCAGGATCCTGATTTTCAGCGCGAATTTGACTACTACGCCAAGCATTACATCGGACGACCCAGTCCACTTTATTTTGCGAAGCGATTGAGTGAATACCTGGGTGGCCCTAAAATTTATTTCAAACGCGATGAGCTGAACCACACCGGGTCGCACAAGATCAACAATACTATCGGTCAGATTCTGCTAGCCAGGCGAATGAAAAAAACGCGCATCATTGCAGAAACCGGTGCCGGTCAACACGGGGTCGCTACGGCTACAGTCGCTGCCCTGTTCAATTTGCCTTGTGTCGTATTCATGGGTGAAACAGACATTGAACGGCAGGCACCCAATGTTTTCAGAATGAAACTGCTTGGTGCAGAGGTTCGGCCGGTGACCGCCGGAACCGGAACTTTGAAAGATGCGATGAACGAAGCACTGCGCGATTGGGTAGCCAATGTGGAAAATACTTTCTACATCATTGGCACGGTAGCAGGTCCCCATCCATATCCGACGATGGTTCGTGATTTTCAGTCAATTATTGGCAATGAAACCCGCGAACAAATATTAGCGGCAGAAAACCAACTGCCGGATTGTCTTGTCGCTTGCATTGGTGGCGGGTCGAATTCAATGGGTTTGTTTCATCCGTTTCTGGACGAAAGCAGTGTCAGAATTATTGGCGTTGAAGCCGCTGGCAAGGGAATTGATACCAACATGCATGCAGCATCAATTACTGGCGGGGTACCTGGAGTACTGCATGGCAACCGCACTTACCTGCTACAAACCGACGATGGTCAGATCATTGATGCACATTCGATTTCTGCCGGGCTTGACTACCCGGGCATCGGCCCAGAACATTCATGGCTGAACGACACTGGCAGAGTGGAATACGTTTCTGTAACGGATGATGAAGCACTGGAAGCGTTTCAACTTTGCTGTCGAATGGAAGGAATCATTCCTGCCTTGGAACCAGCACATGCACTTGCTCATGTAGTGAAAATCGCAAAGGAATTTGACAAAGACCAGATACTGGTGATGAACATGTGCGGCCGCGGAGACAAGGATGTATTTTCAGTTGCAGATGCACTAGGAGTAAAGTTTTGAACAGGGTCAATCTTGCAGATACGCGCATTACCCGAAAATTTGACCAGTTAAAATCTTCCGGGAAGAAAGCATTTGTTGCATTTGTAACCGCAGGAGATCCGAATTTCGACACCAGCTTGCAGATATTGGAATCTCTGCCAACTGCCGGTGCTGACATTATTGAAGTTGGCATGCCGTTTTCCGATCCCATGGCAGATGGTCCTTCCATTCAAGCATCAAGTTTGCGAGCACTAAGAGCGAACATGACACTTGAACAAACCCTTCAGCTTGTTGATCAGTTCCGAAAAACTGACAATGAGACACCGATTGTGCTGATGGGATACTACAACCCCATCTACCGGTATGGCCCCGACAAATTCGTGCATGAATGTGCCGCTCGCGGCGTTGACGGTTTGATTGTCGTGGATTTGCCACCCGAGGAAGATCGGGAATTGTGCGACCCGGCTTTGACTGCTGGCCTTCACTGGATTCGGTTAGTTACACCCACTACAGACGATGAACGTATAGTGTCTGTCCTCAAAAATGTGAGTGGATTTGTTTACTACATCTCGGTGCTTGGAGTTACCGGCACGAAAGAGGTGGTAACAGAACAGGTATCGGTTGCTGTAGACCGGCTTCGAAACTATACTGACCTTCCGATTGCTGTCGGATTCGGAATCAAGACACCGGAGAGAGCCAAAGCAGTGTCCGAGGTTGCCGACGGAATTGTTATCGGTTCGGCAATCGTAGATTTGGTTCAGAACAACATAGATTTGGCAGGCACGCCAGAACCGGAATTGCTGACAAAAGTGAAAGATTTTGTTTCTGACATCTCCAAGTCAATTAACTCGAAAGATTAGATACCGTTATGAATTGTAGAGTAATGTAGCAATGTCACTATCCGATCAACTAAATTGTCTATAGTATCTTGAAATTTCAAACCTGATCGGGCAGTCCAACCCATTCGTTAATCACAACAGCAAGATATTTTCAAGGTCAATAATTTGACATATCTTTGGCTGTTTGAATTGTACGCTCTTGCAAATCCTTCTCACCGTAAACCAGAAGTTCAACGATCATGTGCTTCGCTTTACCAAGTTCTCGCATGGCAACATAAGTTTGCAACATGTTCCAGCAAGTATCCACACCCCCTATATCGTGTATCTCACCAAACGTGTCACCGAGCAAGTCGGACTGCCCTGTAAAAGGAGCCTCAGGTGCATCGGCTTCTAACTGTTGAAGCCGTTCCACTTCAATCAACCTGCCAATTTGAATAATGTAGGGACCAACCTCATGCTGCTCTAAAGGAGTGTCTTCGAATACCTCGTCAATCAGCTCTTCAAATCGATGATTATCCAAGCGGGCTGCACAGCAAGCAAACAGAAACAAAATCGACCCATAGTCATTCTTATTTTCCTTGACTGCACTTAGAAGCGAATTTTCAAGTTCTTCAAGAAAGCCACTCTGAAGTTTTTTCAGATCAGAATTCGGCACAACCGGAGTTTCTTCCGTATCAGTTGTCAATTCCGATGCCGACTGCGGTGTCCCGTCTTCCTGTGTCAATTGCTTACTTTGTTTATCAACCCTCTTTCTTCTTGAAAAAAACGCAACAAAAAATAGTAGTATTGAAAACACCAGTACCGCAAAAATCACAAACAGCGCAACAATCAGAATCCAAATTACCCGTGCCTTTGAATCGTCACTTACCCGCTTGATGATCCAGAGATACTTATCCGCCAAATAGTCCCCTTCAACTTGAAACAACTCTGTGGCGAGTTCATTGTAAAACTGTGACGTGTCTCTAACTACACCCTCAACGAACTCATCAG
The DNA here is from genome assembly GCA_965200765.1 of Arenicellales bacterium. GTDB lineage: Bacteria > Pseudomonadota > Gammaproteobacteria > Arenicellales > JAJDZL01. The sequence goes on from OZ241380.1 coordinate 2,245,662, forward strand.
CTGAAGTATTCAACGACTCGATTAACGTAACTAGTGTTGTTCCGCCTTCTTCCGCCTCCGCGGGCGGAGATTCAGATTGTGATACTGCTACCTGGGCACTGGTAAACAGTAACAGCGACAAGATGAACGGCAGGTACTTCTGCCTTTCAACCGGAAAGGGAAATTTGATCAATGTGTCCCGTTTATCAGTTTCTCGGCGATTTGAACACTGTTCAATGCAGCGCCTTTCCTTACATTGTCTGAAACAACCCACATGTTTAACCCTTTGTCATGCGAAATATCTTCGCGAATTCGACCAACAAAAACATCGTCCCGATTGGCCGCATCAGTAACAGCTGTCGGATACGCCATTTCATCGGCATCGTCAATCACAGTAATTCCCTCGCTTCGACTCAGCAATTCGTACGCCTCGGCAACGGTGATTTTCGACTTGGTTTCAATATGCACCGCTTCAGAGTGTCCATAGAAAACCGGCACACGAACCGTGGTTGGATTCACTCGAATTGACTCGTCTCCCAGAATTTTCTGAGTTTCCCATACCATTTTCATTTCTTCTTTGGTATAGCCATTGTCCATAAATACATCAATGTGAGGCACCGCGTTGAATGCAATTTGCTTTGGACACTTGGTAATTTCGACATCCCGGCCGTTCAACAACGCGGTTGTCTGTTCAGCAAGTTCTTGTACGCCTGCCCGTCCTGCTCCGGATACGGATTGATAGGTGCAAACATTGATACGTTCAATACCCACTGCATCGTAGATAGGTTTCAAAGCAACCACCATCTGAATTGTCGAGCAATTCGGGTTTGCGATCAAGCCGTTGTGGTCCTTCAATGCTTCTGAATTCACCTCCGGTACAACCAGAGGAATTTCCGGGTCATAGCGATATCTGGAAGTGTTGTCAATTACAACACACCCGGATTCAACAGCTTTCGGCGCATACTCACCAGATACACTGGCACCTGCTGAAAACAGGCCAAAATCAACTTGCGAGAAATCAAACTCCGACAACAATCCAACACTAACATCGGAATTGTTGAATTGCAATCGGGTACCCGCAGACCGCGTACTACCAAGCGGAAATATTTTTCCTACAGGAAAATTTCTTTCTTCCAGGATTGACATCATCGTCTCACCGACTACGCCGACTGCGCCAACCACCGCAACATTAAAGTTTTCACTCATTTTTGTGGTTCACCTAGTTCAGTAATTTTTGAAGTTCATTCAGTATCGCTGTTCCCATCTCTTTGGTTCCGGCCTTCACAGTACCTTCAATGTATATATCAGGTGTTCGCAAGCCATTTTCAATTACCCGCTCAACCGCTGATTCAACCTTGTTGGCCAGCTCGGCTTCGTTCAGAGTGTAGCGAAGCAACATCGCCAACGACAAAATCAATGCAGTTGGATTCGCCATGTTTTTTCCAGCAATATCAGGCGCGGTGCCATGAACAGGTTCATAGAGCCCTTTTTGTTTTGCATCCAATGAGGCCGACGGCAACATACCGATGGAGCCGGTGAGCATTGCTGCAATATCCGATAAAATATCCCCGAACATGTTGGTCGACACAATCACATCGAACTGCTTGGGTTCCCTGACAAGCTGCATGGCCGCGTTGTCTACCAGCAAATGACTCAACTCAACATCCGGATACGACTCGCCAACCGATGTTACCACTTCTCTCCAGAATGCAGTCGTCTCAAGAACATTGGCTTTGTCTACCGAACAAACTCGCCGATTCCGTTGTCTCGCAATTTGAAAAGCCACATGTGCAATACGTTCGATTTCGCCTTCTTCGTAAACCAGGGTATTAATGCCCTTGCGTTTGCCGCTGTCCATTGTCTCTACCCCGCGCGGTGTTCCGAAGTAGATTCCGCCGGTCAACTCACGAACGATCATCATATCCAGTCCGGCCACAACCTCGTCTTTCAGGGTAGATGCCGATGCCAACGCGCTGAACAAGATTGCGGGTCGCAAATTTGCGAATACGTCCAATTCAGAACGCAATCGCAACAACGCTGTTTCCGGCTTTAACTCCCGCGGCAAATTGTCCCATTCAGGTCCGCCAGCAGCACCAAACAAAATGGCATCGCTCTCCTTTGCCAACTGCAATGTGCTTTCAGGCAAGGGATTTCCTGTTTCCTCATAGGCGCATCCGCCCAGTTGGGCATACTCGCATTCAAGATTCAGGCCGGCCGATTGGTTCAGAAAATCAACCACGCGCTTGGCCTGCACCATGATTTCAGGTCCGATACCGTCTCCGGGAATGATTGCGATTTTTGAACTCATCGACAGTTTATCCACACTATACATAGTTTCAATGTCTGATCATCAACAGCAAATTCCAGAATTTCGCGAACTCCAAGCCGGAAAGTGATTACGAGTGAGCAAGGAAAACCACCCTGCGATTCCGGGTTCAACCCGCAAAAACCCGCGTTGATGATCAGCATAGTCAAGGGCTATCTGAAATTATAAGTGGATTGCTGTCTTCAGGTACTTGTTTTTTGACATTGAAAGTGAGCTCTGAATTTCGCCAAACAACTTGACTTGGTGCGGCTTTGCACTCTTGTCTCATCTCTGATAAATTCAGCAAAAATAAGCACTGGCAAATTCAAATCGTTGAACCCCCGAAGAAGAAATTTGAAATTATTGAGCAATTGCGGTTCATCTGAGCCGTGAAATTGATACAATTCATAGCCATGAATGAATTTCTTGACGTTGCAGGTGCCTGTGGCACTTGCCAAAGTTAACATTGCCGGAAAAGACGATTTCAAACTATGGAAAAGAACAGTAGTTCAGAAAAGTGGAACGAAGCGCAAGTAGAGGCGCTTTTTGCAATGCCGTTCAGTGACTTGCTGTTCAGGGCGCAAACGGTCCATCGCGACAATTTCCCCTCAAATCGGGTTCAAAAGAGCCGCTTGGTCAACATCAAGACTGGCGGGTGCCCGGAAGACTGCAAATATTGCAGTCAATCGATACGCTACAACACCGAGGTGCAACCCAGCAAGCTAATGAGTGTTGAATCTGTGCTAGCGGACGCGAGGCAAGCCAAATCCGATGGAGCAACCCGGTACTGTATGGGGGCCGCGTGGAGAGGACCCCAGTCCAGCCATATGGATGCGCTTTGCGAAATGATTCACGAAGTCAAGTCACTCGGAATGGAAACCTGTATGACCTTGGGGTTACTTAGCCGCGAACAGGCAGTTACTCTGAAAGAAGCCGGCCTTGACTACTACAATCACAATATTGACACCTCTCCCGAATTCTACAACGAAATCATCACCACCCGCACCTTTGAAGATCGATTGAAAACTCTGGAAAACGTACGCGATGCAGGTATGAAAGTATGTTGCGGCGGAATCCTCGGCATGGGTGAAACACAAGCGGACCGAGGAAAAATGCTGATGGCACTGGCCAACCTGCCACAGTACCCGGAAAGTGTTCCAATCAACAAATTGGTACCGATTCCCGGCACCCCGCTTGGTGATGCAGAAGAAGTTCATCCACTGGACTTCGTACGAACCATTGCGGCAGCGAGAATCATGATGCCCAAAGCCATGCTCAGGCTATCTGCCGGGCGGCGCTCAATGTCGGATGAACTACAGGCACTTTGTTTTCTGGCAGGTGCAAATTCAATATTTGTCGGAGACCGACTCCTTACCACCAATAACGTAGAAGAACAACTGGACGACGCTTTGTTTGAAAAGTTGGGTATTGAGGGAATGCAACTTGAGTCAGAAACTGCACCTACACAGTCATTCCCTGAAATGGCAGAACAGGCAACCGGATGAAAGCAGATATACCGGCAATGCACGCCGAGTTCGAGCAGTTGAATAGAAACCTGCTTGAACCTACAAAAGAGTTGTTCGACCAAATGTGCGGCAGTTCTGATTTTACGTCACCGTTTATAAATATGATTTCGTACATGGAACATATCGGCAGCTACAAGATCATGGCGACGCAATACGGAAGTACAATGGATTATTCCACATTGAAGCATCTCCAGGAAGAAACCGGACACGCAGTATTGTTCAAACGACACGCAGAGCGGCTGAACGGCAATCATCTGGATTATTCAGCTGAAGCAATGCTTGCACCAGCTTCTGCTCGGATGTACTTCTCCAAGCTTGAAGCCATATTGATTCAACGGTTTCGAGAAACAGAGAACTCGCGACTGATTTATCTTTACATGTCACTGATTGTGGAATTTCGCGCGGTTTGGGCCTACAAACTGCTCCAGGAATCAGTAGATATCCACAGGTTGGAAATCTCTTTGGACAAACTTCTGGCCGAAGAACATGGTCATTTACATAGCATGGTTCGACGTCTGGATGAAGATGGCTTTTACGACCTTGAAGTGGTTCGCGAATTGTGGACTGATGAAAAAATGCTCTTTACGCGACTCCTGAATGCAGTTTCTGATTTGTATTGGAAGTCTGAAAAGCAAAAATTTGAGGGGATTGCTATTGACACTCTGCAAGGGGAAGTACAGATGCAAGTGCAGGAGCACCCGGTCTGAGTCACAAATTCCTTCTTGTGATGGGCAACAGTAAGATGTCATTGATGCAACACAAAATGTTCAAACCAATTTTCAGGCCGAATCAGGCTTCGGTGCCATGACCGGTTGCAAAGCTCCCCGTGCAAAGCAGTCAGCGGCTACTTTTCGCAGACTAGTCGCTACACTGTCCAACAACATTGGAAATCATCATATCCCTGTTGTGGAAAGCGCAATGCATCCATCTGAAATTATTGCCCCCGATGCGGTACATTACGATTTGGTGAAGAAAGTATTTCGATCACTGTATCGGGCCAATCATTGCTATCATCTGGATGCACCTGTCACTTTCGAAAAAACTTTTGACAAGCTGGGTGAGATTTACAACGAATTGATTCATTGCGACAAAACTGATATTGACCAGGTCAAATTATTGCAAGAAATTGGAACACAGGCCACCAAGTTTTTCGGGAGACATAACTTGCTCCCGCAGTTGGTATCTCCTCTCGAATTGAATGATGCACACTCCATGGATGATGCCAAGGTGCATTACCTGGTAGGCGAGCGTTTTGCACGCACCGGCTAGTTGAATCCGAGTTGGTGGATTGCTTTATTTCGGAAAGGATACACCGCCAAACTGTCCGCAAAGACGGTCAACTAGTGGATGGAGGGACTTTTTCAACTAGTTTTATCAATTGTTTTCGAATATCTTGAGTTGGAGCAGTCAAGTCAACTGTAAGGAATCGTATTGGGTGATTTTGTATCACAACAGTTTCGTCAACATGTTCACCTACTGTTGGGTGAAGTAAAACTCCCTCCGCTCGATCAGCTAATGGATCGCCTTGGCCTACTTGGGACATCAAATAACTGTATATCTGATAAATATGATTACTTTTCAAAGTTTCTTCTTTGTGATGCCCTGGCTTCAGAATTGAAGTAAATTTGGTGTCTATTACGATTTTCCGGTTCATTTCTTTATGAACCAGTACTATATCAGTTTTCATTCCCGGCAGAACACTGTCAATTCCTGGTGTTTTCCAATCGATGTTCCAACTCAGTCTCTTTCCAGTATTTACTTGCCATCCGTCGTGTGATAGCACAACATTACAGAAACCACCAACTGCTTTCTCAAATAGATCTCGGACCAAGCCTTCTCCCCGATCGGGAGATAGAAGCGCTTTGTCTCCTAGTTGTTCAGTAGGAATTGCAAAATCAATTATAAGTTTCGCGGCTGCAACCATAAACTGATCGTCTGAATTATGACGACCAAATTGTTCAACGCTGATTTGAGCACGTGTAGGAACACTGCCGGAGACACCCATCAATTTCATGTCATTTGCAAGCTTTCGACAACGACGAGAAAGCTTATGGTTACTTTTCACCAATCGCGATGCGCGTTCCAAAGCTGCTCTCACAAACCGGTTCCTGTTGATATCAATTGTGAGATCATTAAATTGGCAAGCAATGAGCCCGCGAGATAGTAAATGGTGTCTCTCTGTGTTCAGAACTTTAATTTTTCCGCGAACACGAGGAAGAACCTCTTCGGTTATTCTATATCCAAGACTGAGTTGTCGTCGCTGCCGCTTCTCTACTGCGTAAGCAAGAATCTTTGCGACTAGTTCAGGCAGATTATCAACATCACTTTCCAAATCGACTTTTGCCTGTCCTTGATGTCGAAACCAGTCCGATGCGTAAAGCATAAGAAGCCATAGATTTCGAATAGGAATTTGACCAACAAACCCGTCTTTGGTGTCCATTTTCTATTTCCAGCTCCATTACCAGTCTTTTAACAGATTGTTTTTTGACTTTTTTGCTTTATCTAACGAATCAAACCAATATTCTTCGAGTAAAGGTCCGATTTCTGTTTCAACAACTTGTCTAAACCAATCTTTTGTACTACCTTCCTTGATTGGTGAAGTTGGTGTTACAAAACTGTGTCCAATCTGAAAATCTTTGCCCAATTCACCAGCTATTTCTTCATTGAGGGAAATTATTCTTTGTTCAATATTACTTACCAAATCAGAATCAATGCCACACTCCTCGGTCACCCACTTTTGCCACCTACTGCCAAGCTTTGGTTCAAACGAAGCGAATGCAAATCTCCTTCGAAAGGCGAAATCAATTAACGCGAGAGAGCGGTCAGCAGTATTCATAGTGCCAACAATATAGACATTATCAGGAATATACGTGCTGTCCAATGCTCCGTTAGGGTTCGGATAGCATAGCTGAATCGCATGGTCTGGACTACGCTTGTCCGATTCAAGAAGAGTAAGTAATTCACCAAATATATGTGATGGATGCCCGCGATTGATTTCTTCAATGATTGCAACAAATTTAGCATTTGGGTCTTGTAGTGCTTCATTGATCAATTTCATAAAGAATCCATCTACCAATTCAAGCTTGCCTTTGCTGTTCGGTCGCCATCCTCTCACAAAATCTTCGTACGAAAGGTTGGGATGAAATTGAACTGAAACCACTTTGGTATCATCCTTACTTCCCATCAAGGCATAGGCTAATCGTTTGGCAATCCAAGTCTTCCCAGTTCCCGGTGGCCCTTGTAGAATCAGGTTTTTCTTTTGCTGCAGACGTTCAATCAAGCTTTGAACTTCACTTTTTTCCAAAAAGCAACCATCATCAAGTATGTCTTGAATTGTGTAAAAATCAGAAGGAAGCGACTCGGTGGTTTGTGGCTTTCGAATGGTCAATTCAAGTTCACTATCATCAGAAAAAATATTTTGACTTTTTCCCAAACACAATTCTGGAAAACTACGAAACGGAAAATCGTTTTCTCTAAATTGTGTAGTGAGTTCTTCTATATATTTCAAGTACTGTGCACCGTTTAAATTATAGGATTTCTTGCTTGGGGTAAATCCAAGTTCATCGATAATATCACGAGTATTTTTATCAAAAGGCACGAAATGCCATGGTCGAGCCCAGTGAAGACCAATTGAAAGTCTTTTGTTTAATTTTTTAATCGACAATGCGTTATCGTAGGATGAAAGAAAATTTCCTCGAGTCTTGGCATTACGATTATCAGAATAATCAAGTGCATCGATGAACAATTTCCATAGTCTATTTATATCATCTGATTCTCTTTCCTTTGCATACAAAAAGAACCACGCATTCACGCTGTTAATTACAGGAATACCATCGAATTTATACGGAGCCGGTAGATTCACATTTAGAATTCTTGCAATATCACTAGCAGTTTTTCGTTTTGTTTGATCATTTAAACTGTGTCGATTGAAAGTGCCTAACACAGTAAAAGGGCAAATGTCTTCAAGTGGACGGGCATTTTCATCAGAAGTCTTGTCTTGACGGAGATAGTTGAAGTGGGGATTGCTATGTTCTAGTATCGCGTTCAACAATTCGGTTCGATTGTTTTGATACTCCCGCAACTTATCTGCAACTGCCTGATAAAACTGGATCCATTCAAATTCAGGTTGATTATTTTTCGTATCCATGGATTACACCAAAAAATCAAATTGAAAAACTAAGCTAGTTTGTGCCAAACTACCAATCGAATCAGTCTTCGCCACTAGCAACGAATGAAGCATCAGCAACGGTATCGCCAGGCAACTCTTTATGCTCAACGCGATCACCGGAAATATCAGGTGCATCCGGTACAACATCAGCATTCTGCGCTCGGTGCCGCAATGCGTGGTCCATGAGTACCAATGCCAGCATCGCTTCGACAATTGGAACTGCACGTAGCCCAACACAAGGGTCGTGTCGGCCTTTCACCGATACCTTGACCGGGTTTCCGGTGGAATCAATCGTGTCTCCCGGCGTCACAATACTGGAAGTCGGCTTGAAAGCTACATGAACTACAATCGGCTGCCCTGAAGAAATTCCACCGACAATTCCACCTGAATGATTCGAACAAAAACCTTCAGGGGTCATTTCATCGCGATACTCCGAACCCCTCATCGCAACACTTCCAAACCCTGCCCCAATCTCAACACCCTTTACTGCATTGATACCCATCATCGCACCCGCGACTTCTGCATCCAGTCTGGCATACAGCGGTTCACCCCATCCTGTCGGTACTGAGCATGCTTCAACTGTCACACACGCCCCGACTGAATCCCCTTCTTTTCGCAGTTGATTGATCAATTGCTCCAATTCCGAAATTTGTTCGCGGCACGGCCAGAAAAAAGGATTTTGTTCAACTTGCGTCCAGTCGTGCGTGTTAGGTTGCATCTCTCCAATCCGGGAGACATAACCCCGAACAATCGTTCCATATCGTTGTCGCAAGTACTTTCTGGCAATGGCACCGGCCGCAACTCGCAACGCGGTTTCACGGGCTGACGCGCGACCACCTCCGCGGTAGTCCCGAATTCCGTATTTGCGTGCGTAGGTGTAGTCGGCATGCCCTGGTCGGTATCGATCTGCAATTTCAGAATAATCACGGGTTCGCTGGTCGGTATTGCGAATAATCATCCCGATCGGAGTTCCGGTGGTCTTGCCTTCGAACACTCCGGAATAAATCTCAATTTCATCACTTTCCCGACGTTGTGTAGTGAACTTGGAAATTCCCGGTTTTCTTCGGTCCAGGTCCGGTTGAATATCCTTTTCTGACAATTCCATACCGGGCGGACAACCGTCGACAATGCAACCGATCGCCGGTCCATGGCTCTCACCAAAAGTAGTCAGCGTGAACAGAGTGCCGAAGGTATTGCCAGACATGATTCTAACGACCTGCTACACCGTGGCGGCAAGCATTGTCGATGGTTTCTATCAAATTGAAAAATGGAATGATTTGCCGTAATTGAATGGCACGTTGCATAAACTTCAAGCCCTTTCCGAGTACATTTTCACCTTCCGTCGCCAACTGTTCTTTCAGTTCTTCCAATGATTTTGCCATGGCTTCAAACTCGGTCGCGTAGTCGTACAATTCATCTTCAAGATCATCTACAGAGCAAACTGCCAGCTCTTTGAACTCGAAAACTGCTTGGTCCATCAGCAAAGCCAGTTCCTCTATGTTCTTTGGTTGATGCAAGGGCCCTGCTCGCTTCTTATGTCAATGGCAGAGTCACTCCGACCTGTCCCTGATACTTGCCGCCGCGATCTCTGTAGGAAATCTCGCATTGAGAATCCGCTTCAAAGAAAATCACTTGCGCAACCCCCTCATTGGCATAGACCTTCGCTGGCAACGGAGTTGTATTGGAAAACTCCAAAGTGGCATGGCCTTCCCACTCCGGCTCGAACGGGGTAACATTGACAATAATGCCACAACGAGCATAAGTGGACTTGCCAAGACAAATGGTCAGCACCGAGCGTGGAATTCGAAAATACTCGACTGTCCTTGCCAGTGCAAACGAATTGGGCGGAATTACACAGAAATCCCCCTTGTGGTCAACAAAACTGTCATCGGAAAATGCTTTCGGGTCAACTGTGACTGCATGGATGTTGGTAAAAATCTTGAACTCGTTGGAGCATCGGATATCGTACCCGTAGCTTGAAGTTCCATAGGAAATCACCCGGTCGCCGTTAACAGTTCTCACTTGGTCCGGCTCGAACGGTTCAATCATCTTTTCCTCTTTCGCCATCTGGCGAATCCAGGTATCAGACTTTATTGCCAACTTCCCTCCTTAGAATTTACTCTGTCAAAATCAAGTGTTCTGAATGACAATCGATGGAAAATCACTCGTGAAGTCCTTTTTCTTCATGGACAGTTTGGCTGCGGTCGTTCGGGCAATATTTCGGTAGATGTCAGCAACTTCGCTTTTCGGATTGGCTACGACTGTGGGACGTCCGCTGTCTGCATCGGAGCGAATTGTCATGTCAAGCGGCACACCGCCCAAATATTCAATGCCGTATTCTTCTGCCATTCGCTGCCCGCCGCCTTGTCCGAAGATGTACTCGTGACTGCCGCAATTCTTGCAGATATGCATGGACATGTTTTCAACCACGCCCAGCACGTTGATCTCAACTTTCTCAAACATTCGATAGGCTTTTCGGGCATCCAGCAACGCGATGTCCTGCGGTGTGGTAACGATGATCGCACCGCTCACCGGCACTCGTTGCGACAAAGTCAACTGAATATCGCCAGTGCCAGGCGGAAGATCAATGACCAGATAATCCACATCGTTCCATGCAGTTTGCTTGAGTAACTGCTCCAGTGCTTGTGTTACCATCGGTCCGCGCCAGATCATCGGGGTCTCTTCTTCAATCAGAAATCCGATTGACATGGTTTGCAAATGGTAACTGTGTACAGGTTGCATGGACTTGCCATCTTTGGATTGCGGCTTGCCGCGTACGCCCAGCATGCGCGGTTGGCTCGGCCCGTAAATGTCAGCGTCCAGCACGCCGACCGTTGCACCTTCGGCCGACAGTGCCAGTGCAAGATTGGCGGATACCGTCGACTTGCCAACTCCGCCCTTGCCAGAGGCGACTGCAATCATGTTCTTGACTCCCTGAATCGGGGAAACGCCTTTTTGAACCGAATGAGAAGAAATTTTTGATTCTGTGTCAACATTGATATTGCTTACGCCATCCACCTTGGATACTTCATCTGTGATGACCGATTTCAGCTCAGGCAACCAGGTCTTCGCAGGATAGCCAAGCGAAACCGATACATGGACAGTACCGTTCTCTACCGATAGTACCTTTGCACTTTTGTCCTGAAGCAAGTTTGAACCGGTATGAGGGTCAACTACTGACTCGAGGACCGATTCGACTGCAGATTTTGTTACACTTGTCATTTGTTAACGCTTTCCAAACTCACGCAATTTGATTTCTGGCGACACTTGAGAAATGCCGTCGGGTTTTTTAACATCGTCAACATTTTAACATATACCCCCGCTCCAACATTCACCGCACCTTGAAACAGCAAGTCCAGTACAATAATACGCTCACACCTTGACAATCCAAGAATACAGCCAATTGGCTCCTACAGCGAAATGACACGTAAAATTCTGGTAACGAGTGCATTGCCGTACGCAAACGGGCCGATCCACATCGGTCATCTGGTCGAATATATTCAGACTGACATCTGGGTGCGGTTCCAGCGCATGCAAGGCAATCAGTGCTACTATGTTTGCGCGGACGATGCACATGGTACACCAATCATGCTACGTGCCAGAAGCGATGGCATACCGCCGGAAGAGTTAATTCAGCGATATAAACGCGAACATGAAACCGACTTCGCTGACTTCGATATTCAATTCGACAACTACCATACCACCCATTCCGAAGAAAATCGCGAATGCTCTGAATTCATCTACGAAAAACTCAAAAGCAACGGCTATATCTCCCGCAAGGTGATTCGGCAAGCTTACGATCCCAAGGAAAATCTGTTCTTGCCGGACCGTTTCGTCAAAGGTCAGTGCCCTCGTTGCAAAGCTGAAGACCAGTATGGCGACAGTTGTGAAGTCTGTGGTGCGACTTATTCCCCGGCAGAGTTGATCAACCCCGTATCAGCATTATCCGGTATCACCCCGGAGCAAAGAGAAAGTGAGCATTTGTTTGTCCGTCTCGGAGAATTCACCGCTTTGCTACAGGAGTGGGTGTCCGGCGATGCAGTGCAACCTGAATCTCGCAACAAGCTGAAAGAGTGGTTTGATGCAGGCCTGCAGGATTGGGACATTTCCCGCGATGCACCCTATTTCGGTTTCAAAATCCCGAATGAAGAAGAAAAATACTTCTACGTCTGGCTAGACGCGCCAATCGGATACATGGCCAGCTTCAAAAATCTGTGCAACCGGGAGTCAATCGACTTCGACAGTTTCTGGCTCAACGAATCTGAGTCCGAACTGTATCATTTTATTGGCAAAGACATTCTGTACTTTCATACCTTGTTCTGGCCCGCAATGTTGCATGCTGCCGGTTTTCGAATGCCTACCGGGGTGTTCGCACATGGATTTCTTACCGTTGATGGACAAAAAATGTCCAAATCCAGAGGTACGTTTATTACCGCACGCGAATATTTGAATCACCTTCCGCCCGAGTACTTGCGTTATTACTATGCGTTCAAGCTCAACGAGCGGTTGGAAGATATCGATCTGAACCTTGAAGACTTTGTACAACGGGTCAATTCCGACCTTGTAGGAAAGGTCGTCAATATCGCGAGCAGAACTGCGCGCTTCATAGCAACCAAGTTTGATGGACAATTGGGTCCGGAAATGGACGATGAAGCCCTCTACCTTGAACTTGTGGCGGCACGCGAATCCATTGCCGAAGCCTATGAGCAACGCGCCTATAGCAAAGCCATGCGGGAAATCATGTCGCTGGCAGACAAAACCAATGTTTACATCAACGATGTGAAGCCGTGGGAAATTGTCAAAGATGTGGAGGCCCACACCCTGCTTCACAAGGTTTGCACCCAGGCACTCAATTCGTTTCGGGTGCTGATTTTCTATCTCGCCCCGGCTGTGCCGTCGCTTGCACAACGCGTCGGAGAGTTTCTCAATGAGTCGATTGAGAATTGGGACCAAATTGAAAAACCATTGCTCAACCATAAAATTTCCGACTATGCTCATTTGCTTGGCCGCATTCAGATGAAAGAAGTAGTCGCGATTGTGGAAGCTTCGAAGCAGTCTGGTTCGCAACCTGCCAGTGAAAATGCCAAAGAGACAATCTCAATAGACGAATTATCCAGGGTCGATCTTCGGGTTGGGCGAGTGGTCGAAGCCAGCGAAGTCGAAGATTCCCGGAAGCTGCTGAAACTTAAAGTGGACCTTGGCAGTGAAACCAGACAAATATTCGCTGGCATCAAGGGTGATTACAATGCACAGACTTTGGTTGGCTGCAATGTAGTCATTGTCGCAAATCTCAAGCCTCGTAAAATGAAATTTGGTACCTCTGAAGGGATGGTGTTGGCCGCTTCTGACGATTCCGGATTGTCCGTCGTCACGACCGACCGGCTGGTCACGCCCGGTGCTGAAGTCAGCTAATAAAATCAGGTTTCTTTGACTCAAGCAATGGAAGAATCAATGACTGTGTCAATTGATGAGATTGATGCCTTGCTACCACAAACCCAATGCACACTTTGCGGTTTTCCGCGTTGCCGGGACTATGCTGCGGCCTTGCAACGCGGTGCGGTCGACACAAATCTGTGCCCGCCTGGCGGGTTGCCAACTGCTCAAGCACTCGCATCAACGCTGAAATCGACGGAAAAAAGTCCCTGCGAAGCTTTCAAAGGCAGGGAAATAGCCCGTATTCGCGAAATCGACTGCATTGGTTGCACTTTATGTTTGGCCCCTTGTCCTGTAGATGCGATCATCGGCGCCGCCAAGCACATGCATTCAGTTCTGGAAGCAAATTGCACTGGTTGCGGACTTTGCGTACCTTTTTGCCCGGTTGATTGTATTGATATGGTTGCTGACCCAAAGGACGTGACCGGTGAGTTCTGGACAAGTTTCGAGATGCAAGAAGTATCGCGCTGGCGAAAATTGGCAGACCAGCATTTCGCCAGAAATTCACACCGGGAAAATTCCGAACCGGATTCCATGGCACCTGACCATCGAAAGCAGCTAATTCGCGATTCGGTGAATCTGGTTCGACGCAGACGCTGGAAAAAGACTCGCAAATCGAATGAATGCATCCAAGAGACTTGAAATATTCACGCGGTTCAGACACGCGAATCCTGACCCCAGAACTGAGCTGGTCTACAAAACCAACTTCCAGTTGCTGGTTGCAGTTGTACTATCTGCACAATCAACCGACAAAGCAGTAAATCTTGCTACCAAGGAATTGTTTGCGCTCGCACCTGACCCGCAATCACTGCTAGACTTGGGTTTGTCCAGACTGAAAGAATCCATCAAAACCATCGGGCTGTACAACAACAAAGCTCGCAACCTGATGGAAATGTCCAAGCTCATTCTTGAAAAGCACAATGGCGAAGTGCCTGACACTCTGGAACAGTTGACCGCGTTGCCCGGAGTTGGACGAAAAACCGCGAATGTGATATTGAACACAGCATTTCATATACCGGTCATTGCGGTTGACACACATATTTTCCGCGTCGCCAATCGAACCCGCATTGCCACGGGCAAAAATGTAGACCAGGTCGAGGAAAAATTGACCAAAGTCGTACCTAAGGAGTTTCTGCTGGACGCGCATCATTGGTTGATTCTGCATGGTCGCTATACTTGCATGGCACGCAAGCCCTTGTGCAAGGCTTGTATAATTAACGACCTGTGCGAATATCCTGGCCGCAGACCTGTACTGAACGAGGAGGAATAGGACTATGGAAAATGGAGATCTGGAACAGCGAAGGTTGTTTTTTGATGTTTGGGAGAAGATGAATTCAAAGCAGAAGTTGAACGATCTGGACAAGCAATTGGCAAAAATCGTCAAACTGCATCCGGAGTTCCATCCGATTCTTTCTGACCCCGACAAGTACGCCGAGCATGAATTTCAGGAAGGACAGACCGACCCTTTCTACCACTTGGCAATGCATTCGTTGCTGGCGGAACTAATCAGCAACGACAACCCCGAAGGAATACGAAGCTTGTACGATCGAAGAGTCAATGATACGGAGGATAAGCACGCAGTTCAACATGAGTTCATGGGGCTGATTTTTGACTGGATGATGGGTAGCGAAGATGAAGATTGGAATACTGAAAGTCTGCTCTCGCTAATTGACTACCATTTCGACAAAATGGACAGTACCAAAAACACCAACCCGGCATGAAACTGGATGAGACCAATTGAAGGACACTTTATCGTAGTTATGGAAATTTGAAGGTACAGAAGAGGAAGGAAATGACCACTCGAAGTGTGCTTTTTGGAATTTTCGGATTCATGCTCGCTTTGACAACCCAAACAGGATTGGGCAATCCTGCACTCACCGAAATCGTTCGACATGAAAATATTTGTATTAGTTTCCCGTGGGCGTATGAATCTCTCGGGAAAAATGTATCAGCCGCATTTATGGGAATTTCAATTGCAAAAGGTGCCAGCGACGCGTTGTTGGGAGCGGAATACAACGAGGCCATGCATACAGACCTGCACGACATGATTTACGAAGATGGAATCATGAAAATGAGCATGACAGAGTCCTTCGACTTGAATTCCAGCACTCCAATTCAACTCAAGCCACATGGCAAGCACATTATGTTGATGGGCATGAAAAATCCGCTTGAACCGGACTCAGTGATTCCGCTTACGCTGAAATTCAGGCTAGCCGGAGAAGTGCAGATCAATGTTCCGGTGCTACCTATTCAAGCGGAAGCACCAACCCCAATACTTACCTGCAAGTGATTGGAATAGCACCATAGGTCCCGGTTCCTTGATACATGCTTGAAACCCACTCCAGACAAACGCCTTTGGCACTCGCGCTTGCGACGATTTTGAGTGTCTTCACACTGTTTCCTGCACAATTTGCCATGTTGGACGAATCGGACCAAGTGGTTATTGGTGCGCCATTTCAACTGACCCGGCACGACGGGGCATCTGTTTCAGACAAGAACTATGCTGGCAAATACATGTTCATTTATTTTGGCTTCACTCACTGTCCGGCTACTTGCCCCACAACATTGATAACGATGACACAAGTATTGAATGAACTTGAACAAACAGATTCAGATAAAGCCAAGAACATCCTGCCTCTGTTTATCAGCATTGATCCAAGTCGAGATACGCCGGAATTGATTCGTGATTACATTTCTAACTTTCATCCAAATTTTGAAGGCCTGACCGGGGAACTGGATGTTCTGGAAGATATGACCAATGCCTATGGCAGTTACTTTGAATATGAAGAACCTGACAACACGGGCAACTACAACGTCAATCACAGTGCTTATATTTATCTGATGGGACGTGATGGTCAGTATCTGACTCATTTCACACCCGATGAAACAAAATTACAGATTCTGGAAGAGATAAAGCGTCTAATTTCGTGAATCAATTATCGAGTTGACATTTTGTCCTGGCATTCACTAACCTAACTAATTCTGCTTGTAATGTTCTCTCAAAGGTGGCTTTCCAAGAAACACCACATCATTCAGTAATTCTTTACTGTCTCCTTGACACAATCTTCAACGGTTTCAATGCTATAGCCGCCGGTAAGTGCACTGAGTGATCCCACGCGGTGAGATTCGATGATTACAGTCGTATCAACCAGAACAGGACCTTGGTGTCGCATAGCAACCCTCACAGATCAAACGGACATGCAACGTCATGGTCGTTGAATAAATTACCCAATTCGTCAATTGACAAATCCAGCAATTTGGCAACCCTGGCTACCGAAACATAACCGTCTCGAATTCCGTGAGCAATGACATCTACAAACACCTTTGAGTAAAGTACGGGTTGTTCATTTTTATCATTTCGAATGCCCTGGTTGCGCATATCGACCTTACGAAGCCTGTTAGCTTGAGATGAGCTTATCCATCGAAGTGCCACTAGTCGCCACATCAGGGCAACTGTAGAAACCTGCAATTGATTTGCCGTAGAATAAAGTTGATGCACCAATGCAGAATCTTCCAAAACTGTCCATCGGCTTTGCGCACCAAGTGTTTCTCTTGGCATCAACAACGCTGAGGCGAAATTATTAGCCAATTTTTCTACGCGACTCTTGCCGGGAATCTGGACATTTTCCGTATGCTCCGGCGGCATTGAATCCCAAGTCAGTAGGTGGAAGAGCTCGTGTGCCAAGTTAAAATGTCGGCGGCCAATTACTTCTTTACGAGAAACCAGAACCGCATCCAAATTGTTCAAACGGCATGCCGCACCTGAAATACCTTGTTCAGCATTCACCATGAGTACCAATATTCCCAACTCGTTTTCCATGGTGTCAATCAAGCGAATTGCCGGAACATCGCCAAGTTGAAATGCAGATGCGCATCGCTCGCCGGCAAGCATCGCTTCCTTAAAAGATGAATGACGAGTAAGTCCCAATCTGTATTGCAACGGTGGCCGTGAATAGCCGGTTTGTTCCGCCAATCGTCGGAACATTGCCAGCCAACATCCTGCCCTGTATTCAAATTTTTCCAGAGTACCAGCTTCTGGATAGGTATGGCTCCACGAAAATTGGCCTTCACCAACAAGAATGTAAGGATCAGTCAAATGTTCCAAGGTAGTATCGAAGATATCAATCAATCCAAGCAGTTCACTTGCCTTTAGTTTCCTTGCACCTGTTTCAATTGCAGAAACTGTTTGGCGGTCATTGAAGCCCATCAGTTTTGCCAGCTCGAGCTGGGTCATTGACCTTGAATCGCGAAGGTAGCCGATGCGGCGACCGATCATGTTTGTATCCATCTCCTCTTAAATGTCCTCTAAGTTTGAATTAAACAATATATCTTGCATAATAACATATGCAAGATATTGTTGCAAATTTTCGATTGCCATAATATTCGATTCGATCATTCAACGAATGAATCGACTCTGGTCGAGTCTTGTTGGTGACTCGTGCTACGGAATTTGGCTACTAGACTCCGACTAGTGCGACAGGCTTGGAACAATCAAGGAGCAACTTTCGTTGGTTGTTGGAAAATTTCCGAAAGAAGATTCGCTGAGGTACGCTTTCGTCGAACATGCATCACAGCTAAAATCACCGTCCAATTTCAAGCATTGTGACACTGTGAGGGGACCACAATTACAGAACATTAGTACAAATGTAATGCCGAGATGGTACTTCAATGGTATTATTGTTCTCCGACACTTTTGAACTTAACTGTTCCAACATTGAAAATCATTTGGAACACAATCTACTAACTTTACAACAACATGGACGAGGAACCATTTTATGAAAACTTCAAAAGCTTTAATTACTGCTACAATATCTGGAGCACTTGCCCTTGGTGCCTTGACAATGGCCCCCTTGGCTTCAGCTGACGAAAAGTGCTATGGAGTAGTAAAAGCGGGCCACAACGACTGTCAATCGGCCACCGGGTCATGTGCCGGTTCGGCAACCGAAGACGGAATGCCCAGTGCATTCATCGTCCTTCCGGATGGCCTCTGTGAAAAAATCGTAGGCGGCAGTCTGACTAAAGGCTAATCCGGCTTTAGCAGGTTATTCTGCAACCATCTAAAATTTCTGCCAGTCCGATTCCGCCAGGAGCAGTCGGAATCGGATTGCGTAGTCAACATTATTCACATGTGACCGCCACAAAGCCAGCGGTTGATTGGTTTGAGGTGCATACCGAAAACTTCTTTGGCGATGGCGGTACGCCGCACGCGGTACTTGCACAGGTTCGACAGCACTACCCGGTAAGTTTTCACGGTATCGGACTTTCGCTTGGCTCAACTGACGAACTGAATCGAACTCATCTGGAGCAAATCAAAGCACTCGTTGACCGGTACCAGCCCGCTTTGGTTTCTGAACATTTGTCCTGGGGTTCGATTAACGGTATCTTCCTTCACGATTTACTGCCACTCCCCATGACTTTCGAATGCGCGAAGCATTTGTCAGACCGAATACAGATGGTACAGGATTTCTTGAAGTGCCAACTTCTCGTCGAAAACGCCTCAACTTACCTGGAGTTCATCCATTCAGAAATGTCCGAATGGGAATTCATAACAGAAATCGCCGAATTAAGCGGTTGCGGAATTCTGCTGGATATCAACAATATCTACGTGAATGCCTGCAACCACGGCATCAATTCGCTTGACTTTATCAATCGGGTCCCGTCTTCGCTAGTCTGTGAAATGCATCTCGCCGGACACACGATCAAGAATCTGGAAGACGGACAAATCAGAATAGACACGCATAATCAGAGAGTGTGCAAGGAAGTCTGGGAATTGTATGAACTTGCATCAAAGCGCTTTCCGCTCGCACCAACACTGATTGAGTGGGACAAGGACTTGCCGACGTTTGAAATCTTGATGGAAGAAGCTGAAATTGCGCGCGACACTCGAAACGGGTCGTATCATGCAGTTGCATGAATTGCAAACCCAATTCGCTCGCCATGTGCTTGGCAAACAGGCAAATGATTTGTTGCCGCTGATTGAAATCAACGGCATCGAGGCTTCCAGACGACTTCAAGTCTATCGCAACAACTTTCGAATCACACTGACGGAATCGCTCCAATCCGTTTATCCGGTCGTTGAACAACTGGTCGGCAATGCTTTCTTCGTTCAAACTGTAGCACAATACATTGAAAATCATCTGCCACAGACCGGGGACTTACGCGAATACGGCAGTGACTTCCCTGATTTTCTTGAGAATCTTGAATCACTCAGCTCGCTGAAATACATCCCGGACATCGCCAGAATCGAATGGTTGTGCCACCTGTCATGGTTTGCGAAAGATGTCGAAATATTGTCAATTCAGGAACTTTCAGAAATTCCGGAGCAAGAATTTTCAAATCTCAAACTCGGATTTCATCCATCGGTATACACGCTTGAATCAGAACATCCTGTTTTCGATATCTGGGAATACTGCATGCAAGACGAAGCGAACCGCTCTGGCAGTTCGCTGGAAATCGGTTCACAAGGTCAATGTGTTATGATTTGTCGTGACAATTACGAAGTGACAGTGAAGCAAATTGACCATATATTGTTCAAATTTTTGAAAATGATGGCAGGAAACTGTTTGCTTGTGGATGCAATATCAGCGATATTGCACGAATACCCGGATGCCGATCCTGCAAAAATCCTACATTCGGCATTCACACACAGTACAATAACTGAATTGTCTTTGTCCAGAATTTAGAATCAGCCTCTATCTCAACTGTTATTTGCTATGTCCAGTATTGTCGACCTTTACCGCAAGTGTATCTGCATATTGAATTGCGGTGCACCGCTCGCTGACCTTGCAGTCAGAATTTGGATTGCCAACGTATTCTTCAAGTCCGGCTTGGCAAAGATTGGAAACTGGCGATCTACAGTCTGGCTATTTGAAAACGAATACGCTGTACCAGTGATATCGGCTCAGTTTGCGGCCTTCATGGGCACTGCTGTGGAATTGATTTTTCCGGTCTTGCTTGCCTTTGGCTTACTCAGCCGGGTATCCGCGGGTGTACTGTTCCTGTTCAACATCGTAGCGGTCATTTCCTATCCGGCATTGGATGCGAATAGCATTCTGTGGCATCAGGTGTGGGGAGTTATGATGCTGGTTACACTGCTTCGCGGCCCGGGAAGCATATCAATCGACCACTTCATCCGAAAGCGCTGGATGTCCTGATTCAGCTCAGACAAAATGACAATGTTTGACCCTGCAATTGATTTTGAGGTCTCGTATTCCGAGGTACCTGACGAATCAGATTTTAACTTGAACTTTCTTGACACACTTCAGACTCATGGATTTGAAAATTTCGTCACGGCACAAATTCAGGAGCTTCAAGTCAATGTCGGTAAGCTGTGCAATCAGGCTTGCAATCATTGCCATGTAGATGCCGGACCCAAGCGAACCGAGATCATGTCTTGGGAAACCATGGAAAATATCCTTTCCTGGACTTCAAGACAAGACTTAAAAACTGCCGACATTACTGGCGGCGCCCCTGAACTGAATCCAAACTTCCGCCAATTTGTCGACGGATTCACGAGCATGGGCATGAAAGTGATGTCCCGTTGCAACCTGACTGTGCTGTTTGAAGACGGTCAGGAAGATCTTGCAGAGTGGTACGCAAGTCGAAAGGTAACCATTATTTGTTCGCTACCTTGCTATACCAAGAAAATGGTGGAAGCACAGCGAGGCAAAGGTGTGTTCGGAAAAAGCATCTCCGCATTGCAACAACTGAACCAGCTAGGTTACGGTACCAACCCGGACTTGGTGCTGGACTTGGTTTACAACCCCGTCGGTGCATCGCTACCAGCCTCGCAATCAGATTTGGAGCAACAATACAAGCAACGGTTGAACGAAGATTTCGGAATTCAATTCAATCGGCTTTACACCATTACGAATTTGCCGATCAGTCGATTCAGGCACTATCTGGAGCGGACAGGAGAACTGCAATCCTATTTCAATTTGCTGTTTGAAAACTTCAATCCAAATACAGTAAATGGATTGATGTGCAGACATACGATCAATGTTGACTGGCTAGGTCGGGTGTATGATTGTGATTTCAACCAAATGCTGAATATTCCGAGAGGATTCGGCTCCAAAAAATACTTGTGGGATCTAGGTTCCGAAGAATTGTCCGATCAGCCAATCGCCGTTGGAAATCATTGCTTCGGGTGCACTGCTGGTGCGGGAAGCAGTTGCGGTGGCGCGTTAGTGTGATTGACAAAATTAGGGAAATTGTAAATCGGCAATAAATTCCAATTATTTTGAGTTTATTAGCACTGAAAATTTACGAAAACGAAATTTTTAAGTTACCGCCTATTTCACCATATGTAGAGCTGGGTGCATATGAGTCATTGTGGTTGAAAAAAGGAGCATCATTCAAGTCTTTGGCAGAAGATTTTTCTCAATCACCGGAATCTCTTCCTTCTGATTTTGTTCCGCGTTCGGAAGCAATAAAATGTAGCAAACGGGTATATAATGAATTGCACTCAAACGGAGTTTCCAATTTTGGCATTCGAATCAATCATGCTGCTGATTACCCACAAAAATTACGCGATGCACAACATCCCGTTGAATTGCTCTATTTTCGTGGAATATGGGAGTTTGCTGAATCAAAATGCGTTTCTGTTGTTGGTACTCGCAATCCTAGTCCCGATGGAATCCGACGCGCTAAACAGTTGACTAAAAAACTTGTTGAACGCGACTATACTATTGTATCAGGCTTGGCCAAAGGGATCGATACAGTAGCTCATAAAACTGCCATTGATGCAGGAGGTCGCACAATTGCAGTAATCGGGACGGCGATACACAAAGTATACCCACAGGAAAATATGAATTTACAGAATCGCATTGTAAATGAGCAACTTGTGATTTCGCCGGTGCCTGTATTGCGATATTTAAAACAAAATCCTTTATCTAATCGACTTTTCTTTCCTGAACGAAATAAATTGATGAGTGCAATCTGTAATGCTACGATAATTGTTGAAGCCGATGATTCTTCAGGTGCATTAACTCAAGCAAGAGCTGCACTATTCCAAAAAAGAAAATTGTTTATTCTTGATTCCTGCTTTCAAAAAACCGAATTATCATGGCCAAAAATATTTGCTCAACAGGGTGCAATCCGAGTTAGACAAACTGAAGATATTTGGAGAAATCTTGACTGAAATAATACGATTTAGAAAAATTGATAAATCAAATATTGAAGATCATTATAAATTAAGTGTTTCAAGCGTTCAATTGATAGTTTCGCTTAATGAACTAGTTACTTGGAGTAACCATCTAAGCGTTTGCTTAGCAAGACAGCAAATTTCCACTTCGTGTTTCCTTCCGCTAGTTTTATTCCTTACTATTTCGCTGACGAGCTACTTCAAAAGAGACAATCCCAACCGCTACTGATACATTCAAACTGTTGGCACCTGCTGTCATCGGAATGCTCGCAACCAAATCACATTGCCGCTTGGTTTCCTTACGCAGTCCTGACTGCTCACTTCCAAATACAATCGCACTCGGCTCAGCAAAATCAATCTCGTAAATTGACTTCGACGCACCCGTTTCCAATCCGACAATCCATAAACCGGACTTCTTGATCTCAACCAGTGTGCGCGGCAAGTTCGACGCAAAATAGATCGGAATTTCCTCAATTGCCCCGACTGCTGTTCGAGAAACCGTACTGGTAAGGCCCGCACCCCGATGACGCGGTAATATCACCCCTCCAACTCCGGCTGCATGTGCACTTCTGATGCTTGCACCAAGATTCCTGGGATCCTGAATTCCATCCATGACCAGTAGAAACGACGGTTCGACCAGTGTCGAAAGCCACTCGCGAATGTCTTGAGACTTGGCTTGTTCGGGCTGTATTTCACACTCTGCGATCACCCCTTGGTGCCGCAATCCGTTTGCCATTCGATTAAGCACATTCCCTTCTACTCGAACGCACGGGATTGACTCGCGATGCGCGAGTGATTCGATTTCGAAGATCCGACTGTCTTTTCGCGTCGAGCTCAAATAAACCGTTTGAACCGCACCTGCGCGCCGCTTCAGTAAATTCAGTACTGAATGAATACCGCAAACTATGGGCTTGCTCATCGGCGCCTTGCAAATTTACGAACTTGCTTGGTTGAGGAGCTGGCAGGTCTGAAGTATGTGGTTCCCAGCTCTGCGTCCGCATCGACAACCTGAACCCGTACCATATCGCCGATCGAATAGTCTCTGCCTGTGTTCGCTCCTTCAAGTCGCCGCCGGATTTCATTGTATACATAATAATCAGACTTCAACTCATTCAGCGTTACCAAGCCGTCAACGTATGGGGACTGTATCTGAACAAAAAATCCGAAATGTTTTACGTCGACAATCAAGCCATTGAAAACGTCACCAATGCGTGTCTTCATGTAAGTATTCTTCAGCCAAGACATGGTTTCACGCCAGCAAGACTCGGCCCTGCGTTCCAGATACGAGCTCTCTTTCGCCATTGATTTCAGAAACTCTAAATCAGGAGTTTTGTCTCGCCGATACAGAATGTGCTTGATCATACGATGCACAAGCAGGTCTGGATAACGTCTGATCGGCGAAGTGAAATGCGTGTACAGTGGATAATTCAGCGCATAATGCGGCTTGGCATCTACAGAGTACTCGGCTTTTTCCAAACTGCGAAGCAAATGCGACTGCAGTGCTTGAAGAAGACGGGGTTTGTTATTCAATTCTTCCGTCACTCTTGAATATTCAGACACCTCTGGCGCCTGCACCGGAAATTCAATGCCGTACCCTTCCAGAAACCGGCTCAAGTCCAACACGCTGGAATAGGGAGGCGCATCATGCACCCGATACATTCCTCCTTTTGGAAAATGCTTTCGAATCAGTTTGGCCGCGCAAACATTGGCCGCTAACATGCATTCTTCAACAACACGATGAGCGAAATTGCGGGCACTGGGTTCACAAGACTTTACTTCGCCTGATTTTCGGAACTGGAGAACAGATTCCGGAATTTCAAAATCCAGTGCGTTTCGACCCTGCCGGGCACTGAGCAGGCACTCATGCACCTGCACCAGATTTTGCAAGCTTTGCAAAGTCGCCTGTTTCAGATTCAGTTCGGCAAACTTTTTCGCTTGGTTGTAGGTCAAACGGGCCTTGGAACAAATTGTCGCTTCGTAGAATTTGTAATCTTTGATGCCACCGCCTTTGTCAATCACCATCTCGCAAACAAGTGCATATCGATCTTCTTTGGGCTTCAGCGAACACAAGTCACTCGACAATTTTTCCGGCAACATTGGTACAACCGCTTGCGACAGGTAAATCGATGCGCCTCGCTCTGCTGCTTGATTGTCAATGGCAGTATGCGGCCGAACAAAATAGGACACATCCGCTATCGCGACAAACAGTCGAAACTCACCCTTTGCAGATTCACAGTACACAGCATCGTCAAAGTCCTCGGCCCCCGGCGGGTCGATCGTAACAAAATGCAATGCACGCAGATCTTTGCGTGTCTCGTTGGCACTTTCAACATCAATTTTCGGTAAACCGGGAAGCTCGCCTGAAACTTCCGTGGACCACTCATGATGGATTCCGCTACGAGTGAGTGCAATTTCATTCGCAACTTCCTGCTGATTCTTGAGCAATCTTGCATTGGTTGCGAACCACTGGCTATTTTTTGACTTGCCAGTCGGTTTGCGAATAACCTCTGCAACAACGAACTGGCCGTCGACAACCGACTTGTCCATTTTTTCAATTTCAATCCTTCCGATTCCGGTGACTCCAACCGGTATCAGTAATTTCACACCAGAGGAACGGTGTTGCGACTGTACAATCCCAACCATTCGATACCTTCCAATTGGTTTGACGTCCGTAATTCTCGATGAGTCTCTGCCGTAACCCCTTCGATGTTTCAATTTGACCTGAACTTGGTCGCCGGGTAGCAAGATCATCGAATGTTCAGACTTCATTCGCACAACCTCCCCGTCAGGAGTGCGCACTTTGATACCAAAGTTATTGACATGAACGACAATTCCTTTTGTCGTTGCAGTCTTGCGAGAATATCGTAAGCCCATTTATATTTTTGTAAGCACAGTCAGATCTATCATTGTGTACCCTGCGTGAATGGTGAATAAACAAAAAGACAAGTTGTTCAATGTGGTGAATCGTCTGCCTGTAATACTTGGTGATGGTGCCGAGGAGAGGATTTGAACCTCCACGGGGTTGCCCCCACTAGCACCTGAAGCTAGCGCGTCTGCCAATTTCGCCACCTCGGCAATTAGGCGACTATTATAACCAGATTGGTTGGATTCATTTGCTCCAGCGGTGGCACTTGCAGTTCGCCGACGCGGCCATTCCTTCCAACAAAGCAATTCTCCAAACAGTGGCATTCTTCACGAGCAGATTCAAATGATGTGCTTGCTACCTCGAGAAGTGCCCTGTCAGCAATTTGATTCGATTCGCTTTGACTCGTTAACATCTTGATTCAATTTACACTGAAAATGGGGCTAAACCCTTTCTTTGCAAGTGATGAAGTTCGGTCGAACGTACCAATGTTGTTGGAATCGATCATATTGAGCACAGGACCAGCATGTTTTTCATATGTCTTGCCCTCCAGAATACGCACCGCCTGATCAATAGCAATTCGACCCTGAATCACCGCTGAGTCCGTTAGCGCGGCCATGATTTTCCCCGACTTAATTCCTTGATACACACCGGGAGTAATGTAGTTTGCTACCAGGTTGATTGAATTTGACAGTCCTCGGGCCCGAAGCAGGTCAACTGCTACTTCGGCTGTCACCCCTGTTCCCGCGATATACTGAATATCCGGATTGACTGCCAGAGCTTCTTCCACCAAC
The DNA here is from genome assembly GCA_965200765.1 of Arenicellales bacterium. Taxonomy (GTDB): domain Bacteria; phylum Pseudomonadota; class Gammaproteobacteria; order Arenicellales; family JAJDZL01. The sequence goes on from OZ241380.1 coordinate 2,271,872, forward strand.
TTGAGCTGTGCTTCATTCTGGGTGTCACCATACAGGGTGGAAACCACTTCAATGTCCGAACCAAGCACTGCATCCTGAAATCCATTGTTACTGTCCTCGGCCCATCCTGCACCTGATGGTCCCGGAAACCAAGCCACCTTCACCTTGCCGGACCCGGCCGGATGCAAGTTGGCAATATACTCGCCTGCCTTGTACCCCATCTCGCCAAAAGAAACGAGCGACTTGGCTGATATTTCCATTGATGACATTCCGTTGCAGAGGTCAATGACCGGAATTCCTTTGCTACGAATCCTTGAAACAAGCTGGTTCATGCCGTCATAGGAAATGGAAGCGATAATTACTGCCTCTGCACCGTGTGCAACGCAATCTTCAATTTGCGAGATTTGGGTGTTGAGATTGGCATAGCCACCGGCTTCAACCAGTTGCATTTTCACACCAAGTCGTTGCGACTCGGAAACCAGTCCGTAATCAACTGCCACCCAGTAGGCATCCTTCATGTGCGGCAATGAAACGCAAATTTGCCAAGCCTGCGCGGCTTTTTTCAACGGTACATACTGCGTGGTTTTGCGCGGAGAAACCATATCGAAAGGCGGGTCCCAGACTTCAACCGGATAGGGATACCAGCTGACCTGTGCATTCAACGACAATGGAACAACACTGAGTATTGCTGACAAGAGCACAGCGACAGTCAGTCGGGTCGAAATTTTAACTGAATGAATTTTGAACATTTTCCGTGATTTCTGACAGAGGTTCCCTGTTGACTGCACCCGAATTCACCGGTGAACTGCAACTGTCGCAAGGGTCGAACCAGTGACTCAGAATGCTTGTTTCAGACGCTTCACGCCTGCCCGGTGAAAAAAAGCAGTATATTCCAGAGTTGCAACATCGTATGGGCAAGTTTGAATTCTTTCCTGCAATTGCTTGTTTGATGACAATTAAATTGTTTATTATCAATAACTTACATGACTTCTCGCTGATACGATCCAAATTAGTCACACCCACACTGCAGAAATCGTGTAAACTATATCGTTTGCAATTAAATCAAAATTTTGCATAAATCTATTGAAACAGTTGTAAACTGTTAAGAATATTGAAATGATTTCAACTCCTCATATAAAGAGAGGTACCAAAATTGGATGCTAAGATTGTTTGGCTATTTGTATTTGTAATCCTGTATTGGGCTTATTGCATTTACTGGGGCATCAGAGGCGCGATGACCGCCCATACAGCAAGCGACTACTTTATTGCAGGTCGCCGGCTATCGCTATGGGTGTTTATCCTCGCAGCAACGGCGACATCGTTTTCCGGATGGACATTCATGGGTCATCCGGGGCTCATCTATAGAGATGGCTTTCAATACGCCTATGCTTCATTCTATGCAATCACGATCCCGTTCACAGGCGTTATGTTTCTTAAGCGCCAATGGATGCTAGGGAAGCGATTTGGATTTGTAACACCAGGTGAAATGCTGGCACATTACTTCAAGTCAGATGCAATTCGAATTCTTGTTGTACTTGTGGCGCTATGCTTCTCGGTTCCGTACCTGGGTATTCAGCTGCGGGCCTCGGGCTTTCTGTTCAACGTTCTGACCGACGGTTGGCTTGGCGTAGAATTTGGAATGTGGCTGCTCTCTGCGGTCGTGTTCATTTATGTTGCTTCTGGCGGACTAAGAGCTGTAGCCTATGTAGATACGTTGCAGTGTATATTGCTTGCTGCAGGAATTATCGTCATCGGCATTGTCGCACTGAACCTTGTCGGCGGCTGGACCGCCCTCAACGAGGGCATCGCCAATCTCGCGGCAATCGACGAAAAACGCACGCTGGACGACTATAGCCACTACATTGCAATTCCGGGAGTCATTCAGTTTGTTTCATCCGGGCCGAAAGCGATCGGCGGTGCATGGACAGGAATTATGATCCTGACCTATATGTTCGCACTGATGGGGATTCAATCCTCGCCGGCATTTTCAATGTGGGCATTTGCGAACAACGATCCAAAACCATTCGCACCACAGCAAGTCTGGGCATCTTCATTCGGAATTGGATTCATCCTGTTCTTCTTTACTGCCATGCAAGGCTTGGGTTCTCACTTTATCGGTGCCGACCTGACCTACTTGCAAGCATTTCCTGATGCTGTGAACAATGCACTCGGTGAAGGCCTGCAAGGTAAAGACCTTATGGAATCTGCTGGCAAGCAAGGCATGCTGGTTCCGCAGTTGATCCATGTACTGCAAGATGCAGCTCCATGGCTGGTCGGACTGTTATCGGTATGTGCTCTCGCTGCCATGCAGTCAACCGGAGCCGCATACATGTCCACCGCTGGCGCCATGCTGACTCGCGACTTGCTGAAGCACTTCATGATGCCGAATATTACTCATACCCAGCAGAAACTGTTTGGACGAATTGGTGTCGGTATCATTGTTGTTGCAGCATTGGTCGTTGCAACAGTCACAACTGATGCACTTGTGTTGCTTGGCGGACTGGCAGTCGCATTCGGGTTCCAAATGTGGCCCGCATTGCTTGCAGTATGCTACTTCCCGTGGCTGACGCGAGCAGGCATCACACTTGGCTTGATTGCCGGACTGGTTGCGGTCGTCTGCACTGAAACCATTGGACAGAATCTCGGCATTACTGCCTGGGGTCGCTGGCCTTGGACAATTCATTCGGCCGGCTGGGGAATTCTTTTCAACCTCGGTACCGCGGTGATCGTATCCTCTTTCACGCAAACCAAGGCGGATATGGAACACAAGATGAAATACCATGATTTCCTTGCTGAACATGCTTCACTGCCAGATTCCAAGAAAGGTTTGGTACCAATGGCATGGATTATTACACTGGTATGGTTCTTCTTCGGAATCGGTCCTGGTGCAGTCATCGGCAATACCATCTTTGGCAACCCCAATGATGCAACTACCTGGATGTTTGGAATGCCGTCTATTTGGGCATGGCAGATTCTGTGGTGGGCATTGGGTGTCTTCATGATGTGGTTTCTTGCATACAAAATGGAAATGTCCACTCTGCCTGAGAAAGACATTGACGTTCTGTACGAAGATATCGGTGATGCCCAAGATACAAAGGACATGGCCTAAGTTTTACTACTCAATCTAAAAACAAGGGAGGGGCAACCCTCCCTTGTTTATGTACATCTAATATAAAATATCCCGAAACAAGGAAACATCATCTACTGAAAGCCAATGTCACTGTTTGTCATCTATTGCTTGTGGGTTTCTGCAATGACCTTGGCATTGATTTATCCGGTTAGCCGCCTGATCTGGGTTATCAGTGTGAGGCGCTTGCAAAAACGCCTCAAGAAGCAACTGAACGAACAAGAACTGGCCGCTCAAAAGCAACGCTCCTATTTCATTGGTTTTTTCCTCAGTCTGATTTTCTCAGCTCTGTTCAATTTCAGGCAACTCGGGTTGTAACGGGATACAGATGGATCCGAAAATTTACAATTTCCTGAAATACACTGCCATAATCTTGGCATTGACTTGGGTAGCCTGGGGAATATACGACAGTTTTATCAGTGGTCGCAACCCAGGCGATGCAGAATATCACGCTGCCAACAAACTGTTTGAAGATGGTCATTATCAACGAGCTCTTGAATCCTACGAGGCATCCTTGGACCTGGTGCCCGACAACATCCATTCACTGAGAGGACGCGCCAGAGCTCTTCTGCAACTCGGTTACCACCAAGAGGCTCTCTTGGCGTTCAATGATGCAATTGCAATGGAACCAGACTTTGCCGGAACCTATGCAAACCGTGGAATTTTGCTCGACCGGATGGGAAAATATGAAGAAGCGATTGCTGATTACCGCACTGCATTGCTACTGGATCCCGAGATCGCCGAAGGTCCGCACTGGTTGACCAGATTTCTGCGCAACCAGCCAGACAAGCCGCCCGGTATCCTGGAACGCGCGAAGTATCTGAGTGAAGAACTTAAAAAGCCAAAATCAGAACAATTGCTGAGTATGCCGGAAATTGACGAGCAACAAAGAACCTACCAGCAATAGTTCAACTTGCCGATTACCGTTGACAATTGCAATGACATGGCTACCAGACTTGCAGTACGTCTACAAACAATACGCGCAGAAAAAACAAAAGCGCAATACAACCAAATAGCAACCTGACCGTGTCTCTTTCGCCATCTTCTGTACGATAAGTCAAGGCATGGTACGCGACTGCACCTGTAATTAGCAGAAACACCAAATCAAGCGCCATCAACCAATCCGGCAAGTCATTTGCAGTACTTCAGTACTGGTATGATTCAATAGCATGGCGGAAAGAAACAAGGCAGTTTCAAGTATTTGAAAGCAAACTCGGCAATCAATACTAACAGACACAAGGTGGTTACCAGAATCACTGCATAACGCACACCTGCCCGAACGGACTCTGGCGTGGCATCAGGAAGTCGGTCAACACCCAGCGCCTCGCGGTCCAAACTGCCTTTTTCTTGCAATTCCAGAACCATCCTGCTGTACTGCCTCACCCACAAGGGGACAATCCGATTGAACATATATCTTGCAAAATGCGATTCAAGCACTTTTTCAGGTGATGGTCTTCCAAACCACCAGTAGTAGGCCAAGCCGAACAGGTCATACTCCCTAATCTCCAGAACTGCAGAAATTTCAAGCACATCTGCAATGTCTTCAGGTAACGGTTCATCCATACTTGATATTTTTTTAATCTTGATAGCGTCTTGTTCAAATTTGGTAGCAAGTTTGGAGTTAATCCAGTACTTGACCCACTTGAGACTGTACGGAACCCAGAACTTGACCCGCTTGACACTGTACAGGACCCAGAACTTGACATGCATGACACTGTACTGGACCCAGAACTTGATATTCATCCAATAGAACAACAGAAATTTGCAACCCAGTCGGACCAACCTGAGCAAGAGGTCCGGATATCTGATAAACAACCTCGTGTAGAGCCACGCCGTAGACGGAAACATCACAAAATTCACCAGTGCTTTGCGTAATGAACGTAGAATGCGAGAATCCGAATTGGAATCAAAGTTGTCATTGTTCTTTTCAGTCATGGAATTCGGTTTCGCTTGGACCGGGATACGTATCTGCAAATCGACAAAGCCTGCCTCAGCACGCCTGGATTCGGTGTGCCATGTTCAAATTTGACCAGACCAATCATGACGCTCTGCAACACAAACAAGTAAAATGCAAGTATATTTCAACTTGTTGTAATTTCTGAAAAAAACTGCATCTGCCGTAAAATGAATTTGTTCAATCGCTCCCGGACAGTAATCGTCCGTGATAATCATGCCACAGCAACTCAAAACTTGATAGGCACACAGTTTATAATGGGGAATTATATAGTATAGTTACATCGCCTTGATAAGTCATTGATTTAGTTCAGGAATTATTTTTTATCCATTTTGCTGGCCGCAAAGATGGTTTTGGTGATGTATTCAGGTGTTGCGTCTATTTTCAAGTACTTCTTGGCAATTGTCAAGAAGAATTTGTAACTATTCTATATAATTCCCTTATAATGGCAAACTTCAATTTAATTTGACTCATAAAGGTTGAAGAGCATGCCTGAGCCCAAAGTTCTAGAAATTTTCATCGCACCGGAGGCAGGTGCTGAAATGATGTCTGTCAATCCAGTCAGTGCCGTACCGGGTAGAGGAATCATTGGAGACCGCTACTATGTTTTGAGTGGTACCTTTTCCAAGCCGGAAATCAATCCAGACCAGGAGATTACATTGATTGAGACCGAAGCATTTCAAGAGTTGGAGGAACAGCACGGAATCAATCTGGCATATTCCGAATCAAGACGCAATGTGATAACGCAATATGTTGACCTGAACAACCTGGTAGGGAAATCATTCAAGGTCGGGGACGTTACGCTGAGAGGAATGAGACTGTGCGAACCTTGTGCCTACCTTAGTCAGAAAACCGGCCATAGCAAACTGGTCAAGCAATGGTTGCACCGCGCCGGACTAAGAGCACAGATCGTTACAGGCGGCAAGATTCGGGTTGGCGACAAATTTCAGATCTGACGAACAGAACATTCAATTCTGAAAAAGATTCAGATACGCCCACAACACATTTGCAGCAACAGTTGTACCCACCAGTTCGCAAAATTCTGGATTTCAACTGGCTTGGTCACCACAAGTGAGTGCCTGGATTCAAGACGTTGAATTCAACCTGACTACAATCCGTTGATGGACAGACGTATCGGACCGAATTACGGAAGCAATTTTTGCAGAATTACTAAGGACGCTTGCCACCAAACGCTCCAATTATTCTATCTCGTTCAAAGTGCCCTCCAACTTCCTGATGTTCAGATCCGTAGAAGGTACCTTCTATTTTGTTTGTCCCTGAACCAGTTCTGAAAAACCCGTTTGACAACGGAATATCGACCCATCCATCAAGAGTGTATCCTGCACCCGTGTTCAAGTTGCGAACATTTGTAAAAGTTACATCAACCGTGGGAGTTGCGTCAAGTCCCTCCACAACAATACTGGTATCTCCATGCAATGGACGTAATTGGTCAAATGAATTGGTAACCTGGGAATAATCAACACCTAACATAACACCGGTCCAAGTTGCACTGGAAATGGTGCTACTCGGATTTGTTCCTGAACTGTTCCCGAATGAAAACGAGTCTCCTTCTTCTGACATCGCCCGAGTTCCTTGATAAAATCCGATTATTTCAAACCCGAAAAGACTGTTGTCCAGAATCCCGCCGACAACCAAATTATTCACGTGCCCGTTAGTTGAAGCATCTGCAAGTTGCGAACGAATCTGCCATATGTCAATTCCGTTTCGGGTAAACAATGGCTGAAATTCGGCTACATTAAGTGAAGGTAAGTCGTCGTCTAACGAGAATTCTTGACCATCTATTGTGCAGGTACGGTTACCAGGGCAAATCGTTTCCAATCTTGAGATTCCAGAATCAGAAATTACCAACTCATTGCTAGCCATGTAGCGAGTCCCTGAACTTCTTCTACTCATGATCAACGACTTGATTTCTGCCGCTGTGAGGTTCAGGATTTCACCTTGAGCAATTGCTTGGGCTCGCGAGGGGTCTGAGACTACCCAATTCGGGTAGTTGGATGTCCCACCACTGCAGGCAGCAAGATAGACAAACGCGACAACAAGAAAAGAATATCGAATTGCTTTCATTGAGTCCACCTGGATTGTTTGCAGGGTTTACATCTGGCTAGTGTATTGATCGTTGAACAAAATGTTAACATAGTTCAAGATTTTGTACTGATTCAATCCGTGATTGATTATCAGCCGATTCAGTATGAACCAGAAAGTCAAAGTCTACTCAATTCAAATGCTGGTTACTCTGAAACAGTTTCAGAACCCATACAAGAATGTTCTCGCAGTTCAATCGAAAACAGAATCCAACTGAATCATGTCCTGTCGGCCCGGCCCGGTGGAAACGAAATCAACAGGAATTTCGCTTAATTCTGAAATCCGCTCAATATAGCTTTTGGCATTGGACGGCAATTGCTCATAGTTGGTAATTCCTCGGGTAGATACTTTCCAGCCTGGCAATGTCTCGTAAATCGGTTGACAGTTTTCCAACTGACAAGCACCGATTGAAGTTTCTGTCTGAACCTCGCCATTGATGCGATATGCCGTGCAAATGGAAATTTCTTCCAGTGTATCAAGCACGTCCAGCTTGGTAAGGCACAACCCGTTGAAATTGTTCTGCCTGTGGGCGCGGCGCACGAGCACTGCATCAAACCATCCGCAACGACGCGGCCGTCCTGTAGTAGCACCAAATTCCCGGCCTCGGTTCGCAATAATTTTACCTGCATCGGTAAAATCCTCTGTCGGAAACGGACCGGACCCCACCCGTGTTGCATACGCTTTTGCAATTCCCAGCGTATATTGAACACTTGAGACAGGCACACCGGCACCGGTAGCAATCGCTCCAACTCCAGTATTCGATGAAGTTACAAATGGGTAGGTTCCATGATCTATGTCCAGCATCACACCTTGCGCACCTTCAAACAAAACTTTATTGCCACTTTCAATGCAAGCAAGAATTTCCCGACTGGTATCAGCAAACATGCTGTGCATCCACTCCGCACGCGCGAGCAAGTCATCTGTCACTCGCTTCGCATTTAAAGTTTCAGCTTTATAGTAGTGCTTGAGCTGAAAATTATGATAATCCAGCAACTCATTGACCTTGTCAACCAACCCACTGCCAGATTTCAGATCGTGTACTCTGAGTCCTCTTCTGGCAATTTTGTCTTCATAGGCCGGACCGATACCGCGACCCGTCGTACCAATCGCTTTCTTTCCCTTTGCTACTTCTCGCGCTTGGTCCAAGGCAACATGACTAGGAAGCAAAAGAGAGCAGTCTTCACTGATTCTCAAACGGTTGCAAGGGTCACCAATTTTTTGTCGAATTTCCTGAATTTCTGTATCCAGAGATTCCAACGAAAGCACCACACCATTGCCGATATATCCGGTAACCTGCTCGTGCATAATCCCGGCCGGCACCAAGTGCAATACAATCTCTTCGTCATCAATGACCAGGGTATGTCCCGCATTGTGTCCACCCTGAAATCGAACAACAGCATCTGCCTGCGCACTGAGAGCATCAACAATCTTTCCCTTGCCCTCATCACCCCACTGCACACCAATAACAGCAACTGTCTGCGCCATTTGGTTTTACTCCTTGTCCTTCAGCGACTCAACCTGCCAGCCATCGCCGCGTTTAACCAATGTGTGATCGCAGGTCAGTTGCACTGACCTTGGACACTGCCCTGGCATTTCACGAAAGATTCTCTCGCCATTGGCAAGCAATTCCTCAATTCGACAGCGCGGAACCTCTGCATCCGCCGGTACCAATATTCCCTTCTTCTTGTCGCCTTTTCGCCCTCCAGCCAAAAGCATCAGATCGCCGCTAAATCCGGTAGCCGCGCATGGCGTTCCATAAGCGGACATGACATTGTCATATCGCCCACCTTTGGCAACCGCCTGACCAAATCCAGGAACAAATGCCGAAAAAATAATCCCGGTGTGATAGCGATGGCTTCCTGTTTGTGCAAAGTCAACATGCAAAGGAATTGGTTCATTTTCCTTGCGAACCATACCCAGAAACGATGCAAATTCGTCTAGCAAATGGTCTAGTCTTGAACTCTGCTTGCCAAGCTGGAGCCGAGCTGTATCCAGCACGGATTCATCGCCATTCAGATCAATCAGATTCCTGAGCAACCGTAGTGCATTCGACGACAACTGATTCTGTTCGCAAAATAATTGCAAGTCCGGCTTTGATTTTCTTTGCAGAATTTTTTGCACCGTCTCTTGCTGATTGTCATCAAATTCTTCCATGCGAAAAATTTCTTCAACAATGCCGACATGACCCAGTGAAACAACAAGTGAATCCGCCCCGGCAACGCGTAGCGACTCAACCATGAGCTGCACAATTTCACAGTCCGCTTTCAAACTCTCGGAGCCAAACAGTTCGGCACCAAATTGCATTTGCTCCCGGCGACCGCCAATTTCCACTGCACGCGCCAGCAGAACGGGACCAAAGTAACACAGTCGCACAACTGCATCCTGCACCGGTGTATGAGTCGCCGCAATACGAGCAACTTGTGGTGTCATGTCAGCACGAATTCCAAACAATCGACCACTCACATGGTCCGGAGATTTTACGGTTAAAACATCCAGATCTTCGTTCGTGCCACCCAGCAAGGTTTCAACAAAATCGGCGAGTGGGGGAATCACCAGCTCATAGCCGTTTTGATAAAGGCAATCCAGCAACCTGCGACGCATCTGTTCAAACTCCCAACCGGACCCCGGCAGAATTTGCTCAACACCTTCTAGTTGCGTCCAAGGGGAATTCATGGGATGGACAGTGATAAAGTTTGCTACAAACGCTCGTTAGCAGAACAAGTTTCGGGTTCAACTACCCGAAAACCAGCCTGATAACCAAAGTATGACAATGCCAAACGCAAATGCCACAACTCCGAGTTGACGATACTTGGAATTATCGAGTCCCTGCAAGACTAGCATCATCTTTCGGACATGCTCTGGCAACACCAGGCAAAACAAGCCCTCAATAATGAATACCAGTCCGACCGCCGCGAGCAGAATCTCCCATTTGGTCATCTATCATCACTGACGTTGCCGTTTGTCGTACTCGGAATCGAACCTTTGAAGTATTTGAAGAATTCTGAATTTGGCTCCAGAATCAGCAGATCGTTCTGCGTGGAAAACGTATTCTGATAGGCATTCAGGCTTCTGTACAGTGTATAGAATTCGGCATTGCGCCCAAACGCACTCGCATAGGTGAGTGTTGCTGTCGCATCACCTTCGCCGCGTATTTCCTGAGCATCCCGGTAAGCATTGGCAAGCGTGATTTCCCGTTGTCGGTCCGCATCCGCGCGAATACGTTCAGCTGCTTCGGCACCCTTGGCGCGAAGTTCTTTGGCAACCCGTGCACGTTCAGCCTCCATTCGACTGTAAACACGTTCGCTTACCTCCGGATCCAGGTCTACGCGCTTCAAACGCACATCAACAACTTCAACTCCGAACTCTCCCGCTTCATCATCCACCGCCCGACGCACCAGTTCCATGATTTCTGCACGATCGCCAGAAATCACATCCTGCACGGTACGTTTTCCAAATTCCTGCCTTAGACTGTCGTTCACTCTCTGCGCAAGCCGCGCCCGCACATTGGACTGAAGACCACTCACTGTAACATAGTATTTCGCGACATCCCGAATGCGCCACTTGGCAAACGAATCCACAACCAAATTCTTCTTTTCGCCGGTCAAGTACAATTCAGGATCAGCGTCCATGGTCTGTATGCGTGCATCAAAAAACTGAACACTGTTGATAAACGGCTTCTTGAAATGAATGCCCGGCGCATCGTGTGAACGGACAATTCTTCCAAACTGGAAAACAATGGCTTTTTCCCGTTCGTCCACATAGTAAACCGTTTCCACGGCCAACACCCCGAGCACAATGACGAGAACTCCGACCAGTATCGTTTTGAATGACATTACAATTGCCTCACTTGATGTATTCGTTAACCGCCGACACGACCCGACCGCTGACCACTTCGAGTCGAACTCGCTGAATCAGACGTGAATCCCTGTTGCATCACGCTTGAACTGGCACCCGATGTATTCTCGACACTGTTGGAATCGCGGGTGTTCTGTCGCTGGATGATTTGATCCAGCGGCAGATAAATAATATTGTTTCCGCCTTGCTGGTCAATAATCAGCTTGGTTGAATTGCTCAGCACTTTCTCCAGCGATTCCAGATAAAGCCGGTCCCGGGTAATTTCAGGTGCTTTCTGATACTCGCTCAAAATCTGTTCGAATCTTGAAGCCTCGCCTTCTGCACGCGCAATCACACTGGCACGATAACCTTCTGCTTCTTGCAAAATACGCGCGGCCTGCCCTCTTGCTCTGGGTATCACATCATTGAAATACGCCTCGGCTTCATTCTTGAGCCGCTCCTCGTCTTCTCTCGCCTTCACTGCATCATCAAACGCCGCCTTGACTTCGGCCGGCGGTTGCGCGTTCTGCATTTCGACCGCGCGAATATTGATGCCCGTATTGTAACGATCCAGAATTTCCTGAAGCAATACCTTGGTACCCTGCGCAATCTCTGCACGACCTTGTGTAATTGCAAAATCCATCGTATTGCCGCCAACGATCTCCCGTACCGCACTTTCGGTAGCCTGTCGCACCACAAGATGTTCCGGGTCGCTGACATAGAACAGCAAGTTCTTCGGGTCTTTGACGTCATACTGCACCGCGAACTGGATATCAATAATATTTTCATCCGCTGTCAGCATCAACGCTTCCCGGTTGACCGGGGTAATCGTACGAGAGCGCTCATTGACTCGATAACCCACTTCCACTGTATTGACTTTCTGAACATTGACAATCAGCACCTGGTCGATTGGAAACGGTATATGCCATCGAAGCCCGGCACCGGTGGTCCGATGGTATTTTCCAAACCGCAGTTCAACACCTTGCTCGCCCTGCTCGACAACATAAAAACTGCTGGCAAACCACAAGCCCAAGGCCACAACCACCACAGTTCCGACAAGCGCACGGCTTGGGTTGCGACGGCCACCACCGGAGCGCGCCGGCGGGGTCGGTCCGCTCCCGCCAGACCTGCCGCCAGAAAAGATGCCTGAAAACTTCTGGCGAAAGTCCTTTACTATTTCATCCAGGTCCGGCGGACCTGACTTCCCATTGCCGCTAGTCTGCTTGTCCCGGCGACCTGATTCTGGATCATCCCATGGCATAGAATACGATACTCCTTGTTTCGTCCCGAAGGTTACGAACAATGCAAAAAATTGGAAAGATTAGACTATAAGTTATTTGTATGAAGGCAATTACGCAAATTTTCAATTCATTATACGAATATTATTGCAACAAATACCTGATATTCAGAATTAATTTACAATTCCATTGATACTGCTTGCCGATTTCAGGCAGTATGTTCCAGCACGGACCACTGCATGGAATCCGGTTTTCCGCTCAATGTCCAGTTCACCATCACCGCGAAGTACCAAATCAATCCCCGCTCAGGCTTTGATCGGAACGGCTTGAAAATACTAATTTTTGTTGATGGCAAACTGGGGACGAACGCGCCAGTAATCATCCCGAAACTCTTGATTCGACACTAGCCAACCGAAGTCTTTTTCAGACAATTCTATATCCAGCACCGCTTCGCCAGTATCCATAATCGACTCTCCGGTGACCCCGATACGCTCGTATACACTGGACCGAAGCTTGCCCGCACAGATTGGCAGACAGATACTGCATGCCTGCAGTCTGGCGCGAAAAAACTCGCTCATCGCCTGCATCAACAAATCAACTCCTTCACCTGATTGCACCGACAACCAGATGCGAACCACTTCATGGTTCTCACTCCGAATCATCGCCGGCAAATCACGGGTCAAGTCAATCTTGTTGTACACCAGCAAACGCGGAATTTCACTGGCACCGATTTCATCTAGCACTTCTTCCACGTTTGACATTCGTTCCTCCGCATCGACAGATGAAGCATCCACTACATGAACAAGCAAAGCAGCCGAAGCAACTTCTTCCAACGTCGCATGAAACGCCGAAACCAGACTGTGCGGCAGTTCCCGAATAAAGCCGACGGTATCGGACAGAATCACCGTGCCGTACCGCGGCAACTGAACTCGCCGCATGGTCGGATCAAGCGTAGAAAAAAGTTGATCTGCGGCCACCACGCTTGAACCGGTCAAGCGATTGAACAATGTCGATTTCCCGGCGTTCGTATAGCCGACCAATGCAACCGTCGGAAACGGCACCTTCTCGCGGCTACGCCGACGTAACTGGCGTTGTGTTCGGATTCGCTCCAGTCTCTCGGCAACAGTTTTGATCCGCCTTCCAATCAGCCGACGGTCAGTCTCAAGCTGAGTTTCACCAGGACCGCGCAAGCCGATCCCGCCTTTTTGCCGCTCAAGATGCGTCCAACCGCGCACCAGCCGGGTGGATATGTGCCGCAACTGCGCCAGTTCAATCTGCAACTGGCCCTCTCGACTGGAAGCACGCTGCGCAAAGATATCCAGAATCAGTCCGGTTCGATCAATCACCCGGCACTGAATCTCCCGCTCAAGATTGCGCTCCTGAATCGGCGAAACCTGACAGTCCACTACAACCAGCGTGGCATGCAACTCCTGCACTTTCTCGCACAGTTCATTGCATTTGCCGCGCCCGATCAAAACCGGACTATGCTTTGCAGGTTGCCTCGCAACTAACGCACCCACAACCTCTGCACCAGCTGACTCGGCTAGTTGCCGAACTTCCTCCAGACTGTCAAGTCCAGCATCAATCCGCCCGGTGCTCAAACCAACCAGAATCACTCGCTCCTTCAAAGATTCATGAGCGATTTCAATCACTTGCAAAGGCCTTGACTAGTGCTGTCGATGTGAATCCTCCGGTGTCAACAGGCTTCATGTTTCCTGAATTGCACCAACAAACTAGAAAATTCCTAGTAGTCTGCAGGCTGACTAAACGACACTGGACGCGCCGGTACAATGGTTGAGATTGCATGTTTATATACAATCTGACTGACTCCCGCCCGAAGCAAAACCACAAATCTGTCGAACGATTCAATGTGTCCCTGAAGCTTGACACCGTTAACCAAATAAACTGATACAGGAATCTTCTGTTTCCTCAAATCGTTCAGAATAGGATCTTGAATGGACGTACCCTTCTGTTTTGTTTTCATCTGTGCATATATCCTCATCGCTATCAAATTTTTCGAAATGTGTAAATGACAAAAAACATAATTCAAATTCTGCTGTCAGTTGCAACGAAAGCAAAATTCTAGGTTGAAACCAAACCAAAATTTGGTTTCCAAACTCTTTTACTCCAAATTGTATATTTTAAGAATTTTTATCACTGATGTTCAGTTTTTTTCACCCTGAGTGATTTCCGTTGGAAATCACTCGCACGCAAAATTCACGTCAATTGTCAAAAATACACAAATGGCATTTTAACATTGCAGACTGGTCGCGAGTGAACAATCTTGTGCAGGGGAATCTCGAAATCATGTTTATTCAACAGTTTGACAACTTCAATCCCGTACTCACTTCCACCTCAACGCCCGGCCAAGGTACGCCGAAAGAACATCCGCAGTCCTTTCCGATTGACTGTTCACCCATACCGCGCCGGGATTGTTTCGAATCCACGTCAGTTGCCGTTTGGCCAGTGCGCAGGTCGCTTGAACAATCGCTTCTTCCATTTCCGACTGGCTGAATTCACCACGGAAAAACTGCCAGGCTTGCCGGTATCCGACTGTTTTCATTGCCGGCAATGATGCGTTCAAATCCGTACGATTGAACAAACCATGCGCTTCTTCAAGGAATCCCGCATCAAGCATTGTCCTGAAACGATTCTCGATCCGTGCCCTTAGCACAGTTCGATCGTTTGCTGAAACCGCAATCTTGAGTAGCCGGCGACGCAATGGAGACTTGGGACTCGATTGCATGATCTGACTGGGACGTTGATTTTCGTGAATGTGAATCTCCAGCAAGCGCTGGATTCGCTGGGCATCGCCAGGTGATATCTTCGCCGCGGAAGCAGGATCGATTTTCATCAACTCCCGGTGAAGCGCCGGCCAACCTTCGAGACGCGCCCGTTCACGAATCTCCCGACCAGTTGTTGCATCGGCTTCCGGCAAATCGGACAAACCCTCCTCCAAAGCCTTGAAGTAGAACATCGTTCCACCAACCAGCAATGGAATGCGATTGCGGTTGATGCTGGCATTGATCTCGCGCATCGCATCGCGTCGAAATTGTCCCGCTGAGTACCGCTCGGCTGGATCGCAAATGTTCACCAGTGCATGTGGCACCGCATTCAACGTCTCACTGTCCGGCTTGGCGGTTCCGATATCCATGCCGCGATAGACTTGCGCCGCATCCACACTGACGACATCCATTGGAAATCGCCGCACAAGCTGAATCGCCAAGTCGGTTTTGCCGGCCGCCGTCGCCCCCATCAGAAAGACTACCGGAATTTGCCGACAATCAGTTTCTGCAGGATTCGTCCTAACGCCCTCGGTAAAACAAACGATCCAGCTCTTCCATGGTCATCTGCTTCCACGTCGGTCGCCCGTGGCTACAGTAGCCGGAATGGTCCGTCGATTCCATGTCCCGCAACAAGTTGTTCATTTCTTCCAAATTCAATCGATCATTGGCGCGAATCGCACTGTGACAGGAAATGGTAGCAAGCAATTCATTGCGCACACTTTCAATCCGATTGCTTTCTCGGTGTTCCACAATATCGGAAATCACATCCCGAACGAGCTTTTCTATATCCACATCTTTCAACATGATTGGCACGCTGCGTATGGTCACAATCTGCTCGCCGGAACGACTGATATCAAATCCCAGTTCGTTGAAATCCGAAGTTCGCTGACTGACCAATTCCGCTTCCTCGGCAGTAACCTTGATGGTAATCGGCACCAACAGCATCTGCGATGCCAGCTTGTTATTGTCATGCTGTTCCTTGAGTCGTTCATACAAGATTCTTTCGTGCGAGGCATGCATGTCAACGATGATCAGTCCTTTTTCATTTTCTGCCAGAATATAGGCACCACCCAGCTGGGCCAAAGCAAACCCCATTGGCGGCATGTCGGTTTCAGGAGGTGTCGTATCCGCTTCGGAATGACTTGCACTACGCAGAATTTGTTCAACCGGTGTGGTCGCTGAGGTCGAACCGACTGGCAAGTGGAAGCTTCGTTGCGAACGAGCGGGGTTCGAAGCCATTCCTGATTGAGTCACACTATGTCGCGACGTATCAGTCAAGGCAGACCGCTGATGTCCGGGGCGTTCACCCGAAATTGCGCTTTGCACCGCGCTCACAACACAGCGATAAATGTCTCTTTGCTGCCTGAAGCGCACTTCGGACTTCGCCGGATGTACATTTACATCCACCAGATGCGGTTCCAGTTCAATAAACAGGGCGCACACCGGATAGCGGGAATGGTCGAACAAAACATCCTGGTAAGCTTGCCGCACCGCATGCATCAGACTGCGGTCGCGGATTGCACGCCCATTGACAAACAAGTACTGTTGGTCGGGCTGCGCCCGCGTCAAATCCGGCATGCCAACCCATCCGGAGACACGCACTTCATCCCAAGTGGAATCAACCGGCAAATGATTGTCGGCAAATTCGTCACTGAATACCAGCGCCAGTCGCGTCTGCCGGTCATTGTCTGTACCCGCAGGGTATTGCACCGCTTTGCGAGAATTATGAGTGAATTTGAATTCAATGTCCATGCGGCTCAATGCCATCTGTCGCACCAGCTTGTCCATATGCGAATACTCGGTGCCGGGCAAGCGTAAAAACTTGCGCCGCGCCGGTACATTGAAAAACAAGTCTCGCACTTCAATCGTAGTGCCGCGGGCATGCGGTGCCGGTACCGGTTCCCCCACCTCCTCGCCGCCATCAGCAAAGACTTTCCAGGCATTTCGGCTGTCCCGGGTTCGGGTGGTTATGCCCAGACGACTTACGGAGGCAATGCTGGGCAACGCTTCGCCACGAAAACCGAGCGTACGAATACCTTCGATACCCTCGAAATCTTCCAGCTTGCTGGTGGCATGTCGCGACAATGCCAAAACCAGATCTTCGCGTTCAATGCCAGAACCGTTGTCGCGCACAACAATTGCTTCGGTACCGCCTTTCAGCGCTTCTATATCAATCATGGACGCACCAGCGTCAATACTGTTTTCAATCAGTTCCTTAAGCACCGACGACGGCCGTTCAATCACTTCACCGGCTGCTATTTTGTTGATGACTGTCTCGTCGAGTTTTCGAATACGCCGGGGAGGTGCCGATGCCTGACCGTCCGTTCGGTCCGGGCTTTCTGGTTGCTTGTCTATGGATTGGGTTTCATCAAACATTGTTTTCCTTTGGATATTTTTCACTGATTATCTTGATGGCTCGCGCAATCCCCCTGGCAATCTTGCTTTGATAGGCCGGATCTCGGAGCTTTTCTTCTTCACCCGGGTTCGAGATGAACCCCGTTTCAATCAAAAGAGAAGGAATATCAGGAGATTTTAGCACAACAAATCCGGCCTGATGGACTTGTGTTCCACGTACTTTGCCAACTTTCTTCAATTCGCTGCGAATGATTTCTCCAAGCTCCAGACTGCGCGCCTGTTGCCAACTGGTCTGAATGTCCATCAAGGTTTGCGCCACGCTGTCAGGATAGTCTCCCAAATTCGTACCGCCGATAAAGTCAGATGAATTTTCCTTGTTGGCCAGCCATTTCGCTTCCTCGCTGGTCGCACCCCGGTCGGACAGCGCGAAAACCGAAATGCCGTGCGCCGACCGTTTGTGAAATGCATCCGCATGGATGGAGATAAACAGGTCCGCCTTGTACGAACGGGCAATGTCAGTTCGCTTTCTCAGGGAGATATAGTAATCGCCCGTGCGCGTCAATTCAGCATGCATTCCCGGCATCGCATCAATCTCTTTCTTCAGTTTCTTGGCGATCGCCAAAACCACTTTCTTTTCATGTGTCTTTCTTTTTCCGACTGCACCCGGATCTTCCCCGCCATGCCCCGCGTCAATCACCACGATAAACTTGTTTGCAACCGGTGGCGCCGCCGGCTGCTCCGATTTTTCCGTACTTTCAATGTCAATAACGAGACGATGTCCTTTCGTCGAATAAGGATCCAGATCAAAATCCTTGTATCGAATTCGAGTGGTCAAATCCAGCACGAAGCGAACGTAGCCATCATGCTGCCCAAATCGTACCTTGCTGACATACGGGCCGGTCTTTTCGCCACTCGGCAGTTTACCCTTGAATTTTCCATCCGTGATGTCAATCACCAATCGATTCGGATTGTCGAGTTCTCCAACCTTGTACTGGATTGCTCCGCTGATATCAAAAACATACCGGGTTCGCTCCGGTCCATGCCAGGTGCGAATATCCAGAACGTCGACGGCCTGCACGTTGGCCGCCACCAGCAACGACAAGCCCAGCAACAATCTGGCGGGCCAATGGATTTGATTTTTGCTTATCATGCCAACCACTCAGTTCTTTGCGACTGAACCGTTACAATGCGTGAATTGCCACCGTGCATCAAACTGATCTGCACGTCAGCAGGAGGGATTATATCCATACCGCGCCTTGGCCACTCAATAAACCACGCGGCTCCCGAGTCTGCATAGTCGTCAATGCCCACGTTCAGCAACTCTTGCGGCTGATTGATGCGATACAGATCCAGGTGCAGCAATTCAAGACCGGCAGTGGAAATGTAGGGTTCCAAAATTGCGAATGTGGGACTGGGTATCGGTCCTTCAATCCCCAACCCGCGCAGAATTCCTTGAATCAGTGTTGTTTTGCCAGTACCCAGCTCACCTTCAAAGTAAATGCAGGTACCGCGCTGTACCCGGTTTGACCAGCTGCATCCAAGTGCTACCATTGCTGCCGGCGATCTGATTTCCAGTTCCATACTTGTACTCTGCTCAATTTGAAATTTCAGTCATTCTTGATCAAACGGTTCAATTCAATTCTGAGATGCGGCAACAGATCGGTAGCCATCATCCCGGTCGGTCCTTGCGTCAATGCAGACTCGTCGCCGGCACGCGCATGCAACCAGACTCCAAGCCGGGCCGCCTGCGAAAGTTCCAACCCCTGTGCAACCAGTGCGGTGATCACGCCTGTCAAAATATCGCCCATGCCACCGGTCGCCATACCGCGGTTGCCGCG
Source organism: Arenicellales bacterium (assembly GCA_965200765.1). Classification (GTDB taxonomy): domain Bacteria; phylum Pseudomonadota; class Gammaproteobacteria; order Arenicellales; family JAJDZL01. Next base: position 2,291,086 of record OZ241380.1, read on the forward strand.
GTCGCAGACCCACATTTGGCCGTTCGATGCAATGAGCGTACCAGCACCCTTGAGTACGCAGACTCCGCCGTATCGCTCAGCAATCGCGTGTGCCGTCCGGCAACGGTTGTGTTCAACTTCCTGCGTCGATATGCCGAGCAATCGCCCGGCCTCGCCGGGGTGCGGCGTCAAAATCCGGTTATTTCGTACATCCGGGTCGCTGGCAAGCAGATTCAGGGCATCAGCATCAACGACGACAGGAGTTGAATCGCGCGAACGAATCTCCTGAAACAGCGATTGCGCCCAATCATCTTGACCCAGTCCCGGTCCAATGCCAATTGTATTGACATCGGCAAATAGATCCGCAAGGTCAGCATGATCGTCAAGACCAAATACGCGAATCTCCGGACAGGAGGCCAAAACAGGCACTACGCTTTCCGGCCGCGTCGCCACCGAAACCAGGCCGGCACCGCTTCGAAATGCGGCCATGCCCGCCATTTGCACGGCACCTTCCATCGTTCGATTGCCACCAATGATTCCGACTCTTCCGGCCGAGCCCTTGTGCGTAGTCGAGTTTCTTTTCGGAACAAAATTCCTCAGCTCTGCTTCGCTGATCAAATCAACCTTGCGCTCCACTTTGTTGAATACTTCATCTGACAACCCCAGCGAATCCAGTTTAACTTTGCCGGCGTATTGGATACCGCGGCCGAACATCAGACCAATCTTGACCCCGATAAAAGTGGATGTTACGGTTGCCCGCACCGCACTACCCAGCGGATTGCCGGTGTCTGCATCCAGTCCCGAAGGAATGTCCAAACTGAGTACCGGCTTGCGGGAATGGTTGATTTGCTCAATCACTTCCCGGAACCGCCCGGCTGGTTCACGCGCAAGGCCGATCCCGAAAATTGCATCCACCAGCACATCGGCCTTGCCCGGCAGATGCTTCGGCATCGGTTCTACTTGCCCGCCGCTCGCCTGAAACACCTCGCATGCGCGCAATGCTTCCGGCGTTTTGGGTTCACCGAGTGCATACAACCGGACCTTCTTCCCGTCATCAAGTGCGTTCGCAGCAAATACATAACCATCGCCGCCATTGTTGCCTGAACCGCAAATCACATGCACGCGTTCCGCCCCCGGCCAATACTCCTGAAAAATCCTGAACGCAGCCTGGCCGGCCCGGCGCATCAATTCATCGCCCGGAATACCGAAGCATTTGATCGCGGCCTGGTCAATCTGCTGAGCCTCGGATTTTGAAATGACGTATGTTGAAATCACCACAATACCGACCAACACGCGGTTGAAATTGAAAATTCAAGAAACAAGATGTGCCGCTCAAAAAATAAAATTTGTGACTATGCAGAGATTATAACACGATGAATCAAACGCGCTCCACCAGATGTTCTATACATCCGACACATTCTGACGGATAAGAATTCAACTTTCCAGTCTGAAAACTCGCGTTTGCTCAAGCCAGCCATGGAGCAACTGACTTGCGTACTGATGCGTATTTGCGATTACTACAAATCCAGAACCAGTTCGGGTGTCTTCGAGCGTGCACAGCAAATCAGAACATAATCTTCGCGGTCATCCTGATCCAGAATCATATCCCGGTGCTCGGGCTCTCCTTCAAGATATCGGGTCAGGCAAGTACCGCAAATTCCCTCCTCGCAGGACGTGTCAACCCAGATATCGTTTTCACGTAAAACTTCAACAATTGACTTGTCCACTGGCACCGTGTAGAGGGCATTGCTCTTGGCCAGTCGCACCTGAAATTCCCGATTTGCCGTCAATGCCTCTTTATCCTTGACCGGCAGACTTTCACTGGTGAAATACTCGAAATGCACAGTCCCCGGTTGCCAGTGGGCCGAGGCATCGCCAATCGCTTGCATCAATCCACCCGGACCGCAATAATACAGATGCGAACTTGGCTCCTGCACGGCCAGAGTCTTGTGAACATCCAGTCCTTTCGAGGGATCACCGCCATCAAAGTGAAACTGTACTTCTCCGCATTTCACCAAGTTTTCGATTTCCTCCCTGAATGCTGTCTTTTCAACAGTTCGGGTACAGTAGTGAAGCACATAATTGCTTTGTTGCCGCTCCAGGCAATGCACCATGCAAAGAATCGGCGTGATACCGATACCGCCAGCGACAAACACATGCCGGACAGCATTGCTGGCCAACTTGAAATGGCACTTCGGCGTAGAAATGTTCAGAAAGTCACCGATCTTGACGTGACGATGCATGAACTCGGACCCACCTTTGCTATGTGTTTCCAACAACACCGCAATACGGTAGCTTGCAAGCATCCACGGCGGACTGCATAGTGAGAACTGGCGAATCAGGCCCGCATTCAGATGCACATCAACATGCGCACCAGGCTGAAATTCCGGCAATTGTGCCCCACCCGGATCAACCAGCTCATAACTCAGTATATTTTCGGCTTCGTAGCGAATCGACTGCACCTGTACCCGGCGCAACGCTGTTTTAACCATTTGAATTAGCAACCCTGCATTTCTTCGCTAACCAATTGCCTGATGCAACCGGAATGGATCAGACAGCAACGTTTGACATGCTGTCCTGACTACTCCGCAAAAAATGCAACCGAGATGCTTGCATTTTTCAACAAACAGGAACTTGGTTATGGTGCCTTGCAAGAGCGGCGACTCCTGTAATTTCCAAGGGTACTGATTCGCTGTTGAGCAATTTGCAAAGATCTCTTGTCGACTCCTGTAACAATTGCATTTTATTCAATTTTTTTGTATTTTTTGCCTGATTCGAGTATAATAATTCCATTATTACGCGTTTGTGTTTTTTGAACATTTTGGCTCGCCCAATTATCCTTCAAATCAACCATACGGACTAACTGTAGTCTGGAAGCAGATCTTGCACCCAATTCAACCGCCCAGGCTCACACATTGAGTTGCTTGATCCTAACTGCACCAAACCAATTCTGCTGTCAATGGTTCACTCTGAAAGCATTTTTGCATTGAAACTTACCTGAACTGACAACCCTCGCTTGCAAATCTTCAAAACGCGGACATAGTTTTGGACCCCGACTGTAGTAGCCCTAGAACCAAAGACAGGGCAACATCAAACAAATTCAACTCTCGAGAATGGAAACTTTCGGGATGCAATTTCAAATGTGAATTGCGCCTGATCTCCAGGCATTCGAAAAATTCACTGCCAGTCACCGCGTAATGTTGACAAAGCATTCATCCGCACTTGGGAAACGTCTTTTCGACAGTATGCCGCGTTTGGCTTCGGTGCAGAAAATTGTAGTCAAACCGGCCGGTCATCTCGAATTTATTGCATTGATGGCCTTCACAATGGCGATGGTGTCAATTTCCATTTCCATTGTTCTGCCGGCCCTTTCATTTATCGCTTCAGATCTCAAGATAGTTGAAGCAAATCACCGTCAACTTGTTGTCGGGGTGCTCTTTCTGGGACTGGGTGTCGGGCAACTGGTGTACGGACCGATTTCCGATACTATCGGGCGCCGGTCACCCATGATTGTCGGGTTTGCCATCTATTTGTTCGGCAGCTTGCTGGCCGCACTTGCAGATTCATTCATATTGCTACTATTTGCCAGATTTTTGCAAGGACTGGGGGCGGCCGGGCCGCGGATTATGAGTCTTGCAATTATTCGCGACCGGGTTGCAGGGGCCAACATGGCACAGGTTATGTCGCAAATCATGATGGTTTTCATTCTGGTGCCGGTGCTCGCACCGAGTTTTGGCGAACTTATTCTGATGGTCGGCACCTGGCGTTTCATTTTCTGGCTACATCTGACCGCGGCAACATTGACACTGTTGTGGTTTGTATTTCGGCAACCAGAAACTCTGCCACTAGTCAAGCGAAGAAAACTGCGCTTCGTCCGATTGCTCGCAACATTCAGACACACCGTCACAACTAAACAAACGCTCGTCTATACAATCGCATCCGGTCTTGTTTTCGGTTCGTTTCTGGGATATGTAAGCTCCAGTCAGCAAATATTGCAAGACTACTACGGCGTTGGCAAGTTGTTTGTAATCTACTTCAGCTCACTGGCCGCTTCAATTGGTATTTCATCCTACTTCAATTCCCGACTGGTGATGAAATTCGAAATGCGACGACTCTGCTTATGGGCCCTGACCGCAACCATTGGATTGTCGGGGTGCTTTCTGCTACTTAGCATGATTCAACCGCCACCACTATGGCTGTTTATGAGCTGGCTATTGATCAGTTTTCTGGCTGTTGGCACGTTGTTCAGCAACTTTCATGCCCTGGCGATGGAACCAATGGGAAGAATTGCCGGAATGGCTTCTTCGGTCTCCAGTGCTTTTATGACATTTCTTTCTGTCCTGATCGCCTACATTGTTGGACAAGCCTACAACCATAGTGTCATGCCACTGGCGATATCATTCTTTGTCCTGCATTCCATCACTCTGGTGCTGATCCTTCTATTCGACCAAAAAGGTTCATCGCCTCAAGCTTGAAACAATTCTGGTTTGCGAGTAGTGGAATTGACAGGATTTCAGAATATTTGTCGCCACAGAGACCGCCAAGGCGTGATTGTCCGAAATAAGGAACTCGCCAACTCGCCTCGCAAGCGAAATCCATTTTATCGAACCAAATTTTCGACTTGTTGGGAATTTGGCGGAGAGAGAGGGATTCGAACCCTCGATGAGTTTCACCCCATACTCCCTTAGCAGGGGAGCGCCTTCAACCGCTCGGCCATCTCTCCTCACCAATTTTCAGGAATAGACAGTTTATCAGATCTTGTCCGCAAACTTCTTCCAATTATTCGGATTTACGCTTTGGTTCCCCCTTGACTAAACGGAAAATTTCTTCACGATGAACCGTTACGTCTTTGGGCGCACTAATTCCAATACGAATTTGGTTACCGCGGATTCCCAGCACTGTCACTGTCACATCCTCATTAATCATAACAGACTCTCCAACGCGTCTAGTTAAAATCAACACGTTTTTTACCCCTCCATAATTTTATTCACGCCTGCAACCCATCCAAGCTGCCAGTTATTCCATTGCGTGAATTCCAAAGTTTTATTTTTGCCAATTATAGAGAATTATTGAACAAAATACACAACTGAATGAACCAACAGCAGCAAAGATTGCAATCAAGGTTCCCTTTCTTCAACAGGTTCGTCTTCTGCATCCAATCCAAATGCCTTGTGCAGTGCCCGTACACCCAGCTCAACATACTTGTCATCAACGATAACTGAAATCTTGATCTCGGAAGTCGAGATCATTTGAATATTGATTCCTTCATTTGCCAACGTTCTGAACATGGTAGTTGCTATACCCGTGTGAGACCGCATGCCAATTCCGACAACTGAAACTTTGGCGATATTCGAAGCACCGACAAAATCCTTTGCGCCAATTTGCTGAACGACATCTGCGACAACCTGCATGCTTTTGTCAAAGTCACTTCTTTCAACAGTAAATGTCAGATCCGTATTGTTGTTGGCACTGATATTTTGAATGATCATGTCAACATTGATATTTTCGTCGGACAGCGAACCGAAGACCTTGGAAGCAATTCCAGGCCGGTCCGGGACTTCCCGAATCGTGATCTTGGCCTCATTGATATTGTAGGCGATGCCCGAAATGATTGGCTGTTCCATAGATTTTTCCTCGAACGTGATGAGTGTGCCGCGCACACTGTGAAACGATGACAGGACGCGCAGAGGCACTTGGTATTTGACCGCAAATTCCACCGCCCGCAACTGCAAAACCTTGGCTCCCAGACTGGCAAGTTCCAGCATTTCTTCCCAAGTTACTTCATCAAGCATTTTTGCATTCGGAACGATTCTCGGGTCTGCCGTGAAAACACCGTCCACGTCACTGTAGATTCTGCACTCGTAAGCTTCAAGTGCTGCTGCCAGAGCTACAGCAGTCGTGTCTGAACCACCGCGCCCCAGTGTAGTAATCGCCCCGGTATCGTCAATCCCTTGAAAACCGGCAACGACAACAACACGTCCACTTTCAAGTTGTTCCGTGATTCGCTCTCTGTCCACATGCTGAACGCGCGCCTTGCCGTGTACGTCGTCTGTAAGGATTTTCACCTGACTGCCCGTAAAAGAAATTGCGTCGCATCCCTTGCTATGCAATGACAGGCACAACAGCGCGATTGTCACTTGCTCGCCTGTCGCCAGCAGGACATCAACTTCTCTGCGACTTCCGGAAGCGTCTATTTGCGCGGCCAAGTCAAGCAACCGATTGGTCTCGCCCTCCATCGCCGATAAAACTACTACAACCTGATTGCCGGCATTCCTTGTGCGAATCACCGTATCAGCCACTGCATTGATTCGATCAATATTCGCGACTGACGAACCACCAAACTTTTCTACAATCAGTGCCATTTTCCAATCCGGATACAAATATTTTTCAACATTCGATTCTCCACGTCGGCCAAGAAAGCCGAATCTCCATTCGACGTCAGAGAGTCAAGTTCAGTGAATCATTTGCGCGACGGATTCAAGAGCCGCGTCAAGCTCTTCGACCTTGCTGCCGCCGCCTTGTGCAGAATGCTTCTTGCCACCGCCGCGTCCTCCCAGCATCATGGAGGATTTGCTGATAATCTCGCTAGCATCAATCCGGTCCGTCAAGTCCTGTGTCACCGAGCAAAGCAACGTGGCTTTCTCGTTGTGAACCGAACCAAGCATTACAACACCGGACCCCAGATTGGATTTCAGTTGGTCCATAATTTTTCGCAAATCCTTGATTTCTACTCCGTCATGCCGCGAGATCAAAACCTGCACATCGCCAACCATGCGGACATCAGGTTCACCGGAGCCAGCTTTACCAGTCGCTACGCTTGTTCTCAATTTGGACACTTCGGATTCAAGCAACTTGTTTTTCTGAAGCAAGCGATGAACCATTTCTTCAATATCTGCCACGCCGGAACTGAGTGTTTCCGCTATTCGATGCAAAGCTCTGGCATCGTGCTGAACGCGATGCAGCGCTGATGGGCCGGTCAATGCTTCAATGCGACGAACTCCAGATGAAATTCCGGATTCGCCAACAATTCTGAACAAGCCAATATCACCCGTTCGATCAACATGCGTTCCACCGCAAAGCTCCAGTGAAAAATCGCCCATGCCAATAACTCTGACTTCCGATTCATATTTTTCCCCAAACAACGCTTCTGCCCCTTTTGACTGTGCTTCTTCCAACTTCATCGTTGCACTTTTAACTTTTCGATTGTGTTGAATTTCTTCATTCACAACCGCTTCAACTGATTCAATTTCCTGTTCAGTCAGCGGCGCATCATGAGAAAAGTCGAAACGAAGACGGTCCGGTGCAACCAGAGAACCTTTCTGTTGTACGTGTGAGCCGAGCAATTGCTTCAGCGCGGCATGAAGCAGGTGTGTTGCTGAATGGTTCTTCATCGTTTTCGTCCGGTCTTCCGCATTGACTTTGGCACTCACACGATCGCCCAATTGAAAGCTACCCCGCTCAACTTTGCCGAAATGCCCGACTACGCGATTTGCCAGGTAGCGAGTATCTTCAACTTGAAAAACACTTTCACCAGATTGTATGGTGCCCAAATCACCAACCTGACCGCCGCTTTCTGCGTAGAAAGGAGTTGTACTCAGAATCAAGATTGCGCTGTCACCTTCGCCGATTTGATCGATTTCTTTGTCATTCGCAACAATTGACGCAATGCTGCTATCCTGCTCAAGGTACTTGTAACCGCTGAATTCCACATCGATTTCCAGTACCGGACCAGATTCAGATGCAGTTTCGAACTTGCTTGCCGACTTGGCCAGCGCTCGCTGACGCTCCATGGCCGCATCAAATCCCTCCAAGTCTACCTGGAACTCCTGTTCACGCAGATAGTCCATTGTCAAATCAAGCGGAAAACCATAAGTGTCGTATAAACGAAAGGCGACCTCGCCGGGTAACGTATTGTCTGACAACAGAGCAATTTCCCGGTCCAACAATTTCAGTCCCTGTGCCAGCGTTTCAGAAAAGCGTTCGCCTTCAGTCCGCAGTGATTTTTCAATGGCAGTTCTGGCGCGACGCAATTCCGGATAAGCATCGCCCATCTGCTCCACAAGCGGGCCGGTGAGTTCGTGAAAAAACGCAGTCTTGCATCCAAGCTGATAACCGTGTCGAATTGCCCGGCGAATGATTCGTCGCAACACATAACCGCGGCCTTCGTTGGATGGCAACACGCCATCTGTTATCAAAAATGCCGCCGATCGAATATGGTCGGCAATCACCCGCAACGATTTGCTTTCCTTATCCTGTGTGTTCACTATCGTCGATGCCGCCTTGATCAGGGCTTGAAACAAATCAATGTCGTAGTTGCTGTATACCCCTTGCAAAACGGTCGCGATTCGCTCAAGTCCCATGCCAGTATCGACCGAAGGCTTGGGCAAATTCTTCATCTCGCCGTCCGCGAATCTTTCAAATTGCATGAACACCAGATTCCAAAGTTCAACATAGCGGTCCCCGTCGGCATCTGCGCTACCTGGCGGACCGCCTTCAACTGTAGGTCCATGATCGTAGAAAATCTCGGAACAGGGACCGCAGGGACCGGTATCGCCCATTGCCCAAAAATTGTCTGAAGTTCCAATTCGGGCAAATCGCTCCTCCGGGACTCCAATTTCATTCAACCAAATATCGGCCGCTTCATCGTCTTCTGCATACACAGTGACCCACAGCCGGTCTTCTGAAAGTCGAATTTTTTCCGTAAGCAAAGTCCATGCAAAATGTATCGCTTCTCGCTTGAAATAATCTCCAAAGCTGAAATTACCCAGCATTTCAAAGAATGTATGATGCCTTGCGGTGTAGCCCACATTCTCAAGGTCGTTATGTTTTCCGCCTGCACGGACGCATCGCTGGGCGGTTACTGCCCGGTTGTAGGGACGCTTGTCCTGCCCCAGAAAAACATCCTTGAACTGAACCATTCCTGAATTTGTGAACAGCAATGTCGGATCATTGCCCGGTACGAGCGAACTGCTGGGAACAACTTCATGTCCCCGCTCCCTGAAATAATCCAAAAATAGTTGTCGCAACTCAACCGTCTTCATAAGCCAGTTCGTCTTCGTAATCTGAATTCGCACCCAATACGCTTTGAATTTGTGCCAAAGTAAATCCGCGTCGCCGCAGAAAATTTGCCCGCTTCACCCAATCATCTGGCAGGTACATTTGCATCTCTCCATACTTGTTCTGGATGACTTTGGCGATTTGTGATTCCCATTCTCCGTTTCGCTGTTGCAACAATTCGTTTACTACATCGATTTCAACACCACGGTCCAGCAACTCGCTGGAAATTTTTCGTGGACCATACCCGCGTCGGATTCTCACGTTGACAAGTGCTTTTGCAAATCGAACATCGCAAACAAGGTTTTCCTGCTTTAGGCGAGCTACAACAGACCCGGCGATTTCCTTATCGCAACCTCGAGCCATCAATTTCAAATTCAGTTCCTTCTCGCTGTACTCCCGGCGGGAAAGAAACCCCAATGCCTTCGATCGAACTTTCGACTCTTCCTCGCTCATCGCTACGAAGCCTGGGCAACCTCGGCAATTTCAGGCTGATTGGCCACACCCAGTTTTTCGCGCACATCCGCTTCAATTTTTTCTGCAATATCAGGATTTTCCTTCAGAAACAATCGCACATTGTCTCGCCCTTGGCCGATACGCTCATCGCCGAAGCTATACCAAGCACCGGCACGCCGCACAATTCCGTGCTGGCTGGCCAAGTCAACCAACTCGCCTTCTTTGGATATGCCTTCATCAAATATCAAATCGAATTCGCACTGCTTGAACGGTGGTGCAACTTTGTTTTTGACCAACTTGACCCGGGTCTGGTTTCCCACGACTTCATCACCTTTCTTTATTGCTCCAATTCTGCGAATATCAAGTCGAACAGAGGAATAAAATTTCAAGGCATTGCCACCGGTTGTCACTTCCGGGTTTCCGTATACTTGCCCGATTTTCATGCGAATCTGGTTGATAAAAATCACCAAAGTTCGGGAACGATTAATGCTGCCGGTCAATTTTCGAAGTGCCTGCGACATGAGTCTCGCATGCAACCCCATGAAAGAATCACCCATTTCTCCATCAATTTCTGCGCGCGGTGTCAGTGCTGCGACGGAGTCAACCACAATCACATCAATCGCTGCCGAGCGCACCAGCTGATCAGCGATTTCCAGTGCCTCTTCTCCGGTTCCGGGTTGCGACACCAGCAAATCATCAACGTTGACTCCCAGTGTTTCAGCGTGCTGGGTATTGAGTGCGTGCTCGGCATCAATGAATGCTGCTACACCCCCGGCTTTCTGCGCCTGTGCCACAATTGAGAGTGTCAATGTAGTCTTGCCGGACGCTTCTGGCCCGTAAATCTCTACAATTCTGCCGCGCGGCAAACCACCAACCCCCAAAATCAGGTCAAGTCCAAGTGATCCGGTCGGAATCACCTGAATATTACGATCCACATCATCATCGCCCAACCGCATGATTGAGCCTTGGCCGAACTGCTTTCTGATTTGGTTCAGCGTCGCCTGAAGCATTTTGTCTTTACTTGTATCCATCCTGTTCACACTCGTGTGATTAAGTTAAAAATTGAAAATCCTCTTTCCCGATGATTTGTTCGGACCAAAACTGGACCATTGCATGCACACTGCAACTGGTGCGGCGAGATTTGTGATTACACAAACTAACCGGCAACATCCAGCATTTCAAGTAGCCGGTCGGACGGCACATAGCCGCGAATGACCGTGCCGTCGTCCAATATTAACGTGGGCGTTCCGCTAATACCGGCCGCCTGACCACCTTCATACTGCTGTGCGACCGGATTTGGACATATCGCATCTTCTATTGAATTGCCTAACTTCGCCAGCGTCATGGCCTCCGGCGGATCCGTCGCACACCACACCGACACTAGCTTGTCGTAACTGGAAGTGCCAATTCCAGATCTGGGATAGGCAAGATAGCGAACTTCTACGCCTGCCTGTGTCAGCATTGGTACTTCGCTGTGAAAAAGTTGGCAATACCCGCAGTCAATATCGGTAAATACGGTCAAATACCGTTTCATCTCATCCGGTTTCATCACAACCATGTCTGCCACCGGGGTCGCAACGACATATTCGTGAAGCGCGGTGTCCGACTTGGCCGTCGCCAGATCGATTCCGCGAACATAATCATATAATCTTCCGATCAGAATATACTCCCCGTGAGTATGTACATAGTAGTTGTGTCCGCGGAACTCTACTTCGTACACCCCCGGCATCGGCGATTCGGCTATGCTGCCAATTTGGCTTTCGTCCTCAACAAGCCCTTTCAGTGCTTGCTGCACTGCTTCCACAGAACTTTCAGCACTGGCGAGCGGGCCATGCAACACAGCCAGCAACAGCCCTAGTAATGCCAATTTCGTTTTCATGGTTCAATATCTCGTTCGTTTCAACGACTGTTAGTTGTGTCTGTTATCAGATGAAATTGCAAGGAGCGCCGACTAGTCAATGTCGTCTATTGCACCGCCAGCTTTTTTCCATGCATCAAAACCGCCCTCAATATGGCAGACATTCGCCAAGCCCATTTTTTGGGCAGTGTCTGTCGCTAGTGCCGAGCGCCAGCCGGACTTGCAATAAAACACAAATTTGCAGTCCTTCGCAAACACACTTTTAAAATAAGGGCTATCCGGGTCAATCCAAAATTCCATCATGCCGCGCGGCATGTGGTACGCACCGGAAACTATACCTTCGGCCTTCAGTTCCCGAATATCGCGCAAATCAACAAACTGCACGTTCTTTTGCCCATGCAACTCCACTGATTGGTCTGCTGACAACGTTTCAATTCGCGAATTTGCTTCGTCCAGTAATTGCTTATAGCCGATCTTCATTCTTTTTCTCGCTGAAAAATACCTTTTTGAAAATATTCGATTTAGATTGATTATAGCCATATTGCGCACCTCCTTGTGAAATCCTTGATATCTCCCGGTAAGAGTACTACTCGCAATCGCATTTATGTTACAAAATTTCAAAGTACAAGAGTAAATGTACGAAAATGTTGGTAAAGAATCCCGCCGCAAGGTCATCTAGCATAATACCCAGACCGCCTTTGAATTTGCGTTCAAGGGCAGAAATCGGCCATGGCTTCAATATATCCAGTGCGCGGAACAAGACAAACGCAACAGCGATACTCCAGAACGTTACCGGCAACAGCAATGCCGCAAAGCAAAACCCGGTTGTTTCGTCCCACACAATCACACCCGGGTCGTCCTGTTGAATGGCATTGGCAAGCGACTGACATGCAAGACACCCGAAAATAAACATGACCAAACAGATCAGGCACTGCAAGACAACAGGCAAAAACTGTACGAAAAATACCACTGGAACCGCCAGCAATGTACCAGCAGTACCGGGCGCATACGGCAACAACCCCACACCAAACCCGGATGCAACCAGATGCATCGGATGTCGAACCAAGTCTCGAAACCTGATTGTCTTCATTGCATAAACGATTCTGGTTCGACAAAGATCAGAAATGCGAATATCCGATATACGACGGCGAATATAAACGACCTGACGGTTCAACCACTTCAAGCCCTGAATCCTTTAGAATTTCACCGATTCGTGTCACTGGCACATTCATCTTCATCAAGTCTGCGTCGACTTCTGCCGATGTCGTGAAACACAGTTCGTAGTCGTCGCCGCCAGCAATTGCCGGGTCGTACCCGACTTCAGACAATACACTTTTATAGAAACGAGACAGCGGGATTTTCTCGAGTTCGACTCTTGCACCCACTCCGCTCGCTTCAAGTATATGTCCCAAATCAGCGAGCAGGCCGTCTGACAAGTCAATCATTGCTGTCGCAAATTCCAGAACGGCCCGCCCTGCTTCGATTCTGGGTACGGGACGGTTCAAACGTTGCTGAAAGTATTGCAAGGCTTCGCGGCCTGCATCGAGTCCACCGGTTTTGCTACGCACCCCCAAGGCGGCATCGCCCAAAGTTCCAGTAATGTAGAGACTGTCTCCCGGCTTCGCACCACTTCTCAACACCCGTTTATCCTTCTCGACAACCCCGTAAGCGGTAACTCCAACATTAAGCGGACCGCGGACCGTGTCGCCACCGATCAATGCAATTTTGTATTGGGTCGCCAATTCAAACAGTCCGTCACTGAATTGCTTTAACCAGTTTTCATCATTTTCCGGTATGCACAAGTTCAAAGTTGCATACAACGGTTCTGCACCGGTTGCCGCAAGATCACTGATTGCTGTAGCAAGCGCACGATATCCCACGTCGGCGGGCTCGGCATTGCGAAAAAAATGTGTATCCACCAGCATGGTGTCTGTTGATACAACCAAACTCTGTCCAGGCGGGGGTTCAACAACTGCGGCATCATCGCCGATTCCGACCAGTACATCCGAACGGTCTGGATAGTCGCGACGAAAATGGCGATTGATCAACTCGAACTCTTTTCCGGGCATCTTCGTCCGGTTGTGTTTTTGAGACTTCTTGTGCGAGTCCGAACGGTCTGGATGCAACTTGTCCAAAACGCCATTGATAAATTTGAAGCTGTTCGTATCACCCAGCTCCTTCGCAAGTTCAATGCATTCATTCAGTACGACTTTGCGGGGCACATCCGGAACAAAGAACAGCTCAAATACACCAACGCGCAGAATCGCCAACTCAACACGGTCAATTTGATCGATTCGCCGGTTCGTGGCATCCTGAATCAGCTTGTCTGTTTTTTCGATACTCTTCGGTATTGCAGTGATTAGTCGGCGAAAATAAAGCAAATCGCCATTTTCGATTACATGCGCATCAAGCAGTACCTGCTCATCGCTTCGATTGACGGAGCGCGAGTTGGCTTCCCATGCATACAGGTATTGCACTGCACCAAGCCGCGCATAATATCTCGCTGATGATGCCATTGAACTACATGAATCGTTTAATCAGCGCAGATACGAGCAATTGCCTGAATAGAAGTCACCACGGCTACTGCTGCTTCGGCACCTTTGTTGCGATCGTCCTTGCCTGATCTCGCTATCGCCTGCTCAATGGTGTCGACGGTCAGTACTCCGAACCCGATTGGCAAAGCATGTTCAATGCTTATCGCCATCAAGCCTTCCGCACACTGCCCTGAAATAAATTCAAAGTGAGCAGTTTCGCCGCGAACAACACAACCCAGTGCGATCAGTCCGTCATAATGATTGACAGATGCCATCGCTTTTGCAACACACGGAATATCGAATGCACCGGCAACGCGAACAATTTTGGTTGACTCAATCCCGCAACGCTTCAGTTCACCGAGTGCTCCGGCAAGCAAACCATCCGCGACAGACTGGTAATATTCGCTATGAAGAATTCCTATCCGAAATGGACAGGCATCTGACGGTTCCGCTACCTCTTGCATCTTGACAGACCCTGCCTAGTCAGGCTGGGAAACATATTCGACAACTTCCAAACCGAAGCCGGACAGGCCGTGCATCTTCAGGGGTGTTCCAAGAACCCGAAGCTTCCCAAAGCCAATATCCGCTGCAATTTGACTGCCGATACCTACAATTCGCATATCTGAACTTGAATGCGATTCGGCCGTCACTGCGCTGGAACCCTGAATCAAATCAACCAGCTCCCGACTGCCTTGACGATAATTCAAAATCACTACTGCACCCGGACCGCCTTCGTCGGCAATTCTCTGCAATGCGCTTCTTATGGACCAAGGATGTTCCGGACTCACTGCGTCGATCACTTCATACAATCCGGTGAAAACATGCACTCGCAACAAGGATGGCACCGACGCATCAATATTTCCTTGCACAAGCGCAAGATGCGTATCCCCGCGCACTTCATCCACATAGGCAATTGCCCGCATTTCTCCATAGTCGGTTTGAACAATCGTTTCACTCGCGCGATGCACCGTCGGCTCATTTGCCAAGCGGTAACGAATCAGGTCCGCAATGGTTCCTATTTTGATTTGATGCTGCCCGCAAAACTCTGCCAAGTCATCCAAACGTGCCATGGTGCCGTCGAGATTCAGAACCTCGCACAGTACGCATGCAGGTTCAAATCCAGAAAGCCGGGCGAGGTCACTACCAGCTTCTGTATGTCCGGCGCGCGTCAGCACTCCGCCTGGTTCCGCCATAATCGGAAAAACATGCCCGGGTGAAACTATGTCATCCGCAGTCGCATCGGGGCGCACTGCTGCCCGAATAGTCTCCGCCCGGTCGGCTGCCGAGATACCGGTCGTAACATTTTTTGCCGCTTCAATGGAAACGGTAAATGCTGTGGCATACGGCGAACGATTATCCTTCGCCATCGGCGGCAAGCGAAGTTGTCTGCAACGCTCCTCGGAAAGAGTCAAACAAATCAATCCCCGACCGTGAACAGCCATAAAATTAATATCCTTCGCAGTGATGTGCTCGGCCGCAATCAGCAAATCACCTTCATTCTCCCGGTCTTCGTCGTCAACCAGTACTACCATCTTGCCGGCGCTGAAATCTTCCAGAACTGATTCGATCGAATCAATGACAGCATCCTTCCTGCGGGGAAAGGGAATCGTATTGGCAATTTTGCTCATTTCAGCGTCTTTGAATTTCAATAATTCGCGCGACATACCGGGCCAGCATGTCCACCTCGATATTGACATTATCCCTTATTTTCAGACTGCCAAGTGTAGTGAATTGACCTGTATGCGGAATTACATTGACTGAAAACACAGTCACCAAATCTGAGTCCATCACCTTGTTAATGGTCATGCTGACACCATCGACTGCAATCGAGCCTTTTTCTGCCAGAAATTTTCCCAAACCTGGTTCAATCTCGAATTCTATGCGGCTAGAGTTGCCATCCTGCTTGATTTGAGAACACTTCGCTACACCATCTACATGTCCATAAACCAAATGCCCGCTCAGCAACTTGTTGGATGTCAGGGATGTTTCAAGATTCACCGGGGTTCCAACTGCATAGTTTCCGAAATTGGTACAACAAACTGTTTCATTGGAAACATCTGCGCAAAACTCGCCGTCTTCGGATAATACAACAGTCAAGCAAACACCGCTGACTGCAATGCTGTCGCCAGGCTTGACCGAATCAGACCGAACAAGGTCCGAAACAACCCAAATGCGAAGACCGTCGGGAGAGCTTCGAACTCTGCCTATTTCACCAACTGATTCAACAATACCTGAAAACAAACCGCTAGGTCCCGAATATAGTCAACCGGATTTCACCACACAAGCAGTAACCCGAATGTCTTTGCCGATTTGTTGTATATCGGTGAATTCCAGTTGAGTCCGCTCGTCCATCAACGAAAGTTCAGGAATTGCTGCGATTCCCTTCGCCGTATCGCCCAGCAATGATGGCGCAATATAAATCACAAACTCATCCACCAACTTTTCAGCCAGCAAAGATCCAACTAGTGTCGGCCCTGCTTCAACCAGTAAATGATTGATTTCAAGTTCGGCCAGTTTCTTCATCAACATGCCGCAATCCACCCTTCTCCCCGAGTCAGGCAACTCCAGCACTGTCGCTTTATTTTCCAGCAGGCTTCGTTTTTGCGGATCCGCATACCGGGTGGTCGCCAGCAGAACTGGGCCGCCCAAGTTGAGCAGACGGGCATTTTCAGAAATCGATAGTCGGCTGTCGGCAACGACCCGAAGCGGGCTATGCTGAATACCATTCAACCGACAGTTCAATCTTGGGTCATCTTGATGAACCGTGCCACTGCCTGTCAGGATCGCGGATGCTTCTGCACGTAGCCGTTGCACATCCAGTCTCGCTTCATCGCCAGTAATCCAGCGACTTTCCCCGGAGCGCAATGCAGTTCTTCCATCTAACGATACCGCAACTTTTACAACCACCCACGGTCGCCCATAATTGTGTCGACTAAAGTAGCCGCGATTCATTTGAACCGCTTGCTTGCTTAGCAAACCCGTGCGTACTTTGATCCCGGATTGCTTCAATTTTTCCAGGCCTCGCCCTTGTACGGCGGGATTTGGATCTTTCGTGCAAACCACCACGGATTTCAAGTTGTGCGCCAAAATCGCGTCGACACAAGGCGGTGTTCGGCCAAATATATTGCACGGCTCCAACGTTGCATACAACACCATCTCGGGACTGCACTTGTCAACAAACTTCAATGCCATGGCCTCAGCATGAGGTGCTCCAGCGAATTCATGGAAACCTTCTCCGACAATTTCTGCTCCGTTTGTGACAACGCATCCGACGCGGGGATTCGGATGCGGCGGGGGCACTGGTGTAGAGGCGAGTTCCAGCGCCCGTTGCATATGCATGCTGTCCTGTTCTGAAAACACGGGCTGATTCGTCCGGTCAGGAATTGTCTGTATCGCCGTCGCTCACTGGAAATGGCAACGGCAACTCATTCTTGGGCAGTGACGACTTTTTCGCTCCCGTCGATGTCTTTTTTGAGAAAGTACCGAAATTCTTGACTTCATCAAGCTTCAGATACCCGGCCGCAAATCGAACATAGGCGACCTCGTCAATACTTCCCAAATGATGCATCACCAAACTGGCAATATCAGACGAGTTCACGCGGTCTTGGCCGCGATTTCGAAAGTTCTGCATGATTTGTTCCACAGTCTTGTCAATCAAGCTTGTGTCAATGGTGCGCTTGTGCAAAGCAAGTTCTAGCCCGTACCTCAGTTTTTCTTCGCTGAACTGCTCCCAGGATTTGTCATTCTTGATGACCTTCGGCATGGTCGCGCAAACCATTTCATTGGTAACAAACTTGTTGCCGCAGGCCTTGCATTCCCGTCGTCTTCTTCGGTGCCCCCGCTTCAATGTCCTTGTGTCAAGAACATTGGTACTTTCATTTTCGCATTTTGGACAGTGCATGAAACCGTACTTGGCATATCAAATCTGCCAGTGCCTGTAGCTACACCATAGATATTAGTTCAGGTTTCCTGAGGGGCCGCCATATCCTGATGCGAAATACCCAGACCCAGAACGACGGGACTCGCGATAAATATGGAAGAGTAGGTGCCTACCAATACTCCGATCAGCAACGCAAACGAAAATCCGCGAATTACTTCACCACCGAAGATTAGCAGGGTTACGACTACCAGCAATGTCGTAAACGATGTCAAAATAGTACGCCGCAATGTCTGATTGATGGAGCGGTTCATCACCTCCTTCGGGTCGCCATGACGCTTTTTGCGAAAGTTTTCGCGAATACGGTCAAACACAACAATCGTGTCATTCAGCGAATAACCAATCACCGCCAGCACTGCGGCCAGTACTGCCAATGAAAACTCGATTTGAAAAACAGAAAACAGCCCAACGGTTACGACTACATCATGTACCAGTGCGACAACAGATCCCACTGCAAATCTCCATTCGAATCTCCAGGCAACATAAATCAGAATCCCCAGCAACGCATAAATCATCGCGAGTCCGCCTTTTTCGGTAAGTTCCTGACCGACTTTTGGTCCCACGAACTCGACCCGGCGCATCTGCAGTTGACATTCTGATACTGATCCATCAGATTTTTCGCACAGTTGCAAACCACCAGCCAAAGATTCGGCCAATTCCTCCCCGTACGGGATTCTTAGTACCCGTATCATTTCGGCACTCAGTTGCGATGCATTTGCCATCTCTGAATCTGTGGGCACTCGAATCATGATGTCGCGACTGGTGCCAAAGTACTGAACAATAACCCCGTCAACTCCGGTCGATTCCAGTTCGCTCCGCACCTCTTCAACGCTGACGGGTTCATCGAACCGTATCTCCACCAGCGTCCCACCCGTAAAATCCAAACCCCAGTTGATTCCTTGCGACACCAGAGAAACAATACCTGCCGCAATTACAACTGCCGAAGCCAGTGCGGCGATGCGCCGACGGCTCAAAAAATCAATTCGTAATTCTTTCTGAAGAATTTCCATGGGAGTTAACCACTAAATCGCAAGCTTTGATACCCGGCGCCCGCCGTAAATCAGATTTACCACAATGCGAGTACCCAATATTGCGGTAAACATGGACATGATAATGCCTATGCTTAGTGTCACTGCAAATCCCTTGATAGGGCCGGTACCAAAATTAAACAGAACAATTGCAGCAATCAGAGTTGTTATGTTTGCATCCACAATTGTTGAAAACGCCCGATCGTAGCCGACATGTATACTGGTTTGCGGCGTGTTTCGATTCCGCAATTCTTCCCGGATTCGTTCAAAAATCAGCACGTTCGCATCCACGGCAATACCCACAGTCAACACGATGCCTGCTACGCCCGGCAGTGTCAGTGTTGCCTGCAAAAGTGACAAAACGGCCACAATCAGTACGAGATTCAAGGCAAGCGCCAAATTGGCAACGATGCCAAACAGGCGATAGTAGAAAATCATAAAACCAAGCACAAGCACGAATCCGATGATGACGGACTGAAATCCCTGCACAATGTTCTGCTGGCCCAGACTGGGACCTACGGTTCGTTCTTCTACGATATCAACCGGTGCCGCCAGCGCACCTGCTCGCAACAGTAGTGCCAAATCTCTCGCTTCGTTCACACTGTCCAGACCTTCAATCTGGAAACGCCGCCCCAGTTGTTCGCGAATCACAGGTGCTGTAATGACTTCCTCCAGAAGCTCCTTGCTACGCACCGGATTTCCTGAATCATCAACCACCACACGCCCTTCATTATCGCGCTTGAGCTCGGACCGAGATTCAATGTAAACAACACCCATGCGCCGACCAACATTTTCTCCGGTCACACGCTGATTGATGGCCGCGCCGCGCGAATCCAGCGAAATCGTTACAATTGGCGAACCTGTCTGTGTATCAAGGCTAGCGGCAGCATCAACAATATTTTCCCCGGAATACACAATCTGTTTCTTAAGCAGAATCTGGCTACCAGTACGCATCTCGTAGAGGCGCGAACCCGGCGGCACTGCACCGCTTATCGCAGACTCCAAATCGTGGTCTTCATCAACCAGATGGACCTCCAATGTGGCGGTTCGGCCCAGAATCCGTTTCGCCCGTGCCGTGTCCTGCACACCCGGCAACTGAATCACGATCCGATTGTCCCCCTGCTTTTGAACAACCGGTTCAGCTACGCCCAGCTCATCGATTCGATTGCGAAGCGCAACCATGTTTTGATCAACTGCAAATGACCTGAGTTCTTCCTGAACAGTATCGTTAATTTCCATTTGAAGAAGCGGTTCCCCGTCTCGTTCAATTTCATAGGTATTCAGTTCGGGAATTTCATCCGAGATCACATCTTCTGCTGCCTCGCGAGCTTCTTCATCGCGAAACTTTGCCATAATTCCACCATCATCAATCCGGCGAACATACAAATAGCGAACCTTGCCTTCCCGAAGCGTGCGCCGCAAAGATTCCACATAGCGATCTTCGGCCCTGGTCATTGCGCTTTCCAGATCAACTTCCATCAGAAAATGCACCCCGCCTCTCAGATCAAGCCCAAGATACATTGGCGCTGCACCGATACGCTGAAACCACCCCGGTGTAGATGGCAACAAAGTCAGCGCGGTTGTGTACCCGCGTCCCAAGTCTTGCTGCAAAGCATCTCGCGCCCGCAACTGCTCTTCGGTGTTTTCAAATCGAACCCGTACTCCGGTATCACTGAGTATCACTCCGAGGGGCTGAATGTTTTTACCTTGCAACACGCTCTCGACGCGCTCCATCAATTGCGTATCAACCACAGTGGTGCGCGCCGCGCGTACCTGGATTCCCGGGTCGTCTCCAAAAATGTTCGGCAACGCATAAAAGAATCCGGGCACGATTACTGCGGCCAGAATCAAATACCTCCACCAAGTATTTTGATTGAGCATCGACTACCTGATTCCGGTTGGTTGCCTTGATACTGCTGTTGGACGCGGCATATCTTGCACCTGCGTGCTACATCCGGCAGAACTACCTGCCGGTCGCTGATGTGAAGCTTGGCGCATCACCCTACTTGGACTTCTTTTGAGTGTTCTTGTGTTTGACGGTGTCTTTCGGCAATGACTGTGCAACAGCATGGCGCTGCACCTGCACAACAACACCCGACGCTACTTCAAGGTAAACAAAATTGTCGTCAATCGATGTGATTTTCCCCAACGTACCACCATTGGTAACCACTTCATCACTGACCTGAAGCTCGCTAACCATCTGCTTGTGCTGTTTGGTTCTCTTTTGCTGCGGACGAATGAGCAGAAAATAAAACAAAACGAAAATCAGCACCAGAGGCAAAAGACTGAGCAAGCCGCTTCCGCCCGCTGCGCCGTCGGCTTGCGCGAGCGCGTCAGAAACCAGATATTCCATGTGTAATCCTTACTGCGATTAGTCAATATAAAAGGTTAATTGTACCACATATCGTTGAAACAACAATATGTAGTAGCTTATGCGTATCAATCCGATGCACTGATTCCGGTTAAATTCTTCTGCTCGCAGAACTGCTTGACGAAGTCATCAAAGCGGCGAGATTGAATTGCAACCCTTATCTCAGCCATCAATTTTGCATAGTAATGCAGATTGTGCATTGTACATAATCGCGCTCCAAGAATTTCATTGTTTTCATGCAAGTGACGAATATATGACCGGCTAAAGCGAGTGCAACAGGAACATTCACAGCCTTCATCGATAGGTCGCGTATCGTTTCGATATCGGGAATTTTTGATCTTGACTACTCCAGAAGAGGTGAATAGCCAACCATTGCGCGCATTTCTTGTAGGCAACACGCAATCAAACATGTCAAGTCCTTGTGCGACCCCAAACACTATGTCTTCGGGGGTCCCTACTCCCATCAAGTATCGCGGCTTGCCCGCGGGCATTTGCGAAACGATTGCGGACAGGACTCTTTGCATTTCACTCTTGGGTTCGCCGACTGACAATCCGCCAAGTGCATAACCTTCAAAGCCGATTTCCACAATGCTTTCCAGTGACTCTTGCCGCAAGTCTTCAAACATGCCACCCTGAACAATCCCGAACAGTGCACCCGGACCATCGGCATACGAAAGTTTGGAACGACGGGCCCATTCGCTGGTGATTCGCATAGAGTTTCCAGCTTCCTGCTTGGATACGGGGTAGCTGGTGCATTCGTCGAAAATCATTGCAATATCAGAACGAAGTGAGCGTTGAACTTGCATGGATTCCTCTGGCCCCATGAATACCGACGCTCCATCAATCGGAGAACGGAATGTAACACCGTCGCGGTTCACTTTCCGACTCTTTGCAAAACTCCAGACCTGAAAACCTCCGGAATCAGTCAGAATCGGCCGATCCCATCCCATAAATTCATGCAACCCACCGTGCTTTTCAATAACTTCCATACCGGGTCGCAATGACAGATGAAAAGTATTGCCAAGTATGATGCGTGCATCGATTTCCCGCAAATCTTCCGGGTCCATAGCCTTCACAGTGCCTGCTGTCCCCACAGGCATAAACACCGGAGTTTCAATGATGCCGCGCGGCAACTGAAGTCGTCCACGACGCGCTTCGCCATCTTGTGCAATGACAGAAAATTCCAGCATGGATTGTTACATCTCAATCAATTTTGCTTCGTTTGAAATAGCTATTCCCTGAACGGATTATGTTCGTATAGTTTCTATAATATCTTTTCAACATTGGCAATCAGGATGATTTGCTGGTACTTGTATTCTGCATACGAATTGCTTCACGTGCCGGAGTATCGCGGCAATAATCTGTTTGCATATGCAAATTACAACTGACAATCGAGGAGCTATAGAGTGAAAGCGCTACGCAATTATAAAATCGGCTTTGTAGGACTGGGACTGATGGGAAAGCCCATGGCAAGAAACCTGCTTGCCGAAGGTGCAAATCTCACTTTGTTCAACCGTACTCCAAAACATGCGGAAGAAATTGCCAAAGAAGGAGCGCGTGCTGTGGGTTCCCCCGGCGAGGTGGCCAGTGTATCTTCAATAGTGATTTGCATGGTATCGGACACGCAGGCCTTGGAGCAGGTATTGTTTGGTCCAGACGGGATAATGTTTGGCGCAAGGCCGGAAACACTGGTCGTTGACATGGGCACAACTTCGGTAAACAGCACAAGGGAATTTGCGAACTCTCTGGAAAAAAGAAATGTCGAATACATGGATGCGCCAGTTTCTGGGGGTCAAAAAGGCGCTGAAGATGCTTCACTATCCATCATGGTCGGCGGCAATCAAAAAAATTTTCAGAAAGCCGAGCCTGTGCTTCAGGTTCTTGGAAAAAATATTGTTCGAATCGGGGAAGTAGGTTCAGGGCAAATTGCCAAGGCCGCGAATCAAATGATTGTCGGACTGACCATCGGCGCGGTATCAGAGGCGTTCGCGCTCGCACAACAGGGCGGCGCGAATCTGGACAAAGTTTGGCTAGCTCTGTCAGGTGGATTTGCATCATCCAAAATTCTGGAAGTGCACGGCCGCAGGATGATTGAAAGCAATTATGTTCCGGGCGGCAAGGTTTCTACGCAATACAAGGATTTGGACCAGGCGGTCGAATTCGCACGTAATATCGGTGCCAAAACACCATCAACCGAGCTTTGCAGAGACCTGTATGCAGAGTTAATACGACAAGGCGATGCCGATTTGGACCATAGTGCCTTGTTTCGCCTGTATCAATCACCAGGAACCAGCTAAATTGCAGAAGGAATCGACTTGTTCTGTGTACGAAACCAAAATAAAAACCCGCTGATAATGAAAATTGGCACCAAGGTGCCAGCGCAT
Source organism: Arenicellales bacterium (assembly GCA_965200765.1). Classification (GTDB taxonomy): domain Bacteria; phylum Pseudomonadota; class Gammaproteobacteria; order Arenicellales; family JAJDZL01. The sequence continues at coordinate 2,314,687 of OZ241380.1, forward strand.
AGCACATACCAGCCCCACAGATGGTGTAGTACCCCGGACATAAGCGCTGTAAACGACACGATTGAAAACATGAATGTGTCGTTGAATCCCTGAACTTTTGCTTTTTCGCTGGGTTTATAGGTCGAAGTTACCAAGGTCGTACCACCGATAAATGTAAAATTCCACCCCAATCCAAGCAACACCAGGGATGCAACAAATGAAATAAACGTACCACCCAGAATAAAGCTGGCAACAATACTGGCGACAAGTGCTACAAGTCCCCAAGTTATGATATTCATCTCGCCGAATCGCTTGATGAGGTGCCCGGTAAAAAATGAAGGTGCAAACATTGCAACAATATGCCACTGTATGACCTGAGCTGTTTTACCGAAACCAAGTCCAAGCTCATGCATGGCCAATGGAGTCGATGTCATTAACAAATTCATCACCCCATATCCAACAGTGGCGCTACCGAGTGCGACCAGAAACAATGGACGTAAAACAATTTCACGCAAGGGACGACCTGCTTTCTTTTCCTCTTCACGATTCAGATCCGGTACTTTCAGGAAAGATACGAGCAAGAATTCAAGAAAGAACAAAAAGCTTACTGCCCAGTAGCTCCCGGCGAATAGTTCTCCCACAACCATGGATTTAGTGAAGTTGGCGATATTCGGTCCCAAAAAGGCAGCAAGAACACTACCCGCCAGAACATATGAGATTGCTCTGCTCCGAAATTCTTCGGAGGAAACATCTGCTGCCGCAAACCGATAGAAAGTACCAAATGAGTTGTGAACCCCGATCATTGCAATGCCCAAGCAGAACAAGGCAAAACTTTGCATGCTGATTGCATACGCTGAAAGTACTCCACCGAGACATCCAATAGCGGCACCAATCTGAAACCCGGCTCGCCTGCCGATCCACTTCATCAGCAAGGAAGCAGGCATTGCAAAGCCCATGTTCAAGACGAACAGCAAAAACACCGGAACAGTTGCGTATACCGGTTGCGGTGCCAGACTGGCACCGACCAGTGCGGCTGATGCAATCAAGATTGCATTGACGGTAAACATGACTGCACCACATGTCGATAGTAGACAGACATTGGCAGTCATGCGGTGGTAAGGGTTACTTTGTGCGGTCATTTGAACCAAAAGATATTCAATACGGAAAATTGTACTGTATTTCAGATTGAATGGTATGCCATTTGCTGAAATCCTGCCAACCAGCGAATTAGCAAATTGACGTAAGTTCGCATCAGTTTGCTTACGTCAATGCGTTGTGAAGCGAACCCAAGTGATCCCGTGAATACGAAAAGTTGTATTGTGAACTAACCAAATCTTCAATTTGAACAGTGGGTTCACAATTTCGAACGTCACATTTGACCAATGTTACCAGAGTCGGTATAGATCACTACTTGAAATGAATGTTACTTCAATTACTCTGTAAATGATTTGCAATTGGGGAAACAAGTACAAGCACTACAGAGTATTTGAATCTCGAGCCCGTAATTTTCAATCACAATTTATTTGCCTATCAATACTTTAGCAGGATTCAAATTGAAACTCGGTATTGCGAGAAAGTAGTTACAAGCTGGCAAAAAACACCCTGATAAACTATTGAAAATTGAACAAATATATTTTACAAATCCTGTGAAAGTCAAAGCACTATACGACATGAATCCGACTTACTCTCCCAAATTGGAAGGTGGGAGGGAAATGAAAACAAATGGCGTCGTTGAACTAGGCTAGTTTCCACCACACAATCTGGTCAATCCCCAACAGATCGCAAGCATAAAACTGCTGGTCGAAATGATCGTTATTATTATTCTGCGTTGAAATCGATCAAACATAGCTTCCATTTCTAACGTGAAGTTCTTCATATCTAGCGTGAAGTTCTCCATAATCTTCGTCATTTCTTGCGTAAAATCTTCTTGGTTTTTCATCATTTCTTGCCTAAAGTCTTCCATGGAATTCTTCAGACCATTGACTTCAACTGTCAAGTCCTTTATATCTGCTCGCAGATCCGCAATTTCTCTGGCTATTTGGTCCATTTTCACTTCTAGTGATTCTATTCCAGTTTGCAAGGCTTCCACAGTAAATTCGAGCTTAAACTTGCAGTCGCCGTGTCATGCTTGACATCAACGCCATCAATACAGTTATGAGCAACTCTTTTTTCATGGCCTCCAATGCCTGCGTAAGCTCGTTTTTCAATTTTTCCAATCCAGCTTCGAGCTCTTCTGTCGTGACCAGATATTCGATTCCTTGCGAAATCGCGTCAACAATTGCCACCGAAGGTTTTTCTTCAAAACCCGACAGCTTCAGATTCGTCATCACTGAAATCATATCAAATTTGTACTGTGTGGTATTCATTGTATTCTCTCACAATTTGGAATCTAGTTCAAATTAATTTGAATTCTGACCTGCAACGGAGAAACCATGCTTCACTCGCCAATCAACGATTGAAACGCTCGTTGGACAATTTTAGCCGGTTGTCGCAGTTCATTCAAGAAATGTTTTTCACCCACAAATGCCTTCGGTCATCAGCACAGGTTATACAAGCATAAAATTCTGAATTGTCCTGAAAACTGCTTTTTTGTTTAGAAAAGATTTTTTCAGACTATCTCAACAGAGATCGTCACCAGTACAGAAGTGAGTGTAGCCGTGCACTTTTGCCGTTTGCTTTGCGACTATTGCTTCGTGTTTTTGAAAAACAAGAACAGCTTAAACATTGAGACAAAATACAGAATCGACAATACATCAAAAGACAAAACCATACAAATCCAATTCACCAGCCCATGAAAGAGTGCAAGAAATACAAATACTTCTCTCAGTTGATCTAGTTTAGTTTCCACCGAACAACTTGGTCAATCCCCACAAGATCGCGGCCATAGAACTGCCAGTCGAAATGATCGTCACCATCGTCATGAGTTGAAATCGAGCAAACTTCGCTTCCATATCTAACTTAAAGTTCTCCATATCTAGCTTGAAGTTCTCCATCATCTTCAGCATTTCTTGCCTAAAGCCTTCTTGGTCTTTCTTCATATCTTGCCTAAAGCCTTCTTGGTCTTTCTTCATATCTTGCATAAAGTCTTCTTGGTTTTTTGTCATATCTTGCATAAAGTCTTCCATGGCTTTCTTCAGGCCATTGACTTCAACTGTCAAGTTCTTCATTTCTGCTCGCAGATCCACAAATTCTTTCGCTATTAGTTCCACTTTCGCTTTTAGTGATTCCGTGTCAGTTTGCAACGCTTCTACCATAAACTCAAGCTTTTCGATTCTCTGCAGTAGCTCATAGCGTACATCTTCAATCTTTTGAGTCAATTTGGATTCAACACCATCAACCCTTTGAGTCAATTTGGATTCAACGCCATCAACCCTTTGAGTCAATTTGGATTCAACGCCATCAACCCTTTGAATCAATTTGGATTCAACGCCATCAACCCTTTGAATCAAACTCGAACCTAGACTTGTTGTCGCCTTGTCATGCTTGACATCAACTCCATCAATTCGTACGAGCAACTCTGCTTTCATGGCCTGCAATGCCTGCATAAGCTCGTTTTTCAATTTTTCCAATCCAGCTTCAAGCTCTTCTGTCGTGACCAGATTTTCGACCGCTTGCGATATCGCGTCAACAATTGCCACCGAAGGTTTTTCTTCTAAACCCGATTGCTTCAGATTCGTCATCACTGAAATCGTATCAAATTTGTACTTTGTCGTATTCATTATATTCTCTCACAATTTGGAATATAGTTCAAATTAATTCAAATTCTGACCTGCAGCAACGAAACCATGCTTCACTCGCCAATACAACGATTGGAACGCTCTTTGGACAATTGTAGCCGGTTGTCGCAGTTCATTCAAGAAATGTTTGACATCCCCGAATGCCTTCGGTCATCAGCACAGGTTATACAAGCATAAAATTCTGAATTATCCTGAAAATTACATTTTGCTTTGAAAGGATTTTTTTCAGGCTATCGAAACAGAGGTCGGCACCTGCACACAAGTGAGTGCAACAGTACTGTATAATTGTTTTTCGGCAGTTGTCAGTGTCTTGCCGAGAACGGACTTAGGGTCGCCATATCATCAGCAATTCTACATGTTGCGCCGATACTTGCCCCCAACTTCAAACAGTGCAGATGTGATTTGACCAACTGAACAGTATCGCACAGTACTCATCAGTTCTTCAAAGATGTTCTGGTTGTTCAACACCGCATGTTGAAGATTTTTCAGTGCGATGCCTGACTCTTTTTCATTTCTGTGGTGGAAACGATTCAATCGCTTGAGCTGATTGCGCTTCTCCTCGTCGGTTGAGCGAGCGAGATCAATCGCGGGTTGTTCCTGAGTGGCCGGATTCAAGAAAGTATTCACTCCAACAATAGGCAACGACCCATCATGCTTCTTGCGCTCATAATAAAGCGATTGATCCTGAATTTGCCCGCGTTGGTAACCTGTTTCCATCGCACCAAGAACACCGCCCCTGGTTGAAATTGATTCGAACTCTGACAGCACTGCTTCTTCTACCAAATCCGTCAATTCTTCCAGAATGAAACTGCCCTGATTCGGATTTTCATTCTTTGCAAGACCCCATTCCTTGTTGATAATCAGCTGAATCGCTAACGCGCGTCGCACCGATTCATCAGTCGGCGTCGTTATGGCTTCGTCGAAGGCGTTGGTATGCAGGCTGTTGCAGTTGTCGTATATCGCAATCAACGCCTGTAGTGTTGTACGTATGTCATTAAAATCTATTTCCTGGGCATGCAGAGATCTTCCCGAAGTCTGGATGTGATACTTTAACCGTTGACTTTTTGCATTGGCACCGTATCGATGCTTCAATGCGACTGCCCAGATGCGGCGTGCAACACGTCCCATTACGGTATATTCAGCATCCAGTCCATTCGAAAAGAAAAACGACAAGTTTGGCGCAAAATCATTAATTTTCATGCCGCGCGCCAAGTAAAGTTCAATGTAAGTGAACGCATTGGCAAGTGTAAATGCTAGCTGTGAAATCGGATTCGCACCGGCTTCAGCGATGTGGTAACCGGATATCGACACAGAGTAAAATTTCTTGATATTGTTTGCCGTAAAGTATTCCTGTATATCGCCCATTACCTTAAGACTGAATTCTGTCGAAAAAATACAGGTGTTTTGCCCTTGATCTTCTTTCAGAATATCTGCCTGCACCGTGCCCCTTACTTTCCTAAGTGCGTAACTTTGAATATCAATCTGCTCTGACTCATCTGGCTCTCTGCCAAACTTTTTCTTGAATTTTTCAGTTTGCTGATCAATTGCCACATTCAGCAGCAATGCCAAATATGTAGGTGCCGGACCGTTTATGGTCATTGATACCGAAGTTCGTGAACTACACAAGTCGAATCCGCTGTACAAGTCTTTCATATCGTCCAGAGTCGCAATTGAAACACCCGAGTTTCCAATTTTTCCGTAGATATCAGGACGTTCACCCGGGTCAAATCCGTACAACGAAACTGAATCAAATGCAGTCGACAATCGCTTGGCTTCCGAATGCTTGGAAAGCATCTTGAATCGTTTGTTGGTGCGCTTGGGGCCGCCTTCGCCAGCAAACATTCTGGTCGGATCCTCGTCAGATCGCTTGAACGGGAATACACCGGCTGTATACGGAAAATAACCCGGCAAATTTTCCAGCATTAACCATTGTAAAAGATCGCCGTGGTCCGAATAGTGAGGCAGTCCAATTCGCGGAATCCGAGTACCTGACAACGTAAGCTCATACAGATGATTTCCATTGCCGTCCGACTTTTCATCTGAATCTGAATGGTCACGATATTGCTGCTTCGTGGCTCGCCAGTCATCAAGTAATATTTTGGACTCCGGATCCAGGTGAACTTCCTTGGTCTGGATCAATTTCTGCAGGCTTGAAATGCTGTCCGGTTCTGAAACATCAAGCATTTCCATGGTAGATTCAACATGCTGGACTTCACGTACCAATTTCGCTTGTTCTTCGACAAAAACTCTGTATTTCCTCGCAGTACTCGCAATTTCAGCCATGTAGGCGGTACGCGACGCGGGAATGGCACCGGCAAGATTGGTTGAAGTTTTGCTCGCAACTTTTGTTACCGAACGCTCATTGAGTTCAAATCCACCGATTCGATTGACGATTGCATAGAACAAGGAAGTTACGCCATCGTCATTGAAGCGCGACGAAACTGTTCCAAAAACTGGCATTTCCGAAGGCACTTGATCAAATGCTTCACGATTTCGCTGCACCTGCTTGCAGACAAAACGGTATGCGTCCTCTGCTCCTTTTGAATCAAACTTGTTGACAACTACAAAATCCGCATAGTCTAGCATGTCAATCTTTTCAAGCTGAGTCGCGGCACCGAATTCCGGTGTCATTACATAAAGAGAGTAATCAACAAACGGTACGACTGCAGAATCACCCTGACCCATTCCGGGAGTTTCCACTATCACCAAGTCAAAGTTCCAGCCCTTGCAGGCATTGAGAACTTCGGTCAGATATTCCGGAATGCTACCCGCCTCTCGTGTAGCCAAAGACCGCATAAAAACCTTGTCCGTATCGTTCGAATTCATGCGAATTCGATCGCCAAGCAAGGCACCGCCGGTTTTTTTACGGGTCGGATCAATAGCAATTACTGCAATTTGCATATCTTTTGCATACAAGCGAAATCTTTGAATCAACTCATCAGTCAATGAAGATTTACCGGATCCGCCAGTTCCGGTAATGCCGAGCACCGGAATCCTCTTGTTGCTGATTTTGGAGTGATTGACCAGTTGTTGCACCGTTGAAACGCGATCTTCAATCGCGGATATCAGCCGCGCCAATGTTCCAAAGTCATGGGCAACCGATCCGTCTTGTCGATACTCGGGCTTTTCTGTTGATGCACACTTTTCAAGCATGTCGTCAATCATTCCCTGAAGACCAATACTCTGACCATCCGCAGGTGCATAGATTTTTGCTACGCCATATTGTTCAAGCTCTTGAATTTCCTCCGATACAATCACGCCGCCACCGCCACCAAAAACCCTGATTTCACTTCGATCAACTTCCCGCAGCATATCGATGATGTACTTGAAATACTCCATGTGCCCGCCTTGATAGGAACTCACTGCGATACCATCTGCATCTTCCTGCACCGCCGCCGCGACAATTTCCTGAACCGAGCGATTGTGGCCCAAATGAACAACTTCTGCACCGGATGCCTGAAGCAGGCGTCTGACTACATTGATTGACGCATCATGCCCGTCGAACAGACTTGTTGCAGTGACGAAGCGAATTCGACGCGTAATTTGCGCATCAGTTCGGGGAGTGTGAGAGATTTCTACTGCTGCTGCCATGATTGTCACTTCGATTTGATTTAAGCCGTCACCACTTGAACCGGAAAATTTAATGGTGGATTCAGAATACTTGACGGCAACTTAAACTGAATAGATTCTGAAATACCGGGTTGATTGATAACCGTAATCTCCTTGATTGCTCGCAATCGGTCAATCACTGCAATTACCAGTTCCTCGGGAGCAGAAGCACCAGCTGTAAGTCCGACGCGTTCTACACCTTCAAACCATTCGGCACGAACTTGTCCGGGCCCGTCTATCAAATAGGTCGCTGTGCCGGTATTCAAGCCGATTTCTACCAGCCGATTTGAATTCGAACTGTTTTCAGCGCCGACAACCAGAATCAAATCCACCACTTGCGACAAATTCTTCACCGACTCCTGCCGATTTTGCGTCGCATAGCAAATATCATTCGTACTCGGCCCCTTTATTGACGGAAATCGACGCTTCAGAGCATCAATAATTTCACGCGTGTCGTTGACCGACAACGTAGTTTGCGTTACGTAGGCAAGGTTGTCGGGGTTTTCCACATTGAGGTCATCAACGGATTCTACTGTCTCGACAATATGGACTGTGCGTTTGGACCGACCGGCGGTACCTTCAACTTCCGGATGACCGCGATGACCAATCAGGATAATGTCCCGATCTTCCTTTTCAAACTTTCTAACTTGAACATGTACTTTTGATACCAATGGACAAGTTGCATCAACTACTGGCAGTTTTCGCTGGTGTGCTTCCATTTCCACCTTTTCAGCAACACCGTGTGCACTGAAAATCGTTACCGCGCCATCCGGAATATCCTCCACATGATCCACAAACACCACACCTTTGGTACGCAAACCCTCGACAATATGCTTGTTGTGCACAATTTCATGGCGCACATACACGGGCGGGCCGAACTTTTCCAGTGCCATCTCCACAATGTCAATAGCACGTTGAACACCAGCGCAAAATCCCCTCGGTTGAGCCAGATAAACCTGCATGTCTGATTCTTGATTCGTTATTTCCACGTATTTTAGATGAATTGATACACTAACACTCCGAAGTCGGTATCAGTCTGCCTTGCAAGCAGGACAGACTTTCATTTTAGCAGATAAAATTACCTCTTTGCTTGACTATAACCGACCGTCGACCAGATTTTTCCGGTAAATTGCCAAGCGATGAACTGTCACATTAACAAGCTCGAGCAACGATTTTCAACTACAAAACAGGTCAATGCGTAATTGAATTGAAGTACCGTTCCGAAGGAAAAGTGCATAGCACACAGCGAATTTCGCATATTATTCAGTAGAGTCACTGAATACTACGGACGAACCGCAGAAACACTTGACGAGAGTTGATGAATTCCAAATATTACGATGACTGCATTGGCAAAACCGACATTTACTCCCCAAAACCGCAACTATGAAGAAAGTGCGCGCCAAAGCTTCCGTCAACAGGGAGCCATGCGACATCTGGGCGCCACTTTGGAAACCATCGAACCGGGACGGTGTGTAATTCAACTGCCTTTCAACGATTGCCTGACCCAGCAAGACGGCTTTTTTCATGCTGGTGTCACCAGTACAATTGCAGACTCCGCGGGCGGCTACGCGGCCTTTACACTGATGCCGCCAGGCAGTCGGATACTGACCGTCGAGTTCAAGATCAATTTGCTGGCGCCGGCGAACGGTGAGTTGCTACGCGCCGAAGGCACTGTTGTCAAACCCGGGAAAACCATTACAGTAACCAATATTGAAGTTACAGTACATAATGGTAACGATTCAAAATTGTGTGCGCTCGTTCAGCAAACCGCGATTTGCATAAATTCATGAGAACCCCATGTCTGATTATTCGACATTAAATTTTGCACTCGGCGAAACTGTGGACCTGTTGAGAGACAGTGTGCGGGAGTTTGCGGCCAACGAAATCCAGCCGCTCGCTGACGAGATTGACCGGAAAAATGAATTTCCACACGAATTATGGCAAAAGCTCGGCGATATGGGTTTGCTTGGCATCACAGTCGAAGAAGAATACGGCGGTGCCGGCATGGGTTATCTGGAACACGTTGTTGCCATGGAAGAAGTCAGCCGGGCATCAGCATCCGTTGGATTGTCCTACGGAGCGCATTCAAATCTGGCAGTGAACCAGATACGCCGCAATGGTTCTGAAGAACAGAAGAAGCGGCATCTGCCGAAACTCATCAGCGGTGAACATGTCGGCGCACTGGCCATGTCGGAGCCAAACGCCGGATCGGATGTCGTCAGCATGAAACTGGATGCCAAAGGGGTTGATGGCGGGTACTTGCTGAACGGTAGCAAAATGTGGATCACCAATGGTCCGGATGCAAATGTTCTGGTAGTGTATGGACGAACAGAACACAATAGTAGCTCTCGCGGCATTACTGCATTTCTTGTAGAACGAGAATTCAAAGGTTTTTCCACTTCAAAAAAGTTTGACAAGCTCGGCATGCGAGGTTCCAACACAGGTGAGCTTGTCTTCAAGGATTGTTTTGTCCCGCAAGAGAATGTTCTGGGCAATATCGGTCAAGGCGTAAAAGTATTAATGAGTGGACTCGACTATGAACGAGTCGTACTGGCCGCGGGGCCAATCGGTATTATGCAGTCATGCATGGATGTTGTGATTCCGTATGTGCATGAACGCAAGCAATTCAATCGTCCAATCGGAGAATTCCAGTTCATGCAAGGGAAGATAGCTGACATGTATACGGCTTTGAATGCTTCGAAGGCTTATGCTTACGCTGTGGCGCAAGCATGCGACCGCGGTGAGACAACCCGTAAAGATGCGGCTGGCGTGATTCTCTATACGGCGGAACGCGCGACTTGGTGCGCATTGGAAGCGATACAAATTCTTGGGGCGATGGGCTATATGAATGAAACCCCGACCGGTCGACTGTTGCGCGATGCCAAGCTCTATGAAATCGGTGCTGGCACAAGCGAGATTCGTAGATTGCTGATCGGGCGAGAACTGTTTGAAGAAACCAGCTAAACCATAGTAAAGGGAGTGCTAATGAATCAATTATCTGTTGCTGTAACCGGACTTGCGCGAACACCCATCGGAGGATTTCAGGGGCAACTGGCCCCGCTTTCAGCATCAAAGCTTGGTGCGACTTCGATTGAAGCTGCATTACTGGATTCACAGATCACCGGTATGGATATCGACGAAGTGCTGATGGGATGCGTGCTACCGGCCGGGCAAGGACAAGCCCCGGCGCGGCAAGCGGCGTTGGCCGCCGGTATTCCAAATTCCGTCGGTTGTACCACAGTAAATAAAATGTGTGGTTCGGGAATGAAAACCGTAATGCTCGGTTACGACTCCATCCTGGCTGGCACAAATAATATTGTCATGGCCGGTGGCATGGAAAGCATGAGCAATGCACCTTATGTGATGACTAAAGTTCGCGGTGGTCTGCGCATGGGACACGGGCAAATCTTTGATCACATGTTTATCGATGGACTGGAAGATGCTTACGACAAAGGAACATTAATGGGTTCCTTTGCTGAAGATTGTGCCGAACAGTTTGGCTTTACTCGTGAAGAACAGGATGAGTTCGCCATTGAATCGTTGACGCGTGCCCAGAAAGCCACTGACAATGGTACATTCAGCCGCGAACTTGCCAGTGTGTCAGTTACCACTCGCAAATCCGAATATACAGTAGATCAAGATGAGCAGCCGCAAACAACAAACTCGGAGAAAATTCCGAGATTGAAACCGGCATTCAGAGAGAACGGCACAGTAACACCGGCAAATTCCAGTTCGATTTCTGACGGCGGTGCGAGTGTAGTCTTGATGTCCGAATCAGAAGCCGACCGTCGCGGTGTAAATCCGATTGCACGTCTTGTCGGACATGCTACCTATGCTGCGGAGCCAAATCTTTTTCCTACCGCACCAATTGGCGCCATTGAGCGATTGCTGGAAAAGCTTGACTGGTCCGTTGATGACGTGGAGTTGTTTGAAATCAATGAAGCGTTCGCGGTGGTAACGATGGCCGCCATGCGTAGTTTGGACCTTGGTCACAGTCGCGTGAATATTCACGGCGGTGCATGTGCGCTTGGACACCCTGTCGGTGCTTCGGGTACACGAATTTTGGTCACTCTGATTTCAGCCATGGAAAAATACGACTTGACCCGCGGCGTGGCGGCACTGTGTATTGGCGGCGGTGAAGCTACGGCGGTCGGTGTCGTCAGAACGACGAATGACAATGGATAGATTGTTGTGTGAGTGAAATTGGTTCAACTTCAAGACTTGATACGAAACAGTGAGTGCAATAGATTTTTACTTTGATTTTTCATCGCCGTACGGCTATTTCGCAAGTGAACAGATTGATTCAATAGCCTCGAAATACGGACGAACAGTTGCTTGGCATCCATATTTGATGGGGGCAGCAATGAAAATGAACCAGAGAAAACCTCTGGTTCATATGCCCATGTTTGAAGAGTATTCCAGAAGAGACTTGGGTCGTTGCGCCAGATTGCTCGGAATTGCATACCAGACCCCTTCAAAATTTCCTGTGGCAACAGTAGCCGCTTGTCGGGCCTACTACTGGCTGGCAGACCGCGACAGTGACTCAACCAAGCAATTGGCCCATGCGTTATTTCGGGCATATTTTGTTGACAACTGCAATATATCGGACCCCGCTGTAGTAGTCAAGATAGCGGAGGATGTCGGGGTCAATCGAAACGACCTTGAGGCAGCACTTGAGGATCAGGCCGTAAAAGACCGGGTACGCCAAGCTACTGATTCTGCGATTGAGAAAAAAGTATTTGGGTCGCCCTTTTTTGTTGTGGATAACGAACCGTTCTGGGGACATGACCGAATTTACCAGGTAGAAAAGTGGATTGAAACCGGTGGTTGGTAACCAACGTTTCAACACGATTTGCGAAGTTTGAAAATGCCTGTATTAGACTCTGCCGTAGATATAAATAGCAACGAATATCAAAGTCGAAGACAAGCTATGGAACTGCTTGTCGAAGAGTTGCGTTGTACGTACGACACAGTCCGGCAGGGTGGGAGTGAAAAGGCGCGCAAGAAACATGTTTCTCGCGGCAAGCTTTTGCCCCGCGAACGAATTCTGGTATTGCTTGACAGTGGCTCACCGTTTTTGGAAATTGCACCTTTTGCGGCTAACGGGATATACAAAAACGAAGTGCCCAGTGCCGGACTCGTTACCGGAATTGGAAGAATATCCGGCCGCGAGTGCATGATTTTTGCGAATGATGCAACGGTAAAAGGTGGTACATACTATCCAATCACTGTAAAAAAACACTTGCGCGCGCAAGAGATTGCGTTACAAAACCAACTTCCATGCATTTATCTGGTAGATTCCGGCGGGGCATTCTTGCCTTTGCAGGACGAAGTGTTTCCCGACCGGGAACATTTCGGTCGAATCTTTTACAATCAGGCCAATCTCTCAGCAAATGGCGTGCCGCAAATTGCTTCTGTCATGGGGTCGTGTACCGCCGGCGGCGCGTATGTACCCGCCATGTGCGACGAATCCGTAATTGTCAAGGAACAAGGTACAATTTTCCTTGGCGGACCGCCATTGGTTCAGGCAGCGACCGGGGAGAAAGTTTCTGCCGAAGAATTGGGCGGCGCAGATGTACATTCCAGACAATCCGGAATTACGGACCACTATGCCAACGATGACCGCCACGCACTGGCAATTGTGCGCAACATAGTCAACAATCTGAATCGAGCCAAACCAGCAAAACTTGAAGTCGCGGAGCCTAAAGATCCTCAATACGACCCGCGTGAAATTTATGGAATTGTACCAACGAATCTACGGCAATTGTACGATGTGCGGGAAGTAATTGCCCGAATCGTTGACAATAGCGAACTGGATGAATTCAAACAGTTATACGGTGATACTCTAGTTTGCGGTTTCGCTCGAATTTTCGGATATCCGGTAGGCATCGTTGCGAACAATGGGATCTTGTATTCAGAGTCGGCATTGAAGGCGGCTCATTTCATCGAGCTTTGCTGTCAACGACTTGTCCCATTAATATTTCTGCAGAACATTGCGGGATTTATGGTGGGGCGTAAATATGAAGCAAGCGGAATTGCAAAAGACGGTGCAAAAATGGTCACTGCTGTAGCTTGTGCCCGCGTGCCCAAGTTTACTGTGATTATCGGCGGAAGCTTTGGAGCAGGCAACTATGCAATGTGTGGTCGCGCCTATAGTCCAAGATTCTTGTGGATGTGGCCGAATGCCAGAATTTCTGTCATGGGCGGGGAACAGGCCGGCAATGTCTTGACACGAGTACGTCTCGACAGCGTTGATGCTGACACCTGGAGTGAGCAGGACCAACAGAATTTCAAACAATCCATTATTCAGCAATATGAATCGCAAGGTCAACCTTATTACTCAAGTGCCCGTTTGTGGGATGATGGCATTATTGATCCGGTCGACACGCGGATGGTGCTGGGACTTAGTATATCCAGTGCGCTAAATGCCCCTATTGAGCAAACAAAATTCGGCGTTTTTCGTATGTAGGCTCGCGAAGTACGATGAACGAAAAATATGAAACAATTCAAGTGAGTTGTGATTCAAGGGACGTTTGGACGATCTCGTTGAACCGACCCAAAGTGCACAATGCATTCAATGAAGAAATGATTCAGGAATTTTCGCATGCATTGGAAGCATTGGGGGCCGACCTTTCTGTCCGAATTCTCATTTTGAGGGGCAATGGAAAAAGCTTCTGTGCGGGAGCGGACTTGAACTGGATGCAACGGGCGGCCCAATTTTCTGCAGAAGAAAATCGTGCGGACGCGATGAAACTCGGAAAAATGCTTCATTTGCTATATACGATTCCGCGTCCGACAATTGCGGTCGTGCAGGGTTCAATATTCGGCGGCGGTGTTGGTTTGGCCGCCAGTTGCGATCTTGCAATTGCCGCGGACAACTCTGTTTTCAGCTTGTCAGAGGTTCGTCTTGGCTTAATCCCGGCGGTAATCAGTCCCTATGTTGTATCTGCAATCGGAGGAAAGGCCGCGAAACGGTATTTTCTGACTGGCGAGCGTTTTAATGCTGAAACGGCAGTTTCACTCGGTTTAGTTAGTTGTAATTGCAATCTTGAACAGGTTGAATCCCGACTACAGCATTTCGTTGGTGAATTGCTTCAAGGCGGTCCGGAATCACAGGGCAAATCCAAGGAACTGATTGACAACGTTCGAACAAGGGAAGCAGATTCTGAACTTATTGAATTGACTGCCAATGCAATCGCACAGGTTCGCACCACCAAAGAAGCCCGCGAAGGCATAACGGCATTCTTTGAGCGACGAAAACCCGATTGGCAAGATAATATTTAAGGACAGTATTTTGATTGAAAGATTGTTCATTGCAAATCGCGGCGAAATTGCTTGCAGAATTATCAAAGCGGCTTATCTTCAGCGCATCACCCCAATTGCTTGCTACTCAACAGCTGACAGAAATTCTGAGCATGTTGCATTGGCAGACGAGGCGATCGAAATCGGCCCGGCTCGTGCGAGTGAAAGTTACTTGAATATTGATCGCGTGGTGAATGCAGCTTTGCAAATGAAAGCGGATGCGCTCCACCCGGGGTACGGATTCTTGTCTGAAAACAGTGAACTGGCATTGCGTTGCGAGCAAGCCGGTATCGAATTTGTCGGTCCCCATTCAGACACAATTCGAGCCATGGCATCGAAATCAGCGGCTGCAGATGTTGCCAAAAGAGCTGATGTTCCAGTGTTGCCTGGTTATCGAGGCGAAGATCAGAATATTGATTCAATGCTTGAAACATCAACAGCGATCGGATATCCAGTTCTCCTGAAATCAGCACTTGGCGGCGGTGGGCGCGGAATGCGAATTGTATCCAGTCATCAACAATTCAAGGAGGCATTCATTGCAGCTCAGTCCGAGTCTAGAGAAGCATTTGGAAACGAACAAATCATTATTGAGAAGTTTCTACCGTCTGCCCGCCATATTGAAGTTCAAATTATGGGGGACAAGCATGGAAATCTCTTTCATCTGTTTACTAGGGACTGTTCCGCGCAAAGGCGCTACCAGAAAATTGTTGAAGAAGCTCCGGCCCCGAATATTCCACATGAAACTCGCAAACAAATACAAAATGCAGCGGTTCGGCTTGGAAAAACTCTGAATTACTACAGTGCTGGTACAGTTGAATTTTTGTACGATGGAACAAATTTTTATTTTATGGAAATGAATACACGCCTGCAAGTGGAACACCCTGTAACAGAAATGATTACTTCTGTTGACTTGGTGAAGTTGCAATTGCAAGTTGCCAATGGAGAATCGCTTGACAAGTCAAATTTTCCTTCAAATCCTGAGGGACATGCTATAGAAGTTCGTATTTATGCAGAAAATCCATCAAAGGGATTCATGCCATCACCGGGTAAACTTGACATACTTCACTTTCCAAACCCGACGAGAAGATTCAGAGTCGACAGCGGGGTCAGGCAAGGCAATTACGTGCAGGAATACTATGATCCAATGATCGCCAAGTTTATCACCCATGAAGCTACGCGAGAAAAAGCAATTCAGAGTATGGCATCCGCGCTAGAGAACACAGTTATTATGGGTGTGGATTCCAATATCAGATTCTTGTCCAACCTGTTGAACCATGAAAGTTTCCGCAACGATAACATAGACATAAACTTTGTCGAATTTCAGATGGATGAACTAGCCAAGAGTGAAGAACTGAAGAAAATTCTGGTGATATCGACGCTTCACTTCTATTTTGAAATAGACACTGCATTTCGAACTAGCACCGACCCGTTTTCACCATGGAATTTGAACAACGGCTGGCGTTCAAGTTCGTATGCTGAAGCTGTATATCTTTGGAGTTATGACGAGCAAATTCTCCAAACTGTGGTTCGTAAGGAATTGGATGATGTGAAAGTTCAAATAGAACAAGAAACATTTGATTGTAATTTGCTGGAAATAAATATTAATATCATTAAAGCGGAGATTAACGGCAAATTATTGGAAGCCTATGTTTACTGGGATGGAAAAACAGGAAAGATTTTTTGCCGTAGTTCATATTATGAACTACGGCTTTTGAAATTGGATGTATTTGCGAAAACCACTGCTCAAAATTCGGGTTCTTTATCTGCGCCGCTTCCGGGCCGGGTGAGCAGAATACTTGTTCAAACTGGTGATCGAGTGTCGGCTGGAGAGTGTCTGATTGTCATTGATGCGATGAAAATGGAACATCAGTTGATTAGTCCAGTTGACGGCATAGTTTCTGCAATCAATTACCAGACGGATGATCAAGTTGAGGAAGGCACGACATGTGTAGTCGTAGAACCTGACCAAGAAGATGGAATACAAAACCAAGCATCAGAATCGTGAAGTACCCCAAGGAAGTCGTTTTGGTTGAGGTAGGTCCGCGAGACGGGCTTCAGAATGAGCCCGGCAACCCGACTCTGGAATTTCGGATAGAACTGATAAACAAGCTTTCCGCCTGTGGTTTCAAGTACATAGAAGTCGGCAGCTTTGTCTCACCCAAGTGGGTTCCACAAATGGCCAACACCGACTTGGTTTTCAAACAGATCAATCATTTCCCCTCGACGACCTACGTTGCCCTGGTGCCGAATGAAATCGGGATGAGTGCCGCGATTGTCGCCGGAATTCCCGAAATTGCTGTATTTTCGGCAGTTTCGGAAACTTTTTCGCGGCGGAATATAAACAAGGGCATTGACGAAAGCCTGAAACATTTCAAACAGATTGCAACCACTGCAAAGCAGAACGATATTTCAGTTCGAGGCTATGTATCCTGTGTTTGCGGGTGCCCATACGAAGGTGAAGTTAAAGCCAGAAAAGTTGTTGAAGTAGTTGAAAAACTGCTTGATCTCGGATGTCGGGAGGTATCGCTAGGCGATACAATTGGAGTTGGCACGCCGGCAAAAGTACAAAACCTTCTTGCTACATTGAAGCAGTCAGTTCCGACTGATAAACTTGCCGTTCATTTCCATGATACATTCGGTCAGGCGCTATCGAATATCCTAGTGTCTCTTGACGAAGGCATATCAATCGTCGACAGTTCCATCGGGGGACTTGGTGGTTGTCCGTACGCTAACGGTGCCAGCGGAAATGTGGCTACCGAGGAAGTCTTATACATGCTGGATGGACTTGGCGTACATACAGGCATTCATCTGGATGAACTGGTGCAAGTATCGCAATTTGTTTCCACTGAACTAGGATGCCCGACCGGTTCAAAGGTTAGCCAAGCCCTGCTCGCCAAGAAGACTCTCAATC
This sequence comes from Arenicellales bacterium, assembly GCA_965200765.1. Taxonomy (GTDB): domain Bacteria; phylum Pseudomonadota; class Gammaproteobacteria; order Arenicellales; family JAJDZL01. The sequence continues at coordinate 2,332,225 of OZ241380.1, forward strand.
AAGCCTCCTGATTGAATCAACCCAGTAGCTTCCCGTCGCACTTTAGTCAGTTTGCGGCTGGAATTTCGATATCTCCCGTTATGGATTTTTGCTTGTGTTTTGCACAGAAAATTCAACAAAAATGGACTCTGTAAGTTGCTGATTTTATAGCCCAAACCAATTGATTAAGAGTCTATTGGCTTGTTTAGAGGTGATAAATTGACCAGTCACCTTCCCAACAAACGCAACCTGAAAGTGCTGTCGGTCTACAGTACGAAAGGCGGAGTGGGCAAAACCAGTTTGTGTGCGAATCTAGGGGGAATTGCTGCCGATTGGGGTTGGAAAGTGCTATTGATTGACACTGACCCTCAACCGTCGCTAAGCCATTATTTTCCAATTACTCGAATTTCAAAATTCGGAATCACTCGAATCTTCTCTCATGCGAAACTTGACGATTCAATCAGCAAGACTGCGATTCCAGGTTTGGATATCGTAGTATCGGACGACCCGGAAAATACTTTCGAACAGCAACTTCCGGGATTGCTAGATGGCCGTTATCGACTTCGATACGCGTTGGACAATCTCACCGGATACGATTTTGTTATTGTCGACACCCAAGGAGCGTCAGGCAAAATTCTTGAATCTGCGATTCTCGCATGTGATATTTTGCTGTCGCCAATAGTTCCTGACATTCTGTCTGCAAGAGAATTTTTCAGAGGAACTGTGGGGGTTTGGAAGAAGCTTTCTGAATCCAGCAATACACCGTATTGTCCGCACTCAGTCAACGGTGTGATTTATCGCACTCGTCCGACTGTCGACTCTCAAATGATCGTTGAACAACTTCGGCACCTCAGTGAGAGCATACCAAATGTGAACCTGCTGTCAACCCCTGTCCCGGACCGTACTGTTTACCGCGATGCTGCCAGTGCTCAAATTCCAGTGCATTGGTTTGAAAGAAAGAGAAAAAAAGGCTACAGTGCTCGCGAGACCATGTCCGCACTCGCACTGGAAGTCTGCCCAGCATTGAAACCTGCCAATCTATGAAATAACGAGGATATCTCATGGCCAAACGAACTACTGCCTTGCGTATTGCTTCAACACTTATTGATAACTCCGCGCCAAAGTCTGATGCAACCCCGATTCAACTGAATCGGGATTTGCAAACAAACGCGCTACTTACCTTGCCGATTGAAAGCATCGATGAGTATGACAAAAACCCAAGACGAGAATTCAATCCCAACTACCACAAAATCAAAGAGTCAATCTCGAATAATGGACTGAATCAGCCGTTGGTGGTCACCCGACGACCTAGTTGCAAAAATTACATGATTTTCAAAGGCGGCAATACTCGCCTAGCAGTGCTCAGGGAACTCTATGAAGAAACCGGAGACCGGAAATTTCAGTTTGTTCCCTGCTCTTACTTGCCATGGACTGGCGAAGAATCAGAGGCGATAATCGGTCATCTGCAGGAAAATCAAATGCGAAAGTCACTTTGCTTCGTTGACCGTGCCCGCGGCGTTGCCAATGCCATCGGGTATCTCAAGTCCGAATTGAACCATGAACAAATGTCGTTGAGGCAGATGCAGGAACAATTTACGCGGAAAGGCTACAGCATAACCTTGGGAACACTATCCCTGATGTTGTATATGAGTGAAACGATTGAGTCCAACCTTCCGCACACGCTAGTGAAAGGAATCGGGCGCCCACAAGTTCAAAAGATCAGAAACCTGGAACTGACTTCACAAAAAGTTTGCTCCGAATTCGCAGTGGAAAAAGACGAACATTATCACCTGTTCCGGAATGTCTTGAAATCCTACTCTGGTTCCACATGGGTATTTGACGATTTCCGTCGTGCTTTGGAAGTGAAAATTTCCGACCAAGTCGAAACTTCAATTCACGACGTTGCACTTCGTCTAGACGGGTACACATTTTTGAACGATCAACCTCTCAAATCGCCAAATGAGCATCAAAAAAACTCCGATGGAATTTCATCGATTGAATGGCCTAAACGCGCCAAAACGGAACAACCTGCAGGTGTATACACTGTATACACTCAAAAAAATACGCCAAAAACGCGCCAAAACGGAACAAACGCGTCCAATGTAGAAAATTCGAATATCAAGTTGCCCAGTCAAAATCCAACGGAAAATGTAATCCAGCCGATCAATCCCGAGGCCGAATTTTCAGGGGATATTCCGAAAAATTTTGATCCAAAACTCTTGGACATGAAGAACCAATGCTATGTTTTGGCATCTAAAATTTCCAAACAGTTAAAGTTCTTCGAGCATCCCGATACCAAGAAAAAAATTGTAATCAGCACTGGCTACTGGGGCATTGGTTATCTGATTACCGACTTTCCTCCCCTGATCAAGAATATCGGACACACCCAGAACATGACAAGAGAGGCAATGTGGTGGATGTTGCTCGAACTGAGCGACTTGTACTGGGCAATCGAGTCAGCTCGCCCTCTGGTAGCGAAACTTCTCGCTTCGGGAGGCATGAAGTCTTTTGTCAAAACAGGAAGTCCGAAAGTACTCACCAGCCTTGCACAGAAACACATGAAGTGTTCATACCCATTCCTGGGACTTTACAACTTGTGTCTACGTCAGCTGGATGAAACTGTTTGGAATCAACTGAATTCTCTATGTTGCACATATCGTGCAATTCAGCGACGAGCTATCGAGATAAATGACCATCTATTTGAACTACCTAAATGAAGAGGTGTAATTATGTCAATTAAAAAGGAAACAGAGTTAATGCAGGCAATACTTGTTTACTGCAAGAGGTGCCAAGATGAGGGAGATATTCCGGCGTTAAAGGAAATGGGCTTTGGCCCAAAAGAAGTCCAGGCATTGGCGAATCTTTCATCAACTGACGCAATACGACTCGCATCAACCCGATCTCACTTTCTCAACATTTCAGTCAATCAGGAGGTTTATTGGAGAATGATCGACTACGTCAACCGAGAGAAAAATAAGGAGAATCAAATAAACGAACTGATTCGAAATGATGCTCCGCTTCCAATGATTCACTTTCTGACCGGCATGGGCAGTAAAGAATTTACATTGAAACGGCGTAGCTTGGGGCTTGGCAATGCTCCATCCGGACGGCCAGTCATCCCGAGTGATGATGTTTCTGACCGAGTTTGGGAAGCTGTTCAGAAAATCAAAAACGGTAGCACTAATTTCGAAGCCAGGGATTTCCTTGAAATACATGAAGCCTTGGATGGAACAGTGTCGTTTCGCGTTCTTTGGCACTTGATTCGAAAATGGGACCTTGACGGTACATTGGAACTCTTGGGCACCTAATCACGTGGAACACTATCACTTAGACTTTGGGGAGCTCACTCAATTATGAAAATCTGGAAAAGATTTCTGAACTGAACTCAGAAGCAACCCGAATTCCAATGTGCAAGTTTCTCCGCAAAGTGACCAAGCCACAAACGAGTGTTGCAGTACGGTAGCAACCGATGACCACAACTCCACTTGCAATCACTCAATATCCCGATGATTTGAGGCTTCGGTCACTTTGCGGCTACTCTTGCCTAACTGCAAAACAAACTTCATAGGCTCATTGCACAGGTCCAAGCATGCCAAAATCTCTGGAAAACCTTCAAAAAGTTCGGTTGGCAATAGAAAGATTTCGAAAGGACGACAGAAAGTCCTCCGGAATGATTTTTACTGACAACTGGTATGATTCGCACCCTAGGCTACTGATATTCGATCCCGTACTAAATCCTTACGACAAGACCGTATGGCTGGTAATTCGAGCGCGCTGCTCGCCTGACATGTCGCTGACTGCATTCCCCACCTATGAGGAAATCCAATCAGCATTGAATATTTCGAAGGGCACGGTTGCCACATCTATCACAAAACTGCGGCTAACCAGATGGGTCACCCTACTCCATCGTGAGCAGGTTCGCGATAAATCCGGACAGTTCCAGAAAGATGGCAACATTTACATGGTCCATGGTGAACCCCTGTCCTTGAAAGACACGTTTGAAATTGACACAAACTACATGGGGTTTATTCACAACAGCACCCAACATCGAAACAGTGATATTCGTCGAGTTGCAACGGCGATTATTCAGTCGATTGGACATGTACTTGATGGCAAGAAGGAAGTTCTGGCCAATGAACACCCTTTCGACAGAAGAATGGAAGCTTGGCAAGCTTTGGATGGAGATAGTTCTGCCATGTTTTTCAGCTATCACCCCAAAGTGTTACAGAACTCTCAGGAATCACAGAATTCCGAAAAAAGCAAAACTAAATCTGCTAATGAATCCACCGTAGTTCACCAGATGAACCACGGTAAAAGGAAACGCTACAGTAAGTTAGTAAGTACTGTAGGTAGTAGTAATGATTTCAAAAAAAAATACAACAAACCAACAGACATACAAACGAATGCTGAGCTCGTTTTTCCTGATTCATTGACCGAAAACCAAAAACATCTGGTCACACTTCAGCTCAACAAGCTTCCTGACGATCTACCGCAACCTCCTGCACCGTGGAAATGTTGGGAGCAATTGCTACTAGATGAACTGTCTGGAAGAATCTCAATCGGAAAAAAAGGGCAGTGCGAACCTGTTAGAAATGCTGCACTACTCATTTCAACGTACTGCAGGCGACTAGTTGAAAACGGAATCGGTCTAAAAGAAGACAACCATTTTCAAATTGACCTGGCAGAAGAAGTTTTCCAAAGTAGAGTCAGAAGACAGAAATCAAAGCGGTCGTATGAACTCGCTCGCCAAAGATGTCTAGAACGAACAGATGCGCTCATCAAGAAGCGCAACTCCGATTAACAGCTACGATCACAAGAAATCGTTTGCAAAACACTTGGGTTTATCAAGAATTGGTGCTCGTTCAAGAAATTTGACAACATTGCATATGTTAAGCAAATAACCGTCGGGAGAAGTTGGAGTTCAGCAATTTCTCAGCAGTTCACAGCAACCTGAATGCACGACTAAAGAATATCTCCCAGCAGAATTCTAATTTTTTAGTGGAAATTGACTACCTAGAACATGAAACTTGTTCGTCCAAACTTTTTCACTAGGCAATCAACACCATGGCAAACTTGAACCGAAATCAACTCTGCATTGAGATTACAGACCAGTTCATCAACGCATTGCATTCCGGCGCGCCGCCGTGGATTCGCCCATGGAACAGTCCTAAGGCAATCAATATCCTTCCCTCCAATGCGATTACAGGTCGACGATATTCCGGCGTAAACATCACCATCCTCTGGTCGGCGGCCGCAACTAGAGGATATACAAACGATCGATGGTTGACCTATGCTCAGGCACAGCAGGTCGGTGCTACTGTCGAAAAGGGTGAACAAGCGACCACCGTCGTATTTTATCGCACATTGCAGGTAATGGAAAAGGACGAAGACGGCACTCCGGAACTAGACGAAGAAGGACAACCCAAATTCCGAACAGTCAAGTTGATGAAAGGCATTCCCCTGTTCAACATCGAACAATGCGCTAGTGTGCCGCGCCACATTCTGGTACAGGAGTCTCAAACTGCAGAAAAGCCAGAATGGCAGATCAATCAGGAAGTAGAAGATTTCGTAAAAAAAACAGGCGCGATGATTCGACACGACGGTGTTACCGCTCTCTATATACCCAAGGAAGACTACATTCTAATGCCGCCCAAAACCGCCTTTGAATCAGATGCGGGTTATTACAGCACTATTATGCATGAACTTGCTCATTGGACCGGCCACGGATCGCGACTCGCCCGGGAAGGAATCATAAAAAATTGCAACCATTGCTCCCATAAATACGGGTATGAAGAGTTGATTGCAGAAATAGGGTCGGCTTACCTATGCGCACTTTTTGGAATACATGGAGAAATGCGTCACGAAGGTTATGTTGTTTCGTGGATTCAAATGATGGAAAACGACCCGAATGTACTTTTTAAGGCGAGTGCCCAAGCATGGCAGTCAACCGAATATTTGATGGCACTTTGGGATGAAGAAAAAGAACCCGACCAACATGAATGAGAATAACTAATGAAAATACCTGTTCAATTTTGTTTATTCATGGTCACTCCATCCGGAAATCACTCAGTTCTGGAATTTGGATTGAAAGGAGCTGTTCAGATTCTGACGCTTATTTCTTGCATGCTACTTGTCAGCACCGCGAAATGCGGGGAAGACATTATTTTGAACCGCTATTCAAGACAGAATATGACCGCAGAGCCTCAACAAACCGATCCTCTCTCTGTTGTCATAGAAATTAACTTTCCATCGACAGTGGTAACTGTTGAAGATGCTATTGACTATCTGCTTCTGCAATCAGGCTACCGCTATCTCTATGAGGACAACATCGAAATCCGCAACTTACTCAGCTTGTCTCTACCAAGAGTTCATCGGAACTTGGGGCCGATTTCACTTCGTAGCGCCCTCGAAACACTGGCTGGAAGTCCGTGGAATCTTGTTGAAAACGAAGTGAACAGGACTGTCCAGTTCAAATTGAGAGAAGAATTCAATCATTTCGCATCTGACCAAAATCATTTGAATACAGCATCAAATATTATTGAAACAAATCCATTCTCACCCTCAGTCAATACGATTCCAATATCAACTTGGCAACTCAAGAAAGCACATACTCTTTTTGATACCTTCAACGAGTGGACTGAGAAAATAGGTTGGACTTTGGAATGGACCGCTTCGCATGATTACGTAGTATCTCATGATGCTGAGTTCAAAGGGACGTTTCAAAACGCCGTGAAAAAGACGCTTGAATTTTATCGGACTGCACCAATTCCCCTGAATGCGCGATTCTATACGGGAAACTCTGTCCTTGTCGTTGAAACAAGTAAAACCGAGAACTAGAGATGACTTCCCTGTATCAATTTTATCGAGTTGGAATTCTAGTCGTTTGCTTGCTTTCGACTGCAGCTTGTTCGTCAATGAAAAAAACTGAGGAAGCGTCTGCAGAAATAAAGCAAACTGCCGAAAATGCGATTTCCGCGGCAAAATCTAACTTGCAAGATAACAAGAGCACTATGGTCAGTGAAATTCCAAGTTCTTACTTGGGATCGCGATTCCCAGTTCAGTTGAAAGAACGCAAGGGCAAGCTTCCCGTGCAGATTGACTCGCCAATTGAACTTAACTTTGTCGAGTCAACATCAATGAAGCATTTTGGAGAATTGATTGCAAAGCAAACCGGCCTGGGTGTTGAAGTCTCACCGGACATTGAAACCAAACTGGTAGACAATCTTAATTGGTCTGGTTCCGTACGGAGTCTGCTGGAACATGTAGCGGCACAACAAGGAGTATTTTGGAAGTGGCAAAAATCGACGATACATATCTACCAAACTGAATTGAGATTTTGGACGATTTACGCTTCAGGTGTCAACACAAAATGGACAAGCAATATCGGACTATCTGGATCAGTTTCTGGCAGTGGCTCAGATTTAACGTCTACCGACAGTGTATCAGTCACAACTGACGATGCCAACTTCTGGACAGAAACTTTGGAAACAATTGAGTCATTACTGTCCCCACAAGGTAAGGCGACTCTTAGCCCCCAATCTGGCTCCCTTGCTGTGACTGACACACCGATTGCACTGGACCGCATTGGAAAGTGGATTGCACGAAAAAATCTTCAATTGGCCACTCAAATTCTAGTTCAGATTGATTTGTATGAAATTGAACACAGCGAGTCTGGCGATCAGGGAATAAGTATTGAAGGCTTGCTTGAATCTGCAATCAAGCAAGGAAAATTGACAACTACAGCCACAAACAATGATGACGAATCAATTGTATCGTTCAAATATTCCAATTCTTTCACCAATCGCAATACAAACATTACAGCTGCGCTACGGTCTTCGGTTGGAAACAATCAAATTACAAAACTTACATCATCCCTAGTTCGAGGTATAAATGGGCAACCGGTTCCGGTTTTCTTCGGGGACGAAACTTCGTACTTGCAACGTCGAGAAGTTGTCTATACCGACGGGAGTGCCTCAGTACGGTTGGTTCCTGGCAAAATTCAGGATGGCATTGCACTAAATCTCATGACTAGGGTATTACCGGGTACTAACCAGCTCATCCTGCATGCGACCTTACGGACAACTCGAATTAAAGCGATCAATCGATTCCCGGCAAATGCAGGCCCGAATGATCCGGTGATTCAGCTACCTGATTTAGAATCTCGGTCAATGCTAATTCCTGTATTACTTCGGTCAGGTGAAACTCTGATTGTGGCCGGATTAGATACAACTCGCTCCACTGCACGAAAAATCAAGGGACTGTTAACAAGAAATTCTCGAACTAGCAACAAACGGGCGAGTTTGGTTTTGTTGATTACGCCCCAAATAATCACTCCAGACGTTGAAATTACAAGATCACAGGTATAGCAATGCTAATTCACAGTCTGGCAAATCAAGAGCTAGTAATCGGATTGAATTGGATGAAGCCGGGAGCAATCTCTAATACGACTCACACTAGCAGAATCAATCGAAAGTTACGCAAGAGTCAACCTACCCCCGTTGCTTACGCCACTATTGCAACGCGAGATGGAATACAGCCGGGAGTTACAAGCCATACGGATGAGATTAACAAAACTAGTGCGGCAGCTTGGCTCGCCGCGGCCAAACCCTCAATCATACTTGTTGAAAAGTTAGAGGAAGAAAAATATTGGCTTTGTGCGATTGAAGATGGCACTGTCTTTCCAGTCGGAGACATTGTCGGGAACAAGGACATTGTCAGCAATCGTCTTGCTGAATTGCAAATTGATACCGAAGGATCTGACATTCCGTATGTTGACACTCACAATGAATTCGACGTTTCGAAATCTTTAAAAACTAGTTTCAAAGAACTAGTCGCGGGCACCAAGCCGCCTGAGGAAAGTACTTGCAGGCCATTGCGCACTCGAGATAACCGAACGTATTTGCTGACATTTGCAACCGCATCTGTGATTGCTATAGTTGGGTACGGTGGTTGGCTACTTCACGACAATTATTGGAGCAGATCTCAGAATCAGGTGCGCTTGCAACAAGTTGATTCAGCAACAACCAAAATAACAAAAGAACGAAACAAAATTCAAAATGAATTGTCACAAGATTCAGGGGCATTAATTGTATTCTTTATTGACCTCATCAGTGACCGCCCGTTGCACGCAGCCGGATGGAAATCAATTTCCTATCGGTGGAGCAAAGGTGAAATTGAAGCTAAGTGGAGTCGGTTAAACGGCAATTTAGCAAGTATTTCAACTTATTTGAGGGAGAAAGACTGGGAGTTTGATGAATCCAGCGGCATTGTAACTGAACGAATCAATTTTCCGGCTCCCAAACACGATAAAAATATTGATTTGGACAATCTGTTAGGTGGTATTCAAAATCGATATAGATTTCTCGATTTACTTGCAATATCTCCCGGAACCTGGTCCATTGGCTCACCCCAAAAACAAGGCAAATTCTACCCTGTCAAGCTTTCTGCATTGGCTTCTTCGGGAGAAGGACTAAGTAGCGTACATTCGGCAGTTGGTATGCTTCGAAAAAACCCTGTTAACCTTAGGGAATTCACTGTGAATTTGGATAAAAAAATACATTGGAATCTAGTGGGAAGCTACTATGAAAAAAGCACTTAGTATTGGAATATTCTCCATCACTTTATTCGCCTTCAGCAAGTGTTCGGCTCAAGCCAATGAACTTGCGGAAAACACTGTTGAGCAGTTACAGACTAGTGGTTCTGAGGGAGTGTATGATCTTCCGTTGCCGTGTCGTGCAGATCTACGGCCTTTGCCACTAATGAATTGTTTGCAGGAACAACAAAACATCATGCAAGCAGTCTTGAACTACCATGAGCTTCGCACGAAAGTCGCGAGAAGCCACGCTGAACGATTGAATGCTGAACAAACAGCATCAACACCGCCCATACCTGAACCAGATAATTCTTTGAGTCGGGTTCAATGGTTTGATGAAAATTTACAAGTTTACGCGATCGCTGGCGAACCCGGAAATCTGACTGCCTACGCGCGTATCAAGGGGAACGAATACAGACTACAACGCAATGATGTAATTCGATTGGCAAAAGTACTGGATGTCCATTCCCGTGGGATCGACTTGGTAGTGTTTGGCAACGAAATTTCAATAGGTCTTTCTGGCTTGGCACCGGTGAAAGAATGAACGAGTTTCCACACTTTGAACTTTTACTCACCGGCGGTCCGGGCTCGTTGATTGAAATTCCTGACTCCGAGCGTGCTTACTACGCTGCGGTTTCAGAAGACAATCCGCCGACAATCGCTTACATCTTATATACGCCGCTAAAGTTTCAATCCAGGCTAAAGGCATATTTACGCGAAAGTCTGAAACGCAAAAATATTCAAGTAACTCGTCAGATTGAAGTGTCTTCCGAGTTTCTGGAATCAATATATTTGGAAAGTGCATCCAAACAAGTTGCTTCCGTACCTGTTGACCTTGACAGAGAGCGTTACCAAGATGACGTTCGAGCATTACTCTCCCGCGCGACTAATGATGGTGCTTCTGATATTCACATTGTTCGTCGTCGAAAGAATGCAACTGTCAGTTTTCGTATTAATGGAAGATTGACTGTTTATGCAGAATGGACCGAAATTCAAGCGGATCAAACTTGTCGATTCATTTACGAGGTTATGGGGCATGACCAGGCAGTCACATGGAATCGCTACGAACCTCAAGATGCTGTACTTGATACTGTCTTGGCAAACTCTCGTCGAGTCCGAGTTCGAATCGGAACCATCCCAACTTCTCCCGATGGTTATGACATGGTTTTGAGAATTTTGCCTGGAAGCGGGGACACAATGACACTTGATGAACTTGGCTATGACGCAAGACAAATGGGTATCGTTCATTCACTGGCGCGACGAGCTTCTGGTATGGTTGTCATTGCCGGTTCAGTCGGTAGTGGGAAAAGCACATCCATTGTTGGAATGCTGAATGAAGAACTGGAGCAACATCTCGGACATCTTCGCATTATCACTGTTGAAGATCCTCCAGAACGAGTGATCCCGGGTGCATCACAAGTACCGGTTGTAAGAAAGAAGGGAATTTCAGTAGGCGATGAATTTTCTTTTGCGATTCGAGGAGCATTGCGTTGCGACCCTGATACGTTGATGGTAGGTGAAATTCGTGATCTTCAGTCTGCACTATTGACCATCAAATTCGCCCAGTCAGGACATCGAGTTTATACGACGATTCATGCATCGTCCGCCTTGGGAATTATTGGAAGACTTACTGGAATTGGGGTTGAACGATCTTTGCTATGTTCCCCTGACATTTTGTCCGGTCTCATTTATCAAACACTGGTTCCAGTCTTATGTTCACGTTGCAAAGTAAGTATCGATGAATGGTTGGCAAGTGCCGAAAACGACGATCGACGCAAAAATTTTGTGTACAGAATTCGAAAAGCACTTCTAAGTCGCAACAAAACCGTAGATCAGATTGGTTTTCGCGGTACAGGGTGTGTGGCATGCAAGCATACAGGTGTCCAAGGACGCAGTGTTTTGGCAGAAATTGTTCAACCTGATGATGCACTTGTCGAGTTGCTCCGTCGTGGAGACCTTTCTGTCGCCCGTCAGTACTGGATTGAAAATCTAGGTGGAAAGCCTGTTGCTGAACACGGTGTTCAAGCAATCGCCACTGGTCAAGCATCGCCTCTAGATGTTGAATGGAAAATTGGGCCGCTCAATCCGACCAAACTCCAAACATCAGATAAGTTTTCATCACATTTGTCTGGAACAAGAGCTGCCTAATATGTTTGATTCAATTCGTACATGGATAAATCGCACAAGATTTCGCATGTCTTCAAAATCAAGAGAGCACTTGTGGAAACGACTCGCGTCATTAGCTGATGGTGGTGTGCCTATTGCGGTTGCGATGGAGTTTTTGGCTGATAGCCGTAATCGAGACACAGCACACGATTTTTGTAATCACCAAATTGTTGCACTCCGTACAAAAAATTTCGCTGAAGCTGCAGTCGGTTGGATTCCTCAGGAAGAACTAATCATGATTGAACTTACACAGGAAGGTCGTATATCCGAGGGTTTCAAACAGGCCGCGAGAATTGCCAATGTTCACACTCAACTTCGTTCATCTCTTTTCTCCAATCTGACCTATCCAGTCATTCTGCTGTTTGTAGGTGCCACAGTCATTGCTATTCTTCCTCCATACGCAATGCAAATGATGCAAGAGGTAACACCTGTCGAAAACTGGCCGTCAATTTCAAAAAGCGTGCTTGAATTTTCAAATTTTGTTCGAAATTGGGGGTTTCACGTACTTGTCGCAGTATTTCTGTTGATTACAGTGTCTGTTTGGGCAGCACCACGTCTCACCGGACCCATTCGCAATCGACTCGAATGGTACCCACCGTTTGCACTGTATCGAATGTTACTTGGTCCAGAAGTTTTGGTCGCGTGGCTAGCACTAATGCGAGCAGGTGTTCAAAGACTTCGGGCACTTGATCAATTGTCGCGTGGAATGCCGGCATATATCGCTTCTCACATACAGATCATGCGTTCAAGAATGTATGCAGGAGAAAACACGGACATTGCGCTAGATACAGGACTATTTACGCCAGAAACTCTCGACGACCTACGAATCTATGAGCGATTGGGCAGTTTTAGCGAACAAGCTGAAAACGTATCAGCCGCTGATATCGAAAGGACTCTTGCGCGCTTTAGAGCAACTACTCGAATTCTTTCCGCGGTATTCATGTTAATCGTAGGCGGAGCGGCAATTTGGATCTATATCGGAATTGCACGTTTGGCTTTCACCTTGCAAAACACTTCGTATTAGGAAATATTGAGTTTCCGAATCGTTTTCATGCAAGAAACTGAAATTATTCACCTTGAAACTAAATTTAGGAGGCAATAATCATGTCAATCATCAACAATGCTATCAATATTTTCTTGTCACCTGGAATCACAAAGAGAAAACGTGAAAAAGGGGCAATTACCATCGCTGAAACTCTAATCTCGCTAGGTGTCGGTGCGACAGTACTTGCTGTTGCGTTTGCGGGAGTGCCTGCTTTGATTCAAACCCGTAATGCAAACAGTGGTGTCTCCGGACTCGCTCAAATTACAAGTACCGTTCGTGCAACATTTGGTGCGCGAAATAATTTCAATGGGCTTACAACCGATCTAGCAAGAAATCTTGCGGGCTTTCCGAACCAGTTTGTCAATGGTGCAAATATTCAGCATCCGTGGAATGGGGACATTGAAATTGAAGGGAACGGACAGCAATTCACCGTTACTTTTGAAGCCATGCCGGAAGCCGGATGCTCGTCAATCGTATCGTCTTCACTGGATCTTGCCAATTCTGTATCAATTGGAGGAACGGAAGTGAATCTAGACGCAACAGACGACCAGAATACAGATGAAAACGAAGGTGCAGCGGCCAATATCGCGGGATTGTGTGGGACAGGTGCTCCAAATGATGTCGTTTGGACTTTTGAGGGCTAGTAGTCAGGCTATTTCGAAAATTTTTAGACCGAAATGAAAGAGTGCCCCAAATCGCATGGTAGAGATCGCGGTGCGGTCACAATTGTTGAGACAATGATTGTGCTTGCAATTGGACTAGCTATGGTCGTGGTCTGGGCTCAGCAAAGTGCGCACCAATCTCAAGTTGATGCAGCAAAACAATCCGGACGGGCTATTGCTGACTTCTCCCGCGCCGCATCTACCCTGCTGGTTGAAAATCCGCCAACAACCGCTACAACACTGGCCGTCGATAATTTGCAGGAATGCAATAATCCTGCGGGACTTCGCTTTCTCTCCTGTGCGTATAGCGCGGATACAACACTTCCACACATACGCGATCTAAATGGAGATCCAGTAACCTTCAGAGAATTGACGATTAATGTGCAAGTTTTGCCTCAAGGCCCAAGTGGAACTATTGACTTCGGGGTATTCCGTGGCAATGCCGATACTAATGGAGATGGAAGACTTGATGCTCGACCTGATCTGGCGGCAATCGCTCTGAACGAGGCGCGAACTGAGACCAGTGCAGGAGTTTTGGGATTTTTCGAAATAACTTTTGCTCGAGAAAATCCTGCAGGTATTGAATTCGACCCAACTTCGACTGCCTATGACCCGAATGAAATTGATAATCTGGCGCGAGTTCAAGTTCGCGTGGGTGCGAACGCGGCCGATACTCCGTTCCTTCGCAGAGATGGTTCGAATCAAATGACCGGAGCATTAACATTCCAGAATGCGATGTCAATAACACCAACCACGAATGGACTGACAATTGCAGGTACAGGTGATGTAAGGGTTCAAGCAGGAGAGTTGTTTGCTGACAATGGTTTGACATCTACTGATTTGAATGTGAATACTGCCACCGTCGCAAATTCTTTGAATCTAAGTGATGCAAACGGAGCACAAGGAGATGGTTTTGACCGACTTGACCAGACAAATGACGTGAATCGGATTGATGGAGAGGTCGATCAACTAGACGATGAAGTAGATCAAATAAACAATGATATTGTTCAAATCAACGGAGAAGTGAACCAACTGAACAGCGACATTACACGAATCGACAGGAGTATAGTGCAAATCAACAGTTCAGTTACAAGTTTGGACTCAAGACTGGCTGCGACAAACAGTAGCGTGTCTCGTACAAATACAAATGTTGCACGAAATCGGAGTACACTAAATTCGTTGACTGGTCGTGTAAATTCTAATAGTGGCAGAATTACGGGAATAAGAAGCGATGTAAGTACAAATTCCAGGAGGTATTCCGGACTACAATCAGCGGTAAATTCAAATACAGCGAGGTTCAGGCAATACTGCGACACCGATTGCATCGACGATATTTACGAAGCAATTCCAGATGAAACAGACGTATGGGTCCCTACACTTTGCACTCCTACTCGTTCCCAAGCAGTCAGCAGGCGAAGTAGCAATAGAACCCATCATTGGAATACGAACAATTGTAACATTTCCAGCTTCAGCAGAGCTTCGTCTCCCTGTCGTAACAAGCCGTCTGGTTGCATCTCCAGTTCGAGTTACTGCCGCTGGGGAAACAATGGCGGTGGTAATCTGTATATCTCTTCAGCAGTAGTTTCAGGTTCTTATATTCGGTTCAACTATAAAACTCGAAATCCTGAAACTCTTTTGTGCGAGAGTGCAAATTTATATGCTTACAAAAACTGTCGCGTTCGTTCTGCTTGGACTAGTTGCGTAAATCCGAAATAACAGATTAACAATGGATGACCGAATTAGGTAAAAACATTTCGAATACCCATTGTCTGCGAACTTCAATCACCAGAGGCATATAACCGTGCCTGATGAATACGAAGTTGTTCTTTCTCCACAAAATTAAACACTTAGGAACTGTAAACTGAAAGCAATAGCCGTCACAATTTACCTGATCATTTTGTTCTGGCTATCAGTCAACGACCATCGATTCAACCTGCTGCCTGACAGTGGCACACTTATACTAGTCTGGCTCGGATTGCTAGTGAATTGTATTCCACTTTTCATTATTCCGGAGGATGCAGTCATCGGTGCTGCAAGTGGGTACATGTTTGTTCGTATATTGCATGACGGTCAAAAAATGATTCGAAACGTCGAAGGTATCGGGTTAGGTGATGCAAAGCTACTTGCCGCTGTTGGCTCGTGGTTTGGGTGGCAATGTTTGCCAGTAGTAGTCACAGGTGGTGCTTTGGTGACACTATTACTTTATGCTTTTCCCCGAACCAGAAGAAATAACTTGCCTTTTGGTGTGGGAATTTCAATTGTAGCTGCTTCGCTTCCAGCACTTACAAGTATTGACTCTATAGCCTTCTTTTGGATTCAATGATTGAGTGGTGAATGAAATTATGAAATTTTTGGAAATCAATTTATTCTGAATCAAAAAAAAAGAAATAATCAAAATATTCACATCATGAAATCAAATGAAAATCCAACAAAATCGAAAGAGAATCAGAATTTCAAACTTTTCTCGATTCCCAGACTTGCGAAAAAATTTGTACTGATTTTGACCGTGAGTGCGCTACTTATGCTCGGTACCTTTGCAATCCTAATGAAATTTCCTCACAGTTATGGATTTCTGGATGGCCAACCAATTACCAATCCCAGCAATTCCGTTCCATCTCAGTCAAGCCAACTTGTGCCAGTTACAGAAGCAATACCGATACCAACACCGAATACTGCACAAACTTCCGAAGTCAAGAGCGATCAATCTGATGATGAAACATTTTCCAAAATCACATCTATGCAAGAAGTAATTGAATATCGACTTCAATCCAATGAAGACGCACATTCATATTTGAATGATCGTATGGCTGCGTTAGAGAAGAATTTGAACTATATTCTGGATGAGATGATGCAAAATCCTAGTGTTACGCGTAAACAAATGCAAATTCAAATGAATCAGCTTGAAACTAATCTGAAACTATACTTCGACCGCACCAGTGTCAAACCTGACGAAAAACATACTGCAGAGACCAAACCGCCATTTCACCTGGTATCTGTTGACAATTGGGATTCGGATTGGTATGCGGTGATAAAACTGGCGGGAAAAACTGCAATTGTTGCCAAAAACGAATCCAGAGCAGGTTGGAAGTTAACAGCAATCGATCCTAGCCAACGTCGCGTCGTTTTTCAAAGTATGAGTACCAAATCTGATGTAGAACTGGAGATCACTCAATGAAACGTAGTTTGCTTTTGGCAATACTTTTTTGGTCTGCATTGTGTTATTCCCAAACAACCATTGAATTCTCAACCCAGATGCCTTCTGAAATCGAGAATCAAGCCCAACACAGTTCAGTTGACTGGGGTTTGACTATTGACGAATGGTCAAGATTAGAAAATCTCGAACAACAATACAGTGGACTAGTCTCGTCGGAAATCAGTCCGCTCGAATGGCTAGGTATATTTGCTGATTCTCCAACCGACAGGAAACGCTATGCCGAAATGCTTGCAAATAGACAAATGAAAGTTCTGGATTCAATCACAAAATTTGAATCGGCATACATCGATGCAATTCAAACTCTCATCGCCAGGAAAGGAAGTTCTCAAGTCGGCAAGAGAATTATGCTCGTCACCCCGTTCGCCTGCGAACAGGAATCATGCCGGAAGAACTTAAGCGAAGCTCTGCAACATGCACAAAACGGTGGAACAGTGAACATTTACATTCAAGAGCCAACTACCGAGGCACAAATGCGCTACTGGTTGGCAGTGCATCGCATTCCACTTCAACTGATTCGTGATAGACGCATATCAGTCAGTAACTTGAACAGCATCAATTCTGATTTGCACAGTGGTATCTTTCCACAGAATTAAGGGAAATAAATACCTTCAGTCGAAAATCTAATTTTTCAAGACATGGTGCAGTAGTTGATTTATATAGACATCCATGTCCAAAAAAAGCAGGAAAATTTCATGGTTCGTACTTCTGTTCACTAGTCTTAGTGCATGTACGAGCGTACCGTCTGGCAGTGAATCGGCAAATGAGATTGTCGTCGCCAAACCAGTTCAGTACGCCGACGGTTCTGATGGCTCTATCAAGCGAGCGAATTCGAGTGAGAAGCAAACTCTAGTTCGTCTTCTACGGCAACTGCACGAGTTGGACAATCTAATTTCAGAAGCTGATAAAAACGCGAACCCTGATGCACGGATTAAATTCGATTACAACCGTCTTCGGTATGACCTGCTAGTGATTATGAATGGTATCAGTGCACATGTGGACAGACCTGATTATACCCCTAGAACTCTGGAACAAATTCCTGGCGATTATAGAGACTAATCATGGAATTAGGGAACTCATTCAATACTGATTACCTAAGATCAGCAATTGTTGGACTAATATCGGCAACTGCAATCTTATGGTGGATCTGGACAGTCTTGGCCTGTTTACGACGACTACGGGAAAACGAACTAAGCTTTCTCGGACTACTGGCGGAATCGGGACGTTCACTCCTGACAACATTATCCATCTTAACAATTATTGCATTCTTGTAGCATGAAACAGATTATCTCGAACCTTTACGATCGATTTTGCTATCTAAATTTTCTGTTGGCGTTTGGCATCCTGTCGCTGTTGACCTCAAATTCAAGTATGGCCCAAAAAGTACTGCCTGAGCCACCAAAATTGGGAAACCAAACATTTGATGCCAGCAATCCCATTGACTACATTGTCGGAGGTATCCGATATGTGATTTTTCTCGGATTGACAATCGTGGTTGTATTGGCAATTCTGGCATTTTCAGGCGGATTGATTTCTGAAGTCAATCAAGCTCGCAGAAACGGAGAATGGGGACGATTCACTGTATTTTTCGGTGCCGGGTTGCTAGTCATTGTTGTAGTGATCTTTGGTGCTTGGTGGGGTTCTACACGTTTAAGCGAGATTATTGACACCTAATGGCACTTCAACCATGCGACCAACTAGATTACGAAACACCGCTATACCAAAGCTGTGGCACCACCGAATTGTCATCCATTACTACGATTGCAGGCATATTGTGGCTACCCCAATCTGCTCTGATCGGCATATTTGTACTTGATGGAATTCATGCCTTGTTTCTGGGATTCGCCATATTTGTCGCCGGTACCATCGCTTCGGTTGTTTGCCTTGCTAAAGCCATCAAGAAAATTAAAGCAGGCAAACCTGAAGGTTGGTACGCTCGCGCATTTTTCTGCATACTCTGCAAACACTACGACCTGGACCTAATCTACAAATCCGGACGATGGAGCACAGAAAGGGGTATTTGATCCATGGCTCGATACGTACATGCAGATGCAAATCTATACGATCACATTCGAACACTTCGAGTGGTTTCGATTACCTTGTCTCTTGGACTGATGATTACGATGTATGGCTGGCACCAAGCGTCGCGTAACCAGCGTATCAGCATACCGCCGGATATTCGCTACGGTAGCGAAGTTACACTAAACACCATTCATCCTTGGGAGGTTTACAACTTCGCAGGATACATTTGGCAACAACTGAACAGATGCCCTACCGATTGTCTGAAGGACTATTCATCCAACCTTGACCGATTGACTTCATTTCTCACACCTGAGTTCAAAGTATGGCTAACGAATGAAAGCAAAAATCGAACGTCAGAACTACGAGGTCGAACAAGATACATTCTGCCGTCTGTCGGAGCCACCTATGTCGATTCTGTATATGGAGAAACGGGGAATTCATGGACTGTATTGCTGGAAGTTGATCTTCACGAACACATTGGTGGTGTAGAAGTGAAAACAGTGCAGATCAAATACTACATCCGAGTGATTCGGCGACGGATTGATCCAGAATTCAATCCTTGGGGGTTGTTGCTCGACACCATGCCCTATCCCCCCGAGCGAATACTGAAATCCGCTTCCAAAGACCAAATTTCATAGTGCTTCACATACAGCCGATCCTTTCATACATCAGAGAACAATTAATGATTTGCACAAGTTCATCTTCAACACCGAAAATACTGACAGTCGATGCTTCTGCTCGGCAGTTTGCTTCAGAAAATTTCCACAACAATCCGAAGCACGTGGGCTACAAGACCAAGAAAAATGTTTCGTCTCCTAACCCGCTACTTGAAGCGCTTCGTCGAGTTGCCATTACATTATGGCTTGCATGGATGTTCAAAGCAGCACATGCAAGCACGGTTACCTATCAGTGGTCCCAGTTTCCATTGCCACTCAATTTGAAAGTTGGGGTTGAGCAGAATATCCATATTCCACAAGCAATTAACATCAGAGTTGGCGTACCTAGCAGTCTTGCTGATAAGCTTGAAACAGAAATCATCGGAAACCATCTTTGGGTCAAAGCTACAGAATACTTCCCGGATACTCGATTGATTGTGGTTGCACAACCCTTAGGCACGATGATTCTTCAGGTTAGAGCCAATGAATTTGCTGTCCCAGTTGGCCCAATTTTCATTGAATCAAAATCAAAAGAAAGCCCGTCTTCCAAGACTTCCGAACAATATGGCTTCATCACATTAACTCGTTGGGTTATTCAGCAACTGTACGCCCCAGAGCGGTTGTTGAAAGATATTGCAGGAGTTTCAAGAGTCGAAGTAAATCAATCTCCGGTCAATATTTTTCGTTGCGGAGCAAGAGTACCTACTCTCTGCGGAGGTGCTGTCAGAGCAACAGCAATAGCAAGTTGGCGCTCCCTGAATCATTATGCTACTGCTGTGCAAATCACAAACAATTTGGATGTTTCCATAATCCTTGACCCAAGAGAATTAGTCGGTAGATGGAGAACTGCAGCATTTGTCCATAGCAGGCTTGGACCATCCGGTCACATTGATGACAGTACTGTCCTCGTTCTAATTTCCGATCAACCCTACTTCACTTCGATTCGGTGAGCATTCATGAAGCGCCAAGTATTCTTGATATTTCTAGCCATTGTCTTGGTAGGTATCACGGTCTGGTTCGTGTCACCAGACGATACTACCAAATTAATTGAAATGGCTTCAACCGAAACAGAACATCAGCGAGATGCTGAACTGAATCAAGCTGATCGGGACAGTGCAGCTGAAGAAGTACGAGCCTTTGCTACCAAAATTTCCAACGTTGAAAAGACAGTGGAAAGTAACTTCCAGCGCAACCAGCAAGCAAGAGAACAACTTCGATCTGAATTTGATGAGTCCATGACCTCCGTTCAGGAGGCTATGCATGAATTATCAAACCAGCAGTCAGTGGATAATTTGTACATTGCAATTGAGCAACTAATTGTTCGAGTGGACCGACTTGAATCGATGCAACTACAAGAATCAGTTGCTGAAGTCAGTCAAAGTCAAGCCCCAATCATTTGGCGCACTTCAATTGACTCCACCCAGTCTTTGGAAAGCGAATACCCGTTACATGAAACTGATCAAGAGTTGATTCCGGCATCATACGCTAACGTCGACATTAGAGAAAATGCTAACGATACACCGGAGTCAAACAGTCCTGCCTATACGATTCCACCCACTACTACGCTACTAAATGGTGTTGCTCTGACTGCTTTAGTGGGGCGCATTCCCATTAACGGTCGGCTGGAAGATCCGTGGCGGTTCAAATTAATTACAAGCATGGATAATCTGGCAGCAAACGGACATAGAATTCCTGAACTTGCTGGCATGCTGTGGTCCGGAACTGCCAGAGGAGATCTAACTCTGTCGTGTATTTCCGGGAACGTCGACACAGCAACATTCATTTTTCGCGATGGCACGATTCAAACTGTTAGAAAAGATGCGAGCGCTGAAAATTTAGGTGGTGGACTAGGGTGGATTTCCGATGATCGCGGCAACCCTTGCATTTTGGGCGAAGTGAAATCAAATGCCTTGCGATCGCTGGCACGCTCTACAACCCTGAGCACACTAGGGGCAACCGCTTCCGCGCTTGCTGATGCCCAAGCGACTACTTCTTTGAATTCATCAGGGGAAAATGTTGCGCAATCAATCACCGGCGACATTGACAATTTTGTCCTCGGACGCGCAGTGGAAGAAGCAATCTCTGAATCAAACAGATGGATGCAGAGCCGATACCAAAATGCTTTTGATGCGGTTTATTTACCAGCCGGGCATCCTGTCGCTATTCATATTGAACACACCATTGAAATCAATCAGGATCCTCAGGGTCGAAAGGTGCAATACCTTGACAATAGTCAGTCAGAATCTAGTCGTCTTGGTGGTCTTGATTAGTGCCGTACTGACCGTAGCATCTTGTACGGGTCAGTCTGCGGGAAAGTCGCCAATACCAAACACCGGGCCGACGATATCCGAGATATACCAACAACACATGGGAAGCATTGACAGGTCTCATTCCATTAGACGTCGACTACCACAGGGCAGTACTAGTCTGCATGGGTACACCAGACAAGCTTTCAATGAATTGAACACACTTTTCCCCCGTTTGCCGAATCCAACCATCATTATTTACGTCTTCCCCCACTTATCGGCTGAGCGTACTCCCATTCCAGGCTATTCCACAATGTTTCAAATGTATGAACGAGTTGAATATGCACTTCCGGGAGAAACAACGGAATGAAAACAGTAGCGGGGACACTATACAAGGATTGAACATGACAGCAAATCAAACTGGCTTCAAGGCAATATTGGACAACTTTTTTCCTAGTTCCAATTCAAGGATTACCGAAAAGGCGAAATCAGAGATTTTGCACGAAGATTTGCCTCGTACTGTTTGGGACGGGGAAAATTGCAAACCGTTGACAGTGGAACAGTATCTTGAACCACAATTACATCCTCAACAGGCCTACAAATCCATTGTTGCCAATACTCGCTCATTTACCGAATTACTTGCCCCAAGAATCGACTTGGGAAACGGCAGAATTTGCTTGCAAGACTTGTCCAGCATGGGGCGCGTTTTCAATGTTGTAGGCACAAACACAGAAGCGCGAACACCTGAATCGATACAGGCTTTAAGTGAAAAGGTTGTACACGCGATATCTCAAGTCGTACCCCAAAATGCGCACAACCCCTGGATTATGCAATGGTTTGTTCAAGACAATAGCAAAGCATACTTCAAGAAACTGATACAACAAATACAATCTTATGCGGCACCACCATATCGCGATTCGGCTTACTCGATCCAATGGTTGAAAGATCTTACTGAGCACTTTTCCGACTTGACTGAACCCAAAGGCTTATTTGAAGATCCAAACTCTATCAGCGGACATTGGCGCGGAAGAAACCGCATAGTACGTCTGTTCATCTGGAAAACCTCAGTGTCCAGGCGACCTGAAGACGAGAACAGTCTTGACCAAATCTGCGAACAACTTCGAGGGGCATTCGCACAAGCCGAAACGCAGATTGTTCAAGGTAGTGCTGCTGAACTGTATGAATGGCTGACTCTGTGGTTTGTTCCGAAACCGGACCCAGAATCGGGTTGCGCCAATACACTTGACCTGCTGGAGAAATATCCTTGGAAACTGAATGACTTGGATTCATCGCTTGCACTGATATCGAACGATGCACGCGTAGATTTAGGACGAGCATCGTTACATGGTGTAGCACCTTGGACTTGGAAAAGACCGGGAATCTGGTGGTTCCGTGGCTATCCAAGCAGATTTCTCACAATGGATAACCTTACCGGCGAACCTGAAATCGGACACTTGACCGCCGAGCGGGCATTCGGTAATTCCATCAGCACACTTTGGGATTGGATGCCGGAAAATGCTATTTGGTCAATGACAATTGTATTTACACCACAAGCCGAAATTCAAGAAAAGATTTCAAGGGTAAACAGAAATTCTGTTGGCGATGACCCGTCGGCTTTGGAAAAACGACGACTTGCCAATCTTGCACTCGGAGAAATTGCTCGGGGCAATCCGATTTTTCGCGTTTTTTGCGGAATATTCTTGTTCGGTTCGGATTTGGCCGACTTGAACAAAAAAACTGAATCGGTTTTGAGTTTCCTATCCGCTCACCAACTCCGCATGATTGCTCCCCGTTATGACCCGATTGCTCTTGACAGCTATGTCCGTGCACTGCCTTTCGGATACGACCCGCACCAAGACCAACGAATCTTCGCACGTAGAGCGAGGATGTGGTACACAAGTCATATAGCACGCATGGTGCCAGTTTACGGACGATCCAGAGGAACCGGGAAGCCAGGTATCTTATTGTTCAATCGAGGAGCTGAACCACTGCTATTTGATCTGTTGAATCCGGTTGACAGGGCCAAGAATGCACATTCTTTGATATTAGGCCCGACTGGGTCAGGAAAAACTGCCCTTCTAATCTATTTTCTGTTGCACTCAATTGCGGTCCATCGTCCCAGAATCTATCTAATTACAGCTCTACCCACATTCGGCTTGCTCGCCGATCACTGTGAGAAATTGGGTTTAAATATTCACCGAGTGAAAATCGACGGTGTCAGCAAAGTTTCGCTACCGCCATTTGCAAATGCACAAAAACTACTAGACTCAAGCACCGACAAGGCAGACCGTCCCAATGAACAGTTCGATTCTGGTGACTTGATAAACAGGGATCTGCTTGGTGAAATGGAAATACAGGCTCGCCTGATGATCACGGGAGGTAATCGTCACGATGAACAAAAACTTCGCCGGGATGATCTCAACATGATACGGACGGCCATCACCGATGCCGCCATGTTGTCAAAATCAGACAATCGCGAACACACTTTGACGCGAGATGTTGTGGCCGCACTCAGAAACCTGTCGAATAGTTCCACAGAGACCGGTCAGCAATTGGCTGCGGAGCAACATACCCGAGCTGCCCGTATGGCCAGTTCCATGAATCTGTTTTGCACCGGATTAAACGGTCAGTTATTTGACCAAGAAGGCGAATTATGGCCAGAAGCCGATATTACCTTGGTTGAACTGGACCTTCTGGCAAGAAAGGGGTACGAAGATCGGCTAGCAGTGGCCCTAACCGGATTATTTGGAATGATCAATAATCGAGTCGAAGCTGAGCAATATACGGAAAGACAAACAGTTGTTGTTATTGATGAGGCTCACATTCTTCTGCAAAATCCTCTTGTTTCGCCCTACATCAATCGAATTTCGGCAACTTGGCGAACATTCGGCGCATGGTTGTGGACAGCAACTCAAAATCTTCGACAAATTCCGGTGGAGGCGAAGGAATTGCTGAATCAACCAGAATGGTGGTTTTGTCTTTCAGTGGATAGAGATGAAATCGAACAAATCGGACGATTTAAAACACTGTCCACGGAGCAAGTGGCACTCTTGCACACATTGCGGAAAGCTCCCGGACTATATACCGAAGGTTCTGTAATCTCAACCAATTTAACCGCCATTTTTCGCAATGTACCACCAGCAATCGCACTCGCGTTGGCACAAACTGAAAAAGGCGAACGCGCCCAGCGAGCGCAATTGATGAAGAAATACAACATCTCGGAAATTGATGCGGCATATCGCATTGCTGATGAGATTCGCAAAAATCGGCGCGGTTCCGCAACGTAGTGTTTCGTGACGGATACAAACACACGCAAATTAGACCAAAATTTCAACTCGGTTTTCTACATGAACTTGAAAAGGACCGCTATTCTACTCACTTTCCTCTTTGTTTCGGGTATGGCACAGTCGTCTGCGTCTGCTGATACGCTGAATTCGGCTACCATCATCAAGCGATCGATGAGTCCCAGTTGTCTGAATTGGCGAATTGCAGGCATTTGCGTATGGCTGAAATGTACAATCTTTGGTTGCTTCATTGTAACGACACCCAAAATTTCTCATCGGTTGCCTGATCTAGTCGTGTCTTCGTATGTTGAGACATTCAATAATCCATGGCAGGAAGCCAAAAATTTTTCCCGCCTATCGTCAAATTTAACAGGAACTCAACTGTCCGGCGGCAGTCTCTCAGGAGTTGGTACAGGATTGCAACACACCGATTCGGGGTTCTTCTATGAAACAGATGTGATTGGCAATCCGGCTGCCCATCTATTAAAATTCAACAAGTTTTTGTGCAAATCTTCAAGCAGACCGCTTTTCCCCTACTACTTGTCCACTCTTGATGCCGCCGCCTGGAGAACTGGAATACCAGACGCGATGAGACAGGAGTCAATTACTCCGGGAGCTCGAGAAATCGGAAACTGGCCACACTCTACCTGGGGTCCTGTGTATCCCAGAAGCGGGTTTGTTGTTCAATCCGACCCAGCGAAAGCGGCGGCGGTTACGGCTCAACGAGCAATTGACATTGTCATCCGCGACGGGGCCGGACATATTCACAAGCCCTTTGGTACAGCAAGTAACTGGACCGTAACCAGAGGCGACACAACTGCACACTCGAAGAACGAGTGCGAAGCAAGCGGAGGGAACTGGCCAAAATCGAGTGCAAAGGACGAAACGTACGAATGCAAGACTCAATCCTGGCATCAATGGCATGGAGATTCAAACGAAAAAACCGATATGTGGCAAATGATATCGCCTAAACATGAATCAAGTTGTGAGTCATTCGGAGCAGAGGGTGATTGGTCAAGTGGAAAAATCTCCGAAGACGGCAACTATGTCTGGAATTACTGGCGACCTTACAAATGTTGCATCAAAAGTGGGGGCGCACTACTCCGTTCAGTTGATTTTTGATTGATATACCAATTTGAGGTGCTTAAAGCCAGATTTTAACCCAATTGACCCAATTCCTCGCCATAAGGCTCTGTTCTTGGTATATAAAAGGCTTTTTTCAGTGCTTGTCCTACAAGAATACCCACACGATTTCAAAACAACATCCAATGCAGTCAGCTACATTAAACAGATTCAGGAATCCCGCTGTTGCCAACGTTAGATTGCTGTTGTGCACAGAATATCCAGCGGACCGAATCCATGTTCACTGACTTGCTACCCGAAGCGAGTGCTTTGGCTCAAGTAATCCTTGTTGATTTAGTTCTAGCAGGAGACAATGCAATCGCTGTTGGTTTGATAGCAGCTTCTGTCAAGCCTTCCATGCGGAGACGATTAATTGCAACCGGCATCATCGCTGCGACAATCATGCGTATCGTATTCGCAGTTTCAATTACTCAGCTGTTGAAAGTTCCGGGCCTTCTGCTGTTTGGTGGACTGCTACTACTTTGGGTTTGCTGGCGTTTGTACGTGGAAATTCGCGGTCATAGGGAGAAAAAACGCCATGATGTGAACGTAGAGCAGTTGTCCGGTAAATCAAACTTCAATAGCGCACTGATTCAAATCCTCATTGCTGATCTTTCAATGTCCCTTGACAATGTGCTTGCTGTGGCCGGTATTGCGCGAGATCACCTTTACATTCTGGTATTCGGACTGGTATTGTCAGTAGCACTAATGCTTGTTGCAGCTACTGCAATAGCGAATCAAATCAACAAGCGCCCTTGGATTGCATACTTGGGGGTGGCGATAATTTTTTATGTCGCTTGTGTGATGATTTGGGACGGCGGGCAGGAAGTCATCACTCTGCTAAATTCCTGAATATTCCGCCAAACATGAAAATCAAATTGTAAAATGCACCTGAATTCCAGTAAACTGTCAGAAATGGAGAATTTAGCGATATGAACGAAAGTAGCAACGCATACGTTCAATTTGTGGACGTACAAAAAAGTTATGATGGTGAGACACTCATCGTCAAGAATTTGAATCTGTCTGTGGATCAAGGTGAATTCCTGACCTTACTGGGACCATCAGGATCCGGAAAAACTACTTGCCTGATGATGCTGGCTGGATTTGAAACTGCCACACATGGGGAAATTATCCTGGATGGAGCACCGATCAATAACGTACCGCCTCATAAACGAGAGATCGGAATGGTGTTTCAGAACTATGCCCTTTTTCCTCACATGACGGTTAGTGAAAACCTCTCGTTTCCACTCCGTGTCCGCAAGCTTCCGAGCGATGATATTGAAAAACGCGTCAACAACGCTCTGGAGATGGTGCAGTTGGCTGGATTTGGCTCCAGGCGACCTGGGCAACTGTCAGGGGGTCAGCAACAACGTGTTGCAGTTGCGAGGGCTCTCGTATTCGAACCCAAACTGGTTTTAATGGATGAACCACTCGGTGCATTAGACAAGCAGCTACGTGAGCAGATGCAGTATGAAATCAAGCACATTCATGAAAATTTGCATGTCACAGTTGTGTATGTTACCCATGACCAAAGTGAAGCACTAACCATGTCCAATCGAATTGCTGTATTCAATGACGGTGTAATACAGCAACTTGCTTCGCCGGAAGATTTGTATGAAAAGCCTGAAAACGCTTTTGTTGCTCAGTTTATTGGAGAAAACAATGTGCTGAAGGGTGATATCCTCAATACTTCAACTGAACGTTGCGATGTAAAGGTTGCAAATGGCGATGTAGTTGTCGCGAAACCTGTGAATATTAATGGTGTAGGTTCCAAAACAACTCTGTCGCTTCGTCCAGAACGAGTATTGGTCAACCCAGAATCCGGAGAATGTTCGAATCTGGTTCAAGGCAAGGTAGAGGAAATCATCTATCTCGGCGACCATGTTCGTACGCGAGTGAACCTCTGCGGACACGATGACTTTATCATCAAGGTTCCAAACTCCTACAAACACGTAAACTTGAGTCTCGGAGAAAAAATTTCAGTCGGTTGGCACGCAGAAGACTGCCGCGCACTTGATGCGTAGTACTTGGTGGGCAATCCATTCACCGTATTTTGTGAAATTCTGCACGTTCAACGATTTGAAAATTAGCGCGCTGACTTACTACTTACTACCGAACTGCTTAACCAATCTGTTGTAGCGCCGAACGGATCCGGTCGAATGCTTCGGATAATTCTTCAGTACTGATTGTCAGTGCTGGCAGAAAACGAAGCACATTCGGTCCAGCCTGCAAAATCAACACTCCTTCCTCAAGGCACTTATCAATTACATTGGAAGCAATATTTGAATAGTCCTCTTTGAGTACAGCCCCGATCATCATGCCACGACCACGAATCTCGCTGAACAGATTCAGTTCATCGTTGATCTGATCCAAGCATTTTCGCATGTACTGACCCTTTTTCGTTACCCCGTTCTGGAATTCTGGATCAGTAACTCTACGCAAGACGACTCTGGCTACAGAACAACTCATCGGATTGCCGCCAAAAGTAGATCCATGGCTCCCATAACCCAACGACCTTGAAATTTGTCTGGTCGCCAATGTCGCTCCAATTGGCATGCCTGCACCCAAGGCCTTGGCGAGCGTAACAATGTCCGGATTTATGCCATCGCACCATTCGTAAGCCAACAATTTCCCGGTTCTGCCCATCCCGCATTGAATCTCATCCAGTATCAACAGTGCATTGTGTTCATCGCACAATCTTCTTATTTCCGTCAAAAATTCGTTGCTGATTGGAACAACACCACCTTCCCCCTGAATTGGCTCTACCAACACAGCGCATACATCATCATCAAATTGACTTTGAAGGCTTTCAAAATCATTGAATGAACAGTATCTGAAACCACCGGGCAAAGGTTCAAATCCAGCGTGATATTTTGGTTGTGCCGTAGCAGTGACAGTCGCCAAGGTTCTGCCGTGAAACGAACCTTCGAATGTGATGATGGTACGTTTTTCTGGTGGGTAGGTTTCCGATGAAAATTTTCTGGCCAACTTGATTGCAGCTTCATTGGCTTCCGCTCCGGAATTGCAAAAGAATACCTGGTCTGCGAATGTTTGCTCTACCAGTTCCTGTGCTAACTGAATGGGTGGTTCAGAAAAATAAATATTGCTTGTATGCCACAATTTACTTGCTTGCAACGTCAATGCCTCGACAATCTCGGAGTCCTTGTGTCCAAGACAATTTACGCCAATACCAGAAGCGAGGTCAATGTACTCTTTGCCTGAATAATCCTTCAAAATACTCCCTGTGCCGTTGACGAACACGATATTCCTTGGCTTGTAGTTGGGCATGTAGTACTTGTGTCCGATACTTGCCCAATCGCCTTGTGTGTACTGCACTTTGTCCATAATTGTTACTTCGCTAATGTTGATTGATCAATGATTGTCTTACGATGTGTTCATATGTGTTTGATAACCTGTCCAGGTCATCTATGCTCACATTTTCGTTTACTTTGTGAATAGTGGCATTCAATGGTCCAAACTCTACCACTTGTGCACCTAATGTAGCGACAAATCTACCGTCTGAAGTGCCGCCCGACGTAGAAGTTTTTGCTTCTACTCCGAGAGTTTGATGAATCACACTCCGCACGAGTTCAACGAATTCCCCTTGTTGTGTATAGTAAGGATTGGAAGGTTGGCCCCATTGAATTTTGCAATCCAACTCCAGGCTTTCGCACAAAACCTCAATTCTGTGAATTATTGCATCCACGGTTGAATCGGGAGAATGTCTCAAGTTGAACTGTAGCTCCAATTCACCGGGAATGACATTGTCCGCACCGACTCCGGACCCAATGTTCGAAATTTGCAAAGTGGTGGATGGGAAATTTTCGTTGGCATCCAACCAATCCAGGTCAGACATGGCCGTAATCAATTTTCCGGCCCGATGAATGGGATTGTCTGCCAAGTGAGGGTAGGCAACATGTCCCTGCTTTCCAAACACCTTGATACGACCACTAATGGAGCCGCGTCTTCCGATTTTGACTGTGTCACCCAGTAATTTTTCACTGGTCGGTTCTCCAACCAAACAGTAATCTATTGATTCTCCTCGTTTTTCTAGTTGTTCGATGACGTATTTCGTACCTTCGACCGCTACCCCTTCTTCATCACTGGTGATAAGGAAGGACATGGAGCCCTGCAGTTGTTCATTGGTGGAAAAGATACGTTCGCAAGCTGTCACCATTGCCGCAATACTGCTCTTCATGTCAGCTGCCCCGCGGCCATGCAAATACCCGTCATGAATTTTTCCGGCGAATGGCGGAAACCGCCAGTCGGATTCATTGCCGGTTGGTACTACATCCGTGTGCCCGACGAATGTCAAGACAGGTGCCGCGGTTCCTTTCCTTGCCCAAAAATTACTTACATTTCCGCTATCAAGTCGTTCGACCAAGAACCCCAAACGTTCCAATCTCTCGCAGACAAGCAATTGACATCCGGCATCATCCGGGGTAATTGACGGCCTTTGAATCAGATCCATCGCCAGCTTTACTGTATCAGACTGCATCACACTCCCTTTGAACGGTAAATTCCACTGTTACTGTGCACGAAAACACTCACCTGAGATTCGAACTTGAAACATCAGAATAAATCTACCCATTGCATATATCAATTTTTCGTTGCGCTCATTTCAATTCTCACAACAATCTAGCAACATTGAACTCACGACTGCTATCTATTGCAGTTGACACTAATGTCGCAATATACCTCAACCGATGACATGCTAAGTTACATACAAAGAAGGCCAGTATTTCGGGCGATCGCTATTGTATCTCTTGTTTTGGCGCAGGTGCCGGTTTCTGGAGATGAATTTGTGTCGGATCTGCCATTATACTACTCGCTAGGCGGCAGTCGCGCATCTCCACCTCCGGCCAATCCGTTTTCCTCGCTAGGTCAGTTTAGCACAGAATCCAGCCTCGCGGATGCATTCTGCGGCAACTTCAATCCGGCAGGTGACATAACAGAAATGCTTTCATCCCGGCTTACCGACTCTCTTGCCGCACTCAGCTCATTTCCTTTGGCGACCACTAGTGCTCTGCCCGGCTATATTCTTTGCCGTGCCAAACCTGGAATGTGCCAGTTGCTTCAGCATTATGTTGTTCGTGCCGAGCAGAAGTGGAATATTGCAGTGAAATCATGCGAGGAGACAGTACAAGACCTAGCGGACGGCAAGAGCCCACTCCACGGTTGGGTTCAATTGTCAAAAGCACAAACTTGGCAGACGGAAGCCCAGTCTGGAGCAAGTGCCGCGGAAGCAAAAGAAAGTGCCGACCGTACGGACGGCTGTGTGAATTGGCTAGGTGGGAAACGCGCAGGTTGTAAAGGCAAGGAGCCGATTTGGCCGACACGGGATGCCGTTCAAGCTGGCTGGTGTTTGCTTCACAAGTCTTCCGGAGACTGTACTGCTGCAGATCATACAGAAGTAAGCGATTTTCATCTCGACAAAGTTTGGGCAAGTCCAACAGAAGCAAGCGAATGGGTAACCGATGTAGTCGGAGACTATAAAGTTCACATTGGAGAGAACGAGGAATCAATCGCCGGCGCAGGGTTGTTGACAAAAGTAGAAGAAGAAGCAGAAGGTGTGAATTCACAACTAACCCAACTGGTTTACGCCTCTAACACTCCTAAAGTGGAGGAATTGCGAGAACTGAGTTCTGCCTACATCCTGTTAACACCTGAGGTGGTTGCCGCTCTTCGCGATTTGCCGGACCGAAATTTTCTGATTGCTCGACTGGCAAACGAAATCGCACTGTCGAGAACCATCAACAAGGCGTTTCTGGCAAGAAGACTACTGCTTAGCGGTCGCATGGAACCAAATATCCAAACGGCCGGTGTGTCTGACGACACATTGAAAGAAAAAATTCAACTGCTGGAGCAGGAAATTGAATATGCAACATTCGAACTTCAAGTTGGCCGAAGACTCGTAGCCGACACAACGGTTCACATTCTCAATGCTCATCAGACTCTGATGACACCGACTCCACCAACCACCCGCACTCCTGGCTTCTCGTTGAAGTAATCTCGGTCCTGTGATTGTAAATTCATACCTCGAACTGACCACAACTCTCATAGGATGGCATGTTGCCAATGGAATTGCCGAGTTGATGACTCAAACTGGTCTGATATTTTTGCCGTTGGCGGCCGTACTGGTTCGAAATTGGGCAGGACCGATGCGAAGTCAAGAAGCCAAAGGCGCAGCGGCCGTGTCATTGAGAAGAATGGAGTTGGATGTGGCTTTGATTATTGTAATTGTCTTGTTTTTCTTTCTGCCGGCAGTTCCAATTCAACCAGGCAACATCGAATACTTTGACACTGAGCAGGACACCAAGGTAACCGCAAACAATGCCGATGTTTCGTTGCTTAAGGACGTAGAGTATCCCAATGAAATTCGAGTGCCGCTCGCTTGGTGGCTAGTGCATGAAATTTCATCATTCGCGACCAAAGTAATTGTTGGAATCATTGATAGCTTGGGTGACCCGACAACACTGCGTCCAATTCTGATGCGAGTTGCCGATATGAAATTGTTGGAACCAAGTTTGGTGAAAGAAATCCAAAATTTCCGAAGTGATTGCTATGAACCGGCGCTAGCAAAGTTTCAAGGCCTTGAAAACACGCCACAAATCCCTAACCAATTCCATGATGTGGACTGGATTGGTTCCCGGATGTTTGTTCAAACGCCGGGATTCTACAAAAAATGTACGAATATCGAAAGTTGCGGTACTGGCTATCATGCTCGAAAATACCAGCAAAGTTGGGCGGGCCTTGATGCGAATCAGAGTTTTGGTTCAGGTCGTCCATTCTGCGATGTTTGGTGGACAAACTCTCAAATCGGGCTTAGAACCAAAATCCTGAATTCGTTAAGCGACGAACATCCTTGGCTACGAGATGCCATAGACAAGATGAGAAGCAATGCCGACGAGGATGATTCCGCCAACCACGGCACTTCAGTTGCCGACTACGAAGACCGGATTCTTCGACGAGTTACAACTACCGGTCCATGGGCTATGGTTGAAAGAGCTGACCGGGGCAAGAACATCAAGTGGTTCTCAAAAGAGATATTCTCTATCAATGGTATACAGCAAATCCTCGCCTCCATAGGAACATTGATAGTTTCGGCACTGTCTTCAATTTTGATGGAGTTCATTGTTATTGGATTGCCGATGGTGCAGGCATTAGTATTAATGATGTTCTACATTGCGATTCCGCTAGTGGCTCCCTTCGCGGTTGTTGCCCCATCAATCATTTTGCGTCTGGCATTGATTCTGTTTTCGCTTCGTTTCGTAACTGCACTTTGGGCACTCGCAAAGTTCCTGGACGAAAAACTGCTGGAGACCATGTATCCCAATTCTCTTGCACTGGAATTCGGCGGTAGCGGGACTCCGGCCGATTTAGTGCTCAATTTGATTACCTTGTTCTGCTACCTGATACTGCCAGTGCTTTGGTTCATGGCGATGAGCACGTTGGGCATCACGTCAGCAAACTATCTTGCCAATACCTGGAATCAATTCAGTCAGCGCGCCGAATCAACAATGAAGTCGGGCCTAAGCACCGCTGTATCGGCCGCTACATCGCTGAAATCCAAGAATGGCTAGCCGAGCGGGTTCGATATCTCCCGCACAACAGAGGGCACCAAGCCAAAGCAATACGACCACAACATGAAAACCACGATCAATTGCATTCAAGATAATTTGTTGTCAAAGCTCGTCCAACCACCAAAATGTGTGTGCAACAAAAAAACTTGCAATTCTAGAAAAAATGTTGTAAAGTAGATTATTGGTATGCTTAAAAGTAATATGAATTTAGTTTTTCGCATACTGATTTAGCAAACTAAATTTTCAACCAACAAATGGAGAGGAAAAAATGAAAATTTCATCTGCAGTACAAAGGCTTACCAAGGAAAAAGACTTGAAACAAGCTTCGAAGCACCACTATAACTATGTGGCGGATTTGTTCATGCGCGAAATGAACGTAACTGATATTGAAGACGTCAATCGGGAGATACTACTTGAATGGCGTTGCAGAGTACAGAAGCGAAAAGTTTCGAGCGAGACCTGGAACAACTATCTCAGACACATACTGGTGGTGTTGCGCCACTGCAAAACGTACATGGAGTTGGCAGAAATCAACACCCACGGGCTATCCTTGAAGTCCCGACCGACACGTCCCAAAACAGTGACAATTGTCCAAATCAAAAAAGTAATTCAATACTTGATGAGTGACCAGACCACTTTCCAACCAAAGTGGTTCTGGGCTTGTGTGCTGAAAACTATTTTCTTTACAGGGATGCGAAGAAAGCAACTCGCCGGACTCGTCTGGAAGCACATTTGCTTTAATACCAACACAATTGAATTTTGCTTTGAGCATAGCAAAAATGGCAATGACTGGGTTATTCCCATTCCACGCCCGGTAATCGATGAACTGAAATCCCTTCGTGACAAATCTCTTGAAGTGCTAGGTCGTGATGTTGACATTTCAGAGTTGCCAGTTTTCAATATCGCTCTGTTCAACCCTCGATATACGTCGGGACTGACTCCCGACAATATTTCGGGGTTCTTCAGAAGATTGTCACAAAAGACTTCTATACCGCTATCCGCTCATCGCCTAAGACATACAGTTGCCACACACCTGTCAAGGGTGGGGATGTACAAAGAACTGCAGAATCTGCTTGGTCATTCAACAATGCAAATGACCATGAGATATATTCATCCGGATGTTGACAACATTCGACAAATGGTGGATACGCTTGATGATCTGGATATATAGAAGTTACTGCTTTGCGCTCAATTGACGCATACGCCGCGTGCATTCTTGTGTGCGCGGCACCTTTCTTCTGAATCTTGGCATCTTTCAGCAATAGTCGATGCTCCGCTGGAACTTCTTTTGATTGTCACCGGTCGGGGTAGTGTGAATTGCAGTAGGTGTGATTTGCGAATACTCGAGAAGACCTGCTACAGTTGAAAGGGACTCCTGATTCCAACGCAACGATGCCGATAGTATGGCGAAGGCCCAACTTGGGGTCCCTGAATTTCAGCCTCTTCCATCAGGTCTGAGATACATCTTGACGCGCTGGAACGGGAGAATTTTCAAATTCTGAAAACCGACTTGTAGTCGTTTGCTTGGCCTTCTCGAATCAGATGCACAGCGTCTAGCATGTTAACCGGGTTGTCAGAAAGTGGTACATCTCGCCAGAAGTCGAAGTGCTTGAGAGTTCGAACGTGCATCGCGCAATGGTCCATATCAATATCCCTGAATCAAACTGCCAGTGCTTCAGACATTCGAACTCCGCTACAGGCGATGGTGAGGACGAAAGTTCAAGCGTCCGGGCAACTTGGGTCGTGGACTGCAGTGATAAACCGTCGGCATCCGGTGCTTGATTGATATTTCCGACCGGTGGCACTGAACAGCCACTGGCCAGACAACATTGAGTTCATGTTGGCAGAACAAATTGCGGGTATCCGTCATTGGTTTGAAAATTTGGACATAGAAGTGTATTATTGGATGAGTGTATACAAGCACAAACGAGAATTGTTCTGCCTCAAACCCAGAAAGTTCAAGGCTTTCGGGGCAATTTGAGCAGATTTCGAAGGGAGGTCAACGATGCTTTGCAAGCATTCTCAAGAAATTACTTCCAACAGAATATTGAATTTGCACTTACAAACAGATTTGAATCTGATAATTGTTCAAACGGGCAAAATGTGCTAACATTCAAATTTCAATGTCTTGATGGCAAAGCCTGACGAAGACATTTGTAACTGTACCAGGCATTGGGAACGACAAATTTATGACAATTCAATTGAATGGTGGGGTGTCAGGGATTCGAACCCCGGACCAACTGATTAAGAGTCAGTTGCTCTGCCAACTGAGCTAACACCCCGAACGCAATTGTCTGTGTGGATGGTTGCGCAGGTCGGGAAAATCTGGTGCGATACAGGCAGAATACCCGGAAACAAGAGCTCTGAAAATCGCAACGCCGTCCAAAACCAACCTCCGGGCATTATAACAAAATTGACGGTGTAAGCAACCGCATTCGCCACGAGTGTTAACTCCTCGTTTTCATGGATTCATTCGCTTCCAATACGATAATTTATCACTTTCCTACATTATTGATTCAGTCTGAAAAACAAGCGTCGCACTGCTAAGTTCACTAACAGGTCAAGAGAATGCGGACATTGTGATGCATGACCTGTGTTTCAGGAGGAAGACATTTCTAACGCCAGTTGATTGACAATTTTTATCAATGCGGCCGGCTCTTGCACACCCCACTAATGGTGTGTTGACATTCAAAAATCGCTGGTCACGGTCAAGCACTAGGGTATTTGACAGCACTTGGTACACCAAAACGATACTCGCCGAAAAAATACTTTCCGTCCAATATTGAATTTTTTCTGGATATAGACAGCTACACTGCCACAAAATTGCAACAGTCGAAGTTAGACCACTTCCGACATTCCGAAATCGTAAGTTTGCTTATGATTTTTTGTCGATTTTGAAATATTCACCCATGTTGGAGGATAATTGGTACAATGGAACAGAAAGAACTTGATGTAAAATACCTTAGGAGTGAACTCGAAGGAACAAGTTTCCAGAAGGATCAAGTGGATACCTTGATCCATTTGATAGAGTATGCTATCGAAAATTTTGTCGCTACCAAAGGCGAAGTCAAAAAAATGGGCGCTACATTGCAAAATGAATTGAATGAACCACAGTCGGAATTGTCAAACAAGACAGTGTCTGAAAGTGATCATCAAGAAGAAGAAGTCTCGACTCAGTCGAAAGAGATGGGTTCGCTCGTTCTTGCCAAGCTGGCGGAAACCACGAATGAGACAAAGACGGTGTTGCGAAAGGAGATGAAAGAGTCGGAATCGCGCATTCTTGCCAAGCTGACGGAAACTACGAATGAGACAAAGACAGTGTTGCGAAAGGAGATGAAAGAGATGGAATCGCGCATTCTTGCCAAGCTGACGGAAACCACGAATGAGACAAAGACAGTGTTGCGAAAGGAGATGAAAGAAATGGAATCTCGTATTCTTGCCAAGATTGCGGAAACCACGAATGAGACAAAGACAGTGTTGCGAAAGGAGATGAAAGAAATGGAAGATAGAATTATGAGGAAATTTGAAGAACTCAAAACGGAACTGAAGGGAGATATTCAAGCCACAAACGACAGGCTGGATGCATCTGTAATTGAATTACGTACAGAAATCTCAGACCTTCGCAAAGACCTCAACGAATTCAAAGTTGAAGTGTTTACAAGGTTTGAACAAATTAATACAAGATTTGAACAGATGAATATCAGGTTTGAACAGATGAATACCAGATTTGAACAAATGAATGCTAGTTTTACCAAAAAAATGATAGCCACAGTAGTGTTAGTAGCTACATTTTTCGAAGCAATTGAATATTTGACACGATAATGTTCAGGTTTTTCAATCATAATTTCAGAAATAATTTAGTGCAAGTTTGATTGGGAGTTGAATTTTGATGAATAAGATTCTCCATTGACCACACTTTGATATTCATATAAAGAAATTGAAATTCACGTCTTCATAATCCGGCTAGGTGTCAAACCGGGCTTCTTGGTCCCGCAGTCGCATTGTGCTGACGAACCAAGGGTTATCAAATCTGGGAATCTTTCTGCTAAATTCGGTTGTTTTTGTATTACAGTATCAGTGAATAAATCAGGAGTTCAAGCACGGTCTCTTGCAACACCAAGGACGACTGTTTTGTGTGTATGTATCAGTCGATGTGGAAGGTAGCTGACAATGAATTCTTGTTCATCGAACCAGATGTATGTAGATCACTGGCTTCATCAACTAGCTGGTCGAGTTCAAATATGCATATTGAACGTCTAGATCACTTTATGCAATAACCTTGATTTTATCGTTGTGAGTGAAATAGTTCATGCAAAGACATACAACCATACGACCTGTAATTTGTATCTCAATTGCAGTCGTGGCTTGTGAAGCCAAAAATATTTGATTCTGGGTCTGTCGCAATTGCATAGCTTCCCAAATCTGGAACAGACTTGGGGTCGAATACTATGGTTCCACCCAATTCTTCACAGTTCCGGATGTATTTGTCTATTTCGTCTACCTTGAAGTATGGAATCCAACCCGTTTTACCGTCTGTTTCGTTCAACTTGGTATGAATTCCGCCTATCAAAACTTTTTCCATCCAAATGAACCAGTAGGATTCTCCACCGACTGAAGTATGTTGCACCGACCAATTGAACATGGATTGAAGAAACTGAGATACCAGTTCAATCTCGTTTGTAATCAATTCAAACCACATCATGGAATTCTTCTCATTCAGTACTTGTGCGCCATAGTGCGAAGTCGGTTGCCACAAATTAATACGATTTTCTTGAGCATCTTCACATGCCGCCATCTTCCCGGCATCCATTACATCCATAGAAGGTAACACAAGCCTTCCTTCTGTATTATCAAGCTTGTCAATTGTATTTTCTAGATTTTCAACAAGCACATACAGTTCCCACTTGGATGCTTGTTCCCGGTTTTGTCTTGGTGCTAACGCTACCACACTAGAATCTTGATATCCACCGAGTTCAGCAATGTAAGCAATGGAATACACCATATTACCTTCATGGTGAATGTCCTCGAAACTCCAACCAAACAATTGTCCGTAGAATTTTTTCATTTGGACCAAATCCGAACAACCAACATCCGCCCATCGAATCGTATTGAATTGAATAGTATCTTTATTCATAATTCTTTCAACTATGTTAAGTTTAATTCTCAAAAATTTATCGCCAATCTCACTGAAATTGGCGTTATTTGGAATTAAACAGTTCAACCCAATGTTTGACCGGAACCCGAGACTTGGACTGCAAATGCAGAAGACATCCTATATTTGCAGTCAGAATCAGTTCTGGTTCA
Source organism: Arenicellales bacterium (assembly GCA_965200765.1). Classification (GTDB taxonomy): domain Bacteria; phylum Pseudomonadota; class Gammaproteobacteria; order Arenicellales; family JAJDZL01. The sequence continues at coordinate 2,371,097 of OZ241380.1, forward strand.
GAGTTTTCAAGACTTTTCAGCTTGTTTTCCAACAACTGATTTGCAATTTTTGGCTGCAATATGGAATAGGTACCTGCTGAGCCACAGCAAAGATGAGCGTTCTCAACTGGCAAAGCCTCGACACCTAGCTTTTTCAACATTGCTTCTACTTTCCCTGGCAATTTTTGGCCATGCTGCAAAGTACAAGGCGAGTGAAACGCAACACGTGCTGGTGCTACATCAAGCTTGAATGCTGATTCATCGACGATTTCAACTTCTGATATATCAATGGTTCGGGAACTAATCGTCTCGGCTTTTTTCAAGTACTCCGGATTGTTGATGAACAATTCAGGGTATTCCTTGATCATGACTCCACATCCGCTTGCAGTGGAAATAATTTGCTCTGCACCATTTTCAATTTCAGGCAACCAGACATCTATATTTCGACGCGCATGTTGCATTGCCAGATTCCGATTTCCCAAATGCAGTGCCAATGCTCCGCAACATCCGTCATTGCATCGAATTGCAGTTACATTCTGTGAATCAAGCAATTTCACGGCACCTTGGTTAATCGCTGGCTTGACTACTCGTTGTACACATCCTTGATGAATCACAGCTCTTTTTGAATGTCTTGTTTGCGGCCAAGCTATGTTTGGTTCTCGAGGTGGAACCTTGGTGCGAAGAGATTTTGGCAAAAAATTTCGCATTAGTTGTCCGATTGGAATCGTCATGCGCAGTAGCGCAATATTGGGGATGTACAAGCAAAGTAGTTTTCTGACAATCTTTTCCAATATCCCTCTGCTCACCCGTTGTTCAATTACATCTCTCCCAATTTCCAACAACTGTGCGTATTGAACACCGGATGGACAAGTCGTTTCGCAAGATCTGCAAGTCAAGCAACGGTCCAGATGCAATTGTGTTCGCTTCCCAGGAGCATCACCTTCAAGCACTTGTTTAATCAGATAAATCCTTCCGCGTGGACCATCCAGTTCATTGCCTAGTAGTTGATAGGTTGGACATGTTGCTGTGCAGAAACCGCAATGAACACACTTTCTCAGAATCGCATCGGCTTGTCTGCCTTCGCTTGTGTCCTTAATAAAATCAGCAAGTTCAGTTTGCATTTGTATTTCCGTTCAACAAGTACAGAGTCAGATTGCTACAGGTTGCCATACATGATGCCGCGATTGAAAATATTGCTTGGGTCAAATGACTCTTTCAATCGTTTGTGATAGTGCATGAGTTCTTTCGAAAGTGGAGTAAATCTTTCATCGTGGATCTCAGTAGTGCGAAAGATTTCTGCGTGTCCACCCACTTGTTTCGCTACTTCAAAAACTTCCTCGACCGGTATGTCAACTGTTCCCCAACGTTGTGCCCCACCCCAATCAATAAACCACTCACCCGGAAGGTTCAACGGTGGAGTTATTGCAGGCACGGACAAACGCCACAGGGTGTTGCAGTTTTCGAAAAATGGAAGTTTTTGCTCGTTCAAGTCTGCCCAGAATTTTCTGTTGTCGTCTTCATTTTCACCGCCAATGATTGAGGAGGCGAACCTCACGCCACTTTCAGTACCCGCAAGTCGGATTCGCAAAACCTTGCCGTCGTGAGCAGCTGCCGATATCGGCAATGGCTGCTGAGTCAACTCGGTTACTTTTTCCAGAGCCTGTTTTTCATTCAACTCAAGGCAATTAGTCTGCTCAAATTCCGGAACAGGCATAACTTTCATTGAAACTTCACAAATCACACCCAGTGTTCCCAAGGCACCCACCATTAGTCTGGAAATATCGTATCCAGCAACATTTTTCATGACTTGTCCGCCGAAAGACAAATACTCACCTTTGCCGTTAATACACTTGATTCCCAAGATATGATCTCTGACTGAGCCAGCGTAAGGTCTGCCCGGACCCGACAATCCGCAAGCAATTGTGCCGCCAATTGTTGCACCTGATGCAAAACTTGGTGGTTCAAACGCGAAGCGCTGGCCTTTGCTGGCAAGAACCTGATTTAACTCTTCCATGGTTGTTCCGGCCTTTGCAGTCAGCACCAGTTCTGTCGGTTCATAAGAAACGATCCCGGAATGGCTACTAATGTCCAAATCTGAACCCTGGATTGACCTGCCATAGAAAAACTTGCTACCTGAACCTTGAATTCTCAAAGGAGAACCGCGTTCTGCGGCATTTTTTACTGTCTTAGTTAGTTGTACAACCGCTTGGTCTGCTTTCATGCCAACTGCTCGAATGTATCAAAAGCGCTCAATGTCCGGGAACGGGATATTTCCATGATGGACATGCATCGCATTGAATTCCGCACATCGTGCCAAAGTTGGTACTGCTTTGCCAGGATTTAGCAATTGGTCCGGATCCCAAGCATGCTTGACAGCATGAAACTGCTCCAAGGTTTCATCTTCAAACTGCAAGCACATGGGAGACAATTTCTCTACTCCAACTCCATGTTCGCCAGTCACGGTACCACCAACCTGAACACAAAGCTCCAAGATTTTTTCTCCAAGTGACTCAGTTCGTTCCAGTTCTCCTTCGTTATTTGCATCATAAAGAATCAGTGGATGCAGATTTCCGTCTCCAGCATGAAACACGTTCGCGACTCGCAAGTCGTACTCTTTTGACAATTCTCTTGTTTTCTGAAGTACGCGTCCCAACTCTTTCTTTGGTATTGTGCCGTCAATACAATAGTAATCTGGAGATATTCGACCTACTGCCGGGAAAGCCGCTTTTCTACCGGACCAGAATCTCAAGCGAGCCTGCTCGTCTTCCGCAAGTCGAACATCTGTTACATCGAGTTGCTCAAGCAATTGCTTGATTCTTTCAATTTGGTCTTGCACTTCTTCGGTTATGCCATCCAATTCACAAAGCAAAATTGCTTCAGCATCTTTTGGGTACCCTGCATGGACGAAGTCTTCGGCCGCACAAATTGCCGGGTTATCCATCATTTCCAAACCGGCCGGAATGATGCCAGCACCAATAATTGCTGCTACTGCCTTGCCTGCTTTCTCCACGTCGTCAAATGCGGCCATAAGCACGCGCGCAACTGGCGGAATTGGAAGAAGCTTGACCAAAACTTCAACAACTACGCCAAGCATACCTTCGGACCCTGTCATCAGTGCGAGTAAATCGTAGCCTGGCGAATCTTGACTTTCACTTCCAATTGTCAGCAGGCTTCCATCTGCTGAAACTACTTTCAACTGAAGAATATTGTGAACCGTCAGGCCATATTTCAGACAATGCACCCCACCAGAATTTTCGGCAACATTGCCGCCAATCGAGCAGGCGATTTGCGACGAAGGATCCGGAGCATAGTACAAACCAAGATGCCTGACTGCTTCTGAAATGGAGAGATTGGTCACACCCGGTTGTACTCGTGCTGTTCTGGCATTCTGGTTAATTTCAAGGAGCTTGTTCATGCGCGTCAGGCTTAGCAGAATTCCGTTCGACAACGGTAAAGCACCTCCGGACAGGCCGGTACCAGCACCACGCGTGACTACTGGAACCGAGTGTTGAGCACAAATTCGCACTACATTCTGTACTTCTTCAATTGTCCCTGGGAGGACAACCGCCATCGGAACTTGCCGATATGCAGTGAGTCCATCGCATTCAAAAGGCTTGAGTGCTTCGTAATCGGTTAGTACTGATTCGCGAACTACAACGTCGCGCAGTTCGCTCACCAAGGTGTCTGAAATCAAGTGTTTTTCAGCTACTTGCATAATCGTTCCGTCGGTATTGAAAAGTGCTGTATGTCATTAGACTATCAGAAAGTGCCATGTCGTACTTGATCAACATTGACACCTTTCGCTTATGGCTTCCCAGATATGGCAGTTCTACCGGTTCGCCGACTTTCCGTAGTCATTCGACTGTGTCACTATACCAAAACTGGTTCACCAAGTAAAACGACTGTTGAATTCCTATAGAAATGTATTGCACTTACTCGAAAAGTATTTCAAACTACTCAAAGCCCTGTCGCTATGAATGCAGCTATGCCAATCGTCTGATGTGTCTCATTTTGAACCAAGTGGAATCCAGATTAAAGATACAGCAACTGTTCCGGTTGTAATCTACGGCAATGCAATTCAGATGTTTTACTTTACTTGTTAGATTTGAAACTACCATTCTGTAGATTCGCGAAAAATAGCACGAAAATAGTCAATTCGAAATCAGCATAAATTAGACAAGACAATTCTTAATCGATTCGTTGCGATTTTGCCGAGTGTTGAAAAATTCAGGTTACCGCTTTTTTTGTTGTTCGATACGTATGTCTATTTTAGCCTACATAGATAGAGGCACACGATTAATACACAAATTCATTCATATTTTCGGTTAGTACCTTGTGTAAGGTATGACTGGAAACAGGCAGAATAACTCGTATGCAACAAACAAAGAATTATAGCCTTCAATAAATCCCAATTAATTATTGGACTATGTATGATTACGAAACTGTTCCTTTTCCTCTCATTTTGGTTGAAGCGAAGATTCTACACCCAATGGAAGATGTATGATTTCAATATTATACCCTTCCTTGTCCCATTTATTTTTAAGGTATTCAGCTACCAGTCTTCGATGGCATAAATGAGGTTCATGTTCGCTACACAACAGGCATCCATTTGCAATTGCTTCCTTCGGAATCATTTCGATTTGTCGCTCACGAATCAGGTCAAGAAAATTTGTTTCATACCTTTTCCAACTTTCTTGCAACTTCTTTTCATATTTCTTGGCCTTCAATCGTTTGCGCTCGGATTGATACGCGGAAACCATTTCTTTTTCGGGAGCGAGTTGAACGATATGTTTGTACTTGTAGCCTAAAATTTCTTGCACCAAAAATTCAAGGTCCTTTCCATGCGCAAAACGAGATAACTGTGAATTTGGATTTACTCTCACATCAACAATATGTTTGCAGTCAGATTGACGTAAAGTTTCGTAGAAACCTTTTGCATTCTTATTTGTAAATCCAATGGTAAAGATCTTCATGAAAATTCTTTTAAAATAAAACATTCGCAAATGCGTTCCAGTTGAATTTGCCACTATAACAATGGGCTTGTCCAACATCGATTTGTTGGTCTACGGACCGTAGATCGCAGCCGGCAACCAAGTAGCAAGTGAAGGTATGAACCACAGCAGTATCAACATGCCGAGCTGAATAAACACAAACGGAATAACCCCTTTGTAAATTTCAACCGTGCGAATTGAAGGCGGAGCAACCCCTCGCAAATAGAACAGCGAGAATCCAAATGGAGGTGTCAGAAAGGATGTCTGTAAATTGACCGCCATCATTACACCAAGCCATACCGGACTCATGGGGACCCCGGGAGCAACTTCCATTTGCAGTAAAACAGGTCCTACGATTGGCACAACGATGAAAATGATTTCAAGAAAATCGAGAATAAATCCAAGCAGAAACATTACTACCATGACCAGCAGCAATACAGTCAGTGTTCCACCGGGAAGACTGTGCAGAAAATTTTCAACGACTTCGTCTCCGCTCAGTCCCCGGAATGTCAACGAGAACATCGATGCACCAATCAGAATGACAAATACCATGGTAGAAACCAGAAGCGTCTGCTGCATGATCTGCGGAAGAATGGAATCCCCTTTGTTGTCCTTGGCGTTGTAAACCCTCAAAATGGCCGTCATGATGCCGATAACAAGGCCAGCACCGCTCACCAATGCGGCAAAAACTGCCACCCATTCTGTTGTGGTCAACACATCCCGTTGCATTCGAAGGTCGAAAAACACGGTAATCGCCAGCATCACCGCGAGGCACAAGGCACCAATAACAATCAACCTTCCGCGTTTCGGATCCACTCGATAACCCGCCATCATCAACGCACCTGTGCCGCCCATTGCGGCTGACTCTGTCGGTGATGCCAATCCGGTAAGTATGGAACCAAGAACAGCAACAATCAAAGCCAATGGTGCAAAGAGAGATGAAACCAGCGATTTCAGAAATTCTTTTCTGCTGGTTGATTGCAACTCCTCGGCCGGAATTGCAGGACTGGCATTCGGACGGAATATGGCAATAAAAATTTGATAGGCAATGTAGAGTGAAACCAGCACCAGACCGGGAATCAACGCACCGGCAAAAAGATCATTCACCGATACTGCATCTGGAGAGAAATTGCCCATTGAAAATTGCGCTTGCTGAAAAGCAGTTGATAACTGGTCCCCTAGCAGTACGAGAACAATAGATGGAGGGATCACCTGTCCCAGTGTTCCGGCCGCGCAAATTGAACCGCAAGTCAACGATGGACTGTATCCCCGGCGTATCATGGTCGGCAACGACAGCAATCCCATGGTGACAACAGTCGCTCCAACTATTCCTGTTGAGGCCGCAAGCAATGCACCAACCAGGCACACTGAGTAACCTAGTCCTCCCCGGATACTGCCGAACAACCGGCCCATGTTTTCCAACAATTCTTCGGCAATTTTCGAGCGTTCAAGTGTAACGCCCATAAAAACAAACAGCGGTACCGCTACCAGCACCTCGTTGCTCATTACTGAAAAAATGCGTTGCGGCAAGGCCGACAAAAATGACAGGTCGAAGAGTCCGAACGCGGAAGCAATAATTGCGAACAGCAAAGAACTGCCAGCGAGACTGAATGCCACTGGAAATCCGAACAGCAGAAGAATGACGACGCTGACGAATAGCGCTGTGCAGAGAAATTCAGGGCTGGCAAGGAATTCCAACTCTTTATGCCCCCATCGGTTCCGGTTCGCTTTCCTGCTTGTCTGTCAAATCAAGGATTGATCGAAGCGCAAGCGACAAGCCCTCAAGTGCGACCAGTGCCGAAAAAATCAGAATAACAGTCTTGAAAAGATAGATGTAGGGCAAACCCGCAGTTTCAGTTGATCCCTCCCGAACAGCCCACGAATTCAGTACTAGTGACCAGGCAAAATCGAAATTCGCGACGCAAAACGGTATGAGAAATACAACTGCACCGACGATATTGATTACCGCCTTCTTTTGCTTGCTCAATTCGCGGTAGAAGACGTCCAGTCGAACATGACCATCTTTAACAAGTGTGTATCCAGCTCCAAGCATGAACATGAGTCCATGCATGTACCAGATTGATTCTTGCATTTGTATCGAACCATATGAAAATACGTAGCGCATGATCACCACAACAAACTGCATCAGCGTCATGTACAGAATCAGCCACGCAACCACTCTCCCGATTGCAGTATTGAACAGTGTGAGCCAAGCGGCCAGTTTATGCAACATCAATCGCCACTTGGGAGTGGGTTCAAATGAATGCAGATCCGCCATGAACTCCTTGTAGATTTCGATCGGTTCAGACCGGATCAGCAACCATGTGGGCAGTGCAACAAAAGACACTGTCATCAGCACCACGATCACATATATCAAGATGCTGAACAGCAAAGGCAAGCGATCAAGGGCAAGCCATAGTTCAATAAAATCTACATTCACTCTTATCAGCCAAAAGAAACGCCGTGAAGAAACTTCACTTGCACAGTACTTGCTCTACTTGTTTCTGAAAAAAGCAGGACAAATTTTTGATTGAAACTGACGAAAACAAAGCAACAGCCGACTTTTCTTCTGTCATCAACGTCTCACTGTTGCCGAGTCGCCTGGTCGCGGGCGGAACACGGTTGGTGGGTACCATGTGTGAACCCGGGTCGAGCGCGCCGGGTTCACACAGAAACGAGAATCTTAAAGACTATGAAAAAGGATACAACGCCCGTTTGTTCATATAGGCCTGGTCAGATAGTGCTGACCATCCAATAACATCCTTGCGGAACTTCATGAAGCTGTCGTATACCTTCTTGGTCTGAGCATCGGTATTACCAACTGTAGAAAGCACGTCCTGAGCTGCCTTGCCCATTTCCTTGAAGAGATCATCTCCAAACTCAACCAGTTGAACACCGTGTTGCGTCAGCAATGTATCCAGCGCGCTGGCATTATTTGCATTGAACTCGGCCAAATCGTAGTTGTTCTCTGCTGTTGCAGCGTTTTGAATGATTGCTCTCTCAGCGTCACTGAGGCCGTCCCATACTCCTTTGTTCATTCCGAAACTCAGAATTGTGCCGGTTTCGTGAAAACCCGGGTAATGGTAGAACTTCAATACTTTATAGAAGCCGAAGGCCAAATCGTTCCAGGGACCAACCCACTCGGTTGCATCAATGGTGCCTGCTTGCAGTGCCGGCATGATTTCTGCACCACCCAACGTGACTGCAGTGCCGCCCAGAGCTTCAATGACTCGTCCGCCCAAGCCAGGCATGCGCATCTTCAAACCTTTGAAATCATCCGTGGAAGTTACAGCCTTGTTGAACCATCCACCCATTTGCAAACCGGAATTTCCGCATGCAAATGGCTTTACACCAAAGTCGGCGCCAAGTTCATCCCAAAGCTGCTGACCGCCGCCATGGTGAATCCACGCATCTACTTCTGCAGGAATCAAACCGAACGGAACAGAGGCAAAAAACGAATAAGCCAAGGCTTTGCCCTGATAGTAGTAATCAGCGGAGTGATACATATCCGCTGAACCTTCCTGAACTGCGTCATGACATTTGAGCGGATGCACCAGCTCGCCGCCAGCGTACACCTTCACGCTCATTTTGCCATCTGACATTGCGGTTACCCGCTCACCGAAACGTGCGGCAGCAGTGCCAAGTCCCGGAAAATTTTTCGGCCATGATGTTACCATCTTGAACTCTCTCATCCCCTGAGAGATTGCCGGAGCTGCCAAAGTACTCGCCACGGCGGCCGAGCTTGCTATTGCACCGGTTTTTAGAAAATCCCTCCTTTTCATAATTTAAATCTCCGTTAGTAGAAAAGAAAAAATACAAGGCTCACTTTCTGACATCACCTTGTGATACCAGAATTCGAGATATTACTCATATTATTAATCATACATTATGCCTATACAAATCAAAAACGCAACAAAACCTTATTTATATTCGCCTTAGCCGGCAGTCACGAATCAACCAGCGCCTGAAGAACCTCGCTCCAGGTGTGACCAATATTGAGAAGATTGTACCCGCCACCGCCCATTGCAATGATTCTACCATCACAGTACTCGTCAGCAATTTTGCAGAGTCTTCGGGTTGCGAATCCATGTGCCCGTACCGGGGTGAATTCAAGATGAGATAGCGGGTCTCCGGTAATTGAATCAGCACCGGACTGAAGCAAAATGATTTCCGGTGCAAACGACCGGACAAACTCTTCCAGCTGGTCCCAAGAAGCGCGAAACACATCATCCCGACTGCCGGGCATGACAGGCAAATTCAGCTTACGGCCGTGTGCTTTTCCGATACCCACTTCATGCGCGAAGCCCGTTCCGGGATACAGATAGCGTCCATCTTCATGGATATCAGCGAATATCAAATCCGGGTCAGATTCAAAGTCGTAATAGATACCGTCGCCATGATGCGCATCTATGTCAACGTAAGCAATTCTTTGAATATCGTAGAGTTCCCGAAGAGTATGAATCAAAACTCCGATATCGTTGAATACACAGAATCCGCCGGCCGAACCTCTGCGGGCATGGTGCAATCCGGCAATCGGAGCAAATATCCTTGCCACTTCGCCGCGAAACATTTTCTCCAGCGCAAGCAAGTCCGACCCGACGATATACGATGCGGCTTCATATACTCCCTTGAATGATGGTGTATCTCCCCCGTCAAGATAGCCGATGCCATTTTCCGAACTCTTTCGGACGTACTCGATATATTCAGGTTCGTGAAATCGGGCCAGATCTTTCTCGGTGCATTGTACCGGCGCAATGATGCCGACCCTACTGTCCAATTGTCGTCGGCATGCTTCGCTCCAGAACGCATCATGTCGTTCAGAACCGAATGGATGATCTGCTCCGAAAGAATAAAGCTTGAACTGATCGCCTACGCAAACACTGACTGCAGAGGATTCATTGCTGACTACCACTGCTGCAACAGCCACTTGTGCGGCCGATTTCGTTCGGTTGAATCATAGTTGTCGCGAATGAGATCATCGCCCGCCGGATTTTCAATGATGTAGGTACCGAGACCCACATCCGGTGTAACTTCGGTTTGAATCAATCGCCCGGACACCCGATATTCTTTCACAATGTTGCTACCGACCCGGGTTGCAGTCACTTCCATATTTTCCTGGGAGTCATCCGCGACGATCACTTTTGAATCTTCGATCATTTTCCCGGACTGAATTGCTGGCGTGGATGAATACTCTATCGTTTCGACGACTGTGTCGGCCTGGCAGATTCCGATCGAGAATACCACTCCGCAACATGCAACTATGGTTTGCAGTAATCTTTTCTTCATGTCAACAACGCTCAAATTTTACGGTTCAATCAGTATTCTCTATTGTACTTGAAACTGCATCCTGAATTTCTGTGAGATTTCGAAACACATCGTCCAAATTGCCCTGGTCAATGGAAAAGGTGCGAATTGAATCGTCGTGTCGAACGATTTGGTTGACTTCATCCACGATGGATCTTCGGTCCCGTGAAAACAATCGTATTCCGGTTCCTTCTTCACCGATATTCTCAATTCGACTGACTTGCAGCAGGTTCTGCAACTTGGCCATGATTTCGGCAGGCACCGGTTTTTCAAACTCGATACAAACGGCATTGTGTGAATCGGACAATTCAATCAGCTCATCAGGTGTACCCGAAAAAACTATACTGCCTTTGTGAATGATAATCACCTTGTTACAAACCGCATTCACCTCTTCAAGATTATGGGTTGACAAGATGATGGCCTTGTTGACTGACAATTTTCGGAGAAGCAATCGAATTTGGGATTTCTGGTTCGGATCCAGGCCGTCGGTCGGTTCATCCAGGATCAGCACGTCCGGGTCGTTGAGCAACGCCTGTGCAAGTCCTACGCGTCGCTGATAGCCTTTGGAAAGTGTTGATATGGTTTGCTGCAGAACTTCATCCAGTTGCAATGCTGCTACAACTTCAGTGATGCTGGCATCCAATGCCCGATTTTTCAGGCCGCGAACCTTGCCGGCGAATTTCAAGAACGAAAGAACGGGCATTTCCCTGTAAAGCGGAATACCTTCGGGCAAATAACCGATGCGCGACTTGACCTGAATCGGATGCAGGGCAACATCCAGATTATCAACTGTTATGTTGCCGAAATCCGGAGCCAGAAAACCGGTAATCATCTTCATGGTGGTTGATTTTCCGGCACCGTTCGGACCCAAAAACGCCAGCACATCGCCACGTTCGACCGTAAAGGAAATATTGTCTACGGCCACGATTGACCCAAAACGTTTGGTCAATTGATTTACTTCAATCATTGGCAATGAGAAAAATTTTGTCTCTCACAAGATTCATTCAGGCATCGACTGTCTTGGTGTACCATTCTATCAGAGTGCTGGAGGACGCATCAGACGCACTCGGCGGGTTGCGGGTTGAATTTCAAATACTTTGTACTATTTCAGACTTTGCGATTCAATCGACCCTGTGAGTGTATCTGAAATTCTTCCTGCTCTGGTTACCCGAGTTCGATATCTTGTCATCTGCAAAGGTACAAAGTGCCCAGTATCAGAAATAAGCTTTATCTGATAGATGCCACCGTCTATATCTATCGCGCCTATTACTCGTCCAATTCGGCGGGTATGGGTGGCGAACCTTATGGAACTGTTTGGGGATTTGTCAATATGCTCAACCGGATCGTCCGGTTTTATTCTCCGCAATACATGGTTGCGATATTCGACGCGAAGGGAAAGACATTTCGCAATGAGATGTATCCTGAATACAAGGCGAATCGGCCACTTATGCCGGACGATTTTCGCAAGCAGTACGATCTGGTTCGAGACATCGTTCCGGAAATGGGAATCCCCGTACTCAGTATTCCCGGAGTTGAAGCAGATGATGTGATCGGCACGTTGGCGACCGAAGCCAACAAACATGATGTGATTACAGTGATTGCCAGTGTCGACAAGGACTTGGCGCAACTTGTGACCGACCGCGTAGTACTTTTTGATGAACTCAGAGATTCGGTCCTGGATCCAGCAGGTGTATTCAAGAAATTTGGTGTCCATCCAAGTCAAATTGCTGATTATCTTGCACTGGTCGGAGATGTGGTGGACAACGTCCCGGGTGTGCCGGGAGTTGGACCAAAAACTGCCGCAAGGTGGCTACAAGACTATGGTTCGCTGGCCGGGATTTTGGACAACGCAAACTCTATCAAGGGCAAAGTTGGTGAAAACTTTCGAAACAACATCGAGCAACTGCACTTGTCTCGCCAGCTTGTAGAACTGAAATTGGATGTTGATGTCGAATTCAATCTGGACTCTTTTCGATTTTCCTTGCCAGAAAATGATTTACTGAGCCGCATACAGGCGCGGCTAAATCATGCAAACCTGTAAAAATTGGACACAGCACAAGCGTTTCAAGGGTTTTTTCAAGATTCAGGCACCTGTCAATATTCTGTCTGCGCAACAGATTTATCGAAAAATCAATATGGTATACAGCGACACAAATTTTCAATCATTCAATGGACAATGAACGGATTTTTCCTCCGTTGAATGATCGATCGCATCGAATGACCAGAGCAAAATTTTGGACTCAACAAACAAAAAAATCTACTTGATAGACGGCACAGCCTATGTTTATCGCGCCTATTATGCGATGAACCTGACGACTGCGGCCGGCAAACCCACCGGCGCAGTTTATACGATGGTCAACATGCTGAACGGAATCATACGTGACCATGCGCCGGATTACATGGTGACTGTATTTGATGCCAAAGGAAAAACTTTTCGCGACGACATCTTTCCCGAGTACAAAGCAAATCGCAAACCCATGCCGGATGACTTGCGACCGCAGTACGAAACTATTCAGGAGCTGGTACCTGCAATGGGTATTCCGGTCCTGTGTATTCCAAAAGTTGAAGCAGACGATGTGATTGGCACACTGGCTGTACAAGCGGAGAAGCAGAACCTTTTCACAGTCATCGCCAGTAACGACAAGGATCTGGCGCAATTGGTAACCGATCAGGTTGTACTACTCGACGAGAAGCGAAGTATTGAAATAGATTCAGACGGCGTACAAGAAAAGTTCGGTGTTCCGCCAAATCGAATCGCAGATTATTTGGCCCTGGTTGGAGATACCTCGGACAATATCCCGGGCGTGCCGGGAGTTGGAGCAAAAACTGCCGCGAAATGGCTTAAGATTCATGGCTCTCTGAACGAGATTATTGACAATGCGGATCAAATTGGAGGCAAAGTCGGTGAAAACTTGAGAAACGGTCTGGAACAGTTGAAACTGTCCCGCGAGCTGGTTGAACTGAAGTTGGACGTTGACGTTGATTTCAATCTGACATCCTTTCAACTAGCCGCGCCGGATACCGATGTACTGCGAGAAATCTACACTCAGCATGAATTCAAAACCTTCCTTGCTGAACTGAACGGTGACTCGGACCATGAGCACAAGGATGAAATCAACTACACCGCCATTTTGGACGAAGATTTGCTTGATCAGCTGATCACGCGGCTACAAGCAAGTGAGGTTTTCGGACTGGACACGGAAACAACCGGAATCAACGCACGGCAAGATTCCCTGGTTGGAATTTCAGTCAGTGTTCAGGAAAACGAAGCATTCTACATCCCTGTAGCACACAACTATTTGAATGCACCTGAACAATTGAGCAGAGATTTGGTACTTGGCAAACTCGCGCCGGTACTGCAAAGCGAATCCATCGCAAAAGTGATTCAGAATGCAAAGTTTGACAAGGCTGTGTTTGCAAAATACGGAGTGGAAGTCAAAGGATGTATCTACGACACCATGCTGGAATCGTACGTATTGAATAGCACAGGAGGTTTCCCTCACAGTCTGGACAAACTTTCCGAGAAATATCTGGGACATATCACTACCAAGTATGAAGATGTCGCAGGACGCGGCAAAAAGCAGATTACCTTTGATCAGGTCGAAGTGGAGCAAGCAACGACCTACGCAGCAGAAGATGCGGATATCGCTTTGCGTCTGCACAAGACATTGTGGCCGCAACTGAAAGACAACAAAGCACTTCTGAAAGTATATGAGAGCATTGAAATGCCGCTTACTGCAGTGCTTTCCAGAATGGAAAACAACGGCGTGCTAATTGACCGGGATGAACTCTCAAGGCAAAGCGCTGAACTGCAAACTGGTTTGGAGCAAGTGCAACGGGAAATCTTCGATCTATCCGGAGCAGAATTCAATTTGTCATCTCCAATGCAGATTCGGGAAGTACTGTACGAAAAACTTGGTTTGCACCCCACCAACAAAAAAACTTCAAAAGGTGCCCTCTCTACGTCCGAACAAGCGTTGCGCGAATTGGCATTGTTCCATGATGTGCCGAAGTTGATCCTGGAATACCGCGGATTGTTCAAGTTGAAATCTACCTACACCGACACTCTTCCGGCACTGGTTGACCCGGACAGCGGTAGAGTTCATACTTCTTATCAACAAGCAGTAGCGGCGACTGGACGACTGTCGTCAACCGACCCGAATCTGCAGAATATTCCAATCCGCACCCCGGAAGGCAAGCGCGTTCGCGAAGCATTTATTGCGGAACCGGGACACGTGCTACTGTCCATTGACTACTCCCAGATTGAACTGAGATTGATGGCACACTTGTCAAGCGATGAGGGATTGCTAGAGGCTTTCAACCGCGGCGGTGATGTTCACCGAAGTACAGCGGCCGAGGTTTTTGGTGTTGATGAAGAAAGTGTCACTGCCGATCAGCGCCGCAACGCGAAGGGTATCAATTTTGGATTGATCTATGGCATGTCAGCATTCGGACTCGGTCGACAACTGCAAATTGAACAGTCTTTGGCAAGGGACTATATTGACCAGTACTTTCAAAAATATCCGAAAGTGAAAGAATATATGGAAACAACACGGGAAAAGGCAGGAAACGACCAGTTCGTTGAAACCATTTTCGGCAGGCGATTCCATGTACAGGGCATTAAAGACAAGAATTTCTCTCGTCGCCAGCATGCGGAACGGACTGCCATCAATGCACCACTGCAGGGTTCTGCAGCAGACATAATCAAGCTCGCAATGATTGAAGTGGATCAATGGATCATGGAATCGGGTCGACCGGTTCGAATGATCATGCAAGTTCATGACGAACTGGTTTTTGAAGTTTCAGAATCTGACGTTGAGCCGGTTCGCCACAAGATTTCGGAAATCATGGAAAAAATAGCAACTCTGAGTGTGCCGCTGATTGTTGACTCAGGCGTTGGAACCAACTGGGCAACTGCTCACGATTAGTCTGCATTTTCGTCTTCGTTGAGCCATTGCAATACGCATTGTCGGGCTTCAACAACGCCAATTCCCTTGGTACTCGAAAATGGTTGCACAGAAATCAACGGCTGGTCGGCCAACGACTTTTGTACTGCTTCAACCGCTACGCGCATGCGAGAACTGCCAAGTTTGTCCGCCTTTGTCAAAAGCAACCGAACCCGCAAGCCCGAATGGTTGCACCATTCAAGCAACTGTACATCTTGGGGTCGGAGCGGATGCCGAATGTCCATCGTTTGAATGAGTCCGCGAAGGCTGTTTCGGGTAGTCAAATACTCTTCAATGGTTTTGGACCAGTGAATTTTCAATTTCTCCGGGACTTTTGCATATCCGTAACCCGGCAGATCGACTAACCGGACTTCGGGAGTAATTGAAAAAAATACAATTTGCTGGGTACGCCCGGGCACTTTGCTTGTTCTTGCAAGACGAGTGTGATTGGTGAGCGCATTGAGCGCACTGGACTTGCCGCTGTTCGAGCGTCCCGCGAATGCAACTTCGGCCCCCGAGTCAGGCAGAAGCTGATAAATTCTGTGTGCTGCCAGTTCAAATCTTGCACTGTTGAGGCTGTTGATTTTGCTCATTTCAAATTCTGTTCCAAAATTTTCGTTCAATGATGTATTATTTGCAAACCTTTGAAGTTTGTAAAATACCCGATTTCAATTCAGCAAGGTAAAATTCTGTCATGCAATCAATAGGCGTTTCAATGTCTCGAATACTGTGTATCCTTGTTGCGACCCTTGGCATCGCATCCAATGCTTATGCCGCTGGCGATGCGGAGGCAGGCAAGGCCAAATCCGCCCTGTGCGTTGCTTGCCACGGACAGGACGGCAATAGCATTAATCCGCAGTTCCCAAAAATCGCGGGGCAAGTGCCGGGTTATGTCGCGACGCAACTCAGGAAGTTTCAAAACGGAGACCGGGAAGGTCCAACCATGAATGCACTTGTCAAGACATTGACTGAAGAAGACATGGCAGACTTTGATGCCTACTATTCACAGTTTGAATCCACCCAGGAAAGTATTGCCGAAGAAGACTTGCCCGCCGCGATGCGTGGCAGGGAAATCTACAGAATCGGTCAGGAGCAATACTCCATACCGGCCTGCATGTCATGCCATGGTCCGGCGGGACAAGGCATTCCAATTCGGTATCCGCGTATTGCCGGGCAGTATCGGGGTTACATCATTCGGTCACTGCAGGAACTCAAGGATGGACGTTGGGTCAGTGAAGAAATGAATCCGATTGCATTTCGCCTGACTCAGCAACAAATCGAAGACTTGGCGACTTACCTGCAAGGGTTGAATTAAACAACTGTTGATCAATCAAGCAATTCAACCAACCGCTTGAGACCGGTTGCTGTGTTGCCAGTCAGTTTTACTGCGTGGACCTGATTGCTCCGGTGTCGGAGTACCTCGATATCGGTAGCTGCCTGCACCATCATTGATTGGTGAAAGCCATAAGGTTTGCCGGCGACCATTACATCGTCAGGTGTATCCAGAATAATCAGGAAACGTCCTCCAGCAGGTCCGCCCTTGTGAAACTGACCTGTTGAGTGCAAATACTGCGGTCCATAGTGGTAAACCACCGGTGCACTTGTTTTGGACTGAGCTTTAGCGACAAAGATATTCAGCAGTTCCTCGTTTTCCGGAGTTGGATCAATGTATGCCAAAATCGAAATGTACCCGAACTTCTTTCCAAAATGAACAAGCGATTTGAGGGAATTGCTCAAGGCACTGGCTTGCTGACTGTCTCCATTCACCAGAATGAAATTGTTTTGCAAAGCAACGAACTCGGATTCCGAGAAATTTTCCAGTCGCTCTACGGCACTTCGTTTCGAGTTTTCAACATCTGGCTGATCGACCGGATTTATACCCAGTTGCCTAGCGGCCAAGGTCACAATTGTTTGCCAATCCAGGAATAAACGCACCAATTCTTCTGTACTGCCAAGCCTCAGTGAGTACATCTCGGCCGTTTTTGCATTGCACTCGCCGACCGATACCGATAATATGTCTGATTCAGAGTTGTTTGCCTGAATCACTGGCAAAACGCCCAAATTTTCTTTGCCGAGACTTTCTGCGATGAGTTGTTCCAACCAACGAGCGAGTGGAGAGTGACGTCGGGAAACTGACAAAACAAGTTGACTACACTTGCTTTTGCAATGTTTCGCCAGTACGGTTGCCAATTCACAAATATAGGAATCATACTTGCCGTCCTTATCGTGAACAGACTTCAAGTAGTCCTGGTATGCTTGATACACAGATTCCAATTGAACCCCTATCATCATTCCGCTTGCCAGATTCAGTATGCTTAGTGCCGAAAACCGCCCCGGCACGATCGGGTCTGCTTCTATCACCCTGATTTCATTTTGCTGTGCCCATCGTTTCAGTGGACTGGATGCAGAACTGGTAACTACGGAAAAATACTCGGATGCCGGATTCAAGTTTGCCCTGGTATGAATCGTACGCGCCAAGTCAAACGTTTCAGTTGTCCCGCCTGACTTGCTGGCAACCATGAAATGAACCGTACGGGATTTGGCGAGCTTGATGATTCTCCTGACCGAGTCAGGATGCGTGGAGTTCAAAATTTGAAAGTGTTGCAAATCATGAAGATTGGGCATGGCACCGTATGCTTCCAGCGCCTGATTCGCACCGCCGATTCCGACAACCACGATCGTCTTGAATTTCCTCCTGATTTTGCGATTGTGGTTGACAATTTCAGGTTGACGCAGAACCGACAGGGCCCGTTCACAAGAATCAGTCCATCCAGCAAATTCGGAATTATCCGAGTCAGTGAAATTCTGTTCGCTCCAGAGCGATGGATCTTTTTCGAATAATCGAACAGAAAGCCGCTTTCCGACTAGATCGATGCCCATACAAAATACTGCGAATTTCACCGGCAAATGTCCGCCTCGAACTATTGGATCAAGATCTGAAGCGGGGCACAGCCAAGTTGATTTCAGGGCGGGCTAAACAATGTAGCGAACGTATTCTTTATTCCTTTTGCCTCGCGCATTCGGATGAACAGTCTGGTGTAACCGTGGAAGAATACAATCAGCGGATTGACTGAATTGATAGGTCGGGTGATTCCGTAGTCAACCTGCTCTTGCTCTTCGGCAAATGTTTTGAACCACTTGTCCCAGACAATAAACATTCCAGCATAGTTTTTATCAATATATTGCGGATTTCTGCCATGATGCACTCGATGATGGGATGGAGTATTGAAAATCATCTCTATTGGTTTTGGAAACTTGCCAATCGTTTCGGTGTGCAGGTAAGTTTGATAAACAAGCACGATCGCTTGCGACAGAAAAATGACAAAAGGATTGAATCCGAGTATAGCCAAGGGCAGATGAAAGAACAGTGCAATGACTCCGTCAAGCGGGCCAAATCGATAGGCTACAGAAATATTGAAGTAAGGGGAGCTGTGATGCACCGAATGCGTACCCCAGGCAAAACCCACCCGGTGTGAGAAGCGATGCTCCCAATAATATACAAAATCTGCCAATAGAATACAAAGCGCCAAAGACCAGATTGTGCTCGGAATGTACCACAGAGCAACGTATTCATAGACAAAGTAAAACGATACGACGTAGAAGGTGCCAAGCAGAATATTAATCCAGGTTGAGGCGGCCAAGGTACAGAAATTGGCAAAGCCATCGGCGACCATATTGAATTTCAGCTTGCGTTTCACCGCGTAGCGAATACCTTCAAACAAGAGAAAAAACATGGCTGCTACGAAAATCCAGTAATCCAGATTCTCCTGCCAGTACCACAACTGCATTTCAGTGAGTATTACTGATGCCAGCTCCATATCGTATACCTATCGTAGTAAATTCCGAGTTTTGGTTACCCTTCCGACTCTCGTTGCAGTCGAAACTTCGTACCGCAATATGGACAAGCCTCTTCACCTGTGTTTTCAATTGGAAGGTATACGCGCGGATGAGAATCCCAAAGACGCATGCGCTCCAGTGGACAATGAAGCGGAAGATCGTCTTCCGTTACGGTTATGATTGACTCCAAATTGGGAGTATCGCCATCTACGGGTTTGTAATCTACTGCCATGGCCAAATCTTCCTAAACGTAAGTTAACCAATTCTCGTGCTTTTCGCTTCGTCCCTGCACAACATCGAAATACATGGTCTGTAACTGTTTGGTAACCGGTCCACACGTTCCGGAACCGATTTTACGACTATCCAATTCCCGAATCGGTGTTACTTCAGCTGCCGTTCCGGTAAAGAATGCTTCGTCAGCGACGTAGACTTCATCACGAGTAATCCGCTTTTCCTGAAAAGGAATCCCGAGCTCATCAAGCAACTGAATGGTTGTTTTTCGAGTTATGCCTTCCAGTGCCGAAGTGAGATCTGGCGTACTCACCACCCCGTCTCTGACTATGAACACATTTTCGCCCGACCCTTCCATTACATACCCTTCGGTATCCAGCAACAATGCTTCATCGGCACCGTTTTCAATGGCTTCCCGAAGTGCCAGTATGGAATTTACGTAATGGCCGCAAGCTTTTGCACGGCACATGGATACATTCACATGCAGCCTGGAAAATGATGAAGTCTTGACGCGAATGCCCTTTTCCAGTCCTTCGTCTCCCAGATAGGCACCCCACTCCCAGGAGGCGATTGCTACATGAGTACTCAGTTGGTCCGCGCGCAGGCCCATGCCTTCGGAACCGTAATACAAAATCGGGCGAATGTAGGCACTTTCCAATCCATTTTCGCGAACAACCGTGCACTGCGCTTCATTGATCGTATCCTGATCGTATTCAACATCCATTCCCAGTATATGGGCGGACATGTAGAAACGATTGGTGTGGTCCGCAAGACGAAAAATTGCGGTGCCCTTTTCGGTCTTGTATGCGCGCACCCCTTCGAAGACACCAACTCCATAGTGAAGAGAATGAGTGAGAATGTGGACGTTGGCTTCTCGCCATGGTACCAGCTCTCCATCGAACCAGATAACACCGTCGCGGTCATTGAAAGGTGTGCTCATTGATTTCCTTGCTAACTGTAGGCGTTTGATTTGTGCATTTGCTGTAAGTAAAGAAATTATATAGTGCTGGTTGCCGGATTGGATTCAAAATTCACGAATACCGTGTCGGGTGCAAGCATCAAGCTCGCTCAGCAACTTCAGCATTCAAATCAAATGGTTGGCGAGCAAAAATTCGCCGCACTATCGGCTCAAAAAACTCCAGCGGCTTGCTGTCATAATCGGGATCGAAGGCGTTTTGGTCCC
This sequence comes from Arenicellales bacterium, assembly GCA_965200765.1. Taxonomy (GTDB): domain Bacteria; phylum Pseudomonadota; class Gammaproteobacteria; order Arenicellales; family JAJDZL01. The sequence goes on from OZ241380.1 coordinate 2,391,568, forward strand.
ACTTCTCACAGAAATTCACGCAATCCTGATAATACGGACTATCCCTGAATTTGTCGCGAAGATCGCGGTTGCCGCCCAAATGATGAAAAAAGTAGTAGCCCTGAAATACGCCGTGATGCTTGACAATCCAATAGGTCTTTTCTGACACGTACGGACGCAAAATCGCTGCTGCAAACTCGCCGTGATTCATGGGTGCCAACATGTCGCCAATATCGTGAAGCAAGGCCGCAACGATTGTTTCTTCATCGGCACCGTCGCGCCATGCGCGGGTCGCGCATTGCAACGAATGCTCCAGCCGCGAAACCTTGTAGCCGGCCATGCTATGTTCCATCGAACGCAAATGCTCCAGGATCCGATCAGGTGTTGTATCGACATGGCCCTTCTCCAAATTCTCCAGCAAGAGATAATCTTCTCGAGTCCCGTCGGCCATTTGAACGAAGCCGACTGTATCTGTGTTGTTATTCTTTAACTCCATTTCACACCTTCAAATACCGGGATTATAAATTTGGGTGAATTCTCTAAACGAGTTGCAAATTCGCTTTTTCAAGCAGAAGCAGTTTTCTCCCCACAGTGTCAAAATACACTTCTGCCGTGGAATGTTTGCCCTGCAAATCAACGTAGGTTACAGTACCGTTGCCGAACGTAGAATGAGACACTCTCCGGCCAGCACGAATTTGTTCCGACTGGTCAGACTGCTCTGCTGTTTGCAACAGTTCCTCACTTTCGAATCCGTCCTGGATTCGGTATTCCGACGGGATTTCAGACAAAAATCTTGATGGCTTGACAGGCATTGGAGTTCCCTTTACAAAACGGAATGTCGTATACACCAGATAAAGTTGCTGGATGGTTCGCGTCATTCCGACATACATCAAGCGTCTTTCCTCTTCCAGTTGTTCTTTCTTTTCGCGGGAATTGAAATGCGGCATCAGATTTTCATTCATGCCGACCATGAACACAACCGGAAATTCCAGTCCTTTTGCAGAGTGCAAAGTCATCAACTGCACTGCATGTGTTGCTGAATCTCCATGACGATCGCCGGCATCCAGTGTCACCGCGTCCAGATAGTTGAGAACTTCATTTTCATCTCTTTCCAATTGAACATTGTCTGCATAGTCTTTTCCGGCATTGATCATTTCATCCAGATTCTCCAAGCGACTTATATTTGTTTCCGAAGGATTCTTTTTCAGATATGCGCGTAATCCGGATTGCTCAATGATGTACTCGATGGTCTTTGAAAGACTCGCGGTTGTGGTCTCTTTGTCCAGTTTTTCAATCAGTTCGACAAAAGCCTTGACTGGCCTGGATGCTCGTTCATTTGCCAACTTTGTCGCTGCGTTCCAGTAGGACACGCTGTTTTGTTCAGCGACCGCAACAATGTCTTCCTGGGTCTTCTGTCCAATTCCGCGCGGCGGCATATTGATGACCCGGGAAAATGCCTGGTTGGAGTGCCGGTCCACAATCAATCTGAGATAGGCGAGCACATCCTTGATTTCCGAGCGAGCGTAGAACCGCAACCCGCCATAAACGAAAAACGGAATGCGGTGTTTGCCAAATACTTGTTCAATCACACGGGACTGTGCATTCGTGCGAAACAATATAGCAATGTCCGAATGCCTGAATCCGTTTTCGGCGCACTGAACTACTGATTTTGCAACATCCTCCGCTTCTCTCGAATCATCATAAGACCGAATCATCCTGATCTGGTGGCCGATACCCTGATCAGTCCTCAACGTCTTGCCAATTCGATTTGAGTTGTTTTCAATCAGGGAATTCGCTGCCTTCAGAATGACCTCTGTCGATCTATAGTTCTGCTCCAGACGAATCAGGCGTGTTCCGGAATATTCTTTCTGAAACAGCTTCATGTTGTCAGCATGTGCGCCTCGCCATCCATAGATCGACTGGTCTTCATCGCCGACTGCAGTTATGTTTTCATGCGGGCCGGTAAACAATCGAAGCCAATCGTGCTGGATTGCATTGATATCCTGAAACTCGTCAACCAAAACATGCTGAAACCGTTCCTGATACTGCTCGCGAACTACCTGATTGTTCTTCAGCAGTTCCACGGTTCTGAGCAACAACTCGGAAAAATCCACCAACCCCCGCTTCTGGCACGTCATCTCGTACTGCCGGTATATTTCAACGGTAAACTCGTCCGTTCGGGAATTGACCTGTACACTTGACGCGCGCACCTTCAGGTCTTTCCAATAGTTGATTCGGTACTGCACATATTTCGAATCAATTTCGTCGGGACTGACTTTCATTGATTTCATCAAATCCTTGATGGTTCGCAACTGGTCCTGCGTATCAATGATTTCAAATTTTTCCACCAAACCGGCTTCTTGCCAGTGATATCGCAGGAAGCGGTGCGAAAGTCCATGAAAGGTGCCGATGTACAACCGTTCAACTCCATAGCCAAGCAGATCTTCGATGCGGAATCGCATTTCCCGGGCCGCCTTGTTGGTAAAAGTCACAGCCATAACACGGAATGGCATGGTATTTTCTGCATGCACCAGCCATGCAATTCGCCGGGTCAGTACGCTGGTTTTGCCAGTGCCGGCACCGGCGAGTACGAGCAAGGGTCCGGGCGGCGCGGTGACGGCTTCGCGTTGCCGGTCGTTCAGGCCACTCAGAATATTTGTAATATCCGTCATTTCGTTTCATTCTCCTTTGTTAAAGTATACATCGTGTTATTCAGGAACTGACAAGCAGGTACAATATCAACTGCAAATTACAAGCTAAAATCAAGTACACTTGAAAACTTCAAGGCTGGCACCCATTAGTGTCCATACAGTCAATTGAATCGAGAATCAGCATTGAGAACCACAAAATTCAAAATCGGACAAATAGTACGGCACCGGATTTATCCTTTTCGTGGTGTTGTCTTTGATGTGGACCCGGAATTCAACAACACGGATGAATGGTACGAGTCAATACCAGAAGACATCAGACCCAAGAAGGACCAACCGTTTTATCATCTTCTCGCAGAAAATGACAAAACGAGTTATATCGCGTATGTTTCCGAACAGAATCTGCTGGATGACGGAGTCAATGGGCCCGTGGAGCATCCTGCGATTCCGGAACTTTTCGACGACATTGAAAATGGAGAGTATACTATTCGTTCGCATCGAATACACTAGTTAAATACGACAGAATTGGTCGTATTCGATGAATCACTAAATTTTCTGTCGAACTTCGCATCCTGCAACAGACAAGAGAGTATGGAAGTTGCCAAAGTCAATATGGTAGAGCAGCAGATTCGCCCATGGAATGTGCTGGATGAAACGGTGCTGGAAATCATGCAGGAAGCACCGCGCGAGAAATTTGTGCCGCCGCAATTCAAGCGACTTGCCTATGCGGACATGAATATTCCCATCGGTGACAATCAGGTGATGATGCAACCCAAGCTGGAAGCGCGCATGCTACAGGCACTTGCACCGAAAAACCATGAACTTGCACTGGAGATCGGGACTGGTACCGGATTCACCGCGGCTTTGCTGGCACAACTCGCCAAGCATGTACATACTGTAGAGTTGCGCGAGAATCTTGCTACATCGGCGCGCAAGAATCTCAGTGAAAATCAAGTGATGAACGTAGAGGTAGTGCAAGGCGACGGTGCTCAAGGTTGGGAAACAGATTTTGAACCGGATTGCATCTGGATCTCCGGCTCGTTGCCGGAACTTCCCGATACTTACAAAGAAATGCTATCTGTTGGCGGTCGCCTGGCCGCAGTCATTGGAACAGAACCGATGATGAGTGCCATTTTGATCGAGCGACTCGGTAAAACTTCATGGCAAACCTTTTCGCTGTTTGAAACGCATCTCCCGGCGCTGGACAACATTCCGCAGAAGAATACCTTTGTTTTTTGATCGATCAAACCGGATCGTCAGACCATTCTGCGTGTTGCTGAAATCAACCCGGCAGTCGATTCGTATACGCAAGTTTTGCATTGCGTTTGTATTCGGAGCAATACTGGCCAGCCCGGCGGCGCACAGTGCCAATCTGCTTGATGTACTTGATCTCGCACTTTCTTATGATGCCAACCTGAAATCTGCCAAATTGCAGGCCGCGTCCGGCGAATTGACTCCTGAAATTACGCGATCCAGTATCTATCCAACAATATCGGCTCGAACCGGTTACACTCGACAATATCTGGAGCGGCCGGACGACCGCAATACCGGTTCCGTGAGTTTGACCGTTCAGCAACCCTTGTGGAGTCCGGTACTGGATGCCGGGTTGGAGTCGGCGATCAACCAAGCTGAACTGGACCAGTTACGTTTCGTGTCAGCCGAGCAGGCGTTGCTACTCAAGGTGGTCGAACGATATTTTGGTGTCTTGTCGGCCGAGGATAATCTGCGAACTGCCCAGAGCGAAGTAACTGCGATTGAAAAACATCTGCATCTGGCTACCGAGCGTTTGAAAGTCGGTCTGGGTACCCGAACCGAGTTGTTCGATGCACAGGCGCGGCATAGTATTGCCTTGGCCAGTATGATTCAGGCAGAAAGCGCGATTCAATCTGCCAAATATTCTCTGGGCGAAATTACGGGCGTGGACAATCTGGAATTGAATGGACTTTCCGAGGACACTGTTGCCCAAAATCCAAATCCGGAGGATATTGACTGGTGGAAGGATACGGCCCGGGAAAACAATCTCGAAGTTGACCAGCAACGAAAAAATGTAAGAATTGCTGAACTGAACGTCGCACTGGAAGAAGCGAGAGGCTCACCCTCAGTTGACTTGTCAGCTTCAGTTGAAACATTTCTGGCCGGTTCAAAAAGCGGTGGCAGCGATTCACGAGTCTCGGTTACATTGAACATTCCACTTTATCAGGGTAATGTGGTCAACAAGCGAGTCAAACAAGCAGCTTTGAATCATCGGGCACAGCAAGAAGCCTTGAATGCATTGGAGTACAGAGTATCAAGCGATGTATCTACTGCGTATTTGAATGTGATTCGCGATGTCAGTCAGGTGCAAGCTCTGCAATCTGCAGTGCGCGCCAGCGAAAGTGCGTTGTATGCGAAAGAAGAAGGGTTCAATGTTGGCATACAAACGACGACGGATGTACTGGATGCCCAAAGAGACTTGTTTGCAGCAACTCGGGATTTTCAAAGGGCGCGGTACGATTATTTTGTCAGTGTTATCCGGCTTGAAAGCGTTGCCGGAATGCTTGACCGGTCAGATCTGGAGAAGCTGAACGAATTGCTGGAGTGACAACCTTCACTTCATCCATGACAACGCCTTTTGGTCATACTTGCCAGCTCTTGCAATAAATTGCAAAACAAACTCAAATATTCAGTTGAATTTGTTACACTTCACCACTTATGTTTAACACAAAGTCGAAATTTGCAACTTGGAGGAATCGCATGAACATAACCGAACAGGATTGGAATCGTTTGAGAAATTCCTATTTCAAGGCCAAAGAAGAAGGATTGTACTATGACGAGTGGTACGATTCTTTGTCTCCCAAAGATCAGGCGATTGAGGATGAGCTGGATGATCAGTTCTGCACTATTGTCGCTGAAGAAAGCGTCGATGGCGTGGATTCCTGTACGCATCCGGAGTTGTTCATAACTGAAGAAGAAGGTCTGGACTTACTGATGTCTGCGTGAATTCATGCCAAAAGTACCGCGGTGGGAAATCGTTATGCGGCGCGTGTTCCAAGATTTGATTGCGGGGCTTGGACTCAAGCACAAGCAGAGAAAGGATCTTCGCAGTCTAATCCAAGAATTGGAATATGAATCAAATGTTCAGCGAGGCAAGGTGATCAAGAAACTGGAACAACCCCGTTTACAGGTTTTTTGGAGAGTCCGGTTAATGCATGGCCCAGCTACCGAAGATCGTATCATTTGCAAAGTAACCGAATTTGAACGCAAAGTTGAAATACATGACATCAAATTGAAAGAAAATGCATACACCAACAAGGAACGTCTCTACAAACCGTCAAACGAGAAAGATAGAAAAGCAAGGGAATATGCGTGTTGGATGGACCGTCATAACCAATAATTTTCGTCAGATTTCTCTAATGATATTGCCTCTTTGGAGTCCATTGGATACTACCGATATTTTTCGTCCTCAATACCAAACGCCCTGTCAAAATATTTGCTCATGTTATAGCTGTCTGCAATTTGTCCCATATGTCCGGAAATTGGCTCATAAGGCTCCATTGCGTCCGGGTGCATATGCAATTCGGCAAATTCTTCAATAACAAGCTTGGTTTCGCTTTTGTTCCTCTTTCTCTTGGGTTCACGGTCCAATTCTTTGCGCTTGAACCTTGCCAAAAAGCTCTTCATTTTCATACTCTCCGTTTGTCGCTGAATCAAAACTCCTCTTCAATCAAGCAAATCTGAACAATACACTTGTCAGTCTGCCGAACTTGTATCCGTCTCGGAGGAGAACAAGTCGTAACACATTGGCTCAACTCACCTTATTCTCCAGTTTGGAAAGCAACCAACGGGTGACCAAGGTGCGCCTGGCTCTGGTTCCTTTCAGCATGGCAACTCTTCGCCGGGAAAATTTGTTACCAGAAACACCTGAAATATTACGCCTGACATTTCCAAAAGTCAAATTTTTTTGACCTGTGCGCATCATGTCAAGGCTTACGGAACAGGTATTCAAGGTTCGCCAATGGCAGAATTAGGACATGTCAAATTTCTCGGGATTTGAGAATTACGTCAAGCGAGATTGAATGTGGATATGCCGTGTAAATTGGTGGATTCATTGTCTCCGGGCAACGGTACTTCGCAGGAGGTTGTCAATTTGAGAGTATCTTATGACCCACTGGAATTCCCTGGCTTCGTGCGTTTAGGTTATCAGCTTCTCATAGACCGAATTGCAGTTTGATTTCCGCGTAGAGGCGGCCAGCGTATCCGAAACCCATGTGTGTCGGGAGATGATGCGGAGAACCTTGCTGACCGCGGCAGGTACCGCCACGTCCGAAACTCGCCTTCAAATTCTTTGCCGTGAAAATTCTCGTCAGCAAAAGTTTCCATGCAGTTGGTGTGATAAAGGAACCATGGATGTTTCCGATAGGAAGTAACTCTAGCGTGAAAAAAAATTTGAAATGTTGTAAAAATCTGATATTGTATACAGTATACAATTGCTGATTGTATGAACTCACTCCAAACTGGACTGAGTCAAACTGGAAGTAAATCGAACACTGTTCGGGAGACTGAAAATGTCAAATGTAGCAATGTTGAGACCCAATACTGACGCGGACATGGATTCCGTGCAAACCGCGACAGAGAAAAGTATGATTTCAGGCGGGCATCTCGTGGCCAAAGCCCTGAAGAACGAAGGTGTTGATACGATATTCACACTGTGTGGCGGACACATCATTGACATCTACGACGGTTGCGTAGACGAAGGAATTCGGATTATTGATGTTCGTCACGAACAAGTTGCCGCACACGCTGCCGACGGCTATGCCCGGCAAACTCAAAAGACCGGATGCGTGGTTACCACCGCTGGTCCTGGGTGTACCAACGCAGTAACCGGCATTGCCAATGCGTTTCGTGCGGAAAGCCCGATTCTGCATATCGGCGGGCAAGGCGCTTTGACCCAGCACAAAATGGGTTCGCTCCAGGACTTGCCGCATGTCGATTTGATGACTCCAATCACGAAGTTTGCTGCTGGCGTACGAAGTACTGAACGAATCGCAGACATGGTTTCAATGGCCTTTCGCGAATGTCACAACGGCGCACCGGGGCCAAGTTATCTGGAAATTCCCCGTGATGTTCTGGATGCAGAAGTTGAACTTGAAAAAGCACGTATCCCTGCTTCGGGTGCATACCGGGCTTCATCCAAATCCATGGGTGATCCACGCGATATTGAAAAACTCGCAGAACTTCTGGCAACTGCAAAACGTCCCTGCGTGCTTCTTGGCACCCAAGTCTGGACAGCACAGGCAACAGATGATGCTATCAAGTTTATTCGCACATTTAATTTGCCGGCTTATTTCAACGGCTCTGCGCGCGGTACGTTACCGCCTGGCGACCCGAATCACTTTCACAGAACACGTCGAATGGCATTCGACAAGGCTGACTTGATCATCATTGTCGGTACACCCTTTGATTTTCGAATGGGATACGGACGTAGACTGAGTTCCGAAGCTACTGTCGTGCAAATGGATATGGACTACCGAACAGTCGGAAAGAATCGCGATATTTCATTGGGATTATCTGGTGACCCGGGCATGATTCTCCGGGGAGTCATCGATGCGGCCGGAAACAAGACCGGTGCCAAGACAAATGAACGCGAGCAATGGCTGAATGAGCTGCGCGAGCAAGAAGTTGAGCGAACCAAGAAACTCATGCCTTTGTTTCATTCTGACAGATCACCGATTCATCCTTATCGCGTGGCCTGGGAAATCAACGAATTTCTGACTGAAGACACCATTTACATCGGCGACGGTGGCGATGTAGTAACGATCAGTGCCCAAGCCGTACAACCGCGGACTCCGGGTCATTGGATGGACCCCGGACCTCTAGGTACTCTCGGTGTCGGCACTTCATTTGCAATGGCCTCCAAATTGGCGCATCCCGACAAGGAAGTACTTTGCTACTACGGCGACGGAACATTCGGCATGACTGCCTTTGACATGGAAACCGCGAATCGCTTCGGTGCGCCATACTTGGCAGTTATTGGAAACAACAGTGCAATGAATCAAATTCGCTACGGACAAATTGCAAAGTATGGACCCGAACGAGGTGATATCGGCAACTTGCTGGGCGATGTTGAGTTTTCGAAATTTGCCGAGATGCTTGGCGGCTACGGCGAGGAAGTTCGGGATCCGGCCGAAATCGGTCCTGCATTGCGACGCGCCAGGGAAGAAGTCAAAAATCGTGGCTTGTCTGCCGTGGTAAACATTTGGGTCGACCCGAATGAATATGCACCAGGCACGAAAGCCCAGACCATGTACAAATAACCAATTCGGTATTTTAATTTCTCAACGAATCTGTGAAACGACTATGAGTAAAGCACTAGATGGTGTTCGAATTCTGGACATGTCTCACGTTCAGTCAGGTCCAACCAGTACACAGTTACTGGCGTGGTTCGGCGCTGACGTGATCAAGGTGGAACGGCCCGGTACGGGTGATATTACCCGAGGTCAACTTCGCGACATTCCTGATGTCGACAGCTTGTATTTCACCATGCTCAACCACAACAAGCGCTCGCTAACCTTGAATACCAAGAGTGAAGACGGCAAGAAAATTTTTGAGCGGCTGATTCAATCCTGCGATGTACTGGCCGAGAACTTTGCTCCCGGTGCATTGGACCGAATGGGTTTTACCTGGGAACGAATTCAAGAGTTGAATCCGCGCATGATTTATGCTTCGGTGAAAGGCTTCGGGCCCGGTCCATTCGAGAATTGCAAGGTGTATGAGAATGTAGCGCAATGCACCGGAGGTGCTGCAAGCACGACTGGCTTCGACGACGGGGTGCCCACTGCTACTGGTGCTCAGGTCGGTGATTCGGGAACCGGACTCCACATGGCTTTGGGTATTATTGCGGCACTAATGCAACGTCGACAAACCGGACGCGGACAGCGAGTGGTTTGTGCCATGCAGGACGGGGTGTTGAACCTGTGCCGAGTAAAAATGCGAGATCAGCAACGACTCGCGCATGGCCCATTGACAGAGTACCCGCAATATCCCAACGGTACCTTTGGTTCCGCCGTGCCGCGTTCCGGCAACGCGTCCGGTGGCGGTCAACCCGGTTGGGCTGTTCGTACTGCACCCGGAGGCCCAAATGATTTTATCTATATCATCATCCAACCGCCGGGATGGGCACATTTGATGAGAGCCATCGGACGGGAGGATCTGATTGAGGACCCTGAATGGGCTACTCCGGAAGTTCGCCTGCCAAAACTGGACCAATGCTTTGCCATGATTGAGGAATGGACCATGACGAAAACCAAAATGGAAGTGATGGATACTCTGAACAAGGTCAATGTACCCTGCGGACCGATCATGTCAATGGAAGAACTGGTAGACGAAGAATCATTGCTAGCTACCGGGACTGTCGTTGAAGTGGACCATCCCACTCGCGGAAAATACAGATCCGTTGGAAATCCCATCAAACTGTCTGATTCTAAATCAGAGGTAAAGCGTTCGCCTTTGCTTGGTGAGCATACAGACGAGATTTTGATCGATATGTTGGGATACAGTCAGAAAGAAGTGGATGAGTTCCGTACGAAAGGCGCGGTGTAGATTGTTGTGAGATTAATCGTTCATGGTCAGCAGGCTTTCGGAAAAACTGTTCTGGAACGTCTTCTCGAGAGAGAAGAAAATATTGTTGCAGTCTATTGCGCACCAGACAAAGGGTCGTACATTGACCCGCTCAAGCAGGCAGCAATCGATGCAGAACTGCCGCTGTACCAACCGAAGTCCTACAAGACTCCCGAAGTCGCCAAGGAAATGGAAAGCCATGATGCAGATTTGTGCATTATGGCTTATGTGACGTTGCTCGTACCATCATCGGTGCTGAACATACCGCGCGAAGGCACGATTCAGTACCACCCCTCTCTGCTTCCTGACCATAAAGGACCCAGTTCGATCAACTGGCCGATCATTCAGGGAAAAACGAAAACAGGACTGAGTATTTTCTGGCCGGACGACGGACTGGATACCGGCCCCATTCTATTGCAAAAGGAAGTGGATATCCTTCCGGACGATACACTTGGAAGCCTGTATTTCAAAAAGTTGTTTCCAATGGGGGTGGATGCAATGATCGAGGCACTGGATATGGTTAAAAGCGGGACTGCACCGAAAATACCCCAAGACCCGAATGCTGGCAGCTATGAAAGCTGGTGTGGCAAGAACCAAGTCGAAATTGACTGGACGCAATCAGTGGATTGTGTCTACAATTTGATTCGCGGTGCGAATCCTCAGCCGGGCGCATGGACAACGTATAAAGGGGAAACCGTTCAGATTTACGACTGCCAAAAATCTAATTCAACTTCGGGCGGGCATGGGCAGGTTACCGCAGTTGGTGATTCTGGTTTTTGCGTCGCTACACAGGGCGGTGAAATTACTGTTCAACGCGTGCGTGCGGCGGGCCAGAAGGCATCTGCCAGTCAATTTGTTTCGGATTCCGGGCTATCGGTTGGTGACCAATTCGGGTCGTAGTTTAGAATTTTGTCAGAACCACGAAATTCCCGATAAAATTCCCGTGAACTTCCAAGGTGTTTCCTTGGAATCACTGTTTTTTGACCAAAACCAAGAAAATTGCGTTAGAAATGCCGATTATTACCGGAATATTCGCACAGGTGAATGATTGAGCAAATGAACAATCCAAGCACTCCAGCGCGGGCATCTTCAAGATTCGGTCGCCAACATTCAAGCAAAATTCTACATTGCTGTACGCTATAATCAATCACCGTCTGCCCCTCAAACATTCCCAAGAGATCCGTTACTCCATGAATAACTTTGCAATTCCCCAACAACTCACGATGAGTATAATCGCGGAAACCTTTCAAGACACTTGTTCGTTCATTTCCCAGAAAAACTGACTAATCCGTAGCTCTCATGTCAGAATCTAACGCTCGATTTGCGATCAACAATCTCTTGAAAGAAGCGGGCTGGATTCTGCCCGGTGGTAAAACGAATCCAAATGTCGATACTGAAGTACCGAATGATGCTGGAGTCGCAGACTACGTCTTGAAGGATTCAGCGGATTTCCCGATTTGCGTTATCGAGGCAAAGAAGGATTTGCTGTCGCCCTTGGAAGGTAAGGAGCAAGCCAGAGGATATGCTACAGCTTTGAATTGTCGATTTGTGATTCTTTCCAATGGGGTAAATCACTATTTCTGGGATATTGAGCAGGGGAACCCAACACCAATTGACCAATTTCCCTCATTGGACCGATTGGAATTGATCAAAAACCAATTCAATCCCAATCGAGAAGACTCAGAAGAGATCTGCGAGGACTATATAGCACAAACTCAGAACCCGGGCTTCCAAAACGACCCAGACTACTTGAATGAGCGAAAAAGAGGTGAATTTCTCCAAAGGAACAAATTGCGCTTGCTACGCGATTATCAGTTGGACGCTGTTCATGCGATTCAAGATGGCGTAAAGAGCGGCAAGGACAGGTTTTTGCTGGAAATGGCGACTGGAACTGGAAAGACGCTGACTTCCTGCGCAATTATCAGGATGTTTTTGCGTCTCTATAATGTAGAGAGAGTTTTGTTTCTTGTCGACCGACTTGAACTTGAGGCGCAGGCAAAGAAAGAATTCGACGAAGTACTCAAGAACGACTATCAAACCGTGGTTTGGAAAGAAAACCAATCAGACTGGATGAAGGCAGAAATTGTGATTTCAACCACTCAGTCCTTTATCAGTGATAACCGATACAGAAAGATCTTCAAGCCAGAGCAATTTGGATTGGTAATATCGGATGAAGCACATCGTTCCTTGGGCGCAAGAAGCAGAAAGGTGTTTGAATACTTTATCGGATTCAAGCTTGGCTTGACTGCCACACCAAAAGACTTCCTGAAAGCAGTTGATATTGATGAATTGGGGGAGAGCGACCCTAGACAACTGGAAGATAGATTGATGCGGGACACCTACACCACATTCGGGTGCGAAAGCGGTGAGCCTACCTTCAGATATTCGCTTGAAGATGGCGTAAAGGATGGCTACCTCGTTAACCCTAGGGTCATCGATGCACGCACCGAAATTTCCACAGATCTTCTGTCTGACCATGGCTATCTCTTTCAAAGTGTGGACGAGGATGGGAACGATGTTGAAGCAACCTTCACAAAAAAGCACTTCGAAAAGAAGTTTTTTTCGCAAAATACAAACAAGAGTTTTTGCTTTGCATTCTTGAAGAGAGCAAAGCGGGACCCGTACATAAACGAGATTGGAAAAACCCTGATCTTCTGCGTTTCTCAGAAACACGCAGCAAATATCACGCAAATTCTCAATGAGGTTGCGAACAAAGTCTGGCCCAATAAATTCAACTCAGACTTTGCTGTTCAAGTCACTTCCAATGTCGACAATGCGCAACGTATGACAATTGACTTCAGGAACAGCAGTTTGAATGGCTACTCTAATGCAAATCTCAACTACAGAACTTCAAAAACAAGGGTTTGTGTAACAGTTGGCATGATGACAACCGGGTATGACTGCACCGATATTCTGAACATCTGCATGATGCGCCCTGTGTACTCGGGTAGTGAGTTCATACAGATGAAGGGACGCGGTACTCGAAAGAAGGACTTTGCACAGGATTGGATAGATCGGAGTGAATTTCCAGATCATGTCAACTCGGAAAAAGACAAATTCATCCTCTTCGACTTCTTCGGCAACTACGAATATTTTGAAAAGGATTTCAATTATGACGAAGTGCTGGACCTTCCATCAATGCGACCAGAAAAACCGGATGGTCCGGATACTCCGATTGATTTGGACGGGGCGATAAACTATGATCCAGACCCCCTTAAGTCCATAAATGAATTTCTGATCCCAGACGAAGGAATGAAAGTTGACAGGGACCCGTATCGATCATTCAAACAGCTTGTTACTGAAGATCAAAATATTCAGGACATGGTAAAGAGACTAGATTTCAATGGTGCGGAGAAATATATGGATGATAATATATTGGACAAGCCGGAAGATTACGTTACCCTAGACAAACTGAGTAAGTCTTGGCAACTGGACAGAAAACTCACTGTTCGGGAATTTCTTCTGTATTCGTTTGGACATATCAACCGAATAAAGCCAAAGCGTGAGTGCCTTGAAGAGGAATTCGAAAAATTTGAGAAAGAATTCAATCCTGACGATGAGATCTACAGCAATGCAAAGGTGGTGTTCGATGCATACTCAACTGACAGCGAATACAGAGACATCATTGAAAGCGGGAGGATTGCAGATCTGAATGTCCATCCGTCTGGAAGTGCTTTCAAAAACCTTACTACTGCATTGAGGAGAGAAATTCCCGAATATATCAAACAGAATGTAAACTTGGAAATATTCGAAGATGCTGGATAGCGAAACAAAAAGAAGAATTGACAACTTGAGAGACATATTGGTTGGCAAGCTACCAGGCCCGGAGAGCCAAGTGGAACAAATTACCACCGCTCTGATCTACAAGTTTATGTATGACATGGACCAGGAATCGATTGAGCTTGGCGGAGTTCCTTCTTTTTTCGTTGGGGACTTTGAAAAGTACTCGTGGCGCCACCTATTCAATCCAAAACTAAGTGGCATCAATAGAGTGAAACTGTACAGCGAGGCAATTGAAAGTATGTATACAAATCCAGCTGCACCGTCACTGTTTCGGGAGATATTTAAGAATTCGTTCCTGCCATTCAATGATCCTTCCACCCTCAACATGTTTTTGAAAGAAATCAATCAGTTTCAATACTCCCACTCGGAAAAACTGGGAGATGCATTTGAATACCTTCTTTCATTCATGGGGTCGCAGGGTAATGCAGGTCAGTTTAGAACCCCACGGCATATCATTGATTTCATCGTTGAGATTGTCGATCCGAAAAAGAACGAAACCATTCTTGACCCTTCGTGTGGTACAGCAGGATTTTTGATTTCTTCCTACAAGCACATACTCAAGCAGAATACCAGCAAGAAATTGGGAGACAAGCTTACAGCAGAGGAGCGAAAGAAACTGGGCGACAATCTAGTCGGTTACGACATTTCACCGGACATGACACGAATTTCTTTGGTGAACATGTACCTGCATCAGTTTGTAAGTCCTAAAATCTACGAATATGATACGCTTTCGTCTGACGATAAATGGAATGAGTACTTTGATGTAATTCTGGCAAATCCTCCATTCTTTTCACCAAAGGGAGGAATTACCCCTCATTCAAGATTTGGTGTTCAGTCACCGAGGGCAGAAGCTCTGTTCGTAGACTACATTATGGAGCATTTAAAACCTAGAGGCAGAGCTGGCATCATTGTTCCTGAGGGAATAAAGACTCGAACAGATAAAGCATATATAACACTTCGCAAAAAACTGGTTGAAAACTGTTTAGTAGGGGTGATTTCTCTTCCTGCAGGGGTGTTCCAACCTTATACGCCAGTCAAAACCTCAATTCTTATATTAAATAAGAAACTGAACCAAAAGTCAGAGAATATTTTTTTTACAAAGGTCGAGAATGATGGATTCAGTCTAGGAGCACAACGAACCCCAATTTCAAAAAATGACCTCCCAAAAGTAGTCAAATCATACATTGATTTCTCGACAGGAGATTTGGCAGAGAAAGATAGATTAATAACAAAGGAACGTATTTTAGAAACATCTGATTGCAGTCTTTTACAGGGGAAATATCTATCCCATATTTCAGCATTTACTTCTGATTTTCCAATGATATCAGTAGGCGATATTTGCGAAATTACGATGGGGCATTCTCCAAATAGTAAGTTTTATAACAAAAATGATGTTGGTCGGGAGTTTCATCAAGGTAAGACAAACTTTACCAGTCTTTATGTTGAGCATAGTGGAGTATGGGCATCTCAATATAAAAAAGTTGCAGATGAAAATTCCATAATTATGTCTGTTAGAGCGCCTGTTGGACCAGTTAATATTACCCAAAGAAAAATTGCTATTGGTAGGGGGTTGTGTGGCATAAAATCAAATGATGATTGCAACCAAATGTATCTTTTTTACATGTTGCAATCATCCAAAGACAAACTTACCCAATCTTCACATGGTTCTACCTTTGATAGTATCAATCGTAACCAACTTTTAGAGTTTGAAATCCCTCTACCTCCTATCGAAATTCAGCAAGAGATTGTTGAAGAGTTGGAGGGGTATCAAAAGATTATTGATGGATGCAGACAGGTTGTTGAGAACTACAGACCTATCATCAACATTGATCCCTCTTGGGAAATGGTTGAATTGGGAAAAGTGGTTAAAATCAATCCTCACAAATCAGAACTACAGAAAATTGATTCTAGTACTATGGTCTCATTCATCCCAATGGAAGATATGAGTACGTATAAAATGAGTGTTGAAACATTCAAATCAAAACCTATTGGAGAGGTTTATCAGAGATATACCTATTTCAAGGACGAAGATGTTTTATTAGCAAAAGTCACCCCATGTTTTGAAAATGGTAAGGCAGGTATACCATACAATTTAAAAAATGGACTAGGATTCGGATCATCAGAGTTTTTTGTGCTACGTTCATCAGATAGAGTTCTTCCCAAGTGGATTTATGTCAATGTAACTACTAATCATTTCAGAAAAACTGGGGTATTAAGCTTTACGGGAACTTCTGGTTTAAGAAGACTTCCCCGTTCCTTTGTTGAATCCTATAAAATACCAGTTCCCTCAATAGATTCCCAGTTAAACGAAGTCAAAAGAGTTGAAGCTGAAATTGAGATAATCGAAGGAAACCAAGAATTAATCAAAATCTACACTCAGAAAATTCAAGACAGAATGAGCAAAGTATGGGGTAAAAACATCTAAACAAAATTCGGCATGTTGCAATCACTTCGGTTTCGAGAAAGTTCAAATGCTTGGGTAGTAGCTAGCAAAAGTGAAGTAGCTCCTCTTCAAATCCAATCCACTAAGAGCGACAATGTATGCAGACATCTTTTGACATAGTTGCTACTACTCTGTAACGTTTAAACTGCCTGTTGAATATAATTGACAATATAGCGCAGGAGACAATAATGACTAGTTCAACTTTACGAAAATATTTGCTGATTCTGATTTATTTCATGGTTCCTTCAGCACATCCAAATTATGACACTTGTGAAAGAATGGAGGTTGAAGCACAACTCGACAGAATGGTGCAAGGTTTGCAAAACGCTGTAATTTCTTGTGTTGGGGGGCCAAAAGCTGCTTGAGGGCAGATTTGTCAACAAACTTCGATCGTATGGCTGAATCTAAGAAACCACTCACGCGGCCTACAAACCAAGTGCAATCAAGGAACTGGAACAAAAAAACGCTTGGGTTTTGGATACCCAATCCGAACCTGTTTCAAATACATTGCATCTGGCAGTGCCAGATCTTGGTGTTGTCCGCATATCGGATTCGTTTGAGGCTGTTCCGGTTAGTGAAACAAATAGCCCAGCAATGCTATATCAACTCACACAGTCGCAGACAGGCACCACAGTTGTTTCAGACAAGCAACGAATAACTGAAGACGACAACGCTTTTGCAGAAGCAAAGAAGGAAAGGAACGATGGAAGCAATGCAAAGGTATCTCGCTAGCTATTCTGATGAAATTCATGCCGACGAAGCCAACATCATTCTGGTTGACCTGTATGACGATTTGGCGTACGCTCAAACGAAAGAAGAAGGTACGATACTCTCACTCGGCAGATACTTGATTCAGTTTCCAGATGGGAAATATTCGAATGAAGTCAATGCTGAATTTGAAAAAATGCAAGAATACATCGCGTTTGCGAAAGAGAAATTGTCAAAAACCTGGAGTATTTCTCCGACTCAAGTACGCCCTGAATTTCGATTGGCACTAAACACGAGCATGGGCAGATACGACATTAGCGGAATCAGAGTGGCTAGAGAATTGACACATTAGTGTCCAATTCAGCTCGTTATACCATTGAAGTTATTGCTGTTTTTCGACTCTATACGAATTGTTTCTGGACTCAAATTGAGTAATGACATACAAATTTTTTGCAATTCGACTTGACATTTCGTTTTTTTGTGTTACATTAATATGCAAAGGTTCCTCCCTGATGACAAGCACTCCTTGGTGAGGACTTCCCTGAAAAATGGGATAGTTGGGGAGGTCATTCATTTTTTCGATATCGTTGAATTCCGCTCTCAGTTCAGTATTCTGCGAATAAACTGAGGCTAATCTGCCACAGCTCTTTCTACACGCGCCGCACAATACTTGAACTCGGGTATCTTGCCCATTGGGTCCAGGGCCGGATTCGTGAGTACATTGGCCGATGCCTCTGCATAGCAAAACGGCACAAATACTACTCCGTCCGGAATGGCACTGTCCACGCGCGCCGCCAGCTCGATTGCACCGCGCCGTGTTACAACTCGCACAGTCTCGCCAGGTTGTACACCCAGATTCCGCAACTGCAGTGAAGACATGCTTGCTACTGCTTCTGGCTCGATCAAATCCAGCACCCGCGTTCTCCGCGTCATTGTGCCCGTATGCCAGTGCTCCAACTGGCGCCCGGTTGTCAAAACCATCGGGAAGGTTTCATCCGGTTGCTCATCAGGAGCAAGAATACTTGCCGGTACAAGTCGCGCCCTACCATCTGCCGTTGGAAAACCATCCCCAAAAACAATGTCATTTCCGGGTACATCCGGTGCATCACAAGGATAGGTAACTGCACTTTCTCGATCCAGTCGCTCCCACGTAATATTGTCTAGCGAAGGCATCAAACTGGCCATCTCGCGAAAAACATCATCAGGCCCGGAATAATTCCATTCCAGACCAATTCGATTCGCAATTTCCTGAATAATCCACCAGTCCTGCTTGGCATCACCCGGCAGTTCCAATGCAGGTCGTCCCATTTGTACTTGTCGGTTTGTATTGGTTACAGTACCGGACTTTTCCGGCCACGCAGACGCAGGAAGCACAACATCTGCATGGTACGCCGTTTCTGTCAAAAACAAATCCTGAACTACCAGATGTTCCAACTTGGCCAGTGCTTCGCGAGCATGCTGCACATCCGGGTCCGACATGGCCGGATTCTCGCCCATGACATAGATACCTTTGATCTGCCCGGAATAAACTGCATCCATAATTTCAACAACGGTTAATCCTTTTTCCGGTTCCAACGACGTTCCCCAAGCATCTTCAAAGCGTGTGCGGATATTTTCAACCTCAACCGACTGATAGTCGGGAAACACCATCGGGATAAGCCCCGCATCCGAAGCACCTTGTACATTGTTCTGCCCACGAAGCGGATGCAAACCGGTGCCGGGTCTTCCGACATGACCAGTAATGGTCGCAAGTGCAATCAGACATCTGGCATTGTCAGTTCCATGCGTATGCTGTGAAATACCCATTCCCCAGAATATGATTCCATTTTCTGCGGTCGCAAAGGTTCGCGCAACTTCTCGAAGTGTTTCTGCATCAATACCACAAACTTCCGCCATGGTCTCTGGTGCAAACTCCTTGACGTGCTCCTGCAGATTTGCAAAGCCCTCGGTAAACTGTTCAACATAATCCCTGTTGTACAAACCTTCTGCAATAATCACATGAAGCAACGCGTTCAGTAATGCAACATCTGTACCCGGTTTGAACTGAAGCATATAGCTTGCATGTCGTGCCAATGCCGTACCCCTTGGATCCATCACAATCAACGTCTTGTCCTGCTTGGCCGCCTGTTTGAAATACGTCGCGGCAACCGGATGATTTTCAGTCGGATTCGCGCCAATGACAATGATCACATCAGCATCTTCACAGGCGGTGAACGGCGCAGTTACTGCACCGGAACCAATTCCTTCCAACAGGGCGGCAACTGAAGAAGCATGGCACAATCGTGTGCAATGATCCACATTGTTCGTTCCAAATCCGGTACGAACGAGCTTCTGCACCAGATAGGCTTCTTCATTGGAGCCCTTGGCAGAACCAAATCCCGCTAACCCAACTGAGCCGTCGCGGTTTTTGATTGTTGAAAAACCCGCCGCGGCGCGGTCCAAGGCTTCTTCCCAGCTTGCTTCCCGAAAATGCGTAAACGGATTTGTTGGATCTACTTCATCTGTAGCTGATTTTGAAACGTTGTCCAGACGAATCAGCGGCTTCGTAAGCCGATGCGGATGCTTGACATAATCAAAACCGAAGCGACCCTTCACACACAGGCGATTTTGATTCGCGGGGCCTTCCCGTCCCTGAACTGCTGCAATTTCGTTGTCCTTGATTTGATAGGCAATCTGACAACCTACACCGCAGTAGGGACATACACTATTGACTTCATTCATTGATTCGCCCAAGTCAACTCCGGACTCGTCAACCAGTGTTGCTTCAACCAATGCGCCAGTCGGGCATGCCTGAACGCATTCACCACAAGCTACACAAGTACTGTTTCCCATCTGGTCGTCAAAGTCAAAGATTACTTTGGAACTATTTCCGCGGTAAGCCATTCCGATCACGTCGTTAACCTGGACTTCCCGGCAGGCGCGTACACACAGGTTGCAGTGAATACACGCATCCAGATAAACGCGCATTGCGGTGTGGCTGGGATCCGGTGCGGGAGTTTCGCGGCGTGGATAATGACCGGTAGCAACACCCAGCTTGTCTGACCATTGCCAAAATCTGGAATCCTTGTCGTGCGCCACATCTCGTTCCGGCTGATCGGCGGCAAGCATCTGCAGAACTGACTTTCTTGCAACCGCTGCCCGCTCGCTACCTGTTTTGACTTTCATGTCTGGCGACGGCTTTCGAATACATGATGCGGCCAAGGTACGCTCCCCCTCGATCTCCACCATACATACGCGGCAATTGCCATCGGCGCGATAACCCGGTTGCGGCAAATAGCACAGATGAGGAAGTTCGTTACCCAGTCGTTGAGCAACCTGCCAGATGGTCTCATCCGGCTTGGCTTCGACAGCGACCCCGTCCAGCTCGAATGAAATTGTTACTGATTTTTGCATTTCACTTCCTCCGGAAAATATCTGAACACCGACAGCAACGGATTTGCCGCGGCCTGTCCCAATCCGCAAATCGAGGCATCCGCCATGGTTTGACTCAATTCCTTCATCAGGTTTTCATTCCATTCGTCATGTTCCATCAATTGCACGGCTTTTTCAGTACCCACTCTGCAAGGGGTACATTGCCCGCAACTTTCATCTTCAAAAAATTTCATCAAATTCAATGCCGCATCTTTTACGCTGTCTTGTTCGCTGAGTATGACAACTGCATGCGAACCCACAAAGCAACCGTATTCGTCCAGCGTTCCGAAATCAAGCGGCAGATGATCCAACGAGGCCGGCAAAATCCCGCCGGAAGCACCACCGGGCAAATATCCCATTAGTGTTTGTCCTTCGGCCATCCCGCCGCAATACTCATCAATCAATTCGCGTACCGAAATTCCGGCTGGGGCCAGCTTTACCCCAGGCTCGGCCACCCTTCCAGAAACGGAATAACTGCGTAAACCCTTTCCACCGTTACGTCCGTGGCTTGCAAACCAGTCCGAACCCTTCTCAATGATGTCCGGCAACCAATAAAGAGTTTCTACATTCTGTACAAGCGTCGGGCGACCGAACAATCCAACCTCGGCAACATACGGCGGTCGATGCCTTGGCAGTCCGCGCTTGCCTTCAATGGATTCAATCATCGAGGATTCTTCACCACAAATATAAGCCCCTGCACCACGCCGCAGAATCAGCTCAACATGCTCACTCAGGCCGGTCTCTTCAAGTGCTTCAATTTCCTGCAGAAGAATTTCCCGAATTGCCGGATATTCGTCGCGAAGGTAGATATAAACTTGTCTCGCTTCAACCACCCAGGCCGCAATCAGAACACCTTCCAGAAACTTGTGCGGTTCGCGCTCTAGATAGTAACGGTCCTTGAAAGTACCCGGTTCGCCTTCATCCGCATTCACTGCCATCAGGCGCGGTCCTTCAAAACCGCGGACGATTTGCCATTTCAGGCCAGTTGGAAAACCTGCTCCTCCCAAACCGCGAAGCGGCGAATTCTTGAATAATTCCACCAAATTTTCGGGAGTATGCCTGCCCTGGAGACAATCCTGCAAGATCTGGTAACCCCCCTGATTCTGGTAAGCAGCAAGCTTCTGATAAGGCGGTACTACTGGATGGATGCACTTTGCTTCCACTGCGTTCAAGACTGTTTGTACAGTTGCCTGGTCCACATGGCAATGTCCCACTTCCGCAACTGGTGCCGTATCGCATCGTCCCATGCACGGTGCGCGAACCAATTGAATTTCGTAAATTTGTCTGGATTCCAGTTCTTTGAGTAGCTGCTGAGCACCGAACATCTCGCAAGTGAGACTATCACAGACACGTACTGTAGTCGGAGGGGGCAGGTTTTCGTCTTCCAGAACGATTGTAAAATGCGCATAGAATGTTGCTGTTTCGTACACTTCCACCATCGGAATGCGCATCAGATGGGCTAGTGCCGCCAAATGATTCGCTTGCAGACAGTTGAATTCGTCCTGAATGACATGCAGGTACTCAATGAGCAAATCGCGTTTGAGGTCCGCATCGCCAAGCAAACGAGTCACTTCTTCCAGACTCGCCGAGTCAACTTGTCGACCTTTCGGTGTGATGGAGGTGCGGCGATTGCCCCTGCCCGGATGTCGAAGTTTGACGACTTCAGTAGTAGTTTCTTTCATTCGCAGTTGAAACTTGACTGGCAAAAGTCAAGACAATTCCTGTGCAAAAACAGGCAGTTGGGGCACAAATCTCCATGATGCAGGTTTGCAAACTTGCGTATTGTATACAATTTCAGACGCATTTGTGCTGAAAGACACTCTCCCCAAATAAAATTTAATAATTTCTATTGTCAAGATTGAACAAAATGTTGCGATAATAAACGCAATACAATACGAAATTATATTGTAAAAATCAGTCAACCGTATTCAGTTCATATACCTATTGAGCCATGACGAAAGTTCTTGCTGAAAATTCTGTTGATTCTGGCGTTGCCGACCGAGGTGCCAGCCGAACTCCGACACGAAGAACTCGCGGACTAAGAGCCGCCAGACATGCTTCGTTGAAACCTTCGGGCCCCATTATTGTCGCGGGCCTGAAAAGAGAGATTCCGACTTACGAGATGATGAGCGAAGAAGGTCTCGACATCATTGAGGAAAAAACCAATGAGCTTCTGCAAGAAGTCGGAGTTGAATTTCGCGGTGATGATGAAGCACTTCGTATCTGGAAGGAAGCGGGTGCCGATGTGAAAGGTGTACGAGTCCGCTTCGACAAAGGTCATATACGCGACATCATCCAAAAGACTACACCGTCGTTGATCAACCTGCACGGTCGCAATCCAGAGCGAAATACCAAGCTGGGCGACAACAATATTGTATTTGCGCCGGCTTATGGGTCGCCATTCGTGACTGACATTGATAAAGGTCGTCGATATGGTACGCTGAAGGATTTTCAGAATATCATCAAATTGGCCTACATGTCCCCGTGGATTCATCATTCCGGCGGAACCGTCTGCGAACCCGTTGATATTCCGGTGAACAAGCGCCACCTTGACATGGTGTATTCCCATATTCGATATTCAGACATGCCATTTATGGGGTCAGTAACAACCCGCGAGCGCGCACTGGATTCCATTGAAATGGTACGAATTTTATTTGGCGAGGATTATGTCGACAAGCATTGCGTCATCATGGGGAATATCAATATGAACTCGCCACTGGTTTATGATGGTGCAATGTCAGGAGCACTACGTGCATACTCAGCGGCAAACCAATGCCCTGCGGTAGTGCCGTTTGTGCTGAGCGGTGCAACCGGGCCTACGACTGTTGCGGCAGCAGTCGCACAGTCTCTTGCCGAAGTTATGGTTGGTGTGGCACTCGGGCAACTTGTACGGCCGGGTTCACCGGCTGTGTTCGGAAACTTCATCAGCACAATTAATCTGCGCACCGGAGCACCTTCTTTTGGTACCGCTGAATCAGTTGCCAGCTCTTATGTTGTCGGACAACTTGCACGGCGCTTCAATGTGCCGCTCCGTTGCAGCGGCGGATTTACCAGTTCACAGTGCGTGGATGCACAGTCAACCAACGAAAGTGTGAACTCGCTCAATGCTGCCATACTTTGCGGCGCACACTATATCTTGCATGCTGCTGGATGGCTGGAGAGTGCCTTGACTGTCAGTTATGAGAAGTTTGTGATTGATGCCGACTATCTTGGTGCGTTGCACAAGTTTGTAGCAGGTGTATCAGTTCTGCCAGACCAGTTTGCAACCGAAGCATTTGAGGAAGTGGGTCCGGGAAACCATTTCTTTGGAGCAACGCATACACTCGAACACTACGAGTCAGCTTTCTATGAGTCCGAGCTGTTCAGCACTCAACCGTTTGAGCAGTGGGTTGAAGAAGGCAGTCCGGATGTTGTGAAGAGAGCCAATTCGAAATGGAAGCAAATGTTGTCAGATTATGAAGCTCCACCTTTGGATGAAGGAACTGACGAAGCACTAAAAGAGTTTATGAAAAAGAGAAAAGCTGAAATGCCGGATACATGGCATTGAGTAAATTCGATTCAATCTGAAATTTTATTCTTCAGGAGTATGTACATCACGTTTGTTTTACAGGTAGAATTCACTATTGGCTAAAACAATACATATAAGTTAAACCCATTGCATATTTAGAATTTGTTTCGATTCAAATACAGTTCAATAATCATTTTTTTGAAGTTGATCAATTATTATTTTTACACTATTTTTTGGGTCTGTTACATCAAATGGAAAACAGTATAATTTCAATTTTTTGTCAAATACATATTTAAATGTTGAATAGAAATCATTTGATTTTGGATAAATTAGTCCAATAGAACTACAATTGTATTTTTTTCCGTAGGCAAATAATTGGTACATATCTGCTTGATTGATCCCATGATTATTTCTGTCTTCATTTTGATTGATTCTTTTCCATTTTGTGTCAAGGATAACATTTGGTTTAGTCCCAGATAATAAGCTTATGTCTGGTTTCATCCAGAATACTTTGTCACCATTAATCTTCTTTGCTAAATTTTTTCTTGGACCTTGGATTTCAACAGAATATTTTGGTTCATATCGTCTGAAAGCGTACGTGACATAACCTTCAAATATTTCTTCCATTGGAAACAGCAACGAATGATTCAAGTGTTTACCTTTGAATGTAGTCAATCCATGCCCGAATAAAAATAATCCTATCCACTGCATAACTGTATTGTAGTGTCGCATTGAGCGATCTACCTTATGTTTTGTCCAGTCATCATGTAAATTTACAGATTTGGGAACTTCAATAAAATTTATTTTTAGTTGGTCAAGTAATTTCAGATTCTCTGCTTGTTTTGTTTTATTTATCAGTTCGTCAATAGTAAGGTGAATGAGTCGATTAGCTGGTCGGTTCGCGCTAAATTCATCGTATTCAACATAGAAGCGTGAACGATCAACGATATTTGTTCTAATATTTTGAGTAAATAATATCCGTCCTTTTAGGACTGGTATATTATCTTCAACTGCATGATAATTTTGTGCCAAGCCTCTCTTTGTAAGCAATACCAATTCATCAAGAAATAAACGAATGAAAATATCTAGCATATTAAAATGTTGCATGGCTTTAATATTGGTTTGATTCAATTGTGCCATTCGAGTGCCGCGCCATGTACGTAGCATTTTAAGAAAGATTTTTCTTGTATCTTCATCATTTTCACTGTCAATGAAATCAATCTTTGGTAAAATCTCAATAGTTGTCTTCTTCTTTGTCTCTATGACTCCAACGAAGTTTTGTGCATATAAGTGATTGTTTTTTTGTATGAATACTGGTCGATAATTATGCTCATTATCTCTCTCGTTCTCCAATGCAAATGACCTTAGGTCATTTAATTCAGCCTCGGTGATTCGCACCTTCTCTGGTGATAATTTTTCAAATTCTTTTACTGTTATCATTGCCTAAAAGCAGTAGAATTATTCATTTTCATTAACTTGTTCTTCTTGAGTCTTGTAAATATTTTTGTAATTTTTTGAAATTTCCCAATTAGAACTCTCATAGGGCAACAATTCGTAAATCTTTTTATCTTTATCAAATAGACTATCATCATCGTTTCTCAATAGAGTGTTATCGTTTTTTATTTTCTGAATAAATCCGTTGTTGTTCAATATGAGATTAATTCTACCCCAATCTTCGTAGAAATATTCTTGAAGTAAGGGAATTATTTTATATTGAAATGTATATTTTAATTGTTCAACTAATTCAATATCAAAGAAATACGTATGTCCGATTTGGTGCTCTCGGTCGAGTAGCACAACAATTCGTTTATTCATTACTTCCAAAAGTTTTTGTAAGTTAATGCCATCAACGTTTTTGTTTATGCGCTCGTGAAACGGATTTGGCATCATTTCTTTAAATTCAAACCGTCTTCGCAATGCAGTGTCCAAAAGCGCAATCGAACGATCTGCTGTGTTCATTGTACCAATTATATAAACATTAATTGGAATTTTGAAAATATCTTTTGAGTATGGTAAAGTAACGCTTGCTTCGTCTTCTGCCCCTAATCTTTTAGTATCTTCAATTAGAGTAATCAGCTCACCAAATATTTTCGCTATATTTCCTCTATTAATTTCGTCAATTATCAGAACGTAATTTTTGGGTAGGATTTTTTCTTGAACTTTTTTTCCAGCTTTCCAATCTTTTTCTTGAAATTCCTTAATTTTTTTGTATAATTCATAGTAGTATTCTGAGTTATACAATGATCTTTTTTGTGATTTGTAAGGTTTGATATCTTTATTTGTTTTTATTTTTCCGCTACAAAAATCACTATAATCTCTTTCGATGTATCTACGAGATAACGGTGCGCGATCTTTATATTGCAAGTTTAAATCTTTCAATTTATCTTGGTCCCTTTTAAACTTTAAAAACTCATCTTCTTTATTAAATTCTACCTCATCTATCGTGAATTTTATTTTAGATGATTCTGATTTACACAATAAAAATTCTCCTTCATTCAATTTTTCTTTAACAAAATAAGCAAAATCATCCAACAATAAATCTATATCAAATTTTAATTTATACATATTTCGATTTTTATTTGCTTGATTACAAATTAATTTAAATATTCCCTCACTTAATTGAAAATCTAATTTTATTTCGTCTTCATCTAATTCATTTTCATCCTCTTTCAATATTGGTTTAATTCCTTCAACAAAATCTTCATAAGTAAAACTTTGATGAAAAGTAACCATTTCTATTTGTCTTTCTTCTTTTAATTTATTGAAATTTTCTTTTATTTTTTCCCTACGATCACTTACTACATCTTTAACAGAGCGTTCTTCAACTATTGCTATAGCAAGATTCACCGCCTGCCAAGTCTTACCAGTCCCAGGGGGTCCATAAAGTATTTGATTCAATGGGTGAAGAGTTTTTTTATGTTTAGTCTTTTTGTGTTCAGTCATTTTATGTTCAATCACATTTACTTTTTCCTTGGAATCTGGCATGTTTGGTGTAAATTTTTCAATCATGTCAAATGTTTGCCTGTATTCTTCGGCATTTCTGAACGACTTGTATGCATCATGAGTTCTATCAACTTTCAAATATTTATCAATATCTGATATATATTCCAATTCTACTGAATTCAAATTCATCCACAGTACTTCAATTATGTCGTCTTGATTGGAAGGTTGATACTTGTGATTACACCTTACTCCAATTGCTTCACCTATATTCTGTCCAGACCTAACCAAAATAATGTCACCTGTTTCTATTGGAAAAGTATAAGATTTATCCAACTTTATTAACCATTTTTCTTTCATATTCTCCCATTTGAATCCACTATCAACAAAATTATGAGTGTTTATTAAATGAATATTCCTATTAAATTTTAGATTTTCTTTTTTATCCTTTTCATGCAAAGTCTGAACAACACAATTTATTTCATAAGGTAGAAGTCCTCCAAAAACTTTTCTGTGGCGCTCTAATTCAACTTCATATTTATCCCAACTGTCCCCTATAGGTACATTTAATTTTTTTGCATCGAAAACATTTGCTGGAAAATATATTTCAGGTGCAATTAAATGAAGTGTTTGAGTTAACTTCGGCAATTTAACTCCTTTGATTTTCAATACTGCTTGAACATCTTTATCAACTATTTGTGAATCATCTTTTACGACTTGTCGAAATAATTTCCAAAGTTGTTCAGGGGCAAAAACTTTACCATTATGGAATAAAAGTGATAACTTAGAATAAGAAATAAAATGTGGCGGATTTGGGACTTCACCCGGTAATTCGAATTCTTTATGAACACTGCCATAAACTAAATCGAATTGATTTATTTTCACTGCTAAAAATCGAAAAAATGAGAATGGATCAATTCCTTCGTCTCCATATTCAAGCAAAGCACGGCTACGTGTTCCCCAGTCCACCTTATTTGCTGTTTCCACTAAATATTTTTGACCACCATCATTGATATTTTCTGCCAACTTTCTAAACCATGGTACCCAATTAAATACATTCATCATTTTCTATTCTCCAAAATATATTTATTATTTAAAAATTCAATTATATCTATCTCGGACCATTGTTTCGTGGGACACGGATTTATCCATTTTAACGACCAAATTTTTGACGCTCGGATCGTAATTGCCTGCTCGCTGATCACTTGAATACGCACAGACTGTTCCTTATTCAAGCAATAGAATTTCGACCCCGCCAACGAATGAACACCACTCAAACGCTCACAACCACCCTTGATGAATAAGCCCCACCAACGATGCAAATTCCACTCCGTGAATTCCACTTCCCGAAACTGCGACACCATCGAACATTCTCGCCAAACCGCGCTCAGAGCACGGTAGTAGTAATTGTCACGCTGATTCTTTTCCATCTTACCACAACTATCTTCCATTGAGTTGGCGTTTAAATAATATAAACATAATTCCGTACCACACCTCATTAACTTCCGTCAAGACACTTCAATTTGAGGATTATACACAATAGTTGACAGAGTGTAGAATATTTCAAATTCCTAAATTTTAGAAGTCGGATTTGTAAACATCACCGCATGATTTCTTTGACTAGCTTACCAATTTCAGCGGGATTTTCAGTCACCTCAACTCCACACTCTCTCAAAACCGCAATCTTGTCTTCGGCCGCACCCTTACCACCGGAAATAATTGCTCCTGCGTGCCCCATGCGTTTTCCAGGCGGGGCAGTTACACCAGCAATAAACGCCGCAACCGGCTTGCTGGAGTTCTCGGCAATCCAGTATCCGCAATCTTCTTCGTCGGTTCCCCCGATCTCACCACACATGACAATTGCCTCAACAACGGGATCTTCATTGAACCATTTGACTACATCCAGATGCTTGGTACCATTGATCGGGTCGCCTCCAATACCAACACAGGTTGATTGACCGATGTCCAACTTTGTCAATTGGTCAACAACTTCATAAGTCAGGGTTCCTGACCGGGACACTACGCCAACTGGACCTTTTTTGTGAATGTAGCCCGGCATAATACCGATTTTGATTTCTTCGGGAGTGATGACCCCCGGACAATTCGGTCCAACTAGTACGGTTTTGGTACCAGCCATCCTTGCGCGGGTACGAATCATATCCTTCACTGGCACCCCTTCTGTGATACAAACGACCAGGTCCAATTCCGCGTCGACCGCTTCATCAATCGCCGCGGCGGCAAATGGTGCCGGTACATAGATCACCGAAACTGTCGCGCCGGTTTCCTGTTTTGCTTCTTCAACTGTATCGAAAACCGGAATGCCTTCAAATTCCTGTCCACCCTTGCCCGGTGTTACTCCCGCTACAAATGCTTCCTTTCCGTTTGCATAAGCCACGCAATTGCGCGTATGAAACATACCAGTCTTGCCGGTCATCCCCTGCGTAAGTACTTTGGTATCTTTATCAATCAGGATTGCCACTTCATCACCCAGCTTGCTGAACGACCTTTTCAGCCGCATCACTCATGGTAGTCGCACTGACCAGTTGAAACCCCGAATCTGCCAAAATTTTTCTTCCCTTTTCAACGTTCGTGCCTTCCAGCCGTACCACGACTGGCACCCGTACACCGATTTCACGTACGGCTTCAACCAAACCTTCTGCAATCACATCGCAACGCATGATTCCACCGAATATATTGACCAGGATCGCTTTGACATCTTCATTACTGAGCATGATGTTGAAAGCCGTTACAACCTGTTTCGTTGTTGCCCCGCCGCCAACATCCAGAAAATTTGCTGGTTCACCGCCGTACAGCTTGATGATATCCATGGTCGCCATTGCCAATCCGGCACCGTTCACCAAGCAACCAATATTGCCATCCAGAGAAATATACGACAACCCTGCATCAGACGCTTCAATCTCTTCAGGCGATTCTTCGTCAGTGTCCCGATATTGTGCAATCTCCGAATTTCGATACAGTGCATTGTCATCGAAATTCATTTTGGCATCCAGCGCGATCACATCATTGCTTGCAGTTAGTACCAGAGGGTTAATTTCAGCCAAGGATGCATCCGTCTCCCAGAATGCCTGATACAGTGCTTGAAGCATATTCTTCGCCTGGTTCAAAGCTTCTTCCGGCAACCCCGCAAACTTTGCAGCATCCAATGCCTGTTCGTCACTTAACCCTGTGGCCGGGTCAATATGAAGGGTCAGGATTTTCTCCGGTGTAGCCGCCGCAACTTCCTCGATCTCCATCCCGCCTTCAGGACTCACCATCATCGCGACTTTCTGCCGAGCGCGGTCCACCACCATACCGGCATAAATTTCAGATTGAATGTCAATGCCTTCCTCAATCAGCAAGCATCGCACCAGTTGTCCTTGCGGTCCGGTTTGTGGTGTGATCAAAGGTTGAAACAGAATATCATTCGCGGCCGCCACTGCATCCGCTCGCGAATGCGCAACTCGTACACCACCACCCTTGCCTCGACCGCCAGCATGAATCTGTGCCTTCACAACCCATACGCTACCGCCGAGTTTATCTAGTGCTGACTCGACCTCTTTCGCGCTTCGACATGCAATTCCCCGTGGTGTCGGCACACTGTACTTTCTTAATATTTCCTTGGCCTGATATTCGTGAACTTTCATCGCTTCCCAAATCGTTACATCAATTATCGAAGTGCCCTTCGCATCGTCACTCCGATTTCCATAACAGACTCTGGCAACCAGACACCGGCCGCTTTCAAGGCTTCAAGCTTTCGCTCGGTACCGCCGGAACGACCGGCAATAACTGCACCCGCATGCCCCATTCGTCGATAAGGTGGTGCATGCTGACCGGCGACAAACGCTACCACCGGTTTCGAGTAACCCACCTCCTGCAGGTATTCTGCAGCGCGTTCTTCCGCCGCGCCGCCAATTTCTCCAATCAGCAAAATACCATCCGTATCCGGGTCATCTGCAAACAACCTCAGGCAATCCACAAACGACAACCCTTGTACCGGGTCGGCACCAATACCAACACAGGTCGACTGACCCAACCCTTCATTACAAAGTTGCGATACTGCTTCATAAAACAGTGTTCCGGACCGCGAGACAACGCCCACACGACCCAGTTGATAAATTGAAGCCGGCATGATTCCGATCTTGCATTGCCCGGGAACAATTATTCCGGGACAGTTCGGACCAATCAGGATAGTATCTGAATCCTTCAATCGTTCCTTGATGAGCAGGATATCAAGTACTGGAATCCCCTCGGTGATACATACGATCAATCGTATTCCGGCTTCAATCGCTTCCAAAATCGCATCTTTCGCAACTTCAGGAGGCACGAACAATACTGAAACATCTGCATTGGTTTCTTCTCTGGCTTCCTGAACGGTGTCAAATACCGGCAGGCTCAGATAAACCTGACCACCCTTGCCCGGTACAACTCCGGCGACTACGCGTGTACCGTACTCAATTGCCTGATGTACAAAAAAACTGCCTCGATATCCGGTCAACCCCTGGCAAATTACGCGACTGCGAGAATCAACGAGTATGCTCATCTCTACTTACCTTGCGAAATCCTGATTGCACGTTCTACCGCGTCTTTCATATCTCTTGCCGGCATAAACGGCAACTTGGCATTGCGCATCAGCACTACCGCGTGGTCCTTGGCCGTGCCTTCAAATCGTACCACGAGCGGACATTGAATCGCCCCTTCGCGGAACACTGTAATCAAGCCTTCAGCAACCGTATCGCAACGCGCCAAACCGCCACCAATAATGTTTACCAGCAGACACGACAACGATGGTTGCTCCAGAATCTTTTTTACAGCATCAATCACATTGGCGCGTGTTGCAACCGGTGGCAAGTCCAGAAAATTTGCCGGTTCTCCGCCATTCAGCTTGACTGCGTCCATGGTCGCCAACGCCAAGCCGGCTCCTCCGACCACCAGTCCGATGTCACCGCTCAGACGCACGAAATTGTAGCCTGCTTGTGCACGAAACACCCGATTCGGATCGCGAATTTCCGCTAATAATTCGTTGAACTCCTCGTGTCGAATCAGGGCGTTGTCGTCAATTTCCATTTTGACATCCAATGCAGTCAATTGACCATCGCTGGTCAGTGCCAGCGGATTGAGTTCAATCAAAAGCGCATCGTTTTCAATCAACGCCTGATGCAATTGCAGGCAAATCTTTTGAAATTGGTCGGCCAGCTCTTTTTCCAGATTCAACGCCTCAATCAGACCTTGCAATTTGTCAGCATCCAGCGTCTGACCCAACGTTACCGATACGTCGACAATCTCTCTGACATCCTGGTCCTCAATTCCGGTGCCGCCGGTCGAAGCGGCCAGGAACTTCAAGACTTCAGCCGTACGATCAACCAGAATCGCCAGGTACAATTCTTTTTGGACATCGCAACCCTGCTCCACATAGACTTTTTTCACAAGCATCCCTTGCTTGCCGGTTTGGGAAGTTGCCAACGTACTGCCCAGAAGCGAGCGAGCGATGGAACCAGCCTCTTGCTTGGAACGCACTTTCTTGATGCCGCCGTACCGCTCCCGGTCTCCGGCCGCAATTTGGGCCTTGACTACCCAGAATTCGGATTGAATTGAAGCAACCGCAGCTTCTGCCTCTTCCGCAGTCGCCGCGACAATCCCTTCCGGAAACACCAACCCGTGATTCCGAAGAAGTTTTTTTGCTCGGTATTCGTAGACATACATGATCGTGATCTCGATAGTTGAGATTTCATTTTACTTTACGAACAAAAGAATTTTGACTGCAATTGCCCTTTCGTCTCAAAAAATTTTGTAATCAAGAGTTGAAATCGACTAGTGATATGAGTATACCAAGATATTCATTTTGACGGGTACAGTAGAATTTCTGAACAGCAAATGGTGAAAATTTCAGGCAATCTTTGGCCGATTGAATGCCTTGCTCTATTGATACCCGGAATTTCATATATACTAAAACTCTTTTTTGTGTTATCAACGATACATGAGGTGTAATGATAATGATGCAGTTTAAGAGATTGCTGCTGGCGGCATCGGCACTGATGCTGACAGTGGTTGGCGTGGAAGGCGCATTGGCGCAGTTCGAGCCGAAAAAGCCGGTGGACTTCGTCATCATGGCGGGTCAAGGCGGCGGCGCTGACAAGATGGCGCGTCTGATGCAGTCGATCATCGAGAAGAAGAATCTGTCGAGCAAGCCGTTCGTACCGATCAACAAGCCGGGCGGTTCCGGTGCGGAAGCACTGATTCATATGAAGGGCACGTCGGGCGATGCTCGGGATCACACGGTGATGGTGACGCTGAACAGTTTCTACACCACGCCATTGCGTCAGCCGGGCTTGAATGTGGATGTGCTGACGTTCACGCCGATTGCACGCATGGCGGAAGATACGTTTTTGCTGTGGGTGAACAAGGACAGCGGCATCACCAACGTGGACCAGTTCGTGGACGCGGCCAAGGCGGCAGGCAACAACTGGATTATGGCCGGTACGGGCAAGGCCCAAGAAGATCAGTTGCTGACAGATTTTCTGAACCGTGCATATGGTCTGGAGATGAAGTATGTACCGTTCAAGGGCGGTGGTCGCGTAGCCAAGGAATTGGCGGGCAACCATGCGAACTCGACGGTGAACAACCCGTCGGAGCAGCTGGGATTCTACGAAGCAGGCACGACAGTACCGCTGGCGGCGTTCACGCCGGAGCGTTTGGACAAGTTTCCGGATGCGCCGACGTTTCGCGAGCTGGGTCAGGACTTTGTGTATTTCATGCAAAGAAGCGTCGTGGGCCCGCCGGGAATGTCGGATGAAGCGGCAGCTTACTATCAGGATGTATTCAAGCAGGTATTCGAGACTGATGAATGGCAGAAGTATCGTACGGACAAGAGTTTGTACGGCGCGTACATGTCGGGTCAGGAGTTGAAAGACTACTGGACCAATCAGCGTTCGATACATGAAGGCATGCTGAAGGAGATCGGCGAAATCTAGTCGATTTTTGATTGCGCATCAGTTCAACCAGAAGCGGTTATGAGAAAAGCTGAATTGGTTATGGCCGTGGCTTTAGGCGCGGTCTCAATCGGATTGATGTGGAAGAGTGCGGAACTCCCCGTCGGCTGGATTCCCGGAGAGGGTCCAGGCGGTGGGGCTTTCCCTTTTTGGTTGGCGGCCGGCATGCTGGTCTGTTGCATATGGACAATCGTGCGATGGTGGCGCGGCATGCTTCCCTCATCGCACGATGATTCGCCTTACATGGATCGCGAGACCCTGAAGGTTTTTCTGATTGGTGCCGGCTCGCTGACAGTCATGATCGGCTCCATTTATCTGATAGGCGTTTACGGAGCAATCCCCCTGCTACTGATTTTCTACATGAGATTCATCGGCAACCATCGGTGGTCATTGACGGCATCACTTGCGATCGCGTTTCCGGTCGTCACATTTTTCTTCTTTGAGATTGCGTTGCGGATTACTTTGCCAAAAGGACTCACTGAACCTTGGTTCTATCCGCTGTACGACATTTTCCTGTAAAAATCAGATTCATTTTGCATTGAGCTACCATGGAAATTCTTGCCCATCTGATTGACGGATTCGCCATCGCTTTCCAGCCGTTGAATCTGGCAATGGTGGTTATCGGTGTCATCGTCGGTCTGTTTATCGGCGCGATGCCTGGCCTAGGGTCCGTCAACGGCGTGGCAATTCTGCTCCCGATGACATTTTTGGTACCGCCAACTTCGGCAGTGATTTTTCTGGGCGCGATTTACTACGGTGCGATGTACGGCGGAGCGATTAGCTCGGTAATGTTGGGCATACCTGGTGCCTCCACAGCTGTAGCAACAACGTTCGATGGCCGCCCCATGGCGAGGAAAGGACTTGGTGACCAGGCCCTGATTGCAGCTGCGACCGCGTCGTTTGTTGGCGGCACGATTTCGGTGGTGCTGTTCACCATGTTTGCTCCACCATTGGCGGCAGTGGCACTGGCATTCGGCGCACCGGAAGAATTCGCGCTGATGCTACTGGCATTCGCCACGTTCATTGGACTGGGCG
This sequence comes from Arenicellales bacterium, assembly GCA_965200765.1. Lineage (GTDB taxonomy): Bacteria > Pseudomonadota > Gammaproteobacteria > Arenicellales > JAJDZL01. The sequence continues at coordinate 2,426,605 of OZ241380.1, forward strand.
GCGACGACATTCCAAAGACATTCTTTTCAATATTTATCGGACTGGCACTGAGCGCAGTGGGTCTGGATATCGTCAGCGGCGAACCGCGGCTGATATTCTTTGACATTCCTGGCTTCTTTCATGGCGTGAACTTCTTGGTTTTGGCCATCGGCATTTACGGAATCGGGGAAATTCTGTGGACCTTGGAGTCACAAAAGGGCGAAGTCAAGGTATCTGTGCTGGAATTGACTTTCAAAAAGTTTATGGGCGGACTCGGGCGCATGAAGGAAGCAGTCACCACCATGCTGATGGGTTCCTTCCTGGGTTTCTTCGTAGGAATTTTACCGGCTGCAGGAGCGACTCCCGGGTCTTTAATGGCATACGGTGTTGCCAAGTCCATTGACAAGGAACCGGAATCATTCGGCAAAGGCAACATGAAAGGTGTGGCCGCACCTGAATCGGCCAACAATGCTGCCAGCACTGGATCAATGCTCCCCATGTTGACACTGGGTATTCCGGGCTCACCCACTACGGCAATTCTGCTGGGTGGAATGGTGATTTGGGGATTGGAACCCGGGCCACGGCTGTTTACCGATCAAACCCAATTCGTCTGGGGACTCATTGCCAGTCTTTATGTAGCGAACGCATTTTCACTTCTGATCAATCTGGCTTTCATCCCGGCTTTTGTCGCGGTGCTGAAACTGCCCTTTACCATTCTGGCACCGATCATCTTTATCCTTTGCGTAGTCGGCGGCTACGCTCCAACGCTGGACATGCACGATGTTTGGCTCATGTTGCTGTTTGGCGTAGTTGGTTACCTGATGCGCAAGCTGGACTACCCGATGGCACCCGCTGTTCTTGCCATTGTTCTGGGACCACTGGCAGAAACGTCCATGCGACAATCATTGCTCATGGCGCACGGTTCGCCGATGATTTTCTTCAACCGGCCCATTGCGGCAGCAATCACGATCTGTGCCATTATTCTGTTGCTTCTGCCGCTGGTCAAGTTCTTTCGCTCAAAAATCAAATCATAAGCGGCGCTTGCTGGTTCATTGATAAAATCGTTGTCCAGAAAGGTTTGATTCCACTGGACCGCGATTATGGCAACAAATTCTTCCCAAGGTAATTTCCGACACCTGTTTCAACCGATTCAAATCGGTAGCAAGACTCTGAAGCATCGCCTCAATTTCGGTGCTCACACAACCAATATGTCTGTCGATGGCTTGCCGGTAGAACGTCATCACGGCTACTACCTTGAACGAGCGATTGGCGGTGCCGCCATGATCGTCGTTGAACCGGTGCCGGTCCACCGTACTGCAATTCTGACGCGCGGCAACTTTCGCATGGACGACGACAGCATTATTCCTCATTTTCGAAAGATTACCGATAGTTGTCACGACTACGACACAGTGATGGTCCAACAACTGTACCATGTCGGTGCACACGGCGATTGGGACAATTCCTTTCAGGAAAACTGGTCACCGTCGGGCCTGCCATCCATGCATGACCACGACGGTAGCCGTGCCATGTCAAAGAATCAGATTCAGGAAGTTGTCAGCGGCTTTGCCAATGCTGCGAAGCGAGCACAAGAAGCGGGTTTCGACGGGTGCGAATTGATGGCCGCATACAATGCGATCATCGAGCAATTCTGGTCCCCCTTCACAAATCGACGAGATGACCGATACGGCGGTTCTTTGGAAAATCGCATGAATTTCTCTGTAGAAGTCCTGAGTGCAATTCGACGCGCCGTTGGAAACGATTTTATTATTGGGGTTTGTGTCAGTTACGACATCCTGAATCAGGATGTCCTGTCTATCGAAGATCTTCAGGAAATTTGCGCCTATCACGACGAACGAGGTCTGTTCGACTATGTGACTGTAGGTACAGGCAGCTACTATGACCACTATCGAATCATCCCGAATGTGTTACATGGAGACAACCTGAGTATCCCCTGTGTAGAAAAAATCAAGGAAATCACCCGTCATGCAAAAGTTCAAGCCGAGAGTCACATTCGTACCCCGGAGGCCGCGGACCAAGTGATTGGATCCGGTGCTGCAGACATGGTCAGCATCGTGCGCGGTCAAATCGCGGACCCGCATTTGGCGAACAAGGCAATGGAAGGACGGCCAGAAGACATTCGCCCTTGTCTTTCGTGCAACCAAATGTGCTGGGGCAGACGCTACAAGGATTATTGGATCAGTTGCTTGATCAATCCGTCTGCCGGAAGAGAATTTGAATGGGGTGGAGATCGATTTGAAGTTGTACAAAACTCACGCAAGGTTCTGGTTGTTGGCGGAGGTCCTGCAGGATGCGAAGCGGCCAGAGTCGCAGCGGAACGCGGGCATTCAGTCACTTTGGTTGAGGCTTCGGATCATCTGGGTGGACAATTTCGACTGGCCGGCTTTCAACCTCGACGGGCCCAGATTTCAGACTACATTGACTGGTTTGCGCGACAACTCAATCGACTAGGTGTGGATGTTCGATACAACACCTACTTCGACAGTAGCATGGTAGTAGAGTTTGAACCGGACGTCGTAGTACTGGCGACCGGTTCGATTCCTTCTGAAACCGGCTACCAACGGGGTATTCCAACGCGGGATGTATTACCGGGTGTTGATGGTCCCAATGTATGGAACGTAGAAGATGTAATGAACCGCTCAGCACGTCTGGGGGATAAAGTGTTGTTGCTGGATGATCTCGGCACTTGGAAGAGTGGCGGAACTGCTTTGTACATGGCCGAACGGGGACACAAGGTTTCAATCGTAACTTCATCGCCAATCGTAGGACGGGAAATTGTGCGGACCTCAGCAGACATTGCACTGCGCGAGCGACTGAGACAGCTTGGAACCGAATTCTATTGCGAGTCTGCCATTCAACAGTGGCAAGGCAACCGCGCTACGATCGTCGACCTGCTCGACAATAGCGAGGAACTCAAAGAATTTGACAGTCTGGTCCTTTCAACCACGAACACCCCGGTTGACGACCTGGAACAGGAACTCACGGAGAGAACGGATATAGATTTTGAATTTTACGCGATCGGAGACTGCTTGGCACCTCGCCAAGCACCGGCAGCAATCTATGAAGGCAGAAAAACAGCGACGAACTTGTAGCGCCAGATCGCTCTGGCGCTAACAAACTCAATTTCAACTGCAAGGTTAACTCAATTCAAAGGGGTTGTACTGACCCAGATTCGCAAAGTGTCGCCAGGTCTTTCATCAACGGAACCTTTGAATACTACACCATTGAATTTGTAGGATACATCGTAGCCGTCGATTTTACGTACTTCAACCTCTCTCTGGATAGTTTCACAAACTACTTGTGTTCCAACAGTTTGTGCATTTTTTCGCTGATTTTGCTTTTCAATGTCTCGTGCGATTGAAGCACCCAACAGAGCACCAGCTACTTTCGCGGTATTTGAGTCGCTGACTTCTTTGCCAACTGCACCACCGATCAGTGCGCCCAAAATTTCCGGGGTATGCGAGTTGCTACTGCTTGGCTGAGTTACTGCCACTTCCCGACAAACTTTTTCCGGTCGGTATTCGCGTACCAAGACATATCGTGCAGACGCTTCCATGACTGGCACTTCCATTTCAAATCCATTTGCCGCCATAACCTGACTGCCTGTCACTCCGAGCAAGAGGCCCGAAACAAATATGCTGATAAAACGATTCATGATTCCTATTCTCCGTATTCGCAATTTACCTAATATTTTATGCTCAAATGTATTCCGAATTGAATTAAATTTGTGTAAGAAACTTACCCGATGTCAAAAAAATGGTTTTCTTGAGTACCTTCAACCTGTGAATACAGCGACTATATCTCGTCACATCCTCACTGATTCGTCCTGTCAGCTTTCAATGAATAGAGTTGATATACATAGCATAATCAACTAGTTAGCACCTTTTCTCGAAAGCAGGCAACCGTATATCGAAGTATACGCTCATTGACGGGCAGGGCAAATCTCCTACTTCGCCGCGGTACGATTTCAGCAATTGTTATAGACACATTTCTGTCGTATTTGAGTCGCACAGTATCTGCCTGACCGAATACATCGCCGCCTTGTTCCTTCGATTGACCGGGACGCGATACCCTCGCGACCACAATTACTTCATCAAAGTATGACAACATCCTGTCAGGAATCATAGCAAGACTATCGTTTAATTCCACACTCAGTAGCAGGTCCTGAACACGCTTCTTGACTACCGCTAGCGGCTTTGGCGAACCGTTCATTGCTCGCGCCAGATTGTACAAAGCATCTTCTGGATTGTTTCCGCAACTCCCACTTTCACACCGAATTCGTGGCACTTGTGTGCCCTGCCCATGCTGATGTACTCTACCTCGGGCGCATGCGCACTGTACACCTTGGTCTGACTGGTCCGCTTCAGGTTTCTACGCCAAACCAAGTCCAGACCGCTTTAACTCCGAATGAATAAGGTTCATAATATACACAGAAAGGTCAAATTCCAATCTTCTCTTGAATGTATCGTTTAATTCTGTTCTTATTTCCGGCAAGACTTGAAAATTGTTTTTCACAGACATCGCGATAACGGGCTAGTATTTTGCAACCGATAGTTTCTTGATCTTCAAAAATTGCTATTGAGTGAAAAGAAAGTCCCCATTTCTCGAACTGTAGCAATACAATTGTTGCGTCTCTAGTTGAAGCGTTGTTGGCTAGAGCTTGAACAAAAAGAGGACGCGGCATAATGTTAATTCGACAATCAACTACATAATTTCCCTGAGGGTCACGTTCGGATTCGCACCAATCAAAATCAATCCACTCTTGTGAAACTATTTCACACATCAAGGATCGAAAATTCTGCTTGAAAGTTGACCGAACATGCTATCTAGATAAATAAGACACGTCTGAGATTCTCATTAATGCTTGTACAAATGAGTACAACGCATCACCATATTGTTGATCTGGTATAGAAATGATTAACTCTCCATCCCGGTCTTCGACTTGATTTACAGATAGAGCATTTGAGATTATTTTTTGTCGTTCACCCTTGGATATTTGGTTTTCTTCCAAATCGTAAGACAAGCGCATGTAAGTGTGGGCCTCATCCGATAAAATCCATTTGGTTCCTTCCTTTTTCAAAATAATGACAAAATGGTCCCCATCAGCAAATCTAAATGGAGTATTCACACGGAATCGATTGTTCCCTTCAGAAACAAGATGGACTTTTGCGGACACTTTTTTGTGGAAATCCTGTTCCACATGGTCAATTGACATAAGTTTTTCACCTAAAATTTTTTTCTATTTTGATTTGGACAGCTTTTCGTGAATAACTACCGTATGCCCCCAAGCAGGTGTATGGCATTAATACTGTTTCTCTAAATGATTTGCAAAACTGTGAAATGTCGACATTCTTTTTACATTCAATAGTCGAAGAGCTTCGGAGTAGGTCGTATGTCCTTCTAAAGTACTCTCCACCAATGCTTGTCCAAATCTTCGACTTACACGAATTGTAAGCAAATTTGTGAAATTCCCCCCGGCTGAACCTCGAACAAATTTTGCACGCTTCAATTCAGATTGATAGGTTTTCCAGAATGTGTCGCGCCCAATTTTTCCGTAGTCATAAAGTCGTCGTAATACAACAAGAGTGCTCACTTTATAGTACCGTGCTAGTCGAGAGAGTGCATCTGGCAACTGTTCATTTTTCCGGTATTGTTGGGTCAAGGACGAAATTGGCACCAGTACTTCAGCAACGACACAGTTGCACCAAGACTCGACTTCGTGGGTTGTCCAGGTTTCCGAACCGACATTGGATAAAGCAGATTCCCCTAGCCAGATATGTGCTAGTTCATGGATTAAAGTGAATATTTGTGCTGCTCTTGAATCAGACCCGTTGATAAATACAAGTGGAGCGTATTCATCTATTAGAGAAAAACCACGAAATTCATCAGGATTGAGTTTGCGATGAGTATTGTTACCAACCACTCCGCTCACCATAACCAATACACCGACTTCCTCCGCTCGAATTATTAAATAACGTAATAAATCCGACCAAGATTGTAGCTTGCTTCGTTCTCCCATATTTACTTTCAAAGTTTCACTGATCGATTTGGAAACTTCGTTAATATCGCTATCAATCGTCTCCGAACCAACGAATGGTACAGAATCTTCTCCCGCCGAAATTGCAAACTCCCTATACCAATCTTGACGGCGTTGGCAGAGGAAAACTGTGTGAAGTAAATCCAAACTTGGGCGCTTGAGTGGAACATTCCCGACTGTACGAAAGTCAGATATCGGAAAAGAATACTCTGGCGGCTTTGAGAAGAAAAAATACCCAAACGGTGCATGCGTAGTATTGGAAAAACTTTCGAGTTGATTTAACGTTGGTTGTATTTCACCAAGTTCCCATTCCATGTATTTTGGAAATCGGTGAACCAAATCTTCAACACGAATATCTGCACGCTCCCGCGCCCATCGTAGCATTTCAGGATTTATCGGAACTCTGAGCATACGCTTGCTCAATGATGAAAAATGTTGGAGAACTATCTTTGTTCGAACAAATGATTGATCCGATCATACCCGCACTAGGATGCAGTGTCAAGAACGAACATTGTGGAGTGTTTCCTGTCGGAAAATATTTGAAAGTGAAATTGTTGATTTGCCGAGATTGACTGTAGCATGAAAAATGCTCGACCGGCATCAATCATTCAAGACCTTTTTTCAAAAGCAAGTAACCGTATATTGAATCATTCGCCCGTTTATGGACAGAGCAAATCTCCCGCTTCGCTACGGTACGATTTCAGCAATAGTTATGAACACATTTTTGTCGTATTTGAGTCGCACAGTATCTGTCTGACCGAATACATCGCCGCTTTGTTCCAGCGGTTGACCGGAACGCGACACTCGCGCCACCACGATTACTTCATCAAAGTTTGACAACTTCATGTCAGGAATCATTGCAAGACTGTCATTCAATTCCACACTCAGCGGCAGATCCCGAACTTGCTTCTTGACTACTGCTAGCGGCATAGGCGGACCGTTCACTGCTCGCGCCAGAACATACAATGCGTCTTCCGGATTCAGTCCTTCTGCCAGCGACGGTTCTATTGACACTGACACCTGAAGTGACACGCCAGAATCGGCGACAGCCGTACCGATAAGTCCTTCGGCCCTCACAATAAGCCGGTCCAGCTCGGCCAAGGATTCAGGATTTTCAATCACTTGCCGCGCGCGCTTCCAATAGTCAATTGCGACTTGAAAATCACCACGCACATCAGCGGCCATTCCGGCTAGCCACAATGCTCCCGGATGCCCGGGATTCAACTCCAGCGCCTTCTGTATCAAGATTTCTGGCTCACCTTCCAAAATGCCGCCTCTGCTCATTGCCAGGGAATCCGCTTCGCGCACTAGCAAATCTGCATTGTCTCCCAATAATTCTCTTGCGCGCTTGAAAGCCTCCACTGCTTCCGCGAATCGTGCTTGCGCGGCAAGCGACTGACCCAAAGTGACCCATCCTTGAACATCATCAGGATTTTGCTCCAGTCGGGTCTGCAACTGAGCAATCATTTCATCAACAGACGGCATTTGCCCACTGTTCTGCGGGTTTTGAGCTTGCTGAACCGGTTCACCTTGAGAAGTCGTTTGATTTGAAACAATAACGGATGGCTCCCCCAATGCAAGATACAAGCCACCAGCACTGAAAGGAATGGCGATTGACACGATCACTGCTGCCCACTGGCCTTTCTTGCCTGCGGGCTCAGTTGTCTGCTGGTCATTCAAGTTGTCTTCGTCATCCAGGTCCTGTAGCAATTCGCGTTGAATGTCTTCCCGGATTTGTTCTGCATCTTCGGCCGACAATTCACCTGCCTGTTCCCGTTCGGCAACATCGTCAAGTCTTTGCCGAGCAATCTCCACATTTCGACGTTTCCGGTCTGCAATCTCGTCAACATTGCTCTTAAGCAAGGATGGAACGACAGCTGCGATCGCGATACATGCCAGCATAGCTGCCGCGATGAAAAACACAAATGCCATAAACAAGAACTAGCGATCTTCAAGCAAACGCTTGACTCGCTTTCGCTGTTCAACTGTCATTTCAGCTTCGTGCCGGTTTCTTGCCCGTTTGGAATACGACCAGTAGATTGCAATGGCGATGAGAAGAATCAGCAGAGGACCGTACCACAATACCAGGGTCGATGATTTTAGCGGCGGACGGTATAGGACGAAATCTCCATATCGCTGCACCATGTAGCCAACAATTTCGCTATCGGTACGATCGCTTTGTATCATTTCGTAGGTTTTGTCGCGTAAATCCTTTGCCAGTCCGGCATTCGATTCCGCCAGATTCTGGTTTTGACACACCAAACAGCGCAACTCGTCCAGCATCGCGTGATAACGCGCTTCATGCTGCGGGGATTTAAACTCCCGAATTTCAACTGCCGCTTGTAATGAAGTTGCAAACCACAGACAGACAAGCAATACGACAATCTTCAAATCTAGCTCTCCAGCTCCTTGATCAACGGAATAATTTCTCCATTTATTACTTCGTCGTCAATGGGTCCAATGTGCTTGAAACGAATTTTCCCGGACTGATCCACAATGAATGTCTCCGGCACACCGTACACCCCCCAATCAATGCCTGCATCTCCGCTTTGGTCAACGGCCGTCAAAACATACGGGTCGCCCCGGTCGCGAAGCCATCGACGCGCCGCAAGCGGTTCATCCTTGTAATTCAAACCAATGATTGTGTAACCTGAGTGCGCCAGTCGAACCAGGTCTTCATGTTCAATATCACAAGCGACGCACCAGCTGGCCCAAACGTTCAGCAACCAAACCTTGCCTTGCATATCGCCTGGACTGAAAGTTTCTGATTCCGCATGAAGTTGCGGAAGTGTAAAATCCGGTGCCTGCTTGTCCATGTATGGCGTTGGTACCAACGTGGAATCAAGTTTCAGGCCAACACTCAAAAATCCTGCCATGACGACGAAGATCGCCAACGGGACCAAAAATCGTGACTGTCGAACAATCGCGAGCATATTTCAGTCTAGGACGCGACCGATTCTCGACCGATCTGCACCTTGATTGCGGCTTTGGACCGAAGTCGCTGGTCCATGGCAGCGATAAACGCCCCGAATGCCATAAAAATGGCCCCCAGCCAAATCCAGCGAACAAACGGCTTGATATGCACGCGCAGGCTCCAAGTACCAGTCTGGTCCAATGGTTCACCCAGAGACACATAGAAATCGCGAATCAACCCCGGACTGATGCCGGCTTCTGTCATCGGGTCAGACTGAATCGGATAAGAACGTTTTTCCGGGTACAGGTTCGTAATGTGTCTTCCGTTATTCAGAACTGCGACGGTACCGATAAACGCGATGTAGTTTGCGACCGGTTTCTGCTCAACTCCTTCAAACTTGAAGGTGTAGCCGCCGAGTTCATATGAATCACCGGGGGCCATGCGCAAATCTTTTTCAGATTCGTATACGCTCACCATGGTTACGCCAACCACAAAAACTGCGATACCCAAATGAGCGATGGTCATGCCCCAGATTCCGCGTGGTTGCTTCAGGAGTGCTTGTAGCTTGTTTGGTCTGTTTCGAACCCGCTCCAGCATTCCGGTGGCCGTCGACGATGCGGTCCAGATTGCAACCGTCAATCCCACTGCGGCCAACCACTCGTACCGCCCTTCCGCCAGTAACGGCAACCCTAGTCCAAGTACAATACTGATCCCGAAAGCGGGCCATAAACGACTCATCAAACGGTTGAACCGGTCCCGTTTCCATCGGGCCATTGCGCCCATACCAGCCATTACAGCAAGCGGCAAAGTCAGTGGTATGAATACTGAATTGAAGTACGGGGGGCCGACCGAAACCTTGCCCATGTCCAGCGCATCCAGAATCAGGGGATACAAGGTACCTAGCAAGATTGTTGCAGCGGCCGAGACCAGAAATATGTTATTCACCAGAAAACCGGCTTCACGTGAAACCATCGCATAGCTTCCGGTAGATCGAATACTGGGTGCCCGCCATCCGTAAATGGCGAGCGAACCACCAATCACCAAACAAATCAAAATGAGCAAAAATACCCCGCGGGAAGGATCGGTGGCAAAGGCATGCACCGAAGTCAACACACCGGACCGAACCAAAAATGCGCCAATGAGACTAAGTGCAAATGCCATCATCGCGAGAAGCACAGTCCAGGCTTTGAACAACCCGCGTTTTTCTGTAGCAGAAAGGGAATGGATCAGGGCAGTACCAACCAGCCATGGCATAAATGATGCGTTCTCGACCGGATCCCAGAACCACCAGCCGCCCCATCCAAGTTCGTAGTAAGCCCACCAGGACCCCAGCGCGATTCCCAATGTCAGAAAAATCCAGGCGAGATTTGTCCACGGCTTTGACCAGCGCGCCCAGGCAGCGTCCAGTCGACCACTAATCAGCGCCGCTACTGCAAATGCAAACGCGACCGAAAAACCGACATAACCCATGTACAGCATTGGCGGGTGCACTACTAGCCCGGGATCCTGCAACAACGGATTCAGGTCCCGTCCTTCAACGGCGGCCGGAATGATTCGTGCGAACGGGTTTGAAGTGAGAATCAGAAACAGCAGAAAGCCGATGCTGACAACTCCGAGTACAGCAAGTACGCGAGACAGAAATTCATTCGGCACATCGCGACTGAAAACTGATACGCCCGTTGTCCAAACCGCAAGAATCAACACCCATAGCAACAGCGAACCTTCGTGCGCTCCCCATACAGCTGCGATTCGATACATGAACGGCAAGGCAGTATTGGAGTTTTGTACTACGTACTTGACTGAAAAATCGTGCGTGATGAACGCGTAGGTCAGGCAGATAAACGAAAGGACAAGAAAAAACAGTTGTGCTTGTGCCGCAAATTTGGCCGTCGCAAGCCAAGAGGGCATTCGAAGCAAAATGCCGGTTACCGGCAATGCTGTCTGCACGATGGCCATGCACAGTGCCAGTATCAAACAAAATTGTCCAAGCTCCGGTACCATAGAACGACCTCCGTTATTCCTGCACCAGTGTTTGTGCCGCCTGAATGGCCTCTGCCGCTTCGGGTGGCATATAGTTCTCGTCGTGCTTCGCTAGCACTTCAGAGGCTTCAAACACACCATTCGAGTTCAGTTTTCCTTTTGCGACTATTCCCTGGCCTTCCCGAAACAAGTCTGGCAGTATGCCGGTGTACTCGACCGGAACAACTTTCGCGGTGTCGGTAATTTCAAATTGCACCGTCAATCCGTCACCCGGTCGTGCAATGCTACCTTCCACGACAAGTCCGCCGAGTCGAAATGCCTGATTTTCAGGCGCATTGCCAGCTACCACCTCACTGGGGCTGATAAAGTAGAGCAAGTTGCTTTGAAAAGCCTGCAACACAAGCAAGGAAGCAACCCCAACACCAACGGTGATGGTCGCAACCATGATTAGTCTCCTCTTGCGTCTTGGGGTCATGAATAAATGGCAATTCTGAATTCCAAACAAAATTCACAGATTGAATCACATTGTTTGCAGAATGGTTGATTGCGATTATCAGTCTTGAAATCAATCTCTCGGCATGATTCAACTGCGTACACAGAGTACATAATATATGGTACTCGCTTCCAATTCTACAAGAATTGACTTTCAAACTGTTTTAAAAAGGAAAAGCTGACCCGGTTCAACGAATGTGTCTCTGGGGGTAGGTCGCGGCAAGACCTATTTGACGGATTTATTTTTTGACACTGGTCCGGTGGCCGAGCAAACAAGAATACATCTCCATCGCTACATGCTTTCGGTACACGACGGGTTGAAAAACTTCTGTGAAGTACGGGATCCACTGGTTCAGGTTGCAAGGCAACTCGTGTGACAAAACCGACTGCTTTGCGTAAACGAGATTGCTGTACTGGAAATCGGGGAAACAGTCATCCTTGCAGGCCTGTTGCTGCGATTACTCATGGTAAACGGTGTAACGATTGTATCCTTCGCCAATATAGAACCGGACAAATTGTACGAGGGCAGAATGCAACGCTACCGTTTTCTACAAGCCATCGTGTTCATCAATCAAAGACCACTGCAAAGAATCCATGGAACACGACTTCAGACAACTGCACGACGGTACCAAGTTGTTTCACGGTCCCTTGACGATACTTCATAGAGTAATCAAGACCGTTTGGTTGGAATATTTTTGACGAATTTGGTCAGCTGGTTTTTTGAAGACGGTGTCGAGCACATCAGGACGAGTAACTGTTGAAGATTGAAAAAAGTACCGTAAATACGCTTGCAAGAATTGGCGGGTGGAGGCGATGTAGAACTCATTCTATGTTGCACGGGTAGAAGAATCGCCCTGTCGTCGAGGTATTACGGAGTAATCAGGCAAGCAATCCGACGCTGTTGAGGCTTGCAACTTTAAATCGAAGCCGGATGAACAAGATTAGTGCTGAGCCAAGATACAATTGGCGTGTGAGGTGAAAATAGTACTTTTTCTATAATTAGTACAAGTTTATACGATTTGAATTTGTAAAAGTATAGGTTAAATTAGTAGTAAACTACTCTACTCCAATCAGTTTGAGAAGGTCATCATGAATTCCTTGCCAGTGCTGATTAAGGTTTAAAGTGCAAACTCGAATCTGATGGCCTTGAAAGTTCGCGCAAAAATTTACTTCTTCATTTACGGTTGGATACAGAAGAATTCCTTCTGTATTTTTAGAACTATGCTCCTTGCTTCCGGCGAGATATGAAAAGATTTGATAAAGATGTTCGGAATGAATTTTCTTTGTTTCCCTATGTGTTTGAAATGTGTTAGCATAGAACTTTGCATCAATAATTATTTGCCTTTGCTGTCCTTGTTTTGCTTCAAGGTAAATGTCTGTTCTCATTTCTGGAATTAATTTATTTTGTTCTGCGCTGACTTCTACATTCCAATTTAAATGGGGTGAGCCAACTTCAAATATTTCTTGTTCAATTTCGTAAAAGTTACGAATGAAATCCTCGAATAATTTACCCATATTATTTTCGTTTCTATCAAATTCTTGAAACTTGTAGTGTTTTCCATCTTCTTCAGGCAAAGTACATTCAAATATTAATTCGCAGAGTTTGATAAGAAAATCATAGAAGGTGTTGTTACGATGAATTTCAACTTTTCGAAACAAATGGTAGGAAAGGCGAGGAGCTGAAACATTCTTGAAGCTCAATAACAGACAACTTAATTTATCAGCTAATTCCTCGTTTATATTTGACACTCGAACAAGTCGTTCAGCAGTTGCCTTCAATATCTGATTGTTGAGAATATCATGTTGTAACTCGCCAAACTCACAAACCATACGAGGTGTGTTACGAACCATAAGCCCTACACTTCGACTGAAGTCCAATCGGCCGCGTAGAGCCGATAATTCATCTCGTACTTGAACATATCCACGGCCTAATCCTCTTCGCAGTATGTTTTCCAATCCACTGATTAGAACTTTTGCGAATAGATCTACTAATTCGGTTGTGTCTTCTTTGCCAACATCAATAACCTCACTTTCTTCTATATGTTTCCACGCGTAGCACAACATGAAATAGATATTCAGGATTGGAATTGAAGTTTTCATTGTTCAGAGTCAGGCAACAACTTTTTTTTCAATTCATCAAAGCGGTTGGGTTTGTCGAAATAGTATTCTTCTAAGAGTGGAATAATCTGAGAGTTGACAATTATCTTGTACCATTCCTTTTCATTTTTCCCATACAGTTTTTCACAGAAAAAACTGTGGCCGATTTGAAATCCCGAGCCAAGAAACCGTTCCTTTCCGATTTCACTGTTCAGGTCTCCAATACGATCTCGGATTAATTGAACCATATTATCCGAAATTTCATTTTTGCGTAAATAATTTTGAAACTTTTTTGAGTTAAACTGAGGTTTCATTTCATAAAAACCGAATCGCCTTCGGAGAGCATAATCTACAACTGCTAGTGAGCGATCAGCAGTATTCATCAAACCGAGCAAATATACATTTTCGGGCACGAAGAATTTTTCGCCAGTATTGCTATATGTAAGAGGTGTTGCCCAATCTTCACTTCGCTTGTCTGGTTCGACCAATAACAACAGTTCACCGAATATTTTGCTTAGGTCGCCCCTGTTTACTTCATCGATAATAAAGACGAACCTATCATTCGGTTTTTTATGTGCTCTGTCACAAAATATTTTAAATTTGCCGTCTTGAAGTTTGAATCCGTTTTCACTCGGACGGTAGCCCTGAATGAAATCCTCGTAAGAATAAGACGAATGGAATTGAATAAATCCAACACGTTCTGGACTCTTTTGTTCAATCATTGCGCACGCCAGTTTGTAAGCCGCAAACGTCTTGCCTACACCAGGTGCACCTTGAATAATTAAATTCTTTCTGCTACACCAAATATTTAGAATATGTTTTACTTCGCTTATATTGATGAACAGGTCTTTTACAACTTCCTCAAGTTTCAATTTCTCAGTAGAGGAATTTACCTCCTCTAGTGTATTAGAAACATTGTTTCTCTTTTTCTTTTTACTAGAATCCTGTTCTGAATCCCTTTCAGAACGCAAATCAATCCAATTTCCATTAGATTTAAAGTCATTGAGAAAATCAAGTTGATTTGTTCCATAACGTTTTTCCAAACATTCTCGAATTTTGTGAATAGCGTGATCCTTACTACACAAATTACCTTCTTTGCAGGGATTTTTGTTTTCTAACAAGTAAGAGTATGCATTATAGATTTCGTTTTTAATTCCTGTAGAATTGATTCTTTCAAAATAATTTGGATAGCAGTAATACAAGAACATGTGCCGAATCGCACGAACGTCATGTTGATTGCCTGCAAATGAATCAACTTTACTACAGAGTTCTAGTGGATTATTTACTAGTAAACGGGATTGTTCTTCAGAATTGAGGCCTTTCCATTGTTTCAATATTTGTATAAGGAGACCATAATCTAGTTTAATAAAGCCAATATTATTGCCGGGAGATGCAAATCCTGCATTGATAACCTCATTCAATTTTTCAGTTTCAGGAAAGCTTTCGTTTGACAATTCCCATAATTCAATGATGCGCTGTTTTTTTGTCTCAACTGAGATTTTTTTGTACGCATATAAGTGTAGTAACCACAGCACTTCAGAAGCCAATTGAACTACATCAACGGAAGCATCTTCTAACTGAATGTGCAATTGTTCGTATAGCCTGCCATTACCAGCAATCGGGTTATCACCAAATAATCTCTCTAAGTCGTCGAAATTATCTTTTGTCCAAAGTTTTTTTTCTGTAAACACACTCCCGTCTTTTTTAAGACAATTAGTACGCCATTCTTCCAGTGTATTTAAAATTTCTGGATTTAATTCACGACCATCAATCCAAGTCGCCATTTTTCTCTCCTTAATACCTTGTTTAGGTTTTAGTCAAATAGATTTTTGACAATTTAGTGTTCAACAGTGCCCAAAGGACCTTTCATAAACGTGCATGAATCAACCGATCAATTCGTGCACACAGCTCTACACCAGTCCAGATTGTGACGCAAGTACTTGGTCGATATTCTCCGAATCCGAATAAGCCATCTTTTCAGCCGGCTCTTGCAAGAGTTGACATTCTGCATTTGTTAGGGCTGACACGAGTAGAGGACATCACCAACTCGTAGGCTAGCTCAGATTCGCGGACTCACTTCACATAGGTATTGGCCTCATCGCTGGCCAGCATTATACTAAAAAAATCGCACAATCAACCTACTGTAAAAGCGAGTCAGCAATTCTCATTTTAAATGGTTTGTGAAATTGTCACCTCCTGAATGAAGTGAAAAAACGATTATATACAAGGATTTGGAAGAATCGAAGGTAGCTAAGGCGGTCGGCCTTGCACCAGCTTCTTCAGCAGTGACTCCCAGTCATCGAAGTACAGGTACTTGGGCAGCACGGCCAAGTCGGTGAAGAAGTCGCATCGGGCAGCGAGTTTTTTCCGTGCTTTCTGCCAGAGCCGGCACATCTCGTCGCAGACGGTGTGGATGGCGAAGGCGATGAAGTTGAGCACCAGCAGCACGTTGGTCAAGCCTTTCTGGCCGTGTCCGAAGTTGTGTTCGAGGTGGCATCCGTTGTTCTTGAGTTCGTTGAAGGATTCGTTTTCGATTTTCCATCGGCTTCGTGCGTAGTCGAGCAGTGCTATGTCGGTCGCAACTGCGATATGTTTAATGCCGTGAGAACGCAGTTTGCTTACAAGCAGGTCAGGAACTTCACCAGTCAGGGTGACTTCATGGAGGCTTGCGTGGAAGAGTGCGTTGTCTATACGAATGCTCATCATCGATACCCGCTTCCCTACGCAGAATGTCTTTACACAGGCAAATCGATAAGCCGATGGTCTTGGAAATACACTGGCGAAGGCGGCTTACCGCTTTACACGCCTGAAGAAAGCGAACGGGGAAGAGTCAACGGACTTGCAAAGCGAAGACAGAAAGCGCAACCGCGCAGCACTGAAATACTGAACCTGTATTTTGATGACGGACTCGGTTATAGACGCATAGAGAGCAATACAGGCATACCGCTATCGACCGTCAGGAATGTTGTCAAAGACTACTTCAAGCAGCAACCCGCAATCGCCAATGAACGACTTGCTCGCAGGATTGCCAAGCCAAAAGCAAAGAACGGCACCAGCAATCGCAGAAAGCCAGCTACTGACAGAAACATCAATGCCATCCTGTCAATGTATTTTGACGAGTGTCTTGGATACATGCGCATAGCGAGCAAGACTGGCATTCCAAGATCGACTGTGAGGAATGTTGTGCGAACCTATTTCAAGCAAGAACCCTATACCGCAAACCAGCGACTCCAGCGAAGAATGGACGTCCAGTACAACAAGAACAGAGGGGTTTGTACTAGTTGCGCAGGGGTCTTGGAAGTCTTTTTTTTGAATATGCCGAACACGGCTATTATCCTGATACCAAATGGCAGCGCCGATTAGTCAGTCACGCTTACGACAATCTCATTGAAAAGTTAATAAAATCAAAGGGTTGCGTATACTCAAAAAAAGTAGAACTGGCGCGCCAAGTGTGCTGTCGCATCGATGGCGTGAAATTGACGCAGTGAATCGACCCGCTGATCACCGCTCCGGAGGGTTCTGCGTTGGTTGGGGTTTCACTTGGTTTGTATTCTTGAAGCATAGCATCGCCACAGAATCGATGCTCGATTGAAGTCTATGGCGGTGTTCCTGACTTGATACAATGAACGCTTTGATACTGCGAGCGTGGAGGCAAGCGATGAAGAGTATGGAAGTGAGGATAAGAAACCTTGATGATTTTGAGTTTCTCAAGAACTATGTGACAAAGGATGGGCTTGAAAGGTCGAACAATCAGATAGCCGAATTTGCGGTTCACCAGTGGGCTGACTTCCTACCTGGTGAATTCGATACCTTCATGAATACGATTGCGGCGGCGAAGATGATTGCGTTGTTTGGGATCATCGGGTTTGATATAATCGGCTACAAGGCAGCAACGGTATCGCCTGACGAGCGCGGCAAGCTTTCTTTTATTTTTGAAGGTTCGGCAATGCAAACGGCGGCATCGTTCAAGAAGAATTTCACTGGACGCGATACTATGCACTGAGGCACAAATGCGTGAAGATAAGATTTTAGATAGATTAATCTCTAGAAATATCCATCTGGGTAGAGATGGTAAGTATATTTTTCTCAAAAAGGAATGGGACTGGTTAAGTCCAGAAGAACAGGAGATTGTTGCTGAGTATGCTGAATTTCGGCTGAATCAAGAAGGTATCTCGGCAGATTTTGTTTTACTGTTATCACCCACTGAATTTAACGATCTTGAAGTAGTCAAGATTGATTTTGCAGAACTCAAAAATAAAAGAGATTTCGCAAGCAAAGTTCCGCGAGCAATTGACCACTATTGGTGAAAGCACAAAGTCAATGCCGCGAGTCGACAGTCAGGAAGGTTCGGGTATCGATGTTGTGGAGAGCCACCGGATCAATTGAATCTCGCCAGTGCTGCTGCTGGTTCGAGTGCTGCACAGCTTGCAATGCACCATGGTCGAGCGATGAAACTCAGTGCCGTCCAACGCGATCAGGCATCGACCGCCCAGCCGGCGAAACGACTTCAGTCCTCCAGGCTTTTGTCGCAGCACCGTCAGTGCCGCGTCAAGCACAGCGTAGAACGACTCCAGCGAAATCCCGTCCAGACTTTGGCGAATGTGGTTGTCGCACGGAATCCGAGCCATCCCGAACAACGAAGCCGCACAGCTGTCGCCATCGCGGCTTTGAGCCATTCGCCGCTGGTGCGACAGAAACGACGGCGACTGCATGAAGAACACCGAAAAGGCCGCCATGGCAATGTCGTTGAAGCGATACTGCGTGTTCCGGCCGCGGCGCGGGTCCGCCAGCTGTTCCACGCATCGGCGCATCTCGGCAATCAAAATATCCACCATCGGATTCATGGCGGCAAGTTATATCACCATCAATCCAAAAGATCAAGTCTCCTATCTTGTTGTATTTATTCACTTATTTTTTAGAATGAGAATTGCTGAAAAGCGAGTGTTTCCCGTTGGAAACATCCATGATACTTCTATCACACGGCCTGCATGAAAACTGTTGCCGACAAGATCTATTACGTCCAATGTTGTACAGTAAGGCTTCCGTGCTGGTTTCTGTGGTGACGGTTCAAGTCGGCAAAAGGCCTAATACAGTACGCAGAACAGTAAGTCCGTGCTTGTGTCGTTGTTGAGTAGAAAATTTTTTTGCGACTATCAGGTTGCAAGGGTATTGCGTGTCCAACCATACCAAGATTTTAACGGCAAAGAATTTGACTGCGGCATGAAAATGTTCTTGTCGGCGAATCCGGGGCTTTGTCCGAGGATTTTCGTGTTACGAAATGGTGAACTTTCGGCGATTTTCGAGTTTCAGACGCCTAGCCGTCTCCACGCGGAAATCAAACAGCAACTCATGGCTGGCCATCAGATGAAACTTGTAGCGGAACCATTTCACGGCATGGCTCCAAAGCTGGCCGTAGGCACCCACCCCGTGGTATATCGTGGCAACCCAAGTCCGCATCCGAATCACCGAAAATGCCATCAGCGCGAGTCCGACTAGTCGAGTGCGAATACAACTTCTTACCATCAAACCCCAAGCTGGTTTCAAAATCAGGACACACCTGCATCAACCGGACGCGATTGCGGTAGAACAACGCGCGCATCGCACCATGATCGCATTCCACCCGCGACAGCAGTTTCCAAATTTGCTAATACGCACTCTTCTCTGACACCCGGGTCCAGCCCTCTTGATTCGTCTCCGGTGAAAAGCGTAAACCCTCATCAGCGTCGAGGTTGGCCACCAAATTGCGCCGCACAGACTCTACTGAGTTGCAACACTAGACCGGCATGGAACGCATTTGCTCAATCGCAATTGGATGGAAAACTGGATTGCCTTCGAGCTATATCAAGCTTGAAGACTTGATTCAAATAATCAGCAGATTGTTCTAATACAGCATCTGGACCATAATGATGACAACAATGAGAAACAGCACTGTCATAACCCCGCCTGCTCTCATAAAGTCAACAACCCGATAGCCGCCCGGCCCTTGAATCAACGCATTCACCTGATGGGTGGGAATCAAAAAAGAATTTGATGTTGCCAGTGCAACGATCAAGCCAAAAACAGCCGGGTCAGCACCAATCGAAACTGCAATGCTAACTGCAATTGGAACCAGTAGCACCGTCGCGCCGACATTTGAAATCAACAAAGAAAATCCGGTTCCGAGCATGCCCAACGCCAACAGAAAAACCCACTCTGGTGCGCCTTGCAGGGCCAACAAAAACTGCTGTGCAATCCAAGCGGCGGTATCGGTTTCCTTTACCGCAATACCCAATGGAAAAAGACAGGCGAGCAAAAATACACTTTGCCAATTGATTGCCCGATACGCCTCATCGATTTTTATGACCCCGGTAAGAATCATTCCCAATGCACCGGTCATCAGCGCTATTGACAATTTCAATTCGGTAAACAAAACCAGACCGATTGTGAGTGCAAAAAACAGCATGCCGTTGCGAAACTTTTCTGGCCTGAAATCGTCCCGCGGATAATCGGTAACCACAACAACATTGTTCTCGTTACGGAACCGTTCAAGATTCGTCCACAGGCAATGAATAATCAGCGAGTCGCCCGCGTGAAAGTCGCATGCCATCAGATTCTGTCGAATCGGCCGATCATCGCGATAGACGGCAAGCAATGTAACTCCGAATACTCGTCTGAACCCCAACTCGCCCATGGTCTTGCCAATCAGATTCGACTGCGGCGGCACAACGACTTCCGCAATCCCCGAAGTGACAGGATTGAATGCTTCCTGAAATGCTGTAATCTGCTTTTTCAGCTCCAATCCGTATTCGTTGGCAAATTTGGAAATTCGCTCCTGATGCCCCATCATTGCAATCATGCAATTGTCAGGAACTTCCGTTTGCCGCGCTGGCTCAACCACGACCTTGCCGTTCGACCGTACACCAATAATGCGTTCTTCAAAACCCCATTCGTCTTCCAGCTCGCCGATTTTCCGGCCAGCAATAATGCTGCCTTTGGGTACATTCAACTCGAATACCTGTCCGGAAATCCCGTAAACATCTTTCACATACTTGGTGATGGTGCCGGTCTCCAGTCCCTTGGTCATGGTACGAGGAAACACGTACTTGCCAAAGAAAAGAAAATAGCAAACTCCGACAGCGAGCAAAATGAGACCGATCGGTGTTACTGAAAAGAGTGAAAAGCGTTGCACCGTCGATGGGTCGTCAACAGAGACTGCCACCAAATCATTGAGCATAATGAGCGGGCTGGAACCAATCATCGTTAAAGTGCCGCCCAGAATTGCACAGAATCCCATTGGCATCAGCAATCTCGACAATGGAATATTCGTCTGTTTGGAGATTCTGTCAATCACTGGCAAGAACAGCGCGGCAGCACCGATATTCTGCATGAAACCAGAAATCGTGCCAACCGTTCCGGCAACACATGCCATGATGCGTTGCTCGGTGCGACCTGCAACTTTCAGTACGATTGACGAAAGCCGGTTCAATGCGTTCGTCTTGTCAATGGCCGCCCCCAGAATCATCACAGCGATAATTGACATGACTGCATTGCTTTTGAATCCGTCAAACAGACGGTCAGCGGGTACCAATCCATTGTAGTCTGGCCAGAGAGCACTTAGCCCCAACGCTACCATCACCAGGATGGCGACAACATCCACACGAAATACATCCAGAACAAATAAAACGACTGTGATACCAAGAATCGTAATGACTACGAGCATCTGGGTAGTTAGTTCGAGCTCTACCACGGTCATTTCAGCCGTTCCCAACGACGGCCGTTCAATGTCTCCTGTTTGAATTCACCACTTGATCTATTCGCATGTCTGGCACGCTGGTGGTGAAGCATCTAGTTCGGTACTGCAAGAAAGTAAAATGAATCCAAGGCAAGGCATCGGACAAAGAATCAATGCGAGAACTCAAATACAGATTGCTAAAGAAGGATAGTACACATGGGTGATTAATTATAGTTGATTTGTTGATACTAGTAGTCAGTTTATGCGTCCAAACCTTTGATATTGGTTGAAATTTCATTCGTCTGAAGCAAAGTCGGTGAGAATATAACGGCGCGATGACCATGAATATCCGGGGTTGAAATTTTTGTCTGACAGCGAAGCAAGCGTTTGGATTGTTCGGTTGCATTCACCCTTGGGGACTGGTGCTGGAGGGAACGATGAGGGTTTGCTCGTTTACCAAAAGTATGGTTCATGGGAATCC
Organism: Arenicellales bacterium; assembly: GCA_965200765.1. Taxonomy (GTDB): domain Bacteria; phylum Pseudomonadota; class Gammaproteobacteria; order Arenicellales; family JAJDZL01. Next base: position 2,448,314 of record OZ241380.1, read on the forward strand.
GAGTGTGTGCAAACCCGCCATGTACTACCGTTGATGGAGTTCTTTCGGAAGTCGCATAAGACATTGATTTAATTGAAAAACAAAGGGTAAATTCACGGAGATTGATGCCCGTCTGTCTCCCGAATCCAATTCAGTCTTCCACGCGAGGACAAAATTTGTTAAACTGTTATCACACGGGTCAATGGATTTGCCCTTGGAGAAATTCCACAGAACATGGATATGAAGATTGCCGAGGAGGACGGCTCTAGCATGAATTTCAATGTTGCCTGTATTCAGAACTGTGCAACTGACAATCAGGATGAAACGTTGCTTGATGCAGAAAGCTTGGTGCGCGACGCGCACAAGGCGGGCGCGGACCTGATTTGCCTGCCCGAGTTTTTCGGGTTTCTGAATGTAGGTGAAAACGGCATTGAAGTCGCACCTTGTCAAGTTCATCGACATCCCGCCGTGTCGGCTTTCAAAGATCTCGCCTATCAACTCAAGACGTGGATTCTGCTGGGATCAATCGCTCATATAGACCCCCACGGCAACAACCGAAATCGTTCTGTTCTGATTGCATCGAACGGCGAGATAATCACCCATTACGACAAGATTCACATGTTTGACGTGAACTTGCCGAACGGGGAAATCTACCGGGAGTCGGATGTTTTCGTTCCAGGCGAAGAAGCAGTCGTGGCCGATACGCCATGGGCAAAACTGGGCCTTACAGTTTGCTACGACCTGAGATTTCCTTACTTGTACAGAACACTCGCGCACGCTGGTGCAGATATCATCACTGTTCCTGCTGCCTTTGCTCGCACAACCGGAAAAGCACACTGGCATGTGTTATTACGAAGTCGGGCCATTGAAACGGGGTGCTACATTGTGGCTCCGTGTCAGTATGGCCAACATGGCAAAGCGAAAACCTACGGGCATTCACTAATTGTCGACCCGTGGGGTGTAGTTCTTGCCGACGGCGGAGAAAAAAGAGGTTTTATACAAGCAGAAATTGACTTATCCAATGTAGCAAAAGCGAGGCACATGGTGCCGGCTTTGGAGCATGACAGAAACTACGCTCCTCCGGCAAATGTCCGACTGCATCGTAAAGCCAGCTGAATTTTTGAATATTTTTTGTTTTTTACCAATGTGAACCAGAAATCATGAGTCATACGTTACTACTAATCTTAATCATACTTCCAATCGTAATCAGTGTAGGCATCTTGTTTATGTTTCGCGGTCGCGGACCGTCAGTGCTTGAACAGAAAGTCCTTTCGGACAAAAAGTCTGACAAACATTGACTTCTTATCTATCCGTTAGCCAATCACGAGAAACACGAAATACTGTAACAGTGGTACGAAATTGGCTGAGTACAGTCGTAGTTAAACAGTCTTTATCGTATCCTTCTTAATGTTGTTCATTGATCAATGCGGTTTTGGTTCGCCATAATCGCGGTTGGACTGAGCATGTATTCCTTCGAATACCAACTCTCCCGTAAAGATTTAATCACTAAATCTTCGTGCTACAAGGAATTAATTCCGAATATAATTGTTTGCTAGCAAACCCATCAACATGGAAACCCCAAACGATCGCTGATTGCACTTGTTGAAACAGTCAGCGGCTTAAAGCGGTGCAAGTGCGCGATGACAGAGTGTAGTGTTGAAAATCGAACGATTTTCTGTGGCGACAATATCGATATGCTACAGGGAATTAACTCTGAATGTATTGATCTGATTTATCTCGATCCTCCATTCAACAAAAATAAGCAATTCAATGCCCCTATTGGCACTAGTGCGGAAGGCACTGGCTTCAGTGATGTCTTCAGTGAAAAGGATTTGAACAAAGCGTGGCTGACTACAATTCAGGAAGATCACCCTGCACTTTTTCAATACCTTAACAGCACCAAGTTAATGGGCAGGAGTTGCAACTTCGCCTATCTTGTCTATATGACGATTTGTCTTTCGGAGTGTCATCGAGTACTAAAACCAACAGGAAGCATATACCTTCACTGCGATTCAACAATGAGTCATTACTTGAAAATAATTATGGATTGCATATTCGGGGAAGATAATTTTCGAAATGAGATAATTTGGTGCTACAAGTCTGGCGGTGCTAGCCCCAAGCGTCATTTCAGCAAAAAGCACGATGTTATCCTGTGGTACACAATATCAAATTCTTATACATTTCATCCGCAAACAGAAAAATCTTACAACCGGGAACTCAAACCGTATGGATTCAAGGGAGTAGAAGAGTTTTGTGATGAAATTGGCTGGTATACAATTGTCGGTACAAAAGACTATTGGAATATTGCCACAGTAGGACGCACTAGCTCGGAACGAACTGGGTACCCAACTCAAAAGCCGCTTGCTTTGCTTCAACGAATTATCGTAGCCAGCAGCAATGAAAATGACATGGTGTTGGACCCGTTTTGTGGTTGTGCCACGACCTGTATCGCGGCGGAACAGCTGAACAGGAAATGGGTGGGAATAGATATATCAGCAATAACATACGATCTTGTGAAGAACCGGCTAACCGAAGGATCTATTGACCCAGACAATGTACCGACAGATCAGTTTGTAATCCATCGGCGAACTGATCCTCCCAAGCGATCTGACCAAAGCACAGATTGTCGGGAACAGAAATTTGTGTATGTCGTATCTCACCCGCAATTTCCCGGTGAGTACAAAGTAGGAATTGCTAAAAATTGGAAATCAAGTTTAAATTTCTACCAGGCATCCGACCCTGAGAAACAGTACAAATTGGAGTTCAAATTTGAAACGCCTTGGTTCAGGTCAACTAAATTTCACATTCACGAGAAATTTGAAAACAAACACGAATGGGTCAAAGGCAATCTAAAGGACATCATTGATGAAATCAAGAACTACAAACCTGGAGACAATTCAACCCACTGAGGTCAAGAATTCAATTAGGCAATTAAACCGCCCTAATCGCAGATTCCAGGAGGACAGGCAATGACTGGTCATTAAAACTCTCAGCACCATCCTCATCAACTCCTATTGTGTCAACATTTACATAGTAGTAAATTTTATCGTCAGTAAAAAGCCCAACATCAATAAAAACTCCTTCAAAATCCCAGTAAAAATTTACCTCTCCATCGCCAGCTACTGACACTTCAGGCAATTTCACATCCAAGGGTAACAAATCGACAAACCGCAAACTATTTCGAATAGCAACGACTGAGGGAAGAATGGTGTTTCTACCCGCCCAATCTCTATTCAAAGTCTCAAAGGATTCCACTTTTTGCTTTAAGCGATTCTTTTGATTCTCAACAATCCGATTATCCATTATCTGCTCTTTTGACTCGTTTCAACAGAGGATTTCTAGACCAATGCACCACTCCGACCTTTTCAGACCCTTGATAGTCTCAAGCAACTCTAAAGTTCCTTCTAGGCTATAAACCAAATTTTTGATGAGTCGTTTGTGCATTTCACTACCCCCACCCTATCGTACGATTCAATACCAAAATTTTCAAGATATGTAGTCGTTCAGGTACTTCCCGTTGAAAAATTTTTGCAGGCGAAATTGGTGTCGCTGTCGTACAATACTATACCATGATTGCAATCTATGGCATAAAGCCGTAAAACCCCTGCTATGGTTTGATTATGCAAACGAACGAAGCAGGGACCAACATTGAGGTCAATTGAATATGAAAAGTAGAATGGTGTCCATTTTTTCGAGCGTTGTGTCAGTCATGCTTGCCGGATGGCTTGCGCCGCTTCAAGCACAGGAGCTCATCGTGGTTTCCTACGGAGGCGCTTATTCGCTCAGCCAGCAAAAAGCGTATCACGAACCCTATATGGCAATGAATCCGGGCATTAAAATCCTGAACGACGACTCGGCGTCGCAAGGTGTCGCCAAGTTGCGAGCACAAGTTGAGATTGACAATGTTTCCTGGGACTTGCTGGATGCAAACGCTTCCGATGCGATTTTGCTTTGCGATGAAGGTCTGATTGAAGAAATCGACCATGATACAGTGCTTGCCCCGGCACCTGATGGAACACCTGCAAGCAAGGACTTCGGCGATGCGATCGTATCACCATGCTTTATTCCGGAAATTGTTTTTTCTACAACTTTTGCCTATCGAACTGATTTGGTCAAGACTCCACCAATGGGCATCAAAGATGTATTTGACCTGGACAAGATTCCCGGTATGCGATCTTTACAAAGAGAACCGGATGGTAACATTGAATGGGCACTGCTTGCAGACGGAGTAGCAATTGACGACATTTACGATGAGCTTGATACGCCGGAAGGGATCGCAAGAGCCTTTGCGAAACTCGACGAAATCAAAGACAAGGTTGTTTGGTGGGTGGAAGGCGCACAATCGCCAGAGTTGCTGGCGGATGGTGAAGTCGTTATCGCATCAGGCTACAATGGTCGTTTCTTTTCGGTAATTGAAGAAGAAAAACAACCTATCGCCATGATGTGGGAGTGGCAAGTCTTTGAAGTGACCGGATGGGTTATTCCCAAGTCTGCACCACACAAAGAAGACGCATTGAAATTCGCCAGATTCGCTACCGATACGCAAAGACTGGCCGATCAGGCGAAGTTCATCTCCTACGGACCAACCCGCGCTTCCTCTCAACCACTTGTAGGAAAGCATGCGACCCTTGGAATCGATATGGCACCTCACATGCCAACCCATCCGGATAACGCAAAAAAGACTTTGTTTTTCAACTACGAATGGTGGGCCGACAACAAAGACGATATGAATGAGCGATTTATTGCGTGGCTACAGCAGTAGCCACTGTGGTTATGCCTGATTTCACAGAAACAGAACTGGAAGACATTCAATCAATTCTCGAAAATCGCTACAAGGAAAGTGTTGAGACTTTCCTTGCGGACTGCGAGATTCAGCCAGACCGCGACAACAATGAAATTGTTGAATGTCCAGCGCTCTTTTGGCATGCCAGAAATTGCAACTTTGTTGTAGTCAAAATATCAGATGACCAATTTCGCGGACAGTTCTTTTACCATCCCGAAGAACACTTCGGTGGCGACCAGCCTGAATACACGAATGCCGTCAACTGTACTCTCGCACTTTTGCAGAGTCAGTCAGACCATGAACGCGAGCAACACGGTGTGACATCAGGCATAACCGGTTCTGACCTGGCTTGATTCTATGTTCCTTTATGCAACACAGAAACACTAGCACCTCGAATCTGGTTTGTTTGCAATCCCCCTTGACTTACAATAACGACTTGAAACAAAATGTGAAATTCTGATACATCTTGCCAAATAGAATTTTGAAACACTTCCGTCAGAACCTCAAACGGCAACAAAAATGACTGCGCCAGCCAATTTACTCTACGCACAATCAGGTGGCGTGACTTCAGTCATTAATGTCTCCGCCGCAGCAGTCGTTGAAACTGTGCGCAACTATCCGCAAAAAATTGACAAGGTGTACGCCGGCCGTGATGGAATCTTGGGCGTACTGCATGAAGAACTGATTGATGTCAGCCAGGAATCACCCGAAGCAATCAAAGCAATGCTACACACACCGTCCGGCGCATTCGGCTCCTGCCGATACAAGTTGCAGGATCCGGAAAAACAGTCGAAAGAGTTTGCCAGAGTGGCCGAAATCTTTGAAAAGCATAATATTCGTCACTTTCTCTACAACGGGGGCGGAGATTCTGCCGACACCTGTCTCAAGTTGGCACAACAACTGCAAGCCTATTTCGATGATGTCACTGTCAATCACATACCCAAAACCGTGGACAATGACTTGCCGGTAACGGACAATTGCCCGGGATTTGGTTCAGTTGCAAAATACATTGCAATTTCCACTCGCGAAGCGAGCTTCGATGTTGCATCCATGGCGCGAACCTCGACCAAAGTATTCATCATTGAAGTGATGGGCCGACATGCTGGTTGGATTGCAGCCGCCGGCGGATTGGCTTCAGACCCGGAAATTCACATCCCTCTTGTGATCTTGTTTCCGGAAATACCATTCAACCGCTCGAAGTTTATTTCCAAAGTTAATGAAGCAGTCAAACAACATGGCTACGTATCCATTGTTGTATCCGAAGGCGTAAGAAATCCTGATGGTTCATTTCTGTCCGAACAAGGATTGCGAGATGCGTTCGGGCATGCCCAACTAGGCGGCGTAGCACCGGTGATTGCCCAGATGGTCAAGGAAGAGCTGGGATTGAAATACCATTATGCAATTGCGGACTACTTGCAACGCTCGGCTCGTCATATTGCTTCAAAAACCGATGTGGATCATGCTTATGCTTTGGGGAAAGCCGCTGTGGAATACGCGATTCAGGGGAAAACAACACTGATGCCAGCTATACGAAGAATTTCAGATAACCCGTACCAATGGGATATTGTTCCTGCGAACCTGGAAGAAATCGCGAATCAGGAAAAAATGATGCCGCGCGACTTCATCACTGAAGACGGTTTCGGAATTACTGACAAGGCAAGAACCTATCTGACACCCCTCATTGCCGGAGAAGACTACCCGCCATATTCCAATGGAATACCTCGGTATCACCGACTCAAGAAGATATCGGTACCCAAAAAAGCCTCGGCCTGGAGCAACAATTGAGTCAATCACCATGGCAATGACCATTGACAAAGCACGTGAACTACTGGCAACTCAAGTCAAGTTCGGCGGCTATTACAACCGAAATTCAGCCCGTATGATTCTTGCGGATGTACAGAGGGAACATGGTATTCAAGCGGCCGACGACCTGATTGCCGAATTTGGATTAAAGGAATTATTCGATATCGAACCAGGTGTCAAAATCAAGACACCCGGCTCTTCTGAATAAAACTTTCTGTTAGCTCAGTAGCGGTGCAATCACCAAGCTGACAATCGCCATTACATTGATCAAAATATTCATGGACGGACCGGAAGTGTCCTTAAACGGGTCGCCAACTGTATCGCCGACCACTGTTGCTGTATGAACATCTGAACCCTTGCCGCCCAGATTTCCGCTTTCCACGAATTTTTTGGCATTGTCCCACGCGCCGCCAGCATTCGCCATCGTCAAGGCTAACAAGACGCAACCAATCAAGGCACCACCAAGCATACCACCAAGTGCTTCCGCGCCCAAAGGAGAAAATCCTACAACGACAGGTGCGGCCACAGCAAGAACTCCCGGCAACACCATTCTCTTCAATGCTGCCTTGGTGGCAATGTCCACGCATCGCTCTGTGTCCGGTTCCGCCTTGCCTTCCAGCAAGCCGTCTATCTCCTTGAATTGACGTCGTATTTCCTTAATCATGTCAAAGGCAGCGTCCCCGACCGCAGTCATTGTAATGCTGCTGACAAGGAATGGAAAAATACCGCCCAGAAACATGCCGGCCAGTACTTTTGGATCATTGATCAACAACTGAAATTCCGGATTGTTGTGCGATACCGTTTCGATATACGCTGTGATGATCGCCAATGCTGCCAGTGCTGCTGCACCAATCGCGAAACCCTTGCCGATAGCTGCGGTGGTATTGCCGACAGCATCAAGCGAATCCGTGATTTTTCGGGTCTCTTCTCCCAATCCTGACATTTCGGCGATACCGCCCGCGTTGTCCGCAACCGGCCCATAAGCGTCAATTGCCATTGTCATTCCAACTGTTGCCAGCATTCCAACCGCAGCAATACCAACGCCGTACAAACCTGCCAGCGAACTTGAAATGTATATGATGGCGCATAGTGTCAGCAATGGCACCGTTACCGATTGCATCCCGACTGCCAATCCGCGAATGATGACAGTTGCCGGTCCGGTTTCACCGCCAGTCGCAATTTCTCGAACCGGCTTGCCACTCGTGTAGTAGTCGGTAACCAATCCGATAACGATTCCACCGACCGCACCTACGAGTACTGAACCCCACACGTACATGTTGACATCCACCCAGCCGACTACGCCGGCAGCAACAATAATGAACAGCAACGATGCACCGATAGTTCCAATACGCATCGCAACTTCTGCGGATTTGGCGGCAAACATTCGAACTGTAAGTATGCCTGCCATTGAACAAATGATTCCAGCTGATGAAAGTGCCAACGGCAAAAACATGAGCGCGTTTTGTGCCCCCAGATCGGAATTGGTGAGCGTTGCAGCAATTGCGATACTGGCAATCATTGCACCGCAGTACGACTCAAATATGTCGGACCCCATTCCGGCAACATCACCAACATTGTCCCCAACATTGTCAGCGATCACTCCCGGGTTGCGAGGATCGTCTTCCGGGATTCCGGCTTCCACCTTGCCCACCAAGTCGGCACCAATATCAGCACTCTTTGTAAAGATACCGCCGCCAACACGTGAAAACAAAGCGACGGATGACGCACCCATTCCGAATCCATGAATTGCGTGTGCAGTTTCAGGGTCTGAACCAAAGGCCAAGTAGAGAATTCCGAGTCCAAACAGACCCATGGCAGCAATTGTCATACCCATGATTGAACCGCTAAAGAATGCAACTGTCAGGGCTGCCGAAGCACCTTGCTCATGAGCTGCCATTGTCGTCCTCACATTCGCCTTGGTCGATGTGTACATTCCGATATAGCCTGCAGTACCGGAACATGCCGCGCCCAACAAGAATGCGTACATGCTGTTCATGCCGAGATCCGATATTGCAATCAAGATTGCGACAACAACAACAAAAATTGCCAATATGGAATATTCCCGGCGCATAAATACCATTGCACCCCGATGAATTGCGGCGGAAATTTCAACAATCTTTCCTTCGCCTTCAGGGTAGCGTTTTACCAAGGCAAAAATTACCCACGCAGTTATCAAACCCAGTATTCCCAAAATAACCGGGATCCAGCCGCTATTGCTCATAGATACTCCTGTACTCTACTGTGTAGCAGAACAGCATCTGTTCAAGTTGCCCTTGCAAAATCCCGATACCTCGAGACCATGGAACAAGTTTGTGTTCTGCCAATGTTCAATCTGTACGAATTGTATAGTTTATGTTGCACTGCACAAAATTGCAAGTGAGATGCTTTCAAATTGCGGTATTACGATACTCGCTTAATTTGAATTTGTCCAATTCTATCGAGTTTCACAATGGAATTTATCCAGTCAAACTATCATCCTGCTTTCTTTGCCCGAGGATGTGCTTCATCGTAAACCTTGGTCAAATGCCCAAAATCCAGATGGGTGTACTTCTGCGTTGTTGAAATGCTGGAATGCCCCAGCAATTCCTGAACCGCGCGTAAATCACTGCTTGAAGTCAATACATGCGTTGCAAATGAATGTCGCAACATATGCGGATGCACGCCCACCGGCAGGCCTTGTTCTACTGCCCGCCGCTCAATAATCTTTTGAATGGTACGAACACTCGGTCGTTTGCCTTTCCTGCTGACAAACAGTGTCTTCTCTTCAGTTTCTGCTATTTCAAGGCGTCGCTTAAGCCATTGCTGAAGGGCATCAACCGCACACCGGCCCACAGGTACAACACGGATTTTGGAACCTTTCCCGAGTACTCGTACAGCCCCGGAATCAAAGTTCACATCGTTCATATCTAGATCCACGAGTTCCTGCAAACGCAATCCGGAAGAATAAAACAATTCCAGTATCGCCCGGTCTCTCACACTCAGTATGTCGTCACCTTTTATTTCTACGAGACGTGCAGCTTGGTCAGGCGTTATCACATTGGGCAAGTGTTTTGCAGACTTGGGTGCTGTTACGCCATCGAACGGGTTGCTTGTACAGAGCTTTTCACGCGCCAGGTAGCGATAGAAAGTTCTTGCCGCGGCAAGCATTCTGGAAATACTTGCGCCTGACAGGCCATTTTGGAATCGATCCGCAACAAAAACCCGTGCTCGCTTGAAGCGGAGTTGCTGCCATTCCAGAATGCCGTGTCGCTCACAAAAGTCATCCAAAGCTTCCAAATCTCGTCGATAGTTCAATACGGTATGGTGCGACAACCGACGCTCTGTTTCCAGATGATGGACAAATGCTTCCAGCTGGTCTTTTTGCGGCATGATACAGTTCTCTTGCTAGTTCAATTCCCAGTTGCCCGAGAACTCGTATGCTGTAGGACCGGTAAGCCAAACAGGTTTGCTGGGATCAGTCCATTCAACATGCAAAGTTCCACCAGGCAAAGCGACAGATACGCTACTATCAAGCAAGCCCAGGGAACGGCCTGCTGCGACGGACGCACCGGATCCGCTTCCGCACGCGGTGGTTTCCCCCACCCCGCGCTCAAAAACTCTCAATCGAACCGAAGTTCTGGACTCAATCTGAAGAAATTCCACATTCGTTCTTTCGGGGAACCTCGAATGTACTTCAAGCAAGCTACCAACCCGCTCTACCGGTGCAGAATCAACATCATCAACAAGAATCACTGCATGGGGATTTCCGATTGACAGCGCCATGATTTCATAAACTTCTCCACCCGCTTCAATCTGGTATTGCTTCTGTTGGCTATCAGCAAGAAATGGTATTTTCCCGGGTTCGAACTCGGGTACGCCCAGTCCAACTGTAACATCTGAATCACGATTTATAGTACATTCTAGTGTGTCGGCCTTCGTTTTTAACCATAATTTGCTACTTGATGTGTGTCCGGCATCATATAAATATTGCGCAACGCACCGGGCACCGTTGCCACATTGACTTGACTCTGAACCATCGTGATTGAATATCTGAAAATCGAAAATCTCCTTGCTGCCGTGTTCTGGCCGCACAATCAAAACTTGGTCGCATCCAATGCCCTGCTTGCGATCGGCAATGGCTTTGGCCGCATCTTTTCCTATTGATACAGTCTGATTAATCCCGTCGAAAACAACAAAGTCGTTTCCCAATGCGTTCATTTTCTTAAAATGCAGCATTTGCATCTATTGAATCCTTTGAAAATCTAAAGCATGGAAAATCATTTCGGAGATCGACTCATCGAGAAACTGCGCGGGTTTCCGCCATGGCTTCGCAAAATTATCGGAATCTTGCTCGTCTGCCTCGGATTTCTCGGTTTTTTGCCCATTATCGGATTTTGGATGATTCCCCTTGGTTTGATCGTTCTTTCTCTGGACTACCGCATTGCCCGATTCTTGCTGGTCAATGCTCGTTTGCTGATACGACGATTCAAGCGCCGAAGAAAGCAACGCAACAGTTAGGACAACTCGTCCACTACATAATTCGCCCACGGAAAATTGCTGCTTCCGGTAGCCAAAAACCAGGCGTTGCGCATGTCCGGCTTGTTGTATCGCAATTTTTGCCTGTTATCCAGGTCAAGCACCGCACCCCCAGCGTTTTCCAAAACACATTGACCGGCCGCGGTATCCCATTCTTTGGTGCGTCCGAAACCGGTATATACATCCGCGTCGCCTTCAGCCATCAGACAGAATTTGAAAGAACTGAATATCATTTTCACTTCTGAAGTAATTTCGCTTCTGGTGAGTTCGTTCATAAAGTTGTCCAACGGTCTGCGTTTGCGCGAAGTGCTTGACAAAATTTTTGCATCATTGCCGGAAAACTCGCGGACGGTTATGGATGAAGAATTTCCGGTAACTTCATCCCTTTTTGTGGCACCGATACCATTCGCTCCCCAATGAGTGCATCTACGTACAGGATTATGCACGACACCCAGGATTGGTTCATCGCCTGCAATCAAGGCAATGTTTACCGTGAAATCCCCATGACCGCGAATGAATGAAGTGGTACCGTCTATCGGGTCGACCATCCAGAAATAATGCCACTCGGCCCGTTCGTGAAATTCAGGAATTTGTGCACTTTCTTCAGACACGACCGGATACACTGAATCCAATTGACCCAAGCCGTGTTCAATAATTTCATGGGCAGCATTGTCAGCTGCAGTAACCGGTGAACCGTCCGATTTTCGTTCCACTGCATATTCCGACTGGTAGTACTCCATGGTCGCATTCCCGGCCTCTACTGACAGTTGCACCACCGGAGCAATTAACTGTTGCAAGTCGGGTCTTGTAGCGTTCGGCATAAAGATTTACAGTTAGAATTATTCATTACGACAGGAATGTTACTATTATACCTTTAGTTACTCGCGGCGGCAGTTACAATTGCCTGAATAAAAGATTGATGTTTCAACAATGATGAATAACCCTGCACGAATATCGAGAGCTCCTCAGCCTATACCATATCAAGGGAGCAAGCGGCAGATTGCTTCTGCAATTCTGAAACACTTTCCAACTTCAATCCCTCGTCTGGTGGAACCGTTTTGTGGTTCAGCCGCTCTTTCCATAGCTGTAGCATCCCGAGATTCTGAGTCACAATTCTGGATGAATGATGCCCATGCACCTCTCATTCATTTGTGGAGAGAAATAATCAATAACCCGGAAAAAATTTCAGACCAGTACACATTTCTATGGAATGACCAACTCGGACGTGAACGACTGTATTTCAACGACGTAAGGGAGCGATTCAACAAAAATCAAGAACCAGCTGACTTTCTATACCTGTTGGCCCGATGCGTAAAATCTGCGGTTCGATACAACAGAAATGGCCACTTTAACAATTCTCCTGACAATCGAAGACGGGGAGCTCGTCCAGAAGAAATGTGCAAAAGGATTTTTCAAGCCTCTTCGCTACTTCGGAGCAGAGTTGTACTTTCATCTCTCGACTACAAAGAAATTCTGAGTGAATGCACAAAAGACGATATTGTCTACATGGACCCACCTTATCAAGGAGTTTGTGAAAAGCACGACCATAGATATCTCCCCACAATAAACCACAAGGAATTTTGGCAAGAACTGACACATCTGAACGCAAAGAACATTCGGTATGCTGTATCCTACGACGGAAGTAGTGGAAGCAGACGCTACGGAAGAAGCCCACCTGATTTTCTGAATTTAACTCATTTTTCGATTTATGCTGGTCGTTCTTCGCAAGCAACCCTGTTGGGACGTTCCGATGTGACATTTGAGTCTCTATATCTGTCCCAAGCTCTTGTTAATTCTGTTGATCAAAATTCTATGCCGGTAATTCAACAGCAAGAGCTATTGTGAAGTATTTTAATTTATCATTTCTAAATGGACCGGAAGTTAAATGGATGACTTTGATCAATTGGCAGAGATAGCAAAAGAGAGACAAAAAGACATTTCGAATCAAGTCAACTTGGTTCAAAATGTTGGCCTTCGGATGGGACACAATAATTGTGATCGGGTATGCAGTACATCAAACGCATACAATACAGATTCTATCTATTTCAAATATGTTTTTTGCCTAGTAAACACTTCTTAAACAAATTCAATTCGTTAACCATAATGAAAAGGTTTTTCAAAGCCGACTCATTATCAATTGCTGAGTGCCTTTTGTATGGAGAGTCAGTTTTGGGTATCTGAATTTATACTCGTTGCTCCAATTCAACAGATTGCCGTGGTTTGCTGAAAGATTTGGAGTCGAACTGACCATTGCCATTTTGATGAGTAAGTTGTTGCTGGCTTGCTTCGCGCATTTCATCACAAGCTGCAAGAATTCTTTCAGGCGTCGCCGGAGCATCAAGATTCGGGCAGATTTTGTGGTCTGCAATGCTGGCAACAGCATCTGTTATTGCATTGAATACCGATACTGCGAGATTGAGGGGCGGTTCGCCGATTGCTTTTGAGCGGAATACCGTATCTTCCCGATTCTTGCTCCATTCTACAAGTCGCATTCGCATGTCCGCGGGACGATCACTGGCAACCGGAATCTTGTATGTTGACGGAGCATGTGTCTGAAGTTCACCGTCACGGTTCCAATACAACTCCTCACTGGTTAGCCAACCCATTCCCTGAACAAAACCACCTTCAAGTTGACCCAAATCAATTGAAGGATTGATTGAACGTCCTACGTCGTGCAGGATATCAATTCGCAAAATTTTGGTTTCTCCCGTCAATGTATCAATAGCAACCTCTACAACTGCAGCTCCGTAAGCACTATAGTGATAAGGTCGCCCTTTCATAGTTTTGGCGTTTACTCCTATATCAGGATTCTTGTAAAAACCGGATGATGAAAGAGATACCAAGTTCATGTAAGCGTGATGCACCAGTTCCGCAAATTCAACAAAATTCTGTCCAATTCTGACTGCTCCATTTTTGAACTCAATGTCCTCGACCGGCGTATTGTAGTGACTGGAAGCAAAATCAATCAGGCGTTTCTTTAGACTGCGTGCCGCAATTTGTGCTGCTGCTCCATTCATATCCGTACCCGACGAAGCCGCGGTCGCTGTTGTATTCGGAACCTTGTCTGTAACAGTGCTGGTAATTTTAATTTTGCCAAGGTCAACTTGAAATTCCTCGGCTACTATCTGGGCAACCTTGATGAATAGTCCTTGTCCCATTTCCGTACCACCATGATTCAGCATAATACTGCCATCTTGGTAGATGTGAATAAGCGCTCCGGCCTGATTCAGAAAAGTTGCGGTAAAGCCAACGCTGTATTTAAGGGGAAGCAAAGCAATTCCTTTCTTTAACCAGGGACTGTTTTTGTTGAAATGGCGAATTTGTGTTCGACGGTTGGAGATATCAGAAGACTGTTCAATTTCCTCGATGATTTGCGGCAGGATGTTATCTTCAATCTTCCAGTCATACGGCGTAATATTTCTGTCCTCGACACCATAAAGATTCAACTTGCGTACTTCCAGAGGATCCTTGTTCAAATGAATTGCGATCCGGTCCATAATTCGTTCCGCCGCCAGCAAAGCCTGAGGTGAGCCGAATCCCCGAAACGCACAACTCGTGCAAATATTTGTTTTGCAAGCGTATCCCCGGAAGCGTGCGTTTTCGAGATAATAAGCACCGTCGCAGTGATAGATTGCTCGTTGAAGAATGTAAGGCGATTGGTCCGCGGAATATCCACCATTTCCGGCAACAAGCATATCTATTGCTGTTATGCGTCCTTCGTCGGTAAAACCGACATCGTAATCAAATAGAAAAGCGTGTCGCTTTCCAGTCAAAATCATGTCATCATCCCGGTCAAGACGACATTTCGCCGGTCGTCCGGTCTTTTGAGCCGCAAGCGCGGCAACTGCAGCGAAATGTGTCGCCAGTGTTTCTTTTCCCCCGAAAGCTCCACCCATTCTTCGAACTTCAACAGTTACAGCATTCGCCGGCTTTCCGAGTACGCGAGCTACAAGATGCTGAACAGCAGAGGGGTCTTGCGTCGCACAGTAAATATGCATGTCACCCGATTCTTTGGGTACCGCTAGCGATACTTGCGGTTCAAGATAGAAATGCTCTTGCCCGCCGCACTGAACTCTGCCTTTCAATCGGTGGCGGGAACTCTTTAACGCACTTGATGCATCTCCCTTTTCGAGAACAATAGGGTCGCCAAGGAAAGACCTGGCTTTCAAAGCATCTTCTATAGTCAGTATCGGTTCCAGATCTTCGTAGGAGACTTGAGCGCTCCTTACAGCACTTCGGGCTTGATGATATGAATCCGCCACTGCCGCAAAAATGGCTTGTCCGTGGAATTCTACTATGCCATCTGCAAAAACCCGATCGTCAGACAATTGGGCATGACCAAAATCATTGCTTCCTGCGATGTCCGAGGCCGTTAATATTGTCTTTACACCACTTGCTGATTCAACACCTTCAAGATTTAAACTCTTTATCTTTGCATGAGCGCGAGTGCTCATCCCGATTTGAACATGCAATGTATTCGGTGGTTCAGGAATGTCATCGACGTAAACAGCCTCGCCGGTTACATGTTTGCTTGAACTGTCGTGCTCAAGTGGTTCCGAGACACCGCCGATGATCTCGTTTTCGATCAATTCAGATGAATTATTACTAGCCTGTACCATTGAAGTGTCCTCTGCTGCCGATTAGATTTACGGGTGCTTTCGCTTTGCCGAATTCAAGAAACAGTTTGAATAGCAAATTCTTTGCGCATTGCATACGATAAGCCGAACTGGCCCGCATATCTGTAATGGGTTGAAAGTCTGTTTCAAGTTTCTGCATCGCAATATTGATTGCTTCCTCGTTCCACTGCTCTCCAATCAGGGCCTGTTCTGTTATGTATGCACGCTTCGGAATCTCTGCCATTCCTCCATAAGCAATTCGCACATCAATAACCCGATTTGATTCAATTCGAATATTGAAAGCAACACAAACAGCCGAAATATCCTGATCAAAGCGTTTGGATATCTTATATGCAATAAACTTGTGCGTTGGCTTCCATTTGGGAAATACAATTTTCTCTACAAATTCCCCGGGCTCCCGATTCTGCCTTCCATATGAGACAAAAAAATCTTCCAGGTCCAACTCCCGTCTTCGACTTCCGCATCGTAGTCCTATTCGTCCGCCCAAAGCAATCAGTGCGGGCGCCATGTCTCCAATGGGAGAACCATTTGCGATGTTGCCGCACAGGGTTCCTGCATTTCGAATCTGGGTCGAACCAAATCTTCTCAGGAGTTCGGAAAAATCGGGTTGCAAGGTTGCAACCGCGCTGACTAAATCGGAAAGAGTTGCACTTGTCCAGACAACAATTTCATCCTCACTCACATCAATTTTCTTCAAATCCTTGACCTTGCCTGTGTAGATGACAGTTTTCAGTTTTCTGCCTTGCTTTGTGACCCAAAGGCCAACATCTGTTCCACCAGACAGTATAGTTGCGTCAGGGTGCTTCTCATACAGCGAGGCAAAGTCGTCGGCCGTAGATGGAGCGAAAAACAATTGGTTTTCATGTTCCAGTGCAAAATCACTTTGTTGATTCAATTGAGTCAGCATTTCTGCAGTCGAAGTTTCGCATTGCCGAAATCGATCGGGATTTTTCAGTTGTTTCATGCGGTGGGCAGCACTGATGATCGTACCGTATCCTGTGCAACGACACAGATTTCCAGCCAGCGAATCGCAAATCAGCTGGTTATCCAGTGAACTGTAATTTTTGTCCAGAGCAAACAAAGACATGACAAAGCCCGGAGTACAAAATCCACATTGCGAACCATGGCAATCAACCATTGCTTGCTGTGCAGGATGCAGAGTTCCGTCAACCGCTGCAAGATTCTCAACAGTAAGCAATTGATGTCCGTCTATCGTAGGAAGGAATTGAATACAGGAATTTACAGAGCGATATTGCATTTTTCCTTTGTGCGGATTGCCGAGAACCACCGTACACGCACCGCAATCTCCTTCACCACAACCTTCTTTTGTCCCTGTCATACCTTCAACCGTTCTCAGGTAATCCAAGACAGTCGTCGTTGGTGAAATACTGGACAAGGTGCGCAGTTCGTCACCCAGCATAAAGCGAATTGAAGTACGTGTGGACATTGTGCTCGGTATTTTATCTGTATTTTGACCTTTGATTCATACACAGAAGTCCAAGATCAAACGACTTCGTTCAGTTTCCATGCTTCCGAGTTGTCGACCGCAAAACAATCAGCGTCCGGATTTTTCCAGTTTGGCGGGCCTGTGATTTCATTATTTTTCACTTTTTCTTCAAAATACGGACCTCGGTCAAACATCAAAAGCGGTTTGCGAGTTGAGCGAATTTTGACTCTGAGAAGTTTCGTTTTTTCATGGTCAACCTGAAAATCATGACCATCCCGCTTCAATTCAACTCCATAAGAGTTTCTCGCTTCTTCTACGGAAACCAGTCCGCAAACCACATCGTAGCAAACTTTCTCGGGTTCTCGTTCGACCGGATCGCCCCAACCACCTCCACCGGTCGTTACAATACGCACAATTCCGCCGGCAGGCACTTTGAGTCCGTCTGACATGCCATTAACTTCGGTAACTGATCCATCATCGTTGAGAATGGATACCCCGTAGCATTTTCCATAGCTACCACCATTTACTCCGACACAACCAAATTTGGAACGATCCGCGTTTGACAGCAACGTAGCATCTTGAAGAGCTCGAACATGCTTGTCATAGCCAAATCCTCCTCTGCGATAGCCAGCACCTCCAGAGTCCATGGCAAGACCAAGGCTTTCAATTCGGATCGGGAATCTTGTCTCCGAAAATTCCACCGGAAGATTGCGGGAATTGGGTACGATATGAACCACATCGCTTCCGTCCGCCCATGGACGCCCCGGACCGCCGCCGCCAAGAACTTCGCGAAAGAGATAGAAATCCAGATTGGTGTTTCCACCATGCAATCCCCAAATCCTGATTGTCTCGTGATCTGCCGGCATGCGACCTTCGGTGGCCTTGGCAAGCAATCCTGCAAACGTCCCCAGTACGCGCAAAAACAGGAAAAACCTCATGCCAGTAGGCTTCCCAAAATTTGGTGTTACCAAAGTGCCTTTCGAAGGAAATTTGACTTTGATTACATCCAGAACACCTTCATTGGAGTCGATCTCGGCGGCGCGTTCGGGTGAATCAGCTAGTGACCTGAGTACAGGGGCAACAAATTTACGAATGAATCGACCTTCAGTGTAGTCAATTGGCCAATTGATGGGCCCGGCCGCTTCCGGGTCTGTACCTGTAAAATCAAGCAGAATTCTGTCTTTGGTTTTGGTCATTGTCAAGCGAAGTGCATGAGTTTTGCCTTGCTGAACTCCGTCGTTTTCCACATAATCTTCCCAGGAATAAACGCCATCTTTGATTTTGGGCAACAGTTCCCGGCGAAACGTTTCAGCAACATTCTCAATGATTGCATCATACGCTTGTTCCAAAACATCAATCCCATAGCGCTCGGCAAGCGCAAGAATTCGCTTTGACCCCAATACCGCCGCACCGATTTCGGCATCCACATCTCCCCTCAAATGCTCCGCCAATCTTGAATTACGAAAAATAATCTTGTAAGCCGCTTCGTTCAATACACCTCTTTCATAGAGTTTTATCGGGGGTATCACAAGCCCTTCACACCATTGGTCTGTTGCATGGACTGGCAAACTTCCCGGCACCATTCCGCCTACATCATCGTGATGTCCGAAAACTTGACTGAATCCAATCAAGCGTTCTTCAAAGAAAATAGGCACAGTTGTGCACAAATCCGGAACATGGCCAATGCCCCCGCACGAATTGTAGGGATCATTCCAGAAGAACACATCACCCGGGTGAATGTCACCATCATCAAAATATTCAAACACAGGTTCAACGAGAGCAGAATAGGATCGACCTGTAAGTTTTCGACCGCGAGCATCAAACAGGGCAACTCGATAGTCGTGCTGGTCGCGGATCATGGGTGAGCGCGAAGTACGTTCAACCGCGGCTTCGATTTCAAGTTCTGCAGAACGGATTGTTCCCGTAATCACTTCCAGTTCAATCGGACCAAGCTTGTGTTTCCTTTCAGGTCGTTTCATTGGGCGTTCTCCATAATCAAGTTGCCAAAATTGTCGATTTTCACATGCCATGCTTCGGGCACAACAATGGTGGCACCGTATTCTTCAATGATTGCAGGACCGTTGATTTCGTGTTTTTTTCCAATTTCCTTTCTCAGGAAGATAGGACAATTGCACCAGCCGGTTCCTCGCCAGTACGATTTTCGATAGGAAGCAGGTACCAGGTCACCATGATTTCCGCTTTCAAACTTGGGTTGCCTGGGGCGGTGTGCTTCACCCACAGCTTGTACGCGCAGGTTGACCAGTTCCACATCCTGTTTGCCTTGATAGTGAAATCCAAAAGTTTCTTCATGAATCCTGTGAAAATCTTGCCACATGAAATCAATGGCATCGCTACCGTTTGATCCTTCCGGAATCGGGACATTCACCTCGTGGCCTTCGCCAACATAGCGAACATCAGCAGATCTCAACATTGCCACCTGATTCGGTTGTACGCCTTCCCGAACGATGTTTTCCAGTCCGGTTTGTTCCAATTTGCGCCAGTTTTGATCAATCTCGTTTGTATCGGCGGTAGACTGCTGTCTCACAAGAGTTCGTATGTAATCCTGCTTTACATCGCATACATGCAATCCGTACGCAGAGAGATTGCCGGGATTGGGCGGTACCAGAACCGTTTTCATTCCAAGAAAGTCAGCAACATCTGTAGCAAACAGCGCCCCTGCACCACCAAAGGACACCAACGTGTAGCCGGATGGGTCCCGACCACGAGTCGTAGTAACCTGTCGAATTCCATGTACCATGTTTGCTGTCGCAATTTCAAGCACACCGGCCGCGACCTCTTCTGCCGGCATTCCGAATTGAACTCCCATTTCCCGATACGCTTTCTCGGCCAACTTGTACTCCAGTTTCAGTTCACCGCCGACAATGGCAGGGGGAAACCTGCCCAATACGATTGCAGCATCGGTAACAGTTGGCCCGTTTCCGCCCCGACCGTAGCAAATCGGACCAGGTACTGCGCCGGCACTTTGAGGTCCAACCTTGAGAGCATGATAGTCATCCACCCAAGCCAGTGAACCGCCGCCGGTTCCAACAGTCACTATATCCAGCATCGGAGTTTTCACCGGATAGTTCTCGATATAGGTCTGACTGGTGAATTGCGGTGTAAGGTTGGTTACCAGCGATACGTCTGTTGATGTTCCACCAACATCAAGAGTCAGGATGTCCTTGATTCCGGCCAATCCGGAAAGGTGAACAGCTCCAAGAACTCCCCCGGCAGGACCGGAAAGAAGCATGGTGACAGGCTTTTCACCTGCCGTCTTGTAGGTAACAACACCGCCGTTGGATTGCATGATAAGAAAAGGAATATCGTTGCCATTGGGTGCAATGCCTTCGGCCGCCCTCAACAGATATTTTTTGCAATAGGGTTTGACCAGAACATCAATCAGAGTTGTCATGGCACGTTCATATTCTCTGTATTCCGGCAGTACCACCGACGACAGGGATACAAACAAGTCCGGATAGTGCTTCTGGATCAATTCCCCGACTCGATTTTCGTGAGCCGGGTTGGCGTAGGAGTGCAACAGGCAAACCCCTATGCATTTCACACCGGACTGAACCAGATTTGCAACAGATTCCAGTACAGCCTCGTCATCCAATGCTTCCAGTTCGTTTCCGGAATAATCCAATCGACCAGGTACTTCCCCAACCAAATGAAGCGGCACGAGTCGCGGCGGCTTTACCCAGAATAGTGAATTGCCATATCCATCCGGAACAGATTGCCTGGCTATCTCGATCAAATGACGAAATCCTTTGGTAACTAGCAACCCCAGCCCTTCGAACTTGTGCTCCAGAACCGCATTGGTGGCGGTGGTTGAACCGTGAAGCAGAATGCTGATATCAGACATGGAGCGTTGGGAATCGTCTAGCACTTTTGAAATTCCATTCAGCAATCCGACACTGGGATCTTCAGGCGTGCTGGGAGTTTTCACCACATACTGATCACCGTTATTTTCATCAATTGCGACGATGTCAGTAAATGTTCCCCCTGTGTCAATTGCAATGCGCAAGCTCATATTTTCTAGGCCCGTGTTACAAAAAATTCTGATAGCGGATACGATATCCATTGACAGGGTAATTGATTATAGTCATAATGTCAATGCCAATCCTTTTGATTGGACGTAATTTGTTGTCAAATTTACTGAAATGTGAAACTGTACAAAGCAGCTTCGCAAACATACAGTGAGGTGTTGGTAATATGCGAAAGTTGAAAATTCTGTTGGCAGCCGTGGTCGCGCTCTGTGCAACCTCAGTACAAGCTGCTGTAATGCTGGATGGCGATCCGAAAATAGCATTTATCTATCTTGGCCCCACCAACGACGGTGGTTGGACCGAAGCGCACGACATTGCGCGTCAAAGACTTGCAAAGGCACTCGATATGGAGATTGCCTATTCTGAAAATATACCGGAAGACACTTCCAAAGTACGACAGGCAATTGATTTGTATGTAAAACGGGGTTACAACATCATCGTTGGTACTTCGTTTGGATATGGAGATGCCTTTTTGGAAGCGGCCGAAGCCTACCCCAATGTGGCTTTTATGAATGCGGCCGGAATCACCAATTCAGGCAATCTTGAGAGTTTCTATGCACGAACTTATCAAGGCTGGTATTTGGCCGGCATGATTGCCGGTGCCAAGAGCAAAGACGGAAAACTTGGAATGTTGGCCGGTTTTCCGCTCGGATTGGTGAATTGGGATATCAATGCGTTCGCTCGCGGTGCCCAGGAAATTAATCCGGACGTAGAAGTGAACGCGGTGTTTGCCAACACTTGGTATGACCCGGTCAAGGAAGGTCAAATTGCCGAAGCATTGCTTGATGGCGGTGCTGATGTTATCGCAACAGACTTGAGTGCCGCATCGGCTTTGAATGCCGCCGAAAAACGCGGCAAAATGACAGTGGGCTTTCAGATTGACATGTCAAGACATGCACCCCAAGGTCATCTGGCCTCAGTCATCTTTAATTGGGATGCACATTTGCTTCCAACGATCAACAACATCATTGCCGGTACCTGGGAGCCATCCGAATGGGGCGCATTTGTCGGTGTCGAGATTGACGCGGTAGCTTTGGCGGGAGTAACCAGCGATCTGCCCGATGATCTGAAATCAAAAATCGCAAACGCACTTCAGCAGATGAAAGATGGAACACTGACCCCGTTTGACGGCCCGTTGTACAACCAGAAAGGCGAACTCGTTGTAGAAGAGGGAAAGTCTTTGGATGATGCAGGATTGTGGAACATGACATATTTCATTCAGGGAATCACAGGCACAATGCCGGAAGGCGGCAGCTGATTCTGGCTGAAGCCAAACTTTCCAACGCGCAATCCAGCTTTTCATTCAAGTTAGCAAGTTGAGCTGGGTTGCGTATTTCCCTGCACCTCTTTGCCAGTATTTGTCTCAGGGTACTTATAATCGGATGGGTACGTGTAATTCCTTCCGTTAATCGCCAAAACGAAACACGATACGCAACTTCACTCTGGAATTCAGTGGACGAATACTGTTTGACTTGATTTGGTCCCCAAAATGAACAACCCGTCCGTTGCACTTTCACTACGGAACATAACCAAATCGTTTGACGGCAAGCCCGCACTGAACAGTGCTTCATTTTCGGTGAATTGGGGTGAAGTGCATGCCCTTCTTGGTGAAAATGGGGCAGGCAAGTCAACAATCATGAATGTTGCCGCGGGGATTTACTACCCCGATGCAGGAGAACTGCATGTCAACGGAGAAAAACAAATCATACATTCTCCTGCGGAAGCAACCCGCCTCGGGATCGGAATGGTGCATCAGCACTTTCGCCTGGTCAAGCGATTCACAGTTGGCCAGAATATTCTTCTGTGCTGTGGCAAACAACTCGGAATTTCTACTCAGCGACAAGCGACAGATGCTATAGAGAGTAAAGCACAGGAAATCGGATTCGATGTTCGTACAGATGCAGTTGTTGGTGAATTGTCAATTGCAGAGCAACAGCGAGTTGAGATCATAAAAGTATTACTGCTCGGTGCAAAAGTAGTCGTTCTTGACGAGCCAACAGCGGTGCTTACAGATCAGGAATCACGCGCCGTTCTTGAATTTGCAGGCCGGTTGGCGGAGATTGGACATGCTGTCATATTAATTACGCACAAGCTCAGGGAAGTTACTTCCTACAGTAATCGGGTTACGGTGATGCGGCGCGGTAGTACAGTACTCTCGGGAGCTGACACGTCTACACTTGACGCGAACAAGCTTGCACGCTATATGGTAGGAGAACTCATGGGTCGCGTCCAAACCGTGAAAAAATCGTCCGGTGCAATCTGTCTGAAGGTTTCCAATCTGTCCGTTTCGGATATCGGTGGTGGTATTGGAGTGAAAAATGTTTCCTTGTCTGTGAATCACGGCGAGATTCTGGGCATAGTAGGCGTTGGTGGAAACGGCCAGCAACAACTTGCTGATGCACTGACAGGGTTGGCCCCATGTAGCAATGGTCAAATTCATCTTCAGGGTGAAGATATTACGTTTGCACCCGTAACATCGCGGCGCTCGATGGGAATGCGTGCAGTTCCATCTGACAGATTTGCGAGCGGACTGATTGCCGCGATGACAGTATCTGAAAATCTTTCCATGACCTCCATAGCTACTGGACGGTTCGGCAATTGGTTTTTTCTGAATCGGGATAACATGAAACAGGAAGCTGAATTGGCAATCAATCAGCACAACATTCTCGGCGCATCGCCAACCAGACCTGTGAAATTGCTTTCCGGGGGCAATGCACAAAAACTGTTGCTGGCGCGGGAATTGACAGAAGATGCAAGCGTACTGATTGTGCATTCTCCAACTAGAGGGCTTGATGTGAAAGCGTGCCATTTTATTCATTCACTGATCAAATCATCTGTTGAAGCCGGGGTTGCCTGTTTACTGATTAGTGAAGATTTGGAAGAAGTATTGACCCTGTCCGGCCGAATCGCGGTAATGAGCAGAGGGACAATCGTTGGAGAGTTTCCGGCCAATGAAGCAACATCCGAAAAACTGGGCATGCTTATGATGGGCCATGCTTGAGTTTTTCAGAAATTGCACCTTGATACGTCGTCAGGATGTATCGTGGCAACTCAGTGTGCAGTCGTTTGCCGGCGGACTCGCATTGGGTTTCACGCTTGCAGTGACAATACTGCTGATATCCGGAGTCTCTCTGTCTTCGATTGTGAGTGAATTTGTAGTTCACGTGTTTGCTGATTCGGCCGGTCTCGCACAAGCAACCATCAGAGCAATTCCGCTTGTACTGGTTGGACTTGGAGCGGCCGCCGCGATTAAACTGCAATTTTGGAACATTGGAATTGAAGGTCAAGTCTGGGCGGGTGCGATAGCAGCAACCGCAATAGCATTCTACGACATTGGTCCTGATAGTACAAGGTTGTTCATCATGCTGCTGGCCGCTTTTGCTGGTGGCGCCACATGGATTGCGTTGCCGGTCATGCTGAAGATTCGCTATGGTGTCAATGAAATTATCATGACGCTTTTGCTGACTTACGTTGTATTTCAAATTGTAGAACATTTGCTGTTTGGTGCCTGGCAGGACCCGTCTGCCAGTTTTCCTGTATCTCCTCGCTATGAAGAATTTGAACGACTGACGCGCATCGGTTGGGAAACCGTGCACGCCGGAATATGGATTTCACTCGCTTGTGTCGCATTGATGTGGTTGCTCATGGAGAGAAGTCGTTTTGGCTACTATGCTACAGCTGTAGGTGAAAATTTTCTTGCCTCCAAAGCCACCGGTATTCCGGTGATTTCAACTGTTGTTATATCGGTACTTCTATCCGGCGGGCTTGCTGGATTGGCAGGCGGTGTGATTGCTACCGGAACCGAGTACCGATTAACTCAATTTTTGGGAATTGGCTACACTTTCAGTGGAATTGTGATTGCTTTTATTGCACGGTTTCGTCCTGTCTACGTCTTGGTAGTTGCTTTTGTACTTGGAGGAATTTATTCAGCAGGGGATACATTGAAAGTGTTTTACTCGTTGTCCGAAGCGATCGTTGTCTTGATTGAAGGTACGATTCTGCTGAGTGTGTTGAGCATGGAGTTCTTCACGCGCTATCGCGTCCGTTTCGGGAAGGCTCAGGAGGCATGACTAGCACCTTTATACTCAACTGGCTTGCTTCTCTGCCAAATTTTGCCGCGCCATTGTTTCTGGCAAGTCTCGGGCTGATTATCTGCGAACGGGCTGGTGTGATTAATCTTGGAGCGGAGGGCTTGATGAGTATCGGCGCCATGACTGCAGTACTTGTCAGTTACAACACCATGAATCCACCCCTTGCTCTGGTGGTTGGAGTTATCTCTACGGTGCTTCTTTCGATGGTATTTGCCTTGGCGGTACTGGTGTTCAAAGCGAATCAGGTATTGTCCGGATTGACAGTTGTCGCTCTCGGCGCCGGAATTACCGGAATTGTGGGTCGTCCTGTCGCACATCAGGCAGTAGTGGGTTTCGACGCGCTTGATTTTGGAATTTTGAGTGACATTCCCTGGATTGGAAAACTGCTGTTTTCACAGGATATTCTGATCTACTCGTGCATTTTGATCGGTTTCGTTGCTTGGTGGGTTCTTGAGCGTTCTGGTGTTGGTCTTCGATTGAATGCTGTTGGTGAAGATCCGGCCACTGCAGACACTGCCGGGGTCAGCGTACATGCCTATCGATTTGGGGCGATCGTCGCAAGTGGCATCCTGTGTGGCTTGGCCGGTGTTTACCTGTCCATTGCTTCAAGCCACGTGTGGGTCGAAGGTATGGTGGCAGGACGGGGGTGGATTGCCGTGGCACTGGTAATTTTTGCCCGATGGCGACCGTTGCGGGCCATTGGAGGCGCGTTTTTGTTTGCTGCTGCCGAAGCACTGATACCAAGACTTCAGGCAATCGGGGCAGACATACCAATCTATCTTATGCTAGCCCTCCCGTACGTACTTACATTGGCGGTGCTGATCATACCGGCCGTGGTGTTGCGGCGACCCATAATTTCTCCAACTTCTTTGGGGCTAGACTATTTGCGGCAGGACCGGCACTAAGGCCGGCAGTTAATATGGACTGGTGCGGATTCACAGTCCAATAGAATCAGAAAGTACTCCAGCTGGCGCCAGTTACTTCTCCTACTATGCGTCCGCGTTTCAAGTGAGTACGATGCCTGTCCGGAAGATTGCGAAAAATATCAACAAGGGTTGAAGAAGAGTGAATCACAAGATCTGCAATCGAACCAACGCATAGATGGTTTTGTTCAATCCCCATGTACCGCTCTGCACGCTTGGTGATCATTTCAAATACTTCGCGAACTTCTTCGTCCGTGCGCATGGCTCCACTCAGGCATGTAATGTAGCCTGTTTCAATCGGGTCCATGCGATTGAACCGAAACCAGATGTCATACATGTTGTCGGACCCGGATGCCACGTTGATTCCTGCATCGAGCAACTCCTTCATGCGCGAGCATCCGCGATTGTAAGGAGTTCTTTTCGGGCCGCCAAGCATTTGCAAATTTTCTACCGGCAACACGGCCACCTGAATTTCAGCTTCGCGTAGCTTGTCGATTACCCGCTTCGCTTCTTCATCATCGTAAACTGCAAGGGCATTGCAGTGATTTGCAACAACTCGACCCTGCATTCCCCTGACAATTGTTTCATCTGCCATCATCTCCAGTGTTTTAAACTCCGGCGAATCTTGGTAGTCGGCATGAATATCTACCAATACATCCTTTTCTTCCGCAATATCGAACACGGTTCTTACATGAGTGCGTTGGTCTTCCTCTGAATGCTCGAACTCGGGGAGTCCCCCAATGACTTCCGCACCCATGTCAATCGCATTTCTCAGCAGGTCAGGAGCCTTCGGGTCAGTGACGATCCCTTCCTGAGGAAAGGCTACAAGTTGAATATCAATTGAATTTTTGTACCGTTCCCTTGCTCTGGAAACTCCTTCAAATGAAATCAGTTCTGTTGCGTAGTCCACATCAATTTGTGCCCTCATCTTGCCCATGCCCTGCGCAATTGCGAGCGATAGCGCCGAGGATGCCCGCTCTTCAACATTTGCAACAGTAAAGTTCTTTTTGACCTGATGTGCATGCGAGAATGCTTCATCGTAGTTTTTTGAACCGAAATAATCGCGACTAAGGCACTTGTCAAGGTGAAAATGCGGTTCTGTAAACGACGGGGTTACAAGACCACCTTTGGTATCAATTACCTTGGCGGCACTCCCTTCCAGTGTTGGACCGATTTCCAAAATTCTGCCGTCTTGAATCGCAATGTCCTGCGTTTCCTGACTATCAGGAAACAAAGCGTTCCGGATGAGTACATCCCAAGATTTATCTGCATTCATGTCAATTTATGGACAAAAACAAGTTACTTTTCAATTCGACGACCAAATTGTTCATAATACAGATAAATTATCCGAATAATGGATAAAGTTCAATTTGTTCAATAGACTGTATGGAGATCGTAGCCGATGAATTGTCGTATGGCTCATCTGACCCAGAATGAAATTCTGGAAGCAATAGAGTCACAGCGTATCGTCATACTGCCCACCGGTGCAACTGAAGCGCATGGTCCGCATATGCCGACAGATACTGATTCGCATCAGGTAGAGCACATTGCGGTACTGCTTGCCGAAAGAATCGGGGCGGTAGTTGCCCCGACTGTATGCTATGGAGTTTCAAAAACATTCGAACATTTCCCCGGTACGATTTCTCTGTCAATACCGCTGTATCAAGAACTGGTATTCGAAGTCGGAGTTGCACTGGTTAAGCAAGGATTCAGGCAGTTGCTGATTTTGAATGGCAATCGTCCAAATGGAACGTCAAATGATGCAGTAGCCCGCAGATTGGTAGATGACCTGGATGATGACTACGATTTCAAGGTTACGGCCGTCAGTTACTGGGAACCGGGAGCGAACAAAATTCACGAGTTGCGAAATTCAGAAATCGGCGGAATGGGGCATGGAGGTGAGTTCGAGACTTCATTTCAAATGGCAGTAAGGCCTGAATTGGTAAAGATGGAAACCATGGACGGCGTTGAAACAACACCGGTTGCCTGGGATTTGGTAGCACCAGTGGAACCGGCGCGGACTTACGCAAAACGCCCCCGTCCACAGCGAGGTCATCCGGCAATATTTGGACTACCGCATTATGCTTCGGCAGATTCAGGCAAAGCATTCATTGAAGCAACTGTCGATGCACTGGAGGAGATGATGGGGAATATTTCCGTATCTTATGGAGCCCGACGCTAACAGGAACCAATCTTTGCTTGTTGCCGCCACCCGAGAGCCTGGGAGATTTCATGTGCATCAGACATAAGTTGTTCCAGAAGAAATTGGCACTTTTCGTTGTTTTCAAACACTGATTTTCGCCCAACGAAACAAATTGCTGCAACTACGTCCTGGTTTCTGTCAAATACTGGAGCAGCCATTGAACCTGCAAACATCTGAATGTCCGCGACGGTAGTCGCGTATCCCTGTCGGCGAATTTTTTTCAGATTGTCTTCTATCATTTGCGGTTCGGTCACTGTAGCATCTGTCAATTTTTCCAAGTCTCTCTTCAGGTAGGATTTGATAAAGTCTGCCTCTGCGTAAGCGAGCAAAACCTGACCTTTGGAACCGGCATGAAGCGGAAAATTGAAGCCATAAGTTGCCTTTGCAATTTCTTTGTCTGAATGGGCAGAATACAAGACTACGGATTCATGGCCTGATCTTTCAACCAATTGAACTGTAGTATTGGACAAGGCAAGCGACTTGTCCAGAAAAGGCTTCGCGATTTCAACGACACGATGATTCGCGATATAGGTCGAACCGATGAAGTACATTCTGGGTCCAATGCTGAACTGATTGCTTGGTCTATCGCGTTGGAGGAATCCTCCTGCCTCCAATTGTTGCAATGTTCTATGCAAAGTGGACCATGGCAACTTGAGGGCATCAGCAATTTCTGTCGCTTTGCCAGGGTGCATGGCAATATGTTCAAGCACACGCAAGGCTCGGCGAACACCCTTCAGGGCAATCGGTTTTTCTTGAGTGTCTTTTTTGTCAGATGCCATGTACATTCCAAATTTGATTGACATTTTACTTTGACAAATTGAATGTTGCACAATGATTGAAAAATTTTTCGTACTGAATGCCTCGACACCTGTCTTGCACCAACAAAACACACCAGAATGAACATGTCAGGTAGGATTTACAGCACTTTTGCGGTAAAATAGGACCAGGTATTTGACGCAATGCAAGCTAGTTGTTGTACTTCAAGGTATTGTTATTTCCCGAGCAAGACTTGTTCAATACTGTATTTACCACCAGCCAATTTGATGCTTGACCATTCCATAGCAGTTCAAATTCGCGACCTTCAATGACACCGATTGAACGATTTAATAGCGACGCGGAGCAACCGGGTTTTGTGAAAGATGAAACTCAGCTCGCTGTTGTGAAGCAATTCCAAGGGTTGCACGACCAACTGGAAAACGAAACGCGCAAAATACGGAATCCGGTCAAACTGTTTCGAAGAAAAAAAACTGACCCGATACAAGGAATGTATCTCTGGGGCGGGGTCGGTCGCGGCAAAACCTACTTGATGGATTTATTTTTTGACACTGCTCCTTTAGCCGAGAAAACAAGAATGCATTTCCATCGCTACATGCTTTCGGTACACGACGAGCTGAAAAACCTCCGCGAAATTCAGGACCCACTAGTTCAAGTCGCAAAGCGATTCGCGCGCCAGAACCGATTGCTTTGCCTGGACGAATTTGCTGTACTGGAAATCGGAGATGCAGTCATTCTTGCAGGCCTATTACGATTGCTCATGGAAAACGGTGTAACGATTGTAACCACCTCCAACATCGAACCGGACAAGTTGTACGAGGGCGGCTTGCAACGCGACCGTTTTCTACCAGCCATCCGACTCATCAACCACCGAATGAAAGTCGTGCAAATTGGCGAAGGTATCGACTATCGTCTTCGTTCACTTTCACAAATGAAACTGTATCATCACCCCTTGGGTACTGCTGCCAAAGAATCCATGGACTATGACTTCAGACGATTGCATGATGGTACTGAATTGTTTCCTAGCCCCTTGACGATCTTGAACAGAGAAATCAAGACCGTAAGACGTACCCGCAATCTGGTGTGGTTCAATTTTTCAGAAATCTGCGACGGACCAAGATCCAAGGCGGATTACGTCGAAATCGCGAATTGCTACCGTACTGTACTCATTTCAAATATTCCGGAATTTACCTGGGAACTGGAAAATCAGGCGCATCGCTTCATTCAACTGGTTGACGAGTTCTACGACCATGGAGTGCATTTGATTGTTTCGGCCGAAAAAGAAGCTGAATCACTATATACCGGCAAACGGTTCAGCAAAGAATTTCAAAGGACTGCAAGCCGTCTAAGAGAAATGCAAACCGATGCTTATTTGTCGCGCATCCATGCATAGATGGTGTCAGAGAAATGACACTCTTTCAGAAGTTATTTATTGAACGTGCTATTTTTACAGGATTCGTACAGTGTCGAAATGGTATGAGCATAGTTTAGAAATACTGCCAGCTCGTCAAGCGAAGATTAATTTTGCCGATTTCAAGGCGAGTTCACCGGAAACCAAACTGAATTGTGCCGCCGAAATCTACGCAAATTGTTCAGAATCGTCTAGGTGTTGGTCACCAAGACTTTTAGCTGCTAGCAAGTGCGACGACGAAGGGCTACGTGTCTCTGGTATGACAACAGAAGTTTTCGGCATTTTGTGTAGTGCAGTTCATTCGGCACCATAGTGCTCTGGGAAGGTTGCGAACTGCACAATCGCTATTATTCTCGGCCTTCTTCTCTCCATTCACGCCATTCTTCTTGTGTTACAACTACATTCCTTTCATCACGATCTTTTAACATTCTTTGTCCAACGATTGTGACTACTAAATTTCTGAAGGATTTCCAATCAGATTCAAAATCTTTTTGATTTGCACAAATATAATGCCATGTTTCACTACCAAACACACTTACTTGCCTACACCACTTTCTCATAGCCATGTCTTTGGCTTCGATATCTTCCCATATTCGATCCTTGGTCTCAACAATCCAGTTAACTTCACCGCCATCAAATTCTTGCACAACTACCCAATCAGGATAGTAGAATCCAATTGCACCACTAGGTTTCAAGTAGTTTACATGAAATGGAATTCTCGACCCTTCTTGTCCGGTTGTACCTAGCGCAGCAAATCTTAGTACATCACCAGCCTTATCCAAGTACTCAGCGAACTCTCTTTCATAGTCGTTATATATAGCAACATAGTTGAAAATAGTTTTTGTTGCTTTAAGAGGCGGCAAGTTACGTTTCCAACTGAATGGCCTTGTTTGGGATAGACTATATTTCGATAATTTACGATAGTCGTTTTCAATACTTAGCTTAGTTAGAGGAATCTCAATATCAAATTCAATTCGTTCCTGTACTGGTTCGATTACAACTCGTAATGCAGTTTGGACCGGTTTCTTTTTCCTCATGACATTCTCGCTTTAACCATTGATTTCTCATTGCATTGATATGAATATACCACAATTCAGTCTTCTAATTTATATTAAATTTCGAAAAATTCAGCCGGATTTTCCAAGACATGCTTCTCCATTAAATTAAGGGTGATTCTTATAGTACGGCATAACGATTTGATTGCCCGAAGTGCAGTCACCGGAATTCCCACGAGTTGAAATACCGTCATTTGCAGAAGTGCACCAATAGCGGCCATCAAGTTTTGTCAACAACCGGTACGATCATCGAATATATCCAAATTCCGCTAACCAAGTAGTTTGCAACAATCTATCTGATGGGGACGGACAAGAACGGAATTCCGGTACGGTGGCTTTCAAGATAGTTGATGTGCAATGGCGTACCGCGTATCGAATGCTAAGGAATCAGAGCCAAGCAATGAGCAACCAAGACGTTGCTGGTGTGAATGTCCTGTCAAAGCAGACAATACTATCGCCAGCAGGCATAGGTCAGGCAGGAGAGCACTGGGGCCGAGGGAAAAGCCAGTGATGTTCACCATCTTGCGAGTGTTTGAAGACTCGCATCGTTGTCTTCCGAAATTTACTGACGAGTTTGTTTTCCGGTTCAATCGCCATTCCTGGTGAACCTCAATTGCCGGAACGATTGTTCAAACCACTGTTGACCTTGTGCCGATTCAAATGAACTGAATTCAGATGCAAATTCCATAATTTGATGAAGTACAATTTACCTAAATCTACTTGATTATCAACGAATTCAGATTCAAGGGGCACACTATGAATTCACCGAACATATTGATGATTGTCGCTGACCAAATGGCACCGCAAACGACTGGTGCCTATGGCCATCCAATTGTAAAAACACCAGCTATGGACCGTTTGGCGGAACGCGGATGCAGATTTGATTCAGCGTATACTCCCTCTCCGATTTGTGCACCTGCACGGAGCTCATTTGTTACCGGTCAACTACCCACGCGTATCAAGACCTATGACAATGCTTCGGAATTTTGTTCCACCATTCCAACTTTCGCACATTACCTGAAACTGATGGGCTATCGAACTAGCCTGGCAGGAAAAATGCATTTTATCGGGCCGGACCAACTTCATGGTTTTGATGAACGTCTGACAACAGACATCTATCCGGCAGATTATGCCTGGACTCCAAACTGGCTGGAAGCCGAGGAACGAATTGACAAGTGGTATCACAATATGAACAGTGTCAAAGAAGCCGGCACAGCTGCAACAACCTTTCAGATTGAGTTCGACGAAGAAGTTGGCTTTCGCGCATTACGCAGAATTTACGACTATGCAAGGGAACCTGGTCAACCTTTTATGATGTTGGTTTCTTTTATTCATCCGCATGATCCTTACGTTGCCCTGCCCCAATGGTGGAATCAGTATGATAACGAACAAATCGACATGCCGGAAGTAACCAGCGATGACGTTGAAATTGACCCGCACAGTCAACGCCTCAGGCTGGACATTCAAGTGGATTCAGATCCCCCGACGATCGAGCAGACCAGAAATGCAAGACATGGCTACTATGCAAACACTTCGTATGTCGATCACTGGGTTGAACAACTTGTCGAAACCTTGACAAACGCCGGATTGCTGGACAATACAGTTGTCATAATGACCGCGGACCATGGCGAAATGCTGGGGGAACGCGGGCTTTGGTACAAAATGAATTTTTTCGAAAACTCCGCTCGCGTTCCACTGATCATCGCGGGTCCGGACATTGCTCAACGCCAAGTTGAACAACCCTGCTGTCTGGTTGACCTGTTGCCAACTATGCTGGATCTGGCTTCTGTCAACGGAAACTCAATTCCTGATTTAGCCACGTCTGTGGATGGAACCAGTCTGACTTCCCTGTTGCATGGATCTGACGAAGAAGAAGGTTACGCGGTTTCTGAATATTGTGCAGAAGGTACAACCTACCCAATGTTCATGGTGCGCCAAGGGTCATACAAATACATTCATTGCGACTCGGACCCACCCATGTTGTTCGATCTTGCTTCAGACCCGAAGGAGTTGAACAATCTCGCAAACGATTCCAATTATTCGGATGTTATGGAAAATTTTGCAAAACAGGTTCAGGAAAACTGGGACTCCGCGTCGCTTCGGGAAGACATTATTTCTAGTCAGACTACAAGAATACTTGTCAACGAAGCAATGCAACGCAAACCGCTTACATCCTGGGAATTTCAACCGCCGGGAAATGCAGCGAATGAATATGTCCGGAATCACCTGGATTGGACTGTTGTGGCGGCGCGTAAACGATTCCCGGTAGTGGCTTCCTAATCAAAATGCCAAAAGGTTCGACCTTCTCAAAACGGAAGTGACTACCCGATCAACTGCCGGGAGAATTGGTATTCGACTTGCGACTATTCTTCATCCAATTGTCGAATTTCATGCGCGACGAGATTATTGATGTGCACTTCAAGCATTTCGTACACATTCTG
This sequence comes from Arenicellales bacterium, assembly GCA_965200765.1. GTDB lineage: Bacteria > Pseudomonadota > Gammaproteobacteria > Arenicellales > JAJDZL01. Next base: position 2,482,422 of record OZ241380.1, read on the forward strand.
AAAGGCTTGCATCTTTTCATCTTCAGTGCCTTCCGTTGCGGCTGGATCCGGAATACTCCAGTGGTACTTGCCCGGGTTTCCCGGCCAAACAGGACAAACTTCATTGGCCGCATTGTCGCATACAGTCACCACAATGTTCATTTCGGGTGCATCAGGCAGTGCGAATTCATCCCAGCTTTTGGAGCGGAAGTTTTCAATTTCATAGCCTTTGTTTTTCAGCAATTCCAATGCCAACGGATGCACTGCACCTTTGGGTTGGCTACCTGCACTAAACGCGTGAAATCGGTTTACACTGTGGTTTTGAAGCAATGCTTCCGCAAGGATGCTTCTCGCCGAATTACCTGTACAAAGAAACAAAACATTCAAATGAGAAGGATTTTGGCTAGCAGACACTATCGATTCCTCCATACTCTGACCCCAAACTACAAGAATAACAAATGTATCATTGTACTGATTCAGGTGGTAACCATCATTTGAAGACTTTGAATTCCAAATCTGTATTGACTTGATGAAGAAGGTACTCCTCGTTACGGGCGGTAGTCGCGGAATTGGTGCTGCGACAGCGATACTTGCAGCCAAACAGGGTTATGCGGTTGCAATCAACTATCGGGAAAAACAGAAAGCCGCCGACAAGGTTGTGAAACAAATTCGTAATACTGGCGGTGAAGCGATTGCAATTCAGGCCGATATTGCAGTTGAAAGCGAAGTAAAACGGATGTTTAACGAGCTGGACCAAGGTCTTGGTAATTTGACAGCACTGGTCAACAACGCGGGAATAATTGCAACTCAATCATGCTTTGAAGACATCGAACTGGACCGCATCAATCGCCTTTTTGCGGTCAATGTAATCGGTACAATGCTTTGTTCGCGGCAAGCAGTGCTTCGCATGTCAAAAATTCAAGGCGGAACCGGTGGTGTAATAGTCAATCTTACTTCTCGGGCCGCGCATCTGGGTTCACCGAACGAGTATGTGGACTACGCAGCAACCAAAGGGGCCGTTGACACTTTTACCAAGGGCTTGGCGATTGAAGCGGCACCAAAGGGTATACGCGTCAATGCGGTACGCGCGGGAGTGATTGATACAGAAATGCATGCAAAATTCAGCGATGCCGACCCACATGAACTGCGAGCGCATACTATACCCATGAAGCGCCTTGGTACCGCTAGTGAAATTGCACAGGCCATTACATGGTTGCTTTCCGATGAAGCCTCGTACTGCTCCGGTACGATACTTGATGTAACCGGCGGTCGCTAGTCTAGTATCAAGTCGACAAGTTCTTAAATTTGTTTCTCAATTTCCTTAGTTTTCATGGATGAAATAAACATTTGTATGCTTCATTAGAATCAAAGATCATAAACATTTGGCATCCGAATGTTTTCGCTATACGTTTTAATTCTTTTCTTATATTACCTGTTTGACCGATGAAATCGCTTCTATCGTTTGAAATTAGCATAGTATCCTCACACATGGTAATATAAACTAAAAGTGTATCAATTTCTTGTTCTTCGTCCACCGAATAATTTTTGTTTTTCAATGTTTTCACAATTTTTATAAATAGTTGATCTTTGTTATTTACATGAACTGTATTGACATCGGCATCATGTCTGAACCAATAGCGAAATAGTTCAGTAAAATTAGATCCTTTACTGTTTTTCACTATTTTTCCAATTTTACTTTTATAATTTGACCATATTTTATAATCTTCATCAACTATCAGATGTACTCCTAGTGCTTGTAATCTATTCAACAGTTTTTCTATGTGATTGAATTCACTATCTAATTCGCTTTTTTCAACTAGATGAATGAATATATTTATATCAATTGCAATAAATTGTTTGGGATGATTTTTCATAGAAAAACTAACTTCGATTGTATTTTGCAGTTCTAAGTTCCAAACCTTCAGTAATATCCGCCCCAAAAAATTCCATAGGCATACCTTCAATGATTCTACCATCCGAATCAATGTCGATATTGTCAATTGTCACATTGCCATCACTTACATCAAAGTATGCAATCGATACATCTTCTGGTTTTAACTTTTCGTATGCGATTAATTTCCTCAATCGTAGTATTAAATTGCTACTATGTGTTTCAATTATTGTTCCTACTTTTCTTGTGTTCCACAAATCAGCAATATAACTACCTATTTCCATTTGAGCAGTTGGATGAACTTGAGATTCCGGCTGTTCAATCATCAAGGTTGAATATCTGGGCATTATTGCGCCTTGAACGAAGATAGGGAGACACTGGCTCACTCCAAATCCAAAATTTGCCAGTAGAGTTACATTACCAGTTTCAATATTTTCAGCATAAAATTCTGTTAACAGAACACTAGAATCATCAAAATCTACATTGCCTACAGACAATACAGATTGTAAGTACTTTTCTACAAATTTTCTCTCATTCCCGTTTTTTTTAAAGGTACTTTTTAAATGAGGCAGGGTAAACTCACCACTATTGCCGACATAATTTTCTTGCGGAGAATAATCAAGTATTGCATCACTTACCCTTGGCTGCTTTCTAATAGGTAACAAATGTTTCAACGACTGAATTTCACTACTAATATGCTTCACGCACTCAACTCCGGCAAAAAATCGCGCCACATTTTCCTCAAAAATCCTTTTTGAAGTTGAATCTGTCTTCATATGAAACTCGTCAGATATACTATCCGTAAACGAAAGATAATTTGTTCCTGATTTTAACCACTCAGATTTTTCTAATACCTTGTTGCTAGGTTTCCCACACCATACAACAAATTTTGTGTTTGAACCTCGGCCAAATTGTTGGTTACTAGCATAGGAAACAGTAGCTTCACTAGTGATGCTTAATTCATCTAAGCTAAAATCTCCAATATTTTTTCTTCTGTTCAGGTTATTTATGTGTTGAACCAAATGATTCTCCGGGGTTTCGGGACCCGATATATTCAGACTGAACCGAAGACTCTTTCTCTTTGAATTGGAATTTTTTAGATTTTCAAATAAACCAAGTTCAACAATATGACCATTTGGAACTAAAAATTGCCCCATGTCGTAGATTAGTGTTTGTTGTAACATCAACAAAAATTTAATGATTGAAGTTTTACCCGCGTTGTTCTTGCCAATCAGTATCGTAATTGGCCTAAACCGAACAGTAACTTCAGAGTCAAAGATTCTGAAGTTGGATATTTTCAACTGCTTTAGCATGGCTGTATAGGGTTTGTATAGATTATTTTCTACAACTAGTATCTGAATTTCAAGAAACTTGTGAAGCAAATCATATTGATTTGCTCGGAAATTGTAGTATATTGCGACGATGAATGTCAACAGCAATTTTCCAGGCTCACTGATTTAAGGTGATTTGCTACGCTTTTTGGGCTCCAGCGATATGCTCCGGCAACAGGTAATTTTGAACTCGGTATCGTATCGTCTGTGAGGATATTGCAGACATGCCTCGGCATACTCAGACTATGCAACATCACACCGACGAAAGAATTGATCGTCTCTAGTCCGACACATCACCAACAAGTTCTCTGACAATTTCCTGAAAACGCGCGACATGGCATTCCATCACTGGCGACAACGGGCCCGCGTGATAATTCCCCGAAACCATGTTTTGGAAAACCTTGGAGCAGATATCGAAGTCTTCATTTACGATAGACTCCGCCCATTGAAACGCATCCTCTTTTTCCGACTCGCTCATATCCGCGCTATACCACGCCCAATTTCTCGAACGTACACCGCGTGTCGCCTCCGCTTCCACTCTTTCGGCTTTGAACACTCTGTCTCCCAGTACTATCTGAAGTCCGGGGAAATGGTAAATCCAAAGTCCCTTTTGACCTCTCTGCTTCGCACCGTCAGAACCTTCTTTATGGTCAATAACAAAGGCGACGGAACGGCCGTTATTCAGAGAACGCAATTCGACCTCCGCACCGGCAATTGCAGTCGCCAGTCGCCGATGCACCAGATTCAAATGGTAACCTTCGACGGTGTTGTCGCAGTAGGTTTTCCAATTCGTTTGTGCTTGGACAGTAAACTCACTGAAGTAATCCAGTTCTGATGGCGAAGGAAATTCCGCACAGTAATTCGCAACCTCACCAATCCATTCGTCAAAAGTTTCTTCACACTGAGTGTCCAGACGGACAAACACAAGAGAATTCCAGACATGTACATCAATCGGATACAAATTCAGGTCATCGGCGTACTCTTCCAAATCAGCACCAAACTTTGGTGCGTTCATCAGTGCACCACTGCAACTGTACTGCCATCCGTGATACGGGCACCGAATCGACTTGACATTGCCGACACCGTTTTCCAGCAAAATTGATCCACGGTGACGACAAACATTGCGAAATCCGCGTAGTTCGCCATCGTCACTACATACGACAAACACCGGCCAACCGCAAACTGTGTCGCTGAAATAGTCACCGATGTTTTGCACGGCATGAACAGGCCCCAATAGCCACCAAGCAGGCAAAAATATCCGCTTTCGTTCGCGCTCGAAAATAAGCGGGTCAATATACCAGCGAGACGACAAAGATTCACGAATCTTCATATACAATTAGTACAAGTTACAGTTGTTACCTTGTTCAAACAAGCCGGATTGATACAGAATTACCAATGAAACCATTGAGATTGACCATCACCGGCTTCGGTCCATTTCCGGGTTTTGAACAAAATCCGTCAGGTCAAATTGTAAAGCATCTGAGCAATCGGAGATCTGAAAGCAGTTGCTTCGAAATTTTCACTCATGTTTTTCCAGTCGAATACCAAGGTGCCTATCATCGTGTACTGAGTGTCATACAGCAGTCAATTCCAGAAATTTTCATCATGCTTGGCGTTTATTCTGGCAACTCCAAATTTCGACTTGAAAAAATTGCCCGAAACTTGAACGCTTCCAGTAAACTGGACAATTCGGGTATCTGTCAATTCGATGAAACAATTGTTCCCGAAGGTCCGGAATTATTCGATTCAACACTGCCGCTTGAACACTTTAGCGTGAAGCTACAGCAATTTGGACTTCCTGCCATGCAGTCGCTCAGTGCCGGCGGTTATCTTTGCAACAATCATTACTACCTCGCAAACTACATACAGAAGGAAAAGAAATTCATGTACAAATGTCTGTTTGTGCATGTCCCTGACCTGAACAGTATGGATTGTGGACTATCTCTGGAATCAGTTGCCGACGGAGTGCTATTGCTTGCCGAGTGGACCGCAGAAGAATTGAACTTGCATTCAAATGCTACGCTGAGCAATCCGACTACTTGTCGTTGACCAACAAGCCAAGTTCCTCGAACACTTCGACCAAAGCATCCACCAATCGACCAATCATGTCGTCTGTGTGCAGTGGTGTTGGCGTTATGCGCAACCGTTCGGTTCCGACAGGTACTGTGGGGTGGTTGATATGTTGCACGAATATTCCGTGCCGTTCCAGCAAAATATTGCTCGCCTTGCGGCAACGAACCGCATCGCCAACCATGACTGGAACAATGTGACTCGGTGTTTCCATAATTGGAATGCCCATTTCCCGCAACTTCATTTTCAGCGTGTTCACATTTCTGTGAAGCTTGATTCTGCGCTGAACATCCTTGCGAACATGACGAATGCTTGCCACTGCACCGGCCGCTGTTGATGGTGGCAATGCAGTCGTGAAAATAAACCCGCGACCATAGGAACGGACATAATCAACCAGTAATTCATCCGAAGCAATATATCCACCAATCAGTCCAAACGCTTTCCCCAGCGTTCCCTGAATGATGTCAACCCGACCGGCCTGACCTTCGCGCTCGGCTACGCCGCCGCCATTTTCTCCGTACAATCCAACGGCATGAACTTCGTCCAAATAGGTTAAAGCATCGTACTTCTCTGCCAAGTCGCAGATTTCTTTAATCGGACCGATGTCTCCGTCCATTGAATAAACGGATTCAAATGCAATCAACTTCGGTCTCCCAATATCAACGCTCGCGAGCAACTCTTCCAGATGGTTAACATCACTGTGTCTGAATATGTGGCGCTCACACTTGCCAAATCGCACACCCTCAATCATTGACGCGTGATTCAGGGAATCCGAAAACAGCACCATGTCCGGAATACTTTCTCCCAAAGTACTCAGAACTGTAGAGTTGGTTACATATCCGGACGTGAAAACCAATGCTGCCGGCTTGTTGTGGAGGCTAGCCAATTCTGCTTCAAGTTCAACCAGTGGATGGCTGGTTCCAGCGATATTGCGCGTGCCGCCAGCACCCGCACCTATTTGCTTTACAGTCTGACAAATCGCGTCGGATACATCGGGGTGCTGCCCCATTCCAAGATAATCGTTGTTACACCAAATCGTTACTTCCCGGCCGATGGTATGATTCGTAGCGGCAGGGTACTGACCGGAATGTCGCTCCAGGTCGGTAAACTCCCTGTAGTTTCCGGCATCCTTCAAGCGATTGAGTTTCTCGGTAAAAAAAGCGTCGTAATCCATCCGTGCTTCCAAGGTATTCGTCCTAGAGTCTGTCTGAACAGAAAATTATATACTTGTGCTGTGAATGCACAGGCAAAAGTCACTTGCCCTTCTGAACACCGGCAATTCAGGAGTATTCGTAAAGAACACCAAATACTACTACTGTTTTTTGGAAGGATTGAATAATTGGTCCAGAAAATTAACGTTCACCTTGCCTTTGCGATACTTCTTGTTTGACATGATGCGACGATGCAACGGTATGGTAGTCTTCACCCCTTCGATCACAGTTTCTTCCAAGGCACCGGTCATACGGGCAATTGCTTCCTTGCGATTCCGGCCGTGTGTAATCAGTTTGGCAATCAATGAATCGTAGTACGGTGTAATTTCATAGTTGAAATATGCGTGCGAATCCACGCGCACACCGGGGCCACCCGGTTGGTGATATTGCGTGATGGTCCCGGGAAACGGCATCATGGTATCCGAATCTTCTGCATTGATTCGACACTCAATCGAATGCCCTGTCAGCTTGACTTGGTCCTGGTTCATACGCAAAGGCAAATTGGAAGCAATGCGAAGTTGCTCCTTCACAATGTCAACTCCGGTTACATATTCAGTGACTGGATGCTCAACTTGAATTCTTGCATTCATTTCAATGAAATAGAACTTGTTGTTGTCGTACAAAAACTCGAAAGTCCCCACTCCGTGATAGCCGATCTTCTTGCAAGCCTGCACACATCGCACACCGAGTTCATTGCGAGACTCCAGCGAGATGCCGGGAGCCGGTGCCTCTTCCACAAGTTTTTGATGCCGCCATTGTATCGAACATTCCCGGTCACCCAAGTGAATCACGTTACCCATTTGGTCGGCTACCACCTGAATCTCAATGTGACGCGGGTTCACCAAATATTTCTCCAGATAAAGAGTCGAATCACCGAATGCGGACTGCGCTTCACTACGAGTGACTGAAATGGCATGCTCGAGTTCGGATTGTTCGTTCACCATCCGCATGCCTTTGCCACCACCGCCGGCGGCGGCCTTGATCAAGACCGGATAACCGATTTCGTGCGCAATGCTTATGGTTTCTGCCAGATCATCACCAATCGGTTGTCCGGAACCCGGCAAACATTCTAGCCCGGCTTCGCGCATCGTTTCAATGGCTTTCAACTTGTCTCCCATTGCCCGAATTGAAGCGGCGGAAGGCCCGATAAAGATAAAACCACTTTGTTCAACTTTTCCGGCAAAATCCGGACTTTCGGCCAGAAATCCGTAGCCAGGGTGAATCGCTGTTGCATTGGTTACTTCTGCCGCTGCGATTACGGAAGGGATGTTCAGGTAACTGCCGCTGGCGGATGCCGGACCAATGCAAACCGACTCATCGGCCAACTTGACATACTTGGCTATACGGTCAATATCGGAATGCAATGCAACGGTAGCAATTCCCAAATCCCTGCAGGCGCGAAGAATCCTTAATGCAATTTCACCGCGATTGGCTATGACAACTTTTTCGATCATTCGGCAACAAGAAACAGTACTTCACCGAATTCAACTGGTTCTCCGTCTTCTTTCAGAATTTTTACAATTTCTCCGTCCAGCTCGGCTTCAATCGGATTGTAAATTTTCATTGCTTCAATCAGGCAAAGCACCTTTCCTTTCTGTACCTGGTCGCCGACTTTGACGTACGGTGCCTCATCGGGGGATGGTGACAGATAGAAGGTTCCAACCATAGGAGCGCGAACCTCCTGATATTCGGAGTCCTCATCCGCTTCATCGTCCATCGAGATTTCTGCAAGCTTCTGAAGCGGTGATGTTCCGGCACCTGCCGGCGATTGCACCACTTGCGGAACACCGTGCATTCCGCGCGTCAGTCGAATCGAATCTTCGCCTTCCTGGATTTCAATTTCAGTAAGGTCAGTGGCCTGAAAAATTTCGATCAACTTTCGAATCTTGCGTAAATCCATGCAACGTCCATCCGTTTTATTTTGAATTCAGAAATTCAATTGCTGCATGAACCGCGGCAATGTATCCATAGGTACCCAAGCCGCAAATCACACCATGTGCAATGTCCGAAAAGTAGGAATGTCGTCGAAATTCTTCTCGTTTGTGTATGTTCGACAAATGCACTTCAATCAACGGAATGCCGGATGCGATGACCGCATCGCGCAACGCGATGCTGGTATGTGTGAATGCTGCCGGATTGAATATGATGAAATCCACTCCTTGTGAATTTGCTTCCTGTACATATTGCACAAGTTCATGTTCGGCGTTGCTTTGCATGGCAATCAGGTCAACACCAGCATCTTTGGCCGCCGCCTTGGCCTTAGCATTGATTTGCTCAAGTGTAACGCGACCATAGTGTTCGGGTTCTCTGGTGCCCAGTAAATTCAGATTGGGCCCGTTCAGTACAAGAATTTTCGACATGGCAATACGAAAGCCAGTAGTAGTTTAATATTGATTCAAAGAAATTATGTGCGAAAGAAAAACTTAATTATAACTGAATTTAATCGCACAATGGGCGCATTTGAATGCAAATTTACAGCAATTCGGTGAAATTGCAAATATTCTCAGGAGTTAGGCACCAGGTTGTTGAGATCCTCGCGAGTCAATGGTCCGGCCTTGGTCAATTTGGTTGAACCGTCTTCAGAAAATACAATCGTAAACGGCAGCACGCCGTCTACGTTGCCAAATAAATCCATGATCTTGTCGGTTGCATCCGGGTCAGCAACAAGAGAAGGAAATCCGATGCTGTTTTCCTCCAGAAATCTCATCGCGGATTCTTTTTGGTCAATCGCGATACCGATTACTTTGACGTTCTGGTTTGCATAACGATTTTGAAACTCATCCAGCAACGGCATCTCCTCGACACACGGCGCACACCAACTACCCCAGAAATTCAACAACACAGTATTTCCGAACCAGTCGTCCACGGCCATCACTTCGCCGTTCAAGGAGGTCCAATGGCTTTGAACATCTCTCAAGACCGACAGGTCAGGTTGACTCCAGTCCAACTCTCGCAATGCAATTCCAGCGACCAGGCCGGTAGCTGCAATTGCGGTAAACAAAAGCGCAACGACGGACTTTCGAACAGGCATGATTGAGCAGGAATACAGGAAATAGTCTAGACCTTGCTCAAAATCGTCAGCATTTCATCCCTGTCGACGTAGCCGTACTGAGTCAAATCTGTGATCTGCTCACCGGTTTCGTCAATGAAAACCATTGCCGGCGGGCCGAAAATATCAAATCGTTTACGAATCGACCGTCCAACTTCATCTTTCGGGTCGGTTACGTCAATTTGCAAGGTGACAAAGTCATCTTGCAATACCCGAACGACCAAAGGATCTTTGAAAGTCGTGCGTTCGAGGCGGATGCAGTCCACACACCAATCAGCATAGAAATCCACTATGACAGGGCGCTGACTTGATACTGCGCTGGCCAGATGTTCTTCGAACGACTTGACGGTCGTTACCTTTTCAAATACTTTTTCAGATTCCGGCATGGTCGCTATTCCCCCTATGCCACTGGCCAGCATGCTCAGTTGCGGCAACGGGCGAAGTATATCGCGATTACCGTAAATTCCCCCAACCATTGCGAGTGCACCCCAAATCAGCATTACGGTGCCAGTTCCCTTCAATAAATATTTCCAGCCACTCGCATCGCTAGGCAACGACTGGGTCGCACCCAGATAGACTGCAATGACAATCAGCAAAGCGGCCCAGAGGAAGATCACCGGTACAGCCGGGATCGTACCAAGCAGATAAATTGCCACACCCAGCAACATCACACCGAAAACTTGCTTGACTCGGTCCATCCAGACACCCGCTTTGGGCAACGAGACTCCAATGCCAAATCCGATGATGACCAGCACAATGCCCATACCGGAGGCCAAGGCAGCCATAATGGCCGCGCCCAGATACGGATCCGCCTTTGCTATCGCGACCCCCAGAACCGAGATCAACAGCGGCGATACACAAGCACTTACAATCAAAGCGGAACCGGCACCCAGAAAAAATACCGTGCCGATTTTTCCACCACCCAATTTCGACGTGCTTTCATGCATGCGCGTTTCCACGGACGATGGCAAACGCAACTCGTACAAACCGAACATGGAAAGTGACATGAGTATCAGAATGACACTTAGCGTACCAATAGCCCAAATATTCTGAAAATAAGCCTGCAGTTGATCGCCCGTGGCACCGGCGACAGCTCCTATGGCAGCGTATGTTACGACTGTCCCGGCAACATAGATCAAAGAAAGCATACCGGCCCGCATTCGACCAACTTCCCCTTGCCCGGCGACAATCGATGAAAGCACTGGTATCAGGGGCAGTACGCAGGGAGTGAATGTCAGCATTAACCCCGTACCCAATGCAGTAATAATCAACCACCAGTTACCGCTACCGGATTCTTCAGACGAATCCGAAGGCGGATCATCTCCGGCCGCCATCGCCGCAGGCACCAAGCTATCCAGGAACAATGGAATGGACTCAGTTACCGGGGGATAGCAGATGCTGTCCCGCTTGCAACCTTGATACTTGACTGTCAGTAAAAATTCCCCGGAATCGGGAGTGGAACGCACCAATTGAAGACCCACGTCGAAATCAGTCGGATAGATCAGTTGTTCCCCGAAATATTCGTCCGTATAGGAATTGGCTTCGGGCCAAATAATTCTCTTGACTGTTGCCAGACCCCAGCCATCAAATTCAATTTTGTCCCGATAGATATAGTAACCATCTGCGACTTCAAAGGATGTCAGAACTTTTTGTCCGCCCACAGGTACTGCATTGATCTTGAATGCATCCTTTGCATCCAGAAACGATACTTCATTGCCCATAATCTCCATGCCGAGTTTGGCAAGGTCTGACAATGAATCGCCGACTGCTCCGACCGGGTTGTCATTACTATCCAGCGCCACCGGTACATATTCGTAAGGAACTGAAAACTTGTGCTTGATCGGCGGATAGCAAACACCGATTGGTTCGTTGCATCCTTGACCCCAAGCTTCGAACTGCGGGGCGGAAACAGACATTTTCGACAATATCGGCGCACGAACCTTGACTTCCTTTTCGTAAACGATGACTTCGCCGAACAACGGATCATCCTTCATCTTGCCGGGCGGCAGTACCATGTCGCCTAGTTCAATGTCCAGCGTTGAAGAGAACAACTTGAACTTGTCTTCATACATGTAGTAGCCTTCGGCGACAGTCCAGGTAACAACAACTTCGTTGTCTACGATTTCGGAGGAGAATGCAAAGGCTTCTTCCGATGGCAGCAACACCTGTTCGCTCTGTCCCCAAGCCGCTGTGAACACAAACAGCAGCAAGCAGGCACCCCATCTGATTATGTTCGATAATTTGCCGGTTCTGTTGGTCATTTGTAAGAATTCAGATACTAAGTCATGCAGTTTTCTTGATGTACATTATCGTATTGTTGAACTGAATATTCTTAAAATTATTTCAAACTCCCGTAAAGTACGAATATTCAGGTTTGATTGACTTGCGATATGGAAAGGGAGAGAGTTGAACTCCGACGACTGATGAAAGGGAATCTGTATTCGCAACTGCGAATGATCAAGTATACTGTGATCAAGGACGACTGAATTGTCCACGACAGGTTCGGCTAAGCTGAAATTCAAAAATCACGAAAACCAAATCATTGACGCGACCAGATTTTAGCGATGAACATCAATACACATGGCTATCGACGTTGTACAAAAACGTTGAGTACGGCTTATGAGCATTTACAGAGAACCAGTCCTGACGATGTGATGTATGAGGTATTTCGTGCTGCCTGTGCAAAGGAGTTTGAACTCGTTCTTGAACGAGGGGGAAACCTTTTCCGGAAAGCACTGCATACCTGGTTTATCAGTCATGCTCAAGTAGACAAGCTCGTATTCAAGGACATCTATCGTCATGGTGCAAAACACGGGTTGATTACGATGGAAGCCTGTGAACGCTGGATTGAATATCGTGATTATCGCAATGATACTGCACACGAGTACGGTGAAAAATTTGCAGATGCTGTTGTAGCATTCTTGCCGCAATTTATCGATGATGCACGACAACTTGCTCGTGCAATCGAAAGTGTTCAAGATGACTGAACAAATACATCTTTTGCCCCGACACAGAGAGCAACTCAATCGGCTTTTGAAGTGCTATCTGCCGGATGTGGAAGTATGGGCCTATGGTAGCCGGGTGAATGGCCGTAGTCACGATGCTAGTGATCTGGATCTGGTGCTCAGAGCAACAAAATTGCAGGAAATTCCGTTGGCAGTGTTGTCCAGTTTCAGAAGAGCGTTGCAAGAGAGCAACATACCATTTTTGGTGGAGTTCAAGGATTGGGGGCGTATACCGGACTATTATCACCGTGAGATTGAACGAAATTATGTTGTTTTGCGTAAACCCGAATCCGGGCAGGGTTTGACATCCACTACAAACTGAATATTGGACTGTGGAAGATTTGCTTTCACTTGCAAATTCAAGGTTCGGTCGTAGCCCAATTGCTTGTCGAGAATACCTGCCTGAGGGAAGCAAACCGGCATCATCTAGAAAAATGAATTCAACTGCCTGAAGTTACCACGAGTTTGGGTAGCTATAGCACCGTCATTTGAATGAGTGCACCAAGTGCGGTTGTTTAATTTCTTCGACGACCGGCACGTATTTCGAACAAACGTGTTTGCCGTTGCCCAAATGGTTTACGGCGGGTCTGCTTGACGAAAGCAAGGCATGCAGGCAATCATCCGTTCTGCATCACAATTGATACGCAAGCGCACAACTGTGCAGTTGCATGGACTTGCAAGATGCACAGCTGTGCGCGGTGTTCGGATATTGTCGACTGTCGACAAAGGCGCAGGATATCTCTGCGCTGATTCTTTCCTGCCTACCAGTCTGTCTGCCCCGTCAGCATGACCCTGTGGTCAGGCTGCTTGCCGTCTGCTTCACGACGCTCGAATTCCAGGCCCGAAGACAGCTCTGATTCGCTGGCATAGCGCATGCCGATGCGGTAGTCCCGCTTGCTGCCTTCTTCCACTCCGATTCCAGCGTACGGCGTATGCAGGCCGCTCGCTCCAAACATCCGGTAGCCGACTTCCGCGTCCAGGCGTGTCGTCAGCTCCTTGTCTTCGGATGCACGACTGGCAACGCGGCTGTCCCAGAGAGAATCAACCCCGCTTTCCGGTCGCCCATGCGACAGGGAAGAGCTGTAGGTCAGTCCGGTCTCCCGACTATTCAGCCGGTATCCTGCCGTCAAGCCGGCGCCCCACTCCTTCCGTTCGCTTTCATGGTCCAGCAAGGCGCGACCCGTGGCCACCAGCTTCATTCGGGTTGCCGGGTTGCGATATTCCGCTGTGCCGCCCATTTCGATGCCAGTGCCCGTGCCGCCGTCGCCGCCGTCCCAGCGCAAGCCAGCTTCGCCAGACAGCGTCAGCGAAGCGCCGGATTCAAGCGCACAGATTTGAAGCCGCTCAACCGCAACGCGCACTCCGTGCGCCCGGGACTTCGAACCCATTGGACGCCGCTCGTCCCCGTCAACCCTGGTCTGCAGACCCCAGGCCTCTCCCTTCAGGTCCACCTGAATCAAACGGTCGTTCGCTGAATCACCAGCCGAATGCAAGCGATAGCGTCCGCCCAGCGCCGCACTGGCGATCGACATCTTGCTGGCGGCTTCTCCGGTGGCACCGTCGTTGTAGTTGACCTTGCCCTTGCCATATCCGACCGCCGCCCACAGGCTCGCCGATTCCGACACCGACCAGCCAATGTAGGGATTCAATGACTTCACGCGCACCTTCACCACGCCGCTGGTGCCGCCGGTGCTGCCCTGATAGCCGAAGCTTCCTTTCGACACTCCGGCCGCCAGTCCGACCAGAACTCCGGCATCGACCATCGTGTCGGTGCCAATATTGACAGAGGCCAGCTCGCCGTCCCACTGCAGCGCATCCGCACCGCCGCCGGACAATTTTCGATAGTCAACCGAACCCCAAACTGTCGGGGCGCCGGCAAGCATCCCGCCGGATGCGTCGGCCGAACCATTCGCGCCCAGAGCGGCAACGCTCGGCGTATAGACGAAGCTGGCGCCGTCCAGCGAACGATACAGCGACATCTCCGAACGCTCCAGGCCGCGCTCCCGCTCGCGGCTGTGCTGCGCGGAACGCTCCAGAATCGAAAGCAGGCCGCCGTCCGCAAATCCGCCAGTCGGCGGCACGCTGACCGGCGGCAAGCCGACCGGCGGGGCAATCGCCGCGCCGCCGACCACTGAAGCAATGCGGTTGCCGACCGCCGCCACCACGCTGGTGGTAACCTCGCGCGCCACTTCCGCCACAATCTCCGTGTCCACCTCGTCCAGCACCGACGCATCATTGTCCATGATGGTGCCCGTGCCGCGGGCCTCCTCTATGGTGTACGACGGATTCGGGTCGCTAAGCATCAGCACCACTGTCTCGTCCTGCTCCGACAGAACATCGCCGAGCACGGAAACATCAATCGTCTGGCTGGTCTCCCCGGCGGCGAACGTCAGAGTGCCGCCGGCGATCGACCTGTAGTCTTCGCCTGCTTCCGCAGTGCCGCTGCCCGTATCCGCATAGTTCACCGTCGCCTGCTCGTAGCTCGCCGGAGTCAGCGTCACCGTGAAGGTCAGATTGACCGAATCGGTGTCGCCCTCTTCCACGCTCGGCGAGTCGATCGAAAAGACCGGCGTGTCGTCATCGTTCGCAATGGTCCCGGTGCCGCTCGCCGTCGCGATGCTCGCGTCCGACGTCGCATTGCTCAGTGCGATCACCACCGTCTCGTCCGGCTCGAACTCTGTGTCGCCGGTCACCGACACCGCAATCGTCTTGCTGGTCTCCCCGGCGGCGAACCTCAGCGTGCCGCCGGCGAGGGTCTCATAGTCGGTTCCTGAAGTCGCGGTGCCAGTACCCGCATCGGCGTAGTTCACCGTGGCCGGCTGATGGCTCGCCGGACTCAGCGATACCGTGAACGTCAGACTGGTCGACTCGCTGTCGCCCTCCGCCACGCTCGGCGAATCGATCGAAAAGCCGGGTATGTCGTTGTCGGTGATTGTGCCCGTGCCGCTCGCCGCCGCAATGCTCGTGCCCGACGACGCACCGCTCAGTGCGATCACCACCGTCTCGTCCGGCTCGTCCAGCGCATCGTCCGTCACCGACACTGCAATCGTCTTGCTGGTCTCACCGGCGGCAAACGTCAGCGTGCCGCCGATCGCCGCATAGTCGCTCCCCGACGTCGCCGTGCCGGTTCCGGCATCCGCATAGTTCACCGACACCTGCCTGTAGCTCGCCGGACTCAGTGTCACCGTGAACGTCAGGCTGCTCGACTCGCTGTCGCCTTCGGCCGCGCTCGGCGAGTCGATCGAAAAGCCGGGTATGTCGTTGTCCGCGATGGTCCCGGTGCCGCGCGCCGTCACGATGCTCGCACCCGACGCATTGCTCAGCGCAATCACCACCGTCTCGTCCGCCTCGTCCGCCGTGTCGCCTCTCACCGACACCGCAATCGTCTTTCTTGTCTCGCCGGCCGAAAACGTCAAGGTACCGCCGCCAATCGCCGCGTAGTCGGTTCCCGAAGTCGCCGTCCCGCTGCCCGTATCCGCATAGTTCACCGTCACCTGCGTCGTCGATGCCGGATCAAGCGTCACTGTGAACGCCAGGTTCACCGATCCGCTGTCGCCCTCGGCCACGCTCGGCGAATCAATCAGCAGGCCCTGGTCGTCGTTGGCGATGGTGCCGGTGCCGCTCGCCGTCGCAATATTCGTGCCGGTCGATGCATTGCTCAGCGTGATGATCACCGTCTCGCTCGCTTCGTACATCGTGTCGCCTGTCACCGTTACCGTGATCGTCTGGCTCGTGTCACCCGCCGCAAACGACAGCATGCCGGCCGCGACCGCCGTGTAGTCGGTCCCCGAGGTCGCCGTGCCGCCGGTCTGCGCGTAGTCCACCGTCACCGGCTGGTGGCTGGCCGGATTCAGCGATACCGTGAACGTCAGGGTCGTCGTGCTGCTGTCGCCCTCCGCCACGCTCGGCGAGTCGATCGAAAAGTTCGGCGTGTCGTTGTCCGTGATCGTACCCGTGCCGCTCGCCGTCGCGATATCCGCACCCGAGGCGCTGCTCAGCGTGATGATCACCGTCTCGTCCGCTTCGTTCGCCGTATCGCCCGTCACCGATACTGTGATCGTCTGGCTCGAAGTTCCCGCTGCAAACGTCAGCATGCTGCTGGCGGACAGCGCCGTGTAGTCGGTGCCCGACGTCGCCGTGCCGGTGCCCGCATCCGCATAGTTCACCGTCACCTGCGACGACGATGTCGGCGCCAGCGTCACCGTGAACACCAGATTCACCGAACCGCCATCGCCCTCGACCACGCTCGGCGAGTCGATCGAAAGCCCCGGATCATCATTGGCAATCGTACCAGTGCCGCTCGCCGTCGTGATGTTCGTGCCGGCCGACGCACCACTCAGCGTGAGCACCACCGTCTCGTCCGCCTCATATGTTGTATCCCCGGTCACCGATACCGTGATCGTCTGGCTCGAAGTTCCCGCCGCAAATGTCAGCGTGGTGCTGGAAGCCAGCGCCGTGTAGTCGGTGCCCGACGTCGCCGTGCCGGTGCCTGCATCCGCATAGTTCACCGTCACCTGGGTCGCCGACGCCGGACTCAGCGATACCGTGAACGTCAGGTTCGTCGTGCTGCTGTCGCCTTCTGCCACGCTCGGCGAGTCGATCGAAAAGCTGGGCGTGTCGTTGTCCGCGATCGTGCCGGTGCCGCTCGCCCTGCCAATCCCCGTGCCAGACGATGGATTGCTCAGCTCGAGCACCACCGTCTCGTTCGCCTCGTTCGCCGTGTCGCCCGTCACCGATACCGCAATCGTCCGGCTTGTTGCTCCCGGCGCGAACGTCAGCGTGCCGGCCGCGACCGCCGTGTAGTCGGTTCCTGAAGTCGCCGTCCCGGTGCCTGCATCGGCGTAGTCGACCGTCAGCCGCGACGTGCTCGACGCGCTCAGCGTCACCGTGAACGTCATATTCACCGAACCGCTGTCGCCCTCTGTCACGCTCGCATCGGCAATCGAGAATTTCGGATCATCGTCCCGGATCGTGCCGGTGCCGCTCGACGTCGATATGCTGGTGCCCGTCGACGCATTGCTCAGCGTGATCACCACTGTCTCGTTCGATTCGTCCACCGTGTCTCCGGTCACCGATACCGTGAACGTCTTGCTCGTCTCAGTCGCCGCAAACGTCAGAGTGTTGGCGGTGACCGCCGTATAGTCGGTTCCCGAAGTTGCCGTACCCGTACCTGCATCGGCGTAGTTCACCGTGTACTGAGACGTGCTCGCCGGACTCATCGTAACCGTGAATGTCAAGTTCACCGACCCAGTGTCGCCCTCTGTCACGCTCGGCGAATCGATCGAAAAGGAAGGCGAACCTTCGTTGTCGGTGGTGGTCATCGCCACATTCACGACAGACAAGTTGTTGTAGCCGGTGTCAGAACTTGTCGGACCAAGCCTAACATTCCAGTTCACGCTGCCGTCTTGTATATTGTCATTGGCACCTGTTACAGTCACAGTCTGCGCAGTGCCGTAGTTCTGGGTCGTGAAGGTCAGCGTGCTGGGCGACACGCTACCCTCGGTGGTGTCGCCGCTGGAAACAGCGACCGTCACATTGGCCGACGGCGCCGCCCTCAGCTTCACTGTGAAGGTCGACTGGCTACCAGCTTCCGTGACCGTCCTGCTGTTGGTAGGGGTGCTTGTAACCAGCCCCTTGGGTGTCGGCTGGATAGTGAAGGAGCCTTCGTTTTGCCAGCCGGATAATGCGCCTCCTGATTGTATCGCACTCGCGTGGACTTGAATGGTAACTAATGTATTCGACGAGACAGTTAGGCAGGCGCCGGTGCAGCTCAAAACAATATGATAATCGTCATCGCCATCACCTGTAATACTAGAAATTGAAAGACCACTGGGGGCATTTTGTAACCGTTGCTTACTTGAATTGTAATTGTCTCCAACTACAATTCCAAACCCGTATCTAGATTGGCGAATTTCAAACGTCGCACCATTTAATTGGTCTGCAAAAATACTAGTTCCACTATACGGACTACGAAAGCCAAGATTATCCGCATTTACATCAGACAGCATGCATACTGATATTGCCACCGCCAGCAACGAACAGGCAATGTGCCTGGCAAGCGAGAGCCGGCGAGCTGGGCTTTCGAATAGGCAAGTATTCCTGAATACCCCCCCCCCCTCGCTAATTTACATGCCAATACAGCAAAACTCCTTCGACTGCAAAGCCAAGCAATTGGATCAACTAGGTTCAATATCAATTTCATCAACTTGTACCTGAAAATATTTTTGCAACAAAATACTGAAACTACCCCAGCCCCAAATGACCAAAGAATCATCAATTATTATAAACTATCAGGGCAAGCAGAATTTATTCTTGATTGAATGAATTTCACCCCCCCCCCCTAATCAAAAATTCATAGTGAAATCAATTCACTATGAACGTTCGTCCAGGATTGATTTATTCCATTTGCAACACCAAATTGGACTGCATGCCTCAACCTATTGCAAAGGTTTGTATTGCAATTCGACGTCGACGAACTGATTGAGAATGCTGGCGAGCAAATTTCAAATCACCAGAATTCTGGCAATTTTTTGAATTAACACGGAAGCACTTGACTCAGGTGGCTAGTCTGGAAGAGTTGGACCGGTGCTCTGCTTGATGGGCGCTGACGAGGGCGAGATTTCGGCTCAACGGCTTTCCAAGATGATAGGTGTGTCTTGGTGTCCACTTATCGAATGTTGAGGAGTTTGTGTTCCGCTTCAATCGCCGATTCCGATAACCTCAGATGCTGAATTCGATTGCTACAAGCCGTAGTTGATCAAGTGCCGATTAGGGCATATCTTAATTCAGTTTAGATACATATCGCATAAAATTCCGTTAGACAGTGTTGAGCAGTTTCAGAAGAACGTTGCAAGAGAGCAACATACCAATTTTGGTGAAGTTCAAGAATTGGGGGCGTATATCGTGAGATTGAACGCAATTATGTTGTTTTGCGTAAGCCCGAATCCGGTCAAACTATGAGTTCAACGACTAACTGAATGTTGAACATTTCGCTTTCGCTTGGTCCAAATTCACGGTTCAGTCAATGCCCAATTGCTTGCCGAGGATACCTGCCTGACAAAAGTCAGGTAATCAGTACAAGTACGAGATAATCTCGTATGGCAAATTTTTTTGAAACGTCAAGACACCTCGCAAAGATTGGAAAACAATACATTGGACCACTATCAACCCCGCGAAGAGTACATTTCAGGTACCGAATTGCTTGAGCTTGCGCTGAAATCCAACTGGCGCGGCACGATTCAACTGACAATTCATCTCGTTCTTCTGGCAAGCACATTCGCAATTGTTGCTATGGCTGAATCGTGGTGGCTAGTCCCCGCTTGGCTATTGTACGGCACAATTCTGATGTTTCTGTTCTCACCGTTGCATGAGTGCATTCACAATACTGCATTTCGCACCCGTTCCATCAATTCCCGGATTGCAACTGCAATCGGCTTTGTATTGTTTCTGCCAGCAAACTACTTTCGGTTCTTTCACTTTGAACATCATCGCTATACGAATGATCCAACTCGCGACCCGGAGCTGGCCTCGGGAAAACCCGACTCAAAGATGAAATACCTGATCGCATTGACCGGATTGACTTCGTACTGGAAACCCCAGATCCAGTCCATTGCCCTTCATGCCTTGGGCCGTGTTCCCGAAGCATTCATTCCTGAGTCGCATCACTCCAATATCATTCTGGAGGCACGAGTGCACGTGGCCCTTTATTTCACTTTGTTTGCCAGCTCGCTACTCACTCAGAGTCCAGTACTCCTGATTTACTGGATTGTTCCAGCATTGATCGGGTCGATTTCTCTCAGGCTTTTCCTTCTGGCTGAACACACAGACTGCGAGTTGTGCCCGGACATGCGGCGCAACACAAGAACTACACTTACGAACCCGCTAATGAAGTTCTTGACCTGGAATATGCCCTATCACAGTGAGCATCACCTGTACCCTGCGGTTCCATTCCACGCGTTGCCAAAACTTCACGACAAATTGCGCAGTCAACTCGAAGTTGTCTCGCATGGCTATTTTCATTTCAATCGGACTTTGTTTCAATCCTTGGAAAACAAATAATTTCACTCTCAAGCCAAGTTGAAAATTCAACAATCAAAAATTTGTTGACATTCTTTCTTTTTTGTATACTGCATAGTAGCGTTGGTTCCCTGTTTCAGGGAAGTAATATGGAATGAGGTAAGGAGGATTCACTCCAAGGCCTCGGCTGCCCCCGCAACTGTGTGCGGTGAGCACCCGTTCAATTAATGCCACTGGGAAACTGGGAAGGCTGAACGGAGTGCAATGACTCGCGAGCCAGGAAACCTGCCAACGCCAGCGTTGCCCAACCGTCTAGCGGGGCGCTACGACGGGACGGAAACTCGTTTGCGGTGACGTGCAAATTCGTGCAACAGCAACGAGGTAGCCGTTTCTCACATGGGCAAGATTTCTGACAAAATCATTGATTGCAAGCATTCACAATTCAGTGAAGTGCGAAATTCGTACTACGTTACTGTGTCTGATGCGATTCGGCTGTCCTCCGGCTATCGAACAATACAAGAGGTTCAGCAATGAAAATTTTCAAATTTTTCGTTCAAACGATTGGCTTGTCACTACTGGTACTGGCTTCATTGTCAGCATTTGCCCAGGACCAAAACTCTGAAAGTGACACACTTGACGAACTGGTAGTTTCGGCAAGTCGAATACCAGTTCCACCCAAACAGGTCGGAAGCAGCGTTTCTGTCATTCGCAGTGAAGACATTAAAGTGCGCAAACCGAGAACGGTCGATGAACTACTCAGGGAGGTTCCAGGTGTAGCTGTCAATGCGGCCACTGGATCCTTTACTCAAATTCGAATGCGCGGTGCAGAAGGAAACCACACGCTGGTCGAGCTTGACGGTATCAAGCTGAACGATCCATATTGGGGCAATGAGTTTCACTTTGAGCATCTGCCAGTGCAAATGATTGACAGAATTGAAGTGCTGCGCGGTCCGCAAAGCTCGATCTACGGGAGTGACGCAATCGGCGGTGTCATCGCTCTGTCCACCCCCGAATACGATGAGAATAGTCGACCAAGTATAGAAGCTGGCTACGGATCGCAGTCAACTTACAGTGCCAATGCAATGTTCGGCAGTGCATCGCCGGCCACCAATGTCACGGTAATGGTCAGCACAGACAAAACCGATGGAGTATCCGCTGCCAAAGCAGGTACAGAGCCTGACGGGACGGAAAAAACCGCCGCACTACTCAAGGCAGTCGGGCAGTTTACAGACAATATTGAGTTGTCCGCAACCGCGATGTATATCGATTCTCAAATCGAATTCGATTCGCCTCCCGTAGATGACGACAATTCCGCTGATAATCGTAAAACATTTCTGGTAGCAAAGGCAGTCATTTCTCAAATGGAAGGTACCCTGAAACACACGATTCAATGGTCCGGTACAGACCAAAAGTGGGTGGACATTGATAATGGCGAAAGAGGTCAAAACAGCAACGGCAAAGTGAACGAAATTGAATACCAGGTTGAATATCTGTTCGGCTCCGATGGAGCAAACCAGAGCATTGTTTTTGCGGCCGGCTCAGAAACAAACAAGTACAGCAGAACCAACGCGGCGTACGGTGACCTGCCGAATGAAAAAATCAAGACCACCAACTATACGCTGGAACACCGGGCGACAATTGCAGACTCTGTGTTTACGTCGCTTAGTGCAAGGTATGACGACAATAGCAATAACAGGAATGCCTTTCAAAACCATACTACGTGGCGAGCAACAGGTGCTTATCTGTTTGGCAATGACATCACTCGCGCACATGCGAGCTATGGAACCGGCATCAAGAATCCGGCCATTACGGAGCTTTATGGATTTGACGGCAGTTTTGTCGGAAATCCGGATTTGAAACCAGAGACCAGCAAAGGCTGGGACCTTGGGGTGGAACACAGTTTTGGAAACATGACCGTGGATGCCACTTACTTCGATAACCGAATTACCAACGAAATTCTTGGATTTGGAAATTATGTCAACCCGGATTGCACGGATTTCGGCTGTCCGCAATGGGCCGTCAATTCACCCGGGGTGAACACTACCAAAGGTTGGGAAGTTTCTGCTCGCGGGTCCCTTGGTGCTGATTGGGAGTTATCCGCCAATTTGACATTGAGCAAAGCAAGAACGCCAAGTGGTGAACAATTGGTACGCCGGCCCGACCGGGTTGCCAGTGTCAACTTGAATCGAAGTTTCACTTACCAAGGCAAGTCAGGCAATCTGAATTTGAACATTCAGCACAATGGAAAACAATCTGACGTAACTTTTCCAGCACCGAACTTCACGAGAACATTGCAGACTCTGAAGGGATACACACTGGTCCATTTGTCCGGCAACCTGCAAATCAGTGAAAACACCAAACTGTTTGCAAAAGTTGAAAATTTGCTGGATACGACAGATTATGAAGAAATCGTCGGTTACGGCGAGCCTGGACGAACGCTGTTTGCTGGCATCAATTACACCTTTTGATCACTTGAAGCGTATCAAAGTGTCTCTAACCTCCTTGTTGAATCATCGATCTCTACCGTGACCAGAGCATTTTTGCATGTCTTTTTGCTGGCGGCCATCGCTATGCCGGCCGCAATGATTTCGGCCGACCCCAAACCGGCCCGAATCGTTTCAACCAACGTTTGCACTGACCAAATCGTTATGTTGCTTGCCGACCACGAGCGCATCGCTTCGATAAGTTATCTGGCACAAAAACCGCATGCGTCTTCCATGGCCGATATTGCTCAAAATTTTCACGCGAATCACGGACTGGCCGAGGAAGTAGCCATTCTCAATCCCGACCTGGTTGTCACTATCAAGTTCGGTAGCCCCCAAGTCTTTCTGTTGAGACGAATGGGCTATGAAGTGTTGGAAGTGCCATTGGCTTTGAGCCTTGAAGACATTCGGGCCAATGTCATGATGATTGCTGATGCCATCGGTGAAGAACAACGCGGCCTGAAACTGGTCGAGGAGTTTGACCGAAAATTTGAGATGGCCGAACAAACCATGACCGATTACAAACCTGTTCTCGGGTTGTTCCTGGCAAACGGCTTCACCTTTGGTGGCGATACACTCGTTTCACAAGTAGTAGAAAAATCCGGGTTCAGAAATTTGTCAAACGAACTTGGTGTATCTGGCCCTCACCGCCTGCCCCTCGAATTGCTGATATCCTCCGAACCGGACGGATTGATGCTTGGCGGTCAGGGCCAGTCGCCAGCTCTTGCAAATGAACTTCCAAACCATCCTGCTATACAACGGGTTTTCAATGAAATTCCAAGAATTGCTGAAGAGGGCAAGTTGTGGATTTGTGGAACACCATTCGTTGCTGATGCCCTGACACGTCTGGTTAATTTCAGAATGTCTCTGCCGAGCCAAGCCAATGGAAGCTGATTTTGACGGTGCACAAAGAAAGTTCAAGCTTGCACTGATCGTTCTGGGTATTGCAACGGTTGTTGCATTCTGGCTTTCGCTTGCTGTCGGCCCGGTTGCAATTGATACGATTTCCATTGCCAAGTCATTATTTGACCTTGATCCAACTGGATATACGGTTATTGTTCAGGAAGTTCGCCTGCCCCGTGCCATTCTGGGATTGCTGATCGGCGCAGCACTCGGTGCATCCGGTGCCGTGCTTCAAGGATTTGTGCGCAACCCTCTTGCAGAACCTGGATTGATCGGTATATCCGCCTCCGCGGCACTCGGTGCAGTGTTGACAATCTATACCGGAATATCAGCGTTGTTCGCAATGGCACTACCCATCGGCGGAATGCTGGGTGGTGCGATTGGTGTCATTGTGATGTTGCTGATTGCCGGACGACAAAGTTCAACCTTGACATTGATTCTGGCGGGTGTGGCAGTATCCAGTTTTGCCGGTGCCTTGACATCGCTTGCGTTGAACTTGGCCCCGAATCCCTACGCGGCACTTGAAATTGTTTTTTGGCTTCTGGGTTCACTAGCAAATCGAAGTCTTGATCATGTGTGGCTGGCAGCGCCTTTCATTTTAATTGGCTTGGCGTTCATTCTGACGACTGGCAAAGCGTTGGATGCGCTGACTCTTGGAGAAGACACAGCATCCAGTCTGGGTATTAATCTGAAATCGGTGCGACTGCGCATTATTTTTGGTGTTACCTCCGCAGTCGGTGCCGCCACAGCGGTTTCAGGAGCAATCGGGTTTGTGGGTCTGATCGTGCCACACTTGCTTCGACCGATTGTCGGGCATCGTCCCGGATTGTTGCTACCCGCCAGTGCTCTCGGTGGAGCCATACTGCTTCTGTTGTCAGACATTGCAGTACGCCTGTTTTCCTTTGCCGGAGAATTGAAACTGGGTGTTTTTACAGCTTTTGTTGGTGCCCCGTTTTTCTTTTGGCTAGTTCTGCGAATGAGGAGGGAATACTTGTGAGTGTTTTGCGAGTCAATGCAGTTCGAGTATCGCAAGGTGGTACCAGAATATTGAACGATGTTTCATTTTCGGTAAACAGCGGCGAGCTGGTTGGACTAATCGGTCCGAATGGTGCCGGCAAGACGACACTCTTGCGAACCATGGCCGGCTTGCTGTCAATTGAGCAAGGACAAGCCGAATTCGACGATATTGAAGTCAAGGCCTCCGCCATGCATACTTTGGCGAAACACGTTGCATATCTTGAACAAGCGGGGCGCAGTTCGTGGCCGCTGGCAGTCGAAAATTTGGTCATGCTAGGTCGAATTCCGCATTTCAAACTATGGCAACAGCCAACCAGACAGGATATTGCCTCGGTACGAGCGGCCATGGAAGCATGCGAAGTTTTGGAATTTACCGGAAGAAGGGTGAATACCCTGTCCGGCGGTGAATTCGCTCGCGTTATGCTGGCCCGGGCACTGGCGACTGAACCCACCATCCTGCTTGCCGATGAACCGGTTGCAGGTCTGGATCCTGCACACCAACTCAATGTCATGGACAAATTGAAAGCCCTCACACAACAAGGAGCTGGAATTGTTGTCGTTATGCATGATCTTTCATTGGCGGCGCGATACTGCGACCGCTTGTCGCTTCTATTTGACGGCCGCATGGTTGCAGACGGCAATGCGGATTCAGTTTTGTCTGAAGCAAATTTGATGCAATACTACGAAATCATTGCTCATCGGGCATCAACCGGGCACGGTGAAGTTGTGGTTCCTGTCAAGCGAGTTCAAGCATGATTCGGGATGGACAACAATTTACTTCGATACGCCATTCGCTTGAAACAAAACGCGAAGGATTGCCGGCACTCAAAATTGCAGTGGCTGGTCTGTGTTCAATTGGATTTCACGGATTGTGTGCGGCGGCTTTTGTGTATGCAACCCAGTATTCAGTTCCAACCGAGATTCCCACTTCAATGCAGGCAACTTTGCATTCGGAACAATTCCTCGAGCAATACGGTTTGGTTGATGACCTCGCTTCCACAACTAACGCCAATCAATCACCGGCGACAATTGACCAAACAAACACGACCACTGAAGATCAACTTCTTGACACGGTCCAATCTGAATTCGTACAGGACTATGAAGCCTACCATGAAGTCGATACCGCGAATACAGAAACTCCGCAACAATTCGTTGCTCAATCACTGCATGAATTACCCGATAACCTGGTCGCCGCGATGCCCACCCTTTCACACTCTGTGGTGGAACCAGAGATTTTCGTTGACTTGGAAAAGGAAATCGCGGTTGTACACACTAGCGGGGAATTCATGCTAGCTGAACAAAAATTTGAAAACTTTCCAGCTGAATCACCCAAGTTACAACAGGCACTTGCAAAAGTTCCAGCGTCAGTACAGCACGAATCTACTCAACCGCAACCCGGCGATTATGAACTCGAAATTGCAACGAGCCAATTCTTACCTGTTACGGCTGAAATTTCGGAATTTGAAACTCAAGATCCTGTTGATAGTGTCGAACAGCACGAAGCGGAGAATTCCTCGCTCGCTGCCGATGATTCACCCGCGATGCAACATCAAACCGTTCGTCAAACTGAATCAATAGTCGACCACGAATCTGCAGTCCAGTTGACTTATGTTGAAATAGAACCAACCTCGGAGGTGGCTATAGCCGAAGCCAAACCAAAACCTGCTACTGAAAACATCCCGACAGATGAACCTGAAAAAGTGAATTTGCAAAGTCAAATCACATCCAATTCGCAACTGAACCCGGTCGCAACTGACACACAACCATCGCATGCGCCGGCCCGGGTAGTAAACAAGCAATCTCCACCGTCCGAACAAGAAAACGAACCAGCACCAACAAGAGAGACTGTAACTCACGAAAGTAAAGTAACCACTGTCTCACGGGAACCAATACAACCCGAAATTGACATTGGAAACAATCCCGACTCATCTGAAGCACAGGTTGCCGCCTATCAGGGCCAATTCAATCAACCGGTCTATGGTGTAGAAGGGTTGTCAAACCCCAAGCCGCGATACCCGTATCTGTCCAGAGTCAACAGCGAAGAAGGAAAAGTAATCCTGCAAGTGCATGTCAGTCACACCGGAGATGTATCCAAAATTGAAATTCAGCAGTCCAGCGGGTATCGTCGCCTTGACAGAGCTGCCCAAAAAGCAGTAGGCAGGTGGAAATTCAAACCGGCACAGGTAGCCGGACTGGCCACTGCGGGCTCAGTCCAAGTGCCAATTAACTTTGTCCTGTCAAATTAACCTAGTCTCGCCAGCGAATCCTGTACAGTCGGTAACTTTCCGGCTTCTATATCCTGACGACGCATATCATGAAATTTTGTCAGAATCTCGTTGCCGGCCGACATGATTTTGATTTCAGATACATACTGTTCCAGCTTGTCCCCGGCAAGACCCCACAACGCAATATCGTCAGTCAATGCATCCAGATAAACACGCGCACCACAACATCCAAGACTCATGGCCGACAATCCGGTATTGCTAACCTGAGGCACTACTGCACAAGCCGGTCTTCCCATAGCCGGCGGTACCTGGCCATCAACCCGATGCAAAGCTTCACTCAATACCAGGCTTTGTGCAGAATGAGCAAACAGCATCACCACATCGGGTTGTTCAGTTGCTTGCGACAATGGCTCATACAAGACACTCTTTGAGGACTGTTGCCGAACTGGTATCGCTGCGACTTCTTCGTCGCGAACATAATCCAAACCCTTCATGGCCGCCAACACTTCCATCAGCTCTGAAGATTGTGAATCAGGTGCATCTGCCAAATTGTGTGTGTGTATGCCGACGGCACAATTTGCGTGATGTCGAGTGCTTGTCAGAACCGACTTTTGTGCCCCGCGCTCCCAAAACTGACAACCTGCTGAAACTGGCGAGTCCATTTCAGCGACGTCTTCGCCATCACGTTCCACAAATCGAATTGCGATTGGTGCTACTGTCAAATTCAGAGCTTTTGTCAGCTCATCAGCTAGTTCCAAAAAATCGGACATTTCCGGTTTCCTCTTGCTTAATGGTGTGTTTCTTGGATAATCCTTGTGCCGATACTATCTTATCGGCCGTCTTCTTCGTTTGACGATCATGTATCGTCAATTGAAAAAATGCTTTCACTCTGTTTCTTCTTGGAGCATTCGCCGTTTGTTCTCATCCCTCTGCAAACGCCATACAAGTGCAAAGAATGGTCTTCCAGTATGAAACCTGCTGATTTGGCAACTTTTTTCTGTCGTTGCTCAATTTTTTCATCAACGAACTCAAATACTCGCCCGCATTCAATGCAAACAATGTGGTCATGGTGACTCTCGTCATTGAGCTCGTAATACGCCTTGTTGTCGCCGGCGAACTTATGGCTGATGACAATGCCTGACTGTTCAAACTGTGTAAGCACCCGGTAGACTGTCGCAAGCCCCACGTCATTGTCAGCATCTCTGATCGCCTGGTAGATATCTTCTGCACCAATGTGCCGTTCCGGAGAATTTTCCAGAATATTCAGGATCAATCGACGCGGGAGGGTCGGCCTGAGCCCGGCACTTTTCAGACTGCGTTGCTTCATAACTCAATTTCGGTTAGGGTGAATATATCATACACTGAACCGCGGGCGGGTATACAGATAATTTGAACAGGCAAACATAAAACGTCTGAAATTATGCTCTAAATAGCCTAGTATCGCTGGCCAAGCCGTTTTCCTACCGCAGTCAACTCCGAACCGTCAGCAATTTTGCCATCAAATATTTTCCTACAGGAAACACTCCCATTTGAGGTGGTTTCGCAGTTACTAAGTTATTGATTTTACGCTATTTTTTACTGTTTTGAAATTTTTCATCTCAAAAATCGTTGCTTTCGAGACTTGAAACGCCAGTTTTACCGATTTTCTACCCCATCCTTCAAGTCACTGCTCATCGGCGTTCTCAAGATCTGTTAAAATCTGCGGTATATGCAAATTCTTTTGCCATTGAAGAATTTCAGTGGTACAATGAACCTTATTTGATCAACCTCAAAGCAAGGTGTATGATGCATCAGGAGAAGATTTGGCTAGAAGTGGTCTAACCTCTCATTGTTGCCTGTTCAGTTGGAAAAGTTTTGCCAAATTTGTCTATGTAGTAGCATGGAAGCCCTCGGAAAAAGCCGAGCAAGCTTTTTACATACTTCAGTCAATCCTGACAAATCTGCAATTTCATCATCAAATATTTTTCAACTGGAAATACTTATATCAACACAATATTTGATATTCTTGCTCACAAGTGGTACAGTAATCAATGTATTGCTACAAATTGGCACAAGTTATATATTTTTTTACAACAATGAAAAGAATCCTTAGGCAGCTAAAACAATTGTCAATCAAATGTAATATTGATGATCCTAAATTTAATGATTGGATTGCCCAAACAGATATCTTAGAATTTTTAGATAAAAATGCCCAAGATGAGTTTCTGGTAATCTACGCTAATATAGATATAGATTCTGTGTCGATCAATAGTTTGTTTGTGAGTGAATGTAAACTTGAACCACTTCCAGTTAAAGATCTTCTGAAGTGGGATTGTAATGGATATGAGTCTTGGGGAATAGTCGAAACTAACAACTATCCTTGTGTTGAACATCCATTTACGTATTCTGAAAGTGAAGCTCTTAGATTTGCTGAACAAATTGTCTACATTCGTGAGTTTAGAGATGTTCCTGAAGTTGGTGAATATGTTGAGATATCAGATAGGTTCAAACAAATTTTTGATATTCATTACATTCATGAACGAAAGGAATGGTGTCACATAGATGAAAATGGAGATATTAATCCGGTGATTTGCATTTCAGGTGAAAAGAATAAATCATCAATTTATAAAGATTTGGTAGTGCTGGTAAAGCGTGATTTTCTTGAACAATATGCTAGTCTTACAAACAGTAATTTGTTACGTTTTTTTAATTCTGAAAGAACTTCTATTATTTTTACAGAATGGGAATCATATGCAGGTCCAAACGAAAGAGGTAACATTTACTATAATTGTGAAATACAAAAGAATATTGCAAGTGCATTTCGAGGTTTTCAATTTATTCCATGTATGGATGCAAAAGAAGATATATTGAATAGTTTAAAGTACTCTTGTAACAAAAGTAATAAAAAATACGTTAAATATATCTACTATGATAATAAAAACAATAAGTTTCGTAAGCGTTCTTGTTCACCGAAGCAACTTGCATACTACTCCATTAAATATTCTCAAGTTTTTTTTAATCCAGAAGTTTTAAGTAAGTACAAGAGCAATAGTGAGAAATACACACTAACTGAACGCTCAGTTAGTTGCCGTGATACTTGGCATTTGGAAACTTATTACGTTAATGAAGAAGGTCAAGTTCATACGTGTATGATTTATTTGAGTCAACTTCCAACCAAAGAACAAAAATACTGGGGATCGTTTAACGAAAAGCAAAAGGGTCCAGTATCTGAACGGTTTAAAAATGATTTATTAGGAAATCGGCATTCAGAATATAACCCATTGGCTAGCTTGAAAAACAGATTGATACACTCGGACCTTTCAACTTGGAAACTTGAAGATAGGCAAGTCCTTAATCAGGTAAATTATACAAGAACTAACGCAAAGGACGAATGGAGCAGAGACATTCAAAGTCTGTACCAATTACTAATTGAAAAATTCAATGAAGAATGGCTTCGTAAAACTGCAAATAAACTAAATATTCCTGAGGACCCTAAACTTCGATCTATTGGATTGATTAAGAAAATATTAACTGAATTGGGCTATGAAAGACATTCTGTTAGTAAAATTGTTAAACCTTTTGACGTTCTTAGAGAGCACAGAAACAAGTTTGTACATTCATCAATAAAAGGTACAGAACAATTAAAATCGGAAGCATTTGAAAATCACGATAGTCTTCCGCAACATTTTTGGCAGTTAACAGCGGAATGCGACAATTCAATAAAAGTCTTAATAAAGGCATTTAATCACATTGATAAGAAAAGTTAAAAATTTTCTATATTTACTGTTACTTTGTTATGTATTATCTGTTGTCTTGACTGGAGTTAATTGGACAAGGAATAGTATTAGAATATTATTACCAATGTCAACCAATGGAGGGAAGGTCATGGGAAGAAAGAAAGGCCTCAGCGCCGAGCAACGCCGGCGCTGGGCATTGAGTGCGGTTCGCCGCGAAGATTCGATGGTTTCGCTGTCTCGGGAGGCGGGGGTGACGGAGCAGACGCTGTATCGCTGGCGCGACTTGTTCATCAAGGGCGGCTGCGAGCGTTTGAGCGGCGGCGTGTCGCCGGAGCGCAAGGAGATCGAGCGTCTGAAGAAGGAATTGGCCGAGCGCGATCAGGTGATCGGCGAGCAGACGATAGCGATCCGCGTGCTAAAAAAAAACTTGGGAGACTGAAATTGACGGTCGAGTTCAAAGCGGATGTCATGAATGCGCTGCGGCAGGCGAAGGCGAAGAGGAAAGCGAGTTTGACCGGCGTGCTGCGCAGTTTGGGCATTGCGCGGTCTTCGTGGTATCGACCGCCGAGCCACGGCAAGCGTGGTCCGAAGCCGCGTCCGGTGGCGCCGGAGAAGGCGGCGGCGATCGTGGAGTTTGCGCGTCGCTATCCGCAGTGGGGCTACCAGCGGCTGACGTTCGTGATCCGGCGTTTCTCGGAGCATCAGGTCACGAAATACGAGGTCTACAAGGTGATGAGTGCCGAGGGCTTGCTGCGGCGTCAAAAGCCAGTGCAACAAGCCCGGATCCACCAGTGCGCCAAGCTGTTCGAGCTGCTGCCGTCGCGTCCGGACGACCTGTGGCAGTCGGATGTGACGTGGATTCATATTCCAGGCTTCGACTGGTGGTATGCGGTGACGGTGATCGACTATTATTCCCGCTATCTGCTGGCTTGCCACCTGACCCCGTCGCAGTCGACGCACGATGCGGTGGCGGCGCTGGAGGAGGCCCGGATGGAGGCGGCGCGCCACGGCGGTTTTTCCGGACACGTGCCGACGCTGGTCACCGACAACGGCGGCTGCTTCATTTCCAGAAAGTTCCACGACTATGCGAGCCGACATTTGTCACTATTAACGGTAAAGTCCTGTACCATTTATAGAACAACTGCCAATGCCAGCTAGCTGGCATTGGCAGTTGCAAAGGTCGGTCCGCCGGGAGCAGCCAGTAAATTCCTGCGTTTCGAACGCCTTCTGGGGACTAGCGCCCCGGCGGCTGGCCGCAATGCGGAAGCCCCGTAGTAAGCCAGTGCTTCGAGCACCCAGTACAGGAAACGGCTGCGGCATTGCGGCAACCTTGATTCATTGAATCTGTTGAATTGTACATGAAGGAGGGAATGATGAGCAAGGAAAATCGATGGACCGTTGGAATTGACTGGGCGACCCGTTCGCATCAGGCTTGTGTAATGAGCACGGACGGCGACGTGCTGGGCAATCGCTCGTTCCGGCACGGCGGTGTCGGGATTCGGGAGATGGCGGAGTGGGTATTGCAAATCACCGGTGCGGCGCCGGAACAGGTGGAAATTGGCATTGAAGTGCCGCGTGGTCCGGTGGTGGAAATGCTGCTGGGGCTGGGATTCAACGTGTGGGCGCTCAATCCAAAGCAGCTGGATCGCTTCCGCGACCGCTTCTGGATGTCCGGTGCCAAGGACGATCGTCGCGATGCCGAAGTGCTGGCTTCGGCTTTGCGAACTGACCCGCAAGCGTTTCGACGGCTGAATCTGCCGGATGCGAACACCGAAATGCTGCGTGCGCTGTCACGCAACCTTTCCGACCTGGTTCGCGAACGCACTCGCCTTGGACATCGCATGCGAAACCGCCTCTGGAACTACTATCCGCAGTTTTCGGAGATGGCCGGCAGTAAGCTGGCCGATGCTTGGCTCCTCGAACTGTGGAAGCTGGCGCCGACGCCGGAAGATGCACAGCGGCTTGACGAAGAGACCTTGACAACCCTGCTGAAGCGCTATCGCATTCGCCGCATCAATGCCGTACAACTGCTTCGACAACTGCGACAATCGGCGATGCAGGTCGCCCCCGGCACCGTGGCCGCGGCGGTTGCACAAATCGGCGTCGCCGTTGAACAGCTGATCTTGATCAACCAGTTGCTCGCCGACACTCGCCGACAAATCGAACGCCAGCTGGAAGCCTTCGACCATTCGGAAGAATCGACCATGGTCGATGCCGTACCGAGACGCGATGCCGCGATCCTGCGCTCCATGCCGGGCGTGGGACCGAGCGTGCTGGCAACATTGCTGAGCGAAGCCGCCGAAGCCATCCAGAATCGAGACCTCGGCGCCTTGCGATGCCTTTGCGGCGTGGCACCCGTCACCCTCCGCTCCGGCGGCAGCTGCCGGGTCACCAAGCGCCGCGCATCTCATGAACGACTTCAGCAAGCCTTGTACCACTGGGCACGGGTCGCGGTGCAGAGAGACCCGATCTGCAAGAAAAAATATCGGGATCTTCGACAACGCGGACATGGACATTCCCGCTCCTTGCGCTCCGTCGCCGATCGCCTGCTGTCAGTCGCCTGCGCAATGCTGACCGCTCAAACCGAGTTCAACCCGCAACATCCAGCCAAGTATGGTCAATGCACATGAAGAACATCGCGGGGGCACAAGCCCCGCAAAATTAATTTGCAAAATGGTAGTAAGTCCCCAGTCCGAGGGTTTGACACGCACCCCGCTCGCGGGGTGCGTGTCAAGAAATTGACAAATCCGATATGCTCAGGGGCTTTGATGTATTCGACTGGGAATCGAAGGAGGCCCCCGAGCATATGAAAAACCTAAACGAGGTATGCATGATACATTCAATGAAGGCTCTAGGATTGAGCATAAGCAGGATTGCCCGCTTGGCGGGTTGCGACCGCAAGACGGTACGCAAGTATCTGGCGCGAGGTGCGGAGGAACCGCATGGCCAGCGCCGACGAATGCGTGGTGCGGGGGTGTTGTCGCCGTACGAGGAGTATTTGTCGTCGCGCATCGAGTCGCATCCGGGCTTGTCGGGTCGTCGTCTGTACCGGGACATCGCGGAGATGGGCTATTGCACTGTATACGGTTGCAACTCGCCTGATGCGTACTGTAAATGAAACTGCATCAAGAACTGAACATTCACAGAAAAGTGCATGGATATGCTTACTGAAATACGCGAGGCGTTTATCACTAGAAATCAAATTCTTATCGGCACTGTTGAATTGAACGAAACCTACATAGGCGACAAGGAGAGAAGCAAGCACAGTGACAAGAAGCTGGAAGTGAGTCGCGGAGCGATAGGCAAAACAGGTGTTGTTGGTACCAAGGTTCATACGAGAATGAAAGTGGTTGATGGGCCAGTATTGAAAACGGAAGCGCCGGCCTTGCGAAGCATTGTCAATTCCAATGTCGAGTATGGCTCCACCGTCTATACGGAAGATGCCAAGATGTATGCAGGAATGGTTGACTTCGTGCATGAACCAGTCAAGCACAGTGTAGGTGAGTTTGTAAAGAGCATGATTCATACAAACGGCATGGATTCATTCTGTGCGATGCTGAAGCGTGGATATGCGGGAACATACCACAGCTTCGAGCATTTGGGTCGCTATGTGAACGAATTCACCATCAGGTACAATATGCGGCATTTAGATACGTTCGACCATATGGAAGTTATCGCCAAAAATATGCTAAAATACAAGGAACTCGTATCTAGATTGACGACCGACTCAACTATGCAAGGAGTGACTGACTATGAGTAAGAATTTCAAGCGCAGTTTGCCGACAAGTAGCAAGCCTGAAGATTCCCTTTCAGAAAGGAGGGAAAGCAAACAGTCTAGACCAGAAACAAGGGCGCAGAAGATAGATGCATACTCAGAATATACCGCCAAAGCTGTCTTTGCCACCAGCAAATTGGAAAAAATGGTTCTTGAACCAATTCAATTTGGTCGATATGGTAAATTCTCAGCGTATATGCGAGTCTTTGTATTGTTTGAGGGAACCGGACCTGATGTGGGCCTTGGTAGTGCATGAATTTTCATGACTATTGATTAACCATTGATTCGGTTAGATATGTACCAACAAAATTAATTGAAACAACTGAGTATTAAAGGATAGTTGATGTCACAAAATGAAATATCATCCTTCATTTGGAGTGTCTGTGATGATATTCTAAGGGGTTTGTTCAAACCTCATGAATATGGCGACATCATTCTCCCCTTCACAGTTCTGCGACGTCTTGACTGTGTGATTGAGGACAAAAAAGACGAAATTATCCAGCTACATGAGAATTATGAAAATCAGTTAGAAGATACATCCGGAATAATCAAGGGGGAGACTAAAATGTCGTTTTTCAATCACTCTTATTACGACTTATCCCGTCTGAGACATGACCCGAGTAACGTTTGCATCAATTTTCAGAACTACATTGGAGGGTTCTCCGAAAATGTAGTTGAGATCATTGAGAATTTCCAACTTGATAAGCCAGTCGAGAAACTCAACAGAGAAAATCGCTTATTCAAATTCATTGACAAGTTTTCAGAGGTCGATCTGCACCCCGACAAGGTTTCCAACCACATGATGGGGCAGATCTTTGAAGAACTACTTCGTAGATTCTCAGAAATGTCCAACGAGACCAGCGGAGAACACTACACTCCTCGTGATGTCGTCCGCCTTTTGGTATCACTTGTGTTTTCTGAAGATATTGACAACCTCAAAGGCAAGGGCATCATTCGGAGTATTTTTGATCCTTGCTGTGGTAGTGGGGGTATGCTAACGCTAGCTAAGGAGTGGGTCAATGATAATGTCAGTGACCAAATCCAGCTCCGTCTTGTAGGGCAAGAAATTAATCCCCAAACGTTTGCCATCTGTAAGTCCGATATAATGATCACTGGTGAGGACCCGGAGAACATTCGTCTTGGAAACTCATTATCCAGGGACCAATTTTGTGGTGACCGATTTGACTACATGATTACCAACCCTCCCTACGGAGTGAGTTGGGAACCAGATAAGGAGATCATTAAGAACGAGCATCAGAACCCGAATGGTCGGTTTTCTGTCGGAACACCGCGGATCTCAGATGGACAACTATTGTTTCTCCAACACATGATTTCGAAGATGGAAACCAATGGTAGTCGAATTGGTGTAGTTTTCAACGGTTCTCCATTGTTCACAGGTGATGCAGGGAGTGGTGAGTCAGAGATTCGGAAATGGATTATTGATAACGACTGGTTGGAGTGTATTGTTTCCTTACCTGATCAACTATTCTTCAATACTGGTATATCGACATACCTTTGGATCCTAACGAATAAGAAGTCTGATAAACGGTGTGGAAAGATTCAGTTGATAGACGGATCATCCTTGTTCGTTGATATGAAAAAGTCGCTCGGAAATAAACGAAAAGAAGTATCCACACCCCAACTCAATAAAATCGTCCACCTTTATCTGAATTTTGAGGAGGAGGATAAATGCAAAATTTATCCTAACAAGTTCTTTGGATATACTAAAGTTCAAGTAGAGCAACCAGTAATTGAGAATGGAATAGTCGCAATTGACAAAAAAGGTAATCCAATACCCGATACCTCCAAACGATATCACGAGCGAGTTCCATTGCAAGACGATATTGATAAGTACTACGAGAAAGAAGTAAAACTCCAACTTCCAAATTCATGGATGGATCGAACTAAGGACAAGATAGGATACGAGATCAATTTTACCAAATACTTCTACAAGTTCAAATCACTACGGTCCTTAGAGGAAATTACACAAGATCTTCTTAAATTAGATAAGGAAGCAGAGGGTCTAATGAAAGAGGTTCTTAAGAAATGAAATCCT
The DNA here is from genome assembly GCA_965200765.1 of Arenicellales bacterium. GTDB lineage: Bacteria > Pseudomonadota > Gammaproteobacteria > Arenicellales > JAJDZL01. The sequence goes on from OZ241380.1 coordinate 2,519,149, forward strand.
ATTCAGATTACAAGGATAGTGGTATTGAGTGGATTGAGGATATTCCAAGTAGTTGGAAAATCATTCGACTAATTTTTTCCTTAGAACTCATTGTAGAAAAGGATCTGCCATCCGATGAAGATGTGAAAATTTCACCTGAATACGTTGAGTCCTATACAGGTAAAATAATTAATTATCATTCAAATTATGGTACCATGGGAATGAAATTCCAAAAAGGTGACACACTACTTAACAAACTAGGGGTTTATCTTTCAAAGTTCGTGTTTTGTGAATTGGATGGATTCTCAATGGGAGAAATGATTGTCTTACGTCCTCAAAAATATCTACCGAAATATCAATACTATCTTTTAACAAATGAAAAAATTATAGATTATTTTAACTCCCTCTCTCAAGGTGTAAAAATGCCGAGAACACCTGTATACGAGATGTTAAATTCATTTTGTCCTGTACCCCCCCCCCCTGAACAAAAACAAATTTCTGTTTACCTTGATTCAAAAACTCAACAAATTGATATTTTAATTGAAAAAACAGAACGGAAGATCGAACTACTAAAAGAACAAAGATCTTCCCTAATTGATCACTGCGTCACCAAAGGCTTAGATGCCAATGTTGAAGTGAAAGACAGTGGTATTGAGTGGATTGGGAATATTCCGAGTAACTGGAAAGTCAGCCGACTAAATTTTTTCTTAGAACTCATAGTAGAGAAAGGGCTACCAAACAATGATGATGTGAAAATTTCACCTGAATATGTTGAACCCTATACAGGTAAAGTGATGAATTATCATTCCGATTATGGAACTATGGGAATGAAATTCCAAAAAGGTGATACACTACTCAACAAATTGCGGGTTTATCTGTCAAAGTTTGTGTTTTGTGAACTGGATGGTTTCTCAATGGGGGAAATGATTGTTTTGCGTCCTCGTAAATATCTACCAAAATATCAATACTATCTTCTGACAAACGCGAGAATTATAGATTATTTTAACTCCCTCTCTCAGGGTGTAAAAATGCCGAGACCCCCTGTATACGAGATGTTAAATTCATATTGTCCTGTACCCCCATTTTCCCAACAGAAACAAATTTCAGACTATCTTGACCATGAGACTTTGAAGATTGACCGAATGGTTGACATTGAGGCTAAGCGAGTCGAACTTCTAAAAGAGTACCGTCGGTGCTTGATCTCCAGCGTGGTTACCGGAAAGATTGATGTGCGTAGTGAGGTATATCAGTGATTTACTACAAAGAGGAAAAATTTGAAGATCATATCGAATTGAAACTCATCGAAAGCGGTTACGAGGCTCGGAAAACAGATTCTTTCATGAAAGATCTATGTTTAATCTCGGATGATCTCATTGGTTTCATCAAAGACACACAACCGAAGCAGTTCGAGAAACTTAGCAACCAATATGGTGTTCAAACTGAGAAGAAACTTCTTAAACGAATTTCAGACCAGATCGAAAAACGAGGACTGATTGATGTCATTCGCAAAGGAGTCAAGGACCGCGGTTCAAACTTTCGGCTAGCTTTTTTCGAGCCGAAGAGCGGCCTCAACCTTGAACATCAGGAACTTTACAAGAAAAACCGGTTCACTGTTGTACGTCAATTGAAGTACTCCGTGATGAACGAATATTCAGTGGATTTGGCACTATTTTTGAATGGTATCCCGTTTTCGATTTTGGAGCTAAAGAACTCGTTGACTGGTCAAATCCATTCAGATGCCGAAGATCAGTATAAAAAAGACAGAAATCCGAGTGAACCACTTTTTCGGTTCAAGAGATGCCTTGTCTTCTTCGCAGTGGGAAACGAAAAGGTTTCGATGACAACTCGGTTGGCGGGTCAGAAAACTAAGTTTCTTCCCTATAATAAGGACATTGAAAACCCAGTCAACCCTGAAGACCACAAGAGTTCCTACCTTTGGGAGGAGATTCTCCAACCGGATAGTGTTCTTGATCTTGTAGAGAATTATGTCCATGTCCGTGAAGAAATCGAAAAGGTTTACAACCCCAAGTCTCAAAATATTATTGATAATAAATCCCAAGTACTCATCTTTCCTCGCTATCATCAACTTCGTGTTGTGAGAAAACTTAGGGCAACGGTCATAAAGGAGGGCACGGGTAATTCGTACTTGATCGAACATACTACAGGAAGTGGTAAGTCTCTCTCAATCGGTTGGCTTTCACACCTGTTGACATCCCTCTACCAAAACCAGACAGATACCAACCGAATGTTTGATTCTGTGATAGTAGTTACAGACCGAAAAATACTGGATAAACAGATTCAGAATACGATCAAGCAACTCGAACAGACTAGTGGCGTTGTAAACCCGGTTGATGTGAATTCTCAACAACTCAAAAAGTTCATTGAGGCTGGAAAGCACATCATCATCACCACAATTCAAAAATTTCCAGTAATTTCGAGTACGATTTCGAAACTGACCGGACGTAAGTTTGCCGTAATCGTTGACGAAGTTCATTCCTCACAGAGTGGCCAATCTGCAGGTCACTTACAAATGTCTTTGTCAAAATCCGTTCTAGACGAATACCAAGAAGGAGAGGATATTGATGATTTAACAGATATCGACAAGCTGATCCTCAAAGAGATGGGGACTCGTGGAAAACAGCCTCATATCTCCTATTTCGGGTTCAGCGGAACACCAAAGAACAAAACTTTGGAAATATTTGGCCGAGAAAACCAAGACGGTCAGTTCGAATCTTTCGATATCTACTCTATGAAACAGAGTATTGCAGAAGGTTTCACACTTGATGTCCTTAGTAACTATACGACCTATAAACGATATTTCAATCTAAATCAGAAAGAACTAAACGATGACAAAGTTGATATTCGTCGGGTCAAACGGATGTTAGTGAATTGGGTGGATATCCATCCCCATACGATTGCAGAGAAAACCAAAATTATTCTTGACCATTTTAACTCTCATACTGTAAATGAGATTGATGGGAAGGCAAGGGCGATGGTTGTAACGCGTTCGCGTCTTCACTGTGTGAAGTTCAAACTGGAGTTCGATAGACAGATGAAGAAGTTGGGACTTCCCTACGGGGCCATTGTTGGGTTTAGTGGAAAGGTGACAGATTGGGACATCGGTCAAAGCTACACCGAATCTTCAATGAACGCATTTTCTGATTCCGAAACAGAACAACGCTTCAAACATCCTGAGAATCGGATCCTAATCGTGAACAACAAGTTCCAGACTGGCTTCGACGAACCAATGATGCATTCGATGTACATTGACAAAAGACTTGGTGGGCTACAGGCAGTCCAGACCCTTAGTCGTTTGAATCGTACAATGCACAGAAAGAAAAACACATTTGTTTTGGACTTCGTAAACGATCCGGAAATAATTCAAAAATCATTCCAACCTTACTATAATGGAACCATTCTTGCAGAAGGTACAGATCCTAACCACATCTATACACTCCAACAAAAGATTGAGGAGCACAACCTGTATAATGATAATATCATTAAAATATTCATAACCACATTCTACGATGACAGCATCCCTAATGAGAAACTTCAGGGGATATTGGATTCTGTTGTTGAGTCTTGGAAAAAACTAGAAAATGACCAACAAGAAGATTTTCGAAAAAATGTACAGAGTTTCATTCGTTTCTATGGATATATCATTCAGATTATCAGTTTCAAAGATCTCGAACTTGAAAAACTTTACATTTTCCTCATTCATTTGGTGAAAAAACTTCCTCGACGGCGGCTGGATGACATTGACGATATAACATCTTCCATTGATCTCGAATACTTTCGAATTAAGGAGGGACAATCGTCTCCAATTGATCTAGAAGGACATGACGGCGCAGTAACTCCAATGGGACAAGGTACAATTGTTCCTTTACCGGAAGAGATTAAGGAACTCTTCTCAGAAATTATTAAAACGCTTAACGATAAATTTGGAACCGATTTTACTGAATATGACAAACCTGGGTTTGAGAAAATCTATAGACGAATTCAAGCAAACAAGAAATATAGAGCAACGCACATGGGGGATAACACAGAAACCAATAAACGGCATGCTTTCGGTAAATTGTTCGAAAAGTCCAAACATAATCTTTACAAGGAGGATCTTGAATTTTACAAAAAAATTGACATTCCCGAGGTCAGCAATTCCCTCAAGGAAATTTTTTATAGTAAATACACTTGATGCGAGGTAGTAGTATGAAAGTGGTGGCCAATTGTTGACGTACTCATTTCTCCGTCAGATTGCAATAGTCCGAGATTGGTTTGCAGGTCATGCATCTTCAATTGTTAGTAATACGAGCACTTATCGTCATTCCTGAGCCAGCGCAATCATCAGCATATTTTACGTTAACCCGAAGAATTGGTAAAAATTTTATCAAAAAAAGACAAAGATTAAATCAGTGATGTTCAAAACACAAAAGGTCATTCGAAAAAATAAGAGTGATTTTTAAAATGATTCCAATTGTATGTACAAGGTAATTGACCACTCTTTTTTTGAACACGTGAAATTGGAATGAAAAGTTCTATAATTTTTCAGAAGCGCATCGAAATCTGTTGTACCACATTATTGAATGCAAAACTAATCAATGCTGATTCAGTGTTCTAATTTAATTTAGATCGGTAAAACCTTGATAATCAAAAATATTTTTATGTTCTACTGGCAATTGGCTTCGTCAAGGAAATTTGTAAATCCACCATCCTTGGTACGATAATAGATTGCCATGTCAACCAGATAAACATGACTCCACTTGGTGTACGCTTTGCAACCGTTTTTTGTATAACCGGCTGGCACCATCCAGACAGCACCATCCACAATTTCAATCGCACCAGTTGGTGTTGGTGGTGTTGTAGTCGAATTGAATTGGCATCCAGTAAGAATCACCATCGCAAGAATCACAATTTTAAGAGCATGCTGAATGTTCACTGTTGAAACCGGTTCGTTGCACCAAGTTGTTATATTCAGTCCTTTTGCGCAAAACTCATTGCAGTTCTACGAAACTAGTGGTGAGTCCACGATATTTAATTGACAAAAATGATCGATTATAGTATACTGCCTTCATGGTTGAATTCAACATACGGTCGAATTGGCCGGGAGGCAGCGATGAGGAAGGCGGTGGAGATTCATTTGACAGCGGAGCAGGAGAAGAAGCTGAGGACTTGGGCCACGGGTCGCAAGCATGCGCGTCGGCTGACGGAGCGTGCCAAGATCATCTTGCATGCGGCGGCGGGCATGAGCAATATTGAAATCTCCCGGCTTGTGGGAACCGACAAGAACACTGTGGGTCGGTGGCGCCGGCGCTTTGCGGAGCAAGGGATTCCGGGGATTGAAAAGGAGCTTCCGCGGGGCGGCAATCATGGTGGTCACAACAGCGAAGAGATGGCGCGTCTTCGCGTGCGAGTGGTGGAGGCGACCACGCAGGAGTCGCCGCCGGACAATGCGGCGCAATGGTCGGCACGCTCGATGGCGAAGCATTTGGGGGTGTCGAAGAGTTTCGTGCACAAGGTGTGGCAGAAGGTTGGTCTGAAGCCGCATCTGGTTCGCACCTTCAAGTTGAGCCGGGATCCGAACTTTGTGGTCAAGTTGCGCGATGTGGTGGGCTTGTATTTGAATCCGCCGGACAATGCGGCGGTGTTCAGTTTCGATGAGAAGTCCGGCATACAGGCGCTGGACCGCACGCAGCCGGGGTTGCCGCTGAAGAAGGGTCGTTGCGGCACCGTGACGCACGACTACAAGCGGCATGGCACGACCACGCTGTTTGCGGCCATGAACCTGGCCAGCGGCGAAGTGGTGAGCGAAACCTATCGCCGTCATCGGCACGAGGAGTTCCTTCGATTTCTTCGGGTGCTGAATCGCGCGGTGCCGAAAAATCAGGAGATCCACATCATCCTGGACAACTACTCGGCCCATCGGCATCGCCACGTGATGGAATGGCTGGACCGGCGCAAGCGGATCTATCTGCACTTCATTCCGACCAGCTCGTCGTGGCTGAACTTGGTGGAGGGGTTCTTCGCGAAGCTGACCCGCCAGCACATCAAGCGTAGCGCCTACACCTCGGTGGCACATCTGGAAGCCTGCCTCAAAGAATATGTGGAAAGCCACAACAAGGCCCCGCAACCGTTCGTGTGGACCAAGCCTGCGGACGAAATCCTGGCGAAGATCGAGCGTGCCAAGAAGGCGCTTCCGGCACACTAAAAATAATCTTTATTTTATTAAGGATACAACACTAGAAGACAATCATGTTAAAGCCGAAAGGCAATGGCTTAACCATTCAATAGTTTCGGAGTTTAACAGTCAGTTAGCGTCGAGCAATATCCGGCATATCGCCTGACAGTCCGCAGGCAAAACGCATTATTGTGTTTTTTGCCAATGTCGTTCGGTCAGTAAGTTCTAGTCCAATACCCCGCACTCCCCGTAGAATTGGTGATTTACTGCGAAAGCCCCAATCAAATCCGTCCATCAATGTCAGAACCGGAGCAACCGCCGCCTTTCTGCACCGCTCATACTCCCGCATTTTTCGATCATTCCAAATGTTCTCGGACAAATCCGGATTCTGTGTCAAAGTCTCTGCCAATGATGCGGCATCCATCAAACCCAAATTCGCACCCATGCCGGCTAGCGGATGAATGACATGAGCGGCATCGCCGATCAATATAGTTCGATTTTTCATGTATGAATCAAGATGAAATCTTCGGAGCGGAAATTGCACCCGCTTGCTTTGCAGTGTTGTTTCACCAAGACGGTAATCAAAACTTCTGGCAAGTTCCGCTTCAAATTCACTGTCTGTCATTGCACTCAGTTCTTCCGAGCGTCCGCTTTCGCAACTCCAGACAATTGACGAACTGCCATCATCCAGTGGCAAAAATGCCAAGGGACCGTTTGCAAGAAATTTTTGATAGGCAGTATCTTCGTGATGTTGTTCTGTACCAACTTTTGCAACAAATGCACGTTGATTGTAACTTCGCGAATTGATCGTCAAACCGATCATTTGCCTGACATCAGAATTGCCTCCATCAGCACCTACGGCCATGGAAACTCGAAATTCACCGGCATTGCCAAAAGAAGCAACGACTGATTGGTCAACCAACCTTAAACTCTCAAGCCGCGCATTCGCAATCTTCTCAATATTGGTCGACTCTTCAAGTGTTTTGTTGAGGGCAACAGCAAGTACATTGTTTTCTACAATCGCTCCCAAATTCTGCTCGCCAATGGTGTTTGCATCAAATTCAATTCGACCGCCAGCGGCATCCCAAACTTCAATTCTGCTGTAGGGACAATATCGTTTTTCTGCTACAAAATTCCAAGCACCAATTGCCTGTAAAAATGCTTGCGAACCAAGATGAATCGAATTGACTCGCAGGTCGTATTGCGTTCCGGAATCCACCGGATACTGTCCAGCTTCCGCCAAAAGTATTCGGAAAGGAGATTCTCGCAATGCACTGGCAAGTGCCAGACCCACGATGCCACCTCCAACAATCAGCAAATCAAAGTCTTTGTGTACAGCCATCGCCAATGAGCTCAACCATTTGAATTTGTTACCAGTCTCGACTGCCGACCATGCAGTCCCATCGTCCTCTGCAACAGGAACTTCCGTAATGCCGGAATGACTTGCACAGCATCCAATCCAAGAGTGCGCACCAGCGAATACAACGGCAAGTCATTGCTGAAAATCCGAATCAAGTTGTCGGTAAACGACGCTACTGCACGGCCCTCTCTGTGACGCCATCTCTCGTACTGACCCAGTACATCATACGAACCGATATCCCAGCCCCAACGATGATGATTTTGAATCACCTCGGCTAGCGCAGCAACGTCCCGCAGTCCTAGATTGAACCCTTGTCCGGCAACCGGATGCACCGTGTGGGCAGCATTACCAACTACAACCACTCGCTGACTGATCACACTTTCCAACTCGCTTAACTTCAATGAATACTTCACTCTTGGACTGTTTATCCGTGTACACCGGCCAACCCGATATGAAAGCTCCTTGGCGAGAGCTTCCAGAAACTGTTCTTCCGGCGCTTGCATGTGTCTGTCGCAATCGCCAGGTTCCAGTGTCCAGACAATTGCATAGCCAAAATCGCCAACCGGCAAAAGCGCCAACGGTCCTGATTGCGTAAAGTGTTCATACGCGATGCCATAATTGGGGCGGCTTGACTCAATATTGCAAACCAACGCAACTTGTCGATAACTTTTTTCACGGGAATTCATTTTTGCCTGTTCTGCCAAGCCAGATTTTCCACCATCTGCGAGTACAACAACTTTTGCTTCAATGTACCTGGTGTAATTCGACTCGACTGCAACCACAACATGGTCGTCGCGGCATTCGACCTGCGTTGCATTTGCCGGCCCTATAATGGTTACCGTGTCGCTGGAACTTAACTTGTTGTATATGCTCCGGCCAATTGCTCCGGCCGATACATTCCAGCCCAAAGCATCGTAACCAACATCCTCGGCGCCAAGTCGCGTTGCACGCCGGTTGCCGCTTTGCGATACGAGTATTTGACGAATTGCAGTCGCGCTGTCCATCGAAATCTCATCCCACACGCCAATATTTTCGAATACCCGGCCTGCGCTGTAAGTCAAGGCAATGGCTCGCGAATCAAATTTTCCTTGACCTTCCTGGCTTGCATCGGGTTCGATCAATGCAACCTTAAGGTCGGAGTTGATAAACATGCAAGCAAAGCTTGCGCCTACAAGCCCACCACCAACGACTGCTATATCAAACTGATCCTGTGTAACCATGTTTTTTCTAGCCGGACATAAGCGCTTCAACTTCCGCGATTTCTTTGGGTGCTACACTCGTTGTGACAAAATTGCCATCTTCTGTCAGCAAAATATCATCTTCAATGCGAATGCCGATTCCATGCCAACGCGCATCAACATTGTCCGATGGCGAAATATAAACGCCAGGCTCCACTGTCATGTACATGTCTTTTTGCAAAATACGAGATGTGTTGCCATCTCCATAGGTGCCAACATCATGAACGTCCAACCCAAGCCAGTGTCCAATCTTGTGCATGTAAAACTCTTGATACGCTTTGGTCTCAATGATTTCTTCAAGGCTTCCGTCCAGAATTTTCAATTGTCTCAAGCCGTCTGAAATCACTGCAACCGAGACTTCCTGAACTGCGTCGTAGGGAGTGCCCGGGACAGCAGTTTCAATGGCGCGCCGTTGCGCTTCAAGCACAATTTCATAGATTGCCTTTTGCTCGCCTGTGAATTTTCCGTTTACCGGAAAGGTACGGGTGACATCAGCAGCGTAATTGTTCAATTCAGCACCGGCATCAATGAGCAACAAGTCACCAGATTGTAGTTGCTTGGTGTTGTCGGTATAGTGCAAGATACACGCATTGTCACCAGATGCAACAATACTGGGATAGGCAGTGCCACACTGGTGTTTCTGAAACCAATATTCAATTTCCGCCTGAATTTCATACTCGGCCTTGCCTGCCTGACATGCTTGCATTGCACGACAGTGCGCCTGAGCGGTAATTTCTGCAACCCGGCGAATCACATCAACTTCAAACGAAGTCTTGCATAATCGCATCTCATGCAGAATTTGACCAATATCCACGATTTCAGAAGGAAAACGCAAGCCAGTGCGTACCAACTTTCTTACCTGGTTCATCCAACCGAGCAATTGCGCGTCAAACTCCGAATATCGACCGGTGCAGTAGTGAATCGAGCGACGGCCCTTCAGCAAATTCGGCATTTCTTCATCAATTTGAGCAATGGACATGGAACAGTCGGCACTATAAATTTCCATCGCGCCGTCCAATCCGGCTCTCTTGCCTTCCCAACGCTCGTGGAGCGGGTCGCGTTCGCGGCAAAATAATATGTAATCTCCCGATTCATTTCCCGGGGCCAGAACCGCCACGGACTCGGGTTCGGAAAATCCCGTCAGGTAGAAAAAATCGCTATCTGAACGGTATGGATAGGATACATCCGAGTTACGTTGTCGCACGGGCGCATTGGGTATCACCGCAATGCCGTCGGCGCCGATTGTCTCCATGACAATCTGCCGCCGGGATTCAAAGAATTCGCGCTCCATGACTATTTGTTTTCGGTGGTTCTCAGTCGTTATGATTCAGGGGATTCAACTGTTCAAACAGCAATTGAACACCAACCCGCAAATGCTCCTCTATGGTCATCAGTGCCAGATAATCTTCCGAACTGTCGTCGGAAACATCATCGCAGTTGACTTCAATGATACTTTGCATATCTTCCAGCACTTCAACACAATCATCAGGCAGAGATTCGCTCAAGCTCTCGAACATCGATAATGTATCCAAATACGAGCTGCACCAAGTCGTCAGCGCCTCCAGTCTCGTGGAAACGGATTCAGTGTCGTCCGGCAACACCAGCTGAAATCCAAAGCCATCATCCTCAAGCAACGTACGCGTTTGCTGCAACAAGTTGCATATCTCATGCTGGATGCCGGAGTACTCCCACACTTCCAAATGACGCTCACAAAAAACAACAGGAAGCCAATCATCGACATGATCTTCTCCAAAACCGGTGCAGACCAACCCCGAGAGCATTCCGTGCAATTCGGATGGACTCATTTCAAACGAGTGCGCCGTCAAGTATTCCTTGATATCCTGATGAACCAGATGCATTGCCGTTGAAGCCAAGAATCCTTTATATCTGCATGTAATGATAGCCATTCAAACCATAACATTGACTGTAAAATCGCTAGTGAGTTTTTTGCGCGGCGAATTGGGTCCACAGACCAGATACACTTCGATGTGCTGTCAAGTCAATTCAAGGAAGAGCTTCGCTTGCGACAATCAATGTCTGACTGAACTCTGCGCACACCCGAAGGCAATCACACCGTATTTGAAACCGATGCTTGCAAGCGAGACCCGCGCAACATCATTTCAAGCTTTCGGTGTGATTAAAAATCTTTAGTACATTTCAATTCAAACAATGGTAATATGTTGAATTGACAGAATGAATAGCGAAGATTTCAAACTATACTGTTCAGTCAGATGAATGATTCTTCGCCAACAAAATCCTGGATGCCAGAGATATCTCAAATGTGTATTTTGAAATGAAACCGAATATCAAACAACGACTGCTTGCAATACTGATGGCGGGGGCGGTTTCACTGCTTTCCTGGTCGTCCACATACGCACAGGATGAAAATTCAAATGCGTTGCCTTTGGAGCAAATCACCACTTTCAGCAAAATTTTCGAGACAATAAAAAATATCTACGTAGAAGACATAGATGACGAGCAACTTCTGAGAGATGCAACCGAAGGCATGCTTGCCGGGCTAGACCCGCACTCGGCATTGCTTACTCGAACTGAAATGTCGCAAATAGAGATCGACACCAGAGGCGAGTACGGCGGACTTGGATTGGAAGTCACCAAAGAGGCTAACGCAATTCGGGTTGTTTCTCCAATCGATGATACACCGGCTCACCGCGCCGGAATCAAAGCCGGCGATTTGATTATCCGACTGGACAATCAGCCAGTGGACCGCATGAATCTTCAGGAAGCAGTCGAGATTATGCGCGGCGTACCAGGCTCCGAAATCAAACTGACAATTATCCGACAGGGGCGGGAAAAGCCGTTGCAGGTGCTTCTGACCCGGGCCGTGATTAAAATCCAAAGCGTACGCGCGTACACGCTTGAACCAAATTATGGCTATTTGCGCATCACCCAGTTTCAATCAACCACGCCGGATTTGATCACCACGAAGGTACGCGAGCTCGAGGACGAAAATGACAATTTGCTGGAAGGTGTGGTTTTGGACTTGCGAAACAATCCGGGCGGTGAATTGCGAAGTGCAATCAATGTATCGGATCTGTTCATTGACGAAGGAGTGATTGTGTCAACCAAGAAGCGCGGAGGTGAAGTGGATTCAGTCTTCAAGGCGCAAAACAACAACGACATCTTGGAAGGCGTTCCAATCGTCGTACTCATCAACAATGGTTCGGCATCGGCATCCGAGATCGTCAGTGGGGCATTGCAAGATCACAAGCGAGCGGTGTTGATGGGTACCCGTACTTTCGGGAAAGGTTCAGTTCAAACCATTTATCAGATTGACAAAAAGACAGCGTTGAAGCTGACCACAATGCGGTACTACACCCCGAATGATCGTTCCATTCAGGCGGAAGGTGTCGAACCGGACATCATTGTACCGGACCGCGACTTGGGCGAAGAGCAGGAAGATGACCAGTTTCTGATTCGCGAGGCCGATCTGTCTGGTGCCTTAACGAATGAAAATGGTCAGGAAGAAAACGAATCTTCTTCATCGACTCAATCAGAGTCGCACCCGGCACTTCAGTTTGATTTTCAACTGCAACAAGCGTTGAATCTCCTGAAGGGATTGAAAGTTAGCAAGGCAATCATTGAAAGCTGAGCAAGCACTGGACTGCGTCTCTTAACCAAACCACATTTTGGGGCGGCTATTTTCTTGCTGCGGGCCAAAAAATAACCAATGTCGTTTCTCGCCTTCCGGAGATGTTGTCAATCTGCCTGAAACCTCTCTGAAACAGGGTTTTTCAGGGCCAACTGACTCACTTCCCGAAACGGTGCAGGAAGTACCTCTGATTACTCTCTGGCCAAATTTTGCTGGTCTGCCAGAATCATGTCCGATGCTTTCTCCGCGATCGCCGCAGTTGGCGCATTTGTATTTCCGGAACAGATGACAGGCATGATCGAAGCATCGACTACCCGAAGTCTCGATACTCCCCGCACCCTCAATCGTCGGCTCACAACACTGAACGGATCGGACTTTGGCCCCATCTTGCAAGTTCCGGTGGGATGATAAATCGTTTCGCCTATATTTCTGGCGCAGTCAAGCAACTCTTCATTCGTTTGATACCTGCTACCCGGAACTCGCTCTTCAACAACAAAGGAAGACATTGAATTCGATTGCACAATTGCTCTGGACATGCGCAATGCTGCAACAGCAACTTGCTGGTCAAACTCTTCGCTCAAATAATTCGGATGGATTTCAGGATACTCAAACGGGTCCGCCGACTTGAGTTGAATACTGCCCTTGCTTTCCGGACGCAGTTGTGTCACCGAGGAAGTAACACCTGAAAAATCATGCACACCCTCACCGGGACTGTCAGCACTCAACGGCTGAAAATGAAACTGTACATCCGGACGATCTTCACGTGCCATCGGGGTTTTCGCGAAAACGCCAACTTCGCTCGCTGCGGTCGACATGGGTCCTGTTCGGAAGAAAACATATCGCATTCCAACCAGCATTTTCTTCAACGGATGCCGAACTTCGTCGTTTACTGTCGAAATATTGCACTGGTAAACAGAACGCAGTTGCAGATGATCCTGAAGGTTTTGCCCAACCCCCGGTAAATGCTTGACTACAGGTATGGAGAATCCATTGAGAATTTCACCATTGCCAATTCCGGATAACATCAGTATTTGTGGTGAGTTGATTGCGCCGGCACAAAGAATGATCTCGCCCTTGCAAGTCGCCACTCGCGTTTTTCCGCCGGCTGAGTACACCACCGCCTCGGCCCTGCCCATCACAAACTTGATCTGTTTTACCAAGGATTGAATCTCAATTTTGAGATTCGCTCGCTTCTTGACGGGATGCAAGTAGCCGACTGCTGTACTGCAGCGTCTTCCTTTATGGGCAGTCAGTTGATAATAGCCTGCGCCTTCCTGCTTCTCGCCGTTGAAGTCGGTATTTTCCGGGATTCCGATTTCACCTGCGCCCTCAATGAACGCATCGCATATCTTGCGATGCGTCCGCATATCGGATACCTTCAGATTGCCACCAACCCCGTGATATTCGTTGGCACCACGCTCTTGGTCTTCGCACTTGATGAAATACGGCAGCATGTCCTCGTAGGACCACCCCGGATTCCCGAGTTGCTGCCAATCGTCGTAATCTTCCTTCTGGCCACGAATATAAATCAAGCCGTTGATTGAACTTGACCCGCCCAGCACCTTGCCGCGTGGCCAGCTGATGGACCGACCGTTCAAACCAGGGTCCAACTCCGTCTTGTAGCACCAGTCCGTCTTGGGATTGTGCATCGTCCTGAAATAGCCGACCGGAATATGAATCCAGGGATTGGTGTCCTTGCCGCCTGCTTCAAGAAGCAAAACCCTATTGCGCGGGTCGGCTGAAAGCCGGTTCGCCACAATGCAACCGGCAGTACCAGCACCGATTACGATGTATTCGAAACTATGCTGCGACACTTCTTGTCAAATGTACTTTGCAGCCAAAATTGAAAATTTGCGCTACGAACCGTGCTTTGCAATTGCAATTCCAAACACCATTCAAACTCCAAATCCGCTGAAAACTTCAATTGCTTTCGTTGATAAACGGAGTAGGCTCAACATACGGATAACGGGCCTTCGCTTTGGTCCCAACCGCACTTTCATTGCGAACATAACGTTGGTCATCGCCGGCTTTTGCGCAGTACGCCCAAGTTGGATTACCTTGAGTAACGCTCTGGATGAACAATCGCTCTTTCTGACTTGCAAGACATGATTGAAGAATGGATTCAGGATCCCAGTCAGTCAGCAATTCCGTTCGCAGATTTTCGGCAATGCTCGAATACTCCGGATTGCCGACCAGATTTGTCAACTCATTCGGGTCTTCTTGCAAGTTGTACATCAAGTCAGGATGACCATGCGTATAAATGTACTTGAAATCGTCTCTTCGTACCATTCGGCACGGTGCATTGACACCTTCCCCGGTATATTCAGAGATTACGCGGTTGTTCCATTCGGCACCGTCGTCCGACATGAGCGGCAACAAACTGTTTCCGTCCAGCGGTGAAACCGGTTGCAATGCATTGTCCGAATCAGCGACATCCGCAAGCGTCGGAAGCAAATCCACCAACGACACCAGTTCTGAAACACGCGAACGTTGCTGCTTCCCGGGAATCTTGACAATCAGCGGCACGGTAACAGACCATTCGTAGAATGACTGTTTGAACCACATGCCTCGTTCTCCCAACATTTCTCCGTGGTCAGAAGTGAACACAACAACAGTACTTTGCTCCAGGTCGGTCTGTGCCAGCGCATCCATGATCCGGCCAACCTTGTCATCCAGATACGAACACATTCCAAAGTAGGCATGACGCGCGGTTTTGATATGCTCATCAGTCACGTGATGCAAATCACCACCGTGGGCATAATACAACCATCGGCTCATGACATCCATTTCTTCCAGGCTCATTTCCGGTACAGTCGGCATTTCAACATCGTTGTGCTCATACCGGGACCAGAATTCCTCAGTAGTAATGTACGGTGAATGTGGATGGGTGAATGAGGCGAACAACAAAAATGGCTTGTCCCGGTTGAATCGGGCCAAATCGTGGATTTTCTGAATTGCAGCAAACTCGACTTCTTCATCGTAGTCAATCTGCAAACTGCGTACGCAAATCCCGGAATCAACCACTGCGCGCATATTGATTCCGGTCGGTCGATAACGTTCGCCGACGACCCAGTCCGGAGTCCAGGCGAAATTCGACGGATAAATGTCCGTAGTGATTCTTTCACTGAAGCCATGCTCCTGATCCGGACCGATAAAGTGCATCTTTCCGCACAACACCGTGTGGTAGCCGAGGTGTCTCAGATAATGAGCCACTGTTGGAATGGAGGCCGGCATCTCGGTTGCATTGTCCCAGCAACTGACTGCGTTGGCAAAACGACCGGCAAGCATTGAAACCCGCGACGGCACGCACAGCGGAAAATTGCAATAGGGGTTCTCGAAAACGGTTCCTTCGCCGGCAAGTCGATCAAGATGCGGAGTCTTGACGAGTGGATGACCGTATGAAGAGAGAGCTTGCGCACTCATCTGGTCAACTTGAATCACAACGATATTTTTTGCTGGTTCTTTCATTTTTCAAATTTGTGTGGAACGAATGGTACGTTGCATTTTGGTGTGATTGACGGTGTGCAGGGCAATCACCATGGATGCTGCCCTGCACAAAGGTCTTGATTTGTAGATTGCTTTACTGAATCGTCATTCCGAGTTTTTCGGTTAACTCCTTGAACGCAGTGTATTGACCTTCAACAAATGCCTTGGTTTCTTCCGGACCACGAACATAGGGTACTGACCCCAGTCCTTTGGTCAATTTCAGCCATGCCTTGTTTTCGGCTACCTGCGCAAGAACATCAACCCATTTGTTCACGACTTCTTCAGGAAGATTCGGCGGTCCCCAAACACCGCTCCATCCAATGACAGTCTCAAGTTCCGGATAACCTGATTCTGACACAGTGGGAACATCACTGATACTGGCAACGCGTTCTGGCGTAGTGACTGCGATTGCACGCAAGTCTCCCGACTGAATGCTTCCAATTACACCGGAAAGATTCTGGAAGATCATGTCCACATGTCCGCCAACAACAGCTGCTGCCGCCTTGCCGCCACCCTTGTAAGGTACATGCTTCATGGCATCGGCCGACATTCCAAACTGGTCCAGCACCATGGTCATCGCGACATGCAACAGTGTCCCGACACCCGCAGACGAATAACTCAGACTTGCCCCGCCTTCAATCGCAGCTTTTAATTCATCCAGCGAATTGAACGGAGAATCTTTGTTCACCGCCAGCACAAACGGATTCAACTCTAGCAAGCCGAGAAAGGTAAACTCATCCCATTTGTAGGGAATGGTCCGATTGATCGCCGGCACTGCGGCCTGTGAACCAACCCGTGCCAACAACAGCGTATAGCCATCAGGCCTGCCTTTGGCTACCGTCGTCGACCCGGACACACCGCCGGCACCGGTTCGATTGACGACAAGGATGCCATTGCCAAGATATTCGGCCGCAGTTGCAGAAAGCGTACGGGCAGCCAGATCAGCTGCTCCGCCTGGACCGTAGGGAGATACAAGAGTAACTGGCTTGGTTGGATAATCAGCAGCCACTACCCCCGAAGCAGCTGCCAGAACGGTGCCTGCCAGCAACGAGATCACTAAAGCAAATTTTTTCATATTACTACCTCAATCATTTTTGGAGTGTACGCTCTTTGGAGCATCTTGGTATAAGTTCAAGTATAACTTGTTCAGAGCAAATCATTTATGGTATATATATTTGTACTCGCAATTGATTTGCTTCTGGTATAGTAATAACCATAAAATTTGCAATGACACAAAAAATGACACTGCGACTAGCACCGAATTGCCGGAGACCAAAATGACCCTCAAGAAAGAGCGCTTCATCGGACTCGCCGTGGCAGTACTTGGGTTGTTGACCCTGTTCGTTCTGATTCCAATCGGAATCGATTCGCCAGACTATGTTGAAGTTCTCGCGCTTGCACCTGAATTTTGGCCAATCATTGTTGGGTGCTTGTTCACGCTGAGTGGCATATTCATGGCGATTCGTCCCTTTGAAGAAAAAGACGATGATGAAGAAGGTGCGCCGGAACCCGTGCCGTGGCTGGAGCGCTTGCCCAAGTTGGCAATGATTCTCGGATGCCTGTTTATATTCTACTTCGTCGCTCCGTACCTGGGCTTCGTATTACCAGCAGTTGTATTGACTTTTCTACTGGCCTGGTTCGCCGAGGAAAGACGCTGGCACACATTGATTCTGGTGTCAATCATTCCTCCCGTTCTGCTTTATGTATTTTTTGTATTCATAGCAAACATCCCCATTCCGTTGGGACATTTTGAATTCATTCGAGGTTGAAGGAGCTAGTCAATGCTGGAAAATATCGCTGAAGCCTTTTCGCTGTTCTTTACTCTCCAAAATATCGTTATCGTATTTGTCGGGGTTCTGATCGGTGCAATCATCGGTGCAATTCCAGGCATGACCACCCCGATGGGAGTGGCTTTGGTTTTGCCGTTCACCTTTACCATGCAACCGGTAACCGGAATTTTGCTGTTATTGGGGGTCTACAAGGGTGGTTTGTACGGCGGTTCAATTACAGCAATTTTGATCAAGGCACCAGGTACTCCGGCCGCGTCCTGTACCGTACTGGACGGGTTTCCCATGACCCAAAAAGGAGAAGCGCGCAAAGCACTGGACATAGCGCTGTACTCCTCATGCTTCGCTGATTTTATCTCCAACCTGTCGTTGATTCTGCTGGCAGGATTGCTTGCTGGTCTGGCTTTGAAGTTCGGACCCCCTGAATTCTTTACATTGATTGTGTTCTCGCTGACAATCATTGCCGGTGTTTCCGGTGACAATCTGATGAAAGGCATCGCCTCGGCATCGCTGGGCTTGATGTTTGCAGTCATCGGACTGGACATCGTGTACGGCACCAACCGATTTATTTTCGACAACTGGAATTTGCTGAGTGGGCTAAGTTTTATACCGGTACTGATTGGACTGTTCGCATTGCCGGAAATTATTCATTTTTATACCCAGCGGGTATCCGACCAGCTCAAGTCTGCGCCCATGTCGGGTGTCGGCGCCAAATTCTCGGACTTCAAAAAATGCTTCAAGTCTATATTCCGGGGCAGTTTGATTGGCGTGGTTCTGGGGGCGATTCCCGGAATCGGCGGCGCACCGGCAGCATTTCTTTCCTACAGCGAAGCGCGCCGAACATCGAAGAATCAGGACAATTTCGGCAAGGGCGAAATGGAAGGCGTTGCAGCTGCCGAAGCCGGCAACAATGGTGTCGCCGGTGCAACCATGATTCCTCTTTTGGCACTCGGGGTGCCAGGTGATGTAATCACCGCGGTAATTCTGGGAGCGTTTATGATTCATGGACTGCGGCCCGGACCCTTGCTGTTCGTAGAAAATCTGCCTTTGATCTACGCGCTGTTCATCGGCATCATACTCAGCAGTGCATATCTGTTTGTCGTGGGCAAGTTTTCAATCAAGGTAATTAGTCGAATCTCGAACGTGCCGAACCGAATTCTGTATCCGGTCGTGCTCGTTTGCTGCCTGTTCGGCTCGTTTGCCATCAACAACAGTCTGTTTGATGTTCTTGTGATGGTGTTGATGGGGTGTGTTGGATATGTCATGATGATTTACAAATTTCCTGCACCGCCATTTTTGATCGCATTCATTTTGGGTCCATTGCTGGAAGACAATTTCAGACAATCCATGATTTTGTCTGAAGGCAGTCTGACGATCTTGGTCCGAAGTCCGATTACGTGGATTTTCTGGACACTTGCTGTACTTTCGATTTTCTTTCTTATCAAAAGTCGAAAGAAGAACATTCCGCTTGCCGGCTAACGCGCGCCAATGCGCGCGCCTAAAGAATCTGCTCAGTCATGGGTCGGTACCAAGATACGGACCGGCTGTATTCGTTTGCAGTTGTTGCCGACACGCACCTGAACCAGACGGAAACTGAATCGGACTCACCGTTCGAGATCAATCGACGTGCCAATCGTCGACTGCGGCATGTCATCAATGACATGAATCAGCGCGACTTGGCGCATGTCGTACATCTGGGGGATGTTGTGCATCCCGTGCCGTCCAATCCGGAGCTTTACAAAGGGGCCGCAACACAGTTTTTCAATCAGGTTGCCAAATTGCAACATCCATTGTATATCGTGCCCGGCAATCATGATGTCGGCGACAAGAACATCAGTTGGGGACCGGCCGGAACTGTTCAACAGTCCTATCTTGATGCCTGGTCAGAGTATTTTGGAGACCATTACTTTCATTTTTCAGTACAAGATGTTCATTTTATCGGCTTGAATATTCAGCTGTATGGTTCCGGATTGCCAATGGAATCGACTCAGCGAAAGTGGTTGGCAGATATCCTTGAACAGTGTAAAGGCGAGCGAATCATGCTCTTCAGTCACTACCCGCCGTACTTGCTCGACCCCAAGGAACAAGAACATTACGACAATCTTGGTGATACCAGTCGACAGGAAATTCTTGATCTGATCAAAACCTGGTCAATTGAAGCACTATTTGCGGGTCATGTGCATCACTTCTGGTACAACTCGTACGAAGAATGCCATTTCTATTTGCTCCCTTCTACCGCGTTTACCCGTCAGGACTACAGCGAAATGTTTCGCACATCTCCGGCAGACGATGCCTTCGGGAGAAATGACTGGTCCAAACTTGGTTACATGATTGTGCATGTTTATGAACAAGGACATCAATTTGAAATTGTCCGTTGCAACGGCAAGGAACTGAAAAACTACCCGAACAAATCGGTTCGCGTCCGCAGAATCAGCTCTGTCAATCCAAACACCAACCGGTTTCCTGTAATGGGATTTGATTTGCGGCATGACTGGTGTGAAACCGTGCAAATTCCACCATTGGGCGGACTGGACGAATTCGATCGCAAATGGGTACGAAACGACTACGCCTTGCTTGCAGTTTGGGAAATGGGTGCAAAGCACTTGCGAATTCCAGCGTCCGACCTGAGGGACGAAGTACGGCGACAACGGTTAAAGGATCTGACAAATCTCGGATTTGCATTTACATTGTTCAGCTCGGCTTCGGAGGCATTCAACATACTTCCACTTGTGGAAGCCAACAGTCCATTGATTTGCGACTGGGAAATTTCCGGGCACTTGGAGGAACTGCTCGCTGTCGCTGCAAAGCTAAGCCCATTGACTCGCCGGCATGATATTTCACTTTATTTGTCCTTGCTGCGAAGCAAGGCAGACATTCTGAAGACAAAAAAGACCTACTATCATGTAATCAATCACGGATTTTCTGCAAGTGATACAAGCACGGATATTTTGATGACACTGGAGTCGGCTACCAGTGTCTTTGATGGTGTTGTGTTTCGTTGCGGATTTTACGATTCAATCGAAGAAACGATAGACAATGCGATGTCTGTTCGGACTTGTACAGGCTTGAAAACTTCGATTCATTTGCGCCTGAGTGCTGACAATCCGGCACAGTTTCAGCACGATGATGCATTGCTGTGCAACCGTTTGGCCCGAACTATGTGCTACAGTTGGTATCGCGGGTTCAACCAGATTTATTGCGACACTTTCACTGACAATGAACGCGGTTATTTCCCTCGCATTGGAGTTTTGGACCGCACCTACAATCCCAGGAACGGTTTCAACATCGTGAAATGCCTGCATTCATTGTTCAATACATTGGGCAAGGTGAAGTCCTGGAATTCCACTACTCACAGCGAGGCTGTGGATGTTGTTTCGATTGTTGCGAAACACGGTGAATTCACAATGTTCCTTTTTCAACCGAATTCAAATGTTGATTTGAAAGAACTTGCCAAAATCTCCAAAGGCACCTGGGTGAATTGGCGCGATGCAGAACTGGTTGATCAAGCACCGCAAGTCAATGGTCTTCCTCTCGCACGGATACGAGTGTTTGATCGGGAATAGTTCATTGTCCGGCAGTTAGTCAGTCCTGAATAACCCTGCGTTCGTGAAGATGTTTTCAAAAGACAAGGGCAGATATGATTTCTCACTGCCAGTTGATGAACATGCCATCAGGCAATTTGCAAATTGATTTTGAAGAAGCCGGGTCAGAATGCCCTGTGCCAACTGATATATCTCAGCTGACACAGGGCAGTTTGTTACAGTAAAGTTGTGACTATGAGCTTAGTCTGCGTGAGCGATTGACGCGAACATGCGTACAGCATGCCGACCCAACGATCCATCGTAGTTCTGCCAGTCCTTGTATTTGGGTAGTGAAACCATAGCCGGCAACCGATCCGGCAATGTATAAAATGCCATGTAGCCTTCATCCGCAAGTGCTTTCTGAAATATAGCCAATACGACATCGAAAAGATCGTTGTAGTATTCGGCATTGTCCCTGAGAACCTGCGGATCTGTGGAAACCGAATGTGCATTTACTGCATGATTCAAATCCCACTCACTCAGCGTATTCAGAATCTTGCGAGTTCCAGTGAAATTTTTGTCATCCACAAAATTTTTGTGAGTAATCATCCTGTCTTCATACAAGTCAGCTGTAAAGATGATTTTTTGCTCGGGCAGATACACAACCGTGGTCGCATCACCATCTCCCGGTGCTATAAAGTGCAGTTCGACATCGATTTCGCCAACTTTGAAGGACTTCATGTCGGTAAATGTTTCATCTACCTTCTTCGGTGCCATTCCCAATACGTCAAGGTCAAACAACGGTTGACAATTTACGTGGCAAATTACCTTGGCATTCTCGAAAACGCCGGTCCCGCCAACGTGATCATAGTGTTCATGGCTCAATACAACGTAATTGACAGGATTGTTGGTCAAACTCGCCACAAATTCCTTCATAGCAGCTGCTCGTTGGTCTTGAGAAGGGTCGGTCACCATTACATCATTCCCCGAAATAACCACCAAACTGCCATAGTTTCCCAGCATCCACTGGTAAACTCCATCGGCCAGTTCATTGATTAGCGGCTCATCTTGAGCATGGGCCCGGTTTGGTTCCCCGAAACCGATTGTCAGCGAAGCAAGCGCAATGAGCGCTGCTGCGAATATATTTCCAAATTTTTTCATATTTATCTCAATTTGTTAAGTTAAACAAGGAAACAATAAGTAAAAAAGATGTGCAGTATAGCAACAGAAAAAGCGGAAATATTTACAATTCTGCAACGTTTGGTCCTTGTTTGAATGTGCATATCAAACCTGATTTTTTCACCCTAATTTTTGTTGCATTCATTTGCGGTATCAACTAGGCCCGAATCAAATCAGCGCCAGTCCGCGTTCCAGGTCGTTGATAATATCATCTACATCTTCCAACCCGACTGACAACCGAATCAAACCCTCACCGATACCGGTTCGCTGACGTTCTTCAGCAGACAATCTGCCGTGTGTTGTTGTCGCTGGATGAACGATGATTGACTTCACATCCCCGAAGTTTGCAGAGATGGACAGCATTTGAGTGGAGTCGATCACAGTCCAGGCTTCTTTTTGGCCACCTGTTACGTCAAACGATACGATCGCTCCAAAGTCCTGTTGCTGTCGTTTTGCCAATTCATGATAAGAATGACCAGCAAGGCCGGGATAGTGGACGGTTCGGATGTTCGGATGTTCGGATAACCACGTGGCAATTTGCAACGCGGAACGGGATGCTTCACGGATTCGTACCATGAGCGTCTCAAGACCCGTGTATGCAATCCACGCATTGAACGGACTGATTGCGGGACCGGTCGTGCGTAGCACACCGATCACTTTGTCAGCCAGTTCATCCAGATTGGTAACCACTGCGCCGCCCAAAATTCGACCCTGCCCATCCAGAAACTTGGTAGCTGAATGAACCACAACATCTGCACCGAACTCAAGCGGACGTTGCAATGCCGGAGTACATGCGCAGTTGTCTACCACGAGAAGGCAATCACTTCTGCCAGATACCATCTCTGCCAACTTTGCAATATCAATCACTTCGCAGAGCGGATTGGACGGTGTTTCAATAAAAAGCATTTTGGTGTTCTGGCAAATCGCGGTTCGCCAGGCATTCATGTCATCCGGGTGCAGATACTCTGTTTCAATCCCGAATTTTCGCAGATATTTCGAAAACAATGAAATTGTTGACCCAAACAAGCCGCGCGAGGCAACTATCCGGTCACCGGATTCCAGGTGAGCGAGGCATAAACTCATAATTGCCCCCATGCCTGATGCAGTTGCAATGCAATGCTTGGCAGATTCCAACGTCGCGAGTCTTTGTTCAAACGCGCGCGTGGTTGGATTGGTGAATCTCGAGTAGATATTACCCGGACTGGTTTCCGAGAACCGGTCAGCCGCTTGCTGCGCATTCTCGAAAACGAAGCTGGAAGTCAAAAATACCGGTGTGCTATGCTCGCCTTCCGAGGTGGGTATGCGACCGGATCGAATTGCTTGGGTTTTGAACTGTTTTGTATTCATAAAAAAATCCGTTTCAACCTGCGTATCAACGGACTTTCCGGACAAAACCAAGTTTCGCTTTAGCCGTTTGTTTATCGCGTCCGCAAGCTGAAATTCAAATTAACGCGTGAAGGGTAATTTACTACATTATTATCATGCAAGTCAATAAAAATTTTCACTCTGACGGAAACTGTGATATGTACTACACTATTATTGGAGTGAAATACAAAAATTCACATCGGGATTTTCCAAATGACAAAAGAAACAGACAGCTTTCGCGCGTGGAAAAGATTGTTTTCGACGGAGGATGCTTGCTTGAAATTGCTTGGTGATTGGCGATGGAGAAATGGATATGCCTGTCCCAAATGCGGGCATAACGAATCTTGCACGCTAAGCAAAAGGCAGTTGCGACAATGCAATAAATGTCAGCATCAAGTCTCCCCTACAGCTGGAACAGCACTCAACCACGTCAGGATTCCATTGTCGAAATGGTTTGCCGGCGCCTATATGATCAATGCGTACAAAGACACCATGACTCTGGAAGTGCTTCGCAAAGATCTTGATATCAGCTGGCGCTCTGCAAGCCGTTTATCGAAAAGTGTCCAACGAGCCATGGAAGACCCGGTCTTGTCCGATTTCCTGAAATCTCAACTCTTGGCGCATGGCATTGATATCAGCAACAATTAGCCAAAGTCCAAACCTGTATCAATTCATTGGCGGACCGCCAGAATGGAGCAAATGAGGAGAGTTTGCTACACAGCCGGACTATTGGCAAATTCGTTGCGCATTAACTGAGTCTCCGTCGGTTCTGCACAGCAATACCAAGGTTCAGTCATTCGGGGAACCAACGGACCCAAATCTTCTGGAACGGGTTCCGGGTCCAAATTCAAGGCGCGATTGGCGCGCAACCAAATTCCGGCAAACGTTTCTGGGCGGTTCCGGTTGGTTTCTTCGCATTCAAGCACCCAGCGCTGAATTTCTTCCTGAAGTTGATCGACTCTCTGGTCCGGATGATGCCATTGATAGCCAAGCAACTCCGAATGAAAGCCTTCCAGCCATTCCGAACAATCGTCCAATTCCAGCAACCGGGAACCTTGCGGTAAAAGCAAGCGAATACACAGTTGCACCGGTGCTACCGCGTGGACCAGTTTCAATTGGATAATTGTTTCCAGTAAATACTTGTAGCCGGCCAAGGTTGTCCACGGTGTAAACGGAACAAATGTCGGCACCATGGCAATCCCCAAATCGCGCAACAGCTTGAGTGCATCTTTGAAATCAGCTGCAGTATGCCCCTTTTGCAATTTCACCAGAACATCGTTCTCAATCGACTCGACTGCACTCGTCAGAAAACTGCAACGTTTTCTGGAAAACTCGGCAAGCAGGTCCTGATTCTGAAGCAAATGCTCAATTTTGACCGTCGCATCCCACGTCAGATGTGGAAACTCAGCGTGCATGGCATCAACAATTCGGCGGGCATGGGTGGGTCCGTTCAAAAAGTCCGGGTCACCAAACGAAATGTGTTGTGCACCTGCTTCTACTTGTTGGCGCAGGTCGGCCAGCACAATTGGAATCGGCACCACGCGAAACTTTCCCGAATAAACAGGAACCACCGGACAATGACGGCACAAATGCTTGCATCCCCGACTGGCTTCAACAAATCCGACAACCTTTTCATTGTTATCTGGCATGACAACCTTGGAATACTCCTGCAATTCTGGCAATCCACTTCGGTCCGGCACTGCAAATTCGATCTTGTCCAAACGAACAATCGTTTGGCTTGCACCGTTGCCTGTGTCTTTGTTTTGCAATCGCTTGCATAGCTCAACCAAATCCGGCTCGCTCTCGCCGCCAAATACGTACCGTACTCCGAGAGAACGAAAGTAGTCGTCGTTGACCGGTGCATACAGACCGTAGATACAAAGAGGAATATCGGGAAATTTCTCGGCAATAATCGAAACGACCTGAACCGCGAGTCTGGCACCTGCATGCATGACAAGGTGAATTGCGACAAGAGATGCACCTTCAATACGACTTGGCTCGAACGGCTCAACTGCCAAATCAATGCAGTCAACTTCAAAGCCTTCTCGCTTCAGCCACGCGGCCGGTTGTGCCAGTGAAAATGGTTGCCGGCCAATTTCATACGGACTGAGAAGAACAATTCTAGGGTTATTGCACTTCATCGATACATCTTGGGTTACGCAATCTGGTAGCCAGTGTCCTTGTTTTCACCGTTCTCCCGGTTGGACTGAATTTTCTTGTCCAGGGAGTTGAAAAATGACCAAACGGGCAACTGCCAGAAACGCTAAAGCAAGCCTAAACTCAGCAATGCGTCCTCGGACATCCGTTCTTTGGTCCAAGGTGGATCCCAAACCAGTTCTACCTGTGCATCGGATACGCCATTGACACACTTGACAGCGCATTCCACAGTACCTGGAAACGTTTGTGCAACCGGGCAACCCGGTGAAGTGAGAGTCATCTGAATCTTGACGTTAGCTTCATCATCCATTTCAATATCGTAAATCAGTCCGAGATCATAGATATTCACCGGTATCTCCGGATCGTATATTCCGCGCAGTGCTTCAATCACTTGCTCTTCAAGGATCAACTCTTGAACAGTTCCGCTGGCAGACGTCTCCGGTTCTGCCGGACTTTTCTCCGACATTTTGCTTTCATTGAAAAACACCGAAACAAAGTCATCGTTCATCTCGGATTCCGGCTTGATTGGATTTTCACTCATGATTTAAACCGCACTATTCAGTCGTTACCCTCGAACCACTATCGTTCAAAGCTGACATCGCAGTATGCCAGGCCAATGTCGCACACTTGACCCGAGTCGGAAATTCCTTTACCCCGGTCAACACTTCAAGTTTGCCAATGTCCGCATTCTCCTCAAGCTCTTTCCCGGTCACTGACCGATGAAACTGGTCAAACAGTTGCTCGGCATCTTTTTTGGTCATGCCCTTGAGCATGTCTGTCATGATTGATGCCGATGCCAACGATATCGCACAACCGTGCCCGACAAATCGAATGTCCTGAATAATATCCTGGCTGTCCAGATGGCACTCCAACGTCAACTCGTCGCCGCATAGCGGATTTACACCCTCCGCAACTCGATTCGCGTTTTCCAGCTTGCCAAAATTCCGCGGCTGTCTGCTGTGATCAATAATTACTTCCTGATACAGCGCCCGAAGGTCATCCATCATAGTTTGAACAGCTCCCTCACCTTGCCCAATGCATCAAACGCGCGATCCACTTCATCAATAGTGTTATAGGCAGCAAACGATATGCGGGCCGATGCTGAAATACCAAAATACTGCATGACTGGCATTGCACAATGATGCCCTACGCGAATCGCAACACCTTCGCGGTCCACAATAGTACCGATATCGTGGGCATGCACGTTTTCCATTCCAAATGCAAATACACCGGCCTTGTCATCAGCAGTACCGTAGACTTCAAAATCTCCGGCTTCAGCGGCGCAACGATGCGTATAGTCAAGCAGTTCCGCTTCATGTCGGGCAATATTTGACAGGCCAACTTCATTGATAAATTGTATTGCCGTATCCAGACCGGCCGCATCAGCAATATTCGGAGTCCCTGCTTCAAACTTGTGCGGAATTTCAGCATATTCACTGCCTTCAAAAGTGACACGCTTGATCATCTCGCCGCCGCCCTGGTACGGCGGCATCGCATCCAGCAACTCTTCTCGCCCGTACAGTACGCCAATTCCTGTCGGCCCGTACATCTTGTGTCCCGACAAAGCCAAAAAGTCGCATTTCATGTCCTGAACGTCAAGCTTCATATGCGGTGCAGCTTGTGCGGCATCGACTACAACAACTGCACCGGCAGCATGTGCAAGCTCCGTCATCTCCCGCACCGGATTGACCGTTCCCAAAGAATTGGCCACGTAAGTGATGGCCACAACCAAGGTGTTTTCATTCAGCAAATTCCTGTAGGCATCCATCTGAATCTCGCCACGATCATTCATGGGAATTTTTCGAATGCGGATACCAGTCTGCTCCGCCAGTAATTGCCACGGCACAATATTCGAGTGATGTTCCATTTCACTGACCAGTATTTCACCACCGGCTTTCGCACATTGTCGTCCATACGAAGTGGCAACCAGGTTCAAGCCTTCGGTTGTACCCCGCACAAAAATAATTTCCCGGGCGTTTCTCGCGTTCAAAAACTGTTGCACTCTTGCACGGGCATTTTCGTACGCCTCGGTCGCGCGCTCACTTAGCGCATGCACCCCGCGATGTACATTTGCATGCTGATGAAAGTAGTATTCACGCAGTGTTTCAATCACTTCCAATGGTTTTTGCGAACTCGCGGCGTTGTCCAGGTAAACAAGTTCTTTGCCATAGACCACTTCTTCCAGAATCGGAAATTTTTCACGCACTGCGTAAACGTCAAAATCCGGAGTTGAATCTACTGTTCGCGGTTTCACTTGAGCCACCGTATTCATGCCGCCCTCTTCAAATTCAGATCCGTATTCAAAGCATTTCGAATCAGCTTCTCTACATACTTTCGCACCCCATCCAGCTCAATACTGTCAATAATATCGGTCGCAAATGCCTGTGTCAGTACGGCACGCGCTTCCTCATTCCCCAAGCCTCTGGAGCGCAAATAGAAAATCGCTTCCTCATCCAGTTGTCCGACTGTAGCTCCATGCGCACATTTCACATCGTCAGCATAAATCTCCAATTGTGGCTTGGTATCCGCTTCAGCATCCCTGGACAACAGCAGGTTGCGATTTTGTTGTTCAGCATCAGTTCCCTGCGCTCCTGGCGCAACCCTGATACGACCATGAAAAACCGACCGCGCCCGGTCACCGAGAATGCCTTTGTAGTACTCCCGGCTTGTTCCGCGAGGAGATTCATGTACGATGTTCGTATAGTTGTCAATATGCTGTCGTCCTTGTCCGACGCACAAGCCACTCAACTCACATTCAGCGTGTTCGTCTTTCAGCACTTGAGTAATTTCATGGCGGTCCAGTGATGCACCAACTGAAACAGTATAAAAACGGTACTTGCTGCCACCTTGTTGGAGAACATTGGCAGAAGCAATATGATGAGCTTCACTACTTTCGTTCTGGATTCGATAGTGACTACACCGAGCATTTGCACCAATGCTCACTGTTATTGATGAATTGGTCAGGTATTCGGAATCTGCCAGCGGTACATATCGCTCGATGAAAGCGATATCTGAATCCCCTTCAACAAATACGAAATTATTCAAATTGCAGAAACTTCGACTCTCCGCCCCGCTGGAAACAAACAGAAGTTCTATCGGTTTTTCAATCGTACCGGAATTTGCTACGGATACAATGGCACCGTCTGCTACAAATGCTGTGTTGATTGCCTGAAAACCATGCGTTGGATTTTTCGAGGTTGCCTGCAATTGCTCCAATACCTGATCCAATAGCCGGTCTGCATTGCCAGGTCCACTGCGACTCACCACCGCGGCCAAACTGTTGATTTCAATGCCTTGCGGCAGATCTTCAAGATTGGAAAGCATGGGGCAAAACCAGCCATCGACAAAAACCATGCGAAAAGTATCACAGGAATTCAATTCCAGCTCCGCAATATCCGACTTTTGCAAGTCACTGGCCTGCTTGAGCGACATTCTGAATTCGTTTTTTTCAATGGCGCGCAAATTGGTGTATTTCCACGCTTCATCTCTCATGGTCGGCACTCCAACCTGTCTGAAGTGTTCAATACCCTGAGCGCGCACATCCGCAATTGCAGGAACTGCAGCACTGGGCAGGCGCGCAACCAGTGCGTCGTGCGACTGAATCAGATTTGTCGCAAACAAACTCTCTCTCATGCGACCTCCTGAGCCGCTTCATTGCTTTCTTCAGACACCCAGGTATAGCCGTGCTTTTCCAGTTCATGTGCAAGACTGAAATCGCCGGTTGATGCAATACGCCCCTTGACCAGAACATGCACCTTGGTGGGCACAATGTACTCGAGAATCCGTGGAAAGTGAGTAATGACGATCGCTGAACGACCTTCCTTCACTACAGAATTTACCCCTTTGGCAACTATCTTGAGTGCATCAATATCCAGCCCGGAATCAGTTTCATCCAAAATGGACAAACGGGGTTCCAACATCGCCATTTGCAGAATTTCGTTTCGTTTCTTCTCGCCGCCGGAGAAACCGTCGTTAACAGAACGATGCAGAAATGATTCGTTGATATTCAACATGGCAACCTTTTCGCGCACCGTTCTCAGAAAGTCCATTGCGTCCAATTCCGGCAAGCCTTTATGCTTGCGCAAGGAATTCACCGCCGCCTTGAGCAGATATATGTTGTTCACACCGGGGATTTCCACCGGATGCTGAAATGCCAGAAAAATACCCATGTGCGCGCGTTCCTCCGGACTCAGCTCAAGCAGATCCACTCCATCGAACATGATGCTACCACTGACTCCGTCAGTCTGCTTTCCGGTGATCACATTGGCCAAAGTCGACTTGCCAGACCCGTTGGGACCCATGATCGCGTGTATCTCCCCGGCGTTGACTGTAAGGTCAATACCATTGACAATATCTTTATCGTCAATGTTCACATGCAAATTGTGTATAGACAGCATCGGCAAAATTTCCAGGACTGTTTACAGAAAATAAAATTGATTAATCGGAAATTAACCGACTGCGCCTTCCAGACTGATGCCCAGAAGCTTCTGTGCTTCGACCGCAAATTCCATTGGAAGTTCCTTGAAAACTTCCTTGCAAAATCCATTCACGATCATGGAAACCGAGTCTTCTTCGGAAAGTCCGCGCTGACGGCAATAGAACAATTGATCTTCACTGATTCTGGAGGTCGTCGCTTCGTGCTCGACCTTTGCCGTCGGATTTTTCACTTCAATATACGGAAACGTATGCGCACCGCAACGGTCTCCCATCAGCAACGAATCGCATTGCGAATAGTTTCTGGCGTTTTCGGCGTTTTTCAATATTCGAACCAGGCCTCTATAGGAGTTTTGCCCGCGCCCGGCCGAAACACCTTTGGAAATGATGGTGCTGGATGTATCGCGACCAATGTGTACCATCTTGGTTCCGGTATCCGCCTGCTGGCAGTTGTTGGTCAAAGCGACAGAGTAGAATTCGCCAACAGAATGATCCCCCTCGAGCATCACACTTGGATATTTCCAGGTAATTGCTGAACCGGTTTCCACCTGGGTCCATGAAATTTTGGCGTTTTCACCGCGGCACACGCCGCGTTTGGTCACGAAATTGTAGATTCCGCCGCGTCCTTCTTCATCACCCGGATACCAGTTCTGCACAGTGGAATACTTGATTTCGGCATCTTTCATGGCAATCAGTTCAACCACGGCCGCATGCAACTGATTCTCGTCCCGCATCGGCGCCGTACAACCTTCCAGATAACTGACGTAGCTACCTTCGTCAGCAACGATCAAGGTGCGCTCGAATTGCCCGGTATTCATTGCATTGATGCGAAAATAGGTGGATAATTCCATTGGACAACGCACGCCCTTGGGCACATATACAAACGATCCGTCGCTGAAAACAGCGGAATTGAGTGCAGCGAAGAAATTGTCGCCGGCCGGAACCACTGTACCCAGGTATTTCTGGACCAGTTCAGGATGTTCCTGAACCGCTTCGGAAAACGAGCAAAATATTACACCTGCGTCAGACAGGGTCTTTTTGAATGTCGTTGCAACCGAAACGCTGTCAAATACGGCATCTACAGCAACACCTGCCAGCATTTTCTGCTCGGACAAGGGAATACCGAGCTTTTCATAGGTTTCGAGAAGTTTGGGATCCACTTCGTCCAGACTTTTGGGTCGGTCGGCATTCGACTTCGGCGCAGAATAGTAGCTGATCGCCTGATAGTCGACTGGTTTGTACTGCACGTGCGCCCAAACCGGTTCGTCCATCTTTTGCCAGCGGGCAAACGCTTTCAGACGCCATTCCTGCATGAATTCGGGTTCGTTCTTCTTCGCCGACAGTGCCTGGACAACCTCTTCATCCAGGCCTGGCGGAAACGTTTCAGATTCAATCTCTGTTACAAACCCTTCCTTGTATTCGCGTTGAACAAATCCGCTGATATCGGTATTCGTTGAGTTATCCATTTGAGCTACCTGGTTCGCTTCCTGATGATGTCAATTCAGTTAAACATTACGTGCTGGATCTGCTGTGCATCCCGGCAACGATTCGACTGCCGTTCGGCAACCTCACGAACTCTGGGTGAGTCAACAATATCCGCCAGCTTGATTTCATGCAGAAAATCGGACATTTTTACACTTAGATCAGTCCATAACTCGTGTGTCAGGCATACTTCACCGTCCTGACAATCTTTCCGGCCCTTGCATTGAGTAACGTCAACCGTCTCGTCAACGGCATTGATAATTTCAAAAATGGAAATTTCATCAGCCGGACGGGACAAACTGTATCCGCCGCCGGGTCCACGCACACCCTTCACCAAGTTTTTCGCTTTCAACCTGGCAAACAAATGTTCCAAATAGGCAACAGACAACATTTGATGCTGCGCAATGCTCTTCAGCGTCACCCGACGGGATGAACCCTGATGCAATGCCAAGTCCATCATTGCAGTCACTGCATAACGCCCTTTTGTAGTCAGTTTCATCAGATTTTTGGTTTTGAAATAAATTACCAAGTAATTTACTTGGTTTTGACACAAATGTCAAGAAAATTCGGGGGAGTCTAATTTTCGACTTGTATTTTCGTCAAATTGACGCGCTTCTAACCGTCTCGAATTGCTTCTGCAAGCAGAGCTGAAGCGACAGTTTGGATGAGTTCAATAACGAAAAGCGGTAGCGACATTCGCCGCTACCGTTTTTCAATGAGCCAATTGAATTTATCTGTCAAAATGCAGAACGAAAACCGAAATCAAGACGATGATCCACCTTCGAATCATTCCTGAACCGCGCGGCATATCCTATCGCAAACGATGTACTTCCTTCATTTTTCATTACCATACCGACTTCCAGCGTAGCCATTTGATCGGACGGTGACAGACCCGCCAAGGTAAAGCGACCCGGCATTGTCTTGGAAGCTGCGGTGACATTGATCGCTTCGTCCTGGGTTTCGTCTTCGTACATCGCGCGCATGTACAAGCGTTGATTACCCGTATCATCCCTTATGTTTCTCTCAAGCAGATAACCGACGCGCAGAACCAGCGAATCGCGATTGAATTCACTGAATTCCATTGCCGTTGATCTCATTCCGGCCTCCTGATAGGCATCAACATTTTGATCCAGCCAGGAGATTCCGGCAAAGGGTCCGCTACTGCTACCGTTTTCTTTGCGAGTCAAGCATCCAATATCCATGTCAAACCCGGTTTGAACAAACTCGGTCGAACCTTGCTCCTGGCGAGTTGCGGTACCAAGCTGGATGAAACGATTGACATCCACAGCAACTGTACCAATGCTCAGGCTACCACTGACATACATACAGCCTTCATTAGTCCAAATTCCGTTCAACGACCCAATCATCGCATTGCTGTCAACACTCGCTTGGGCCACCTCGGTTGTGTGTTCGCCTATGCTGAGTGCAACACCCCAGATCGGGCCGGATTGACCACGCGAATTCGTACCCATAGTGATTGTTGACAAATTCGCTTTGGCGCCACCGAGTCGG
Source organism: Arenicellales bacterium (assembly GCA_965200765.1). Classification (GTDB taxonomy): domain Bacteria; phylum Pseudomonadota; class Gammaproteobacteria; order Arenicellales; family JAJDZL01. The sequence continues at coordinate 2,552,431 of OZ241380.1, forward strand.
GGCAAGTTGCCAACTTCATTTCTGCCAGTGCGCACGCTTGCATAGGGTCTCCATGCACCTTCTTCACCTTGCATTCCCATATCCGACAAAGAAGCCGCCGAGGTGACACTCCGATGAACATTCGCCAAATCTGTACCACCTTCTGCAGCAAGAGAGACTTGTAGAGGCGCCGCGAGCGTAGCAAGTGTAGCATTTGCGATCATTTCATGTCCGACTCCACTGGGATGCCTGGCATCAGCGAACAAATGATTTCGATTGTTTCCCGGTGCCCATGTAGGAAGCGTTACACCAGCTGGCACTGTACCCTCCGGAACACAGGCAACCGCGCTTACAGATGGCGATGTACACGCAGTCATCGGTGGCGGATTGGTGATTCCGTAGGTTCCGGGGTCACCAGCAACCTCTCCAAACAGACCGACTACATTTATCGGAACAATCCCGTCTTCGCTGGCGCGCAAACCACCGTAAAGAACCTGGTTGTACGCATTGCTCATTCCGGACGCGATGGCGCGGAAGTTCGGAATTGAAGCTTCGGCCGCGGCCGCCGCAGGAGTCAGGCCAATATCCGGCATGTTGTAGACCACGATATTCCGTGCACCTGCCTGTTTCAATCGTACTATATGTGTCGCATTGGCAGTTGCTGCCGCGATTGTATCCGTTTGAATTGCACCAAGAACCAATGCAGTGGTTGCCGCTCGCGTTTGCGGATTGGCGAGTCCGGCCAAATTCTGTGTAAACCGCTGTGTGATGCTTTGTTCGATATCATTGGCACCACCCCAAATCATATACAGTGCATTGGGGTCGGCTCGATTTGAACGCGAGGTCAGATGTGACGAAATTTGTGTTGCTACGTGCGGAACTGCCGAATATTCCATTGCACATGGTTGGTCGGAGGCAGCATTCATACAGGCACCTCCCCAAGCGAAATTCGGGCCTCTGGCACTACTGGGTTTCGGGTTTGCTCCAAATGCTTCAGCAACAATTTCCGCCGCAACCGGATCAGGATTGGTAGTAAAGCTATTCCCTTCCGGCAGGGACCGAGTCGGCGCAATATTACCGGAATCGCTCAAACTGTCGCCGAATACAACCACATTGCTGAAACTCTGAGCCGATGCGCCGCTAGCAATGCAAGCACCCAAAACAAAAGCGGCAGTCAATTTAATGTAACGAATCATTTTGAGTTTTCCCCCTCTTCAATGTTTTCTTGTTCCATGCACACATGGCCATTTGCCGCCTGCACATGGAAGCCATTGTACTGTATTCAATGAAAATTGAGTAAACAACATCAGTAAATGAGTTCCAGCGTTCGAATTCGTGGTAGCCAAAAAATTCGTGACTCAATACACCCCGGATTGTTGAGAATCAGCGAGAACAACTGATTTTGGATTTTTGCAGGCAAATTTCTGGCATTTTTTAAACAGACACAGAAGCAATCAATTTACGCGGCTTATCTGGAAGAGTTGAACCGGCATCGCTGAAAAAACGGATTCATCTGCCCGAAGTGCGGTTGGCAAATTTCGCCGACGATCGGTACGGTTTTTGTTTCCGCAGTATTGCCTGCCTTTCCCATGGAATTTATTTTTGTGGCAGGCTTTGCGATGCGTGGGATCTGTCCTTGCGCTGCTTTGAAGCTTTGCAGGAAATGGAAGCGAAAACCAATCGCATGGTCAAACGGGAAGTCTGACAATTGCCACGGCTATCGTGGAGAGTACTGGATCAAGGATACTTGTCAAGATTTGACGGATGAAAGCCGTCAGGCTTTCATCCGTTCTGCCTCGCAATTGATACGCAAGCACACAACTGTTTGTCGCCGGTGCATGGGCATGCGAGCTGCACAGTTGTGCGCTGTGTTCGGAAATGCCGGCAAAGGCGCTGAATATCTCTGCGTTGATTCTTTCCTGCCTACCAGTCAATCTGTCCCGTCATCATGACCCTGTGGTCGGGCCGCTTGCCGTCTGATTCTCGTCGCTCGAATTCCAGGCCCGAGGACAGATCGGATTCGCTGGCATAACGCATGCCGATGCGGTAGTCCCGCGTACCGCTGTCTTCCGCTCCTAATCCAACGTACGGCGTGTGCAGACCGCTCGACCCAAACATTCGGTAGCCGACCTCCGCGTCCAGGCGCGTCGTCAGCTCCTTGTCTTCGGAGGCACGACTGGCAACGCGGCTGTCCCAGAGAGAATCAACCCCGCTTTCCGGTTGCCCGTGCGACAGGGAAGAGCTGTAGGTCAGCCCGGTCTCGCGACTATCGAGCCGGTATCCTGCCGTCACGCCGGCGCCCCACTCCTTCCGGTCGCTTTCATGGTCCAGCAAGGCGCGGCCCGTCGCCACCACCCTCATTCGGGTTGCCAGATTGCGATATTCCGCTGTGCCGCCCATCTCGATGCCAGTGCCAGTATCGCCGTCGCCGCCGTCCCAGCGCAGGCCGGCTTCGCCAGACAGCGTCAGCGAAGCGCCGGATTCAAGCGCACTGCTTTGAAGCCTCTCAACCGCAACGCGCACCCCGTGAGCCCGGGACTTTGAACCCATTGGACGCCGCTCGTCACCGTCAACCCTGGTCTGCAGACCCCAGGCCTCTCCCTTCAGATCCACCTGAATCAAGCAACTGCACAAGGCAGCATCATTCGAATGCAGGCGATAGCGTCCGCCCAGCGCCGCACTGGCGATCGACATCTTGCTGGCGGCTTCTCCGGTGGCACCGTCGTTGTAGTTGACCTTGCCCTTGCCGTAGCCGACCGCCGCCCACAGGCTCGCCGATTCCGACACCGACCAGCCAATGTAGGGATTCAATGACTTCATGCGCACCTTCACCACGCCGCTGGTGCCGCCGGTGCTGCCCTGATAGCCGAAGCTTCCTTTCGACACTCCGGCCGCTAGGCCGATCAGAACACCGGCATCGACCATCGTGTCGGTGCCAACATTGACAGAGGCCAGTTCGCCGTCCCACTGCAGCGAATCCGCACCGCCGCCTGATAATTTTCGATAGTCAACCGAACCCCACACTGTCGGAGCGCCGGCAAGCATCCCGCCGGATGCGTCGGCCGAACCATTCGCACCCAGAGCGGCAACGCTCGGCGTATAGACGAAGCTGGCGCCGTCCAGCGAACGGTACAGCGACATCTCCGAACGCTCCAGGCCGCGCTCCCGTTCGCGGCTGTGCTGCGCGGAACGCTCCAGAATCGATAGCAGGCCGCCGTTCGCAAATCCGCCAGTCGGCGGCACGCTGACCGGCGGCAAACCGGCCGGTGGCGCAATCGCCGCGCTACCGACCACTGAAGCAATCCGGTTGCCAATCGCTGTCACCACGCTCGTGGTAACCTCGCGCGCCACTTCCGCCACAATCTCCGTGTCCACCTCGTCCAGCACCGACGCATCATTGTCCGCGATGGTGCCCGTGCCGCGGGCCTCCTCTATGGTGTACGACGGGTTCGGGTTGCTGAGTACCAGCACGACCGTCTCGTCCTGCTCCGACAGAACATCGCCGAGCACGGACACATCAATCGTCTGGCTGGTCTCCCCGGCGGCGAACGTCAGCGTGCCGCCGACGATCGACCTGTAGTCGATGCCCGCTTCCGCGGTGCCGGTGCCTGTATCCGCATAGTCCACCGTCGCCTGCTCGAAGCTCGCCGGCGTCAATGTCACCGTGAAGGTCAGATTGACCGAATCGGTGTCGCCCTCCACCACACTCGGCGAGTCGATCGAAAAGACCGGCGTGTCGTCATCGTTCGCGATGGTTCCGGTGCCGCTCGCCGTCGCGATGCTCGCGTCCGACGTCGCATTGCTCAATGCAATCACCACCGTCTCGTCCGGCTCAAACTCCGCGTCGCTGGTCACCGAAACCGCAATCGTCTTGCTGGTCTCCCCGGCGGCAAACCTCAGCGTGCCGCCGGCGAGGGTCTCGTAGTCGGTTCCTGAAGTCGCGGTGCCAGTACCCGCATCGGCGTAGTTCACCGCCGCCGGCTGGTGGCTCGCCGGACTCAGCGATACCGTGAACGTCAGGTTCACCGTACCGCTGTCGCCTTCCATCACGCTTGGCGAATCAATCGAAAAGCCGGGTATGTCGTTGTCTGTGATCGTACCTGTGCCGCTCGCCGCCGCAATGTTCGTGCCCGACGACGCATTGCTCAGCACAACCACCACTGTCTCGTCCGCCTCGTCCAGCGCATCGTCGGTCACCGACACCGCAATCGTCTTGCTGGTCTCCCCGGCCGAAAATGTCAGCGTGCCGCCAAAGGCCGCATAGTCGCTCCCCGACGTCGCCGTGCCGCTGCCGGCATCCGCGTAGTTCACCGACACCTGCCTGTAGCTTGCCGGACTCAGCGTCACCGTGAACGTCAGGCTGCTCGACTCGCTGTCGCCTTCCGCCGCGCTCGGCGAGTCGATCGAAAAGCCGGGCACTTCGTTGTCCGTGATTGTCCCAGTGCCGCGCGCTGTCACGATGCTCGCACCCGATGCATTGCTCAGCAAAATCACCACCGTCTCGTCCGCCTCGTCCGCCGTGTCGCCTCTCACCGACACTGTGATCGTCTTGCTCGTCTCTCCAGCGGAAAACGTCAGGGTGCCCCCGCCGATCGCCGCATAGTCGGTCCCCGAACTCGCCGTCCCGCTGCCCGCATCGGCGTAGTTCACCGTCACCTGCGTCGTCGCCGCCGGATCCAGCGTCACCGTGAACGCTAGATTCACCGAACCGCTGTCGCCCTCCACCACGCTCGGCGAGTCTATCGAAAGGCCTGGATCATCGTTGGTGATCGTGCCGGTGCCGCTCGCCGTCGCAATAGTCGTGCCCGCCGTTGCGTTGCTCAGCGTCAGCACCACCGTCTCGCTCGCCTCGTACATCGTGTCGCCCGTCACCGATACCGTGATCGTCTTGCTCGTGTCGCCCGCCGCAAATGACAGCATGCCGGCGGCCAGCGCCGTGTAGTCGGTCCCCGACGTCCCCGTGCCGCCGGTCTGGGCGTAGTCCACCGTCACCGGCTGGTAGCTGGCCGGACTCAGCGAAACCGTGAACTCCAGATTCACCGAACCGCTGTCGCCTTCCGCCACGCTCGGCGAGTCGATCGTAAAGTTCGGCGTGTCGTTGTCCCGGATCGTGCCCGTGCCGCTCGCTGTCACGATGTCTGCACCCGAAGCGCTGCTCAGCGTGACGATCACCGTCTCGTCCGCCTCGTTCGCCGTATCGCCCGTCACCGACACTGTGATCGTCTTGCTCGTCTCGTTCGCCGCAAACGTCAGCGTGTTGCTGGCGGCCAGCGCCGTGAAGTCGGTTCCCGACGTCGCCGTGCCGCCGCTGCGGGCGTAGTTCACCGTCACCTGAGACGACGATGCCGGGCTCATCGTTACTGTGAACACCAAGTTCACCGAGTTGCTGTCGCCCTCCGTCACGCTCGGCGAGTCGATCGAAAGACCCGAATCGTCGTTGGTGATCGTGCCGGTGCCGGTCGCCGTCGAGATGTTCGTGCCCGTCGACGCATTGCTCAGCGTGATCACCACCGTCTCATCCGCCTCGTGCGTCGTGTCGCCCGATACCGACACCGTAATCGTCTGGGTCGTCGTCCCCGCAGAAAACGTCAGCGTGCCGCCTGTAATCGCTGTGTAGTCGGTACCCGACGTCGCCGTGCCCCCGGTACCTTCGGCCCAGTTCACCGTCGCCGCAGCCGCCGGCGCCGGACTCAGCGTCACCGTGAACACCAGGTTCGTCGTGCTGCTGTCGCCCTCCGTCGCGCTCGGCGAGTTGATCGAAAAGCCAGGCGTGTCGTTGTCCATAATCGTGCCCGTGCCGATCGCCGTCGCAATGCCTGCGCCGGAGGTCGCATTGCTCAGCGTGAGCACCACCGTCTCGTTCACCTCGTTCGCCGTGTCGCCCGTCACCGATACCGCAATCGTCCGGCTTGTCACCCCCGGCGCAAACGTCAGCGTGCCGGCGGCGACCGCCGTGTAGTCGGTCCCCGACGTCGCTGTCCCGCCCGTCTGGGCGTAGCCCACCGTGAGTTGCGACGTGCTCGACGCGCTCAGCGTCACCGCGAACACCAGGTTCACCGAGCTGCTGTCTCCTTCCGTCACCGTTGGCGAGTCGATCGAGAATTTCGGATCGTCGTCCATGATCGTGCCGGTGCCGGTCGCCGTCGAAATGCCGGTGCCGGCCGTCGGATTGCTCAAAGTCATCACTACCGTCTCGTTCCCTTCATCCACCGTGTCGCCGGTCACCGACACCGTAATCGACCCGCTCGTCTGCCCCGCCGTAATCGTGATCCAGCCGGAAGTCGACGTGTAGTCGGTTCCCGACGTCGCCGTACCCCCCGTAATTGCGAAGTTCGCGCTCAAATTCGACGTGCTTGCCGCACTCAGTGTCACCGTGAACACCAGGTTCGTCGTGCTGCTGTCGCCCTCTGCCACGCTCGGCGAGTTGATCGAGAATTTCGGGTCGTCGTCCGTGATCGTGCCGGTGCCGCTCGCCGTCGCAATCGCCGTGCCCGACGACGCATTGCTCAGCGTGATCACCACCGTCTCGTTCCCTTCGTCCACCGTGTCGCCGGTCACCAATACCGTGATCGTCCGGCTCGTGGTCCCTGCCGCAAACGTCAGCGTGCCGCCTGCGATTGACGTGTAGTCGGTCCCCGACGTCGCCGTGCCGCCGGTACCTTCGGCCCAGTTCACCGTGTGCTGCGACGTGCTCGACGCGTTCAGCGTCACTGTGAACGTCAGATTCACCGAGCCGCTGTCGCCTTCCGCCACGCTCGGCGAGTTGATCGAGAAATTCGGATCGTCGTCCGTGATCGTGCCCGTGCCGGTCGCCGTCGTAATCGCCGTGCCCGACGACGCATTGCTCAGCGTGATCACCACCGTCTCGTTCCCTTCATCCACCGTGTCGCCCCTCACCGACACCGTGATCGTCTGGGTCGTCGTACCCGCCGCAAACGTCAGCGTATTGGCAGTGACCGCCATGTAGTCTGTCCCCGACGTCGCCGTGCCGCCCGTCTGGGCATAGTCGACCGTGTGTTGCGACGCGCCCGCCGGATTCAGCGAAACCGTGAACGTCAGATTCACCGAGCCGCTGTCGCCTTCGCCCACGCTCGGCGAGTTGATCGAGAATTTCGGATCTTCGTCGTCATCCGTGATCGTGCCGGTACCGCTCGCCGTCGTAATCGCCGTGCCCGACGACGCATTGCTCAGCGTGATCACCACCGTCTCGTTGCCCTCCACCGTCGTGTCGCCCGTAACCGACACTGTGATCGTCTTGCTCGTCTCGTTCGCCGCAAACGTCAGCGTGTTGCTGGCGGCCAGCGCCGTGAAGTCGGTTCCCGACGTCGCCGTGCCGCCGCTGCGGGCGTAGTTCACCGTCACCTGAGACGACGATGCCGGATTCAGCGTCACCGTGAACACCAGGTTCGCCGAGCCGCTGTCGCCCTCCGTAACGCTCGGCGAGTCGATTGAAAAGACAGGCTCGTCGGTGGTGGTCATCGCCACATTCACGTTGGACAAGGCGTTGTAGCCGGTGTCAGTGCTTGACGGATTGAGCACAACATTCCAGTTCACGCTGCCGTCGCTTAAACTGTCACTGGCACCCGTTACTGTCACCGTCTGCGGAGTGCTCCAGTTCATGGTCGTGAAGGTCAGCGTGCTGGGCGACACACTGCCCTCGGAGGAGTCGCCACTGGAAACAGCGACTGTCACATTGGCCGACGGCGCCTTCCTCAGCCTCACTGTGAACGTCGACGTGCTACCAGCCTCCGTGACCGTCCTGCTGTTGGTAGGGGTGCTTGTGATCAGCGCTTTGGGTGTCGGCTTGATTGTGAAGGAGCCTTCGTCATACCACGTGTTAGCAGGTAAAGTGTCACCCCCTTGATACCCAGTGTTTTTGACCTCAATGGTAACTGATGTATCCGACGAGACAGTTAGGCAGTTGCCAGTGCAACTAAAAGTCAAATGAAGCTCGTCAGTGACAAGGTCACGGTAAGCACTAGCAACTGAGAGGCCAGTTGGGGCGGTACCACTTTTGAACCGAATATTACTGAGACTATCACTAGCAAACCCACGTCCCGGCGCCACGAGGAAATCTTCTAACTCAAGCGTCGCACCATGTAATTCGTCTGCAAAAATACTACTTCCACTATACGGACTTTGAAATCCATTAACCTCTGCATTTGCATCAGACAGCATGCATACTGATATTGCCACTGCCAGTAGCGAACAGGCAACTGTGCTGGGAAAGCGCGAGTCGGCGGGCCGGGCTTTCGAATATGCAAGTATTCCTGAATACCCCCCCCCCCCTCGCTATTTTATGCGCCAATACAGCAAAACTCCTTCGACTGCAAAGCCAAGCAATTGGTTCAACTAGGTTCAATGTCAAATTCATCGGTTCCTGCCTGAATTTATTTTTGCAACAAAATACTGAACTTGACCGGCAACGAACAGCCAAGAAACTGTCCGTTATTATAAACCATCCGGGCAAGCAAAATTCATTCTTGATTGAATGAATTTCACCCCCCCCCCCTCAATCGAAAATTCACAGTGAAATCAATCCATTATGAACGTTCGCTCAGGATTGATTTATTCCATTTGCAACACCAAACTGGATTGCATTGGGCACACTATTGCAAAGGTTTGTATTGCAATACAACGTTGACGACCTGGTTGAGTTTGCTGGCAAGAAAATTTCGAATGCAGCAAAACCCTGCCAAATTTTTTTGAAAAAACACAGAAGTACTCGACTCAGGCGGCTTGTCTGAAAGAGTTGAACCCGAGTCGCTGGAAAAACAGATTCATCTGCCTGAAGTGCGCGGTCACAACAAGTCCTGACAAATGAAGCACCGTCATTTGCTGGAGTACGCCCAGTGCGGTTGGCAAGTTTCGCCGACAGACGAGACGGTTTTCGGGCCTGCTCGCTTGCTACTGCCAAAAGGTTCGTAGCAGTCTGCTTGACAGGCACTGACAAGGGCGAGATTTCGGCACAACAGCTTTCCAGGTTGATAGAAGTGTCTCAGTCAATCGCCTGTCGAATGTTGAGGACTTTGCACCAGTCCATGAGGAATCGCGACCGCGTCTACTGGACCAATGGACTTGTGAAGCGGGTAAATTCGTCACCTGTTCGGGAATTCGCATGGCAAATCTTGCCGCAGTCGGAAGTTCGCATCGACGCATTCCATGCCTTGCGGATTCTGGGCGAACCGTATTAGCACGAATCCAAAGCCACTCTGCCGGAACAAGTGAACAAATAGCTTCTGAAAGTTCATATTGTCATCAGCGATTTCAAGATCCATCTGTCAGGCACCTTTTACGGGGTATCGCATCAATACCTTCAGGACTTGATGAACGAGTTTGTGTTCCGCTTCAATTGCCGATTCCGTGAACCTCAGTTGTCGGACTGATCGTTGCAAGCCGTCGTTGATCGTGTGCTGATTCAAGCCTTTTTTAATTCAGTTTAGATGCAGGCAGAATTGTAATTCTGCAGATACGCCCCCAATATCGGTATGCTAACATACGGTTTTTGCAACAGCGCCCGGAAGAATTGAAATTAGCAATGAGTACCGCCGAACATAACCTTGATGAAGCTTCTGCGCCTCAGTTTACGTGTCCCATGCACCCGGAAATCGTCCGCGACCAAGCAGGTGATTGCCCTAGTTGCGGAATGGCTTTGGAACCGATGGGGATCGTACAGGGAGACGAACCAAACCACGAACTGATTGATTTCACCCGAAGATTTTGGAGCGGTGTTGCCCTTGGCGTACCTGTAATTTTCCTGGCAATGGCACCACATGTCGGTTTCTCGCTGGATACGCTTGTATCGCCAAGAGCATCAGCTTGGCTACAACTGGTTTTGACCACGCCGATATTTTTCTGGTGCGGGTGGCCATTCCTGAAACGCGGCTGGGCTTCATTGCAGAATCGTTCGCTGAATATGTTCACGCTCATTGCAACCGGCACCAGTGCGGCCTACTTGTTCAGTGCCGGTGCTGTCATCTGCCCCGAAATTTTTTCCTCCGGATTTCAGGCGAACGAAAATTTCAGTAACGTTTACTTTGAATCCACTGTAGGCATTGTTGTCCTTGTGCTTCTGGGGCAAATCATGGAACAAAAAGCTCTTGAGCGCACCGGGAGTGCAATCAAGGGCTTGCTTGATCTCATGCCGAAGAAAGCACGTAAGTTGTGTCACGGAAATTATCACGAAGTGCTTCTGGAATCTGTTGATATCGGCGATCTCGTGCAAGTCCGTCCCGGCGAGAGCATACCCTTGGACGGTGTAGTCGAATCCGGTGAATCCGGCGTTGATGAATCATGGCTGACTGGCGAATCCATGCCAGTCAGCAAAAGTACCGGGGACCCGGTAAAAAGCGGAACTATGAATGGCAACGGCACATTGATCTTCAGAGTGGAACATAAACACGATCAATCAACATTGTCCCAAGTGGTTCGTATGGTCGCAGAAGCGCAACGAAGTCGGGCACCGTCGCAACGGCTGGCAGACAAGGTGTCCGCCTGGTTTGTTCCACTGGTGATCGCCATCTCAATATTGGCTTTTCTGCTGTGGCTGATTTGGGGACCGCCGCCCGTATTGGCTTTCGCGGTACTTGTTGCAGTGTCGGTACTGATCATAGCATGTCCTTGCGCACTTGGCCTGGCAACACCCATGTCCATCATGGTGGCAGTCGGTCGCGGAGCACAAACAGGTGTGTTGGTCAAAGATGCACAAGCTTTGGAACAGTTCTCCAGCGTGGATACGCTTGTGGTTGACAAAACCGGAACGCTTACTAGAGGAAAACCTGCGGTAACAGATATTGAAACGAACGGTTCAGTTCGCGAAGAAGAACTGTTGCAACTTGCTGCGGCCGTCGAAATAGCGAGTGAACATCCATTGGCATCTTCAATCGTCAATGCAGCACAAGCGCGCGGTATCCAAATTCCAGAGGTAAATCACTTTGAAGCAATAGCAGGCATGGGTGTAAAAGGAGAAGTCAATGGTCGAAGCGTGCTGATTGGCAACGCAGAATTTCTGCGCAAGAACAAGTGCGACCTGAACCACTGTGAACCGGTCGCGGAACGACTGCTTGATCAAGGCAAAGCCGTAGTTTTTGTTGCGATTGACAATGTCACATCTGGAGTCATCTCGGTTTCCGACTCAATCAAAGCATCCACAAAACCTGCCTTGGACCAACTCATAAGTAAAGGACTCGGAATCGTAATGCTGACCGGTGACAATGCCAAGACGGCCCATGCTGTCGCGGCTCAACTGGATATATCCGAGGTGCATGCAGGATTGCTGCCTGACGAGAAAGCAAAAGTCATAGCAGAAATTCAATCCCGCGGCCATTGCGTAGCAATGGCCGGAGACGGAATCAATGACGCGGTTGCTTTGTCGGCGGCTGATGTTGGCATCGCCATGAGCACCGGTTCTGATATTGCTGTGCAATCCGCGGGCATCACCATTCTCAACGGCGATTTGAAAGGCATTGTTCATGCCAGAAACCTGTCCGCAGGAACCATGAAAAATATTCGTCAAAATCTGTTCCTGGCATTCGCTTATAACGGCATCAGCATCCCGATTGCGGCCGGAATCCTGTATCCGGCACTAGGTATTCTGTTGTCTCCCATCATCGCGGCCGGTGCCATGAGTTTATCCAGTGTTTCTGTCATCTCCAATGCACTTCGCCTGAGAAAAGCAAAAATTTGACAGATCGAAAGACAAGCGGTCAGTTAACCAAGTTCCCGTGACCTTCGTCGCTTCGCGCAGGTGGTTCCATATTCAAAAGTACTTTGACTGCCTGAAAGGTGAATCGCACCAGTTGCAGGTGCTGAAGGAAATACAGGTTTGCACGTTTGCAACAGTACCCGTTGCAACCATCCTGCACTTTGTTCCCGTTCTTGCTACTCCAATGTCACCAGACAACAACTTGAACAAATGGGAATTATATACAATGATAACCAAGTGATTTCTGTTGATACAGTTGCGATGAGTGAAGGAACGATAACCAGAGTGTATGGATATCGGGCGTATGTGTCCGAGCCTGTGCATCGACGTCTGAATGATTTTCTGAATCAGCTGACGAAGTTGTGGAACGATAGTCTCGGTGAAAGCATCCATGTATACGAAGCGTCGGGGAAGTGCCTGTCGTATTTTGATCAATGCAAGTGCCTGACTGCCAGACGGGGGGTAGAGGAATGGTTCGGCAGATACAGTGCAAGATCGCAAAGAACGGTTTTGGACCGGTTGTCCAAGGCCTTCGGCAGTTTCATCAGACGCAGGAAGAAGGGAGAGAAAGGCGGTTATCCGAAATTCAAGTCGGGCCGACGCAAGGTGAGATCGTTCGATGTGGATGCAAGCGGATTGAAGATTGGCGAGAAGTGGAACAGTGTTTCAGTCAAGGGTATCGGGAAGTTTCGATTCAAAGGCCAGATCAATGGAGTGGTGAAGCTTGCGAGGATAGTGAAGACTGCCAGACGGGTTAAAGTTCAATTGATCTGCGAATTGCCGGTGCATGAGAAGATTGTGGACAATCGCGGTGCGGTTGGAATCGATCTGGGTGTGTACTATCTGGTGTCGCTGACGGATGGATTGAACAGCATTCAGATACCGGGACGGAAATTGGATCTTGGCAGAAAGAAGCGATTGCAAAGGGGGCTGGCAAGGAAAACGAAAGATTCCTTGGGGTACAGGAACAGCAGACTGCTGCTTGCGAAAGAAAGTCAGAGGTTGGCGGAGCAAACGCGCGGCGAGTTGCATGAATTGACGAGTTGGCTGGTACAGAATGTCAGCAGTCAATTCATCATGGAGGATTTGCCGATCAAGAATATGACGGAGAAGGGAAAAGGGAAGAAGGATTTGAACAGACGCATACTGGAACAGAATTGGGGGATGCTTGTCAACATGCTACTTTACAAGTGCGAAGCCGCCGGCGGTGATGTGAAGACAGTGAAACCCCAGTACACTTCCAGGACGTGTTCGAAGTGCTTCATTATTGAAAAGCATAACCCGAAGGAATACAGGGTGTTCCGGTGTTCAGCTTGCGGTCATGAAGAGGATCGCGACGTGAACGCCAGCAAGAATATTCTCCGCGCCGGTCTGACTGGCGCACTGACCGGGAGGGTTGGTGACCGGGGAGAGTTGAAATATCAGGATGTCATCGGACATCTTGCCGGTCAAAAAGATTGCATTGGTTATCAATGTATATAATTCCCAAACAAATCTATAGCAACTTCAAAATTTGTTCAGATTTATAATTATTTTTTTGCGCGGATGGACAGAACAAGTCGAAATTCAGTTTTCGTTGATTGATTGGCAATTCTGTACTATATATAGGTATAATTGATAATTCTGTCTCAATCTATCGCAGATATAGAGGATATTCATAAAATCTAACACGCAAGCAACATAAATCAATAGCAGGAGTAATGTCAGCACAGACAAACCGGAAACTAGTACCGGAAACACCAAGTATTTTGGGGTTGCAAGATGCTTCATATGATACCTGGGACAAGAAATATCGCCTGAAATCCAAGTCGGGCCAAGTGGTTGATGCAAATCTGGATAATTCCTACGCGCGAGTCGCGGCAGCATTGGCTGAAGTTGAGTCACCGGAAACACGTAATTATTGGTTCGACCGCATGCACTGGGCACTGCAAAACGGTGCCATACCGGCCGGTCGTATTATCTCCAACGCCGGTGCATCCGACTACAAACCTGCCACCAGTACCATCAACTGCACTGTCTCCAGTACCATCCCTGATTCAATGGATGGTATTTTGAAAGCCGTGCATGAAGCGGGGCTCACACTCAAGGCAGGTTGTGGAATCGGCTACGAATTTTCGACTTTGCGCCCGCGCGGCGCATTTGTCAACGGGGCCGGTGCGTACACCTCGGGTCCCCTGTCGTTCATGGACATTTTTGATGCCATGTGTTTCACTGTCTCGTCAGCAGGAGGACGTCGCGGCGCTCAAATGGGAGTATTCGACGTTTCGCATCCCGATATTCTGGAATTTATTCGCGCCAAAAAAGAGGATGGCAGACTACGCCAGTTCAACCTGTCCTGTCTCATTACCAACGAATTCGTGAATGCTGTCAAGAAAGACGAAGACTGGAATCTCGTATTTCCTGCGGCGTCGGCGGAAATAGATGACCCGGACTACCAAATCAAATGGGAATATTGGCCCGACGTCAGTCCTGAGCATACACAAAATGACTTGGGCCAAACCGCCGTCAGAATCTACAAAACCATACCGGCGCGACGACTGTGGAACGCCATTATGAGTTTGACCTACGATTATGCGGAACCAGGCTTTATCCTGATTGACCGGGTCAATGAAATGAACAACAACTGGTTCTGCGAAGAAATCAGGGCAACCAATCCCTGCGGCGAGCAACCGCTACCCCCTTATGGCAGCTGTTTGCTCGGTTCGGTAAATCTCACTCATTTCGTGGAAAATCCATTTCACAAGGATGTACTTTTTGATTGGGCCCGTTTTCGGGAAGTAGTAGCAATCTTTACTCGCATGCTGGACAACGTTGTGGAGATCAATGGATTGCCGCTGACGGAACAGGAAAACGAAATCAGGCGAAAACGTCGGCACGGCATGGGTTTTCTGGGACTGGGCTCAGCCTTGACGATGATGCAAATTCGCTATGGCTCAGCCAAATCCGTTGAATTCACCGAACAGGTTGCAAAGGAAATGGCACTGGTCGGGTGGGAAACCGGCATAGAACTGGCCAAGGAAAAAGGCCCTGCTCCAATTATGGAGGAAGAATTTGAAGTAACTCACCGAATGATGATGCAACGCCCGGAAATGCAAGCCGACGGCATTGAAATCGGCGATAAAATAAAAGGCAAGGTGCTTCTGGGCAAATACAGCCGATACATGCAAATGATGCCTGAAAAAATCAGAAAATCAGTCATCAAACATGGTTCCCGCTTCACGCACCACACTTCAATCGCCCCCACCGGAACAATCAGTCTTTCGCTTGGCAACAATGCCAGCAATGGAATTGAACCTTCTTTTGCACATGAATACACCCGCAATGTCATACGCGAAGGCAAAAAAACCAAAGAGAGCATGAAAGTTTACTCTTACGAGTTGCTTGCCTACCGCGAGTTTGTCGATGCAACTGCCAGTGGCAAGAAAAATGGCAAGAAGAAATTGCCGGAATACTTCGTGACGACTGATGACATCACGCCGCGGGAGCATGTCGCCATCCAGTCGGCCGCACAGAAATGGGTCGATTCTTCGATTTCCAAAACAGCCAATGTTCCAACAGACTATCAATTTGAGCAGTTCAAGGAAATCTATATGGATGCCTACGACAGCGGCTTGAAGGGTTGTACCACTTTCAGATTCAATCCGGAGGTTTTCCAAGGTGTGTTGGTCCGCGATTCGGATTTGGCCGATACCACTTACCAGTTCAAGCTGGACGATGGAAGTGTGATCAAACTGCAGGGAAACGACGAGGTTGAATACGACGGCGAAACACACACTGCTGCAAACTTGTATGATGCCTTGAAAGAAGGCTATTACGGAAAATTTTAGGGAGTTGAAAAATGCCTGTAAAGATTGACAAGACCATTGTTGACTACAAGGTTCTCAAAGAATCGGTCAAGCCGAAAGCCCAGGAGACAACCGCTGATACTGCCAATAGTTTGATTCGGGATGAGGGTGATAACGTCAAGATTATCCAGATGCACGAACGTGTCGAGCGTCCGGAGAAACTTATCGGCAGTACTTACAAGATCAAGACACCGCTTTCGGAGCATGCACTGTATGTGACGATCAACGATATCGTTTTGAATCCGGATACTCCGTACGAGCGTCGACGACCATTTGAAATATTCATCAACTCCAAGAACATGGACAACTTTCAGTGGACTGTTGCACTGACTCGAATCTTGTCAGCGATATTTCGAAAGGGCGGAGATATCACTTTTTTGGTTGAAGAACTGCGCGCCGTATTTGACCCGCGCGGTGGCTACTTCAATCGCGGCATATACATGCCGTCGCTGGTTGCTGAAATCGGTTCGGTGATTGAAATTCACATGAAAGAGATCGGAATGATCGTTGATGAACCGATACCGGAAGCGACGAAAGAATATTTGCAGAAAAAAAGAGAGGAGTTTGAACGGCATAATGAGCAGATGACTGCTCATAACGAGGATGGTTTCCCGACCGGCGCAGAGTTGTGTGTCGTGTGCAGTGCAAGAGCAAAAGTGTTTTTGGACGGATGCATGACTTGTCTGAACTGTGGCGATTCAAAGTGTTCGTAAATCCACCGCCAAGGGCTTGATTCTGGCAGACAGTGTCCATAATTTGAATCACTTATTGAAATTGCTCCACGTATTCTGACGTTTCGTCACAATTCAATCATTGATGCTGTTTCGAGTCAAACACAACTGGCTTGATTTCTGCAACAGTTTGCTTGCAACCATTACTGTGTATCTACCAGTATTCGTCTTTCTGCATTCAATAAAATCAAATAGTTGTTTGAAATCACCTGTAGCAGATTAGAATTTCTGACCGTTCGTTAGTAGAATATTGGGCTTTGAAATTTATTCCGTTCGAGTATTACCAACAATTGAATTTGCAATCACAAACAGGGAGCACGCGCAATGCTTAGGCACACAAAAATTCCGGAATCAGGTACCAAGATCACTGTTGAAAACGATCAGCTGAAAGTTCCTGACGACCCGATTATCGGGTATGTGGAAGGAGATGGCATTGGTCCGGATATTACTCGAGCCAGTCTGCGTGTCTGGGATGCAGCCGTAGAAAAGGCGTACGGTGGATCACGAAAGATCCACTGGTGCGAACTGTTCATGGGCGAAAAAGCCGGCAAGCTCTTTGACGGCGATTACTTCCCCCAAGAGACTCTGGATGTCATCACCGACCTGACTGTCGCAGTCAAGGGTCCCTTGTCGACCCCGGTTGGCGGCGGCTTTCGTTCCCTGAACGTATCACTTCGTCAGGCACTGGACCTGTATGCCTGTGTTCGACCGGTTCGATATTTTGAAGGCGTACCGTCGCCGCTTCGAAAACCCGAAGAAGTTGATGTGGTGATCTTCAGGGAAAACACTGAAGACGTTTACTCCGGAATCGAATTTGCCAGCGGAACAGCAGAAAACGAAAAACTGGCAAAGTTTCTGCGCAAAGAGTTGAATGTAGATTTTGAACCAGGTGCCGGACTCGGACTGAAGCCCGTCAGCGAAGTTCGTACCAAACGATTGGTCCGAAAAGCTATCCAGTACGCTATCAACAACAATCGCAAAAGCGTTACGCTGGTACACAAGGGCAATATTATGAAATACACCGAAGGCGCGTTTCGTGCCTGGGGGTATGAATTGGCCCGCGATGAATTTCCGGAACAAACTATCGCGGAAGATGAAGTCTGGGACGAGTATGATGGCGAAGGTCCTGAAGGAAAGATCGTTGTCAATGACCGAATCGCCGACATTACCTTTCAGTTGCTCCAACTCCGGCCAGCAGAGTTCGATGTTTTGGCGACAACCAACCTGAACGGCGATTACTTGTCGGATGCGGTGGCTGCCGAAGTCGGCGGGATCGGTATTGCGCCCGGTGCCAATATTGCTGACCATATCGCAGTATTTGAAGCAACGCATGGTACTGCACCGAAATATGCAGGCCAAGACAAGGTCAATCCTTCTTCGCTACTGCTTTCCGGTGTCATGATGTTTGAATACCTGGGCTGGAAAGAGGCAGCTCATCTCATCTATGATGTTTATCCAAATGTAATTCGCAAGGGCCGGGTCACCTACGACTTTGCGCGATTGATGGACAATGCCGAAACTGTTTCAACCAGTGAATTCGCTGACGAACTGATTGACGGCATCAATCGTCAGTAAGCGGATTCTACGTTCCTGGATTCTGATCTCGGTTTGTGGCGCGGTCTGCGGCGCGCCACAGATACCAGCTTGCCATGGTCCGATAAGGCTTCCATTGCTCGCCGTAGCGCAAAATTTCTGCAGGTTGAGGCATTTCATCCAAGCCGTAAGTCACCATAAAGCCGCGCCGAATGCCCAAGTCGCTTGCAGGCAATACATCCGGCCGCTCCAGGTTGAAAATCATCAGCATCTCGACCGTCCACTGGCCTATGCCAAACACTGTGGTGAAATTTTCAATTAATTCTGCGTCAGTCAATGTCTGGATTTTGCGAACCGACGGCAAACGGCGGGCGTTCGTCTTTTGCGCCAGGTCTTTGACAGATTTGATTTTTGTCCTGGACAAGCCGCAGGCGCGCAAATCAGCTTCAGGTGTATCCAGAATATTTCTTGCACTTGGATAGCCCCTTTTTGCATACAACGCGCGCAATCGACCAAAAATCGAGGCGGCCGCCTTGCCTGACAGTTGCTGATAGACAATGGACCTCAGCAACTCCTGAAATGGAGTGAACTGTGAACTTCTCCTGAGTCGAAACTCTCCAATTTCACCGATTAGCTGATACAGCTTCGGGTCCACCGCCTGGAAGTGTTCAAGTGCTTCCGTCTGATACTGAACATCGCTTGTTTTAATCGCCCGTACCTCGGACTTAACTTGATTTCACATCTTCCAGCTTGGGATAGAGTCGAATTTCCAAGCGCCTGTTTCGTTCTCTGCCTTCCTCTGTTTCATTGGACGCAACTGGCACCATGTCGCTATGGCCAACAATTCTGATTCGGTTAATATCTATGCCTTCGGCAATCATGAATTTTGCAGCCGACGCGGCGCGTGCACTTGAAAGTTCCCAGTTGGATGGATAAATATCAAGCAAACGTTCTGAAATTGGAACGTTGTCTGTATGTCCCTCCAAACTCACAATGCGTTCCGGATATTTTTTGATCTTTTCATTCAGCACTCGTAATGTTGTCTCGCCGTTTGCAGACAATTCGACTGAACCCGAGTCAAACAAAATATCGGACTGGAGTGTAATGATCGCCAAGCCGCTTTCCTTCGTTTCAACAGATATGTCGCGGGCGGCAACCACGCCTTGCAGTTCTTCCTTGACAGATTCGACAGCTTTCACCAGCAGGCTATTTTCACTTTCAGTCTCTCGTTGAAGTTTTCTCAACCGGCGCAAATGGTCACTCGCGTATTTCAGACGAGTTTTCAGATAAAAGATCTGAAATCCGGTATTTTGAAATTTGCCCAGCTCCTGTTGTGTGAATTCGATGCGCGCGATCAAATCTTTCATTTGTTCCAGCATTTCTTCCCGTTCAACGATTGCGTTTGAGCTGCCGGATTCACCATCCGATTGATTGGTCTTTGCGAGCAGTACTTTCGCTTGCTCAAATTGATCTTGCAACTGATCATAAAGCGCACGCATTGCGGTTAATTCCTGTTGCGTACTTTCGAGATCGTCCTTCAACACCAAGTTGATTTCCCGGAGTGTTTTTCGATTCAGTTCAGACCGTTCAAGAGCTTGGCCTGAATCGCTATCAATTTGCTCCTTCAATGCGATGTTCAGCGCTCTGATGGCTTCAAGTTCTGCCAGCGCACTCTCCAGATCAACACTCAAATTTTCCCTGTCTTGAGTTGTTGGCGACATTGCGAATGAACTCTCAAGTTCAGTCTGTAGTTGTCTGTTCCGATTCTCGGTAGCATGAACTGCCGCATCAGTAGCATGCACTTGCAATCCCAAATCTGACTGGTCAAGCAGGTTCATATATTCCCGCTGTAGATTTGCGAGTGTATTGGCCGTGCGATCAACCAATGGCTGAATCACGTTGGAACGAACGATCTGCTCACCTGGCAACGCAGACTGCATCATTTGCTGAGTAGACGATTCGTCAAGTTTTTCGTTGCTACCTTCACTTGCCGCTCGCAAAGCAGACAATTCGGCCAATGCAAAATTTACATTGCTGTGCAATCTTTCGATCTGCCTTCTCAGTCGGGGGTGCTGATTTTCTGTACTCGGAGTGGCACCTGCGGATGTACCAAGGGACTGGCCCTGCTCGGCAGAGCCCACATTCTCTAGATAATCCAGGTATACGCCTTGAACCAAGGCCAGCGAACTTGCAGATTTTTCCAGCATGTCATTGAGTTCCAGAATTGACTCTGCCTGACTGACCTGTGCTGTTTCAGCGTCGGCTGATTGCTCATTTGCACCCGCCTGATTGCTTCTATTGCTGGATTTACCCAATACTGCAAGTTCGTCAAGTATCTTTACTAGCTGAGCATCAAGATTATCGATTTTTTGGGTCAGCAAGTTTATCTGAATGTCTGACTCGCCGCCTGGCTGAGATTGCAATTCCGTGGCAATATCTCGAAAATAAGTCAACTCCTCCATGGTGCGATTGAGATCTGCCAGAAGTTGTTCATTTTCCCATTTCAAATTCTCCAAACGACTCTCGACATCTTCTTTCTGCTCAAATTCAGAACCCGATGCCGATGGCTGGACGGCCACCCCGCTCGCTGACGATTGCGGAGCTGTTACTTCCACAGCAGAATTACGATCGTCGCGTAGTTCAAAAATGTACGCAACCCACCCGATCAAGGCGATCGCCACCAAAATCCAGATCAGTGATTTCGCTTGTATACTAAATGCTTCTTTTGCTTGCTCCATATAAACTCCATAATACGATTTTCTTCATACCATACAGCAAAACCGATTGTAATTGCTTGAAATTTGCCTGTTTTCCGTTACCGGTATGCAGTTGTATTCGGCGCGCTAGCCCGGCAAATTAATGTACCGTTCTTCCACTGCCTTCAAATTGAAATTTTTGTCAAGTATCAAACAAATGTCTGTAATTTTCTCGCAATTTCTTTTTTTCTACCTTGCCCATCGCATTGGTGGGTAGTTCAGCTACAAAAAACACAGATCTCGGATGCTTGAATGAAGACAAATTTCCCTTGAGCGCATCCACAATTCCTTCTTCCGTCAAATCTGCCGACTGCTCTGGAACAATGACTGCGACCACCCCTTCACCCAAATCATGGTGAGACACACCAAATACTGCAGATTCTTTCACCCCTGGAATCTGATTCAATTGCTGTTCGACTTCTGCCGGGTAGATGTTGAAACCGGCAGAAATAATCAAATCTGAATCGCGACCGACAATCGTCACAATCCCGTTGTTGTCAATTGTCGCCAAATCTCCCGAAATAAAGTAGCCATCTTCGCGAAATGCTTTTCTGGTTGCTTTCTCGTTACGCCAGTAACCATTGAATACATTTGGTCCTTTGATTTCCAACACGCCAATCTCCCCGTTTGGCAATCTGTTGCTGTCGGCATCGCAAACCCGAAGACTGACTGATGCCAGTGCCTTGCCGACCGTACCCGATATTCTTTCTCCGCGCAACGGGTTGGAGGTAATCATGGCGGCTTCGGTCATTCCATAGCGTTCCAGAATTCTGTGTCCGGTTTTCTTCTCGAACTCGTCAAATGTCCGGGGCAACAAGGGTGCCGAACCGGAAATAAATACTCTGAAGTCCTTGCATAGCTGCTTGTTCAAACCTTCATGCGCGGCCAGTCTGGAATAGATGGTCGGCACCGCCATGAGAATCGAAGCACGAGGAATCAACTCAATTGTTTCATCCACAGAAAATACTTTTCTGAAGATCACCCTGGATGCCTTCAGCATTGGCACGTGCAATGCATTGAACAGTCCATGCACGTGGAACAGAGGAAGCACATGCAGAATAACATCTTCCTCCCGCCATTCCCATAACTCGTTCAAAACTCGTGCATTGGTCTGAATATTGCCATGAGTAATCTTGGCCCCTTTGGGTTTGCCGGTCGTCCCCGAAGTGTAGATCAGCAACGCTGTGTCACTGTCCTGTCTAAAGACGACAGTGTGTTGCAAGGAGTGACTTTCAAGTTGATGGTTCAGCGTGCCTGTTCCGTCGCGACCAAGCGTCAGTACTACTTTCACACCACACTCGTTTCCAAGTATTTTCACTTCGTCATATCTGTCGGGATCGCAGACTACAACGGTCGGTTCCGCGTCTTCCAGAAAATACTTCAACTCGATTAACGTATAAGCAGTGTTCAGCGGCAGATAGAGAATGCCGGCACGTAAACACGCCAAGTACAGGATTACAACCGCTGTGGATTTGTGAACCTGCGCACACAAGCGATCGCCAGGCTTCATGCCAAGATCCACGAGCTGGTTCGCCAGTCTTGCAGACAACTCGTTGGCTTCTCCGTAAGAAATTGGGTGCCCATCCAATGAATCCAGAAATACATTATCGGGGTGCTGATGCATCTGCTCCTGCAACGCATGGTAAAAATTGCCGTTCATTTCGATTGGGCCAAATTACGAATAATATTTAAAACGATGAAGGATTTGCATAAGGTTAAAATGTCACCAGTTTGAATGCTTCGTTCTTTCCCGGACTCCAAATTCTCCACTGAGTTACAGAACCGACTAGCTTGTTAACGTAGTTCAGGGCAAGCCGAAGATTTCATCAAATTTTATCGTTTTGTTGCACTGATTCATAAAGGATTTATTGTATACACAAATGTCAAACTTCAATGCTGATGGCCGTCCAACGATACTATTCGACTTTGACGGGGTGATTGTCGATTCGCTTCAACTGTTTGTTCAAGCAGTAAATGCGGCATGCCGAAAACTCGGCTATCCGGAAAATTTTACGGACCACGACTTGTGCAGTATCCAGCGCATGTCCATTCCGGAAATTGCCAGAGTTGCCGGTGTTGACGAACGACACACCATTCCGTTCGTTGAAGAAATCGACCATGATCTGGAACGAAAAATACACGAGATCAAATTGTTCCCCGATATGTCCGAGGTCATTCAGCGACTCGCATGTTGCGGAGACCTGGGAATTGTTTCTGCCTCGCCCAATCGAATCATCTCTGCAGTTTTGGACCACAACAACCTCCGGTCTGTAATCAAAGACATCGCCGGTGGCGACACACCGGGTCGCAAAAATGAAAGAATTACCAGAATCATCGCGTCCAACAATTCACAGGCCGAAGACACCTGGATGATCGGCGATACGGTAAGCGACATTATTGAAGGAAAGATTGCCGGAGTGAAAACTGTCGGGGTGGCGTGGGGTTGGCACGGCGTGAAAAGACTACAGAAAGCCCAGCCGGATTTTCTGTTGCACAAGCCTTGGGACTTGGTAGGACTGGTTGAAACTTCATTTGCCGCCTGATACGATTGAAATGTCAGATTTGAAAACCCGACTGGCCCAAGCCGGCCATTACCTGAATCCATCAAGCGGCGGCATTGTTCCGCCGATTGACCCGTCTGTAACATTTGCCCGCGATGAAAATCTCGAGCTGGTGGGAAATTACGTTTATGGACGCTATCAGAATCCGACACATGATCAGGTTGAACTGTTGGCTTGTGAACTTGAAAATGGAAAGCGAGCAAAACTTTTTTCATCCGGGCTGGCCGCGGCCGCAGCAGTGTTTGATACAGTCTGTAGTGGCGAGCATATCATTGCACCATCAATCATGTATCACGGTGCGCAAGACTGGCTTCACTTCATTTCGGATAAAAGATACATCAATTTGACTTTGTTCGACCCCAAAGACCTTACCGAGCTGGCTAGCGCGCTGGAGTTTGGAGCCCCATCTGTAGTTTGGATTGAATCTCCCGTAAATCCCTCTTTCGATGTGATTGACATTGAAAAGGCTGCCGAGCTTGCACATGAAGCCGGAGCCATTCTGGTTGTTGACTGCACAATCGCTCCGCCAGTGACAACTCGCGCATTGGATTATGGAGCGGACATAGTGTTTCACTCGGCTACAAAATATCTGAACGGTCACAGCGACCTGAATGCCGGGCTACTGGTAACGCGTGAAGTCACGAAACGCTGGGAAGAAATTGAAACGATTCGCCGATTAACCGGAAGTATCTTGGGTTCTTTTGATGCCTGGCTACTGCTTCGTGGCATGCGGACACTGGCACTACGATTTGAAAGAGCCTCGGAGAATGCCATGAAAATTGCTCAATTTCTGGAGCAACACGACAAGATTGAGACGGTCATGTATCCCGGTCTGCCAAGCCATTCAACCCACGCAGTTGCCAAGAAGCAAATGCGGAATGGATACGGCGGAATGATGTCTGTTTGTCTGAAAGGCGGTGCAGAGGCGGCCAAGAAACTCACATCATGCGTGAAAATATTTATGCGCGCAACGTCGCTTGGCGGTGTTGAAAGCCTGATCGAACATCGAAGAACAGTTGAGGGACCAAACAGTCAAGTTCCGATTCAACTCGTACGACTATCTATTGGAATCGAAAGCGCAGATGACCTGATTGCGGACCTGAAGCAGGCTCTGGATCAAGTTTAGGTTGTGAAGCCACTCTAATTCGTCGGCCCTGAAAAACCCTGTTTCAGGGAGTTTTCAGGCAGATTGGCAATATCTCTGGAAAGCGAGAAACGACATTGTTTTTTCCAGCCCGAAGCAAGAAAATAGTCGCCGCAAAAAATCGGCACAAATAATCCTGATTTTCTTCAGGATTATGCGCATGTTGTGCCCCGCACAACTCAGCATCGCATTCATCTGGTCGCCTTCGGTGCCTTTCAGGTAATTCCGCCCCATCAGTCCGTCGTTCTTGAGGTGCCCGATCACCGGCTCAATCGCTTGCCGTCGCTTGAGCAGACGCTTCAGCTGTGCATTCACGCCGCGCTTTTGACCGGAAATGAAAACCTGTGAATCCGTCACGCCGTGACCGCGATAGCCACGGTCCACGAACACTTGTTCCGGCTTGGTTCCAGTAATACGCTCAACCTGGTCAAGCTGGGCCGACAGCGTATGACCATCATACGGATTGCCCGGAAACGCCCGACCGCCCAGCACGAAATTGCTTCGATTGGTCACCGCAATCCCCACTTTCACACCGAATTCGTAGCGCTTGTGAACCTTGCCCTTGCTGATGCACTCCACCTCCGGTGCATGTGCACTGTACACCTTGTTCTTGCTGGTTCTCTCTTGTGTCATCACACGTTTGGCCAGCTCCAGCTCCGACTCCAGATGCGATTCCGCCAACTGCTGAACACAAGGATTCGCAATCTGGTCGATCTTTCTCTCCACATCACGCGCCACACGACCCAAAATCGTGCGCAATTTCTTCACCTCCCCCTTCATCCGCTTCATTTGACGCGCATGCGCATAGCGATTCACCTTGAAAAGTCGCTTCGGACCCACTCGCACATAGCTTTGGCGAAGTTTCAAACCCGCGGCACGTGCTTTCTTCACCAAACGCTCGCGTACCCGATTCAGCAATTTCGCATCGGTCGGATACGTCACCGCCTTTTCCTGCACCGTGGTATCCACCGTCACACGCTTCAAGTCGCTTTTCTTCAACGCACCGGTCGCCATTCCAGCGGTCACCGTCGACTTCAAGATCAGCTCGCATCCCGATTCGCCGATCCGGTGGCGAAACCGGGACAGACTGCTCGTATCCAGCTGCGACTCCTGCTGAAAATGCGTTTCACCGCAAAAATACTGCGCATACGGACTGTCCAGCCACCATTCAACAATTTCTTCATCCGACAAGCCGCGGGTATGCTTGAGCAGCAGCAGACCCACCATCATTCGTATCGGAAGACCGGGACGACCATTGTCCGGGCAATACAGTTCTCCGAAATGATTCTCGAACATTTCCCAAGGAATCTGCTCGGCCAGCTTTACCAGCGGATGGTCAGGCCGACAGGCGTAGTCCAGGGCAATGCGAAACATTTCACTTTGATGCAGCGACTTGGGCTTGTGCGGGGTCATTTTTTCTCCTGGATATTGCAAGAAATCAAGCAGTGATTATACAATTCCTTGCAATTTCATGCTTGCTTTTTCGCACTTTCTTGAATTGATTCTTCAATCAAATCAAATCGTTGTACAACCCAAAATGGGTTTTTCATGGCCGACTAATTCATCCTCAAATCAAATTTGATTTTTTTGCGAATATCAGGTTGCAAAGGTTTTACGCGTCCAAACCTACCGGGTTTTTCACGGCAAATTTTACCCGCCTCAAGAATCTGTTTTTTGGGTTTGAAGCACCTGTTTCAACTATTTTTACCGATTTTCTACCCTATGCCTCATGAACTGCTTATCGGCGTCCTCATAGTCTGGTGTGCCTGTTGCTTTCATTAGAAACAAGTCTTGACGTATTCACTCAGCTGGTAGCACGGAAATCATCGGACAAAGCTCCTGTATCGCCGGCCAAGCTGTTTTCATACTGCAATCAACTCCAGCAAATCAGCAATGTTACCTTCAAAAAGTATATTGTTAGTGTATAATTTGTAAACTTTCCAATATCAAAAAGTAATTAACCTTTGCAAGAGTCAGTATGCAAGTTGTTCGCGACGCAGATTTACCGACCAAACTAGGTACAAGAAACCACAAGAATTTTTATTGTATTGGGGAGTTATTCTCCGGCGCTGGTGGCCTAGTGATTGGCGCGCATGATGCAAGGTCGGTAAACAGTGGCTTCAGACATATCTGGGTAAATGATGTCAATGAGGATGCATGCAATACTTTGCAACAAAATATCTCTATTCCAAAAGGTGGAGTTTTCAGGTGCAGAGTGCAGGATTTGGACTTTCAAACTTTGCCTTCAATAGATGGGCTTGTATTTGGATTCCCCTGCAACGACTTCAGTGTGGTAGGCGACAGAAAAGGTATTTCAGGTAGAAACGGAATGCTGTACCACTATGGTGTGAAAGCATTGAAGGAACTGAAACCAAGTTTTTTTGTTGCTGAAAACGTAGGAGGCTTGGCATCTAGCGGACAGAAAAAAGACTACAAAGAAATTTTCGATTCACTGACAGATGCCGGCTATAATGTTAATTGTCAAAAGTACAAATTTGAAGAGTACGGAATACCCCAAACGAGACATAGATTAATTTTTGTTGGATTTCGAACAGATCTGCACGTGGAGTTCCAACATCCTCTTCCAAAAGCAGGAACCAAGGCGAAAACGTGCAGAGAAGCATTGGCCAATATACCTGACGATGCTCCGAACAATGAACGAACAAAGCAAGCCCCCTCGGTTGTAGAACGATTGCGCCACATTAAACCTGGTGAAAACGCATTTACTGCAGATTTGCCGAACCACCTGAAACTCAATCTGAAAAGCAATGCAAAAATCAGTCAAATTTACAAAAGGCTCAAACCAGACCAGCCAGCCTATACAGTAACGGGTTCCGGTGGAGGAGGCACACACGTTTACCATTGGGATGAACCGCGTGCGTTGACAAATCGGGAAAGAGCAAGGCTTCAGACATTCAGCGATGATTTTATATTCTCTGGTAGCAAAGAATCAGTACGGAAGCAAATTGGAATGGCGGTCCCGCCCGACGGAGCAAGGATAATTTTTCAGGCAGTGCTTGAAACCCTTCTTGAATACAATATCCCTCCTTTACATGCAAATCAATAAGTTGTTTGAAAAAGCATTGGTTGAACCAGCGCGAGACCAAGGCGCAGATTCACTTTGCTTGATTAGCGGCTATGCCACAGCAACCATGGCCCAAGAACACATTCGTAGTCTTGCTGAGAAAGGAATTCAGGCAAGTATAAATGTGATCGTTGGCATGGTGAAGAAAGACGGCGTTGAAAAAGCTCAACACCTTGAAATGGTTAAATTGGCCTGCGACAAGCAGTCCAAATGCCAACTTTCTTGTCGATACATTTTACAGAACAGGCCAGTTCATGCCAAGGTTTATGTATGGTTGAAAGAAAGCAAACCACTCGTTGCTTTTTCTGGGTCTGCAAACTACACCCTAACTGGATTTAAGTCGTCACAAATTGAAGTCCTCAATGAAACAGATCCGAAAAAATCCTATAGTTTTTATCAAAAATTCTACAAAGTCTCGAAAGATTGCAATGATCCATCAATCAATTCAATGGACATTTTTAAAGAACCAACTCGATTGAACCAACTAGACAAAAATGATAAAACAGTCCAACTATCTTTACTCACCAAGTCGGGCAAGATTCATCAAAGAGGAGGCTTGAACTGGGGACAACGCCTAGGAAGGGAGCCAAATCAAGCATATATACCTATTCACTCCCCAGTCAACAGCACCAATTTTTTTCCATTAAAAACTCGATTTGCCGTACTGACAGATGATGGGCAAAGCTTTATTTTTCATAGAGCGCAAGATAATAGAAAAGCACTTCAATCTCCAGATAACAACAGCATAATCGGAAAATATTTTCGAAGGCGTATTGGGGTTGAAGATGGAGCGTTCGTCCAGCTAATGGATTTGAAAAATTATGGGCGAACGGATGTAACATTCACAAAAATCAACGATGAAACCTATTACATGGATTTCAGTGTTTGAAGTTAATCGTTAGCAATAAAAATCTGTTCAACTGCCAAGGAATTACGAAGGTCGAGCAGAGCATCATCCAAAATTTCTACAAAGCAAGGCAATCTTGAAGTAATACGACCATTTTTGTCGTATTAGCAGTTGACAATCAAAAAAATACCGTTAGAATAGTATGTGTTGCAATGCTGTTTTCAGCATCGCGTTTCGGATCTCGGCTACTTGGGCGAGTGAAGAACTGAAATCGCCTGTTTGTGCGATTTTGTAAAACAACGGAAGCGTGTGATATTCCGGTACTGAATTCGGTCTAAGTGCGTTTCTCTATCGACTTGATTAACTTGAAACTACTTCGATTTTCTAATGAACATTATTACTGAAACTTTGAATTCAACTCGGGTGGGCGAAGCTCAGGTGTACGGGAATCTGGCCTTGCACCCCCTACTGAAGGACGATGACGCTGCACCTGACTATGCGTTGCTGGATGATGCGATCGCGAAAGGGTTTGCACGAATTACTGAAGTGTCCGATGACGGAAGCATACCGGAACTCAAGTTCGAGAATGACAGTCCGACCAAAGTCCTTCTGCTGGACGGTGAAGAACTGGTCGGAGCGAAACAGAACCGTATCCTGAACATCTCTGTCATGGCATCGGCAAATCTAACCACCTTGATACCCGTTTCATGTGTTGAAGCAGGAAGATGGGGCTATATATCAAAGGAGTTTGCACCAGCCGGTCGTGCTCATTATGCTGAAGCAAGAGCGAAGAACCGCCGAAGTGTCAACGAAACCATGCGAAAGTCTGGTTCAAGGCGAGGAAACCAAGGTGAAGTATGGCATGAAATTGACACCAAGCTGGTAAGGATGTCGGTTGTTTCGCATACTCAGGCGGCCGAAGATCTGTATATCGAAAAACGTGCCAATTTGGACGAGTACCAAAATGCGTTCAAAGCAATGCCGAAACAGATTGGTGCCTTGTTTGCGATTGACGGCATTATTGCAGGAGTCGACCTGTTTGACTGTGCAAGTACCTTGGAGGCGACATTGCCGAAACTGATTGAAAGCTACGCGATGGATGCCATTGATACAGAGGCAACGCGGAAGAATTACTCCAAAGAAGAAACTGCTGAAGATTTCATCAGGAGAATTTCCAGTTCGGAAAGTGAGCGGCACGACGGAGTTGGCGAAGGGTTCAACTACACCTTCGACAGTGAGAATCTTGCCGGCGGTGCACTGGTAGTCGATGATCGATTAGTTCATCTCTGTGCATTTCTTGTTGAGGAGCAGGATACCGTACGAAAAACACCTCGTAGCCGGATTACAAGGAATTTGAGGCAACCATCCGGAAGAAGTAATGCTGCTTAGCTAGCACAAAATTTCATTTGACTCCGAATTCCGGGAGGGTCAAGGCATCTGGCCTAACGCACAGGAAAGAAGATGCCCAAGGTGTAATATCCTTTGCGCCTAGCCCTCCCGGTCTTTTTTTGCCTTTCAAACAAAGCACTTAAATTGAATTTAGCAAAGGCTCTCAATCCAGCGAACCTCATACTCACAGTGAGAAAATTTCAAAAGACTCAAAATCGTGATTTTTGAACATGTTACGACAACCATACTAATATCGTGCTCACCCTGTGAGTTGGAACCATTCAATTAATGAGGACCTGTTCTGCATGAAAATTAGTTTGGAATCAATTCGATTACCATCCGAATCCTCCAGAAGAAGTTTTTTACCTAGCACTACTCTAGCGGGTTGTTGCATTCCCTCATTTACAGTCAATGTTGGAGCATGAAGGTACATTCGTTCATGTTCATCTTGACTGAAAGATAGTCTGCCCTTCAATCCAGGTAGAGTACCAGTGTTCTCTGAAAAAATTGCTGATCCGCCATGGCTGAATAATTCCAAATTAAACGCGAGGGTACGCTGACTGGGAATCCAATTCGTTTCCAAACCGCCATGATACCCTTTTGCAGCTGCAAATACAGTCATGGGCAACTGCGTTGTATAAAGATTTAGACAAGCTTCACCCATTTCATCGGTTGAAGCCTCTACTCTTGTATGGTCAGGAAACATTGCCAGTATGTCAACATTGCCAAGTGGTTCGTTCCCGGAAAATACACGCACTACAACTTTTTCAGGAGTAAGATGATTTGTTGCTCCTGGAATAGTTAGCAAGATATCTGTATTGTCAATTAGTTTGTACTCGGGCAACCGACCACAAAGCGAGTAGGTTTCTCGCCGAATGATTGGCACACCATCCCCCCGCCGTTCGACAAAATACATTCTGCCTTCGGACCCCAAAGTTTCTCCTACTGGAATTCTTCCTAAAACCGCCGCCAGAACCTGATTTCTCGTTGCTTGCCTTGATGCCATGTTCTCTACTGTCAAACTGTTAGGCAAAGCTCCCGGAGATTGAATTTCCAACCGATCTTCAAACATTGACAGTCTAATCCTGCTCGCATAAATGGTGTAGTCGCGATGCATTACTGCATTGACTACAGCTTCAAAAATTGCCTTTTTGCTATATTGGGGTAGGTCAAGCCTTGCCGGAATTTTTCTTGCGGCTACGTGCATATTTTTGACTGCAAAAGATACTGCATCTGAAATCTGTTTGTTCAGTGGGCCTGTAATTTCTTGAGCGTCAATTTGACCCGACGCGCGGTCTTCACCTGCATAACAGGTCGCAGTGATCATTGCGTTAGGAAGCCATTGCTCAGGGTTATGAGTACAAAACAAGATACCTGCAACAGTGGCACACAGGTCGCCGCTTTCGTCCTGTGCCAGTAGTGCCATTCTTTCGAGTTCATCTTCTGGTTTATGGGCATTCGCACTAAGTAGTGCCTCCCATAATGATTCATTCAAGGTCTGAAATCCAGTATTTGGAACAATCTGAGTGTCGTGCCAAGAGAATCGTGATTGAGCACGATTTTGTGCCAAGCGTAAAACTTCACCACCCGATAGAATTCGTCTAGAGATGCCTATGCGGGTGAATGTACCTCGGGAGGTGTCGTGGAGAACAGAACCTTTTGGAATGCTAACTCCCAAAATTAATTTTTCTTCAATAAAAAAGTACTCGGTATGAATGTGTACCGGTGGTTGTATTGAATCAAAGCACAATTCGGTGAAAAGTTTCTCAATCGATCTTGCTCGTTCGGGGGTCAAACCTTGTGCTACTCCATTGTCAGTAACGCCACATAGCAGGTATCCCCCTCTTGAATTTGCAAATGCCGCAACTTCATCAGCAAGTGCATCCCGTTTCGGTTGAATCGGGTGATTGTCACGAAAATGAAATTCTTTGAATTCCCATTCACTAGTTTCCCCCAACGGTAACTGGCGGAGAATTTTTTCTGTTGTTAATTTCACACTGTTCGTAGCATGAATCAGGAATAACGGAGTTATTCTTTTGGATTATTGACAGGTAGAATTATTTTCGCTTCTTTGACTGACTTTTTTGATACCCGAAGCGAGCATATCTTACCAAGTTTACAAGTGGAATATTGAAATTCAGTATTCCGATGACAAGGTAGTCATGTTGTTTTTTCAACTTCCAGATTTGATTCTCACCTGCAAATGAAGCAAAATTTGAATTACTGAAATCGGCTCGGAGTCAACTTGCTAAAGTCGTAACCGGTTTCCTGAAAATCTGACGAAAGTGCTGAACCGGAAATCAAACTGGCGGCATAACGTCCAACTCCCGGAGATGTAAAAACTCCGTATCCACCCTGCCCTACAAGCCAAAAATAATTTTCAGCCTCCGGTGCCCACCCAATGACCGGGTCTCCATCCGGTGCAAATGTACGCAAACCGGCCCAAGTTCGTTCAATCTTGCTCACTTTAACTGTTGTAACTTGCTCAAAGTTATACACCCCGGTAGCAATGTCCAGCTCTTCCGGTTGTGCATCGCAAGGCTCACTTGGTGTCTTGTCCACCGGAGAAAGCATCATAAATCCCTTGCCAAAACGCTGAAAATAAACATAGTCAGGTTCAACAATGACGGTTGGCCAGTGATCGAAATCAATGCCAGGCAGTTGGTCCTGATTGATTATGGCGACAGTTCTGCGTTTCGGAGTAAGTCCTATCGGCTTTACTCCTGCTAGCGCTCCTACCCTGTCACCCCATGCGCCGGCAGCATTCACAAATTTTCGAACCTGATAATCTCCACTCTTTGTATGCAGAATCCAAAAGTCAGATTTTCGGGTTACTGCCTGAACCATCGAGTCCTGGAAAATCTCGCACTTGTTCTGTTTCGCAATTCGAACATACAGTGAATGCAAGGCATGAACATCAATATCGCGTACGGCTTCTTCGTAAACCCCTCCAATAAATTTACCGGACCGCAAAATCGGAATCTCTGCGATGCACTTTGCTTCATCCCACCACACTGTTCCCTGCGGCCGTTCAACAATTTTCGCCTGTTCTTCATCAACAATGGACACTGCCCCTTTTTCTGATGTCAGGGGACTTGGAACATCATAAGGCGGACTCAGAAAAAAATCCTTGGCAACGCGGGCAAAAGCTCTCATGGAGTCTGGACCATAATGCGGCGTATACAATGCAGCACTGCGGCCAGTCGTGTGATAAGCCAAAGTGTTCTCCATTTCAAACAATGCGCACTCAACGCCATCTTCCGCCAGAAATGCCGCAACTGATGCGCCAGCGATTCCACCGCCAATGATTCCGACCTCAAATATTTTCTGGTTCATCCCGACTCCCTGCTAGATGTCTTTGCAAATACGTATTGAATCATAAATTGCAGCATGGATATTTCTACTGGCAACCGCATCGCCAACTCTGAACAACTGAAACTCACCGAGCGGATTTGACCTGACGCTTTGCGGTCGATTTTCAACCAGAGCATCGTAATCCACAACTCCTTGATTGATGGAATTTTCCTTCAATGCAAAATAGAGTTCATCATTGGGCAAAGTTCCATGTTCTACGACAATTTGTGGAGACTCCCGTACTGTCGTTGAACGATCAAACTCATTGTAGAAAGTTCCCAGGAGCACACCCTGATTTCGGGCAACTTCAATGAGTCGAAGATTGACGGTCATGCTGACCCCGCGGTCGTAGAAAGTTTTCAAATAAATTGGATAATTGGTGCCGCCAACTTCAAATGCAATTAAACGGTCCGGTGTGATCAATTCAACCGAACTACCGCTATCCGTCATGAACTCGGCACAAGAGACAGCTTGATGCTGTCCATTGTCGTCATAGACAATTGCTTCTTTGGCGGGGGCAACCATACCGGTGAGTATGTCCCATGTAGTGGTGGTCAGCTCTTTCCCGGATTTCAGAAAATCCTGATTGGGATAGCCGCCCGTTGCAACGATGACAACATCGGGATTTTCTGCCAAAACTGTGTCAGCATCGGCGTATGCGTTGAACCTGAACTGGACCGCCATGCGCTGAAGTTGTCCGTAGCGCCAGTCAACAATACCCATGATCTCGCGTCGCCGCTCGACGCGTGAAGCGATCAACACTTGCCCACCGGGTTGATCAGTCGCTTCAAACATGACAACCTCGTGTCCGCGTTCAGCGCATACTCTTGCAGCTTCCAATCCTGCCGGACCTGCGCCAACCACAACTACTTTTTTTAATTTATTTGTAATTGATACAACATGAGGAATAGTTTCCTCGCGACCTGTTGCGGGGTTGTGTATGCACAATGCTTCATAACCTTCGTATATTCTGTCGATGCAGTACCCCGCTCCGACACAGGGCCGTATTTGATCTTCTTTTGCATCAATAATTTTTTGAACGATATGGGGGTCGGCCATGTGTGCACGTGTCATGCCAACCAGATCAACACAACCACTGGCGACTGCATGGCGTGCAGTCGCTACATCGGCTATTCGGGCCGCATGAATGACCGGCAACTTCAATTCAGATCGCACCGCTGAAGTAAATTCAAGATGGGGACCCGATGGAGAACCCATGTTCGGAATGACATGCGACAACCCTTCGTCCGTATCAACATGTCCTTTGATGACATTGATAAAGTCAATCTTGCCAGTGTCAGTCAGAATTTTTGCAATCTCCATTCCCTCCTCGAATTCAATACCGCCGGGCAAGTCTTCATCAATTACCATTCGAATACCAACGATGTAGTCTGAACCCACCTGATTGCGTATTTCGTTAATAACTTCCAGAGTGAATCGAATACGATTGTCCAGAGAACCACCATAGTTGTCTGTTCGGCGATTGGTTATCGGCGACCAGAAACCGTCAAGCAAATGTCCATATCCCTCAATTTCAACTCCATCAATATTCCCTTCCAGACATCGCCGCGCGGCCGCACCATAGGCTTTGGCAACTCGCGCCATATCTTCTTGTTCCATGATTTTGGGGAACGAACGATGCGCCGCTTCTCGAACACATGAAGCCGCTATGGTAGGCAACCAGTCATTAACATAGGGAGAGGTGCGTCGGCCCAAATGAGTGATTTGACACATCAACACACAGTTGTGGTTGTGAACCCGCTCCGCAAGCTGGTGAAAGTATGGCACTATTTCATCGCTGCCGGCGTACAAATTCCCGAATGCCGGCGGTGAATCTCGGTCAACCAGCGTGGAACCACCGAACATGGTCATGCCGATACCACCCTTGGCTTTTTCTTCGTGATAAAGCTGATAGCGGAGCTTGGGCAGTGCGTCTTCCGAATATGCAGGCTCGTGGGCAGTACTAATGATCCGGTTTCGAATGAGAAGATGCCTGAGTTGAAACGGTTGCAACAACGGGTCTTTGGTCTGGGTCATACTTTGTATATCAAAAAATCAATCTGATTTCAGCAAATACTGCAGGCGAGAAACAAACAGAAACATTGTACCTGTTCTGCTGACAACTTACGCGAATTGAAAAATCAAATCGCGCTGATGAATTGGCTACGACTTGCTTCAAAAATGTCTGGCATCAAAAAATGTTTGAACAAATCCAAACTTCAAGCTAAATGTCCTTGCAAATTCTCAGTGAATCATAGATCGCGGCATGAATGTTGCGACTGGCAACCGCATCGCCGACTCGAAATAATTGAAACTTCCCGCGATGATTCGAAACTGCAGACTGCGGACGATTTTCAGCCAGCGCATCATAATCCGTAATGCCGAGATTCATTGAACGCTCTTTCAGCGAGAAATAGAGTTCGTCGTTGGGCAAAGTTCCATGTTCCACAACAATTTGCTGAGCTTCGCGCACAACAGTTGAATGATTGAATTCATTGAAAAACGTTGCCTGAAGTAAGTCGTTATTTGTTTCAATATTCACAAGGCGATGATTGACCGTCATGCCGACACCATGTTCGTAGAATGTCTTGAGGTAAATCGGGTAGTTTGTATCGCCTACTTCAAATGCAACAGAACGGTCCGGCGTGATCAATTCAACCGATGCACCATTGCGCGCCATGTATTCGACGCAAGATACAGCTTGATGCTGGCCGTTGTCGTCGTAGACTATTGCTTTTTTCGCAATCGCGACCATGCCGGTCAGAATATCCCATGTAGTTACAGTCAGATCCAGACCCGATTCCAGAAATTCCTGATCCGGGCTGCCACCTGTCGCAACAATGACTACATCCGGATTTTCTGCCAGAACCAATTCTGCATCTGCATAAATGTTGAATCTCAGATCAACTGAAAGCCGCTGAAGCTGACCGTATCGCCAGTCAACAATACCCATGATTTCTCGTCGCCGTTCAACACGCGCAGCAATCAGAATTTGGCCGCCAGGTTGATCTGCTGCTTCAAACAAAACAACCTCATGTCCTCTTTCGGCGCATACCCTTGCCGCTTCTAGACCCGCGGGACCGGCACCCACAACAACCACTTTTTTCGATTCCGTGGATGGAGATATGTCGTGCGGCATGGTTTCTTCCCGACCGGTAGCCGGATTGTGCGCGCATAAGGCATCATTTCCTTTGAGTATTCGATCCAGACAGTAGGCAATTCCTACACAAGGCCGAATTTGATCTTCCTTGCCTTCTTCAATTTTCCTGGCGATGTGAGGGTCCGCCATGTGCGCACGAGTCATGCCAATCAAGTCTACATACCCGCTGGCGATCGCATGGCGCGCAGTCGCCACATCGGCGACCCGCGCCGCATGAAAAACTGGCAATTGAAGTTCAGAACGAATTGCCGATGTAAATTCAAGATGAGGACCCGACGGTGAACCCATATTCGGAATGACGTGAGACAAACCTTGATCTGTATCTGTATGACCTTTGATGACATTGAAGAAGTCGATCTTGCCACTGTCTGCAAATATTCTTGCGATTTTCATCCCTTCATCAAAATCAATACTTTCTGGCAATTCATCATCGAACACCATCCTGATTCCAACAATGTAGTCACTGCCGACCTGATTTCGCACTTCATCAATGACTTCCAGAGTGAATCGAATACGATTGTCCAGAGATCCGCCGTATTCGTCAGTCCTGCGATTGGTGACAGACGACCAGAAGCCATCCAGTAAATGTCCGTAGCCAACGATTTCCACACCATCAATATCTCCTTCCAGGCACCGACGCACGGACGCACCATAAGCACGAGCAATTCTGACCATATCCTCGCGCTCCATAGACTTTGGAAATGATCGATGCGCGGCTTCGCGAACACAAGACGCTGCAATTGTCGGTAGCCAATGCCCGGCATAAGAAGTTGTCCGGCGCCCCATGTGAGTAATTTGGCACATCAAAACAGCGTTGTGTTTGTGTACCCGTTCGGCAAGCTGCTTGAAATAAGGCACAATCTCGTCGTCGCCCGCATACAGGTTTCCGAATATTGCCGGACAGTCGCGGTCCACCAATGTCGAACCCCCGAACATGGTCATTCCGATACCGCCTTTGGCCTTTTCTTCATGATAGAGTTGATAACGCAGCTTCGGTAAAGCGTCTTCCGCATACGCGGGTACATGGCCCGTACTAATGATTCGATTTCGAATATGAAGATGCTTGAGTTGATACGGCTGAAGCAGCGGTTCCTGAACTGGGTTCATCAGCAAATCTTCCTATAACTGGGAAAACAAAAAAGCTGGTGCAGATTATAAATTCTTGGCAACCGCGCGAATTTTGTTTTCCATTCACTATTCAAGGTGAAACCGTGGCACACCCTGAATCAATACTTATGGAGAATCCAGTTTGACAGTAATCTCTACGCCGGGTTCACCATCCGTCGCAAGGTATTTTCCAGCAACAAAGTAAGGCGGTACGGCGGCGAGTTCTTGACCACAGTAGATCAGAGGCAGAAGGATTCTTTCCCACGGAGGAATACCATGTTCCTGAAACAAATTTTTCAAAGTTCTGGAATGAGTCCGTCCCGGCAGACGAATTTTTTCACCACCGCTTCTGAAACAAACAGTCACCGACTGTTCAGTCGCTTTGCGATTTAATCCGTGTCCAACCACAGATTTCGGGGTAAGTGTAATTCCGGGATTCTTGATGGCAAGTGGTGATTGCAAATCCCAGTCGGTTTGCCATTCCGATGCAGGAACAGTGAATTGCGGAACCAGATAGAGTGTATCCCGGAATCGGTGGATGCAAATTCCGTGCCAAACCATTTCTCCACTGTTCGTTTTTCCACCAACGACCGTTTCAAGGAAGTTTTTGAGCATGTATCGACCGGGTTCAGGCAGAGAGGCATTTCGAATCCAGTATCGGAACAAATTGATCTGCCTTTCTTTTGACAGGTTTTGAAGCGGAATCGCATTCAGTTGCACACCTTGAGCAAAACTGCTGGCGGGACTGACAGCACAATCAGACAGATCAATGGCGCCAAGTTCATCAAGCAGTCTCCGACATGAACTCAGGTTTTCTGCGGATTGCGCAACAGAATAACCCGCGGAAGGCCATCGTCCGGCCAGCGCGGGAACAACTTTGTGCCTGATAAAATTACGGTCGAAACGAGTATCCTGATTGGTTGGATCTTCAATGTAAGACAACCGATGCTTGTAGGCGTAACTCAATATGGATTCCTTGGAAAAAGGAAGCAACGGTCGAACCAGATATCCTTTTCCAAATTTGGAGACTGGCTGAATGGCGGACAATCCGCGAACACCGGCACCGCGCATAAGATTCAAAATGAAGGTCTCCGCCTGGTCGCTTTGATGATGCGCAGTCAGCAACGCTTCACCAGACTTGATTTGTTTCTTCATCCATTGGTAACGCTCTTGTCGAGCAGTTTGTTCATCAACATGTTTTGTCTCCCCGCCCAAACTTAGCTGTTTGCTTTTGAAGGGGACTTCCAGTTGATTGCAAACATCTGCACAATGCTCGGCCCAATTTTCTGAATCTT
Organism: Arenicellales bacterium; assembly: GCA_965200765.1. Lineage (GTDB taxonomy): Bacteria > Pseudomonadota > Gammaproteobacteria > Arenicellales > JAJDZL01. The sequence goes on from OZ241380.1 coordinate 2,590,921, forward strand.
CTTGCAATCCATGGTCGCAATGAAGCACCGCTACTGGAAATGCTTTTGAACTGACGATGGCGTGAAGCAATACAGTCGAATCTACGCCTCCGCTATAGGCGATATGCAGTTGCGTTGATCGCGATAATGGCAATCGTTCCTGCATCCATTGAACCAAGGCCTTTCCAGTCAGTCTTTGCATGATGCAGTCTCGTAGATACCTGCCCGCCAAATCCGGGGTAGCAAGTCCCTTCTCTCAAAGGTGATCCAAAATTGAGAATATCGCAGGCGAGAGCAAACTAATTCTCATCTACGGCAAATTGTTCGAATGAATCGAATGGTGATTTCATTCTGGTCATGCTCCGGCACTTGTCGGTTGATACTGCCGGTTGCACTGCGAAACTACCAGCCAATCAGTGCGCGCAACATGAGCCTCAGGTTTGTATCGCTGGTATTGTTGCCGATGTATCTTTGAATTTTTTCACCCTCGAAACCGAGCTGAAAAGCCGGCCCCACGGTAATACGAGTACCCAACCGATAGTTCTGTTTATTTTCGGATGTGCCAACACCAAAGTAAGGCGTAACCAACCCCTGCCAGCTTCTGATGCCGTAGGCAACTTCGGTATCCACGCGAGTCGTGAGATTGGCCCGGTCAATGTGAAAAATTGTACCTTGATCCCAGAGCGAGTTGGTAGTGCCGTAGTTGTGTCCATGATCAACCTTTACGTTGTAAGACAAGCCGCGGCCGTTTGCATCCGGCAATCGCCCTACAGAAAGCCCGACCGCTTCTCTTCTGGTGTCGTTGTCGTGCCACAGCAACAATCGGGCCGACGTTGTAATTTTCAAGCCCAGGTTCATGTTGGTGAAGCTCATTTGACTTTCCATCTCTGTTCCGAACTCGGTTTCATTCCCGTTTCTGCCCCAACGCATGCCAAACTCAAGCGATGGTTCTACCAAATGCCCTGAATTCAATCGAAACGCTTGTCTTCCTTCCAGGGAAAGCCGCGCATCCTTGCGATTCAATTCAAATTCAGAACGCGAGTCACCGGTTGCTGTCAGGATTCGAGATTCCCAAGCCTCGCCTTTCAAATGAAGCGTCGTCCATTCGTCATTCGTGCGGGTTGAATAGAATCTGTACTTTCCACCTGCCAGTCCGAATGTCAAAATACTGCTCGATTTACTCCTGAACCTGGCGGTATCACCCAAATGAATCCGACCTTTACCGGAATAGCCTGCGGTCCACAAGCTGAGCCGTTCTGATGGATTCCACTGTAACTGATAAAGATTGTCAGAGACCTGAGGGGACAAGTCCAATCTGAAGTCTGGTACTGCATGACCGGCATCACTCAAGTACTTGGACCAATCAACTTGCCGGCTGAATGCAGAGGTCGCCTGACTGGACAGAAAGTTCGCCGGGACCAAAACACCGACGCCATCGGTTGAGGCTAGTGCGCGCGTGGAAACCGCCAGCGCGGCTACCAATAGAATCAGAAAGATTCGTTGCAGCTTGATCAATCCAGGTCGGTTATCCATACCAATCGCCTCTGCGAGTGAAAATCATCCAGTTGAAAAAATTGATTGAACTCATAAACTTCACTTGCCAATTATAATTGTTCAGCATGATTTCTTGATTGGATATATAATTAAAATTAATTTAGGTTATCAATTTCATACTGAAATTACACCCGACAAAGCAACAATGAATATTCAAAGCAAAGTCCGATTGAGGCGACTTTGCTCAAAGAGACAGAATGGAGGGGCGCTGGGCTGACTGACGTATGTCTGATTCATTCCCGGAATCACTTCACTCTACAAGCTCTGGCGTAGTGAGAGAGCATCGCTACCTGCCGATTCCAATCGCCAAAATCAAAAGTGCGCGTTTGCTCAGGTCAGTTGATTGTACTGATCGAGTGGAATGCAGTCGTTATTGATACAACACCCGAAGCAGACGTTTTTTCGAACATAGAAGTCTTGCCATTTGATTCCTGCTTCAGGGTCGAAATTCTTTCATGGCGATAACCAATCAATCGAATGTTCCTGTTTACCATTCATGTTGTTTTGTAAAGTTCAAAACAATTGGCATGCAGGACTGTTTGCGCGAATGCTCATACCGTACCAAGAATATGTCCCCAGGGATGGTTGTGACCTGACAGGATCTTCGTGGTCGGTATTCTGCTTGACTAAACTCTAAACTATTGATTTTGAATACATTATAAGTGGATTAGTGAATGAAAAAGACTGCTAATGTTTTAATCATTGGTGGTGGAGTAGCGGGTTGCAGCGTTGCTTACCACTTGGCAAAAAGGGGATGCAAGGATGTTTTGCTTCTAGAGCGTTCCGAGTTAACTTCAGGGTCAACTTGGCATGCCGCTGGCAATACCCATGTATTGCAGGACAATCCAAATATTTCCCAGTTGCACTACTATACGATTACCCTTTATCCCCATCTGGAAGAGGAAACCGGCCAGTCATGCGGAATTCGCAAGGTGGGCGGACTCTATCTGGCATCTACACCGGAACGGTGGGATCAAATCCGATTTCAGTTGTCGAAATCAAAGTACCTCGGGCTTGATTTTGTTCGATTGACCTTGGACGAAGTCCATGATCGGGTGCCGTTGCTGAATCTGGATGGAGTCTATGGTGCCATGTTCGAACCCAACGAAGCCCATGTTGACCCCAGCGGTGTTACCAATGCTTACGCTGCCGGTGCCAGAAAGCATGGTGCAAAAATTCAACGACAGTCACCTGTTGTTGCAACAACGCAACGCCCGGACGGCGGTTGGACTGTCAAAACTGACAAAGACACTTATGAAGTTGAGACTATAGTCGCTTGCGCCGGCCTGTGGGCAAGGGAAGTTGGTCGGCTTGCAGGACTCGAGTTGCCATTGATTCCGTTTGAGCATCAGTACTTTGTGACTGACACGATTCCGGAAATTGCCGCGCTCGAGCATGAAATGCCGCTGATCCACGACAATGACGGTGAATACTATTTGCGTCAGGAGGGAAGAGGACTACTGGTTGGTGCCTACGAGGAAGATGGTCGCCACTGGGCCGTCAATGGCACACCGCAAGACTTTGGACACGATTTGTTGCCCGATGATCTGGACCGAATTGTTGAAAATGTGGCACGAGCCATGCACCGCATGCCATGTCTGGAAACAGCAGGAATCAAACGAGTCATCAATGGCCCCATGATCATGACACCAGACATTCGCCCCTTGTTTGGTCCTGTTCCGGAATTGCTGAACTATTTCACGATCAGCGGACTGATTCCGGGGTTCAGTCTTGGCGGTGGACTTGGAAAAATGATGGCCGAGTGGATCCTGGACGGACAACCGAGTCTAGATTTGTCATTTATTGATGTCGCTCGTTTTGGGGATTGGGTAACTAAAGATTACCTGATGGCAACAACTGCCGAGAACTACAGTAGCCGATTTCGAATTGTGTTTCCGTATGAAGAACGGCCAGCAGGACGACCGATCAAAACACGTCCAGTGTACGAAGCCCAGAAACGAAGCGGAGCCGGATTCGGCTTGCAATCGGGTTGGGAAGTACCGCTGTGGTTTTCCAGAGGCGCACCCGCAATTGAAACCTATTCATTTCGCCGGGCGGAGTCGTTTGGTCCGGTGGGCAAGAACTGTAGAGAATTGCGCTCTGGAGTCGGATTGCTGGATACTTCCGCATATGCCAAGTATATCGTTGAAGGACCCAATGCTGCAGAATGGTTGAACACGCTGTCCACCAACAACATTCCGCAGGTGGGACGCATGGCACTGGCACCCATGGTGCACAGCCAGGGTGGAGTCGTTGCAGATTTCACAATTGCCCGACTGGATGAGCAAAAGTTCCTGCTGATCGGTGCCGGTGCAGCAAAACAGGTGCATTGGAGAAGGTTTAATACTTATCGGCATGGCAACGGAGTCAAGATCACCGACAAAATGGAAGATTGGGTGGGAATGTCGATTTCCGGACCCATTTCCAGAGCCCTCATGCAGGAAATCACCGGGGAAGACTTGTCACCGAAGACTACTCCTTTCATGAGTGTCAAGCGAATCAACTTTCTTGGTGCTGATGCCTGGTTGCTTCGGGTGTCATTTACCGGCGAGCTTGGCTATGAACTTTATTTTGAAGAAAAGCACCAACTTGAGGTGTATGAAAAACTGATGGAAACAGGTCGTCCCTACAATCTGGTTCAAGTCGGCGCACGCGCCCTGTTGAGTTTACGGTCAGAAAAAGGTTATGGCAGCTGGGGCCGAGAATACATACCCGAGTTCAATCCGTTTGAATCGGGCATGGGACGCTTCGTCAAACTGGATAAAGAAAACTTCGTCGGCCGGGATGCTCTGGTTGAAGCAAAGCAACAGGCGCTGAGCAGGGAATTGGCCTGTTTTGTTGTTGAGGTTGCCGATGCAGATGCAGTTGGCGGCGAACCGATACTTTGTGGCGGCAAAGTGGTTGGAAGAGTTACTTCCGGTTGCTTTGGACATACGATTGAAAAAAGCCTTGCACTAGGCTATGTTACAACCGAGGTTTGCAAAGAGGAGCATTATACGATTGAAGTCATCGGTGATCCGAGACCGGCGACGCGGATGCATAAAGCACCATTCGACCCTGATGGAAAGCGATTGCGCATCTGACTGCCAAGTAATTATTAACGAGCAAAAGGAAAACGAATCGCCACCCAGTGTCATCCTGAAACGAATTCACTAACCCGCGTCAACGGGTATTCACTCAGGGTTTGATATCTGAGTAATCCTGGAGGTGTTTATCGTTTTGACGCGCAAACGAAGCAGCAACTTGTTCACCATTGAAATGACAGTACAGTCATTTTCCTGAATTTGCTGTAATTGTGAACCTGTATTGTTTCATTCGATTTTGGAGGTGTGCAACTCAATGCAGGGGATAATGACACTCAATGTTTTGACCGGAAAAGAGGAATAAAGATGGATGTACGCACTTTGAGCGCACCTTTATACCAGGTAAAAGGATGGCTCAAATTTGTTGGAGTCATGTTGTTCATTGACGGTGCCATGCTCGCAGTTACTGGCGTTGGAATTGTGATTGCCTGGATCCCCATATGGCTGGGAGTTTTATGCTTTCAGGTTGCCAATGCAATAGAAAAAGCAAATCATTCTGACAACGCCGAGTCAATGATGAGATCCTTGTCGAAAATCGCAACCATGATTACGATCGTTGGTATTGTAAACATTGTTTTCCTTGTTCTGTTTCTGTTTCTGCTCGCTTTTTTTGGTGGATTGGCAGGCATGTTTGCCTACATGGAAACGATATAGACTATGGTTTGTACGGGTTCATCTTTGCAAATTCACGGTCTGAATCAGCAATTCAAATCTAAAATAGTGCCGTCGAACTTGTGGTTGATGAGACTCCACTGAAACACAATTTTTCAACGATGAAGTTTTCCATAATGCCAGCAGAGGAGCAACTGAGATGAATGCACCGAGTCCAAGCCGATATCCTGTACCCGACATCAACGAGATGCCCGACGACATCAGGGAAAGAATTTTGGCCGTTCAGGAAAAAGCCGGTTTCGTTCCCAACGTGTTTCTTGCTTTGGCACATAGGCCTGATGAGTTTCGTGCATTCTTTGCCTATCACGATGCGTTGATGGAAAAACGTGACAGCGGCTTGACCAAAGCGGACCGGGAAATGATTGTGGTGACGACTTCCGGTGACAACAACTGTCAATATTGTGTTGTTGCCCACGGTGCCATCCTGCGCATTCGTGCCAAGCACCCACTGGTAGCTGACCAGGTTGCAGTTAACTACCGCAAGGCAAATATTACAAAAAAGCAGACTGCCATGCTTGACTTCGCCTTGAAAGTATCCAACGATTCCAAGTCCATTGACGACAAAGACTTCGCTCGACTGCGCGAGTTTGGATTCAGTGATGAAGACATCTGGGACATTGCCGGTATTTCAGCATTTTTCGGGCTGAGCAATCGCATGGCGAATTTTCTTGACATGCCACCAAATCCCGAGTTTTACAACATGGCACGAGAATTTGACTAATTCAAATTTCAAGAAGCCAGACGCGCCGGAATCCATTCCTTGGCAATCACTTCTTCAATAGTCTCTCTTTCACGAATTACATCGAACTGACGACCCTTGACCAGAACTTCGGCTGGACGGCCGCGGGAGTTGTAGTTGGAACTCATCACTGCTCCGTAAGCACCGGCCGACTTGACCGCAATCAAAGCCCCGGGTTGTAGATTGAGCTCACGGTTTTTACCCAGAAAATCGCTGGTCTCGCAAATCGGCCCAACAATATCAAATGTTTGAAGCGGAGATTCATCCGCTTGCTGAACTGGAACAATATCCATCCATGCATCGTACAGCGCCGGTCGGATCAAGTCGTTCATCGCGGCATCCACCACAGCAAAATTTTTGACTTCACCGTGTTTTACATATTCAACGCAACTCATCAATATTCCTGATTCGGCAGCAATTGCCCTTCCGGGGTCGATTGAAACTGGCAGGTTCACCTGATGGCGATCCAGTACCTCTTCTATTGCCTTGGCATATTGTTCGGGAGTCGGGGGAATTTCATCGCGATAGCGAATGCCCAAACCACCACCGAGATCCAAATGATGTATCCGGATGCCCTCGCGTTCCAGATTGGCAACCAGATTCAAAATTCGTTCCACTGCACTTGCAAATGGCTCCAAGGAAGTAATTTGGGACCCGATGTGCATCGCAATTCCGGCAATCCGGATATGGGCAAGTTCGGCAGCTTGCCGGTAAACAGTACACGCCTCGTCAACCGGTATACCGAATTTGTTCTCGCGCAGTCCGGTCGTAATGTGGGGGTGAGTTTTTGCATCTATGTCGGGATTGACGCGTACGCTGACATTCGCAACCTTGCCCAATTCAGAAGCAATTCGGTTAACACGGTGCAACTCTCCCTCAGACTCCAGATTGATGCCCAGAATTTCCTGTTCCAACGCATATCGAATTTCATCTTCCGACTTTCCAACTCCCGAATATACGACGGATGACGACTTGCCACCTGCCCTGAGCACCCGCTTCAGCTCGCCCCCTGAAATCACCCCGAATCCGGAACCCATATTGGCCAAGACGGCCAGAACCGCAATATTGGAATTGGCCTTGACGGAATACCGTACCTGATGTTCGCGACCCGAAAACGCATCATCAAACAATTGCCAGTTTCGTTCAAAGCTGGATTGAGAATAAATGTAGCAGGGAGTACCAACTTTACTGGCAATTTCAGCGACCGGTACATACTCCGCGTGGAGCTGGCCGTCTTTGTATTGAAATGGCTCCATTGAATTCCTACTCGCAGGTTATTTCGATGCAGGTTGCAGAGTTGTGAAATTCTGCAGGCAGAACCAATGGTCCCTTGTTTCCACAAGCAGCAAGGAGCAACGTAGCTGAAACCCAAACACAAAGAAACAATAAAGAAATTTTCTTTCTCAAACTCAAACGCACTGCTGTTCCTTATCCGCCCCCGGATTTCAAGCGTTCTCGTCCTTCCAGTACCGCTCGTTTGACTTGCACAGGTGCAGTCCCGCCAACATGATTTCTCGCTGCCACGGATTGTTCCACTGTCAATACCGAATGTACAGTGGCATCGATTTTGGTTGAAAACTGTTTGAATTGTTCCACAGAAAGCTCATGCAAATCCAGTTCGTGTTCAATACAGTAAGAAACAATTTTCCCGACAATTTCATGTGCTTCCCGAAATGGAATCTGTTTTCGAACCAGATAGTCGGCAAGATCCGTTGCTGTCGAAAAGCCTTGCGACCCGGCCAGTTTCATTCGTTCGCGATTGGGTTCCACATTTGCCATCATGGACTGCATCACAGCAAGGCTGAACTGCAACGTGTCAATTGTGTCAAACAATGCCTCTTTATCTTCCTGATTGTCTCGATTGTAGGCGAGCGGTTGCCCTTTCATCAATAGCAACAGTGCCTGCAAATTTCCTGCTGTGCGGGCACTTTTGCCGCGCACCAGTTCGGCAATGTCCGGATTTTTCTTTTGTGGCATGATGCTGGATCCTGTCGTAAACTCGTCTGCAATCGTAATGAACTGGTAGGCATCCGAAGCCCACAGCACCAGTTCTTCACCAAAACGCGACAGATGCACCATGCACAGCGCGGAATGTGCCGCGATTTCAATCGCAAAATCCCGGTCTGACACTGCATCCACGGAGTTTTGTGACACGCCATCAAATCCAAGTGACCTGGCTGTCATTTCCCGATCAATCGGAAAGGTTGTGCCGGCCAATGCCGCGGCTCCCAAAGGAGAATTATTCAGTCGTTTTCTGGCATCTTGAAAACGTTGCTTGTCTCGCTGAAGCATTTCAAACCAGGCAAGCAGGTGATGGCCGAAAGTAATTGGCTGAGCAACTTGCAAGTGAGTGTAGCCAGGCATGATAGTATCGGATTCCACTTCTGCAAGAGTTAGCAGAGTTGTCTGAAAACTGGTAATCCGCTCAATGATTTCATCCACCGCGTCCCGTGTGTACAAGCGCAGGTCGGCGGCCACCTGATCGTTGCGGGAACGCGCCGTATGAAGTTTGCGCCCGGTATCGCCGATTCGCTCAACCAACGAACTCTCGATATTCATGTGAACATCTTCAAGTTCTGTCGACCACTCGAATTTTCCCGTTTCAATATCCGCTTCAATTCCTTTGAGTCCGGTTACAATCTTTTTTAGTTCGGACTCGTCAAGTACGCCGATTGCCGCGAGCATTTGTGCATGAGCAATGGATCCCCTGATGTCGTGGTGATACAACCTTTTGTCGTACGAAACTGACTCGGTAAACGCTTGTACCGCATCATCTGTGGAACCTGAAAACCGTCCGCCCCAAATGCTTGATTTCTTCCCTTTCATTGATGTTTCGTTGGTTATTCTGATAAAGTGACCTACAACAGTATAAATGGGGCAGTTGAATCAACCTGGATATTTTGAACTAGTGATACCTGCTGAAAAGCCTGTGCATTCGTTTCCTCAAAGAATTGTTCGGGTTTTCATTTGGCTTGAATTTTTATGCAAATGAACAAGATCCGAATCGGAACCCGCGGTAGCGTACTTGCACTGTGGCAGGCGAATTATGTAGCCACGCGCTTGCATGAAATTTATCCGGATTTGGTCGTGGAGACGGTGCCGATCAAAACGGAAGGCGATCGCCGACAAGATGTTCCTTTGGTGCAAATAGGCGGCAAGGGCTTGTTTGTCAAGGAGCTGGAATCTGCCTTGCTGGACGGGCGAATTGATATCGCGGTACACTCGATGAAAGACGTTACAGTGAACGTGCCTGAAGATTTCTGTATTCCAGTCATTCTGGAGCGCGAAGACCCGCGTGACGCTCTGGTCTCCAACCATTATCAATCAATCGAGGATCTCCCGAAAAATGCAACCGTCGGTACCTGCAGTCCAAGACGACGCAGTCAATTACTGGCAATGCGCTCTGATATTCAGGTGAAGGAGTTGCGCGGCAATGTTCCAACCCGTCTGAAAAAACTGGACAGCGGACAATTTGACGCGATCATCCTTGCAATTGCAGGATTAAACAGACTTGGATTGCAGGGACGAATTACTCAGCCGCTTGACCTCGAATATTTCTTTATTCCATCTCCGGGGCAAGGTGCGATGGGGGTAGAATGCCGCGCAAATGATGTTGAAATGGTGGGACTGCTGGAACCGCTAAATCACTCACCCACTTTCAGTTGTGTATCTGCGGAACGCCAGGTAAACCGGCGGCTTGGTGGCAGTTGTCATTCGCCCATGGGCGTGTTTGCCTGCAACAGCAATAATGAATTTGAAATTCGGGCATGGGTGGGGAATCTGGATGGAAGCGATTGGATCCTGAAATTCTCGGATGGAACCGACGACAAAGAAAACCTTGCTGTGGATGAGCTGGTGGGAAAACTCAGCAATGCTGGTGCACTGGAAATTCTTGCATCGGCGGAACCCAATTGAACCAATTCAATGCTGAATGGCAGAACAGTACTGGTTACACGCCCTGCTCATTTTGCAGGTCCGTTGGCAAACGAAATCGAAACACAAGGCGGGTGCTCTGTTCTGCTACCGACTGTCGAAATTGAAAATCTGGTCAATGCAAATGATCTTGGTCCGATATTCCGGGGAGATGTTTCTTACGATTTGGGAATATTTTCAAGCAAAAGCGCGATTCAGGCAGTTGCACAGTGGTGCCATCAGGAAAATCTGCGCTGGCCGGCACGAATGGCCTGCGCAACGGTAGGCATCAAAACAGCTGAAATGGCAAAGAAAATGTTTGGCCTTGACACCGTGATTTGTCCAAAGGTCAATTCTGGAGCAAGGGAATTGCTTAAAATGAAGCAGTTAACCCATGTATTTGAACAAAGCATCGTCATATTCGACGGTGAAAACGGAACACAAATTCTGCAGGAACATCTTGAAGGATCATGCAAAAAACTTACCAGCCATGTGGTTTACCGACGAATTCTGCCAAAGGTAGATACGGGTCCGGTGAAAGAAGCGCTGAACGGTAGCGGGGTTGACTATGTTGTTGTCACCAGTGTTACCGGTGCGTCGAATTTGTTCAAATTGCTTGACCAGGAGTCAACAGACAGAGTTGCTGATTCCTGTTTCGTGGCCTATAGTGCCAGAATCGGGGAATACTTGGAAAGCCGCGGCATTGAACGCATACTGATTGCGGAACAAGCTTCGGATTCTGCGGTATTGAAAGAAATCTTAGTACATTCAAAAGGACAAAGCCATGGCTGATACCCCTGAAACGATTCGCGCAAGTGACCCTGAAACTGCCGAAAAGTCAAATCCCTTAAAGTCCGAGACGAAAAAAGACAGGACAAAAACGAAAAATCGGTCTACAAATTTCTGGTCCTACATATCCCTTGTGATATCCATTGCTGCACTGGCCGGCACGGCCTACATCTATTATTCATGGTACTACCAGATTGAACCGAAAAATGCTCGGCAAGTACAAGAAATGACGATGATGAACGACAGAATCAATACGGTTCAGCAAGGGCAGAATGAAATGGAAATCAGTTTGCAACAACAAGCATCTGGTATGAATGAAATACAGCAATCATCCAATGAGATGTCAGAATCTTTGACAATCGTTCAGGACGATCTGAATACTCTCGCTACGACAGTAAAAAAACAATCAACGTCAGTCAGTGGTGATTGGTACCTGGAGGAAGTGATTCAGTTGTTGCTTCTGGGAGACCAAAGATTATTCACATTGCGCGATGTCGATGCGGCGATCTCGGTCAGAAAAATGGCCAGCAATCAGCTAGAGCAGTTGCGGGATGCCAGGTATTCGGGAGCGCGGCGAACACTGGCTGAAGAAATTGCCTTGCTTGAGCAAGTTGAAACTTTTGACGAAACAGAAATTTCGCTCACGTTGCTTGGCTATGCAACAGCGGTAAGCAATATGCCGTTCAGAAACGAAAGAATGGTAAATTCAGTTGAACCAGAAGAAAAAGTGGACACGGAGCAATCAAGTACTGCCTCGAAGAGTGTCTTCAAAGAGATTCTGGGCGATCTTCAGCAATTGGTTGTGGTGAAAAAATCAACCGACAGTTTTGTACCCACACTGGATGACAATCAAAAAATACGCGTAGTCGAAAACTTGCGGTTGCATTTGGTAGGTGCACAACTTGCCCTGATGCAACAAAGATCGAAAATCTACCTGATACATATACAAGAAGCGGTAGAGCTTACCAAAATGTTCTTGTCTGACACAGCGCCGGGAGTTGTGAAATTTTTAGCGGATCTTCAAAAGCTGGAGCAATTACCAGTCGGCCAGCAGAAATTGCCTGATGTGTCGGGTTCGCTTGAAATTCTGAAACGAATACAAAAAGAAAGTTCGGATGCCTGAGCAATGTTGACGCTACTGTTTCTTCTAGTCGCGGTCGGGGCGGTCTCCTACTTTACATTTCACTTGGCCAGCAAGCCAGGATATGTGCTTATTCAATGGGGAGAGTGGCAAATCGAATCCACTGTCATGTTGGCATTTCTTGCAACGATGTTGCTGATACTGGTTTTATATTTCTTGATTGGAATCCTGCTTGGCATTGCACGACTGCCGAACAGAATGGTAAAACGACTGGAAAAACGACGCAAGAAAACAGTAGAACATACCTCTGCGATGGGTTTTCTGAACTTGATACAGGGCAACTGGAAGAAAGCGGAAAAGCAACTGGGTCGCACCGCCAAACACTTGCCCCAACCTGTAGTGCATCATTTGGCAGCGGCCTATTCCGCGCAACAGGACGGCAACTCGGAAAAGCGCGATTCCCATATGAAAATGGCCGAAAATGTCGGCAAGGAGTTCAAGCACGGAATTGACCTTGCAAAGTGCAGACTTCTCACTGATGAAGGAAAAACGGATGAAGCACTTGCTATTTTGAAAAAATTGAATACAACACTTCCGAACAATGCAGTCGTGCACAAGCTACTGTCAGATTTGTATCAAAAAAATGAAGATTGGCCGGAAATTCATAAACTGATCCCGTCCTTGCGCAAATCCGGAGCAGTGCCGACAAACGAGATCGAGGCACTCGCAAATCAGGCAGTGCAGTTCAAGTTGAATACCGCGGAAAATTCAAGCGAATTGCTGCAAGCATGGAAAGAAACTCAAAAGCAACGCAATGTTGAGAATCTACAGTTGTATGTACGCAAGTTGCTTGAATTCGAATGCCACAAGGAAGCCGAGTCCGAAATTCAACAAGAGCTGGATCGACGCTGGAATTCAGAACTGGCATACTTGTATGCAAAAGTCGGTGGTGCTGTAGACAAGCGCAAACTTTATCAGACTGCATCGTCATGGTTGAAACGCCATCCGGAAGATCCCGATTTGTTGCTGACTGCGGCAAAACTTGCTTATCGAAACAATTACACAGCCGAGGCACGCGACAATCTTGAGAAATGCGTATCGTTGGGCGGCCGAAGTGAAGCATACGCAGAACTTGGAAAGATTCTTGAATCACAAGGTGACCGAAACCATGCGCTTGAAGCCTACAAGGCAGGAATGGAAAGCCTGGAACAAAAAGGAAGTCCTGTTGAGGCCGTGCCCGTCGCGACTGCCGAAGACTCCACGGAAAAATCCGGATAAAATTTATCCGCCTGCGGCCGAATACAGCGTATCGCTGGAAAACTCAAAAGAATCGTAGTACAAATTCTCGGGTTTCAAGCCGTGAGTACTGAATGAGTTTCTGATTGCTTCGATCATTGGTGGTGGACCACTGGCATACACCTCAAATTCAGTCAAATCAGAAAACTTGTCCAGTACGGCATCATGTACCCAGCCAACCGTACCCTTCCAATCGCTACCAAACTCCGGTTCAGACAGTACGGGCGTATATGAATCCAGAAGCCCGTCAACAAGCCAATTTTGGATTTTGTCCTGATAGTACAGGTCGCGTTCGTCTCGAACACCCCAAAACAGGTGAACCGGGCGATTGAATTCTTGTGTTGGAAGATCTTGCAAGATTGCATGAAGTGGAGCAAATCCGGTACCGCCAGCAATGAAGACAAGTGGGCGTTCAGAGTCTTTCCGCAGAAAGAATGTGCCCAGCGGACCTTCAAATCTCAAAATATCCTTCACCGAAAATGAGCTGAAAACCTGAGGTGTAAAGCGACCTTTTGGAACATGTCGGATATGAAGTTCCAAAGAAGTAATTTGACTTGGTGGGCTAGCAATGGAAAAGCCTCGCCGAATACCACTCCTCAACAGAATGTCAATATACTGTCCGGCAATGTAGTGAAAGACTGTATTCGGTGGCAATACCAAATCTACTTTCATTACATCATGGGTCAGTTTTTCCAGCTCTCCAATTCGGCACGGTAAAGTTTGAATTGCGATCGTATCCAAGCCGGAAATCTCTTCCGCTTCAATGACCACATCTTCAAGCGGATGAGCGCGGCAAAGCAAGATTTCCCCGCTGGCACGCTGCTCATTCGACAACGCTGCAGGGTCGTACTCATCCAGTTTGACTCGTCCGGAAATCAGTTTGCCCTTGCAGGCTGAACAAGTACCGTTGCGACAACTGTAAGGTAAAATGAATCCGTTGCGAAGTGCCGCCTCCAAGATTGTTTCATTGGACAAGGCATCGAAAGTATTTTGTGTGTAATCGTTTGTGATTCGAAAACTGGACACGACTGACAATTTGTGAAAAAGTTATTTGCCCGAAGATGATGGTTAGAAAGCGTTCATCAATTTTAAACCATGCCTGAGCTTCCCGAAGTAGAAACAACCATTCGGGGGATCGAACCGTATGTTGTGCATAATAAAATCACTCGCGTGGTGGTTCGGGAACCCCGGCTTCGCTGGCCGGTGCCTGAAGGTCTGGAAAGGTTGGTTTCCGGATGCTCGGTAGAAAGGATTTTTAGGCGCGCCAAGTACATTTTGATGTCCGTTGGAAGCGGGCACTTGCTCTTGCATTTGGGTATGTCGGGAAGCTTGCGATTGTCTCCCATGGATAATCCCCCTGAATTGCATGACCACGTTGAGCTTCAAATAGAAAACGATTGGAAATTACGCCTGAGGGATCCGCGGCGATTTGGGTGTGTGTTGTACTTGGAAGGCAATCCGCACGGACATCCTTTGCTAGCAAATTTGGGCCCTGAACCAATCAGTGACGAGTTTGATGGCGACTATCTCTATGCAATTTCAAGAAAGCGGTCAGTCGCCATCAAGAACTTTCTGATGAACAGCAAAGTTGTCGTGGGAGTTGGAAACATCTATGCTTCCGAAGCCCTTTATGGTGCTGGAATTCACCCGCTCAGGCATGCCGGGAGAATTTCGATAAAACGCTATGAACTGCTTGCTGACAATGTCAAGACGACCTTGAATATGGCGATTGAAGCAGGCGGGACAACACTGCAAGATTTTGTCAGTGGGCTTGGGAAACCGGGGTATTTTCGTCACGAGTTGCAAGTATATGACAGGGAAAATCAGCCTTGTTTTCAGTGCGGATTGGACATTTCGCGTATCGTTATCGGTCAACGCTCCAGCTACTACTGCAAAAATTGTCAAACGTAGAATTGACTTGGATTTAAAATTTCCAGAAATTCAGAACTACAAAATCAAATACAATCTTGGATATATGAATACCCACGCCTTTGATTCCGTTCCCTGCATTGATGGTTATGCACTTTGAACCTCAAAATTGCAGGCAGCATCACAAAATTTCCTGAATTTGAACCTTGGAGTAAATCACTATGACACGAGTTTTTCACAGATCTGTTAAGCAAACGTTGCCGGTTGCGGTTCGCGGAGAGGGGTGCTACCTGTACGACAGTAATGGCAAGGCATATATTGACGCGGTGAGCAGTGTAGTCGTCGCAAGTCTGGGGCATGGTCATCCCGCAGTTGTTGAAGCCGTAAAGAAACAGGTTGACAATCTTGAATTTGCACACACTTCGTTCTTTACAACTGAAGCTCTGGAGAACCTTGCCAGCAAACTGAATGACCTTGCACCTGACTCGCTAGGTTATACCTGTGTGGTAAGCGGTGGTTCGGAAGCGATTGAGGCAGCACTCAAGCTGTCGCGTCAATACTTTGTCGAGATTGGCGAACCCCAGAGAAAGTACTATATCTCACGCGACCAAAGCTATCACGGCTATACACTCGGTGCACTGAGTATCGGTGGTCACGAACCGCGCAGAAGGGTATTTCAACCAATTTTGTTAAATACCCACCATATTGATACCTGCTATCCCTATCGGGGCAAGGAGCCCCAAGAGTCCGTTGAAGAGTACTCACTGCGAGTCGCGAACGAACTTGAGAAAAAATTGCTTGAACTGGGACCGGAGAATGTCATTGCATTTTTTGCCGAGACGATTGTTGGTGCAACTGCCGGTGTACTTGTGCCTACCCCTGGTTATTTCGAGAGAATTCGGGAAATTTGTGATGAGCACGGTGTACTACTCATACTGGACGAAATCATGTGCGGATCAGGACGAACGGGTGAATTCTTCACTTTCACTCAAGAAAACGTAGTTCCCGATATGGTGACCTTGTCCAAGGGACTTGGCAGTGGGCATCAACCCGTCGGGGCTGTGATTTGTTCAGACAAGATTTACGAAACCGCCCGACGCGGTTCTGGTATTTTGCATGGAGGGCATACATTCATGGGGCATGCAACCGCAAGTGCGGCGGCCTGTGCAGTGCTGGATACAATCGAAAACGAAAACTTGCTCGACAACGTCAGAGTGCAAGGTGATAACTTTAGGAACATGCTGAATAACAGGTTTGGCGAGCATCCAAATGTCGGTGATATACGAGGCAGAGGATTGTTCTGGGGACTGGAGTTTGTGGTTGATAAAGAGACCAAAGCGCCAATAGACAAGAATTCAAACTTTCACAATGTACTCAAGGGAGTTGCGCAAAACAACGGACTCTTGATTTATCCTGGCAACGGAACGATAGATGGCACCGAGGGGCATCATATTGTTCTCGCTCCGCCGTTCATTGTCGACGAAGCGATTCTGAGGGATATTGTTGATACTCTTGAAGCTTCAATCAATGAGAGTGTAAAGGAAATCTATTGAACCCTGACAGATCCATTACTTCCTTCTTTTGGAAGTTCCGTCTCATTCAACCTATGCAGTTGTGTCTTCATAAAGTCAAAAAAGTCTTCAAACGGTGCAGTAAAATTGTTGCATTCGGTATCGCTATTGAAAAAAGATGAATAGCTCTCAATATTATTTTCATTGATTATCAGAATAAGCAACGAATAATTTTGAGCTTTGAAATCGATTGAAATTTCACCATCCATAGTAGGATAGACATAAGGAGAATTATCGATTCCCATTGTATCCAAATTAACCAGCACCCGCTTGGCCAATAATTTTACACTATCATTGATCGGTGGCAAACCGTCCTCAGCGATTTCTTCGTCTATTTTGCCCAATTCCCTTATCGCTTCATCAATCCACTTGGTTTCCCGATTGTGTTGATTTTCTGAATTTGTTGGGGTACAATTCATATCATTCTCCTGAAATTTTTTAGCAAACTAGCATTAATTATACAGTTTCTGTCCAAAAACGTGCAAGTTATTGATTCATTGTGATACAGTAACAAAATATACCACACCATGGCAACCACAACAATGCAACACCAATCTGTTGAATAAATTTTGGATAAATTCAATATGGAAACACGAGATTATCAGTTGAAATTAATCGGCATTAACGAAAAAAGTGGAAGTGTCAACTCAAAAGCACTCAAACGTGCACTAGAAGCTTTGAACAAGACTGCCGAAAGCACAGTTCGTTTACTAACTACTGGGGAAGGACGTGCGCGAGGGGCTAACCCTGCTTGGTTGAATGAAACCGTAAATTTTGTAGTATCTGGAATTCACCCAAACAAAACTGTTATTGACTTGAAAGTACCTCATTTAAATAAACACACGACTGTAATCTGCTTCAACGCACCCTTGCTACGTAAAACGGCGGATGAAATATTTGAACACTTGAATTTATGGAGCGATAGAACTCTTCTTGACAAAACAGCAATTGATCTGGTTCTTCTTAGTGTTGAAGATTTGAGTTCAGAGAATATAGTTGGAAATCATATTGATGCTTCAGTCTTACGATCTTTGATTTTGTTTCAAAAAGTGTGTAAATCCGACAATTTTCGCTGTGAAATGAATTGTCAAGAAGATTACAGTAAACAATATACCTTGAATCGAAGTCTATTTGAGAAAATTGAACGAGTCAATTCTGCAATTCCTGAACCAGAATCTCATATTATTTCCGGTGTCCTCAATCACAGTCTCTACAGCAAAAACAAATTTCGTATTTCAATGAAGAATAATTTCCAACTCTTTGGACGATTTTCATCTGGTTATTTGGACACCGATTCATTGAATTCACTGTGGGGAAAACCTGTCATTGTGGAAGGTATTGTTCATTTTGATCTGAGAAGAAAACCAAGATTCATTGAAGCGAGAAAGATTGAAGAACAAGGTGAAGGCGATTCAATCTCTGAGTCTGTACGAACAGTTACAACAGACATGCCAGATTCCGTGTTTACCGTCGAAGATCGAAAGAAGGCAAAATCGTTTGATATTTCTCGTTTGTACGGCACATGGCCTGGTGATGAACCAATTGAAGAGCTACTTGCAGATCTTGATTGAGTAGACTGGATTTTGGACCAAATTTAGCCTGAATTCTAAATTTTCGTCGTTGTAATTCGAGAAACACCTCTGGCAATCTAAAAGAACTATATTTCGGTTAAACCACCTCGGTAATTTTCCTGAATTTTTCCATTAACTGCTCTTGAGTCTCTGTATTTTTTGGGTCCACAAATATACACTCAACCGGGCAAACATCAACACACTGCTGAGTATCGAAGTGACCAACGCACTCGGTACATAGTTCGGGGTTGATCTCATAGATCTCAGGACCCATGTATATTGCCTCGTTGGGACACTCCGGTTCGCAAACATCGCAATTGATGCATTCATCCGTAATAAATAAAGCCATCTATATCATCTCGTTCAATTTAAAAACCCAATAGTCAGTCACTCTTGCACACAACAATTGCATCAACCGCTACGATTCGGGATCCTGACACTGCAAGTGGATTGATGTCGATTTCCAAAATTCGATCTTGCATTTGTTGAACAATATAACAAAATCGAGACACAACTTCTACAAGGTCGCGAATCTTGACCTTCTGCTTCCCCCGATAACCTTTGAACAATCCAGCAATTCTGAGTTCTAGAAGAGTTTTCTCAATTTCATTGTCAGCGGCTTCTGGCAAAAGAGTTCGTACATCTTTCCAGTACTCGGCAAGCACTCCACCAGCTCCGACGATGACTAGCGGACCAAACACATCGTCAGTTTTCATTCCGAGAATCAGTTCCAGATCTTGCGGCACCATGGGTTGAACAATTGCACAAGGCCCTAACTTTTCACTCATATTCACATACTCTCTTTCCAGCGACTCAGAATCATTGATCTGAAGAACCACACCGCCCAAGTCAGACTTATGCACAATGTCGGGCATTGCAGTCTTTAGCACTACAGGAAACTGAACCTTGCTCCCCAAGTCCCAAATATTTTTCACTGATTGAATTCGATAGGTATCAACGACCGGCATTCCAAGCTCACCAAGTAATTTTAATGACTCATACTCCGAAAGCAGTCCCTCCAGTGATCTGTTTGGCCAATTTTCAAGTCCACCGGAGTCTCGTTGCTCAAACTGAAAGTCCCTGAAAGCGAAGCAGTGCTTGACCGCGTGAATTGTTGCTCGAGTTCCGCATAGTACTGGTACACCGATTGCGTTCAATCGGTCTGTCGTTTCTTTGCGACGAACACCGGCAAAGTTGGTCATGTACGCCAGCGGCTTGTTAGTTTTCCTTTGCGCCAGCTCGATTGCATCAGCAAATCCGGCTGCCATGAATCCACCGTCGCGCATGTCCTGACTAATGATTCCGAACGCTGATTGGTCATCGTTGGTCATCAATGCAAGAGATTCTCCAACTACATTCACAAAATCAAGCCCTGTGCCCCACGGGTCAAGAGGATTTGAAGCTTCCTGTCCAAATTCCTGAAGCTTCGCCAACTCACGCATTGTTTTATCCGAAAGATTTGCAAATTCAACTCCGACTTCGTCAAACATATCCGCCAGCATATTTCTCTCACCGCCAGAATCAGCAACCATCGCAACTTGCCCTGCTGGAAATTTCGAATACATGCTAAACAGAAGCAAAAGATTGGCAAACTCATCCAAATCCGAAACTCTCAATACACCATAATGGCGAAACACCGCGTCAATTGCATCGTCGTTGCCTGCCAGTCCGCCAGAATGACTGACTGTAAATTTTGAGCCAAGTTCGCTTTTCCCGACCTTCATTGCGACAACGGGGATTCGCTTCGTTGCTGCAAGGTGCAACGCGCGCCGGAATGTCACTGGGTCGCGAATTGTTTCCAGAAATAACCCGATGACTCTCGTGGTCGGCTGTTCCAACGCATACAGCATATAGTCAGCAACTGTGATATTCAGCTCTGTACCCGTAGTGATCGCGAGATTGAACTTTAGTTGCGGGTCATTGTGAGCAATGGTTGAGAATACAGATCCGGATTGTGAAATAAAGCAGATATTGCCCTTCCCTTCATCGGGTGCGTGAAAACTGCATACCCTGAGATCAAGGTCGTTGTTGTAGTAGCCCATGGAGTTATGACCGGAAACCGGAATCTGTGCCTGTTCCAGCATGGTGTGCAAACGTTCGGCAAGGGGCGGACTTTCGTCGTTTTCCAGAATCGCATTGGGGGTAATAATCAATGACTTGACACCGCAACGGACCGCTTCATGAACTTGCTCGTCCAATCGGGACGCAGCAAGACATATCGCGGCCAAATCCACAGGTTTTCCAATCGCCTCGATGGAGGGGAAACAATCTAGCCCCTGAATCGTTTCATACCTTGGATTCACCGGATAGATTTCTCCCTTGTAATCGCTCCTGAGTATCATTGATACAAGGTCGTATCCCAAGGTACCTTCGCGATTTGAAGCACCAATCAGTGCAACTGACTTGGGTGCCAATAGATGTTTGAGATTCATGGATTCTGATTAATGGCGTAGTGCAATTTTTTTGTTATCTGAAGGAAAGGTATTTTCTTTGATGTTTCGCCGCAATTCAATAGATTTATGCAGAAATCGCATTCATTCGCCTGCGATTGCTACAATACTCAGTACCTTGAAATGGGTCGTATGGCAAATTTTCCCGCCGAAGAACCAGAGTTATTGAGAATCCCGAACACTTGGACCGGAATACAATTCAATGAGTTACTTGATTGATATGCGGAAGGCTACCGTGTATCGAGGCAACACCAAAGTCTTGGACCAGTTGTCCCTGACCTTGCCGCGTGAACGGAATATTGTGATTCTGGGTCCAAACGGAGCTGGCAAGACGACTTTGCTCAAATTGCTGATGCGTGAACTATACCCGGTGAAACAGAGTGATTCCTGGATCAAGATTCTTGGGCAGGAAACCTGGAATGTATGGGAGTTGAGACGTAGCTTGGGCTTTGTATCACAAGATTTGCAAAACCGCTATGTCGGTTACGTAACCGGTATTGAAGTTATACTTTCGGGGTTCTATTCTAGCGTCGGTGTATGGGACCACCAAAGCTACGCAACTGAAGCCAAAGAGAGTTCAGAACGCCTGATGGAAGAGTTGCAGATTCAGCATCTTCGAGACAAGCAATTTTCACGCATGTCAACTGGCGAGCAACGACGATTCTTGCTGGCGCGTGCGTTGGTCAGCGACCCGGCCACTTTGGTGCTGGACGAGCCTACAAGCGGACTGGATTTGACCGCGACCTTCCAATACCTGAGTATTATTCGAAAATTGATGAGTGCGGGCAAACAGATTGTACTGGTAACTCATTTCATCCATGAAATCCCGCCCGAAGTCAGCTTTGTTGTGTTAATGAAGGAAGGCAGAGTCGTCGCCTCCGGTGAAAAGAGCGAAATGATGACTTCTGAACAGCTTGGCGAGCTGTACGGTACCGAACTACGGTTAATCTGTGAAAACGGGTACTACCAAGCTGTACCAGACGACTGAATCACGCTTAAACCCCATCCACTTGATCGCCAACTCAGCTACATCATTCAAGCCACCGAAGCTGAACCTGGCCGAAAGCCAATCCAGCACTGAATTGCACTGGACAACTCGGAAGAATTCGACGCTGAGGCTTCAATACTCTTGCCTTCACTGCCACAATACAACTTTCACATTCTCAAACAAGAGGATCTGGGCAATAGTCAACTAATATCTATATAACCTTCATGATTTTCGACAACTTTTGAAATGTTTGTCGCCTTAAACATCAATGTGGTTGCACGAAAAACCGACATGCTAAATTCTTGCAATTCTTGATCATCTTCCAAGTGCATTATATTCATCCCTAAGGCTTCAAGATCTTTACGAGATACTCTTCTGTCATTAATCCTGGCTATCTCGTGGTCACTAAACCCCTCAGCCTTTCTCTCGGCCTCGTCTTTTTTATCACTGTAACTTTCAAAGTAATTAATTAACTTGGTTGTCATCAATTCCCTGGATAACTCAAAAGCTTGTCGTAAATCCTTCGATAAACCCGGGTGGTACTTGTCTATCATTGACATCCACGCATGCTTATCCTTCTTGTCCCTGCGTTCTGCTTTAGCTCGATCAAATTCATCTCGAATTGCCTGTGCCAGAACTAATTCTGTACCCTGCTGAGTCGTAATTGAAACCTGAGAATCAGTGGGCGAAAGAAATGAATGTTCACCCATAACAATTCGATCCGCTGCACAAGCGATCGTCGTTGCAACGGACAACGCATGGTCGGGTACAATCACGCGAATTTTTTGAAATCTGGAGCGTAAGTATGAAACTATATCTTTAGTTATTTGATTTGAACCGCCCGGGCTATGCAAAATTAAATCCAAATTTGTGTTCCACAAACCATAGCTCGCATCCATGAAAGATTTAATATCTCTAGGGTTAATTGACATATTTGCCGCACTATAATTATTCTGCAACCAAGAAGAAGCATATAGTATTACACTATTTCCTGTATTTTTATGAAGCAAGTCCATACATTCACGTCGTATTTGAAAGAGTTTCAATATTTCATCTTGATACGGAGATTGTGCAATCTCTTCACGAATTTTGTCCGAAATTGACATGGTTTATAAACTCGCTTAAAACGTATAGTTTGAGTATTTATTTTGTACTAGGACAAAACTTATCAATAAAAGTTCTTGTTCTTCTCATTAACTCAATATATTCGCGCTCTCCCGGTTGTTCCAATATCTCTTTGGGAACAACATAGTCTTTGTAGCGATCCATGTCTAATTTTTCTGATTTTTTCATGTTTTTGAGGTCATCACTAGACTTCACACTAGCATTGTTTTTCATTTTTGCCTCCTTGAATATGAATAGCAATATTTACAAACGATTGATTACAATCCACGAACAGGGCTCGCTAAACCATGCCCAGAAATGTCTTCATTGGGTGAGGGTCAGTACCCGTTCATTCGTTTTTCAATTAAGCGATAACAACTTTCACCTTGGCAACAACTTCGTTAGAAACCATATCATATTGACATCCACAGTTTCTAACCGTGAATCGGCCAGAATCGAATGCTGACACCAATTTACCACACTCATCTCAAACTAACCGCGCAAATTCCAATCAATCTCTTTTGATTGTTGCTAGGTGCCTCTAGCAACCTCCTAACACTCTCTATCGTAGCATGTTCGGTTGGGGAAGTCGCGATGAATTTAATCAGCGGGGTTCTCTGAGGACAGTGTTCGAGAACATGCAACACTAGGAGTTGGTAGAGATTCTGAAGAGTTGCCGGAAGGTGGTACCGCTCGGTGGAGTCTTTGCAATGCAATCTAGCTGGCAACCGGACACTGATGAGGATTTGCGGCTATCAACCGGAACCGGACAGCGAGGATGACGAGCCGGTCGGCGATTTCAAGTAGCACATCAGTTCGCTTTACGAAGCCCACGTCGATACGATGGTACATACTGAGTTCAGGTACGTGAAGTGGACCACTGGCTTGCGCTGTTTTCAAGAAGAAGTGCCAAGTGTGAAGTACTGTCCAACCGTGGAATACGGACTGTTTTGCTCCGGCCGCGACGGGTGCGACCGCATGGGCGGTCTCTCTCCGAATGCCAAGCAGAGAGTGATTCGCATCAAGGTCTGCGATGGAAGCCATTCCATGTGCATCTTCGGCTATTGTCTGCGCAACACTTGCAACAAGGCGGTCAGACCGGCGATTGTCTTGGGTTGCTTGAAGAAGAACAAGCACTACAAAATGCTAGCTTGGTGACACCACTCGCCGCCTGGAACACGCTTTATTCATGGCAAATTTTCATCGAATAACAAACAAAGCTGCGATTCAACCTCTTCAAACTATATAATGAAATTTCAAAACGAACCGGGATAGAGTTCATAAACCATGTCATCAAACAACGCATCACTATTTCCCCTGTTGGGTACAGGAGCATTCTTTGCAATGTTTCTTGTTGGCTTTGTCGTTGGATTCGAACTTGGCTTGTCCTGCTTGCCCATGATGCTTATCGGTTTTGTGTTTGGTGGTCTGGGCGCTACATTCGTGGCGAAGCTGGAGCATTACGATACTCGTCCACCAAGCGAAGCTTTGTATGCCAGTTCCGAAGAACGGAGAGAAGTCCCGGCATTTGTCCGCGAAAGATTGGAATCCGCCTCTCGTGGTTAATGGACTAGTGATGTCCGATGCGCATTAGAATTCAGCAATGCAAACCGAAGTCGTAGTAGTAGGCGCGGGTCCCTGCGGCATTTTTCAGGTATTTGAACTTGGGTTGCTGGACATCAAGTGCGATGTAGTGGACTCGTTGCAGGGTGTAGGCGGTCAATGCTCCACCCTGTATGCTGACAAGCCCATTTACGATATTCCCGGATATCCGGTAGTTGGCGCACAACAACTAGTTGACTTGCTACAACAGCAATCTTCTCCCTTTGAACCAAGATATCACTTGGGGCAACAAGTTACGCATGTGACCAAGCGTAACGGCCGATTTGATGTAGTGACTTCATCAGGAACAAAATTCGATGCAGGTGCAATCGTCATTGCAGGCGGACTCGGAGCATTTGATGCGCGACCGTTGCGTACACCCGGCGCATCAAAATATGAAGGGGTCAATCTACACTACAAGGTTGAAAACAAGGAGAAATTTCGCGACAAAAATGTTGCTATCCTTGGCGGCGGTGATTCAGCGCTGGATTGGGTACTTGAGTTGTACAGCATTGCAAAGACTGTGGTTTTGGTTCATCGTCGAGAGGAATTTCGCGCACAACCCGCATCCGTGCAAAAAATGAAGGCCCTCGCTGAAAAAGGCGATGGACGGTTGACATATCACATTGGACGCATCCCCAAGCTCATTGAAAAGAATGGTCAATTGGTCGGGATTCAGGTAGTTTCTTTTCAAGACGAATCCGAACAGGAAATACTGTTTGACGAAATTTTGGCATTCTACGGACTGTCGCCGAATCTGGGACCTATCGCTGAATGGGGACTGGAAATCGACAAACGGATGATTTCGGTAGAAACCGAAAAATATCAAACAAGCACGCCGGGTATTTTCGCAATTGGAGACATTGTTACCTACCCGGGAAAGAAGAAACTGATTCTAAGTGGTTTTCATGAAGCAGCAATGGCTGCTTTTGGTATACAGAACTACTTGTATCCAGAAATAAAGCAGAGGCTTCAGTTTACAACGACTAGCCCTGCATTGCACAAGAAACTGAAAGTTGACGGAACGCTTTGAAAAATTGAATACTGGAGGAGACCAAAGCAGTTTTCATGTAGCATAGAAGTTCCAAGTCAACGGAAACCAATTTATGTGACCTTGATGTGTTATCGCTATTGACATGCGAAGTTCTGAGGCAGAGAGAGCGGGAGCTTCAGGACATTCTCCCGCAGGACTTGGCATTGAGAGTTCATCGAGCGATTAGCTGGCTTGACCGTGCGGAGAGACAGACCGATGACGAAGATGCAGCATTCATTTTCTATTGGGTTGCATTCAATGCCGCCTATGCGCGCGACAAGGTAGAATGGACCTCGGTCCGTGAGCGACAGACGTTCAGCGATTTTTTTTGCAAGGTTGTTGAACTGGACGAAGGCAATCAAATTTATGATGCAGTGTGGGAGCACTTCTCCGCGTCAATTCGAACCTTGGCAGACAACAAGTATGTCTTTCAACCATTTTGGAATTTTCGCAACCAGATGCCTGGCTACGAGGACTGGGAAGAAGCATTCCAAAGCAGTAAGAACGTAATGAATTCCGCATTGGCCAAAGGGAATACCACAACGGTTCTGGATATACTTTTTGACCGACTGTATGTACTGCGAAATCAACTGATTCATGGAGCAGCAACATGGCATGGTACTGTAAACCGTTCTCAAGTCAAGGACGGAGCACGGATTTTGGCGTTTTTGGTACCAATATTCATAGACATTATGATGCAAAATCACGATACGGATTGGGGTGTGCCCAGCTATCCGGTACAGCAACGTCTAAAGAGTTGAGATACGGAACACTCCAATATTGGGGAGCCATTTAGTTGAATTGAATCAGTAAATTATTGTAACGTCACAAGGTTTACACAGTAGAGTGATCCACTTAAACATCGCAAAGGAAAAGGAGTCATGCGGCAGAAGCACTATGTTTTTTTAGCTGAAGCGATTATGAAATCCTTCCGAACACTGTCAGTAAGAGGAACGGTGTACGGTACAGCTAACAGTACACAGTCAAAGATGGTATATAATTCTTCTGAACTTGGAGTCGGTATTTGTAAATATCAAGAAAATTATTTTTACATGGTGATTCTATGGCAAATAACGTAGTTGACGGAATTAATCTAGACATTCTAAAGCAGTGCCGCGTACAAATCGGTTTGAGTGTTGAAGATGCAGAAAAAAAATTCCCGCGTATTAAGAAATTTGAAACTGGAGAGGCAAAGCCAACTTACAAGCAATTTGATGACTTGTCTGATATGTATTTGATCCCTCAATGGGTATTTTTCGAAGCTGAGCTTCCGCACGAATACAAATTGAATTCAAATGCCGCTTTTCGAAAATTATATTTTGCTCGACAATCGGATACTTACCATACAAGAAGATTGCTGAAAAAAGTGGAACAATTACGTGAACTGATTATTGAAATCAGAAATGATCTAGATGATCCAATTTTATCTTTCTCACCACCTTCTGTTGACAACATCAACACCATGGCGGAAGTTGCTAAGATTGTACGAGAATGGCTAGGATGCTCAGAGTTTGTGGTACATGAATTCGACGAGTGGAGAAAGAAGATCGAAAGCAAGGGAATATTTGTATTTTTAACCAGCAAAATGAAATCTTGGTCAAAAGTGGATATTTCCTTGTTTCGTGGAATGGCAATTTACAAAGAAGTACTTCCAATAATAATTATCAATGATTCCGATACGTACAAAGCTCAAATATTTACGTTATTTCACGAGCTTGGGCACTTGATCAGGAAACAGATTGCGATAGACACTACAGACTTCGCTGATGATTCCGAAGAAGAAGTCTGGTGTAATGATTTTGCAGGAAATTTTCTGATGCCATATTCAAGATTTAAGTTGATTAGTCCACCATCCACAATTCCAAGTGAGGCTGTTGAAGAAATTAAGGGAGTCGCTAGTAAATTTGGCGTTAGACCGCTGGTATGTCTTGTACGAATGCGCAAGTTGTCATTAGTTGATGAAGTACAATATACAGAAATCAAGAATAGACTGTATAATGATTATCTCAATGAGAACAATAGTTCTTTTACAGAAAGTAATATATTAAAAGAAACAATTCGGCAATTTGGGTATTTGTATACTGGAGTTATAGTAGACGCATATCATTCACAGGAAATTACTTTACATCGAATGTGTAAATTACTCGACATAAAGCGACCTCAAACAGCACTCGAACTGGCGAATGGATTATGAAGTACTGTATCGAAGTTAGTAGTTCAATTTCACTTTGTTATGAGTGGATTTCAAGAAATATTTCTCCGCCGTCGCACCAAGTTTTCAAAATAAATTAGAACTGAAACATTCAACTCAACAAGATCAAGGAAGAATACTCGGAAAAAGCTCTGAGTCTCCAAGTTTCGGTTGCTTTTGGTTCAAAAACTCTGCTTTGGCTTGTATTTCCAGAACTGTTGGTCGATCACCTTCAAGTCCCTTTATCAATTCTCTACGAAAATGGTCGAGACCTGTAATTCGTTCAGCTTGACAGCCAAACCCCTTGGCAACAGCAATAAAATCAGGCATGTCCAGATTGACTCCAGTTTGGGGAATGTTCAACTGATCGAAAGCATCTCGTATTTCTCCGTAGCCATGGTTGTGCCAAAGCACAATGACGATTGGTAATTTGTTTGCTACTGCAGTCGCCAACTCTTGAATGGTGAACAAGAACCCGCCATCACCGACAACGCAAACCACCGGTGTATCTGGCTTGCCAAGCTTTGCACCAATTGCCGCCGGCAAACCATACCCCAATGTGCCGTACCCGGTCGTTGAAGTAAGGTAAGTTCGAGGTTGTTGTGCTGGATAGTAGAAGTTGCCGGTGTACACCATCTGTGTGGAATCCGCGGTAACAATACCATCGTCAGGAAGCACTTCCCGAATGACATCCCAAACAAGCGCATGCTTGTGTGAATCCCGAAAC
The DNA here is from genome assembly GCA_965200765.1 of Arenicellales bacterium. Classification (GTDB taxonomy): domain Bacteria; phylum Pseudomonadota; class Gammaproteobacteria; order Arenicellales; family JAJDZL01. The sequence goes on from OZ241380.1 coordinate 2,619,132, forward strand.
CAGTTCTGTCTCGATTCAATCAGCATTTTTCGTACAGCTTTTTCATGCGTAACGCGCCATTTTGCAAATTTCTCTCTGTTCGGGCCAAGCAAATCCGTAAGTTGTTCAAGGGCAAGTTTCGCATCGCCGACTATTCCCAGATGCGGTGTCATGTTTCTGTGCAACTGGGATGGATCAATGTCAATGCGTATAACTTTCCCTTTTGGATGTACATCTCCGTCCTGTATCCAAATGTCGGTTTCCGCCACTTCCGTTCCAACAGCCAAAATGATGTCCGCGTTTTCTACATAGTTCATTACGGATGGATGCAAGAGATTGGCACCAATGCAAAGCGGATGCTCTGGAGAAATAACTCCTTTCGCTGCAAATGTCAGTACGACCGGTGAATTGTAAGTTTCAATAAACTGTCGCGCTACGTCAGACCCATTAATGCAGCCACCACCCAATATTACAACCGGATTTTTTGCTTCCTTTAGCATAACAGCGGCTTCTCGAAGCTGATCATCGGGAGGTTGCGGAGGTGATGGCAAACTTAAAGGCAATGGCGACCAATTCACTTCTTGTTCAATTCGATCTATCGGGATTTGAATATGCACTGGTCTTGGACGCATGGAATGAAAAACTGCAAGTGCCAGTGCCATAACATCTGGAACAGTATCAACATCCAGTACAGTGTGACTGAACGCAGTAAACTGTTCCGCCAGCTGTTGCTGATTTGGAAGTTCATGCAAGTCTCCCTCACCCATGCCGAGGCTATTGATTTTATTTACACTGGAAATCGCCAGCACTGGAACTGAATCAGAGTACGACTGTGCCAAGGGCGTTGCCGCGTTGGTCAGCCCTGGACCTGTGATTAGACAACACACACCATACTTTCCGGTTGCGCGTGCATAGCCGTCCGCCATGAAACCCGCGGACTGTTCGTGCCGTGGTGTAATGTGTCGAATTTGTGAACCCGCAATCCCTGCATAGAGACCTACCGTATGTACACCCGGAATACCGAAAATAAATTCGGTACCGCAGTTTTCCAGAAGCTGAACTAACCTGCACCCGCATGTATTTTGCGTTTCGACCTTGGACGTTTTCATTGAGTTCTAGTCTCCGGTTTGAGTTGTTGAACTTAGTTTCATTTTTTGCGTTGCTGGCCGCAACAGAGTCAAGATGGTCAGTAGCGAAATCACACCGGCACCCCAGAAAATTGAATGTGGATCTCCCAAATCCAACAAGTAACCAAATAAAGGCGGACCCAAAATTCCACCAACGCTGAACCCGGTTGTCACTATTCCAAATATCTTGCCCATGTCTTTCGGCGACCCCAGAGAACTGATGATGATGTCTCTTGACGGAGTAATAAATCCTTCGAAAAATCCTGCGATTACCATGGGGATTGCCAAGACAAACAGCGGCATCGGGACAAAAGCGATGAAAAACATGACAACCGCTACCCCGATACAGCAACTGATCGCGACCAGTTCGTGGTGCGTAAATCTGTCGGCGACGAAACCGGCACTGAAAATTCCAATCGCCACAGCAACCAAAAACAACCACATGACCGTGGTGGCTTCACCAAGTGTCGCATCGTAGATTTCTGTAAACGCAGACACGGAAAAATCATAGATGCCCGACGTTCCCATTGAAAATCCGATAAAGAATAACCAGCCCAGAAGGATCGGAACATTGAACAACAACCGCCAGCTTCCTTTTTGAATTTTTCGAGACACTACAGGTTGTTCAAGTGCATCCATCTGCTGGTCAATATTGCTAGAACCCATAATGACAACGACAGCAATCAACAAGCCCATTAGCCCGGCGATTTGCAGAGAGTAACTCCAATCCACACCCATGCCGATCAATACCACAACCAGTGGACTGCATGCCGAGCCTGCCTGCCCGCTGAATGTGTGAATTGAAAAAGCCTTGCCAAGCCGATTCTTTCGGACCGACCGAGTCAGAATCGAATAATCCGCAGGGTGGTAAACAGAATTGGCCAGACCGGCCAAAGCCATCAGTACTATGTAGGCAACGTAGGAATGAAAAACACCAAACAAGGCAAGAATGATTGACTCGCCGATGATCCCCGAGATCAATATCCATCTGGCCCCGTAGCGATCGACGACATATCCGACCGGTGCTTGGCAAATGGCAGTGGTTGCACTGAATACACCGTAGCCAATTCCAAGTTCTGTGTAGCTGATGTTGTAAACCTCTTTCAGAATTGGAAACATCAGCGGTAGCACAACAAAGTAGAAGTGCGAATAGAAATGTGCCGCGCTGATGACACCGACGATCTTGCGTTCCGTTGAATTCATACGTCCAGATTACTCACTTCACGTGGATTTCGATAATGTCCTGATCACAAAGAACATGATCCGGCCCTACCGGTTGTCCGTCGAACACATTGCTTCCCCAGATTCTTGCAAATCGAAATGTGTGAGCCAAATCCTTGTGAACTTGCCGTGCAACATCAAATACAGTGCCACCCGAGCGCAAGGTAAAGGGAGTACCCATGTCTGCCGGCTTGCCCGGCACCTTGGTGTACACTCGTACAATATTCAGCATGTCAAATACCATCTCCGGAACCTTTTCGCGATTTGTCCCTTTCAAAGCTGAAATCGCGATTGACGGAAAATCATAGTCAACCAACTCAATCAGTGCATCCAATTCACCCGGGCCATTCACCAGGTCAATCTTGTTGGCAACGAGAATCGTTGGAAGTTCAATCCGGAACAGGTTTTCGTCAATCGTTGTGTTGTCGTATTTGACGTCACCGGAGTTCGATGAATTTCCGGATTCGGGGTTCACCAAAATTACTTTCCTGTCTTCAAGCTGTGCAATGACCTGATTGACGTGATCAATGCAATCTGCACTTTCCATATCAATGACCAACAGCGCAGCATCTGCCGGCTGGAGTGCATTCGTCAACCACGAATCGAAGTACTGGGATGAAATTGGCGGCAGATCAACAAGCTGAATGTGAACATCCTCATAAGGCGCCATACCGGGCAACGGCAACTTTGTAGTAAAGGGATAGGGGCCGACTTCAGACTTTGCTCCGGTCAGTTCAGCATGCAGAAGCGACTTGCCCGCGTTGGGCGGACCAATCAAAGCGACCTGAGCGGCACCTTCAGGACGTACAGAATACGTAGGGCCGGTCCGAGCACCGCCTTTGCGCGGCCCTGAAAGTTCATCGGTGAGTATGCGTATTCGAGTTTTAATGTCGCGTTGCAAGTGCTCCGTACCCTTGTGTTTGGGTATAGTACGAAGCATTTCCCGCAGACAACGAATTCGTTCTGGCGGTTCTCGAGCTTCTCGAAAAGCCTGTTCGGCCTTTTTGTACTCTGCAGTTACGTTGGTCGGCATAGTCCCACTGCCTTCAATGATTAACCTATATAATACTCTGCGTCGCAAATTCGTACGGAGATATAAGCAAACCTACTGCGACATTGTTGAGACCAGGACTCAACAGTGACTCTGAAATCGGAAACCAAATATTATGCAGTTGACTGCTCAACTACTCGCAACTAGTGATGTCAACAGAGCTGTTGAGAACTTGCAAGCAAAGATCAAAAGTTGTAGAGAACAGGCACAAATATTTAAGCTCTTTCTGAGTTCGTTGATATTTTATTTTTTTTGAAACTATGCCCTGTAGGAGATGATCGTATAGCGTGGAAAAGAATGTTCGCATCAGATTATACGAATTATTGAAGTTCCTGACACATATCAAGAATGTTTACCTGAAACTGGCAGTGTTGCATTATATTTTAGTGTGTTTGGCCATGAATGCGTTGTTTCAGTTTAAGATGTCTTTTCATATTTTCATCGCCAGAGTCAAAAGCGAGTAAAAACATTTTTTCAAATGAAATATAATCAATTTATTCAAAATTGAGTAACTAAAAGTTAGGATCAATTAACAAAGTGAGAGCAAACATTTCGTTTTTTGTACTGATTAGACAAAAGTTCTTGTATTCGTACCCCATCGTTTTCATGTTCAGAAAATTTAATTTTAAGTGATTTTTGGACACACTCATCGGCATTTGTCGTATTTGCACTCAATTCCTCTCTAGCTCTAAACAAAGCGATTCTATTCTTTGAGGACTCATCAGGTGCCAATTTTTCTGCTATTTCAAAGGCTAATCGCCCTTTCTTGTACTCTTTCTCGCGAAAGTGTAATAGACCTTTGGTGGCAATATAGACATACTTACGGGATTGTATTTTGTCAATATTAATTTTATTAAAATACTTTTTTGCTTCTTCTCTCTTATCTTGACAAGCAAGTGCGATCGTAAGATTATTTAGTAGTTTTGGACTATCTGAATGTGCTTTAATTCCAACTTTTGCACATAATTCAGCAAACTTAAAGTCGTTAATCAATGAAATGCCAATATAGGAACCAACTTCTGCCGGTTTACACGAAAACGGTTCATCATTCAACCAGTTTAAACATTCAGAACGAGCGGATTCCCAATTGCCTTTAGATAAATCACGCCAAGTTCTAGCTTCGTAGCCAAATGGAACTTTGAAATCTGAACAAGTAAACGGTATGTCTACATAGTGCTTACTGATCCAGTGTGCTTGTGCGACAGAATTGTCTGTTGGCGAAATTAAACTCTGTTTAATGTTCTTACGAACCAAACGTAACTCATTTTCATAAAAGAAAAATGTTCCTATTGCACTTGTTAATTCAGTTATATTTTTGGCTTCAAATCTGTTCGATTCAACAAGTTCTCGTCCCTTACGAAGGAATTTCGGTGACACATCAATTAATTTAGCTAGAGATAGTTCTGTGGCAATCAGCCAAGGGTCGACTGATGTCCTAGGATTATTTGCTACTAGATAATATGCACGCTCTTTTTTATTGAGATGTACAAATAATCGAGTAGCAGCTCGTAAAACGTAACGATGACAAGGTGCAAGGTAAAGTGCCCGTTCGATACAAATAGCAGATTTTTTGTTAACTCCCAAAATAGAGTAAGCGCGCGCCATATCTAACCAAGCTAAAACATTTCTTGGATTCCGCCTTAGTTTACGTCTAGATTCAGATATGAATGGGAATACCAATAGAGGATCGAAACCACCACTTGCACTGGAAACTAACCAATTAATACTTTCTTTTGGTATGTCATTTAAATGATTTTGGTATTTTTCTTGCAAATTTAAAATTAGATTTCTAACTGGCAGACTTAGCTCATTCTCAAACTCGGACAGGTAGTCAACAGCAGGTTTTATTTCATCAAACCATTGACCATTCAATCCGCAACTGACAAGCTCGATTGCAGCAGTAGTACTTTTGAAATGTTGCCAAAATAACAATTTTTCTTCCAAATACTTTATACTAAGTACAGGATTTCTATTTTTTCTTGAATTACTAGAAAACTCCGCGAGATTATAAATATGAGACGAAAACCTCCAACGCGGAATCAAAGTTCGTACGGAGTAATTAGTAAGCTTATTCATTTTGTTAACCAAAGTCAATTTGAAAATATCGCAAACTTACTTCAACGTTTCTTGTCTGGCATTCAACTAAGTCTTGCTAATTCTATACTTTTGGGACTCAATACAACCACTAATCACTGTTCAAGCCTTGTAGATTGACCTTCTGAGCAACCCAACAGCATTATACGATTCTTCCTGGCTAAAAAAATCAAATCAACCGTGCGGAACGGTATCCATCACAATGGACAGCTACGGAATGTTCAGGAAAAATGTTCTTGGCGATCCGAATTGTCAAACCTGCACCTTTAGGCGATACTGAAAATCTCGCAAGAATAAACAGTATGTCGTCGAATGTGATTGCAAGTTCAATGCCTCCCATCGTTAAATTATAGCAAGCTGTAGTTCGAATTCTAGGATATTGAAAAACAAGAAGAATTTCAGATAATTCAATTCACCTCACGCTCCGGAAGCGCTGGCAATCGTAAAGCAATTGTTGATTGGCAGGATAAACCTGAAAATGAAAGCAGGCGATACTGCGCAAGTCAGGTTCATTGAAGGCAATTTCTGCTTGGAATCCTGAACGATTCTCCGAGCTCATCGGAACATGGAAACTGCGACTTGTCCCTGTTTTGCCTGAACTTGTTCGATCGAAAAAAGACCCGCCAAGCAAATATCGCCTGGCGGGAAGAAGAAACTGAAGCCAGGGGGACCCGGCTTCATCATGACTAGAATCGATTTTGATACTTCAGCAATGCACCATGCTGAATCTCACCGTCCATTTCCATGCCGACATAGTCCATTCGAAACTCGCCAGCACGCGGAATTTCAATTGTGCCTCCGGCTCGCAAAGCAACAATGCGGTTCGGAAGACCACCAACCGGCATGCGATCCGACAGGCTCAACGCACCGGTCCGATCCGTCTGACTCAGCGTCAATGAACGCGGTCCGTTGGTCACAGTGCGATACATGTCGACACTGACTCCCGGATGCCACTTCAGCCCGCCTGAACTCGACATCCACTCCTTCGACTCGGCACGCAGTCCAAGCTTCCAGCCGCGATAGCTCTGACGATAGCCAGGCACTTTCGCAATCAGCACTGCGTTACTTGCAGAATAGCCATCCTGATCGACCTTGCCGCCATACAGCCCAAGCGACGGTGTCCATGACACGCCGCCAGCATCCAGCTTTGTACCTGCCGTCAGCTGAAGATGGCTCTGCTTCATCTCAAATTCACCGCCCAGCATTCCGCCGCCGGAAATTACATTCTCAAACCGGGTTCCCGCAGTCAGGTTCGCATGGGTCAGCGCAACGCTCGCATAGCCAGTGTCGCGACCCCATTCGCCTTGCAACGAATACAAACCGCCGGAAATACTTGATGACTGGTTCAGGGACGCGCCCAGCGAACCTGTTGTTCCGGAAGCATTCGGCATCGCACTGAATCCGACCTGACCATTTTCACCAACATTGACACTCGTTCCAAACGCCAAGCCTTGCACCGGATTTGTTCCCTTGTCCGATTGCAAGCTGGCCCAGGAATTCATCCCGGTGTTGGTGTATTGCACTGCACCGGTGGAATTCCACTGCGATTTGCCGAAACAAAATTTGCTACCACCGTCCGACATTGAGTCGTCTGCTCCAGTCTCGCACATCAGCCACCAGAGTACAGCGATTGCACCGGCCGCATAAAGCCCTGTATTGTCGTCATCATCTGCTGTAGCAACAGGCGGGTCGGAAGGACCAGTCGAGTCAGTTGGATCAGTCGGGTCCGTCGGGTCGGTAGGATCAGTCGGGTCGGTAGGATCGGTAGGATCTGTTGGATCAGTAGGATCCGACGGATCTGCAGGAGCCTGTGTCTCAATATTTTCAATCAAATCACCGCTATTTGAATGCACAACCGGAACCGTAAGACGATGAGCAGTGCCCGAACCATCAAGATACACTATATTCGTGCCTGCAGTAATTACTCGGTTAACAACTATCGTTGCGTCCTCATTCGATATGTCGTTGCCGTCCACACCTGAAATTCGCACATCCGGGGGGCCGGTGAACCGAAAGTTTACCGAAAATGCTGTAATTTGACCATTCGTCATTTCATTATCCGACCCCTGATCAACTAGAAAAGTTAAAATAGCACCTTCCTCAACAATCACCGTGCCTGACCGCCCCAAGTCCAAATGTCCTGAAATCCTTAGCTCCCCTTCTTCTATACTCAGTTGGCTCCCTGAGAACTCGACGCTCCCGACGGTTGCCACGTGTTCAGAGACCTTCCTGAAAGTTTTTACTCCGATTGCGCTGGACAAGGAGCCTTGTTCAAGAATAACAGTATTGTCACCATCACCAAGATTCAAATCATCCTGGACAGTACCCCTGACAGTCACAGTGTCGTCCCCTGTACCGAGGATAACATCGCCAGTGATTGCCAAATTTCCATGCAAGACAATATTGCTACCACTTGTGGCTTCTTCAAGATTGAGTGTCAGAGTTCCACCCGTGGTTCCCATGATTGTGCCGGATATCATTCCAGTGCCCGAAATGCTGTTGGTGCCTCCACCAATCATGATATCACCTCGTATCTCTCCGGCAGATCCAATCGATATTGTGTTAGCCGAACCTGTTATCGTATCAATCATGATCGCCTTTGAATCCGCACCGCTTGTCGTAACGACCGACTCCACTTCAATTGCAATTGACCTGTTTTTGGTGAACCGTGCAAATACTCCGTGACTTCCTGCTCCGGTAGTTGTAATCGGCTCGTCAACCAGCACTCGAGTCCTGTAAGTAGTTACCTCATCAGTGTCAGGGTCACCGTCGTGGTCCACCGCCACGCTCCGCTCATCTCCTGCGAAATCTCCTTTGCTTCCAATCCAGATTGTACTGAGTACTCCGCTCGATTCTCCCTTTATTGCAGTTGCATAAGGACCGCTCGTGGCAATTCCAGGTTGACCGTCGACTGTTGCGTCGTCGTTTATCTCAATGATCAATCCGTCGCTACTGGCAGAAGTAGAAATTCTGCCCAGAATTCCAGTGCCACCGTATAAGAATGAATTGCCAACGGCATCAGCCTCCTTTGCTGCCGTAATTACCGCATCCGATATTACAGTGGTGTCTTTCAGCGCAGCAACTATATGCTCCAAAAATTGTCGATCGACACTGCTCAATCTCGCCACCCGCGGCCCATCCTCGCCATCTGGCAACTCAAATGCAGCAATCATTTCCGACCTTGTAAGTGCATTGATCGTTGCACTGCTCGGATGCCCCCCGCCGGCCGCGTGAAAGAACAAAGTACCGAAACTAAATCCGTTCCATGTCGCGGCCTCCTCCGTGCCAGCCGCAATCGCGCGGTTCCGAGTCGCTTCTGCCAAGGCATCACCCATGCCTGCTGATTCAACCAGCACACCATGGCTCTTCGGTCCTGTTGTTAATATCTCCAAAGGCGTATTGATTCGAATGCTACCCAAAGAATTACGCGAGGTCGCGGCCGCCCATATGGCGGTGCTTCTGTCGCCCGAAGTGGTGATCTTACCTGGTGTGACAGTCGCGTCCCGAATCGCAACTCTTGCCTTGTCCTGAAGCTTGACAATAGCCTGATTCGGATTCTGAGTAGTGCCAGCGGTGCGGCCAGAACCAACGTAAATACCTACGGCCGGGGTTGCGGCCGTAGTATCAAGCGATCTGTGCGCACGAACAGTTCCATCAATCACATTGACCGTAAGCTTGCCAGAGTAGCTCGCTACAGTAGATTTTAACGATATTGCATTCAGCCTGTGGTTGGACCGGGGCGTTCCGCTACTGTCTCTGTAGTATTTTCCACCAGAAACCCTGTCGAAGTACAAAGCACCGCCGGTAATACTTGCTCCATTCTTGACCGTAATCATGTGATCCAGGTTTTCGCCAGTTGGTGAAGCGGCACTTCCGGCCAAAATATCTAGTGCCGCCACTGCCGAATCATCTCTATCACTGTAGGACTCAGGCATGTTGTTTTCGCCATAACGGTATCTGGGATATATGGGCTCGATATCTACGCCGTCTATCACATATTCCCGTGCAGTTATTCCCAAGCTCCTTCTGGTGGCCCCCGCCTCAATAAATATATTGGTATTTGTCGAGTCGTCAACGTATTCATTGTATGTTTTGGTGCCTGTATCGACTCCAGCGTTAGTTCTCAATTTCCAGTAAAGTTGCTCCCCAGCCGGGTTGGCAACGACTCTGTCCACCTCGGTGAAACACATTTTCCCCCCATTGTCGGCATGCGAGCAGGCACCTCTAGTGAACCTTTTGGGAAGCCATACCCGAGCACCAGTTCCAGAACCGGGAGGAAGCCCAACCTCAGAGATGAGGTTGTCATACCGCGTATCTCCTGGTCCAATGCCACCGTCGTTTTGAACCAAATAGCTGCTATAGTAGTTTATCTCATCCCAAAGGGACCTCGGAAAATTACTCATCTCGTAGTGAACATTGCCCGGACCCGTAACTGGAAACTTGTTACCGTCATCATCTTCGGGCGTATAGGTTACTCCAGTATAAGTACTGCTGTTGCAAGTGATCACCCATTTCCTCTCGGTTACATCTCCCAAACCAAACAACTGATAAAATGCCCAGTGTGTATTCCGCGAGTCTCTACACTCGCCTCTGGACCAAGCGTCTTCACTGTAAATCAGCGATGCGATGCACAACAGAATTGCTAAACATGCGCATAACGCGAAAACACTTTTATTCCTTATTTCCTCAGCATTTCTGGCAATCAACATTTTCAACCTCTTCATTCTTGAACATGTAGAACTCCCCTGGTATTCTGACGTTCCATTAGAGGTTCTTGAATGGTTAAATATAATGAGCAACTTCCACTCGCCTTGTACACAATAGCGATGAAAATTGCGAACAAAGCCTTGTTTTATATCATCTACCCCCCCCCCCCATGTCAAGTTTAATATTGAAAATTCTGGAAATATATCAAGCTATTTTTGTATTTTAATTAAATTCAACAACGGAATAAATTAACTGTATGTACATTATTCGATGGGGTGATCACCAAGGTAATCTGCCTGCCAAGCGGTGTAGCGTGGTTAAACTTTTCCTCGTTTTAACTAACTGGAAATTCTGTTACCTTGGCTTGCAACACACACGCCATTCGATACTGAAATTCAAAGGCGGCTTCTACATCCATCAAATCAGGTATAAATTTCCCATTAAAACAAAAGGCAATTGTTGATTGGCAGGATAAACCTGAAAATGAAAGCAGGCGATACTGCGCAAGTCAGGTTCATTGAAGGCAATTTCTGCTTGGAATCCTGAACGATTCTCCGAGTTCATCGGAACATGGAAACTGCGACTTGTCTCTGTTTTGCCTGAACTTGTTCGATCGAAAAAAGACCCGCCAAGCAAATATCGCCTGGCGGGAAGAAGAAACTGAAGCCAGGGGGACCCGGCTTCATCATGACTAGAATCGATTTTGATATTTCAGCAATGCACCATGCTGAATCTCACCGTCCATTTCCATGCCGACATAGTCCATTCGAAACTCGCCAGCACGCGGAATTTCAATTGTGCCTCCGGCTCGCAAAGCAACAATGCGGTTCGGAAGACCGCCAACCGGCATGCGATCCGACAGGCTCAACGCACCAGTTCGGTCCGTCTGACTCAGCGTCAGCGACCGCGGTCCGCTGGTCGCAGTGCGATACATGTCGACACTGACTCCCGGATGCCACTTCAGTCCGCCTGAACTCGACATCCGCTCCTTCGACTCGGCACGCAGCCCAAGCTTCCAGCCGCGATAACTTTGACGGTAGCCAGGCACTTTCGCAATCAACACTGCGTTGCTCGCAGAATAGCCATCCTGATCTACACTGCCACCATACAGCCCAAGCGACGGTGTCCACGACACGCCGCCGGCATCCAGCTTTGTACCTGCCGTCAGCTGAAGATGGCTCTGCTTCATCTCAAATTCACCGCCCAGCATTCCACCGCCGGAGATTATATTCTCAAACCGGGTACCCGCAGTCAGGTTCGCATGGGTCAGCGCAACGCTCGCATAGCCAGTGTCGCGACCCCATTCGCCTTGCAACGAATACAAACCGCCGGAAATACTTGATGACTGGTTCAGGGACGCACCCAGTGAACCCGTTGTTCCAGAAGCATTCGGCATCGCACTGAATCCGACCTGACCATTTTCCCCGACACGGACATTCGTTCCAAACGCCAAGCCTTGCACCGGATTTGTTCCCTTGTCCGATTGCAAGCTAGCCCAGGAATTCATCCCGGTGTTGGTGTATTGCACTGCACCGGTGGAATTCCACTGCGATTTGCCGAAACAAAATTTGCTACCATCGTCCGACATTGAACTGTCTGCTCCAGCCTCGCACATCAACCACCAGAGTACAGCAATTGCACCGGCCGCATACAGCGCGGTATTGTCGTCGTCATCTGCGGTCGCAGCCGGTGGGTCTGTCGGATCCGTTGGGTCGGTTGGATCAGTCGGATCCGTTGGGTCGGTTGGATCAGTCGGATCCGTTGGGTCGGTTGGATCAGTCGGATCGGTAGGATCTGTTGGGTCAGTTGGGTCCGTCGGACCAGGTGTTGTTGTCCCAATTTCAACAAATTTACTTCCGTCATTCGTATCATGCACGACCCGAATCGTTTGCTGGCGAGAAACGCCCGTACTACTGTCCTGACTCAAGATTTGTGTCCCCGCAGTAACGATACGGCTTCTTGCAGCTTCCGCGTCTTCATCCGACACATCGCCGCTGTCTTCGTACGACATGCGCACATCCGGATTAAACGTAGTGAATACAATCGACTGCGCCGAAATACGACCAATATCCTCATCCTCCGATTCAGTGCTCGGAACCACGAACGTCAAAACTGCATCCTCATCAACCCTTACCGTTCCTGTAGGACCCAAGTTCACATGTCCGGAAACTCGCAACTCCCCTGCTTCAATTTGCATATAACTACCGGAAAATCTAATGTCGCCTACTGTTGCCCTGCCTTCTGTGGTCTTCCTGAAAGTTTTTACACCTGACACGGAGGACAAGGATCCGCTTTCAAGTACAACAGTATTGTCGCCCGCGCCAAGATTCAACGCGCCTCCAACCGTGCCTCTGACAGTCACAGTATCGTCTCCGCCGCCAAGCGATACGTTCCCGGTCACCGTCAAACTGCTACCTAGAATAATATTGTCATCGCCGGTGTTGCTCGACAAGTCAAGCTCCGCAAGGGTACCGCCTGCAACACCCATTATCGGACCGGAAAGTGTTCCTGCGCCTGAAATGCTGTTGGTACCCTTGCCCAGATAGACTCCGCCAGTTATCGCGGCGTTCTCGCCCAAACTTATCTTGCTGTTTGTACCTGTGTCTCCAAGTAACACAATTGCATATGCATCTTTTCCAGTCGCCGAAATATTCGCATTGGCTGTGATTTCAACATCTCTTTTGGTGCTGGCTAGGTACCTTCTTTCGTCCAGTGGACTGGGACCATTCAAGCCCATCACCCAGATGCCGTGACTTCTTTCCCCTACAGTAGTGATCGGCTCGTCCACCACGATCTTGGTCTTGAAAACCGTTATGGCGGGCGTGTCGGTATCGTCGTCATGGTCAACCTCAACTTTATCCGCATCGGGTGCGGCTGCTAGATCGGTCCCGAAATCATCGCCGTCGTCAATTCGAACCGTTGTACGAGAACCTGTCGTGTCCGCAAAGAAATCAGCGACAATCCCTGCTGCATGGGGGCCGTATGTGGTGATCTTTGACTTTTTGTCAATTTCATAAACGATGCCCGCACCTGCACTTCCGTTGCGATGTCGGATCATTGCCGCCGGGTTACTTCTGCCGGTCCACGCCTTTTTGTATGCTAAAAACTGAGCATCCGTCATTGTATTCTCAATAATGTTTGCAATCTGTGTACGCACCGCATACAGATTGGGACTCCCAACCTGCATTCTCGACAATGGATAATTCTGGCGATTTGTACTTCCTGCCCAGAAGCGGTCAAGCGCTCCACCAGACACTTCAGGTGGTGCTTCGCCTCTGAATACGCCGGCGATGTTGGCACGCGTCAAACCCGTCGTAGCACTGATTTCGTCGCCTTCGCTGTAGTCTGATCCAAAAAGTTTTTCTTCATTGTTGTTGCCGCCACCGTAGGTCCACCATACCACATTTTCCCAGCTGACACCGCCTTCAATTATTTCCCGTGTAGCTTCCCTCAAAGAGTCGGGCTGGCTGGCGAAAGATACACTAATACCCGGACTGTCAACTCCATACGTCTCAATCGCCAGGGGCGTATCGACCCTGACGCTACCATATCCACCTACACTTGACACTCGAATACCAGGGCTGTTCCTTCCACTCGTCTTGAGTTTGCCCGCCTCGTCCGTCCATGACTGCGGAGCTGAAGGATGAAGAATTCTAATTGTCGAGTCTGTTAGTTTCAAAGTCGCCACATCGGAGTTCAGTCTGTGTACATCAATTAAAACTCCCCTTGGGTGTTGTCCTGCGGTTGTCGAAGCCCATGACTCCACCGTGCTGCCGCCTGAAATATCAACCGTCAACGGAACGCTCAATCTGGTGTCTTGCCTGTCGGAGGTCCAGCCATCGCCCAAAAATATTCCACCACCGCCAGCCGTGCCGCTTGGCGCATCGCTACGACCACTAGATACCTTTGCACCGTTTTTCAAACGAACAGTGAAGGAGCTAAATTGTTCAGGTTCGCCGCCAGTTTCAAGATGCGTTGTATACCCTGCTCGTTCTGCCCATCCACGACCGGTGCTTCTGACAGTCACACCGTCGATCTCAAGTTCGAAATTTTTCAGCCCGTTCGTGTTGGCAAGAGCGTCCAGAAGGGGCCCATTGTTGTCACTGTTTGCGGCCGCTTCAATAAATTTGTTTTCATTGCTGCTGACCGGAATTTCATTCCCGACCATTGTCAGCGCAACCGGGCTTGCGTCGGACCGGCCATCGCCGTCACTATCCTTGGCAATTGTATTCAATCTCCAATAGACCTGCGTGGTACCCAGTGCACCGTACGCCGCGGCATCAGTCCCTTCCTGTTCTTTGTAGCACATCTGGCTTTCTCTGCCTGCAGTTGTGCAAGCACTTTTTATGTATCTCTTGGGGGTGCTGCCATCCATTTCAACCGACCACCGAAGCCAAGTCCTACCGTTTGCATTACTGAGATCCATTAAAATAGCACCATCTCCTTCAACGTAGGTCTTCTCGTTTTCGTTGTGTACACAACTGACAACCAGTTTGTTGTTGTCAATTCCGGTACTGTAGGTTTCATGGCCAATGCTCCGACTAGTAGTGCAATCCCAGAACGCCCAAGCATCTTCGCTCAACACTGCAACTGCAATGGAAGCAGACACAAGCATCATGAAAGCAATGGGCAAGGAAGCAAAATCGAAAGCAATATTCTGGTAATTGGGTCTTCTGAAATTGCTTGATTTCAAAAGTTTTTTTCTATTCTTGTTCAAAGAATTTCCTCCGATTAAACAAAATTAAGGTTTAATGCTGACACTACACGCCAATTCGATTTTCACAGCTTCAGATTCAACAGCCAAACAGTTGCGAATACAGTCCAACCTTCACAAAATCGGACCACTGGTGCATTCTGCCGAAAGCAAAACCATTGAATTCACAAGAAAATTGCAAAAAACGCATAAGTACTATGTTAACGATTTTCGATTATACCAAAATTTGTCTACGAAACTAACTCTTTAGTCACTCTGAGAACACAAATTGGCAAACAAAATGTCCCTTTATATCACTACCCCCCCCCCCATGTCAAGTTAAATTTTCCTGAATAATGTATCCCATTGGAAAGATTCTTAAGGCGAAATTGTTGATTTGCCGGGGTTGGTCTATAGCATGAATATGTTCTGATTGGCGAATTTTCGGTGATTTTCGAGATTCGGTCGCGTCTGCGCCTGTAACCTCTGGCGGCACGTCCAAGACGAAGTAGCGTGTATTGGGCAACGCACAGTGTCACCGGGCTGTGCATCCTGTCGGGTTAGTTTTTCTCCCAAGTAACCCAAGGCGTTCGCTAGCATGATGGCCGTACTGCCGGCGATACGCAGATGCATGAATGCCTTGCCACGGAGGAAGTGGTCGTCGAACGGAATGTCGTGTTCCATCCGTGCGCTGATTCGCGTCAGGTTGTTTTGCCGGGCAAAGGTCTGTTTCCATGCCATGAATCTCTCTTGGTTGGTTGCATTTGAAAATTCATTCTGTCAAATTATACCCCCCCCCCCTACCCATTTTGTCAAGTACTTTTACTAATTTCTTTTTTGAAATACCGCTAACTAATTGTTTTTGTGAGATATTTTGAGATCAGCAACACTCTTGAAATTCTGATTTCGCGTGATTTTGCTCTTCATTTCGAGATGTTATTTTCTTGGCAAAACCAAAACGTTTGGCGTTTTACGGACCAACGCAGCATCCGTAGATGGATTCAATGTGTGTTAGGTGGTGCGCGCTTGATACACTGTCTTGCGATAGCCCGTAGGGGCATCACACGGAGTCGAATCCGATGCCTCAACCGTTGCTGATACCAACTTGTTGACCGACATACAGTCAATGTGAACCAATTCGCTTGATGCGCGTGCTTTCCGTCTGCAATGTTCCGTAACTGACGTAATATTACTTAGGCGAGACTTTCGAGCAGTACTCTCGGGTGCAGGAGGAAAGCGAATTGTCATATTGATTGCAGATGGGTTATGATTGACTTCGCAGAGATTGGATCTGCATCCTTCAAGTCTCCGAATGTAGTTGAACACATGATTCAACAACTTGGTAACATACGAAACGAACTTGACACGCGTTCCTCACGTTAACCGTTACGTGTAGCGACTTCTCATCCAAATAATTTGAAATCAGAGGAAAAGGAATCCGCGGCTATAACTGGTAGTGAGGAAGGGAATCCCGAGTGGACGGTCTCGAATCTTCCATGGCGCAATTCTGCGTATCAAGCCCGCATAGCCACCGCCATCCAGCAAAAATTACCTGCTTGCCAAAACTGACAAGCAGGTTAAAACTCAAAACGTTGAACTAAATTCCAAACAGCTCAATGTCAAGTCAATGATTAAAATCTGGTTTGCATTCTGGCGATGGCTCCATGCTGAAGCTCACCGTCGATTTCCATGCCGACATAATCCAAATTCACATTCAAGCCGGATTCGCTCTTCATGGTTATTCCGGCACGGAAAGTGTTGACTACCGCAGGCATTCCCTTAACCGGCAACTGGCTACTGAAGTCCAGCACCCCGGCCTTGTCGGACTGTTTCAATTGAACTGAATGACTATTCGAGCTCGTCCTGAATGTGTTCAGAATGAGCTGTGGCTGAAACTGGGTACCGTCTTTTGTCCAGGCATCGGGAAGCACCCGAATGCCGAGATTCCATCCAGTGTAGCTCTGTTCCTGCGTCGACATCCGTGCCACTACGCTTCGACCGGTCAGAACTGACTCGCCCTGACTGATTGAACCGCCATAGACACCAACCGTCGGCGCAACCGACATATTGTCAGTTAACTGAACCTTGGCACCAGCGCCAATTTCCAAATGACTGTTAGTCATGTCGAACTTGCCGCCCAGCTTGCCGCCAGCTATAAAATTGTCGAAGGAAGTCCTGGACACCGCATCGGCATAGGAAAGTTCCGCTGTCGCGAAATAATCTTCACTCTGCCATTTTCCCTTCACCGAGTAGTGTCCGCCCTGAAAGCTGGATTTCTGATTCAGGGAAAGCTCGTTCAAACTCAGCGAGCCTTTCGCTTCGGGCATTGCCGAGAAGCTGAGGCTGCCATTGGACGAAATCGGTGCTTCCAAACCCACGGCCAGTCCTTGAACCGGTGCAGTGCTGTCGCTGTAGTAATTCGCCCATGTATTCATCGCACCGCTCGAATGCGTCCGCGAATCCGAAACGCTGGCGAATGAACTTTCAGCTGTGCCGGATTCGTAATCGACCAGGCCGCTGCCGCCGCCCATGTCGTCCCTTCTCATCACCCACCACAATACTGCCAATGCGCCAACTGCGTAGATCGCTGTATTGTCGTCATCGTCAGCTGCGGCGGTCGGGCCGCTTGGGGTACCACCAGCGCCAGGCGAGATCACTCCGGGATTGGCTCCACCGCGTACTATCGCCGGAACAATCTCTTCATCGTCTCCGGCCTGCCTCACTACCTTGCCGTTGATCAGTCGAGACACCGTCACCGCCGCGATATCAGCAGCCGCAGGAGCAGCAGAACCCGAAACCAGTTCAATTTCCGGCAACGCTTCGACCAACACTACTTCCCCGGCAGTAATTCTTCCGTGCGATACCGTGCCGCCATCTTCGTATTGCGATGCCATGCCACTTATATCAAAAGACAAGAATGCGTCTTTCTTCACTGTGAGTGTACCAGTCGAACCCAGATCCAAATGTCCCGATACAACCAGCTTCCCCTGGTTGACGTTCACGGTGATCGCTTCACCAGCAGCCGCGGTTGAACCGGACAATGTCGAAGCAGAAGCCGCCGGATTGCTCATGGACCCGACAGTCAACGTGCTGATACCCATTTTGTTGAAGGTTTCCACTCCGGTCATCATGCTGACCGTGCCACCTATAAGGGTGACTGTATCGTCGCCGTCGCCGCCGGCAATGCTGCCGATCATTCTTCCGCCGTCAACGATATCGTCGCCGCCGCCAAGTACTACTGCGCCGCTAACAGTCACGGCCCCAACCCATCTTGCGACGTCGTTTCCAGCGCCGAAGGTCATGCCACCGCTGACCCCGCCGCTGTTCAGGTGTACCGTGGTGCTCTCTGCCGGGGTGTCGCCAGAAGCTCCGGCAGAATCAGATGCAATGCTGGTCAGCACTGTAACTTGACTGCTCGTCAGCATATTGTTGCCCGCGCCAAGACTGATTGTGCCAGAGATCGAGGCCCCGTTTCCCAGTACCACATCGTCATCGCCAGCACCCAGTGCAAGGTTCCCATTCACTGAACCGCCGGTCAGCCTGACCCGCGAGTTCCCGCTACTTTCAATGTTGCCCTCTATGACGATATTGCTCGTCAGCTGGTCCATTCCATCACCCTCGCATGCACCGAGGTCAATGCCACCAGCCGTACTGTCCGTCCCGGATCCTGTCGAACCGCTGGCACTCAGCGTGATCGAATCGCATCCCGCACCGGCATTGACAGCCGGCAAATTGCGCCGGGCATTCGCGGTTGCTGTGCCGCGAACCGCAGTATACGTCAATGTGTCGTCGCCGGCTCCCAGGGAAATCATCGACGCTTCGTTCTCATCAGCAGTACTGGTATCGTCAACCGAAAAAATCGTTCCGGACGACAATTCAACTTCGTCGTTTCCGGCGCCGCCTGTGATATTACCATTCAGGGTTACCGTGTTGGTACTGGTGCCAACCACTACTTTGCTAGCGGTTCCCGCCGCTGCACTGAACCCGATGCTGCCAATCGTGCCGCCGTTCACCGTGGTGGTGCCCGAACCGGTCAGTGTCACGCTGCCAATCGTGCGACTCGCCAGATTGAGTTCCGTTGTGCCGCCAGCCGCAACATTGCCTGCAATGTTAACTGCTGTATTGAGCACATTCTTCTTGTTCGCGCCTTCGCACAGACCCAGGCTCACGCCGCCCACGCTTACGCCGGCCGACAATTCCACTGTGTCGCATCCAGCACCGGACCCCACTGTGCCCATTACGGAACCAAGCACGACATTCACCGTATCATCGCCGCCGCCGGCATCAATGCCGCCGGTAATCTTGGGACTCTTGTCATCATCATCGTCGGTTGCATCAACACCTACATCGATCGTGTCGGCGCCATCACCGGTTGCAATGCCGCCAGTAACATGCCCTTTCACATTGACGTCGAATTTGCCCATGGAACCTGCTCCCGAGAGCGCCATCGAACCGGTGCCGCTTGCACGGATGGTCTGCTCGACTCCATTGTCGGCATCGCCATCGTCAAGGTCTTCGATATCGACCACCATCGTGATGCCGGATTCAGCAATTGATGCAACAATGCCGTGACTGCCGGCGCCGGTCGTTACAATCGGCTTGTCCACTACGAGCGAGTAATCAGCCAAGTCGTCATCGGCAAAATCGGGACTGTTATCGACACCAGCAATTCTGGCCTCATTACCCCCAGTACCTGTATCATCAAATGTCACTGTCAAGCCACCCAACCTCACGTGCTCGCCTCCTTCTTCGGAAGCACCTGAATTGCGAATCACAATGCCGCCAGACTTGTCTCCATTCGTCGCTATTCTCACACTAGGTTCATAACCTGGCACCCCTGCAGTTGATCCTGTTCTTTGTTCTGTTGTTGCAAGAAGGTTGTTCAATGCCCTGTGCACCGTCCCTTCTGTCATGCCAACCCACAAAGCGGTGTCTCTGTGTTTGGCTTCCAGCAGAACTGCAGCTCTCTGTTCAAGGGCTTCAATTCTTCTCGCCTGATCTGTGTCATATCCCAAGTTCAGCACAATCCCATGACTGCTCGCCCCGCTCGTCTTGATAGTCACCGGAGTATTGACTTGAACGTTAATCCCGCCGGTAGCCTCGCCATCGCTGTCTGCATCGCCCACAGGATTGGCAACGCTGATCGTTATGCCACTGCTGTCAGTGCCAGTAGTGACTATCATCCCGCGACCATCTTCCGGCGCTGTATCGCCGCCATTCAGCATTGAAATGGTTGCATCCCTCATTTCGAGCTTTGCAAAACCTCCTCGTTGCGTATCCTGATGGAAATGGATCGCATGAAAACTACTATCCTCCCCGGCCGATCTAGCTATGACTGTAGTACGCACTACATAAGGTCGACCATTCAGATTGCCCAATTGCATCAACATGTCTTTCGCATCGCCGCCGAAATCAATGCCGCCGCCATCGCGAGAACCGCCTTCTGTATTGATCTGATCATTCTCGATCTTCGATACCTTGTCTGCACCACCCTCAATAAGAACATTCTGCGAATTGGAGCTGCCCTGGCCATAAAAATAGAAATTTGCTCTATCGACGCGCATACCAATGTCAGTAGATGCATCAAATTTCGCTGCATACCTTCCAAATCCGTCTTCATCTTCTCCGTTTACAAGAATGCGGGGAACACGGTCGGCTACTCCTTCGTTGAGATAAACTCTCTGCTTTACGCCGCGAACAACAATGCCTGACCTCCACCCCATGTGTAATTGAGCCCTATGGGGATAGTCAGGTGATGCAGCATTCAAGAAAAGCCGGTTGTGGACCGCATCCGCGATATTATCTGCTCCTTTCGTGGCCACTTGGTCAGTGGCAGCTGTGGCACCAGTGGGTGCGGCAATTTGACTCGTGACCCCATCAACAGTAGCAAGCGGACCGGCTTGATAATCACCTGGGTCAAAGGTGGTATCGTCTGCATCAATCAGTCGA
Organism: Arenicellales bacterium; assembly: GCA_965200765.1. Classification (GTDB taxonomy): domain Bacteria; phylum Pseudomonadota; class Gammaproteobacteria; order Arenicellales; family JAJDZL01. The sequence goes on from OZ241380.1 coordinate 2,639,953, forward strand.
TAATAGATCGTCTTACCTGGCGGCACCGCCGTCACGCTCCCAGCTATAGTGGTCCAGCACATCTGCCCCTCGTCATCTGTACATTCATCCTGCCACCATGGTCGATTGACTGCTACAGTTGAGCCAGGGGGAGTATATGTCTGAAGCTTGATGAAATCATTCAAGCTGTAAACAATATTTCCCTCTGGAGCCGGGCTTGTTGGAGTACCATCATCTTCCGCTGTCAATGGAAAACCGCGATCGTCTCTATCGTCAGGTGTGCCCCCAAGCTGATAATTATCAGCACCATTACCCGCAACACATTCTGGGCGATTGTTCGGACTGGTCACATCTCTTATAAAACCAGTTGCAGTTGGATTAGTGTAATGGTCGGCACCGAAGCCTGGGAATTCGCGACATTCATTCACCGCCAAAGCATCCCCGCTCCAGAGTAACACCGACATCGACATGCAACCAACCGCCAATGCAAATGCCAAGCCGGCAAGCCCACTCACAACAGATACCGACCACTCTCTTTTCCAAAGGGTCAAATTACTAATTAAAACCATTGAGACATTCCCTCTTATCGTTTGAATTTAAACTCTCAAAACTTGATTTGTATACAGAAATCAGTCGGCCCTGAAACAGGGTTTTTCAGGGCCGACTAATTATTCGGACTTGTCAAAACTCTCTGCATACCTGTTAACAACTTGGCAACAATTATACCCCCCCCCCTACCCATTTTGTCAAGTACTTTTACTAAATTCTTTTTTGAAATACCGCTAACTAATTGTTTTTGTGAGATATTTTGAAATCAACAACACTCTTGAAATTCTGATTTCGCGGGATTTTGCTCTTCTTTTTGAGATGTTATGTTCTTGGGAAAACCAAAAAGTTTGGCATTTTACGGACCAACGCAGCATCCGCAGATGGACTCAGTGTGGGTTAGGTGGTGCGCGCTTGATACACTGTCTTGCGATAGCCCGTAGGGGCATCACACGGAGTCGAACCCGATGCCTCAACCGTTGCTGATACCAACTTGTTGACCGACATACAGTCAATCTGAACCAATTCGCTTGATGCGCGTGCTTTCTGTCTGCAATGTTCCGTAACTGACGTAATATTACTTAGGCGAGACTTTCGAGCAGTACTCTCGGGTGCAGAAGGAAAGCGAATTGTCATATTGATTGCAGATGGGTTATGATTGACTTCGCAGAGATTGGCTCTGCATCTTTCAGGTCTCCGAATGTCGTTGAACAAATGATTCAACACTAGGCTATCTGAATTGTCGGTGCGGCTCTTGATTTCAAGTTCCGCGTTGCCATCTCGATATCAGGCAAGCTCTGCTCTTCTGTCATTGAGATGATGAATGATTGTGCTGTCAAGGCGGTATCACTCAAAACTATAGTCATTACAACTATGCAAGAATCAAGCAATGAAAATCGCGTGTTTTTGATTACCGGTGCTTCCAGCGGCATCGGGGAAGAAGTCGCCCGTCAGGCCGTTCAGAGAGGATTTCGTGTCGTTTTGGCAGCCCGTCGAATGGATCGACTGCAAGAACTCTCGAAAGAACTGGGCGGCGAGGACCACGCTCTGCCCGTTCGGTGCAACGTGGATTCGTGGACTGACCAGCAGGAAATGGTCGGTCAGGCAATTGAAAAATTCGGTTGCATTGACATCATTCTTGCCAACGCCGGTATTTATATTTCCGGCGGCGGATTTACCACAGGAAATCCCGAAGACTGGGAGAAAATGATTCGAACCAACGTTTATGGTGCCGGATTGACAATCCGCGCCGGTATCGGGCCATTGAAGCGTACCAAGGGGCATCTGATGTTGCTGAGTTCCGCGGCGAGTCGGCGACCCATTCCCGGATCAATGTACGGTGCAACCAAGTGGGCGGTTACGGCCATGGGCCACAACGTCAGAGAGGAGCTTCGGGGCACTGGTGTTCGGGTAACCATTGTGGAACCAGGTGTGGTAAACACGCCGATTTTTGATACGCCGAGAGACAACGCAATGCTCCCGGAAGATGTTGCCGAGGCAGTTATCTTTGCTGTCAGTCAACCCCGACGCGTTGACCTGTTTGAAATTCTGATGTATCCGACACCACCAGAAGAATGATGCGAAGCAGTCACCCATGGCTTGGCATTTGAAGGGTTGAATTTCGACCTCAACCTGAAATTCGCGAAAATCAGTCATGTTTCTGGACATTGCAGAGAAAGTTGTTGATTCCGTCTTTGCATGGTTACCCCGCAAGTCTTTGAATAGCGAAGAGATACAGTCGTGCCGACTGGTTGCACATCGCGGCTGTCCGAACATTGAATTTTCTGAAGTCGAAAATACGCTGGTAGCATTCGAAAATGCCTTTATTGCCGGGGTGTGGGGAATTGAGTTTGATGTTCAGTGGACTCGCGATCATGTACCTGTTGTCATCCATGATCCTGACACAGGGCGAATCTCCGAAGTTCCAGGAGTTGAGGTCGGAGAAGTTACGTTTGATGAATTACGGCAACTTGTGCCGATAGTTCCGTCTCTGGCTGAGGTGGTAGCACTCTATCGAAAGAAAATGCACCTGATGATTGAAATCAAGGCAGAGACTGCAACTCCGGCCAATATCAAAAAATTAGCACCCATACTGCAAGGCCTGGAGCCGGCGACAGATTATCACTTCCTGGCACTGGATCCGAAAATCATTGCAATGCTTTCCGATTACCCGGCGAAATGCTTGCTACTGACAGCGATTACCAATACCAATGAGATGTTTGAACATGCCATGAACTGTGATTGCGGTGGACTTACAGGTCACTATCTGCTTCTCAACAAATCCATACGACAGAGACTTGCATCCAAGGGGTTATTGTTTGGTACGGGGCATGTAGATTCAATGAATTTGCTGACACGGGAAATTCGACTCGGATGCCAGTGGATATTTTCAAATGCCGCCGACAAGCTTGCGCGACAGTTACACGACGATTAGGTTTTCAATTAATTTTTCGTCAGCGTTCTGTTGACAGCATTGTGCCATCCGGCAAGTAAATCAGTTCGGATCTCGGCGTCCATCTGCGGAGTAAATCGTTGATCCAACTTCCATGACTGCGCGAATTCATCTGGCGAACCGTACAGGTCGATTTGGTGGCCGGCAAGATAAGCCGCTCCCAATGCTGTAGTTTCAATGGTCGCTGGTCGGTCGATTGTGGCATTCAGAATGTCTGACAGGCGTTGCATGGTCCAGTTGGAAGCTGACATTCCACCGTCAACCCGAAGTACTGGTCGAGTTTCAGTTTGCCAATCCTGATACATTGCACGGACTAGATCCGCAGTCTGAAAACAAGTGGATTCCAATGCGGCGCGAGCGATTTCATTGATTCCTGCGTCCCGGGTCAATCCGATTATCGTGCCGCGACAATCCGCGTCCCAATACGGCGCACCCAGTCCAACAAATGCCGGAACCAAATAAACCTGCAGTTCCGGATTGGACTTTGCGGCAAGAATCTCCGCTTGGTCCGCTCGTTCAATGAATTTCAAATGATCGCGTAGCCATTGCACGGTGGAACCTGCAGAAAATATTGAGCCTTCTATAGCGTAGGTTCGTTCACCGTTCAACTGACAGGCAATGGTTGTTAACAGTTGATTCTGCGAGAACACCGGTTCCGACCCGATATTCAGCAATGCAAAGCATCCTGTTCCATAGGTGGATTTGATCATCCCCGGTGAAAAACACGCCTGACCAATTGCTGCGGCCTGTTGATCGCCGGCAATGCCGGTAATGGGTACGTCTGCACCCAGAATTGCCTTGGATGCAGTTCCGAAGTCGTCCGCACAATTCCTGATCTCGGGAAGCACTCCCTCGGGTACTTCAAACAAATCAAGCATTTCCCGACTCCAGTTACCATCAGCAATGTCCATAAGCATGGTACGACTTGCATTGGTTGCATCCGTAAAGAATGATCGCCCTTCTGTGAATCGCCAAAGCAGAAAGGAGTCAATGTTGCCAACTGCAATTTCCCCGTTTTCTGCCATTTTCCGTGCGCCATCAACATGGTTCAAAATCCATGCGATCTTGGTGGCGGAAAAGTACGGATCCAAGAGCAAGCCGGTAGTCTGGTTGACCTTGCGCTCATGTCCGGCCTGTTTCAGAACTTCACAACTCGCCGCCGTTCGTCGGTCCTGCCAGACAATTGCCGGATAAATTGCCTTGCCAGTTTTTCTGTTCCATGCAACCGTGGTTTCGCGTTGATTGGTGATTCCGATTGCGGCAATGGCGCTGGCTTCAAGCTCAGCAGATTTCAGAGCACCCTGAATTGTCGCTAACACACTACTCCAGATTTCTTCCGGATCGTGTTCTACCCAGCCCGGCTTGGGGAAATACTGTGGAAACTCCTGCTGGTCGCGAGCGACGACATTGCAATCGCGGTCAAAGATGATGGCTCTGGAAGAAGTGGTTCCCTGATCAATTGCAAGAATATAGGACATGCCAGTATAAATTGTTCATATTGCCATAGTTTACAAGCAGTTCAATCATACTGATTTTTGCAATCCATCATCCTCCAACCTTCTGTTCCTCGCGTAAATTTGCAATTTGCCGTCCAACCCTTTACAATGAAATACATCAAGAATACAAATCTTTTCTCATTTGAAATTTGAGTTTGGTCGAACATTACTGAGTAAACCATTAGTACGGGATTTGGAAGACCGAACAATTCAGTATCCAAATGCCAGTATTTTTGATGGATAAATCCGGTGCTGATGGCAAATCAACTTGAAAGGAGTTCTTATGACTACCAAAAAGTTTACTCGCCGCGACGTATTAAAGACCGCCGCTGCCAGTAGTGTCGCAACAATCTCCATGCCGTTTCTGAATCTGAATCAGGCTTATGGTTCCAGTCATCCCCTGTCAGTTGTCGACTGGGGTCCACCGTGGATTGACAATACCAAGAAAATTGCGGCTGCATGGGGCAAAAAGGAAATTAACTGGACGCTTCATTCAGGTGGTGCCGCTTCTATCCTGCCCAAGATCAAAGCAGCATGGCCCAACCCTCCGTATGACCTGGTCGACAACTGGAGCCCAGTATTCTTGTCAATGCTGCGAGAAGGTTGGGCTGAAACTGTCACACTGGACGATTGCCCGAACTTGAAGGATGTACCGGAGACCTTGATTACCAAAGATCAGGACGGCAACTGGAAAAATATCCCGCGGGGAACGAGTGGTGTGTTTTTCACCTATGCACCAGAAAATTGTCCAATCGAAATCAAAACGATTGACGATTTGCTGGACCCGGCACTGAAGGGGCAGATTCTGTGGCCAAATCCAACACTGAATACCAATCTTCAGGTTGTTGCACTAGCCAAGGCGCGCGGTGGCGATGAATACAACATGGACCCAGGCTGGCAGTTTCTTTCCGAGCTGGCCAAATCTGGAAACATCGGACGTATTTCTGCCAACACTTCGGATGTCATCACATCGCTGGAGACCGGAGAAACCAGTGTAACGTTTGTGGACCAAGGAACATTGTCGGGCATCAAGGGTACCCAGTTGCAACACTTGACCAAGACTGACTCGTCTTTCAAGACATTCCTGTTTGTCAGCGGATGGGTGGTGCTGAGCAGTTCCAACAACAAGAAAGCGGCCTTTGATTTCGCCAACTTCACGATCAACAAGGAAAATAGCGAATTGTATTATCAGGAAGTCGGCGAAGTGCCAGTCAACTCTATGGCGGAGCACCAGGCTAGCCACCTGCGCTTTACTACTGAAGAAGCCGACCAATTCGTGGTGATTCCGGACTGGGACTTGCTTGGCAAGGAGCTGGATGGCTGGAACAAGCGCTTCGAGACCGACATTCTTCCAAATCTCTAATTTTTTCGAAACTTGAAACGTTCGAATTGCCGATTCTGCAAACTTGCAGAATCGGCAATTTTCTATGCAAGAAAACTGCCACAATCAAAGCAGTGGAGAGATTTATACTACTATCAGTACCAAGTTTGACAGAATTGGCAATCGTCACAGCATCATCAAAAGCCATTGTCTGATCTTCGAAAATTCAACCATAGCCAAAAACCATGAAATTCAATCGTAATGCTGCGTTGCTTCTGGTACCCGGGGTCGGGATCTTGCTTGGCTTGCTTGTGTTGCCGCTTGCGAATGTGGTTGAAGAAAGTTTTCGCCTGTTCGAACCGGGGCGTATCGGAGCGGCGAAAGATGCACCTTATACCCTGTTCAACTACGCGGAGTTGCTGAACGCAACTTATCTGTACTATTTCATAGAAACGGCCCGAATTGGTTTGGTTTCGTCCATCATCGGACTGGCCCTCGGTTTTCCGATTGCCTACTACATCGCGCGACAAAAACGGGCCTTATGGCGAAAAATATGGGTTGGTTTCCTGATTGGCATCATGTTTCTCAGTACGTTAGTTCGGGTATATGCGTTGCAACTCACTTTCGGACCCACCGGTATTGCAAAGTTTTTGACAGGATTGCTAGGAGTTTCGATGAATGGTCGATTCTATACGGAACTCGTCGTAGTTCTGGGATTGCTCCACTACATCATACCCATCGCGGCGATTACGCTTCTTGGCACCATACAAAACGTGAACCCGCGGCTTGCCGAAGCGGGTCAGGCACTCGGCGCACCCAGATGGATTGCCCATCTTACAATTACCATCCCGCTCTGCGTACCAGGCTTTTTGTCAGCATTTCTGATTTCATTCACGCTGTGCCTGTCTGCATTCGTGGTTCCCATGATTCTCGGCAAAGGCAAGATCTTGTTTGTTTCCAACCTGATTTACTCGAGATTCAGTGAAATCGCAAACTATCCGAGTGGCTCTGCAATTTCAATCATCATGCTGGTGTTGTCGCTGATGATTATCTATGTGATTACATACTTTGTGAACAAGCGCTGGTCACCCGTCACGAATTGAGTCATCAGTATGTTGCATCGTCAAATTGACAATCTGGGTCTATGGGTCGTATGGCTTGCAATCGGGTTGACGATTGTTTTTCTGATCGCCCCGATTGCTGTATCCATTCTCATGTCGTTTGATGCGCGTGGCTATTTGGGTCGATTTCCACCCACCGAGTTTTCATTTCAGTGGTACGCAAGATTTTTTTCCGACACCTATTATCTGACCGGACTTCAAACCAGTTTGATTCTGGCGGTAGTCGCCGCTACGGTGTCGACGATTGCCGGGGTTAGTGCTGCGGTTGCGATGGACCGCTATGAATTTCCTGGCAAGCAAGCACTGGAAACAATTTTTCTTTCGCCGCTGGTGATTCCGGCCGTGGTCATTGGCTTTGCAATGCTGCTCTTTTTCGCGCTGATGGGAATTTTTCAGGGATTTCCGAGACTGTTGGCCGGACATATCATTATTACGTTTCCCTATACTGTGCGAACCACGCTAGCCGGGCTGACCGGAATACGTAAAAACCTGACAGAAGCAGCGATGACATTGGGTGCGACCGAACGGCAGGCGTTCTGGGATGTAACGTTTCCACTGGCGCGAACCGGCATGGTTGCCGGTGCCGTGTTCGCTTTTGCATTTTCCATGGATGATGTTGCTGTAAGCCTGTTTCTGACATCGCCTGAAACCTATACCTTGCCAGTCGCCATGGTCAGCATGATGCGCACCAATTTCGATTTGACCATAGCGGCCGCCTCAGTCGTTCTGATGCTGTTTACAATCGGTCTGATTCTTGTTCTGGACTGGATAGTGGGACTGGAGCGAGTGATTGGCGGCGGTGTTTATCGATCGTAGGACGAATTCGTTGTGGCTGTTGTTCAACTGGAAAATGTAACCAAACGATTCGGCAACTTTGTTGCTGTCCTTGACGCGTCCTTTTCACTGGAAAAAGGCGGAATTTTGTCGTTGCTCGGACCCTCTGGCTGCGGCAAGACAACGACGCTACGAATGATTGCCGGATTTGAAGAACCCAGCGAAGGCAAGGTACTGATTTCCGGTCAGGATGTTAGCGGAAAGCGTCCTTATGAACGCAATGTTGGCCTTTTATTTCAGGATTACGCTTTGTTTCCGCACATGAGTGTTCAGCAAAATGTTGCATATGGACTGAAGCGGCGCGGAAAGGAACGGGAATATATCGAAAGTCGTTGTCGCGAAATGCTTGATTTGGTCAAACTGGACGGATTTGAGGAGCGCCGACCGGCACAGTTGTCCGGTGGACAGCAACAACGAGTTGCATTGGCGCGGGCACTGGCGACCAGTCCGGAAGTTGTTTTGCTAGATGAACCACTGTCGGCTCTGGATGCCAAGCTTCGTCAAGAGCTTCGCATTGAACTGAAGCAAATTCTGGCGGCGGTTGATGCAACAACAATTATCGTCACGCATGATCAGGAAGAAGCCATGAGTCTTGGCGATACTCTGATTGTCATGAATGAAGGTCGAATTGTTCAGGAAGGAAATCCGACCGAGGTTTACCGAAATCCAAAAACCAAGTTTGTTGCAGAGTTTATTGGACGGTCAAACTGGTTTTCAGGTGTTCTTGGTAAAGCAGACAGTAGTGGTCTGTGTGAGTTCAAAGCCACTCAGGGCTTGAAGTTTTTGGTACCTGCACCAGAGGGAGTAAATCGTCAGGGAGTCGGTTATGAAGTTTGTGTGCGTCCTGAGAGAATTCTGGCGACAAGCGTTGAAGAAGCACAGTCATCATCAGACTCAGTCAATGGATTCAGCGGAACCGTTCTGAATGTCGCTCATTTGGGGGCGGATATTCACCTGGTGGTCGAACTTTCAACCGGCGAGCGGATTACAGTTAGCGAACAGTTTGTCGGTCAGCGACTGGAACAAACAGGAGAGCAGGTGCAAATTGAATTTCGACCCGCTGATTGTATTGTTGTTCCATCAGAATCATAGTTGGTGGTATATTGTCCATTGAAAATGCTTTTCAATGAATACCAGAGTGCGAAGCCATGAAAATTGAATCGGTCAACACGCCGTACGAATTCGACAACGGTCCGGGGCAATATCGAATTGGTCTGATTGTGTTGTCAAATGATCTTGCAACCGAGCGAGACTTCATCAACATGCGTTCTGGCGACGACGACATCGCTATCTTGATGTCGCGAGTTTTAAACCACGAGGTTTGCTCCGTGGAAAACTTGAGAGATATGGAACCGGAAATGACCCGGTCCGCATCTTTGTTGATTCCAGGGTATCGGCTGGACTCAATCGCCTACAGTTGCACTTCTGGAACAGTTGTTATGGGCTACGACACTATTGCGAATCGAATACGCGAAGCTCGACCGAACATACCGATTGCTACACCTATCACTGCTGCTTTGGAAGCATTCCGGCAATTTGAAGTGAACAAAATTTCTGTACTCACGCCGTATACCGACAATGTTAATGTTCCGATTGCGAGCTATCTTGAAGCACATGGTATGGAAGTCGTGGCATTTTCGAGTTTCAAATTTGCGGACAACGAGTCCATGTCGAAACTTCCACCGCAAGCAATATTTGATGCGGCGATCAAAGCAGACCAACCGGATGCTCAGGCGTTGTTTATTTCTTGCACTGCAATTCGTGCGGTTGATGTTGTCGATGCTATAGAACAGGCGATCAACAAACCGGTTGTAACTGCTACACAGGCCTTGTATTGGCAGGCATTGCGAAATGCCGGATATATGAAGTCGGTAGAGAAATATGGAGCTTTGCTTCGAATGTTCGAATCTACAAAGTCAAAAACAGACTGTACGGCAACAGTTCGGATGCAGTTGTGAACACAAACATTTACAGAGAAGACTAGCAATGAAACTTGATAAATAAGTAAATTGTATTGAAACTCTGAAAAAAAGTATGGATGCTCATCGCGAAATATTGCGATGAAGTGAAGCACAAATTAAAGTAACATTAACCGACCCTGTACCTATATAATTTTGGTTGTTATGTAGCAACTTCACACCGAGTAAAATTCGAATACGCTGTGGGTTCAGAAAAGTAAAAGTAGCAAAAGGCCGTTTATATATTAAAGGAACCATATAACAGCAATGAGGACAGTAAGATAATTGCAATTTTAGAAGTATTTATTTTTGTGATCCGACAGATACGTTTAAACTACTTGTTTAGATATTTTTCTGGAACCTATATTGTCAGTGCGCGATACGTTAATTATATTAGTCTCGACAATATTTGTATTTTCTGCTCAATTATATAGAATAAATACATCTTACGAATTGAGAGTTTTGAATTATTGTTGGTTCAACACTTTTGGACGGGGTTGCATCAGGCCTAGACCAAGATAGCGTCCATCACCTATAACTAAGGGCCCACGCAAATTTTTTGTAAAAACAATTTTTACATGATAAAGACGGTTTGCCATGAATCGTCTATCATCAGAAAAATTTCTTGCGTGTATTCCATTTAAACTAAAGGGCTCACGTTGAACAAGAATATTTTCGATAGGTGTTCTGACACCAATGTGTCTTAGTGCTTGACAAACTGCTAGAATTGCATTTTTTTTGTTGAACAATCGTTGTTTGTCTTGTTTTCCAACGAATCTATGTTTTACTGGTAGGGCGGCCGGCGTGACTGTTTGCCAAACCCTACTCCCACTATTCTGGGTTTCATAAATACCATAGTGGGTCAACATTTTAGTGTCATGAGTAGCAACTAAATTCCATATTATTTCTCCAGTATCGGAATCTACTTCGTTAAGTCCAGAAAATGCCCACTCAATGTCTTCTATTCTCATAGGACAATTTGATGGAACTTCGACAAGAATACGGCGAATTTCGTGGTCAGCATGGTCATGTCCAATGGACGGAAGTGGCAATATCCTTATTCTTGTAGACTTATCTGAATTTGTAGAATTTTGACCAATGAATATACGATCGATTACTACTGATTGACTTGGTATTGCAATTTTCAACCTATTTGAAGATTTGTCACGAACATTTATTGTCAATACCGTAGTTTTGTTCGTAGGCCATGGCATAAAAGATTCGCTTTTATCGGCTGAGCGTATCTCGAAAAGTTTACATCGGGAATGTCCATCATAAGCTACAGAAATAAATTGAGTTTTAGGAAATTTAGAAATTATTGTTTGTAATGATTTTCTTTTGCCAATTAATTCAAAACGAAACGGTTTTGTAATATATCTTTCTTCAAGGCTATCGAGTGAACCTCTATACGGACAAAGTAACGTAAGATTACCATTTGTATCAGGTTGATAAATTGAATTGTCAAATTCAATTAAACGTGAGTCGATATTTCTTCTTTCTATAATCTCTGCATGAGCATGCGCCATATCAACCCCCCGGCCGAATTGATATAGTTGTAAAGCAATCTCACACATGGTTTCTGCATGCTGATATTCATTTTTGTTCGCTTTGAAATTCCAAATAAAAATTAAAGGTTTTTCTTGATTGAATATGTACGGCTGAATGATCTTTTGAGTTCTAATATTACCTATCTTTCTAATATCACCACCTACAGAGTCAAGACCATTATCAGGAACATACTGTTTTAATTTTTGCCCAATCTGAACTGGTGGACTAGAAATTATTGGAGGCTCGAGTGATTCTAACCATTTAAATGATTTCTTTTTATTTTCGTCCATACGTTTTCCCTTGGCAGCACCAGCGACCAAAGCTTGAAATAATCTAGCTGGAGATGGCGGCCAATCACCATAACCATGATATCTACCATCGTAAACTTGAACGGAGATATAAAGTGCACGATTCATTTATTATTCCTCCAATTCACCCTTATCTACACTCTCTTTAATATATTCTTTGACTTTTGCCATGTCAAACTTGTGTGTTAAATTTTTTGGCCAATCTTTCTTAAATGGTTTAACTGCTTTTTTAGCATAGGAAAGAAGATTCTTTTGTACATTTGGTGATGTTAGATCAATTGAAGTAGATTTATTTCGACGAAATATAATGTTCCAATGAGATTCATCCGTATAACGAAGATGGCACCCTTCACGCAAGTTTAAATCTACTTCAGCAGTTGCTACAAGTAGTGTTAGTGCTAATAAATATTGCCTAATGCTCGCTGTTTCTATACTATTAGATCCATAAATAGAACGTAGAGCTACAAGATTAATAGTTATATTTCGTTCAATTGGCCCTTTCGTAATTACACCGCCAGGAAAATTAACAGCCGGAGTATCTTTTAATCCAACCTTAGATAACTTAAAATTCTTTTTCTTTATCTGACTCTCTATTTTATTCAGTTCAGTTTGTTGTGATTCATCGAGGAATTTCCAAACGGAATTAAATTGTGCTGACGATTTCAGTACTTCAATGTCCCATGCACGAATGATAGACCTTACTAATCTAGGACGTTTTACGTTTGATATTCCTCTGGAGTCCCAAAAGCCAAACACCAACGATGTCGGTGCAACACAACAAAGTTCTCGTGCGTTTCCGTCTTTTTTCAAATCTAAAAATGCTTTGCTAACAACTGGAGACAATGTCGGTGATGCATGAACTACGGCATCAGCACCACGATGTGCTAAATCAAATATCGATATTTTCTCTGTGTAACTTTTTTCATTTGTTTTATTTGTATGAAGTTCGATTGCAATTTGAGGAACAAGATCTGAATAAGGTTCTTGTTTAAATATAGGTTCCATTCGATTCGCTTGTGAACCAACACTATCTACTGTAACAACTTTTACACCATCGACAAGCGTGTCGTAATTGTAACCAATATCAGCATAAGTCGGTGGATATATAATTTCATTTTCCCCTTCTATCGGCAAAAGTCGTTGCTTTAAATGCAATGCAACAGGTTCTACTACATCTTTTGCCCAAGAGTTGATTAATTCAGATGTCAACTTTTCTACACTCATAATGGCACCTCCAATCGTGCAAATGTAAATAATTTATTGTATTTTCCAGGCATTTCAAAACTAAATTGTTTATGATGCTGAGGATTTACAAGTTTTGATATATGATTTGAAAGAGCAACGCGAGCCAAATTTACTGGAAGGTCGACTCCCCAAGTTGTATAACGAACTTTTCGATATTCATATTCATCAAGTCTAGAATTTTCTAATCCCCAAGCGGCAAAAATTTCAACAACAGGAGATGAATCAACACGATATTTATGCTGATTAGGTGAAAATCCTACATCTATGCTAGTCCATGCCCCTCTTGGATCGAAATTAAAACTGCCACCTGTAGGTGTCAAAATATCAAACGGTGTTCTAATTAAACTATTTCGATTTTTTACCCAAAGTTCAGACAAATCTTTTTGAATATTTTTCTTGACAATATCGAAAGCTGATCGATTACCTGCATAGAGTTTAAACTTATTACGACCGGAGCCATCGGCCCAATGAGATAATACAATGCAATTGGACTGATAAATAAGTTTAATTGGATGGGCTTTATCGGTTTTAGGAAATAATTCAGGGTACTCTATTGAATGTATTATTTCTTCATGATCTGAATCGATACCAGAAGGAACAATTTCTTGTATCTCCGCATTCACAAAAAAATCCAATGCAATTTCAAATGGGTTTTCAGTACCTCCAGTTCTTAAATAAAATTTGACTTTTGCTTCGTTGCTCCAATCAAATCTACCCCAAACATCTCCGCAGAGTTCGTTAGCTGCTTCCATAAAACCCAAACATGCTAAAACTTGGCCTGGACTGTACATATTTACAGGGACAAATGCTTCAGCCATTGTAACTAATTGAATTTGATTTCATAATGCAAAAATTATCTTTCATGCTTCTAACTATTAAAGAAAGTTGATGAATAATACAACACAACGAATTGGATGAGCAAGCTGGCGAGGTTATTTTCAGCTTCAACGATTGAGACTAAGTACCTCTGTTGCCGAACCAATTGTTCTAAAATACCTTTATTCATTTGCCAAATCGGGCTTTCCTTACTTATTGTTAGATGCATATTATCTTTCACAATTTTCTATTGACGCTTGCTGGTCAGCTGAACGCAACAATGCCTCCCACCATGCTAATCCCCAAGGACCCCACTGGTTTTGTAATCGTTCAAAACGCAAAGTTACATCATACGCGCGTTGTTCCAATGAGGATGGTGGTTCATCACAACCATGCGTTGATACTACAGGTCGCCCCCAACCATGGTGTGAAACAACAAGATGAAGGACAAGATCTTGAAGATCTTCATTCAGCATTTGAAAATCTAAATTTTGCTCAACATAAGAAAGCGAGCCGAATTCATGACGATAATTGTCAAGTAATCGAATATTAATTGGACCTTTTGTTTTAGCGTAAACTTTATTGTCCTTTGGTGCATTAAAAGCCTGTTGCCACCGATTAAGACGCTTACCCTCATCGTGCAGGCGAGCCGATATTGCAAGCACATTTACGTAATTTTCTGGTAGACTTAAACTTGCTGCAATACATCGGGCTTTTCGTTCTGTCCAAGCTTGGTGTTCATCAAGTTCTTGAAATGGAGCAGTTGAACGATCATCCTCTGTCTCAGCATCATCAAGCATTTTTTCTACTACGAGCCACTCCTTGGTTTCTTCGTCTTCTGATTTGTTTAGTTCAAATCTTATTCGCTCATACCAGCCACTCTCAAATTCGATAGTATCATCATCGGATGTCATTTTTACTCTACATCGAACAATCGGAATACCATTTTGATCAGTTATCCATTCACTCCCGTCGTCTACTACCTGCGGTATCTTTTTCTCACTTGCAACAAGCATACCATCATCCGACAATCCTCCAAATCGAGCATCTAACACAAGCATAGAGTTGGGCAAGTATTCTTCTTTCAATTTAGCAACAAACTCCTTATTTTCTAAATCGCTCCCTCTGATTTCCACACAGTTCTTACCTTTAATCTTCATTTTCACAAGTTCACGGGTGGGTGATAGAATATATGCAATAATATCCTGCTTGCATAAAGGTTGAATTTGATCGTCTGTGCTAGATTGAGAAGTATCTCGAGCAGAGAGCGTTTGTTCATTTTGGAATCTAGTGCGAGCACTATTTTTTAGCCATTCACATACTCGATAGGTTTCAGTCTCCAAAGTTTCGCTTATATGGGGCGCAGCAGCCTCAAAGAATTCTTCAACCTCCTTATTTGATAAGTTTGCGTGCACTGGTAAATATTTTCGCCAAACCACTGTAGCAGTTAGTTTTTGATTATCCTCCCATCCGCGCAACCAAGGCTGAATATTACTAGGTCTGCCAATATGATTCTTTAATGACGTAAATGACCAAGCATCTAGTAGTGCGCGAGTGAGTGCTGGCTGTAATGTAATAGTTTTGCCAGCTTGTATCAATAATCGTCTGATTTTTGAATCTACTGTTGCCCGAGTTTTTAAATCCAAAATTGAATCAGGGCTTGCATCATGCCCATTATTTGATTTGAAAGAGCGTAATAAATCCAAGGGTTTTCTAAGACGATGTAGGTCATCTTGTTTTAAATTTTTTCTAGGTGCAACAACTACATATATATTAGACTCTTTGATTCCACGTCGATTAACACGCCCTAATCTTTGTACTATACGCTCCCATTCGACTAGATCACAAACCATATGATCGGCATCTAGGTCAATGCCTACCTCGCCAGCGGCTGTAGCCATTAAAAATACCGAATGTTCCAATACTTCACCGATTCCATCAATAAAACCTGTGTCCTTCAACCAGATAGCAATTTTTTCTCGTTCCAAAATTCTTCGTCCACCGACAAGTAGTTCTGACATAGGCTTACGATTTTGATTGCCATACTCAGAGCGAATCTTCTTGTCAATTTCTCTTTTTACTTTGACAGCATCATCTCTTAAATCACAATAAACAATTATTCTTGATGGACCGTTTTGAACACTAATATTCCATGCTTGCTCAGCAAGAAGTTCAAATAGACATTTTTTCGAATCATAAAACTCTTGAATTATCAGTCTTTTGTAGGCCAAAAGTCTTTTCTTTACGTAACAATCATTTTTGTCATCATTTGAAAGTTGAAAAATCTCTGTTGATTCTTCAAGATTATCGTATTTCCCTGTAGCTGATAACGAAAGTAATCTTAATGGTCGTATAATATTCTGTTCAGCATCTGATAGGGGACCAAATGTATTGGCTTCTTTTGTATTAGTTCCTCTTTCAATTGTTTGAAGGAGTTTTTCAAACGCTGGTACCAAATGTGATTCGTCGAGCACAATAAGTGTATCAGTACCAAGTAAACCTGCATGATAACTTCTCATTTTTCTGGAAACACCGTAACCAGAAAACAAAAGCCGGGAACCAATCATGTCAATAGTACCAACAATAATTGTAGGGACAGCAGGGTTGCTTAGCCAGTTTCGATTATCCAAAAGTTTACCGCGCAGAGTACTCACATTCAGATCTTCATCACCAGATTTTGTTTTAATGTTCTCTGCCACTGTTGTGGCTTGGTCGACAACAGCCCGACGATCAACAACGTAAACAATTCGCCTAGGTAAATCTGGTCTTTGTTTTAAGGCTAAGTACCAGAGTGCTATCACTGAAGTCTTTCCAAGTCCCGTTGGAATATCAAGTGCTGAAGGCAAATTCCCCTTGAGAAAGTAATCATGGAACAATCGGCTTTGCCAAATAAAAGGTACATAGCCAGTTAATTTAACAAAGTTACTAACGAATGAATTATCTTCCATAGAAATTAGCACACTTTCTTGGTTATGGTGAAATAACGAGAGGTAAAAATTAGCGATTTTAATTGCGTAACAGGGTCAACTAATCCCTCTTGCAAACATAAGCAAACCAACAAAGCAATTCCACTTCGATTATATCATGGAGAACCTGCCATCCGTGCCGGACACGAGCTAATTGACTATATTTCAGTCTCTTTCCTACCAGTCTCGGCATCATGCAGTCTAACTGCCCGACCATGTCCATAGTACGTACTTTCTGCCGGTTAACGATCTCGTCCAAGTCCGTCTGCAAGTACTTGAAGCTCATTTTGTGGTAGATTCCGTAATGACCCCGCATCAGCGTAGACCATGATTCAATCTCATTAATATGAATCTCGCCGTTCCTTAAACTCTCCTCTAAGTTGTGCTTTAACGAGTCGTGTTGGAAACCCTCCTCTTTCAATCCGTTGTACATGGCTACATCACTAAATGTTTGCATCGAGTTAAATTTCTTACTTCCGTGCTTGTTTTGCTATTTCCCACTCAACCTTGGTCCTGAGCACAAGAAACCAGACACACTTCTGCATAACTCCAATATCGCTCGCTAGCTTTGTACTGGATACACCATTCAGCAAAGTCCCCACTGGTACGGTCACCACCATCCATTTGTCGTATCCGATGTGGCTACCCACCATCAAAGTACAATTCTTCATGCTGAAGTACTTTCTGCAGTCACTGCACCAGTAGGACATAGCATTGTGCGAAGCGCAACAAATTTCGCCAAAACCACAACGTCTGCCTTCTAACCATCTCTCCTCTATGTAGCACAACGCTTTTTCATCAATGTCGAAGCGATACATAAACTGGTGCAAGCTGATTTTCATCCTTGCGCTGTTTTTTTCAACCATGATTGTGTCCTTGTTAATTTCCTACAACTTGAATTTTATACCAAGACCCATGCTTTGTCAACTTTGAGTGTTTCCCGTTGGAACGAATTTGACGGCGAAAATGCTGATTTACTAGGATTGACTGTAGCAGGAAAAAAGCTTGTTCGGCATTGTCCGAGGATTTTCATGCTACCATTTGGTATATTTTGTGAAAAAATTTTCCTATTGAACGGGCTACAATGGAATATTGGACCACACCTTGCCATGGCTACTCTTGTGGCATCATTCACTTGGATTTGAGGTTGGACTAATGAGTTATATTGTACCTCTGGAGGACTTTAACGGCACAAATATTTTAATGAAATCAATAAGTTGCACCAGAATTTGAGGATGCCGATGAGGGCAATTGAGGCATGGGGTAGAAAATCGGTAAATACAGGTAAAACAGGCGTTTCAAACCTCAAACGTAGAATCTTGGGGTAGAAGAAATTTCAGAATGTCGAAACCGCGCGTAAAATCAACAACTTGGCGACTACGAAACTAACTCAAGGTGTATTCGCGAACCAGATCGGATATGGTCTCCGAAAGTGTTCGCAGAATTTCCGTGTTCATGTCCGGCAGACACGGCTTCCAAATCGCTGGTAGGCCGGTTCGCAGAGCCGAAATCAGCACTTCCGATTTGCATTGATCGTTTGTTCATTACACCGGACATCCAAACTGTCCAGCTGAGTACCGAAGACTTGCAATTTCCACTCCGCTATCTCTCGAATTCCGGTATTGCCATACTTGAACCAACGGTTGCCCACACTTTGCCGTCAACTGCCATCGCGCAAGCCTGATGCGCACGGATTGCCCAACTTACTCCCTCCGTACATCAATTTTCTTTACTCATCATTCATTCCTTCATGTACAATTTCAACTTGTTGATGAGCAAGGTTGCCGCAATGACGTAGCCGTTTCCTGTACTGGATTCTCAAAGCACTGGCTTGCTACGTGGTATTCGCATTGCGACTTGAGTCCGGGGTGCTTGTCTTTGACAGGCGTTTGAAATGCAGGAGCTAAATGTCTGCTCCCGTAAAACGACCTGCCCAACTACAATATTGTAGTTGGTCTTAGAAATGAGAAATGCTTCAGGAGTTAAGGTTTGTAATGTGGAAAAAAGGTTTGCTCGCTTTGCTAGTTTGCACTCTATCAAGCGTTCCCTATATTGTTAGCTACGCGCAAGGTACGACCAAGAGTATCTCGGAGTCACAAGATTGCAATGAGATATCAATACCGGATATCGATAGTTTGAATCTGACCCGTGAGGAGAAAATTGAGGTACTAAACCGGGTATTGATGGACTCGCTGAGTCAATATTCACCTTGTAGAAATGCGATGTCAGCATCAAGTGGGGGCGGCGGGTCAAGCGCCAGCGGTGAAATGCAAGGTACAGGGTCCGATGCGGGTCAAAATCAGGGATATTCTGCAAGTTCAGCTCCAGCCTCTAGCACCGGTTCTGGAGCCAGCGGAGAATTGCAGGGTACAGAATCAGCGATGGTCAACGAAGAGATTCAGATTGATACCCAATCAGAAGACTCAGGCGGAATGCAGGGTATTGAACCGGAAACACAGGAAGCGGCAGTAACTGAAAGCCCATCTGCTCCTGCTATGAATGGGAAGCTCCCCGAAGATATTCCCCCAGCAGACAACGATTCTGTGATTGCAAAACAACTTCGAGAGGCGGCGATGCAAGAAACGGATCCAGTCAAACAGGCGGAGTTGTGGAACAAATATAGAAGGTATAAGAATCTTCCTGAGAGGTAAAGATAAGGTTCAATAGGCAAGAAGAGTGACCAAGACTGTTCCAATTCAAGAGAAGAGCTACAGAATTTGAGCCATTTTTGGGTTCGATTCAGGCATTCTGAGTGAACTTACCCCCAAAATTGTCGTATAAGCTATAGAAATGGGTTGAATTGCGTTAATAAATCCTGTATGGTGAATACGAAGAGATTGATTTCATTGAATCCATTTAGATGAGAAAATCCAAGAATCTGCCCGAAGTGTGGTCACGGCGAGTCCTGCCAGTTGAAACACCGTCAGTAGCGCTAGTGCGCCAAGTGCGACCGTCAGGTTTCGCCACTGGCTGGGACGATTTGGGAGCATACACGTTTGCCGGTGCCCAAACGATTTGTGGCGGTCAATTTGATGGGAACTGACAAAAGCGGATTTTCTGCCGAGCAACGTCAACGTGGCTGGCGCTTGTCCTTGAGCGACCGCAATCGCGTGTGCTGGCTCAATCGGCTTGTCGAGAGGGTGAATTCGGAAAGTTGCACGAACGGCTCCCGAAGGTTCATATTATCATCAACAACTTCAAAAGCATTCCGGCGGGAACATTCCACGGAGCATCACTTCGCTACATTCAGAAATATATTAACGAGTTTGTTATTCGCTTTCATGGTCGATTCCGGGAATCTCAGTTGCCGGAACGATTGCTTCAAGCTACCGTCGATCATGGGCCGATTCGAACTCCCCTTACTTGTTTAGAGGCATAAATTGTATTATGTATATCAATAGGAATAAGAAACTCACAAATTTCACCAAGTACTACTTCTTGGTTTTTTCAGTTATTTCGCTTGGATTAATTGGATGCGGGTCTGCACCAACATACCAAAGTACATCAGAGAGTATTGGTACTGTTCCAGTTGGTCCGTCATTGTCCTCGAACTTCGGACTGTCGGAAGATAGTCCTGAAAGTCAAGTTCCCCCGGCAATTGGTTCACTGCAGCTTGAAGTTGCCGTTCCGCCATTTGATCCAAATTTAAACTCGGACAAGGCAGAAAAACAATATCAGCCCGGAGTGGATGGGCCTGCAGACCGTTCCCCCGGCGACCCGGAATTTCAAAATCAAAATGATGGCCAGAATATTTGGCCAGAGTTGCGGCGAGCTGAATCAACTCGTTTTGCCTTGCAGATGAAGTCTTCACTCGAAGAAACCAAAGCATTCAGCTCCGTTAGAATTGTTCCCAGCTTGAAATATACTGCTGACCTGTATGTAAATGGAAAAATTATCCAATCAAACGGCGAAGATGTCGAAATTGAAATCACATGCTACGACATCTCGGGTCGCAAGTGGTTCACCAAGTCTTTCTCACACAGAGTTGATGAAAGATTTCACAAGACCTATAGAAACAAGGGAAAGGATTCGTACCAACCAGTATTTGAACAAGCGGCCAAGTACATTATCAAGCGGTTGAAAAAACAGGACGAAAACTATTTGGCCACCCTTCCACCCTTGAAGGAAATACGGTTTGCCAGTAGTATGTCCGAAGAGTCATTTCGCAAATTCCTGGCTAGCGATGGCAAGCAGATAAAATTGACAGCTCTGCCAGCTTTCGATGACCCCATGTTTCAAAGGGTTCGTGTAATTCGTGTCCGTGACCAGCTGTTTGTTGATCGAATGCAGGCTCATTACATGCAATTCGACAGTAAACTGGAACCAAGCTATCTGGTCTGGCAGGAACGAACACTTCCCGAAGCCAAGGCAGCGAGAGAGGCAAGAAGTTCCAGTTCTGTGAAAACTGTCCTGGGTGCTCTTGCAATCGGTCTGGCTATAGCCGGTGCCGCCAGTGATGATTACGATACCAGCAGCGCAACACGCGCAGCTACAGCGGCCGCTCTGGTAGGCGGAGCACTTGCAATTCAAAGTGGATTGCAAGACAGTGCCGAATCCAGAGTTCATCTGGCGGCTTTGAACGAGTTGGGAGAGTCGCTGGACCTGGAGCTGGGGCCACAAGTAGTGGAGTTTGAGAATAAAACCGAGCAACTCACAGGCAGTGCTTCTGAACAGTACGAGCAGTGGATTGCATTCTTGAAAAAGATTTACGCCTTGGAAGCAACACCGGAAACACAATTATAGAATTTCTGATGATATGCTCGAAGAAAAGATTTCGAAGGTAAAGGCACAGAAGTCCAAAAAATTTTCTCTGTTTATTTGGTTGATACTGGCAACAGTGTTCATTGCTGCTGCCGGTTTATCGCATTTCTATTTTGACCGGGTTTCAGATTTGTTTCGTTTGGACCAAGCGGATTCGATTTCCAATGACAGTATCGAACAGAATTTGGTACCTGCTCCTTCGAACGTTGAAACAGCGCCTTCAACTATCACCGATGAATCTGAAATCAGTATTGAAGTTGACGATGCTCAATTCGCCGAAACGGATCTAGAGCAAAGCGCGGAAGATAGGCCGTCAAATGATGTTGATATAGCTGAGCCAGATAAATCAGAAGAACCAAATCAAATCACAACTGAAAATACAGGGACAGATGGAAGCGAACTCGACCTGAAAAATCAGCCCGAAATAGTCGAGGTCGGTGAAAACCAAGAATCGACTCCGGTAAACAATGCGCCTGAACAGAATCAAGATTCAAGTACGACAACTTTCACTCAATCGCCGATTGCAACTGACCAAACCGACGACTTGCAGTCTGAAACTGAGATAGAAAATCAAATAGTTTCCGATACCGGTAAACTGGAAGACGAAAATCAAAATTCGGTTGTTGAAACAACAGTAGAAGAAACTCCTGAAGATCGGGCTTCACCATCGGTGGTTGATTCAACAGAGACGGAACAAGTCGCAAGCCTGGACAGTTCTAGTCAATCGCAGATTTCCGGAGACAATTCCAATTACTATCGCGAACAGTATTTAAACAAGTACAAGCAATATCAACAAACAACTGAACCCTTGGTTGCAAAATTGAATTTGAATAATTGGGCAGTTGGAGAAGCTGAAAAACTGAAAAGTATGGAACAAAGAGCAACAGAAAAATTCTCTGTTGGCGAGTACTTGAATGCCTCCAAAATTCTTGATGAGGCAATAAGCACAGTTCAACAATTGGAGTCTGTTCATTCAACAAAACTGGAAGAACTTAAACTGGCTGCAAACACAGCATACTCCAGCAATTTAGCCGAGGAGGCAACAAACTATATTGATATGGCACTCAATCTGGCCCCAAATGATTCTGAAATGCTAGCTTTGCAATCGCGCGCCAGTACACTCACACAGGTTTTGGGGCTTTTACAGGAAGCAAGTACCGCCCGGAACTTGAATCGTCCAAAGACAGAACTCGCAATTTTGAAGCAGATCATAGAGTTGGATTCGAATCGGCACGAAGAAAAGGAACGCATAGCGAATCTGCAAGCAGAAATCGTCAAGCAAAAATTTAGCAATGCAATACGCAGTGCACAAACGGAACTGGACCGCGGTAACCTGGAAAAGGCGAAAAGTGAAACTCTGATTGCCAAGAATATTTTTCCAAAATCCAATGATGTTGCTGTTCTGGAAAACAAAATCAAGTTGCTTGAAAAAGAACAGCAGTTTTCAGAGCAAATTCAACTTGCCACCAACGCATCCAGAGAAGACGACTGGGAAAAATCCCTGCAACACTTTTCCAAGGCAGTTGAATTGAAACCAAACGATTTGGTTGCACTTGAAAGTCAACGAGAGGCCCAAACGATAGTTTCAGTTACCAGGCTACTTGGCGAGAAGCTCATAAATGAACATCGTATGTCCGACATCAACGTTGCACGTCAAGTGCTAGCGAACTTGAAAGGTTCGGAACAGTATCTTGCATTTAGTCCAAAATTGAAGAATGTTCATGAAAAATTGTTGGCAAGTCTGAATTTGTACGAAAAGAAGGTTGAAGTCAATGTATTGTCAGACAATGAAACTCATATAATTGTGGTAGGAGTTGGAATCGTTGGGAAGACTACAGGCCGAACCATTCAGTTGCGGCCAGGCAAGCATGTATTTGAAGGCTCTCGGCCCGGTTATCGGTCCGTTCGGGTTCCTGTAAACATAGAACCCGGCAGTTCACCAATTGAAACAACCGTGGTGTGCAATGAACAAATTTGAACAACAACTTGTAGATGCCAAAAAACGTTTCCGAACAAGATTACTTTTTGTTGGTCTGGGCGGATTCTCATTACTGTTCGTTGCGCTAATCGTAATATACTGGACCCGGGCTGTATCGGTTCATATAACTCCGCAAGAAGCTGCCTATTTGTCTAATATATCAATTTCGGATGGCGTGGGCGTAGTTATAGCGGGAAAAGTATTTTCACTTGGCAAGCATGCTGAATTGCTTGTCAAGGCGAAAGGATTCTATGATGAAACCATAGACATAGATTTTGGTTCCGGCATCAGAAATATTTCTGTCAACATGCGTGAAGTACCATCACAAGTGGTTATTACAACAACACCTGCAAGCGAGAAAACTCAGTGGCTCCTCAATGGCAAAACAAAATTTGTAGGAGAGCGATTTGTTCGGAACATGTTGTCAGGATTGAAGTCTGTTGAAATTGACCACCCGTACTTTATGGAAGAAGTTGTTGAATTTGAAGTTGAGAGAGCGAAGTCTGTTCTACTGGAAGTTGAGCTCAAGACAATTTCCCGAAATCTTGTAATTCAATCTGTGCCTGACAAGGCACAGGTCGAGATCAATGGCGAGCTGATTGGGCAAACACCGGTCGAAGTCGAACTTGAAGGAGGTATTCACGATTTGAATGTTAGTCGTTCTGGCTACTTTACAGCTACGGATACGATTGAAGTGACCAACACGTCGAATGACTTGCTAAGAGATTTTATATTAAAGACAAAATTGGCCTTTGTAGGAGTCAGTGTTTCACCATCAGGGGGAATGTTGACTGTTGATGGTTTGATCACCAATCCTTCCTCTAAAATTTCACTAACACCGAATCAAAACCATGTCTTGCGATATGAGAAAGAAGGCTATATTTCACAATCCAGCAACATTAACTTAAAACCGGAGGAGCAGACAAAAATTTCCTTTCAACTTCAAAAGGAAACTGGTCAAGTCATAGTCAAGTCACATCCCTCAGCTGAAATTCTTGTTGACGGGAAATCCTACGGCAATACGCCCCAAGATCTGAAGCTTCAGACAATACCGCAGACTATAGTATTGAGGCAGGAAGGATATCGTGCCGAAGAAATTTCAATTACTCCGGATGCCAACTCCCCGCTTTTAGTGCAGAAAATCTTGCAAACCGAATTTGAAGTCCAAATGTCACAAGCCACCGATATGGTTAGTAATTCAGTTGGAATCAAGATGAAACTGTTCGACCCCAGGCTCAACTCCCGGGGGCGCTATACAATGGGTGCCCCTAGAAATGAAACAGGCCAGCGCGCAAATGAATTCTTGAGAGAAGTTGAACTGACCAAACCATTCTATGTCGGTACTACCGAGGTTACGGAAGGACAATTCGCTTCGTTCAAAGGAAGCAAACCTGGCAACCCTGATTTTCCTGTAAAAAATGTATCTTGGACACGTGCGGCAGAATTTTGCAATTGGCTGAGCAAGCAAGAAGGGTTGGAGTTGGTTTACAATTTTACAAACGGCATAGTGATTGGTTTCAACCCAAAAGC
The DNA here is from genome assembly GCA_965200765.1 of Arenicellales bacterium. Classification (GTDB taxonomy): domain Bacteria; phylum Pseudomonadota; class Gammaproteobacteria; order Arenicellales; family JAJDZL01. The sequence goes on from OZ241380.1 coordinate 2,664,812, forward strand.
GAACGGTTATCGATTATTGACCGAAGCCGAATGGGAATGGCTTGCACGGGTGGCTGGTCGATCGAAAAAATTCAAATTTGTTTGGGGTAATGAGACAACAATCCCTCCTCGTAGCGGAAATTTTGCAGATGAAAGCGGCAAGAAGAGCTTGGCCCGAATCATACCCCGATACAGTGACGGATTTCCTTCGATTGCACCGGTGGGTTCATTTCCTGCTGACCCGGCGGGATTGCATGATGTAGCTGGAAATGTAAGCGAGTGGGTGCATGATGTTTATTCATTGATTCCACCCAAACCCAGTCAAGTCGAGCTGAACCCATTTGGCGAGCAAATCGGCACTAGTCATGTGATTAAGGGAAGCAACTTTCGTTCTGCGACGGTGACCGAGATGCGTTCCAGTTTTCGCGAAGGATTGACCGAAGAACAGGAAGAAATAGGATTTCGAATTGCAAGATACGTGTATGGTAAGGAAGGATGATTAAGAATTTCGGACAATTTGGAAAAGCATTGGCTTGGATTACGATTGCTATCGTGATATTGGTTGCTTGGGCAATTTACGGGTTTACAGGTGATGTTGATGCTGACAACAAGCCGTATTCCGTTAGTTTGAATAGCCCGGTAACATTCCCTGTTGACATTTGATACTCTGGATCAATGTCGTCTGTATTCAAGAGTGTAATCGCACTGATTCTGAGTGCCTCAGGTGTGCACTTGCTGTATACAGGAGTGATCCGACCTCACGCAGAACAAGCCTTGGCCATCGCGCAGGCCGAAGGTCAATCAACAGTTCGAACTCTTTCAGTTGTTCTCAAAGACTATGAGCAGGAAATCTGCATTGTTCTCATGCTTTGGGGATTGTTCCTGATCATTGACAAATCCATTTCTATTGTTCGTCACCGATACTTGTTTGATATCGATCTGTTGGAACCTGCCAGTGACGAGGAAGATGCAGAGAAAATAACCTTGGCCAAAGAAATGGAAAATAGCCTGGAATCATTGCAATCGCTGCCCCCGAAATTACGTAGCACACCACTCATTGAAACACTTGCGGCATCTGTCCGCCGGTATGTCATTACCAAGGATGTACAAAATACCTCTGATGCGATCGTTACCGGTGTAGATGCTTTGGCTGCACGTATAGAGTCGGAAAATGCGATGATTCGGTATTTGATTTGGGCAATCCCTTCAATCGGTTTCCTGGGTACAGTGCGTGGCATCGGGCAGGCCCTTGCTCAAGCCGATGAAGCTCTTGCAGGGGACATTGCCAATATGGCCGCAAGTCTCGGGGTAGCATTCAATTCAACCTTTGTAGCTCTGATTATCAGCATCATTCTCATGTTTTTCCTGCACCAGTTGCAACGTTTGCAGGACGGCCTGGTAGTTGACACACAGGCCTATTGTGAAAAATTCTTGTTGAATCGAATTGGCAAATCTGATGAGGAGAGCTAAGCGAAAACCGGAAGGGTTCAATATTGCGTTTTTGGATGTAATGTCATGCGGGCTTGGTGCAGTCACACTGATCTTCATGTTGGTGAAATACCAGACTGAAGTAGTTGATACTGAAAGCAGTGCCCTGGTGCAAGAATTGGCAGTCATTGAAAGTCAAACAGAATCTACATTGACACAAAACAGATTGCTGGAAAGTCAACTCCAAAAATTGACCAAAGAACTGCAACAAAAAGAAAGCAGTGTAACGCGACAAATTGCTCAGCGTGATGCCAAGATGCAGGAAATTGAGCAAATCAATAGTGAAATTGCAAAGCTAACACTTGAAATTCAGAAAAATCAGATTGCCAGTGCTGACACTTCAGCTGTAAATCCATCTCCCCAGAATACGGAAGACCATCTAATTGGCTTGAAAGTCAGTGGCAGGCGAATCTTGATCCTTTTGGACAGTAGTGCCTCAATGGCGGATGAGCGTCTAGTTGATATTGTACAAATTCAAGTCTCGGACACTGCGACAAAAGTGTCTGCCCCAAAGTGGCAACGAACACTCCGAGTGGTGAATTGGATTCTGGACCGAGTACCGGAAAATAGCGAATATATGGTTGTAACGTACAACCAGAAAGCGAATTTTTTACATGGCAATCAATGGATCAATGGTTCGGATTTACAAGGTAGACAGAAAGTAACCACCGCGCTTCGCAAACTTTATCCTGACAATGCTACTAACTTGTATGCTGCATTGAAGCATGTCAAAGACAATAGACTGAGGCCATCTGACATCTATATCATAACTGATGGGCTACCAACAAAGGGAAGTGGAAAGTTGACTCGCTCAATTCGATTAGCGGTTCAGTGCAAATCATTTTCCAGCAAAACTACTACGATTTCAAGTTCTTGTCGGGAAGCAATGTTTTATTCTGCAGTCAGAGGATTTTCGACCGGTCGAAATTCTAAAATCAACACTGTACTGCTTCCGATTGAAGGTGACCCCGATGCAGCATTTGCATATTGGCAATGGAGTTCTTCAACCGGAGGAATGATGGTTAGTCCTCCATCATCTTGGCCATGAAAGATCGAAAAAGAAGATTTGAAATTTTCAGTGTATCCTTCTTGGACATTATTTGTTGTGGATTCGGTGCAATTGTATTACTTGTTTTGCTGTCAAAGCAAGATGTTGACGGAGGCGTACCGGATGTTAGTAAAGTTGCGGATCTATTGAACTCTGTGATAAGCGCTGAGAGCGAAGCAGCACAAGCAAGTGACAGGAATCAGGGACTTCGCAAGCAAATCGAGATTCAACAAAACCGCTTGTCAATCGCAACAGAAATGTCAAGTGATTCAGGTCAAAACCAATCCTCGCTGGAACAACAGTTGGACCAAAAGAAAGCAGAGCTTGCTGCCTTGCAAAGCCAGGCAGATGAGCCCATAGTAGAAATTCAACCCGGTGCGACTAGCGAAAAAGTTGTCGAAGTCGGTGGAATTCCGGTTGATGCCGAATACATCATATTCATTGTAGATACATCTGGCAGCATGCAAGTAATTTGGAATCGCGTGATTCGGCAAATTGAAAATATTTTGGATATTCATCCCGAAGTTCACGGGTTTCAGATTATGAACGATATGGGTAACTACCTGATTTCTCGATACTCCGGAAAATGGATTCCAGATACTCCATCAAGGAGAAAATCAGTATTGAGCCGAATGAAAAACTGGTTGAGCTTCTCAAATAGTAGTCCAATGGAGGGTATTACCTCTGCGTTGCGGACGTATGTACGAAAAACTCAAAAGTTATCGATCTATGTTTTCGGAGATGATTATAGCGGGCCTTCTTACGATGATGTTTTGAACAGAATATCCAGTATAAACTTGAACCCGATTACCAATGAACCGCGCGCGCGTATTCATGGTATCGGTTTTTTGAATCGAGAATTAATTACCACAAACGATCGGTTTGCAGTCTTGATGAGGGAAGTGGCGCGTCAAAATCGCGGGGCATTCATTGCGCTTCCGAATTCAAATCCAAATTTGAGATTTGAAAAAACTGACGAAGCAAAACCACCTGAATGATAGATCAAAACTAGCAGGATTTCAAGTGCAAGGCCGGCGTGATTGTGGTAACAGTCGAAACATCTTCGTAGTCGGTGGGCTGGGCATTTCCAGACAATCTCTAGGATTACAATCCACTAGTTCTGTCAGGTTGAGCTACGCACCATAAAGAAGTTATATCACTCACTAAATTGCTCAGAGCAATTTATTCAATTACAACTGGCATCTGATCCCAAGTTCGTCCTTCTAACAACCTACCTGCTTTCTTTTTGTTCCTTCCACCCCATTGCTTGAAGAAGAATGGAACATTTGCTTTCAAGCACTGATCTCGTATACTGACTAACCACGCTGGGTCAACTGGGCGCGGCTTCGATCCAGACTCCCCGCCTGCAATTACCCAATCGATCTCACGCAAATCTAAATTATGCAAAGGACCAAGTAGTGGTTCCAACGAAAGAAACTTTATTTTCGCATCAGTCATTCTCAAATCGTTGACACGATACTGATATTTTTCGTTTTCAACACTTACTCCCATCCAGATGTTCGATTTCCAACTTAATTCCTGATTCAACTCAGCAAGACGACTAGACCGTTTTGTGAGCACTTGAAAACGATGCCAGTGTGCTTGAGTCATAATTTCAAATACTTTTTGAATGTCTTCAAGCGGAATGTTTTCATGAAATAAATCACTCATGGAATTTACGAAAATTGTTTGTGGCTTGCTCCATTGTAAAGGACGTTCCAACATGTGCGGGTGAAATGTTGGTTCAAACCCGTTTACATAGTTAGGTGAACCCATGGCTTGCAGCCTCTTGGTCATGCTAAGCGCATAACAATGCTTGCATCCAGGACTAACTTTCGTACAACCTGTCACTGGATTCCAAGTAGTTTCGGTCCACTCAATTGTCGATTTTATCGCCATAGCTTAAATGTTGTTTAGAATATGATTCGCAATATTTAATGCTACATTTTTCCCTTTTTTGTTTCCTACAGCAAAACAGAATAGGTATAATTCTCTGTTCTCGTTCTTGAGTACAGCAGGATTGTCTGCGACACCTTCAAAAATCAATTTGAGGCGAGAATTGTAGAATTTTCCAATAGTAGATATTGTTGCAATTTTTTGGGTTTTTACTGCTGTATCTTGAAATATATTTTTATAATTGATTTCCTTGTAAAATTCGTCGTACCATTCTTCCGTCCCCATTATCTCGTTCAATTTTTTTCGCCATGATGGATCAATATCTCCTGTTTTTGTTAACATCCGATTTACTGCAATACCATGAGGGTAGAGCACCCATAAATCAATTGCCTTCGTTTTAGCTATAGCTTCTATTGTATCCCATTTGACTTGCGCACCATACGGGTCAAGAAACAACACCGCTCTGTGGGATATCCAATCAAATTCTCGGCAAATATCAACGACTATCTGATTAGCATCTCCATGTCGAATATCAATAAGGTTTTTTTGATCAGGATATTCATTTTTCAATTCATTAAGATTCTTACAATATTTCGCATTTTTTTCTATAAAAATATATCGATTGAAATTCGGTGTAGTATCTAATGCAACTCTGGTAGAACCTTTTAGAAATTCTAACCCTTCTATTCCAAATAAATTGAGTTCTTCGTATTGCTTGGAATCCTGCAACACTCGATTTGACTCTCCAGACAAGTCAATTTGCCCACATCCCGCAAATCCGTCGATATACATCTTGCAAAAATTTTGATCCTTCAACGCTGTGGTATATGCTTTTAAATATTTTTCCAAAACTTCAAGTTTTTCTTGTGTCCAAGTGCCACCAAAACGATTGTAGTTTGTATCAAGCAGTGAATTCTGTATCATGTTTAAATTTCCATCCTATTTTAATTTGACCTTGATGAACTATCTTTTAACCTATGTAGACTGAACTGCTTCCGAAGCTAAATCTTCAATAACTAGTTTTTCCTTACCGCTATCAAATTCAAAGCCATCGGTATTGCCCTTCTCGCTGTACTCGTAATGATCATTGGTCTTAAACCGTACATACCAGTCGTTGATTGCCAGATAGTCCAGATTTACTATTTTCTGTCGGTCAGATACAACATGGTTCAAAGTGTTCCAATAGTTTAGACCAATTTCGAATACGGTGACATGTGCAACAACTAACGTGACAAGATTTGATTCACAGAGCATTCTATCCACGCATCCAACAGGTTCCGAAAGCACTCGTTGATATCGCAACAGAGCTAGAAAATAGGCGAAATAGCCACCATTAGATGTTAACTTTGTTTCAATGTAGATGTCCAAGTCACCGGGGAGCCCGTCGGGGCGATGCATACCACGGATTCCCTGCAACAGGTGACAGACAATCTCACAGATGAGTTGCACTTGTCCAGTTGATTGGTTGATTGAATGCTGGTTCATATACATCATATAAAATCTTTGGCAGTTCTACCAAATCAGGGTGCTGTCCACAATCTTGCTTCCTGAAGCAGTTTGGTAGGCGCATCTTCACCTAGTCAAAGCACTTCATTTATCTGCGTATTCGTAATATAGATGAATTCAAACGCAAAAATTAAGCAATCAATCTACAATTATAGTCAAAAGATACCGTTCTGTAATCAAAATAGTTCCATCTGAAATTGAATGCCACAGAAACTGTCGTATATTTGTGTTGAGTTGAAGTTGCTTTCCAAACATGCCTCATGTTATTCAGCTCTTGGGAATCTGAGAAACCTGATTTCCCGTAAGGAAAGACTCATAAGCCAGTATCAAAAGCATTTTGCAGACTGATGAGAATATTTTCAACGCACCCCAGATTTTTCCGTTCCATGTCGCGAATGGGTTGTTCAGGCTTGGAACGCGTCAGATTGGTTGAGAATACTCATCATTTCAATTGAACCTTTGGAGTTTGCCGTTCGCACTAGTGCCACCTGTCAAAGTAACGTAGCCTCATAACAGCGTACTGTAGGAATTTTTGACATATTACTCAACGGCAAGGTGCATCGCCGACTTGCAGACCTGACACCCCCATAGTCTGTGAAATTTAGACAGACTACTGTAAAACGAAATATTTGCAACTCTTCACTGTGAGAAAGGAGTGAACTTTTTGGATAACAGCACACACCAAGTGATTCACTGGCATAATACAATGAACATGTAATCCTGAATTCAAAGCGACATTCCATTGTAGATCAAAGCAAATCATCATGAACAAGCCACTCTGGGAACCGTCAAGCGAATCGATAAGCAACGCTGGAATCACCCGATTCTCCACTTTTGTTAACAATAAGTGGGGAGCAGACGCGACTGACTTTAACTCACTGCATCGTTGGTCCATTCAGCATTCCGCGGATTTCTGGGAATCAATCTGGGAATTCAGCGAGGTCCGTGCATCCAGTCGGGGAGAATCAGTGGTTTATAACCCAGAAAAAATGCCCGGTGCCACCTGGTTTCCGGACGCAACGCTAAACTACACCGAAAACATACTGCGTCGCAACGATGACGGCGCGGCAATTATCTTCCGCGGTGAGAACAAGGAGGATGTGATTTTGTCTCACGCGCAACTGACCTCTTCGGTAAATCGTCTGGCTCGCGCCTATCGGAGCAATGGAATCCAGCCCGGCGACCGAATTGTCGGTTATTTGCCAAACATTCCGGAAACTGTAATCTGCATGCTCGCGGCCGCGTCCTGCGGGGCAGTCTGGTCCTCCTGTTCACCAGACTTTGGTGAACAAGGTGTTCTGGACAGATTCGGGCAAATCAACCCGAAAATCCTGATCTCAATCGACGGCTACACGTACAACGGCAAAACTTTTGACATTACCGAAAAGCGAAACGCAATCGTAAACAACCTGCCCTCTCTGGAAACCAGTATTGTCATTCCCTATCTGAACCCGGACAACCCGCCCGCAGGTTCAACTTCACTGGAAGATTATGTTGAAAATTATTCAGACGACCCGGTTGAGCACGTTCAACTGCCATTCAATCACCCGCTTTTTATCTTGTTTTCATCAGGCACCACTGGCGCACCGAAGTGTATTGTTCACGGTGCCGGCGGTACCTTGCTTCAGCACTTGAAAGAACATCGCTTGCACGTAAATTTGCACCGCGACGACAGAATATTCTTCTTTACAACCTGCGGATGGATGATGTGGAACTGGCTAGTGACCGCACTCGCTTCCGAAGCGACAATCGTGCTCTACGAAGGCTTTCCGTTTTGTCCAAAAAACGATGTATTCTTCGATTATCTTGTTGACCACCGCATCAATCAATTCGGGGTTTCGGCAAAATATATTGACACACTAGCGAAAGCACAAGTTCGACCCAAGGACACTCATGACCTGTCCCATTTAAGAACCCTGATGTCAACCGGTTCACCATTGAGTCCGGAAGGCTTTGACTACGTGTACGATGCGGTCAAAGATGATGTCTGCCTGTCTTCCATATCAGGAGGCACTGACCTGATTTCATGCTTTGTACTCGGCAATCCAACCCTGCCGGTCCGGCGCGGAGAGATTCAATGCAAAGGACTTGGCATGGATGTTGCTGTGTTCGACGATGACGGCAATGAAGTTGACCCCGGAATAAAAGGTGAACTGGTCTGTCGAAATTCCTTTCCTTCCATGCCGATTGGATTCTGGAATGATGAAAACGACAACAAATACCGCGCCGCCTATTTTGAAAAATTCCCCGGCAACTGGCACCACGGTGACTATGTTGAAATTACCGAGCATGGCGGAATGATCGTCTACGGCAGGTCGGATGCAGTACTCAACCCCAGCGGCGTACGCATCGGTACCGCTGAAATTTATCGTCAGGCGGAACAAATAGAAGAAGTTGTCGAAGGTCTGGTCATTGGTCAAATCTGGGATAGCGATACCCGGGTAGTCCTGTTTGTACGACTTCGCGAAGGGTTGACGCTCACCGACGAACTGGCAGACAAAATCAGAAAAAGAATTCGCTTCAACGCGTCACCGAGACATGTTCCGGCCAAAATCATTCAGGTCGCAGACATACCCAGAACGAAAAACGGAAAAATTGTCGAACTCGCGGTGCATAAAATTGTTCACGGCAAGACTGTTGACAACATTGAAGCATTGGCAAATCCGGAAGCACTTGAACTGTTTCGGGATCTGCCTGAACTCGCAACCGATTGATCTGAAATTACTTCACGCGCGTTCTTTCCAGAATTTCTTCATCCAATTCAAATCCAAGCCCGGGGCGATTCCCCAAATCGACGTGGCCATTGCCGTCGTGCTCAACCCTTTCGGTCAGCATGAAGTCGCGATATCCCAGCTGCCACTCAGGCGGGTCAATGGAGTATTCCATGTAGGGCGGCTGTACGGTTCCGGCAATGAGTTGAAAATTTGCCAGCATACCAATGCCGTTGCCCCACGCATGAGGACTGAAAGTCACACCGAATTTTTTCGCATCATACGCGACTTTTGACAAGCCGGTGATACCGCCAAAATAAACGCAGTCCGTTTGCAATACATCAACACATCCGTATTCCATGAGGTGATACAACTCGTGATACTCTGTGTTCATCTCGCCACTGGCGATTCTTGGAAAGCCCTCTGTTGAACGTAACTTCTTCAATCCTTCAAAATCTCCGCGGTGCAGAGGTTCTTCCACCCAGTAAATATTGAGTTCCCTGATTTCATCAATCGCGGCTTTCGCTTCTTCAAAAGTCCACCACGGCGACGAATCCCACGGCATGCGCCAAGCCTGATTGGCATCAACCATAATGTCAATGTCGTCCCCTAGCTCCTTTCGTACCGCGCGCAGTACTCTTGCATCTTCGCCGGGTTTTCGTCGTCCTATGCGAAGCTTCATCGCCTTGAAACCTGCTTCGCGCAACATGCAAGCCTGCTCCACTTGTTCGTCCAGCGGACGAACAACCCCGGTTGAAGCATAAACAGACAGACGACCATCCGTACCCCCCAACAACTTGTACACCGGCTTGTTTTCTGCCTTGCCTTTCAGATCCCATAAAGCAAGGTCAAGCGGCCAGCATCGGCTATAGAACAACGAAATACTGTCCAGTGTCTGAGCATGCCGTTCAAAATCAAATGGATCCTGACCGATGAACAAGTTTTTGAACTGCTCCAGTGCGATCATGGCATCGCCGGAAGCCACGCCAACCGTACCATCATCAGCGATCACCCGTAGCAAAGTAATCTCAAAATTTTTCAAAACGCGTGGATCCCACGATGCCGGAAATGGCGGATTCAGCTCAAGCCTGTGTCGAGTGATTTGCAGGTCTTCAATTCTCAATTCAGCAACACCTCAATATCGTTCAGTGATTTGACTTAGATTAAAATGAAGTTTATGGCATTTGACAACCACAAAGTTCATATTTGGCGCGGCAACCAATCCGGATCCTTTCAAACTTACGAAGTTCCTCGTCAGGAATTGCAAACTGTTCTGGACTTGGTTACCTACATTCAGCGTCAGCTGGACAACAGTCTGGCCTATCGTTTCGCTTGTCGTGTCGGGGTCTGCGGCACCTGTGCAATGATGGTCAATGGACAACCGCGATGGACCTGTCGAACTCAGGCATCACTGGTTCACACAACCAAGGGCATAACTCTCGCACCACTGGAAAATTTTCCGATTGTCCGCGACTTGGTCGTTGACATGGATCCATTCTTTGACAAGTGGATGAAGGCCAATGCGGAATTCAAGAACCCGTCCAACGAAAACCGAACGAAGTTTGCCATCGTCAATCCAAAGAGTGCGATGAGAATCCAGGTTGATCAATCGATCGAATGCATTGGTTGCGGGGTATGCTACGCGGCCTGCGATGTAGTCAAATGGAAGCCGGATTATCTGGGTCCGGCTGCACTGAATCGAACATGGTCGCTCATCAACGATGAGCGCAACCCGGAACAAGCCGATGTCCTGAAAGCCGTTTCACCGGAAAGCGGTTGCATTTCCTGCCACACCACTCAGTCCTGTACTCAGTTTTGTCCGAAAGAACTGAATCCGTCAGCATCTATTGCCGGACTGAAGCGCAGATTGTTCTCCAGAGGAATTTTCAGGGATAAACGACAATCTGCCTAGTCGCTGTCGAACGGCACCACCTTGCCCGGATTCATGATGTTTTTCGGATCCAGTGCTGTTTTGATTGAGCGCATCAAATTGAGTTCCACCTCGGACTTGTACTGTCGCATACTGTCCAGCTTCAGCAGTCCAATGCCATGCTCGGCACTGAATGAACCGTCACATTCCATTGCGGTTTCATTGACCAGATCGATCATCCTTTCGCGCAGGTCTTTGTAGATTTCGGGTTGAGTATCTTCCGGGAGACTCAGATTACAGTGAAGATTACCGTCGCCGACGTGACCGAATGCAAAGATTTTGACATCCGGACAAAGCTTTTTCAGCTTCACGCTTACCGATTGAATGAATTCAGGAATATTCGACTGCGGGACACTGATGTCATTCTTGACTGCCAGTCCTTCAAATTTCTGTGCCTGCACTATGGATTCCCGTAAAAACCACATCTCGTCGGCCTGTCTCTGGTTCGCCGCAACCACGGCATCCTGGACAATGCCTTCTTCTATCGCTGATTCCAGAAATTCTTCGCCGACAGCGTCGCTGTAGCCTTTCGTTGTACTGTCGCCAAGTTCAATCAAGACATGCCAAGGATACAGTTTCTCAAATGGTTCCCGACAACTGGAAATATGTCGGCAGGCAGCTTCTATGCAAAGACGCGAGATCAACTCGAAAGCCGAGGCAAAATCGGTAGTCTCCCGTCGAACACGCGTAAACAGTTGAATTGCATCTTCAACCGAATTCAATGCAATCAGGGCCGTTGACCGATGTACCGGATATGGAAACAGTTTGAGTACCGCGGCGGTAATGACACCCAGCGTCCCTTCGGCACCAATCAGCAAATTTTTCAAATCATAGCCGGTATTGTTCTTTCGCAGTGAATTCAAACCATTCCATACTGAACCGTCCGGCATGACGGCTTCAAGCCCAAGGGTCAAATCGCGGGCATTGCCATACCGCAATACATTCACACCACCGGCATTGGTGGAAAGATTACCCCCGATTTGACAACTTCCTTCAGCACCGAGGCTGAGTGGAAAATACCTTTCACAGTCGGCCGCCGCTTGTTGCAAATGAGATAAAACACATCCTGCTTCGGCTTCCATGGTGTACGCTTCGGGGTCAATTCGACGCACCTGATTCATTCTTTTCAGATTCAGGATAATTCCTTGCTCCCACCCGACTGCACCGCCGCACAGTCCAGTGTTGCCTCCTTGAGGCACGACCGGTATTGCGTGCTCCTGGCAGATATTGACCACTGCAGCTACTTCCTGCGTTGATGCAGGCAAGACGACACATATTGCCCGGCTATCAAACCACTTTCTTTGTTCTTCAAGATAAGAGGCTTGCTCGCTCGCGTCGACCAGAATATTGGACGGTCCGACGATTTGGGCAAACTGCTCAATTACAGAGGGGGAATTCTTGGTCAACGGGACATTCCTTTTTCCGGCCTATCGAAACTGCAATGGCAAGTGCTGTTCAACAAGTTCGAACACTTCAACACACTGTGCACCGCGCATTATCTCAAAAAAACAGAGACTCAAACCCAAATCGATTCATTGGATTGAATGGGTGCAGGTCGGCAAATAACAATCAGAAAAATTCAAAGCATTGCAATACAAGGTACTTCTATGCTGTATTATTCAGTATTCCTGTTCAAACCAATAGATTTGGAGGATTATTGATTATGAAGAATTTCAGGAAAATTGGCGTATTGATATGTGCGTCTCTTCTTTTGGTGTTGACTGCGAACACAGCGTCGGCGCAAATGCTCAAAATGAGTAGCCAGTGGACTGAAAACACACCAGGTGGTCAGGTTGACGTGTGGTGGGCCAACGAAATTGAAAAGCGTACCAACGGCGAAGTGAAAATCAAGATTTTCTGGGAAGGTGCACTAGGCAAGGCGAAGGAAAATCTGGGTCTGATTCAGCAAGGCGCAATTGAACTGGCGGCCATGTCTCCGGGATATTTTCCGGCAGAATTGCCATTTCACGCCGCACCGAATTCCATTCCCATGGCCATGTCCGAAGTACCGCAAGCCACTGAGTTAATGGAGCGCTTGTTGAACGAAGTTCCCGAATTTGATGCCGAAGCACAACGCAACGGGATGAAAGCACTGTTCTTTCACCACTTGAACCCATACAAACTGGTCTGCAAGGAACCGGTTGCGAGTGTCGCTGACATGAATGGCAAGAAAGTGCGCACCTGGGGCAAGGATATGCCAAGAATGGTACAAGCCGCCGGCGGTGTTGCCGTAACTCTTGGGCTTCCCGAGTTGTATGAAGGCTTGTCCCGCGGCACAGTCGACTGCATTCCATTTTCGGTTGACTTGATGGTCAGCTACAAGATTTATGAAGTCGCCAAGTACGTGCATGATATTACGCTATGGGAAGGTCCAACCAACGCGGTCTGGATTTCCGCCAATATCTGGAACAATTTCACGGACGAACAACAAAAGATTGTTCAGGAAGTATCTTTTGAAGCCGCCCGACGGGACCGCGACCAAGTTTTGGCCGCCGGTGAAGAAGCCATAGGTGTTCTGGAGTCGAATGGCGTGCAATTTCTGGATTTTCCAGCGGATGAGGCAGATAAATGGAGAGCCGCCAATCCTGACTTTTTTGGTGATTTCATCGCCGACCAGGAAGCCTTGGGGCGCGGCGACGCTGCCAGAAAAACCATTGAAATTTGGCGTGAAGTCGTAGCAAACTGACCGTCAATTGACATTCAAACCTTAATCGAACCGTAAAGTCCCGGGAGGATTTACCTCTCGGGGCTTTACTCATTGCATTTCCAACCGGCCGCAACCCTTGCCCCTTCCGAAAATACTCCTTCATGTCACACGCGGCTGTGCAATCCTGTCGGGGGTTGCCATCATGGCGATGATGCTGGCGGGTGCCGCCGACGTTTTTGGTACCAATTTGGACTTGATTGGACTCACCAGTCAACCAATTCCAGCGACATTCGAGTTCATGGGTGCCATGATGGTGGTTACGGTTTTCCTGGCGGTATCCTTTGCACAACACAAACGCCGTCATATTCGTGTGGAAGTACTTGTAAAGCTACTTCCGGCATCACTGCAAAAAGTTGCTGATGTAATCCAGTTTGCCTTGTCCGCCGCGGTTTTTATCATGATTGCCTGGTTTACCTGGCCAGCGGCGATTCATGCCTTCAATGTTGGAGAGTATGCACCGGGTCTGATCAAGTTTCCACTTTGGCCGGCCCGATTCGTTCTGGCATTTGGAGCAACCTTGATGACGGTTCAATGCCTGTTTGACATGCTCGGTGTTGTATTCAAGTCATTCCGGGTTGATCCGGATGACGATATGACAGATACATGGACCCAATCATAGTCGGCTATGCAGGAGCAGGACTCCTGTTTGTATTTTTGGCCATCGGCATCCCGGTTGGTGTGGCCATGGCCGCGATTGGAATCAGTGGAATGATTCTGGGGGCGGGTGAGCTGCTGACCTGGGGTCAATTGCGCGTTCTGCCGTTCTGGGTTGTCAACAACTACGCATTTGCGGTACTCCCCATGTTTGTGCTGATGGGGGTAATGGCCGAAGCATCCGGGATTACACGGGACGTTTTCTATGCATCCGATCTTTGGCTACGCCGGCTACGTGGCGGACTCTATCAAGCTGTCATTGTCGGTTCAGCTGTATTTGCGGCGATTTCCGGTTCAACCATTGTCAATGCGGTAGTCTTTACTCGAATCGCATTTCCCCATCTACTTCGATTTGGATACTCCAAAAGTCTGTCCATCGGGGCAATTGCAGGTTCCGGAAGTTTTGCCGCGATGATTCCTCCTTCTTTGACCATGGTGATCTATGCAATCATCACCGAGCAGTCCGTAGGACAGTTATTGATTGCCGGAATCATTCCGGGACTTATGACGGCCGCAGTTTATCTGGCAGGCGTTTATGGTCTTGTACGATTCCGACCAGCACTGGCACCGCCCATTACTGAAACGGTAACCATGAGAGAGCGCTGGCGGTCCATGATCTATGTTTGGCCAGTAATCATTCTTATGGCGATTGTGTTGGGAGGAATATACACTGGATTGTTCCCACCGTCCGCGGCAGGCGCGGCAGGCGCCTTCGGAGCATTCTGTCTGGCAGTCGCCAAAAAGAAAACTTTGAAAGGTTGGCTCCCACCTGTCCTCTATGATGCCGCTTCAATCAGTTGTGTAATCTTCATCATTCTGATCGGCGGACTACTGCTTTCCAGAATGCTGGTAGTGGTCGGTGTGATTGATGGCCTTGTTGAAGTGATCACCAGTGTGGCGGATACACCGCTGAAATTCATGATTTTTGTATCCATACTCTATATCCTGCTGGGATGCTTTCTGGATACAACTTCCATGCTTGTGGTTACGCTTCCGTTTCTGTTTCCGGTTGTTGTCGAACTGAACATAGATCCGATCTGGTTCGGAATCGTACTGGTGAAACTCATTGAAATTTCGGTTGTCACACCACCTGTTGGAATTAATTTGTTTGCCGTTCTCAGTGCAGTCGGCGATCAAGCTGGCTACCAGCACGTCGTCAAAGGTGTCGTTCCCTTTATCCTGTTCGATCTGGTTGTCCTGGCACTTCTCATCATATTTCCATCCTTGGCAACTTATCTTCCGCAATTAATGATCGGTTGATGGGGCACATCTCTGATTCTCATAAACCACTCATCCTTGGCGCAGCCATGATTCCGTTTCGTCGCTACGCCGACGGTTCGAACTTCCGCGACTGGATTCGACAAGTATGCACAGAAGCCTTGGAAGGTGCGGAAATTGACCGCCATGAAATAGATTCAGTTGTCGTAGCGAGTGAAAGCGATATGTTCTCCCTTCAAGTTTCGCCTGCGGCGCTCGTTGTTGATGAATTGGGACTGCATGGAGCGGCGACTGTGCATGTGGAAATGGGTGGAGCAAGCGGAGCCGCTGGTATCCGCGAAGGCTTTGTTCAAATTTGCTCGGGAGCGGCCAAGCATGTTCTGGTTTGTGGTTTTGATCAAACCGCCAGTCGATTGTCTCGGACCGGTGTGCAACAAGTCTATAGTCTGTCATTCGATGCGGATATTGAAGGCTGGACCGGTGTTTCTACCGCGAACCTGTATGCCCTGTCTTTTCAGGCTTACTGCAAAAAGTTCAACTCAACCCCGGACCAAGCCGCACATGTATCCGTAAAAAATCACGGCAACGCAATGCATAATCCGTTCGCCCACAAGCCGATGAAACTAACCGTAGAAGAAGTTCGTCAATCGGCATTGATCAGTGACCCGTACCGCTTGCTGGACTGCTCAATGGTCAGCGATGGTGCGGCCGCAGTCATTTTATCCGCACCTGAACATTCTCCTCATTGCGACGTAAAAATCC
Organism: Arenicellales bacterium; assembly: GCA_965200765.1. GTDB lineage: Bacteria > Pseudomonadota > Gammaproteobacteria > Arenicellales > JAJDZL01. The sequence goes on from OZ241380.1 coordinate 2,680,711, forward strand.
GGGTTGCCGGAAGCGGATGCAGTACAGATTATGTTCGATTGGGCGATCGTCCAAAGATTGAGCAGTTCGCAGCAAAGATTCGTTCGGCACGACAGGCGTATGAAATGGCGAGAGTTTCCGACCCGGAGAGGGAAATTCAGATTGCCGAGGCATACGATGCATTTAGCGGAGCAGAACTACAGGGAATCGAAGCACTTCAATTATGTTCAGAAGGTCAAGCCGGACCTAGAATGGTCAATGGTGAATTTGATATTGGCGGGCGATTACCTGTCAATGTATCGGGCGGACTGATCGGACAAGGCGGAGCACCCGGAGCAACCGGGGTTGCACAGACCGTTTCAATGTACCGCCTGTTGACTGGTACATACGAAAAATTGTTGCAACCAAAAACTGAATTGCGACGCGGGGTGATTGATTCTCACTCGGGAATTTGCACCGTGAGCATCACACATGTTCTTGAAAGAGTCACATAAGGTTGCTCAAACTCTTCCACTACTTGGCAGTTGCATTCAGAAAGGCAATCACATCGTCGGACTGGACAACGTGGCAGTAGATCATGTTGATAATTTCCAGCTCATGCCGATGCAAATCCGCTGTTGCGGCCGCACAACAGTCGTCGACAACAACCACTCCGAAACTTTCGTCAGCAAGGCTTCTTACCGTTGATGACACGCACTGGTCCGTAAAGATTCCAACAACAATGACATCGGTAATTTCCATGTTTCGGAGAATCAATCGCAAGTTTGTTCCCGTGAGTGCGCTGTCTGTGGTTTTCGTTACCACAATGTCATTCTCCGTCGGTGCCAATTGCGGAACGACTTGGCCTTCTTCTGCTTCTTTTGGAATCAGAAGATAGTTGAAGCCTGGCTTTTTTTGACTGAGTGAGCGGTCTCTTCCATCCGGCTTTTGACAAGCAATGCGCGCAAATATGACCTCAACTCCGCGTTTGCGGCATTCTTCAATCAAGCTTGCTGTTTTGGGTATGACTTTCTGATTCATGTGTTTGAAGAATGGTTGCCAGCGAGTGGTTTCTTGGGGCGACTCCTTCTCTTCAAGATAAGTATTCTGAATGTCAATCACCAACAGTGCTGTCTTGACAGGGTCAAGAATAATATCATCAGGCAACTCGGCACCTGAATAGTAAAATGATCTGTAGTCAGTTTTCCAGTTCATCACACCTCCTCGGTACAAGTAATTCTAAAAATTTTTGGAGACTCAGGAATTCGTGCAACTAATTTTCACGGTTTGGGCACGTTCATTATAAGAATCCTCTGAAACCGATTTCCCGGACTTAACGTTACAGGCTGATGTCGGTCCTCAGCAGACAAACATCGAAGGTCCCGAATTCTTGCGATGGATTTACGCGTTCAGAACACACCAAAATTTCACAGTCTGTTCCAATCATCTCGTGAAATGATTCGATGTTTGCCCACCGTGTAGAAATGAGGATCAATTTTCGTCAGAGTGAACGACTTGAACTGTGTATACTGAAAGACTGGACTGTAGCCGTAAATGGCAAGATTCCTCACAAATTACCCTGAATATACCCTGACACCTACGACAAATCGAAATCTTTGGGATGAATTCCGTGAGGCAGACTAGTCTGCATTGGGACAATCGATTTGCAACCATGTTCGCAGGTGTAATATTTCAGTGAGTATTTCCTGCCATAACGCTCCATATCGACGGCGCGGCCAATTCGGAATGGATGCCGGGTCAATATTCCGCTTCCGGTTCGATTCAACCTGAAATCAAGAATTTTCTCGTGGACCAAATACTCAAGCCCGTTCAAAAAATCTTGGGGCCGGATGACCCGGCCCCGTATGAAGAATTTCCTGCAACCTCTGATACGCCTGTGGTCCTGTGTTGCGACCATGCAGGCAATGCCGTGCCAAAGGCGATACAGAATTTGCGTCCTTCCGGATATGACATGAACCGACATATCGCCATTGATGTGGGCGCGCGCAAACTGGCAATCAAAATTGCCGAAAATCTCGGCGCCTGTCTGATTACACAGTACTACTCCAGACTGGTTATTGACCCGAATCGAACCAGAAAATCCCGCCAACTGGCAGCGACTGTCAGCGATTGCACCGTCATTCCGTTTAACCAAAACCTCAGCGACCAAGATTTGGATGAACGCTGGAATTCCATCCACAAACCCTACCACAACAAGATTGACAGCGTTTTGGAAAAACGGGCCGGCAAGCCGACAGTTTTCATTGCAATTCATTCATTCTCGCCAAAGCTCCGCGGTGCACCCGCGCGCCCTTGGGTAGTGGACTTGATTGTTAGAACAGACCTGACACTGGCGAAATTGATTAAAAATGGTATTGAATCTGATATTCCGGGAATTAACGTGGGAATCAATCAGGTTTTCAAAATCACCAAGAAAGTAAACTATTCGCTTGCCGTTCATGCGGAAACCCGGGGACTACCGAATGTTTCGATTGAAGTGCGAAATGACTGGGTCTCCAATCCGTACCAGATTGAATATTGGGGAAAGCTGCTGGCACGCGTAATTGAGTCAGCGATTCCCGCAGTTGTTTTACAAAAAGAACACGCCTCATGAACAACATGGAAGATGTATTTGCCCCGCTCGCCAAAATCACCAATCTGAATTTCGACAGCGAGCGAAAATGCTATCGGATTCAAATTCCGGAAAACGCAAACATTGCCGCAGATACGGTAGGCAAGTTTGCTCAATCTGGCAAAGCGGATACGACTGCGCTCATTCACGAAAATCTGGATGGAAGCATTGAGACCTACACTTACGCGGAACTGGACCGCCTCGCGACCCAGGTAGCAGTCTATTTGACCGAAATTGGTATCAAAGCAGGTGAACCCGTTGCCATTCATACCGGCCAGAGTCCGCAAACCGGGATTGTTCACATGGCGGCCTACAAGATTGGCGCAGTTGCAATGACGCTTTCCCATTTGTACGGCCCGGATGCCGTACTGCATGTGCTGAACGATTCCAAAGCCAAAGCAATCTTCACAATCTCGGATTTCTGGGAAAAAATGCGCGACAAACGTTCGAACATGCCCTACTTGCAACACTGCATTGTTCACGGCGACGCAAACTCCAATGAAACCAGCTTTGAAGACTGCCTGAAAACCGACATCAGCGAATTTCAACCAGTCCCTACTGAAACTGAATCACCAGCACTACTGATGTACACTTCAGGCTCGACAGGCATGCCGAAAGGATTGTTACATTCACACCGAATCATCCATGCCTACCTTCCAACCCTTACCCTGATCTACAATCTGGAATTGAACAGGCCGAATGGTGTTTTTTGGAGTCCGGCGGACTGGGCCTGGGTGGGCGGATTGCTCGATTTGGTACTTCCCGCTTGGCAACACGGTCAAACCGTCGTTTCAACGCAACACAGATTTTCTGCAAAATGGGCTTTCGAGTTTATGGAACGGCATAAAGTTACACACTCCTTTATGACCCCAACAGCACTGAAACGACTGGCGGAAATCAAAAATCCAAATAAAACCTGGAACCTGTCCATGCGCGTGGTATGCACCGGTGGCGAAAGCTTGCCCAGTGATATTATTCGTTGGGCTGAAGACGAATTTCAAATCGTCTGCAACGAATTTTACGGACTGACTGAATTCAATCACATGGTAGGGTGCTGCAAAAAACTGTTTCCAATTATTCCGGGTTCGATGGGACTCTCGTTACCCGGCCGCAGGGTAGCCATCATTGATGAAAACGGCAACGAACAACCGGATGGTGTACCGGGGGAGATTGCATCCTGGGAACCGGATGAGCCCAGTTTGTTTCTCGGTTACTGGGGCGATCTGGGCACCCCGAAAAAGATGCAACTGGGAAACTGGCTGAAGTCGGGAGACTTGGCAATACGGGACGAAAACGGATACTTCTGGTACCAGGGCCGAAATGATGATCTGATCAAAAGTGCAGGATATCGTATTGGCCCCAATGAAGTGGAAGATGCACTGGTTCGACACCCGGATGTGGCTGAAGCCGCGGTCATCGCCAAGCCGGACCCCGACCGCGGTACGGTGGTGATGGCTTACGTGCGACTCATGAATTCTGTTCCGGCAACCGATGAAACCAAAGTGCGACTGCAGGAATTTGTCAAACAGAATCTGGCAGTTTACAAGTATCCGAGAATCATTGAGTTTGTTGATTCTTTTCCCATGACCAGTTCCGGAAAAATTCGACGCAAAACACTTCGGGAGCAAGCTGTCAGGAAATTTGAAGCACAAACGTCTCAAGAGTCGAACTAGGCATGGCGTACGTCCTGTTTTATATCCAGCGATTGTCCGGCGGCATCGTCGCAATTTGCCTGGCAGTTCACCTCGTCGCAATTTTCAATGCGATCCAGGGCGGTCTGACTGTAGCAGAAATGCAACAACGATTGCAAGGCAGTGAATTCTGGTTTTCCTTGTACAGCATTTTCATTGTTGGCGCAGTAGTCCATGCTTCAATCGGGTTGCGCAACATTCTGACAGAAATGCTAACTTTGCCGAGCATTGTCGTGCATGCAATTTTGCTGGCCTATGTCGGAATTTCAGTTTATTTGGGTCTTCAGGCAGTGCAGGTATTTTTGTAGATGCGTAGCAATACTCGTTCTCATAGCAACTACCTTGCATTCTTGGTACACAGAATATCCGGTCTGTGTCTGGCAATATTTTTGCCCGTGCACCTGTATGTCATTTCCTTGTTGCTGAAAGATCCGGAGGCACTGGATCGTTTTCTCAGCTGGACACAGACTCCGCTGGTCAAGATTTCAGAAACTTTGCTGATTTTACTGGCATGCGCACATCTGGCCAATGGCATCCGACTGATTGCCTATGAATTTTTTGCAACAACAAAACACCAAAGCGTATGGATTGCATTCGTGAGTGCATTTGCGCTGATAGGCGGTTTGATCTACCTGCTCAACGCTTGACCAACAACAAGTCTGCCAGTGAAGATTGAAGAACTGAAAACCGATGTGTTGATTCTCGGCAGTGGCGGGGCCGGTTTGCTGGCCGCCATCCATGCATTTGATGGCAATCCAAAACTTGACATCACTGTAGCCTCCAAAGGCTTGATTGGAAAATCAGGATGCACACGCATGGTACAAGGCGGTTACAACGCGGCACTGAGCATCGACGACTCGGTTGAAGCGCACTTTCGCGACACCATTGAAGGTGGTCAATGGATCAACAATCAGGAATTGGCCTGGACCCTGGTCACAAATGCCGTCGGTTGCATACTGGAGTTGGAAAACAGGCACGGGTGTTTTTTCGACCGAAATGAAGACGGTACAATTCATCAAAAAGCGTTTGCAGGGCAAACGTTTGACAGAACCGTACACAAGGGTGATTTGACCGGCATAGAAATCATGAATCGCCTGACCGAGCAAGTCCGTGCACGACCCATACGTCTTCTTGAAGAACATCGCGCAATTGAATTGATTCCAGCTTCGGACAGCAAAGCCGTAGCAGGCGTACTTTTTCTTGACTTTCGCCGCGGTGAATTCCGATTGATTCGCACCCAGGCCGTTGTGCTTGCAACCGGCGCGGGTCCAACCATGTACAAATACCATACTCCTTCAGCGGACAAATCCTGCGACGGATTGGCCATGGCACTTCGTTTTGGACTTCGTTTGCGCGATATGGAAATGATTCAGTTTCATCCGACCGGCCTGCTGGCCGGAGCCGATACCCGGATCACTGGCACCATCATTGAAGAAGGATTGCGCGGTGCAGGGGGACACTTGCTGAACAACGATGGCAACCGATTTTTACAGGACTATGATCCACGGGCCGAGCGTGCCACACGCGATATCGTCAGCCGGGCAATGTTCGAGCAAATGAGACAGGGAAACTGCGGTCCGAATGGTGGTGTATTTTTGACCATGAAACACCTGCCCGCCGATTCTGTAAGAGAACAATTCAGGGGAATGGTCAAGCGGTGCACGGATGTCGGGTTCGATCTGGTGTCCGGACTGGTTGAAGTAACGCCCACAGCACACTATATTATGGGTGGCATTGAAATTGATCCGGATTGTCGAACCGGAATACCAGGGTTGTACGCGGCCGGCGAAGACACTGGCGGAGTGCATGGCGCAAATCGGCTTGGCGGCAACGGTGTTGGCAATGCGACTGTATTCGGATGCATCGCCGGAAATTCCATCGCGAATGAAATTCAGGCAGGAAACGAAGGTGCCGATTTCAACTTTGAATTTGTTGAGAACATTGCACAGCAAACAGTAGCCGTTTTCGACAAGCCGGCCGGAAATTTGAACGATTTACGTGAAAAACTGCATGAAACCATGTGGGAGCATGCCGGCATTATCCGCTCGATTGCCAGTTTGAAACAGGCGACCGCGGAGACAAATGAACTTTATGATCAATTGAATCGCATGGGTATCGCATACTCGGCGCGGGAGTACAATATGAGTTGGCAAGATTACATGAATCTGCAAAGTCAGATTCTTGTCAGTCAAGCTATTATCCAGGCTGCAAAAACCAGAGACGATTCGCGCGGCGCACACTATCTGGCAGATCATCCTGAAACCGGCGACTTGGCAAATTCGCGGTATACTCGCGTATTCATGCAGGACCAAGAGCTGACCTCAAGTTCTGAAGCAGTCGAATTTACACGCATCGAACCCGACAAAAACACAGAAGAAAGCAAATGATTTCAGAATCGACCTTGCAGGAAGCGGCATATGAAATTATGCGGCAGGCCGCCATTCGAATTCCGGAAGACTATCGAAACGGTATTCGCGAAGCCCGAACCAATGAAACTCATTCATTGAGCTGCTTTGTCATGGATACCATGCTGGACAATTGGGATGCTGCAATTGAGGACCAGCGCCCCATGTGCGCGGACACCGGACTTCCCCGATACTATGTCAAGTTTGGCAATGAATCTTCAATTGACGGCGGTTTTGTCGCACTGGAACGCGCACTCAGACGTGCCACGGCCGAAGCTACGTCCGGAATTCCCCTGCGCCCCAATCGTGTTCATCCGCTGACTCGACAAGATCACAACAACAATGTAGGCGCCAGAGCTCCTGAAATCGAATATTCAGTTGAGCCGGATGCAAGCTGGGTGGATATTACGACCGTCCACAAGGGTGGACTGTTTGGCACTGACTATCGAATGCTGTTTCCGGGAGATGGCAAGGATGGTATAAAAAAAATGTTTCTGGATACGATGATTCAGTTCGGTCGCCGGGGACTTGCCTGCCAACCGGCAATCGTGGGAGTTGGCATTGGTGGCAGCAAGGACACTTGCATGGTTCTCGGCAAGCAGGCCGCCTGCTTGCGTGTGGTCGGCGACCGACACCCGGATTCTGAAATTGCCGATTTCGAAGATGAACTGAAGGAACTCGGCAATCGAATTGGTATGGGACCAATGGGTTTTGTCGGAAACTCCATGGTGGTGGACTGTCACATTGAAATTGCGCATACGCACACCGGCGGCATGCCGGTGAGTATCCACAGTTTTTGCCTTTCCTCCAGACGAGCAGTGGCACGGGTGTATGACAACAATTCAGTTGAATATCGAAATAATCCAGATTGGTTCACCCCTTATATGAGAAGGGAGGAAGTTGAATGAACCATCTGGAAAAAGATTCAGTAACACTTGCCGCCCCGGTTGACCCAAAGGTTCTTCAGAATCTGGAACTGGGTACCATCGTCTATCTGGACGGCATAATTTACACAGGCCGCGAAGGCGCATACAAGAAAATCATTGATGAAGGCATCTCGCCTCCCATTGCTTTGAACACTGTATCGAATATCAACTTTCACTGCTCGCCGGCGGCGACTGTGAACCCGGATGGCAGCTACTCGGTCGGCGCTGTAACTGCGACTGCCAGCTTCAGGTTTTCCAAATGGATGAAACGATGGTTCGACCTGTCTGATTGTCAAGTAATCGTCGGCAAGGGCGGAATGTCAGAAGATGATTATCAACAATTGTTCGTACCCAAAGGCGCGGTGTATTTGACAACTGTGGGGTATGGTACGGGTGCTTTGCTTGGGAGAGGCATTCGTCGTGTTGTTGATGTGTTGTGGCTTGATGAACTTGGAATTGCCCAGGCCATCTGGATATTGGAAGTTGAAAATTTTGGACCATTTCTGGTAGAAAGTGACCGACACGGAAACAGTCTGTTTGAAAAATACAAAGATGAAATTGACAAGAATATTGCTTCGTTATATTCAGGATTGAAAGAGCCAGCACTGAGACGTTACGGTGAGACTACCGACAGAACGGATGAAGTGATTTAAGGAAAACTCAATAGCCAACCACAACCAACTGTCATAGCTTAAATTCGGTATTGATTATGAATCGTAGTAGCGGACGCGCCAACGACCAGCTCAGAAGTGTTTCGATGCAACGTAAATTCACTGGCCACGCGGCCGGGTCAGTGCTCATCAAAACCGGGGGCACACATGTTTTGTGCACTGCCAGTATCGAGGATCGAGTTCCGTTTCACATCAGAAATACCGACCAGGGTTGGGTTACCGGAGAATACAGTTTGCTTCCCGGTTCAACAATTGTCAGAAGCACAAGAGAAGCTGCACGCGGCCGTCAGGGCGGCCGCACTCTGGAAATACAGCGTCTCATCGGTCGAAGCCTGCGCGGTTGCGTGGACTTGAGCAAACTCGGTGAACGTAGCATTATTGTGGACTGCGATGTACTGCAAGCGGATGGCGGTACCCGGTGCGCCTCCATCACTGGCGGATTTGTGGCATTGACAGATGCGATTAACCAATTGGTCGAATCCGGAGAAATCAAGGAAAACCCCGTCAAATATCATGTAGCTTCGGTTGCGGTTGGTTTGGTTAACGGTGAAATAATTCTGGATTTGGATTATTCCGAAGATTCCGGAGCTGATGTTGACATGAACTTTGTAGGCAACGAGTACGGTGAATTCATAGAAGTACAAGGTACAGCCGAGAATCAAACCTTCAACGAAAACCACCTGAAGGAAATGGCAGCACTGGCCAAAGTGGGTATTCAGAGTTTGACCGAGGAACAAAAGTCTGCTCTGAAGTCAGTATGAGTCCAACTGCACGAATTGTCCTGGCAAGCAACAACCCGGGCAAGACTGACGAAATCAATCGTATGCTCGCGGATACGGAAATTTGCGTCGTATCACAGTCTGAATTCAATATCGGGGAAGCGATTGAAGATGGCATTACGTTTGTCGAAAACGCGCTCATCAAAGCACGCTTCGCTACCAGCAAAACCGGATTGCCCGCAATCGCTGATGATTCTGGACTTGAAGTTGACGCAATCAATGGCCGTCCCGGGGTACGTTCATCTCGATATTCCGACCCGGGTGCCAATGACGCGAAAAATATCTCCAAGTTGTTAGGCGAATTGCAGAACGTTGAGTTTGAAAATCGTACGTGCAGATTCCGTTGCGTAATGGTCTACCTGCGACACACGGAAGATGCCTCGCCAGTGATCACGGAAGGCACATTGCATGGCTATGTCCATCACCGCAGACAAGGTGCGTATGGATTTGGTTACGACCCGGTTGTGTGGCTTCCCGAAAAGAGGTGCACATTAGCGGAACTAAACGTAACTGCCAAGAACGAAATCAGTCATCGGGGAATGGCACTTCGGAGACTTGTAGAACAATTGGTTCAGTTATAGTTGGAGTGTTTCCTGTTGGAAATTTTTTTGAAAGCGACATTGCCAGTTCGAATTTCAAATAAAAACAACTGGTTGCACCAGATTACGAGTATGTCAATGAGCAATTTCTGAGGCATGGAGCAGAAAAAGTTTCAGAAGATTAAAACTTCATGGAGAATCAACAAATTTGCAACTCCGAAATAAACTCAATTAACCAGGAGATCTAACGAAAATGCCACACAATCTCGTATTGCTCAGGCATGGCCAGAGCCAGTGGAACTTGGAAAACCGGTTTACCGGATGGGTAGATGTTGATCTTTCCCCGAAAGGAATCGAGGAAGCTCGGAGTGCGGGCCAAGTACTCGGGCAAAACGGCTACAAGTTTGACTTGGCAATGACTTCAGTTTTGAAGAGAGCCATTCGTACACTTTGGCTTGTACTTGAAGAACTGGACCAAATGTGGCTTCCGGTGATTTCAGATTGGCGTTTAAACGAACGGCATTATGGAGGCCTGCAGGGCCTGAACAAAAAAGAAACAGCTGAAAAGTACGGAGAAGATCAGGTGCATTTCTGGAGACGAGGCTATGACGTTCGACCTCCGGCGAGCCAACATTCAGAAGAGAATCAACCAAATTACCCCGGACTCGTTCAAGTCCCGAAAACTGAATCCTTGGTTGATACTTCTGAACGGGTGATTCAGTATTGGAATCAGTGTGTTTGTCCTGAACTGCTCAATAACAAACGAATAATTATTGTTGGGCATGGAAACAGTTTGCGCGCCTTAATCAAGTATCTGGAGAACATATCTGACGATGGCATCATGTCGCTGAACATTCCAACTGGAATACCACTCATTTATCGCCTGGATGATTCACTGCAACCCATTGAAAATTTCTACCTGGCAGATGAAGAAGTCTTGAACAAAGCTGTAGACACAGTCAAAAACCAGACAACACAGGATAATCAATAAAAACCGGTGTGAATTGTCCGGATTCTTAGTCTTCTGGTGATTGCTGATTGCTTGAATCGTTCAGAAAATTTTGAATTCTGAAAATCAACTCCTCTTGATTTTTTAACTGACACTCCCATACGACAAGCACGCGCCAGCCTTCGGCTTCAAGTTTTTTGACTGTCTCCTGGTCGCGGGTGCGATTACCTGCAAGTTTCGGTTCCCAGTATTCAACATTTGAACTTGGCATGGTCGCCAAACGGCAGTTTGGATCCGGATGCCAGTGCCAGAAACATCCATGCACAAAAATAACTGCATTGTGTCTGGGTAGCACCATGTCTGGCTTGCCTGGCAAGTCCTTGCGATGCAAACGAAATCGGTAGCCAAGACGATGCACTACGGATCGTACATGCTTTTCGGGCTTGGTGTCGCGCGAGCGAATGCGCGACATCAAGTCTGATCGTGCTTCTGGACTCAATGTATCAACCACACCGTCAACATTCCATTGAGATTGCTATACATGTCTGTTCACAGAATTGGCCAAATCGCAGGCTTCATTTGTTGATAAATCTTGGTTCGATTTCAAACAATCTGTACCCGCAAGACGATACCATGATTGATTGAATTCCAATTGAATATCAAATGAAAGGCAAAATCACTGTTCAACTAGCGGATGATCCGGCCAACAGGCGTTGTGCAGGGAAATGCAAAGCATTTCACTCTTCAGATTTACAAGGGAGTATCAAACGTTAGCATGATTCTGTGGTCTGAGCTACTACCGTCACTCTCCTTGAGTTCATTTTCCAGACTAATCTTCATATCAGAAGCAGTTGAAAAACGGCCGCCGAGACGGTAAGAAACTTCACTGCTTGACCAATTGACTCCAGCATAGGGAGTTAAAACTACACCCTTGGAGATTGACATCCCATAGCCAACTTCCATTTCGGTATTTGTATCCAGGTTGCTTTCGCTGATGCCAGCTGCTACACCGTCGTCCCAAAGAGAACTGCTTCGACTACTTGTGTCACCGTACGTCCACTCTAACTTGTATGACAAGCCCAAGGCATCGGTACTTGGAGTACGCTCAACTGATAAACCTATACCCCAGTCTTTTTTACCACTTTCGTGATGAACCAAAGTGCGGGCCGATGAGTTCATAGAAATCCCGGCACTTTGGTTTTCATAGCCCAATGCACCGCCCAATTCAATACCCATTCCAGTTTCTCCTTGGCCGCCATCCCAGCGTAGCCCAAGCTCTAGTGACGGGGTCAGTAGTGCATCCGAAGACAATTTGCGAGAGAAAACACTTTCCAAGGAAATTCTTGTTCCGTACGTGTCCATGTTTGTATCTACAATATTATTGTTATCAACTTTCAGTTGAGAACCCCAAATCTCTCCCTTCAAGTTGACTCCCACTTCGGTTTCACCCTTCTCACTGGACGAATAAAGCTGGTATTTCCCCCCACTGGCAACCATGAGGTGCTGGCTGGCACCCTCTCGGCTACCACTAGTATCGGAGTTGACTGAAACTTTTCCTTTTCGATAACCGGCTAAAGCCCAAACACTCGCATCGTCAGAAATTTCCCAGCTTGCATAGGGATGTATCCCTCCTATTTGAAGTTTGAGATTGCCCGTCAAATTATTATCCCGGCCAGTGTAATCAGCTGAACCCTTCGACCACGAAAATACTACACCGTATAAAACGCCGGCTGAATATTTCGCATCAACTCCGAGATGCATCGAAAACAGATTTCCTTCCCAATCAACCAAACTGTTGTTACCGCCTTTCAGATTTTGGTAATCGCTTGTCCCCCAAATTGACAGAGTGTCTGTTCCAATATCTTCTCCGCCTGTTCCTTCAGCATGGAGGTCACCAACACCTGACTTTCCGGGTGAGTATATAAATGAAACATGATGCAGTGCTTCATTCAATGAAAAATCTTCATTGTTCAAACTTTCTTCATTGGATTTCAGCGCATCCAGGAAAGATAGCCGATTAGCAAGGCTGGACTGACTTGCTTCTGACCCTGACTGTGCATGACTGATTCTGTCTGCTACTGCGTCAATTGTGCTATGAGTCACCGCCCGCGAAAATTCCGCCAGAATTCCGCTGTTGGCATTTTGATATGCAGTTTGTTGTTCTTGGACCAACGATTTCCTGGTCACTGCTACCGTATATGTCATTGTTTCCACAACGCCATTCTTACTCGCAGTCACTACGATATCTATCATTCTCGCATTTCCTGCCTCCAATTGAATTCGACCACTTTCACTCCCGCTTGACACGACTTCTTCTCCTACTGTGATTACTGCATTATCGGGATCTGCCGCTATAGGAGTTACCATTACATTTTCGACACTGTGTCCAACAAGCGCCTGATAATTCAAATTGGAACCTGAGAACACAGGGGCCAGCGTTCCTTCTGAAAGGATTAAATTGCGTAATTCTGCATTGAGTGTTGTTTCGTCCGTTTCGTCCACTTCGTCCGAACCTAGCGTAGCTGGCTCCGTGTCCCCGTCAGAATCGTCGTTTTGAATCGTTCCAATACCAGCAGACTTGAGTATCGCCGCATTATCTGCATCGCTCAACATTACAAAAATTGTTTCATCTGGTTCAAATTCGCTGTCTCCAATAATTGAAACTTCAATTGTCTTCGTGGTCTCGCCGGCCGCAAAAGTCAGAGTGCCTGCATTTATCTTCGAGTAGTCCAACCCTGATGTTGCTGTACTAGCGGACGGTACGTCCGCGAATTCTACAGAGACAACTTGCCAGCTAGAAGGAGACAGACTAACCGTAAAGGCAAGAGTGGTCGTTTCTCCGTCATTCCCCTCCACAATACTGGGAGAATCAATTGACAACGAAGGAATATCATCATCCGTTATTGTGCCTGTACCGGTGCCTGTCGAAATATTGGCATTGGTTGAATCGCTCAGTGCTATCAATACGGTCTCGTCCGGCTCATCCAGCACATCGCCATTTACGGTCACGCGAATTGTTTTGCTCGTCTGACCTGCGGAAAATGTCAGAGTACCGGACGGTATTACTGCATAGTCCGTTCCGGAAACTGCCGTTCCAGTACCTGCATCTGCATAATCCACAGTAACTTGTTGCGCACTTGACGGATTCAGCGACACTTGAAATTCCAAAATTGTAGTCTCGCCTGCTCCACCTTCAATTACAGACGGGGAAGAAATTGACAAGCTCGGAGAACCATCATCGTCCATTATTGTGCCAGTGCCGGTGTCGGTCGAAATATTGGCGTTGGTTGGTGAACTGAGTTTCACAACAATCGTCTCATCTGTCTCATCCACAACATCGCCAACAACCGAGGCATCAATTGTCTTGCTCGTTTCGCCGGGTGCAAATGTCAGCGTGCCCGATCCGAGTGTATCGTAGTCCGTTCCGGAGGTTGCCGAACCAGTTCCGCTGTCTGCAAAGCTTGCGGTTACTTGCCGGCCGCTTGCCGCACTCAGCTTCACATTGAACTGCAATGTAGCTGAACCACTATTTCCCTCAACAACACTTGGCGAATTTATTGAAAGTGTAGGAGTCGCATCGTTGTCGTTGATAGTGCCGGTATTTGTTGCTGTAGAGATCGTCGCGTTTGTCGGACTGCTCAACTTTACAATGATGGTCTCTGCCGGCTCGTCCAGTGTGTCGCCATTGATATACACAAAAATTCTCTTGCTCGTTTCGCCTGGCGCGAATGTCAGCGTGCCCGATTCCAGTGTATTGTAGTCCGTTCCTGAAGTTGCAGTGCCTGTGCCTGCATCCGCATAAGACACCTGTACCTGCTTCTCACTTGTCCTGCTGAGTGATACTGTAAACTGCATTGCAACGGATGTAAGGCTACTGTCGCCCTCAGTCACTGAAGTTGCCCCAAGCGACACCGTTAATGCCGTTTTATCGGCCGGCGACGATGAGTCCGACACATCGTCGTCTTCAATCGTTAGCAACACGTCTGACGGATTGGTCGCGCCCACGGAATTCGTTGCCGAACCCGACACTGTCAATGTCTTGTTCGCCGCCTCTACACTGTTATCTACCGCCGAAATCGTCACTGTGCCGGTGCTGGTCGTCGAACCCGCTGCGACCGTCAGCGTCTCGCCGTTTTGTGTGAAATCGCTCGCAACCGCAGGAGCATTTTCACTCACCGAAACTGTGACCGTCGTGACCGCACTCGACGCATGGCTCAGCGTCGCGGTCACTGTAGTCGTGCCGCCGTTCTCCGATATCGAGCTGTCTGCCAACAACAGCGTTACTGTTGGTGCCCCGTCGTCGTCCTCCAGCGTCAGCGTAGCCCCTGTCACCGCACCGATGCCTTGGCTGTTCTGCGCCGTCGCCGTCACTGTCGTCGTCCGGTCCGGTTCATCCTTCGTGTTGTCCACTGCATTGATCGTCGCCGTGTCGGAGCTGTTCGATGTGCTTCCCGCCGCAATCGAAATGGTCGCATCCTCACCCACCGTGTAGGAACCCGATACCGCCGTTACCGTGATCGTAGTGGCTGCGCTTGACGCATGGCTCAATGTCGCCGTCACTGTAGTCGTGCCGCCGTTCTCCGAAATCGAACTGTCCGTTAGCGACAGCGTAACTGTCGGCGCACCGTCGTCGTCCTCCAGCGTCATCGACGCACCGGTCACCGCACCGATGCCCTGGCTGTTCTGCGCCGTCGCCGTCACCGTCGCCGTCCGGTCCGGTTCATCCTTCGTGTTGTCCACTGCATTGATCGTCGCCGTGTCGGAGCTGTTCGATGTGCTTCCCGCCGCAATCGAGATGGTCGCATCCTCACCCACCGTGTAGGAACCCGATACCGCAGTTACCGTAATTGTCGTGTCCGCGCTTGATGCCTGGCTTAGTGTCGCCGTCACTGTCGTCGTGCCGCCATTCTCCGAAATCGAACTGTCCGCCAGTGACAGCGTAACTGTTGGAGTTCCTTCGGTGACCTCGCGATTCAGCACTTCTCGCCCGACAGTATCGTCTTCCTCAATCGTTAGCGACACGTTCGACGGACTGGTCGCGCCCACAGAATTCGTTGCTGAACCCGACACTGTCAATGTCTTGTTCGCCGTAGCTATGTAGTTGTCTACCGCCGTAATCTTTACTGTACCCGTGCTTGAGGTCGACCCCGCGGCGATCGTCAACGTTGTTCCACTTTGCGTGAAGTCGCCCGCAACGGCGGGAGCATCGGCACTCGCTGTCACTGTGACCGTCGTGGTTGCGCTTGACGCATGGTTCAGAGATGCCGTCACCGTCGTTGAGCCACCGTTCTCCGAAATCGAACTGCTAGTCAGCGACAGCGTAACTGTTGGTGCCCCTTCATCGTCCTCCAGCGTCAGCGAAGCACCGGTCACCGCACCGATGCCCTGTGTGTTCTGTGCTGTCGCTGTCACCGTCGCACTGCGATTCGGCTCGTCCCTGGTGTTATCCACTGCATTGATCGTCGCCGTATCGCTACTGTTCGACGTGCTACCTGCCGCTATCGAAATTGTCGCATCCGATCCCACTGTGTAGAAACCCGATACCGCCGTCACCGTAATCGTCGTGGACTCACTCGATGCATGACTCAATGTCGCCGACACAGTTGTCGTGCCACTGCTCTCGGAGATCGAGCTGTCCGCTAGCGACAGTGTCACCGTCGGTGCTCCTTCATCGTCCTCCAGTGTCAGCGACGCACCGGTCACCGCACCGATGCCCTGGCCGTTCTGCGCCGTCGCCGTCACCGTCGCTGTCCGGTCCGGTTCATCCTTCGTGTTGTCCACAGCGTTGATTGTCGCTGTGTCGGAGCTGTTCGATGTGCTGCCCGCCGCAATCGAGATGGTCGCATCCTCACCCACCGTGTAGGAACCCGATACCGCAGTTACCGTAATTGTCGTGTCCGCGCTTGATGCCTGGCTGAGTGTCGCCGTCACTGTCGTCGTGCCGCCGTTCTCCGAGATCGAACTGTCCGCCAGCGACAGCGTAACGGTCGGAGTTCCTTCGGTGACCTCGCGATTCAGCACTTCTCGCCCGACAGTATCGTCATCCTCAATCGTTAATGACACGTTCGACGGACTGGTCGCGCCCACGGAATTCGTTGCTGAACCCGACACTGTCAATGTCTTGTTCGCCGTAGCTATGTAGTTGTCTACCGCCGTAATCTTTACTGTACCCGTGCTTGAGGTCGACCCCGCCGCGATCGTCAACGTTGTTCCGCTTTGCGTGAAGTCGGCCGCAACGGCAGGAGCATTGGCACTCGCCGTCACTGTGACCGTCGTGGCCGCGCTTGACGCATGGCTCAAGGTCGCCGTCACCGTCGTTGAACCACCGTTTTCCGAAATCGAACTGTTCGTCAGCGACAGCGTAACTGTCGGTGCCCCTTCATCGTCCTCCAGCGTCAATGTCGCCCCGGTCACTGCTCCCACACCTTGTGTGTTCTGCGCCGTAGCCGTCACTGTCGCTCTGCGGTTCGCCTCGTCCTTCGTGTTGTCCACCGCGTTAATCGTCGCCGTATCGCCGCTGTTCGTCGTATTGCCCGCCGCAATCGTAATGGTCTTGTCCGCTCCCACCGTATAGGCACCCGAAACTGCCGACAACGTAATCGTCGTAGGTGCGCTCGACGCATGGCTCAAAGTTGCCGTCACCGTCGTTGAACCACCGTTTTCCGAAATCGAACTGTTCGTCAGCGACAGCGTAACTGTCGGTGCCCCTTCATCGTCCTCCAGCGTCAATGTCGCCCCGGTCACTGCTCCCACACCTTGTGTGTTCTGCGCCGTAGCCGTCACCGTCGCCGTGCGATTTGGTTCGTCCTTCGTATTGTCCACAGCATTGATCGTCGCCGTATCGCTGTTGTTCGAGGTTTCGCCCGCCGCAATCGTAATGGTCTTGTCCGCTCCCACCGTGTAGGCACCTGAAACCGCTGTCACCGTAATCGTCGTAGTAGCGCTTGATGCATGGCTCAAAGTCGCCGACACCGTCGTCGAACCGCCGTTCTCCGAAATCGAACTGTCCGCCAGCGTCAGCGTAACCGTCGGCGCACCGTCATCGTCTTCCAGCGTCAGAGACGCACCGGTCACCGCACCGATGCCCTGGCTGTTCTGTGCCGTCGCCGTCACCGTCACACTGCGGTTCGCCTCGTCTCTGGTGTTGTCTACCGAGTTGATCGTCGCCGTGTCGCTGCTGTTCGACGTGTTGCCTGCCGCAATCGAGATGGTCTTGTCAGACCCCACCGTGTAGGCACCCGATACCGCTGTCAACGTAATCGTCGTGGACTCACTCGACGCATGGCTCAAGGTCGCCGACACCGTCGTCGTGCCGCTGTTCTCTGAAATCGAATTGTCCGCCAATGTCAGCGTCACCGTCGGCGCACCGTCATCGTCCGTTATCGTGCCTGTGCCGGTAGAAGTGCCCAATGTCGCATTGGCGGGGTTGCTCAGTGCCACTTTCACTGTTTCATTGTCTTCATCCAGCGTATCACCAGTTACTGAAATATCAATGTTCTTGCTAGTGTCGCCTGCATTGAACGTCAAAGTACCCGACGACAGCGCTGTGTAGTCCGTTCCCGAATCTGCGGTGCCGCCTGCACCTTCAGCATAGTTCACTGTCACCGTCTTGCCGCTCGCCGCACTCAGCGAAACCATAAACCGCAACCTTGCTGTACTGCTGTCGCCCTCCGCCACCGACGGCGAACTAATTGATACTGTCGGCGCCGCATCGTCGTCCTCCAGAGTCAGTGAAGCACCGGTTACCGCACCGATGCCTTGGCTGTTCTGTGCCGTCGCCGTCACCGTCACACTGCGGTTCCCCTCGTCTCTGGTGTTGTCTACCGCGTTGATCGTCGCCGTGTCACCGCTGTTCGAGGTTTCACCCGCCGCAATCGAGATGGTCTTGTCTGCTCCCAACGTGTAGGCACCCGAAACCGCCGACAACGTAATCGTCGTAGGCGCACTCGACGCATGGCTCAAGGTCGCCGACACCGTCGTCGTGCCGCCGTTCTCCGAAATCGAGCTGTCTGCCAGCGACAGCGTCACCGTCGGCGCCGCATCGTCGTCTTCCAGCGTCAGCGAAGCACCGGTCACCGCACCGACGCCCTGGCTGTTCTGCACCGTCGCCGTCACCGTCGCCCTGCGGTTTGGTTCGTCTTTTGAATTGTCCACTGCATTGATTGTCGCAGTATCGCCGCTGTTCGAGGTTTCACCTGCCGCAATCAAGATGGTCTTGTCAGTCCCCACCGTGTAGGAACCCGAAACCGCCGACAACGTAATCGTCGTCGAAGCACTTGATGCATGGCTCAATGCCGCCGACACCGTCGTCGTGCCGCCGTTCTCCGAAATCGAGTTGTCCGTCAGCGTCAAAGTCACCGTGGGCGCACCGTCATCATCCTCCAGCGTCAGTGAAGCACCGGTCACTGCACCGATGCCCTGGCTGTTCTGCGCCGTCGCCGTTACTGTCACACTGCGGTTCGCCTCGTCTCTGGTGTTGTCTACCGCGTTGATCGTCGCCGTGTCGCTGCTGTTCGACGTGCTGCCCGCCGCAATCGAGATGGTCTTGTCAGACCCCACCGTGTAGGCACCCGAAACCGCCGTCAACGTAATTGTCGTGGACTCACTCGACGCATGGCTCAAGGTCGCCGACACCGTCGTCGTGCCGCCGTTCTCTGAAATCGAATTGTCCGCCAATGTCAGCGTCACCGTCGGCGCACCGTCATCGTCCGTTATCGTGCCTGTGCCGGTAGAAGTGCCCAATGTTGCATTGCCGGGACTGCTCAGTGCCACTTTCACTGTTTCATCGTCTTCATCCAGCGTATCACCAGTTACTGAAATATCAATGGTCTTGCTAGTGTCGCCTGCATTAAACGTCAAAGTACCCGACGACAGCGCTGTGTAGTCCGTTCCCGAGTCTGCAGTGCCACCAGCACCTTCAGCATAGTTCACTGTCACCGTCTTGCCGCTCGCCGCACTCAGCGAAACCACAAACCGCAACCTTGCTGTACTGCTGTCCCCTTCCGCTACCGACGGCGAGCTGATTGATACTGTCGGCGCCGCATCGTCGTCTTCCAGCGTCAGCGAAGCTCCGGTCACCGCACCGATGCCCTGGCTGTTCTGCGCCGTCGCCGTCACCGTCACACTGCGGTTCGCCTCGTCTCTGGTGTTGTCTACCGCGTTGATCGTCGCCGTGTCGCTGCTGTTCGACGTGTTGCCCGCCGCAATCGTAATAGTCTTGTCCGCTCCCAACGTGTAGGCACCCGATACCGCCGTCACCGTAATCGTCGTGGACTCACTCGACGCATGGCTCAAGGTCGCCGACACAGTCGTCGTACCGCCGTTCTCCGAAATCAAGCTGTCTGCCAGCGACAGCGTCACCGTCGGCGCACCGTCATCGTCCGTTATCGTGCCTGTGCCGGTAGAAGTACCCAATGTCGCATTGCCCGGACTGCTCAGTGCCACTTTCACAGTTTCATCATCTTCGTCCACTGTATCGCCGGTTACAGAAATATCAATGTTCTTGCTAGTGTCGCCTGCATTGAACGTCAAAGTACCCGACGACAGCGCTGTGTAGTCTGTTCCCGAGTCTGCGGTACCGCCAGCACCTTCAGCATAGTTCACTGTCACCGTCCTGCCACTCGCCGCACTCAGCGAAACCACAAACCGCAGCCTTGCTGTACTGCTGTCCCCTTCCGCTACCGACGGCGAGCTTATCGATACCGTCGGTGCCGCGTCGTCGTCCACTAGCGTCAGCGAAGCTCCGGTCACTGCACCAATGCCCTGAGTGTTCCGTGCCGTGGCAGTCACGGTCGCCGTCCGGTCCGACTCGTCCTTCGAGTTGTTCACCGCATTGATCGTCGCCGTATCGCTATTGTTCGTCGTGCTGCCTGCCGCAATCGTAATGGTCTTGTCCGCACCCACCGTGTAGGCACCCGAAACCGCCGTCAACGTAATCGTCGTGGACTCACTCGACGCATGGCTCAAAGTCGCCGACACCGTCGTCGTGCCCCCGTTCTCCGAAATCGAATTGTCCGCCAGTGTCAGAGTCACCGTCGGTGCCGCATCGTCGTCTTCCAGCGTCAGCGAAGCACCGGTCACCACACCGATACCCTGGCTGTTCTGCGCCGTCGCCGTCACCGTCGCACTGCGATTTGCCTCGTCCTTGGTGTTGTCCACTGCATTGATCGTCGCCGTATCGCCGCTGTTTGTCGTGCTACCCGCCGCAATTGTAATGGTCTTGTCAACTCCCACTGTATATGAACCTGAAACCGCCGACAACGTAATCGTAGTCGAAGCGCTGGAAGCATGGCTCAGCGTCGCCGAAACCGTCGTCGTGCCGCCGTTTTCCGAAATCGAATTGTCTGCCAGTGTCAGCGTCACTGTCGGCGCGCCGTCATCGTCCTCCAGCGTCAGCGAAGCACCGGTCACCGCACCAATGCCTTGGCTGTTCTGCGCCGTCGCCGTTACCGTCGCACTGCGATTCGCCTCGTCCTTGGTGTTGTCCACCGCGTTGATCGTCGCCGTGTCGCTGCTGTTCGACGTGCTGCCCGCCGCAATCGTAATGGTCTTGTCCGCTCCCACCGTGTAGGCACCCGAAACCGCCGACAAAGTAATCGTCGTGGACTCACTCGACGTATGGCTCAAGGTCGCCGTCACCGTCGTCGTGCCGCCGTTCTCCGAAATCGAACTGTCCGTTAGCGACAGAGAAACAGTCGGTGCTCCGTCGTCGTCTTCCAGAGTCAATGTCACCCCAGTTACCGCACCCACGCCTTGAGTGTTCTGCGCCGTGGCCGTCACCGTCGCAGTGCGATCCGGCTCGTCCTTCGTGTTGTCCACCGCGGCAATCGTCGCTGTGTCTTCGTTGTTCGACGTGCTACCTGCCGCAATCGTAATGGTCGCATCTTCACCCACCGTGTAGGAACCCGATACCGCAGTTACCGTAATCGTTGTGTCCGCGCTTGACGCATGACTCAAAGTCGCCGTCACTGTAGTCGTGCCTCCGTTCTCCGAAATCGAATTGTCCGCCAGAGACAGCGTCACCGTCGGCGCACCTTCGTCGTCCTCCAGTGTCAACGTTACCCCGTTCACCGTAACCTCACCCACAGTGTTTTGCGCCGTACCCGTAACTGTCGTTGTCCGGTTCGCCTCGTCCTTCGTGTTGTCCACCGCTGTAATTGTTACCGTGTCCGTACTCGTTGTCTCACCCACAGCAATCGTAATCGTCGCATCATCGCCCACTGTGTAGAACCCCGAAACCGCCGTTACTGTAACCGTCGTCGACACGCTCAACGCGTGGTTCAGCGTCGCCGACACCGTCGTCGAACCGCCGTTCTCCGAAATCGAATTGTCCGCCAGCGACAGCGTCACCGTCTGTACACCTTCGTTATCGCGATTCAGCACTTCTCGCCCGACAGTGTCGTCATCCTCAATCGTCAACACCACGTCCGACGGATTGGTTGCGCCCACGGAATTCGTTGCCGAACCCGACACTGTCAATGTCTTGTTCGCCGTAGCTATGTAGTTGTCTACCGCCGTAATCTTTACTGTGCCCGTGCTTGAGGTCGTCCCCGCCGCGATCGTCAGCGTCGTTCCGCTTTGCGCGAAATCACCGCTAACCGCAGGAGCATTGGCACTCGCCGTCACTGTGACCGTCGTGGTTGCGCTTGACGCATGACTCAATGTCGCTGTCACCGTCGTCGAACCGCCGTTTTCCGAAATCGAACTGTTCGACAGCGACAGCGTCACCGTCGGCGTTCCTTCGTCGTCCTCCAGCGTCAACGAAGCACCGGTTACTGCACCGATGCCCTGGCTGTTCTGCGCCGTCGCCGTCACCGTCGCCGTCCGGTCGGGTTCATCCTTCGTGTTGTCCACTGCATTGATTGTCGCTGTGTCGCTACTGTTCGTGGTTTCGCCCGCCGCAATCGTAATGGTCTTGTCCGTTCCCACCGCGTAGGCACCTGAAACCGCCGTCAACGTAATCGTCGTTGAAGCGCTAGATGCATGGCTCAGCGTCGCCGAAACCGTCGTCGTGCCGCCGTTCTCCGAAATCGAGCTGTCCGCCAGCGTCAGCGTCACCGTCGGTGCGCCGTCATCGTCTTCCAGCGTCAGCGAAGCTCCAGTCACCGCACCGATGCCCTGAGTGTTCTGCGCCGTCGCCGTCACCGTTGCCCTGCGGTTCGGCTCATCCTTGGTGTTGTCCACCGCGTTGATCGTCGCCGTGTCAGAGTTGTTCGACGTGCTACCCGCCGCAATCGTAATGGTCTTGTCCGCTCCCACCGTGTAGGCACCCGAAACCGCCGACAACGTAATTGTCGTAGCTGCGCTCGACGCATGGCTCAATGTCGCTGAAACCGTCGTCGTGCCGCCGTTCTCCGAGATCGAACTATCCGCCAGCGTCAGCGTCACCGTCGGCGCTCCGTCATCGTCCTCCAGCGTCAGAGACGCACCGGTCACCGCACCGATGCCCTGGCTGTTCTGCGCCGTACCCGTCACCGTCGCTGTTCGGTTCGGCTCGTCCTTGGTGTTGTTCACCGCATTGATCGTCGCCGTATCGCCACTGTTCGTCGTACTGCCCGCCGCAATCGTGATGGTCTTGTCGGACCCCACCGTGTAGGCACCCGAAACCGCCGACAACGTAATCGTCGTCGAAGCGCTTGATGCATGGCTCAAAGTCGCCGACACCGTCGTTGTGCCGCCGTTCTCCGAAATCGAGCTGTCCGCCAGCGTCAGTGTCACCGTCGGTGCGCTGTCATCGTCTTCCAGCGTCAGTGAAGCACCGGTCACCGCACCGATGCCCTGGCTGTTCTGCGCCGTCGCCGTCACTGTCGCCGTTCGATCCGCCTCGTCTCTAGTGTTGTCCACTGCGTTGATCGTCGCCGTATCGCTATTGTTCGAAGTGCTGCCCGCCGCAATCGTAATGGTCTTGTCCGCTCCCACCGTGTAGGCACCCGAAACCGCCGACAACGTAATCGTCGTGGACTCACTCGACGCATGGCTCAAGGTCGCCGAGACCGTCGTCGTACCGCCGTTCTCCGAAATCGTATTGTCCGCCAGAGTCAGCGTCACTGTCGGCGCACCATCATCGTCTTCCAGCGTCAGTGAAGCACCGGTCACCGCACCGATGCCCTGGCTGTTCTGCGCTGTCGCCGTCACCGTCGCCCGGCGATTCGCCTCGTCTCTGGTGTTGTCCACTGCGTTGATCGTCGCCGTATCGCTATTGTTCGACGTGCTGCCCGCCGCAATCGTTATGGTCTTGTCCGCTCCCACCGTGTAGGCACCTGAAACCGCCGTCACCGTAATCGTCGTTGAAGCGCTGGACGCATGGCTCAAGGCCGCCGACACCGTCGTCGAACCGCCGTTCTCCGAAATTGAGCTGTCCGCCAGCGTCAGCGTCACCGTCGGCGCTGCATCGTCGTCCTCCAGCGTCAGTGAAGCACCGGTCACTGCACCTATGCCCTGGCTGTTCTGCGCCGTCGCCGTCACCGTCACACTGCGATTCGCCTCGTCTCTGGTGTTGTCCACTGCGTTGATCGTCGCCGTATCGCTGCTGTTCGACGTGTTGCCCGCCGCAATCGTAATGGTCTTGTCCGCCCCCACCATGTAGGCACCCGAAACCGCCGACAACGTAATCGTCGTGGCCGCACTCGATGCATGGCTCAATGTCGCTGACACCGTCGTCGTGCCGCCGTTCTCCGAAATCGAGCTGTTCGCCAGTGTCAGCGTCACCGTCGGCGCTACGTCATCGTCCGTTATCGTGCCTGTGCCGATGGAAGTGCCCAATGTCGCATTGTCGGGACTGCTGAGTGCCACTTTCACCGTTTCATTGTCTTCGTCCAGCGTATCGCCGGTTACTGAAATATCAATATTCTTGCTTGTGTCGCCCGCATTGAACGTCAAAGTACCCGACGACAACGCTGTGTAGTCTGTTCCCGAAGCCGCGGTGCCGCCAGCAGCTTCAGCATAGTTCACTGTCACCGTTCTGCCACTCACCGCACTCAGCGAAACCACAAACCGCAAACTTGCTGTACTGCTGTCCCCTTCCGCTACCGACGGCGAGCTAATCGACACCGTCGGCGCCGCATCGTCGTCTTCCAGCGTCAGCGTAGCTCCGGTCACCGCACCGATGCCCTGAGAGTTCTGCGCCGTCGCCGTCACCGTTGCACTGCGGTTCGCCTCGTCTCTGGTGTTGTCCACCGCGCTGATTGTTGCCGTGTCAGAGTTGTTCGACGTGCTGCCCGCCGCAATCGTAATGGTCTTGTCCGCTCCCACCGTGTAGGCACCTGAAACCGCCGTCAACGTAATCGTCGTAGCCGCGCTCGACGCATGGCTCAATGTCGCCTTCACCGTTGTCGTGCCGCCGTTCTCCGAAATCGAGCTGTCCGTCAGCATCAACGTCACCGTCGGTGCCGCATCGTCGTCTTCCAGTGTCAGCGTAGCACCGGTCACCGCACCGATGCCTTGGCTGTTCTGCGCCGTCGCCGTCACCGTCGCCGTCCGGTCCGACTCGTCCTTGGTGTTGTTCACCGCGTTGATCGTTGCCGTATCGTTATTGTTCGAGGTTTCGCCTGCCGCAATCGTAATGGTCTTGTCCGCTCCCACCGTGTAGGCACCTGAAACCGCCGTCAAGGTAATTGTTGTAGCCGCGCTCGACGCATGGCTCAATGTTGCCGACACCGTCGTCGTGCCGCCGTTCTCCGAAATCGAGTTGTCCGCCACCGTCAGCGTCACTGTTGGCGCACCGTCATCGTCTTCCAGCGTCAGCGAAGCACCGGTCACCGCACCGATGCCCTGAGTGTTCTGCGCCGTACCTGTCACCGTCGCCCTGCGATTCGGCTCGTCCCTGGTGTTGTTCACCGCATTGATCGTCGCCGTATCGCTGTTGTTCGAAGTGCTGCCCGCCGCAATCGTAATGGTCTTGTCCGCTCCCACCGTGTAGGCACCTGAAACCGCCGTCACCGTAATCGTCGTGGCCTCACTCGACGCATGGCTCAATGTCGCTGAAACCGTTGTCGTACCGCCGTTCTCCGAAATCGAGTTGTCTGTCAGCGTCAACGTCACCGTCGGCGCATCGTCATCGTCTTCCAGCGTCAGCGAAGCTCCGGTCACCGCACCAATGCCCTGAGTGTTCTGCGCTGTTGCCGTCACCGTCGCTGTTCGGTTCGGCTCGTCCCTGGTGTTGTTCACCGCATTGATCGTCGCCGTATCGCTATTGTTCGAAGTGCTGCCCGCCGCAATCAAGATGGTCTTGTCCGCTCCCACCGTGTAGGCACCTGAAATCGCCGTCAAGGTAATTGTCGTGGCCGCACTCGACGCATGGCTCAACGTCGCTGAAACTGTCGTTGTGCCGCCGTTCTCCGAAATCGAGTTGTCCGCAAGCGTCAGCGTCACCGTCGGCGCATTGTCATCGTCTTCCAGCGTCAGCGAAGCACCGGTCACCGCACCAATGCCCTGAGTGTTCTGCGCCGTCGCCGTCACCGTCACACTGCGACTCGCCTCGTCTCTGGTGTTGTCCACCGCGTTGATTGTCGCCGTATCGCTATTGTTCGAGGTTTCGCCTGCCGCAATCGTAATGGTCTTGTCCGTTCCCACCGTATAGGCACCCGATACTGCAGTCACCGTAATCGTCGTCGAGGCGCTGGACGCATGGCTCAGCGTCGCTGAAACTGTCGTCGTGCCGCCGTTCTCCGAGATCGAGCTGTCCGCCAGTGTCAACGTCACTGTCGGCGCATCATCATTGTCTTGCAACGTCAGCGAAGCACCGGTCACCGCACCGATGCCCTGAGTGTTCTGCGCCGTCGCCGTCACCGTCACACTGCGACTCGCCTCGTCTCTGGTGTTGTCCACCGCGTTGATCGTAGCCGTATCGCTATTGTTCGAGGTTTCGCCTGCCGCAATCGTAATGGTCTTGTCCGATCCTACCGTGTAGAAACCCGAAACCGCCGTCAACGTAATTGTCGTAGCCGCGCTCGACGCATGGCTCAGCGTCGCTGAAACCGTTGTCGTGCCGCCGCTCTCCGAGATCGAACTGTCCGCCAGTGTCAGCGTCACTGTCGGCGCATCATCATCGTCTTGCAACGTCAGCGAAGCACCGGTCACCGCACCGATGCCCTGAGTGTTCTGCGCCGTCGCCGTCACCGTCACACTGCGACTCGCCTCGTCTCTGGTGTTGTCCACCGCGTTGATCGTAGCCGTATCGCTATTGTTCGAGGTTTCGCCTGCCGCAATCGTAATGGTCTTGTCCGCTCCCACCGTGTAGGCACCCGATACCGCCGTCACCGTAATCGTAGTGGCCGCACTCGACGCATGGCTCAGCGTCGCTGAAACTGTCGTCGTGCCGCCGTTCTCCGATATCGAGCTGTCCACCACCGTCAGCGTCACCGTCGGCGCATCATCATCGTCTTCCAGCGTCAGCGAAGCACCGGTCACCGCACCGATGCCCTGAGTGTTCTGCGCCGTACCCGTCACCGTCGCTGTTCGGTTCGGCTCGTCCCTGGTGTTGTTCACCGCATTGATCGTCGCCGTATCGCTATTGTTCGAAGTGCTGCCCGCCGCAATCAAGATGGTCTTGTCCGCTCCCACCGTGTAGGCACCTGAAACCGCCGTCAAGGTAATTGTCGTGGCCGCACTCGACGTATGGCTCAACGTCGCTGAAACTGTCGTTGTGCCGCCGTTCTCCGAAATCGAGTTGTCCGCAAGCGTCAGCGTCACCGTCGGCGCATTGTCATCGTCTTCCAGCGTCAGCGAAGCACCGGTCACCGCACCGATGCCCTGAGTGTTCTGCGCCGTCGCCGTCACCGTCGCCCTGCGATTCGCCTCGTCTCTGGTGTTGTCCACTGCATTGATCGTCGCCGTATCGCTACTGTTCGAAGTTTCGCCTGCCGCAATCGTAATGGTCTTGTCCGATCCTACCGTGTAGAAACCCGAAACCGCCGTCAACGTAATTGTCGTAGCTGCGCTCGACGCATGGCTCAGCGTCGCTGAAACTGTCGTCGTGCCGCCGTTCTCCGAGATCGAACTGTCCGCCAGTGTCAACGTCACTGTCGGCGCATCATCACTGTCTTGCAACGTCAGCGAAGCACCGGTCACCGCACCGATGCCCTGAGTGTTCTGCGCCGTCGCCGTCACCGTCACACTGCGACTCGCCTCGTCTCTGGTGTTGTCCACCGCGTTGATCGTAGCCGTATCGCTATTGTTCGAGGTTTCGCCTGCCGCAATCGTAATGGTCTTGTCCGATCCTACCGTGTAGAAACCCGAAACCGCCGTCAACGTAATTGTCGTAGCCGCGCTCGACGCATGGCTCAGCGTCGCTGAAACCGTTGTCGTGCCGCCGCTCTCCGAGATCGAACTGTCCGCCAGTGTCAGCGTCACTGTCGGCGCATCATCATCGTCTTGCAACGTCAGCGAAGCACCGGTCACCGCACCGATGCCCTGAGTGTTCTGCGCCGTCGCCGTCACCGTCACACTGCGACTCGCCTCGTCTCTGGTGTTGTCCACCGCGTTGATCGTAGCCGTATCGCTATTGTTCGAGGTTTCGCCTGCCGCAATCGTAATGGTCTTGTCCGCTCCCACCGTGTAGGCACCCGATACCGCCGTCACCGTAATCGTAGTGGCCGCACTCGACGCATGGCTCAGCGTCGCTGAAACTGTCGTCGTGCCGCCGTTCTCCGAGATCGAACTGTCCGCCACCGTCAGCGTCACCGTCGGCGCATCATCATCGTCTTGCAACGTCAGCGAAGCACCGGTCACCGCACCGATGCCCTGAGTGTTCTGCGCCGTACCCGTCACCGTCGCTGTTCGGTTCGGCTCGTCCCTGGTGTTGTTCACCGCATTGATCGTCGCCGTATCGCTATTGTTCGAAGTGCTGCCCGCCGCAATCAAGATGGTCTTGTCCGCTCCCACCGTGTAGGCACCTGAAACCGCCGTTAACGTAATTGTCGTAGCTGCGCTCGACGCATGGCTCAGCGTCGCTGAAACTGTCGTCGTGCCGCCGTTCTCCGAGATCGAACTGTCCGCCAGCATCAGCGTCACTGTCGGTGTTCCATCGTCGTCTGTTATCGTACCTGTACCGGTAGAAGTACCCAATGTCGCATTGCCGGGACTGCTTAGTGCCACTTTCACCGTTTCATCGTCTTCGTCCAGCGTGTCGCCGGTTACCGAAACATCAATATTCTTGCTTGTGTCGCCCGCATTGAACGTCAGAGTACCCGACGACAGCGCTGTGTAGTCTGTTCCCGAAGCCGCGGTGCCACCAGCACCTTCAGCATAGTTCACTGTCACCGTTCTGCCGCTCGCCGCACTCAGCGAAACAACAAACCGCAACCTTGCAGTGCTACTGTCCCCCTCCGCCACCGACGGCGAGCTTATCGACACCGTCGGCGCCGCATCGTCGTCCTCCAGCGTCAGCGAAGCACCGGTCACCGTACCAATGCCCTGAGTGTTCTGTGCCGTGGCTGTCACCGTCGCACTGCGATTCGGTTCGTCCTTCGCATTGTCCACTGCATTGATCGTCGCCGTGTCGCCGCTGTTCGTCGTGCTACCCGCCGCAATCGTAATGGTCTTGTCCGCTCCTACCGTGTAGGCACCCGCAACCGCCGTCACCATAATCGTCGTAGACTCACTCGACGCATGGCTCAGTGTCGCTGAAACCGTAGTTGTGCCGCCGTTCTCCGAAATTGAACTGTCCGCCAGCGTCAGCGTCACCGTCGGCGCCGCATCGTTGTCTTCGAGCGTCAGAGAAGCACCGGTCACCGCACCGATGCCCTGGCTATTCTGTGCCGTGGCTGTCACCGTCGCACTGCGATTCGGTTCGTCCTTCGCATTGTCCACTGCATTGATCGTCGCCGTATCGCCGCTGTTCGTCGTACTGCCCGCCGCAATCAAGATAGTCTTGTCCGCTCCCACCGTGTAGGCAACTGAAACCGCCGTCACTGTAATCGTCGTGGACTCATTCGATGCATGACTCAATGTCGCCGTCACCGTCGTCGTGCCGCCGTTCTCCGAAATCGAATTGTCCGCCAGCGTCAGCGTCACCGTCGGCGCATCATCGTCGTCCTCCAGCGTCAGTGAAGCACCGGTCACCGCACCGATGCCCTGGCTGTTCTGCGCCGTCGCCGTTACTGTCACACTGCGGTTCGCCTCGTCTCTGGTGTTGTCTACCGCGTTGATCGTCGCCGTGTCGCTGCTGTTCGACGTGCTGCCCGCCGCAATCGAGATGGTCTTGTCGGACCCCACCGTGTAGGCACCCGAAACCGCCGTCAACGTAATCGTCGTGGACTCACTCGACGCATGGCTCAAGGTCGCCGACACCGTCGTCGTGCCGCCGTTCTCTGAAATCGAATTGTCCGCCAGCGTCAGCGTCACCGTCGGCGCATCATCGTCGTCCGTTATCGTACCTGTGCCGGTAGCAGTACCCAATGTCGCGTTACCGGGACTGCTCAGTGCCACTTTCACTGTTTCATCGTCTTCGTCCAGCGTATCGCCGGCTACTGAAACATCAATGTTCTTGCTCGTGTCCCCTGCATTGAACGTCAGAGAACCTGATGACAGCGCCGTGTAATCCGTTCCCGAGGTTGCGGTGCCGCCAGCATCTTCAGCATAGTTCACTGTCACCGTCCTGCCACTCGCCGCACTCAGCGAAACCACAAACCGCAATCTTGCTGTACTGCTGTCGCCCTCTGCTACCGACGGCGAGCTGATCGATACAGTCGGCGCCGCATCGTCGTCTTCCAGTGTCAGCGAAGGACCGGTTACCGAACCGATGCCTTGACTGTTCTGCGCCGTCGCCGTTACAGTCGCCACCCGGTCCGACTCGTCCTTCGTGTTGTCCACCGCGTTGATTGTCGCTGTATCGCTGTTGTTCGAGGTTTCGCCCGCCGCAATCGTAATGGTCGCATCGCCGCCCACTGTGTAGGCACCCGCAACTGCCGTCACTGTAATCGTCGTGTCCGCGCTTGACGCATGGCTCAAGGTCGCCGACACCGTCGTCGTGCCGCTGTTTTCAGAAATCGAGCTGTCCGCCAGCGACAGCGTCACCGTCGGTGCATCATCGTCGTCCTCCAGCGTCAGCGAAGCACCGGTCACCGTGCCGATGCCCTGAGTGTTCTGCGCCGTAGCTGTCACTGTCGCCGTCCGGTCCGACTCGTCCTTCGTGTTGTCCACTGCAGCAATTGCCGCCGTATCCGTGCTGTTCGAAGTTTCGCCTGCCGCAATCGTAATGGTCGCATCGTCGCCCACTGTGTAGGCACCCGCAACCGCCGTCACCGTAATTGTCGTGGCCGCACTCGACGCATGGCTCAGCGTCGCAGTCACCGTCGTCGAACCCCCGTTCTCCGAAATCGAATTGTCCGCCAGCGACAGCGTCACCGTCGGCGCATCATCGTCGTCCTCCAGCGTCAAGGAAGCACCGGTCACCGCACCGATGCCCTGACTGTTCTGCGCTGTAGCTGTCACCGTCGCACTGCGATTTGCCTCGTCCTTCGTGTTGTCCACTGCGGTAATCGCAACCGTGTCCGCGCTGTTCGAGGTTTCGCCTGCCGCAATCGAGATGGTCTTGTCCGCTCCCACCGTATAGGCACCTGAAACCGCCGTCACCGTAATCGTCGTGGTAGCGCTTGAAGCATGGCTCAGCGTCGCAGTCACCGTCGTCGTGCCGCCGTTCTCCGATATCGAGCTATCCACCAGTGCCAGTGTCACCGTCGGCGCATCATCATTGTCTTCCAGCGTCAGCGATGCACCGGTTACAGCACCGATACCCTGGCTGTTCTGCGCCGTCGCCGTCACCGTCGCTGTCCGGTCCGACTCGTCCTTTGTGTTGTCCACTGCATTGATCGTCGCCGTATCGCTATTGTTCGAGGTTTCGCCCGCCGCAATCGTAATGGTCGCATCGTCGCCCACTGTGTAGGCACCCGCAACCGCCGTCACCGTAATTGTCGTGGCCGCACTCGACGCATGGCTCAGCGTCGCAGTCACCGTCGTCGAACCCCCGTTCTCCGAAATCGAATTGTCCGCCAGCGTCAGCGTCACTGTCGGCGCATCATCGTCGTCCTCCAGCGTCAAGGAAGCACCGGTCACCGCACCAATGCCCTGAGTGTTCTGTGCCGTAGCTGTCACCGTCGCACTGCGATTTGCCTCGTCCTTCGTGTTGTCCACTGCATTGATCGTCGCCGTATCGCTATTGTTCGAGGTTTCGCCCGCCGCAATCGTAATGGTCTTGTCCGTTCCCGCCGTATAGGCACCTGAAACCGCCGTCACCGTAATCGTCGTGGCCGCGCTTGATGCATGGCTCAAGGTCGCCGAAACCGTCGTCGTGCCGCCGTTCTCCGAAATCGAGCTGTCCACCAGTGCCAGTGTCACTGTTGGCGCATCATCGTCGTCCTCCAGCGTCAGAGTGGCACCGGTCACCGTGCCGATGCCCTGAGTGTTCTGCGCTGTAGCTGTCACCGTCGCCGTCCGGTCCGCCTCGTCCTTTGTGTTGTCCACTGCATTGATCGTCGCCGTATCGCTACTGTTCGAGGTTTCGCCCGCCGCAAACGTAATGGTCTTGTCCGTTCCCGCCGTGTAGGCACCTGAAACCGCTGTCACCGTAATTGTCGTGGTAGCGCTTGATGCATGGCTCAATGTCGCCGACACTGTCGTCGAACCGCCGTTCTCCGAGATCGAACTGTCCGCCAGTGTCAGCGTCACCGTCGGCGCATCATCGTCGTCCTCCAGCGTCAAAGAAGCACCGGTCACCGCACCAATGCCCTGAGTGTTCTGCGCTGTAGCTGTCACCGTCGCCGTCCGGTCCGCCTCGTCCTTCGTGTTGTCCACTGCATTAATTGCCGCCGTATCCGTGCTGTTCGAAGTTTCACCTGCCGCAATCGTAATGGTCGCATCGTCGCCCACTGTGTAGGCACCCGAAACCGCCGTAACTGTAATCGTCGTGGCCGC
This sequence comes from Arenicellales bacterium, assembly GCA_965200765.1. GTDB lineage: Bacteria > Pseudomonadota > Gammaproteobacteria > Arenicellales > JAJDZL01. The sequence goes on from OZ241380.1 coordinate 2,713,170, forward strand.
GCTCGACGCATGGCTCAATGTCGCGGTCACCGTCGTCGTGCCGCCGTTCTCCGAAATCGAGTTGTCCGCCAGTGTCAGCGTCACCGTCGGTGCCGCATCGTCGTCCTCCAGTGTCAGCGAAGCACCAGTCACCGCACCGATGCCCTGAGTGTTCTGCGCCGTCGCCGTCACCGTCGCCGTCCGGTCCGCCGCGTCCTTCGTGTTGTCCACCGAGTTGATTGTTGCTGTGTCGCTACTGTTCGTGGTTTCGCCTGCCGCTATCGTAATCGTCGCATCATCGCCCACTGTGTAGAATCCGGAAACCGCCGTCACTGTAATCGTCGTGGCTACGCTCGACGCATGGCTCAAGGTCGCCGATACCGTCGTCGTGCCGCCGTTTTCCGATATCGAACTGTCCGCCAGTGTCAGCGTCACTGTTGGCGCATCATCGTCGTCCTCCAGCGTCAGAGTAGCACCGGTCACCGTGCCGATGCCCTGAGTGTTCTGTGCCGTAGCTGTCACTGTCGCCGTCCGGTCCGACTCGTCCTTCGTGTTGTCCACTGCAGCAATTGCCGCCGTATCCGTGCTGTTCGAGGTGTCACCTGCCGCAATCGTAATCGTCGCATCATCGCCCGCTGTGTAGAATCCGGAAACTGCGGTCACCGTTATTGTCGTAGCGGCGCTGGACGCATGGCTCAGTGTCGCCGTCACCGTCGTCGTGCCGCCGTTCTCCGAAATCGAGCTGTCCGCCAGTGACAGCGTTACTGTCGGCGCATCATCATCGTCCTCAAGTGTCAATGTTGCCCCGGTCACCGTACCGATACCCTGAGTGTTCTGCGCTGTACCTGTCACCGTCGCCGTCCGGTCCGACTCATCCTTCGTGTTGTCCACCGTTGCTATCGCGACCGTGTCTGCGCTGTTCGAAGTGGCACCTGCCGCGATCGTAATCGTCGCATCATCGCCCACTGTGTAAAACCCGGAAACCGCGGTTACCGTTACTGTCGTGGCAGCGCTGGACGCATGGCTCAGTATCGCCGACACCGTCGTCGTGCCGCCGTTTTCTGAAATCGAGCTGTCCGCCAGTGTCAGCGTCACCGTCGGCGCATTATCATCGTCCGCCAGCGTCAGCGACGCACCGGTCACCGTACCGATGCCTTGAGTGTTCTGCGCCGTCGCCGTCACCGTCGCCGTCCGGTCCGTCTCGTCCTTCGTGTTGTCCACCGCGGTAATCGCAACCGTGTCCTCGCTGTTCGAGGTGTCACCTGCTACGATCGTAATCGTCGCATCCTCGTCCACTGTGTAGGCACCTGCAACCGCCGTCACCGTAATCGTCGTGGCCTCGCTCGACGCATGGCTCAGCGTAGCCTTCACCGCCGTTGTGCCACCGTTCTCCGAAATCGAGCTGTCCGCCAGCGACAGCGTCACCGTCGGCGCATCGTCGTCGTCCGTTATCGTACCTGTGCCGGTAGAAGTACCTAATGTTGCATTACTCGGGCTACTGATTTTCAAATCCACTGACTCATCTGGTTCGTCCACTGTATCGGCCAAAACCGAAACATTCAGCAATTTATTTGTCTCACCCGCCGTAAATGTCAGCTTGCCCGAGGTGACTGCTGTATAGTCCGTTCCTGAAATTGCGGTCCCGGTACCTGCATCTTCATAAGATACAGTTACCTGCCTGCCGCTCGCAACACTCAGAACTACTTCAAAAATTAACTTTGCATCAGATTCGCCTTCGCTTACACTTGGCGATGAAATTGAGATCGTCGGCGCATCGTCGTCGTCCGTAATTGTGCCGGTACCAGTACTCTTGCCCGTCTCAAGCATCGCATTTGCCGGTTCAGCAAGCTGTATCCTGATCGTTTCATTCGCCTCGTCAAGTGTATCGCCTCTCACCGTTACGTCAATCGTACCGGTTGTATCACCGACACGAATTGTCAACGTACCAGTCGATGATGCTGTGTAGTCCGTCCCCAAAGTTGCCGTCCCGCCATCTACCAAACCATACTCCACTGATACTTCCTGGTCACTCGCTGAATCCATTGTTACAGTGAAGGATAGTGTCTTGGTGCCACTGTCACCTTCTGCAATGCTCGGAGAGTTGATTGACAGTATCGGGATACCGTCGTCGTTTCGTATTGTTCCGGTTCCGGTTGCAGTCTGAATCGTCGCGTTACTCGCATTACTGAGAGCCACTACAACAGTTTCGTGCGATTCTTCTGTTTCATCTCCTATTATTTCTACATTGAATGTCTTGCTCGAAGCATTCGCCCCAAAAGTCAGTACACCTCCGGATATCTCTGAATAGTCTTCCCCGGAAGTCGCCGTTCCGGTTCCTGCATCTGCATAAGATACTGAGACCTGCTGGCTGCTAACTGCACTAAGTGAAACTGTGAACTGCATTGACTTGGTGCCTGTGTCCCCTTCTGCAACGCTTGGCGAATTAATTGAAATCATCGGAGTACCATCATCATTCAGAATTGTTCCGGTTCCCGTTCCAGTCGCAATATGTGCTCTCGTTGCCTCACCAAGTTTCAAAACCACAGTTTCGTGAGACTCTACATCTATGTCTCCTATCACCTCCAAACTGATACTCTTGCTGGTTTCGCCTGCCGCAAACGTCAACGTACCGCCATCAGTACCTGTATAGTCCGTCCCTGAAGTCGCTGTACCTGTACCCGAATCTGTATAGGCAACCGTTATAATGTGGCTACTTGACTTGTTCAGTGTCACGGTAAAGTCAAGTGCCTCGTTGCCATCGTTCCCTTCTGTAACACTCGGTGAAGAAATTGACAAGTAGGGAGCTTCAGTCACTACGATAGCGAAACTCAATTCGGCCTTGTCACCATCCGCATCAGTAGCGACCCAGGTGTAGCTGGTCGAGTCCATTGAAACAGATGGTGTTCCACTTACAGTGTGTGTTGTTTGGTCGCGAATTACCCCTGCCGGCAAAGCCGGATTCAGTGCATAGGTGATCGTACCGTTGCCACCCGTTACCGTCGGTAATGTAAAAGAGGTTATCTCGCTGAGCTGATCCCAAGACCTGTCATCAATGGTGCCGCTGCCAAACGTGGGTATGCCGTCCACCTCAATACTGAATGTTAGTTCTGCCTTGTCGCCGTCAGCATCAGTGGCTGTCCAGGTGTATGAAGTAGATGGCAAGGCGACTGATGGTGTGCCACTCACTTCGTGCGTCGTCTCGTTGTACACCACTCCCGATGGCAAATTCGGGCTCAACGTGTAGGTAATTGTGCCGTCTCCACCTGTAACTGTTGGCAATGAGAATGACGTAATCTGTTCGCGTTGTGTCCACGACTGATTGGCTATGGTGGAATCTCCGAAGGTTGGTGTCAAGTCAACTACTGCAAGGAGAAAATCTAGCGATTCCGTCCTTCTGTGGCCGTCTGTAACCGTCAGTTTATAAGTTTGTTGTGGTGCATCTGCTCGCGGCGTGCCGGAAATAACCCGGGTGAGTCTGTTAAATGATAGCCCGGCGGGCAATGTCAGGTTGGTTGCCGTACCTGGTCCAGTCAAGGCATAGCTTAAGTTCCCCCGGCCACCTTCAGCCGCCGGCAATGTATCAGATACATTTACAAATTTCGTATAGTTTTTGGCAGAAATTACCGCACTCCCAAACGTTGGTACATACTTGACCCGTCCATCGATTCTGTGGTCTCCATTGTTGGACATTGCATTGCTACCCAAGGCGAGATTGGCATCGACCCCAGACCTGCTACGAATTGTGCCTCCATTCAAACTCAATGCATTCGATCTGATGCTTAGGCCGTTCAATGCTCGATCTCCGGTTTGAACCCGGTATTTAAACACGATATTATCTCCCCTCGTTGCATGGTGCGAAGCTTGTACTGAACCACTTGCCAACGCAAGTTGCAACTGTGGTGAGCCTGAAACAGAAATTTGCTTATGAAAGCCAACTCTGACATAGACTTCCTCACCTAACCCATATGTATTGCCTACGGCAGGATTAAAGAGCATCTGTACATAGTTTACTTTTGGTGCTCCGTTTAGTGCCCCGTTCACCTTGCGTCGACTATCGTCCGCGACCCGGGTGGAGGACAGGTTCGCTGCAAGTGAATTGGAAGTGGTTGTAATTGACCCACCATTCAGGGACACCGCATTGGCAGGAATACTTACACCATTATCGTCTCGGTCGCTTGGCTGCACCAGATATTGGAATCGTAACCAAGTCTTTATACTACTGGGGACATAAGTGGCTTTTCGTGTTTGATTGCCAATTGAAATTGACAATTGAGGATTGCCTGTCACACTTACAGGCTTGTCAAAGATAACTAACGGATAAATGTACTCTCCTGCGTCATAAGTACTATTTGCAAAAGGCAGGTATGTGACTGCTGAATTTGGAAAGCTTATTGATCGGATACGAGCCGCGGTACTCGGAGTTCTCAAGACTTTGTGTAATAAACTGTTATTGATTGCACTGCTCAGTGTCAGATGCGCAGCATTGCCGGTTGCTCTGCTGTGAACGTATCCGGTTAGTGAGCCCCCGTTTGAAGCAGTCAGTGCATTTGTCGCCACACTCAACCCGTTTGTGTCGTAGTCACCTGCCGCAACTGTGTATGTAAACGCATATACAGACCCATTGTTGCTACTGCTCCAGGAATCCGTGTAAACTGTTCCGCTTTCCAAATTAATGGCCAGCCTTGCAACACGGCTAAAGGTAACGGGCTCACTGAATGTGACTTGCACCGTTATGATTTCACCTTCAACATATCCATAGGGACCTCTCCGTCCGTTCTGGTCGCAATAAGGATTCGTGGACCTGGGCAAGGTGGGGTGGTTGCACCTCGTAAGATTACGCGGAATACCCCTGATTATTGTGTTTGTAATTTTCGGTATCCGACCATTAACTTTGTGCGATGAATGATTCGTGAAGCCATGACTCGCCAAAACTCCACTATGACCATGTGAGATGGCAAGATCTGCAGCAGTATTGTCATCTGTGCCACTAATTCTTCCACCGTTTAAACCCAGTGGATTCACCGTTCCTGCATAGTTGATGGTAATTCCGTCAGTATCATAATCGCGGTCTTGTACTGTGTAACTGAAGTTCAGGTAGTAACTGTGAGAATCTGTGAGGCCACGTGATTTCTGCTCGCGAGTGGTGCTCTTGTAAAAAGCATACCTTGTCAGGCTGCCAATGCCTATTGCCAGCGAAGGGCTTCCACTCACTGTCACGGGTCGGCTAATCTGTACGCGTACCTCAATCTTTTCTCCATTTTTGTATGTATTGCCCCGCGCCGGCACAGAAGTAATTTCTATACCCTGTACAAACGGTACAGAAACTTGACCACCGTTAATCTTGTAAGTTTGAAGTAAAGTTGATGTAGTGAGAACTCCAGCCGTTGCATTCATACCACCGAAATTTCGGATATGTGCGCCGGAAGGTACTGTAAGTGCATTTTGCTTGGAGTAGAATCCATTTCCATCGACATCCGATTGTTGTACGCGGTAGCGGAAGTAATGAATTCGTGGACTTACTCCTGCACCAACGTAAGTTGCCTGCCGTGTTGTACTCCCAATCAGCATCCCGACACTGGGTGTTCCGGTCACACTTACTGCCTGGCTAAAGGTCAGTTTCAACTCGATTTCTTCACCCCGTTTATAGGTGTCACCTGTTGCAGGGCTGGAAACTACACTTATACCGGTTACCGACGGCGCATTTGAAACACTGCCATCTACCTTGTGGCCCGACTGGTTGCTCAACGTATGATGTCCAAGAACCAGCAACGCGTTGTTGGCATTTTGATCGCGAATCAAACCACCATTCAAGGTCAATGCACCGCGTTCAATACTGATTCCGTTGGTGTCCCGGTCTTCCGAACGCACCGTATATCGGAATTGCACATCGTTTCTGTCTGTAATGTAAAAAACGGCTTGACGGGTTCGGGTACCGACTTTCAATGCCAATTGCGGCGACCCTATCACTTTCATAACCGGAGTCAACGGAGAGGAAAAATTGACCCTCACTATAATCTCCTCTCCGACACCATAGGTATCCCCGCTTGTTGGAGTCGACAATAGTGTTACACCGCTCACCAAGGGGCGATTGCCCGTCACACCCGTGGTAAAAGTCAATGTATCGGTATCGCCGTTGTAATCTGTTACTGTCAATGTGTGAGTTCTAACGTGCGTTTCTAGAGTCGGCGTTCCTGTAATCGCCGCAGTACTGCCATTGAAAATCAACCCTTGGGGGAGTGATGGTGAAACGGTGTATATGAGCGGTGCATCACCGACGGGGGATGTAGGCAATGTGGTAGATACCTCAGTACCAACTGTAAGTCTCAAATCAGGTCCTGTTGCACTGCTGAATTCTGGCCAGGCCCCGGTTTTACTGCCATCTACTTTTGCAGTTCCCAAATTGGTCAAGATATGGCTGCCTAAAGTCAGAACTGCATCTTCACCCTCGGCATCCCGAATCGAGCCTCCATTCAGCGACAGTGCATTCGCGGCAATGCTGATCCCGTTTGAATCCGTGTCGTTCGCTTGAACTGTATAATCAAAGTACAAAACCCGGCCTGCTGTCTCTCCAAGATCTGTAGCAATTTGCGCTGACATCGGGTTGTAATTGGCCTGGCGCGTGTTGTCGCCAACTGCGATTGCGAGTTGGGGCGTACCAGAAACAGTAATCGCCTGGTCAAATTCAACCTTTGCTCTGATCGACCCGGTTCGAGTGTAGGTATTGGCCTGCACAGGCGTGGAAGAGATTCCCACAGCAGACACTTTCGGCGGCGCAGATACCTTGTGACCGGCCTGGTTTGCAAGAGCCAGGTTGCCCAAACTCAGTGCCGCATTTACATTGCCATTCCTCAGGGTCACACCAGAAGGCAAGGACAGTGCATTTGCAGCAATACTGATACCGTTATTGTCGTAATCAGAATTCTGTACTGTATAGGAAAAATGAAATTGGGTATTGCCTGTTGGTCCAGAGCTAGCAGAACTGACTCCACTGACTACACGTGAATTATTGCCAATGGTGAGCGCCAGCTGAGGGGTACCGCTCCCACTTAGTGTCAAACCATCCATACCGGACGTGAATCTAATGAGAGCTCTTATTGTTTCGCCAGCCTTGTAGGTGTCTCCGGAAGCCGGACTGGAGGAAATACTTACAGTGCGCACCACCGGAATAATGTCAGCACTACCGTTTACCTTGTGATTTGGGTCGTTGGTGATGGCAAATCTTCCGATATCCAGCGATGCTGCAACATTGCTGTTATTGAAATCAACAATACTGCCCCCGTTCAAAGTCAGTGCGCCGGGGAGGATGCTAAGGCCGTCAGTGTCGAGATCAGATGCTTGCACGGAGTATTTGAAAATATGATTGGTACTCACTCCCTTGCATCTGAATGGTGTTGAACCAATGCTGAAATGGCTGTAATTCGCCTGTCGAGTGCGATTGCCGATTGTCAGTGCCAGTTGCGGCGTGCCTGTAATTGTTACACTTCGATTGAACTTGATTGCAACAACAATCGGATGCTCCGAATTGACTGCATAGAAGTTGTTGGTGCCCGGCTGAGGAGTGGAGCAAATCTCCAAAAACGATATTACCGGAGCATTGGTAGCTGCTACCGTGAGCCCGAAAGTCAACTCCGCTGAATCACCATCTGCATCTGTAGCAGTGTAAGTATAACTTCGCCGGGCGGCGACTGCTGTGGGCGTGCCCAGGATTCTGCGACTTCGCGCATCAAAGCGTAGTCCGCCAGTCAGTGCAGGAGAAATACTATAGGTGATTGCCCCGTCTCCTGTTGCCGTTGGCAATAAAACGGACACTGCGGTGTCAGCAGTGTAGTGCTGGTCACTGATTCGCGCCGATCCAAAACTCACGGGGTTATCTCGTACCACGTGAGATGCAGAGTTGCTGATTGCGTGGCTGCCCAGTCCCAGAACTGCATCTTCATTTTCACCATCCCGAATGGTTCCACCGTTCAGACTGAGTGCATTTGAGGCGATGCCAATGCCGTTTCCATCAAAGTCGGACGACTGTACCGTATAACTGAAGCTCAATTTTTTACCGCTCAGTCCGGTATAGCTCGCCTGACGCGTATTGCTCCCGACCGTCAGTCCCAGTTGCGGACTTCCGGATACTGATACATCCTGGTCGAACAAAATGTCCACAGTAATTGCATTGCCCGCAATATAGCCTGCTGTGCCAGACGGAGCCGATGACGTAATCCTCGCACCACTCACCAGCGGCGGAGCAGACACCTTGTGGTTTGCCGCATTGGCAATAGCCTGTATACCCAAACCTGCATTGTTTGCCCCGGTCAGGTCCTGAATACTGCCACCGTTCAGTTGCAACGCATCAGCAGCAATACTGATACCATCCGTATCTTTATCGCTTGTCTGCACCGTATATCCGAATTCAACAACACTTCCATCATCTCCTACAGCTAATGCTTGTCTCGTATTGCTTCCAATGGCAAGCCCCAATTGCGGATTGCCTGTCACTCTGACTGCCTCGCTGAAATCGACCTGCACTTTGATTTTTTCACCCGCTCGGTAAGTGTCGCCACTACGCGGACTGGAAGTAATAGATACTTGTTTGACAGTGGGTGCCTGGTCAACTTTGCCATCCACTTTGTGACTTGAGGCATTTGTAATGGCATGGCTGCCAAGACCAAGGTTTACTGTTGCATTGCCAACTTGGGCCACCAAGACCAGACTTGAGTCCTTGCCAAGGGCTTCCGCCACAATACTGATTCCATCCGAATCCAGATCATTCGAAGTTACTGTGTATCGAAACAGGTGCCTGCCTGCGGTATTTTGATAGGTGGCATTACGATTACTGCTCCCGATACCAAGAGCCAAATTCATACTGCCAGTACCGCCGATTTTAATCGGTTTGTGAAACATTACCTCGACAGTGATTGTTTCACCCACACCATAGGTGTCGCTACTCTGCGGGGTACTGATAATCGCAACGTCCGACACAGACACAGGAGGATTTACACCTCCATCCACCTTGTGACCCGATTGATTGCCGAGTGCATGGCTACCAAGATCGAGATTCGCATTAATGCCGTTTGTGCCCCTTATCGTTGAGCTATTCAGTACTAGCGCATTGGTTGCGATAGCAATGCCGTCGCTATCCCGGTCGGTTGCCTGCACGATGTACTGAAACGTCAGTTTGCGTCCATCACTTGACAGTTTCTTGAATTTTGCCCCGCGCTTTTCTGTACCGATAACCAACCCCAGCTGAGGCAATCCTGTGACTGACAGCGCCTGATTAAATGTAAGGTCCACCGTAATCAGCTCGCCGACACCGTAGGTGCTGTTGCTGTACGGCGTACTGGTGATAACGGCATCGCTGACTGTAGGCGCCGCCACGATTTCCAGACTAAGGTCAAGTGTGGCCTGATCGCCATCCGCATCGGTGGCGGTCAGCGTATAAGTGGACTTTTGCACTGCGACCTGAGAATTGCCTGCGATGGTACCGCCATGTGCAGCATCAGCGGCAGGTGCTGTATAACTGATTCCACTCGGCAAGGTTAAGGTCGCAACGGCCCCCGGTCCGGTCAGAGAATAACCAAGTGTACCGTCTCCACCGGTTGCAGCAGGTAAATTGAAACTGAATGATTTACCCGTAGCGTAGCGAAGTTCAGGTGCTGAAGAATTTGTAAACGACGGACTGAGGTCGCCATTCACTTTGTGGCTCGCATCATTGACAACGGCGTGGCTACCGAGATTCAATTGAGCATTGATTCCGTCGGCATCTTGTATGGTACCACCGTTCAAAGTGAGTGCAGTCGCGGCGATACTGATGCCATCATTGTCCAGGTCTGCCGAAACTATCCTGTAACTGAAATTCAATCCTTTATTGCCATTGGACCGACGGGTGTAGCTTGCCTGCCGCGTTTGTCCCCCGATTGCAAGTGCCAGTTGTGGCGTGCCGGTTATTGTCAAAACCTCGTCGTAGACAACACTTACTATGACGTTTTCGTTTGGTCCGTAGGTATCGCCGCTTGCCGGTGCAGAAACAAACGTTACCAGTTGCGGTACAGTGATTCCTCCAGCAACCTTGTGGCTGGCATCATTGTTGACTGCATAGCTGTCCAAGTCCAGATTTGCAGCGACAGCTCCGGTACCGCTCCCCTGAATTGTGGCACCATTCAGGGTCAAGGCAGACTTTGCAATGCTGATACCGTTGTCATCACGGTCTGTGTTCACTACGGTGTAGCTGAAGTTCAGCGTATTGCCGTTGCTCAGACTGCTGTAAGCCGCTTGACGGGTGGCTGACCCTATGTCAAGCGCCAATCTTGGCGAGCCGGTAACCGAGAGGTTCGAATTGAATTTTACGGCTACATTAACACTTTCACCGGCACCGTATGTGTTATCAGAGTTCGGAGTCGAAGTGAAGCTGACTTCGGTTACTTCTGGCACTGGCTGGTATATCGCCACGGTAAAATCGACGGAATCGAAATCACCGTCCCAGTCGGTTGCAATGAGCCGGTAACTGGTTGGATCCGGTGACACTGAATCCGGCATACCAGTGATCACTGCGGTAGAACTATTGAGAGTCAATCCCGAAGGAAGCGATGGCGAAACCGAGTACGCCAGCGGCGCATTGCCTCCCGTAGCTGTGGGCAGGCTGACGTTAGCCGCACTACCGGTGTCCAGAACCAAAGCGGTGGTCGTTGCTTCGCCAAAATCGGGTGCTATATCAGTTTCTGCACTCACCGCAAACGACAACTCGGCCTTGTCGCCATCACGGTCCGTTGCAACAAGCTTGTAATTGGTAGAGCTTGTTACGCTGGTGGGTGAGCCGGTAATTGAGCCACCATTCGCCGTACTGGTCGGTGCAGTGTACATCAACCCGTCGGGCAGGGTCGATGGAGACAGTGCGTAACCAACCGGAACATCGCCGCTAGTAGCCGCGGGCAACGTCAAGTTGACTTGCTGACCGACCAGATAACGCTGAGTACTCACCGCGCCCGCCTGAAAAGATGGCCACAAGTCGTTAACCCGAAGGGAATTTCTATTTGAAAAGGAATTCAGGACATGTGCATCAAGGTCCGTGATCGCCGGTATATTTGTTCCGCCTATCAAGCTCCAAATGCCTCCTAGCCCACCATCTTCAAAAAAGAAGCGAAATGGATTCCGCGGTATTGATATTCCGTTACCATCCCAGTCAATCGACTGCACTGTGTATTCAAACTGCATCTCTCTAGGCATAGCATCTTCACTTGATGGACTCGCTGACATCCAACGCCATTGGTCACCTATTTTGATTCTGAATCGAATTCCAGCTTCATTAATCCTGAGAGGTTGATTGAACGTAAGTAACAGATGAATTTTGTCTCCCGTTACAAAGTTTCCATTTCGGGGGGCGCTACCACTTTCGTTCGTAATGCTGATACTGGTAACCGTTGCAGCGGATGCCACTTCAATGGATACAGTCAAAGTAGTGCTGTCTCCATCAGTATCAGTGGCAGTCAAGGTATAGTTCGTTGCCCCTCTGTTATTGGTGGGAGTACCGGTTATCGTCCCACCATGTGCGTCGGTTGCACCAGGTGCTGTGTAAACCAATCCCCGGGGTAGCGAAGCCATTGCATAGGTGAGTGCGCCATCACCGCCAGTAGCCGAAGGAAGAGTAACTGTGTTGATGCTTCGATTCCGTGCGAAACGCATAGGCGATACTGATTTTGAAAAACGAGGCATAGAATCCGCAGTTGTCAATGGGGTAGCAGTTGTGGTCGCGAATACACCACTACCGGTAACATTGACTGCCCGCAATCGAAATGTATACATTTTGTTATTGACCAGATTGGAAAGGGTATGTCCGACCGTATTTGCCCCGCTATTTTCAATCTTCGTCCAAGCTGTGAAACTCCCCCTGGCACCCTGTCGATAGCTAAGTTCGTAATGTGTAATGGAAGTATTCTTTGGGTCGGTCCAACTCAGAGTTGCCCGACCATTACCAGGTGTTGCTGAAAATCCGGTCGGTGCTGAAGCTAGCGCCGGATTCACCGTGAGGTAGAAATTGACAACAGCACTGTCGCCGTCTGCATCCCGCACGATTAATGTATAAATGGACTTGAATGCCATTTCGGTAGGAGTGCCAGAAATCATACCGCCGCTTTGTGAATCGGCAGGAGCGGTGTACCTCAATCCGTCCGGCAAAGTCAGCGCTACCGTCGTCAATCCCGGTCCCGACAATGTATATGTTAATGGACTATTTCCGCCAAAGGCCGCAGGCAGAGCAATCGCAGTTGAGAGCTGCATATTTTGTGTAGTAACGTAGGAAGGTGTCGAAATGTTCCCGAACGACGGTTCGGTGTCTTGACTATTTGAAGATTGCGTAAACGCAAGCTGAGGTACGCACAGCATCAATACTGCAAGTAACATCGCCACATGCGACAATCTCCATGTCAGCACTCGACTCATCCCAATTCCTATGACAACTGTTTACCCTTACCGGAAAAAATTTTGCATGTTAGATCTTTCCGCTTGCTCTCCAATCGGAAAGCAAGAATTTGACTAACTCTCAACTCCTTTCCAAACTGTTTTCAGACTCTTTACCTTGTTAATTTTTTCAGCTGTGTCAGCATCTCTCACTTTGTTTGTCAACAAGCGATGAAGCAAAGACTCAGCGAAGTTAACGAAATTCAAACACCCCCACGGAATCCGCGCGAACGGACCCTGTGTTGATTCTTGATACTGTTTGGGACGGCTAGAGGGTCGGAGCTGTAGCGATTATCGTACTTGCCCAACCTCGCCCAAACATGCGGGAAACAGAATTACTCTGTTTTTTTAAGGTAGTTGGTAGCCCCTCTACCACGAAATTTAGTTCTCTTTCTCAACGCGGCCAAGAAGTTAAATCTGAACTCGTGGTGACACAATCTTGCATCCCACCAGAAGATAAGAAATTCATTCCAAATTGCAGAGGCGGCCGCGCGCAAGCGCAAAAAATCAGCATGCACGCCCACTGTACCAGTCATATACTGGTTTTGACCTGTTGATTCCCGACAATTCATCGCGAGGGGGGGGGGGGCAACAGAATCACGTTCGCGCCGAGCAATAAATGTATCAGCCAGTGCTTCACATTCCATGTCGTTAAATACTTCGTGCATTTGAAAAACTTCTCTTGAATGGTTTCAACCTCAAGGTTTCTATGCCAACTCTTTGACGTTGAATAATATAGCACAATGGTTGGATGAAATTTACAAAAAATACAACTTGAATTCCCATTCCGCTGAATTGTCAAAATTCGTGAAGCCAAGATACGGTTGTACCAAGCGAATTCTCGGCTCTGACAAACACAAAATCTGAGCTCGCATACACAGGAAACTGTTGCAAAAAAGCGACAGCAGTAAAGGAATTACCAGAAGGTGGGGCGCAACCTCACTTGTGATTCTGTTTTCGACTGCCGGATTCAGTCTCTTTGACATACGCATCACTGATTACAGGCATGGTTGACCGAACCCAGTTTTCTGCTGTATTGTTCAGTTCTCTCACTTTTCGGTTTTCAGGATAAATAGGCTCGCCTACTCGCACACGAATTGTTCCTGCTCTTTTGTTGAATTCTCTGCGTCGCCAGAAATCACCGGAATTGTGAGCGACCGGTACAAGCGGTACCTTCGCTCGAGCTGCAAGAAGCGCCGCACTTGCATTGAATTTGCCATGCTCACCCGGTGCAGTGCGAGTTCCCTCTGGAAATATGACCACCCATCGACCTTCCTTCAACTTTTCGATGCCTTGTTCAACGACTTGCAACAAGGCTTGCCGTTGAGTAGACCGATCAATCGCAATAGGCCTGGATGCGGCCAAACCCCAACCAAAAAACGGAATGTATAACAACGATCGCTTCATCACCCAGGCCTGCGGGGGAAATATGGTTTGAAATGAAATTGTTTCCCAGGCCGACTGATGCTTCGCAAAAATAACCGCCGGACCCTCTGGCAATTTTTCCATTCCTTCAACCTTGTGGCTCAATCCGCATGTGATCTTCAGCCAGAACAGCACTGCATGTGCCCAAACTCCGATTACTCTGGATCTGGGAAACGGCGGCAACATCACCGCTACCACACAAACCGGCCAATAAACAAGCACAGCAACAATCATGCCAGTCATAAACAATGATGATCGGATAAATTGAACAGCCTTCATTTGCGATCACCTTTCATCTCGGGAGGATTGCAACAGCTCGGCGAATTCGGAAAGGTTTTCAAGCACAGGAACATCTGATTTTTGTCTGTCTTTCGTGCCAATCAGAAATGGTTTGGCACCTGCATTGCGCGCCGCTTCAGCAATTTCCAACCTCTTGCCGACCACAAAAACCTCTTTTGGAGACTCCCGCAAGCGGTCAAGCAGGTTGCTGAGAAATTCTTTGGGTTGCTCACTATCACTACCTTCCGGTTTTCCGCTACCGATAAAAATCGCGTTTACATCGCCGCCTGCTTTTCGGATCGCATCAAGCATCTTCTGGAGAATTTGATTGAACGCCATGAAATTTTGTGCTTCACTGTCCAGTTCCTTATACATGGAGAACACCACGATTCGAAAATCCTGTCGATACAGATTCGCAATTGCCTTGAGACTGCTTTTCACTGGTACCCAGGAATCAACATCCAGATAATCAGCTCCAACCGGCTTCCGCACAATCAAGTCCTGTTCCAATACAACTGTATACATGGGCTTATAGTACTGTTATGTCAAAAAATTCCGACTACCAAACCTGATGTCATTTGTCGTGCCAATTTCAAAAACCCAGCTTGCTCAAGCCTCAAATTCCGAAATTCGGATGGTACCGTCTACCATTTTCGACTTCCGTTCCACCACCTTCCGAATCTTTTTCCAGAACGATTGATTCAGGTCAAAATCAGCTGCGATCGAAGTGCCCAAGAGCAATATCAGCAAGTCCGCACACTCCTCGGCGATCTGCTCCTTGCCCTTGCCTTTGGTCACGGCCGCTGAAATTTCACCCAGTTCCTCAACCATCAGTGCAATTCGATACTTCAGATCGTGACCACCCTTTCCCGCCATATCAAACCTCTCATGAAACGCTTGTACCGCATTTCGCATCTCTGTAAAAGAATCTTGATTCATTGCTTCACCTCACCCGGTTGCAACTGGGAAATGTCCGCTACCTTCAGAAACATATTGTTGATAAATGAAACCAGTGCCACCCGATTCATCCGGAGTTCAATATTTTCGTCCATCACCATGACTTCGTCAAAAAACAGGTCAATCGGCTCTTTCAAGACCGCAAGCTCATGCAGTACACCTGAATGGTCAGATTTGCCCAGCAACGGTTCAATTCGCTGATTGACTTCTTTCGCCTTTCGGTACAGAGACTGTTCCGATTTCTCGATCAGCAGTTCAGAGGTCACTCCATCGCGAACCAGTACATCGGCAGAACGCAGAATATTCCTGATGCGCTTGTTTGCCACCACGAGATTTTCAAACTCTGGCAGATTCCTGAACTGACGAACAGCCCTCAGTCGCATGTCGAACTCTAGCAACCGCGATAGCTTCAATTCGTACACCGATGCAAATTCGTCGGCGGTATATCCTTGATCTATGCAATACCCTCTGAGACGATCCAGCATGAATTCAAATACCTTTTGTATCGTAGCTTCGTCTGGCACTGCAACTCCGTTATTGTCATCGCCGGCACGCTGTTCTTGAAACAATTCAACCGCTTTGATCATGACAAATTGAATATCAAGGTTCAGTTTGCGCTCAATCACAATTCTGAGTACTGCAATCGCCATGCGTCGCAGTGAGTACGGGTCGCGGTCACCTTTAACAACTTCTCCCGCTGCCGTCAGTCCCACAAGAGAATCAATTCGATCTGCAATTGCGACACTGCAACCGGCCGGAGATTCAGGAAGCATGCCAGTCGCGGATCTCGGATAATAACTTTCCTCAATCGCCTGCGCCAGCGTAACCAATTCGCCGTTTGCCTCCGCATAGTATCGGCCCGCAGTACCCTGCAACTCGGGAAATTCGCCTACCAGCTCGGTTACCAGGTCGGCCTTTGACAGCAACGCTGAACGATGTGCGACTGTTGCGTCATAACCCAATGTTTCAGCAATAAATTCAGCGAGTTGCGATATGCGTATGGACTTGTCATACACTGAACCAAGCTTGTTGTGAAACACCAGGGTTTTCAGGTGCGGCAACTTGTCTTCCAAAGAACTTTTCAGGTCCTGATGCCAGAAAAATTCAGCATCTGCAAGCCGGGCACGCAATACCCGCTCATTCCCGTGCCTGACTCTTTGCAAAATTTCTTCATCATCCAGATTGATGTTCGCCACGCCAACAAACTTCGGCATCAAGTTGCCATCTGCATCCACCACCGAAAAGTACTTCTGATGATGCTCCATGGAAGTAACCAGAACCTCCTGGGGCAGTTTCAGAAACCGCTCGTCAAACGAACCCAAAAATGCAAACGGCCATTCAACCAGATTGGTAACCTGATTCAACAAGGTTTCCTTGACTACCACATTTCCGCCTGTTACAGACTCCAAGCTCTGAATTTGCTTCAATATTAATTCTTTTCGTCGCTGTGAGTCAGCAATGACCCGGCCATGCGCTTCCAATTGTTCTTCGTAGTCATCCGCACAGGGGAGGTTGATGTTTCCCGGATGGTGAAAACGGTGCCCGACTGTACTGGAGCCGGACCCAACCGAAAAGACTTCGCAGGGTATTTCCTCATTCCCGTGAAGAAGAACCGCCCAGTGTACTGGTCGAACAAACTGAGCCTCGCTGTTGCCCCAGCGCATTCGCTTGGAAATCGGCAACCTCGCCACTGTGTTTTCAATACATTCCGGAATTGAATCAACCGCACTTCTGCCAGGGTCCGTATACCGGTACGCAAGATAACTTGCCTTGTCGGTTTCCACTCGTACCAATTCATCCACTTCCAACCCGCAGGATTTTGCAAACCCCGTGCTGGCAGCTGTCGGATTACCATCCGCGTCAAATGCTCGGTTTAATGGCGGACCACGACGTTCCTTTTGTACTTCAGGGCTTCTGCGAAGCACCTCTGCAATCAATACGCCGATACGTCTGGGAGTGCCAAAACTTTGGGACTGTTGCTCCATCGTTTCAATCAGTCCTGCACGATGCAGTTCCTCTTTCAACCCTTTCTCTAGTGCTACGGCAAGTGTTTCAACCGAGTCAGGCGGCAATTCTTCGGTGCCAATTTCAAGCAATAGCGAAGCCGGTTTTGACGATTGGGACTCTGTTGAAATATTACTGGACGCTGTAGCGCTTTCAACTGTTGATGTTTCCTGCCGACGCAACCCGGGAAATCCTTGAGTCTCCCGACTTTGGTAGTATGCTTCTGCAACCATTCTGGCAAGATTGCGCACCCGTCCAATGTATCGTGCCCGCTCTGTCACACCGATCATTTTTCTCGCATCAAGCAAATTGAAGGTATGCGATGCTTGCAACACCTTCTCGTATGCTGGAAACGGCAGATCCTGATTCACCAGTTCTTTGCATTGAATCTCCAGAGAGTCGAATTTTTCAAACAAAAAATCCGTATCAGCGTATTCAAAATTAAAGGCTGATTGTTCTTTCTCGAACTGAAGGTAAAGATCGCCGTAGGTCCAGTTGTCATTCCACTTCAGGTCGAAAACGTTCTCGACTCCCTGTACATACATTGCAATCCGCTCCAGTCCATAAGTGATTTCTCCGGTTACCGGTCGACACTCCATGCCACCTGCCTGCTGAAAATAGGTTACCTGAGTTATCTCCATCCCGTTGAGCCAGACTTCCCAACCCAGACCCCAAGCTCCCAATGTGGGTGATTCCCAGTCATCTTCAACGAATCGTATATCGTCTTGCAAGGGGTCAATATTCAATCGGCGCAATGAGTCCAGATAAATTTCCTGGAAATCAATGGGCGACGGTTTCAGTACCACCTGATATTGAAAATAGTGCTGCAAACGATTTGGATTTTCGCCATACCGGCCATCAGTTGGTCGTCTCGATGGTTGGACATAGGCTGACTTTGTCGGTTCGGGTCCAACTGCCGCGAGAAAGGTTGCCGGATGGAATGTACCAGCACCGACTTCCATGTCATAAGGCTGTAGGATGACACACCCTTGCTCTGACCAGTAATCGTTTAACGCAAATATGATTTGTTGAAAGTTCAAGGCAATTCGCTTGTTTTCACAGACAGTATTGTTTGATTGATGCGAGGACAGCGATTGAATGACAGGAGCTGACTCATGCTTGTCTATTGTACTCGCGCCGGGTGCTTCGTTTGAACTCGGTAATGAATATCATGACCGGCTAGCAGGATACAGGAGCTAGTCTTGTAGTCGCTATGCTATTGACATTGTGCGTCGATTCGACTTTGAGTTATTGCTTTGCTCTCCGGTAAGCTACGATTGCCCACTTCAATTGGCCAGTTCGCCAAGTTTCTGCTCATCGCTCATCCAGCAAAGGCTTTCACTGGATATTTGCAATCCTACCCCAAGGAAATTGGTAAATTTGCCTTCAAATGATTTCCATCGGGGAGTACCAGATTCATTAAACCGTTTTCCAGAAATTCAATTCCATGCTAATCTTCCCCATCCTCTTCAATGTTTTGCAGGAGTCGGGAAATTCGACCTTGTACGTATGTACTCTTGTCCAAAAATTCCTGATATGCATTGAAGGCGCTGTTTATCAGTTGGTCGTAAAGAACCACCCTTACTCCTTTAACATTCAACATTGACTCTGATTCTTGTCTTTCTTGGAAATTACTCCAGTCATTCAGCTCATTTCCCACAACACAAACGACATCAATTTTAGGATTTTGCTCACCTTTCACCTCTGACAATAATTTCTTTAGAGCATTACGGTAAAGATTCACTTGCTTTAAGAGTGAAAAAGTATCTGTCCGTACACTTGCTCGTTTCAATTCTACAATGATGTGCTTCCCCGCTGTAGTTCTATATTTGATATCAACGCGACCTTGTAACTCTTCATCAGTCAACGAAGTTGAAATTTTCTCGAATTCCTTGATTAATCGCTGCTCCATATATTCAGAACCAGACACCTTTTCCCATGATGGATCCAACAACCATAAGTGATCAAACAAGTGTTTCTGAATTACACGCTCCTTTTCGTCGTCTTCAATCAGATTCCGCAACGCTCTGACAACACCAATACGACCCTTGACAATCTGATGAAACAGAGTTGCTTCCAATTCATCCAAATGTCCAAAAACCTTTCCGAACTCGACGATGGTATCACCAGTTAGATCCCGTAATGCATCAAGGTTCTGCTTTGCTTTCAAACACTCAAAGGCCAGTACACTGTATTGAAACAGCATCGCACGCTGTTCCGGCTTGTCTACCATGATTCGGTTGACCTTTCCAAAAATCTGTTCGGCCCGATGTTGGTCATCCTTGCCCAATGATTCGAACCACTCTTTAATCGCGTAACTTTCAAACGCGACTTCCTTTGCAACTTTGTTTCTCAGTGTTGTCCAATGGTTCTTGATGTAAGTGATTTCTGATTTGACAGCTTCACAAAGTGCAACATTTCGTTCATCGTCTTCAACCACAGACTGGCGATTCGTTGTTACAATATCCGGATAGACATCGTCATCAAGGTCATCCGCACAAATCTCTCCAATAATGAATTTTGAGTAAAGGCCCGTTTCACCGAAGGGTTGAAGTATGTCTTCCTGAACAAGCTTGCCCCGGGCCATTACAACGATCTTGTTCCAGCTATCGCCTTCTGTCATTAGCTGACCAGACTCCTTGACAGTTCCTATCCATCCTTCAAATTTTGACTCTTCACGTTCCTCTATATGCTCCAAATTGCTGCACAACTCAATGCATTTTCGTCCGTACTCTCCATAGTACCAGACATATTGGAGATTTCGGTAATAGTCACGGTCTGTTACATCAATCGGTTCGTTGTTCAAATTTATCTCAAATTCATGGTCTGAACCCAGTATGCTAAACCGACGAGCCAATCGCCTCCGCAAAGCTTTCTCCGTCTGGTTTAGCCTTTTTCTTGGCTTGCGCAGAACAATACGGGTACCGCTTGGCATGGAATCCATTTCCGGTTCTATCTGGAGAGGATGGTAGGTACCCTTTGTGCGTCCTTCTCGAATCGCTTCCTGAATTTCCGGGAGGGACATGCTAAAGGCTATCGGCTCCTTACCCTCAAATCGCGAATGAACATCAATAACATTTGCAACAGAAAACAGAGACAGCTTGCCAATTCCCTTTCGACCCATTACAGGGCGTTGAAACTTGGAAGTGACCGGATCTTCATACTCCCGACGCCTGTACCCAACTCTGAGGAATTTCTCATTGATATCTTCCACAGACATGCCATGGCCGTCATCACAAATCGAAATCGTTTCAGCATGCGAATTGATTCTGATTGTTACAGAAGTGGCATCTGCATCCCATGAATTTGCAACCGCCTCGGCAAGTACCGCAGGCACGTTGCTGTAAAGATTGACCCCCAAATGATTGAGCACATTCAAATCAATCGTCATTTTGAAAATTTTCTTGACTTCAGCATCCATAGCTTTTCAAATTTTTGCTTACACTTTTTGCAATTGCTCGTGCCAGTGCGACTGGCACTGCATTGCCTATCCATCGGGAAGTGCCAGATTTAATGAACCTTTTCCAGAAATTCAATTCCATGCTAATCTTCCACATCCTCTTCAATTTTTTGTAGTAGTCGGGAAATTCGTCCTTCTACGTATGTACTCTTTTCCAAAAATTCCTGGTATGCTTTGTAGGCATTGTTTATCAGTTGGTCGTAAAGGACAACTCTAGCACCATCAATCCTCAGTATCTCTTCGGATCTCTGTCTTCCATTATGGTCTTCCCAATCCTTAAGATCGCGACCCACAACACATATAATTTCGATTATGGACTCTTGGTCGTTTTCAGTTGCGGACAATATTTTCTTTAGAGTATTTCGATAAATTTCAATTTGCCTCAATAGCGTAAGGGTATCTGTCCGAACACTTGCTCGTTTCAATTCTACAATGACATGCTTACCTGCAGTAGTTCTATATTTAATGTCAACGCGGCCTCGTAACTCTTCATCAGTCAACGAATTTGAAATATTCTCGAATTCCTTGGCTAATCGCTGCTCCATGTATTCAGAACCAGACACCTTTTCCCATGATGGATCCAACAACCATAAATGATCAAACAAGTGTTCCTGAATCACACGTTCTTTCTCATTTTCGTCAACCAAATCCTGTAATGCTCTAACAACACCAATACGACCCTTGACAATCTGATGATACAGAGTTGCTTCCAAATCATCCAAATGTCCAAAAACCTTTCCGAACTCAACAATGGTATCACCAGTTAGATCCCGTAATGCATCAAGGTTCTGCTTTGCTTTCAAACTCTCAAAGGCTAGTGCACTGAATTGAAACAGTATCGCACGCTGTTCTGGATTGTCTACCATGATTCGATTGACTTTTCCAAAAATCTGTTCGGCCCGGCGCTGGTCATCCTTGCCCAATGATTCGAACCACTCTTTAATCGCGTTACTTTTAAACGCTACTTCCTTTGCAACTTCGATTCTCAGTTTTGTCCAATGTTTCTTTATGTAGGTTATTTCTGATTTGACAGCCTCACAAAGTGCAACATTTCGCTCATCGTCTTCAACCACAGACTGACGATTCGTTGTTACAATATCCGGATGGGCATCTTCATCAAGATTATCCGCACAGATCTCTCCAATAATGAATTTTGAGTATAGGCCCGTTTCACCGAAGGGTTGAAGTATGTCTTCCTGAACAAGCTTGCCTCGGGCCATTACCACGATCTTGTTCCAACTGTCGCCTTCTGTCATTAGCTGACCAGACTCCTTGACAGTTCCTATCCATCCTTCAAAATTTGACTCTTCACGTTCCTCTTTATGCTCCAAATTGCTACACAACTCAACGCATTTTCGTCCGTATTCTCCATAGTACCAGACATATTGGAGATTTCGGTAATAGTCACGATCTGCTATATCAATTGGTTCGTTGTTCAAATTTATATGAAAATTGTAGTCTGAACCCAGTATGCTAAACCGACGAGCCAATCGCCTCCGCAAAGCTTTCGGTGTCTGGTTTAACCTTTTTCTTGGCTTGCGCAGAACAATACGGGTACCGCTTGGCATGGAATCCATTTCTGGTTCTATCTGGGGAGGGTGATAGGTGTCTTGTGTGCGTCCTTCTCGAATCGCTTCCTGAATTTCCGTGAGCGACATGCTAAAGGCTATCGGCTCCTGATCTTTAATTCGCGAATGAACATCAATAACATTTGCAACAGAAAACAAAGACAGCTTGCCAATTCCCTTTCGACCCATTACAGGACGTTGGAACTTGGAAGTGACTGGATTTTCATACTCCCGACGCCGGTACCCAACTCTGAGGAATTTCTCATTGATATCTTCCACAGACATGCCATGGCCGTCATCACAAATCGAAATCGTTTCAGCATGCGAATTTATTCTGATTGTTACAGAAGTGGCATCTGCATCCCATGAATTTGCAACCGCCTCGGCAAGTACCGCAGGCACGTTGCTGTAAAGATTGACCCCCAAATGATTGAGCACATTCAAATCAATCGTCATTTTGAAAATTTTCTTGACTTCAGCATCCATAGCTTTTCAAATTTTTGCTTACACTTTTTGCAATTGCTCGTGCCAGTTCGACTGGCACTGCATTGCCTATCCATCGGGCAACTGTAGAGGTATTCGGTTGTTCGCCACTCTTTGAAAACTGGTAATTACGTGGGAATGTCTGCAATAATGCCGCTTCCCGCAAAGATATTGCTCTGTCTTGTTCGGGATGCCCGAACCTGCCGTTTCCAAATCCGTAGCATTGAGTTGTAATCGTTGGGCCAAGTTCGTTCCACATCATACGTCCGTAAACACTACTGTAAGATTCCCCTGTCTTCTTTTTGTGGCAATTTGCAACCAGGAACTGGTCCCAATCTCGCCACGAACCCCCTGGTTTGGAGGCTCGAATTCTCGCCAGATTAATTTCTGTTAGCCGGCTTGAACGGTGCAAAGCATCTTCTGCATCGCATTCCCCGGCCGAAATAGGAGGTAATGTAGAGATTGCATCTTTGACAGTGATGTAGTTTTCGGGTTCATGCGTGGGCGGCACAAGTTCAATTTTTCCCAACTTTGAAGCGAGCAATACAAGACGCTTTCGAAGCTGAGGGACTCCGTAGTCCGCACACTTTATGATGTTCCACCAAACAAAATAGCCATCATCTTTCAATTTCTGTTCAAACTCCTGAAACAAATGGCCACCTTTATAACTGACCAGTCTCGGGACATTTTCCATAGATACAATATCGGGCTGCGATTCACGAATGATTTGACTAAAGTCTCGTAGTAGCCGCCACTTGCCTTGTTTTCCACCGTTGGTATAAGTCGAAAAAGGTTGACATGGTGCACAACCAACCAGAATTTTCGGTTCATCCCGGTGAAAATATTCATTCAAATCCACACCTTGAATGTCCTGAATATCCCGCTTCAGAAATTCTGCATTATTATTGTTCCTTTCATAAGCATAGCTGCACGTAGCATCCGTATCAATTCCGGCTGCAACCGTAAAACCCTCCAGCAGGAATCCATGGCTCAAGCCACCAATTCCACAAAACAAATCAACAACTCTTCCGGGCCTGTTGTTCGTGTGTGCTTTCAGTGAGCGCCCATGGCATCGGTCTGCTCTCTTTGCAGGCTTGCAAATGACTTCGTGCTGTTCCATATCGAACTGGTGCTTGAATATTATTCTGTATTGATTCCACCCCTATAGTATCAAAGCAGGATGAATATGAATAGGTCAGATTCGAAAATCGAACATCGTGTGAAATTGAATCTGCTTGTCAATTGTAATTCTTTTTCGAATACAGCGACCACTGGAGTATGTTTCGGGGAACACTCATATTTCCTCGGAACCTTTTCAGCTTCGCAAACTGACACGCGAAATTAATTCTACGCCAATCCGGCAAAATTGTGTACAATGGAATGTTTGCGTCTGTAAGACTCATTCCCCTTTTCACACTGATATTCGAAGAAAATGAACACCAAGCGTAAAGCTGTTGCATTAATCTCCGGCGGATTGGATTCCATGCTGGCCGCGCAGGTTATGCTTGAACAGGACATACATGTCGAGGGTATCAATTTCTTCACCGGATTTTGTGTTGAAGGGCATACCCATGCAATCCGCAACAAAAACCGAAACAAGGCAAAGCGCAACAACGCTTTGTGGACCGCTGAGCAATTGGGCATAAAACTGCACATTATTGACGTGATCGAACCGTACAAGGATGTTGTATTGAATCCGAAGCACGGCTATGGTGCAAATCTGAATCCTTGCCTGGACTGCAAATCGTTCATGGTCGGTCGCGCTCGAAACTGGATGGAAGAACAACAGTTCGACTTCATTGTTACCGGTGAAGTGCTCGGCCAGCGCCCAATGTCGCAACGACGCGACACCTTTCCGGTGGTTGCTACTGAATCCGGTGCCGACGATCTGTTGCTACGCCCTTTGTGTGCAAAATTGCTACCCGAAACACTGCCGGAACGACAAGGCTGGGTAAATCGCGACGCACTGCATGCGTTTTCCGGTCGTAGCCGCAAGCCCCAGATGGAGCTGGCCAAAAAATTTGGCTTTACAGACTATGCGCAACCTGCCGGCGGTTGTTGTTTCCTTACCGACGAAGCATATGCACGCAAATTGCAGGATCTGTGGGATCATCGCGGTAGCAAGACCTATGAATTCGATGACATCATGCTACTCAAGGTGGGGCGACACTTGCGGCCCAAACCAGACTGGAAACTGATTGTCGCACGCGATGCAGGCGAGACGCGGTTCATGAGCGGCTACAAGAATCAATTCCCGCATGTCATCATAACCAGTCATTCAGGTCCATTGACTTTGATTGACGGGGAAATACCGGACGACGATATTGAACTGGCCGCCAGTTTGGCCGCCAGATTTGGCAGTTCTCGGAATGCCGACAGAGTGGAAATGAGATTCTCAAGAGGCAATGGCGACCAACGCACCTTGTATGTGTCACCAATGAAGCCCGAAGAGGTAAAAGAACATTGGTACGTGTAGACTGCAAACTGGATGCACGGCAGTTGCTTTGCCCCATGCCTGTCATACGCACGCAGGAAAAAGTATCAGCGTTGCAACGCGGAAATGTGCTGGAAGTACGGTGCACAGACCCCGGTGCGCTGGTTGACATACCAGCATGGTGTCGTGTGCATGGTCATCGGGTACTTCAGACCGAGGAATGCGATAATGAATACATCGTTCAATTGCGAGTTTGCTGAAATGCAAAGCCTTGAACCGGTTGAGCGCGGTTGAATATTAAGGTGCAACACAACCATTGTTCGCACTGATTTTGCATGAAGTGTTCAGAATATGCACTAAATTTAGTGCATATTCTCTTTTATCAGGTTAAAATCTGATATGTTTGTGTGTACTATTTTGCACAAACATTGCTGATTACCCATTTATGGAAATTTTTATTCGCAAATCACCAGACGAGGAGATTGAAATATGTCTGTAGAAAGTGTGATGAGTCTAATCAAGGAGAAGAACGTAAAGTTCATCGACTTGAGACTTACCGATACTCATGGAAAAGAACAGCATCTTTCCATACCCACAGAATCTTTTTCGGAAGAAATCTTTGAAGAAGGCACTATGTTTGACGGTTCATCCATTGCGGGCTGGAGATCCATTGACAATTCGGACATGGTAATGATGCCTGACCCGGAAACCGCGATGATTGATCCGTTCATGCAGGAAACGACATTGCTGATCCGATGCGATGTCTATGACCCGATGACGGGGCAACCATACGACAAGGATCCCAGAAGTATTGCAAGGAAAGCTGAAAAACATTTGATTTCAACTGGAATTGCGGATACTGCCTACTTCGGTCCCGAACTTGAATTCTTTGTGTTCGACGGCGTGAGATGGGGCAATACAATGCGGTCGTCTTTCTATGAAATCCGTTCATCTGAAGGTTCCTGGGCCTCGGATGAAAGTTTTGATCAAGGTCCCAATTTCGGGCATCGTCCCTCCATCAAGGGCGGTTACTTTCCGGTTCCGCCGATGGACTCCATGTCCGACTTACGCTCTGCCATGTGTCACGCAATGTCAGACATGGGACTCGTCATTGAAAAACATCACCATGAAGTGGCAACAGCAGGACAGGCAGAAATTGGAATGAAATATGGCACCTTGCTCAAGCAAGCCGATATTTCACAGATCTATAAGTACTGCGTCCACAATGTTGCACGGGTTCATGGAATGACTGCAACTTTCATGCCCAAGCCGCTAATGGGCGACAACGGTACTGGAATGCACGTTCACCAATCGCTGTTCAAAAAAGGCAAAAACCTGTTTGCCGGTGAAAAATACGCCAACCTGAGCCAGAATGCGCTTTACTATATTGGCGGCATTTTCAAGCACGCACAAGCACTGAATGCGTTTACAAACCCCACCACCAACAGTTATCGACGGTTGGTTCCGGGATATGAAGCGCCTGTACTGCTTGCTTATTCGGCACGCAACCGGTCGGCATCTTGCCGTATTCCGTATGGGCCAAGGAACTCGACCCGCGTTGAAGTCCGCTTTCCGGACCCATCTGCGAACCCGTACTTGGCATTCACGGCCATGATGATGGCCGGCATCGACGGAATTCAAAACAAGATTGCTCCGGGTGAACCCCTGGATGTTGACTTGTACGGACTGTCTCCCGAGGAAGAAGCCAAGATCCCGCATGTTGCACAGAATCTTGGCGATGCACTCCGCTCATTGGACCGGGACCGAGAGTTCCTGACCGCAAGTGGTGTATTTACGGACTCTGTAATCGATTCGTTTATCGAGCTAAAGGCCGAAGAGTTTGATCGCTTGCGTCTGGCAGCTCATCCGCTTGAATTTGAGATGTACTACAGTGTGTAGGAGTCCACGCTTCTGCAAAGCTGTTTAATCACTCATCACACTACACTGTCGCCGGGCATCCAATGCCCGGCGACCTTCGCAGTACAGAATCCTCAGACAATCAAAGCAAGTCTTCTGTCGAAACAGGCGGGGACAATTTGGCAGTGAGCAACAACAATGGTTCTATCCTTGGAAATTGCTCACACTCCAAATCTTCAGGTCGTTTCGAGCTGGCGGTCCCATCCACTGGCCACTGCAACAACGATTTGCTATCGGAAGTTGCAAATCAAAATTGGCAAACACTGCGCCAGTAATCCCGAACAATACTCGAATTTTCCTCTTTTCCCCATCGCTCTTCGGGGATGTATAGAGTGGCACGTTGCCAACACTAGTGCCGGTGAAGGAGAAATTGTCGCATGAATATTTCATCATCGCCGGTTTGGATTATTGACAACGATCCATCCATCCACTGGCTATTGGAACAGGCATTGCAAAATGAAGGATTTGAATCTCGCTCCTTCTTCGACGCGAAAGACGCTCTGGAAAATTTCGGACCGCAACAACCCGCGCTGATTGTTGTCGATGCACAGGTGCCGGGTATGGACTGTTTTGAATTTCTGGAGCGCATTCAAAGGAGAAAGCCGGAACTGCCCGTTATTGTAATGGTCGCTTACTCCGATCTGAATACGACTGTGGAAGCACTTCAGCGCGGCGCACACAATTACCTTCCCAAGCCTTTCAACAACGTTGAAGCCATTACTCTGATTCGTAATGTGATGCAGAGTTCCACTACCGATACGGAACTGGACGAACCGTTTGTGCCGAGCACAATGATCGGTGAATCACCTACCATGCAGGAATTGTTTCGTACAATCCGCCGTTTGTCCAAGTCCACGCTGAATGTGCTGGTTACCGGTGAATCCGGTACCGGCAAGGAACTGGTTGCCCGTGCATTGTTTGAAAACAGCAAACGAAACAATAAACCGTTTGTGGTGATCAATGCAGAAGCAATTCCCATGGATTTGCTTGAGTCAGAGTTGTTTGGATATGAAGCTGCCTCATTTGCAGGAGCCGGCCGGCATCGTGTCGGGGGAATTGAGAAGGCCGATGGAGGTACTTTGTTTCTTGATGAAATCGGTGACTTGTCCCTCGAACTCCAAGGTCACCTGTTAAGGGTTTTGTCAGAAGGAAAATTTTATCGATTCGGTGGCATCAGGCAAGTTTCTGTGAATGTTCGTATCATTGCTACCACCAACCGGAATTTGGAAGATCTGGTCAGGCAAAACAAGTTTCGAGCGGATTTGTACCATAGATTGAACGCGTTACGCGTAAATGTAGTACCGGTACGCGAGCGTACCATGGACATACCGCTTCTGGTCCGCGCGTTTCTTCGGCGAGCTGCCAAGCACCAAAAGGTTGCCGAAAAAGAGATGTCCCCCGAAGCAATGCGATGCTTGACGATGTACAATTGGCCGGGCAATGTCCGGGAAATCATCAATGTATGTCGACTGCTTGTTGTGACGACTGCGGCGCGCACCATTTCAGTAAAAGATCTGCCTCCGGAATTTCGTCCCACCCAGTTAGTCGAGGATGCGGCTATCGAAGCGCTGGACTGGCAATCTCCGTTAATCTTGCATATACAGCAATTACTGTATCAAGGTGAAGAAAACATCGGTGATTATCTCAAGGAGGAATTCGATGATATTGTTGCAAGGACTGCAATCGAATTCTTCAACGGTTCAAAAACTGATGCCGCGAAGCGTTTGGGTTGGAGTCGAAACAGAGTATACCGCAAAATGCAGGATACAGACGACACCATCCGCGAACACTGAAAATCAGAATTTGTCGTTGCGGAAATACATATTTGCGCCTGAATATTGTCAAAAGATCGTTGGTTCTCCCCTATAATGCAAGTGCAAAAAGCAACTGGCGACCCAGGCACCTGGAAGCCAGTCGAAATTGCTTGAACAGTTGAACCATCCAAGTCTACCGGGAAACCTGAACATGGGAAAGGAATACATATTTACATCCGAGTCGGTCTCCGAAGGCCATCCCGACAAGATGGCCGATCAAATTTCCGATGCAATTCTTGACACACTGCTAAAGCAGGATCAGGGTAGCCGCGTCGCTTGCGAAACTTTGGTGAAATCAAAGATTGACGTGACCAATGGAAATAGTACGAATATCTCTCACAAGACGGTTCTGGCCGGTGAAGTCTCGACCTCGGCCAAGGATGTAGATTATGAACAGATCGCCCGGAATGCGATCAAGTTCATTGGTTATGATTCCGATGACAAGGGCTTCAACTGGCAAACTTGCGAAGTTGAAACAATCATCAATGAACAATCGCCGGATATTTCCCGCGGCGTTGCTGAAGGAGATGAGCAAGGTGCCGGTGACCAGGGATTGATGTTCGGATTTGCTTGCGACGAAACCGACGTCCTGATGCCATGGCCCATAACTTACGCTCATCGGCTTGTCAAAAAACAGGCAGAACTCAGAAAAGCCGAAAGCAGTTCCTTGAAGTGGTTGGGCCCGGATGCCAAGTCTCAGGTCAGCGTTGTTTATGATGAATATCAACCGTTACGCGTTCACGCGGTAGTGTTGTCAACGCAACATGATGAAAGCATTTCCCAGTCGCAAATACGCGAAGCGGTGATTGAGGAAATTATCAAGCCGGTAATCCCGGCGAATATGATGCCGGCTAACGATCAAATCCATGTCAATCCGACGGGCAAATTTGTGGATGGCGGACCCAAAGCGGACTGTGGATTGACCGGTCGTAAAATTATCGTTGATACCTACGGCGGCATGTCGCGGCATGGTGGTGGCGCATTTTCCGGAAAAGATCCATCGAAAGTAGACCGTTCAGCAGCCTATTTGATGCGCTATGTTGCCAAGAATGTCGTGGCCGCTGGGCTCGCCAAACGCTGTGAAGTGCAAGTATCGTATGCAATCGGAGTCGCCAAACCGATATCACTGATGATCAATACCTTTGGAACCGGCGCACATGACGATGCAAAAATCGCTGATATCGTATCGAATAACTTTGATTTGCGGCCAGCGAAAATCATTGAAACGCTGGACTTGCTGCGGCCGATTTATCAACAGTCTGCCTGCTATGGTCACTTCGGAAGAACCGAACCGGAATTTTCCTGGGAAAAAACCGACGTGGCACCTCAATTGAGGGAAGCGGCCGGACTTGCCCCTCATTCATAACCAGACAGGAAACCAATGAAAGCAGTACTACGCTCCGTTACTCAAGATTACAAAGTCGCTGACATCGGCTTGGCTGAATGGGGCCGAAAAGAAATTTCAATTGCTGAAACCGAGATGCCGGGGTTGATGGCCCTGCGCACCAAGTATGCAGAGGAGCAACCACTGAAAGGCGCGCGAATTGTCGGCTGTCTGCACATGACCATTCAGACGGCAGTACTGATCGAAACACTAACCGCATTGGGTGCCGAAGTTCGCTGGTCGTCATGCAACATATTTTCCACACAAGATCATGCTGCCGCAGCAATTGCAGTAACCGGTGTTCCAGTATTTGCCTGGAAGGGAGAAACCGAAGATGAGTACTGGTGGTGCGTTGACCAAACCATAGTCGGCAATGACGACTGGGTCCCGAATATGCTTCTGGACGATGGCGGTGATCTGACACTTGTCATGCACGAGAAATATCCGGAAATTATGAAGCAAATACGCGGGCTTACGGAAGAAACAACAACAGGAGTACACCGCCTGTATGAAATGATGAGCAAGGGTACGCTCCAGTGTCCGGCCTTCAATGTCAACGACTCGGTAACCAAAAGCAAGTTCGACAACTTGTACGGATGCCGCGAATCATTGCTTGATGGCATCAAGCGCGCCACGGATACGATGATTGCGGGGAAAACTGCGGTTGTCTGCGGCTATGGAGATGTCGGCAAGGGATGTGCGCAATCACTGAGAGGACAGGGGGCGACAGTACTGATTACGGAAATCGACCCAATTTGCGCATTGCAAGCCGCGATGGAGGGATATCGGGTTACTACCATGGAAGAAGCGGCTCCCCAAGCAGATATTTTTGTTACTGCCACTGGCAATTGGCATGTCATCACGATTGATCACATGAAAGCTATGAAAAATCAGGCGATTGTTTGCAATATCGGGCATTTTGACGGTGAAATTGATATTGCGTCGTTACGCAAGCTGGAATGGGAGAATATCAAGCCGCAAGTGGACCATGTTATTTTCCCCGACGGCAAAAGACTGATTGTGCTTGCTGAGGGGCGACTGGTGAATCTGGGCTGTGCAACCGGACATCCGAGTTTCGTAATGTCCAATTCATTTACGAACCAGGTGCTTGCACAAATCGAGCTCTGGACAAAATCGGACGAATACAAGAATCAGGTTTATGTCTTGCCGAAGTTGCTTGATGAAGAAGTGGCGAGATTGCACCTGGACAAAATCGGTGTAAATCTGACTCACCTCACTGAGGAGCAAGCCGAATACATCAATGTTCCGGTTGAAGGGCCGTTCAAGCCCGAATATTACCGCTATTAGTCATTCGACCTGTCACATCGAATAAAACGGCGACCGGAACTTCAACCGGCCTTGGCCTGAGCAAAACAGTCCAGCTCGGCAATCGCGACCTCGGATTCCTGTGAACTCAATATGCGGCGGCCCTGGCAGTCCGGAGAACTGCCAAGCTATACTATGGTCCCCCGCGAAGCCTACTAACTTTGCGAGGTGTGTGCTGTTGTGCTTATCCCGCCTCTGCGGTCACGTCGGCAACAGCTTGCCTCTCAAGAGAAGCGATCATGTCTTTGATCTGAAGCTTTCTTTTCTTCAGACGCCGAATCTGCAATTCATCGGCATTTCGGTCTTGCGACAGACGAATCAGCACATCGTCTAAATCGCGGTGTTCAGTTTTCAGTGATTCAAGTTTCAATTGGATGTCATCAGCGGTGTTTTCAGGCATAGATACGAATCCTGTGAAGAAGGTTTATAGGTGAACCAAGATGAACTGTTGCTGACTGACGCAATCCGGAGAGCAAGCGAAGGAGTCTTTAGGTTTTGCATTCTTGGGTAATTTCAACAAAGTCATCTGTACGATGTTTATATCGTACCACCAAATGCTTTGTGAATCAAAATTTTTTTTGCTCTTTCAGGGTTGGGGTGGGTGAATTCAGTCATTGCATGGCAGGTTTCATGCCAAGCAGGCGAAATGAAGTCGTTGCAGATTGATTTGCCCACCGTGCTTCGTACTATGGAACAGCACCAAATATCACGCAAGTGTAAGAATTCAACGATGAATTCCCAGACGAACAGGTTGCAATACGGTGTTTGGCATTCGCGCGGCACATAGCATCAGCGATGCACGTTACTGTATCCGAATCAAGGTTTGCATGGATTGTCAAGCTGAAAAGCAGCTTGTCCAATTTGCGAGTTCGAT
Organism: Arenicellales bacterium; assembly: GCA_965200765.1. GTDB lineage: Bacteria > Pseudomonadota > Gammaproteobacteria > Arenicellales > JAJDZL01. The sequence continues at coordinate 2,745,515 of OZ241380.1, forward strand.
ACCGCAACATCCGAGGTCAAGTCGGGACAGTCCTTCGACTCACAAGTACGCAATGCACAATCATTTGAACTTCAGACAGTGCTTACACACTTGGCGGACTTCAACCAAAGAGGATTCGAGAAGAAGTGGCAGGCGCGTCTGAAACTTTAAAATCGCTGAGAATTTTCCAGATCGTTGTATGGAAAATCTCGAACAAAGCCCCAGAATCGCCATTCAGGTTGTATTCATGCCGTAGTCGACCCGGCAATTTCGCCTTCAAATATTTTTCAACGGGAAGTACTCAGATGGTACAAGTAATTGACATCTACTGTCAGTGATGAAATACAATTGGATTGATTTTTGAATTTTTATGCAAAGTTTCAAAAGAATTTAAAAATCTTTGGTAACGTAACCGCATACTACAGATTTTCATACAATAAAATTTTGGATTTTAATTGGTTCAACATGATGAAGGACAACATAAAGAGCTTTAAACTTTCAAATATTCGCTGTTTTGAATATTCAAATGAGTTTCAACTACGCCCTTTCACTTTTCTTATGGGCTCGAACAACACTGGAAAGTCTACTGTTTTGGGTTGCATCCAAGCACTAGGAGATTTTTTGAGCTTCAGCGAGAAAAGAATGACGACGTTGGACTTCAATGTACCCCCTTATGATATGGGTGCATTTGGTGATATTGTTCGAAACGGACACGCCGATGAATTTGACCAATTTCAAATCGGATTCGACTTTTCCCTAGGGAAAAGTGAGAACGCAGAACTGATGGTCAAACTTCGTAGAAGAGATGCCGGTTCCGAACCTGTATTCAGTTCATTGAATATGATATTTTCAGATTTTGAAATGATTTGGACCAAATCAAATGTTTCAATTAAAGATAATGAAGCACTCTTTGGCAACTCTGTATTTGAAACAAAAAAGAAAAATGGTAAAATGATCTTCGATTTCAAGATTCCTAAAGACTTCGGATTTTCGAATGTAGGAGAATATTTTTTCATTTATCATTATCTTGTCAGAAATTTTGATCCAGCCTCTCATTCAACAAAGTACAATGATAACTTGTTAAAACTTCGTAAATATCTCGACAATATAGAATCAAAATTGTTCACTAATGTTAATAGTAAAGATATTGACGAAGATTCGAATATATCGCATTATTCGTTTATTCCACCATTGTCTGATTTTCGTTTTTACAGTTTTGCTCCAATTCGAACAAAACCTCAACGTACTTATAATCGCACCAGTAAAATCGAAGATCCAGAAGGCAACGAAATGGCCATGACGTTAAATAATTTATTTCGCTCAAAGTCAAAAGAATGGAAAATACTAAAAGATAAACTAGAAACATTCGGGAGAAATTCCAAGATTTTCGAAAAGTTGACAGTAAGGAACTTTGGTGAATCATTTACTGACCCATTTCAAATTCAACTAGCTGTCCAGAAAGGGCAAAATATAAATCTGAGTAACGCTGGATATGGCGTTAGCCAAATTCTGCCGATCTTGGTTCGTATACTGAGTACCGGAAGTCATAGCACAACTTTCCTGATGCAGCAACCAGAACTTCACTTGCATCCAATGGGACAGGCAGAATTTATTTCTACTCTCAACGAAATTCGAAAAACTTATTCACACTCCTATATTATTGAAACACATAGTGATTATATGATTGATCGTGCGAGAATTGAAATTATGAACGGAAATCTTCGACCGGAAGATGTTTCACTGATTTATTTTGAACCCGAAGGAACCAAGGTTAAAACAGATAATATTCAATTTGACGATCAAGCAAATCTAATTGATGAGCCTCTATATTTTCGAAATTTCTTTTTGAACGAAACTTATCGACTACTTGGTTTTCAAAAATAATTTGAATAATATGTATAATCGTAGATGCAAATTTGTTTACACAAATTTTGACCAGTACAAGAATGAATTACTAAATAACCGACCAATGTTGATTGAATTAAGAAATTGGTTGATTGTGCCTTGCACATGGCGAGTATGAAGAAACTTTGCGGAGTTTGCCAAACGTACGACTTTTACACAGCGACGTGAACTTAATGGTGTATGTCCAAGTGCCGCATGCGTTCGAGCGGCAACTAGCCAGCCGATGCCTAGTGTGAAGTTGCGAATGAGCAGTCAAAGCCCGTACTATCCGGCCTTCACTAGCACGGTACCTCGAGCTACCTGAAAAAATTTCTCGTTCAGACGCCGCCAGCGCAACTCCATTCCTCAAAAAATTTTGGCAAATCATCTTCATAACATGATACCATACATTTGTATGATATTATGATTGCATTCATGTTCCAATCAACGAGGAATTGACCTATGGCATATACAAAACCTGGCGAAACACGTCGTCGCATCTATCAATTTATGCGCAGACGATTGCTGGATGGACAACCGCCTACCATTCGCGAAGTGCAGGCCAAGTTCAACATGCGCTCTGTACAGTCTGCAAGAAGTCAGCTGAACATGCTGGTGCAGGAAGGTCTTCTGGCCAAAGAACCTGGTAAAGCACGCGGTTACCGTCTGCCAGGGAAAATCAGGAAAAATACCCTCATACCGCTTCTGGGGAGCATCTCGGCAGGCCCCCTCAACACTGCAATTGAAAACATCGAAGGCTATCTGCCGGGCTACTCGCAGTCCGAGGATGATTCCATTTTCGCACTCCGGGTGCGCGGAGACAGCATGATTGATGCCGGAATCCTCAATGAAGATATCGTTGTCGTGCGTCAACAACGAGAATACACCACCGGTGACATCGTAGTCGCCTTGGTTGATGACGAAGCAACTGTCAAGGAGCTCTATCGCAAGGCCGACAAAGTGCAACTTCGCCCTCGAAACAGGGAGTATCCGATTCTTTTTCCAGATCCTGATAATCTTGTTCTTCTGGGCAAGGTAGTTGAAGTACGACGCTATCTGGAAGGAATCTCGCTGGAGGAAAGTTTCGATGGCTGAACCTGCCCTTGCATTGCAAACACTTTCCGAACTTTCCCTTTCGGTTCCGGGCAACAGGCCAAAATGGTGCCTGAAAGAACTGGAAGGAAGACTGGTGGAAATCTCGGATCCTTATCCGGTGTCTGCACTGAGTTTCGCATTTTTGCTGGTCCATGAAATCCAGGCACGGGGAGAATGCGTCGCATGGGTAGGCCCGGAAGACAACATGTTTTATCCGCCTGATGTTCAAGCTAGCGGAATCAATTTGAAAAACCTTCCTGTCTTGCGAATGCCCGACAGATACAGCATGGGACGAGCCACCGAGATGCTGATGCGCTCTGGCGCCTTCCGACTGGTGGTTTTGTACTTGGGTACCAATTGCCGATTTTCATCTGCTTCCTTGTCTCGCCTGAACGCTTTGGCGCGCCGTCATAAAGGATGTGTGTTGTTCATCACCGAAAAAGCGAATACAGAACCATCAATCGGGTCATTGATATCGCTTCGTATCAGAACATCCCGTAATCGCACTCAAGACGGAGAATTTTTATGCCAGCTACATACAGTGCGCGACAAAATACGCGGCGAAAACTGGACTTGGCAAAACCTTTTCTTCGGAGTTGAAGGATTTTGATAGTTCGGCCAGCAAGTACGGTAAACCAGCAGGAAGTACAAGTAGCCTGCGTACATATTCCGGCTTTTCCGCTCCAATTGTCAACCCGGGAGTTGCCGGACGACTTCAGCTCGCCAATTGCAGTTGTCGACCGAGACAATGCCCAGTCACATATTTTGCTGGTGGACTCACACGCGAAAAAGCGAGGAATTCAACCCGGCTTGCGCTATTCCACCGCGGTTGCATTGTGTCCCGACCTGCATGCCGTCATCATTCACCCTCAGAAAATCGAAAGTGCCCAACAACAGGTTTTGAGCTTGCTCGGCAGATTCAGTCCCGGCATTGAACCGGCCATGGAGTTGCCCGGAACTTTTTATCTGGATGTGCGCGGCATGAGACGCTTTGCGCCGGATATGAACATTTGGGGACACCGCATTCAACAGGCATTGTACGCAAAAGAACGATTGCACACCCATATTGCAATCGGCTTTACGCGCTTTGGCGTTTTCACGGTCTCGCGCATTCGAAAAGGCATCACTGTTTTTAAAGACGTATGGGCAGAGCAAGAAAGCGCTTTGAATACGCCGTTGAAATATCTGGAAATATCTCAAGGCACTTTAAAAGAACTGGAAAAGTTGGGGATTTGCACAATCCGCAATTTGCTTCGGCTTCCTGAATGGGAGCTGCGCATGCGCTTCAACGAAGAACTGTTCGAACTGGCGCGCCGGTCAAAAACAAAAGAAAGCATGGTGCACGGAATTGAAATTGAACAACCCTTTCTGGCACAAGCCGACCTTGAATATGTACTGGAAGACAATGAACAAATTCTTTCAATGATTCAGGAACTGTGCAACCCTCTCCTGAAGCAACTGGCAGACCGGCAACAAGGAGTCAAAGAAATTCATTTGGGTCTGAAAATGGATGTCGGCGGGTCATGCAGTGAAAAACTGCAACCGGCCGAGCCAACCCTTCATCTGCCCACGCTCGCCGAACTGTTACGACTGCGATTGAATACGCTTGACCTGAAATGGGGCATTATTGGAATCACTGTTCAGCTCCTGCCAGATGCCTTGCCGAACCCGCAACGCAACCTGAGCAGAAACTTTGCCAAAACCGTCCAGAACCTTGCCGCTGCTGATCAGGCACTGGCCCGGATACGCGCTGAATTCGGAGCAGAACGAGTCCTGCGCGCCAAGTGTGTTCCATCGCATTTGCCGAACGAGTCAATCTCATGGGAATTTTTCGACCACATGCGAAATCCCGCGCCTGGCATCCTGAAACCTTCTCTGGTCAGGAAAATTCTTGACCAACCCAAACGCATTTCCACTCCGCGCCGCTCCCGGTTAAATAAAGTTCTGGGTCCGTATACAACCAGCGGTTTTTGGTGGCGCGAATCTCGTATCGTCCGCAACGATTACTTTGTAGAAACCGAGAACGGTACTATTCAGTGGATTTTTTACGATTGCGTTGGCAAGCAATGGTACGAACAAGGAGAGGTTCAATAGCATGCCCGGAACAACTCCTTATGCCCCGTTGTGGTGCAAAAGCTATTACTCGTTTCTTGAAGGTGCCAGTTCGCCTGAACAATACGTCGACAAGGCAGTGGAATTGGGTCTGCCTTTCATTGCACTCACTGACCGGGATGGCGTGTACGGCATCGTCAAAGGACATGTAGCTACGCGAGAACAAAACATTCCGCTCATCATTGGTTCGGAAATTACTATCCGCACCTCTGACGGATGCATGTTCAACGTACTGCTTTTGGTACGTAATCAGCAAGGATACGCGAATCTTTGCAGCTTGATCACTCAAGGCCGACTTCGTTGCGAAAAAGCCAGAAGCGAAGTTTCAGTTGAAGAATGCTGTGCACATGCGCAAGGACTGTACGCGATATGGTTACCCGCCAGCTTCGCCTTGCTCGATCAAGACAAAATCAATCATGCAATCGAGTCTTTCCAGCAGGCCTTCTCAAACTGCTTCTATCTGATGGTGTGTCGACATCGGGAAGCAAGCGAACCGGTATTGGAAAATCTGACGCGCACTCAAGCAAAATATTACGGACTTCATACTGTGGCTGCCTTGGAAGTCCTGTACCACGACCCTCGCCAGCAACCGGTTCAAGATATTCTCAGTTGCATTCGAAACCACCAAACTCTGACCGACTGTGGAAATCACCTGAAACCAAATGCAAATCACGCATTGGTCGGCATGGAAGATTTTTCAAAGCTGTATTCAGATGACCTGCAATCCGTTCATGCAACTGTTGAAATCGCCGAGGACTGCACTTTCCAGCTGGATGAAATACGTTATATCTACCCTGAAGAAAAATATTCCAATGGACTGTCGGCTAGTGAAACTCTGCAAAATCTGACCCGACGCGGCGCATTGCAACGCTATGCAGGCGAAGTACCGGAAGCAGTTGCCAAACAGCTCGACAAAGAGCTTCAATTGATTCAGGAACTAGGCTACAGCAGTTATTTTTTGACCATGCACCGTATCGTCAACTGGTGCGAACAACAAAATATCATGTGCCAAGGACGCGGTTCAGCGGCAAATTCAGCAGTGTGCTTTTGCTTGGGGATCACCAGCATTGATCCGGTGCAGATGGAATTGCTGTTTGAACGATTTCTATCGCGCGAACGGGACGAACCGCCGGATATTGATCTTGATATTGAACATGAAAGACGCGAAGAAGTGATTCAGCATGTTTATCAGGCTTACGGCCGGGAGCATGCGGCCATGGTTGCCACTGTGATTCGCTACCGATGCCGCTCCGCAGTTCGCGATATCGGCACAGCACTGGGGATCCCGAATGCAAGCTTGTACCGCTTGTCCAAGCAACTGGATTCTTACGGGCTACTGAAAGAAGATGACTTTGTGCGCGCCGGACTGGACCCATCTTTGCATGTTCATCGCCTGCTGATTAATCTCACTCAGCAAATCATGGACTTTCCGCGGCATCTGTCGATTCATCCGGGAGGATTTTTGTTCGCCACCGGTCCTATTCGCGAATTCGTACCGGTGGAAAATGCAACCATGCCGAACCGAACCGTGATTCAGTGGGAAAAGGATGATATTGAAGCCATGAAAATATTCAAGGTTGACCTGCTTGGACTAGGTGCACTGACTCAGTTGCATCGTTGCTTTGATTTGATTGAACAACATCGCGGGCACCGACTAAACATGCACTCGCTACCCAAGGATGACCCTCAGGTATACAAAATGCTTCACAAAGCTGATACGACTGGTGTATTTCAGATTGAAAGTCGTGCGCAGATGAGCATGCTACCGAGACTCAAGCCGAATGAATGGTACGATCTGGTTGTTCAGATTGCCATTGTGCGGCCCGGACCCATTTCAGGCGGAATGGTGCATCCCTATCTGCGCCGGCGAGCCGGAGAGGAAGAAGTGATCTATCCGCATTCGTGCCTGATTCCGGTACTGAAGAAAACTTTGGGAATTCCGATTTTTCAGGAGCAGGTTATCAAGTTGGCCATGGTTGCGGCCGATTACTTGCCCGGTGAAGCTGACCAGTTACGTCGAGACATGGCGGCCTGGCGCAGAACTGATCGTCTGGAACGACATCGCGGCAAACTGGTTTCCCGAATGATCGCCAAGGGCATTGAACCGGAATTCGCCGAGCAAGTGTTTGACCAGATTCGCGGATTTGGAGAATACGGCTTTCCCGAATCTCATTCGGCAAGTTTCGCGCTGATTGCCTACGTCGCTTCGTTTCTCAAATGCCACTATCCGGCAGAGTTTGCCTGCTCGTTGTTAAATGCCCAGCCCATGGGTTTTTACGCGCCGGCTACGATTATTGAAGATGCGCGTCGGCATGGTGTTCGGATTCGTCCAGTTGTCGTCGGCGTTAGTCGCTGGGACTGCGCAGTAGAGCCATGCAATGAAAGTGTGAAAGGTTTTGCGCTTCGCATCGGTCTTCGTTATGTGAAAGGACTGCCGCCAAAAGATGGAATGGTGCTGGAGTCGGTGCCGACTCGCATTCAAACTATTGAGGAATTGGTGCGCTATTCAGGCATCTCGAAAACATCCGTTCGGAAACTTGCGGAAGCCGGTGCCTTGCAAAAATTTTCAATCAATCGGCGAAGCGCGCTGTGGGATGCCCACGGAGTTAGCAACCGGACGGAAATCATTCGCGCCAGTGATAGCTCAGTCAAATTTTCAGAACTGACTCCGCATGAACTCAATGTATGGGACTATCAATCGACAGGAGTGAGCAGCAGTGGACATATTCTGTGTCACTATCGGGAGGAGCTTCGCTCCCGAGGGTTGCCCGATGCGCGAGAGGTCAATTCACTTGAAGATGGAACGCATGTTCGCTATGCCGGAATTGTGATTTGCCGGCAACGCCCTGCCAGTGCCTCCAGCGTGGTCTTTATGACACTGGAAGATGAAACCGGCTTTGTGAATACCATTTTCTGGCCGCGTTGCTTTGAACGCTACTCCAGTATGGCAAAAACCTTGGTACTGCTTGGAGTCAGCGGAAAATTGCAGGTTGCTGACAATGTGGTTCATCTGGTTGTCAAAAATGTCTGGGACCCGGGTAATTTGATTCCTTGGGCCAAGTTCAAGTCCAGAGATTTTCACTGATGAAACGCAGTTTCAATGACCAGTGTCACTGATTTTGTGGCAGAAAAATTCTTGCTGATTCGCTTGGAGAGTGAAACTCAATCAATTAAACTTAATCTGTAAAAACAATAAGTTATACAAATCAAAGGTTGAATTCGACTGATTCAATCAATTAAAACAGGATCTGAGTCCCCCAAGAAGCATCGCGCATGTTTTTTCAGGAAAGAACTCAGCACGGGAGAAAAAATCATTCTGGTTGATGCGCAGGTCGATTTTCGGCAAGGTTCAGGAGTCGAAGAGGCTGCGAAGCACCGCCAAGCAAGCCGCATAGTCCATTTTTCTTCGCTACCTGCGTTGCAAACAACACGCCGACGCAATCCGTCAACTTCACATCCGTGAAATCAAATTCGACATTCCACGCCCGATTTTGTATACTTGATCATCCTGTTTCAAAAGGGCACCTCCTGAGTGGATTTTTGCTAAAACGGTATTGAATTCCTAAGGGAGGTGTCCCTTTCCGCCACCCTCAGCATTGTTTGTTCACCACCTTAAGCGGGAATCGAGGGATGACATGAATACGGTATTCGACAAGTTGTACCATGATCATTTACAAGAAATGGTGCAGGCGATCGTAAATGAAGTCGACCCATACATGATTATTCTCTTCGGCTCACAAGCACGTGGCACCCCAACAGATGATTCAGATATTGACCTCATTGTTATAGAGTCAGAACCATTCACAGAAAGTAGAAGCCGGCATACAGAGGCGGTTAAGATCGGGAAAGCGCTTGCTGGCTTTGATGTCGAAACGGATGTACTTGTATACACCCGCGATGAAGTAGATTATTGGCGAGATTCCATAAACAATGTGCTTGCACGGGCTTTAAGGGAGGGTAACATTCTCTATGAGAGACGGTAAGCAAGCTCGAATTCTTCTGGAAGCGGCAAAGCGCAATTATTTGGCATTGACAGGGATGGACGATACTGTTGTATTTTCTGATGAAATTTTTGGATTCCATGTGCAACAGGCAATTGAAAAGCTACTCAAAGCCTGGTTGGCATCACTGGACATTCAATATCCAATCACACACGATCTACAGCGATTGTTGGAAATTTTGGAACAAAATAACCAAGATGTTTCACAATTTGGAGAGTTGCATTTCTATACGCCATTCTCGGTTCAATTCCGTTATGGCGATGTGTATTCAAGCGTTGGTCCTGTTAATCGACATGAAGCAAAACAACAGGTTGAATTTCTCTTGCAACACGTAAAAAATTTTTTGGAACAGAAGCAGAAAAATTGAACTCCAATTATGAGAATTTGAAAACCAAAAAAACCAAGAGGCAATTCCAGCAGATCTTTTTCACCGCAAAGCGGCACGCCGACTTCTGTTGTCTTTGCACTTCAGCAATGTTCGCAGGAGCGAGGCTTCAATTGATATTCTTCTTGCACCTCCATATTCGCCACTGGAACACAACCGCGTTTCAAGAGCGTTTGAAAGTAGTACAATTAAGCTTCATATTGATTCTAATTGAATGAACTGAAGAGAGGCACAAGGCTATGAATCCAGCATATGCCACTTGGGAATTGCTAGTACTCGGCATTATCGGAGTAGCGGTATTGCTCTTTATGTTTCCAGGCGTGCGCCATCTCACCAAGAAAAGTGAAGAGGCGGAGAAAGACTGGCCCGGCTTCCTGATTCCGATTGGTGTAGTGATACTGTTTGTAATCCTGCTCATCATGGTTGTTCGGTAGAATCAGGCAGTCCGAATATCAATCCGAATGTTCCATATGACCAACTAAGGCAAAGCAATTTTATGGCAAAAAAGAAAGCAATTCTGCTTCGCCACATGCCTGGCGAGCGTAATGACCGGGTTCAGCACTGGTTGCAAGGCAACAACGTCGAACTGACCCATGTAAATCCGGCCTGCGGGGTTCCACTACCTGATGGTCCGAAAGGATTCGATGCTCTGGTGGTCTACGGCGGTATCCAAAGTGCAAATGATACTGACGAAAGTCCTTATATCCCCGAAGAATTGGAGTGGCTTTCCAATTGGATTGAAGCCGGTCAGCCAGTACTTGGAATTTGCCTTGGGTCACAAATGCTGGCCAAATGCCTCGGCGGGGAAGTATCTCGCTTGCAGAATAACCGAACAGAAAGCGGATTTTTTCGTATCGAGCCCACTGAGCTTTCGAATGGCTTTCTGGATGAACCGGCTTACTTTTATCAATGGCACAGCGAAGGATTCACACTCCCGTCGAATTGCGAGTTGCTGGCTACCGGCGAACACTGTCCAAATCAGGCGTTTCGCTACAAGTCCAATGTTTACGCGGTTCAGTTTCATCCCGAAGTGACTCGCGAAATGCTCAGTAAATGGGTTGTGGCCGGAGGATATATGCTTGGTAAAAACGGTGCGCATCCTGCCGACCGTCAACTGAACGATGAATTGCAGTACGGCGAACCGATGGACAAGTGGTGCTCAGGCTTTATGGAACACTGGATTCAAACCTGGTAACCAATCGCCAGATCACACAGAATTTCATCATGCAACGAACCTACCTGACGGACTATCAGCCGCCAAATTTTCTGATTCCGGAAGTTGAACTGGAATTTGAGTTGAACCCTGCCAGTACGGTCGTGCACTCCAGGTCAATAGTCGAGCGAGCGGCAACCGGCAACGGTGAAGCACTGCGATTGGACGGCGAAAATCTGGAACTGAACAAATTGCAAATCAATGATCACGTCCTGTCGAACAGCGAATATCAATTCATTGACAACCAGTTGCTGATTCCCGATGTCCCGGACCGCTTCACGCTTCGGGTGGTAAACACCATACGTCCAAAAAACAATGAAACATTCTCCGGACTGTATATGTCCGGCAACATTCTGTGCACACAGTGCGAGGCCGAAGGTTTCAGACGTATCACCTATTGGCCCGACCGTCCTGACATACTCAGTCGCTACACCGTAAAAGTTGTCAGTGACCAAAACGACTTTCCGGTACTGTTGTCGAATGGTGAATTGCTGGAAGAAGGCTTGATGCCGGATAATCGCCACTTTGCAGTTTGGCAAGATCCTTTTCCAAAACCTTCTTATCTGTTCGCGCTTGTTGCTGGAAAATTGTCTGTCCTGCATGATGAATTCATCACAAGGAGCGGCAAACGAGTCGCGCTTCAGTTCTATGCCCCTGAACAGGATTTGCACAAATGCGGTCATGGCATGGACTGCCTGAAAAATGCCATGCGCTGGGACGAGGAAGTCTATGGACGCGAATACGACATGAATCGCTTCATGCTCGTCGCAGTGGATGAATTCAATATGGGCGCAATGGAAAACAAGGGCTTGAACATCTTCAATTCAAAATACGTCTATGCCAAGCCGGAAAGTGCGACCGACCAGGACTATGAAGCAATAGAAAGCGTGATTGCGCATGAGTACTTTCACAACTGGTCCGGCAACCGGGTTACTGTGCGCGACTGGTTCCAGCTGAGTTTGAAAGAAGGCTTCACGATATTTCGCGACCAGCAATTCAGCTCGGACATGGGTTCTGCGGATGTAAAAAGAATCTACGACGCGAACATGATCAAGATTCATCAGTTTCGCGAAGCCGAGGGCCCGAACGCTCATCCGGTTCAACCTGATTCCTATTTGGCCATCGATAATTTCTATACACTGACTGTCTACAACAAAGGTGCCGAGCTAATCCGCATGATGCGCGTTTTGCTGGGCCCGGAAAATTTCCGGCGTGGTACCGACTTGTACTTTGAGCAAAACGACGGTCAGGCAGTAACAATTGAAGAGTTTGTTGCCGCGCTGGAAACAGCCAGCGGTATTGATCTGCAACAGTTTCGCCGCTGGTACAAGCGTTTCGGCACGCCAGCCCTGATGTTTGAGCGTTCTTACGATGCGGCGCAAAAGACCTACACGATTACAGTTGACCAAATATGTGCAGGCAACGATGATTCTGTTGCCGCGTCCAAGCCGTTGCATGTACCGATTGCAGTTGCCCTGCTGGGGAAAAATGGCAACAAGATGCCACTTCACTTGCAACCCGGTTCGGATTCAGTCGGGCAGGAGACGTTGCTGGAACTCAGGCAAAATCGGGAATCGTTTGTCTTTCATAATGTAAATGAAATGCCGGTACCTTCCTTGTTGCGAGGATTTTCCGCGCCTGTAAAGACAGTCGTGGATCTTGCAGACGATGAACTGTATTTCATTGTCGCACATGACGACGATGCCTGTTCTCGCTGGGAGGCAATGCAACGCATCGCAATCAAGCAAATTCAGCAATTGATCCAATCAGAAGGCGACAACACATCTGCCGAGGTGGATGAACAATTCACCAGCGCATTCCAATCTGTATTGCTCGCCAAGATCGATGACCTGGAATACAAGGCACTATTGTTAACGTTGCCATCCGAATTGTCGGTCGCTCAAACAATGGATGTGATCGACCCGGCGGCGATTCACAAAGCAAGGAAGCAACTTGTAACAACTCTTGCCAGTCAGTTTACCAGCGAGTTCACAAATTTGTATCAACAACCGGTGCCGAAAAGAAAAACAGCGTATGACCCCAAAGTGGCCGCGGCCCGGAGCCTGAGGAATTTATGCCTGAAGTACCTGAACCAAAATAACAATTCGCAAGCCTGGGATCTTGCATACCGGCAGTTTACGTCCAGTTCAAACATGACCGACGAAATTGCCGCACTGGGTGCAATCGTAAATTCTGATAGTGGGCAGAAGAACAATGCGCTGGATTCGTTCTATACAAAGTGGCGGCAGGACTCACTCGTCATTGACAAGTGGTTTCGTATTCAGGCGACCGCCAGTCGCGACGATACCCTGAGTGTCGTGGAACAACTGACTCAACATGAATCGTTCACCATCAACGTACCCAATCGGGTGTATGCGCTGATTGGTAGTTTTTGTGGTGCAAATCCGTATTGCTTTCATAACCCGGATGGCTCCGGATATGATCTGCTGACCAAATTGGTTCTGGAACTCGATTCATCCAACCCTCAGCTTGCTGCCCGTCTTGCGACGACATTTTCCGACATTCGCAAGCTCTATCCGCAGTTACGCGCCACCATGCTTGCACGACTGAACCGGATCGCAACTCGATCTCTTTCGGTGAATTTAAGCGAAATTATCGAAAAGACCCTGAATACTGCTAATGCAACAGTTGAGTAGTATTCGTTCATTTCAATCCACCCGGATCAATGCCACAATCCCGCGATATTCAAAAACGCCCCTCAACCAGTACGGAAGTCGATGAATTTCTGCAGAAGGTTGCACTCGCACCGCGACCGTCTTCGACTGGCACCCGCGGCCGATTGATTTTCGGCATGGATGCCACTGCCAGCCGCGAACCAATGTGGGATACGGCCTGCCATATCCAGTCCGAAATGTTTTCGGCGGCCGCCGCACATGGCGGACTGAACATCCAACTTTGCTATTACCGGGGATTTCACGAATTCTTTGCCAGTTCCTGGACCAGTGCATCTGCCCAGCTGCTACCCATTATGACTGGCACCAAATGCGTAGGTGGCCTGACGCAAATCTCCCGTTTGCTTGATCACGCAATTCGCGAAAGCAGTGGCACCCGTGTCAATGCGCTGGTATTTGTTGGCGATGCCGTGGAAGAAAATGTGGATGTGCTGGCCGACAAAGCTGGCAAGATGGGGATTATCGGATTACCGGCATTTGTTTTTCACGAAGGCTACAATCCGGTAGCCGAGCAGGCATTCAGGCAAATTGCAACGCTCAGTGGCGGTGCTTATTGCCGTTTCGACGCATCTAGTGCGCAACAACTCAAAGACTTGCTTACCGCAGTAGCGGTTTATGCTTCCGGTGGGCGCAAGGCATTGGAAGACCTGGGCAAGAAAAATCGCGGCGTTGTCGCGCAACTGACCCATCAGATGAAAGGCCGGAAATGATCCGCATCTTCATTGCAATCATAGTACTTGTCGGCGTAATGTGGTTTGTTGCCCGCTTGGGACGAGTGTCACCCGTTCAACAGGCCAAGTACATGAAACTTGCAGCACTCTACATTGCCGGCGCAATTCTTTTGTTTCTGGTTTTCACCGGCAAGTTGCACGCGTTGTTTGCTTTGGCGGCCGTGGCCATACCCTGGATACAAAGGATCATTATGTTGCGAAGTGCCTATAACATGTTCAAATCGTGGACCGGCCCGGTGCAAGGTGCCAAACCGGGACAAACATCGGACATTCGCACCAAGTACTTTGAAATGACACTCAACCATGATACCGGGGACGTTACAGGCACGGTTTTGACGGGGAAACATCAAGGTCAAACGCTAGACAGCCTGAGCATTGAAGAACTTGCAGAACTGTTGCAAGAATGCAATCGCAGAGATGAGCAATCAGCTTCCATACTGCAAACCTATCTGGACCGGATGAGAACGGATGAATGGGAAGAATACGTAAATACCCATACAGAAAGCGAAGCTCCCGAAGGTGCGTCCAGCGACATGTCATTCGCTGAAGCCCTGCAGGTTCTCGGTTTGGAAGAAGGTGCAACACGGGAAGAAATCATTGAAGCCCATCGTGTCATGATGCAACGCAATCACCCGGACCGCGGTGGCTCTACCTGGGTTGCTGCAAGAATTAATCAAGCCAAAGAAATTTTATTGTCATAACTTGCCATGAAATATTTCAGTTTCAAAATTATTGCATTCATCTGTATTTTTCTGTCGACGGCAACCGTTGCAGACCTGAAATTGAAGGAGCAAAAAATTCAGGACCCGGATATGGGTGAAGTGTCGCTGATGGTGCCGGTCGGCTACAAGCTTGAAGTCGTCAACAGTGACTTGCGTCGACCCAGAATGATTTCATTCGCGCCCAACGGCGATATGCTCATTGGCTCGCAATTCTATATCTACCGGTTCAAGCCCCCTTACAATACTCTGGACAATTTCGTTCAGATGGAAGGGTATCCGCACAGTGTCGCCATTCGGGGAGAAGAATTGTTCATTGCCACGACCGGCGGCCTTTACAAATCCACCTATGATGCGAAATCAAGCAAATTTGTATCGGGAGAGACAAAACTTGTTGCCAGAATTCCGGGCGGCTTTGGTCACAGTTCGAGAACTGTCGGTGTAGGCCCTGACAATAATATTTACGTAAGTATCGGCATCAGCGGCAATTGCAGCGACCAGTTCTTGTCGGATTCCTACCGATTTGGAAATCGTCGCGGCGGAGTCATGCAGCTGGACGAGTCGACAGAGAACCCGCGCTGGCTACCCTTTGCAACCGGACTCAGAAATCCGGTTGATTTCGACTGGCATCCAACAACCGGAATCATGTATGCGGCCAACAACGGGCCAGACCATTGGGGGTTTGAACAACCACCGGAGTACTTTTCCAAGTTGCTCCCCGGTTCATTTCACGGAATGCCATGGTTTCAATTTGACGGCTCAAAGTTGCGGCGAGATCCATGCGCTGATTCCGATCCGCCATACGGGATAGACCAGGTAAGTTTGCCGGTTGCATTATTCCCCTCGCGCAATGCCCCGTTGGGTTTGACATTTGTTCCACAAAATGCAATGGACAAGGAATTCGAACTCAACGCAATTGTCGCATTGCACGGTTCCTGGGGTACATTGCCGGATGGAACTTTCAGCGGCGAACCCGCGACGCGACGGCCGCCGGCTATTGTCATGGTGAGATTTGAAAACGGTGAAGCAACCGGAGTTGAGTCGGTCGTGACCGGCTTTCAGTTGAAAGACGGACAAAGATGGGCGCGTCCGGCGGATGTTGCCATTGCACCCACCGGGGAAATGTATTTCACCAGTGACGGCGGACAATTGCAAGGGTTGCTGCGACTGACAAAGGAATAACAAAGTATGGAGTTGTAATTGGATGGCAGAGAATCTAAACTTTTCGATTGAAGAATTCAATAGCCGACTGGATAAAACCCGTACGGCCATGGAAGCCTCAGGAATTGAGCTTCTCATTGTTGTTGACCCGTCGAATATGAACTGGTTGACAGGCTACGATGGCTGGTCGTTCTACACGCATCAATGCGTACTGGTCACTCAGTCCGGCGAACCTATTTGGTACGGACGGGCAATGGATGCGAAGGGCGCCGTGAGGACTGTTTACATGTCCGACGACAGAATTATTCCATATCCGGATATCTATGTTCAGACACCTGAACGACATCCGATGGACTTGCTGGCACAAATTGTCAATGACAAGGGATGGGGCAACTGTCGAATCGGCGTGGAAATGGACAACTACTATTTTTCCGCCGCTACGTTTCAATCACTTCAGAACGGCTTGCCTGATGCAAAGTTCCAGGATGCAACCGGTCTTGTGAATTGGCAACGTACTGTCAAGTCCGAACAGGAACTCGTGTACATGAAGCGCGCCGGTCGAATTGTTGAAGAAATGCACCGAAGAATTTTTGAGAGAATCGAACCGGGAATGAGAAAAAATGATTTGGTCGCAGAAATTTACAGTGCCGCCATTGCAGGCGCAGACGGACATGGCGGTGACTATCCGGCGATTGCACCGATGGTACCATCAGGAGCTGACGCATCGGCAGCCCATTTGACATGGGATGATCGGCCACTTAAGTCGAATGAAGGAACTTTTTTTGAAATTGCCGGTTGTCATCGACGCTATCACTGCCCTCTTTGTCGCACCATTTATTTGGGGAAGCCGCCAAAGAATTTTCTGAATGCTGAACAGGCCGTTCAGGAAGGCATGAGTGCCGGACTGGAACAAGCCATGCCTGGCAATGTTGCAGAAGATGTGGCCAACGCATTTCATCGCGTATTGAAGAAGCACGGAATGGAAAAAGAATCCAGAGTCGGTTATCCAATCGGTGTCAGCTACCCTCCGGATTGGGGCGAACGTACCATCAGCTTTCGACCGGGGGACCGTTCAGAGCTCAAGGAAAACATGACTTTTCATTTCATGACAGCAATCTGGGAAGAAGATTGGGGACTGGAAGTAACAGAAAGTTTTATCGTGCGTCGTGACGGACCTGAACTTCTTGCCAATTACCCGCGAAAACTGTTTGTCAAAAACTGAAGGCCAATGATATGACCAAAGACACCAACAGAATCCAGCTATACACTTGGGGAACTCCCAATGGTCGCAAGGTTTCAATCGCACTTGAGGAAATGCGGCTCAGCTACGATGTACATCCAATTAACATCGGGAAAGATGAACAATTTTCCGATGCTTTCCGAAAAATCAGTCCCAGTAGCAAAATACCTGCCATTGTTGACCCTGATGGTGCAGACGGCAAACCGATTTCGGTATTTGAATCCGGGGCAATACTGATTCATCTCGCTGAAAAGACCGGTCTGTTTTTTGGCGAAAACACCAGAAGTCGTTCATTGATTGTTCAATGGCTCATGTGGCAAATGGGCAGTTTTGGTCCGATGTTGGGTCAACTTCACCATTTTCGAAAATTCGCAAATACCAAGGTACCGTACGCAATTGACCGGTTTGATCAAGCAACCGTCCGCGCCTATCAAACTCTTGATGATCAGTTGAAACAGCATGAATTCGTTGCGGGCGATTATTCGATTGCAGATATGGCCATCTATCCGTGGGTGGCGCGTTTTGAGTGGCAAAGCCTGGATTTGGAGGACTACCCCGATGTCAAGCGGTGGTTTGATCAAATTGGAAATCGACCCGGAGTACAAAGCGGAATGAAGGTACCTTTCCTGAATTGACAATTCAACCGATTTACTAACAGCCAGTGCGATGATTTCACCCGCAATTGTTCTGTTCGGCACTTTCAGTAATTTCACTCGCGTGGTTCTGGAGCAAATGCTGGAAGTGGGATTGAATGTAACAGGTCTTGTTATTTCAGGTTATGGCCCTGCACCAAATCAAAACACAAGCCTGGTGATTCCAGTAAGTCGGGATGCTTCGACTCCGATTGAAGTTTTGTGCAATCGCAACGGAATTCCAGTATTTTTTGCCAAGGATACTCAGGCATCCCTCATAGAATTTCTGCACCGGCAACAGGCTGAATTCTTTGTTACGGCCTGCTATCCCCGAAAATTGGATGACGAAGTCATCTCTCTTGCCGGCCGCACCTGTATTAATGTCCATCCGTCAAAACTTCCCGCCTACCGGGGCCCTGACCCAATATTTTGGCAACTCCGACTTGGAGAAACAAATACGGGTGTTTCACTGCATCAGATCACAAGTGTGTTTGATGCCGGCGACCTGTACTCCGTTGTGAGTGTCCCGTATTCAACCGGTGCACACTTGTCCGAAATTGAACATCAACTGCTTCGACCTGCAGTTGATGTTCTGAAAGATCTAGTAGAAAGAACGCCGGACCTGACTCCATATTGTCAATCCGAAACACCAAACGCCGCCTGGTTTCCAAATCCCTGCCCCGACGACTATACAATCAGTTCAGATTCAAAAGCGCAAGTTTGCTTTGATTTTGTGCGTGCCTACGCAAACATGAATTTGCCGATTTCCCTTCAAGTACAGGACCGCAAGTTTCATGTGCGAGACGCACTCGAGATCAGCAGAAATTCGGATAGTCCAGTTGCGGTGCGAACGACTGATGAATCAGTTTCAATCCGATTTTTGGACGGTAGTATCCTGTTCTTGCTAAATTGCGACATTTGACCCGGTTTGTTTCCGTTGGGCGACTCAATCGCGTGCTTTGCAGGTCAAGTTTACAGGCGATACTTACAGTATTAGTTCCAATAGTTTGTGTATCTATATGATTTCAGTATAAAAAATGTGGTAAAATATTGAACCAATAAATTGACTTTTTTACAATTGGTTGCTTTGGAAATGCACAATAATCGTTCAAACAGCACAAAATACCTTGCACATGGGGTCAAGCCGCATGTTGCTTCGGCACTTGGTCACAGTCACGGAAACACTGCGGAAAATGAAGATTTCAGCATGTATGAACATCTTCCGAGACAATCACTTGTCTCATTTGTCTTCAGGTTCCTTGTTTGTCTCAGCGTAGTTTCAGTATTGGTGTTCTACCCGTATACAACTGCTGAAACAGACCGGTATTCCAAGAACGTCTGGGGAGTCAAGGCACAACACCTTGCGGATTCCATTACTCCAAAAGTTCGTAGCAACGAATTTCCCCAGAATGTCGGACTGCAAGTCGGCGAGGCAGAGTACGAAGCGATAGTCAATTACACCATGCAACCCGAGCTGACCGATTATGTGGATGGATTGCTAACTCGATACAAGCCGGACTATGCGGCCGTCGTAGCAATGAAGCCTGAAACCGGGGACATCCTCTTGATGACCAGCTTTGTACGAAATCAGGACGAATATCAAAATCTTGCACTGCATTCGGAGTTTCCGGCCGCTTCAATATTCAAGATCATCACCGCTGTTGCGGCAATTGACCAAGGTATCGCAACCCCGAAGACACTGTACAAGTACAACGGCAAAAAAACATCTCTGTACAAGAAGAATGTGCTCCGACACAAAGATAACAAGTGGACACAGACGGTAGACCTGCGTCAAGCGTTCGCGTCATCAATCAACACTGTCTTTGGAAAAATGGGCGTATTTCAGGTTGGCGGATCAACTTTGAATGACTATGCCAACCAGTTCGGGTTTAATCGGCCGTTGAGCTACGATTTACAATTTGCGCCCAGTAAAACCAATTTCGAACATAACAACGACTGGGCAGTTGCTGAAACCGCTTCGGGGTATACAAAATCTACGACGATGAGTCCGCTACATGCGGCATTGGTTGCTTCAGCGATCGTCAACAATGGCATCATGCCTGAACCCCGAATTGTAAAGAACGCGTTCTTGTCTCATGGCCCCCTTCTGTATAACAGGAAAAACAGTTCTACAAGAGTTGTCAGCAATGAGGTTGCCAATGATATGAAAGTCTTGATGCGCGCAACTGTTCGCAAAGGTTCAGCGAGAAAATCATTCAAGGGGTTTTTCCGCGGCAACTACAAGTCCTTGGATGTTGGTGGAAAAACCGGCTCATTGACAGGGCTGAATCCCAAAGGCAGAACGGAATGGTTCGTCGGATACGGTGATTCGGGCTCGGAAAAGATTGCTGTCGCAACAGTCATAGTCAACAAGAAAAAGTGGCGTGTCAAGCCAGCGTATTTGGCGCGCAAAGTGATTGAAGAGTATTTCAAGCCAAATGCGAGTGGGTAAGCAAGTCTCTACCGCTATTGTCGGTTCAGGCATGAAGGCGTAATTGTTCCGGAAGTTCCATCCTGAACCAAGCCGCATGTGTTTCACCACGTGCACAAGAAATCTCTGCAACCATAGATTTCACCGACTGTGTGGGGAATGTTCCTTTGTGACAACAGGACCCATGATTTCTCTAGACTCAGAGGATGCTGTTCCTTTTCATGTCTGTGACATCGCTGATGCATGGTCACCCGCCTTGCTCAGGACCGAAAAGCACTTATTGCCGGTAATCTGCACCTACACCAAAATTTTTGCTACTTTAGTATCTTATTGGTATACGAACAAGCGGCACAGGTTCCCCCTTTATATTGACTGACTCACTTCACTCCGGGGTCATGCCCACAGAAGTACGGCTGGCATTCTAGCCAAGCGATGTATTTCATCAACCCCTCCCATAGCTGATGATGCTACCTTGTTATCAGCGAACTGTTGGAACTCACCTACTCGCATTTGGCTAACAATTACTGTTCTCCATACTACAGCAGGACCTACACACAGACGGATGAGACAGATACATCACCGTCTTTTGTTGTATACAGCTCTTGAAAAACAGAGATCTTCGTCATAATACGACAATTTCAGTCATACAAAATTTTCAGCTCTTGATTTTTAAAAAATTCTCAAGTATAAATTTGCACACTATTATGACTTTTCTATACGAATTATTTTCGAATACAGCAAGCAACATTCAAATGAAAGACCACTCAAAAATTATTTCAGACGCGAATTACGAGGGTGAGAACTTCACTAAAAACTGGCCCTGGGCGGCAGTGAATTTAATGAGTCAACATAAATCTCTAGTGCCCTTTCTACATATTGCCAACAATCCGGATACCATTGTACCTACTGTATCAAAAATGCTCTGTTGCTCTGGTTTGGAAGATTGCAAGAAAGCACAATACTTTGCCAAAGAGATGCCGCGTTACGCGGAATGTAGTGTTATTTCCAAATTGCTAGGCAAGGCGGACAACAAAAAAGACATGCTACATAGGGCAATTTTGCTTGACGTAAATTATGACGAAAAAGGTGAACTGTTTCAAAGAATCGCAAATGCGCCTCGTTATGCCAAGGAACAGCTTGTATATGCTACGAATAATGCAAATTATTTGCAATCTGGTTCAATTGATCATTTATTAGGCAAGTTAATGGTTGCCGTTCTGGCTGGTACGGATATTGATCCTCGTGATGTTCCCAATTTCAGAGTCTTTTATAGAGCATTGGAAGTTGTCTCACTTACTTGCTTCGCGTTGAATTATCAAGCACAATGCGAGACGTTTACACCAAGTTACAATCACGAGTTTTATGCAGGTACACTTTCCATACTGAAAATGCTCTATACAAACAAGCCTGTTCCGACACCATATCAACTTGCACGATTTGCGAAGCATGTTGATGACAATGTCTTTTCATACAGGAACTATCGAAGATATCGCGATCGTGGTGGGAATGTGTGTGGCAACGGAGTAATACAAATGGATATAAAGAATCTCACTTGGCCTGCACCACCTGGTTGGGATAGTGAAATGGGTTTGCAAGGACAAATTGTGCCTTTGTTGAGTACAAAGTGCATATTGCAGGAAGGCAAGGAGAATAAGAACTGTCTGGAAACGGACATGGACTACATTATAGAAGCTGCTAGTGGCGATATTGCACTGTTCTCACTTCGCTTCAATAAGGCTCGTGCGACACTTATGCTGAATATGCATAAAAAGTCAAAAAAACAATTGAAGTTTGATATTGGAGAACTGAAAGGGCCGGGCAATGCAAAACCCACTTCCAAAATCAAGAATGCTTCTGATAATCTAGTAGCACAGTTAAATCGTCGTCAATCACTGTCTTTGCCAAAAGACAATTATCCATTGCAAATTGATCATTTGAACAGTTTGATCATTCCGAAAGGAACTTCCCATGATTTGTGGAATTTATTTTCAGGTGTACTTCCAAACAGATTCCAATCGTACAGCAAACTGGTATCCTACTATACAGATGCTTTGCGCACTATAAGGAATGACTACGACCAGACTATATGCGAATTGCTATGATGACGATTGATACTATCGCCATGGTATATACGATATTTGCGATTGCGGTGGCGTATGGCCTATTCTTGCTACATGATCAGGACGTAAACCACCGCGGCCTGAGTGGCGTCGATGCCATGCTCCGTTTGATGCACTTGCATAATACCCTCTCAGGAAAGCCAGTCAAGGATTGTTATCTGACGCTCTACATCAATGGTCGTCATTATCGTGCCACAGCAGTCCTCACCGAAGATGACTGGTACTGCGTGTATTGCGTATTCGAGCGCGGCGCGGTCGTGGTATTCACCGAGACACGCGCCGAGATAGTCGAAGCGCTGACAGACGCATACCGGGGACTGGAGAAAGAGAGTACCGAATAGACATGCCGTACGGATTAATCTACCGTGTAGCATCCAAGCACTATATCAACGACCGGCGATTGCTCAATGAAATTGTAGAATTCTGCTCGTATCAGAACGATGCCACTATCCCCGAATAAATCGCCGAGTCTATCATGGATTTAAACGTAAAAATGAAGATTATTCTAGAAAAATCATCGTGCTCGACGTTGGAGTACGAGTATATCAGAAAAAACTGGCCGGAGGCCGCAATGCAACTTCAAAATCAATTGAAAATGGAAAATTACCTGAAAGAACCTGAATTTATTTTTTCGACCGTGTCAAGTATGCTCTGTTGCTCAGGAAAAAAGGACTGCGAAAAAGCAAATCGTCTTACTGTTGAAATACAACAATTCGCTAACAACAAGAATGTATTCAAGTTGTTGGATCAACTGTGCAAGAAACAAAATACGCGAATGCGAGCTGTACTGCTAGATGTTAACTATGATCAAAATGGTGCATTGTTTCAAAGAATCGCAAATTCACCTGAATATGTAGTAAAGCAACTTAAATATGCCCTTGATGTCGGAGAGCATAGTCGATCCGGTACGGTTGACTTTTTACTTAGCAAACTGATTGTCAAATTGATTTGCGGTTCTGAAGTTCGTCCTAAAAACATGCCACATAAAGATTTAATCAGTCGCGCACTGACGATTATGGCAAGAATGTGTTTCAGTGCAAATGTTAATCTTCAATGTAGACCATATGAATCCAGTTTCAATAAAGACATTTCAAAATCTCAAATAGATTATAAAGGTGATCATTCATCATTAAACCTTTTTGATTCAAGTGATGAACTTGTAACTATGCCTAGCGTAATAGCAATTCTCAATTTGCTATATTTCGCTAACCCCGCTTTAACGCCAGAACAGTTTACGCGATTTGTTGAGAATGTTGTTGAAATCGGTCCGGTTAAGGTCGGAGGTGGAAGCGATATCTCAAATATTACGACGATTGATTTGATGAACCAAAAGCTACCATCTCCACCAGGGTGGACTAAAGACTTGGAGTCAGACGGAAAAATAGTTCCTTTGCTAACCATGGACAGCATAAATCGAGAATGCAGAGAACATGATGTTGATTCCCCATACGAATACGGTGAAACTGCCAGACAAGCCGCTTGCGGTGACGTCGCACTATTAGCACTTCGTTTTGGAGAGCAACGCGGATTGTTGACCCTTGGTATGAATGGTGTCGTGATAAATGGCAAGAAAGCAACCAAATTTAAAGTATTGGATTTAGAGGACAATGTTGAAAGTGTGGATATTGAGGAAATTGCAAATCAACTGGCAGAGCGATTAAACAAACGCCAAAGACCACTTGAACTTCAAGATTATCCTTTGACAGCCGAAAACAAATTTTCAGCTTTGCTTGTGCCAAAAGTTCACTCCGCGGAAGAATTGTGGGGTGAATATACAAAAGTTCTTCCAAAAGAGCTTCAATCGTACAGCAAATTAATGTCGCACTATTCTGCCGCGTTGCACATGTTGCGCGATGAACTGGACTCGACCATTAGCAAGCAAGTCGAGTCGTTGAACTCCTGCCCGGTGTAGGTCAACCGCATTCAGGTTGTGTAGATATGCAGTCGAGGTTGCCCAATGCTTCGACTACACATGAGCATAATCAGACTGCGGGTTCAAATAGTAGCCACAGCCATAGTGCCTTTGGCTACTTGTTCCGTAAAAAACTGTATAATCAACTTCATTAATTTTCAAGCAAAGAAGTTGTAGTGGCAAGCACTGATAAAGTACCGAAAAAAACAGTTGGACTGTTTGCGACTTGCTTGGTTGACATTTTCAGGCCCGAGGTTGGATTTGCTACTGCGAAACTGCTTGAGGACGCTGGCTACAAGGTGGATGTTCCAAAGGCTCAAACCTGTTGTGGTCAACCGTTGGTCAATAATGGCTCCTATGCAGGTGCGCGCCGTATTGCCAAAAAAATAATCAAAGTGTTTGAATCCTATGATTATGTCGTTGCACCATCGGGGTCCTGCACGGCCGTTTTGAAAGTGCACTTTCCGGAGTTGTTCCACAACAGTCCGGAACAACAGAAAAAATGTCAATCACTCGCATCACGCGCATTCGAAATCACTGATTTTCTGGAAAACGTAGCAAGTGCAAACGTCACCGCTTCCTATGATGGACATTGTACGTATCACGATTCCTGCTCGGGATTGCGAGAACTGGGTGTAGAACAGCAACCCAGAAATCTGTTGGCTCAGGTTGAAGGATTGAAGTTCAGCGAGTTCAAAGATTCCCGGACTTGTTGCGGGTTTGGTGGCACATTTTGCGTCAAATTTCCGGAAATTTCATCCAAAATGGCACAAGACAAGGCCGACAATGTTGAACAAAGTGGCGCAGATACTCTGCTTGGCGGTGACCTGGGGTGCTTGATGAACATCGCCGGTACGCTTCGACGACGAAAGAGTCAAGTAAAGGTTTTTCATATTGCCGAGATATTGGCCGGCCACGGAAAATCCAAGCCAATTGGTGTAGCAGGGAAATAAATGGAAATTACTTCTCAACAATTCAAATCCAACGCCCGAATTGCTCTGCGAAATCAGGAACTGCAGTCAGCAATGCAAATCGCGCACGGTGGCTTTGTGGACAAGCGCGCAACTGCCGTCAATGAATTACCAGAATTTGAATCACTACGTAATCAAGCTGTCGAAATCAAAAACCATGTACTCGACAATCTGGACCATTATTTGGAGAAGTACGCACAAAGCGTCACTGAAGTCGGTGGCCAGGTACACTGGGCCAGCACACCGGAAGAGGCAGTGGACATCATTCTCGAAATCTGCCAGCAAGCCGAAGTCAAACATGTAGCCAAAGGCAAGTCAATGATTGGTGAAGAAATCGACTTGAACTCTGCTTTGGAAAAAAATGGCATGGAAGTCATCGAGACAGATTTGGGGGAATACATCATTCAGCTAGCGAATGAAAATCCAAGCCATATTATCGCTCCGGCAATTCATAAAACGCGCAATCAAATTACCGAGTTGTTCTTTGAGCATCATGCCAAACATGGCATGAATAAACGTGTGGAAGAGGTGGCAACCATTGTCAATGAAGCCCGAACTGTGCTTCGGGAGGCGTTCGTTCGCGCGGATGCCGGAATTATCGGCGCAAATTTTCTGGTTGCCGATGCGGGTGCAACTGTGCTCGTAACCAACGAGGGAAACGGCGATTTGACGAGTACATTGCCCAAGGTGCAAATTGTAACAGCATCTATTGAAAAGGTAATTCCGTCTTTTCAGGAACTGGGAGTTTTTCTTCGATTGCTGGGTCGAAGCGCTACTGGTCAGGAAATGTCATCCTATACAAGCTTGTATAGCGGCCCAAAGCGTGATGGCGAACAGGACGGTGCGGAAGAATTTCATGTTGTATTGCTGGACAATGGCCGAACAGAAATGCTGAAGGGAGAGTTCCGGGAGATGCTTCGCTGTATTCGATGCGGAGCATGCATGAACCACTGTCCCGTTTATCAGTCAATTGGCGGACATGCGTACGGTTGGGTTTATCCTGGTCCTATGGGGTCCGTGTGGACTCCACTTCTGGTTGGCTTGCAACATGCCGCAAATCTGCCGAACGCCTGTACGCTGAATGGGCGTTGCGAGGAAGTTTGTCCGGTAAAAATTCCACTCCCAAAATTGCTGAGGGAGTTAAGGCGGCAAATTTTTGAGCGCGGTTTGATTGATCATATATCTCGCATTGGACTGGCACTTTGGGGGTTCATGTCAGAACATCCGTCCATCTACCGACTCGCCAGTCGTTTCTGGTCGCGCGCACTGTACATCGCTGGCCGTTCCAAAGGATCATTTGACTGGCTTCCATTTGCCGGCGGATGGACTCGCGAACGATCAATGCCAGCACCAACTGGTGGAGACTTTGTTTCCAAGTGGCACAAAAGAAAGTAGAATAAATCATGTTCGAAATTGCTGGATTTCCAATCCGGTAATTGCATCAACACTGTCAAAAAACATTGCTTGAATCGGCGACGAGACTACGAATGAAAAAAAACACAAAATTTATCGCGGCATCGTATTTGGTCGCAACACTGATTTTGGTATCGGGAACAATTGATTCCGTTTATCCGGCAGAACCGGTGCATGGAATCGCAATGCATGGTGAACCGAAATATGGCCCGGACTTCAAGCATTTCGACTATGTGAACCCAAAGGCACCAAAAGGCGGGTCAATGCGACGAGGTGTAAGAGGAACCTTTGACAGTTTCAACACCTGGATTGACCTCGGCAATGCAGCAGGCACGGGTTCCACGGAGACTTTGTTAACTGCCAGTGCTGATGAACCATTTACCGAGTACGGTTTGATTGCTGAATCATTGGAAGTGCCGGACGATCGTTCCTGGGTAATTTTTAATTTGCGACCGGAAGCCCGGTGGCATGACGGCAAGCCGATTACGGCAGATGATGTTGTGTGGTCGTTCAATACACTCATCACCAAAGGCCGGTCGTTTTTCAAGTTCTATTATCGAAATGTTTCCAATGTCGAAAAACTGGGAGACTTGCGGGTCAAGTTTTCATTCGATGAAAAGGAAAACCGGGAACTGCCGCTGATTATGGGGCAAGTCCCGATCCTGCCGAAGCATTATTGGGAAGGTCGGGAATTCCAAAAAACCACGCTGGAACCGCCGCTCGGAAGCGGTCCGTATCGAATCAAGGAATTTGAACCGGGTCGTTATATTGTGCAAGAACGCGTCAAAGACTATTGGGGTCAAAATTTGCCTGCTCAAATTGGCCACAATAATCTGGATGAAATCAGGACCGATTTTTATCGCGACGATACGGTTATACGCCTCGCTTTGAAATCGGGCGATTTGGATTTCAGAAGTGAAAATCAGGCCAAGGCATGGGCGACTGACTACGAAGTTCCGGCAGTCGGTAATGGTTGGTTGAAAAAGGAGTTTGTTTTGCATCAGCGACCGACCGGCATGCAAGCTTTCGTGATGAATTTGCGCCGGCCGTATTTTCAGAACAAGAAAGTACGGATGGCCCTGGATTATGCTCTTGATTTTGAGTGGACCAATCGCAATCTCTTTTTTGGCTTGTATAGCCGTACGGAGAGTTTCTTCTCCAATTCCGAGTTGGCCGCGCAAAGAGAACCGGAAGGTGAAGAGTTGGAAATTCTTGAGAAATACAGGAGTCAGCTCCCTTCCGAAGTGTTCGGCGGTACTTACAAGGCACCAGAAACAGACGGCAGTGGTTCGCCGCGTGAAAATCTCAGAACCGCCATCCAGCTGTTGGCTGAAGCCGGTTGGGAGATCCGTGATCTGAAGCTTGTCAATGTGGAAACCGGAGAACCCATGGAATTTGAAATATTGCTGGTCTCGCCTGCATTCGAACGAATTGTCCTGCCTTTTCAGCGCAACCTTCAGCGATTGGGAATCGAAGCGAACGTTCGATTGGTTGATCAAACGCAATATATCAATCGATTGCGAGAATTTGATTTTGACATGATTGTCTCCGGATGGGGTCAATCGAATTCCCCCGGGAATGAACAACGCGGGTATTGGTCATCGGTCGCGGCTGACACAGTCGGCTCGCGCAACTATGCCGGACTGAAAAATCCTGTCATTGACGAATTGATTGAGTTGGTCATACAAGCACCAACCCGGGAATCGTTGGTTGCCCGTACCCGGGCACTCGACCGTGTGTTGCTTTCG
The DNA here is from genome assembly GCA_965200765.1 of Arenicellales bacterium. Taxonomy (GTDB): domain Bacteria; phylum Pseudomonadota; class Gammaproteobacteria; order Arenicellales; family JAJDZL01. Next base: position 2,773,955 of record OZ241380.1, read on the forward strand.
GAACATTTTGTAATACCACATTGGCACATTCGTGGAGACAGAATTCTGTATTGGGACAAATATTCAAGACCTGACAAGCTCGTTCCGATAGGTGTGCTGACAAATCGCTGGTGGTATGACGAAGACAAGGCAAAGGCGTTGCAGGAGAATATGGCAAATAATGAAGTCAGTACGAATTGAGTTGGCGAAAGAAGTCCGACACAACTGATTTTTCAAATAACAAGAATTTTGTCAATTCTTTCTATATGCAGGAATTGATGATTTAGAAGAAAGCCATTCTGTACGAATTTTGATTAGTCACTTGATTCAGTTTTCGTCAGGTTCCCACCCATCAATTTTCGCTTTGTCAATCAAGGCGCGCAAGTATATCTGAAACTTGTGTCGCCACTCTTTTTCCGACAAGTAATCCGCGATGCGTTGATGCACACTATGAAACGGCAATTGCTTGCCATCAATGCGATGGTCCAAACGTATCACATGAACTCCGTAGCGGGTAAACACAGGCTCATTGTAGATTTGTCCTTCTTCAAGGTCCACCAGCGCAGATTCAAATTCAGGTACCGTGTCACCGGGACCAAGTTGACCAAGGAATCCGTTATTTTCCCTGGACGTGCAGTCTGATTCAGTGCGGGCAATTTCGTCGAATTTACCGGGGTCGCGACTGAGAATTTCAATTGCAGATATTGCCCTGCGCGTTGCTGATTGAATCTCGTCAGTATTTTCCATCTTGGCGGCGTACAAAATATGCCTTGGTTCATACAATACCGGGGAGAAAAACCGGTCCCGGTGGGTTTCGTAATATCCGCGGCAAGTCACTTCGCCAGGCGGTTCAACTGACACACGTGATTCCAGTAATGTTCTGACAAGTGCTTCTTCCGGAACTTCCTTGCGACCTTTGCCAAATTGAATCGGTGTCGCTTCAATTTTCAGCCGTCTTGCTTCTTGCAAGAGAAGACTGCGTATGACAAGTGCATCTGCGGCTTGTTTCCTTGGTAGCTCAGCAGAAGGGTGATATTGCATCTCCTCCAATATGGCTTCTTCTGATATCACCTCGTCGTTTACGCGAATACTGAAAGCCATGTTCTGCCGCACTCGCGTCAGTTTGCATCAGTGCATCGTAAATCGTCCGCTTCGGGTGCGAACAATTTGATAGCCGCGTCTACCAAGATACCAGATAGGTGCGCTCCATACATGAACAAGTCTGGTAAAAGGAAATACCAGAAAAACAGTTAGGCCAAGAAACAAATGAAGTTTGAACAAGGGGTGTGCGTCCAGCACATATTCTGCGGCACCAGCTTGAAAAGTTGCAAGCATCTGTGCCCAAGTCATAAATCGAACCATTTCTTCGCCGTCCAGATGTTCCAGTGAAATGAATATTGTGACCAGTCCGATCGTGAGTTGAACGAGAAGCAGAAACAATACGAAAATATCTGATTTGGAACTATTTTTTCGAATCCTTGGATCAGCCAAACGCCGGTGAATTAACACTATCAACCCAATGAAACAGGCTATTCCGGCTATTCCGCCTACAACAATAGCCATGATTTGTTTTGCTGTATGCGAAATCCCCATCACTTCGAATAATTGGATCGGAGTCAGAAGCCCGACCAGATGTCCCAAAAAAACAATCAGAATTCCGAAATGAAACAAATTGCTTCCCAACGCCAGTTGTCGCTTGCGAAGCAACTGGCTGGATCCGCTTCGCCAAGTGTACTGCTCGCGATTGAATCGGGCAATACTCACGGAAACAAAGACCACCATGGCAATATAAGGATAAATGCCAAATAGTAAAAAGTTAATGTAGTTGCTCATTTGTCTTTGCAGGCTCTCTAGATTTTTGTTCGGGATTCAAATTCCACGGGAAATGCTGAACGATGGGCAGAAGGTGAACAACTTTGCTGTTGCGGTCGAAAAGTCACCGCCGCTTCCTCCCAATTTTGATCAATGGCCGCCAAATCATCAGGATCGTCAATGGTCTCGGACATCAGCTTTGACAATTGATCCGCATCCGGCTTTACATTTGCCAAGCTAACCAAGGCCGCAAAAACGGCAGTATAGGGACTTTGTTTCGTTGCAAGGCGTTCGTTCAGTGCTTCGAGGATGTGCACACACATTGCGAGTTGCTGTTGCGCGTCTGACAAATTCAGAATTGACAAATACTCCAGGAACAAGGGAATATAGTCAGGCAACTCATTTGAGTTCATCTCCAGACCTGCTTCTGAATATTGCCGCCGCAAGTCGACCATCGCTTGACCGCGGTCCCTTGATTCCCCGTGAACATGCTCAAACAGATGCAAGGATAGACTACGCGTTCGATCAAACAACTGGACATACTGTTCTTCAAGGTCCATCAAATCACAACTGGAAAAATTTGACAGCAACGAAACCAATGCCTGTTGTTCAGTTTTCGGAAGCAGGCTTTCTGTCTCGATAACTGAACCAAGTTCTGGCACAGCTTGCTGCAACTCGGCAGTTGGGTAGGAAAGCATGGCCGCCAAGGCACGAAATGTCATCATTGCTGCATCTCCACCCGTACGCTCGTACGAGCACTTGAAGCCGATGTCGAAGTGGTGACTGCAAACGGATTTGGTTTTTTCGTATCGGCGCATCCATCTCCAAACGAAAATCCGCAACTGCCGCGCAAATTCTGGGCATTTTCATCAATTTCCCGATGGGTTGTCGGAATGACAAACCGGTCTTCGTAATTGGCGATAGACATTAAATGGAACATGTCTTCTATATCACTTGCACGCATTCCAACTTGTTCGGGTATGTTCTCGTCTACCACACCTTCGACTGTCTTTGTGCGCATATAGGCTCGCATTGCAAGCATTCTTTCCAACGCAGAAACTACAGGTTCTTCCTTGCCGGCAGTCAGCATGTTTGCAAGATACCGTACCGGGATACGCAACGAATTGACATCCGGAATTCCTCCGCTGTTTCCAATGTGACCGGTCTCGGCGGCGGATTGGATCGGAGAAAGCGGTGGAACATACCATACCATTGGCAGAGTTCGATATTCCGGGTGTAGCGGAAAGGCGATTTTCCAATCCATGGCCATTTTCCAAATTGGTGAACGACCTGCGGCCCGGACCCAGTCTCTTGGCACGCCGTCCGCTTGCGCCTGTTCCTGAATGACTGGATCATTCGGATCGAGAAAAACCTCCAGTTGTGCTTCGTAGAGATCTTGCTCGTCCGGCATGTTGGCGGCTTCAGCAATCTTGTCGGCATCATACAGTACAACACCGATATAGCGAATACGGCCGACACAAGTCTCCGAACACACTGTTGGTTCTCCTTCTTCAAGTCGCGGATAGCACAGAATACATTTTTCAGATTTGCCGCTTTGCCAGTTGTAGTAGATTTTCTTGTAGGGACAACCGGACACGCACATTCTCCAGCCCCGGCACTTGTCCTGATCGATCAACACGACACCGTCGTCTTCGCGTTTGTAGATGGCCCCGGATGGACAGGAAGCCACACAACTCGGATTCAGGCAGTGTTCACAAAGCCGCGGCAAATACATCATGAATGTATTTTCGTACTGACCATAAATTTCTTTTTCAATATTCTTGAAGTTGGAATCCTTTGAACGCTTGGAAAATTCGCCACCCAGAATTTCTTCCCAATTCGGACCGGCTTCGATTTTCTCCATACGTTCTCCCGAAATCAGCGAACGCGGTCGGGCCGTAGGCGGATGCTTGGTTTCAGGTGAATCGTGAAGGAGTTCATAGTCGAAGGTATAGGGTTCGTAGTAATCGTCGATTTCCGGAAGATCCGGGTTGGCAAACAGTTTTGAGAGGATGCGCCATTTGCCGCCAATCCGGGGGCGAAGCTTGCCGGAAGAAGTTCTTATCCAGCCGCCATTCCAGCGCTTCTGGTTTTCCCATTCACTTGGATAACCGACACCCGGCTTGGTTTCTACATTGTTGAACCATGCGTACTCCATGCCTTCCCGACTCGTCCAGACATTTTTGCAAGTGACTGAGCATGTATGACACCCGATACATTTGTCGAGATTGAGCACCATGCCGATTTGTGCACGAATTTTCATTACAGTTCTTCCGATTGAACAGGTGGTTGTTTCATCTCATCAAGCCATTTCAGTCGCTTCGTTTAGCCAATCAACTTTTGCCATTTTTCTGACAACAATAAACTCGTCGCGATTGGCCCCCACGGTTCCATAATAGTTGAAGCCGTAGCTTAACTGTGCATAGCCGCCGATCATGTGCGTCGGCTTGGGTATGGTTCGGGTGACAGAATTATGAATTCCACCTCGGGTACCAGTAATTTCCGAACCGGGTACATTCACAATTTTTTCCTGTGCATGGTACATCAGCACCATGCCTGACTTGATGCGTTGCGAAACCACTGCACGTGCAGTCAGTGCCCCATTTGCATTGTAGGCTTCAACCCAGTCATTGTCTTCTATGCCTGCAGTTTCCGCATCCGTTTCGCTGAGCCAGACAATCGGTCCACCTCGAGAAAGCGTCAGCAACAGCAGATTGTCTGTATAGGTACTGTGAATACCCCATTTTTGATGAGGAGTGATAAAGTTCAACACAATTTCAGGATTGCCGTTGTGGCTGCGCTGTGCATCAGGTACGATCGTTTTCAAGTCCACAGGCGGTTTGTAAACGCATAGTTGTTCTCCAAATGCGCGCATCCACAAGTGGTCCTGATACATTTGCTGGCGCCCGGTCAAGGTGCGCCATGGTACCAGTTCGTGTACATTCGTGTAACCCGCGTTGTAGCTCACCTGTTCGGACTCCACCCCCGACCAGATCGGGGACGATATGATCTTGCGGGGTTGCGACTGCAAATCGCGAAACCGCAATTTTTCATGTTCACGCGGAGCTGCCAAGTGCCGATGTTGTCGACCGGTCGCCTTGGACAATGACTGCCATGCTTTCACCGCTACTTCACCGTTGGTTTCCGGGGCCAAGGCAAGAACTACTTCCGCAGCATCTATATCGGTATCGATTTTAACCCTGCTTTCGCCACTTTGCTCATCCATAACGATGCCGTTCAACTCTTTCAGAAAATCCACTTCATCCGTAGTTTGCCAATTCATTCCCTTACCGCCGTTGCCTAGTTTTTCCATCAAAGGCCCCAACGCCGTGAAACGGTCGTAAACCTCCCCGTAATTTCGTTCAATCGTGGCAATCGCCGGCATGGTTTTGCCTGGAATGGGTTCGCATTGGCCATGTTTCCAGTCTTGCACTTCAAAAGGTTGTGCCAGTTCGGCGGGAGTGTCATGAAGAATTGGCAACATCACTACATCGGTTTGCTTGCCGAGTTCGGTTTTAGCAATCTCGGTGAATTTTTTTGCAATGCCTTTGAATATTTCCCAATCACTGCGAGATTCCCAAACCGGGTCAACCGCGGTTGATAGCGGATGGATGAAAGGATGCATATCCGAGGTGTTCAAATCGTTTTTTTCATACCAGGTGGCAGTTGGCAAAACAATGTCTGAATACAGGCAAGTAGTGGACATGCGAAAATCTATGCCGCAAAGCAGGTCCAGTTTTCCTTCCGGTGCCTGATCTTCCCAAGCGACTTCGTAATGAATGTCCTTACCGTCATCACCAAGGTCTTCGCACTGTACGCCGTGTTTGGTACCGAGCAGATGCTTCAGAAAATACTCATGTCCCTTGCCACTTGAACCGAGCAGATTGGAACGCCAGACAAACAGGTTTCTGGGGAAACAAGCGGGGGAGTCAGGTGTTTCGCAAGCGAAGGAGACTTCACCGGATTTCAGCTTGCTGACGACATAGTCTTTCACTTCCTGGCCAGATTGTTCTGCGTCCTTGGCAACATCGAGCGGATTTTGCTTCAGCTGCGGTGCCGAGGGGAGCCAGCCCATTCGTTCTGCACGAATATTGAAATCTATCAGCGAACCTTCCCAAGGTCCATCCGGTGCGGTAGGCGACAAGATCTCGGGCACGGTGAGTTTTTCATAGCGCCACTGGTCTGTATGCGCATACCAAAAAGACGTTGAATTCATTTGCCGGGGCGGACGATACCAGTCCAATGCAAACGCAAGAGGCAACCATCCGGATTGCGGCCTGAGTTTTTCCTGACCGACATAGTGAGACCAGCCGCCACCGGACTGGCCAACACACCCGCACATGACAAGCATGTTGATGATACCCCGGTAAATCATATCCATGTGATACCAGTGATTGAGGCCGGCACCAAGAATAACCATTGACTTGCCTTCGGTCTTGTCTGCATTGCTGGCAAAGGCACGCGCAACAGTGATCACCTGATTTGCAGTTACACCGGTTATTTTTTCCTGCCAGGCCGGCGTGTACGGGATGTCCTGCATGAAGTCTGAAGCAACATTGTTGCCGCCAAATCCCCGGTCCAGTCCATAGTTTGCACAAAACAGATCAAATACAGTTGCTACAACAACTTGATTGTCGCCAGTTTGCAACCGCTTGACCGGTATATTGCGTTCCAGAATTTCCGGATGGCTTGTTGATGTAAACGGTTCGTGTGCGCGCCCGCCAAAATACGGAAATGCAACCGAAACGATCTCATCATTGCTGTCAGCAAGCGAGATTCGAAGGTTTACATCCTGGTTGTCGCCACTACGCTCTTCCAGATTCCACTTGCCGTCTTCACCCCAGCGAAATCCGATTGAACCGTTGGGTACCACCAGACGATCCGTTTCATTATCGTAGGCAACTGTTTTCCACTCGGAATTGTTGCTCTCTCCAAGACTGTCGTCAAAGTCACTTGCCCGCAAAAATCTTTCAGGTAGCCATTTTCCATCCTTTTCAACCAATCTCACCAGCATGGGAAAGTCTGTGTACTTGCGAGCGTAGTCCAGAAAGTACTCAGACTGTTGATTCAGATAAAATTCGCGCAGGATCACATGCCCCATCGCCATGGCGATCGCTGAATCGGTGCCCTGCTTGGGATGAAGCCAGACATCACTGAACTTGGCCGCTTCCGAATAGTCGGGACAAATGACTACTGATTGTGCTCCCTTGTACCGGACTTCGGTATAGAAGTGAGCATCTGGCGTGCGAGTTTGGGGTACATTTGACCCCCATAAAATCAGGAAAGAAGAATTGTACCAGTCGGCACTCTCCGGAACATCGGTTTGCTCTCCCCAGGTTTGCGGACTTGAGGGCGGCAGATCGCAATACCAATCGTAAAACGACATGCACACACCGCCGATCAGGGACAAGTAGCGTGATCCGGCCGCATACGACACCATGGACATGGCCGGAATCGGCGAGAAGCCGATGATTCGGTCAGGACCCCACTTGCGAATGGTGTAAATGTTGGCGGCCGCAATTATTTCATTGACTTCTTCCCAGTCGGAGCGGACAAAACCGCCAAGTCCCCGGGCACGCTGATAGCTTTTTACACTGTCGGGATTTTCGACTATGGATTTCCAGGCATCGACCGGTCCATCTGATTCCCGGGCCTTGCGCCACAGGCGAAGCAAAGCTTTTCGAACCATTGGGTATTTCAGACGATTGCCGCTGTACAAATACCAGCTATAGCTCGCACCGCGCGAACATCCGCGCGGTTCATGGTTCGGCATTTCAGGACGGGTACGAGGATAATCAGTGTATTGAGTTTCCCAGGTTACAATGCCGCCCTTGACATAGATCTTCCAGCTGCACGAGCCGGTACAATTGACACCGTGAGTGGAACGAACAATCTTGTCGTGCTGCCAGCGTTGGCGATAGCCTTCTTCCCAGCCGCGGTCCTCATCAGTGGTGATTCCGTGTCCGCCGGAAAATACTTCCGTCCTTCTTTGAAAGAACGCAAGTCGATCCAGAAAGTGACTCATATTTTGGCCATCCGTTGCCGTCGTTTTGCTAGCTAGCTGAAAATCAATTTTCAGAATTTCAAAATTCCAATATTACTGTATCATTAACTAAAAGTAAAATCAATTTTTCAGTGGATGGTTCAAGTTGACACTGATGATGCCTGCCTTGGAACTGCGGATTGATCTTCGTGTTTCAAGGAAACGCATGAATGGTAATTGGCAATGGAATGCTACCGAGACAGGTTGGTAAACCTGGCTTGGGCATCTGACTTGTACTAAATTCAGGTTTACACGGAGGTTGATATGCCTACTGCATCTGACCAATACAGAGCACTTGGTCTAAGCACTTTCGCATTTACAGTATGCTTTGCTGTTTGGACTATATTTTCAATCATCGGAGTCCGAATCCAGCAAGATCTGGGCTTGTCCGAAACACAGTTTGGACTGCTGGTTGCAACACCGGTACTGACAGGTTCAATATCCAGAATTTTTCTTGGCGTATGGACCGAGCAGTTGGGGGGAAGAATTATCTATACCTTTCAAATGCTCGTAACCGCAATATGCACCTACCTTCTGTCGACGGTTACCACTTATGGAATGTTTCTGGTTGCCGCACTTGGCGTGGGGCTTGCGGGTGGTTCGTTCATCGTTGGCATCGCCTACACTTCGCGCTGGTTCAGCAAGGAGCGTCAAGGCACTGCGCTTGGAATTTTCGGAGTTGGCAACGTCGGCGCGGCAGTGACCAACTTCGGTGCGCCGTTTCTGGTGCTGGCTTTCGGCTGGCAACAGACCGCTCAAATCTACGCGGTCATTCTGGCCATCGTTGCTGTAGGGTTCTATCTTCTGAGCAAGGATGATCCTGCATTGGTCGAACGCAAGACTACCGGACAACGTCCCCCATCTGCCGGCGATCAACTTGAGCCATTGCGCAATTTGCAAGTTTGGAGATTTGCAACTTACTACTTTTTTGTATTTGGCGGCTTTGTTGCACTGGCTTCCTATTTGCCGCGGTTCTACGTCGGAGCATATGGAGTCAGTTTGGCAGTTGCCGGCATGCTGGCCGCAGCTTACTCGTTGCCAGGTTCGGTATTTCGTGCGCTGGGCGGCTGGATGTCGGACAAGTGGGGTGCACGCGCCGTAATGTATGCAACATTTATCGTATCGCTGGCCTGCCTGTTCATCATGAGCTATCCCGAAACTTCATATGTCGTCGAAGGCATCAGCGGACCCATCGAGTTCACCATCGAAATCAATCTTGTACTGTTTGTCACGCTCACAATCATATTGGGCTTTGTCATGTCTCTTGGCAAGGCCGCAGTCTATAAGCATATTCCGGTGTATTATCCAAACCACGTGGGGTCGGTAGGCGGACTCGTCGGGATGATTGGCGGACTTGGCGGATTTGTACTGCCCATCGTATTCGGAATTTTGAACGACTGGATTGAAGTCTGGACTTCTTCATTCATGCTGCTGTTCGTCGTAGTGTTTGTCAGTACAATCTGGATGCATGTTGCGATCCGAAAAATGGAACACCAGCGAATTCCTGATCTACAGAGAGAAAAATTCCTTAGTGATGTTCCCGACCAACCTTACAGCACCGACAAGGTGACCGAAAAATAAAGGAAGTGCCAACACAGTAGCCTGGAGGAAAAATGCCAACCAAATCCGACCAATTCCGCGCACTCGGACTGAGTACTTTTGCATTTACAGTCTGTTTTGCAGTCTGGACCATATTTTCAATTATCGGAGTACGCATCCATGAAGAACTAGGATTGTCGGAAACGCAATTTGGACTGCTGGTTGCAACACCGGTTTTGACAGGTTCAATTTCCCGGCTCTTTCTTGGCGTATGGGTCGAGAGACTGGGCGGTCGTATTTTGTTTCCACTGCAAATGCTCGCTACCGCAGTATGCACCTACCTGCTTTCAACCGTTACAACTTACGGAATGTTTCTGGTTGCTGCACTCGGTGTCGGACTTGCCGGTGGTTCATTTATCGTAGGAATTGCCTACACTTCGCGCTGGTTCAGCCAGGAACGGCAAGGCACCGCGCTTGGCATTTTCGGAGTTGGCAATGTCGGGGCGGCGGTAACCAATTTCGGTGCGCCATTTCTGGTGTTGGCCTTTGGTTGGCAACATACTGCACAAATTTACGCGGTGATCCTGGCAATCGTTGCCGTTTTGTTTTATGTCCTGAGTAAAGACGACCCCTCTGTGCAGAAACGAAAGGGATCCGGTGAGGCACCTCCTACCATAATGGCCCAATTGGCCCCATTGCGCAACTTGCAGGTGTGGCGTTTTGCAAAATACTACTTCTTTGTCTTCGGCGGCTTCGTGGCTTTGGCCTCGTATTTGCCGCGCTTTTACGTCGGAGCATACGAACTCAATCTTGCGCTGGCAGGCGCGCTTGCAGCTGCATATTCACTGCCGGGGTCCGTTTTTCGGGCATTGGGTGGCTGGATGTCCGACCATTGGGGCGCAAGGGCAGTAATGTACCTGACATTTATCGTGTCTTTAATCTGCCTGTTCGTAATGAGTTACCCGCATACCACTTATATTATTGACGGCATCGATGGTCCAATTCAATTTTCCATTGAAATACATCTCGCACTGTTCGTTACCCTTTCAATCATATTGGGTTTTGTGATGTCGCTTGGCAAGGCGGCAGTCTACAAATACATACCGGCCTACTATCCGGAACATGTTGGATCTGTAGGCGGTGTTGTGGGCATGTTTGGCGGACTTGGAGGATTTTTTCTGCCGATTGCATTCGGGGCATTGAAAGATTGGACCGGTATCTGGACTTCTTCATTCATGTTGCTTTTCGGGATTGTTTCGTTGAGCTTGATCATGATGCACTATTCCATTCGCAAAATGGAGCGACTGCGAATTCCTGAACTTCTAAAAGAAGAGCGCGCTCTTAGTGATATTTCCGAGGTGAATAAATGAGCAAGATTCTTACTGAGTGGCGACCGGACGACGAGAAATTCTGGTCCGAAACGGGGCAAGCGATTGCAACGCGTAATCTGTGGATATCAATTCCGGCGTTGCTTCTGGCTTTTTCTGTATGGCTGGTATGGTCGGTCGTGGTGGCGAAGTTGCCGAGCGTTGGTTTCAACTACACAACCAATCAATTGTTCTGGCTGGCAGCACTGCCGGGCTTGTCAGGAGCGACGCTTCGAATCTTTTACAGTTTCATGGTGCCGATTTTCGGTGGCCGCCGATGGACTGCATTATCCACGGCATCGTTGCTTGTACCGGCGATCGGCATCGGCATCGCAGTGCAAAATCCGGACACATCTTATTTGGTACTGTTGATACTGGCGTTGCTGTGTGGTCTGGGCGGAGGTAACTTTGCTTCGTCTATGGCCAATATCTCATTTTTCTTTCCCCGAAAAACCAAAGGCAATGCACTTGCACTGAATGCAGGTCTGGGCAATGCCGGGGTCAGTGTCATGCAATTTACCGTCCCACTCGTGATAACTTTCGGAGTGTTTGGTGCCATCGGCGGCGAACCCCAGTCGCTTTCGGATGGTGGGCAGATTTGGTTGCAGAATGCGGCATTTATCTGGGTTCCGTTTATTGCCGTGGCCAGTATCGCGGCATGGTTTGGCATGAACGATATTGCGGATGCAAAGTCGTCCTTCAAGGAACAATCCATCATCTTCCAGCGCAAGCATAACTGGATCATGTGTGTGCTCTATACCGGTACATTCGGTTCGTTCATTGGTTATTCTGCCGGATTTCCACTGTTGGCAAAGACGCAGTTTCCAGACGTGAATGTGTTGGCGTATGTTTTTATCGGGCCGTTGCTGGGTGCCTTGAGCCGGGCTGCGACTGGCTGGGTATCCGACAAGTACGGTGGTGGTCGGGTAACATTTTGGACCTTTTTGGTGATGATTCTCGCGGTAATCGGAGTACTGTTCTTTCTGGGTATCAAGGAGACTCCGGGCGCATTTTGGGGATTTTTTGCCATGTTCATGGTTTTGTTTGCAGGTACCGGAGTCGGCAATGCGTCGACATTTCAAATGATACCTGTAATATTTCACAAGGAGGTCGCCAGGCTGGAGAAAGACAAAAGCGCCGAGCAAATTAAGCAAGAAGCCGAACGGGAATCGGCCGCTATCATCGGGTTTACATCGGCGATTGCCGCGTATGGGGCATTTTTCATTCCCAAGAGCTATGGAACATCAATTGCCATGACGGGGGAACCGAATACCGCCTTGATCGCTTTCATTGCATTCTACGTATTATGTGTTTGCATGACATGGTGGTACTACACGCGCAAAGATGCAGAGGTTCCTTGCTAATACTATCTTTCCCGGTTTTGCAGTCGAGCCAACCTGGTAACAACACATTCAGGGCAAGTGTCAGCGCTTTTGTGATTTGACACGAGTTGTTCTCCTGAACAAAGCCATGCCACGTGAAGTTTGGTACGGTGGTGCTTGTACATTGCTAAAATTTATAGAACGCAACTTGCCTGTCGAGTAGGATTGAAACTGTACACTCCAGGTTCTTGAATTTCCGGTTTTGCATGGCAATATGTTTTTCAACCCAATCGGGCGTACCACGAATTCCAATGACTGAAGTCCTGAAATGACTGCTTACATCATCCGGCGACTGTTGCTGATCATTCCTACATTGTTTGCGATCATGGTGATCAACTTCGCGGTGATCCACATCGCACCCGGCGGTCCGATTGAGCAAATCATCGCTGAAATGACCGGTCAAGGAAGCATTACCGAGCGGGTTACCCGAACCGGAACCGGAGAAATCCTCGAGCAGTCAGTCGGGCAAGCAGAGCAGATTGGAACCGAAGCAACCAGCCGATACCGCGGCGCACAAGGACTGGATCCGGAATTTATTCGGGAACTGGAAGAACGATTCGGTTTTGACAAGCCATTGCATGAGCGTTTCTTGCAGACCATGAAAAACTACATTCTGTTTGATTTTGGCGAAAGTTTTTTCCGCGACCAGAAAGTAACGGATTTGGTATTTGAGAAAATGCCTGTATCCATCAGCTTGGGTCTGTGGACAACATTGCTTGTATATTTGATATCCATTCCTCTGGGGATTTCGAAAGCCGTTCGGGACGGATCACAATTTGACGGATGGACAACGGTTGTGTTGATCGTGGGTACCGCAATTCCGGGATTTCTCTTTGCGGTTTTTCTTCTGGTTATTTTTGCGGGCGGCAGTTATCTGGACTGGTTTCCACTTGCCGGATTGGTTTCGGAAAACTGGGATGACTTGACGTTTACAGGGAAAATTCTCGACTACTTCTGGCACCTTACGCTACCGGTAATCGCGATGGTCATCGGCGGTTTTGCAGGTCTCGCAATGCTGACCAAGAACTCGTTTCTCGATCAAATCAATCAACAGTATGTTTTGACCGCCAAAGCAAAGGGGTTGACCGAAAAACGAGTCTTGTACGGGCATGTGTTTCGCAATGCGATGCTGATAGTCATTGCCGGATTTCCCGGGGCGTTTGTCGGCATTTTGTTTACCGGTGCCTTGTTGATTGAAATCATTTTTTCCCTGGACGGACTTGGGCTGCTGGGTTTTGAAGCGGCCTTCAAGCGCGACTACCCGGTCATGTTCGCTACGCTTTACTTCTTTTCACTTTTGGGACTCATGATGAATCTGGTTGGTGATCTGATGTACATGCTCATTGATCCACGAATTGATTTTGAGACACGGGAGTTCTGAATTTATGGAACAGACTAACGTAATCGAAATTCCCGAGCGTCCAAAATTTCTGGGCATGGAAGTAAGCGAGCTGACGCGTCGACGACTGGACAAGTTTCGTGCACACAAGCGCGGTTACTGGTCTCTCTGGATTTTCATTGGACTGTTTACGATTGCATTGTTTTCGGAGTTTGTTGCCAATGACAAACCTTTTCTCGTGTACTACAAGAGCGAGTACTATTTTCCGGTACTGAAGCAATATCCGGAAACGACTTTTGACGGCATATTCGAAACTGAAGCTGACTATAACGACCCATTCGTTCGGGAGCAGATTGAGCGAAATGGATGGGCCTGGTGGCCGCCGATTCGCTACAACTACCGGACAGTTGCCTGGGATCTGCCGTCGCCGGCACCGTCGCCGCCGGATTCGGTGCATTGGCTGGGCACGGATGACCAGGCACGTGATGTAGTTGCACGTCTGTTGTACGGTTTCAGAATATCTGTATTATTCGGATTTACCTTGACGGTAATCAGTGCCATCATAGGGGTTGCCGCGGGCGCGGTACAAGGATATTTTGGCGGCTGGCTTGATCTGCTGTTTCAGCGATTTATCGAGATTTGGGCCGGAATGCCAACCCTGTATCTGCTGATTATTCTGGCCAGTGTTGTTGAACCCAATTTCTGGTGGTTGCTTGGGCTGTTGCTGTTGTTTTCCTGGATGGGGTTCGTCGGCGTTGTTCGCGCCGAATTTTTGCGAGCGCGGAATTTCGATTATGTTCGCGCCGCTCGTGCATTGGGTATCAGTGATGCCAGAATCATGTTCCAGCATGTCTTGCCGAATGCAATGGTGGCAACAATGACATTTCTTCCATTCACACTGGCCGGTTCTGTGACCGTATTGACTTCGCTGGATTTTCTGGGAATCGGACTGCCACCGGGGTCCGCTTCGCTGGGTGAATTGCTGGCGCAAGGCAAGGCCAACTTGCAGGCACCGTGGCTGGGTCTCACCGGTTTCTTTGCAATACTCGTCATGCTGTGCCTGCTGATGTTTATCGGGGAAGCGGTACGCGATGCGTTTGATCCACGCACTTCCAACAAATAATTGAGATGAACCAGGAACCCTTGCTGAAAGTTAGCGATTTGTCGGTGTCGTTTCACACGGCGGCAGAGCAAGCCGAAGCCGTAAAGAACGTTTCTTTCGAAATCAAGTCGGGAGAAACTGTGGCCATCGTTGGCGAAAGCGGGTCCGGCAAGTCGGTAACCGCATTGTCGATTATGCAATTGTTACCCTATCCGGCTGCTTTTCACCCATCGGGCAGCGTACTGTACCAAGGTCAGGAACTTGTTGGCGCTGAATCGTCGGCACTGCAAAAGATTCGCGGCCGAGAAATCAGCATGATTTTTCAGGAACCGTTGACTTCACTCAACCCGCTTCATACGGTTGCGCGCCAGATTGGAGAGACACTGAAGCTTCACAAAGGCATGAATCGCGCTGAAGCGGAAGAACGGTCTCTGGAACTTTTGAATCTGGTACAAATCCGGGATGCAGAAGAGAAATTGCATTCCTACCCACATCAATTGTCCGGCGGACAGCGACAGCGCGTAATGATTGCAATGGCACTTGCCAATCAACCGGGATTGTTGATTGCAGACGAACCGACAACTGCACTGGATGTGACCATACAGGCACAAATTCTGCAGTTGTTGCATGAACTGCAGGAGCAACTTGGCATGGCTTTGTTACTCATCAGTCACGACTTGAACATTGTTCGCAAACTCGCCGATAAGGTTCTGGTCATGCGCAACGGAGTATTTGTTGAAAAGGGTGCAAGTACGCAGATATTTGAAGCACCAAAGCACGAATACACAAAAATGCTGCTGGCCGCTGAACCCAGCGGCCGATCCGGCGAGCCTGAGCGCGATGCAAAAGTGATACTGAAAACCGAGTCTTTGCGAGTGTGGTTTCCAATCAAGCGCGGGATTCTCAGGCGAACAGTCGATCATGTGAAAGCAGTGGAAGAATTGACTGTTGAGGTGAAAGAAGGGGAAACGATCGGGGTAGTTGGTGAGTCCGGTTCCGGAAAAACATCACTCGCGCTTGCCATACTGAGGTTGATTTCCAGCAATGGCGCAATCCATTTCAATGGCGAGAGTATTCAAGGTCGAAAATCGAAGGAACTGAGGAACTTGCGACGTAGCATGCAAATTGTTTTTCAGGACCCGTATGGAAGCCTGAGTCCGCGCATGACCATTCAGGACATCGTCGCAGAGGGCTTGCAGGTGCATCTTCCCGGTCTGAGTCGTTCAGAAAGAGAACAAATGGTGATTGAAGCACTGAAAGAAGTTGAAGTTGATCCCGAAACTCGTCATCGTTATCCGCATGAGTTTTCTGGCGGGCAGAGGCAAAGAATTGCGATTGCGCGGGCGATGATTCTCAAGCCGAAGTTTGTCATTCTGGATGAACCGACCTCAGCCCTTGATCGTTCAGTGCAGTCGCAGATTATCGATTTGCTCAGGCATTTGCAAAAGACGCATGTGCTTGCTTACATGTTTATCAGTCATGATCTTTCTGTGGTTCGGGCAATGTCAAGCTCAGTTTTGGTCATGCGCGATGGACGTGTCGTTGAACAAGGCACGACCGATCAAATTTTCGACAACCCCAAAGAGCCGTACACGCAAGCCTTGATTTCGGCGGCAATGAATTTGGAAATCAGCAAGGAGCAAGTGAATGTGGTAACTGCGTGAATTTTCTTCAAGCAACCAATCGTCAACTAATCAGTATTGATGATTTGCTTGTCTGCCAGCAGTTTCTCAAGTGCGCGAAGCCAAACTTCATAGTAGGTTACTTGAAGGTCTCCCGTCTGCTGATCATTCTCTTTGACCTCATTTGAAAGATATTGACTCCATTCTGCCCAAGTAAAATATTTTTGATCATATAGCGATACTGTCATCGCAAAAACCTTCGCTTCCCAAGGCGTTGCAAAAACGGGTTCATCACCACCCGCGAACTTGATCAAAGATTCAGAATCAACTTTCATGCGGGTCCAGATAATCTTCAAACAAGTCAACAAGGACTGCATCCTTTGAGTCTCTGCCCCATAGCTCGTGTCCTTCAAAACGAACACAGTACAGTCTTTGCGGTTCTTTGATGCGTTCAGCATGCTTGTCTGGAAATATGAATACGCCTTGATCTCTGACAATCGTGCCGCGTTTGCCCCGAACATAGCGCGGCAATCGAATATGTCCGTGCGGGTTGAGGTTCTTCGCAACGACTGTATCACCTACAGAGTACTTCGCCGGAGCATTTTCTGGTAGTCGCGCAGATCCTCCGCGTTGCAGGAAATCCCAAACATGATCAGCGGTCATTGGTTTCATTGGCTACTTCTCCTCCAGATTTCTGAGCTCGTCCATTCGCTGGTCAATTTCTTCGTGAGTCAACAACCCGGTTTCAATGAGAAGCATTTCCAGCCCGTGAAGCCAGTGCTCATAGTAACTGGTCGACAAATACTCTGCCGGTTCAGTGCATTCGCGCGCATAGCGCGACATATCCAGGTTCCACTGTCCAAGAAAACCGGCACCCATCGTAATCGCGAATGCTCGGCGTTCCCATTCGTGATGAAAAACCGGTTCATCTGTTTCAGGATTGATCGGACCAAATCCATGCATTCCACCCAAGTCATGCGCGCCGTTCATTGCACATCCTCCGCTGACTTGGCCAGTCCGGTCCCGATCATTGAATCACGCGTCACCAACTTTGCCAGTTCCGTCTCACTCATCCCTTCCGTACCTTTCGGACGACGCGGAATTACGAGATATCGCACTTCCGCGGTACTGTCCCAGACTCTGATTTCAACATCTGCATCAAGTTCCACTCCAAATTCGGTGAGTACGCTTCGCGGTTCCGAAACTGCACGGGCCCGATAGGGCGGCGATTTATACCATACCGGTGGCAAGCCCAGCACAGGCCACGGATAGCACGAGCACAGAGTACAAACAACCATGTTGTGCACTGTCTCGGTGTTTTCCACAACGACCATGTCCTCTCCCTGTCGTCCCTCAAAGCCCAATTCCCGAATTGCTTCGCTGGCATTTTCAAGTAAACGCTCACGATAGCTGGGATCACTCCATGCACGAGCTACTACTTTTGCACCGTTCTGGGGACCTACCCGATGTTCGTAGATATCAATAACTTCATCAAGCGTCGCCGGGTCGACCAAGCCTTTTTCAATCAGCAAGGATTCCAGCGCCTTTACTTTCAGTTCAACTTCTGAAGGTGGGTGTTCATGCTTGTGCTTCGACATGTTTAGTCTCCTTCTCGGTTCTGGGTAGTCTTCATTGATTTGGAACTATGTCCACAAGAACATTGAGTAAAGTGAACCGTTCTTCTCCTGTAGTCGTAGACAGCCAACCTTTGCTTTTTTCATCGGTGTAGAACCGAAATTGAAAGCCTTTTTTGGCTTCTTTATCATAAACGACTCCGATTTGCCGATACAACATGTCGTCAAACATTCGTGCCATCAGTTCCAGAAGATTCCCGCTCTCAAACATATTCACTGCAACTTCATTTGATTTTTCACTTTCCAAAATGGGAATGTGAGTCAACTCAAAATCCTGTGTTTTCGGACCGAAAGGGGTGACTTCCAGTGTATCCATATTGAGAACATCGCCATTTTCCAAATAACTGAGTCGAACACCAACCATATTGATGCCGTCTTCGGAAATGGAGATTGACGCTTCACTCATGTCAATGATAACAACACCTTGGTCGCCAAGAATTTCAATCTGGTTGCCATGTACCACTGCGGCAGTTTGCGGTGCAACACCGATGCCGTATTTCATATTGAACTGATGCATTGCAACAAGTGCGACTGCAAATCGCCCGGTTGTAAAGAAGTACTGGTCGACGTACCAGCCATCTTTCATAATCCCCAATCCTTGATGAATGGCCGCGTCATCAATACGTCCCTCAACCAACGGCTTTGTGGCATTTGCTGGTACGACAACTTTGCTACCCGGGATCCCGCCAACGATCAGTTTTCCAGTTTCATGGGCTTTTCGAATGGCGTTCGCGACTTTTGTAGGTGAGCCGTCTTTGTCAAACAGAATATCTGACAAGCGATGGGGTGAACCGCCAACAAAAAATACAGAACTAGAATTCTCTATGGCCGCTACCGTTTCCGGGCTTTGTGTTTCAATCCGGTAGTCGGTACTGAACTCCTGAAATACTTCTGCAATCGGAAGCAATACAGCGGATTCGCCGTATTGCTCGAATGCACGAACCGAGAATTCGCCGTAGAGTTTCGGCCTGTAGTTGGCGGCTGATATCACCAGATTTTCACCATCATTTCGATTGGCGATTTTGACCAGATTTCTCCAAATCAGCTTGTTGTTCAACGGCAAGACATCGCCCACCAGCATCAACGTGCTGGTTGATGATGCTACGGCCGGTAAAGTGGTGGTCAGCAACAGCACCAAGCACGCTATCCAAGCGGTAGTTGTGAAATTCGCTTTCAATTGATCGTAGTCGGGGGTGTTCACCTGTTTGTATATTCTACTTCATGTAATTCTATGATATTTTTATCCGCACTGAGTAATCCGACCGTTCGTAAATGCTGTATCGGCGTAGCGGTTGTTACATATTCGTGGCCATCCAAATTCCACGATACTCTTGCATGACGGTCAAGTCGCCGGGAGCTACTTTAAAATCCCGATCTTTGGTAATTGTGTGTCGACATGCTATTGAAGTTCTCGGGAAATCGCGTGATTCTCCATGCAAGAAATGACTCTTGCACGAATATTCGCTCCGTTCTCAACCATTTCCTTTGATAGCTCATATGATTTTTGAGCATTCATCTAAAACTCCAGAGACTGTCCGAAATACTCTCCGATTGCGATTCCTGTTTCAGCACTGATTACTCCCGCTTTTAGCTGTAGTGACGATTCAATTCTACTTAACAAGCGTCTCCATCTTTCCGAAACGCGAATACTGTATTGTCCATTACGGTTACCCCTTAACTATTCAAGACGATTTCCAAGTGGCATATTCAGGTCGCCAAGACTTGTTGCAAAATTAATTCTGTCCAACTTGCTCTTGACTTGTTTCTTCACCCACTTGGCCGTACCACCAATTATGAATACTACCACAGGAGGTACCTACTACTGACGAAACTGGTGCAAAGTCAACCGCACTAGCCGCTGTCAATCCTTCTAAATCCTTGTATACAATCGCTTCTTTCACTTCATTCAAGAGATGCCAATATGACAATCTGTTCAAAATGAGAATCGCTGACAATGTAATTACTTTATTGAATTTTCTTGTTCTATGAGGTAAACTAGTTTCCATGGATAAAAAAATTCATTTTTCGCGCAAACAAGTTGAGGTTTTAAAAAGTCGTTTACTTGAACCTCTGCGCTTCCTTCAAATTGTTTCCGGTCCCCGCCAATCAGGTAAGACAACTTTGATCGGTCAAGTAGTGGAGGACATTGATGTGCCCTGTTTCTACCTAACTGCTGAAGAACACAACATTTTCCAGCATCTAGAAATTCCGCACCTGCTACGTGATGAAAATCCTTCTAGCACAGAAGACATGAACTGGATAGTTCGAAATTGGAACCGTGCTCGCCAAACAGCCAAACATTCAAATCGCGGTTCAATATTGATCTTCGATGAAATTCAAAAAATCAACAATTGGTCGGAAGTTGTAAAGGCATTGTGGGATATTGATCGAAGAGAAAATTGTAAAGTCCGAGTTGTCCTGCTTCGCTCGGCACCTCTTTTCGTTGACAAGGGGAAAAGTGACAGTTTGATGGGAAGATTTGAAATTATCAAAAGTCCCTATTGGTCCTATCCTGAGATGTCAGAAGCATTTGGATTCAATCTGGATGAATATATTTTCTATGGAGGATTCCCCGGTGCTGTGCCAATTTTTCGCGAACTCGAACGTTGGTCTGAGTACATTCACCACGTAGTCCACTCGATAGTGAATCGGGATATATTCGCTTTAACACAAATTGACGAACCAGCTTTGTTCAAACAACTATTGGAACTTAGTGTTCAATATTCAGGACAAATACTCTCATTTGAAAAATTAACGGATCAGCTTCATAATGCTAAAAGTTCGACAACAATTGAAAACTACATTGATCTACTGGCAAGGGTTGGCTTGGTAGGTAGCATGTTAAAATTTACTGACAGTCCAACTATAAGCGATTACGAAGTTTTCAAGTTATGTGTTCGAAACACCGGGTTGATGTCCGCTCCGTCACGCTATTCCCTTGAACAAGCAAAGGAAAACCGGACTTTTTGGGGTCAACTCGTTGACAGCTCTGTTGGAGCACATTTATTGAACACAGGACCACCTATTGTTGAAATTTACTACTGGAGAGAAAGAAACCTTGAAGTAGACTTTGTATTGAAACGCGGCCCTAAACTCGTACCTGTTGTAATCAAAAGCGGGAACTCGCAGAGAAAATCAAGCATGACCGGATTGGACCAGTTCAAAAAGAAATTCAATGCAACAGGTTCCATACTTGTAGGTCAAGGAGGGGTGTCAATATCTGAATTTCTTTCAGAATCAGCCAGATATTGGGTTGAATATTCCAAACACTCATGACTATTTCAGATAAACCCACTTGTCGTGAAGTAAAGGTTGAGAAAAGTGTAATCAGCTAAAACTCACAACGAATCCCTACTGAAAATTTTAGAGACTGCCATGAACACGTGCTTTGGAGCACCTAGTTCTGGGAAACTGATGTGTTCAAAAATGAAGCACAAATTGGAAAATCTTGCTACTGTGAAGTCGGACCTGTATGATAGAAAGCCGATTTCCCCATTTGTTGTGCCAAGAATGTTTTATTAGAGCGTACCCTAGTCCTCTAACCTTCGCCGTACGCGCTGACAGTAGAAAACTGGCTTGGATACGGTAATTTCCAGGCCTATGTTTTCTGTCAAGGTCAGTTTTCCATTGAGCATGACCTTTTCGAACGGCGACATGTCAAGGGACTAATTACACATTTGAATCCGGCAATAGACTAAACCTTGAAATCCCCATTTTCAATGATTCACCTACATTTGCTGCAAAAAAATCCATAGGAAGTCCCTTTACACTACCCCTGTCAGGTTCTATGTCAAGATTTCTGACATCACATTTGTCATTAACGAAATCGAAATATACAATTGAAACATCGTTTGGATTCAATTCACCATTAACTACAAGCCTCCTTAATCTTAACAGTATGTTTTTGCTGTGAGTTTCAATAATGGAACATATTTTCTTATCGTTCCACAACTTAGCAAAAAAGCTTCCCATTTCTAACTGTGCAGTAGGATGGACCATACATTCTGGTTGTTCAACTACTAATGTAGTCTGAGGATACATCATTGAACCTTGTATGATTATCGGAAGACATTGGTGAATGCCAATTCCAAATTCCGCAATATTTGATCGACCACCGGTAATTGAATTCGTCGCTTCACATCGGGCCATCTCCCCTCGTTCTACAAACTCGATATCTTCAATTCCCAAAATTTTTTCTACATGTCTACTAACAAATTCAAACGAACTACCTTCTTTGAATTGTTCCAGTAAATGATGTAATGCGAAATTGCCAGTTTTTCCAACATAATTGGAAAAATACTGTTCTCCTGAATCAAAAGTTCTCTGCAGAACGGCTTTATTTGAAGCAATATAGCTAATATTTCCAAATCCTGATGCCATAATTTGGTAGCAGTAATTTTTGACTGCAGTTTCGATGTATGTATCCTGATCTAGTTGTTGATCTTCCCTCACCAGATCAGGAAATTCTAAAAATCTGCTATTTTCCGTAATTTTCTCAGTATGACGAAACAACACCCTGTTTTTTGACAGTAATCTGGATCCTGTTTCTTTTCCTCGAAATACACCTGATTTATCGTATCGGATGTTTCCATTCAGTTCATATACAAGATTATTTTCATCAGGTACTACTCCCTTACTTTTCAAGTAGATGCTCAATACATCGCCTGGTTTTTCCTCTCGTTGAAACTGTACGGAAAATTTCAAGCTTCTTTTACTTGACATAGTATTTTTGAGGCTATAAAACTCTCCCAAATCTACTTGATGTCCTCGAGATTCCAAGAATCCTTTACTCTGTGAGCCAAGCGATTGTTGCAACAGCAACAGAAAATTAATAACAGAAGATTTTCCAGCATTATTATTACCTATTAATACTGTTATTGGCCGAAATTGAATAACAGCCTCATCATCGAAAATTTTGAAATTCGATATTCTCAGTTCTTTCAGCATTTTCTTTCCCAATCAAATTTGTAGGCTATATGCGTCTCGGCATTTTTTTATGAATTCCTCCAACAACAAGTTTTTGTCCACTGACTTTGAATCTCTTTCTAGATTAAAGAATCTTTTCTCCCATATATCCGACGGTGCATCGACTCGGCAACGAAGAATTCCAGCCAATTCACCGATAGATGGGTGAAATTCATCTGGTTGTCGTACATATTGATTGTACAAATCGTGGTTTAAAATCTTACTGAGACGTTTCAATGCTTTTTGACGATGTGCCTTAAATTCACCGCTCTGAATATGCTTGGCAATTGTTTCGCTCCAGGTCTCCAACCATTTCATTCCATCTTCTGTTAATATCCACCCATCGGATGCCTTATTTCGAACTGAAATAGCTGAGCGTCCAGCCCCTCGCCCTGTTCTACCTTCAACAAGAGTCCCCAAATTTCCATCTCGAGCATGAATTAAGGCACGCCGCGTAATTTCCTTGTCAGGTAAGTCTGGATAATTTATCCATGAAAATGAATGTGGAAATGTTTGATGTGCTTTTACTGCAATGTCCTCTGTGTGAACAGGTCTATATTCTCCACCTAGAATCCCGAGTACATACACGACCAATTCTGTGTTCGTTAGTGTTAGCTGTTTATTGTTCATGGCAAATCCCTGATGTCTTGTCTATAATTTGTATTGAAATTTACCTACATTACATATTTGATATTTTCATGTTCCAGAATTTCCTCTGCAATCCAACTTATTACACTTTGTTTCGTTGGAAACGAGTCATCTTAATATAGCACCTTAAACATCGGCGAAGTCATAGGAATCTCCTATAGTTCACAACATGAAGCTTTAGTATTGGGATTTGTTCCTACTACTTTTCCCATTCTATATACTCGTTTATCCCGTGACGATCATAAACTTCTAATACATCAACACAAAATTTTTCAAATTCTACATTTTCTTCTTGCTTTGAAATTTCATACATACGAATAAACATATTTTTACCAGAGTCAGTTTGTCCTAAATTATTCTTTGAATTATTGTGTTCTGCACACAGTGTTTGGCCATTTTCTATAATTGCTTTTCCACCCAAATCTTTCGGTTTAATGTGATCAACATCTATCTCAACTCCTTCCTTTTCTCCTCGACCACAAACAACGCATTTATAATTATCGCGCTTCAATATTTTTCTTTTTTGTTGTTGACTGAAATCTTCCATTACTGGCAAATCGTAACGATGAATGTTCTTTTTGGATAATCGAAATCTTCCACAAGCACTCGAGATAAAATTTGAACCGCCTGTAATTCTCCGCGAGTGGGGTTCGAGATAACTTCCCCCGAAATAAAATCTGTATAGCTGACATTATCCATATTTCCACTCCTTTAACAAGTTAGCATGGAAGTGTATTGGCAATGAATTGAGTAAAATTGTATGGTTAGTAATTTATCACAAGCAATACTCTGAAGTCAACATTATACCATGTCAGTTTTTGTGGTATGTGATAACTTGGAGTAACTATGTGCCTTGTTTCTTTCAAATCTCACCGATTTGCTACCAATCAGTCAGTCGCGAATCTTGTAACCCCGTTCAACCATTATCGCGCACACGACAAACAAAATCGCAATGAAGATGGCAATCAAAGTCAACGAGACCGCAACACTGACATCGCTCGTGCCAATAATTCCGTAGCGGCCAACATTGATGATGTAAAGGATCGGATTGGCAAGCGACAACTTGAGCCAGATGTCGGGCAACAGTTGCACCGAATAAAACACCCCGCCCAGATAAATCATCGGCGTAAGAATAAAGTTCGGAAAAATTGAAAGCTCGTCAAAGCTCTTCGAGTAGATGGCAACGATCATCCCCGCCAGCGAAAACATAATGGACGCAGAAACAATCACAATCGCTGTCAGTCCGGGATGAACAACGGTGAAGTCTGAAAATACCTTCGCAACCAGAATAACCAGAAATCCGGTCACCACGCCTCTGGCTACACCACCGGCAATGTAGCCAAGCAAGATGACTGCCGACGGAGTCGGAGATACCATCAACTCTTCGATAAACCGCTGAAACTTCGCATGGAAAAATGATGCCGACACATTTTGAAAGGCACCGTTGATAACCCCCATCAACACCAACCCGGGCACAATGAAGTCTATATACACATGCCCCTGCATGGTCCCGATTCTGGGACCAATCAAATTTCCGAATATCAGGAAGTACAAGCAGGTTGTGATGATGGGCGGCACAATGGATTGCTTCCAAACCCGCAAGATTCTGTATATTTCCCGTCGGGAAAGCGTCTCAAGAGAGATGAGCGTCGTTCGCGATACCATCATGTTGATTTTCTTGCTCGTTTCGGTTGCTGTTGGTCAATTCCAGAAACAGGTTTTCCAGACGATTCGCCTTGTTGCGAACGCTGGCTACCTGAATTCCTAGCCGTGCCAGTGTTGACAGTGCCAACTCGATGGACTCTCCCCGATTGATGTCCAGTTCCGCAGTGTTTGTATCCACCATGCGCATGATGCGATTGAAATTCTTCGGGACTGAGTGAAGCTCGTTTATCAAGTCCAGCAAATATGTTTCTTGCTGAATCCTTCCGGTCAGCGATTTCATGTCTGAATTCCAGACAAGTTCTCCCTGCTCAACGATCCCGACACTGCGACAAAGCCTTTCTGCATCTTCCAGGTAGTGAGTCGTCAAAATCACAGTAACACCACTGTCGTTGAGTTGCTTGAAATACCCCCACATGCTGTGGCGGGTTTCAATGTCAACTCCTGCGGTGGGCTCGTCCAGTATCAGAAGCTTGGGTTCGTGCACCAAAGCACGCGCCACCATCAGTCGGCGCTTCATTCCACCAGACAGGCTCCGGGCGATCTTGTCTCTCATATGCCAAATTCCCAGCGCCTTCAGATACTTGTGAGTACGCTCAATTGCCAGTGCCCGCGGTACGCCGTAGAATCCCGCTTGATAAGACACAATGTGCATTGGAGTATTGAACGGGTTGAAATTGAACTCCTGCGGCACAACTCCAAGATATGACTTCGCGCGACTGAAGTTTTCGTCAATATCGGTCCCGAACACTTTCACCGTTCCGGACGACTTGTTCACCAATGAGCAGACGGTACCGATAATCGTTGATTTTCCGGCACCATTTCGTCCTAGCAGGGCAAAAAACTGCCCTGCCTGAACTTCAAAGGAAACATTGTTGACCGCCTTGATTCCGTTTTCGTAAACCTTGGTCAGATTTTGGATGGACAACGCGGCATTTTTGTTGTTGTCGGGTTGCAAACTGGAAAAATGTTTAGCTGTGTGTCCAATTCGGTTTTCTTTTTTCCACAAATGCCGTCATGCCTTCTTTCTGGTCGTTGGTCCCGAACAACGCATGAAACATTCGCCGCTCGAACAGCACACCTTCGCGCAACGTCGTCTCGAAGGACTTGTTAACCGCTTCCTTGGTCGCGGCAACCGCCAATCGCGACTGACTGGCTATCGACTGTCCAATACTGATCGCAGTATCCAGCATTTCATCTACCGGTACAACCCGCGAAGCCAGTCCGGACCGTTCGGCTTCCTCGGCCCCCATTCTGCGGCCAGTAAGACACATGTCCATAGACTTTGACTTTCCGATGGCATGCGTCAATCGCTGCGTACCGCCGGCCCCGGGAATAATGCCAAGATTGATTTCCGGCTGTCCGAATTGTGCATTGTCGGCCGCGATGATCATGTCACACATCATCGCCAGTTCGCATCCGCCGCCCAACGCATAGCCGGCAACTGCTGCGATCGTCGGCTTTCGACAGGTCGTTACACGTTCCCAGTTGCGAGTGATGAAATTCTGCAAATATGCATCCGCAAACGTATTGTCCTTCATTTGGCTGATGTCAGCGCCGGCCGCAAATGACTTCTCATTGCCGGTAATGACAATGGCACCAATTTCATCATCCGCTTCAAAGTTGTCGAGCGCCTTGCTCATTTCGTCCATGACCGCCGACGACAAGGCATTCAGTACTTTTGGCCGATTGATCGTGATGACTCCAACGTTTCCGTTCGTGCTGACAATGATGTTTTCGTAATTCATTCCTGTTCAACTCCTGAGATTGATTGCACCGAATTTTGCTGAACAATACCTGTTCAACCTGTTAAAATGACCCAACTTAATCAAAGTGAAAAGATTCTTGGTTGTGTGTCATGCAGATTGACAGCGTATTATTCACCGACTTATTGTATTCGTCAATGCCGCATTGGATTGAAAAAACTGTATCAGGACACGGAAAACGGTTCGGTCCGCAGTTCATGTACAACACTGGATCTACCCAACCAACAGGGATAAGTTATGGGAAATTATCAGAAAACCTTTGATCACTCTGTAAACAACCCCGAAGAGTTCTGGGGAGAAGTGGCCGAATCAGTTCACTGGTACCAATCCTGGGACAAGGTTCTGGATGACCGCGATGCTCCGTACTATCGCTGGTTTCCCGGTGCAGTTGTCAACACTTGCTACAACGCATTGGATATTCATGTCGAGCAGGGACGCGGGGACCAGAATGCACTGATTTACGATTCGGCAATGACCGGAGAAATTCGCCACTTTACCTACCGCGAACTTCTTGAAGAAACCGCCAAATTTGCCGGCGTTCTAAGAAGTCTGGGCGTAGAAAAAGGTAGCCGTGTTGTCATCTACATGCCGATGATTCCACAAACTGCGGTGGCCATGCTGGCCTGTGCCCGGCTAGGCGCGGTACACTCGGTTGTATTCGGTGGATTCGCGGCCAATGAACTTGCAGTGCGGATTGACGATGCACAACCGACTGCAATCGTTGCGGCTTCATGCGGACTGGAACCGGGGCGAACAATTGAATACAAGCCGCTATTGGACGAGGCTATAGAACTGTCGACACACAAGCCCCGTGCGTGTGTGATTTATCAGCGATCTCAGGCAAGAGCTACCATGGTCGAAGGACGCGACCACGACTGGCAAGAGTTGATGAACACCGTGGAACCAGTTGATTGCGTACCGGTGGCGGCAACAGACCCGCTGTATATTCTCTACACTTCCGGTACTACTGGACAACCCAAAGGCGTGGTCCGCGACAACGGCGGACACATTGTTTCACTGAAATGGTCCATGAAGAACATTTATGGGGTGGATCCCGGAGAAGTGTTCTGGGCCGCTTCGGATGTCGGTTGGGTTGTCGGCCACTCCTATATTGTTTACGCACCGCTGTTTGCCGGCAATACCAGTATTCTCTATGAAGGCAAACCGGTCGGCACACCGGACCCGGGTGCCTTCTGGCGAGTGCTTGCCCAGCACAATGTTGCGGCATTGTTCACCGCGCCAACTGCCTATCGCGCGATCAAGAAAGAAGACCCGACCGGTTCCTACATCAAGAAGTACGATCTGTCAAATTTCAGAACACTGTTCCTGGCGGGCGAGCGTACCGACCCGGACACATTGCACTGGGCCGAGGAAAAGATGCAGGTACCGGTAATCGATCATTGGTGGCAAACGGAAACCGGCTGGGCCATCTGTGCGAATTGCATGGGTATTGAACACTTGCCGGTCAAGGAAGGTTCGCCGTCGAAACCCGTACCTGGCTGGAATCTCAAGGTGCTGGACGAAAATAACGAAATTGCCGGACCAAACGAAATCGGCTCATTGGCAGTCAAGTTGCCTTTGCCGCCAGGCAGTTTTCCGACTTTGTGGAATGCCAGACAACGATTCTTTGATGCTTATCTGGCCGATCATCCCGGCTACTACAAAACTGCCGATGCAGGATTTGTAGACGAAGAAAACTATGTCTATGTGATGTCCAGAACCGACGACATCATCAATGTTGCCGGACATCGCTTGTCTACTGGTGCCATGGAAGAAGTGCTGGCTGCACATCCGGATGTCGCGGAATGCGCGGTTACCGGCATTGCAGACTCACTCAAGGGGCAACTACCGCTGGGGTTGCTTGTGCTGAATGCCGGAGTTGACCGAAGCCACGATGATATTGTCAAGGAATGCGTCAAGCTGGTTCGACAGCAAATCGGGCCGGTGGCGGCCTTCAAGCTTGCCGTCGTCGTCAAGCGATTGCCGAAGACCCGTTCCGGAAAAATTTTACGCGGCACGATTCAGAAAATTGCCGACGATGAACCATGGAAGATGCCGGCCACCATTGATGACCCGGTGATCCTGGATGAAATCACTGATTCACTCGCAAGTATCGGTTTTCCGAAAACTTCTTGAATTGCACTGATTCAATCCGGAATCGAAAACAAGAACATGGATTTCCCTGAAAAAAAACTGACGGATTGGGAAACTCTGGCCCAATCGGAACTGAAAGGCCGGACGCCGGAAGAACTGGTTTGGAAAACCCCTGAAGGAATTGATGTAAAGCCGCTGTATACCGCCAGCGATCTTGACGATATGGATTGTCTTGGTTCACTACCCGGCTTTGCACCATTTACACGCGGACCCAAAGCTACCATGTACGCCGGACGGCCATGGACCCTAAGGCAGTATGCCGGTTTTTCAACCGCCGAAGAATCCAATCGGTTCTATCGCAACAACCTCAAGTCTGGCCAAACCGGACTTTCCGTGGCTTTCGATCTGCCGACTCATCGGGGATTTGATTCGGACCACGAACGCGTCGTTGGCGATGTCGGCAAGGCCGGTGTGGCGATCGACACGGTCGAAGACATGAAAATCTTGTTCGACCGCATCCCGCTGGAAAAAATCTCGGTTTCAATGACGATGAACGGCGCCGTGCTGCCGGTACTGGCCATGTTCATTGTCGCGGCTGAAGAACAAGGCGTGAAGGCTGCCTCTTTGGCGGGAACGTTGCAGAACGATATCCTGAAAGAGTTCATGGTGAGAAATACCTACATCTACCCGCCGGAACCTTCCATGAGAATCGTCTCGGATATCATTCAGTTCACTTCCGGCAACATGCCGAAATTCAATCCGATATCAATTTCCGGCTACCACATGCAGGAAGCTGGTGCTACGTGCGTACAAGAGTTGGCCTATACCATCGCCGACGGCATCGAATATGTCCGGGCCGCACTGTCAACCGGTATGGAAGTGGACGACTTCGCACCCAGACTGTCATTTTTCTTCTGTATCGGCATGAATCTCTTTATGGAAGTGGCCAAACTGCGCGCCGCAAGATTTTTGTGGGCCGACTTGATGAAGCAACATTTTTCGCCCCGGAAAGACCGGTCATTGATGTTGCGAACCCATTGCCAAACCTCCGGCGTAAGCCTGACGAGCCAATCTCCTTACAACAATATTGTGCGAACGACGATTGAAGCGCTCGCGGCTATCCTCGGTGGTACGCAGTCCCTGCATACCAATTCGTTCGACGAAGCACTGGCATTGCCAACCGAATTTTCAGCGCAGATTGCGCGCAATACCCAGTTGATTCTGAGGGAAGAATCCGGCTTGTCCAAAGTGATTGATCCGCTGGCCGGTTCCTACTATGTCGAATCCCTGACCGCTTCGCTGGTCGCCGAAGCCCGTAAACTGATTGATGAAGTTGAAAACATGGGGGGAATGACCCGGGCCGTTGAAAATGGTCTCCCCAAAATGCGTATCGAAGAATCTGCTGCTCGTCGACAAGCGCGGTTGGACTCGGAAGAAGACGTAATTGTCGGGGTCAACCGGTTTGTTAGCGACACGGACAATGAAGTGGACTTGCTGTATGTGGACAACAAGAAAGTTCGCAAAGCACAAATCAAACGACTGGAACAGGTTCGAAATGAACGCAACGAAGGAAAATGCCAGCAAGCTTTGCGACAACTGACCGAGCGCGCGGATTCAGGTGATTGGGGATTGCTTGAATTGTCAATTGAAGCAGCGCGGCAACGCGCCAGCGTGGGGGAAATTACCCAGGCAATGGACAAGGTGTTCGGCCAACACCGCGCCGTTACCCGGGCCATTACCGGTGTCTATGGTGCTGCCGTCGCCAATTCGGAAGAACTGGCTGAAATTCGCGCAAAAGTGGAACAGTTTATCCGGAAGCACAAGCGGCGACCGCGGGCACTGATTGCAAAAATCGGTCAGGACGGACATGATCGGGGTGCCAAAGTGATTGCAACTGCGTATGCAGATTTTGGCTTTGAAGTCGAGATCGGCGCATTGTTTCAGACTCCGGCCGAAGTGGTTCGTCAAGCACTGGACAACGATGTTCACCTGGTCGGAATCTCGACACAAGCCGGCGGACACCGCACACTGGTACCCCAAGTGGTTGAAGGATTGCGGCAAGACGGCGGAGAACATATTGTTGTAATATGCGGCGGTGTGGTACCGCCCGCCGACATTGAACAACTGAAGTCTGAAGGGGTTGCGGCAGTGTATGGTCCCGGAACAAGAATTCTGGACACGGTTCCAGAAGTGCTGGAGTTGATTGCAAAGTCTGCAACTACAGCCATTCATTCAGAATTTTGAGTCGGATCAATGCAGGACATTCTGGAAAAACTTGAACAAAAACGCGCTGCTGCCAACCTGGGAGGCGGCGAAAAGCGGATTGTTGCGCAACACAAGAAGGGACGGTTGACTGCGCGAGAACGAATTGACCTGTTGCTGGATGACAGCAGTTTTGAAGAATGGGACATGTTTGTCGAGCACCGTTGCACCGACTTCGGCATGGCCGACAATAAAATTCCGGGCGACGGGGTCGTTACCGGATACGGAACCATTCATGGACGGCTGGTTTTCGTGTTCAGTCAGGATTTTACAGTGTACGGCGGTTCGTTGTCGGAAGCTCATGCTGAAAAGATCGGCAAACTGATGGACCAAGCGATCAAGGTCGGCGCACCGGTCATTGGAATCAATGATTCCGGCGGTGCGCGTATTCAGGAAGGAGTTGCTTCGCTTGGCGGCTATGCCGATATCTTTCAGCGCAACGTAATGGCATCCGGTGTCATCCCGCAGATTTCGCTCATCATGGGCCCCTGTGCCGGTGGCGCTGTCTATTCCCCGGCAATTACAGATTTCATCTTCATGGTGCGAGACAGTTCATACATGTTCGTCACGGGGCCCGACGTAACCAAGACTGTTACACATGAAGAAGTCAGTGCGGAGCAACTGGGCGGAGCATCGGCCCATACAACCAAGTCCGGCGTTGCCGACGGTGCATTTGAAAATGATATTGAAGCATTGTTGATGATGCGCCGGTTTTTCGACTATCTTCCAGCCAGCAATGAGGCACCGGCACCAATTCATGAAACCGGCGACTCGGCGGATCGGGAAGAACCTTCGTTGGATACTCTGGTGCCGACCGACCCCAACCAGCCCTACGACATGAAAGAATTGATCATCAAGGTGGCCGACAATGAGGAATTTTTTGAGCTGAAGCCTGACCATGCCGCCAACATTGTGATCGGATTTGTACGCATGGAAGGTGAAACAGTCGGAGTTGTTGCCAATCAACCACTGGTGCTTGCCGGGTGTCTCGATATACATTCCTCTCTGAAAGCGGCAAGATTTGTCCGGTTTTGCGATGCTTTTCAGATTCCTGTTCTCACCTTTGTTGATGTACCCGGGTTTATGCCGGGCACTGCCCAGGAGCATGGCGGCATCATCAAGCATGGTGCAAAGTTGCTGTATGCATATGCTGAGGCAACGATCCCGAAAATTACCGTCATTACCCGCAAGGCGTACGGCGGAGCTTATGATGTGATGAGCTCCAAACACCTTCGCGGGGACGTGAATTTCGCTTGGCCCAGTGCAGAAATTGCAGTGATGGGTCCCAAAGGAGCAGTTGAAATTATTTTTCGCGCTGACCTCGGAGATGAACAAAAAATTGCGACGCGTACAGAAGAGTATCGTGAGAAATTCGCCAATCCTTTTGTCGCTGCCAGTCGCGGCTTTATCGACGACGTGATTATGCCTAGCGCTACGCGTAAACGCGTGTGTCGTTCCTTGGCGATGCTCCGCGACAAGCAACTCGACAATCCCTGGCGCAAGCATGGAAACATTCCACTGTAAAGCACAACCGGATCCATGTTCAAGAAAATTCTGATTGCCAATCGCGGAGAAATCGCCTGCCGCGTGATTCGTACCGCCAAACGCATGGGCATACAAACTGTTGCGGTATTTTCCGATGCCGATGCAATTGCATTGCACACCCAAAGTGCCGATGAAGCCGTTCATATTGGACCACCGCCTGCGGCAGAGAGCTATCTTAAAGTTGACAAGATTATTGATGCTTGCAAGCAAACCGGCGCAGAAGCTGTGCATCCTGGCTATGGATTTTTATCTGAAAATACTGACTTCTGCCAGCGATTGGCAGATGCCGGCATTGTATTCATTGGACCGGGGCCGGACGCAATTACTGCAATGGGCGACAAAATTACCTCCAAGCAAATCGCACGCGATGCGAATGTCAGCGTGATCCCGGGTTTTGATGATGTCATCGAAAACCCGAAACATGCAGTGGAGTTGGCCCGACAAGTTGGCTATCCGGTGATGCTTAAGCCGGCAGGTGCCGGGGGAGGCAAAGGAATGCGGCTTGCCTACAGTGATCAAGAGTGTGCCGAAGGCTTTGAACGGTCCACCAGCGAAGCCAAAGCACAATTTGACGATGGACGGGTATTTGTCGAAAAATATATTGAAAATCCGCGGCACATTGAAATTCAGGTGTTGGCGGACAGTTTTGGACACGTCATTTATCTGGGTGAACGCGAATGCTCCCTGCAACGTCGCCATCAAAAAGTCATTGAAGAAGCACCGTCACCGTTTCTGGATGCGGAAACCCGAAAAGCAATCGGCGAGCAGGCCGTGGCACTGGCCAAAGCAGTCAATTACAAATCGGCCGGCACGGTGGAGTTTGTGGTTGACAAGCACCGCAAATTTTATTTTCTGGAAATGAATACGCGGTTGCAGGTGGAGCATCCGGTTACGGAGTTCACCACCGGACTGGATTTGGTGGAATGGATGATCAAAATTGCTGCGGGTGAACCGCTGACAATGAAGCAATCTGACCTCCAGGTCAACGGCTGGTCCATTGAATCACGAATTTACGCCGAAGATCCAGCAAGAAACTTCTTGCCGTCCATCGGGCGACTCGTTCGCTATCGTCCGCCGCAGGGAAACGATCAAATTCGGGTAGATACCGGTGTTTTTGAAGGCGGAGAGGTGCCTTTGTATTACGACCCCATCATTGCCAAACTGGTGGTGCATAGTGATACGCGACAAAATGCGCTCGAAGCAATGGCAACCGCACTGGATCGATATTTGATAAAAGGCGTGGTGACCAATATTCCATTTTTACAGGCGCTGATACGTGATCCGGTAGTGAAAAATGGTGATATGACGACCAATTACATAGAACAGGCGTATCCGGATGGCTATAACTGCGAGTCTGCAGAATGCACAAATCTGGAGTCCGTGGTCCTGGTCTCCGCAATCGTAAACTACATGACACTGTTACAATCGGCCCAGTACGATGGCCATTTCACCTCACGAACCTGGTCGCCGCACAGGGAATGGGTGGTGATTTTGAATGGTGACCACTATCCGGTATCCGTCGAGGAGAGCAACAATGGACACTTGTTGGAATACCAGGGTCAAACTCTAGAAGTCAACCATGAGTGGGCACCCGGCAAAACTCTGTTTACGGGCACTTTGGATGGCAAAGAAATCATTGTGCAAATCACCCGAAAGGGAATCACTTATCAAGTCGACCACCAAGGTCAACGATTGTTTGTCAAGGTTCTGTCGGAAAGAGCATCTCAATACAACGAACACATGCTGGTTGCTGAATCATCATCAGTATCTCCGTACCTTGCTTCGCCGATGCCAGGTCTTCTGGTGAAAATCAGTGTTCGTGAAGGACAGAAAATCAAGGCAGGTGAAGCCGTTGCAATCGTGGAAGCGATGAAAATGGAAAATGTCTTGCGCGCTGAACGCGACGGCACTGTTGTGAAAATTCTTTCCGAAGTTGGTGACAGTTTGGCCGCCGATCAGCCAATCATTGAATTTGAGCAGGAAGACGCATGATCGGAAGATTGAACCATGTTGCGATTGCGGTACCGGATCTGGAGTCTGCAAGTGCACTGTACAAACAAACTCTGGGAGCCGATGTATCGGAACCGGTACCAATGCCTGAGCATGGAGTGACAACAGTTTTTGTCAATCTGCCCAACAGCAAGATTGAACTGTTGTATCCGCTTGGAGAAAACTCGCCAATTGCAAGTTTTCTGGCCAGAAACGCGTCAGGAGGAATTCATCACCTGTGTTTCGAGGTGGATGACATCATTTGTGCCAGAGATCAACTTCTCGCAGACGGGATGAGAATTCTGGGTGACAGTGAGCCGAAAATCGGTGCACATGGCAAACCCGTCGTGTTTCTGCATCCGAAAGACTTTACCGGAACTTTAATCGAACTTGAGCAAGCTTGACACCTACTCAGACTTTCAAGGCCGCAAGCGTATCTTCAAGTGTCTTGCAATTGATGATTGAATAGTACTTGGGGCGCGGACTCAAACGTCGAAATGCACGCATGATGGTTCCGGCCAAATTGGGGCGCCTTGTTGCCGGGTCGGCATCGTTACCCAAACCACCACCGAATTCAATGACCACATCCACTCCTGCGGCGGCGACTGTCATCAAGTTGTCGTAGTACAAAACTGGGTTGAACAACTGCAGATACAGGTTTTCCTTGATTGATCCAATGTCGTCACCATGAAATTTACCAGTGTAATTGGATGCCACTGGAAATTTCGGCGCGGCAAAGCTGGCTTCTTTCAGTTCCTCAGCAAATCGTCTGGCCGCTTCTGTCATGTAAAACGTATGAAAGGCACCTTCTGTTTTCAGTCGAACACCGGATTTGCCTGAATATTCTTTCTCAATATCCATCGCCAGTGAATCCAAATCTTCCGGTCGACCGCCGGCTACCGTTTGCTCGGGGAGATTGCAGGCTGCAATTGCACAATTGTTCTTTTCCGCCCAAGGCTCCAAATCGGCCCTTGACAATGGCAAAGCAAGCATTTCTCCTTCTCCGTACTTGCCCATCAGTTCTCCGCGTTTGGCAACCAAGCCAAGTGCAGATTCAAAATCAAGTGAAGTGGCCACAACCAGTGCCGAATACTCTCCGAGACTGTGTCCGCAACCGTAAGTTGGTTGGATTGAATCTTTAGCTAATGCCTGGAACGCTTTCAGGCAAGCGTAAGAATGGGTGAGCAGTACTGGCTGGGTGTACCGTGTCAGGTTGATATTGTTACCGGGGTCCTTGGTTGACAGTTCTGTCATATCGTAGCCGAGTACCTCGCTGGCACAGTCGTAGATCTCCGCCGCAATCGGGTGTTCGCGGATCAAGTCACTACCAATGCCTTGATACTGGGAGCCTTGGCCCGGAAACAGATACAGAATTTTTTGAAATTCAATTGTCATTCGTTACCACTACACATTCATACTTACCGCACCTTGCAGTTTATCGCTATACCCTTTGTACTTGGGATACCGTTGGATAAATATTGTAAACACAGATTCACAGGAATCCTTTTGGAGCATCTGCCAAATTAAACACAAAATCCTGAATGTTTATTCATAAAAGACTGTTTGACTACTTATTGGGACTAATAGAAATTCTGTTTTCACTGGCGTTGGCAAAATCATTCAATTTTCACCTTTTGGCTATAATCGAATTATCTGGACTATTCCAGATTAGTAGTCACCATGAATTTTGGAGCATTCTTGAGGGTCAAACAGTTTCCGGCCTGCTTGTCAGTATGGCTGGTTTCAAGCAACTGCACGTTGCAGAAATTTGACTGTTCGCGCGGACAAAGTGTTATCTACCTTCGTTGCGGCAAATGAGGACTATCTGAAGTGATTCAAGCGGTCCGAAATAGATGGTCTTCATCACTTGGTCCCGTGTGACCCTCACTAGTGAAAACAACATTCTTTCAGGAACCAATAATTTTGTTTCATCTTTGTACATCAAGTTAGTTCAACTATGCCCAGATTAACGCGCCTGATTCATATTTCAAAACAGGCAACCCTGATTTCCTTGGTATTGTGGCTATTCATGCCGAGCGCATTTGCCCAGTCAGTCAGTTGTAATCCATCTACCAATCCTGCGCCGAATACAGGCACCGCTCCTGCTTCAATTACAAATCCGGCCGGTAAAGCAATCGCTCGACAAAATCAGGGCGAACATGGCATTGTTGCTTCGGACTCAGCGTCTGCACAAAACGCCATGGCCACGAACCGGGGAACCATCGTTCTGTGCGGAGATGTGCTGGAAAGCAACGACGGAGATGGTAACCCAACTTCTACGGTCGCTGTTGCTGTATCAGCGACGGCAAGCGAGTCTTCTCGAAGTACCGCAACTGTTTCCAATGAAGCAGGGGGTACGATTGAAACTCGGGGACGTGCGAGTCCGGGTATGCTCGCAACGACGGACAACACAGGCAAGGCGGTCGCAATCAATCGCGGTTCAATCCGTACAACCGGCGGCGGATACGACAGAAAAATTCGACAAACAGACCTTGCGTTTGGATTGGCGGTTGCTGATGGCATTGAAGTCTTTGCCAACGATGAAGGTGCTGCCGAAGTGATTAATGAAGCCGGTGCCAGTATTGAGACAACCGGACCCGGAGCACGCGGGATTCGGGTAGCAGGAGAATCGTCAGGAGCTGTTTCCGTGACGAATCGGGGTCGTATCACAACGCGCGGAAATCCCTATTTCAATGCACAATTCCAGTACTTGCAAGCCAATGGTATTCGTCTGACATCAGGCGGGTCCGGGGCGGCCACCATGATCAATGAAGGCACAATTGAAACCTTCGGCGTGAATGCAGATGCAGTTTATGTTCGTTCCCAGGCCGGATTGTCATCCGCGGTCAACCGCGGGCGCATCATTGCTCATAGCAAAGGTGCCACACCGCTTCCGGGAAGAACCTTTGAACGCAACTCACGCGGCATGCATGTCTGGGCCGGGCTTGATTCTTCCCGAGCCGTCAATGAAAAAAGCGGCATTATTGAAACGAGAGGTCACCATTCACACGCAGTGATCACCGGAATCAATGGCAACAATCAGCGCTATTCAGTTTCAACCAATGCAATCAATCGTGGAACAGTGACCACCCGGGGTGATTTCGCTTATGGCATCTACGCTTACGGCGAAAACGGCGGTACCGCGGACAACCCGAACACAATTCGTGCCGTGAACGAGCAAACCGGTGCAATTGCAACGCACGGAAATGAATCACATGCACTTGTTGCATGGTTGTGGGACAACGGCGACAGCGACAGTTTTGGTACGATAATCGCAGAAAACCACGGTGCTATTACTACCACTGGTGACTACGCACCCACCGATGACCGAAAACGCGTGATCGGCGTAGAAGCCGGGCAATTTCGAGGCGCAAGTCGACCTCGCGGCAAGTCGGGAGATTCACTTGTCATCAATACCGGAACCGTACAGGCAACCGGAAAACTCTCGTACGGCCTTAGTGCGTTCAACTACGCAAGCGGCAAATCAACCATCAAAATGACTGGCGGCAGTGTTGTGGCCGGCACCGCCAATACAAACTATGGTGTTGGCGTTTACGCAGCCGTGCAAACTTCTGTTGCCAATGATGCAGTGGATGATGTTGACATTGACATTCAGATTACTGGCAGTGAAACAACTGTAACTGCACACAGTGCACCGGCGGATGACCCGCTTACGACAGAGCACCTGGATACACTGGGTACCGGAATCTGGGCCGAAATCAACCCGGTGGAATCTGCCCAACCTGACCGGTCCGGACATATCAGTGTTCTGGTTTCAAATGGCGCGACCATCACCGCGAAACGAGCTGTTTTTTTTGAAGGCGGTACGACTGCATTCACTCTTAAGGAAAGCACCCTGACCGGTTCTGTTGTATTTGACAATTTCGCAGATAATTTTACGGTGCAAGGCGGCCTGGTTGAAGGTGCCATTGAATTTGCCAAAGGCAATGACCAGCTAACGATTACGAACCGCGGCTACATTACCGGCAATCTGGATTTTGGTGATGGAAGTGACACTCTGCTTCTTGACGTAGACGGCTATGGCACCCAGGCCAGCAAATTAGGCGGAGTGATCTCCGGACTGGAAGTAATGACGAAGCGCGGCACCGGCGATGTACTGGTCCGGGATGCAACATCCGAAGGCACAACACTCGTAGTCGAAGAAGGTATGCTGATCATCGCCGGACATCTCAATCTTGGTTCTGCCGGAACAGTTACAATTCGCGACAACTCTCGCCTGTCATTCCGGATTGGTGCCAATAGCAATGGAAAAATTACGGCCGGCCAAGGTGTAGCATTTCTGGACAGCAAACCGGAAATTTTTGTTGAAATTGCACCTGAGTTGACTGGTGAGCAGCAACAGACCGTGAACGCAAGGCTGATGCAAGGCGTTGATTTGCTTGGCGACGGTACAAATTTCACTCAGAAAGCTGAAGAAAATGCACCGGCCGAGAACACCGAAGCAAGCGTACGAACAGTTGGCGGCAAACAAATCGGTACAGTACAAACACATGGCTC
The DNA here is from genome assembly GCA_965200765.1 of Arenicellales bacterium. Taxonomy (GTDB): domain Bacteria; phylum Pseudomonadota; class Gammaproteobacteria; order Arenicellales; family JAJDZL01. The sequence goes on from OZ241380.1 coordinate 2,813,223, forward strand.
CACTACCATCACAGCAAATGCCCGTCAAGGCGCAACAATTGAAGTTGCCGCCAAGTCCGCTACTAGGCCCGCGCCAGACAACGATGACAATGCTTATCTGGGAGCAGCTGCACTTGCTGTACTGTGGTGGTTGATGCGTGACAAAGAAGAAACAAATCTGGTGGATTATGAATCCGGAAACTCAAATGCCGCGAATACTTATTCGCCACTCAATAACCAAGTCACAGACAATCCTGTCGTGCCGTGGGTTCGCTATTACACTGACAACGGTATCGCACCTGTTCAGGGAATGGCACTTGGCATTGATACACAGTTCGGAAATTCGGGGCAAGTACGATTGTCGGTGATGCCTGAGGCAACGGGAAAATCGAATACCGGGAGATTGCATCTCAATGAATCTTCAAGTTTTGAAGGCCATAACTTCATGCTTGAGAGTCGTTTCGGAAGAGATTCAATCTTTGCGACTGTCCATGCATCACGAGGACAATACCAAACACACTCGTCATTTCGCAGCAATGCTACTCAAGGTAGACTGAGCGGTAACTTCAACATGGTTCAAAATCATTTTCAGGCAAGTGCAGGAATACAGTTTGAACCGGTGAACGGACTGGAGTTGATATCGACGATTGGAATCTATCGCGGCTCAGTTCAACAAAGTGAATTTGTCGCTGGAAACTCGGTGCTGACAACGACCCTTCCAAGTAACACCCGAAAGTATCATGGCTGGAAGTTCGGGCTAAATGCACGATTCAAGGAATGGATTGGCACTTCAGGTGCCTTGAAGTTGCAACCACAATTTGGACTCAGCACGTATCGGACCTATACAGATGGTCCGTCATCCGTGGCACTCAGTCAATCCGAACGCTCTGGTGTGCTACGTTTTACAGAACAGCTTCGTTTGCAAAGCCTTCCGCAAACTGTCTTCGCATTCAATGCCGGTCTGAAAGTTCATAAATCAAGGGACATGCATTTGAAGCTGAACTATGCTGTCATCTCAATGCGCGAAGAAATTCACCACGGAGCATTTGGAAAGTTGCAAATTAATTTTTAGTGTATAATAGAGTTCATTGTATTTCTCTTTACATCCCGCTTGTTTTGAAGGCATGTCAAGCGGGATTTTTTTTGAACACTTTGGCTTGTGTGTTCTATTCCCGGTTTTGGTACTCCTCCCAAAATCTTGTTGTCTCTGATTTGCAACATTCATGTATGGTATAGCCTTTGCAACGTCCACATTATCAATAACAACAAAACCTGCAATTCAGACAAGATGACAGGCAAATCATTTTTCAAAATAACCAGCGTTCAACAAGGCTTCCGAACAACAACCCTTATTTTGTTCTTGCTCGCGGGATTCTGCTTGCTCAACTCTGCAACGGTATTTCCCCAAACCATTCCCTGCAATCCAACAGATACAGCCAGTACGCGCGTGGCCGTAACCGGGTCATTTGCCAACCCTGTCGGTACAACCATCATTCGCCAAAACTCAGCTGAAACCGGCATTGATGTATCTGAATCGACTCAAACCATGTCGGCGACGGCAACCAATTCAGGAACAGTCGTTACATGCGGCGGTGTCTCAGAATACAACGATGAACAGGGTAATCCTGCGTCAGCCTATGCCTTCGGGGTTCGGGCAACAGCAACTTCCAGCAAAGGCATCGCAACCGTTGTCAATGAAAACTCCGGAACCATTGAAACGCGCGGTAGCGCCAGCAAAGGACTGGCAGCTTTCACCAGTGGCGACGGCACAGCCAGTGCAACTAACCGCGGACGTATTCTTACAACCGGCGGTACCTATTTTCGCGGGATACGGGAAAGTTTCATCAATGACACGCTGGCCTCGGATGGTATTTTCGTCAACGCTTTGGGAAATGGCAATGCAGAAGCAACCAATGAAGCAGGCGCACAGATTGCAACCCGGGGTCCAGGTGCACGCGGCATGACTGCAGTGGCTTCCAACGACCCGATGGAAAATGACCCGGAACCACAGTTTGTTTCTACTGGCGATGCAACCGCCATCAACCGCGGCACCGTTACCACTTACGGGTCAGCACTCATCCGAATTGAAGAGTCTGTTCTGTTTCTGCGCGAGGCGAACGGCATTCACGCGAGTACGATTTCAGGAGATGCTACTGTAATCAACGAAGGCAAAGTCGAAACTCACGGAATCACTTCGGACGGCTTGCATGCGCAATCTCAATCAGGTGATGCCAATGCCATCAATCGCGGTCGAATCATAACCACCAATGAATTTCCGCGAATGCGGCCACGGTGGCATACCACACTCAGTTCACATGGAATTTATGCATGGTCGGAAACCGGTCATGTGTCAGCGGTGAACGAAGTTGAAGGATCTATACAAACCTCCGGGGTTCGCGCATATGGAATTTTTGCAGGATTTTTTGGCGATGACAGTGCAACAAAACAAACCGCTGATGCTGTGAACAGAGGCTCCATCACGACTCGCGGTCATGACGCAGACGCGGTGGTGGCGTTCACACTCAACGGCGGCACTGCCAGAAACCCGAATACTGCATATGCCGTCAATGAAAAAGGCGGCACCATTGTGGGCACGGGCAATCGAACATACGGTGTATCCAGTTGGTTGTTTGAATCCAGGGATGGACACGGATACGGCCACGTCATTGCCGAGAACCATGGTTCCATCACCTTGTCGGGAGACCCCTTGGCCGTTGGACACCACTGGGGGGTTGTCGGGGTACAGGCAACTCAGGAACATTTGACCAATGACGACCCGCGTGGCCATACCGGAGACACCATCGCTCGCAATACCGGCGATATCTTCGTAACCGGAAAACGGGCGAATGCCATCAGTGCTGAAAGCTATGGCAACGGCTTGTCGGTTGTAGAGATTACTGGCGGAACGGTCGTCGCGGGCAAGGCCGGCGAAAACAATGGCGTCGCAATTGAAACCGCAGTGCAGACTGCCGCCGCCGAAGACTTGAGCGACGATATAGATATTGATGTATTGATCTCGGGAGAAAACACCACTGTCACTGCACACAGCGCCGCCTCTGATAACCCGGAAACTCCCTACAGGGACGATATTGGAATTGGAATTCTTGCGATAATCAATTCCGGCGAAACTTTGCCTGAAGATACCAGCGGCCACATACGCGCCCGAATTACGGACGGAGCAACATTGACAGCAAAGTATGCAACGATTTTCGACGGCGCACGGACTTCGTTCGATATCATTGAAAGCACTGTTAACGGCTTTGTCTGGCTAACAAGTTTTGCTGATGTCGTAACTCTGCAGGGCGGCTATGTCAATGGCAATATCGATATGGATGACGGCGACGACACCTTCACCATAAAAAATCGGGGCTATGTTACCGGTGGTATTCAGTTCGGCGGCGGTGCTGATTCTTTGGTGCTTGATGTGGCCGGAATCGATGGACAGGCAAGTAGCATCAGCGGTTCAATAATGGGACTTGAAACAATGATCAAACGCGGCACCGGACAAGTTCGTATTAGTAATGCCGGCATGGACAGTGGCAAAGTTCAAATTGAAAATGGTTCATTGATTGTCGCCGGCCACCTTGACTTGGGCAGCACTGGCGAAGTCACTATTCGCAACGACTCGAAACTGGTGTTTGAGATTGGCAACTTTATTGTTGATTCCAACCTGCAGGGAAAGATAACGGCTGGTGGCGGTGTAAAGTTTGTCGACGATTCCAATCCGGAAATTTCCTTGCAACTTGCGGCCAGCATGAACGACGATGTGGCCAAGGTCGTTCAAAGTCAACTACGACAGGGAGTAAGCGTGCTTGGCGACAATACTAGTTTCAAAAAATCTGCTTCGACCGGAAGTGATGCAGACACAAACCCTGTCGTCAAGTCAATTCGCGGGGGAATTGTTGGTTCTGCAACTGCAACAGGCCTCGTATCAACTACTAGCGACGTTGCATCAGGTGCAGAAATATCTTCAGAAGCCGGACTCACTGCCGCTGACAGTTCATCTAATAATCAGGGATACTATGTTGCCGGTGCCTTGATTGCCTGGTTGCTGAGCAGTTCATGTGAAGATAACATGGAATCAGATAGCCAGGAAATCCGGTCCGCCTGGAACTGTTTCAACAGTTACGACTCACCGCATACCATTAATTACGACCAAAATCAGCGATTTTATCTGAGTGTCGAATCGGACCCATCATCGGCAAGTGCACTCTCGCATTCGCAGGGTTTACAGCTCGGATTGAATTACAACCTTGGAAAGCAAACTGGATTCAGCCTGAAATTTGCACCGAATACATCTGGTTTGGTTCAGTCTGAAAATCTGTCGTGGAATGATTTTTCGCGTAGCACTGGCAGCAACTATGCAATAAATGCGGACTGGAGCAATGGCTACTGGTTTGCAAATGGAAGCGCAAATCAGGGAAATTATGAGACAACAACGCGATTCATTGGATCAACTGCTCAAATCAGCAAATATTCGGGAACTTTTAACAGCACTCATAAACACCTGCAGTTGACGCTTGGTGCTTCGCTGAGTTTCAATGAAAGCATGTTGTTCGTACCGTCAGTTTCAGTATTCAGGGGTAGCATTCGCAATGCGGAGCTTCGCGCAAGGAATCATATCTTTGCAGCACAGTTACCCGCATTCAAACAGCGATATGAAGGTTGGCGACTTGGCTTCAGGTTCAAGACTTCTGATGGGCTACGATCATCTGATGGGCGAAAGTGGTATCCCCAAGTTGGCTATGATGTTCTGCAATTGCAGAGTGATGAACCCGGTGAATTGGCATTGCGGCAATCAGACTTCGCGGGAGTGGTCAGCTTCAAAAATCAATTGCCGGTTCGAAAGTTGCCGCGGTTGGTTCATGGTTTCCGGGCAGGAATTGCTTCAATGTTATCCAGTTCGACACAGTTGAAACTGGAATATGCTGCTGCAAAAGTTGAAAGCGATTTTCAGCACGGTGCACTCCTTCAGATAAAGAAAATTTTCTGACACTCGTGATATGATTTTCACTCCATGAACATCTACACTGAAAATCTCGAAAAAAACAGGGCAAACTATCACCCCCTGACTCCAGTTACTTTTCTGGCGAGAAGCGCAAGGGTATTCCCCGAAAAGACCGCAATAGTACACGGCGAACTGAAGTACACCTACAACGATCTTTACAATCGTAGCCGACGATTGGCGCATGCACTCACAAAGCGCGGCATTGGAATTGGTGACACAGTTGCGATTATGTCTCCCAACACACCCTGGATGCTGGAGTGCCACTACGGGGTCCCCATGTGCGGCGCTGTATTGAATGCATTGAACTATCGTCTGGATTCGGCTTCCATAGCATTTATTCTGGAGCATGGCGGTGCCAAAATTCTGTTTACCGACCGGGAGTACTCGCCAGTCATCGCGGAAGCCTTGAAAATTTACAACGCCCCCATTACTGTCATTGACATTGACGATTCTTTGGCCGAATCGGGAGAATTGATTGGCGAAACCGATTATGAGTCATTCATTGCAGACGGCAGTCCGGATTTTGACTGGCTCGTACCGGAAGATGAATGGCAAGCAATTTGCCTGAATTACACTTCTGGCACAACCGGTAACCCCAAAGGGGTAGTGTTTCACCATCGCGGTGCATACATCAATGCACTTGGCAATGCCTTGGTGTTTCAGTTGAACAGTTCTAGCAAATACCTTTGGACACTGCCAATGTTCCATTGCAATGGCTGGACATTCACATGGGCAGTAACCGCAGTTTCCGGCACCCATGTTTGCTTGAGAAACGTCGAACCGGGCCAGATTTTCGCATCAATTCGAGACAACCAGGTCACCCACATGTGCGGTGCACCAATCGTCCTGAACATGCTAATTCACGCACCACCGGAAAGCCAGGTAAAACTTGATCGAACTGTTGAAGTCGCCACGGGTGGAGCAGCGCCACCATCGGCCGTAATCTCATCCATGGAAAAGATGGGATTTCGGGTCACCCATTTGTACGGCTTGACAGAATCATACGGTCCGGCGACAGGTTGCGCGTGGCAGGAATCATGGAACGAACTTGATTTGGCGGAGCGCGCAGCACATATGGCAAAACAGGGAATTCACTATCCAACTCAACAAGATGCAACTGTCATCGACCCGGAAACAATGCAACCTGTACCTCATGACGGTGAAACACTAGGCGAGTTGATGATGCGCGGCAACACCATTATGCGCGGTTACCTGAAAAACGAAAAAGCAACAAAGGAAGCCTTCCACGGCGGTTGGTATCACACAGGAGATCTAGGAGTGGTGCACCCGGATAACTACATTGAAGTACGCGACCGCTCCAAAGATATCATTATCTCAGGCGGTGAAAATATTTCCAGCCTTGAAGTGGAAGAAGTCTTGTACAAGCACCCCGGAATCATGGAAGCCGCCGTCGTGGCGCGTCCAGATGAAAAATGGGGAGAAACACCCTGTGCTTTTGTCACTTGTGCAACTGGCTACGAAGATACATTGACCAACGAAGAGATAATTTCCTGGTGCCGCGACAACATGGCTCACTACAAGGTTCCGAAAACAGTAGTTTTCGGTACTTTGCCTAAAACATCAACCGGAAAAATTCAGAAGTTTCTGCTTCGCGAGCAAGCCAAAGACCTGCCGTAATCGTGTTGCATTTGCGGTCTTTGAAATAGCAGTGAATCGGTCAATCATCGGTTTTCATCTTGACGAGGAAGACCACTGGATTGCAAATCTGGATTGTGGACACAATCAGCACGTAAGGCATCAACCACCATTTGTTAATCGGCCTTGGGTTGTTAGCGAAGAAGGTCGCAATTCCACTCTCGGCAAGAAACTTGATTGCGTTCGTTGCAATCGAATGGAGTGGCCGGAGGATTGCAAATCCTATCGAAGAACACCTGAATTCGATGAAAATACTGTACCGGCCGGACTTACAACCAATCACGCCACAAAGCGCGGTATATGGGGGCGAATCCATGTAATTTTCGGAACATTGCTTTACCATGTTGGCCCGCCGGTCAACGAATCATTGAGAATTGACCGCGATTCCAGTGCTGTCATTGTCCCTGAGATGTCGCATCGAGTGGAACTTGAAGGACCTGCAAGATTCTATGTTGAATTTTCACGAGCAGGTGAGACGATACTTGCCGAGAAAAATAAAAACGGCAAGAAATGTCGGAAAATGCAGGGAAAATGAAACAGTCTCCCCTTTGCCAACCATGGCAAATAAGCAAAAAAAAGTCCGCTATTTGAAAATAGCGGACTCTATCAAAAAGGAGGAGTTAGTGATATGAAAAAACTTTGCTTGACAATAATATTTGGTCGTTAGGCAACCTTCACAACCTTACCGGCATTTTTCTTCGTGTTGTTTGAACCGGTATAGTTCTGCCACAGTGCGGCGTAGGCATCCTTGGCTTCAAATCCCAAATCAACACAAACTCGAGTGAAATTGGAAACCTGCTCAATCGAATTCTGCAAAACTTTTCCCTGAAGCGCGGTATAGTCATCCGGCGTTTTCATCTGGAACCATTCACTGGTCTGTTCAGAAACAGCCTGCATCGCTTGTTTTGCAGCTTTCACATTGTAGTCCGTAGTCTTGTTCAGCAAATTTGCATTGATTGCAATTGCTTCGTTCGCCATTTCCACGAATTTCGTTTGCATTGGTGTATCTCCGTTCGGAATCTCAAAAATTTTGTTTTGTTGCATTGCAATATAACATCTAACTGCACGAATGTCAAGATATTTTTCAAATTTTTTTGTGAATGAACTTATCTGACACGAAATATAAGCATAGTATCGTGTCTTACTGGTTATTCTGCTTCAATCGATTTTCACCATTCAAGCTTTGTTGTTATGTTGCATTACAGCATAATGTCTGTTCATGTCAGCTGTATTCGTCGACGGCAAGTAGCTAAAGCCGGCCCGCCCCACTCGTACCCCGGGTTTGGCTTTTCAGTTCGACTCGGTCAAAGAAATGATTTCAGCGATTGAATATGGTGTGTCGTCCATGCCGGCAAAGACGGTTCTTGTTCAACCACGCCTCCATTTATGAAAACGCTCAAGAAATGCAATAGCCTTCGCAGATACATGTGCCCGTCGCCAGTTTCCTGCTGCTAGTCGAACGGATTCGGACAAGGTTGGATAAATGTGAATCGCACCAAGAATCTTGTTCAAACCAAGCCCGTGTTGCATGGCCAAAATAAACTCTGCGATCACATCGCCGGCATGGTCACCAGCGATAGTCACACCCAGAATCTTGTCCTTTCCGGGCACTGTCAGGATTTTGATGCAACCATGCGTCTCTTCATCCGCTATGGCTCGCGACAAATCCTTCATATCGTACCGGGTGACTTCATATTGCACACCCTTTTCCAGTGCTTCCAATTCATTCAGGCCAACCCGTGCAACTTCCGGGTCGGTAAATGTAGCCCACGGAATGACAGAGTAGTCCACCCGTCGACTATAGAACGGTCGCAGCAAAGCATTGGTCGACGCATACGTCGCTTGATGCGCCCCGACATGCGTAAATTGGTACGGTCCCGAAACGTCGCCGCATGCATAGATATTTGGAAAATTGGTTTCCAGAAATTCGTTGGTTTGAATCGTTTTTGTCATGGAAAGTTCAATGCCAAGTTCCTCGATGCCGTAACCGGCAGTTCTTGCTTTTCTGCCAACCGCGACGATCAAGGCATCAAATTGAATCTTTACTTCTTCCTCTTTGTGCTTGCAAATCAGGGTCTTCCCGCCGTCCTCCAAAAGAAATTGCTCGGCGCGATGGTCAACCAGAACGTTGACCCCGTCTGCCCTGAATTTCTCCATCACCATCTCGGAAAACTCCTGATCTTCTCTGGGTAGAATTCGGGACAGCATTTCCACCTGTGTGACATTGGAACCCAGGCGCGCAAACGCTTGTGCCAATTCACTGCCAATCGGCCCGCCGCCCAGTATGACAAGTCTTTGCGGCAGCTGCTCCATTTCCCACAAAGTATCCGAAGTCAAATAATCCATTTCTTCGATACCCGGCACCGGCGGAACAAAGGGTTCTGCACCTGCAGCAATTACGATGCTTTTGGTCGTCAGTTTCTTGCCATCAACATCTACGCAGTACGGCGATTCAATGGTTGCATTGCCGGAGAAGCAATCCACACCCAAACCGGTGTACCGCTCAACCGAATCATGCGGTTCAATGTTCGATATCACTCTCCGGATACGCGCCATGACGTCTGAAAATTCAAACTCTGCATGCGCGGTATGGATACCGAATTCGGCACTGCGTTTCTGGTGTGCCATGAATTTTGCAGTACGGATCAGTGCTTTGGAGGGAACACAACCGGTATTGAGACAATCGCCGCCCATGCTTCCTTTTTCTACCAAAGCCACCTTGGCCTTGACGGCCGCCGCAATGTATGCCGCCACCAGCCCTGCCGACCCGGCACCAATCACAACTACATTGAAGTCAAATTTCTTTGGTTTGGGAAACTTTCCAAGCACCTTGCGCGACTTGACTACGTCAATGACTTTCTTTGCGAGTAGCGGGAAGATGCCGAGCAATACAAACGATGCAATCAACGCCGGCGACAAAATACCACTGAGTGAGTCGATCTTGGCAAGCTGGGTGCCGGCATTCACATAGACGACCGTTCCGGCCAACATTCCGATTTGACTGACAATATAGAATTTTTTCGTGGAAATTGGAGTCAGTCCCATTAGCAGATTGATGACAAAAAACGGAAACAGGGGTACCAAACGAAGTGTGAACAGATACAATGCACCATCCTTTTCTACACCTTCATTGATGGCGCGTAGCTTGTCGCCATATCTGCTTTGAATACTGTCGCGCAACACATATCGGGAGACCAGAAAAGCACAGGTTGCCCCGATGGATGACGCGAACGATACCAGAATGCTCCCAATGACAAGCCCGAATATCGCACCCGCTACCAGCGTAATAATGGCCGCACCTGGCAATGACAATCCCGTAATCAGAATATAGAGAACAAAAAACAACAAAGCTGTCTGTACCGGGTTTGCATCCCTGTACTCCATAATTCGGCCTTGCTGGGCTTTGATGTACTCGAGATTCAGGAATTGGCCCAAGTCAAAGATAAAATACGCAGCGATTAGGGCAACTACAATGACTACGACAAGAATTTTTTTCATAATGACTCTGTATTTGAATGAAATTTTTTGATTTTCAATATGATTTTCGCCTTCTTGACCGGAAAACAAACTCCAAATTCAATGCTAAATTTATCACACAACCTGCGGTTGGGCATGTCACTATGCTGATTTACTTCATACGACACGGGCAAACCGACTACAACGTACAACAGAGATTTCAGAGTCAGTTGGACATTCCGCTGAATCGAACTGGTCGACAACAGGCAGAAAAGCTACGCCAATACCTCTTGTCGAACCAGATTCATTTACAACCCATCATCAGTTCGCCGCTGTCTCGCGCAACAGAGACTGCCGAAATTATTGCCAAGCAGTATGATGATGTTTTGATCGAGCCCTGTCTTGTAGAGATCAGCTTGGGTGCTTACGACGGACGATACGAAAGCGAACTGGCAGAAGAAATTGGCAAGCAGGATTACGATACATGGCGCGCCTCATGCTTTACCGTCCCGTCACCCGGTGGTGAATCTATGCGTGATGCGAAAAATCGTATTGAACCATTGATCGAAAAACTTGCCACATATTCCAAAGATGTGAAGTTGGGGATTGTCGCCCATCAGGGAATCCTGATGGCCTGCAAGTCAGTTCTCTCCGGTAAATCAGACGTTGCGTCGCTAATGAATTTCAAGCAACCCAATGATGAAGTTGACGTTTGGGACTTTGACAATGGCAAGGCCATGAGCTTGCATCGAATCGATTACCGGATTTCTTCCCAAAGCTCGCAGGTTGTTGATTCATAGCGACAGAGTGAAAAGAGTAGCTTTGTAATCTCGGCAACGAGGAACTCGATTGGGTAGGGCTTATAGCGGAGTCAGCATTTCAATTTACGGTGCTGAAACGCCATCGAAACTTATACTATCAGGAGCTAGAGCATTTACTGAGTGGCTTACTTTCGTTTGTTGAAGTCACCCGGATTGATATTCGCTTGCATCTGATTTTGCCGAAACAAGCGTGCTTGATTGGCTCATTTCTGGCTTGCTCGACGAGTTGCTTGGTGCCTCAGGAGCTATGACAAGAACCGGTCCGATGTTCCATTGTAGTCAGTTCAGTAGGAAAATTTAATAGAATTCACTAAGCTGACAGCACGGAAATCCTCAAACAATGCCGGGCAAACCTTATTCATACTGTAGTCAACCCTTGTAAATCGGCAATTTCGCCTTCAAAACGAAAGTGAAGCCTCAATTCTCTCACACCAATGCAAGAGAAAATTTGCACCCTACGCTCTCCGATTTGTTGTACAATTGATTGCATGCTGGTACATCGGCACGACGATTCAAGTTGGCAAAAGGCCATAATTGGGAATGGCAAAGAGTAAGTCCGTATTTGCCTCGTCGACAATCAGTAATTTTTTACAAATTTGTGGAGCGGAGGTTCTAAATGTCCAGAACACATGTATTTCACAACAAATTTCCAACGGAAAGTACTCAATGCTACATCTTGATTGACAAAATCGTACTGAGCGAATATTGTGTATCATGAAAGTTTTCCTGAGTATCATTTTATTTGTAATGCTAACTCCAGTAGTATAGTCTCAAAATTTTATGGTGAAGAATATAGGAGGCTACCGCTGACAACTGAAATTTATTAAGCAATATCCGAAAGTCAATCAAAAGTGGCTTAGTGGTTTCTTTACCTAGTACCAGCCTACAAATGATGGTAACAGAGTGACTCGAACACGTGATCAGTCAAAGACGATATACTTTTGAAATTATCGTAAAATAATTCGGAATCTTTTCAAAATTAAATTTCAGAGAATTCAATTTTACAAACATGAATACCATTAAGCTTTATAAATTTGTCAATTCGAGTTACGGACTTTCGAATTTACGCGAACGAAAAATTAAAATTTCTCGCTTGGAAGATTTGAATGATCCTTTCGAACTGAGAGCTATCCGTTCGCTGTCGTGTGAAATCAAACAACTTTTAGAAAACGAAAGGAAGGAATTTTCGAAAAAGTACGGGGTACTTTGTTTTTGCAAAGATTGGCGAAGTCCAGTTCTTTGGGCACACTATGCAGAAAACCACCAAGGTCTATGCTTTGGTTTTGAAATTTGCAAAGAATTTGTAGGCAACGTGGGCTATGTAGAACAACCAATTAACGCTGATGACTATTTTGAAGAGTTGATTGCGAATAGTGATGAACAAAAAAAGAAAATATTAGACTATATTGATAAATCTAAATCCTATGAAGAGTTTAAACTTAGATATAGAGAGGTAATTGAACAGGTGACAGAAGAAAATCTGAAATCGGTAGAATCAGATGAGAAAGGCCGTCGTTTGCTGGAAAAAATCTTGTTAACAAAATTTTCGCATTGGAGTTACGAAAGAGAATACAGACTCTTCCCGGAATTAAACCAAGATTTCTGTGTATTCACTAGTGATACAAATGACGATCAATATAACATAAAACTAACAGAAGTTATAATTGGTCTAAATTCATGTTTAAGTTTGAATGCAGTTCAAAACGCACTTGGAGATTCATTTGAATATGTGAAAATATTTAAATCCGACCTGCATGACGAAAAGTTTGAAATGAAAAGAACTCAATTGAATTGAGTTTTACCGGCCGTAAAAATTTTATTTCTGCTTCTTACCCTGGTCCGGTTTTCTGGAAAACGGCATAGTGTTGAATTTTAAACAAGACAACCTAAGGGAATAAAGCCAAGGAAAAAGATCAACGAATCAATGATAGGACCAGAAACATTGTTTGCGAAAGATGGTATGTCCGCAGGAAGCGATGGCCTCTCCACCTCGCGATGCTTGCGCACCGAACCCGACACTACATCCTTAGCAGAACTTGTTTATCGGCGCGGGAGTTCCTTTTCAATCCCCGGAATCCCTTGCTCCGCAAAGCGCCGGCACCATCGACCCACAGTGTTCTTGTCGATCCCCACAAGCCAGGAGATTTCAATATTGCTCAAACCCGCTACCGCATATGCAAGATGATCTTGGCACGCTCCGTCAGCCAACGCACATGCTTGCGACCCGTGGCCCAAGTCATCAGCTTCTTCTCCTGCTCCGCCGTCAAATGAATCTCCACCGCCTTCCTCATCGTTACCTCCCGGCCAATTCGACCGTGCTGAATTCAACCATGAAGGCAGTATACATATAATCAATCATCTTTATCATTTATCGTGGACTCACCAGTAGTTATGCACTTTGTACTTACTAGTTCACTCTTACTCCATCACGCGTTTGGCCAGCTCCGATTCCACTATCTTTAACGCAGTGCCCTAGTTAACCAAACAGCAGCGGCAGGTTCAGCGATTTCTACTGATTCTGACAACCAAGTGTTAAATCTAAATTCAATGCTATCTATGGATTCGGCATAATTGAACTGAAATAAATCTCTAGTAGCAGACTGCACATTCAAAGGTACAACATTGCCACTGTTGTTTGATGTACCCGCGACTGTTAGTGCTGATACTACCATAATACCACTTTCTTGATCTCCGAACCAATGCAAACTCAGAATATATGCGAAATATTCTTTATTTGTTATAGAGAGTTTCATCCAATCTTCAAAATCGAGAAATTCAACAGAATAATCAAAACTGTTTGCTACTTCAACAATTTGATTATAGAGGGAATATTTGTCGCCAGTATCAGAGTTGGATGAGGATATACTCACCTTGCAAATTGATGGATCAGTCGGTTGTAGCACCGAAAGTCTGCCTTCAAGGTACATTTCGAAATCTTTAATTTCTTTATTGATGATTGTGACAATTTTGCTAGAGTAATTTTGAACCATCTTTGTTTTTTCAGAAATTGATTCGTTGTCGTTATTTACATAGGCAGCTACGGACGGCCAAACATTTTCGGAAAAATATTTTTGACGGACTTTCTGTTCCAAACTGAGAGCATTCAAAATTGAACTCCTTTGTCGCTCGACGAACAAATCTACCAAATCAGTCAAATCACCAGAATCTGCTTTTTCCAAAGCATCAATATATTGATCTCTTTCCAAATTTCTAATTACAAGTGGAAAAATATTATTTTGCAGAAATACAAGACTTGCTAGTGCTCTAGCTACACGCCCATTGCCATCTTGAAATGGATGAATTTGAACAAAGCGGTGATGTAGCCATGCGGCCAATACTTCAGGCGCACACCGATGTTCAATTTCTCTATACCACTCCAATAGATTCTCCATTTCATTTTTGGTCTGTTCTGGTGGGCAGTAATGGTGAAGGACTCCATCCGGTCTTCTAGGATTGTTGGGACGAACTTTGTACACACCTTTTTCAAGCGGTATATGCACTCGCTTTCCATCAATAGAAAATCCTGCCGCTGTATCTTGATGAGTAGTAAATTTCGCATGTAAATTACGAATAAAGTGTTCAGTGAGCGGTTGTTCTCTTTTTACGTAAGAGAACAAACCTTCTACGATGCCAAGTTGGTCATCAATCAAGCTTTTAATCTGTTCTGCTGTATCTCTTTGAACTCGACCCTGATGAGCGATAATTGCAGAATCTATACCCTGTTCAATCAGTACCTCGGTTACCCCTCGATCCCAATGGTACAAGCGTTCAATAAGCCCAGTTTCAATCGCCCACTCCTTGTTCAGATTCGCGATAAAATTCTGGTACAAATTAGTTTCGATCAGACTGTTTTTTTTGTCATTCCAGACTGTAGTCAATGCTCTTAACTCGACTGAAGCAAGTTCTTCTGCATTGCTAGGCAAGTGTTCAATAAATTGATAGGCCATTCGCTTTTCCTTGTAATTGTGCATTGTCAAGTTTTTATTGTACCCATAAACGATTTCAGTTTTCAACCGGCTAAATTCGCGAAAGACTTAGAAATTGGATGAAATGGTCCGGTGCGGGCGACAACTACGAAATTTCTGGTCGGTATCAAGGTGTGTACCTCACATCACAAGCGATGCTTCTGACTACCCCGATCTTTCAGAAAGGGCCTTCGCGGCTTCAAGACCCACAGAACCGCGCGAAACCTTCGATATTCACTCGCGACCTGCTGGTGTATGCGCGGCTTTGGGGTACCGTCTTGCTTTACGTGCTCTAGCATTTCTCAAAAGTTCCAGCCCGCACCGAAGACGATGCATGCCAAGATCATCTTGCATGCGGCAACGGGTTTGAGCAATATTGAAATCTCCCGGCTTGTGGGGGGTGAGCGAAACCTATCGCTGTCATCGGCACGAGGAGTTCCTTCGGTTTCTTCGCGAAATTGACCCAGCCAGCACATCAAGCGTAGCGCCTACACCTCGGTGGCTCATCTGGAAGCCTGCCTCAAAGAATATGTGGAAAGCCACGACAAGGCCTCGCAACCGTTCGTGTGGACCAAGCCTGCGGACGAAAACCCGGCGAAGATCGAGCGTGCCAAGAAGGCGCTTCCAGCACACCAGATATAATCTATATTTTATTATGAGCACACCACTATTTTAAGTGTATAGAGGTGATGACCTCATTCCAAACCGGGTGCTTCAATCCACTGGACAAATCTCTTCCCTGTTTTCGTGGTGCAAGAGTATACTTTCAACCTTTTACGAATGAAGCGTCTTTGTAAGAATGTGTAACAAGATACCGAAACCTCAGTGGCAACACCGGTGACAACACGAACGTTTTTGAAATGAGTCAGGCAATCGTCGCAACAGGTCATCCTGCAACCTCACAATCTGCCGCCTCCATTCTGCGAATGGGTGGAAATGCGGTGGATGCCGCCATTTCAGCCTTGCTTACATCCTGCATGACTGAACCGGCACTGTCTTCGCTCGGTGGCGGCGGATTCGCAATGGTTCACATGCATGATTCCAATCCGGTTCTCGTTGATTTTTTTGCCCATGCACCGAAAAAATTGAAATCTGCCCACGAAGTCAGTATTCGATCGTTTATCTGCGATTTTGGCAGTGCCCAGCAAGAATTTCATATCGGCGCAGGCACCAGTACAGTTCCTGGTACGGTAAAAGGCATTTTCGAGTTGAGCAGAAATTTCGGGCGAATGTCAATGAAAGACCTGATACAACCCGCAATTGACACACTGAAGGAAGGTATTACCGTAAATGAGTTGCAAGCCAAATTCCTGGACATGTTGTCACCTATTTATCTTGACCCTTCCGCGCGACCTATTTTTGAAAGCAGGCAAAATCCCGGGGAAACACTGACCACCGGTGAAAAAATGTACTGTTCCGAGTACTGCGACCTGCTTGAAACACTTGCAATTGAAGGTCCTGACTTGTTCTATCGGGGTGAAGTTGCGACGCTAATTCACAAAATCGCAGAATTCGACGGCGGTACTGTAACTGCTCGGGACCTGAAAAATTATCAAGCTCATTTTCGAAAACCGTTATCAGTCTCATACAGGAACCATGCTGTATTCCTGAATCCTCCCCCATCCACTGGTGGACTACTGATTGCAATGGCACTGTTGCTCTTGCACCCGACCAAACCAGACACCTTCGACTCTCCCAAACATGTGAATGCATTGCTGAATGCAATGAAAACTATCAACGAACTGAATGAAGCTGCACCTTCCGAGATCATTGACAAGAAATTGCAACGCCATTATTTCAAGATTCGCCGAGAAATGTTAGCCGCTTCGCGCGGCACCACACACATTTCAGTTATCGATCAAAAGCGTAATGCAGTGGCCTTGACGATTACAAACGGAGAAGGTTGCGGCACCATAGTACCGGGCACGGGGATTATGCTGAACAACATGCTTGGAGAAGCCGACTTGAATCCCCGTGGGTTGGTCGACTGGGTTCCAGACGTTCGACTCAGCTCCTCAATGGCACCCACCATTGCAATACGAAACAATGGCGACCAGGTCGTTACCGGTTCCGGGGGTTCGAACAGAATCTATTCAGCACTACTGCAGGTGCTGGTCAATTTGATTGACTACCAGATGTCCGTGGAGCAAGCTGTTGTTGCCCCGCGTGTACATTATCATGAAGGTGCCGCTTATCTGGAAGATTTGTTCGGCGAAAATACCGTGGAAACAGTTTTAACACAATTTGAAGACATCACACGTTTTCCAGAATGCAATGTTTTTTTCGGTGGTGCTCATACAGTTCGTTCTACCCGAAGTGGTCTCGAAGGATGCGCAGATGAACGAAGATCGGGACATTGCATTCGAATTCCGTGACCGGATATTTCACCAGAATTATTCCTGACCCCGGTCAACGCCGGGTGATTTTGTCCGTAGTTGCTGTGATCGCAGTCTACGGATTGACAATCGGCATGTTTCATCCCTTGATCAGTCTGAACATGGAAGCACGCGGCTACAGTTCGACACTCATTGGCATCACCGGGATGATGCCTTTTGTCGCCGCCATTTTTGCTTCTCCGCTGGCCCCGCTACTGATGCGTAGCATAAATATCAACAAGCTGATTGCCATTTGCATATTTCTGGATTTTCTATTCGCATTGATTTTGGCATTTTTCGACGATGTTTATCTGTGGATGGGAATTCGGTTTCTGATGGGAGTGGTGGGAACATTCATGTTCGTTGCCAGTGAAAGCTGGCTTGCTGAAATTGCCGAAGATCATTCGCGTGGTCAAATCATGGGTATCTATACATTTACCCTGAGTGCTACTTTTGCTCTCGCACCGATTGTTGTGATTATCTTCGGTGTCCATGGTCCCACGCCGTTTATTGTGGCGGCAATCATTATTGTTTCGGCGCTCTTGCCGCTTTGGGGTACGCGCGACGCAAGTCCGGATTTTTCTGGCGGCAAGGTGTCCCAGGTATTCAAGTTCATGGTATTGGCTCCAACATTGACGGCCGCCGTCGCTCTGGTTTCATTTGAAGAAGCAGCGATTTTG
The DNA here is from genome assembly GCA_965200765.1 of Arenicellales bacterium. Lineage (GTDB taxonomy): Bacteria > Pseudomonadota > Gammaproteobacteria > Arenicellales > JAJDZL01. The sequence continues at coordinate 2,831,163 of OZ241380.1, forward strand.
ACGCTGATGCCAGTCTACGCGATCTACAGTGGGCTCAGTGAGGCACACTCCGCGTTCATTCTGACTATTGTCGCAGTCGGCTCCATGGTGTTTCAACCACTCGTGGGCTGGCTCGCAGACCAAATGAACCGGCACAAGTTGATCCTTTTGTGTACGGGGATTTCCATATTGGGAGGACTCTTGGTTTCTGTTACGATTACTGTGCAAATTCTGGCTTGGCCGATCCTTTTTGTTTGGGGCGGCGCAGTCGCAGGCATTTATACGGTAGCGCTGACATTGCTCAGTCAGCATTTTCGCGGCGCACAGCTCGCCGCCGGCAATGCCGCTTTCGGCATCATGTGGGGCGTTGCCGGGACTTCCGGACCTTTGGCCGCAGGAATTGCAATCGACTGGTGGAACCCGCATGGATTTATCGTCGTGGTCACCATTGCCGGTTTGGCTTTTCTGATTCTTGCCGGAATCAGAGGGGCTTCAAAAAGGTAATGTTGTGTTTTGCAATCAAAATCCAGTTCATCGGAAAAATAGCAAGAATCGGCTTGTGATTCCAGGTTTGAAAATAGAAAATGAACTTGAAACTTTCATTGAAACTTGGTAACTGGACATGTGTAGCAACGACTATCAACGAATCGAAAAATCCATACACTTCATAGAAGAAAACTTTGCGCGGCAACCTTCGCTGAATGAGATTGCCGACTACACTGGTTTGAGTGAATACCATTTCCAAAGACTTTTCAAGCGATGGGCCGGTATTTCTCCCAAGCGTTTTGTGCAGTATTTGACTGCACAGTACTCCGGCACACTGCTTCGAACAAACATGACTTTGCTCGATACTTCAATGGAAGCTGGACTTTCAAGTACCGGTCGCTTGCATGATCTGTTTGTCAATGTCTATGCCATGACTCCCGACGAGTATCGGCATGAGGCGAAGAACCTGATAATCCGTTATGGATGGTTTTCGTCTCCGTTTGGTAACTGTCTCGCCGGAAAAACAGATCGCGGTATTTGCTGGCTTAGTTTTCATGACAAGCCCAACCGCGATGGTATTGAACAATTGCAAAGCGAATGGAAAGGTGCATCTTTGGTGGAATCCGATGATGCGATCAAAAACGAAATGAATCGGGTATTTGGAAAAGAACACGATGTGTCCACTGAGTTCATGGTGCATTTGAAGGGTACGAATCTTCAAATCAGGGTCTGGGAAGCTCTGTTGAAAATTCCGCAGGGCAAACTGGTCTCATATTCGCACCTGGCGAAAGTTGTTGAACGGCCCGATGCTGTTCGCGCAGTTGCTTCCGCAGTTGGCCGAAATCCCGTTTCTTATCTTGTCCCTTGCCACAGAGTCATACGACAATCCGGTGGACTGGGCGGATATCGCTGGGGATTGACCCGAAAAACAGCTATTTTAGCAAGGGAATCACTTCAAAATTGCTCGCATGAGACAGGATAGCCGTACTTGATAGAATTGTAGAAACTCATATAATCACCATAACGCCAGGGGTGCCAGAGCAAAAACACGCAACAGCAAGCAAATCCGACCGCAAAGGAAAGGTTTGAGAAGATTTCTGCAGGAAAATGGACGAACCTCCTGCCATTGTTGCAGTGTAAATTCAAAAGGCATTCCCGATGAATAACACATGCCTTATTGTTATCAGGAGATTGAACTGATGAAAACTTCAATGAAGGCTTTTGGCACTTCGAGTCGTACCGGTCATGATTCAAGTGAATTTTACAAGCGCAAGATTTACAATGACCATGACTCAGTTGTCAAGGGATTGGTCGATGACGAATTTGAACCGATAGACTGTAAAGCTACTGGACAAATTTATCAACATTCCAGTGAATCAATGCATGAGTTGCCTGACCAGTCCGTACATTTGATGGTTACGTCTCCACCGTACAATGTCGGTAAGGAATATGATAAAGACCTGTCAATCGATGAATACATGGATTTATTGAATCGTGTCTTTCGTGAAACCTATCGAGTACTTGTTCCTGGAGGAAGAGCTTGCATCAATATAGCCAATATTGGCCGCAAACCTTATTTACCTCTGAATGCCATGCTGATACAGACAATGCTAGAAATCGGATATTTGATGCGCGGAGAAATAATTTGGAACAAGTCGGCAAGCGCAGGAGTTTCTTGCGCTTGGGGCAGCTGGCTTTCCCCGTCCAATCCAGTATTGAGAGATGTACATGAATACATAATTGTTTTTTCCAAAATCGGATACTCACGCAAATCAAAGGAAAGGAAAGGAACTATCGACAGAGATGATTTTCTTGAATGGACAAAGAGTATCTGGCAAATGCCCGCTGAATCTGCAAAGAGGGTGAATCATCCTGCTCCTTTCCCTCTTGAATTGCCGCGCAGACTGATTCATCTTTATACGTTTGAAAATGACATTGTTCTTGACCCGTTCATTGGTTCGGGAACAACAGCCATTGCTTGTATTGAATCAGGACGGCAATATGTTGGCTATGATATTTCTGAGGATTATGTCACTACAGCTAACAATAGAATAAGCAATCACCTGAGTAATTTATGATTCAATGCATCATTGAAATGTTTGCAGACATAAATTGTCAATATAAAAAGTAAAAAGAAATATTTCAGTTAAAGTTTTGCGGATTGTTGGTTCATTGAAAATTGGAATTGAAATAAGCTGGAATTACAAACCAATATATGACAAATTCATGGTGAATATATTTTTGTAAAAAGATTGCGGCAGTATTTGCTATATACCTGTTTCAGTTCAACTACTGGTGGCACAGGAATTTCATTTAACCAATCTAACTTTCAGTTTCAAGCTGCTCGCGGCATGGCAATGCCTCCAATAGTTTCACCAGAGAATCAAATGGCGGACTACACGTATTCTCACTGCACAAGTACGCATTTGTTTCTTCTGTAACCGGCAACTGTGCCAATGCCCCGGGGCGTACAGTCGAATCGGAAGGTACCGCAAGAATCGTCATGTTTAATGGACCTTGATCAACACAAGCACCCAGCCAATCTGCCAACTGATTCGTATCGCCCTGTAGCAAAACCGTAGTTGGTCCTACGAATGCTTCCTCCGAGGCACACACCAGTGAACCATAGGAAGACGGCATACGCTTTGCACCATCTTGCAGCGCTGAAACGACCGAACGGGCCTCTTCTGTATATCGCAAATCGCCCAGCGTATGTCCAACTCTCAATAGTAAACGAGCAAATACACCATTTCCCGAGGGGGTTGCATCATCATGAGTCGGCAAAGACCGATAAAGCAATTCCTCGTGGTCATCAGATGTAAAGTAAAACGCACCGGATTCTTTATCTTGAAAATACTCAAATATGGCTTCAATCAAATCCAGCATGAAATAGTAGTCGGTCTCTCGCCATCTCGCCTGCAGGAGCTCGAATACTCCGTCGGCCATGAACACATAATCGTCCAGATAAGCGTTTAAATGCGCCTTGTCTCCTCTCGACGCGGCCAACAGGCGACCGTCTTTCCACATGCGGTCACGTACATAGTCAACTGCACGTTCCGCCGATTGAACAAACTCCTCGCGATGCAACATTCGACCTGCTTTTGCCATAGCCTTGATCATCAGTCCATTCCAGGATGCCAGTACTTTGTCATCTAACCCCGGACGAATACGCTTGGAGCGAGCATCATGCAATTTTTGTCGTCCACTTGCAATTGAACCATCCACTTCACTCTGTGAAAACCCGGTACGTTCGACAACAGTCTCCAGTGAGTTGACTACGCTGAGATGCCACTTGCCCTCGAAATTCGGAGCTCCGCGCAAACCAAAACGAACCTCGAATACCCGTAGTTCCTGCTCAGTCAGCAGTTTTTGCAACTCCTCCCGTTCCCAAACATAGTACTTGCCTTCATGCCCCTCCGAATCTGCGTCCAATGCGGAATAGTATCCGCCCGTCGACGATTGCATTTCACTCAACACCCATTCGGCAACACCGGATGCAACTTCGTGAAAATCCGGTCGATTGGCAACAAAGCCGTAGTCCACATATACCGGCATCAGCAATGCACTGTCATAGAGCATCTTTTCGAAATGAGGAATTTCCCACTTTGCATCGACCGAGTATCGGTAAAACCCGCCGCCAATTTGGTCATACAATCCACCATGCGCCATCGCTTGCAAAGTATGCACCGCTTTTTTCATTGCCGATTCCCTTTCCTTTGCATCCCGCTCCATTGACAAGCTGTATGCAAGCAACAAGTCGTATTGTGTTGAATGCGGAAATTTGGGTGCATCTCCAAAGCCGCCATAAACCGGGTCGTAGTACGCCTCCAACTCGCGAACAGCATCACTCAGCAACGATTCAGCCGGCCCGGCTTGGGCCTTGCTAGACGCACTCTGTAGTTTCAGGAATGCATCCTTGATCGCTTTGTTGTGTTGCGGAATTTTGTCTCTGTTGACTTGAAAATTTTGGGCGATTCGGTCCAGCAATTCACCAAAGCCTGGCATTCCCATTCGTGCCGTTTTCGGAAAGTAAGTACCGGCAAAGATCGGTGTATGCTCGTCAGGTGTAAGAAACATGGTGAGTGGCCAGCCTCCGCCGCGCTGATTGAACAACTGATGAGCAAGCTGGTAAATCTTGTCCAAATCCGGTCGCTCTTCGCGATCAACTTTTACACAAATATATTGCGAATTCATTTTTTGAGCGATTTCTTCATCTTCGAAGGACTCGCGTTCCATGACATGGCACCAGTGGCAAGCCGAATAACCAATGGAAAGCAGAATCAGCTTCTCTTCAGCTTTTGCGCGCGCCAATGCTTCCGGTCCCCACGGATACCAGTCTACCGGATTGTAGGCATGCTGAAGTAGATAGGGACTTGATTCGTGGACCAATCGATTGGGTTCTTTGCTTGACTCGGACACTGAACTGAAAAAACCAATTTGCTAAGTGGATGAAGATTTTTTTGAAAATTGCTTGTTCAGTTTATACCACTTTCGATGGTTCAACCTTGCCATGATCAATCAGGAGATACAACCACACTCCCGCATCTGAAGAAGCGAAGTTCAAAAACCACGATCGTACCGCATCAACAGCGCAACGTCATTCAATCCACGAGAATGCCCTTTGCTACGGGAAACAATTGCCGCCAGATTCAAACTTCCTTCACACCATGGCCGCTGGTATTTGAATTCCAAATCCAATTGGCGACCTGTCGGTACCAGAGAAATGATTTCTTCTTCAAGCGTCACCTGTCTGTTACGGTCTCGGCCGCTCACCCACCGCACTGTGGTTTGACCTGCTTCAACGCGAAGCGGTTGTGAAACTCGTATCGCGATACTGTCACCGCGCTTGAAAATCCCCTCTCTGACAACACCCGCGTCAAATGCACTCATCGCAAGCGACGATATATCTGTCAGCATTCCTCGGTCAGTCGTACCGGTACGACTCACGCCACCCCAAATGCTACCCAGCAACTTCCATTGACTGGCGGTTGTCTTGTGTACGGAAATACCGGCAAATCCGGTGGTTGCATTCAAACCACCGAACGCGCCGCTTGCATTGCTGCCAACCAAACCGTTTTGCTCCTGCAAAACGCCAAGTTGAAATCCTATGCCTGACTGTTCACCCTTCCCGATAAAGAATTCCACCGCCGCGCCGTGCGACGAACTTGATGCGGCATCGCGTTGCAATCCGTACTGGGCCTTGCCATTGAAGACAGCAAAATTCAATTCGCTTTCGCTTGAACGCAACCCCTGAAAAGATACTCCCGCAAAAATACCGTCGCGCACCACTGAAAACAGTGGGTTTGCAAAAGCAGAATCATCAACAAATGAATTTGGCTTCAACACATTTTCGCTTTGTAAGCCAAACTGCCAGCCGGGAGGCATTCTAAAACCAAAATAGGATTCATGGTCATCACCCGTGTACGTCATGGACAATCGCTGTACATCTGCTTCCAATTGACCAGGGTCCGAATTCAATGAACGCAAGGAACTTCTGTAATTACCAGCAACTGAAGTCGTTGCCTGTTCAGATTGGTGCAACTGAATGTGCACCTTAAGATCTCCTTGATTCCATTGAATCCCTGTTGGCACACTGCCCAGATTTGCCAATTGATTCTTTAAATGATCAGTAGCGGCCGGTGATGTATAAACATACTCACCAAATGAACGGAAGAAAGGTGCATCCAATGAATCGAACACTGCAATTTCCCGAGTTGACAAAGCAGAATCAAGCGCATCCCCGACCGCGGCTGCAAGAGAGAGCGAACTGAGATTTTCCAGCTCGAAACTGCCGGACAATTGATCGCCAGTCAAAATTCGAGTATTCTGGCGCGGCCAAGTGGCTACATTCAGATCCATTAAACCCTGACCATAAATATCCTCATTCGCGTAAATACCCCGATCATTTGCAGTTTCCAACAAGCGTTCAACAATCTCATCATTGCCCAGCTGATCGCGATAAAACTGTTTCAACAAGGCAAATCCACCGGCAACCAGTGGTGCTGCAAATGACGTGCCGCGGGCCGACCCAACATAGCAACCCTGATTTGAACCGGCTACGGATTGTGGACTGCAGATGATGCTGGCTACCGGTCCTTTCACTGTACCGGGCGCCGCCAGGCAAAATTCTTTCGCAACTCCGCAATGATTAGAGTAATTGGCAATTGTCCCGGAATTGTCAACGGCTACAACAGCAAGTGAATGGCCCTGAAGTTCACCAATGCGATACGGTATTCCCGAATACAACAAAGGCGAATATTTTACCTCGGGAATATTGGTACCTCCCGCGTTGCCGGCGGCCCACACATAAACAGTTCTTTGCGAAGCAGGACGATCCGCCTGTTTCAACGCCTCAATCATTTCGGGATAAACCGTCAGCAATCGCTCGCGACTGGTCCCGATAATTCCGTAAGCTCGTGCATAACTGATATTGACTACGTCGGCATGCTGATTCATTCGATTGAAGATGTCGGCCTGAAATGGGTCAAAGGCACTTTGACTGATTTCCGGTATGGATCCTGAATGATAAACCGGCCGACCGCTTCCAAGGCGAATTCCGGCAGACAGCAGTTTCGAGTCAAAAGCAATACCATGGATCGGAAGCGAGCGATCTGTTGTGTCTCGGTTTGACACCATGACACCGCCAACAGTTGTTCCATGAGACGGAATGTTGTCCAGACAACGGCCGGAGGGTTCGCTACGTCGCAAGCACGCGTTGAATACTGGATTGTAGCCTTCAGCATTCCAGCTGTTGGCTAGAATTTTACCACCCGAAAACTCCGGATGAGTCTTGTCAATACCATTGTCCACCATGCCGATGACAACGTTTTCACCCGTTGCGCCGCGAGCGTACGCATATTGGGCCTTGACTAGATTCAATGCGGGTTGGTTCTGGAATTCTCGAAAATTTTCATATTGCATGCGTAATTCGGTTTCGGTACCTGTGGGGCGTTCCCCCGGACTGACCCTTGCACTCCCAATTGATGAACCGCCGCCACCGCATGAAATCAGAAACAAAGAAAAGCCGAGGACACAAACTGAAAATTTAACCAAATCCATTGCTCTACTGAAAGTTGATGAAATCGCAAAATCTCTCGTTTAGCTCACCTGCAACAAATTGTGTCAAGTCAGATTATCAGAAAAATTTGCAACACTTGTGCGCGGACACGTCTGAGGAGGCTTCACACTTGCTGGCATTCTTTGCGGGCACATTCTTTTGCAATCAACTCCATCACAAGCATTGCGATGCACGCTCGTCTTCCGAGTTCAACGCAATCTCACATTTTCCACCTCTTTTCTGGCATTCCTTGATCGCTCTTTCTTCGGCACGCAACTCGGTGCCGTACCCATAGGAATAACCGTAATTTCCCCGATTCGCAGAAGAAACAGCAATTGCAACACATTCCAGTATTCCTGCTTGCAAGACTTTACATGCAATTGACTTGTGGCGGCGAGATGCCTTGCAGTTCGAAAGCGCATCTGCTCTTGCTCCCTTCGGACTATCACCATTCCCGAATGCCCAGGCATATTTGCCAACAGCATTTCTTCCGTAGGCGATGGCCGTAAAAATCTCTGGCCTTGCTTCCGTGTTTTCGACGCAATCAGTTACACAATTTTGAACTGCGGCACGGAATGTAACTGAATCCTTTACCCCACTATGGTTCGCATGATCAAGTTTGATGAATTTTGCACTGACACCTTTTTTCTGGAGTTTTTCAATGTACAGTTTCGCAATGACAGGGTGAGTGTTATCGTCTTCACTGCCTGTAATAGCGACAACCTCAGTGTCAACAGGGACCGAATTGACGTAGTTGTGGGGCGACAAGCTGTGGGGACGACTGCTCCATCGATTCATTGAAGTCCAGCGGCGGATGTTGCATGGACAGGCAGTAAGTACAGCCGCATTTACCAACCCCGGGTATTGTCCAAGAATCACTCCGCTGATCGCCGCGCCGCCAGATTGTCCAATCAATACAACACGTTTCGACTGATGATGTTTTTTGAGTTTGCCGATCGCGGACGCGATTGCACTGACGACAGGCCCCCGATAGGCATCGCCGATACCGATATAACCATTGCCAGACGATCTTGAACCCGCGGCATCACGGTACCCCGGACGGATCAGCACTATCGCTGTAACATTCTCGCGAGCAATTCGCTTGGCATCAGCATCAAAACCATCGGCGGGCGTGTCGGACCAAATATCACCATGTATGAATATAAACAGTGTCTGATTGCCGGGCCGGGCGTTGAACGTATGAATGACAAGACATTCATCTCCTCCTTGCACACGCGTGATATTGTCGGGAGTCAGACATTCCGCCGGAGTCTCTACTACTGATGTACGAGCAGGAGCACAACCGGCAATTGCCAGTGCCAGCATGGAAATTGCAAGAATTTGCAACCAGCTCTTGACATCTCCAAATTCAATGTTGTCTACAATTGGGTTGCTTTGAAATCGCAGGAATATACGACGGCAATATTGAATCAAAGCAAGCCTGAATTGCTGGATATTGTTGAGCTAAAAGTTGCGGTCGTAACGCATCAACAGTGCTGAATCGCTTGCACCTGTAGAGTGGCCTGTGTGCCGAGATACTATCGCCCCGAAATTTGCGTGACCGCTTCTCCACGGACGACCATAAGTCAGTTCAACATCAATCTGTCGACCCGAAGGTTCAAGGGACAAGGATTGTTGTTCTATGTTAATCTCTTCGTAACGCGTTCGCCCGGAAATCCAGCGAACATCCGCAGAACCAGATTCAACTCGCAACGGCTGAGAGACACGAATCGCCAATGAATCATTTCGATGAACAACACCTTCACCAGATAGCCCCAAATCAAACGCGCTGACTCGCAAAGGCGAAATGCTGGTAATCATTCCCAATTTTTTCACACTTGTACGCGTCAGGCCACCATGCAGATTTGCCAACAATGTCCAGTTTTTGTTGATGGAAGTGTGAGCCGACAGGCCGGCGAAACCGGTATTCGCCCCCAGGCCGCCAAAAGCACCGCTTGCTCTGCTGCCGACCAACCCGCGAGGTTCTTGTAACCATCCCGTCTGAACACTGAGCCCACTTTTTTGATTACTGAACGGACTGTATTCAACAATTGCTCCATGTGCCTGACCTGATGAGTCATCCCGACGGTCCCCGTACTGGCTGTTTCCTGCAAATGCCGCAATCCGAAGGTTTTGGTCTGTAGATGAAATGCCGTTCAGCGATATCCCGGCTGTCGCACCGTTTCGTACCAGCGATAGCATAGGATTGGTAAAGGCTGTGTCCTCGGAAAACGTACCCATCTTCAGCGCACCTGCCCCGTACAAACCCAAACGCCACCCCGGATGTGTTCGAAAACCCAAATACGCTTCCCGGTCTCCAAATTGCCTGGTGACCGAAAACATGCCAAGTGTGGAATTTGAGTGATTTAAACCGGTTCCGATTCCTGAGTCAAATGAGGAAGTGTCTTCATCTTCATGTCCTGAAGGTACCGCTTGGGCACTGAAGTCAAATCCGTGATTACTCCAGCTCGCCACTGCCCGAGTATTCCCCAAGGCAGACAATCTGCTACTTAACGTTACTGATGCCGCCGGTACAGGCTGTGCATAGCTGTCCAATGACCGGAAAAATGGTGCATTCAAGTCATCAAATGCCGCAATATTCCGTGATGCGAACCCTTTTGGAAAAGCATCTCCGAATGCGGGTCCCAGTAATATTAAACTGGCTTTTTCCTGTGCCGAGTCACCACCAAGATTTTCACCCGTCAGCAACCGGGTTGTGCCCACCGGTCGTGTTGCGGCATCCAGATCCAGCAATCCCTGACCGTAAATGTCTTCATTCGCATAAATGCCATCATCATTCGCAGTCGCCAGCAATCGATTTACGATCTCATGACTCCCAAGCTGTCCCCGATAATACTGCTTCAGCAAAGCAAATCCACCCGCCACCAGTGGAGCCGCGTAGGACGTCCCGCTTACACTCCTCGCATAGCACCCCATTCTTCCCGGGCCGCAAAGAATATCAGGAACCGGTGCTTTTACGGTGCCCGGTGCGGCCAAGCAAAACGCTTTGGAAAGACCGCAACGATTGGAGTAAGCAGCAATCTCGCCGTCTGTGGTATCTACAGCAACAACCGCAATAAATTGACCCTGAAGTTCGGTAATGCGGAGCGGAAAACCGGCATAGAGCAACACATTGCTTTTGACAGTATCGTCAGCGAAATTCTTGTTGCCCGCGTTGCCGGCAGACCATACATACACAGTTCTGTCAGCACGATTTGTACCTGTTTGCTTCAAGGCCTCAATCGCGGTCGGAAATGATCGGAGCAATTTTTCCCGGCCGGTACCCACGATGCTGTGAGTACGTGAAAAACTCATATTTGCAACCGCCACCCTTGAGTTTAGCCAGTTGAAGATAGTATCAAAAAATGAATCGGCCGAAGAAGGCTCGCTGTCGGTGATTTCAGCAGAACTGTAAACTGTTTCGGGGCTACCACTACCCAAGGGAATGCCAGTGACGGCCAACCTGGCACCGTAGGCTATGCCATGCATTGCAACTGTTCCCGCCGCCTCTTGACGCCGACCCACCAACACGCCGCCAACAGTTGTTCCATGACGATTTACATCAGCAAGACAAGAACTCCCGAACCCGGACGGACAACTGTCATAGTTTGGCGTGTATCCGGATGCATATTCAATTTCTGTGATTTTGCCGCCGGAAAACTCCCGATGACGCTGATCAAGTCCGTCATCCACAATGCCAATGACTACACCATTGCCGTTTGCTCCTCGCGCATATGCATACTGTGCTTTTACCAAACTCAATGCAGGCTGATTTTTGAACTCTTGAAATTCTTCAATCGCACGTCTCAAACTGCTCTCTGTTGGGGCGCGAGCTGTCGGAGTCGATGGAGCCGGTGGAGTCGGTGGTACTACCGAAGACACCGGAGCTTGTGGTTGCGAAGGCGAACTTGGTGCCGGTGCACTTGGTAAACTTGGTAAGCGTGGCGCAGTTGGTTCAGTAGGTGCTGGTGGTTGCGGTGCACGCGGGATACCTAACTGCGGCGGAACGGGCTTGGTCGGTGCAGAAGGAGCCGGTGCTTGCTGTTGTTCCAGTTCCTGAGTTGGTACTGATTCATCCGCTGGAGAAGATGGACCACTCAATGATGATGCAACTGAAACGAACTGTAGCCAATCTGACGGCTGTGCTGGGTCGGGTTGTGGTGGTGCTACCCCATTCGATTGCGAAGGAGAAACAGATACCATTTGTTGGCCGCCACCGCCGCATGCAGACAAAAGCACAGACAACAAGACAAAATATACGAGATGTTTTCCTGTTTTCATCAAAGCTTGGTTTCTGAAATTGTTTTGAGACTCTGAATTGTTGAAATACAGTGTGAATAATTGAAAATTATAAATTTTTGTGAAATGCAAATGCACTCTGTTGACATTAATTTCATTTGAAGTTTTTGTACATGCCAAGGATTCCCTGAATCATTGAAACAGTGGTCAATCGCAGTTTCAAATTGCATGGCCCGATCACAGTTCTTCCGGGGAGTTGCACAACTTGGCACTCAATGCACTAGCGCGGTTGCAACTGGACAAGCATCTCGCGATCAACACCGACGAAAGCAAGAGCCCGGCATTTCTCCCCGGGTTCACAGACCCAACTCGAAAATCTGAAACTTGCTGCCCGCACAACACTACTCAATACCTGAGTGCACCAGTAGTTTTACTCCCGCTCCAAAGGGATGATTGATTAGTCTTGCTCTCTGCTCTTGCTGACCTTTCAGTTGCCAGTCAAACCACGCTTGAATAAAGTAATTTCGCATTACATGCGGTAAGAAAACCTGTTTCCCGTCTGTTTCAATCCAACCAAGCGCGTTGTATTGTTCCGCTTCCAAGGCATTTTGATTTCGGTCCAAAGGCACGCGCCGACCCTCCAAGACTTCACCCGGTATGAAAGTGACATCATCCACGGCTGTAGCATGTCCCTGGTCTTTGAACATGAGCAAAATTTTTCTCGCAGTTGCTCTTTCATAAGCACTTTTTGCTACGGGTTGAGGATTGTCATCGGTTGGCCACACTTGCTCGGCAGGCAATGGCATGGTTTCCTGAATGTCGCCACCTGCATTGGCATACCACTTGAAAAATATCTCCTTGAATACCATGTGCACGAAGTTGTCATCCGAGCCGATAACAAACAGGATATCTTTTGGTACTCCATCCGGCGTGGCAACGTTGCCGGATTTGTCAGGAAAACCTCCGTAAGGTTCCCAACTTCTTGGAACTCCATTGTTGAATGCAGCCGCAGTCTTGACTTCCGGTATGTTGACCAATGCTGACTGTGTGGTAATTGAACCCAGTGAATGACCCATTACACCGATGTTGTCAACATCAATTTTGCCTTTGAAAAACGAGTCTTGTTCGTTCAACTTCGATATGGAACGAATGACAGTCGCCAAATCTTCTGTGCGTTGCTCAAACAACTCTGCCATCATTTTCCCGGCTTTGACCCCGCCCCCCTTAACAGCCTTGAGGGTCGAAATGTCGGGAAAATTTGATTCCGTCTTCACTTCAAGATCCTCACCGTAGAGAATTCTGAAAAAATTTGAAAACACTACCGTGCCGCCTGAATGGAGCAGTTTATAGTCTTGCAGCAAATCTTCAGTTGATCTTGTTTTTGCATAATTGGAGGCAGGATCTTCAAATACGGGGGTAGAACCACTATCCGAAGTGTAGGCAATGGTCGCAACAATGTACCCTTGGGTCGCCATGAATTCAGCGGCCCGATTCCAGGTGTTGTGTCCACCACCCAATCCGTGAATCATGACGATCAGCGGAAATTGACCGTCAACAATACTCGCGTCTTTATAACTCTGTCGTTGGATGACCCGTCGCCCAGCGGGATTTTCCATACCGTGCTGGGCTTGCAAGGAACCTTGCAGGTCAGCGCTACCTTCATAGAAATCTACTTCGGTGGCGAGTTGGCCATCTCGAGCCGCGTAAAGCGGGACAGGCAATACGTTCAAATCTTGGGCCAGTTCGGACGATCTGTTCGTCGGGTAGTAGATATTTGTGTGAACAGTCCTGACGTCCCCAGCAGCTTCAATTTTTGACAGAAGCTGTCTGTATTCATCCGTTTTGTATTTCTTTCCCCAGTCATCAAATCCGGCGTTTTCGTTATGGAAGAAGTACGACTTTACGCCTGCCGCGTACTTGGCGGATGGGGCATCCAACGCAGCTTGACTTAATTCCATACCCATATTCGACATTGTGTTTGTACAACCGGCAAGCAACATCATGCTTGCACAAAAAAGAAATTGTTTCAATTCAAACTCCATTCTCAATTATTGTAAAGTTGAGTAGATTGTACTGCAAGATGGGTTGTGATGGACAACGAAAAATGTCCGGATTGCAGGTCTTGGAACTGACGACAGATCGGCACTTGGCATGTATGATGGATGCAACGTGTGACGGGACAGGCGACGCTTCGGTTGAATCCTCCGACTTCATTGCTGGGGCACCCAGCAGCACTCGACCCGCATGTCTCGCCAGAAGCGGTTCTGTCACATCAAAACTGATTTGCAACTGTTTTCAGGTATAGTATCTGTGTGCATGGCGCAAGCCTTCCAGATGGGTTTATGAATTTGCGCATATTGTCCTTTTATACGACAATTTCTGTTGTATTGGGTGTATAGGGCTGATAACACAGAGAATTACCCGAAAACAGTTGAAGTATAATTGATTGCCGTCATATGCTGATTGCAGAATGAATCCAATATATGATATAGCACACAAAAGCATAGTATAGTCGAGGAACAACGAAAAGTGTCTACTCAGTCGGTAGATTTTACTGTTAACAACAAATCTGGCAATCATTTGAAGATTATTCCCTACATTGGTTGCAAGGCAGGATTTAAGGAAATATTCGATGTAATAGTTCCTGACAACCTGACATGTCGTATTTACGATGTATTTGGCGGTGGCGGATCGTTCGCTATTTATGCGTCTCAAAGATTTGGCTCTCATCTTGTCAATTACAATGACAATAATCCAGTTGTAGTCAATTTAATAAAGCAAGTTCAATCTAGTCCCAAACAGTTATGGGAACTATATAACGAGCACTACAGGAAATCTACCGAGGATTACTATTTTCGCGTACGAGAAATGAATATAGACGATACTGTTGAAGGTGCAGCTAATTTTTTGTATCTTGCTAAAAATGCCTTTTCTGGAAAAATCAGGTTTAATTCTCAAAACAGGTTTAACACACCAATCAGAAAAGGGAGTTCATGCCCCAAGGTGGAACTGGACTCGCTACTTCAATTGAGTTCAACGATTCAAAATCTGACAATAACAAACTTGGACTACAGGGATTTTGCAAATATTCAGGACTCATTTTTGTATCTTGATCCGCCATATTTCAACAATTCAAACGGGCATTATAACGGTGTTCTCAATTTAAACGAATTTAATCAGTTTTTGCGAACAATTGAATCCAATAACAAGATTGTATTGTCAGAGCAAAATCGTCCGAATATATTTTGTTTGCCTTCTTCATATTCGATACGCACAATCACTCTAAATCGGTCATTGCAATACACAACACAGACTTGTAGCAACGAAATTATCGCTTTCAACTATTAAAGGAACATAGACTATGGCGAACAAAATTGCAGCGCAGGGAACTATTGTTGCTTCTGCAATTCAATATAATTCACAAACAATTGAAGACATTGTTTGCGCGTTTACAAACAATCTGTCAAATTGAAAGTTGAGGGTAGCAATTGCAAGTTGAGAAGGAGTTGGGCAATATGGATTCGGAACAGAGTACTTCAATGGGTTCAGCCTCTCCTCTAGCGGTAGCATCAAAATTCTTTTTGTTCAGATAGTAAAAGCGTAAAAAATTACGATACAAGACAATGATTACTTTTCCTGTCATTGACCCGGTAGCATTTGAAATCGGACCGCTTCGCGTCCACTGGTACGGATTGGCATATCTGGCCGGATTGTTCGGGGCCGTAATACTAGGCAAATACCGCGCAGACCAAATGAAATCACCAATTTCACGCGTAATGGTCACTGACATTGTTGTACACGCTGCATTTGGTGCCATCATCGGCGGACGACTTGGTTATGCACTTTTCTACGATCTTGGTCACATGCTGGACAGTCCACTGGACATTATTAAGATTTGGGAAGGCGGAATGTCTTTCCATGGTGGACTCGCCGGCGCGCTTGTCGGACTATGGTTGTATGCATATCGTAAACATTTTGCCTTTTTCCAGGTCACTGATTTTGTCGCTCCGCTGATTGCTGTAGGCTTGTTTTTCGGACGTATCGCGAATTTTGTCAATCAGGAGTTATGGGGGCGACCAACCGACTTGCCTTGGGGAATTGTCTTTCCACTCGACCCCGACCAGCTTGCCAGACATCCTTCACAGTTGTATGAAGCGGCTCTTGAAGGACTCCTGTTGTTCACCATTCTTTGGCTATACTCACGTGAACCTAGGAAAGTTGGTGCAGTATCTGGCCTTTTCCTTGTTTGCTACGGAACGTTCCGTTTTCTGGTGGAATTTGTGCGAGAACCGGATATTGGCCTTGGATTCATCATCGCGAATTGGATTACCATGGGACAACTGCTGTCCACACCATTGATTATTGCGGGAATAGCCATTTGGGTAGCAGCAAACCGAAACTACTTCAATCCTAAAGTAAGCAATGTCTGAAATTACAAATGAACAACTATTGCAGTTGCTGGATTCATACAAGCTCGACTATGAACTTCTGGACTGCAACCCGGAACTTGCAGATACTGCTGTTTACTGCGAGCATTACGGATGTAATATCGAGGACTGTGCAAACACAATTCTCGTCAAGTCCAAAACCGGTGAAGAAAAATTCGCGGCTTGCGTGTTGCTGGCAAACTCCCGTTTGAATGTTAATAACGTCATTCGCAAAAAGCTCGGCGCAAGAAAAGCATCCTTTGCGACAGCTGAAGAAACACAGCGTATCACCGGCATGACAGTCGGCGGTGTCACTGCTATTGGATTACCGGACTCGGTACCATTGTGGGTTGACCGCTCGGTAATGGACAGAAAGTCAATCATTCTTGGCGGTGCAAGCCGGTCACTGAAAGTCAAACTATCGCCTGAAATTTTTCTGAATACACCAAACACTGAAATCGTTGAGAATCTGGCGCGACCATTCAGCACGAAATAAGTTTGGTCAAATATCCAGTAGTCTGCTGAAAAACGGATACCACGCCGCAAACAGTGCAACCATTGCAATCAAATCATAGAGAATCACCTTCTTGTAGCGGCGTATTTCGTCGTCACCCTTGCCACTCATCATAATTCCGCACATGGTCATATCCAGTGGGATCACAAAGAACAGCATCGGCACAACTGCCGGTGCAATCAAGGTCGGAAAAATCATCAGTCCGTCAGTCTGCGTTTCTCCTAGAGAAAAAAACGCCAGAAAAATCAAAATGGCGATTGCCAGATACAGCAAGACCCTGAGCGTTCCAACTGTAGAAGCAAATTGCTTAAGAAAAACTTTGCTAGCCATGCTTGCCGGTCCGCATGCGCATTTGGTCCCGATATTCGATAATTCTTTGCACTAATCCGGGAGTACTGACTGACTCCCGCAAGTCTCTCATATCTGCCTCTCTTGTATCCGGTGTGGTGACTTCGTACATTCTGGCTACGTATTCCTGCTTCACCTTGGAACCTGCCTGACGATACTTTTCAATCAGGTCCGGCCATTCCGTAAATTCAGCCACCTCGGTCAGGAATCCAATTTTCAGAGCTTCTTCTGCTTCAAAAACCCGCGTATCAACAAGCAAGTCTTGTGCGTAAGTATGGCCAATACAATTTGCCAGCCTCCGTGTTCCAAGAAGAATTCCAAAATTAAGGCCGGGCATGCAAAACTTGGTTCCTGGAGTTGCTATTCGCCGGCGGCATGCACAGACTAGATCCGTGCCGGCACCGAATGCTTGACCATGCACTAGCGCTACTGTCAAAATACTGGAATGATGCAAAGACTGAAGCATGGATTCGACATTCAGAACTCGTTGGGCAACATCCTGGTCCGTTTGGGTTTCGATTCCTTCCAAATCGAAACCTGAACAAAAAGACCGTCCCTCACCGCGAATGATCAATGTTCTCGTTCCATCGCCGCTCGCCATATCAATTGCACGCGTCAATTCATCAACCAGTTCCGCGTTCAACGAATTCGCGCGCTCGGGGCGATTCATGCGCAGTACGGTAACCGTATCCTCTCGTTCAACAACAAGTGTGCTCATGCCTTGAAATATTGATTGTGTTGCAAGTCGACCATTTTTATTTCCAGTATCAATCCGGTGTTCAATTCAGATAAAATTTCAAACACCGCGTTACGATAACTGAACTGGTGTTTCTGGCAAGTACATTCCAATTCAGCATTGCGAGGAACTACATCTTGCATACACAACAATACAGAAACTCAAATCCGACTCTGGTGGAAATTACCCGTGGCGACATGGTGGAAAGCTTCCATCGTGGAGCCGCTGCGGTGGTAGACAGTACGGGTAACATCATTGCCAGTTATGGAAACATTCGTAGATTGATCTACCCTCGGTCCGCAATCAAACCGATGCAAGCATTGGTACTCGCAGAATCCGGGGCAATGGAGCATTTTGATCTGAGTGACAAAGAACTGGCTCTCGCCTGTGCTTCTCACTCTGGCGAACCTGCACATGTTGAAATCATTCGAAGCTGGTTGCAAAAAATCAATCTGAACGAGCAAGCCCTGGAGTGTGGCGCACAAGAACCGACACATAAAAAGTCGCGCTATAAACTGGTTCAGGAAAACACACCGGCCGGCGCAGTTCACAACAACTGCTCAGGCAAGCACACCGGATTTTTGACCGCGGCAGTTCACTGGAACCATCAAACTTCCGGGTACATAAAGATTTCACACCCGGTCCAGCAAAAAATGATTCAAACATTGCAAGAATTGACTGAAGAAGCGCTTGAACACCGTCCGATTGGCGTTGACGGGTGCGGAATTCCGGTTGTCGGTGTTTCCCTGAAGGGCATTGCCCTGGCTTGTGCGCGCATGGCTTCGCGCAAATTCAATGCTTCACTGCGTCGCAACGCAACTGAAAAAATAATCAACGCAATGACTCAGTATCCCCATTTGATTGCGGGAAGCGGACGATTTTGCACGGCGGTGATTGAGAAAACCAAAGGGATTGCACTGGTGAAAGTTGGTGCTGAAGGTGTGTATTCCTGCATGGTGATGAATGGCAAGGGACTGGGAATTGCATTGAAGATTGACGACGGAAGCCGCCGCGCGGCCGAGGTTTTGATGGGTGCATTGCTAGCGAAGCACTGTCACTTGCCGCCAGCAATGATTGAAGAGCTTCAACCTTGGATTTCTCCTCTCGTGAAAAATGTAGCAAAGCTGGAAGTTGGAAAAATGCAATCAACTCTGTAGTGAATCCTCAGACTCATATTTCCGGACGCACGCCAACCCCTACTGATTGTTGGCAAAATACTCCTTGACCCCCGCCACAAGTGCATCTACAGCATTCCGATCCACATCCAGATGTGTAACCAAACGAAGCGGGTTTTCTGCCTCAATCAACATTCCCTTTGATTGCAGAAATTTGCCCAACATCTTGCATTTGTCGTTGGGTATCTTGACGAAAACCATGTTGGTTTGATTTTCGTGAAAATCAATCTCGATTTCATCAACTTCCCGAAGCTTGCTGGCCAAATATTCTGCATTTTGGTGGTCCTCGGCAAGTCGTTCCACATGATTTTCCACTGCATACAACGCAGCCGCAGCAACAATCCCGGCTTGCCGCATTCCACCGCCCAGCAGTTTTCTCCATCGAAGACACTCTGCAATGAATTCCCTGCTTCCGCATACTACTGAACCAACAGGTGCTCCTAGCCCCTTTGAAAAACAAGCCGATACCGAATCGAAGTGTCGGGTAACTTCCGATACATCCACACCCCATTTCATCGCGGCATTGAACACTCGGGCACCATCCAGATGCAAAGACAATTTGTTGTTCCTGACAAACTGGCCGGCTTCTTCCAAATACGACATTGGCAACGCTTTCCCGAACTGCGTGTTTTCCAGGCAAAGCAGACGGGTGATCGCATAATGTTCATCATCCGGCTTGATTACCTTTTTAGCTTTTTCCAAATCAATCGTGCCATCATCCGATAAATCAAGTGGTTGTGGTTGAATGCTTCCCAGTACTGCTGCGCCACCACCTTCATACTTGTAGGTGTGCGCGATCTGTCCAACAATATACTCATCCCCTCGTTGGCAGTGACTCAGCAGTGCAGTCAGGTTGCCTTGCGTGCCGCTGGTAACGTACAGGCCGGCTTCCATGCCAAACAATTCTGCCATTTTGTTCTGGAGCTTGTTGATTGTAGGATCTTCGCGATGAACATCATCGCCGACCTCGGCGCGGTACATCGCATCTCGCATACCAGAGGTGGGTTTTGTTACTGTATCGCTTCGAAAGTCATAAACCATTGAACTATTTGCCTCTGTTTGGGGAACGATTCTGTGTGCAAGATGTTGAAATTCAAATTGCAAATGCAATCAAGCCAAGCATTATACGCGGTGAAGATCAAACATTTCGCTGATAAATCAATCTGGTTTACGATTGTCCACCAGGCATTTCAACATTCCACAGTCTGTTAACCAATTCACCGATTTTCCGGACATGAGTTGTCAGACGATGGTCGCCACCCGGCACTGTTTCTACCTGAACTTCCGAAGATACATGCTGTTGAAACCGAAAGCTTTGTTCCAAAGGTACCACGTCGTCCTGTTCACCGTGCAACACAATGACTGGATGTTGGTAGGCAATGTTGTTTTGGAATATGTTGAACTGCCGTGAATCTTCAACCGCGGCATACTCGAAAGTAAAGTCACCATCGTCATAGGGATCTTTAAATTTGAAATATCCATCGTTACGCCACTGGTGCTGATGTTCCAGCGACATGTTTTGATAGATCCCTTCCATGAAATCAAACGCTGGCGCAATCAACAGTGCACCTCTGATTTTGTAACTGCTTTTTGCCGCCAAGTATGCGCTAATCCAACCACCCAAGCTGGAGCCGACCAGAACAATCTCGCGGGTACTAACCATATCCAGAACATGCGTCAAATCCTGTACCGTATTTGAAATTCGAAAATTTTTGAATTCGCCGCCCGACTTTCCATGCCCGCGAAGATCAAACCGTATCCAGGAGCGGTCCTTCATGATTGCCTGATTCCACAGGTACATGGACTTTTCGCCATCTGCGTGAGAGAGTAGCCCATGTACAAATACTCCGACTGGACCTTGTTTCGTGTCGCGGAATACTCCATTGACCGCTTCACCGTTTTCAATTTCGATGGAGAAATTTGTTTCGCTTTGTGATTTCATAGACAAATGACCCTTGAATCCATTACTGATGGCTTGAAGTGTTATACCAGTTGAACAGGAATCTGATTCCCTTTGAAAGACTCCAATTTTCGCGCATCATCCAGAATCGTTTCCAGAAAGTCATTCATTTCTCTTTGTTCAAAGTTTGTCGTATGCCGTTGTGCATGTTTCCGCTTGTATAATTTTGCCAGAGTCCAAATGACTACTCAATACCAAATCAGGAAGAAACTTTTTCCAGATCTCCATTCAACTATACTGAAATACGCATGCAATCCGAACAAAGCAAACTAGTCCCGATCGAAATATGGGATCTGTCTATCCGGATATTTCATTGGCTACTGGCAACACTGGTTGCGGTCAGCTACCTGAGCGGCGAATTTGAATTTTTCGATATTCACATGCTGTCCGGTCAGGCGATAGCGGTTTTGTTGATATTCCGTATTGTATGGGGTTTGATTGGTAGTCCCACTGCACGAATCTCCAGTCTGTTTTTCTCGCCACGCGCATATTTGGACTATATTCGTTCACTATTTCGGCGCAAACCCAGCTACAGCTTCGGACACAGTCCTATCGGGTCACTTGCGGTGATTGCGATACTGACGATACTCATCGTCCAGACATCAACCGGACTCTTTGCGACCGACGTTGATGGACTACTGGAAGGTCCGTTTGCCTACTACATCAACTACGAAATTTCGCGCTTTGCGAGCGACGTCCACTTGTTCAATCAGCAGCTGGTGCTCGCGGCGGTCATTGTTCATCTGTCAGCAATCTTGTTCTACTACCTGTACAAACACGAAAACCTGGTCAAGCCCATGCTAACCGGAATTGGTTTTCTGCCTGAAAATCAAGCCGAATCCGTTCCCAAGCTTAAATCAATATGGACCGGCTTGATTGTACTGGTATTGACCGCAGTCATAATGTTGACTGTGTATGCTGTTTGGGGTTGAGTCCAACTCGTCAGTTTTTCTTTTCGCGGAATTTTTTGTGGCAACCGCGACATCCTTCACCACCAAGGGCTTTCAAAGCACCACCGATTTTGTCTTTATCGCCACTTTGAAAGGCCGCCTGAAGTGCTAACGCCCGTTCCTGCAAAGGACCTGTCTTGCTCACAAAATCTTCCCAATCCTGCCAAATTACCGCTTTCGCCTCGCTTTCCTCGAAACGACCCATGCCGGTGTCGACCGGAAACAAATCAGGGATTGAAGACGCGTTGTCTGCGATGTTGCCCGCTCGTGCGGCGAGTTCCTCCGGGTCTCCGTCACCACGCTTTACGTAATTGGAGAAAGCTTTCATCGCGCCACCCAGTCCTTTCATAAAATCGCTACGTTGTTCCGCAACTGCCATTGCTTCTTCATCAGACGATACAGTTCCAGGTGGTGCAACTTGTGCGATTGCCTGTGAACCAAGCGTCATCGCAAACACAAAACCAACCATCAAAGCCAAGTTTTTAAATTTTTTCATCTGCCTCTCCTCCGTACTGAAAGTTGAATATCAATTTGAACCGACTTTGAATCAGCCTAGCTAGTAAGTCATCGTCGGGAACAATGGATTCTTTGAATAGTTTATCAAAACAGAGAGTTGTTTGTGTTGCTATGAACGTACTAGTCCTTTTTCTCGCGGTACTTTCGGTGACAACCGCGGCATCCTTCCTTGCCAAGTGCCTTCATAGAATCGCTGATTTGTTCTTTTTCACCGCGCTCAAAAGCAGCTTGGAGTGCAGTAGCCCTTTCTTCAAGCGTAACCGTCCAACCCACAAACTCTTCCCAACTATGCCAGATTTCCGGTTTAGCCTCGCTTCCTTCTATAGTGTCCTTGCCGGTAGCAGTTGGAAAGAGATCGGGTATTGAAGCGGCAGTTTTTGAAATTTTGCCCGCCATTGCGGCTAGCTCTTTGAGATCGCCAACCTCGCGCTTGACATAGTTCGAGAAAGCCTTCATTGACTTTCCCAAGCCTGTCATGTAGTCGTGCCGTTTTTGCACTACCGCTCTTATTTCGGGATCTTCGATTTCAACGGTGTGCGCCAATGCCTGCATCTGTAACCCTGTCACGATTACAAAGCCAACGATTAGAAAAGCATTTTTCATTTTTAACCTATTGATTTACGGAAATAATTTGGAGATTGAAGCAATTTCGAACAACAGTGTCAATAGTTGACATCCTGATTTTCCTCAATTTTATTTACTGATGTATTAATAAATGTATAGGTTGCACACGAAATCTTTATCGCAAGTAAAAAACAATAGCCTCAGTTGGCCAGGTGACCCTGCAAGACTATGCAAAATTAAATCAAGATTCGTACCACCCAAACCGTAAGTGACTTCCATTAAGGCACGGATACCGTCATCATTAATATATGCGTGATAATCTTGTGGACTTTTCTGTATCCAACCCGAAGAGTGCAAGACTATGCTACGCTTGGTATAACAATGCGATTCAAAAGGGTATTTAAATCATACTCTTTCAAAATCCGGATTTTTTCCGTCTTCGTGAGATTCATCAGACTCGTGTAAAATTTTACTGCAATTCGACAAATATAGTCACCTTTACTCTATTTCCTTTTTTGTTTTTTTGTTTATGCAACTGTTGCCCGTGAACTTGCAAGTACTCGCGTACACCAGGTCTGGACATAATTTCTTCTTCAGAGATTCTTTTCCCTTTTTCTATGGCATATCTTTGTTCACTTTTGGAACTTTTTTCACTCATAGCTAGTCTCCTAAATTGGTTGAAATTAATGAATTCAAATTGAACTTAAACTGCAAATTTTTGCAGTCGAAGAAAACTTGTCACCCAATCGAACTTGGGCTTCAAGATGTTGCACTCCGCAGAGTGCCATGATACAGGTGGCCGAGCACACTTGGTTGTTTCACATTCTCTCTGCCGTATCCGGTCATCATACATCAACTCGGTCTGTATCGCAGTACAATCAAGCCGCTTCGTCAAAAATTCGCTTTGAATTTGTAAAATATTTTGAAAAATTATTACGCTTGTAAGCCATGAGGGAAGGTAAATTCATAACAAAAAAAAGAATTATTTTCCTGAATCACTTTGACTGATATACGCTATAAGCGTAGTACAATATCTCCAATCCGTTGTCCTGAAGAGTTGCCCGAGCCCACAACAAACCATGATACTTGAACCACCGCAGAAACCTGTCGATTCGTCCACAGATGACCTCCCCGTCGAAACCGCTTCTGACCGATTCGATGCGGAACTGGCAAGACTGTCTGAAGCCAAGTTGAAACGGACCCTGCAACCCATCCGTGGAATTGATTTCACCTCCAACGATTATCTGGCACTGGGCAGCTCAAATTCCATTCGAAAGTCCTTGCAAAAAAAGCTCAAGCAAGGCGTACCGTTTGGAGCCGGTGCATCGCGCCTGCTTCGCGGCAATCATTCCGAACATACGGAACTGGAGCAATTCGCCGCGAACTACTTCGGCAGTGAAAAAGCACTGTTCCTGTCCAGCGGCTATCTGGCAAACTATGGAATCCTGACCACGCTTCCAAAACGCGGCGACCTCATCGTTTACGACGCACTGATGCATGCCAGTGCCAGAGACGGTATTTTTGCATCGTTGGCAAAGGGAGTGAAAGTGCCACATAACAACGCCGACGCAGTAGAAACCGTACTGTCGAAGTGGACTGGCAGAAAATCCGGAACAATGTCCTGGATTGTGGTGGAAAGCATTTACAGTATGGACGGCGATCTGGCACCTTTGGCGGACTTGTTTGAAATTGCAGATCACCATGATGCCATGCTGATCGTAGATGAAGCACATGCTACCGGTGTTTGGGGAAGCAACGGCCGGGGATTTACTGAAATTTATGAAGGGCACCCCAATCTGATTACATTGCATACTTGCGGAAAAGCAATCGGGTCGTCTGGTGCCATCGTTTGCGCATCGGGTCAGATTATCGACTACTTGATCACACGTTGCCGCCCATTCATCTATTCAACTGCACCGCCACCAATTCTTGCCGTCGCCGTGCACGAAGCACTCGCGCGAATCAAGGCAGAACCGCAACGAAGACAAGAACTTCATCAACTCATTCAATACGCAAACCGGCAAATGGTTGAAACGCTGAATCGTTCTGGTAGCGGGAGCCAGATTATTCCGATTATCATTGGGGACGAAGAAAGAACATTGCGTGTAGCGTCCCGATTGCAGCAGCAGGGGTTCGATATTCGTGCAATTCGCCCGCCAACCGTGCCGCAAGGGACTTCCCGTCTGCGAATATCCATCACGCTGAATGTTACCGAAACTCAAATCATGTCTTTGTTCGGGGAATTGCAAAGAATGAAAACAGAAGGTTTGTTGTGACCAGCAAAATCATCGTAACTGGCACAGACACTGATATCGGCAAGTCAGTCGTCAGTGCAATGCTGGTCCAAGCACTGTCGGCCGATTACTACAAACCGGTGCAGGCCGGATTGGACGGCGAAACCGACACCGAGTTTGTGAAAAGGTTGTCAGGAATGCCGAACGAGCACTTTTGGCCTGAAGCCTATCGTTTGCAAACTCCTGCATCACCGCATTTGTCAGCCAAATTGGACGGAGTAACAATTGATGTCAATCAATTGAAACTGCCGCATAGCGACCGGTTGCTCATCGTCGAAGGTGCCGGTGGCTTGCTAGTGCCGCTGACTGACGATGTGCTGTTCATTGAATTGTTTGCACGATGGAAAGCACCAATTGTGCTTTGCGCCAGCACTCGGTTGGGGACCATCAATCATTCACTGCTTTCCATTGAAGCACTCCGGCGCCGAAATCTTGAAATTCTGGGCGTGGTGTTCGTGGGCGACAAAATGGAATCAAGTGAAACCGCAATCGTAAATTCCGGGCAAGTAAAGCATCTGGGTCGTCTGCCGATACTGGACCCGCTTGATTCCGATAGTCTGGCAAACTCCTTTGACCTCCACTTTAATATTGATGACTTTCAACTGTAAGAAATTTGTAGATTATCCGTGAACGACAACAAAAATCCAATTTGGCATCCATTCACACAGCACGCTGTATTCCCGAAATTTCTGCACATTGACCGCGCAGACGGTGCTCATCTGTTTACCCGCGAGGGTTCGCGCATCATTGATGCCATTGCTTCCTGGTGGGTGATTACACACGGACATTGCCACCCCAGAATACAACGTGCTGTCATTGATCAGGCGCAACAACTGGATCAGGTGATTTTCGCTGGCTATACGCATACACCGGCGGAGCGAACTGCCCGGTTGTTAACGGACCTGACACCCGACGGACTGGATTATGTATTTTTCTCGGACAGCGGTTCTACAGCTGTTGAAGTTGCTTTGAAGATGGCTTTGGGATACTGGTTCCACAATGGTATTTCGCGACACAGAGTCATTGTCCTTGAGCACAGTTACCACGGCGACACCATAGGAACAATGTCGGTCGGCGAACGCGGCGTGTTCAACCAACCCTACAACCCCTTGCTGTTCTCGGTTGAACAAATTCCATTTCCAGGTGCAGGAAACGAACAGGACACGCTCGACGCACTGGAAGAAAAATGCAAATCCGGCGATGATGTCGCGGCCTTTATTGTTGAACCGCTGGTGTTGGGTGCGGGCGGCATGTTGATGTACAACGCTTCGACACTTACCGAGATGAAAAAAATCTGCGAAAAGTACGATGTGCTATTCATTGCAGATGAAGTGATGACCGGTTGGTGTCGTACTGGCACACTGTTCGCGTGCGAACAGGCCGGATTTGTCCCGGATATCGCTTGTTACTCAAAAGGCATCACCGGCGGGTTTCTGCCATTGGCTGTCACGATGTGCCACGAAAAGATATTTCTTGCCCACTATTCGCAAGACCGAAGCAAAACCTTCTTTCATTCCAGCTCCTACACAGCAAACCCGATTGCCTGCGCCGCGGCCGTGGCAAATCTTGAAATGTGGCAGGAAACCGACACACTTGATCAAGTAGCACAAGTTTGTGAACTGCAGCAAAAGCAAATTGACAAGCTGGACAATGCCCCACATTTTGAAAATGTCCGTCGAACCGGCACCATTACCGCGATGGATGTAAGAGTCAAGGACAGTGGCTATTTGTCGCAAATCGGCACTCAGCTCTACCTGGAGTTTCAGCAAAGTGGCATTTTGCTCAGACCCCTAGGCAATACGATTTATGTTCTGCCGCCGTATTGCATTACGGCCGCGGATTTGGATTTTGTTTACAGCGTGATTGTCGAAAAAGTCACAGAACTTGCCTGAGGCTTTGCCGAAGCAGCACTCGGCAGATTCCGCCTCAATATCCGAGCGTGTTGTCGTGAACCCAATTGGGGTCGACGAGTCTCAAGTCACCAATAGGTGCGGTAAACGCGTCGCTGACCAGCAACGGAAAATTGCTACCGGTCAGAGAAAGCAAAAATTCTTCAAGATCATCCTTTTCCTGCGTTGTCAAATCCAGGGGACGAATCAATGGCGACAGCAACGGATTTGGTATGCCTCCGCGGTCATAGAAATCAATGACATCGCGTAAAGTACTCAATTGACCATTGTGCATATAGGGCGCAGTCAGTTCAATGTTCCGCAATGTCTGAGTGCGAAACTTCCAGCGGTCATTCGGATTTTGGGTTACACGATACAAACCGAGATCATTCGGCAAAACCTGTCGATTGACAGATTTGATCACATCCAGCTTCACATCAACGAATACTCCGGGTGCCAATTGAACCCGGCGCGTTTCATCTTTCGTCGCTCCCTTGTTCTTGAATGAGGCGGAATATCCAATACCGGTATTGTGAAACTTGTGATCAATGAACAGCGCATCTTTTTCGCTGACCAGATGACAGACCGCACAGCCGCCTTTCCCGGCAAACACAGCGAACCCGCGCTCGACAGAGACGCTCACTGCATTTGTGTCGCCGCCGAAATACCAGCGATCAAATGGCGCGTCTGCTGATAGCAACGTGCGCTGGTAGCTGGCAAGTGCCTGACCAATGGTCTGCACATCCGGGCCATTGCCGTCGAATGCCATCTCGAACAAGCCTTCATAGTCGTCCATTCTCAGAATTTTGTTGATCACATAGCCAATCGAAGGGGCCGCCATTTCATTGACTGCAGTCATCGGCTGCCAAACTTGTGTTTCCAGACTGATTTCACGCCCGTCCAGAAATAAATGCTGCTGATAGGCAACATTGTAAATCGTGGGTGAATTTCTCAATACCGAACGACCTTCAACGCCAACGGCCGTACGCAGTTCATTGTTTGTGAACCCTTGCTCGGGAATATGGCAGGTCGCGCAGGAAAATGTGTCGTTGAGCGAAAGCCGCCGGTCAAAAAACAACTTGCGCCCCAGATCAATTTTTTCAGTTGTCAGGGGATTACTTTCAGGAATTGGAACCGACGGCAATCCTAGCGGCGGATTCCTGGCGATTTGAATCAGATCTTGTCGAATCCCCCGGCGCTCAAGCAAGCTTTTCGAGGCGGATTCGTAGTCTGAACTGGAATAGCCTTCTTTGACATCGCCCGGACCCCGAACCTGCTCAATGTCCACCGTTTCACCGGGCTTGACTTCGCCAGTGGTCAGTGCAACCGCATGGGTTGCAACCAAACTGATGGCAACAGCAATCAGAATCCTTGTGATTCCGAACCGGATTCGAAGTCCATCATTCACTGAAAATCAGTTGACAGAATTTTCCAGCAACAGTGTTTTGCAATCGTTTTCCAGAATATCAGGGTGCAGAAATCCTGCACTGTAGATGTTTCGCACGGTTTGATTCCGATCAATCAGATATACACGTAATAAATGAGCAATCCGACCGGTGTAGTTGCCGTGCGTATCGTATTCCGGAAAAGTGAACTGCCCGTATCCCTCCAGAATTGGCTGGAGACTTTGGTTGTTGCGGGTGGTCAGAAACTCCCATCCAACTTCGCCTCGCTCACCTCTCAAGCCGTTGGCCAAATTGCCAATGACGCTGGGTGTATCGTAATCCGGATCAAATGACATGCTAACCAGACGAACATTGTTTCTGAGCGATTCATCACCGTCAATACGATCCTTGAGTCGTGAAAAAACCGCGTTCACCAGTGGACATCCATTCACATCTTCGCAACGGGTATAGATGAAGCTCAGCAAGACTATCTTGTCTTCCATCAATTCTCCAAGACGGGTTGGCGAACCATCAATCTGCAAAACATCGCCGTCAACCGCGTTCATGATAGGGGGCAGTTCATACGTGCCCGGCGCGGGAGCATCGTAGCTGAGTATCCCCCATCCCGGTGCCAGCACTTCCTTGCTGGCCGAATGCCCGAGCGCGTTTGCCCAAAACAGCAAAGACAAGACAATTACAACGACTTTAATCATTTTCCGTTTTTCCTGATTAATGCCAGACCGGTTCGCGGCTTGAAGCCGCGAACCGGTAATCATTGAACTTGCGAACTGCTAGTTGACAGAAGTTGTCGACGGCAATTGCAAGGACGCTTGCATTGCCTCGTCCGTGCGTTGCTTGCCGTACATGGCATACGCACCAAATCTCATCTGATGCGCCCGCCCCAGCTCCTGCTCATAAAAGTCAACCGTCCACTTGTGCGTAAGCGTATTGCCATCCCAGTCGTATGCTTTCACATACTGTTCGTCGGCATCACCCGTCTTGTCCCAATTGCCCAGTAGCGAACTTGAGAAATAAACGCGCTTTCCATCCCAGCTTTGCGAAACCATATTGATTTGGCTTCCGATCTGCTTTTCATACACTTGCTTGGGGGCAAACGGATCGGAAATATCGAAATATCGGGCCTTGCCATCCAGGAAAGTATCCACCCACAATCCTTTATCGTCTGCGGTGATCGAGATGTCCACCGGCAACGGAATATCAGCCGGTACACCGATATCAGCGACTGCCTGCGCTTGCCACTCTCCGGCATCATCTTCATACATCAGCCACAACTGCGATGTGAGTGCAGTGCTGGTAAAGCAGTATTTGTTGTTTGGATCCCACGCACAACGAATTTCAAGCGGCGCACCTGGCATGTCAAACACTTTCAGCGGCTTGCGCGCATGCAGATCCCACACCACTGCTGTGTTGCCGAATCGTTGCATGGCTTCACTGTCCTGCAGCATTTGCCCGAAATCCATCATGTAGTTGGACCAGCCGGTGAACGATGTCGTCAGCATGATGTTTCGGTCCACCTTGATACGTACATCATAGCCGTAACCATCGGCAATCTTGCCAGTCTTCATAGCTCCCCTGAGATCCGCATCGGTCGGAAGCCAGTGCGTTGCGATGTAGTCACCGCTGTTGCTGTACTCGGCCAATCCGGTTCTGCCGCCATTGTCTACATTATTGGAGAGCGCAGTAATCATCATGCGCCCCGGCAGTGCATAGAATGTATGCGGACCAACAAGCCCGCCCGTTGCATCAACGAAATCCGTCATTACTTTGTGAATGGTCGGTTTCGCCGGGTCAGTGGAAATGTCAAAGATAAAAATCTTGCTGGTGTCCAGCCCGCCGGCCCACAAAAATCTGCGATCATCCGTCAATCCGGAATGATGCGCTTCATTTCGACCGCCGACCGATAACGTGTGAACCACCTTTCCATAGTTGCTCGAGGCCGGATTCGTATCAATCGTTACCAGCTTGTCCTGCTCATCCCCGATGCCTTCAACTCCCAGAGTCCAGACATAAACATAATCTTCCTGCCCCAGAATTTTGGCAATATAAGGAGACATGCAAGTCTCGTCTGCCTGAATTGTATAGGTTGGTGCGAACACCATCACAGATATAGCCAGGGCTTGTAACAGTTTTTTAATTTTCATATTGGAACCTCGCGAACAAATCCAATTGTTTTACTTGCGACAGGTCATTCAAAGTGAGACCCGTCTGTCTATGACTACCATTATGGCAAAATCAGCGAAGTTAATCAAAATTGATTTGCCGCGAATTGCCATTTCACGGCAAGGTCGACAGTGAATTCTCATTCTGCCGAACCTTTCAAACCTGTAAATGAACAGGATTTGTACTTGAATATATAATCCCTCGGCAATGTCAGTGGTCGCCAGAAATCATCGCATGCAAGATCGAAAATTACAAACCATTGCCGGTGGTGGGCGACGCGAAGATGCTCGCTTGCTCACCGGTGAGGGAAATTTTGTAGACGATCATTCGGTTGGCGATACTTGTTTTGGTGTTGTTGTGCGCTCGCCATATCCGCACGCAATGATTGAACGAATTGACATTTCCGAAGCGGCTTCGATACCCGGAGTCCGGACCGTCATCACGGCCGCCGACCTCGACCGCGAAGGAATTGGCAGCCTTCCGTGTGTGTCTTCGTTTTCAAACAGCGACGGGTCAGAGATTTTCAAGCCCTTTCGGCCCATTCTTGCTATGCAGACGGTACGCTATGTTGGCGAACCGGTCGCATTTGTTGTTGCCGATACTCTTGCTGTTGCGCATGATGCTGCGGAAATGGTAGTGATCGACTACGCCGAATTGCCATCAACCAGCAATCATCTTCAGTCCCTGCAGGGCACACCGGAAATATGGAGCGAGTGCAACAATATTGCCTTTGACTGGAGCATGGGTGAAAAGGATGAATTTGAGAGCGAAGCGAGCCGGGCAGCCCACATAGTTTCCATTGAAATTCAGCATCCGCGCATGGCGGCGGCACCATTGGAACCCCGCTCGGCGCGCGGCGAGTATTGCCCTGCATCCCAATCCTATACCTTGACAGCGCAAACCCAGGGAGTTCACGGGGTTCGCAGAGTGATTGCGGAAAATATCCTCAAAATTCCTCTTGAACAACTGCGCGTGATTACCCCGGATGTTGGCGGCAGCTTCGGAATGAAGATTTTCACTTACCCGGAGTACGCACTGGTCTTGATCGCTGCCCGAAAAATCGGCAAGGCAGTTCGCTGGACTGCAACGCGCACCGAGTCATTTCTGTCGGACACGCAGTCGCGGGCACGTACCGACTACGCAACCATGGCACTTGATCATTCTGGAAAAATTCTCGCGTTGTCTATGGATATCGTTGCCGACCTGGGTGCATATTTGTCGCATGTCGGACCGAACAGTCCTTCAATCTATGCCGCGACTGTAATCGGCCATACCTACAAAATTCCGGTAATCCACCTTCGCTCACGCGGAGTATTCACCAACGCACCGCCAACCGATGCGTTTCGAGGTGCAGGCAAGCCGGAAACCATCTGCACGGTGGAACAGTTGATTGACAAGGCCGCCCACCAATTGGGCATGGACCGAATCAAGTTGCGGCAAATCAATTTTGTTCAATCGGAAGACCTGCCTTATTCAATGCCCAATAACCAGGTCATCGACAGTGGCAACTTCAATGCTCTGCTGGAGCGTGCATTGGCAATGGCAACATTTCGGACGTTTGAAGAACGCAAGTTGAAATCACGTAAATCCGGGAAACTGCGCGGTTTTGGGCTTGGTATGTACATGCATTCCACCGGCGGTTCGGCGGCAGAAGTTTGTGAAGTACGACTGTTGAAGAATGGCTCAGTACGGGTACTGACCGGTACACAAGCCGCCGGTCAGGGACATGAAACAGCCTTGGCACACCTGGTTGCACAGTTCTTGCAAATTCATGCTGAAAATATCGAAGTACGACAGGGCGACACCGCATTGCTTGAAGTTGGTGGTGGAACCGGCGGTTCGTCGTTTACACCAATCGCTGGCAACACCGCACGCCGCGCAGTCGAGGAGTTTCTGGAACGCACCAGGCAAATGGCCGGTGAAATTCTGGAAGCATCGGCGCACGATATCGAATACAACCAGGGAAATTTTTCTGTCGCAGGCACTGACGTGAGCATTACCTTGCAAGAGATAGCACTTCGACTGGATGAACAACAGCTTGAATCGGATGGTTGCGTTGGACGCGCCGGCTTAGACGGTGTGAATACAACACATCCCTGCGGCGCCTATGTTGCAGAAATCGAATGCGATCCTGAAACCGGCGTCTTGCAACTGATAAATCTTGTCGGCGTGGATGACCTCGGAACGATCATCAATACTCAGCTGGTGGACGGGCAATTGCACGGCGCATGGGCGCAGGCGATTGGTACCTCCATCATGGAAAGCGTCGTATTCGATGAAACCAGTTCAGGACAACCGCAAAACAGTACTTTCATGGACTACCAGTTGCCACGGGCAAGCGACTTGCCTCATTTCGAGCTGGAAAAGTGTCCAACCATCTGCCAAACCAATCCGCTTGGCGTAAAAGGAGCAGGTGAGGTTGCCAGTCTGGGTGCACCCGGTGCATTGTTGAATGCGTTGTCTGACATGCTAAGCGACGATACATTCGTGGTCGTTGACCCGCCTGCGACACCGCTTCGAATGTGGCAATTGATCAACCGGCATTGCAAGCCGCAGGACGAACCGAACTAGTCGTTTTTCGTACGCGCCTTGCGGCCCAGATAGCCGCCATGATGACGCAGACCATAGTCGCGCCTGGAAATCCCCTTTTTCTCCATCAACACCAGTGCCAACGCGTCCGCAATTGCATTCATTACTGCAATGCTGGCCGACGGTGTCAGTTCAAGCGGGCAAGGTTCATGGATGATTCCCATTTCCAGCACCAGGTCGCAGTGCCGCCGCAATTCAGAGTCAGGATGAGAAGTGACTCCAATGACTGCTCCCAGACCAATGTGCCGTCCCAGTTCAAGCATTTCGACAACTTCGCGGGTTTTGCCGCTGGTTGAAAAAGCAACCAGACAGTCATTTTCGTGGATCACACCCAGATCGCCATGCGCCGCTTCACCGGGATGAATGTAGATCGCCGGCGTACCGGTCGAACATAGCGTGGCCGCAAATTTTCGTGCCGCCAGGCCAGCTTTGCCCATCCCGGTTGTCAGGATCTTTCCGCCGCAGTGAAACAGAAGGTCCAGTGCCTCGTCAAAACTTTCAGTGACCGGAACCGATTGAATCGCCTCGGCTTCGGCACGCAGTATTTCTCGAATTCGTTTCTGAGTGTCCAAGTGCTTCATGATGGAATCCCACAACTGTCAACGCACAGTTGCCCGCGCAAGTTCAAATCGCCTGAATTTCAGGCAGGCTTTTGTTATATCAGATTGCAATACTGCAACATTGAAATCTGCTTGCAAGTAAAATTTCTTGCAGTTTTTGAAAATCATTGTAAAATAGGTAGCAGTTCGGTTGCATGACCTTGCATCTGAACAGCCAACATAAAGACGGAAACAATTTCAGTTTATACTTCCTGCCTGGAACTATAGGTCGGATTCAGCCAAAACAAGCATTGACATTGCAATTTGTTCAATGCAACGTTGATGCACTGGAAATCCTTGCAGAGCTGTGTAGCAAAATAAATTTGCAATCTGAAGTTCATTAGGAAACAATAAGTGTTCTGTCTTTCAAGGTATTTTGAATTTTTTTCACACACAGACCAACAACCATGAGCAAACAATGTCGGAAGCAATAATTCACATCAGCGATGACACCTTCGAGGAAGAAGTTGTTAAGTCCACAACTCCGGTAATGGTTGATTACTGGGCCGAATGGTGCGGACCGTGCAAAATGATCGCACCCATCCTTGAGGAAGTTGCAGATGAGTACGTCGATAAACTCAAAGTCGTCAAGCTGAATGTTGACGACAACCCCGTCACACCTCCGAAATTCGGAATTCGAGGCATTCCGACACTTATGATCTTCAGGGACGGGGAAGTGGCCGCAACCAAAGTAGGTGCTGTATCCAAAAAACAACTAGTCGCCTTTGTCAACGGAGTTGTATAAAACCGTCTCGGTACACTGATCGAATTTGAACAATCCTGAATTATCATTGAACAGCTTCAAGTCGGCCGACGCGCAAGCCGGTGCCGATGGAACACTCCCTGTCACACATTAAATTTACGAACCCATTTGACAATCAGACGTCTAATGACGGTCACATACACTATCGCCTTTGAAGCGAGGTAATCTTCTATGGCAATCAGCCTTACTGAGCTTAAATCCAAGTCTCCAACGGAACTAGCGGACATTGCACGGTCCGTCCAAATCAACGGCGCATCAAGAATGCGCAAGCAAGATCAAATCTTCGCGATTCTCAAAGCCGAAGCCAAAAATGGTGTAAACATCACCGGTGAAGGTGTCATGGAAACGCTGTCTGACGGCTACGGATTTTTACGATCTCCGGAAAGTTCCTATCTTGCCGGACCGGATGATATTTATGTATCTCCAAGCCAAATTCGGCGATTCAACCTCAGAACCGGCGATACGATTTCCGGACTTGTTCGACCGCCCAAGGATTCGGAACGATACTTTGCCCTGCTGAAAGTTGAACATATCAACAACCAGCCTCTTGATTCAGCAAAGAACAAGGTACTATTCGAAAATCTGACACCGCTTCATCCAGACAATCGCATACGGTTGGAACGCGGGAATGGCACATCGGAAGACTTGACTGCTCGCATCATCGACCTGGTTGCACCAATTGGAAAAGGACAACGCGGCCTGATTGTTTCCTCTCCGAAAACTGGCAAGACCGTCATGCTCCAGCAAATCGCCCACTCGATCACTACCAATAATCCGGAATGCGAAATGATTGTTCTGCTTATCGACGAACGTCCCGAAGAAGTTACGGAAATGCAACGGTCGGTGCGGGGCGAAGTGGTTTCATCAACATTTGACGAACCTGCAACGCGACATATTCAAGTTGCCGAAATGGTCATTGAAAAAGCGAAGCGACTGGTGGAACACAAGCATGATGTGGTAATTTTGCTGGATTCAATTACTCGTTTGGCACGGGCGTACAACACCGCAGCACCCGCCTCTGGCAAAGTCCTGACCGGTGGCGTGGATTCAAATGCACTGCAACGACCAAAACGATTCTTCGGTGCGGCGCGCAACATTGAAGAAGGTGGCAGCATTACGATTCTGGCTACCGCGCTGATTGAAACCGGGTCAAAAATGGACGAAGTCATCTATGAGGAGTTCAAGGGCACCGGCAATATGGAGATTCATTTGGACCGAAGGCTTGCCGAAAAAAGAGTTTATCCGTCAATCATCATCAACCGCTCCGGTACCCGCCGGGAAGAATTGCTGACTGAACCGGCCGAATTGAATATGATTTGGGCGTTGCGCAAACTGTTGCATTCGTACGATGACATAGAAGCCATCGAGTTGTTATCTGAAAGACTGCGTGCAACCAAAAACAACGCCGAGTTCTTTACCGCGATGAAACGCGTATCCTGAAACCCGCTATAATTCCATCTGCAATCTACCAATCCGGGTTATTGAACAATGAAAGCAAATATTCATCCTGAAAATTCGACAATCACAGTCAAGTGTGCTTGCGGGAATACGTTTGAAACTCGCTCAACACTGAAAGATAGTCTGAACATTGAAATCTGTTCTGTGTGCCACCCGTTTTACACCGGACAGCAGAAGATTGTTGATACGGCGGGTCGCGTCGGCCGGTTCAAGGCCAAGTACGGCAGAGCCTGATATCTGTCAAGCCGAATTTCACCGAATTCGGTTTTGATTTGCAAAGCATCCTGTCATCCGCTACCTTGCGAGTTGGGTTTTACTCGCTGAATCCGGCAAATTCAGTATTGATACATTGTCAGAAATTGCTTCTTCAACAGTCACAACACTCGTTGATTGGGCAACCGAGCGGTTTGAATCATCGAAATTGACCTACGGGCATGGTTGCCCTTCGGCACGGGATGAAGCAATCTGGGTTGTGCTGAGTGTCACTGATTTGATGTCGCGCGAGTTCCCTGATGTTGTTGACTTCCAGTTGACCAACTCGCAAACAGTTGCTGTTCAAACTGTTGTAGAAACCCGAATACAGACGCGCAAACCCTTGGCGTACTTGTTGAATGAAGCATGGTTTGCTGGTCTTTCGTTCTATGTCGACGAGCGAACCATTGTTCCGCGTTCTCATTTGGGGGATCTGATTCAAGACGGGTTCGGACCATGGATTGAAACTGACCGCATTCACAGAATTCTGGATTTATGCACCGGAAGCGGTTGTATTGCGATTGCACTGGCAGAAAAGTTTCCTTCTGCAGAGGTGATTGCAACTGACATTGACACCAGTGCGCTTGAAGTTGCAGAAATCAATCTTGCTCGCTATCGCTTGACCGATCGCATCAGACTGGTCAAAAGCGATTTGTTCGAGAGCATGAAAGGCCAGAAATTTGACTTGATCGTATCCAATCCGCCTTATGTTGCGAGCGAAGAATTTGACAGTATGCCTTTGGAGTATCAATACGAACCGTATATTGCATTTGCTGGCGGTGAAGATGGTCTGGCAATCATTCGAAAAATTCTTCAGCAAGCACACGAATTTCTGCATGAAGATGGTTATTTGATTATGGAAGCCGGTGAAACGGCTCGAGTGCTTGATGATGCATATCCGGATATACCGTTTCTCTGGCTTACAGGCCGTAGCGGTGAATCAGTTTCCCTGCTCCTGAGTGCCGAACAACTTGAATTGTATCAAAGTCAATTTGAAGCATAGCGCACGGCGAATTCTGCCCAACCGAGTGATTTGCGCAAGTAAGGGAGAACAATGCACCAGAACAGGAGAAAAGTGCCGGCTACCGTAGGCGAAGCACTGGACAAATACTTCACCAAAGAGAACGTTGTCAGAAAGTGCCTGGCAATGGTTGAGGAACTGCCGCATTCGTATGACCTGGTAATTGAACCCTCAGCAGGGAACGGGGCTTTTTACGACAAAATAAATCATCACAACAAAATCGGAATTGATATTGACCCTCAGCATAAAGATATTGTCAAGAAAGATTGGCTGACGTTTGATGTCGGGCATCAATACAAAAAAGTCCTGATTGTCGGGAATCCGCCATTCGGACGATATCACAAACTTTCTTCAGCGTTCATATCACATGCTTTGTCCTTCCCGAACGTGCAGACAATCGCCTTCATTTTGCCCAATGTGTACAATAAGCACACGAGGCAAAAGATTCTGCCTTCGCACTGGCGTATCTGCTCAATTACGGATTTGGGAAGGAATGCCTATCAGCTGGATGGCAAGGACTACCATGTTCCAACCAGTTTCTTTGTATTTGACAAGTCCAAAGGAACTGATTTAAGAGTAAACCCGAATCTTTACAGGGATACTGATGATTTTGAATTTGGGAACAAGTGCAATTTTGATATTTTTGTGTTTGGTGCGTCGCCGAAGCGCATCACACTGCATCCGAAACCAAACAACAGAGGCTACTTTCTCAA
The DNA here is from genome assembly GCA_965200765.1 of Arenicellales bacterium. Lineage (GTDB taxonomy): Bacteria > Pseudomonadota > Gammaproteobacteria > Arenicellales > JAJDZL01. The sequence goes on from OZ241380.1 coordinate 2,869,258, forward strand.
GTCAAAGATTTCCGTTCCAGAGCTGATTGAAAAAATTGAAAATATGAACTGGACTGGCAATTCTTGTGCAAACGGTGGCGTTTACTGGCTAACAAAGCATGAATTTCTGGAGCAATATATAAACCGGTATGGATATTCAGGGAACACTGCACTTCATTCTGCAAAACATCGAGAAGAGCAGGGATGTAGTCAGGGCAGCTTATAGCATTCGACATAAACTGGTTGAATTTGCAATCAATGGAGGAATCACCGAGCGGGAGTTCTATACAATCACCAGCTTGCTATCCTCACAGTCCAGAAGCCCGATATGGGAGAAATACTTCAGGGAAAAATATGGCGGCAGGAAAGTACACAAGGATGAAAATCGGGGAGATATTGAGATAAATGGCAAGTTTTACGAATTCAAGTCTTCCGGATTTAACCAGGACGGTGCTGTCAATATCATACAAATAAGGTTATGGCAGAATTGCGACTACATCATCCAATACGTAGCGGACAATGAAACAGTAACTTTCATCTTGACACATGACGAAATGGAGCAGGAAACAAAGTTGATGAGTGCCCGGCCCGCTCATGGAACCAAAGAAGTGATTGATATCAATCAGCTTGTAGAACTGAAAATAACATTGGTGCCAGATTCGGAAGACTGGGCAAGGTGGTTGAAAAACTACCAGAAAGCCAATTTTCCGGATGCTTCCTGAAAAACGCAGATTCGCAGAGTTTCAGGAATTTGCTGAAGTAATATTCCATTAAAGGTAGCCAGATCTTGCCGATGTGGTGAAACAAGCATTGAAGTGGCTGAGCAACTGCTTCGAGGTGAAACGAGCAATTTCACCTGTAAATCATTCGGCAGGCCAGTCCAGGTACTTGCTGATTTTTCGTCAAAAAATCAGCATACCGTCCTGCGTATCAATTCGCTCCAACTCGCGCCTCGAAAATTTTTTTCAAAAAAAGTATTGACATTTCAAAAAATAATTGTGATAATGATAATCATTCTCATTAACATGAATGAACAGAGGTCAAGAGCAATGATTCAAACAAGCAGATTCATCGGCACGCTGGCGTTGCTGCTGGCAGTGTCCGCGCCGCTCGCACAGGAAGTCAATGTTTACTCCTACCGGCAACCATTCCTGATTGAACCGGTTCTGGACGCATTCACCGATTCCACCGGCATCAAGGTCAACATGGTCTACGCCAAGAAAGGTTTGATTCAACGCCTGGAAAGCGAAGGCGCGAACAGTCCGGCTGATCTGATGCTGACCGCCGACATCGGACTGCTGCTCGATGCCAAGGAAAAGGGACTCACTCAAGCCATGAGCAGCTCGGTGCTGAGCAACCGGATTCCGGCCGAGTTCCGCGACTCTGAAGAGCACTGGTACGGATTGACGTCCCGGGCACGCATCATCGTCGCATCGAAAGACCGGGTCCAGCCCGGGGAAATCGCGAACTACGAAGATCTGACCGACTCCAAGTGGAAAGGTCGCATCTGCACCCGTTCCGGCAAGCATCCCTACATGGTTCTGCTGATTGCTTCCATGGTCGCCAACAACGGCAAGGAGCAAGCAGGCGAATGGGTCAAGGGCATCAAGGCGAATCTGGCGCGCAAGCCGCAGGGCAACGACCGTGCACAAGTGAAGGCCATCAAGGAAGGCGTTTGCGATGTGGCCATCATCAATCACTACTACATGGCGAAGATGCTGGACAACGAAGAGCAGATCCCATGGGCGCAATCGGTCAATGTAGTGTTTCCGAATCAGGACAACCGCGGCACTCACATGAACATCAGCGGCGTGGTGCTGACCGCCAACTCGCCGAACCAGGAAGCCGCGCGGCAACTGGTCGAGTTCATGGTCAGCGATGATGCGCAGCAAATCTATGCGCAAACCAATTCCGAATTTCCAGTGGTCGCTGGCATTGCGCAGTCGCCGCTTCTGGATTCATGGGGATCGTTCAAAAAGGACGCGAAGCCCCTGTCGGCTTCTTCCCGATTTCGAAAAGAAGCCATTGTTCTCGTTGACGAGGCCTTATATGATTTCTAGCTAACTCTCCTCTTGCTAGCTTAGTTATGGCAGTATCGGTAGTATCGGAAGTTGCGGCAGGGCCGCGGCAATCCGCATTGCAAAACGGCACTTTTTTGACTGCCTCTGTTGTTGTCGCCCTTGTTGCATTGCCGATACTGTCAATCTTTTATCTGGCCGCAAATCCTGTCGAGAATATCTGGCCACATTTATTCCGTACTGTACTCCCCTACTATATATCAGAAACGCTCACGCTTCTTTTCCTTGTTGCTTGCGGCACACTGACAATCGGAATTTCGACTGCCTGGCTGGTCGCTACCTGTCGGTTTCCGGGACGCTCCGTGTTTCAGTGGATTTTGCTTCTTCCGCTAGCGATGCCGGCTTATGTAGTGGCATACGCATACACTGACCTTTTGGATGTGTCAGGCCCGGTACAACAAATTCTGAGAGGAATTTTCGGATGGGAGTCAGTAAACGATTACTATTTTCCGGAAATTCGCAGTATGGGAGGCGCGGCGATTGTCCTCACCTTGGTGCTGTATCCGTACGTATACATGCTGGCGAGAAGCGCATTTTTGGAGCAGTCAAATCATCTGTTCGAATGCTCCAGAGTTCTGGGCAAAAGCACCCTTGAAGTGTTTTTGACTGTAAGCGTTCCCATGGCCCGTCCAGCAATCGCCGTAGGACTGGCATTCGCCCTTATGGAAACCATAAATGACTTCGGAACAGTTGATTACTTCGCTGTGCATACCCTTACTGCAGGCATTGTTGATGTATGGCTGGGAATGGGAAACATTGGCGGTGCCGCGCAAATTGCCGCTGTGATGCTGTTGTTCGTCGCCGTACTCCTGTTTTTGGAGCGTTTCGGAAGACGGTATCGAAAATACTATGAAACCGGCAATGGCTTGAATCAACCACCGGTATTTGTTCTTCAGGGCGGGAAAAAATATGCCGCAACGGCCGCATGCCTGATTCCTGTGTTGCTTGGCTTTTTGGTCCCGGTTTTGATTCTTGGCGATTATGCGGTACGCTACTTTGATGTAACCTGGACCCCGGATTTTCGCACCGATGCTTTCAACAGCTTCAGTCTGTCTCTGGTTGCAGCACTCTCGGCTACCGTGGTTGCCTTGTTTCTGGCCTACTCGGTTCGACTAGTACCAACCCGATTTCTTCAAGCACTGAGCTGGACCTCGGGATTGGGGTACGCAGTCCCAGGAGCTGTTCTGGCAATCGGAGTGATCGTACCGTTTGCGTGGCTGGATAATTCTGTTGATGCCATCGCACGCAACTATTTCAATACCACAACAGGACTTGTGCTGACCGGCAGTGTGTTCGCGATCGTTTTCGCGTATACGGTGCGCTTTCTGACAATCTCAAGAGGCGCGGTGGACTCCAGTTTATCCAAAATCAGTCCGTCCATGGACATGGCGGCCCGTTCACTCGGGAACTCTGCCTCCAGAACACTGGTCATGTTTCACTTGCCCATGATAAGGAAAGGGCTGGCCACCGGCGCGATTGTCGTGTTCGTTGATTGCATGAAAGAACTTCCGGCAACATTGATTCTGAGGCCCTTCAACTTCAATACGCTGGCGACCAGTGTTTATGAATTTGCTTCCGATGAACTAATAGAAATGGCCGCACTAGGTTCACTGATGATTGTTGCGGTCGGATTGATTCCAGTATTGCTGTTGAACCGAACAGTTTCCACCCAAAATACAAGTTGAATCTGCCAGGAGAGTTTTTTGCCAGATCCCAAGAAACCATCTCAATGCCAAGTGAATTCTGTATTATAATTGTCAAAAATAATGTTTCATTTGACAGCATGAAAACTGCAGTCAAGTTACAAGATTCATACAAAACCAATCAAAAATGCCTGCTGATTGATGAATTGCATTCAACCGAAGATTGAATTCGAATCGTTGCCTTTCAAATCGCAAAATTTCGGCGCACGGGTACATTTAACATGAGTACTAGCCCAATCGCTAAAGTTATCGGAGCATTGCTGTTTGCAAGCGCAGTCGTAGTGGGTTTGTACTTTATGCTTACAGCATTGCTTGATGACGGTTCGACCGGTTATCCTGTCTGGTCAATCATTGACTGGTTCATGGCGGCAGGAGTATTGCTTGCCCTGTATTTCACATTCATGGACAAGCGCAATCTACCGGATGACGAATCACTGACCATTACTCAATACATATCGGTAAAACTCGCTTTCTATGCAACTGTGTTTTTGACACTGATGTTTTTCTGGAACTTTTCGGGAGACCTGTCCGGCCGCGAAGTCATTGCATCATGGGGCATCATTGATCCCATGTATGCTTTGGTAGTCGGCTATGTCGGGGCAATGCTGCTGTTCGGCAAACCGGATTCCAAGCAACAGTGACTTGCAACTGAAATTAACCACATGAAAGCTTTCAGAAAAGTCGCCGGAATGTTTCTTGTCGTGTATGCGATGATTTACTCCGTGCTGTTTATGACATATCCCCTTTTTGAAGATACTTCAGCCATGTGGTCCATCTTGAACTGGGTTACCGGATTTGCGATATTGCTGATCTTGGCAGCCGTAACCTGTGCCAAGGTGGCATTGGCAAAAAAAGGCGACCAAGCTTCGGCAGTGACCTGGATTCGAACAAATGTGCCGGTCTTTACATCCTTGCTGCTTGCCATGTGGTTCTACTCCAATTGGTCCCGAACTGCATTGGGACACGATGGCGTGGAATTCTGGTGGGGACTCATTGGACCGCTGTTTGCCATCCATGCCGGCGCAATAGGGTCTAAAATGCTTGGCGGCAAAAAAGCGGGCGATTCAGTTCGTAATTCCTGAATGTCGCAAACAGCGACAAAATCGCTCTGCGACCTAAATCTCAATCATCTCGAATTCATCTTTCATCGCCGAACAATCCGGACACATCCAGGTTTCAGGAACGTCATCCCAGCGCGTACCTGCCGGTATGCCTTCTTCTGGCAATCCGTACTTTTCTTCATAAATAAAACCGCAGATAACGCACATGAATACCCGGTATTCCATGGGGCAAATCAATCATCCTTCTTGGGTTGAAGTCCATACATACTGAGCATTCGCTGTTGCATTTCAGTCCACATCTCGAAACTGTTCTTGCTCATCTCACCCATTGAGCCAAGCCCGGCAGATTTGAACATTTCGTTCATCTGGTCCTGATATGTTTGTTGCTGAACCGTCAGCATTTCGACGGTCTTGCTGAGATAATCGGTGAAAACGCTTTGGAAGGCACCGCCGTAGAACCGAATCATCTGCGTCAATAGCTCCTTTGTGAACAGCGGTTGCTCACCAGACTCCTGTTCAGCAATAATCTGCAACAGAATCTGCCGTGTAATATCTTCGCCGCCCGGTTCTTCACGGACAACAAAATCTACACCGCTCATCACCAGTCCGTGCAAAACATCAATCGTAATGTACTTGCTTTCCTGCGTGTCATACAGACGTCGGTTGGGGTATTTTTTGATTGTTCTGGGTTCGCTCATCGTTGCAATTAAAACATGTGCATGCCACCATTGACATCAATAGTCGATCCGGTAATGAATGAATTGTCCTTGTCAACCAAAAACATTACGCATCTCGCGATATCCTCTGCCGTACCGAGTCGACCTACAGGAATCGTGTGGATAATCTTCTCCAATATCTTCTCTGGCACCGCGCGTACCATATCTGTATCGGTATAGCCAGGTGTTACGGTGTTCACAGTAATTCCCTTACTGGCATTTTCCTTGGCCAGCGCTTTCGTAAACCCGATCATGCCGGCTTTGGCAGAACTGTAGTTGACTTGACCGAACTGCCCGGCCTGACCATTTACAGAACTGATGTTGACAATGCGACCAAACCCCTGCTCGCGCATGCCGTTAATGACACAACGACTCATATTGAAGCAAGACGACAGATTGGTTTGAATGACAGCATTCCAGTTTTCATACGACATGCCATGCAGGGTACCATCCCGGGTAATGCCAGCATTATTCACCAGTACACTGGCCCGCCCCAAGTCCTTTTCGATTTTTTCAACACCTGCCTGACACTGCGCGAAGTCACCGACATCGAATGCGTAAACACCAATCCCTGTTCGGTTCGAAAATTCATTCGCACGATCATGATTGCCTGCATAAACCGCGGCCACTTGGTATCCGGCATCTTTCAGTGCGATTGAAATTGCTTCGCCTATGCCACGCGTACCTCCTGTAACAATTGCATTATTTGACTCCATGTCTGTTTCCTCAAATCGGTTTTGGTACAAAAAATTTACTGTATTTTCTGAATATTATCATATCTGGCGCGGATTTGTTTCTGCAAGTTACAACCTCGTTCCCTGCTCAAGGCGCTGAAAAATCAATGCTGAGGGGGAGGTACACCTACCTTGGAATCATCGGTACTATACCGTTTTAATTAAAAATTCAATTGGGAGTTGAGGTTTTATTTCCGCGTGGATACGGCAAGCGCATCCGAAACCAATGTATGTCGATGATGGCGGCAATCTTGTGGAATTCGGGCGTAAGTTGCGTCAACGTTATCGCCGAGCAAAACTTGGACGATGACCACCTATGCCGGCGACTGCATGAGAGCTGTTTGAGGCCATTCATCAAAACCCGGCAAAGGTGGAAGGACGAGACGGTCAGCGAGGGCCAGAAGCCCACTCGGCCGCTTTGCGAAGACCGCGTCAATACGATGGTGTACAACGAATGTTGCGTTGGTCCGTAAAATGCCAAATCTCTTGATTTTGCCAAGACAACAGTACTGAAACAATTGAACAATTCAATCATTTCAAGAGTATTATCAATCTCAAATTATCTCACAAAAACAATTAGTTAACGACGTTTCCAAAAAAAATACTTGACAAGATACATAGGGGGGGGGGGTAGAATTTGCATAATGGATTTCCAACAAGAAGTACTTGACATGCAAGTGATTTTGTATTTCAATTAAATACAATGAAAATCCTGAAATTTCATTCCACACCTATTGAAGGAATAGCTCAATGATTAAATTTAGTGATTTGGTCCCTCGGAGAAGGGATAGTTCGGTTTCTGTTGCCGGGCTTGCCGGCTTGGGATTTGCATTGGCAGTCGGTTGCGTGTCAATGTCAGTCCTGCTCCGGAGCGGAGGAGATGCTTTGGCCGCGAATGAATGTGGCGCAATAACAAAATACAGTGCCGAATCATACACTGATCCCGGTGCTTCTGGTGTGCTCAGGTTTCCTGGTGTGTTAAATGGCGTAAGAACCAATATCCTCTTCGGCTGTGGCCAAGGTGAAGATGCTACCGATTATCAACTTGGGAGTGAAACAGACGATAGCGGTTTTCCATTGACAGCGAAATCCGATGGCACTGCCCCGGATACGGCTCCAGAGGGAAATGTAGTCTACAGCTTGAGTGATTTCGTCGTGGTTCAGACTTATACGCCAACCGGTGCAAATAATGCAGTCAATCGACCATGGTGGCAGGCGGAATGTGTATCCGATAGTGGGCAGATGTGCTGGACAACGATACCACCTGGAAGCGACACGTCTCCGCCATCAGGTGCGGAGATCTATTATCGACTGGTTGATACAAATGGCAACGTAGACCGTGCTACTGATGGTTCTGGTGATTACTTCGCCGGTCCGGCTGTCAATACTTATAGCGGTGTCCTAGTCGCGGCTGAAATCCCCATCCCCGATAGTGATACTGCCCAAGTGGCCACGAAAAGAAAGGTTGGTAACAATCTCGCGGATGCAATTCACAACCGGCTCTTCCTGAAAGCGTCAGAACTGCCTGACTATCCCCGCGTTATGTATATTCACATGGGTTCGAAGGACGGCATTGTTGTTCGAGGCATAAAAGAGAGAATTTACCTCAACAATGGAAACCCCGCGCGTATTCCCCGCACTCTTGTCGGAGGAGTTGATGAAGACGGATTTGGAAGATATGCTGCAAAATATGATGTATCTACTGACATCGGTGTGCGCGCTGATTGGATAACATTCCATTTTTTCGCTTGGGCCAACGCTGCCAATCGGCATGTTCATATAGAGGGTGGTGCGGACAAGGTATCGAAAATTCAAAATCGGCAAATTAACACAGAAGGCGGTTCTCTTGATGGCGGCGGCATTGATTTTGGCGGCGACGCGAAAGACATGTTTATCCAGTTAGGCAATTTGAATTTCGGAAACTGGGTATCGCGTGCTACTGTTGTAGCCAGATCGAAAGGGGACAACAGCGATTTTCATGCTGTATATTTCCATCCGGAAACGCAACGGGGAGGTACTGCCAATCTCGCAATGGTTGATGCAACCATTCAAATGTTGAATGGCGATTCGTCCCCGGCGCCGGGAGCCGCTCGCGGTCTGATTGTTACTACTGGCAATGACAGCAGCGGCATTACGATCAGTGTTGCCAACCCGGTAGGCGATGAAGACGACGGCGATTCTACTGGCGGAATTGAAGTTCAGGTCAATACCCCGGTGACCATCAAAACGAGTGGAGCGCGCAGTCATGGAATTGTGCTGAACTTGGGATTTGGAGAAGGACAAAACGAAAATACCGGCCTTTACCAAAGAGCCGCAGTCTTGATGGAAGCCAGTCACAGAGATACCGGCTTGAGGGTTGGCATGCAAGAAGGAACCAAGCAAGCGCCATTGAACAACCTCCTTGCAACAACGGTACAGAAAACAGGAAATACACCCGGAGTACCTGGTTATGAGCCGAGTGTGAGAATAGAGACAAATGGAAACAAGTCCGGAGGTATTGTCATCCGTAATTCAGGTGCGGCCGGAGAAGGCGGTGCTCGAGTGAGGCTGGGCGGACTAAAAGTGACATTTGATGATACTGGTACGCCCGATAGCGATGAGGGTGTCGCGAGTGTCGAGGTCAATAACAGTGATGATTTTGCCTCATCCTTGAACTTGGCCGATTACTCGCTAGTAGTGGACAGGCAAATTGCAACGACCGGCGCAGGCAGTCACGGTGTAGTTGCCTCGATCGCTGAATCCGGCATCACGATGGTGGTCGATATTGAGAACCTTGACGATGACGATGACAGCAATGGAGTCGAGCAAACCATCAGTGCGAGCGGTACCGGTTCGCTAGCCTTCTCGGGGGCGGGTTCCATGGGTAAATTCACCGTCAATGTGCGAGGACATGTTACTGGCGGCATTGCGACCGGCAGTGGATGCGACACGGTTACCTTGTCAGCAGGCGTAAGCACGGGCGGCATTAATCTCGGTGCTTGCCAAGGCGATGGAATGGATCGATTGACAAGCAATGCAGTTGTCAATGGCAACATTGAAAGTAGCGGTAATTCGAGGATCAGGCTGACCGGCGGTTCGTTGAAAGGAAATCTTGCGCTGGGTGCCGGCAATGACGATGTGGAACTGGGCGACGGGGTTTCGATCTCGGGCACGGTCAGTCTTGGCGATGGCGACAACCATTGGCGAGGCGGCGGTTCGATTTCAGGTGCCTTTGCCAGCGGCTCCGGGGACGACACGGTTGTCCTGAATCGCGGCTACGCGGTGACCACCGTTGATTTGGGCGCTGGCACCAATATGCTGACGAGCAGCCAGACTAAAGTGTTGACCAGCATTGCATCGGCTTCTGCCGGAGCTTCTGGCGACATCGCGGCGGAGGGTACTACGATTCAGCTGAACAGAGGCGGGGTCAGCAGTGGCATGACCTTCGGTGCTGGAAACGACGTTGCAAGATGGGTTGAGGCCGTGAATGTTGTTGGCGCAGTGGTTCTCGGCGACGGCGACGATGTCGTGAACGGCGGAAGAATAAACGGAAATATCGCAGGCGGTGCAGGCAATGACGAAGTTACCCTTCGGTCCGGCAGGGTCAGCATGACCGGAATGGAAACTTTCAACAAGTTGGGTACGGGAATTTTGACGGTCACGTCCATGAGCAATACACAGACATTCGCCTCGACATTGTCTGGTTCAACTGCGGATGCCGGAGATCCGATAACAGTGAATGTCAACGAAGGGACGCTGATTGTTTCAGGACATTTGAATTTGGGTTCGGCCGGAACGCTTACTGTGAAGAAAAGCGCGTCTCTGGCATTTGATGTCAGAGGCATAGCGGCGCAGTACGAAGGCGGCACTGTGTCGCACGGAAGAATCACAGCCCGGGAAGTTATAATGCTAGCGCCGCAACCGCAGATTGAACTGGTTTCAGGAACTGCCGCTCCTTCCGCCGACGAAATAGCCGCGGCAACTGTAACTCGACTGATCACAGGTAAAGTAGTAAGACAAGCGGGAGGGGAGGCTATTGTTCCAGACTTTGTAAGCGGAGGAAGCAGGGTAATGCCTGGCACAGACGACGGTTCGGACGACGGTCCGGATGACAGTACGGACGACGGTCCGGGCGCCGGCACGGACGGTGGTCCGGTCGGCGGTACAGGAACCGCTACCAAGGACGATAGCAATTCGGCGATTTATGCGGTTGGTGCATTGGCTGTATTGGGATGGGTGTTGAGAAAGGACGACATGGGCGACAGCACCTTGGTGGATTACGATTCCGGCAATATGGAAAGTTCATTCGCCGGCATTTCTGGGTCGCAGTATCATTCGGACGGCGCAATGAGAACCTGGGCAAATTACTACAGCGATAGTGCGGTGCCTGTCCAGGGACTTGCTGTCGGTCTGGAAGCATCTGTTTCATCCAATGGCAGTCTCAGCTTCACCGCCATGCCCGAGGCGAAAGGGTCATTGAACCTGAACTCGCTATCGCTGAATCAAAAGTTAAGTTTCCAGGGCGGGAACTACTCGATGAAGGGACAGTGGCACAGTGAAGACTATTTTGCAACTGCTGAACTTTCCTATGCCGATGCCGCGTCTAGCACTTCCTTCGACAATCCAGCGGCCGGCGGCAAGCTGGGCGGCAAGTTCGACATGACCAACAGTCATTTGGAAGTTGGTGCTGGCGCCAAGGTTCGGTTGACTGACAATGTGTCCGTAACTCCGGCGATTGGGCTTTATGGCGGTTCGATCAGTCAGGGCGAGTCAGTTTTGACCGGTCGAAATGTAGTGGCCAGCATGTCAAAGCAGGAGCTGAGCTACACTGGTTGGAATCTCGGAATCCGGGTGCGCCCCGATGCCTTGATAACCGGCGGAACCCGATTTCAACCGCGGTTCAGCCTGAATACATTCAGGACGAGCTCGAAAGGTCATTCAGTTCGATGGAGGCAGACCGACAAGGCAGGAGTGCTGGACTTCAGTAACCGGTTGCCGGTTCAGGGAATGCCCGCAGTAGTCAACACTTTCCGCGCCGGCTTGACCATGAAGAGCGAATCCGGCTTGAACGTACTTTTGGATTATGTTGGCATGGAAATCGATGGCGAGCTTCAGCATGGAGCCATTGCCAAAATTCAAACCAGATTTTGATTATTGACTTGCTGAGTTGTTTGGCTTCAGCCCGGAAATTTTGAATATCAACCTGCTTGCCTGTCTTGGCAAGCAGGTTTTTTGTTGAAGTGCGGTGGATTTTCAAACTTGATACGAAAACTCGAGTCCGTCCAGTCAAGATTCAATCGCCCGCACCAAGAAAAATAGCGCGGATATCACGAGTAACAAAGGTGACGAACTGATAGCTTTGCTGTCCGGAACTGAATTTGTGATACACTTTACCATGAACGATGTGACGAACCAGGGTCAACAGGATGTGTTAACCTGAATACGGACAAGGAAATGGTCGATTACTGGAACATGCAGAATTTCAATAATCCATTCGAGATGTTCTCTCAGTGGAACAATGCCTTTACGCCCCAACCCCTTGGCCCGCCAACGCCGTACTTGCAATTGTTTCAATTGGGAACTGCGTTTCGGGAAATGTACGACAAACTTCAAAAACAGGGCGCCGAAGCGTTTGACCAGAAGCAGTTTGAAGAACTGATGCGCCAGTGTACATTCAATACTGGCAACCTGTTTACACCGCCATTGGGACAAAACAATCCCTGGACAACTGCGCTCCCCGGTATGCAAGGCATGCCCGGCATGCAGTTGCCGCAAATGCCAATGCAAGTCCCGAATTTTCCTGCTCTCGGCATTGGGCGAGAGTGGCAGGAAGACTTGACTGAACTCTACCGATTGCAACAGGATTTTCTTGCCACCTACCAAAATTATCTGGAGTTGTTCTCCAAATTCGCAACTCACACCAGTGAAAATTTCAAGAAAGCATTGACGGATTGCGACTTGGACAAAATCGGATTTCTGGAATTGTGCGGAATTTGGATTGATTGTTGCGAGAACGAATTTCAGGAAGTGGCAAGCTCCAAGCGTTACTCCAGAATTTATGGCGAACTGATCAATGCGTACATGCGTGTTCGGCAAAAAAGCGATGCAATTCAGAATAAAAATTCCCGGCTTGCAAACCAGCCAACGCGAAGCGACCTGGATGCAATACAGAAAGACTACAACGAAGCAAAGGCGACGATTCAACAACTGACACTGAAAGTGCAGGAACTGGAATCACGCGTCGCCGCAAAGACAATGGCACCGCAACGCACTTCCCGAAAATCAACACGGAAAAAAGAACCGGAGGAATAGCATGTTTGCAGGTGAAAATTTTCTTCAGCAAGCAATGGACTATCAGTCCCGCCTGACCAATGCTTTGGGGTCAAGCACGAACATGAACGAAGTTCAGGTTGGCACAACTCCGAAAGATTCAATTTACGAAGAAGGCAAATTGAAACTCTACCGATATCGATCTACCAATGGTACTCGTTCAGGCAATGCGCCAATACTGATTGTTTACGCCTTGGTGAATCGGCCCTACATTGCCGATTTGTACGACAAGCGGTCCCTGGTCAAGGGATTGTTGGACAATGGCGAGGATGTCTATCTGATTGACTGGGGATATCCCGGTCCCGAAGACCGCTATCTGGACTTGCCACACTATGTGGAAGGCTATATCGCAAATTGTGTAGCAGCGACTCTTCGGGAATCCGGTGCTTCGCAGATCAATCTGCTTGGCATCTGCCAGGGCGGGACCATGAGCCTGTGCTATGCCGCGTTGCACCCGGAGAAAGTGAATAACTTCGTAACCATGGTAACGCCGGTTGATTTTGCCACAGCAGACAACTTGCTGGCACACTGGTTCAACGGTGTGGATGTGGATTTGGTTGTCGACACATTGGGCAATGTGCCGGGCGTGATGCTGAACAGCATGTTCCTGTCGCTCAAGCCGTTCAAACTGGGTGTAGAAAAATACCTGGACTTTTCAACAATCATTGATCAGCCTGACAAAGTTGAAAATTTCATGCGAATGGAAAAATGGATTTTCGATAGTCCTGACCAGGCCGGCGAAATGTTTCGGACTTTCGTCAAGAAGTTCAGTCAGCAGAACAAACTGGTAAAAGGAGAGATTGCAATCAATGGAAAAACAGTGGACTTGAAAAACATCCAGATTCCGGTTCTGAACTTGTTTGCCAAGCACGACCATTTGGTTCCGCCAAGCTCGTCGCAGGCATTGCGAAATGCAGTTGGCACCAGCGACTACACTGAAATCGGCTATGACACCGGGCACATCGGTATCTATGTCAGCGGCAAGGCCGGCAAGGATATTCCTCGCAGGATTTCCTCATGGCTTGAAGAGCGAAGCAATTAGCCCTTCACTTTAAATCGAACTGCATTGATCCCCTGACCCTGCAATGCAGAGTTGGCAGACTGCATTGTTTCAATTGAATCGTACGGACCCAATCGCACCCGATAAAAATCCCCGCGTCCTTCAATTGACACTTTTTGAATAAATGCAATCAATCCGCTGAAAGCCAGTTTGGCTTTCATTCGGTCGGCATCTTCAAAACTTTGATAGGAGCCGACCTGCAGAACATAAGTACCCTTGGTATCTTGTACAGGTTGCTGTTGCTCTTGTGCAGCTGTTTCGGTGCTTGCGGTTGTTGCAGCGGGTTGTTCCGAATCATCGGAACTGGTTGGTGCGGGTTGCTGTGCCGGGGCAGTGGAAGCCTGTTCGGTTGCTCCGGTATTTGTATCCGGCAAAATATATTCGTCTTCCAGCAACAAATTATGGAAATTGTATGTGACTACCTTGGCCGTTTGCTGCCCCTCGGTATTCTCGTCGGCCGTGCCGGATGGTTCGGACTGCTCCTGACTGCTACCCATCTGAATCAACCGATCGATTCCTGAACCAATGTCAGACGGACGATCCTGCAAAACGCCCATCGTCAATGCCGTACCGACGGATCCAACAATTACACCCAGCAAGAATCTGCCAAAACCGGATGATACGGATTGAGATGACTTTCTTCTTGATTTTGATTGTCGTGCCATAAACTACATTACCTCCGGTGCCGAAACACCAAGCAATTCAAGTCCGTTTGCGAGAATCTGACGAACTGCGTCAACCAAATCCAGTCGCGCATCACGCAACGCGGGCCCGCTGTCCAGTATCCTTTCCTTGTTGTAAAACGAATGAAACTCAGTCGCCACCTCGCGCAAATAATAGGCAATCTGATGCGGTTCGCGAGATTCGGCTGAACTTTCAATAATTTCCGGATACTGGGATAATTTTTTCAGCAACCTGATTTCCGACTCCTGCGACAGCAACTCGTGATTTGCATTGGAAGGGTGTTGCAACCCTCGCTCGTGCATTTGTCGAAATACGCTGCATACCCGGGCATGTGCGTACTGTACGTAGTAAACCGGATTTTCATTGGTTTTTGATTTTGCCAAGTCGAGATCGAAATCCAAATGCTGTTGCGGTTTTCTGAGGATATAAAAGAATCTCGCCGCATCACTACCGATTTCTTCGACCAAATCTTTCAGGGACACAAAATCCCCCGCTCGCGTTGACAGCGCAATTTTCTTTTCACCGCGCCGAAGCGCAGCCAGTTGAACCACAAGAATCTCCAGCTTTCCGCTGTCTTCGCCCGAAGCCTCCATAGCGGCCATCATTCGGGTTATATATCCGTGATGATCTGCTCCCCAAATATTGATCATCTTATTATAACCGCGTTTGTACTTGTTGAGATGATAGGCGATGTCCGTGGCGAAATAAGTCAGCTCGGAATTGGACCGAACCACTACGCGATCCTTCTCGTCGCCAAGAGCGGTTGATCGAAACCAAATAGCACCTTCGGATTCGTAGAGTTGCCCGGAATCCCGAAGATTCGAGATTGCTTGCTCAATCTCTCCACTGTCCACAACATTACTTTCAAAGAACCATTGCTGGTGCTGCACACCAAACACATCCAGATCGGTACGAATGACATCAACCATGGAATTTAGCGCAAATTTTCTGATATTTTCAAAATTGCTTCGTCCCAGCAATTGCATGGCCCGGTCAATCAGACAATCCAGTACTTCATCGTTGCTGTCCGGCAAATCATCAAACAATTCTGCTGTATTCTGAACCTGTTTCAACTCGCATGTTTCTTGCAGTACCGCTGCGCATTCAGAAACATAATCTCCCTGATACGCACCTTGCGGAAAACCGGTCTCCAGGCCCTGCAACTGAAGGTATCGAATCCAGACACTAAGGGCCAGTATGTTCATTTGACGGCCAATATCGTTGACATAGTATTCGGTATCAACCTGATGACCGGCGGCACGCAAAATTCTCACCAAAGTGTCACCCACTGCAGCACCGCGTCCATGTCCGACATGCAGGGGACCAGTCGGATTGGCAGAGACAAACTCAACCAGAACTCTTTGGCTTTGCTTTGGTTTCAAATGACCGAAGGAATCGGATTGCTTCCTGATTTCGTTTACGACACCTGCATAGGCACGCTCGGTCAAGAAGAAATTGATGAATCCTGGACCCGCAATTTCAGTCTTCTCCAGGATCGGTGAATCAGGCAGGTTTTCCTGAATCAGCAATGCCAGATCTCGGGGTCGCTTCCCGCTCTGCTTTGCCATTGCAAGTGCCGCACTGGTTGCAAAATCACCGTGCCCTTCGCGACGCGGGTACTCAATCGGAAACGATTGTTGTGCAAATTCTGGCGGTACTTCACCTTGGTCAACGAGAGTGCGGATTGAACTCTCCACCAATTCTCTGATTCGGTGCTTCATATCTCAATGAAAGTCAATCGGATCAACATCCAGATTCCAGCGCAGTCCACCTTTTCGAGGGTGTTTTTCCAGTATTTCGACCCAGCTGGACAAAAACGGTTTTATCTCGTCGTTGCGTGTACTGGTTGCCAGCAACTGAGCACGCGCGCGCTTGGCAATTCGTGAAATAGGGGACATCACCACGTCCATCAAATCAACATTCGGATAAGCCCGTCCGAGAAGCAGACCTTCGCCAATCCGTTTGGCATCATTCAGAAATTCGATGACAGACTCCTGCTTCAGTGAATTGGCGCGTAGCAATGCATAGTGAGCGTATGGTGGCTGATTGGCCTGTTTTCGATGCACAAGTTCATCCCTTGCAAAGCCCATATAGTCGTGACTGCGAATACGCTCGAAATACTCGCTGTCCGGATTCAACGTTTGAATAATCACTTCGCCAGGCTTTTCCACACGACCGGCGCGCCCGGCAACTTGCAACACTTGCTGGAACACATATTCCATGGCCCGAAAGTCAATACTGAAAAAACCTTGATCAGCATTCAGAATTCCAACCAGTGTCACAAACGGAAAATGATGCCCTTTCGATAGCATTTGAGTACCAACCAGAATGTCTGCTTCACCTTTTTGAATTCGGGTCAGTTTTTTTTCAATATCGCGAAACCCCTTGGTGGCATCGCTATCGATACGCATGATTCGCGCACCTGGAAAGGTTTCGTGCAGAACGGACTCGATTCTTTCAGTACCTTCGCCCAGGTTGTGCATTCGCTCTGAACCGCATTCCTCGCAAATCTCGCAAATCGGTCGTTTTATGCCGCACAAATGACAATGCAATCGATTGTCGGCCTTGTGCAATATCATTTTGACATCGCAGTTGTCGCACTTGGCAACCCACTTGCAATCCCCGCATACCACGACTGGCGCGAACCCACGGCGATTCAGAAAAATCAGGCTTTGCTCGCGATCATCAATTCGCTTTTGAATGGCATTGATTAACGGCATGGCAACACCTTCTTTCAGGTAAACCTCATTCAGGTCCAACACACGGACTGTCGGCATGGCCACGCGCGTGGCGCGGTGTGGCAAGGTCATTGTTGTCAAACGATTGTTGCTTGCTGCACATATGGTTTCAAGCGACGGTGTTGCCGAACCAAGCACAATGGGGATATTGCATTTCATGGCTCGATACAATGCAACGGTCCGGGCATGATAGCGCGCCCGTTCTTGCTGCTTGAACGAAGAGTCATGCTCCTCGTCGATGACAATCAGACCCAAATCCTGAAATGACAAAAGTGCTGCCGAACGCGTGCCGGCGATCACTTTCGCTTGACCGCTTTTCGCGAACCACCAGGTACGATGCCGTGCCACAGAACTCATGCCGGAATGATAGGAAAATACCTGAACGCCCAAAGCATCACTCAAACGTTCAACCGTTTGCGGCATCAAGCCGATTTCCGGTACCAGCAACAGTACTTGCCGGCCTTTGTTGATTACTTCAAGCGCGGCGCGCAAATATACTTCGGTTTTACCGCTGCCCGTAACGCCCTGCAGTAAAAAACACTGGTATCGGTTCAGAGAATCCGTGATATTTGACAGTGCTTGTTGCTGATCAAACGTCAATTCATAGATCAAGTTGGGTTTTTTGCGTTTTGCGATGCGACTAACCGTACTCGTAACTACCCAGCCCTTGGTCTCCATGCTCTGAATGGCATTTCTCCAGGTTTTGCCGGACCTTTCAAGTCGCTCTTTCGTAACCGGAGATTCACTGTTCAGCAACTCCTGAAATATTTTTTTCTGCACCCGCGCTCTCGAAAAACTTTCCTCCGTCAGTTTGCGGCCTTCTTCTGTCAATGCGTATCCAATGTCCAGTTTGGGTTGCTGGGGTTGCCCCCTTCTGATTGGCATGGGTAGCGCCGCCCATAAAATTTCACCAAACGACTGGTGATAGTATTCGGATACCCACTTCAAGGTGCTCATCAGTTCGGGTGAAACAACTGGTTCTTCATCCAGTACATTGTTGATATCGCGAATTTTGTCCTCAGGCATGCTGCTCGTCGAGACGCGATCAACCACCAAACCAATTTTTGATTGTGGTCCAAACGGAATGCTAACCCTGCTTCCGACGTCGACTGTCAGAAAGGGTGCACACCGATATTCGAACAAATTCCGGAGACGAAGCGAAACTGCAACTCGCAAATAGTCGTGCATGATCTGGTCACCAAAGTGGGCGAAACGAGTTCAACGCGTCAGAATGCGGCGAAATGTGGTTTAAGGTACGTCGTCGATGAAAGGACGATCAATCCCGCGTTCAAGGTCCGCATAGTACCGAACCAGAGATTTGTGTATAACCCGAAATGCAAGGCTATCCCAGGGAATCTGATCCTTGGTGAACAAGTCTGTTTCCAGACTTTCCATACCCGGAGAAAACTCTCCGGTAATCATCCGCCCCCGAAAAATCACATAAACCTGATTGACACGTACGATGTTGTATACCCCGAACAGGTCGATGATCTCCACCTCCGCCTGTGCTTCCTCGAAGGTTTCGCGCACGGCGGCCTGATTGACAGATTCACCATTCTCCATGAAGCCGGCCGGAATCGTCCACAAGCCCACACGCGGTGCAATGGCTCTTTTGCAAAGCAAGATTTTGCCCTGCCATTCCGGAATGCAGGCCGCCACAATCTTGGGATTTTGGTAGTGCACCAAACCACATTCATCGCATATAAAACGCGGCATATTGTCGCCTTCCGGTATTTTCTGCGTTAATCCTGCACCGCAGTTTGTGCAATAGTTCATAATGCTCATTGTTCTTGCTTCGCCGTCGCTTTAATTGAATTCATCTTGATATAACGCCTGTCAGGGCAACACTTTGTCAGAAAGGGCATGACTACAATTCTGATTACTGCACCCATATTCGCCATTATTGCTTGCGGGTTCATGGCGACACACTGGCGAATAATCAATTCAGCCGGCCGCGCCGGCCTCAACACCTTCGTGTACTACTTCGCGTTACCCGCGGTAATATTTTCACTAGTGGCGAATGCAGACTTGCGCGGCCAGTTCGAGTGGATATTCGTGATCGCATTCGTGTTTGCATCGCTGGCATTGTTCTCATTGTCGCTCGTAGTTGCCCGTAAATTCTTCAAGCTGACAACCAATTATAGTATTGTATTCGCTACAGCATGTGTTTACGGCAACACCGGATACTTCGGATTGCCGTTCGCGATCATCGCCCTGGGACAAGAAACCAGTGTTGTCATCGTCCTTTGCACCGCAACAGACCTGGTTGTCATGCTGTCACTTGCTACCATCTTGCTTGAGCGGTCCAGGATTTCCAAGACTGCAACATTTGTGCAAATGGTCCAGGGTACCACCTTTTCAATCGTAAAGAACCCGATTATCGTTTCTGTCGTAGCGGGTATATTGGTATCGATTTCGGGAGTGCAATTTCCGGAGATGGGCGATCGATTCTTTCAGTTGCTTGGCACTGCAGCGGCGCCGTGCGCATTGTTCGCACTGGGTTCTAGCGTGGGCGACAGAGGGATGTCGTCGATTGGGGCCCAAACGTTCATGATCAGTTTTCTCAAACTGACGATTCACCCGATACTGGTATGGTTTGCGATGTTTCACTTGTTTCCGGTGGACCCGAAATGGGCCACGGCCGCGGTGGTGGCGGCCGCCATGCCGGTCGCAGTCACTGTTTATATACTCGCGAAACAGTTTGACACCTATAGTGCCCGATGCTCGGCCAGTATTCTGGTCTCTACTGTACTGAGTCTTGCTTCTCTGTCTGCTGTGCTTTACTTCCTGATTTGACAATGATGAACCTTTATGTCGATGCCGGCAACCAGTTTGTGAAGTGGTTATACGATAATCAGCAAGGCAAATTTCCAAGCCGGTCTGGAAACCTGCGACAGCACATCAACGAGCACTGGAGTTCTTTGCCAGCAGTGCATGCCGTGTATGCAGCAAATGTTGCAGGTGACGAGGTCATGTATTCGATCGAACAGTGGGCTACCGCACAGAATGCAACATCAACCTTTATCTCCCCAAAGAAAAAATTGTGTGGTGTAGAAATCAGTTATGTCAATGTAAATGAACTTGGCGCTGATCGCTTCGCCGCGATCCTGGGGGCGTGGTCACTGGTTCAAAATGCGGTTATAGTGGTTGATTGCGGTACCGCCGTTACTGTTGATGCAATAAATTCAACGGGCTTGTTTGTCGGTGGTTCCATACTGCCGGGATTTCACCTGTCGCAATCGTTGCTTTGGGAGCGGGCATCCGGAATTTCCGAACACCACAAGCCAGAACCGGTTCTACCAAGTCGGTCGACTCGTGAAGCTGTGTCCAGTGGTGCCTTATTTAGCATGGTCGGCGGGGTTGACAGGTTGATTGACGAGTACAGTTGCTTGCTGGACGCGCAACCGACTTTGTTATTGGCCGGTGGAGATGCGGCGTTATTGGCGAAACATTCGCGCCATGAGTTTATCAATGAACCGAATATCGTGTTTACAGGACTTGAAGTGATTGCCAACTCAGAATAAAGACTGCCGACGATTGGAATCAGTGAAGCTCAACGCGTATCACGGATGTTTTGACGAATTGGCCAGTTCAAACAAGCCTTTCGCGGTATCAATGAGTTTGTTTGACCAAGCGATTTTTTTCAACCAGTCGTCAGGAATACCGGACAAGCCCCACAAAGCACCGGCAATTTGACCTGTAACGGCCCCGATGGTATCTGCATCGTCAGCCAAATTTACGGCCAATATTACTGCATCTTTGAAGTTTTCCGAATGGTATGTACTCCAAAGAGAAGCTTCCAGAGTATGAATGACATAGCCCGATGAGTTGATTTCATCCCGCGATTTGCATTTCCATTTTCCCGAGGCAATATCTCCAATGCCCGGGTTCCCTTGCCATTCTCGATTCTTCAATACTTCCTCTTTGGTACGTCCGCTAATCGCCTCTGCGAGTATGGTAGCGAAAAGTGCACAGGCTTCTACTGCTTGCCTGGCTCCATGGGTTGTCCGACTCTGAAGCATGGCCGCTTCGCGAGCTTTTGCCGGATTGCGAAACCATCGAATTGCAACTGGCGACAATCGCATCAATGATCCATTGCCGGCCGAATCAGGGTCAGTATTGCCGCTTAAGGGTTCACCAGTAATCGCAAATTTATGCAATGCATTTGAGACTGTGTGGCCAATATCAAAGCAACTTCCGGTTACGGAATTATGGCCTTTCTCTGACCACATCCTGAATCGTTCCATCAAGTCTTGCGGGTCAATATCATTTTTATTCAAAATCGACTCAGCCAAACACAGTGCCATGCTTGTATCGTCGGTCCACTCTCCCGGCTTGAGTCCGAAAGGACCGCCTCCAACAATATCAGTCACCAATGGCCTGCTGTCGCGAGAGGCAAACTCAAGTGTGGTGCCCAAAGCATCTCCAATCGCAAGTCCTACCAATGCTCCTATTGCACGGTCTTGCTTGTTTATTGATTGCATGGTTCAATCTACCGTGAGTTGAAATACGTCAAGATTCAAAATTTTTGTTTTGACAACAGGAAATGTATTCGTGAATGGACGGTTTAGTGTAAACTGTTTGTGGATGTATCGCAGGTGTAAATGCGGACAATTCTGTGAAATTCCATGCAACGATTACTGTTGCAATCGCATTCGTACCGCGAGAGAATCAAATCAGTTCATGAAAAATTCAAACAATACAACAATTCACTCCTTAACTGCATTTAGCGCGAAGCACAAATCCGGATTTGGTGCAGTTTTAATTGATCCTCCATGGAGATTCAACAATCGTACTGGCAAGGTTGCACCAGAACATCGCCGCCTGCATCGCTACAAAACAATGTCGACTCCCGAATTGGCCGAGCTTCCCGTAGGTGACCTTGTGCCGGACAAAGGGCATATTTACCTGTGGTGTCCCAATGCAATGCTTGCGCATGGATTGGAACTGCTTGAGGCATGGGGATTTACCTACAAGACCAATTTGGTTTGGTACAAAGTTCGCAAAGATGGCGGTCCGGACGGAAGAGGGGTGGGCTTCTATTTTCGAAATGTCACCGAACTCGTTCTATTCGGGGTTAAAGGGAAACTGAGAACCCTTCCTCCAGGTCGGTCGCAAACGAATATTATCGTCCATCGAAAACAGGAGCATTCCTGGAAACCGCCAACACTGTACAGCATTATCGAAGAATGCAGTCCAGGTCCGTTCGTGGAACTGTTTGCCAGGAACAAGAGAGACGGATGGTGTCAGTGGGGCGATGAAGTCGATTCATACCACAAAACCAGACGCCTTCATCCAAACTACACGATAAACACTGCAGATGCCAGCTAAAATGCAAGCATCAAAAGAATGCTTTCAACGACTTCGCAATCGGAGATTCGACTACCAAACAACCCACCATGCCGATGCAATAGTCTATCAGCACTTTCAACAAGCAATTTCTGAAATTGAAGAAACGTTACTCAAACTGGGAATTCCCGTTTGGGAGTTAATTCAGGGTGGCGGCGGACTTGCGAATGTCACTCGAAGAATTGGAGAAGACCTGAGTAACAAAGGTTGGAAAAAACGAAAATTTGATATAGTCAAATCAGTAAATAATTTCGTAACCTCGTCAAGTACGCACGAAATTGACCACGTGAAAGAGTTTGAGCATGGTGCGCTCGCTCTTGAAATTGAATGGAATAACAAAGATCCATTTTTTGATCGAGACCTCACAACTTTCAGTCGCTTGCATAGCAACGGAGCAATTAGTGCAGGCATAGTTATTATGCGAGGATCTTCACTTCAAAATGGCATGGAAAACATCATTCGAGAACATGTTGAGCGATTAGGTGTTACTACACTTGATGAAGTTCAAGAATCATTTGGTTTGAATCCTACCCTTTCACAAAGAAATACAATTAAAGAAAAACTTGTAGAGTCAAATGATTCTTTTGCGAGAATCTGGTCAAAACAATTTGTTCAAAGCAAATTCGGCACGTCTACTACACACTGGAACAAATTAATTGATAGATTTGAAAGAGGTGTTGGTAGTCCTTGTCCAGTGATCGCAATTGGTATTCCTGTATCAATAGTGCAAACATGAAAGCTAGTAGTTTAGTGTTCGACTTGACTAAGAAAAATAATGTATGGTTTCTCCATGTAAATTTTAGGAATCGTTGTGTAATGATTCCTGCGACACAATAGACTCGCCAACAGCGATGTACTTGATTTGTTATTGAACAGTGAATTAAAAAACAAAAGTACCATGGAGCAGAATTACACCCGTGGCAATCCATTTGCACTTCGTCCATACTTCGAATGGTCCAAACCGTATATTGGAATCATTTGCAAGATCAAACGAAATCGTCAAAGCCCTGCAAGAGTTGAAGTTATGTGAACAGTTCAGTTCTTTTGATATTATTCCAGCGGATAGCGAAGTGAAACGAACGACATTTTTCTTACACCGTTCAAGGGAATCAGAAAAGACGGCTGTTATTGAAGAAGAATGAAATATGCTTTGGCCAGAAGATTATTGAACACTACTTGACCAGAATCACAATATCCAGATAACATTCCCTGTATAATCTTCCAGTAGACAACCTTCTTCAACATTACACTACAGTTAAAAATGAGCCAGCAGCATTCAATATCAAAGCGAAAATTTCTTCAGTCTATCGGTGCATTAGCCGGCGCAGATATATTTCATCGCACCTTGCAGGCAATGGGATTGATGGCCATCGGTTCTGCTCACGCCGCACCAATGGAATTGCCTCGAGGGACAGGTGAGGGCAAATCAGTAGTCATACTTGGTGCTGGCATTTCCGGAATGGCCGCCGCATATGAATTGTCAAAAGCGGGATTTCGCTGCACAATCCTTGAAGCTACCGCTCGTGCTGGCGGACGAAATTTCACCGCGCGTTCTGGTGTCGTTTTGGAAGAAACGGATTCCAAACAACTCACCACTTTTGACTCGCAAAGGCACATGTACGCGAATATGGGGCCAGCTCGCATTCCCTATCATCACAGAACCATACTGAATTACTGCAAAGAATTCGGCATTGAACTGGAAATGTTCACCAATGACAACCGCGCCGCACTCTTTCATAATAAGGAACGATTCGGCGGGAAACCTGTTACAAGTCGCCAGGTAATCACAGACATGCGGGGTTATATTTCGGAAATGCTCGCAAAATCTGTAAACGCGGACACGCTGGACCTGCCATTGACAAGCGAAGAAAAAGAAAATGTCTTGACGATGTTGCGGCGGTATGGCGGATTGAATCCTGACTACCTGTACAAGGGCTCAAATCGCGGCGGCTACAAAGGGACAACCCTCAACGCCGGACTGACAGGCAAGGATGAAGCAGTTGACCCGCTGGATTTTGGTGAATTGATGAAGGCCGACTTCTGGCGTTACAAAATGAACTACGAGCAATTTCTGAATTCAAATCCGACTTTGTTTCAGCCAATCGGCGGCATGGATGCCATTGCCCACGCATTTGAACAGCGCGTAAGTCCGCTCATTCAATACCAAAGCGAAGTCAGGGAAATTCGGAAAACTGAAAGTGGAGTTCGAATCGCATTCACAAAGGACAACGCGAACAGAGAAATCCAGGCCGATTACGCAATCAGCACAATACCGGCACCCGTCGTCAAGGATATACCGAATGATTTTTCACCTGAGGTTCAGGCAACGTTCGAGGAAATGACTTTTGTTCCTGCAGTCAAGATTGCCTTTCAGGCCAAACGGCGGTTTTGGGAGGACGATTTGGCAATTTACGCCGGAATATCATGGACCGATCAGGATATCACTCAAATTTGGTATCCGGCGAATGGTTACCATCAACACAAGGGTGTCATTCTTGGAGCGTACATTTGGGACGATGAACCATGCCAACGCTTTGCGGACATGTCCTTGAGCGACCGATTGAAAAATGCAATTGCCGAAGGAGAACAATTGCATGCAGGATACGGTGCCGAGTTAGAATCTGGCGTTAGCCGGGCTTGGTCCAAGGTGCCATTTCAGAAAGGTGGATGGCCAGAAAGTGAGCACAAGTCTCCTGAAGTGCTCCATAAGCCTGATGGCGCAATCTACTTTGCCGGTGACCAGATTACTGCCTTGCCTGGATGGCAGGAAGGCGCGGTCATAGCCGCACAAAAGGTAGCGAAAGAAATCACCGAACGAGTGGCTCAGGCTTGAATTTTGTGATTTTGCGCAGACTTTTTGTGCGCCAATGAATTCTATGTAATTGTGGGTGATATTCTTGATGAACTCTAATGAACTAATTGTTCTGGCTCAGTACCTTCGTTAAGAATATCCAAGTATTCGGTGTAGACAAATATCTTGCCGCGTCGCTTGCCTGTTATTTCGCTTACTACTCCAAAGTCTTCCAGAACTTTGATGCCAGAAGCGATTACACTATTCCCGAGTTTCGTCTTGTCTTCAAGTTCTTTAATCGTAAATAACGGACGTTCTTGGAATGCTTGGTGCAACCGAAGTGCAGAATTTGCTTTTCGGCCGCTCTGACGAATTTTCGATCTATCTTCATTAAACAAGTCAATTAAATTTTGCGCCGTGTCAACTGCACTAAGTGCAGTTGCTTCTATACCTTCAAGAAAAAATACAAGCCATGCCTCCCAGTCGCCGCCCTTTCGAACCTCGTTTAGTAAATCATAATAAACTTCACGATGCAATTTAAAGTACAAACTCAAATACAATAGTGGTTGAGTTACTATACGATCATTCCACAACATCAACAAGATGAGCATCCTGCCCACTCTGCCGTTTCCATCAAGAAAAGGGTGTATTGTTTCAAACTGAACATGGACCATCCCTGCTTTTATCAGAGGTGGTAATCGAGAGTCATTCGAATGTATAAATTTTTCCAGATCAGACATGCAATCTGGCAAAAAATGAGAAGGCGGAGGTACGAACCTGGCAGTACCAGGTCGAGTTCCACCAATCCAGTTTTGCGATTTGCGAAACTCACCCGGCATCTTCTGGTTGCCTATTCCAGTCGACAATAGGAGTTCATGCATTTCCTTAATTAACCGATTGGACAGCGGGAATCCTCCTTCCATTCGATTTATGCCGTGCTCCAATGCAGTGACACAATTTGATACTTCCGCTACTTCATCTATAAGTGCAACCGATGCTTCGTTAATTTCATAACGCAACAAATCTGACAATGTAGACCAAATTCCTTCAATTTGAGACGAAAGAACCGCTTCTTTTCGAACATACGAGTAGATAAAAATGGTTGGGTCAGGAAGCCTTTCAGCAATACCTTCAAGTTTACCCAATGCGGTGCATGCTCTTCCGTATTGTGGAAGTAAGTCAACAAGATCAATTTCAGGAGTTGGGGGCAGTGGAAATGGTACAAATGCCTTAACCTGCTCCCCACCTCCGGTAGTTATTTCATATCTGCCAGTATTTTTTCGGTACATCACTTTTACTCGTCAAATCAGAATTACTTGGTTACTGCATTTCGAATGCCTAAAAGGAACATGGCCTTGGCCAATGAAAATTTTGTATCAAACAGAATGCTTACGTCTATGAACACGCATGTACAGGATTTTACATTAAAGTTGACAACTCAGACTTTTGGGCATCGTCCCGAATTAACGGGTCTCGATTGTGCCTAGCCGCCATGCAACTAACACAGCAACACCGTGGTCGTAATCTCTATCTTGTGCATATCCAGTCCCGCGGCACGCGCATAGACAGCTTGAAATTTTGTGTATACTATAACAAATCCTGATTGTTTAAGGAGATTAAATTCTCAATATGATTTACAAATGGTGATAGCTTCATCTGAATTTCCGAAATTGTCTTCGATTTACTCTTGTTGCTCTTTGTTCACACGCGAAGTGAAAATAACGTATCAGCTTATTCTCTTGAACGGAATAACTGACATCGTTATTCCGAGTTCACGCCTGAAATCAAAATAGCAGGCCGCCTTATCCTCTTGAACGGAATAGCGAACACCGTTATTCCGAGTTCACGCCCGAAGTCAAAATAACGAGCCACCTTATCCTCTTGAACAGAATAGCGGACACCGTTATTCCGGGTTCACGCCTGAAATCAAAATAGCAGGCCGCCTTATTCTCTTGAACAGAATAGCGAACACCGTTATTCCGGGTTCACGCCCGAAATCAAAATAGCAGGCCGCCTTATACTCTTGAACGGAATAGCGGACACCGTTATTCCGGGTTCACGCCTGAAATCAAAATAACGAGTCGCCTTATTCTCCTGAACGGGATAGTTTGTTCAAACCTGAAAACCCCAAGTATCACTGAGACGATAACCCTCCGGCCACGGATCGCTTGGGTCCAACATGTGCTGGTGGATACCTGTTATCCATGCACGGCCTGAAATTTCTGGCACGATTGCCGGAACATTGTTGCCGACTGCAGTAACACCGGCAATTCGGCCCGTAAATGTCGAATTGATGATTGATGTTGCTGTAAAGGTTTCGCCAACTTTCATTTGTCCTTTCGAATGAAACAGAGCCATCCGCGCAGATACAGCAGTTCCTGTCGGTGAACGATCAACTTTGCCGGGTCTTACGGCTACTGCAGACTTGGCACTGATACCAGTCTCGGTCATCTGCGGACTGCCGGCAAACAGACAAAATGATATGTGATTCCAGTCGGGAATTTCCGGATGAGAAAATCCAATTTGCTCGTTTGCCGCAACGGTGATTCGCATACCTGTCTCGGCCATTTGACGCGCTTCATCTTCCGTAATTTGAAATCCAATCTCCTCCGCGTCAACAACCACAAAACTGTCGCCGCCGTACGCGGTATCCACTGTCAGTGTCTTGAAACCATCCAACTCCAGTGCACAATCCAGTTTCTGCACAAATGAAGGCAGATTTTGCACTTTGATGCGCTCCGCTTTTCCATCGCGACACTTCGCTTCGACGTGTACCAATCCACCCGGGGCTTCAAGCACCAAATTCGTAACCGGTTCAGTCATCGGAAGTATGCCACCATCAAGCAAAACAGTGGATACACAAATCGAATTTGAACCGGACATCGGCGGTGAATCTTCCGGCTCCATAATGATG
This sequence comes from Arenicellales bacterium, assembly GCA_965200765.1. Lineage (GTDB taxonomy): Bacteria > Pseudomonadota > Gammaproteobacteria > Arenicellales > JAJDZL01. The sequence continues at coordinate 2,897,374 of OZ241380.1, forward strand.
AACCCCATACGTGCATCAGGATGCTTGGGCGGCACTAGCAGGTTTACATGTCTGAACACACCGCCGCGTGGTTCATTCAGGACAAAATTTCGCAGTACGTTATCGCGGGCAATGAAATTCCTTTGCTCCCATAGAGTGTCACCCGGCGGCGGTTCGACACCACCAACAATAACATCGCCGACCTCGCCTTCAGCATGTGCGGAAATTACATGAATCGTGCGACTGCTTCGCATTGCATTCGTGCGTTATTATTTGATTTGCAACACTGGTTCGCCCAGCACTTCATCAAAAACCGGTTCAACACCCAAACCCGGCTTGTCGGACGCTTTCATTTTGCCATTGATTCGCCGCGGTGCTCCGTCAGCGACTGTCACAGTGCAGTATGAGTTGAAATCCGTAGCCGAGAAGCAAAAATCTTCTGGTGTTGACTGGGCCAAATGGGCAATCGCAGCTGTGACAATATCTCCTCCCCAGGTATCCTCGATCGTCATTGGAATTCCCGACCGCACACAAATATCCCGCATCAACCGGGCAGTAGTCAACCCACCCACCTTGGAGATTTTCAAATTGATAATATCCATTGCGTCGTCAGCAATTCCGCGCAACAATTCTTCCGGTCCGCCAATCACTTCATCCAATATAAACGGCTTTGCAGTACGGTTGCGAATTGAAAGGCTTTCTCTGTAGCTCGGGCAAGGTTGTTCCACATAGACATCCAGTTCTGCAATTGCATCGACGACGCGTGCCGCCTCGGATTGCGTCCAGCCGGTATTCGCATCCGCAACCAGTATGTCTTCGGGATTCAGGACGTTTCGTGCTGCATGAATTCGCTCGATATCCTCGCTGGCATCACCGCCGACTTTCAATTGAAATTTTTTGTAGCCTTCCTCGCGGTAACCCTTGATCTTGGCCGCCATCACCTCGGAAGGTTCCTGGGAAATTGCACGATAGAGATCTATCTCATCCTGCATTGTCCCACCGAGCAAAGCATGCACGGGCAACTTCACCGCTTTCCCCAAAATGTCCCAGCATGCGACATCGAGGGGTGCCTTGGCGTACGGATGCCCCAGCAACGCCTTGTTCATCACCTGATTAATGTCATTTAAATTCCGCGGGTCCTTGCCAATCAAATGCGGAGCAACTTCGGCGATTCCGGTGCGCACACCGGCCGGATAGGACGGAAGATAGTTTGATCCCAAGGGACAACACTCTCCGAAACCGGAAATTCCCTCGTCGGTTCGCACCTCGACAACTGTACTGTCAAATACTTCCACATAATTTCCATCTGACCAAGTGTACCGGCCTTCCTTGATTGGCAAATCAACCTGCCAGACAGTAATTTCAGTAATTTTCATTGATTCATCGTACCTTTGCCAGAAATTGCCGTGTCCGGTCGGATTCAGGGTTGTTGAAAATTTGTTTCGGTGAACCGATTTCCTCAATCATTCCTTCGTGAACATAAGCAATTCGGTCCGAAACATCTCGTGCAAAACCCATTTCATGGGTAACACAAATCATTGTCATACCTTCTTCTGCCAACAGTCGCATTGTATCAAGCACTTCTCCGACAAGTTCCGGATCAAGCGCAGATGTTGCTTCGTCAAACAGCATGTAATCTGGCTCCATGGCCAAAGCCCGTGCAATTGCCAATCGTTGTTGCTGACCGCCGGACAACGCATTCGGGTAACTGTTCAACTTGTCGTCCAGGCCCACATGCTCCAGTTGCTTTATTGCAACATCCTTTGCGTCGGACCGAGACAACTTCCGCACGATGCGTGGCGCCAGTGCAACATTCTCCAAGGCGGTCAAATGCGGAAAACTGTTCCATTGCTGAAAAACCATTCCAAGTTTTTGTCGCAGTTGGTTCAAGTTCGTTTTCTTGTCATGAACATCCACACCGTCAATGACGATTTGCCCTTGATCTATGCTTTCCAGTCCATTGATACAGTACAGCAATGTAGATTTGCCAGATCCGGAGGCACCGACTATGCTCAGCACTTCGCCATTCTGTACAGCAAGATCTATCCCTTGCAAAACCTGCAGGTTGCCAAAAGTCTTATGTACGTTTTCAATCTGAATCATTGTGCCCAATTTCGTTCAAGACGATCAGCAGAACGCGCAACAATATAAGACAACAGAAAATAGAAAGCACCAGCAACGGCCAGAATCAAAAACGGCTGCTGGGTGCGAGTAATCAATATTTGCGATGCTCTTAGCAATTCAACATACCCCAGAACCGATACCAGCGCACTGTCCTTCATCACACCCAAGGCAACACCCACCCAGGATGGAAATATGGCGCGCAAGCCAATCGGGCTGACAATGTAAATCATATCCTGCCAATAATTCAAACCCAGACTGCGCGAAGCCCGTCTGACCGGAAGTTCAACTGCCTCGATTCCGCTACGCCATACATTTGCAACCAGTGCGGCAGTATAAATCGTAAGCACAACTGTTCCGGACTGGAAGGGATCCAGTGACCAACCCATTATGGGAGCAAAATTGTAGAACAGCACCAATTGAATAATCAACGGAACAGAACGGAATACATCCAGTACAGGCCCTAACGAGAAGGATCCCCAAATCCGTCCCTCGTAAAGCATCCAGCCAAACACCACACCAAGCATGGTACCCAGGGAAATTGAAATCCCGGATATCATCAACGTGCGGAACGCGGCTTCCGCCAAATACCACAGGTCGCTCAGTTTAAAGCCGCTGAAGACAGAGATGCCAGATTCCATGATTCACCAAAGCTCAATATCTGAAGAGCCGGAAAGCCAGAACACGCGAAGAACCAATAATGACCTTCACAATTACGTAGTAGATCACTGCAGTCACTGCGAAATATTCGAAAATCCGAAACGTCTTCGACGCAAAAAACTGTGTTTCACCAGACAGTTCCCGAAATCCGACCAGCATTCCCAATGACGACATCAATACTGCCCATACCATCTGATTGGTCATCGGGTAATACACCACTCGCAATACTTGCGGAACAATGATTCTTGCATTGGCCTGCAATGCTGTCATCCCCAAGCTACGCGCGGCACGAATCTGAGTCTCGGGAATCGATTGAATTCCTCCGCGGAAGTTTTCCGCCAGATAGCCGGCATTGTTGAATGTCAGTCCGGACAATACAATCCAGTAAGGTGACAGGTGCAATCCAAAGGCACCGAGTCCGAAACCAAAAAAGAACAGTTGAAACAGAACCGGTGTATTTCTGGCAAGTTCTATCCATGAGACCGAAAACCAGCTCAGCGGCCGGTTTCCGTACATGCGCATGAACGCCAGAATCAAGCCGATCACAACTCCGGCAATCATTGACAACGCTGCAACTTCAAGAGTTACAAGGCCCGCCTGAAGCAAGTCCGGCAGACTACGAAATACAGGCCGCCAATGGAAGTTGTAATCCATGGAGAGTATTCGGGGAGAGCCGCACCTTCGTCAAGGGTAGACGAAGGTGCGGAGGAAACTAAGATTAATACATTACGCCGGGAATGCGGAGTGGAGGTGCTTCACCACCTACGAAACCGCCCCACAGTTCCTGATATCTGCCGGAACGAACCTGATGAGTAACAAAAAGGTTAATGTAGTTCAACCAGGTTACATCCTTTCGTGGTACTACAACCGATGTGTAGTCGGTAGTCCATGGCATACGCGGCCCTGCAATGACTGTGTCATATTGGTCCACAATTGGCTTGACAGCCGTATTGGTTGTTATGCCAACATCCGCCTTGCCTTGCGCAACTGCCAGAAAAACCTCGTTCTCGGACTGGTATCCCTGATACATATCTTCAACACCCCACTCTTTGGCATATTTCAGATATTCGATTTCAGGGACTGTTCCAACTGCCGCCGCAACACGAACGCCTTTCAGATCCTCGAAATTCATCACACCACTGTCTTTGCCTACAACAGCCTGGGCATAGTAAATCGCGTAAGGAATACTAAAACCGACTGTTTTGGCACGTTCCAGTGTATCGGATGTTGCTCCGAACACCACATCTGCCCGATTGGCCACAATGACTGGCAATCGCTCGGACCAAGTCAGCGGCAACAGTTCGAGATCGACTCCAAGCACACCGGCAAGATCCTTGCAATACTCTACATCGAATCCTGCGGGATCGTTGTTTTCATCGTAGTAGCCGATAGGCGGAAAATCAAGAACAACGCCACAACGCAGTTTTCCTGCATCAATTACATCGTCTAGTTTGTCGGCAGAAACCGGTGCAACAAACAAGGCCAGCACGGCACCCGCCAAGATCAGATTTTTTATCCTCATTACATCCTCCCTCAGTTAAGAGCTTCGTTATTAAAGGATTAGAACGGATAATAATACTTCAAATCTGTTTGTATTTCTCTTGCGCGTAATGAGACCAAAACTCGGTCGGATACGATAATGACACAACGGGCAAGCACACCGCTGTTTTCGTATGACCAATGCACACTGCAAGTTCTGCTGATAGCAACAGACAGCGAAGAATTGCTCACCGGGGTTGAGCGTTGTCAACCTGATTCAATCATCAGCAAGTGTCGCCCCAGTCGCTTTGCCAATTCGATTGGTACCGCATTACCGATTTGTCTTGCAATCTCGTTGTTTGTCCCAAAGAAGACATAATCATCCGGAAATGACTGAAGGGCTGCCGCTTCTCTGAGAGATATAGCTCGATTCTGCTGTGGATGCCCAAAACGCCCATTCGACAAACTGTTGCACCGACTAGTCAATGTCGGTGCTACATCGTCCCAACGCAGACGACCATATACATCGGTGTAGCCCGTATGTTCACGGCTGTGGCAATGGAGTTTCAAATGGTCAGGCCACGACCTTCGGTCACCGCCGTCAGATGGCGTGAATCGTAGTCGTTCCAAATTCAATTCAGAAAGTCTTGCTGCTACATGGTTATTCACCGAACCGTGGTTCTCACCAGCAACTATCTTCGGCAGGTGAGATATGGCATCTCTCACAGTTCGAAATGGTTGGTTCTCTTCACCAAATTCAGGCGCAGGAAGAGTTGGCACTTTGTTTTTGGCGGCAATCAAAACCAATCGCTTGCGATTTTGGGGAACACCGAAGTGTTTGGCGTTTAGAACTTCATGTTTGCAATTGTAGTTGTATTTCCTCAATGTATTCAAAAATCTTCGATATGTGCTATATCCAAGAACTTTGGCCATACCAGGTACATTTTCCATCAACACGTAATCTGGTAATACTGATTCTACTTGTCTGCCAAACTCACTAAGAAGTCTCGCACTATCAGACTTGGGGCTACTCTTTCTGTGATGACTGAAAGGCTGGCAAGGAGCACATCCTGCAAACAGTAGCTTTTCATTTTCAGAGCAATGTTTCTTCAACAATTCTGAGTTTACTTTCTTGATATCTTCTCTGATGAATTCTATTCCCTTGTTGTTGTATTCGTAGGTAGCTTGACAACTACTATCTATATCAAGACCTGCAACCACGTCAATTCCTGATTGCACCAATCCACGCGTTAACCCTCCGGCGCCGCAAAAAAAGTCTATTGCTTTCATTCTATTCCGGTAGTTCAGCTGAAAGTTCTTTTGCCCACGATTCAAAGTTCCTTTCCGGTAATCCCGGCCTAGTCGCAACTAACTGATATACTTGTGAAATCATTTCACGAAATGGACTATCAACCGAAGCAACTCTATAATATCTTGTTGCCGAATTCTCTTTGTCTCCAATATCTTCCCTTGTACCTGACTTTTCTTCGTCGCTGATATTTTCCCACGGTACAAGTTCCAAATCTTTCATATCTGCAAACATATTTGGAATTTTACCTCTTAATTTCGGTAAAGGAACAACAGAATTTATGTAGCCTTGTGTAAGAATTTCTTGAATAGAATTTCTACTTTTATTACTATTTTTCATGCCTCTTTTGTTCGCCTTTCCTAAACCATCTACAACTGAACAGCATTTTGCAACTAGAATATCCTTGATTTTCGGTTCTGGCCTTTTGACAAGATCACACGAAGGGGATAAAATAATTCGAAAGTCAGAAGGCTCTGAATTCGACCCACCACATTTCATTATTACATCTCCTAGCAAGCAATTTTTTGTTATTGGAGGAAATATATATAGCTCCCAGCTATCGAGCTTAGTGTTTCCATTTGGACTTTCATCCATTAGGGCGGCTAATCTCCTTCTGCTTGCTCTTTTAATCGCCTCACGACGTTCAGCATCACTGTCAAATTCTTGAAAAATATGAGGGGCCACGTCTCGTAAAACGTCAGACAAATTCTTTTGTACGTAAACAAATGTATCATTTATTGATTTAATATGCGGTTGAAATTTTAGCAAGATATTTACAAGTTTACCATAACCATCACTACCTTTTTCTACAAATTGGCTAAATGGATGTTGAATATCTTTGACTTCAGTTAGATCAAGTCTTGCAGAAAATACTACAATTGGGCAGAAATGTTCCTCCCAAACAAAACTATACAACTTCTCGCCAGCTACGTTATTCGAATTAGGCTCACCATCAAATATATCGAGTATCACAACATCCGGTCGAAACGCCACAAGTTTTTCTTTTGCATATTTAAAGGGTATAGCTTTAAGATTCCATGTTAATTTTTCATCTGACAAAATTTTTCGAAATATATCGACTACCTTTTTGTCATCTTCTATAATAAGTATTTTCACAATAACATCCTCAAAATGGAAACTGTGTTTATTTCAAAAGAGGAAGATCGAACACAAAAACTGCGCCAATCTCATTAGTATAGATTGTGTGTATATTTCCGTCATAAATCGAAATCAATTCCGATACGACCGTGAGTCCCATTCCAATACCATTTGGCTTTCGTGTCACACCAGGTAAAAACACCTTGTCAATATCTTCCTTTTTAATTCCTGGCCCTGTATCACTCACTGTAACACGGACATACTCTCTACTGTTCTGCTTCTCACAAACGAATGTCAATTTTCTTTGTGCCTTTGGAATTTGACAAAGCCAATATTCTGCGTTTGTTATTAAATTCAATATTATTGTGTCAAGTTCTCCAGGATCTACTGCCACCATAGTAGTTGAATCTGGGACTACACATACAATATGTTTTGAATCAATTGATATTTGTTTGAGCTCAATACAATTTTTAATTCTCTCTTCTAACACCGATTTTCTAATTCTACGTCTAAAATTTCGACTAGCTAACGGAGCAAAGGTATCCGCCAACCTCTCCAATGAACGAATTGATTCCATCGCTCCCATACATGCTTTTTTCATCTCCTTATCTTTCAAATAAAAATCAGTGCCTTCTAATATTCTTATTAGTCCACCAATTACTAATGTTTTATTTCGTATTTCATGAATCAAATAAAACGCAATGGTACCAATTGTTGCTAATCTGCTATAGTAAACAAAACGAGATTGAATCGTTTTACGTGTCTCGGTCAATGAATTCTTCACTTGATTTATCAAGTGAATAACTTCTGATGAGTCAGCACCTTCTTTTAACTTACTATTTATATTTGTGAAAATATCTTGAGAATCTATTTGTGAAAATAAAGCTTTCATTGGTTTTTCAATTTCTTGCTTGAATCTATCTTGATCTCTTTCAACTTCAAATATTCCTACAATAGCACATAAAATTTCTCGAAACTTTTCTACTTCAATGCAGTCTGCAAGTCGTTCCCTGTCGCTCGTATCTTTTATTCTAGGATTATATTTACTAGAAATAGATACATATCCGACAATTTGAGATGTACTTAGGCGTGTGCCCACTCTGGCAATTCTTCGAGCATCAAGTCCAAGCCAATCTCTTGAATTTTCTGTTTTAGGCAATATTAATATATTATCTCGATAAACAGAAATACCTTTGAATGCACTAATGGATTTCCGAATTTCATTTTTCCGAATTTCATATTTACTTGAGATTTCTTTAGTATCTTCTGCTTGCAGATCCCATGCACGCACTTCAAAAGAAAATGGTCCACATTGAACAGAATCTGACGATATGTGGTCTTTATCACTTTCTCGAATGCTATTGAAGATTTGTTCCCAATTCAATATAAATTCGTATTCACGACCCTTGTCGCGATCAAATGGGCTGTACTTGTACTTTCCTTTAACATTACCATATTTATCGGCTTCTCCATATATCTTGTATTTTGGATTCGCTAGAAAGTCATGTGAAGTAATTTCTATTTTCTCTAATTCTGTAGAATCTGGCTTCAAAAAATGAATCTTGAAATCATCTGATTTAAACAATGGATTTATAATTCGCTTTAATCCATCTTCCAGATTTGCAAGTTGCTTGTCTTTCCAAATGCTTTTTAGATTAGAAATTTTTATATATGTGCCTGATATCACAAACCGAGAATCATCAGATAATTTCCTTATTTCAAGACTACACTTCTCCATTTGATCATGTCGGAATAGTGTCTCCCAGTCAACCATAACCTCCCAGCAAGAATTGTAATCAGCCTGTGTTTGCATCAACAATTTTGTTCCAAGTCTTGCAGCAGATAGACGACCCAATCCTTTTTCACCTACTACCCGACGTGTTTTACTACCTTTCTTTACATAAGGGTTTTGTAGCTTAAGCGGTGTAGCAACTACAAACCATGAGCTCTCAATGCTCTCTCTGGACATACCATAGCCATCATCTTCAATTTCCAATTCCAGATTTCCATTCGAATCTTTGGTAAATCTCACCCAAACATTTTGTGCAAACGCATCATATGAGTTTTTCACTAACTCCACAACGGCAACAACATCATCTGTAACAAGGTCTGCCCCCAGCGCTGCGAAGACTCTCGGGTGAATGTTGAATGGCAAGATTTCATGGTCCATTGAAGCAAGTTGCAATTCTGGAGCAAATTGCCCTCTATTGTCTTTCAGTGCTATGTTTGAAGTTGACATAATTGAAATCTAGTAGCCCAACGGATTGCAAAGGAACTTAGTTTAACAAAGTTTTCATACCTTGTGGGTAAGAAAATTGAGATGTCATATTCTCTATTGAAGCGAGGTTGCTGATTTGCTGTGTTTGACTGCGGGCGAAAACACTTTGAATAGTGATGAAAATGACACGGAATCTTATTTGGAAGTCGATCTTCCGTAACGCTCACATTATACGCCACTTCAGCTAAACTACGCCTGCCAAACTGTCGGTACTTTATATTCCCCGTGCTCTAACCCACCGTATAGCACTCTCTCTTCAGGATTTTCAATATGAAGAAACATAACACTTAATTTACGAGTTTCAATAAATGTTTGATTTGATTGAACTTTTTCTCTGTCAGCTTGTCAAAATCGAAGCACAAACTGTCGCCATCACATTCAACTACATTCAACTGCCCCCGATATGAAATTGATTGCTGAAATTCCCGCAAGGTTGCACTGATACCGTATTCTGCCACGGCCGACTCTGCGTACTGATTCGAGCGGTGGTCCAAAACAATCAACTCTGGCATGACTGTATCCATCCCTGCGTTAGTACACCTGAATTGAAAAGATGTGGCACCCTTGTTCGTGGCAAGTGCGCCTTTGAATAACTTTTCAAATTTTTCACCCGCAATCACAACCCCTGCATTCACAGCAACCAAATTTGATCGGGCAACAAACTCGTTTACTTCAGCAAGTGCTTGAACGGCATTGACTCCTTCATCAATTAACGAGTACGAGATTTTCGAACCGAATTGCTTTCCGTCTCCAAGAGCTTGCTGATATTCCACAAGATGGTCGGACGATGCTGCAAGTATGAATGTACGAATCCCCACTGCAAGCAACATGTTCAGCGTAAGTTCTACAACTGGTGCGTTTGGAATCTCATCCCGCCGCTTGGCATCGTTTCTTAGTAAATCGTGCAACTTGACGCAAGGGCCAGTTGCAAAAATAAAACCCTTGTAGTTAGAGTGCTGAACCTCACTCATAGCCAACCAGTTCAAGATAGCCAACACCGGAAAAGTGCTTTCCATGCTCGTTGCCTGCTACCCGAACCGCTCCTTCCCAATAACGAAAAGTTTCATTGCGCTCCTGATTGTCAATGACTGCTTCAACTTCCAGTTCAAGCTCAATTTTCGGAAACTTCATTGTCCAGGCGACTGGATAGGTGACACCGGTTTGTTCACTGGACCAATATCTTGTTGCTTCAAGGTGCACTTCGTCATGAAAAATGCGTGCCGAATTGCCTCGACCATCAACCATTGTGCCTTCGCTGGTAGAGTGCACGTCACCTGTGTTGGCTCTAAGTTGGTAATACATCAAATCTCGTCCGTCTTCAAATTGCAGAGCGAACCAGTCCCAACCCGAAAGATTTTCACCAAGAGAAGAGGTTGACCATTCATGGTCCATCCAGCTGGTGCCCATGACTTCGTATTCTGTGCCGGCAACACGAATCGTTCCTTGCGTATTCAAGCGAGTAAAAGAATAGTAGTAGGAAGCATTTCCCTGTGCATCTCCTTTTTGACTGAACCCATTATCACCTTGATAGACGATTGGCTTTTCACTTGCCAATTGAAGCGAGAGCGAAATTTCATCATTTTCGGCCTGAATTGAAAGCGACATGCATCCAGTGCATTGGTCCGTCAACTCTCCGGTAACAATCCAGTTCTCTACCCACACCTGGAACGGATTGGCAACAGCACCCGAGAGATTTGCCGCACCTCTGCTGAATCGCTCCGCCACATAGTATTCCCCGGTTTGTACATCGGTCAAGCCCAAATGCGCCATGTATATCTGGTTCGTCTCCCAATCTGAATCGGTAAGATTTTCTTCCGTATCGATAGCCTGCCGGAATACGGTGAACTGATATCCATACTCATTGCCGTTGGTATCCTCAAGGTTGCCGGTAAAGTACCACCACTCGGAGCGATAGTCTGTGTGAGCACCGTGGTCTTCGGGAAATCTGAATGGGCGCGGGGCAGTAACAATGGAAAACGCCTCGTCTGCACTACCCAGAATATCCCGGGAAATCGAAAGGCCTCCCGCGTCACTTGATGCCGGATGGGTTTGCACACCAAGCCAGTACCAAAATCCGGCCACCACCGCAACAACACCCAAAGCACTCGCAACTACAGACAATTTTCTTTTCATCGACTCAGTCCAAACTCTGCAATGACCGTGCCGGAACCCGTTTTGCCAGCCGCCAGGCCGGAATGATTCCCGCCAGTGTAGCAGCGACAAATGCAAGCGCGACTGCCTGGACCAGAGTAACGGGATCCAGTTGCAATTGCATGGTCCATCCGAATGAGCGTTGATTGATTACCCAAATCAACAACCAGGCCATCACTACGCCGATTGGCAATGAAATGATTGCGGCCAACAACCCCATAACACCCGTTTCAACACTGGCCGACCGCCAGATACCGAAAACGGTGAAACCGGTGGCGCGCAACACCGCCAGTTCACGCTCGCGTTCGATTTGCAAAGTTGCCAGTGCCGACAGCACCGCAATCAATGCAACGATAATCGCCAACGTTCTCAGCACACCGGTAATTGCAAAGGTTTGATCAAACACTGCAAGCGAAGTTTCATGCAATTCCCGATTTCTCCAGATCCTGGCATCTTCGGTTGCAACCGCCTCGCGTACCCTGTCGGCAAGTTTGTCCACATTGGCTTTTGCAGACGCAAACACCGCGGCAGTGGTAACCGTCGAGTCATTGAAATGCTTCAAGTAGGTCTCGCGGTGCATTGTCACCACTCCCTGGTCCGAGCTGTAGTCGTAGTAGATCCCGGCAATCGGAAACTCGACTGAACGATCTCCGTTTGAAAGTGCAAGTTTGTCATTGACGGCAAGTTGATTTTTATAGGCATAGGGCTCGCTGATAATCACACTACCTGCTTCAAACTCGGTCCACACGTCTCCGGCATCTCTCACCTTGAATTCAAATCCGTTGAATGACTCCTGACCGTAGTCCACAGCAAACACTCGTGTCTCACCGCGCGGGCCACGCAATTTGACCCATCTTGCAACGCCAATCAAATCCACTTCTGACAGTCTTTCGAGTCGACTGATATCCGCATCTGTCAGGTTTTGCCGCAGTTCCGAAGAAGTCGTAACATAAATGTCACCGGTAAGACGGCTTCCCAGCCATTCATCAACGGCAACGCGGAAACTGCCAATCATCACTCCCATGCCGACCGTCGCCGAGATGGCCAATGACAGTGCGACTATGGCAATCGAAGTCTTGTTCAGCGACACTGAAAAGGCACGTGCTACCAATATCCCCTGAACGCCGAACAACTTCTTGACGGCCGGCCGCAAGAACCGCTCGGTACAGGCGATCAAAAACGGCACAGTCAGCATGTAGCCGACAATAATCAGAAAAATACCGGCAAATCCAAGTACTACGCTCCGCGATTCCACGAGCAATGCAACTGCCCCAGCACCTGCCATCAAAACTCCGGCAAGGGTCAGATTGAAAGTACGAGCCGGTGCAGTCTGCGATGAATGTGTCAAATGCACTGGTGACACTTGCAAAGCTTCTTTGGCGGCCGGTATGGCTGACAAAATCGTTGCGCACACACCGAGTGCAATTCCAGTCGCTATTGTTTGCGGTGCGACAACCCGGACACTCGCCTCGAACGGAAAGTACAGAGAGTCAATGGAACGTTCAACCAGCGCAAGCAAAAAATTTGACAACTGAGTTCCAAGTACAAATCCCGCGACTGTGGCAATGCAACCAATAATGGCAGCTTCAATCAGGACGCAACTGATCACACTTCCGCGCAGTGCGCCCACGCACCTTGCAATTCCAATCAATCGGTGTCGGCGCAATACCATGAAAACCGTTGTGTTGTAGATCAAAAACATCGCAACCAGCAACGACAATAACCCGAGTGCATTCAGATTGATTTGAAATGCCCGTGTCACTGATGTGCGAGTGTTCAACCGGTCCGAGTTGCTTTCCATTCGGACATTGTCCGGAAGAATCGCCAGCAGACTGGTTGCCTCGGATTGATTCAGGGTCAGTTGTATTGATGACAATCTGCCGACCATTCCAAGCGTGTCCTGTGCCGTCGCAATGTCAGTAATCAGCACAGATCTCAACGACTGTGCCTGCAGTGGATTTGCCGGAAACAAAATACCTGCTACTGTCATTTCGACATCACCCGCAGGCGCAGACACAATGAGTGTTTCACCGGCATCCAGGTCCAGTTTGGCGGCCGTGTCCGCGGACAAAATGATTGTGAACGGTCGGGAAATCAGTTCTGTGGCCACATCCATTCCCAGAGAATTCCAAATCGGATTCGATTGAAAATTCTGCTCCGCCAACAAATCAATGCCATACAACGTAGCTTTTTCGCCAGTTTTCCTGATTCGAACGCTACCCTCCACAACCGGTGTCGCCTGCAATCCATGTTTCAGTCTCAGTCGGGTGTACAAATCATCAGAGATCATTCCATCCAGCCGGTGTGTTGCAGTTCCGGCAACTGCTTCATTGGCCGCGATAAAACTGCGTCTCGCACTTTCATTTGCAATGTCAATCGCAACGACAGTGGCCACGCCCAACGCGACCCCAAGCATGGACAGAATCAGGAGTATGGGTCGGCGCAAAGACTCGCGAAGCCATGCCAGCAACAAAAGTTTCAAAACTCAGTTAGCTCCCGGTTCAAACTTGCCAGATCTGAGTATCCACTTGCAATCAGCCTTGTGTGCCGCTTCCTGGCTATGGGTAACCAGCAGAACCGTGCGTTGGTGAGTGATTCCTGTCAAAATCTTGAGCACTTGCTCGGCCGTCGTGTCATCCAGGTTGCCGGTCGGTTCATCCGCCAGTATCAATTCGGGTTCATGCACAACCGCACGCGCAATCGCAATTCGTTGTTGCTCGCCCCCCGACAACGCGTCCGGGTAGCTTGACATTCGATCGCCCATTTCCACTTCATCCAGCACTTGCCGCACTCGGTCGAACCGGTTTTCAACTTTGAGAAGCTCAAGCGGAAGCATGACATTTTCTTCCACGGTGAGCGATGGAATCAGATTGAAAAACTGGAAAATAAATCCAATGCTCTTTCGGCGAAGCAAGGTTCGCTCCCGTTCACTGATTTCATTCAAAATTGTCCCGGCAACTTGAACTGTACCCGAATCCGGCATGTCAATTCCGGATATCAGATTCAGCAACGTAGACTTGCCGGAACCGCTTCGGCCCAAAATCACATGAAACTTGCCGGCATCAAAGTCAGCATTCAAATCAACCAGCACATCTCTGGTGCGTTCACCTTCGGTGAAAGACTTGTTCAGTCCCTTGAGCGATACGCTGACTTCTGTATGTTCCATCAATCCGGACACCATTGATTTTGAAGTGATTGAAGCACTGCGATTCCAGTAGGCAACAGCGAATCTGTTGTTCGAAATTTTTAATCCGGGTGCAGGTCCGACTGTCGCGATACAGATTCAGGCTTGCAATCGCGAAAATGAAGTAGCTGGAATTTTCTATTGAAAGCCCATGTAAACCAGAACATTTTCGTTCGGCTTCAGTCCTGTAAAGACTGCTGACAGGCGAGTCAATCCATCCACGGAACTGGCTTCAGTCAATGTTCCAACAGCCAGCAATTCATTTTCCTTGAGTACCACACCGCGGCCAGCAAGTGCATCCCGCATGGCAAGAATGGCATCCAGCGGATGAACGTCGCGATCGTGCCTTTCCGATACGCCGATCTCCTGCTTGTCTTGATCGTACAATCGAAGCGCTACATTCTCGAGTCGTTCAATCCACGCCTCATCCGCTGTCAGCGACACTTCTCCGCCAAGAACGCAGAAACGAACACACAGGTTGGATGCCATAACTGTTGAATCATTGAACTTGTTTTCTTCCGGAAGCAGTGCATCGGACAAGCGTACAGTCGGAATCACTGATTTCAGGGCAGCCAGTACTTCGAGATGGTTCGTTGCAGTATTGATATCCTGAGATTTGACTCGAAACATCAACTCGCCGGCAGCTACCATATCGACTCCGAACGACCGACTCACCATCGCACGAGTACCGGTAAACATGTTCTCCAGGAGGATACCGGTCAAAGGGCCGCTGGCAACTTCAGTCTGAGGCATACTCGCTACATAGCCTACATCCATCCCCCAAGTCGGCCGCAAAAGTGCGATGTAGTAGTTTTGCGTGGCAAGCGCGTGCGTGGGTACAATCTCCAGCGGATCGGAAATGGGACGCGTTTTGGTAAACGCCTTGAAGATCGTATTTGCATTTTTTTCAATCGACTCGTCTGGCAACGCCACTTGCGGTATGCTCAGTGCGACTGACAGCAGAATGAAGCCAACTGTGTAATTTCTGTTCAGCATGACAAGAACTTGCAATAATTATGAACTTAGTATGTTTTATAATTGCGTTTCATTCAATTCAAGGAATTCTTGTAAACGCAAAACTGTCAAGGTCATTACAATGATACTACTTAGCGATGACTTTCAACACAATGAACGCATACCGACTGAACTGGCATTTTGTGCGCCGGACCCGGAATCGCACGCCACACTGTCCAATAACCAGAATCCTCACCTGACCTGGAAAGACGTACCGGAAGGTACGAAATCCTTTGCAATTGTTTGCAACGACCCGGATGTACCAAGCAAACCTGATGATGTCAATCAGGAAGGGCGAACGATATCCAGCGACTTGCCCAGAGTCGACTTCTGCCACTGGGTAGTCGTTGATATACCTGCTTTGGAAACATCCATTGCACGCGGCTCTCATGCAGACGGCACCACACCCGGAGGAAAAAATCCTGCCGATGCGCCGGGTACTACCCGACATGGCATCAACGACTATACCGTATGGTTTGCGGGCGATGCCGACATGGGCGGGGACTATTACGGATACGACGGTCCATGTCCACCCTGGAATGACAGCATAATTCATCACTATCATTTCACCCTGTATGCGCTTGATATTGAGCGTACCCCGGTTGAAGGGAGGTTTACTGCTCAGGATGTGCTGAATGCTATTGACGGCCATACGCTAGCAACTGCCACACTGACTGGCACTTATTCGATGAATCCTGACGTTTCCTAGTGTTGAAGCGATTTACAACCGCTTGGGGTCATATTGCTGTAATTGTGTCAATTGGTTTGTTGGCAGGATGTGCGGCAAACTATTCACCCAAAATTTGCGAGCAACTTGATCCGGAATTTTATGAAGAAACAAGAGATCCAATGGAATCATTGAATCGATCTTTTTTCAAATTCAACGTCGCCGTGGACAATGCAGTTACCAAGCCAGTTGCACGCGGATACCGCAAGCATGTGCCCAGGGTGGTTCAAACAGGAGTATCGAATTTCGGCAATTTTGCGAATGAACCCCGCAATTTGGTCTCCACACTGATGCAAGGCAAGGCTGACGAATCGGCCCGGGTACTCCTGAGAGTGGCCTTGAACGGGACGCTTGGAGTTTTCGGTCTCGTGGATATTGCCGGTGCTGTCGGGCTACCGTACAAGGACCATGACATAGGCATGGCGTTTGCCTATTGGGGCATGGGTGACGGCATGTATACTGTATTCCCGTTTCTGGGTCCGAGCAATACTCGCGACACGGCCGGATTTTTGTTTCACGGGAAGTTTACCTACGCAATCAAGCACATTGAAGATTCTGATTTGAGAACTACGGTTCAACTAACGAACATCATTAATGCCAGGGCCGAATTACTGCCGGTAACAGATATTATTGAGAAGCAACCCGACCCGTATTTGTTCACCAGAGAAAGCTATCGACAAAATCGAATTCAGCGAATTTGTGAATAGCCGGATTTACATATTTGAACTTTTCACTGATTGATGAATCGTGGCTGTCTATGCAATTGGAGATATTCAGGGTTGCTACCGAGAATTTCGCAAGCTACTGAAGAAAATCGATTTTAAACCCCGACGAGACCGACTGATGCTGGTTGGCGACCTGGTGAACCGCGGTCCGGATTCAATCGGCGTAATGCGCTATGTTCTGGACCATCAGGAACAAATTGAGATTGTTCTTGGAAATCACGAACTGCATATGCTGGTTGCCTATGAAGATTTGGGTGAACCTCGTCTTGCTGATACATTCATGGATGTGATGAATGCCCCGGACAGTGATGACATCATGCACTGGTTGCGTTCACAACCCTTGGCAACCTACAATAGCAACATGAATATCTTGATGGTACACGCCGGTGTATATCCAGGCTGGAGTCTTGAAGACTGTTTGTCAAGGGCCACTGAAGCGAGCGAAAAGCTGACCGGAAAAAACTACCGCAAGTTTCTCGCAAAGATGTACGGAAACAAGCCGAATTCGTGGTCAAAGGAACTCTCCGGAAAAAAACGATGGCGATTTATTGTCAACTCATTTACGCGCATGCGCTATCTTGACCAAAACGGGAAAATGGATTTTTCGTGTGTGTTGCGACCGGGAAAGCAACCTGTTGATTTATATCCCTGGTTTGATTTTCCGGGCCGGGTTCCCCTGGCAACCAAAGTAGTGTTCGGCCATTGGTCATCGCTTGGTTTGTATCATAACAAGAATGTCATCGCATTGGATACCGGTTGTTGCTGGGGAAGAAAGTTGACCGCTACCCGCGTGGACAAACCCGGTTTAGAAGTTACCCAAACGAAATGCAAGTGAATCACGGATATAGGAACGAAAAATGGAAAAGCATGATGTTCAAATAGACGTAAAGCCCAATTTTATTGAGCTTCACCGCGAACAAGGAAAGGACAAGTATATTTTCTCCTACACCATCACGATATCCAATCGGGGTACCGATGGGGTCAAGTTGCTAATGCGAAACTGGACAGTGGTGGACGGTGAGGAGCAGACCCGTCATGTCCGCGGCGAAGGCGTAATTGGAGAGCAACCTCATCTCATGCCCGGCGAGTGGTTCGAATATACCAGCGGTGTTGTACTCGAGTCTCCTGTTGGAACAATGGAAGGCTATTACGAAATGGTTGGAGACGATCGCACTGAATTCAATGTTCCAATTCCACAGTTCATATTGTCTGCACCGCGGACACTGCACTAGTCGGGTATTTCATTTACCGACAAGACGATTCGCGTCAGGCAGTTTCAAGACCTGCAAGTGTGCCAACAAAATTTGTCATAAACCAAACAACTGAACGACATATTCTCGGTTCTTGCAGTTCTCGAACAGTTGCCAATTGTTTTGTGCAACTTTCAGTAAATTAACCGAGCTACTTTTTTGATTGATGAGCTCAATATAGATTGTGGGAATGAAATAGAAGTCAATTCTTGCTTCGCCATTATCAGAACTTACTTCAACACCCACTACCACATCCGATGTTTTTGTACTTGGGACATACTCTTTTTCGAAAGACTTACAGGCACGATCGACCTCTCCTCTAGTTCCGCCGATAAACGTAACGCTTTTTGACTTCGAAACAGTTTTCACTTGTACTCGAATTAAGTCACTAGTGTCGTTTTGATCAATTTCGACTATGATGCCATAGGTTGAGTAAGGAAGAGCTACTCTTGACGCGTTGTAGTCCCTTGCCAACAATGCGCCAAGTAAACGACTTTCATTTGCAAATCCCATGGTGGCGCTTTGCTTGCTCTTTAGGATTCGTTTCATTTCCGAATAATCAAGTTCTCTTGAATATGATGATGTAGCCATCTTCTATTCATTCTTTTCGTGGTGCTTTCATAAAATGGAAAATAATTCCAGTAAAGTAATTTTCAACTTCAAATCCAACTGAAATCGATGCGTCTCTCAAATAATGCTTGCTTTCAAAATTCGTTTCTCTAACTTGATTTGATCCGATAACCACATAACATCCCCTTTGCTTTCCGAAGATGCTGTCCATCCGCCTGAAAACTGCCTTAAACAGGGTTTTCAACGCTGACTAATTAATTTCAAGTTTTCAATCTATTTTATATTGTACCATTCGATTTCGTCATCAATTAGTTGATCAAATAGTTCAAAGTTATCCTTAAAATTTTCAAATATTTGATTGTAGTCGTAAGAATATTTCCTGGACTTTGTTAATACCTTACCTTTTCGATTTATTCTCAGGTTAATTTTTTGATTGTCAGTAATCTGATAACTGGGCAGAGAAAGATCATCAAATTTTTCAACATCCTCAGTTTTAAAGATGTAATAATTCACATGGTCTTCATCCCACACTTGAATCCAGACATAAAATACCCGTCCGTCAGCCAAATGATAACGAATTTTAGGATGAAAACTATACTCCTTTACTATTTCTTCTTCATTCCTTGATTGTTTGGATATACCTTCTGATGTCTTGACTTGGATAAATCGAACTAGCATTCGCAATGAATTTGATTCGCACTCTTCGCATAAGTTAGTTACTGTTGTTCGAATTGCTGAATTGTCGATAGATTGTGGTAAAGCTTGTGCATGAGAAGGGTTGTAGGGAGCTTTACGACGGAGTGGTTTGGTAAATTTGCCACATTTGTCGCAAAAACTTTTCATAATTACAAAATCAAATTTTTCATCGATATAAGCTCTATAGACTTGCCAGCCGCGTTTATGCAATTCCATAGCAAGTCGCATTTCACCATAAAGACCGATAACACGTTTTTCAACATCTCGTTCTTCACGAAGCATAATCGTACTCAATCCAAGGTTTGTTTGGAACTATAGGACAGTGCAGAAACTGATTGCTCGCATTCGATAATATTGATTCGCGAAACAAGTCTTTATTTAATTCAATTCCAACACCATGACGCCCGAGTTTCGTTGCTTCAATCGCAGTGGTAAAACTTCCTGCAAACGGATCTAAAACTGTTTCACCCAACCCACTAAAAACTTTTGTAGCGTATACCGGGATTTCGCGAGGATAAGGTGCAGTGTGACCAATTGAATTCTCACCGTTGCAATTTATTTTGATAACAGGTGGAAATTGCACAAGGTCACGTCGCCACACCTTCAACAAATCAGCTTCAATAATATTGCAATTTGATTTCAACCCATTCATTACATAGCTTCTATATGAAAATCGCTTACCTCTATTTCCTTCTGACCGTTCCATGCAATCCAAGTTTTTACATTCCCAAGATTTTACTCCAACTCCTGAATAAGCATTCCCATTAACCTTTAGACATCCGCAAATTGGACACGGATACAGAGTTTCATCCAATCGATGTTTGTAAAAAACAAATATGTGTTCATAACAATTGACTGGATATTGATATAAAGGAAAAGGATTGAGACCATTTTTGTGTCTTTGTGACTGCACTTCTCCCTTGTCCCAAATAAAATCATCCACAAAATGAAAGCCAACGTTTTCAAACATTGAAGTGAAATATGCACCTAATGGAATACGACGTTTACCCCAAGAAGATCTAGTGTGTTTGTGATCGTTGTCAAATATATCACCGACATTAAAAACAAAAGGCCGATGGTTGTCTAGTACTCTGAATGACTCTTTTATAATAGACTCCATTTCAATCAAATAATCATCCAGATTATCCCAGTTTGAATAATCTCGAGCGTTGTAGTAAGGGGGAGAAGTTACCATTAATTGTACACTTTCTGATTTCATACTCTTCATGAAATCAAGGCAATTTCCCCAAAGGATTTTCATTTTACTTTTATCCGACTCAAGGAAACCAGCCAGACGATGGTCAAATTCTGTGTAATTTGCCTGAAACATATCTTTTACTGTTGAGCAGTAAAGACTTATGAACTGGTCAATTGTACTTCTTTTGTCGCCTCGAATTTGTTTGTAGCACTGTGCTTTAAACTTCGCCAACTGGTCTTCTGTAAATACGCGTCCAAAGTACTTTTCACTTACTTTGAAAATTGTGTTAAGATAAGGGTGATAGTGAGCCATTTCCAATTAGATAAAAGTCTGATCAGTATTAATTGTTTATTTTGATTTTGTTCGAATTATACCAAATTTATACATCCAGATTTTCGACTGAAAAAGCATTTTTCTCAATAAATTCCCTGCGCGGCGGAACTTCATCACCCATCAAGTGTTCAAACGCTTCTTTGGTAGTAACCACATCTTCAATCTGAACTCTTCGCAACATTCGTGCTTCAATATCCATGGTGGTTTCCCAAAGTTGTTCCGAATTCATCTCGCCCAAACCCTTGTAGCGCTGTATCGTCAATCCTTTGCGCGCTTCATCCATCAACCAGATGATTGACTCGAACAACCCTGCGGCTTCAACAGACTTGGAGCCATAATGAGCCGTGAATAATTGATTGGCAAAACGTTCGGTCTCACCGGACAATGCCGTTATCGACTGGTAGGCGCGAGTTTGTGCAAACTTTTGATTGATAATGGTTTCATGCAAGCCACCAAGATAGTCTTTCACAATCTTGATGCAGTACATCTCTGATCCGTTACCGTCGTGATGTGGAATCACTTCAACTGAATATTTTGCACCGCCATTCAATTGATTGTCGATTTTTTGCAACAAGCTTGAAGCAAAAATGTCCAGTTCGGACTTGTCGGAAAAGGACTGTGAATTCAGTCTTGGCAGTTCGGACAATACTCCGAGAATACCTCTGTCGTAATGCAACGAAAGTCTTGCAACCGTTTGCCGGGAAGCTAAATAGTTCTCACACAACTGCTGAACTTCGTCCTCTATCACCACGGTGCGTGAACCCGACTCTGGGTCGTTTGCCTCGATGCTCGCATCCTTCACGGCCTGATTGAGTATGTGATCTTGCAACGCATCATCATCTTTCAGATAAGTCTCTGATTTCCGAAACTTTACCTTGTAGAGTGGGGGTTGCGCGATGTAAAGATATCCGTGTTCCACAATCGCAGGCATTTGTCGGTAGAAAAAAGTCAAAAGCAAAGTACGAATATGCGACCCGTCAACATCTGCATCCGTCATGATGATAATTCTGTGATAACGAAGTTTGGATATGTCAAAATCATCATCAATGCCGGTACCAAGAGCCGATACTAGTGTTCGAATTTCTTCGGACGACAGTACCCGGTCGAGACGCGCTTTTTCAACATTCAGAATTTTTCCCTTGAGTGGCAAAATGGCTTGATATCGCCGATCTCTTGCTTGCTTGGCGGAACCGCCTGCCGATTCGCCCTCAACCAGAAAAATTTCACTTTTGGCCGGGTCCCTTTCCTGACAGTCGGATAGCTTGCCTGGTAGCCCGGAACCATCAAATGCACCTTTGCGTCTCGCCAGTTCCTTGGCTTTGCGGGCTGCTTCGCGACTCTGCGCCGAATTGACAATTTTTTCTGATATCAACATCGCATGACGCGGATTTTCGTCAAGAAACTCTTTCAGGCCATCGGCTACGATCTTCTGGACCGTGCCGTCAACTTCAGACGACACTAGCTTGTCTTTGGTTTGCGACGAAAAACTCGGGTCGGCCATTTTCACCGACAAGACGGTTGTCAGTCCTTCGCGGATATCTTCACCGACGATTGAAACTTTCGCTTTCTTTGCAACACCCATTTCTTCAATGTACTTGTTGACCGTTTTCGTCACCGCCGTACGAAAACCGGACATGTGAGTACCACCGTCGCTCTGATAAATGTTGTTCGTGTAGCAACGAGTATTTTCCTGATAGGAATTCACCCACTGCATGGCGATTTCAATCTCTACATCGTCTCGCTTGCCAGCAATAGAAATGATGTTCTCATTGAGTGCTGTGCGGGTTTGGTTCAAGTACGCGACAAACTCGGTAATCCCACCTTCAAATTTCAGCGTGTCACTGGCTTCGCGTTCTTCCCGCTCATCTTTCAATGCAATGCAAATATTGGAATTCAGAAAGGCTACCTCGCGTAGTCGCCCCAGCAATGTATCGTACCGAAACTCAATGGTTTTGAACACCTGATCGGAGGGCTTGAACCGAATTGTTGTTCCCGTTTTGTCAGTACTGCCAATCGTTTCCAGTTCGCTTGTTGGCTCGCCATTTTCGAAAGTCTGTCGATAAATCTGGTTATCACGGTGTATTGTCATGATCAGATAATCTGACAAAGCATTCACAACTGATACACCTACTCCATGGAGACCGCCCGATGTCTTGTAGGCAGAATCACTGAACTTGCCGCCCGCGTGCAAGGTTGTCATGATCACAGTTGCGGCAGGTTGGCCATCTTCTTGTTCCATTGCACCCGTCGGGATGCCGCGGCCGTCATCGAAAACAGTTACCGACCCATCGTCGTGGATGGTGACACCGATATTCTCGCAGAATCCCGCGATTGCTTCGTCAACTGCATTGTCAACCACTTCTGTAACCATGTGATGCAGTCCTGTACCATCGCCGATATCTCCGATGTACATGCCCGGGCGCTTGCGAACCGGCTCCAGGCCGCGCAAGACTTCAATATCGTCTGAGTCATAGTCGCTTTTCGGTATAGATTCTGTGATTGCCATATCTACCTGATACAAAATTTATTTAAATTAGCTTCCTACAGTTTCACTTGTACATGAGGGAACTGAATGGACACATTACCAACCAGCGAGAGTCTATCGCGGTTGATGCAGTTGTTGTGCAAGTCAATGTTGCGACAGCAACATGATCAAGTCAACAACATGATTAAGTACATAGTGGATTCATCGTCCTCTGGCCTGATCATGCAAGCCGATTCAGCATTCTTGAATTTAAACTGGACCTTTTCAGTCGTCGTCGCTTCCAGCACATCAATCAAGTAGCCTGAATCCAGCGAGCAAACAAGTTTCTCGCCTTCCAGCTCAATGTCAACAGCCGAGATTACCTCCTGCATGATATTCTTGCCCTTGAAACCGATCTTGTTGTCAGCAATTTCAAGAGTTGTGGCAATCCTGCCCGTGCTATCCGCCTCGTCCGCTAGACTGTTCTTCACCATTTTCAGCTTGTTCAGCAGTTGTATTCGATCGGCCACAACAGTTCTTGTCAGGCTGGTAGGAATTGCTGCAGTCCAGTCCGGGAAAGTGCCCTCAAGCAACTTTGCGGTAAATCGAACATTCTTGGTAACAAGCCGTACATGACTGCTATTCAAGGACAGCGTAGCTGATTTTTCCGCATTCGACAATAACTGCATCAACGCAATAACAGCTTTCCTCGAAACAATGGAACGAATTTTTGTTCCATTCGCACCGGTATTTACAGTGGTTTCTGTGGTAGAAAGACGGTGTCCATCTGTTGTCACAGTGCGTAATGTATTGTCGTCAATCTCAAACAGCATTGCGTTCAAATAAAAACGCACATCCTTTTGCCCCATTGAAAACGCGGTTTTGTGCATCACGTCATAGAGTTGATAGGTATCCAATTCAAACTCAATATCCCACTCTGCAAGTTCTGTTTCCGGAAAATCTTGCGATTGATAGGTTTGAGTCTTGAAAATACTCTCATTACTATTGCTTTCCGTTTTGAGAGCCTGTATCACCAAGCCCTCCTCTCCGGTTTCAAACAGAAGTTCGGTGTTTTCAGGTTGCCACCTGCAAAACTCGAGCATGGATTTTCCCGGAAACAACAGTTCTCCTTCTTCAACCTGAATGCCCGGTATTGTTTCAACCACTTCAATTTCGATATTCGAACCGGTTAGCGAGATACCATTTTCTTCCGTTTTCATAAGAACGTGAGACAGGAACGGTATAGTTGGTCGGCGTTCAACCACAGTGTTCACCCGGGTCAGCGGACCAAGAATTTGTTCTTTGTTAATTTTGAGTTGCATAACAATTCGTACGTAACTTAGTATATTAATTAATAAGACTGTGAATTTGTAAACTGACTGATATAATTTAATTAAATCAATAACTTACAATAAAAACAAGTTGTCAACTTCTCTCGTGTTTCTATGTTGCTCAATGTGAATAACCAATTCGCCATCTTGCTGATCGGCTAGTTATCAACACTATGGGGGCATTATATAACAAGAGGAAGTGAATAACTGAAATTTTACTCATGGCGCTAGCATTTTGCTTAACACGGTGTGTTCATTTGCGATGCGAGGAGATTGCTTGATCTTTTCATCAATGGACTTGCAGGCATGGATGACTGTCGCATGGTTCCTGCCATTGAAAGCCTTGCCGATTTCAGGCAGGCTGATATTGGTCAATTCTCTTGCGAGTCGCATTGCCATATGCCTGGCAAGAGTGATTTCCTTTTTGCGACTTCCTGAAACCATCAACTGAACGCGGATCCCGTAGTAGTTGGCGACTTCCTTTTGGATCGTTTCGATATCCAGAGGTTTGGAATTGAAGGCGATCAAATCTGCCAAGGCACGCTTGACCAGGTCAATTGTGATCGGCAAGCCCAAGAGTCTGTGGTCAGCAATCAAGCGATTCAAGGCACCTTCCAGTTCGCGAACATTCGATTGGATTTTGGAAGCAATAAAATGCAACACATCTTCTTCAATCACAACCCCTCGTTTTTCTGCCTTTTGCGCCAGAATTGCCATTCTGGTTTCAAATTCGGGCGGGTCAACACGAATGTGAATCCCTTGGCCGAGTCTGGACTTCAGGCGATCTTCCACATCATCAAGCTCCTTGAAGAATCGGTCGCAAGTGATGATGATTTGCTTGTCACCTTCCAGTAGCGAATTGAAAGTTTGCAAAAATTCCTGCTGGGAGGCGTTGGCACCGGCAAACATATGAATATCGTCAGCCAGCAACGCGTCCAGGGATCTGTATGAATGCTTGAACTGTTCAAGCTTGTTGTCTTCATTGGACCTGAACGAATTGACCAAATGTCGCTTGAAGTTGTTGGCATGGACATAGCCGATTTTGGCACTTGGATTCGATTCCAGCATGCGATGCCCGGCCGCTTGCATCAAATGAGTTTTGCCGATACCTACTGTTCCATACAAGAACAACGGATTGTAATCGCGCAGTCCCGGAGTGTCGCCGATGCTCTCGATAACCATTCGGGCCAATCGGTTTGATTCGCCCATAACATGATTGGCGAGGGTGAATTCGTCACTCAACGGTGTAAAGCCGAAAACCTGGGTATTTTGCTCCTTGGTCTGCGTTCTTTTGTCACTTTTCACGAAGTTTCCATGTTGGGCAACATTTCTGCCTCGTCTGGTGTTGCTGACTTTCAGTTCAACCTCGATCTGGGTTCCGTTCAATGAACTGGCGGTATCGGCGATCAAATTCAAATATTTCTCATTGATAGCCGTCAAGGCGTATTGGTTCGGTGTGTAAAGGTGCAATACACCGGCTTCGAACTCAGAGTCCAGTGGACGAAGCCATTGATTGATTTCTTGTTCGGATAGCTCCGATTCAAGACGGGTAAGACAGTTAGTCCAAATTGATGATTGTGGCATTTCAAAAAAATTCTTGGCTATTGTTTGTTCGTATGAGCGATTCCATTGCGGGAATCATGCAGAGGAGATCGTCATCCTCAAATTCCGAATTCAGGGATATTGAAACCTGGTAGCCGGGTATACAGTTTGACCGAACGCGACGCATTTTTCAACAATTTTTTTTCAATCGCGAGAACTGGTGAAAATTTCCCGATTTGTCTGCGGTTTGTTTATAATCGTGCGTTTAAATACTTTTGGGTTTCAACGGCAGTTGATCATGCAAGGCCCGCATGATATTCCGGTGTCTGTGAAAATTTTGTTTACAAATCAACAACTTAAAGCATAGAAAATGCAACCTACTTATCAACCAAGTAATCTGAAACGCAAGCGCAAGCATGGATTTCGAGCGCGAATGCGTACACGAAGCGGCAGAGCCATCATCAATGCGCGGCGCGCCAAGGGACGCACCAAACTGAGTGCATGACCATCGCACGCCGACTCGCACGGATAACCGCTTGCCCAAATCTGCACGGTTGCTGACCAATGCAGATTTTCGCAAGGTGTTCCGGCGCAATCGCACTGTATCCAACAATTTGTTTCGGGTACTCGTTCATTGTGACAAGTACGATAGCGATGCGCGCCTGGGTGTTGTAGTTTCGCGACAAGCTGCGAAAAAAGCAGTGCGACGTAATCGGATTAAGCGGCAAGTGAGAGAAACCTTCAGAGTCAACCAGGCCATGTTCCAGAACATGAATGTGATTGTGATCGCAGGAAAGGATTGCGATGGTGTCTCGAATCAGCAACTCCGCACCAGTTTGTTGAACCTGTTTCGCGCAGTGATCAAAAAATGCGCAAAGTCCTGATCGCCCTGATTCGGGCCTATCAGTACGCAATCAGTCCTTTTATCGGGCCTTGCTGTCGGTTTTATCCGACTTGCTCCAGCTATGCGATTCGGGCGATTGAGCTGCACGGGCCCCTGAAAGGTTCGTGGTTTGCTGTGCGTCGTTTGTCGCGTTGTCATCAATGGTGTGAAGGAGGGTATGACCCGGTGCCGGGAGACAGTCAGTAACAATGGATTTTCAACGCGCAATTCTGTCAATTTCATTGGGGCTGGTCCTGCTGTTGATCTGGATGGCCTGGGTGGACTACGACAACGAAAAGAAAGTACAACAACAATTGGCCACAGTCGGAACGACCGAGTTGCCCTCGGCACCTGCTGTACCGACTCCTCAGACAACTCCACGGCCTGCTCCTCAATCTGATGAAATCCCGGCAGTTTCCGATTTGCCGGTTGCACCCACTGTAACAGGTCAACCAACTGCCAGTCTCTATCTCGAGTCCGGAAATCGTGTTCAGGTGCAAACCGACCTGTTGATGGCGACAATTGACACCTATGGCGGTGAATTGCGTGATGTTCGGCTTCGAAAATATCCAATCGAACTCGAAGCACCAGAAATTCCGTTTCGCCTGTTGCAGGACGACGGTGTAGATCTGCTGGTTGCACAGTCCGGACTTGTCGGCACATCCGGCGGCCAATTTCCAAATCATCAGACCGAATTCCAGGCATCCCGACTTTCTTACGAATTGGGGGACTCCGACGAATCGATTCAGGTTCCGTTGAACTGGACCTCTCCGGACGGTGTCGAGTATCAAAAAATCTACACTTTTTACCGCGATAGCTATCTGATTGATGTTGAATTCTTTGTTACCAATAACAGTCAGCAATTGTGGCGAGGTTATCCGTACGGACAATTCCTGAGTACCGAAACAGCTTCGCAAGGCACCGGCTTTTTTATATTTCAGGCTTTGCCCAGCTATCGGGGAGCGGCCATTTACACACAGGAAGAAAAATACGACAAAGTTGACTACGATGACATGCGTAGCAACGACTTGTCTTTGGATACCGGTTCCGGGTGGGTATCCATGCTACAGCACTACTTCGTCACAGCATGGCTTCCGCAAAAGGGCGTACCGATTCGCCTTTATACGAAGACACTGAACAGTGGAACGGGCAAGGCTCGTTATCAGGCCGGATATGTGGCGAATGCACCGGTGGAAATACCATCGGGCACTACCGGTACAGTCAAGTCCAAGCTTTATGCGGGTCCGAAAGAACAACGAAGAATCAAGGAACCTGCCGAGGGTCTGATTTTAACGGTGGACTATGGCTGGCTGACTCCTATATCGTCACCGCTTTTCTGGGTTCTCGACCGAATCAATGACTATGTTCGTAACTGGGGTTGGTCCATTATTCTGCTGACATTACTGGTCAAACTGGTGTTCTACCCGCTTTCAGCTACCAGTTACAAATCAATGGCCAAGATGAAAAAACTGCAACCCAGAATGAAAACACTGAAAGAACGGTTCGGCGACGACAAGCAGAAGATGAATCAGGAAATGATGCAAATCTACAAGAAAGAAAAAATCAATCCGTTGGGCGGGTGCTTGCCGATCTTGATTCAAATACCTGTTTTTATTGCACTTTACTGGGTCTTGCTGGAAAGCGTTGAACTACGCCAGGCGCCTTTTATTTTCTGGATTCAGGATCTCTCGCAGCGCGACCCGTTCTACGTGCTACCGGTCCTGATGGGTGCTTCCATGTTCGCACAGCACTTCTTGAACCCTACGCCATTGGATACAATGCAGAGAAATATCATGATGAGCTTGCCGATTGTGTTCACTGTGTTTTTCCTGTGGTTTCCATCAGGTCTGGTGCTTTATTGGCTGATTAACAATTTGCTGTCCATCGCCCAGCAGTGGTATATCATGCGCAGGCTTGAAGCGACGGCGACCTAGCAATTCGGCCATGGGCCGCTCATCAATCATGGGTAGCCAAAACTCAAATTTGCCCCGACCTGCAACATCAATCGATACGATTGCTGCTATCGCAACCCCGGCCGGTATCGGGGGAATTGGTATAATTCGGATATCAGGTAGAAAATCAGCCAGTATCTTGCGCAATATAACAGCGCGCGACCTGACTCCGAGACAAGCGATGTTTTGCAAGTTTTACGACAATTCTGGTCGGGTTATTGATGAAGGAATTGCATTGTACTTTCCGAAGCCCAATTCCTACACCGGCGAGGATGTGTGTGAAATTCAATGCCATGGCGGTCCGGTACTGCTTGATTTGCTCCTTCAGAGTGTGATTGAGCAAGGTGCCCGAACGGCCGATCCGGGAGAATACACCCGGCGAGCGTACTTGAACGGTAAACTGGATCTTGCCCAGGCGGAAGCAATTGCTGACCTGATCAACAGTTCAACTGCATCGGCGGCATTGTCAGCAATGCGGTCGCTACAGGGGGAGTTTTCCGAAAAAATTCATCACATTATGAACTTGCTGACAAAACTGAGGATGTATGTCGAGGCAGCAATTGATTTTCCAGAGGAAGAAATTGATTTTCTGCAGAATCAGGAATTGGCTAACTCATTGAAAACAATACGAAAAAAGCTAAAAAAATTGAGTGATCAAGCGACTCGGGGCAGCTTGCTTCGCGAAGGATTGCGCGTGGTGATTGCGGGTCTGCCCAATGCCGGCAAGTCCAGTTTGCTGAATCGCTTTGCCGGTCAAGAACGAGTAATTGTAACCCCGATTGCAGGCACAACCCGCGACTCCATTGATATCACTGTCAATCTGGATGGTCTTCCAGTGCATTTTACGGACACCGCCGGGCTCGGCGAGACAAGCAATGTTGTGGAAGCGGAGGGGGTTCGGCGCGCGTGGGAAGCAATTGACAAGGCAAATCTAATCCTTTACACGATAGACGACAGCAAGGGAATTACAGAAGATGACCAGCAATTTATGGACCGTCTGGACCATTCGAAGCTGTTTGAAGTACGAAACAAAGCGGACTTGACTGGTATGAATTCAGAAAATAATACGTCAAATCAGGATTGCGGGAAACTCTATGTTTCCGCCAAACATGGAACTGGTATGAATGAATTAATTCAACAAATTCAAAGGTTTGCAGGAACTTCAACTGAAGAGGAAGGTTTGTTTCTGGCGCGGCGCAGACATATTGAATCCATCCGGAAATCACTTCAATTCGTTGATAATGCACAGAAGGCTTTTGTCAATGGACGCGCCGGTGAATTGATGGCGCAGGATTTGCGCGATGCGCAGGATACCTTGGGTGAAGTGGTCGGGTTGGTGTCGCCGGATGAATTGCTGGGTGAAATATTTTCCAATTTTTGTATTGGAAAATAAACAACTTGATATTACAGCATATATACAGGATTTTGAATTGAAAGAAAACCATAAACAAATTGTTCTTCTTGGAATGCCATAGGGAGTCCAGCATAGTGAACTTGAATTACGCGTCACGAAATTACATTGTCATGCTGACTATGGTGATTGTGTTTGCCGGATTGATATTCTGGCAAAGCGATTATCTTTACAGTCTTTATTTTGAAAACCAGATCACCAATGTGGGCTTGGCGGTGAACAGCTCAATTGTGATTCTGTTCTTCGCCGGATTGGTTCAAGTGGCCAAATTGTTTTTCAACTACGGCAAAGAGCAACAGATTATTGACAATTTCCAGGCCAAGGCATCGGCCTCTTCAAGTGAAAGTGAAATACTCGAATTGACAGAGGGTTCGATACTTGGTGCGCGTCACAGGACATTGATTGAATTCTACAATGCCAGAACTGAAATCAATCACAACGCACTGGCCGCAACATTGCTGGCGCAGGAAACCACCCGGGCCAGCTTTCCAAAGTTTGTCAACAATATTCTTATCCTTACCGGCGTATTCGGGACGATTGTATCGCTCACAGTCGCGTTGCTCGGTGCCTCCACTGCGATCACAGAAACCGAAAGCGTTGCCGGACTGAATATGGTGATCCATGGCATGTCAACTGCATTGTCCACGACCATGACCGCCATTCTGGCTTATTTTGTATTTGCTTTTTTCTATCTGCGACTACTGGACCGGCAATCAAGCATACTGGGTCAAATCGAACATGTGACCGCCACCGTGCTCATTCCGCAATATCAGGTTGCACTGAAAAGCCCGGAGCAGAGCATGAGCGAAATGCTCGTCGGCACCAATGAAATGATCAAAGACTTTGAGGCTTCAATACGGTTGATGCACAATCTGATGGAAAAGCAGGACCAGAATGTAGCGAATATTGAACAGTTGATGACTCAAAATCTGGAGATGCTCAACGATATTCGTCAAATTTTGCGAGACGGTTTTCGTTTGCGGGGCGATTCAGACTAGCTGACAGACATGAACACAAACGACGGATTCGTTGATCTGCGCGTACATCGCGCCACCCAGGCCAGTCATTCGGATGAAAGTGTCTGGCCGTCATTTACGGACATCATGATGGTCGTGGTCATGACGTTCCTGATGGCGACTCTGGTATTCATGTTGCGAAATATTCAGCTGGCAAGCGATTTGACTGTAACTCTTGAATCCGAGTCTTCGGCAAAGGAACTGAATACCGCGCTGGCGGAACAAACAGCGAAGTTGAACGATACTGTTGACGAATTGTCCGCAACACTGGCCGCCACCCAGGAGCAAAGGGAAATTTTCAGGGAACACGCCCAAACCCGCGGCGTTCGTATCACAGAACTTGAAACACTTCTTGGAAATTTGTCCGAAGAGGCAACAAGTCTGAAAAGCACAATCGACGAATTGTCAGTACTGCTTTCCCAAGCGGAAGTGCAACGGGAGCAGTTCCAGCAAGAGTCTGTGCAAAGGGGTGTGCAGATTGAATCTCTGGAGTCGGAAAAGGCTACGTTAATTGAGGGAGTCGCAACTTTGGAATCATCCGTTGCCGAGCTGAACCATTTGCTTGAAGTGTCGCGTAGCGAATCTGCATCGCGCGCCGAGCAGTTGCAGGAACTCCAGGGACGCAATGAAGCGTTGGCGCAGAGTTTTGAAAATCTGCAAATGACTGTTGCTGACTTGTCCGGTCTATTGTCACTAACGCACGGTCAGAGACAGTTGTTTCAAACAGAAGCTCAATCGGGTGTTGTTCGAATTCAGGAGCTCGAAGGTGAAAAATTGACACTGGTTGCCGGGACCGCCCAATTGCAGTCTTCTGTTGATGAACTTACGGATCTGCTGGCCAATGCAAGAGGGGAATCAGAATCCCGCGGCGTAAAGATCGAGGAATTGGAAACAGAAGTGAGTCGCCTTCTGAATGTCCAGGCCATATTGCAGGCCAAGGAGATTGAACTGGAAAATGAAGTTGATTCATTGCAGGAGGCTGTCGCGGAACTGCGCGGCGAGCGTAAAGGTTTGGCGAATCAGATGGCTTCCATGAATCAGGTAATCACCGACCTTCAGGATCTGATTGAATTTCGCAACCAGGAGCAAACCAGACTGGAAGTGGAAAACGCTGAAAGGCAAAAAGACCTGGAAAATGCCCAGAATGCCTTGAATTCTGCAAATGTCAGTCTTCAAAAGCTTGAACTTGCATATCAGCAGCAAAGAGAAGAACTGGACAAGGTGTTGAACCAGATCACAGGTTTGGAACGATTGCAACTGCAAAACCAAACTGTAATCTCCGAGCAAAGAACACAAATTGCGTCGCTTGATGCAGATTTGCTGGAGCAACTTTCCACGGCAGAGCAATTGCAAGGCAGACTTGAACAAAGCACCTCCGAATTACGGCAGAAGACGCGCTCGGAACAAGCCCAGCGCACGCAAATTGAAAAACTTGCTTTGGACCGTGTCGAGATGGCTCAATCCTTGCAACGCCTTCAGCAACAACTGGAGACGCGACAAAGTGCCATCAAAAGTGCCCAGGCTGAAATCGACCGGCTTTCCCGCGAACTCGGTTCACTGACATCGCTTTACAACGAAAGTCAACGCGAGGTAGAATTACTGGAGCAGTTCAAGCAGGAGCAGCTGGCAAGCATGGAAGTGTTGCGAAATCTGCTTGAGCAGTTGAGTGCTACTTCGGAGCGACAGGAAATCGTAATTGCCCAGCTTGAATCTGAAAGCGAGGAGCAGACGCAGGCCCGACAACGCTCGGAACAGGAATTGGATCAACTGAAGGCGGCGTATCAGTTGCGCCTTGCGGAACTGGCCGAGTTGCAGGAGATTGCTGCCGCAGATCGCGAGGTGGCACAAAGTCTGAAATCGCGGCTTGTGAAGCTGGAGCATGACTATCAGCTGGTCCTGCGACCGGAAAGAAGCACGTTGAACCGTTATGTCGTGGATATACTGTTTACGAAAGCGGATGGTCAGGCGGCGTATGCGTACAAGTTGCCAGATAGCGACAACTATACCGATGTTTCCAGGACGGAACTCGATGAAGTGCTTGCACAATTGATGGCGCAGAAATCGGAAGGACTTTACACGCGTATTCGATTTCCCGATGGTAACAAGCTCACACAGGAAGAAGCCTGGGACTTTACGAATGACATACATTCCAAGTACGACTACTATTATCAATAAAGCGAGTAGCAATGAATCATCCTGAATTGTTTGACGTAATCATTGTCGGTAGCATTGTTGCATGCGCCCAAGCGGTTGTGCGACTTGATGTTCCACGTGGAACATTTGAAAAATGGCACACAGTCGAGAATTGACAGTCGCACAATCAATATGCGTACAGGTTGCCAGATAGCGACAACTATACTGATGTTTCCAGGATGGAACTTGATGAAGTGCTTGTCAGCTGATGGCGTGGCAATCGGAAGGACTTTAACGTTATACGTGTATTCGATTTCCCGATGGTAACAAGCTCACGCAGGAAGAAGCCTGGGACTTTATGAACGACATACATTACTAAGTACGACTACTATTATCAATAAAGCGAACAACGATGAATCACCCTGAATTGTTTGACGTAATCATTGTCGGCGGCGGCCACGCAGGGGCTGAAGCCGCCTATGCGTGCGCGCGTTTGGGAAGAAAGACTTTGCTGGTTACCCAGAACATAGATACCATTGGACAAATGTCCTGCAATCCGGCCATCGGTGGCATCGGCAAGGGACACATCGTGAAGGAAATTGATGCGCTGGGCGGATTGATGGCGCATGCCATTGATCGTAGCGGTATACAGTTTCGTCGACTCAATCTTCGCAAAGGTCCGGCAGTCAGGGCTACGCGTGCGCAAGCTGATCGTCTGCTGTACAAAAAAGCGGTTCGTACCATACTGGAACAGCAGGAAAACTTGACTGTTCTTCAGCAGGAAGTTGAGGATCTGGTGGTCGAGAACAACAAAGTGGCTGGAATCGTGACCAAGATTGGCATTGTTGTACGCGCCCAGGCGGTAGTGTTGACGACGGGCACTTTCCTTGGAGGCGTGTTGCATGTAGGAATGTCTTCATTCCACGGCGGACGCGCCGGCGACCCGCCTTCCAATCGTCTGGCCGAGCGGTTGCGCGACATGATGTTCCACGTGGAACGTTTGAAAACCGGCACCCCGCCAAGAATTGACAGTCGCACAATCAATTATGAGGTTCTGGAAGAGCAACCCGGCGATGAACCAACACTGGTATTCTCCTTTCTTGGAAGTGCAGAAGAGCATCCCCGGCAAGTTTCATGCCATATTGCTCGCACCAATGAACAGACTCACGATGTCATTCGCGGAGCGTTGGATCGCTCGCCGTTGTACGGCGGTGTCATAGATTCTGTTGGCCCCCGATACTGCCCATCCGTTGAAGACAAAATCGTACGGTTCCCGGACCGAAACTCGCACCAGATATTCGTTGAGCCAGAAGGACTGGACAGCATTGAAATTTACCCGAACGGAATATCAACCAGTCTGCCATTCGATGTGCAGTGGAAATTTGTTCGTACGATTCAAGGTTTTGAAAATGCAGTCTTGACCCGACCCGGATACGCAATTGAGTATGACTTCCTTGATCCGCGCGACCTGACTCCGGGACTTGAATCAAAAAAACTGGAAGGATTGTTTCTTGCGGGGCAGATCAATGGAACAACCGGTTATGAAGAGGCGGCCTGTCAAGGACTGGTTGCCGGTCTGAATGCAAGTCGATTGGTGACCGGGCAGGAACCTTGGTGGCCAAGACGCGACGAAGCGTACATCGGTGTGCTGATTGACGATCTGGTTACGCGCGGAGCCGACGAACCATATCGGATGTTTACGTCGAGAGCTGAATTCCGTCTGATGCTTCGCGAAGACAATGCCGACCTGCGTCTGACAGAAACCGGATACAAGCTGGGTCTCGTGTCCGAAGAGCGATGGAATGCCTACAGCAAGAAAAAACAGTTGATCGAAGCGGAAACGAATCGCCTGAAAAATCTTCGTTTTGCCGCCTGCAAACTGAGTGAGCAAGATGCAATGGAGATTTTCAATCGAGTTCCGGAGCCGGATACAACGTTGTTCGACCTGATGCGCGACCCGGAAATCAGTTATGGAAAAATTGCCTCCATTCCAAGCTCGGGTGCGACTGTTTCGAACCGGGCAGTAGCCGAACAACTCGAAATCCAGGCCCGTTACGACGGCTACATCAAGCGACAGAATGCAGCTGTTGCGAAAGCGTTGCAACATGACACCATTGCATTGCCAGCAGAGATCGATTATTCACAGGTACATGGACTGTCCAACGAAGCACAGCAAAAGCTTGCCGAGTACAAACCGGTCAATTTGGGTGTCGCTTCGCGGATACCAGGCATTACACCGGCAGCAATTTCTATTCTGACTGTGCATTTGAAGAAAAACAATTTGTTGCGGGCCGCTTAGTTGCTCCGGGGTGAATTTGCTTATGCAACATCAGGGCATTGGCAGTTCACCCGAGCATTACGTGTTGCAACGCGACAAAATCAATGCACAACTCAGAGTCGGGATGGCAGAATTGGAAGTAGCGAATGCAGAGCAAATTCTGCCAGCTTGTCGCCGACATATTGAACTATTGTCGAACTGGAATCGCTCGTATAATCTTACCGCAGTTCGCAATCCGGAGGCTATGGTTGCAAAGCATGTGCTTGACAGCCTGTCAATCGCCGGATTTGTACAGGGTCCAAGAGTAGTGGACATCGGCACCGGTGCCGGATTTCCCGGTGTGCCGCTGGCATTGAGCCGTCCCGACCTGCAGGTATGTCTGCTTGATGCAAATTTGAAGAAAATTCGCTTTGTTCGGCATCTGATTGCAGAACTGGCATTGAAAAATGTTACTGCGGTGCATTGCCGGGCCGAGCACTACGAGACCAGTGAAAGATTCGATACTGCTGTAGCTCGTGCATTGGGTTCTCTGAAAGCACTGGTTGAACTCGGTATGCCTTTGTTGCGAAGCAATGGAATAATCCTGGCTATGAAAGGCCGCTATCCTGCGAAAGAAATTTCAGAAATTGGCAAGGATTTTTCGGTTGCAGTGCACAAAACAGCAGTACCAGGTCTTGAAGCGCAGAGAACTTTGGTAACGATCCAGCAAAAACAAATACTGAATACAAAGATTGATTGAATGAGCGAGATGATTGCAATCGCCAATCAAAAGGGCGGTGTAGGGAAGACAACAACCGGTATTAACCTGGCGGTTTCCTTTGCGCGTGCGAAAAGAAAAGTTTTGCTGATTGATCTCGACCCGCAAGCGAATACAACCAGTGGTTTGGGCATCGTGCCGTCCACGGTGGACATCGGGATTTACGAAGTTCTGATTGGAACAAATACTTTAGAAGATGCCATACGAGAGATGGAAAATGGACTGGACGGAGTATTTTCAAACAAAAAACTGGTTGGTGCCCAAGTTGAATTGCAGACCATGACGGGGCGAGAAACTCGCTTGAAAGATGCAGTCGCCAATGTTCGCGACCAATACGACTATATTTTGGTGGACTGTCCTCCGGTGCTGAATATACTTACGCTCAATGCGCTGGTTGCTGCGAACAGTGTGATGATTCCGGCACAGTGCGAGTTCTTTGCGATTCAAGGACTGGTTGAACTGCTGGATACCGTCAGAAGAGTACAATCATCAGCAAATTCCAAGCTGAAAGTGGATGGTATTTTGCGCACCATGCATGATCGTCGCAATAATTTGTGTTGTGAAGTGTCCGACCAATTGCTTCAACACTTTGGAAATATGGTATATCGAACGATCATTCCCAGAAATGTTCGCTTGGCGGAGGCACCAAGTCACGGCTTGTCCATACTGGATTATGATCGAAACTGCACGGGTGCGGCGGCTTATATTGCACTCACAGGAGAGCTCATCAGCAAGGAGGGGCAACGATGACAGAGAGTAAACTTGGACGCGGGGTGGAAGCCTTGTTTGACAATGTTGAGATTGGCGCATTGAATGAGGATGTCAGTGGCGACCTGAATGTTCGCATGATTTCAATTGACAAGCTGAAGTCGGGCCGATACCAGCCGCGCCAGGACATGGATGATCAATCGCTGGAAGAACTGGCGGAGTCAATTCGCAGTTTCGGTATGATTCAGCCGATTGTGGCGCAACAGATTCCGGAAGATGACCGCTACGAAATCATTGCAGGAGAACGCCGCTGGCGAGCTGCGCAACTGGCCGGGTACACAGAGGTTCCGGTTTCTGTTCGGGAGTTTGAGAATGACGATAAGCTCGCGGTGTCGTTGATTGAGAATATGCAGAGGCAAGATCTGAATCCGGTTGAAGAAGCACGCGGGCTCAAGCGCCTGGTAGAAGAGTTCAAAATGACTCACCAGCAAATCGCTGACAGCATTGGTAAATCACGCGCCTCCATTTCGAATCAGATGCGGCTATTGCATCTCGCTGAACCTGCGTTGGACCGATTGTTCAACGGCGAGATTGATACCGGTCATGCAAAGGTGCTGTTATCACTGCCACAAGCAGATGACCAAGCCAGAGCTTCCGAAATTATTGTGGACAATGGGTTGTCGGTGAGGCAAACCGAGGAGCTGGTCAGGCGGTGGCAAAGTTCTCCTCCCAAGAAAAAGACTTCCAGCCCGGTTCAAGATAAAGATATTGTAAATCTGGAGGTTGAATTATCAGATAAAATAGGCGCGCCAGTTTCGATTAAAGACAATGGTGGCAAGGGCTATATCAGAATACGCTATCATAGTCTTGACGAACTGGACGGAATTTTGAGACATATCACTTAGAGATTTCCTTGCATGAAAACCAAAAATCAATCAATGCGAAAAGATTTTTCAATGTCGGCGACCGGAGTGCTTGCACTGGTTGCAATTGCAATGATCGGATGTGCCGATGTTGGCGGGCGGAATATATCGTTGCTTCCATCGTCCACAATATTGGATCCATTGGAAGTGCCGCCGGGACTGAGCCCGATTTCACAGGACGATCAGTTGACGGTACCTGCGGCCACGGCTGATAATCCGGAAGCAATCGAAACTGCTTCGGTTCAAAGTATTCGAAGACTTGAAGCCTGGAATCGTTTTGAAGAATATCAGGAATTCAAGGCGATGGAGAGTGGCATTGGCATGGATTCCCAAGAGTACAGAGAAGCAAAACTGAACGGTGAGGGA
This sequence comes from Arenicellales bacterium, assembly GCA_965200765.1. Taxonomy (GTDB): domain Bacteria; phylum Pseudomonadota; class Gammaproteobacteria; order Arenicellales; family JAJDZL01. The sequence continues at coordinate 2,935,910 of OZ241380.1, forward strand.
ATTTTTCAGGTTACCACTTACGAAACGATTGATGCGGGTGTTCGAATGCGAATAGTTGATGAAGATTTTGAATCAGCCTGGAATCGATTGTTGCTGGTATTGAATGACATGGGAGTCGTGGTCGGCGATGTAGACCAAGATGCCCGGACAATTGAAGTTGAGAATGTTGCAATTGGAACCAAGCCTTCGCTGTCAGAGCGAGTAGGGTTCAGTGCGTATTCCGGAACGGTTGAGCGTCTTCATGTGGTACAAGTATCAGATAGCGTTTTGGAGGTAAGACCCACAACCAGTTTGAATGTAGATGTTGACTTCGATTCAGGTCGTGCATTTTTGACACGTTTGCGCTTCTACTTGCTGACACATTATCTGCGCGACCCGGAAGGAACCACAAGTTTGGCAAATGCTATGGAAGCACGCAAGAATATGACACGGGACGCGGATGGGAATCTTGCGATTCAAGTATTTGACAGTTTCGACGAAACCTGGGAACTCGTGGGACGGTCACTGGAAGCATCCGGGATTGAGGTGGAAGATTGGGATCGTAGTACAGGCACTTACATTATCAGTTACTATGCGATCGTGAAGAAAGAGGAACAGAGCTTCTGGAGACGGAAAACAGACAAAGTCGGCGACAAGGAGCAGTTTCTGGTTACAGTCAAAGAAGAGGGTGACAGTACTTTGATTATTGTCACTGCCAGTGAAGGTGCTTCGGCCGAGAAAGCGGAAGTGTTGGCGACAACAATCTACGACCGTATCGCCTAAGTGTTACTTCTTCGGTTTTGATTGAGTTAGAAGTTGGTTTGTACCATGCAAATGGAGTCTTAATCAGGATTCGTCCACATTCCGATGCTCAGCAGTCACTGGAAACTACAACTATAACTGTTGTAAGTTATTGATATTATTAAATAAACATCTTCACTTCGCCGCTTTGTTGGTTTCAAACTGAAAGTGAGTTTTAGCCTATGCAAGCGTTGCATAGGCACCATTAAACGGCTTTAACGAGATTTTTATCTCTCTTTGGCCTGCGCTGACCCGGTTTCGGTGGAGGGGGAGATGGCCGTGGAGAAGGTTTACCAACAGATTCTCGATAATTTTCTTTACGTGGCATAGTAGTTCGTCAGGTATTGTGATGCTTGCTTGCGCACTTTTCATTTAGTTTTGAATTGTGTTCAATGCCAATTTACTGAGTTTCGTTGCCCAAAATAATATCAAACATAGATGTGAATTTCAAATCGAATATGGTTTGACCCTCCGGTTGTGTCAAATGAATTGAAGTCACAAGGATGAGAGGTACCCAATTTGTATGGGCATTTTCCTCGGCTTGATGGATGCCTCAATTCCGCGAACAAGACCTCTGTCAATTTGCTTTGGACCGTAGCTCGCAAGACGCAATCGTAAAGCATTTCAAGTATCAAGGCATGATTACATGTGTAGATGGCAGGCTGGCTCAATTACTCCTTTGAGTAAGTAAAGCAAGCGCGAAGTAACCGTAATCGGTCACAACGTGATGCCACTGACAGTAATCTGGGCAGATAATTTCTTGGGAATTGTTGTAGCTAAAACAGTTGCAAACTATTGATCACTTGCTTCCTGTTGTTCACCGCCTTGATCTGCTTCGCTTTTCGATTGTTGCCGTCGCCAGTTCTGATACCGCTGGTATTCTTGCCATTCTCTCCAGAGCAGGTATTCTTGATACTCTGCATCTTCGGCACCGGGCTGATTCCTCAGATTTCGACCGGAACCGAATAGTGTCAAGGGTACGCCCTGCCCTTGGTGTGCTCTGGGACTATCCGGACTAGGCGGTCCTTCGGCTGTACTGGTTTCGCTGTCGCCGCTACCACCGCCACATCCATAAGTCATGGCCGCCAAAACAAATGCAAGAATAGTAATCGTTCGTTTCATTGTCTACGTATATTTGTTTGAGTGAAACAGGTAAGTGAATTGATAGTCCAATGGAATTATAAACCCGTTGCAATGCAATCGGACAATTTATGCACGTTTTTTGGAAAATGAACTTACGATTTTGTCAATGCTTGCTGCACCAGTTCTTCTGCATAGGGCAAAATCTTTTCCACAATGACTGCGATGCCTTCAGCATTCGGGTGAATGCCGTCTTCCAAATTCAAACTCAGGTCAGTCGCTACACCTTCAAGAAAGAAGGGATAGAAAACCACATCAAAATCTGCCGCCAGCTTCGTGTATACCGCATCAAACTCTTCTACGTACTGCGGTCCCAGATTTCTGGGAGCACGCATACCCACGAAAAGTGTCGGGATTTGTCTGGATACCAGGATTTCAAGCATTGCTCGCAGGTTGTTGCTAACCAATTCGACCGGAATTGCGCGCAGTGCGTCATTTGCGCCCAGAAACAATATGACTGCATCATACGGATCGCCCAGGAGCCACTCTAGTCTCGCAAGCCCGCCACTGGTGGTGTCTCCGGACACAGCTGCGTTAACAACCGTTGCGGAATGGCCTGCATCGCGCAATGCGATTTCCATTTGTGAAGTAAATCCCTCGCCTTGTTTCAATCCGTATCCGGCAAACAAACTGTCGCCTACAGCAAGAATTCGCAATTCTTTGCCAAGCGTCTCGGCAGGGTACAACAACCCGACCAGGCACGCGAATGTACCGAACCATAGCAAGCTATTGCGCTTGAACAGGTGCTTCAATGATAAATCAGACGGGTAGAAACATCAGGAAGCCATAAGTGCCGGGCACCGAATAAAGATTCGGTGACCGGCAAGTTAGTTGAATTACTGATTGAAAGCAACAATCAATTCGGATCGCCTACTACGATTGTCTTGTCTGCTTCTCCCTTTGGATGAGTGCCATGGTCTTCGGCCAACCAATTTTTGAATGACCAGACCATGATAGCCAGCACACCCATTAATGGCAGTGCGACAACCACTGACGCGGTTTGCAGTGGTTTCAATCCACCCAGATACATGAGTGAAAGCGAAACACCTGCAAGTACAAACGCCCAGAACAATCGATGCCAGCGCGCCGGTTCAACCGCCGCGTCTTCTTGCTCTTCGGTCGCGACCGAAGCAAGAGTAAACGCAGATGAATCCAGTGTAGTGGCACCGAAAACAAAAGCGAGTACAACAAACACAACAAGAACCAGGGCTCCCATAGGCAGTGCAGTAATGGTCGCTACGATGGCTTCGGGAGCACCAACATCAGCAAGGATGGTAGACACCGGAACAATCCCGTTCAGATCGTAGTACATGCTTGTATTGCCAAGAATCGCAAAGAAGATCCAGCACCCGAATGAACCGCCGACCACTTCTGCGACAATGACTTGACGAATCGTACGGCCGCGCGAGATACGGGCAACGAACAGTCCCATGAACGGGGCATATGCGATCCACCACGCCCAATAGAAGATCGTCCACCCTTCCGGAAAGCCGCCTTTTGCAACAGGATCCATCCAGAAGCTCATCTGAATAAAATTCTGTGTAAGCAATCCAATGCTGTTCGTGAAAGAACTGAGTATGAACACAGTTGGACCGAACAGGAATGTGAAGCCCAGAATCACGACAATCAGAATCAGATTCAGGTCGCTCAATCGCTTGATGCCTTTCTCCAGTCCGGAGTAAACACTGGCACCAAAAATAATCGCCCAGATGATCACGACAATCACATCGAGCAAGAATGACCGTTCAACACCGAACAATTCCGCGATACCAGCCGACAGCATTGGCGTTCCGAGTCCCATGGATGTTCCGACACCTCCAATCAGGCCGAACATAAACAGGACGTCGATAATTTTTCCAATCCAGCCGTCCGCTGCCTTGCGACCGATCAAACCGGAACAGGCGGCCGAAAGACGCAACACCGCACGCTTTCGATTCCATAGCAAATAGGCGAGCGGCAAAGTAGGAATGCAGTACACCGCCCAAGCGGTAAATCCCCAGTGAAACATGCCGTACATCGCAGCCCATTCAGCAGCTTGTGTAGATTTGGGCTCAATGCCGAACGGCGGGCCAGTGTAGTAGTACGCCCATTCAATGGTTCCCCAGTACATCACCGCAGCACCAATTCCTGCACAGAACAGCATGGCAATCCAGCTAGGCAAAGAGAAGTCGGGCTCGGCCTCGGGTCCGCCGAATTTGATATGAGAATATCTCCCAAGTGCAAAGTACAGAAGAATACCGAACGCACCGATGGTAAACCACAGGTAGGTCCAGCCCAGTTTTCCTGTGGTCAAGTTAAGCAGTTTTCCCAGAATATTCTGACCGGCTTCCGGTGCAATGATCAACGGAATTACCAGTGCGCCAATCACGATCAGTGAAACCCAGAAAATCGTCTTTTCAATTTGTGGTCCTTTCATAATTTATTTTCCTCTCAATTCAGAATCGGACATTGCGTTCCAAGTCGGTCGCTTTCGGCTTCAGCCATTCTTCGAATGTAACGCGAATGTGTGGCATATTCTGCGCCCACCACTCAGAGTCTACGCGCAATGAATTTGACATGTTGGATGTTGGCAGATATGGCTTGACGTCCTCATTGACGAGCGGTTCGGACGATTTGCGTACCGGTCCGTACGGGATGTACTTGGCTACCTCTGCCATGTTTTCGGACTGAGTTGCGAAGCTGACAAAGTCCAAGGCGTTTTTCATCCGGGGTGTTTCCCTGGGTATGGCCCAGTACTCAATTTCCCAAAGTTGACCGTCCCAAACGATTTCAATCGGAAAGCCTTGATCGACAATCGGTCGGTAAAGGCGACCATTCCATGCAGATGTCATCGCTACATGTCCTTCAGTCAATAGCTGTATTGACTCCGTGCCGGTGGTCCACCATTGAATATGCGGCTTGAGCTTGTCCGCGAGATCAAACGCAAACTGCACGCCTTGTGGTGTCGAAAGTACGGAATACACATCGCCCGGCGCAACACCGCCGGACATTAATGACCATTCAAGCAAACCTCTGGGATCTCTGCGCATCCCGCGTTTGCCGGGAAACTTGGTAACATCGAAAAAGTCAGCAACAGTAGCCGGCTTCTCCTCGGGAAACGCTTCTGTATCGTAAGCCAGTACTGTGGACCAGACCATGCTTGGATATCCGCATTCGTGAAAGTATTCCTGTGGAATGTCATCCGTAATCGAAGTACCGTCCATGCCGTCTTTCAGAATTCCCTGGTCTGCTGATTCAAGCAAACCCTCATTGCAAGCTGCAATCAAGTCTGAATATTCCATATCAACAACATCCCATTTGACGTTTGCCGAATTGACCTGATTGCGAATGTCATCAATTCCTCCGATGTAGTCCACCATGTCAACCGCTTTTCCGGTATTCGCTTCCCATGGCCTGACAAGTGCAAGCATTTGACTGCGCGTATAGTCGCCTCCAAAGCTGGCAATACGGAGAGTTTGATCATAAAAATTTACCTGTGCCTGAGCTAGACCAGCACTTCCCGACATCATCAACACTACGGTGAAAAAGAGCCGCTGGAAGAACACAGGCTTAACTAGTTGAGGCATAATTGCACCTCCTGGTTGCGCCAGATAGAAAAGATAGTCCGTACGGAATAAGCGATAAAGCGGCGCGCGGGCCACATTTCATTGTCAGTCCTCTCATTAATCTAATGCTAAATTTACTTGCTTATTCAGTAGGCAAGACTTATATTAAATATCAATGTTAAATGAACTGCGCTCAAATATGCAAGTTTTTGTCCCTAATTTTTGTCATCGGCGTATTTTTTTGCCATGCAACGCGGCGGTTGATGCCTTCAAACGCAACGATTTGAATCGAATCTTGAGTAGATCTCCAAGACTTTCGAGCACATAGTCATTTTGTGCAAGCGAAAGTCTCCATGTCAAATATTGTATCCATTGAAGGTCTGTGGCTCACGCTTGACAGCCAAGCCGGGCCAGTAGATATTCTCCGCGGTATCGACCTCGAAATTCTCTCCGGTGAAAGCGTCAGCATTACCGGGCCGTCGGGTGCCGGCAAAACTTCGCTGATGATGATTATCGGCGGATTGGAGCGTCCTACGGGTGGAACAGTTCATGTTGCCGGTCAGTTGCTGAATGATCAGGACGAGGATACTCTGGCGCGCTATCGCAGGGACAACATTGGCATTGTATTTCAATCGTTTCATCTGATCCCGACCATGTCGGCGCTTGAAAATGTGGCGATACCGCTGGAACTGGCAGGTGTGCCCGAGGCGTTTGAACGTGCCTCCGTCGAACTGAAGACCGTTGGTTTGGAGCACCGTGTGGACCATTACCCCGGACAACTGTCCGGCGGCGAGCAGCAACGGGTCGCTTTGGCGCGTGCAATGGTGACAAAACCCAACCTGATTCTGGCAGATGAACCCACCGGCAATCTTGACGGGGACAACAGTGTTCGAATTATGGATTTGCTGTTTGATCTTTGTGAAATCAACAAGACCACGCTGGTGCTGATTACTCATCAATTGGAATTGGCCGAGCGGTGCGGTCGAAACGTCAAATTGTCTGACGGCGTAATCACCGCCAACTCGGCCGGCGATTTGACTCCCTAGAAGCATCGCCGCCGACTTGCTATCATGACACGAACCGCTTTCAGACTGGCTTTACGCGACATTCGCCAGGGCCACAGGGGATTTTGGATATTTGTCAGTTGCCTGTTTGTCGGTGTTGCCGCAATCACCGCAGTGATGACAGTTACGGCCGCGGTGTTGAACGGTATTGCACGGGACGGTCAAATTGTGCTGGGTGGAGATATTTCACTGGGAACCCAATTTCGCGGCATGACTGACGAGCAGTTGGAGTTTTTGCGACAAAATTCGGAGGAATTGACAGAATTCATCGAGATGCGCGCATTGATGCGTCCCTCCGACATTGACAAGAGTACGCTGGTGGAACTCAAAGCGGTACAGGACAACTATCCGCTTTACGGGTCACTGGACATTCGCGGCGGTGGTGTTTTGCAGGAAGCAGTTGATTCTCGCGATGGAGTTTGGGGTGCGCTGGTGGACCCGGCACTTGTGCAAGCGGGCAATGCCGATATTGGCAGTCGCATCTACCTGGGCAACAATCAGTTTGAAGTTACCGGAGTGATTGAACGCGAGTCGGACCGAATTGGCAGTTCAGGAGAGTTCGGGTTTTGGCCACGGGTGCTGGTGCATTATGATGCACTGGAAGGTTCAGGACTTGTGGTCGGTGGCAGTCGGAATTTCTATGAATACCGGCTACGCCTGAATGAGACAGCCAGTGTTGCCGAGGTTCTGGAAAAGATCAGGAGCGCATTTTCCGAAACTGTATGGACGATTCGCGACACCAGTGGCACTGCACCGAACATTCAGGAACTGGTTGAACGATTGGGAGTATTGCTTTCGCTGGCGGGTTTGACGACCTTGCTTGTCGGTGGCATCGGTGTGAGCAATGCTGTACGTGCATATCTTGATACCCGTTTGACAACGATTGCCATTCTGAAATGTATCGGTGGTTCGCGTGAACTGGTTTTTCGAATGTATTTGTTGCAGATTCTTATGTTGTCCGGTATCGCCATTGTGATCGGAATCGCAATTGGTGCCCTTGCGCCGGTGTTTGTATCGCAGTTGGTACAACAGATACTTGCCGTGCCGTTTGACTTGAGAATTGATTTGTTTGTGATGTCAATTTCCGCGCTGTACGGTTTGTTAACGGCGTTGCTGTTTACGCTTTGGCCACTGGCAACTGCACTGAACACCTCGCCCGGTGCGCTGTTTCGCAAAGCAGTTGCGAATATCTACCAACGTCCATCCTGGCACTACATTGTCGTTTGCATTGCATTGGCCGCAACACTCGCGACCATCGCAATCGCGACCGCTTTTGAAAAGCGGTTCGCGGTTTGGTTTGTGATCAGTGCCTCGATTGCCTGGGTTGTGTTTCGCCTGATCGGTTCGCTGATCATTGCGTCGGCAAAAATGGTTCAGAATCGCCAATCATCAGTGTTCCGTCTCGCCATTGCCAATTTGTATCGGCCGGGTACTTCCACCTCGGATATTGTGCTGGCAATCGGCCTTGGACTGACTGTGTTGATCACCATTTCCATGGTTTCGTCCAATATGAATGAACAGGTCAACAATCTGATACCCAGTCGCGCACCGACATTCTTTTTTGTTGACATTCAGTCCAGTCAGTTTGATGAATTTGTTGATGCAGTTGGAGTTGAACGCGAAGAAGATTTGGAGGTTATGCCTTTCATACGGGGAAGAATTACAAGAATCAAGGGGATGGACCCGCATGAAGCAATAGTGGGCGAAGACTCCGAGTGGCTCCTGGACGGAGACCGGGCGTTCACCTATAGCGATACAGCGCCCGAGAATGCCAGTATAGTCAGTGGCGAGTGGTGGCCGGAAAACTACAGCGGGACACCTTTGCTGTCGGTGCACACGGATGTTATGGAGGCTTTCGGTCTGGCGCTCGGTGACAGCATTACCCTGAATATTCTGGGACGTGACATCACCGGAGAAGTCGCCAATGTCCGGGAGCTGGAATGGCAATCCATGCAACTGAACTTTGCCATTATGCTTTCGCCGGAACCGTTGCAGCAAGTTCCGCACTCCTATATTGCGACGGCCAGCATCACCACCGATGACGAGTTCAAGGTTCAGAATCGTATTGCGTCAATGTTTCCGAACATAACAGTTGTACGTGTCAAGGATGTCTTGCGCCGGCTGGGTGACTACATGGTGAGAATCCGGGATACGGCGCGCGGGGTTAGCGCAATCACCATTATTGCAGGTATCCTGGTGTTGGCCGGTGTGGTTGTCTCGGAAAATCGGCGCCGGGCTTATGAAAGCGTACTGCTCAAGACACTTGGCGCGACCAAACGCTATGTGTTTTCTGTCTACAGTCTGGAATATCTGATGCAGGGTGCGATCTCGGCCGCCGTTGCTTCGGCATTGGGAACGCTTGGTTCCTGGGCAGTACTGACGGTGTTGATGAGCTGGGAATGGCATTTTGTGCCAACCAGTGTGCTCTATACCGTATTGATCAGTCTGGCAATTTCGCTGACGCTCGGAATATTGGGTATCTGGAATGCACTCAAGCACCGGCCATTGATATATCTGCGCAACGAGTAATCACGGCATGGTATAATGATAAACCGTTGTAACATTTTGATTGTGCAAAGTTTTAACACTTCAGTATCTGCTTTTTTGTCCGTCTTGGTTAAACCGTGAAGCGTTCAGCAATTGAAGTCTCGGTCGGCTTGTTTGTTCTGGTCGGCATCCTGGCGGTAGCCGCGTTGGCTTTTCAGGTCGGGCGTGCCAGTTTTTTCAGTCTGGATGAAAACTATCAAGTTTTCGCGCGTTTCAACAATATCGGCGGACTGAATGTAAAAGCACCCGTGACTGTTGCCGGCGTTGGTATTGGCCGCGTTGACAGCATCACCATTGATCCGGACGATTACAGCGCAGTAGTCAGTCTGAGTATTTCAAAAAGCTACAGTAATTTGCCTGTAGATTCCAGTGCATTGATACTCACGTCCGGTTTGCTGGGGGCTCAGTACGTCGGCTTGGAACCCGGTGGCGAGGAGGAATATTTGCGCGACGGAGACTATATTGAACTGACTCAGTCGGCTTTCTCAATTGAAACGCTGATTGGCGAATTTCTGTTCCGTTCGACAAGCGAAGGCAATTGATTTGAGTGCCTGTAATCAAACAGAAGCAAGCCTTCTGTAAATTGAAAAACATGCCAACGCGCTCTTTAATTTCCCAGGCTACCAGTATTTTGCTTCTGTCTGAGGGGTTTCATCGGGCTTTGCAATCGCATCGACGATTTGGTTCAGGCTGATGGTACCGAGTGTCTTGCCATTGCTGTCCACGACATTGGCACTCTTGTTTTCTGTTGCTGTTACGATCTGCAGAGCATCTTCCAGTACAAGATCGTGCGGTACCTCCGGGCCGTCGACCGAGTCGTCGGGAGTCATTACAGATTTTGATTCGATCACCCGGCCGCGGTTGATGTCCTTGATAAATTCGCCAATGTAGTTGTCAATTGGATGCAGGATGATTTCCTGGGGGTCTCCCTGCTGAATCACCGCCCCGTCTCGCAATATGGCAATACGGTCGCCGATGCGCAGTGCTTCGTCCAGATCGTGAGTGATGAACATGATGGTTTTGTGCAACTCTTCTTGCAAGCCTAGCAAAACACTTTGCATGTCGGTTCGAATCAGTGGATCCAAGGCCGAAAATGCTTCGTCCATCAATAGTATCTCTGCGTCGGTTGCCAGTGCCCGTGCCAAGCCGACGCGTTGTTGCATCCCACCGGAAAGTTGGGACGGGTAGTGGTCTTCAAATCCGGCCAGGCCAACACGATCAATCCATTTGTGACTTTGTTGCTTGGCCTGGTCAATGGGTATGGCCTGAATGGTAAGACCGTAGGCAACGTTTTCTGCTACTGTCTTGTGTACAAGCAAACCGAACTTTTGAAACACCATTGATGCCCGGTGCCGCCGAAAATCAATCAATTCCTCTTTCGTCATGGCCAAAACATCCTGTTCATCCACGACAATCCTTCCGGAAGTCGGTTCGATTAACCGATTGACATGGCGTATCAAAGTTGATTTGCCAGAGCCTGACAATCCCATGATTACCGAGACTTCCCGGGTAGGAATGTCGATATTGATGTCTTTCAGGCCCAGTACATGATTATGTTTTTCAAGCAGTTCCTGCTTGGAAATTCCATTTTGAACTTCTTCAAGAACAGATTGGGGCTGGGAACCGAAAATCTTGTACAGATTCTCTATTCTGATTTTGACCTCAGTCATGAAGATGTCCCTTGCGATGCTCTTGCAGTCGCTCACCATAACTTTGGGATACGCGGTCAAATATGATTGCCAAGGCAACAATCGCCAGTCCGTTCATCAAGCCCAGTGCGAGGTATTGATTGGCAATGGATTGCAGAACCGGAACGCCCAGACCCGCAACGCCAATCATGGAAGCGATTACGACCATGGACAATGCCATCATAATGGTTTGGTTCACACCGGCAAATATATTCGGGAGTGCAAGCGGAATTTGTACGCCGAACAATCTTTGCCTGTAGTTGGCGCCGAAGGCATCGGCCGCCTCCAGGGCCTCCTTGTCTACCAGACGGATTCCCAGGTTGGTCAAACGTACAATTGGCGGTATCGCATAAATACAAACTGCGATGAGCCCGGGTACCTTGCCAATTCCAAGCAGCATGACAACCGGTATAAGATAAACGAAGGCAGGAATGGTTTGCATGACATCCAGAACAGGAGTAATCAATGATTGTGCGCGGTCTGAACGCGCCATCAATATGCCAAGCGGAATTCCGATAGTGATACAAAGCAATGTTGCGATTGTGATAATTGCCAGTGTGGACATGGTGTCCTTCCACATGCCCAGGTATCCGATCGCAAGAAACGACAAGGCGCAACCAATCACGATTTTCACGTTGCGGGAGCCCAGCCATGCCAGCAGTGCGACAATAAGGATAATGATGGGCCACGGTGTGGCCACGAGCAATTTTTCAAGCCACACCAGAAATCGAAGCAATGGTTCGAAGAAGTTTTCAAGAGATTCTCCGAATTCTCTTGAAAATCCGCGAAATCCTGCATCAATTGCTTTTTTCAGGTCCCGAAGATTTTGCGGGTCCATGCTCGGAAACTGTTTCAGAAATTCCATTACCACCTCCGTTTGGACAAAAAGCCCACCAATCCAAGGACCAGCAGGCTTTTTTATCCGAGAATTTTAAATACTTACGAGAAAATTACATCATGAGTTTTTTGGAAGCATCGTCAGATACCCATGCTTGCCACACATCAGGATTGTTTTTCAAGAATTCCACGGCCGCATCCGCGCCATCGGCTTGATTGTCATCCATATACACTAGCAGGCTATTCATGATATCTCCCGGGAAAATTCGTTTACTGAAGTAGTCCCAAACTTCTTGCGGTGCTTTTTGCTTGAAGTTATTCGTGACCAAAGTATGTACTTCGGATTCGGTCCAAGCCGAGGCTTGCGGGTCATCGCATTCCTGCTCAGGCTTGACGATACAGCCGTTCCAGTGTTCGGCTCCGATGTATGGTACCCCAAAATCCAGCATGACCATTTTATGCCTGCCGATCAATGAAGTTGGCGACCAGTAGTATCCGAACCAGTTTTCACCCCGCTCCACGGCCTTGGTCATGGAACCGTCCAGTCCTGCTGCGGAACCCGGGTCTACCAGTTTCCAGCCCTTGTCGGCCATTTTAAACCCGCGGAACAGATTGATATTTACAAGCTGGCAACCCCAACCGGCAGGGCATCCTATGAATGCACCCTTGGAAGGGTCTTCTGCATCCGGAAACAAATCGGGACGTTCGAGAACATCCAGTACAGTTTTCAGTTCAGGATACTTTTTCGCGGTTTCGGGTGAAATCCACCAACCTTCGCCCAGTCCTGTAATCGGACCCTTGCGTATGGAGTATAGTGTGCCTTCTTCGATTGCCTTGGCGAGCGGCTCACGGACTGCATTGACCCAAAGTTCGGGTGAAACGTCCGGTTGCTGCTTTTCAGCCATGGAAGTGAAGGACGGCATAGTATCGCCGGGCACCAATTCAACGGTGCAACCATAACCTTTTTCAAGAATGGCCTTGTCAACATTCGCCATCAACTGAGCAGATGCCCAGTTCATCGAGGCGATTGTAATATCTCCGCATTGTGCTACTGCTGATTTGACACCTACGAACAAAAGCAGGGCCAGTGGTAGCGTGATCAAATATTTCTTCATCTAATGTCTCCTTTAAGTTCTGACATATTGTTTGAATTTCTATAATACCACTAGCCATTCTACAATACTTGGGTATAAATCGTGTCTTGCCGGTCAAATAGGTGCTTCCGTTTTCGGGTGTGGCGCGGACATGGAACGAAGGTGCGCATGAAATCAACAACTTGGCCACTACGAAACTAACTGGTTAAACACCTGTCCATTGCGTATGCCTCTATTTTCCATCAAGCGTGTCTTTTATTGGTTTCTTGGGTTTAGTCAAGAATATAATTGACTACCATGACTTGAATTCCTGTGTGGATTGAAGATTATTCTGGCGAAAATTTTTTGGGAGAAGCAAGTTGGCGATTGTAGAAACAGACATTGCAAAAGCAAAGTCTGCGTCAAATATCGGAAACAGTTCATGTACAGAATTTGTTCGTACCGGCGACTGCAGAAAACTGATGCCTGCAATTCAGACCAATTCAGTTTCTTTAATCCTTACAGACCCTCCCTATTTTATTGACGGCATGGACGACGGTTGGGACAGCGACAAGCTCAGAAAAAGAATCAAACCCGGGGTAGTGGGTTCAGTTCCTGCCGGTATGAAGTTTTCTGTTGAGCAAGGCAGATCATTGCAAAGATTCATCGAATCGGTTGCTGAGGATTGGCTACGAATTCTGAGGCCGGGCGGCTTCTGCCTGGTGTTTAGTCAAAATCGACTTGCTCATCGAATGGGGGTCGCTTTGGAAGACAGTGGATTTGAAATCAGAGACCAGTTGTTATGGCACTACGAGGGGCAGGCCAAAGCGTTTACACAGGATCATTTTGTCAAAAAAAGACCCATTTCCCAAAGAGAGAAAAACCGTCTCATCAAGAAACTGGGCGGCCGGAAAACTCCACAGCTGAAACCTTGCGGAGAGACAATCCTTTTGTGTCAGGCACCACGCGAGGGGACCTTTGTTGACAATTGGGACAAATGGGAGACCGGGTTGATTGATGTCAAACAACCCTATCTCCATTCCAACAAGTTTCCGGGTACCGTCATACCGGCGAAGAAAACAAATCAAAGATTCAATCATTTGACGGCCAAACCGGTAGATTTATTGCGACATTTGATTCGAATATTCAGCATTGAGCAATCATTGGTGTTCGACCCGTTTGCAGGTTCTGGTTCCACGGGAGTGGCGGCGCTTTCGGAAAACCGCAGATTCACTGGAATTGAGATTGAACAACCAATGGCCTTGATCGCAAATTCTCGCATAACTAAATTGGTTCATCGAAATGATGGACAAAGAAGTTGGCATTCTGCCAACCCGGGCGAGTTGCAGATTGCGTGAAATTCTTGACGGGCTGAAAATGAAATTCGAGTGAATGGTACTACACTGATGGAAACGCAGTTAATTGGCGTGCCGGACGGCACATTTCGGCTACAGGGAAAGTTGCGATTTGATACAGTTTCAAAACTCCATGCCAGCGCACGTTTGTTCAACGACAAGGACACGAATGTTGTGATTGACATGTCTGAAGTGGAATCGGTTGACAGTGCCGGAATCGTACTCCTGGTCGAGTGGCTTGAACAAGCGGCAGGGCAAGGAGTTCAACTGTGTTTCAGGAATGTACCGGCCCAGATGGACCGACTGATTCAGGTGAGCGGCCTGTCCAAATTGTTTGAATCAAGTCGAATCAATACTGCGAGTTAGTTCGGGATGTATGTTATTTCACAGGTATTGTGGTAAAATTCATTGCAGTTATCGCCTTACGGCACGATTTTTCACCGCAGGAATACCATGACCACTCCCGAATTAGTCAAGCAATGGATCGAAGCAGCCCTGGAAGGCGCAAGTGCGCGTGTGGCAGGCGACGGTCGCCATTTCGAGGCCGTGGTGGTATGCTCCGCGTTTCAGGGTAAATCAATGCTCGAGCAACACCGAATGGTCTATAGCGGACTGGGCGAAAAAATGGATGAAACAATTCATGCACTGTCACTGCAGACCTATACGCCTGAGCAGTGGTCGGAACGCGCCAGTGAGTGAACATCGTTATTTCTTTTGCAACATAGGAGAGTTCTCAAATGAACGTACAAGAACGAATCAAGGAAACCATCGGAAGTCATCGTGTGGTTTTGTTTATGAAAGGCACGCCGCAGTTTCCGCAATGCGGCTTTTCTTCACGGGCAGTTCAGATTCTGGAAGCGTGCAACACTGATTTCACAACAGTCAATGTACTCAGCGACATGGAGATTCGTGAAGGTATCAAGCAGTATTCCAGTTGGCCAACCATTCCACAAGTTTATATCGATGGCGAATTTGTCGGCGGCAGCGACATATTAATGTCAATGTACCAAAACGGCGAGTTGCAGAACAAGCTTGCCGCTGAACAGCAGCAATAGCATCTCGACAATAAGTTGCGAGGGCCGAACGTGGACAAGTTGATCGTTAACGGCGGGATAACGCTGAATGGCAGTGTGCGCATTTCCGGCGCAAAGAATTCCGCCTTGCCTATTCTGATTTCATCTCTGCTGACTGAAGAACCACTGAGAGTCAGCAATGTGCCGCATTTGCAGGACGTTACAACAACGCTGGATTTGCTGGGGCGTCTCGGAGTTCACCTGAAAGTTGATGAACGCATGAATATAGAAGTGAATGCGTCCGCGGTGAATAATTGCCGGGCAGTGTATGAACTGGTCAAATCTATGCGCGCTTCAATTCTGGTTCTGGGTCCGTTGTTGGCACGGTTTGGCAAAGCAGAAGTGGCCATGCCTGGGGGTTGTGTTATTGGAACCCGGCCGGTTGATTTGCATATCAAGGGTTTGCAGGCCATGGGGGCAGAGTTCGATAGCGAGGGTGGTTACATCAAGGCGAAAGTGAAAAGATTGCGTGGTGCGCATATCTTCATGGAAACGATTTCTGTAACAGGAACGGAAAACCTGATGATGGCAGCAACTATTGCCAAAGGAACGACGATCATTGAAAACGCGGCGCGCGAACCGGAAGTTGTCGACCTTGCCAACTGCCTGAACGGAATGGGTGCCCAAATCAGCGGTGTTGGCACCGACAAGATAACCATTGACGGTGTAGAGTCGTTGCATGGACATTCACATCGAATTATTTCGGACCGAATTGAGGCCGGCACCTATCTGATTGCCGGTGCTGTAACGGGTGGTACTGTGCTTGTAAGAGATGTGCAGCCGGGCAATATGGCAGCGGTACTAACCAAGTTGAATGAAGCGGGTGCCACTTTGGAAGTAGGGTCGGATTGGGTAAAACTGACCATGGATCAGCAACGACCGAACTCGGTGGATGTAAAAACCGGTCCGTTTCCAGCGTTTCCGACCGATATGCAAGCGCAATTGCTGATGCTGAATACCGTTGCGCGCGGCAGTGCGACAGTAACCGAAACCATATTTGAAAATCGATTCATGCATGTTCAGGAATTGCAGAGAATGGGTGCCAATATCTCAATGCGGGGGAGTTCGGCATTGGTAAAAGGTGTGCGAAGACTGAAAGGTGCGCCGGTGATGGCAACCGATTTACGTGCATCTGCATGTCTGGCGCTGGCCGGACTGGTAGCCAATTCAGTCACAGAAATCGAGCGAATTTATCATATCGACCGCGGCTATCAATGTATTGAAGAGAAGTTGGCGCAACTCGGCGCGCAAATCCGGCGCGTTCATGCTTACAAGATGGCCGTTTAATCATCCGGTTTTCCAGTCACGCCGCAATTTCCGACCTGCCGGGGCGAAACCATGATCGATAACCCGGAAACAATTATTTCAGTTGCGATTTCAAAGGGGCGAATTCTGCACGAAGCCTTGACGATGCTACATCGTGCGGGGCTTGCTCCAAAAGATGATCTTCGGACCACTCGCAAACTGGTGGTGGACACCTTTTCCAGCAACGTGAAACTGATTATCGTACGGAGCGAAGATGTGCCGGTCTATGTCAATTTGGGCGGTGCAGATTTTGGTATTGTGGGCAAGGATATCCTGCTGGAGAGTGACAATGGCGAGTTCTATGAACTGCTGGATCTGGGCTTGTCACCGTGCAGGCTGGTAGTAGCCGGCAAAGAAGAACTTGCTGACGACAGCAATGCATTCAATAGCGGCAAGAACCGAATTGCGACCAAGTATGTCAATACCACCCGTAAGCACTTTGCGCGCCAGGGATTGCATGTCAGCGTGATGAAGTTGACCGGTTCAATGGAACTGGCGCCGCTGTGCGGAATTGCGGATCGAATTGTTGATTTGACCAGCACCGGCAACACTTTGCGCACCAACGGACTGGTTGAACTGGAAACCATTGCTCCAATCAGTGCCCGCCTCATCGCCAACAAGGCTTCCATGCGACTGAAGCATCAACAAATGAAAGATATTGTGCTGAGATTTGAGCACTTCATCGCAGGTGCTGGAACGGATGCTTGATATTACGTCTCTGGACCCTTCCGACCCGGATTTTGCCGAACAGTTTTCCACGCTTCTGATACGCGGATCTGAATTCGATGCGAGTGTCGAGGAATCTGTGCGACGTATCATTCAGCGCGTGCGTACGCAAGGCGATCAAGCGTTGCTTGCATTGACACAGGAATTTGATCGCTACGAAGCAAACTCTGTTTCTGATTTGGAAGTGTCGCAGGACCGGCTACATGCCGCATCGGCGGCGTTGTCGCCGAATGTTAAACAGGCCATTGAAGAAGCGGCGCAAAGAATACAGAAGTTTCACGAACATCAGCTGGAAGATTCCTGGGAGCTGGTGGACGAGCATGGTTCAAAGTTCGGACAGAGAGTCAATCCGATTGAGCAGGTAGGTATCTATGTTCCAGGCGGACGGGCCGCGTATCCGTCATCGGTGTTGATGACGGCAATTCCGGCACGTGTTGCCGGCGTAAGAAAAATTGTCATGACGGTGCCAGCACCGGACGGCGAGGTGAATGATCTGGTTCTGGCCGCGGCTCACATTGCAGGTGTTGATCAGGTTTTTCTGATTGGCGGGGCGCAAGCTATAGCCGCACTTGCCTATGGCACGCAGACTGTACCGCGTGTGGACAAGATTGTAGGGCCGGGCAACGCTTATGTTTCCGCTGCCAAGCGACAGGTGTTCGGGCAAGTGGGTATTGACTTGATTGCAGGACCTTCAGAGGTCGTTGTTGTATGCGATGAATCAACCCATGCTGAATGGGCGGCGATGGACA
Source organism: Arenicellales bacterium (assembly GCA_965200765.1). Lineage (GTDB taxonomy): Bacteria > Pseudomonadota > Gammaproteobacteria > Arenicellales > JAJDZL01. Next base: position 2,953,792 of record OZ241380.1, read on the forward strand.
TGTTTGCACAAGCCGAACATGATGTGGATGCGCAGTCGATTTTGCTGTCGACCAGCAAGGAAAAAATCAGCGAAGTGCGCCAAATCATGGAAAACTTGCTTCCTGAAATGGAACGCCGCGACATCATTGCGCAGTCTCTTGCACAACAGGGAGCCTTGATTCATGTTGCAAACCAAGACCAATTGCTTGAATTGATTCATGCAATTGCTCCCGAACATCTGGAGTTGTTGATTGAAGATGCCGATGCGGTCAGCAAGAAGGTGAGCAATGCCGGTGCGATTTTTGTCGGTCAATACAGTGCCGAAGTATTGGGTGATTACTGTGCAGGACCCAATCATGTACTGCCCACATCCGGTGCGGCACGGTTCAGTTCGGCGCTGGGTGTATACGATTTTCTGAAGCGAACATCAATTGTGTCCTGTACACGCGCTGGAGCGAGTGTGCTGGCAGAGCTTGCAAGCACGATTGCGCGCGAAGAACAACTGCAGGCGCATGCGCGTTCGGCAGAATACCGCGGAGCGGATTGACGGAGCAGTAAATTGCCAGAAAATCGAATTTCCAGGCTGATTCATACGGAGATTCAGGCGCTACGCGCCTATCGGGTTGAAGATTCTGACGGCATGATCAAGCTGGATGCGATGGAAAGCCCGTACGGGATTCCCGAAGGATTGCGCCCAGAATGGCTGGAAAGACTTCGCACGATTGAAGTCAATCGATATCCGGGCCCTGACGCAAGTGAACTGAAAACACGGTTGCGAGAGGTATTCAAGATTCCGGCAGATCTCGCGATTATGCTTGGCAATGGTTCCGACGAGTTGATTCAGCTGGTTCAACTGGCGGTTGCCGGTGCTGGTCGAAAAATCATGTCGCCGCAACCATCATTTTCCATGTATGAAATCATTGCGCGTTATACGCGTGGTGAATTTGTTTCGGTTTCGCTGGAAGACAACTTCGGGCTGTCGCAGGAAAAATGGATGGATGCTTTGCAAAAACACTCTCCGGACTGTGTGTTTTTCTCGCACCCGAACAACCCTACGGGCAATCTGTTTAACCCTTCATTGATAGAAGAAACTGCCGCGTGCACAGACGGACTGGTTGTTGTGGATGAAGCATACCAAGCGTATGCCGATCACACGATGATGCCGTTCATTTCCGGATTTGAAAATATGCTCGCAATGCGAACCATGTCAAAAAGCGGACTGGCCGGCTTGCGTTTGGGTTATATGGCGGGTATAACAGAGTGGGTGACGCAGTTTGAAAAGCTTCGATTTCCCTACAACGTGAATGTTCTCACGCAGGAGAGTGTTATGTTTGCATTGGAAAACTGGTCGGAGTTCAGCTCCGCAACGGAATTGCTTTGCACCGAGCGCGAGCGCATGACACAAAAACTGAAGGACTTTGACACTTTGACAGTTTATCCAAGTCAAACGAACTTTCTGACGATACGCTTAAATCAAGCCGATGCGGACCAAGTGTTTCAGGATTTGAAAAAAATGGGGATTTTGATCAAGAATCTGAACGGCTCACATCCGGTTCTGACCCGCTGTCTGCGAATCACAATCGGCACGCCGCAAGAGAACAACGCGGTGTGCGAAGCATTGACGCGGATTCTGTGAAATGGTATCAGCAAAAGACGGGTGATTGAATTGAGCGACTTGGTTAAACAGAACGGAATCATCTATACTCCTGAATGGATAGTCAAGATCATTCATGACAAGACTTTGCCGAAGAATCTTGCAGATATTGCAGTTTGCGACCCTGCCTGCGGAGACGGTGCATTTTTAATCGATGTTGCTGAACGAATCTGCCGGCAAGCCATCAAGTCAAACGATCAACATCTTTACATCAAATCGTTGAAGAAGTTAACAGGATTTGATATTGATGCACATGTTCTTGACTATTGCCGAGACAAATTAAACAAAAAGGTCAAGGAATTTTTCCCCGATGTCCAAATCAAATGGAATTTACGGGTCGTTGATGGAATTGATCAAAAGCAATGGCAGTCCTGGTGCAATACATTTGACTATGTCGTAGGAAATCCACCCTATGTTCGTATTCAGCATTTGGAAGAAAAAAGGCGAAAAATTATCAGAAATGGAGAATGGAACAGTCTCAGCGGTTGCACTGATTTGTACATATTATTCTATGAGTATGGCTTGAAGCTGTTGAAAGAGGGTGGATCCCTGTGTTTCATCACTCCGAACAGTTGGATGAAAAACAATGCGGGAAAATCACTCAGAAATTATCTGAACTCTTTTCAAGTCAACTATATTCTTGACTTTGACGATTATCAGGTTTTTAAAGGGGTTACGACTTATACAGCAATAACACAAATATTAAAAACACCCAGGTCCAAAGGAGCGAAGGTGGGAAAGTTTAAACACAAGCGAATCAAGACAGGATTTCAACTCATCCAGTTCCGTGACAAATGGGTATGCGTTCGAGATGATTTTGGTACGAAATTTGATTTGTCGGCGAACAAGGTACTAGGAGATATTGCAAAAATCCAAGTGGGTATTCAAACCTTGGCAGACAAGGTATTCATTCTTCCTGTGATTAGACATGAAGACAGCAAGATAATTTGCATTGGAAAGGATGAAGAAGTGCCGATTGAAGCCGATGTTGCAAAGAGAATCGTTAAAGCATCTGTCATGAAGGAAGGGAAAGACAAGATTGCTCGGGTCATTATTTTTCCGTATGACGAAAATGGTGATTTAGTACCTGAATCCATATTCAAGGAAAACTACCCTCTTGCGTACAAATGGCTGAAAAAACATAAATCTGTTTTGCTCAATAGAGATAAAGGAAAACCTTGCCAATACAAATGGTACGAGTTCGGACGAAATGTTGGAGTAAAGACTGGATTTGGACAGAAAATTCTGACCTCGGGCATGAACAAGAAGCCAAATTTTCAGATATGCAATGATGCAGACACTTTGTTTTACAGTGGATATTCAATCAAACCAAACTCTGGTATTGAAATTTTCAAGTTGCTGGATGAATTGAATAGTCCGTTAATGGAAGAATATATTGAGTCTGTATCAAAGCCTTTCCAGCAAGGGTGGCGTTCTTACGCAAAATCGTATATTCAGGATTATCCTGTGAACTATGCGAGAATAACACAATGAGTGTTCACCACAGAGATGTAGTAGTTCAAACATCGATTTCACATCGGTTTCTAGAAGCTGTCCAAGGTTCCTACCAGGCCTATTTGGAACACGGGGCAAGATCCAATGAAAAACTGAAAGTTCTTCACGGCTGGATTATTGAAGAAATTGGCAAGGAGCTTGGCGATGAATATACGATTTCAGGGTTGACTCACAAATCCAGTTCTGAAAAGAGTGTAGAGGGCATGTATTATTCGAAAAAGGTCGATCTTCTGGTAGCGAGAGACAACCAGCATCTCGGTGTAATCAGCATCAAGTTTGTTCAGTCAAATTACATGCAAAACAAGAATAACTATTTTGAGCAACAACTGGGAGAAACAGCAAATTTACGAAGCAATGACATCGTTTTTGGTCATGTAATCATCTTTACAGAACCCATACCCTACTACAAAAGAGACAAAAGCATCAGTCGTTTTGAACATGTTTCTGATGAAGTTATTGAAAGATACAGCAAACTGGTAACCGATCATAGATATCCGCATATTCCTGATGTTCAAGCGATGTGTATAGTGCGATTAAGTGAAGACAGGCAAAGAATCCTCAGGATATGCAATAAAGAAGACCTGCCTGAAATTTCAGCGTCGTCTTATCACCTTCTTCACAACAAATTGAGTATTGAAAATTTTGTACCTATGTTCTGCCGGGCAATTGAGTTGAAGTTTATGCAAGTGAATACGAATTGAGCATGGTTGCCGACGGGTACGAGGTGGCCCCATGAACGTTCGACAGCAAGAGCGAGCGGTTGCTAGATCGTCTCATCTCGCTCCTGCTTTTTTGTACTTTTTCGAATTGATTTGTCAATAAAATCAATTCGTTATACAATTCAAAAAGGGTTATTCAGGATTGACGAACTGGTGCTTGTTGCACAAGTATCTGAACTCGAGTGATTTCCTTTCTTTGGGGTTCCAATTGTTGGTGATTTCACCGGTTTTACAGCAGGAACTATGATTGCTTGATTTTTCCGTTGGTTGGATAAACAAGACCAATCAAGTGTATCGGGAAGATGAAACGAAAGCGGGGCTGCTGTTTCGATTTCCCATACGCTTGCGCAATTCCGGTGCCGGATTATCGTTTTTATGTTCATTTTTGCCATCCTTCAAAAATTTGCCGGTCTCGAATGACCAACTGTCTAGACTCGACAACAACTCCTTAATATTATCCGGTTGGCACGGGTCGGCCGAGTATTTTTTTGTTGTTTCACCCTTGGAATCAACATGATGAGCACCAAATTCGTTGCTTTTTTGTGATTGCACGTACTAAAATAAGTCAATAAATACAATAAGATACAGAAATTGATATACTAGATTGCCAGTAGTACAGGTTCTTGGTATGAACCTGACCTTGGATGACTAGACTGCCAAGATACGCCAATGCTTTGAGTAGCTGGAGGCTTCGCGCCGCAACCAGTCAACTTCGCATCTGTGAAATTTTACTTGACATTCCACGCCTGACTTTGGTATACTTGCTCATCTGTTTCAGGACACCTCCCGAGTGAAAAACGGTATTCGTACTAAAATTCTCACGGGAGGTGTTTTTTCCGCCTCCCTCGGCATTGTTTGCTCACCACCTTGAGCGAACACAACGACTTCCAAAATCAAAGGTGCAACAATCGGCTATAATGCACGTGAGCGTTTCAGGGTTGCAACCATGAAGCGAAACCTGGCAAGTATTATTCCGAACAAAATCACAACCCTTCCGTATTATGACCAAGCGTGTCGCAAGCATTTCGCGCGAAACCAAAGAGACAAACATTCAGATCAAGTTGGATCTGGATGGTAGCGGCTACTCCAGTTTGTCAACTGGCTTGCCGTTTTTCGAGCATATGCTCGAACAAGTCGCGCGGCATGGACTGATTGATCTGGATATTCAGGCGCAAGGCGACTTGCAGGTTGATGCGCATCACACAGTCGAGGATACTGGCATCGCCCTCGGTCAGGCACTTGCTGATGCCTTGGGGGACAAGTCTGGAATTTTCCGTTATGGCCACGCGTATGTACCACTGGATGAAGCACTTTCCCGCGTCGTGATTGACCTGTCCGGACGCCCCTTGCTGGTATATGAAGTTGAATATCCACGTGCCCGCATCGGCGACTTCGATGTTGATTTGATTCGTGAATTTTTCCAGGGACTTTGCAATCACGCCAAGATGACATTGCATATTTCAAATTTGGCCGGCAGAAATGCGCACCATATTGCCGAGACCGTGTTCAAAGCTTTTGGCCGCGCCTTGCGCATTGCAGTGTCTCAGGATACCCGCACGGAGGGAAAAATTCCGTCCACCAAGGGTAGTTTGTAGCACCTGCCCGAAGGGGTCAAGGGCAATCATGGCAGTTGTTTCTATCGCTGATTTCGGCACTGGCAATTTGCATTCGGTTTGCAATGCTTTCGAAGCACTTGGGAAGCATGTTTCCGTACATGCGACGCGTCGGGCCGAAGATATTCGCAACGCAGACCGACTGGTGTTGCCCGGTCAGGGTGCAATCGGCACATGGATGAATGAACTGGCCAACAATGAAATTCGGGATGCTGTGGAAGAAGCCTTTCGTACCAAGCCTATTCTGGGAATCTGCCTGGGGCTGCAGGCGCTGTATGCCAGAAGCGAGGAAGACGGCGGTGTTGATGGACTGCAGGAATTGAATGGCGAAGTGAAGCGCTTCGACGCACAGCTGATTGACAGCGGTCGCAAGATCAAGATTCCCCACATGGGCTGGAGCCCGGTCAAGCAAGAATGCGAACATCCGCTTTGGCAAGGCATCCCGTCCGGTTGCAGATTTTATTTTGTGCACAGTTACTATGCGGCGGCCGAAAATTCAAATGAAATTGCCGGGTCTACCCAGTACGGCCTCAGGTTCACTTCGGCGGCCATGCGCGGAAATCTGTTTGCCGTGCAGTTTCATCCGGAAAAGAGTCGACAGCAAGGATTGAAGTTGTTGTCGAATTTCATCAATTGGGACGGCTCCGTCTGAGCGTTCATCAGTTTCTCAAACGCGATTGATTCAATCATGTTGCTCATTCCTGCAATAGATATCAAGGACGGTCGTTGCGTGCGCCTGGTTCAAGGCCGCATGGATGATGCGACAGTCTATTCAGATGATCCGGTAAGCCAGGCAATGCGCTGGCTCGAAGCAGGTGCGCGTCGCTTGCACATTGTCGATCTTGACGGTGCTGTATCCGGTGCGCCGGTTAACGCGGATCTGGTTGGCCGCATTCGGGAATCTTGTCCGCAACTGGTGGTTCAGGTAGGCGGCGGAATTCGAAATGCAGAGACGGCCGCAAACTATCTGGACGCGGGTGTGGATTACGTAATACTAGGTAGTCATGCGGCGCGTCGACCGGAGTTCATTGCCGAAGTCAATCGATTGAAATCCGGGTGTGCAATCGCGGCACTGGATGTACGCGGAACCAAGGTAACTACCGAGGGCTGGACGAAAACCGGTGACCAGGGAATGTTTGAGCTGGCTTCCGAGTTTGAACATTATGGAGCTTGTGCAATTATCTTCACGGACGTGGAACGCGACGGAATGCTGAGCGGTTTCAATGCAGACTCAACGAAGGAACTGGCGAACCGCTCCGGTGTGCCAATCATTGCTTCGGGCGGAATTCGCGATCTCGATGATATTCGTGAATTGCTGAAAGTATCATCCTCCGGCATTGTCGGTGCGATCGCAGGAAAATCATTGTACGAAGGTACGCTTGATTATGCCGATGCGCTCGAAATGATTGAATCGTTTGAAAATCAATAGACAGGTCGATTCGCAATGCCGCTTGCAAAACGAATAATTCCCTGCCTTGATGTCGACGAAGGGCGCGTCGTCAAGGGTGTCAAATTCGTGAATATCCGCGATGCAGGCGATCCGATCGAAGCGGCCCGCGAGTATGATCAGCAAGGTGCGGACGAGCTTGCATTTCTGGATATAACGGCCAGTTCCAGCGGGCGCGAGACCATTTTGCAAGTTGTTGAAGCGGTCGCGCGACAGGTGTTCATACCGCTGACTGTAGGCGGTGGCGTAAGAACAACGGATAATATTCGAAGTTTGCTGAATGTGGGTGCCGACAAGATTTCAATCAATACGGCCGCGGTGGAGCGACCGGAATTGATTCGCGAAGCCAGTGAACGATTCGGTTCGCAGTGCATTGTAGTGGCGATTGATGCGCGTCAGGTACAAAACTCTTCGTCGCCGGCGTGGGAGGTTTACACGCATGGCGGGCGCACCCCACGGGGACTGGATGCAGTGGATTGGGCGGTGAAAATGTGTGACTACGGAGCCGGGGAAATTCTGTTGACCAGCATGGACCGCGACGGCACCCGAATCGGTTTCGATCTGGAGTTGACAAAAGCGGTTTCCAGTGCTGTTCCGGTGCCGGTAATTGCCTCGGGCGGAGTGGGTGAACTGTCGCATTTGGCAGACGGAATTGAATTTGGATGTGCCGATGCAGTGCTAGCGGCAAGCATTTTTCACTTTGGAGAGTATACAATTTCACAGGCAAAGCGCGTTATGAAGGAACGCGGCATAGAAATTTGTGAACTGATCGGAGATTGAACCTGAACAATGAGCAACAGTGACTGGTGTTCACAATTGGCATGGCCAGACAATGGAATTTTGCCGGCGATTGCGCAAGATGCAGAAACCGGCAAGGTGCTGATGGTGGCATGGATGAACCGGGAAGCACTGCTGGAAACAGTGGCTGCAGGTCGGGCCGTGTACTGGTCCCGCTCCCGCAATCGACTATGGAGAAAAGGCGAAGAGTCCGGACATGAGCAGATCATCAAGGAAGTAAGGACCGACTGCGATGCCGATACGATCTTGCTGAAAGTTGAACAGACGGGTGGAATTGCGTGTCACACGGGCCGATATTCTTGTTTTTATCAAAAGCTGGAAGAGGGTCGCTGGCAGTCGGTTGATCCGGTATTGCGCGATCCGAAACAGATTTACAAATCATAGATAGTGCTTTAAAACGATGCAAACGGACTTATTAACGTCACTGACGGAAATCATTGAAGCCCGAAAGTCGGCAGATGCCGGGACCTCCTATGTGGCATCGCTGTTTGCTGAAGGACTGGAGGCGATTGCCGCGAAAGTGCATGAAGAAGCGGATGAAGCGGTGCAGGCTGCGAAGTCCGGTGACCGCAATCAGGTGGTGTATGAAACCGCGGATCTATGGTTTCACAGCATGATTATGCTATCGTTATTCAATGCAACGCATGAAGATGTGTTGAATGAACTGGAAAGACGATTTGGCGTATCGGGACTGGTTGAAAAGCAGTCGCGTCAAACGTCGTCGAAGCATTGATTTTCAATTACAGTATGGAGGAGATGAAAATATGGGAATGGGCGGAATCAGTATTTGGCAGTTGCTGATCATTCTTGTCATCGTCGTTTTGCTTTTCGGAACGAAGAAGTTGAGAGGAATGGGAGGCGACCTTGGTGCTGCGATTCGGGGTTTTCGCAAGTCTGTGAAAGAAGAGTCGACAGAGGAAAAGGGTGAAGACGCTGAAACAGCAGAAGCAACTGAGGCATCAACCGAAGATGCGGCCAAAAAGACTGACGATACAGACACAGCAGAAGCCAAGAAAGAGCAAGCTTAGCAATATCGTTGCTTAGCGGAACCAGGAGTATTCCGAGTGTTTGATGTTGGCTTTTGGGAGATCGCGATCATTGCCGTGATTGCATTGATCGTGTTGGGGCCGGAACGTTTGCCGAGAGCGGCGCGAACCGTTGGACTCTGGGTTGGAAAGGCGCGTCGCACGTTGGCAGAAGTCAAGCGTGATATTGATCGTGAACTGGATGCGACGGAGCTGAAACAAATCAAAACCGACTTGAGCGACACCAAGGATGTTTTTCAGGATGCCGCCAAAACGATGAATGAATCCGTAGTGACTGAAGCCGAAATTGATGCTTCGGTCAAGCCATCCGAGCCATCGGAAAGTACTCCGGCACCGAAGCAGGAAGAGAAGCCGGCAGTAAACGAAACCAAGGCGACGACCTGAAACTATGGCAGCTGACGCGAACGACCCGAACGCCGCAGGCACTACGTTTATTTCCCATTTGGTTGAATTGCGTCAGCGATTGCTTCGCGGCGTGATCGCCATTCTTGTTGTATTTGTAATCTCTGCACCGTTTGCGAATACGCTGTATGAGTATCTGGCAGCACCGCTTATGGCGGCCTTGCCAGAGGGAAACACGATGATTTCGACGGAACCGCATGGTCCGTTTTTTGTCCCCTTCAAATTTGCATTCGCATTTTCAGTCGGCATTGCGATGCCATTCCTGTTCTATCAAATCTGGGCATTTGTTGCGCCAGGTTTGTACTCCCATGAAAAGAAGGCTGTCGTGCCGCTTTTGGTTTCCAGTAGCATACTGTTTTATCTGGGCATAGCCTTCGCCTACTATGTCGTCTTTCCGATCATTTTCGTGTTTTTCACGAGTACGGCACCGGCCGGCGTTGCGGTAATGACCGATATCAATGCCTATCTGAGTTTCGTTCTGAAACTGTTTTTCGCGTTCGGAATCGCATTCGAGGTGCCTATTGCCACGGTGCTTTTGGTACGCGCCGGTGTTACGACACCGGAAAATCTGGCCAGGAAGCGACCTTATATTATTGTTTCCGCCTTTATTGTTGGAATGGTGCTTACGCCGCCTGATGTGTTTTCCCAGACCATGCTGGCCATTCCGGTGTGGATTCTGTTTGAAATTGGCCTGTATTTCTCGAAATTGAGTCGTCCGAAAAAGCCGGAAGAAGATGAGGACGATGCCGAGCTCGACCCGACTGATTGACGCGATCTGCGACTAGTTCAGCAGGTCGAACGCCTCTCCCCAGCAGTCAGAAACAAAATAGCCTTTTGGATACGGGTCATCCGGGTCGATTCCGATCTGATGCAGGCCGTGAATCCACCCGCGTCCAGAGACTTGGGGAACAATGGCAGGTATGTCACCGACAGTTGTTTCGCGAAGAATCTTGACGTTGAACTCGCTGTCAATAATGGACAAAGATGTAAATTCATCACCAATGCTTGCTTCGCCGCGCGCAAACATGAGTGCCATTCTGGCGGAATTTCCGGTACCGCACGGTGAGCGGTCAATTCGGCCGGGTGGCAGAATTGTTGCACCTTTCAGTCTTCCGTCATCGGTTCTGGAAATGAACATGACATATGAGATTCCAGTCAGTCCCTTGATTACCGGATGTCGTACATCGAAATTCGCATTGACTGCGCGTTGAATTCTGGATCCCGCATCAACCAATGCTCTGGCAAACTGCGTCTCGATTCGCAAGTTGACTTCGGCGGGGTCGACCAGTACGTAAAAAATTCCTCCGAAGGCAATGCTCATGTTGACTTTGCCGAGTCCTTCAACATCCAGCGCAATGTTGTCTGTATCTACATAACTGACTGGCATTTCCAGCTGGACGCGTTTGCATTTTCCGTTTTCGCATGATGCTTTGGCGATGACAGGTCCGGACGCAGTGTCCAGCACCACTGTAGTTTCGGGTTCGTTCATCTTGACGATTCCAGTTTCCAGTAGCACAGTGACAAAACAGATTGCGTTGGAACCCGACATTGCGTGGGCCTTGTCACCCTGAAGTACAATCATGCCGGCATCGGAATCGCTTGTAGTAGGCGGAAGTAGCAGATTTGTGCTCATTTGAGCGTATCCGCGCGGTTCAAAGACGAGAAAACGCCTGAGTTCATCGCCTTCTGAATTCATGTAGACGAGCTTGTCGACCATGGTGTTACCCGGAATGTTGATTACACCCCCCGTAACAACGCGACCGACTTCGCCTTCAGCGTGTGCTTCGACCATAGTGACGGATTTTGACCACTTCATTTTTTATGTCCCGGTGTTGTTAGACTGCAACAGAAAGAAAATCATAGTTAGAGTATTGAGTCAGTTTCGTTGTTACCAAGTTGTTGATTTTACGCGCGAAATTGACTACTTGAATTTTTTCTACCCCAAGAATTTGCGATTTTTTGGTTTGAAACACTAACTTCGCCTGTCTTTGCCTACGTTCTATTGTAGTCTGTTCGGCGGGGAAAGATTTGATGAATTTACGCAACTGTGTTCACTGGGAGCTGTGATAAGCACAGGCAGGAAGAGGAGCTGGTGAAGATTCTGAAACATTGCCGGAATTTTGGTTGCAAGGATTGGCCAGTGGAGGCGATGCTCAATGCGTTCAATGCCAGTTTGTTATGCAGTATCGCTCGGTGGGGTATCTACGGCACGATCTAGCGAGCACTTCAACGCAGGCGAAGGTTTGCGGTTTATCGCAGGAGACGGACCAAGAGAGCTGGATTCCATTAGGTGCACGAATAAATTTGAATCAATTGCAATATAGTCGTTGGATGTGTTATTCAACATCTTCACTTTCGAGGTTGTAATTTGCGATGCCAATTTTTAAGTTCTCAGTAGTACCGGCGTTAAAAAACTGTGCCGGCAATCCTTTCTCCAAGTCTCCGTTGGAGTCAATCTCCAAATTTTTTACAACTGGCTTTTCATTTTCAATGTCAAAAAATACGACCGACACTGATTTCGCATTCAACTTGCCTTCTGCAATCAATCTTCGTAGTCTCAGCAAAATGTTTCTGCTATGCGTTTCAATTATTGAACCAACTCTTCTCTTAGTCCACAACTCTGCAAAATAGCTGCCTAGTTCAAGTTGAGCTGTGGGATGTATTTGTGTTTCAGGATGTTCAACAATCATAGAAGTATATTCAGGCATAATGGCTCCTTGGACAATGATTGGAATACATTGGCTAACCCCACGCCCAAATTGCCCAATATAAGCCTCCGCATTCGTTTCTTCATCTGTTGCAAATGTTTCAACAACAGTATTTGTTGGATTATTGAATTTTAAGCCACGAACTGAAATTACCGAGGTTAAAAACTTTTCGACAAATTCTCTGTTCTTGCCCCCTTCATCAAAGATTTTCTTAAGGTGTTGCAATGTATATTCACCGTTGGATCCGACATCTCGTGGTATGGGAGGAGAATGAAATACTTCGCTATACAAATCAGTTTTAACCGGATACAAGTGTCTTAATGCCTGGATGCCTTCTTTAAAATGATGCAGGCAAGCTGACTGTGCTGCGATTCTTTGCGTAGGCTCAAAAGTAGACGAATTTTGTGGTGTATGCTTCAATTTACTTTCTAGTTCGTTAAACATGTCTTCATTAAAATCAAGATAGCGAGTATTCGAATTTATCATTCTATATAAATTTAATTCATCAATCGGTAATTTATTTTCCAATACAGTAAATCTAGAGTTGGGTTGTTCTTGAAAGTCATGCTCTTTTGGATATGGAACTAAAGCTGAACTAACAAGTGTTAAATTTTTTAGCCACTTGCCTTATACTCATTACAGTGATTATTTAAAATATTGAAGTCTATTCTGTCTCCGTACATTTCCAGAGAAAAATACAAGAATTTTTTATCGGATTTTGCATTTTTCAAATGTTCAAACAAACCCAATTTCACAGAGTTACCACTAGGATTTAGAAATTCAGTGCTTCTTGAATCTATTGTTTGCTTCAACATCAACAGAAATTTGATGACTGATGATTTACCAGCGTTGTTCTTTCCTATCAACACAGTGATTGGCCTGAACTTGATGGTTACTTCATCATCAAATATTCTGAAGTTGGATAGTGTAAGTTTCTTCAACATTTTTAGAACTCAAGAATTTACTTCCCTTCACTCCATGTCAAGAAACTAAGCGGAAGGTGTGACCTGCCAGGCGTTCTGCAAAAGTAGCGACATGAACAACAATTCACACAGCAGGTAGAAATATGAGCAACGAGAATGTATACTAAAATCCGCCAAAAGTCAACTTTGATGTGGCAAGAATTAGTTTCGTAGTTGCCAAGTTGTTGATTTTCCAAACGGTTTCGAATTTTTGATATTCCAACCACCTCAAAAAATTGCCTTATTCAGGCTTGTAATACCATTTTCACAAGTTTTCGCCTCGGACTTCACTACAGTTCTTGGAATCACTAGTACGAGAAAGTGATTAAATACACTGCATACACCTTGACTTTACCGATGCCGAAGCAGTTCGGAAACTACCGGGACAAGTTCCGGTTCCTGACATGATTTTCAATTGTACAGGGTATGTCTATGATGGTGTCTTGCTCGAAGCCAATGATGATGTCTTGGCATGGTTCTCACACTCTTGCTCAAGGGTCGCATGAGTTCGTGCGGCGACTATGAAACAGCGTACCAGTTAATGCTTGCGCCCCAGCTAATTGGGGAAATGGCGCAGCAAGTTGCGACTTTGTGAATTTCGGTGTAATGTAGCGAACCACCGGTGGGTGGTCAGGAGATGAGCGAAATGACGGAACTTGAAGCGTTGCCGGACAATGACGCGTTGAATTTGCTTCAAAGCGCGATTGAGGCTGGAATTGGAGAACGTCGAATTTCAGAGTCGATGCGAAGTGAAGCGCGCGAAGACCTGATTGGACAAATTTTGAACAAGAAACCAAATTCTGAGGTATATTAACCACCTGATGTCCATTCATGTATCTAATGTAATTCAACCGAATATTTTTTCAGAAATGGAAACGAAATCAATACCTGAACACATTGAAAAAATACGAAATATTCTACATACAAGAACATATGAGCTAGTGAGTTTGTTTGATGTATCAGAAAGAACATTGTTTCTTTGGAATTCCGGTAAATCATTCCCAGACAACAAAAAACGAAATGCAATTCTTCAGTTGAGTGAAATATGTGATCAGTTAGCAGAGTCAAATATCAAAAGACCGGACCTCCTCTTTCGGATGAAGTATTTTGACGGACAGTCTCTGATGGATATTTTTCAGTCAGGCAAAGCTACAGACAAGCATGTGAAATTGCTTATTGAAGAAGATCGCATTATGGAACGTGAGTATCAAGAAAGCGGATTGCCGAATCTCGAATCCAATCGAACCAGTGACTGGAAGTCGTACCTATCTATACCTGGAACCATAGAAAACCATTAAGGTGGTCGGCAATGTAGAAATATGGGATAGGAAGCGTTTTGAGTAACAGTAGTGGAAAACACCTAGGATTGACTAAGGAAAATCAGTACGTTCCTTTACCAATGGTTATCACACATGATTGATACACGGTGAAGCTCCTTGGAGAGAATCAAAACACGCGTCGGACACGACTCACTGTTCGACCACTTCATTCGCAGCAATGCTTCCATGCATCTGTTCATTGCTTAATATGAGTACAACTTGAACATTCCGCGTTATGTTGACACCTTCGAGCATGAAGAAGAAATTGATGTTGCAGAACTACAAAAGGCGGGTTGTCAAATTGAAAATGAACTATCGGCAGTTCGTAACCGTATGAAGATACTTGAAGGAGCTAGGAATCAATGGCTAACGGTGAATTGGTCCTCTATGCGACGGATGATGGCGTAGCAAAAATTCACTTTCGAGCGGTAGATGACACTGTTTGGCTGACTCAAGCCGAAATGGCAGAATTGTTTGACACTTCAAAGCAAAACATCAGCCGGCATATCAAAAATGTCTTGCCTGAGGTTGATATAGCTCTTGATTCAGTTGTCAAAGAGCACTTGACAACTGCCGCAGACGGAAAGTCTTACATGACGAAGTACTACAATCTCGATGTGATTTTTGCAGTTGGATATCGGGTTCAATCACCCCGAGGCACACAGTTTCGCCAATGGGCAACCAGGACATTAAAGGAATATGGGGTCAAAGGCTTCGTAATAAACGATGAGGTGCTAAAAAATCCTGACTGGGACTACTTTGACGAGCTTCTTGAGCGTATACGTGAGATTCGTGCTTCTGAAGCAAGGTTTTATCGTAAGGTTCGAGACCTTCTCGCCTTAAGCGAGGATTACAACCCTGATTCGAACATCGCAAATTCCTTTTACGCAAAAATTCAAAACAAGATGCTTCATTCAGTCACTGGTAGCACCGCGGCAGAACTAATCGTTGCTCGTGCCAACCCTGAATTACCGAATATGAGCTTGACTTCGTGGAAAGGAGCAAGAGTTCGCAAGGAAGATATTGGTATACGCAAAAACTTTTTGAGTGTCGATGAAATCTCAGACCTTAATCTTATTGTTACAATGTTTCTTGATACAGCGGAGCTACGGGCAAGGCGTCGTCAAACAACGAAACTGGCTATGTGGTATAAGGTGCTTGACAATTTTCTTTCCAATAATGATCTTCCTGTGATTCGGGATTCAGGACGAATTTCAGCAGATGATGAAAGGCAAATCGCGGAGCAAAGCTACACATTGTTTGACCAAAAGCGCAAGGGGGCTGAGCGAGCATCAGATATGGATGATGAGGACGTGGAAGAACTGAAGCGAATTGCAGAAAGTGTTCAACTTAAAAAACAAGGCGCAAACGATGTTTGAAAACTGGAAGCTTGCAAGTTTGTGTGATGTGCGCCAAATTTTTGTCTCCAACAGGCAATAAGACTAGACTCACTGATATACCAGTTCGACGTGGTAAGAGCAGGTTACGAGCACAACACAGTCAATCTGTCGCATGAGTTTATGAGAGCTAAAGCAACAGAAATTGAGTGTTAGTGACCGCAGTTGGTGGGGGAATGGGCCGCTCATGGGCTGGTTCAAAGACGAAAAAGCTCTGGAATTCATCTTCCGAATACATGTAAGCGAGCTTGTCAACCATGGTGTTGCCTAGAATGTTGATTACACCACCCGTATCGCCGCTACCGACTTTGTCGTAGGCGTGTGCTTCGACCATGATTACGGAATTTGACCACTTCATTGCGTTTCGTCTTGATGTTGTCAAAATGCAACATCAAGAAAATCCATCATTGTATTCCAGTCGAATATGAACGTGTCTACGAATTGAACAATAGGAGTTTCAGGATTATGTATGGCAGATATCTCCGAAATCCTGCTCTATCTGGAGTGGCGCGAAGAGAAGCTGGAGGCATACTGGTGAGCGGATTCTTGGGAAATTCCAATCCTCCAAGCAAGATGGCGGCCCGTAGGCCGCCTTCCGAATGTTGCGAATTCTCACTTATTAATCATAGCGAAAACCGCTTTTCCCCAATTGTTATATTCAAGCAATGATTATACTACACGAATTGCTGTGCAACAAAATTATTTTCGATATACTCAATCATTCGGGATTCACACTGTACAGTTGGCGAAGGAAATTTCATTCCAAGCTTCATAATTTGTGTCAGCATCATGCCAAGCAGATATCGACAACACCTCGAAAATTTGAAATCGAACTAGAGAGGAACGTCTGCTCATCGGGTTTCACTTGATAATGCAGATTTTCGACTGTTTGCCGACAAAATTGGCAAATTTGATGAGTTTCGAACGATCGAATCTTTCATTCTATCGTCTACATCGTGTCCATATGTCCAGCACTCTTCCACACGTAATACTACTCTCCGCAATCTGGTTTAGGACTAGTCTTTTGACAAGTCCCGAAACAGAGCACTCCCTTCGGTATGGACAGAAAGGAATACATGCGGTTGGTAGATTCCTGAGCTTCAACATACACCCGCGCTACGTATCGCACTACTGAATCGTGCTGAAATCACTCGTCGCAGGCAATTTGGCGCAGAGTATCGACCTTGGAATCATAATTTTCTTGTTGTTACACTCTTTCCTGCCGATATAGACTTCGTACGCCGCCTTCGCGCTCAAAAAATAACGCAGAATTATTTCACTCAGTCATTCCTGACCTGCCGGAAGTATCAAGCATGGGGTTGTGATAATCCAAATTCATAGGTCAATGTGTTATGCCCTTACATGATGTGGAAAGCAGATTTCCACCATAAACTACTCTATGACCACCGCACAAGCTCCTGCTCAGCTCGGTTCGATTGACAGTACGTGCTATTCAAAAACTCGCACAGGTATGTTTTCTGGAGAAAACTAGTGTCCAATATTTGAAGGCAAACCTTTGCAAAACAGATGCTTACATGTAATACGTGTCGCAGTAAAGTTGAAATTTTCCACATTGCGATCAATTTTGTGATACAATGCTCCTTTTTTATCGTTGATTGAACATCATGCAGATGCGCTATAGATTAGGACTGGATGTAGGTTCCAATTCACTTGGTTGGTGCGTCCTGGAGCTAAATGAGGATGGTGAACCATTCCGCATAGAAGCAGCGGGTTCTAGGATATTTTCAGATGGCCGACAAGTAAAATCAAAGGCAACATTGAAAGCGGAGCGTCGCGTAGCTCGTTCTGCTCGTCGTCGTCACGACAGGTATAAGCAACGGCGAAACTTCTTGATTTGCGAATTGACCAAGCTCGGCTTGTTTCCTGAAGACAAATCAGACCGGTTAGCAATTCAGATACTAAATCCTTTTGAGCTTAGAGCAAAGGCAC
The DNA here is from genome assembly GCA_965200765.1 of Arenicellales bacterium. Taxonomy (GTDB): domain Bacteria; phylum Pseudomonadota; class Gammaproteobacteria; order Arenicellales; family JAJDZL01. The sequence continues at coordinate 2,971,302 of OZ241380.1, forward strand.
TAACAGAAAAACTACCACTGCATTACATAGGTCGCGCACTATTTCACATTAATCAACGTCGAGGATTCAAGAGTAATCGTAAAGATAGAAGTGAGGAATCCTCAAAAGGAATGGTGTCGAACTCTGTTCGCGCTTTACTTGAGGAAATGGGTTTGATTGGCGTAAATCCCACAGAAGGGGAGAGTTACAGGAAATTGTCAAAAGAGGAAAAACGAATTGCTAGGCAAAATGAAGCAGAAAATAGAAAGCAGGCATTAACCAAGTTAGCTGAGTTAAATACAACTTTTGGTGAGTTTTTGTGGAACAGGATAAAAAAGGGACAATCTGTACGAGCGCGTCCTCTGAGCGATAGTAAGTTATACGATGTTTATCCAACTCGTGAAATGCTTGAAGATGAATTCGTCAAGATTTGGAATTCTCAAAAGCAATATTATCCAGATATTCTCACAATCGAAAACTTCGACAAAATACACAGTGTTATTTTCTATCAGCGTAAACTCAAGCCTCCTGTTGTTGGACAGTGCATTTATTTTCCAAAAGAAAAGCGTACATTCCGCGCAATGCCAAGTTTTCAGAGATATAGAATTCTATCAGAAGTCAATAATATCAAATGGGTAACGAGTAGTGGAACTACTCCTATTATTGATCACGCTGATGCACAAATTGCTGTGGTAAATTTACTAGAACAACCATCCGTCAAAACGACACCGACAGATCGCAATGCGAAGGTGGGCTTCGCAAAAATTAAAACGATATTAAGAAAAACTGGAGTGGTTGAGGGGGAATTTCGAATAAATCTTGAAACATTCAATCGTAAAGATCTGGATGGGAATCAAACTACCAATGTTATGCAGCATGAAGATTACGTTGGAACTGCTTGGCATTCTTGGTCAATGGAATTGCAGGATAAATTTATTGAAATTATACTTGATGACGAGTTAGGTGACGAAGAAGTGCATTGTCGATTAATGAATGAATTTGGATTGAGCGAGTTTTCAGCCATTAACTGTACCAAGGCTCCACTTGTTGAAGGAACAGCTAGTTTGTCCTTAAAAGCTGCACGAGAGCTAGGTAAATACATGAGTGATGGTCCAAATTTGCAGTCAGACGCTGTTCAAAAAGCGAGTTCCGACATTGAAGAGTTTGTTAATCCCTACACTTTTTCTAAAGATCGTGAACTGTTGGACTGTCTACCATACTATGGTAAGGCGTTTCAAGATAAGCACATTATCCCGGGCGAAAGGAATATAGAAGACTTGCATGATGAATATAAATACTACGGAGGTGTCACAAACCCGACAGTTCATATATCATTGAATCAAATCCGTCATGTTATTAATGAACTCATTGACATTTATGGACATCCAGAATCAATAGCCATTGAATTAGCCAGAGATTTACCTTTGGGTCCAGAGGGAAGACGAGAAATAGAGAAGGAACAAAGAGATAATCGAGCTACGAATGAGCGATTAGGTGAGAAGTTGAATGAGCAAGGTTTGGCATGGAGTCGTGACAACTTGTTGAAATTGCGACTTTGGGAAGAATTGGATCCTAATGATCCCAACGGCCGTTGTTGTCCATTTTCAGGTAAGAAAATTGGATTTAGCGACGTATTTAGTGCATCAATCGAAATTGAACATATAATTCCTTATAGCATTTCGTTAGATGATAGTCGCTCGAACAAAGTATTGTGTACAGGAAAAGCAAATTCAGACAAGGGAAATAAAACTCCATTCGAGGCATTTGGAAGCAGTCCTGAAGGTTACAATTGGCATGAAATACATGCACGTGCCCAGAGACTTCCCAACAGTAAAAAGTGGCGTTTTGAAGAAGATGCAAAAGAAAAGTGGTTTGGAGAACACGCAGATTTTCTTGAACGGCATTTGAACGATACTCGTTATATTGGTCGATTGGCCAAAGAATATCTTGAATTTATTTGTCCGTTTAACAAAATTGATGTACTGACTGGTCGCCATACGGCAATGTTCCGATGGCATTGGGGTTTGAATAGTGTTCTAGCAGAGGATCGTAGTTCAGAATCTGACAATACCAAATATCGAAAACTTCGGGACGACCATCGACATCATGCGATTGATGCGATTGTCATTGGTATGACTACCAAGTCAATGTTGCAAAAAGTGTCAAGAGAAGCTGAAATCTCTGAGGAGACTGAGCTTGATCGAATTTTTCCCAGAGGAGTTGATGGCAAAAGTCCAATTGACCCGTGGCAAGGATTTCGAAACGAAGTTAAGGATGTTGTCGGGGATATTGTGGTATCACACAAAATAAAGAGAAAAAAAGTAGTTTTCGGAGCTACAGATGGACAGTTACATAACGATACTGCTTACGGAGTAGTGTCTGAACCAAATGACAAAGGCTTGTCTACCGTTGTAGTTCGTAGAAGTGTGGAAAGTTTGACCGATAGAAACCATTTGGAACGTATTCGTGATGTTTGGTTAAAGCATCAGTTCAAAAGTGCATTCGATGAAGCAGTAAATCAAGGGGAGTTAGGAAAAAAAGGGGTGGTTGATTTAGCAAAGAAAAAAGGAATTCGTAGTTTGCGATGTGTTGAGCCTATGAATGTTATTCCAATTAGAGATAAATATCGAAATGTGTATAAGTATTTTAAAGGTGATAGCAATTGGGGAATGGAAATTTTCGAGTATCCCAAAGGTCATCATCAAGTAGGTAAATGGGAAGGAATTGTAATTTCACGGTTTGTTGCTAACCAACCAGACTTTCAACCGGGTTGTACGTGTCGTCCTCATCCAGCGGCTAGACTAATCATGAGATTACAGATTAATGACTGTATTGAAATTGAAGAAAACGGTAAAACAAAGATTATTCGATTACAAAAAGTTAGTCAACTCGGGGTGCTTGAATTTGCTTCCCATTTCGATGCAAATGTTGATGCACGCATGCGTGATAAAGATGATTCGTTTGATTATCTACGTAGGACAGCGAGTTCATTAAAAAAGTTAAATCCGCGGAAAGTGCATATCAGTCCAACAGGACGAGTTAGTTACGAGCAGCGGTAGAGTTGGTTGTTCTTGAACAAAAGAGGCAGTGTACTATGGTTGGTCAAATTGTTGAAATTACTCAAACTGGCTATTCACTAAAAAAATCTCGAGGTTTCTTGACTGTAAATTGTGGGGGCAATTTAGTCGGGAAAATTGCTATGGATGACATCGTTGCTATAATAATTTCAGTACCAGGATGTTCAGTATCCACAGTTCTAATTGATCATCTCTGTCAGCACAACATACCACTTGTAATTTGTGGAAGCAATTATATTCCAACCAGTATTACACTGCCAATTCAAGGACATACTCGGCAATTTAGAACAATGCGTGCACAAGCTGAATTGTCACAGCCTCGTAGAAAACGAGCGTGGAAGTACGTGGTTAGTGCCAAAATTAGAAATCAGGCGGAGTTACTGAGCCGAATCAGTAAAGACAGTGGCCCACTAATTAGATTGTCAAAAAAAGTACGTTCTGGAGATGTTGACAACTGTGAAGCTCAGGCAGCGAAATACTACTGGCAAAACCTTTTTGGACCTGGCTTTCGTAGAAATCGCTATGAACTTGGTATAAACAGCGCAATAAATTATGCTTATACTGTAGTGAGAGCTTGTGTTGCAAGGGGAATATGTGGTGCTGGTTTGCATCCAAGCTTTAGTTTACACCATCGAAATCCCCAAAATCCCTTGAATTTAGTTGATGATTTGATGGAGCCTTTCAGACCAGTAGCTGATTATATGCTGATTCATAAGCCAATTGAATATTGGCGTGAATTAAATATTGAAACAAAATCAAAGCTTGCGGCAATTACAACAGTTCGGCTAACATTTCAGAGTGAGTCATCTCCTCTTTCTCTTGCTACAGTTAAAGTAGCTAGATCGTTTGCGGATTATTGTTTGAAAGACTCAAATGAATTTGAATATCCAACACTTCCACTTCCGCTTGAAATAGCCGCAGTTGCATGAAGAGAACTTATTTGAGCCCGTACCGAATTATGTGGCTATTTGTAATGTTTGATCTACCCGTTGGTACTCGTAAGGAACGAAAACAAGCAACTAAATTTAGAAACGATTTGTTAGAACTTGGTTTCGAAATGTCTCAATTTTCTGTGTATCTAAAATATTGTGCATCTTCGGAAAAGTCCCAAGCAGTTTGTGAAAAAATACATCCAAATATACCACCTGGAGGTAGGGTAGATATATTGACTATAACTGACAAACAATTTGGGAACATGCAACGTTTTATAGCTAAGGTACCTATAGAAAAAGAGTGTAAGCCAAAACAGCTTAGCTTGTTTTAATTTATTGGTATTGAGTTGACAATTGGCTTTCCTGGATTCTTCAAGTGAAACGATAGATATACGGTTCGTTTAGTCGTTATCATAGTACCGTTTTACTCGAATGTTATAATTCCATCTGCCATGTTATTAATCCCTATAAGGTTGTCATAGCACCGCTTTTCCCCAAGTGTTATAATATCTTGCGTTTTTGATACAATTGCAATCGGGTTGTCATAGCACCGCTTTTCCCCAAGTGTTATAATGGATTGACGCTTGACATCTCGCCAATATAGGTTGTCATAGCACCGCTTTTCCCCAAGTGTTATAATAACAAATGAAGCCGATAGAATAAGCATGCGTTGTCATAGCACCGCTTTTCCCCAAGTGTTATAATCTGTTTCTGATTGACACAATGGACGGCTTGCGTTGTCATAGCACCGCTTTTCCCCAAGTGTTATAATTGCCGCAGCATCGTCCGCACCGCCGCTTCCGTTGTCATAGCACCGCTTTTCCCCAAGTGTTATAATGCGTGCTGATGATTCAAGAAAACTTATACAGTTGTCATAGCACCGCTTTTCCCCAAGTGTTATAATGTTTTAACATTCTTTCATCGATTGCTTCATGTTGTCATAGCACCGCTTTTCCCCAAGTGTTATAATGTTGGCAAAACTGAAAAGTGCGAGTACGCAGTTGTCATAGCACCGCTTTTCCCCAAGTGTTATAATCCGAACCTATCGGCGACGTCAATGCCGACGGTTGTCATAGCACCGCTTTTCCCCAAGTGTTATAATGAAATTGATTGCGAAAGCAACTCGAACAAGGTTGTCATAGCACCGCTTTTCCCCAAGTGTTATAATTGTCAGCACTTAATGTTGTCTTTGGCGGGTGTTGTCATAGCACCGCTTTTCCCCAAGTGTTATAATTTTCAAATTTTCTACCGTCACAGGATTTGTGTTGTCATAGCACCGCTTTTCCCCAAGTGTTATAATTAAGTAAGCTTGCGTGCCTTTGACGGTGCCGTTGTCATAGCACCGCTTTTCCCCAAGTGTTATAATACTTTCATCAGGAGGCCGCCTATGCGGTCAGTTGTCATAGCACCGCTTTTCCCCAAGTGTTATAATTAGATGGTATAATCGGCTATGTTGATATGTGTTGTCATAGCACCGCTTTTCCCCAAGTGTTATAATGGATTGACGCTTGACACTTGACGGATTATGGTTGTCATAGCACCGCTTTTCCCCAAGTGTTATAATTAATCACGGGCCGGATTACATAGAGGTTAAGTTGTCATAGCACCGCTTTTCCCCAAGTGTTATAATTTTATCCTCGGTTGCGTCAAGTTCGCTAAAGTTGTCATAGCACCGCTTTTCCCCAAGTGTTATAATGATCGTCAAATGCGTCATTCATGTCATCTTGTTGTCATAGCACCGCTTTTCCCCAAGTGTTATAATCACGTAGGGAAATCGCTAAACCGATTGACTGTTGTCATAGCACCGCTTTTCCCCAAGTGTTATAATCGTGAAAGTCAAGCACGTAGGGGGTTGGCGGTTGTCATAGCACCGCTTTTCCCCAAGTGTTATAATAAAAGTAGGAAAGAGTACTGGCATGCAAACAGTTGTCATAGCACCGCTTTTCCCCAAGTGTTATAATGCAAGGAATATAAGTAAGATTGCTTGCGGGGTTGTCATAGCACCGCTTTTCCCCAAGTGTTATAATGATGCCAATCATGGCGGCGAGTATCATTACGTTGTCATAGCACCGCTTTTCCCCAAGTGTTATAATTTGCCGCTATTGCACCGAGAATTCCGGTACGTTGTCATAGCACCGCTTTTCCCCAAGTGTTATAATGTTTACATAGATTCGTCGCGGATGATCCAGGTTGTCATAGCACCGCTTTTCCCCAAGTGTTATAATTGAAATGAATATCAAAGGTTTTATTGGCTTGTTGTCATAGCACCGCTTTTCCCCAAGTGTTATAATAATCAATTTTTTCATTACTGCCATCCAATCGTTGTCATAGCACCGCTTTTCCCCAAGTGTTATAATGCAATCCGTTGGGCGGGTAACAGTGCAACTGTTGTCATAGCACCGCTTTTCCCCAAGTGTTATAATCAGGTGACTGAACGTATGAACCTGATTGACGTTGTCATAGCACCGCTTTTCCCCAAGTGTTATAATAGGTGGTGTGCAACTACTTGAAATTAAAAGGTTTTCCCATACAACAGAGTGGGAAAATCAGTCCCTCCAAACAAAGTAGGGTTGGTTTGACTTCGTTTTTTGGTCAATCACAACTTGTTCCATAACACACTTGAACCTTTCTCATATTGGCTGAAAGTGATTGATTTTATTAACTTTACCATGGGAGTCATCGGCTAGGAAGCTACATTGTGGCACACAGACTGGATATGCAGAGAGACTGCCTCTCACTGCACCAATCTGATTGGCATGTGCCTTTCCAGTTTTGATAGAATTACCGTAACTGACCGTTGCCTCTATTAGACCGTGAGCTCGTGAACCCTAGGTGACTCGCGATTGACATCTGAAAGAGTAGAGCTTCAAGCCGTTTTGACTGGACGGATTACTGGTAAATCAATTGGACCGACTTAAAGAAAAATCAGTGTTCATGACCGCCGCCGGTGCGGGAATAGGCCGCGCATGTGCTGTTGCAATGGCGGCCGAAGGTGCACAAGTTTTTGCCTCGGATATTGACGATGATTCTTTGGAATCCTTGGCACGCGAAAATGATCGAATACACTGCATGCACCTTGACGTTACCGATACAGAGGCAATTCAAAAACTGCCGGAACAAATTCCGGTTCCTGACGTGATTTTCAATTGTGCCGGGTATGTCTATGATGGTACTTTGCTCGAGGCCAATGACGAGGTCTGGCAAAAGTCGTTCGAGATCAATGTTCTTGGACATGCACGAGTAATACAAACCTTTCTGCCGGCAATGATTGAGAACGGCGGAGGTTCAATCATTAACATGGCAAGCGTTTCATCTGCGATTACAAGTGCCGCGAGTCGCAGTGTATACGGAGCAACCAAGGGTGCGGTTTTGGGATTGACAAAGTCAATCGCGCGAGATTATGTACAGTCAGGGATTCGATGCAATGCCGTATGTCCTGGCACAGTACTTACGCCATCACTCAAGGACCGAATGAGCGCGCGCGGCGATTATGAAAAAGCATACCAGCAAATGCTTGCGCGCCAGCCAACCGGGAAAATGGCGCAGCCAGAGGACATCGCACCGATTGTTGTATATCTGGCTTCGGACGAATCGAAGGTGGCGACTGGACAATTTTTTATCGTAGACGGAGGTTGGACAATCTGAAAATGAGCAGAAAGGAAAAAATTGCATTTTTTGGTCTCGGAAACATGGGGCTTGGAATGACAGAAAATTTAATCGCGGCAGGCCATGAGCTTCATGTTGTCGCCAATCAGAATCGTAAGCCGGTTGAACAGGTGGTTTCCAAAGGCGCAACTGAATGGCCGACAGTTGCAGAAGCAACCTCGGCCAGTGATTTTGTATTTCTGTGTCTGCCTGACTCAATCGTGGTTGAGCGCGTTATGCAAGAACTGTGGGATTCGCTGGCGCAACGGCATGTAGTGATTGATACAGGTACATCTTCACTCGCTTCCACCTCTCGGTTGTATGAAAAGTTGCAATCAATCAGTGTTGCTTTTGCTGAAGCACCGCTATCCGGCGGAATGCAACAAGCAAAAGCAGGTCAGCTAGGCGCACTTGTCGGTGCGGAAATTGAGGTCTTGGAAAAAATCTCGCCGTTGCTGGAAGAATTTTGCTCAACTATTGAGCATATAGGGCGGGTAGGTGCAGGCGGTCGTGCGAAGTTGCTGAACAACTACATGGTGATTGGATTTGCGGCGGTTGTTATTGAAGCGTTTTACTCAGCAAAGCAATTAGGCGTAGACTGGAAAAAACTCTATGGCGCGGCGAGTTGCGGTTCTGCAAATTCCGGTGTATTGCAACGGATTGCTGGTGGTGCAGTAGAAGGCGAGTTCACAGGCTACGCATTTGATGTCAAGGCGGCTTACAAGGATCTCAGATATATCCAGGAGATGAGTGAAATGACGGGACTTGAAGCACTGCTGGGCAATGACGCGTTGAATTTGCTTCAAAACGCGGTTGAGGCTGGCTTTGGAGAACATCGAATTTCAGAGTTGATGCGAAATGAGATGCGCGAAGACATGGTTGGGCGGATTTTGAACAAGCCGTAGACACCAGAGTCGCATTAATAATCAACCTCGCTGAGTAGGGTACTAAAGTAACCTTGGCACTCTTGTCATCAGAAGTAGGGTGCTTTCGCGGGTTCTCACACACATCAAATTGAGTCCTTTCAAAGGTGGTCCCAAGCCAGACTGCGATTGCCATCGCAAGATACTCTTCCTGAAGGATTTCGAATCTATGACTGTTGAAGTATGACGGAATTTCCCGCTTGCAACGGGAAATTCAGTATTGATCGAACCCAAGCACGATTGCAAAAATTCAACACCTGCCAGTCTGCGCGCCAAGAAAAATTTTGCAAAATGCTTGACATTACAAAACCCAACCCTATAATCTGTTAGCACTCACTTATAGTGAGTGCTAACAAAGTGCATTCGGTAAGTACTTTGTCGGTGAGTCGCGTATTCAGGGTGGCACTGAACCAAGTTGCCTTGATACAAAGCAAGCCGAAATTGAAAACATTGTTTGGTTCACAAGAGTGAGGTTAATACATGAAAATTCGTCCGCTACACGATCGAATTGTCGTTCGGAGGGTTGAAGACGAGCGAACAAGCCCTGGTGGTATCGTAATTCCCGATACCGCCGCTGAAAAACCGATGCAGGGCGAGGTCATCGCCGCTGGCAACGGAAAAATTCAGGAAGATGGCACAGTGCGTCCACTTGATGTCAAGATTGGCGACAAAGTGCTGTTCGGCAAGTATGCCGGCACCGAGATTAAACTCGACGGTGAAGAGGTACTCATGATGCGTGAAGACGACGTCATGGGTATTTTGGAATAATTGAACGTTTACTATTGGGAGAATAGGTAATGGCAGCTAAAGAAGTAAAATTCGGCGAATCCGCTCGAAGCAAGAAGATGAACGGTGTCAACGTACTGGCTGACGCTGTAAAAGTTACTCTTGGTCCGAAGGGTCGCAATGTAGTATTGGAAAAGTCCTTCGGTGCTCCGACCGTCACTAAAGACGGAGTATCGGTAGCCAAGGAAGTTGAATTGAAGGACAAGTTTGAAAATATGGGTGCACAAATGCTGAAGGAAGTTGCTTCAAAGACTTCTGATGTGGCAGGTGACGGCACCACAACAGCAACTGTATTGGCCCAGTCCATGCTGAAAGAAGGTTTGAAGGCAGTTGCGGCCGGCATGAATCCGATGGATTTAAAGCGCGGCATTGACAAAGCTGTAACCAAAGCTGTTGACGCGATGCAGGGAATATCCAAGCCTTGCGGTGACCATACGGAAATTGCCCAGGTGGGTACCGTTTCTGCAAACTCGGATGAAGCAGTTGGCAATATCATCGCTGAAGCCATGCAGAAGGTTGGCAAGGAAGGTGTGATCACCGTTGAAGATGGCTCCACGCTGGAAAACGAACTTGAAATCGTTGAAGGCATGCAGTTTGACCGCGGTTATCTTTCGCCTTACTTCATCAACAATCAGGAAAGCATGTCCGTGGAACTGGAGAATCCGTATATTCTGGTTCACGACAAGAAAGTTTCGAACATTCGCGACTTGCTGCCACTTTTGGAAGCCGTTGCAAAGTCGGGACGTCCGTTGATGGTGATTGCCGAAGATATTGAAGGCGAGGCGCTTGCGACACTTGTCGTCAACAACATTCGCGGTATTGTGAAGGTTTGCGGTGTGAAAGCACCGGGATTTGGTGACCGCCGAAAAGCCATGTTGCAGGACATTGCGATATTGACAGCGGGTCAGGTGATTTCCGAGGAAGTTGGCATGAGTCTGGAAAATGCCAAGTTGGATGATCTTGGATCTGCCAAACGTATCCAGGTTACCAAGGAAAACACCACAGTCATTGATGGCGCTGGTGAAAAAGCAGATATCACTGCGCGTGTCAATCAAATTCGTGCCCAGATTGAGGAAGCAACTTCCGACTACGATCGTGAAAAGATGCAGGAGCGAGTTGCGAAACTTGCCGGTGGTGTAGCGGTCATCAAGGTTGGTGCTGCAACCGAAATCGAGATGAAAGAAAAGAAAGCGCGAGTGGAAGATGCTCTGCACGCAACGCGAGCGGCAGTTGAAGAAGGCGTCGTTCCAGGTGGCGGAGTTGCCTTGGTACGAGCAATCGATAAGGTAGGAAAGCTGAAAGGTGACAACGATGACCAGAATGTTGGTATCAACATTGTCAAGCGAGCCTTGGAAGAACCGTTGCGTCAGATCGTTGCCAATGCCGGCGAAGACAGTTCAGTCATACTGAACAAGGTTATCGAGAGCAAAGGCAATGAAGGCTATGATGCCGCTAACGGCAAGTTTGGTGACATGATCAAGCTTGGTATTCTTGATCCAACCAAAGTTGCCAGAACTGCCCTGCAGAATGCTGCATCAATTGCTGGTTTGATGGTTACGACCGAAGCGATGGTCGCAGAGATTCCGGAAGAAAAACCGGCGATGCCGGCAGGTCCTCCGGATATGGGCGGAATGATGTAAGCTAAGGTACAGATATTTTTTCTCTCTATTTGAAAAATGCCCCACCTATTTGGCGGGGCATTCTTTTTTTGATATGGAGGGGTGATGATTTGAACTAATCCTTTACTCATGGATTCAATATTCGCCGTAACCCCTCACAATTCAACTCCAATGACCAAGCAGATGTTTTTTACTTGAAACCGGTGAATAATAAAATTTGTACTTTGAGGAATTTCAATCGTCACTGGTTGAATCAAAAAATACATTACTTCTGAATTGAGTATCCAGGCGAAATCACAAACCAATTGAATTTGGTTTAGCATTTCTGATTTACTCTGCAATTGCACCGAACGTTTTTGAATTTCAGCAAACAAGGAGAGAATCGCAAGCGTAAAATTATCTACGACTGTAGCATCAAAACTTGTTTTCTTGTAAAATTCAAGACATGACAACTTTGATGCCCAAGGCTCTACATCTCGACAATTTATATTCTATATCACTGAGAAATGCCTGTGGCCGAGCCATTCACTGGTAATTCATTCAATGTATTTTGAGGTGAGTATTGAAATTTGAAAAGCAAAAACAGATTTTGATCATTGCCGGCCCGAATGGTGCAGGAAAAACTACCATGGCAATGAAGTATCTGTTCAAGGAGTACGCCTGTCTGAATTTTATCAATGCAGATATCATCGCACGGGGTTTGAATCCAACAGCTCCAGAGAGTGAAGCACTTGCTGCGGGGCGAATGATGATCAGAAAAATGCAAGATTCTGTGATGAAGGGAGAGAGTTTTGCTTTTGAAACTACTTTGAGTGGTTTAAGCTATGCTCATTGGATCCCTGAATGGAGAGACAAAGGTAATTATGTATCACTTTTGTATCTATGGTTGCCTTCACCAGATGTCGCTGTTACTCGTGTTGTTTATCGGGTCAAGACAGGTGGACACAATATACCAGAGCCGACAATTCGACGAAGGTATACGAGAGGATACAAAAACTTCTTGCACATTTATTCCAAATTGGTGGACGAATGGGTAATGTACGATAATTCTGACTGTAGCGTGAAATTTATTTCTAGAGGTGCAAAGGAGAAGTCAAGAAAATTAATTCAATCCAAGGGAATGAGTCGACTGGCTTTGGAGAAAATTGAAAGTGCATTGCATGAGGCCTATTTGCAGGCGAGTCGTGAAGCATTTGTCCACGGTGTCCCTGTAGTTTTGTACAAGGACGGTCAGATTGTTCTGGAGAATCCAAGCGCTTTGGAGTTTTTGGAACAATCTGAAATTGATGAACTACGCAAAGAGATCTTGAATAAGCCAAGTTGAATTTTGAACTGCAAAATCAAAATCGTCGAGTTTAATTTTTCAATCAGTAGCAGCAACTATTCTGACCATTCTGGAACCATTGCCAAAATAGTCTCTCGAGCACCCTTACATTCATAGACTGGATACTCGTCCCGAAGTCGAGTTAGATTCATGTATGCATAAGGCTTTTCGCCAAAATCTTCCCCTGAGTTTCTCACATATACGCCATACCTTAGGCCGTCCGTAACAATTACTCGTTTACAATCAGGATATTCATTACTGTATTTTTTTGCTTGATGAAAGGCTGACAGGCATGCTCCATTCATCCTTTTTGCTTCCACAACAACCGACACAGATGCTTTATCCCGAGGTAGTTTGGAAAACAATGCTATGTCGATTTTGTTCCACTCAATTGCCATCCTTTGTGGAGTCCAACCCAATGCACGAAGTAATGGTACCACAAGGTAGCAGACTGTTTCTCGTTCAGATATATCCTTCTTTGTTTCCTTCTTTGAACGACCATACCAGTTTGCAATTCTAATGAACTCGTCAATTTGAGCCATTAAACTCGATATGGAATCACTTGCCACACCTTTGTCGAACAAGTATTCAGAGACTTGTCCGAAATTTAATTTTAATTCTTCTACCGTTTCAGGAAGTTCAGGTAACTCACTCGTCCATTTGTCATTTGAAATTTCTAATGAATTCAGCCAGTCTACTACTTTTTTTGACTTTTCCTTTTTGAGCAGTTGAGTTGTATCACCCCACTTCAGTGTATCTCTAGGGAATTTCTTAGGTGTTTGTTTTGATTCCCATAGCCAACGCACTCGCCGTATGTGACCAATATCCCAACCATCTATGTCATTGAATTCTTCGCAATATTCATAATCTCCTACTATCTGACCTACTGCATGAACTAAATCTGTTCCAAGTTTCAATACTACAATGTCGCCAGCCTTCATGTCTTTACAAAATCGTCGAATACCTACTACGTTATACTCTGGAGGATTATCTTCGCAACTTTCCCAACGGCCCAACTTTGCCGGTCCATTGAGTATGACATTCCACCTTAGGCATATGTCAACATAATTCCGGTCTTTATCACCGGCCGCCTGTTGCCAAATTGTCTTTCCTTCAATATCCATAAGATCCTCCTAAGTATAGTGTTATGGCAATTTTCGAATATCAATTGCTATTTCAGCAATTTCTACTCGAAATCTGAATGATAGCAATTACCCCCCCCCCCCAATGTCAAGTCACAAGTAAAAATTTTTTTCGGTAATTTATCTTGATTACATTGGGAAAAGTTTCAAGTGTTTGATATTATTGCATAAAAATTGAGAAAATCAACCGTGCGAACCAAATATTCAGCCAATTCTCAATGAGGTCGAATTACCGCTTACGAAGTATTTTGGATGGGGAACAGCTTGTTGCCCAGCACATTGACCCCCATGAACAGGTGCTTTTTGTCCAAGAAGTGTGAAATTGCAGAAGTTCTATCTTGCGTGAATTACTCCTGTTCCTGCCAACGTGCTAAGTTTTTGCGATGCCCTGCCATAACCGAAGCAGAAATTGACACGCTCAGATCAACAGGTCCAGTTCCTTCACCAATCGTTCCACTTCCTCGTGACTGTTGTAGTGAACCAGACTGATACGAACAACACCGCCATAATCCTTGGCACCCAATGCCTCAATGCATCGTCGCGCGTAGAAATCTCCCGCATTAACCCCAAAGCCTTTTTCGCCAAGTTTGCGGGATAATTCCAACGAATTCTCACCATGGACTACAAATGAAAAGACTGGAACTCTGTATTGCATCGATCCTTCAGTTCGACCGAACAATCGAACTCTAGGATGACTCAACAAGAAGTCAATCAATGATTCTGAAATGAATTGTTCGTGTCTTTGAATTAGCTCGAATACCGAAGCATAACTTTCTCTCACACCCTTGCGTGATCCGAAGCTTTGCAAATGTACATCTTTGAAATAGCTGGAAATTCCTGCAAGTGATGCCACCAGTTCATGCTGGTAGCCGCCAACCAGAAACTTTGCAGGAAGTTGATTTTCATCAAAGAAGAAATGATTTTGCCCTTTCAAGCGGACCAGATGCTCGCGTTTGCCATAGATAACCCCCAAATGCGGTCCGTAAAGCTTGTAAAGACTGAACAGACAGAAATCTGCCTTGATGTGTTTCATATTCAACGCGCGATGCGGGGCGTAGGCTACCGCATCAACGCAAAGCAACGCGCCTGCTTTATGGCAAGCGTCCGCAATTTCAGCGATATCGTTAATTGAACCGGTAATGTTGGAGCACCAGGTGCAACAAACCAGTTTGGTTTTTTCACTCAGCAGTTTCTGCAATTCACTTGCACCGCCCAGCTCGCCAGATTCCGTATCAATCTTCCACTCCTTGACAACCACCCCGAATTCAGTCAAGCGTCGCCAGGCACCGATGTTGGCTTCGTGGTCCAGATTGGTGACTATGATTTCATCGCCGGGTTTCAATTCGTGTCGAAACGCATTTGCAAGCATGTAGACGTTCATCGTTGTTGAATGTCCGATGATGACTTCTTCGGGGCTTGCATGGATCATTTCGCATATGTTGCGATGTCCGTCTTGCACTCGCTGGTCAGCTTCACTGGATACACGGTAGCTCGCACCGGGTTGTACCTGATTGCGCGTCATGTAATCACGAACCAGCGTAATGACAGATTCCGGCACCAACGTACCCCCGGCGTTGTCAAAGAACATGTGTTCCTTCACCGCGGGAAATTGCGCTCTCACATAATCAATATCAAGACTGCTCATTGCATTTCATTCAAAGTCAGATTCCAGAAGTTGAAGATTTATGCTCCTCACGCGTTGAACATCAGTGCGGTAAGCACATAGTCAAGCCCGAGAACTGAAAGTGAACCTAGCACAACAGTCTTCGTTGTGGCACGGCTAACACCTTGTGCAGACGGATAGGCTGTATACCCTTGAAAAACCGCAATCCAGGTGACCACAAAGCCAAACACTACACTTTTGACCAGTCCGTTGACGATGTCGGCACGGAATTCGACACCGTCTTCAATGGACGACCAGTAAACGGCCGAATCAACCCCAAGTTGCACAACACCGGCGAAGTATCCACCAAACACGCCCACCAGAGTGAACATCGCGCAAAGTAGCGGCACCGAAATGATTCCGGCAATCATTCTTGGAGAGATAATCCGCTGTACAGGGTCAACCGACATCATTTCCAGTGCCGATAGTTGTTCTGTTACTTTCATCAGTCCTATTTCAGCGGTCAGGGAGGACCCGGCCCGGCCGGTAAACAGCAAGGCCGCCAAAACAGGCCCCAATTCTCTTGACAGGCTGAGTGCCACCAACAGGCCCAGCGACGATTCGGCACTGAAGTCAACCAGGGTGTAATAGCCCTGAAATCCAAGCACCATGCCGACAAATCCCCCGGCAACGACGATGATCAGCACGGTCAAAACACCGAGCGCATAAATTTGTTGCACCACCAGCGAAACGCGAACAAGTGTGCGCGGGAAGGCTCTCAGGACAGAAAACAAAAATAACGTGGCTTGACCCAGGCGGACTACAAAGCGGATTGTAGTTGCGCCAAGCGTTGCCAGGCTTTTGGTCGGATCAAGCTTGGCCAATCATCTCGTCCTGGTAGTCTTTTGCCGGATAGTGAAACGGTACCGGACCATCGGGCTGTCCATGAAGAAACTGCTTGACTTCCTCTTGCTCGCTTTTGAGCAGTTCATCCGGAGTCCCGCTTGCCAGTACCGAGCGATTGCCAAGAATATAGACGTAATCGGCAACGCTGAGTCCTTCTTCGACATCATGCGTAACAATGATGGAAGTAGCCGAGAGCGTTTCATTCAACTCGTGAACCAGCTTCACGATTGCTCCCATGGAGATGGGGTCAAGTCCGGTGAAGGGTTCGTCGTACAGCAATAATTCCGGGTCCAATGCGGTGGCGCGGGCCAGCGCAACACGGCGGCTCATGCCGCCGGATAATTCGGAAGGCATCAATGCCTGCGTACCGCGCAACCCAACCTGTTCCAGTTTCAACAACACCAGTTTTCGAATAAGCGATTCCGGCAAATCAGTGTTTTCCCGAATTGGAAAGGCCACATTTTCAAAGACATTCAGGTCTGTCAGAAGTGCATTGGACTGAAACATCATTCCCATGCGTCTGCGCATACCGTACAGCTTGCGTTGGTCTTCCAGATTTACCCGATTGCCGAAAACGTCAACGGTTCCAGCATGCGGTGCCATGCGTCCGCCAATCAAGGCTAGCAACGTTGATTTTCCGCAACCGCTGGGGCCCATGATCACACTTAGCCCGCTCGCGCGAATTTCCAGATTCAAGCCATCAAAGATTTGCTTGTCATCAAAGAACAGGTCTACATTCCGGACCGCGACAACGGGAGATTCTAGGTGTGACACAGCCAATTCAAACTGAAAAATCTATAATAATGCAAGAATTACACTGGCTCGTTGTTCAATGAATGGCATATTTGCGATAAAAAAAGTTGCTGTCCTGTGCGCTCTGTTGGCGCTTGCAGCAATGGTTGTCTACGTAGCAAATCTACCTGCGACTGGTGAAAGAGCAATGGATGCCAGAATTACTGGCCCTGATTATATTCTGAGTGGAGTCAGAATTTCAGGAATTGCAAACGACTCCAGGGGAAGATACCGACTCGAGGCAGATTCGCTCCGACACTTTGTTGACAAGGGGGAAAGCGAACTGGAGCAGCCGGCCATTACACAGACACGCGATGCCGGTTATGTTCGAGAAATCACGGCGGACCAAGCAGTGATGGTGGAGGGGTCGATGGAAGTGGTTTTGAATGGCAATGTAGTTGTCCATGAAATCGCTAGCGAAGGTGCCAGTCCGGTCATCTCGAAGTCGGATGCACTGGTAATTCAATTGCAAGACTGGGAGTGACGCGACAAGTTTGTTCCAGGCCTTGTTGTTCTTGCGATTCAGTTGCATCGGGTGACGACGAAACAGATACAATAGAGAACTGCCATCATTCTTTTTACCGAATCCAATGTTGAATCAAACAGTTAAGCCAAGAAATCTTTTCAAATTCCGGTCCGGATGCAGAATCATGTTGAATCAATTTCAAATATCCCTTGCAGTGGCACTTGTCAGTTGGATTGGTGTGTGTGCTCCAGTGTACGGGCAAAGCAACTCATCGCCAATCACTGTGGACGCAGACCGGGTTTCGGTGGATTTGGAAAACAATATACGGATTTTTGAAGGAAATGTTGTTGTGGTCCGTGGCAATCAGACCGTGCGTGCAGACCGGGTCGAGTTGCTCGAGAAAGAATCCCGGATTGAAATGCTGGATGCAAAAGGTTCGCCGGTGGAATTTCGGTCCGAGTCCGACGGAGAATCCGAAGGTTTCACCGCGCAAGCCAATCGCGTGGTTGTCAACTATTCGACAGACAAAGCAGAACTGACCGGTAATGTTCGCCTGGTGCAAGGCAGTATGCAGATGAATGCACCGATGATTTTTTATGACTTGAACGAAGGTACATTGGTTACACAAGGTTTGGATGGTGCTGAATCGGAATCAGGTCGTCGCACCCAGGTTGTCATTGATGAATCACAGTAAAGTTGACCGGCGGGCGATATTGAGTTGACCGACGCCGAAGAAGTCAGGAAATTCTCCGAGAATACCACCAGCAAGCTGGCGATTCTGGAAGCGAGCAAGGCATTCAAGTCCCGTATTGTTGTCAACAAGGTTTCAGTTCATGTAAAAACTGGCGAGATTGTCGGACTTCTGGGTCCGAATGGTGCCGGAAAAACGACCAGTTTCAACATGATGATCGGACTGGAACACTGTGACAGTGGTTCTGTCATGCTGGATGACAAAGATGTAACCAAGTTGCCGATTTATGCGCGTGCCCGGCTTGGTGTGGGATACCTGCCTCAGGAGCCTTCGGTGTTTCGAAGACTCAATGTTGAAGACAATATTCGGGCGGTGCTGGAGTGCAAGCCAACCATCACGCGCACACAAGTGGATCAACAACTGGAACAATTGCTTGAAACATTCGGTATCGTAGCCATACGCAAGACTTTGGGCATGAGTTTGTCGGGCGGCGAAAGAAGACGTGTTGAAATTGCGCGGGCATTCTCCCTGAATCCCCGATTCATCTTGCTGGATGAACCGTTTGCCGGAGTCGACCCGCTGGCGGTCGAGGATGTCGCCAATCAAATTCGATTTTTACAATCGCAGAACATTGGCATCCTGATTACCGACCACAATGTCCGCGAGACACTTGGAATATGTACGCGCGCATACATACTGAATGAAGGTCAAATTATTGTCGAAGGCCGGCCCGAAGAAATACTGGACAATGAAGATGCCAAAAAGTTTTATCTGGGCCAAAATTTCAGTTTGTAAGGTGCATGATTTTCTTGTCAGGTTCATGCGAAATTATTGGATAATTACCGCTCAACCAGTAAACCGTCAAAATTGCAGTCGTTATTGAAACGGAGACAAAATGCCATGATTGCAACATGCACGCGGAGTAGTGCTTTGTTAATGTTGCTCAAGCAGATGCGCACCATTGTTGTCGAAAATTTTCGCCGTTATTGTTTTGCGTCGGCGCTGTGCCTGACAGGGATGATTTGCGGGTTGCAATCGGGTGTTGCAAATGCGCAGGATCTGTTGTCTGCAACGAGAGACAGTGCTTCGTTTTATGACAAGGAAATTATATCGACCGAGTTGCTGACTGCGTGCATGTCGGCAACCCATGAAGCACAATGGAGCGATGAATCTCGAAGTTCGCGCTGTGTTGCGGGTCGCGCGTTCAACCTCATGCTCGACAAGGCGACGCATTTTGTGAATGAATCTGCCAGGGAAAAATTCGGCAACCATTTTCATGTAGCTAACAAACTGAATTATTCACCAAGCGACAATTCAGTCAAGGGTGATCTTGATGTAGTCGTTCCGTTGAGCTTCCAGGGTTCAACACCCACTGGCGCAGATCGTACCGGCCTAAGGCAGGGTAGCTGGTTTGTACAGCATGGCGTGACGACCTGGAAAGATGAGCAGTCGTTTCGTCGAAACGACCTGAGGTTGGGAATGGTTCGGCGAACAATGCTCGATAGCAGGTTTGGCACCGGAATTGTCGGCGTATCCGCATTTGTACAGCAAAACGCAGAACGCGGACATCGAAGGTTGGTTACGAGTATTGACTATGCAGGAAAATGGGGCAAGGGATTCTTCAACTCGTTTCAACCGTTGACGGACTGGAAAGCAGGTCGACGCGGTTTCGATGAGCGTCCGGCCGAAGGAATGGAAATTGGTGTTCGATTTGATGCGACGACCACCATTGCAGTGGAGACGGCCTATACGCGTTGGGAAGACAAGAAGCGCCGGGGTGTCTGGAATTCCGGTGGACGAATCGGATTCAATTGGCGGCCGCACACTTGGTTGACAGTTGGTGCAAATTACAGTGAGCACAGTCGCAGTGACGATGCGTCTTCATTTGTCATCACTTTCATGCGCCCCTTGGGTGGTGGTCGTCAGGAGACTCCGCGCTGGAGCGGATTCGGGGAACCTGCCGGTGGTTCGGTACCAAAGGTTTCGGATCTGTGGCGCGCAGTTGAAGACATTGGACGTATTCGTATGGTTGAACGCGAAGCAGCAGTCGAAGACCGGTTGACGGAAATCGAAGGTGTGGAAGTTCAGTTTTTGCAAAATTCGGTGGTCAGCGGAAACGAAGTTTTGCTCGAAGTAACCATTCCAACTCCACTTGTGAAAGATACTCGACTGGTATTGAGATTGGTTCCCGGAACAGGTAGCAATCCGGCTGTACCGGGCGAAGACTTTACGGACGAACCGATTGAAGTACTGTTGCCAGCAGGCGATACCAGTATCGTTGTTGCCATTCCGCTGTTGCTTAACAACAACATGAAAAATGCTCGTTCGCTGGACGTGCGGGTGTTTCGTTCCGCATGATGCAATCGGCGTGACTGGTGCTCGGATTCGTTGCTGAAAAGTCAGTGATCAAGCGTTTCGTACAATCTGCAACGCTGATTGCGGTCGCGTGGCTGTTTGTTTCTTGTGGCGGCGGAGGTAGTACGGGTAGCGGAATCATGATTACACCTCCCCCTACTCAGAGAGTACCGGATCTGCAATTGTCCATAGGTGAAGGACGGTATGACAATGTTGCCCCCGGATCTTCATTTACCGTCACTGCTGTAGTTGAAAATGCAGGAATGGCTGAGGCATCACCGACCAGTATTCGTTGGCTACGTTCAGACAGCTCCACCATTGCGGCGACGGACACCCCACAAGGTTCCACTTCCATAGATCGTTTGAATGGCGGTGAATATGTAAGTGAAAGTTTTCCGTTCACCGCGCCAAACCAGAACGGAGTCTATTATTTTGGTGCTTGTGTGGATGAAGTTGCTGGTGAAACGAATACAAGAAACAATTGCGGCTCATCGGTCGTTCGTATCAACGTTGGGAACTTGCAAATATCAGTAGGCGAGGGTCGGTTTGACAACGTTGCACCTGATTCCACTTTCACGGTGAATGCGGTTGTTCAATACATCGGATCGGGCCAGTCATCACCGGCCAGATTGAGATGGTATCGTTCCAGTGATGCAATTATTCAATCAACAGATACTGAGTTGGGCAATGATTTGATACCTGCACTCAGTAGTGGTGACAACAGTGCGGAGTCGTTTCAGTTTACAGCTCCGAGTGCATCCGGCACCTACTACTATGGTGCCTGCCTCGATCAGGCAAGCCGTGTCAACGTTCGAGTTCCAAGTTGTGCTTCTGAAACTGTGCGCGTCACCGTGGTCCAGAGAAATTCTGATTTGACCGTTACTGTGGGGGAACAGAGATTTGACAATGTGCAGCCGGGTTCGACTTTCAGAATTTCCGCAGTGATACAAAATGTCGGTGCAGGTCAGTCTTCATCAACCACTTTGCGGTGGCTTCGTTCTGATACGGCGACGATTCGAAGAACGGATGTTGAACAAGGTACAAGTTCAGTTGGAAGACTCGATAGAGGTGAGTCTTTCAATGCATCTTACACGATTACCGTGCCGGATACTGAAGGGACCTATTATTTCGGAGCGTGTGTGGACCCACCGGACAATGAAATCAACAGCGATAGCAATTGCAGTACAAATTTTGTAACAATTGAAGTCAGCATAACACTGCAAGTAACCGTTAGTACCAGACAACTTTCCAGGGTGGCACCGGTTTCCCGTATCACACTGTATGCAGTCGTTCAGAATGTCAGTACTGGTCGTTCAAACCCGACCAGTATTCGATGGTACAGATCATCTGACAATAGCATAGGTTCAAGCGACACGTCAGAAGGCACCAGTTCGATAGGAGCACTTTCAAGCGGCGGACACGAGGAAACATCAATTGCTGTAGACGCGCCCTTGCTAGAGGGCACATATTACTACGGAGCTTGCGTATCCGAAAATAACTGCAGTAGAGCAATCGGGATTACGGTAGTCGAATAGCCTAAGTGTTGCTACTGTCCACAGAAGTAATCGGGGAACAATTCAGGCTTGGCGACTCACGTTGCAATCAGAAGAGTGGTGCGTGAGTAGCGACTAATGCAACCTGAATGTCGCGTACAAGCTTTGCGGTCGTTAACCCGATTTCATCTCGCTGGGCAATTTCGTCAATTCTCGGCCGAACCTTGGCCAATTCCGTCGGCCCCAGCATGGTGCGGAAAATGTCGCAACAATCCATCAGGCAAATCAATACTGTATCTTTGTGCTCCGGTTCTGAACCGCCGTACAGAATATTCATGATGCGAAGCTTGACGCGTCGCTCCGCTTCGTCATCCACGGTTGGGTAGGTCTGGGTCTTGACGACCCAGAAGTAGTTCTTTTCCACTGTTCCCAAAATTTCCCGATCCACCAAACTCTGAAACCCCAGGCCTTTCAGTTCTTCACCGCCGTCGGCGATTTTGTTGATCCAGTAGACAACATCCTGCTGGTCGGGTTGACTGCAAATCTCCGCCAGCGTTACATCCAGCAAGTGTTCTCCGGTTGATGATTGGTCGATTACCTTGATGGTCTCCCCGTCGGAATCAATCTTGTTTCGGATGGCCAGATCCATGAGTACAGCACCCGCCAAAACGAAGTGCAACGTAAGTTGCGGAACGGGTGGCATCGTTCCTTTTTCGTCGTCCAGCAGAAACAGAAGGATCTTTTCAACAATGGTCAGGAGCATACGTCAATCTGTGATTTTACCTGAAATTCAGCTAGTTCATTCTATTCACTTTGATACCCAAAACGCAACTTTATCTTCTCTGAAGTTCTTCTCGCAGACTGCCAGCACGAGATTTTGCCCCTCTTTTTGACGCATGTAAAGAGAGAACGTACGCACATGAAATCGAAAAATCTCTTGTTTTCCCGGTGCGGCAGGTTCCCACGCTTTTTCTTCGGTGCGAGTGCTGACTAGCTCAAAGAAAAGGTTGGTGCCGCTGGCGGCTGGAGATTTGAACAGCTTGGCAAAGTGGTGCTGTATACGCTCTTGCAAGTCTTCATCGCCGCCACCCTTGCTTGCGAAATCAAGCAACGCCTAGGCACTTCAAGAGTACACATGATTGAACTTCTTGCATGGACATGAAAAACATCGAATACAGCGACCCAATTTTGTCTATACATCTTCATCATATATTGTTTGTACCCGACTGCAACTTGTCTTGCTTGACAAGACACTGGAACAAAAATTTGCAGTATTGCAACAATGACGTGAATTTTTCAGGCTAATCAGGTAGTTGTCCCAATCTCCAAGTAGTTTGGCATTAGCTGTATTTTTGCTTCAATTGGAACTATTCTGACGATTGGACTTGGTTTTACTGAAATCCTTGGCCATTTTTTCTTTGATTGCTGGCCGAAATATCCTCTCTTAGCCCTAATTCACCCAATGCCTTGCGAAAATGGTTGCGCATATCGTGAATATTTTCCATACGAGCTTCCAGCATACTCCTGGGATTGGGCAACTGGATAAAATCGGGCAGTGTAAACGCATCTCCAATCTCATCAATGAAGTCTGGTTCGTTGTCGAACAGTTTGTCTCTCTTGGATTTGACTGGTGTCTGATTCACCTGATTCTCCACAGTAGTAAAAAAGTCCGGAAAAATCCAAACCTGTTCAGGTATTCAGTGTTCAATCACACGGCCATGAAAAAAAACTGCGGTACAAGTACAATTTGAGCAATCGGTTTCGACGATATACAGCAACATGGCAATCATTGCAGATGAGCAACAACTGAAAAACGGCACAGTCAGGAAAATTGACAGCAAACAGCGAGTCTATTACGACGGTTACTGGATTCGCTATTATCGTCCTCCGGAAGAATCCCTGGCTGCCAAGAAGAATTTGATTGTAGGTCTGACGCGACGGGCTTTTCATCACACAGAGCCCGGAATCAATACACCTGGCGACAAGCTGGACTTGGCAAGAGCGGGTTACGAGCGAGCACAGCATCCGTCTGAAAAACGGGTCAGTGCTGCCATGCTCGCCGGCGCGTTGTTCAATCGGGCCACCGATATATTCACAACAATCGTTGAACTGGGAGAGAAGGGTGTGCTCGTCAGTATCGAAAACGAGTTGATGAAAGAATGTAGCGACTGCCTGCAGGAAGCCATGCAACTTGGCAAATCGGTTCGCCATTACAGCGGCAACGAAGGAGTTGATGAATTATGGGGGGAACCGCTGAAAGCGTTTTCCATGTCCATTGAAGAATTCTACAAAAGCCGGTATATCAAGATCAGCTTGAGCATGCGCGACATTGACAGGGTCGCCGAGCACATGATCCAGACTTTCAACAGAGTTGACGCGTTCGCCGGGATTGACGAGTGTCTCAGGGAATTTGCAAAAATGGCGAAAATGGAATGCGAGATCACCAAAGCCGATCCGGAGATATTTGATGTATGGCCAAAGTATGTCACGTCATCTGACCGCGTTCAGAATTTCAAACCATCGCTTGATAAAGATGCGTCCCCGGAGATCAGAGAGATGGCGCGGCGCGGTTCGGAGCTGCTGGAGAATGGTCGAAAGTTGATCATGCATATTTCCGGCGTGAGAGTGCCGATATCCGAAGTGACCAAGAGATATTTGAAAGATTTGAACAATTACGACAAAGATGTCCAACGAGCAAGGAGGTTACCAGACATGTCTGCAAGCAATGCACGTAGTGCAGCAATTTGTGAAACCGTTGACAGGATACGCGAGATTGAGCGCGAACACGGTGTAACTCCCGCTTCTTTGGAAAAGATGAAGGATGAACTGCTGAAGCTGGCGAAGAATGGCCACTGGTTTACTCGGGAGGAGTTTTCAGTACCGGCTGATACAGATCACAATTCCTGTATCTATCGACTGTCCGAGGATGACGCGGACAATCGGTTCGCGCTGTATGTTCAAGCCGCCAAGGCGCCATTGAATACTCCTGCACACAACCACGATACGTGGGCAGTCATTGTAGGGATTCACGGTGACGAACTGAATCGCTTCTATCAGCGAACCGATTGCGGTGTTGAAGTTACCGGATCCAAAGTGGTTCAGCAGGGCACCGGTGTTGCGTTGATGCCCGAGGACCTGCATTCGATACACATTACGGATGAAGATACAGTGGTTAATTTTCACATGTACGGATTGGGTCTGGAGTACCTGAAGGAGCGGCAATATTTCGATACCGAGAAAAATCAGTGGAGAGTTTTCCCGGTGTACGATGAAATCATTGATGCTCGGTAGTTTCGGCAGATGGCAAGTGCAACAAGGGCGGATTCACTCAAGCAAAAAATTCTTTCCGGCGACGAGCTGGCGATTCTGGATGTTCGGGAAGAAGGGATTTATTTTGAGGCTCATCTGCTGTGGGCCTCCAACGCGCCGCTCAGTCGAATTGAATTTCTGATTGATGCACTGGTGCCGCGAAGAGATGCACCAGTTGTAGTCTACGACAGCGGTCCGACTGGCAAGGAAATGCTGGCGCAATCTGCAAAAAACCGACTGGATAGCTTCGGGTACACGGATGTAAGTGTGCTGACGGGTGGTTTGGAGGGTTGGAAGGAATGCGGGTTTGAGTTGTTTTCCGGACTGAATGTTCCCAGCAAAACGTTTGGCGAGTATCTCCTGGAAAATCGCAGTCCACCGGAAATTCTTGCCGACGAACTGAACGAACGACTGTTGCGCAACGACAATCTGGTTGTTCTGGACAGCCGACCCATGGACGAGTACAGTGTGATGAGCATCCCCACGGCGATTGATGTGCCGGGCGGGGAGCTGGTGTACCGGGTATTCGAGGTTGCACCGAATCCGGCGACGGACGTCGTTGTCAATTGTGCAGGCAGAACCCGAAGCATTATCGGAGCTCAGTCATTGATCAATGCCGGTATTCCGAATCGGGTCATGTTGCTCAAGGACGGTACGATGGGGTGGCATTTGGCCGGTTTGAAACTGGACCATGGTGCTGACCGAACAGCATCAGCCCCGACTGCAAAACAATATGACAAGGCATTGTCAGCATCCAGCAAGGTGGCCACACAGTTCGGCGTACGAACGGTGGACTTGAAGACACTGGGAAACTGGCAGGCAGATTCGGACAGAACGTTGTATGTATTCGATGTGCGTACCGCGGAGGAATTCGAGGCGGGTCATTTACCCGGAGCACGACATGCTCCGGGGGGACAACTGGTCCAAACTACCGATGAATTCGTTGCAATACGAAATGCCCGAATCGTTTTGGTAGATAACAAACTGGTTCGTGCGAACATGACTGCGTCATGGTTGATTCAAATGGGGTACAAAAACGTTTATGTTCTCGACGATTCGTTGCAATCAGCTGATTTGGAATCCGGTATGGCAGGACCAAGAATTTTGGGGTATCAAGAATTCGATACCCTGAATCCCGGAGAGTTGCATGCGGTACTGCAGTCGGGTGAACCGGCCATGATTGTGGATCTGTCGATCAGCAGCAACTACCGTTTACGGCATATTCCGAAAGCCGCATGGTGCATACGCCAGCGACTGAGCAATGCCATGACACTGCGTCCGCCGGTTGGATTGCTGATACTTACCTCTGAAAACGGAAAACTTGCGCACCTGGCAGCTCATGATTTGATGAACAACAGCTATCGCGGTATTGTGCGCGTGCTGGATGGCGGCAATCAAGGTTGGGAAAACGCCGGACATGCGTTGGTGGATGGTATGGAAGACGCGATGTGCGAGATTGATGACATTTGGGAACGACCGTATGACCGCGCGTTGAATCAGGAGCAACGCATGCAACAGTATCTTGAATGGGAGGTTCAGCTAATGCGGCAAGCGGAGCGAGACGGCACAACCGAATTTCGATGCGAATAGGCCAATGGCCTACGATTCAACACCGGCCATGGATTGCTTCACCAGAAAACGAACAACATCGCGCAGTGCTTCTTCATTGGAATTTCCGCTGGCGAGGGAGTTTTCATAGACTTCAATTTGTCGATGCGCACTCGTGCCCTCTTGTGCAATGACTCGCAGGTGCAACAGTTCGTCAACGCAGTCGAAGTGTTCTGCATCTTCCATGACCAGATCAACAAATTCATCTGTCAACAGTTTGAAATCAACCAGTTCCTCCTTGCCGAAGTCAATTAGTGATTCATCGGTGCCGTAGCGGCGCGCACGCCAGCGATTTTCGGCAATCACAAAACGGGAATACGTGCGCCAGCGCTGGTTCTTTGTTTTCAACCGGTACAGCATTCTGAGCCAGCAACGGAAACCGGCGGCAATCGCAATCGCGTCTTGCAGGTTTGTGCACACATCCGAGATGCGCATTTCCAGCGTTGGAAATTTGAAGCTGGGGCGGATATCCCACCAAACCATTGTCGGGTCATCAATAATGCCGGCATTGACGAGTACATTGACGTGTTTCAAGTAATCCGAGTAGCCATCGAAAATTTGCGGAAGACCGGTTCTCGGCATTTGATCCCAAACTGCAATCCGGTAGGATTTCAGGCCGGTATTTTCACCTTTCCAAAAGGGTGACGACGTACTGAGTGCGAGCAAATGCGGCAAAATATAAGTAACCTGATTCATCAGGTCGATGCGACTTTCATCATCGTTATCAATGCCGACATGGACATGCATTCCGCTGATAAACAATCTGCGTACAACAAACTGAAGTTCTTCGGCCAGTCTTTCATAACGGTCTTCCTTGGTGTGTTGCGCGGTCCCCATCGAAAACGGGTGCGTTGAGGCCGCCATCACCAGACAATTGTGTCGTTGGGCGACCGAGGAGACAATTCGGCGGCAACGAATCAACTCTTCTTGTGCTTCCTGCATGGTATTGCAGACGGCTGTACCGATTTCAATCTGGCACTGCAGAAATTCTTTGGTAACCTGATTGCCGAGCAGTTCACGGCACTCTTCCATCAGAGTGGCAGGCATGGTGGACAGCAAGTCCAGCGTATCTGCATCAACCAGCTTGTATTCTTCTTCAATCCCGATGGTGAACGAAGGTTGCTTACTCATTTTCTCAACTCATATTTGTTGTGAATTATGCAATTATCTGTTATCTCCGTCAGAAATGGTTAACATTTTTATAAACTACTGCGTTTTGAATGCATCTCAGGTAGTACGAGATTCATTCTGTCGGTATCTATTACAATTCTTTCACACATTAGCAATATTTCACTCAACGAACCCCAGGGTAGTATCCGTTTCTTCAATAAAAAATCTTCCAAACTCCGGCGGTGCATTCAGTATATTTCCTTCATCGTCAATTTGAAGTGAGTGAATCCGAGAACCGTTATCTCCTTTTTCAAACCAAAGTAATACTATTTCTTCTGGACTGATGATTCCCCGTCTTACGCACACTCTCATGCGACGAGTGATGAAGTTCGAGTGGGTTTCAACGCAAAAGCGGCTACTTGATTTTGCAATCAGTTCCGCCAGCGCCACTTCCGCTTTGGGATGGAGGTACGTTTCAGGCTGTTGCATCAAAACTGTAGTAGTTGGTTCGGTCCAGATTGATTGAAGCACGGGCAACACACTGTGCACACCAAAACCCACATCTATCAGGTTATGCCAATCTCCGTCGATTAACACTTCAATTGAAACGGTTCCATCCATGTGTGCAGTCAACCGGATATCGGAAAACAATTCCAAATCCTGCCCACTGCGCATTAAATTTTCTCGCTGTTGTTCGAACTCTTCAGAACTTGAAAACAATGATGGTAGTACGCTGTAATTTCTTTTCCGAGGTTCAATTTCAGGTAAAACGGAGTGGATGGCAGGCTTTTTTTCAGGAAGAACGCCAGACAGTCTCTTGAGATGATTGCTCAGCTTAACGAACTCCGGGAACTCTTTTCCAGATTCAAGATGTTCTTTTCTGAATGTTTCAAGTTCTCCCCTGTAGGGTAAATGCTGATATCGAATCGCTTTGCCAAGCCATTGTGATATTTGGTCATGGGAAACAGAATTTTGATCCAGTGAAAATGAAAATAAGCGACTTGAAATTTTCCAATTACATCCATCTCGTGCGATTGTGACCTCATCAACTTTTTCATGCCTGATCCTGGCACTTTTCTCCCAGAGGTGAGCAGTTTTTTCTGTTGCAAAAAACTTGAATAAAAAGTCTACTTCATCAACAATTCCACCGAGCGTAAAAGAATCTGATCCATTCATCGCGATTGATTTAAAGTTTCCCAGATTAAAATTTTTTGAATTGAAGGGATTATACGAATCTGCTTCATTGCAAGCCAGTTGTGCAATGGCAGCATAGCAGGCCAAAAATGTTGACTTGCCCGTATTGTTTTCACCAACAAGTAGTACGACTCGTGGTAATTTAACTGTTTGCTCGTCAGCAAAACAGCGAACATTTCCTATTGAAAGTTGGGTAATTCCATTCATTTGAAAAAATCTCTTGTCAGGTCCAATTATTTTGACTATTCCTCTCGTTATTTTCGGGGATTATGGTTTGCTCCGAAGCTTTGTCAAAAAATTCATATGCTGATGTATCTCCCGCACTGGAGCATTCATATTTCAAGCAATGCGGCAGATGTACAGAATCATAATCGCCGGGTTTTACATTATGCGCCGCTCGGCAACAGCGAGTACCGGATTAGGCGAAGCAGATTCTACGACTGTGTCGCGACACGGCGACATTTTTTGAGTGTATTGTCTCTCACCGACTCCAGCAGACCGCACAACCACTCTCATTGACAATGTGTGCCGCAAACAACAAGTCCCTGCAACCCGTTAGCGTTGAATCCCCAAATTCGTATTCAACTTCCCGGCACTGCATAGTATACATCCTCTTCTGATTCAAATGGCATCAACCCCCAGGTGCACACTTCAAAATAGCAGTGTTGTACTGCCAAACCCTACGGGGTGTGTCTTTGTCAACCGTACAACATCAGTCTTTCAATACCTTTTAGCGGAAAGCAAGAACCATTTCAGACAATCACAGGTTCAGAAACTCGATGCGCGACA
Organism: Arenicellales bacterium; assembly: GCA_965200765.1. Lineage (GTDB taxonomy): Bacteria > Pseudomonadota > Gammaproteobacteria > Arenicellales > JAJDZL01. Next base: position 3,001,045 of record OZ241380.1, read on the forward strand.
GTGCTAGCGAAAGATGAAAAAACCCGAAATGAATAACGATTCGGTGTATAATGCTTTGACTTAACAGAATTCAAGAATTGTTTTCTTTCAAATCTGCATAGTCACAGGGGAATTATGGCACGAGTTACAGTAGAGGATTGCCTCGAAAACGTCGAAAATCGTTTCCAATTGGTTTTGATCGCTGCCAAGCGGGCTCGCCAGCTTGACAAAGGCGCGATGCCTTTGGTCGAACCGGACAATGACAAGAACACAGTTATCGCTCTTCGGGAAATCGCTGAAGGATTGGTGGATCGATCAATTCTGGATGAACCAGATGTTCCGATACCACCGCCATTTGAGATTTCTCTTGAAGAAAAAACTCCAAACCCGTCGTCATCGACAAGTTTCAGGATAGAAAGTGCAGATAGCGGAACAACTCAGAGCCTCGGCAAGGACCGCGACTAATTTTCAAAAATTGTCAGAGTACTTCAGAAGTCCGGAGGAAGAAAGGCAATTCAAAAAACTTCGTAAATCCCTGGAGTATTTGAGCAAGGAAGAAGTTCGGGAAGTAGAAAAAGCGTTTCTGGTCGGGTGCGAAGCACATAAGGGACAAACCCGAATCAGTGGGGGCAAGTATATTACGCACCCGCTTGAAGTGGCGCAATTGCTGGCAGATGTTCATCTGGACCAAGGCAGCATCGTTGCCGGAATTTTGCATGATACTCTGGAAGACACAAGCTTGTCCGGCGATGATCTGCAAAGAGAATTCGGTGAAGATGTAAGACGACTGGTCGAAGGTGTCAGCAAGATTGACAATATCAAATTCAAAACGCCGGAGCAGGCCGAAGCGGCAAACTTAAGTCGCATGCTTCTGGCAATGGCCGACGATGTTCGGGTCATCCTGATCAAATTGGCCGATCGAATCCACAATATGCGGTCAGTGGATGTTCATCGCCTGGACAAGCGCAAGAGAATTGCTACCCAAACACTGGATATCTATGCACCGATTGCAAATTGGCTTGGCATGGAGAATTGGCAGCGGGAACTTGAAGATCTGTGCTTCCGCACCTTGCATCCGAACAGGTACACCGTTTTGGCCCGTGGGGTGAAGCGCCAGGCCATGAAAGTTCAAACAGTAAAGAAGCTGGTTAAAGACATGAAGGCACTATTGGAAGAAAACGATATTGTTGCCGATGTGTCGGGTCGTCAAAAAAATTTGTACGGAATTTACCTGAAAATGCAACGAACGGACCAGCGCCTCGAATCAGTCAAGGACATCAATGCGTTTCGGATTATTGTGGATTCTGCACCCGAGTGCTACCTGGCACTCGGAGTCATTCACCAGCGTTACAAGCCAATTCCAGGCGAATTCACGGACTACATCGCAGTGCCCAAGTTTAATGGCTATCAATCGTTGCATACAAAAGTCTTCGGGGAACAGAGCCGATACCTTGAAGTTCAGATTCGAACCAAGGGGATGCATCAAATCGCCGAAACCGGAATCGCTTCACACCTGAAATACAAGCACAGCGACTCGGCAACGGGTCAGTACAACGGTTTGGAAACGCAGTGGTTGAAGGATGTGATTGAAAGTTCAGACACTTCGGATAATCCGCATGAACACATCGATCACATTCGTATGAGCATGTACCCGGACCATGTTTATGTGTGCACTCCGCGCGGCGACATCAAACGTCTGCCGAAGGGTGCGACAGTGATTGATTTCGCCTATGCTGTTCATTCCGATGTGGGTCGCCAGGCGGCCTCGGCAACCGTCAATAATCAACCTGCATCATTGCATACACCTTTGGAAAATGGCGATAGTGTTACAGTGAAAACTTCTCGCTATTCCAGCCCTGAAGCAGATTGGCTCAATTTTGCCAAGTCCGTAAAAGCCCGAGCAGCGATTAACAACTACCTGAAAAAGCAAACACGTACAAACTCGGTAAGCATGGGTGAAAAACTGCTGAAAAATTCCTTGAAAAACATGAATGTTCGATACGATTTGATTACCGAGGAACAAAAATCTGAAGTGGTCAAACAGTTGCAGGCCAGTTCCTGGGAAGACATTCTCTACGATTTGGGAATCGGAAACCGAATTGCCGCAGTTACTGCTCGCCAGTTCGTGCCGGATGACAGCGGCGGCAGCAAAGAATACGTCGACTCCGAATTGATGGTAATCTCCGGCACTGAAGGACTGGCGGTCAGCTACGCCAAGTGTTGCCATCCAATTCCGGGTGATTCAATAGTTGGACATTTGACTTCTGGTCGCGGAATCGTGATTCACATCGATGGCTGTGTGCAGACCAGGGAGGCCAAGGACAACCTGAGTCGCTGGCACAAATTCAACTGGCACACCGAGCTAACAGGCAAATTTCCGGTTGCGATTCGACTGGATGCACAAAACAAAGAAGGTGTTTTGGCTACAATCGCGAGATCCATTGCGGACCAGGGCGGGAATATCAGCGATTGTAAATTCAATTCACAAGGCAAGGATGTTGTTACAATGGATATAGTGATTGAAGTTTCCGATCGTGATCACCTTGCCAGAATTATGCGTCAAATCAAAAGAAACGAACCGGTATTGCATTTGAATCGTTTGCGAACTACAAAATCGCGTTCTCATGCGGCCCGAATTGCTTGAAACTGAATCCGGAAGGGTAGAATGACGAGTGCAAAAAAGACGATTTCCACCGACCGTGCGCCGCAGGCTATTGGTGCATATTCTCAAGCCGTACAGGTTGGTGACTCGGTGTACATTTCAGGGCAGATTCCATTGAGTCCGGATACACAGGAAGTGATTTCAGGCGATTTCCGCCAGCACGCCTGCCAGGTGTTCGATAATCTCTCGGCCATTGCCGAAGCGGCCGGCGGTACTTTGGGAGATGTGTTCAAACTGACCGTTTATCTTGTCGATCTGCAAAATTTTCCCACCGTCAATGAAGTCATGGGCGAGTATTTTGACGAACCCTACCCTGCGAGAGCCGCCATTGGTGTCGCATCACTGCCAAAAGGCGTGGGAATCGAAGTGGAAGCCATCATGGCTTTGTCTGTGTAAGTGCGTGACGAGCAAAAATCTTTATTTGAAAATCAACCGGTCACAACGCTTTATCGTGTTGGACCCAATGTTGCTCAGAAGCTCGAAAAAATGGGAATTTTCGTGCTTCGCGACCTATTGTTCAATTTTCCTTATCGTTATCAGGACCGCACCCAGGTAGTACCGCTCGGTTCGCTGAGCACTGGCATATCAGTCGTGGCGCAAGGCCGCATTGACAGTGTACGAATTCAGTATGGACGTCGCCGCAGCATGGTGGTAAAAATCAGCGACGACACCGGGTCTTTGATGATTCGATTCTTTCACTTTACCAACTTGCAAAAGGAAAAATTGGACCAAGGTGTCTGGATGAGATGCTTTGGCGAGGTACGGCGTGGCTATCGAAGCATTGAGATGGTGCATCCCGAATATACCGTCTGGCAGAGTCAGCCACCGGAGGCGACGGATGACAATCTGACCCCTGTATACCCTTTGACTGAAGGTATTGGACAGGGTTATATGCGATCGATCATCCGGTCAGCCCTGAAAACTGCGAGAGGAAAAATCAGGGAATGGATTCCGCAGTCTGAAGCGAGTCGGCTCAGCTTGTCGACGCTTGACGATGCACTCATGCATGTGCATGGTCCGCCAGTAGGAGAGTTGCTTGGCAGTTTTGAATTGCACAAGGATGCCGGGTTTCAGCGATTGATTTTTGAAGAGCTTCTGTCGCATCAGCTTGCGCGGCGCTGGATGAAGTCTCGACGGCAAATGAATTTTGCACCGGCAATGCAAGCACGCGGTGATCTCTCGCAACGCCTGGCAAATTCTCTGACGTTTGAACCTACTCAGTCGCAACGGGTTGTGATTCGGGAAATTATTGCGAATATGAAAGTATCTGCACCAATGTTGCGCATGGTTCAGGGCGACGTGGGGTGTGGGAAAACGCTGGTTGCAGCCGCGGCCTCGGCATGGGTTGTTGATTCAGGCTATCAGGTTGCAATCATGGCACCAACAGAGTTGCTGGCCGAGCAGCATCTGGCTTCATTTACTGAATGGTTCCAGCCATTGGGCATTAAAGTTGTATTGCTGACAAGCCGACTGCCGGTCGCGAATCAGCGCAAGGCACGCGCCGACATCAGAACGGATGTTGCAAAGATAGTAGTAGGTACTCACGCCCTGTTTCAGGAATCGGTCGAATTCAAGTCGCTGGGTTTGATCGTCATTGATGAACAGCATCGTTTCGGGGTGGGACAGCGCCATGCACTCAGGGAAAAAGGCATTGACGAGCAACAGGTTCCGCATCAACTGATCATGACCGCAACCCCCATTCCCCGTACGCTCGCCATGACGTTCTATGGGGATTTGGATGTATCTAGCATCATGGAACTTCCACCGGGCCGAATCGCAATCAAAACCAGTGCGGTGACGGACCGGCGTCGCGACCAGGTGCTGGATCGCGCCAAACAGGTGTGTGCCGCCGGACAGCAGGTTTACTGGGTATGCCCGCTGATTGACAAATCTGAATTTCTGAGTGTCGAGGCCGCGGTTGAAAAAGAAGAATTCATACGAACAGAATTGCCAGATCTGAAGATTGGATTGGTGCATGGTCGAATCAAGAGTTCCGAGCGGGACAAGATCATGGAGCGATTCAGAAACCGGGAAATTGACATACTGGTGGCCACGACTGTGATCGAAGTCGGCGTGGATGTCCCCAACGCAAGTTTGATGGTGATTGAAAACGCCGAACGTCTTGGACTTGCACAACTTCATCAGTTACGCGGGCGGGTTGGACGTGGTTCCGACGAGGGATCTTGCGTGCTGTTGTACCGGGAACCGTTGTCCGAAACTGCAAAGAAGCGCTTGTCGGTGTTGCTTCGTACAAATGACGGCTTTGAAATTGCCGAGACCGACATGAGTTTGCGCGGTGCGGGGGAACTGCTGGGTACCCGTCAGACCGGTGCACAATTGTTTCGTATTGCCGAGTTGCCGCGCGATATGGATTTGATTGAAGACACCAACAAAACTGCCGATGTGATCATGAAAGATTATCCCGCTCATGTGCAACCGCTGATTCAGCGATGGTTGCCGGCCGAAGGAACCTACAGTGATGTTTGAACGCTGGAGTGCCTATGCAAGACTGATGCGACTGGACAAGCCGATTGGCAGTTTGCTGTTGCTGTGGCCGACGCTTTGGGCATTGTGGATTGCCGGACAAGGCCTGCCTGATCCGCGCATTGTTCTGATTTTTGTGCAGGTGTATTTGTAATGCGCTCGGCGGGTTGTGTGATGAATGACATTGCGGATCGCAATTTCGACCCGCATGTAGAGCGCACAAAAGATCGACCCTTGGCAAATTCGGAAATTTCGGTCAAGGCGGCATTGGTTTTGTTCGCGATTCTTGGCATCATTGCACTGGCATTGATTGCGACACTCAACCGACCGACCATTTATCTGGCAGTCGTCGGTTTGTTGCTGGCAGTCACCTATCCGTTTACCAAGCGGATTACGATGTTGCCGCAATTGTATTTGGGTGTTGCTTTTGGATGGGGTATTCCGATGGCATTCAGTGCCCACTTGGAGACTGTGCCGTTGATTGGATGGCTAGTATTGCTCGCGAATATATTTTGGGCGGGTGCATACGATACATTCTACGCGATGGTGGATCGCGATGATGACCTGAGAATCGGTGTCAAGTCGTTGGCGGTGCTGTCAGGCCCGCGGGTTCGCCAGGTGATCGGGGTATTTCAGATATTGACATTGGTAACGTTGATTCTTGTAGGTGTTTTGAACCACTTCAACGGCTATTATTATCTGGGTTTGTGCGGTGCTGGCACAATTGCTGTCTGGCATCAGTACATGTGCCGGAATGAAGACCGCGACAAGTGTTTCAAGGCTTTTCTGGGCAACAGCTGGTTTGGTGCAAGCGTCTTCGGCGGTGTTGTGCTGGCGTATTTGTAGAGTACAGATTCACTCGACACCGCCAAGTGATTCAGCGATACCAAAGTGGTCTATGGATGCTTCTTCACTTGACGGGGTTCATTAAAAAATGCCAGCCAGCACATGACGAAGCGGACTGGCAAATTGAGATAAGAAATGAACATTCCAATTATAACATACATTCACAACACCCGGATTTAATCAATTCATGAACATCGCGAGAATTCAGTTTGCCGGCAAGTGCCTGGTACTTGCAATGCTGAGTGTTGTGATGTTGCCGTGCATTACTGCCGCGGCGGAGGAAGACTCGACAAGCGTGCCGGTCGATCAAGTGGAACAGGCCAAGTCAATGATTTTCGAGGGCCAACCCGACCAGGCACTTGAAATTTTCAGAGAACTGGCCCAACAATTTCCGGACGACCCGGATGTGCATTTCTTTCGCGGCCTGGCTGCACTGGAATCCTCCAAGATACAACCCCGATTTCAGGGTGTTATCGATATTCAGTTGGTACGAAGTCAATTACTGGATGAAGCGGTGGACTCATTTCGACTGATGCTGGAGCTTGAGCCGGATTCAGCGGCGGGGCGACTGGAGTTGGCACGCGCACTGTTTGAACGGGGCAACTGTCATGAGCCGCCGCAAGATTTTTGGCAACATTTGCTGGGCGATGATTGCGATGCCGCGGAGTACCACTACCGGCGAGCGCTGGCAGGCGAGATTCCACAGGAACTGATTCTTCCCATTCACCAAGTCTTGAATATCATCCGCGGGCGCAAGCGGTTTACGGGATATTTCAGTTTTGCGGTCGTACCGAATTCCAACATTGTCGCGCGTCCGGCAACTTTGCGTTTTCTTGCTTTTCCAAATCTGGACTTTATTCCGTCCGAAGATCAGGCCCCGCAAACAGGTACCGGTTTGTTGCTGTCCGTATCTGGAAACTATCAGATTCCCGTGTCCAGGATGTTCAGGAATTCTGCTACCAGAATACGACTGGGCAGTTCCCTGTTTCGACGGGAATATGCGGGACATCAGTATGACGATATGGGTATTGCAATCCATGTGGGTCCCCGATTTTTGTTTGAAAGACATGATGCCACTTTCTATGTAAAGCATATTACGAATTGGTTCGGGGGAAATCGAATCAATGACAAAAACGGTTTGGGCATTGACGGCAACGTCCGATTGAATGACCGGGTCCGACTATCGCACAAACTCGAGTATCTGAAGACCCGGGAACGCAACAATCGCGAAGCGGATTCAAATAGTCTGGAACTTCTGCTGGATCTGAATTACTTTGTCAATCCGGCGGTGTTGCTCAATACGTATGCAGTGTACAGAGCTACACGGGCAACGGCAAATTACTTCAGCAACGACAGACGACAGTATGGAATCGGTGCAACCTTTGAGCTGGCACCGATTTTGAATTTGCGCGGTTTCCAATTGTCGTTGAACTATTCCTACGGCAACACGCAATACAAAGCGTTCAATCCGTCGTACGGAGCATTTACCCGCGACGCGCGCAAGGACCGACTGCGTGTGTCGCAAATTTCACTGTCCAACAGTGAATTGAATTGGCGCGGATTTGCGCCGAGAATTTCATACACTGCTGAACGGCAACATTCCAATACATCGGTGGAAAGCTACAATCGCAATTTGTATGAACTGTCTCTCAGGCGAATATTCTGAGAGAGGGGTTGGCAAATTCATTCAACGACTGAAGCAATGAAAGATGGAAGATTTGTTTGACTTTGGGCCTTCAAGGGGTTTGTTTGCGGTGATGGGAAATCCTGTATCTCATAGCAAGTCGCCGCGCGTGCACAGTTTGTTTGCCGAACAAACGGGAATTTCGGTGGAGTATCAAGCCATTCATCTGGAAATCGGCGGTTTTGAACAGGCGGTTTCCAGTTTCCAGGCGAGTGGTGGACGCGGACTGAATATCACAGTGCCGTTCAAAGTCAACGCATACAGATTGTCGGAAAATCTGAGTATTCGCGCACGCGAGGCACAAGCGGTCAATACATTGATGTTTGGCGACGAGTTGTTTGGTGACAACACGGATGGCGCTGGCCTGGTCGCAGACATTGAATCAAACATCGGATTGGCTTTGAAAGGGACTCGTATTTTGGTGATCGGAGCAGGCGGTGCAGTCCGCGGCGTGCTCGGTGCAATGAAGGATTGCAAGCCAAGCGAGATCGTCATTGCCAATCGAACCAAGGACCGGGCCGCCGAACTGGCATCAATCTTCAATGATTCGACGGTCAGTGTGGTTGGTTGTGGACTGGATGAAATTCCTGGTTCGTTTCATGTAGTTGTCAATGCGACAACTACCAGTTTGTCCGATCGTTTGCCTGAAGTCGATGCAAAAGTATTTGAAGGAGCAGAACTCGCGTATGACATGGTTTACAAAAGCGAGGCAACAAGTTTTCAGCGATGGGCGCGGGATTGTGGTGTAAAAAATGCTGTGGACGGGCTTGGAATGCTGATTGAGCAGGCTGCTGAATCTTTCTTGGTGTGGCACAAGATTCGACCGGAAACAAAACCGGTGCTGAATGTACTGAGAAAGGAGCTGTAATTCAAAGTGTCTTTTGCTCCGATTTCACCGCATTGTGACTAGCTCTTCGGATGCGGTTGGATGGATTGCAACAGTGTTGTCGAAGTCACTTTTGGTTGCTCCCATTTTTACGGCAACAGAAAACCCCTGAATTATTTCATCCGCGCTTTCACCAACAATGTGACAGCCAACGATCTTGTCGTCATCACCGGTGACCACCAGTTTTGCAAGTGTTGGCGCGGCGCGTTGCGTTACTGCAAAGTACATGTTTTTGAAACGACTGGTATAGACTTTCACGTTGTCGCCGTACTTTCCTCTGGCAGCCTGTTCACTCAAGCCTACTGTTCCCAGCGGTGGATGACTGAACACTACGGATGGTATGTTGTTGTAATCCAGGTGAGCTTGATCCTGTCCGCCGAACAATCGGTCTGACAATTTGCGTCCTGCCGCAATTGCGACAGGGGTCAGAGCAACTTGGCCCGTTACGTCGCCGACTGCATAGATACTTGGTGCGGATGTGTTTTGAAACTTGTCGGTGGCAATAAACCCGCGATCATTCAATTGAACGCCAGCAGTATTCAAGTCAAGTTCTTCAGTATTTGGAGATCGACCAATTGCAAAAATGAACTCATCAACCTTTTCGATACAATTGCCGTCTCCCAGACGAATGCCAAGTTGACCGTTGTTGCGCGTGATTTCGTCGATTTGCGTATTCAGCACAAACTCCACTCCCGCGTGCCGCATTTCTTCTTCCACAATTTCTGTGAGAGAAGAATCGAATCCGCGCAGAAGTTTATCCTTGCGAAGTACCATGGTTACTTGAGATCCCAGACCCTGCAGCATTCCTGCCAATTCAGTTGCTATATACCCGGCACCGTTGATTACAACTCGTTCCGGCAGATAATCCATTTCAAAAAAGCCGTCGCTGGTGATGGCAAATTCTGCTCCGGGAATGTCAGGTACGATGGGCTTGCTACCGGTGGCAATCACAATGTGATCTGCAGACAAACGTTCATTGTCAACACTGACTGAATCTTTTCCAGCAAAACAAGCCTTGCCGGAAATTTCCCTGACACCGGAATTTTGCAGGTTGTCCCGATAGATTTGATTGAGCCGTTTGATGTATTGATCTCTTGCGGTTTTGATGGTATTCCAGTTGAAACCGTCGCGCGTAACTGCAAATCCATAATCCGGAGCATCTTCCAGCGTTTCACTGATTTTGGAGGTTGTCCACATCACTTTTTTGGGTACGCAACCGACATTTACACACGTGCCGCCCAGTGGTCCCTGTTCGATCACCGCACAGCGAGCACCGTATTCAGCCGCTCGCCGGGCACAGGCGATGCCGCCACTCCCAGCGCCGACCACAATCAGGTCATAGTGGTTTTCCATATCAAATTCTCCATTGCTTTTCAAATCAGTATCGTCAGTCAACTTTCAATGTTAACCTCAAGTGCAGGCTCGCTGAACTTCAATCGTGATGCCGAATTAGTAGTTTTCATCCCTGAAAACGAACGCGAACAATATCGCCATCTGAAATTTCGTACGACTTGCCTTCAATGCGCACCAGCCCGGCAGTTTTCACTGCTTGTTCACTACCGCATCGATGCAGGTCATCAAAGGACATGACTTCTGCCCGGATAAATCCTCTTTCCATGTCTGTGTGTATCAATCCGGCCGCTACTTGCGCCGGCGTGCCTTTCGGGACTGTCCATGCGCGCACTTCGTTTTCATTGAAAGTAAAAAATGTAAGCAATCCCAGCATTGAATAACCGGTACGAATGACGACGTCCAATGCAGACGCGTCCAGCCCAAGATCTTCCCGAAACGAATTCTGCTCATCTGTCGGTAGTTGCGCCAATTCAGCTTCAATCTGCGCGCAAACGGGCATCACTTCAATACCGGATTGAAACTTCAATGAATCAAAATCTTCAGCAATTTGATTCTCTGCCAAATTCAAAATGTAAAACATTGGCTTGGCGGTTAGCAAAAACAGATTTTGAATTTCTGACTGTTTCTTTGGGTCCAACCGCATTTCGCGAACCGGTCGACCGGTTTCCAGCCAATTTGCAAGTTCTTTCAGCAGTGTCGAAATCAGAACTTGCTCCTTGTCTCCTGTTCGGGCACGGCGAATGGATTTGTCCAGCGACTTGCTGACAGTTTTCAGATCCGCAAGGACCAACTCCAGGTTGACGGTTTCGACTGTTGACAGAACCGCTTCCGGGAGCATGGGTTGAGCCGAGTTCGGATCGCAATTGAACGCGGCGATCACATGTGCAATCAAATCCATCTCGCGAATGACGGAAAGAAACTGGTTGCCAAGTCCTTCCCCTTCGGATGCCCCTTCGACCAACCCTGCAATGTCGACGAATTCCAAAGTGGTTGGAATACGATTGTCAACGCCGACGATTTCCGCGATTTTATTCAGACGTGAGTCGGGTACAGCAACTTTGCCAATATTTTCTTCGATGGTGCAAAACGGAAAATTCTCGGCCGCAACATTTGATCGGGTCAGAGCATTGAACAAAGTTGACTTGCCAACATTTGGTGCACCAACGATTCCACAGCGAAAACCCAAAGTTCACTACCTCCCGATTGAAGTATCTAAATCGGATTTTGCGGCACCGGGCGACTGTGCAATACATGCATGGCAGCTTCTGTATCGCCTTTTATTATTGCCTGCAGTTCCTGGCGGACCGCCTCAGTCGCTTGTTGAATCAGTAGTATTTCATCGGCGGGTGGGACTCCGAGGACATACGAAGTTGACGACACACGGGGTGGCGGTCGACCGACACCCAGGCGAATTCGCACAAAGTTGTCGGCATTCAGTTTTGAAATCAGATCCCGAATGCCATTGTGCCCGCCGTGTCCGCCCGACACCTTTAGCCGTACCGTTCCGGACGGCAAGTCAATATCGTCGTGTACGACAATTATGTCAGGGCAGTCAATTTTGTAGTACTTCGCAAACTGGACAACTGCATCGCCACTGCGGTTTACGAAAGTAAGTGGTTGCAGCAACCAAACGGAAACACCGAAAAATTCAGTTTGAGCGACGTTGGCATTGAACTTCTGCCTAAATCTCAATGGCGCGACATTGTCGTTGGCCAAATGCTCAATAAATTGAAAGCCGACATTGTGTCGGGTACGGACAAATTTTTCACCGGGATTTCCCAGCCCGACAATGAGACGCGCACCATCCATTCGCACTATTCATTTCTGGCAGCGAAACCGGAGATGAAATCAAATTGGCTATTCGGGTTCTTCCTCAACAGCTTCTTCGATAACTTCCACTTCCTCGCCTTCGGCATCCATTTCTTCCAGTTCGCTGGCGATTCTTGATGGTGCAACGGACGCGATGGCAAGATTGTCGCCTTCTTCAATATCCAGTGTCAATTCAACGCCATCCGGCAACTTGATATCCGACATGTGAACCGCCTCGTTCAATTCCAGATGCGATACATCAACTTCCAGAAATTCGGGCAGGTCTTTGGGCAGGCATTGAATTTCAGCATCGAGGATCATGCGCGAGAAAATCCCGCCCTGGGTTTTTACCCCGGGTGCGACATCTTCGCCGTTGAAGTGCAAGGGTACCCGGATATGAATCATTTCGGTCGATTTGATACGTTGAAAATCAACATGCATGACTTGTGGTCGATACGGATGCATCTGCACTTCGCGCAGAATGGCCTGGTCTTTTTTGCCATTTCTCTGAATATCGATGATTGCCGAGTGGAAGGCTTCAACCTGAAGATTATGAAGGATTGCGTTGTGGCTGACGGCCAAGTGTTCGTTTTCCTTGCCGGCACCATAGACAACGACCGGCACCTTGCCGGCACGCCGCAACTTTCGGTTGCTGGAGGAACCGAAATCGGTTCGTTTCTCAAGTTCAACAGTAAAATTTGTGCTCATGTTTGTCTTCCTCGGTTCGGAACAGACGCAGGTTTGCTAGTCCACGAAAATGGAACTGACCGAATCGCCAGTCGCAATTCTTCGAATGGCTTCGCCCAGAAGTTGCGAAATATCAAGTTGACGAATTTTATTGCATTTTTGCGCGTCTTCGGAAAGTTTTATTGAATTGCACACCACCAGCTCGTCCAGACTGGACTGTTGAACTTTCTCGATCGCGCTGCCGGACAGCACCGGATGTGTGCAGTAAGCCTTGACTCCCACCGCGCCGCGATGCTTGAGTGCATCGGCTGCCTGGCACAATGTACTTGCTGTGTCAACAATGTCATCGATGATGACGCAGGTCTGATTTTTGATTTCACCAATAATATTCATGACTTCAGCGACATTCGGGCGCGGACGGCGTTTGTCCACGATTGCGAACTGGGCTTCCAGTTGCTCTGCAATGGGGCGCGAGCGAACCACCGCGCCGACATCCGGAGAAACCACGGTCAGATTTTCCGGCCTTTTTTTCCACAGGTCACCAATGATTACCGGACGAGCGTAAACGTTGTCAGTAGGTATGTCGAAAAATCCCTGAATTTGGTCCGCGTGCAAGTCCAGTGTCAGTACGCGATCTGCGCCGGCTTCGCCAATCAACGATGCAACCAGCTTCGCTGTAATTGGCACGCGTGCATTGCGTGGTCGTCGATCTTGCCGTGCATAGCCCAGGTAGGGTATCACCGAAGTAATGCGGGCCGCCGATGAACGCTTCACCGCATCAATCATGATCAGCAGTTCCATCAATGAATCGTTGGTCGGAGCGCTGGTCGACTGCACTATGAATACGTCCATATTTCGTACGTTTTCGCTGATTTCCACGGAAATCTCGCCATCGCTGAACTTGCCGACCAGAGCACCGCCCAGCGGCACGCTCAGATATTCGGTAATTCGTGCAGTCAAATCCCGATTGGCATTGCCAGTCAGGATCATTATGTTTTCAACTGCCATCGGAGCTTCCTGAAAATGATTTGGTGAAATACTCGATCATTGTAAACACTTTGCGGATGCTCAATATGGCTGGGGTGCCAGGATTCGAACCTGGGTATGCCGGAATCAAAATCCGGTGCCTTACCGCTTGGCTACACCCCAATCTCATGGGCATTGCTCAATACGATGCCGTTATTTGCCTCGAATTTGGTTAAAGTTTTTTGCAGAAATATACGCTACGCGTTACTGCCTGATGTACGATGAATCTGGAATCTTGTACAAAATTGTAATACGACCAAGTAAAAATTTCCACAACAGAAACTATATTGACAGTTTCAATCAAACGCTTTCTGCCTTGGACCTCGCCAGATTTCTCTTCAGATTGAGACCACAAATATTGTCCAGGCATCAATCATGGTGACAATCCAATTCTTGCGGTAGCATACTCGCCATGCGGGAATGCCTGAATCATCTGAAATAGCATTTCACGTTCAGCTAGAAATTATGACGATAGCCAACCAAATAGCCATGTGTGTCAAATTCATGCAGGCGCCCTCTTGTGAATACACGTGTAAAAGC
>OZ241380.1:3017500-3288797 GCA_965200765.1 Arenicellales bacterium
TACCAGAAGTAGGTAGTCTAACCTTTCGGGGAGGGCGCTTACCACGGTGTGATTCATGACTAGGGTGAAGTCGTAACAAGGTAGCCCTAGGGGAACCTGGGGCTGGATCACCTCCTTGAAAGAAACCCGAGTATCGGGGCGCCGAAGCGCCCACACAAACTGTATGGCAGCGGGTCTGTAGCTCAGTTGGTTAGAGCGCACCCCTGATAAGGGTGAGGTCGGGAGTTCAATTCTCTCCAGACCCACCATGTTTCAAACACAGCATGATATGCCCGGATTGTCGGGGCTGTAGCTCAGTTGGGAGAGCGCCGGCTTTGCAAGCCGGAGGTCGTCGGTTCGATCCCGATCAGCTCCACCAGCACGGCACCAGTAGTCGGGCCATGAAATCCGCACAGTTTTGAAGATTTTTTCATAAAGTTTGTTCTTTTACAATTTGGTAGTCAAAGGCGCGAAAATACGCGTACAGTGCAATGTTGCACCAGTGCGTGTGTTTTGGGTATGCAGCATTCAAAAGCGATCTGTAACTTTCAAGAAGTTCCTTGCGAACATCTTGAGGTTATATGGTTAAGTGAGTAAGTGCATACGGTGGATGCCTTGGCGGTAGGAGGCGATGAAGGACGTAGTAGTCTGCGATAAGCCCCGGGGAGCCGACAAACAGGCTTTGATCCGGGGATTTCCGAATGGGGAAACCCACCGCTTCGGCGGTATTTCTGCCTGAATCTATAGGGCAGGAAGGCGAACCCGGTGAACTGAAACATCTAAGTAACCGGAGGAACAGAAATCAACCGAGATTCCCCGAGTAGCGGCGAGCGAAACGGGAACAGCCAACACTCTTTAGCAAGTGGCTTAGTGGAACGGTCTGGAAAGTCCGGCCATAGTGGGTGATAGCCCCGTACACGAAAAGCCGCTTGTGGAACCAGGTGTGTAACAAGTAGAGCGGGACACGTGAAATCCTGTTTGAACATGGGGGGACCATCCTCCAAGGCTAAATACTCCCTACCGACCGATAGTGAACCAGTACCGTGAGGGAAAGGCGAAAAGAACCCCTGTTAGGGGAGTGAAATAGAACCTGAAACCGTATGCATACAAGCAGTCGGAGCTCTGGCTTGCCGGAGTGACGGCGTACCTTTTGTATAATGGGTCAGCGACTTACTTCTCAGTGGCAAGGTTAACCGTTTAAGGGGAGCCGTAGGGAAACCGAGTCTGAACAGGGCGAATCAGTCGCTGGGAGTAGACCCGAAACCGGACGATCTATCCATGGCCAGGTTGAAGGCGCGGTAACACTCGCTGGAGGACCGAACCAACTGATGTTGAAAAATCAGTGGATGAGCTGTGGATAGGAGTGAAAGGCTAATCAAGTTCGGAGATAGCTGGTTCTCCCCGAAAGCTATTTAGGTAGCGCCTCGTGTCTCACTCCCGGGGGTAGAGCACTGTTATGGCTAGGGCTGCATCCAGCGGTACCAACCCATTGCAAACTCCGAATACCGGGAAGTGCAATCACGGGAGACAGACTGCGGGAGATAAGTTCCGTGGTCGAAAGGGAAACAGCCCAGACCGCCAGCTAAGGTCCTTAAATCATCGCTCAGTGGGAAACGATGTGGGAAGGCCGAGACAGCCAGGAGGTTGGCTTAGAAGCAGCCATCCTTTAAAGAAAGCGTAACAGCTCACTGGTCGAGTCGGCCTGCGCGGAAGATTCAACGGGGCTCAAGCGATGTACCGAAGCTGCGGATGCGTGTATTTTGCACGCATGGTAGGGGAGCGTTCCGTAAGCTGTTGAAGGCGTACTGTAAAGTATGCTGGAGGTATCGGAAGTGCGAATGCTGACATGAGTAGCGATAAAGGGGGTGAAAAACCCCCTCGCCGGAAGCCTAAGGTTTCCTGCGCCACGCTAATCGGCGCAGGGTGAGTCGGCCCCTAAGGCGAGGCCGAAAGGCGTAGTCGATGGGAATCAGGTCAATATTCCTGAACCGCGTACAACCAACGTGATGGGGGGACGGAGAAGGCTAGGCCAGCCGGGTGTTGGATTACCCGGTTCAAGCGTGTAGGAAGTGTTTTTTGGAAAATCCGGAGACACAATTCCGAGGCGTGACGACGAGCGCATTGCGCGCGAAGTGGTTGATGCCATGCTTCCAGGAAAAGCCTCTAAGCTGTCAAGGTTGTATGTGACCGTACCGCAAACCGACACAGGTAGGCAGGGCGAGAAGCCCAAGGCGCTTGAGAGAACTCGGGTGAAGGAACTCGGCAAAATGGCACCGTAACTTCGGGAGAAGGTGTGCCTCCATTACGTGAAGTCCCTCGCGGACGGAGCGGAAGGGGGTTGCAACAAAGAGGTGGCTGCGACTGTTTATTAAAAACATAGCACTCTGCAAACTCGCAAGAGGACGTATAGGGTGTGACGCCTGCCCGGTGCCGGAAGGTTAAGTGAGGAGGTTAGCTCTAGGGCGAAGCTTCCGATCGAAGCCCCGGTGAACGGCGGCCGTAACTATAACGGTCCTAAGGTAGCGAAATTCCTTGTCGGGTAAGTTCCGACCTGCACGAATGGCGTAACGATGGCCACACTGTCTCCACCCGGGACTCAGCGAAATTGAACTCGCTGTGAAGATGCAGCGTACCCGCGGCAAGACGGAAAGACCCCGTGAACCTTTACTACAGCTTCATACTGAATTCTGAGCATATCTGTACTGTTTAGGTGGGAGGCTAGGAAACCGGAACGCCAGTTTCGGTGGAGCCGTCCGAAGGAATACCACCCTGTTGTGTTTGGGGTTCTAACCGAGGTCCGTGATCCGGATCCGGAACAGTGTGTGGCGGGTAGTTTGACTGGGGCGGTTTCCTCCCAAAGAGTAACGGAGGAGCGCAAAGGTACTCTAAGTACGGTCGGAAATCGTACGGATAGTGTAAAGGCAAAAGAGTGCTTGACTGCGAGACAGACACGTCGAGCAGGTGCGAAAGCAGGTCTTAGTGATCCGGTGGTTCTGTATGGAAAGGCCATCGCTAATCGGATAAAAGGTACTCCGGGGATAACAGGCTGATACCCCCCAAGAGTCCATATCGACGGGGGTGTTTGGCACCTCGATGTCGGCTCATCTCATCCTGGGGCTGGAGTCGGTCCCAAGGGTATGGCTGTTCGCCATTTAAAGAGGTACGCGAGCTGGGTTTAGAACGTCGTGAGACAGTTTGGTCCCTATCTGCCGTGGGCGCTGGAGACTTGAGAGGAGCTGCTCCTAGTACGAAAGGACCGGAGTGGACGTACCTCTGGTGTTCCAGTTGTCACGCCAGTGGCATTGCTGGGTAGCTATGTACGGACGGGATAACCGCTGAAAGCATCTAAGCGGGAAGCCTCCCTCAAGATTAGGTCTCCCTGGACCTTCGAGGTCCCTGAAGGGTCGTTGAAGACTACGACGTAGATAGGCGGGATGTGGAAGTACAGTAATGTATTAAGCTAACCCGTACTAATTACCCGTGAGGCTTGACCATATAACACTCAAGCTGTTCGAGTGTATATGAAAGCTGTATGCGCAATCCTGCGCTTTGACTGCCAAATTTATTTATTCAGGTTCAGTATTTTTTGACAAAGCTGGACCGGTTGAATTGCCCGGTGGCCATAGCAAGCGGGTACCACCTGAATCCATCTCGAACTCAGAAGTGAAAACGCTTAGCGCCGATGATAGTGCGGGGGTATCCCGTGTGAAAGTAGGTACTGCCGGGCATTTGCTTGTACCGCGAATGCCCGCATCAGTTTTTTGAATGCTCTCGCTTCCGGTCAATTGGACAAGACTGAATCGTCCGATTTGTTCTTTGACTTTGACCCGGTGCGATGAACTTTTATGTCATTGTAGAGTTTTTCAACTATACTACTTGCAGAATTGGTGAACAGAAATGGAAATACAGCATGGATGGCGCACGCGGCCGCAGCTGCAAGCATGCGTCCCGAGAATGACAATGCTTTGCCGCCATGCTCCAAATAAGATTCATTCACCTGGAGTAGATGTTGATTCCAATTTCTCATTTTTTCACCTGTATCAGATTGATTTTTGTTGATGGAAAACAATTTAGCGAAATATGAATGAAAATTGGTACTAAAATTCTATGATTTGTGATTGATTTGGAAAATTTCTATCCTTTTGACTGGATATTTTGGAAATAATTTTCTTTTGTATTGGTTTGTATATGGGTTTTCAAAGCATATGATGGAGTGGATTTTGTCAAAAACATGGATTGTCAAGAATATGTAAAGATTGGCGGGCTACGCGTAAGCCGATGCCTGTATGAATTTATAGAAACAGAAGCTACTCCCGGAACCGGAATCTCACCGGATCATTTCTGGGATCAATTTGCCCGAATACTGGAAGAATTTGCACCTCTGAACAAGCAGTTGCTGGCGTTCAGAGAAGATTTGCAGTCGAAAATCGACGACTGGTATTCTTCCGGAAACGGCAGTCGCGCCAGTCCGGCTGAAGTACGCAGTTTTCTGGAATCAATTGGCTACATCGTACCCGAAGGGCCAGATTTCACGGTGAAAGTCGAAAACGTAGACCCCGAAATTGCCACGATGAATGCGCCGCAACTGGTGGTGCCAATTGACAATGCCCGCTATGCGATTAATGCCGTGAATTCCCGCTGGGGAAGTTTGTACGATGCACTGTACAGTTCGGGAATTGCTGATTCACTTGAAGATATTGAAGTTGGTCCGGGATATGACCCGGTACGCGGGGCAAAAGTCATTGAATGGTCCAAAAATTTTCTGGACCGAATTGCGCCGCTTGATAGTGGAAGCCATGCCAATATCAGCAACTATGCTGTCGGGCGTGACCAAACCGGCACGATGGTGCTGAAAGCAACCATGGTTGATGGTTCCGTAGCGAGACTGGTCGAGTCTAACAAGTTTGCAGGATTTCGCGGTTCACAGGAGCAGCCTGAAGAAGTGCTGCTTTGCAATCACGGACTTCGCTTGCGATTGCAGATTGACCGGGTCGGAACGATCGGTAAAACCGACCCGGCCGGTATTCAGGATATTTCCATGGAAGCGGCAGTTACTACCATTCAGGATTTCGAAGATGCAATTGCTGCAGTGGATGCGCAGGACAAGACTCACGCGTACCGCAACTGGTTGAACTTGATGAAAGGCACGCTAAGTTTCAAGTTGAAAAAGAATGGCACAGTCGTCAATCGAACACTCCTTCGTGATCTTGAATTTACCGGCTCGAATGGTCAAACGCAAGTGTTGCCTGTGCGAAGTATGATGTTTGTGAGACATGTGGGACTCTACATGTATACCGATGCTGTTACTACCAGCACTGGCGAAGAAACGCCGGAAGGAATACTGGATGCCATGGTTGCCACGCTATGTGCTGTACATGATTTGAAGCACGAAGGTGATTTTGGCAACAGTCGTTGTGGAAGCATTTATGTTGTCAAGCCCAAATTGCATGGTCCGGAAGAGGTTGAAGCAACTGTAAAACTATTCGAACGCGTCGAACAGGCACTGGACCTTCCGCGCAACACCCTCAAGATCGGCATCATGGATGAAGAACGCCGTACCACCGTCAATCTCAAGGAGTGTATTCGGATCGCAAAGCATCGAGTCGTATTTATCAATACAGGATTTCTGGATCGAACCGGCGATGAAATTCATACTCTGATGAAATTGGGTGCTGTCATACCCAAAGACAGTATCAAGCAGGCAACATGGCTGAAGGCGTATGAAAATTGGAACGTGGACATCGGACTTGCCACCGGGGTTCACACAACCGGTCAAATCGGGAAGGGTATGTGGACCATGCCTGACAAGCTGAACACACTCTACCAGACAAAGATCATTCATCCGCAAACGGGTGCCAGCACTGCGTGGGTACCTTCACCTACCTCGGCGACGATCCATGCCTTGCACTACCATGAAATTGATGTAGATCAACTTCAACACGATTTTCAAAACCGCGAACGCGCAAAACTTGAGGATATACTCACGCCACCATTGCTGACGGGGGTTGAATTGAGTAAAGAAGAAATCCAATCCGAATTGACAAACAATATCCAGGGGATTCTGGGATATGTTGTTCACTGGGTAGAAAAAGGGCTCGGATGTTCAAAAATTCCAGACATAAACAATGTGAATTTGATGGAGGACCGTGCAACTTTGCGTATTTCAAGCCAGCATATTGCCAACTGGCTTGAACATGGCATTGTCACAGCACAGCAAGTTGAATCAACCTTGCGAGAAATGGCGATTGTCGTTGACCGGCAGAATACCAACGACCCGAAATACAAAAAAATGTCTGCTGACTACGATTCCAGTTGTGCGTTTCAAGCCGCGCGCGATTTGATTTTTCAGGGGTGCGAGTCCGCGAACGGCTATACCGAAGACATTCTGGAACGGTACCGGAGAATGGCAAAATCAAGAGCGGCAGAATAAAGTAGCTAGTCGTATTACTTTAGATCCTGGTAATTCGACAGCGCTTCTTCCAGTCTTTGCTTGTAAAGGGTTTTCAGTTTCTTCGGCTTGACCACTTCGACAGAATCACCCCAGGTAAACAGGTGATTGATCATTTCCCACGATACGGAGGCACGGAATGACACTTCGATCCGACCGTCCGGCAACAGGCGCGTCTTTTGCGATTCATGAAAGTTCCATTCCTGAATTTCTTCGGCCAAATTTGCGTTGAATCTCCATACTATCTCGTAAGGTTCAGCCCGAAACATACCAAAACTGTCAGCAAGGAACAACTCGATGGAGAAATTTTCATCGCGTTCAAAAATTTTCTCTTCATCAATGATGACATCGGAAATTCCGGATAGCAAATAGGTTTTGAATCCTTTTTTGGCCGATTCCGGGTTATAAGCGACAAGATACTGTCTGGTCCCGTGCAAGAAGCCGTAGGGATAGACCTCCTGTACGCGTGCGCGCTTTTTGCTATAGTGCCGCAAGTAGATAAATTGAATTGGATTGAATCCAAGAATCGCGCGCCGGATTGTATTCATAATCTTTTCATCAATATGCTCTTTTGGCCCCGGGCGGCGGACAAAAGCTTCTGTTTCGATGAACGCATCGACATCAACATTCAGCTTGTTTACTTCGTGTTTGTTTACTTGCCCGGCAACACCGGCCCAAACACGGGTGTTTACTTGGTCCATCAGCTTGGCATGACCTTCCATGCCTTGTTTTCGATACATCCGGGCAGCCGTTGGAAGCACGGCCAATTGTTCTGCGTTGAACTTCTCGATGGGGAAAGCAGAATGAATCCGCCAACGCTTGGGTCGTTTGCCTTCCGGTACAATTTCCAGACTAGACTCCTGGATGGTTTTGATCATGCGCTCGGCGGTTCGTCGGGAAATCTTGAACTTGCTTTGTATTTGTTCATATGTCAAACCCTCGGGGACCGAGTGAATCTCGTGAATCAAATTCAAAATGTTTATCAGTCGGTTGGACATTGATTTATCATTAAGCAATAATGGTTTCAGGGTAAGTTCAACGTGTTACTTTTATCACAAATTCAATCCAGATTTGTCCCAAGTGCAGTTGCCTTGGCATTGGTCCTTTGCGGGTCCGTTCAAAGTACCGTCGCGGATGATGATCCCGCACGCGACCTTGTTGTCAATGTTACCAACAGTATTTTCAGCAAAATCGCTGAAAATCCGGAATTGGTGCTGGAATCAGAAGAAACTGCAAAAAAATTCATTGAAAGGGAGCTTGTGCCGGTACTGGATATCGAAAGATTCGGTCGAATTATCCTTGCGGCAAACTGGAAGAAGGCAACCCCGGAGCAGCAAAATAAATTTGTGGCGGTTCTGCAGGAATTTCTGGTGCAGTCGTTTGCAATTGCGGTTGTCGGTGTGTCGAATGAAATCATCGACTATGCAGACCGGGTAAAAGTGATGAGCTCAAAGAAAGGGCGAAATGAAGACAACGTTACGGTTGCTATGCAGATTGAGCTGGACGACAACAATGTTCGAACTGTCGAGTTTCGCATGGGTCGGAAAAACGATGTCTGGAAAGTGTACGATGTAGTGTTTGAAGGAGTCAGTTTTGCCATCAATTATCGTACGATACTGAAGAGCGAAATACAGAAGTCGGGTCTGGACAGTGTCATAGAAAATCTGTCTGAAAAACTGGAACCCGTTACCTAGAAGAGTTTTTGAAAAAATCTGAGTGTGTTGGTGGTGGCGGCCAATACCATCTTGTTGTGCACGATTGAGGGCCATGGCTTGAAATTCAAGGGATCCAAAGCTGTATTTCCTTCGGGGGTGCCAAGGACTTTTTGTCCGACACGCATGCCGAAATAGCTGGAAAGGCTTACTCCCGAACCGCAATATCCCATCGCAAAGTAAATACCGTCGTTGTTACCGATACTTGGTACGACGTTCATTGTGTAGGCCACAAACCCCACCCATGAATAGGCAACCCGAACGCCTTGCAGTTGCGGAAATACTTGGAGCATTTGCCGATAGAGTTCATTGATCCCTGACTCGGAGGTTGCTTCGCCGAAGGTAACCCGGCCGCCAAATACCACTCGAGTTCGATCCGGCGAGAGTCGATAATAGTTCAACACGAGCTGTGTATCTGAAATGACCCGATTCGTGGGCAACAATTTTTTGATGATTTCCGGCGGCAGTTTTTCAGTGGCGATCTGGAAGCTTCCAATCGGAAAAATTCGCTTGGCAAACCAGGAGAACTGCTTGCCGGTATAGCCGTTGGTCGCAAGAACAACGTTCTTTGCATCTACAATCCCGCGCTGGGTTGCAAGCCGGAATCCGCTGGCAGTTCTTTCAATTGATTCGACTGCGCAGTTGTCTGCCACCATGGCACCGGCATCGAGGACGCGTTGCAATGTTGCAAGCTGGTATTTTCCCGGGTGCAACGCGCCCTGGTGCGGCAAAACACACCCGCCGTGATAGAAATCAGTTTCGATTTCGGCATGCTGTTCGGATTTGGGTACCATTCGATAGTTGACGGCAATTTCTTTTGGCAAGCTGGCATACTGTTGATCAATCGCCTTGAATGCCTTTTCGTTGTGAATGCCAAGAAAACGCCCGGGTAATTCCCAGTCACAATCCAGTTGTTCTTCGTGGATGAAATTCTTGACATAGTCCAAAGCCTGAAATCCTTCCTGAATCATGCGAATTGCAACATCGTTGCCAAAGCGTTTTGCCAGGCGAGAATACTTTGGCTTGAAGCTGGTACCAACCTGCCCGCCATTTCTGCTACTGCAGCCGATGCCTACCTGATCTGCTTCCAGTACCAATGTTGATCGGCCGGCGCGTGCAGTCTGGAGAGCAGCATGCAATCCGGTATATCCAGAACCGACAACTGCGACATCCACTTCGCGCACAAGGTCGGCCTGAGTCAATGTTGGTCGCGGTGCAGCTTCCCACCAGTAAGGATAGTTCTTGTAATCGTCCGAATAATAGGGGAACTTGGTGGTCACTGGAAAATTGAAAATGTATGTCTGATTGAATACTGATTATATATTGTGACCCAACACCAACTAAAATAGTACCCGGAATTTTGAATCACTCAGGAGAATGGTATGAGACGACAAATTGGTGATACAGGTATTGAGGTCTATTCAATCGGTCTTGGAGCAATGCCGTTGGCGATCAGAGGCAGACCCTCCCAAGAATCTGCAGTCAAAGTCATTCATGCGGCAATTGATGCCGGTGTGAATTTCATTGACACAGCAAATTGTTACTGCATTGACAATCACGACATGGGATACAACGAGCAGACGATTGCGTTGGCACTTGCGTCAATCAATCGTTCAAACATTGTCGTTGCGACCAAGGGTGGCTTGGTTCGTCCTGAAGGTCGCTGGGAACGGAGCGGTTCGCCGTCCAACTTGAGAAGTGCTTGTGAAAAGAGCTTGCGCGATTTGAATACGAATGCGATTCAACTGTACCAGTATCATGCACCGGACACATCAGTACCATTCAGTGATTCGGTTGGCGAGCTGGCGCGGTTACGCGAAGAAGGAAAAATCATGCATGTCGGGTTGTCCAATGTGAATCAAAATCAACTGGACGAAGCCATGCAGATTGTTCCCATTGCCTCGGTTCAAAATCTGTGCCATGTGTATCGTCAGAATGACTTTCAGAATGGTTTGGTAGATTACTGCCGGGAACAAAAGGTTACCTATATTCCATTCAGTCCTGTGGGCGGCGGCAATGGTCATGTGAGACTGCGCGACGACTCGACATTGAACTCCATTGCGAAAACACATAATGCCACCCCTTACCAAGTTGCGCTGGCGTGGTTGCTTCACAAGGGAGATAACGTTCTTCCCATTCCCGGAGCAAGCAAGATTTCCAGTATCGAAAGCAGTGCCATGGCAGTAAGTGTTGAACTGACTAGCGAGGAAGTGTCGCGAATTGACAATCTGGGCAACGCGTGATGCGTTGATTGCAAATCCGCTTCAGGTAGTTGCGCTCACGTGTAATTGAATCTTCTAATAATTTCCAATAGTTCCAGGTATAGATATCGAAGATTTCCAATCATCAGATGGTGTTGATTTTGAATTCGCCAGCCCGGATTCCTGATAATCTTGTTCCATAATTCTATCTTCTTCAACAAGAGCTACTACGTGTTTATCAGTTGCTTCGCCGGATTGAACAAGATCTATCAGAGACTTACTATTGAACATTTTCATATCAATGAGCAAATCCGGCCTTGAAACATTTGATTTTTCAAATTGATCTGCAAATTCGCTCAATTGAACAATTAGAATTTTCTTTTCCAATTCTGGAAGTAACGCACCAGACATCCATTTATATATTGTCTTGTCTGAAACGTTGAACAAATCTGCTAGATCATCGATTCTTATATTCAGGACTTTACGAATATTTTCAATATGCTCTGGTATCGACATCGTATTTTTAACGGAAAAAATATTCGGTTGTAATGTTTCGGGTTTAACTTCAAAAGTTTTTTGGCGGGAACCTGCCATGGTGTTTCTCTTCGCTTTCCGTTTCAATCATCCTTTTTGGGAACCGTAGTTACCGGAACGATTGTTGCAAGTCGCTGTTGACCATCTGTCAATACAAACTTTCCTTTATTATATACAGAACATATTTATGGCCAAGGTACTACAGGGCGTTCAGTTCTGATCCAGTGGTCGATTCCGTATGTGATGTTGTAAACCTGTTCGTACCCGATTCGCCTTACCAAGAAGTCGCTGATGACCGCAGAGCGATTGCCGACATGGCAAATAATTGCAACCGGTTCATCCGGCTTGACAATTTCGTCCAGCTTTTTCAGCCATGCATCAACGTCGTAGTTGCCGCGCTCATCAAAGAACATCAATAGATGGCTATTCGAAATTACCCCTGTTTGTCGCCATTCATATTGTGTTCGTACGTCAATCAGTGATACATTTTCCTGTAGCAGTTGTTCAAGGTCTTGCGACGAGGCCTGAAGTACATCAGGCATGGCGGAACTTGATACCAGTGCCAAAAAAATTCCAAGGATTGCCTTTTGAAAAAGCTGATTCATATTTGCGATTATTTACGAAGCACGCATTTTTCATAGATGTTCAGAAAAACCCCTTTCGGATCGTAGCGTTGCTTAAGGTTATTGTACTGTTCCCGATTGTACTGTTTCCAGAACTCATCTTCTTCAAAGTATGTGTCGGAATACAACGACTTGATGCCCCCAAGCTCGACCGTTTTCTGCTCGATTTTGCGGAGCAGAAATCCTTCTTCACGCTTGCCTTTGTATCGAACACTGTCCCAAAATCCGAAGTTGATATACATTGTATCCGTGCGTAGCGGAAACAAGGGAAATTTACTGGATAATTCTGATGTGCCGATCGGGCAGATCCAGATTGGAAGCACGTTAACTTCCCGAATCAGGAACTCAAGAAACTCGGGAGCATTCTCGATGGGTATATCGATATCCTGTATAACAGATTCTGCACCATGCCGGGTCAATTGGTTGAGTCGTCGGGTAAATCCCCTTTTGGAGTTCCAGCGCATGACTTTTGTATAGCTGGTCGAGTTTAATCGTTTCTTTCCGACAATACGTCTCATCAAGCCATTTTGCACATACAGATTTTTGGAGCACCAGAACCAGTCCGTATCCCATCGCCAAATATAGTCTTTTGCAGTCAGGTAATCGAGTTGTCGTGCCTGAATCGACTTGTAGTAAATGTTCAGGTAGGTGTAGTCGTTCGTATAAGGTGCCGAGTCAACAAACTTTCCGGTTGTGAGATAGCACTCACCGGGGCCGAAAACCGACCCGTCCAGAAAATCGAACTCGGAATTTCTCAACTCTCCAATCGCATCGAAAAACCGGGTTGCCTCGGGGAAGTGCCGATGCTCCAGCTGGACAAACTCTTTCACAGGTATGGTTCGTACTACCAGACCCAGTATGTAGCCCAGAGTTCCGTATGAATTCGGCAATCCGAAAAACAAGTCTGAATGTTCATTGTCGGGGTTGCAGGTAATCACGGATCCATCTGCCAGTAGCACATCAGCTTCCAGTACAGTTTCATGCGGCAAGCCAAATCTGAACGAGGTTGATTCAATGCCGACTCCTGCAATTGCACCTCCGATCGTAATGGACTTCAACTGTGGCACTACAGTCGGCATGCAATTTTTCTCAAGGGTTGCATCGACCAGGTCGCCGTAGGTAATCATGCCTTCTGTAGCAACGATTTGCTTCTCCTGATCAACTTCAATGACGTGGTTGAAGTCCCTGACACTGAGCTTGGTAGCTACCGTCTCGCTCCGGTCGCGAAACAAATTGGAGGTGTCCTTGTCCAGTCTGACCGTGCCAGAAACGGACTGCATTTGTTGCGCCAACTTGCCTTTGCGGGCGTGGTAATTTTCCGTAGCGGGGGTGTCGAGCATCTATTCGTGATTGTTCGCTATCAGTTTGGCAGTTACATCGACCAGCTGGGTGGCGACCGATGTGACATTACGCAAGGCCGTACTGTCGGTCAGAGTTCCACTTTCATCGAATGCACTGGTTGCGTTGGCGATGCCGTACTGACGGGGAATTACCATCATGCCAAGATTTCCAAGTATTGATCTGACACTGGCGAGGACTCGCAACCCACCTATGGATCCGGGACTTGCGGCGAGCAAGCCGACTGTTTTGTTCTTGAACGCAGCTAGCGGCGGTTGCTCGGGAACCGGTCTGGATACCCAGTCTATTGTGTTTTTCAAAACTGCTGAAATGGAGCTGTTGTATTCCGGGCAACTGAGCAGCAATCCATGATGCGACATCATCAATTCGCGGAGTTTGACGGCATTGTCCGGGAGCCCCAAGTCCGACTCCAGGTCGCCGTCATAAAGCGGCATTGGATAATCCCGAAGATCGATCAACGTTACTTTGCCGCCGGCTTCGGTAACGAAACGAGCGGCATTTTGTACAAGCAATTTGTTGAGCGAATCGGTTCGGGTGCTACCGGCGAATGCAAGAATTGCAGGTGCCGGATTCAAAGGATTTGGCATGTAACTACATCACTCCGGGGTCTTTCGGAACTAACTGGTTTGATTAAGTGTAACACAAAAAAATAGCTTGGCGATAAACACCAAGCTATTTTTCAAGTGATTGAAGCAGTGAATCCAGGTGTGCGAAAAATTACCTCTCGCTCACAAGTCGTAGCCTCTTTCTTCGTGCGTTGCAAGATCCAGGCCCATTACTTCGGATTCGTCATCAACTCTGAGTTTTACCATCAAACCGATAACTTTGAAAATAATAAAGGTCACCACTGCTGTGTAAACAATAGTGGCTACTGCGCCGACGATTTGGATCCATACTTGATATCCGATTGAAAATTCAATCCCTTGTCCACTGAAAATTCCCAGTTGTGACGAGGCGAACACGCCAGTCAAGACAGTTCCGACGACTCCGGCGATGGCATGAATCGGAAACACATCCAAGGTGTCATCTATATTGAGACGGTGCTTGATTAACACAATCCCGAAATACGAAACCGGTCCGGTGATGATACCGATGGCCAATGCGCCAGCAGGTCCCACGAATCCGGAAGCAGGTGTAATTGCAACCAGTCCGGCTACAGCGCCTGTTGCGACACCAAGTGCAGATGCACTGCGTTTGGACATGTATTCAGCCATACCGAATGACAATGCAGTTGTCGCCGCGCAAATTTGTGTGACCAGCATCGCCATGGCCGCATCTGTGTTTGCTGCAACAGCACTGCCGCCGTTGAAGCCGAACCAGCCAACCCACAAAATTGATGCGCCGATCATGACAAGAGTCATGTTGTGCGGTGTGAAATGAATTTTGGGAAATCCTTTTCTTTTCCCCAACATGATTGCGCCGACCAAAGCTGACACGCCCGCGGTGATATGGACAACATTGCCACCGGCAAAATCCAGAACACCCATTGCGCCGAGCCATCCGCCGCCCCAAACCCAATGGGCAACCGGACAATAGACAAACACAACCCACAAAATCGCAAAGAGCACGACTGCGCCGTACTGAATACGTTCGGCCAGACCACCAACGATCAAGGCAACTGAAATGATGGCGAATGTCAATTGAAACAGTGCAAAAGCAGATTCAGGAACATCTCCAGCCATGGAGTCATTGAGTACCCCGGCAAAAAACATCTTTCCAAGGCCGCCGATCACGCCTTGTCCCAAGTCGTCGAAGGCCAGCGAATAGCCGGCAACAAGCCAGACAATCGTAACGATACAGGCGATGGAAAAACACTGCATCAGGACTGAAAGCACATTTTTGCTGCGAACCAGACCGGCGTAAAACAAAGAAACGCCCGGAATTGTCATAAACAACACCAGTGCAGTAGATGTCAGCAACCACGAAGTGTTGCCGGGATTGAGGGCATCCTGTGCGAATGCCTCGGGTGCCGCCAGTACCAACAGCGGTACGAGCATCAAATATTTGGCACAGTTCATTACAGGGTTCATTTTGATTTTCAATTGATTACGTAGCATCGACTTCTCCGGTTCTAATTCGAATAACTTGTTCCAGTCCAGTGACGAAAATTTTTCCATCGCCGATCTGCCCCGATTGTGCAGCCTTTTGCAGTGCTTCAAGCACTTCGTCGACCTGTTTGACGGGGACTGCGACTTCAACTTTGATTTTTGGTACAAATTCGACTACGTACTCGGACCCGCGATAAAGTTCAGTATGTCCTGTCTGGCGTCCAAATCCTTTCACTTCCGTGACTGTCATTCCCTGCACCCCAATTTCGGACAACGCTTCCCGGACGTCATCGAGTTTGAATGGTTTAATAATTGCGGTTATCAATTTCATAAGACTTCTCTATCATCCTCTCTTCACTAAATAAACTAAAGTTCTTCAATATGGGTTCTTTTCCATTATACAAATTTACAGCCAGATTTCTGAAACGGATTTATAGTCACTAGTAGTGAACCGCGCCGAAAACGCGTGAAGAGGAGCGTTTTGTGGCAGTAAAATGTTGAACTTTCCTGATTTCAATTCGTAGCAGGTGGTGATATGCGCAATACAGGGTTTCTATACGATTCACGATTTCTTGACCACAACACCGGGGATCGCTTTCCCGAAAACAGTCGCAGGTTGATCGCGACGATGGAGCACCTTCATCAGCAACCGTGGTTCGATAGTCTTGTGCAAATCAAGCCGCGTATTGCTGAAATTGAATGGATTGAAACCATTCACAAGCGTGATTACATTGATCACGCGAAAAATGTGTGCGAATCGGATGCCTATCAACTAGACGATCCGGACGTGCGAATCAGCAAGGAGTCGTTTGATGTGGCACGACTGGCAACAGGGGGTGCACTGGAGCTGGTCGACAGTCTGATGCGCGGAGATATTGACAATGGATTTGGACTGTTACGACCACCCGGACACCATGCCGAGTCCAATCGGGCTATGGGGTTTTGTCTGTTGAACAATATCGCGATTGGCGCGAAGTATCTTCAAAAGCAATACGGAATCGAGAAAGTGCTCATACTGGATTGGGATGTGCATCATGGCAATGGTACTCAGCATTCATTTGAAGAGGATCCTTCTGTATTGTTCATCAGTCTGCATCAATATCCGTTCTATCCGGGAACAGGAGCCTATAGTGAAACGGGTAAGGGAAGAGGTGCCAATGCCACGGTTAACTGCCCCATGTCTGCAGGTTCGCGCGATACCGACTACGAAGTGGCTTTTGCTGAAAAAATCTTGCCGGCAATCAACAACTTCAAGCCACAGGTCGTGTTGATCTCTGCCGGATTCGATGCGCATGCCGCTGACCCACTGGGACAGGTTCAGTTGAGTACCGAGTGTTTTGCATGGATGACGAAGAGAATGCAGGAAGTGGCGGAGCAACACGCCAATGGTCGACTGATTGCATTGCTGGAAGGCGGCTACAATCTCGAAGCATTGTCGCATTGTGTTGCCACTCATCTTGAATGTTTGATGAATGGACAGTAGGTTGGGTCAGTTGATTTTTGAATAGATGCAGTGGCGCAACTGCTCGTTGTTGTCCAATTCAACGGATGGCCCGGGTTTCCAGCGTTTCCAGTCAATTTTCGGAAAAATCACGCAGTCCGGATCTTCAATACGGTCCGGAACATGAGTGACATGCAAGTGTTTACAGTAGTTGACCGCTTCCTTGTAGATTCTGGCGCCGCCGATAAACCAGATTCTGGATTGTGTCGCATTTTCCAGGGCTTGTTGAATTGACGGATAATGTTCAACATCGGTCAAATCTCTGCTCGTAATGACAATGTTTTGTCTCTGGGGCAGAGGCTGAATTGGCAGTGACTCCCACGTACATCTTCCCATAATTACGGTTGAGTTCAGAGTTGTTTGTTTGAAGTGCTTGAGGTCGGCCGAATAGTGCCACGGCATCTCGCCGTTCAAGCCGATGACACCGTCTTGGGTCATCGCAACAATCATTCCGCATTGATGGTTCATTTTTCGTATGGTTTTCTCAGACTATACCGCTACGCGAAATTGTAATGCCGGATGGGGATCGTACCCGGACAAATGAAACAGACTCAAAATTTCATCGGTACCGGCATCCAGAACTTCGTCGATATCTTTCAGAGATTCAATTGCCGGATCAATCGTCAATTCGGGCAATGATCGAGGTTTTCGTTGCATCTGTTTTTGAAGGTTGGGAATGTGGTCATATTCACTCTGACTGCCGTCTGTTTTCGCGGTATAGATGTGAGAATCAATCAGTGTATGGGCAAAAATTCCGGGTTTGATGCCGGTGAAGCGTCCAAACAGTTCAAGAAGGAATGCGTATCCTGCAATGTTGTAGGGGACGCCCAGCGCTACATCGGCACTACGCTGGGTCAAGTGCAGACATAATAGTGGCTCGCCGTCAGGGTCCAACTGGACGTTCAACACCCAAAAGGCGTGACATGGGGGGAGTGCGCTGGACTGAGCGTTGGCGGGTGCCCAGGCCGACACAACATGCCGTCGACTGAACGGATTGGTTTTCAATTGTTCAACCACCCAATGGATTTGATCGTTGTGGGTGATTGCAGAACCGTTGGGGACCGGAAATCGCCGCCAGAATTTGCCGTAGGCACTTGGCACCAATCCGGAGTCATCGGCCCATGGATCCCAGAATTTGCAACCATGCTTGCGCAACAGTCCGATATCTGTTTGTCCGGACAGAAACCAAAGATTTTCGACTACGATGTTTTTCCAGGAAATTTCCTTGGTGGTCAGCAAGGGAAATCCGTCCCGAAGGTCAATTTGGTAGTTGTAGTTGAACGTCGAGAGGGTGTCGATGCCCGTGCGATTTACTTTTCGCGTGCCATGCTCTAGCACATGTCTGGTCAGGTCCAGATACGGTTCCATAATCCAACTAGTGATTGACGTTTTACACTTGTTTTTTAAGTATTGAAGTCTATACTGAGCGCTGGTTCACTAGATTTGAGACTCAGATCGACTAACTTGGCATTATAAGAATATCGTTAGAGAGGGGAAGAGCAATTTATCCAATGACTGCTGTAGCTACTCCGGTGATGCTTCTCAGGATTCTCGCTTGACCGAACGGGCACTGACCTGCCGAGAGTTCGAAATTCGTATTGAAAACAGGAACTTGGGAGAACCTGTATTGTAGCTTGCAATCCAGTACCGATAAAGAAATCCTCATCCACTCCAGTCAAGCAAAGCGCGTGAAGCAGATGTCGATAACACTTGGATTCAGGACGGGTTTCAATGGAACGCCGGACATACATTCAGGTCTGCCAAGTGACGCGGAAAGCGTTTTCGATTCACCTTCATTGAGCACGATCCAACGGGCGGTGTGCTCGACCTTCTGCTAGTCGAGGCTCACTTCGGTATCATTGTTGAGCATCAGGTACCAGGCAGCATCATCCAAGCTGGGACGGTAGTGCGCACAGCATGTGTCTCAACGTGTGCGCGAGCTACCGTATCACGTGCAAAATGTCAATTTTGCCAGTGTCAACCAATTGTCTGCCTCACTACCCAAGCTTGGCAGACTAATCCGGACACTGATCCGTTGGCTGACAATGCCATGCCTTTGAAAGATTCGTGGATGCTTTTCAACAAAAATTTTCAAAAGAACCTGCTAATTTACCAACTCTGACAACTAGAAATCGACGATTAAAGCGATCGAACCTGCTGTGTCCACTTTGTTGCCGTCTTCGTCCTTGTCGTTGAACTTGGTTTCAAATACGATCGCAGCACTGCCGCCGAGTTCCTTTGTTAAATTCAGAACAATCGGTGACGGTTTGCCAGTATCGTCTTTCTTTTGGGTGTATTGCAGGAGATATGTCAATCCGGTGTCTCCGATTGAACCGTCAAATCCGGCGAAAATATTTGTTGACTTGTCGCCTCCGTCTACTTTGGTTTGAAGCCCCCCAAAATACGCTCGAATCGCACCGAAACTTTGCTGTATAGCCAATCCTGTCTCCGTTACTTTCGGTGATTTGGTTTTGTTTGCGTCATACGAAAGAGCAAGGGCACCGCCGTTTCCGTACTCAACTATTGCACCAAACAATGACCTGTCAACTGTATCACCACCTGCATCCATCATGAGGTCAAGTTGAATGGCTGCCGGTCCTGTCGCGATCGAATATGAGAGCAAAGAACTTAACTCGGCGGCATCGGGTCCTTCGCCATACTCCAGAGAATTATCAACAATACCGGTTACCAGGTCGGGTGCCGCAATTAGCCGACCCATCAAGATTTGTCCGAATCCACCGGACAGTCCTACATACGATAGACCGGCATCGTCTCCGGTAAGAATGGTGGCATTTGCCAAATCCAGGTATGCTTCAAACTGAAACACCCCCTCGAGTCCGTCCGAAATTTCAATGCCACCTTCAACTCCCCATAAAGAACCGAAGTCCCGCATGGTAGTTGCACCATCATTTGATTCTATGCCCACGGCGAATGAACCGTACCAAGTTGCCTGTGCAAGAACTGTCGATGGGACACTCAGCAAGCATACAAGAATAAAAGACCAAAATTGTTTCCTCATGATTATTGAGAATCCTCTCCTGATTGATTAGAAAAATTTGAAATACCAATTTTTCTTGCCAATCTCCTCTGCACAGCAGTTGAACGAATCAACTTTTATATAGTTATTATCATTCTAATAATAATTATCATTATCAATAATGTCAAGAGATTTTTTGATAATTTTTGCAGAATCCCGAATTTTCTCGTGTTAGTGGAGGGTGCTAGTGGGAGCTTGATTCATATACAGGCTGTGATCTGGCTTGGAATTGAGAGGCTGATTTGATGCTGTTTTGAGGTGTTGCGCGGTTCGGTGGTGGAGGTGCTAGCATCGGCGATGCCGATGTGATTTGGACCTCGACAGGGTCGCCGAAGACGCTCAGTGGGACAGTCTGCCGGCATTGTCTCCGTCATCGCCGAGAGTCTGCCACCGGAGCAGTTACTGCACTACCGCGGCGATGGCGAACCAAATACGCGTTCCGTGTCAACCAAGCACGACCTGAATGTGCGGACCGTGTTTCACTGACCCCAACGGCACATTGAAGCTCATTTTGTCATCTGCTTCATGGTGCTAGCGACACCTCGAAGCCGGGAATCAAATGCTGTGCAAGTCCATTGTGCTTGACTCGGAATAGCATCAACTGCTGAATTCTGGCAAATCTGCCAGAATGTAGTGCCTGATTTCAGAATGTGAATACTTTATATTCAAAGACTTATGGGCACTACAGGTCGAAATCAAGACAAGAGGGTTTATCACAACTCGAGCATGAAGCATCGCCATTGAGATGGAAAGGAATTTCTTTTCACTTGAACGAAGGGAATGTGAAGATTTATACGATGGACCGGATTAATTGTGTTATCATCGAATTGCACAATCGGTAAAAGATTGTAACCTTATAGAGTATTTTACCAAGGGGAATTGCAAATGACAAATCTGTTTCAAATGAAAAAATCCAGTCAAAATGACGATATGACCAAACGTTTAAAAGAATCTGCCACTTTAAAATTGAGTGCAGAAGAAAGAAGAGCGCAGCGAATTGCAAATTTAATGTCTATCGCAGACGACCCTTCAAGCGAGGCTGCAAGACGAGAAGCCGAGAAGTTTATAGACGAGAATTCTTAATGATTGTTTATGAGTTGACGGGAACTGAACAGCGTTCTGAATATCAAAACCTGGAGAAATCGAATTTAGACAGGCAACTCAATTTCTTACAGTCGATAGTGACAACAGCAGTAAGTCTTGAAAGAAAGTTACTTTCCCAAACGATTATTAAAGCATTGAATTTCCATGCTATTGCATGTTTGCATGTAAATGCTGGTGAATACCGTCCGTGCCCAGTTGATGTAGGAACGGACGAGAATCTATATATCCCTCCTGAGCATTATCGGGTGGAAGCGCTGATGGAAGATTTTGTAAACTCGGTAAACGTAAATTGGGACCGTGCTGACCCAATTTTATTGTCATCTTTTGTTTTGTGGAGACTGAATTACATTCATCCTTTTATAAACGGAAATGGTCGAACTGCACGCGCCTGTTGTTATTTTGTGTTATGTATGAAAGCAGATGGCCTGTTGCCAGGCAAAGAATATTTGCCTCGACTGCTGAAACGGGAAAATGCCCAATGCATTGATGCGCTCAAATATGCGGATAGGAAATTCGCTCAACAAAAACCTTTCGAAGAAATTTTAGAACCGATAGTTGAACTCATTCAAACTCAATTGAGCATCCAATTGGCTTCCGCTGATATAAACTGATCAACAATCAAAAATAACTTGACTTTGTCACTTTTCATTGAAGTCAACGAATTTTGGAAACCTGACTCGCAATAATTCAAGGCATTTTCTTTGGCAACCGTGATGTTGTGCCTGAAAGAAATTGATAGTTGCCAACGCGGCGGAAAAGCATCGCCGCCTAACTGGTATTGACCATTCTTCACAAAACAACAGAGCCGTCAAATATCACTATCGGACCCTATTGTTTTTTTCTGCCGACAAGCTAGCGTTAGTTCAACAGCTTGTTCGGGAGCCAAAGGGCAATATCCGGATAGGCCATCACGAGTCCCAAACCGATCAGTTGCAACAACACAAACGGAATGATGCCCCGATAGATCTGCTGTATCTTTACTGAAGGCGGAGCTACCCCTTTCATGTAAAACAATGCAAAACCGAATGGCGGTGTCAAAAAGCTTGTTTGCAGGTTCACAGCAACCAGAATGGCAAACCAGTAAACCAGATCGATTTGCGCCACATGATCGCCGAAATCAAGCAGTTCAATGATCGGTGCGAAAACTGGCAGTACGATCAAGGTAATTTCAATCCAGTCGAAAAAGAAGCCCAGCACAAACACAATGCCCATAAGAATGAACAAAATGCCCCAGGGTCCAAAACCGGTGCTCTCGACAAAGTCAACCACAATATCGTCGCCGCCAAGTGAACGGAACACGTAGGAGAATGCAGTAGCTCCAATAAAAATGAAGAACAGCATTGCCCCGGTGAGCGCAGAACGCTCGACTACAGCTTTCATCGTAGCAAATGAAAGACGACGATTGACAAGTGCCAGCAAAATTGCGCCGGCGGCACCAACACCGGATGCTTCAGTCGGAGTTGCCCAGCCCATTACGATGGAACCTAGCACAAGTATGATCAAAAATACTGGCGGCACAAGCCCTTTGGCGATCATTAACCAGAATTCTTTGGGATTTTTCGGCCCCAATTCTTTGGGGAGCGGTGGCGCAAGTTCCGGCTTCCAGGCGGAAATAGACAAAATGTAAATTCCGTAAATTGAGGCCAGCAGCATTCCGGGAAACACCGCGGCTACAAAGAGATTGCCCACGGACCGACCGAGCAGGTCAGCCATGATCACCAGCATAATGCTTGGCGGAATAAGTATGCCCAAGGTACCAGAAGCCGCGATGGTACCCGTCGCCAACGGCACGTTGTACTGTCGTTGAAGCAGTACCGGAAGTGCCATCAAGGTCATCATCACTACTGATGCGCCGATGATTCCGGTGGTTGCTGCCATGACAGTACCCATCGCGGTAACCGACAACGCAAGTCCGCCCGGAACTCGTCGTAGCAACACCTGCAGACAATACAGGAGATCGCGCGCGACGCCGCTTTTCTCAAGCATCGTGCCCATGAATATGAACATGGGGATGGCAACCAGTACCAGATTGTCGGCGATGCCACTCCAGATTCGCCCGACGATATTGAAAAATTCTATGGGTACAAAAACATCCAGATAAACACCGAGGTACCCGAAGCCCAGACCGACTCCGCCCAGCACTGCGGCGACCGGATATCCGCTGAACAGCAAGATCGCCAGTACCAGAAACATAAATAGCGGCATGTAGTCGATAAACAGATCCAGCATGACTAATCCTTGTCTATAAAAATCTGGTTGGCTTCGTCCAGGTGGACAGTTTCCTGCTCTTCGCGCTTATTGACGATTGCCTGTATGTCCGGTGGACCAAAGAGCTGAAGAAATTTCCTGAACGCGGTTGTTACAGCACTGACCAGTAAAATGCTGAATCCGATTGGCAAAACCGCTTTGATAATCCAGCGATATGGTAGCCCGGTTGCTGATGCTGACATCTCATTCAACTCAAATGACCGATGCCACCAGTCCACACCATAGTAAATGATGATGAACGAATACGGAATCATGAAAAACAGGCAACCGATCAGTTCAATCCACAGTTTGGTCCTTGTACTGAGCCGTTCCCGAACAAGATCGATTCGTACGTGGGAGTCTTTGATATATCCATAGCCCAAACAAAACATGAACAGCACAGCATGAATATGCCATTCAAGTTCTTGCAGCTTGGTTGAACCCAAGACCAAGAAACGACGCGTTACAACATCAAAAATGATGACGGTTACAAGAAAGATGGCAATCCATGCGGTGATTCGGCCGATCCACACAATTGCGCTTTCGCATACTGAATCAATGCGAAGCAGCAGATTCATGATTTACAGTCTTTGGAAGAAAAAAATTGAAAAACAATGGCCGAAGGCAGACTAGCGCCTTCGGCCAGCGTTCACTCAATTTGCAAGTACTAGTGAAAGATTATAGATAGCCTAGATCTCTCCAGATTGTGTACTCTTCACGGAAGCTTGTATAAGAATTCCAGACTTTTTCAAAATCCGGATTGGCGGCGATTTCTTCTGCCACCACTTCGTTCCATGCACCTTCAAGCACTTCCAATACTGCGGGATCCCAGCGTCTGATGTTGACACCCTTGTCCTGCAACTCTCTCAGTGCAGCGGATTGAATGGCTTCGCCTTCTACCAGTCCATAGCGGAAATTGTCACCGCAAGCCAGTTCAAACTGAGCGCGTTGTGTATCAGTGAGCCCTTCCCATTTTTCCTTGTTCATCAGCACTTCAAACAAGGTGGATTGCTGATGCCAGCCCGGAAAGTAGTAGTAGCTTGCAACCTGATAGAAGCCCAGATTCAGATCGATTGCCGGCATGGAGTATTCAGTCGCGTCGATTGAGCCGCGCTCAAGTGCGGGAAAAATATCTCCGCCCGGAATCAGTTGCGTTGACACTCCAACCTTTTCCAGGACCTTGGCACCGAGTCCGAAAAATCTCATTTTCAGCCCCTTCAAATCTTCGACTGAATTCATTTCTTTTCGGAACCAGCCAGAAGCTTCTGGCGCGATCACCCCGCAGATGAGTGAATAAAGCCCATATTTGGCGTAGATTTCATTCATCAGGTCATGGCCACCGCCGAAGTACATCCAGGCACCGTATTCTGCCGCTTTCGGTCCGAACGGTACCGCCGCGAACAACGCCAGTGCTGAATTCTTGCCGTACCAGTAGCCTGGTGTCGACCAGCATGCATCAACGGCGCCGGTGGATACGGAATCAAAGCACTCTGCTGGTGGTACCAATGCTCCGGGTTCAAAATATTTAAGTTCTATGTTGCCACCGGACACACGGTCAAGTGTTTCTGAAACGTTGAGTCCCAGTGTTCCCAGCTGAGTCAGGCTCTTCGGAAACCAACTCGCCATCTTCCAGCGAACCTTGTCTTGTGCTGTCGCAGTGGACGACAGGACGCCGAATGCAAGGAAGATGGATAGTGCCGCGGCAATTAATTTTCGAGATTTCATATTTACCTCCTGGTGATAGATATCCTCAAAATATATATGTCAAGTATATATTGTAGGTACAAGTTTGATTCAAAAACAAGACTTGGCAATACTCTTGCATCGCGTGCCAGTTTGCAAGTATTTGTATTCTGACACAAGATAAACTATAACACTTCTTGGCGACCGCAATCAATTTTTTCCATTCTGGCCGAGTCTGTACTACCTTTCGGATGAATTCTTGCTTGACACTGTTCAGGAGGAATATCTGACGGATAGCCTTGCGATCGTGTAGTCAGGATTGGGAGGAGACTGTTGGTTGCCAGAGTTACAACGAGATTTGGAATTGGAACATGATTTGGTTTCATTTGATTACAGCCCTTGTGGCGATTGGACTCGGTTCAATCAATCTGGCGCGAGAAAAGGGGACCACTCAACATCGGTTCATTGGGTGGTGCTGGCTAGTATTGATGGTCGGTGTTACCCTGTCGTCATTTCCAATTCAGGAATTGAATCCCGGGCATTTCAGCTGGATCCATGGGCTTTCGGTAATTACCATGATTAGCATGGCCGTTGCCCTGACCGCCATCAGGAAAGGCAAGGTAAGACTCCATGCCGGATGCATGATTGGCACGATGACAGGTGCTGTCGTCGCCGGTCTGTTCGCATTGGCTCCGGGAAGGTTCATCAGTATCCAGTTGGGGTACGGATAGTCTTCAGCGGCCAAGAAATTCACCAAGCAGTTGGCAATTCGAGTCTGAATTTTGTAGAATTTTCAAATGCATTCAACCCGTTTTCCAGTATGAGCAGTCAAACCGGTAGTCAGGTCACCGACAAATTCAACCGTCCCATTCGGGATATTCGCGTTTCGATTACGGACCGGTGCAACTTCCGTTGCGTGTATTGCATGCCCAAAGAATTCTTTGGGTCGAATCATGCTTTTCTGGAGCGACAGCAACTGCTTTCCTTTGAAGAAATCAAGCGAGTTGTGCAGGCATTCGTGGCAAACGGAGTCAAGAAGGTTCGGATTACAGGCGGAGAACCCATGGTTCGGCGCAACTTGCCGGAGTTGATTGAAGCTCTGTCCGACATTGAAGGCGTGCAAGACCTCAGCATGACAACGAATGCGTCGTTGCTGACACTTTCGGCGGCCAAAACATTGCAGGCCGCCGGTTTGAAGCGCATCACCATCAGTCTGGATGCGCTGGACAACGACACTTTTGCGGCCATCAATGATGTGAAGTTTCCGGTGCAACGAGTGTTGGACGGTATAGACAATGCCCTGTCGGCGGGAATTGATCCGGTAAAGGTGAACATGGTGGTTGCACGCGGGATGAATGAAGAAGAAATTTTGCCCATGGTCAAGCATTTTCGCGGTACGGGCGTGATACTTCGCTTCATCGAGTTTATGGATGTAGGAACCACGAACAGCTGGCAAATGGACAAGGTGATTTCCGCGCGTGAAATTTTGGAAGCGATCAACCGGGAATTTCCTATCAATCCGGTTTCGCCAACTTACCGCGGCGAAGTCGCCAAGCGCTGGCAGTTCGCCGATGGTCAGGGTGAGATCGGAATGATTGCTTCGGTGAGCGAGCCGTTTTGCGGCACCTGCAATCGCGCACGGCTAACCGCAGAAGGAAAGATCTTTACCTGCCTGTTTGCCACCAAAGGTTTTGACATTCGCACACATATCAGAAAGGGTGCAGACGTGCAAGAGTTGACGGAGATCATTCACCAGTTGTGGAGCGGCAGGGTTGACCGTTATTCCGAGATTCGATCGGAACAGACTTCCGCGATGCCGAAAATTGAAATGTCATATGTTGGCGGATGACCTATCAAAATAGCAGGTGGAAAGAGACTGAAAATTGATGATTTTGTGTCAGCAAAAGACAGCGGGATGAATTGACAGGGTTTGGTGAATTGGAGATTCCAGCAGACAAATACATCACCGGAGAGTTTTGGACCGCTGGACAACGACAAGCGGCGCGGATACATGAAGTTTCTTACAGGGCATGCTTCAAACCCCAGCTTCCCCGATACTTTATTGAAAGATTGACCAAACCCGGAGATATAGTCTATGACCCGTTTATGGGTCGAGGTACTACTCCAATTGAAGCGGCGTTGATGAAGCGGATCCCGTACGGAAATGATGTTTCTCCTCTATCTCGTGTCCTTACTGAATCAAGAATCAACCCCCCGGATCTCACGTCCATAGTTGATCGCTTGTACGACATCAATTGGTGGCGACCTGAGTGTTCCCCCGACACAGAAGACGAAATGACAGTTTTTTACCACCCAAACACATTGCATCAAATTTATTCCTTGCAAGCACATTTTGAAGGACGGTCACTGGACAAGTTGGACGCATGGATACGAATGGTGGCGACAAACAGATTATCGGGGCACTCACCCGGATTCTTCTCGGTCAGAACAATGCCGCCAAATCAGGCTGTTTCGATTGATCGACAGAAGATTATCAATGAAAGAAACGATCAAAGCCCAGAAGAAAAGAATCTTGCTGAACTGATATTGAAAAAAACGAAATCCTTGCTTTCCCAAGGGGTACCAACTGCGCAGGAGCAATTGTTTTTGACTGGTCTCTCAGAACATACGCCAGAGATTGATGACGAGGCAGTATCTCTGACGGTGACATCACCCCCATTTCTTGATGTTGTCGATTACGAGAAAGACAACTGGTTACGTCATTGGTTTTTAAACATTGAAAGCCCCAAGCTGACTATCCACAGAACCGTTCAGGATTGGCGTGATTTTACCAGACGTACGTTGAAAGAATTGTGCAGAATAACCAAACCGGGCGGACACATCGCTTACGAAGTTGGCGAGATAAGAAATGGCAAGTTGCTACTGGAACAAGTGGTAGCCGAGGCGGCTTGCGGGTTGCCTGTAAAATTGGTTAATGTTTATGTGAACAAACAGGATTTTACGAAAACGGCAAACTGCTGGGGTGTCAACAATAATCGTCGAGGAACCAATACGAATCGGATATTGTTGTTTCAACTCGTAGATTGAATGGTGGTTAGGGAAAGAGAAGAACAACGAGAAATGCAGGCGTTAGATTTCAAGTAACTGTATAATCGTTGCTTGATTTCTTGCGATATTCAGGAAAAAAATTGATCCCGCCCAAGTCCAAGTTGTTGCATCAGGGTGAAATGTTTCACATTTCATTGGGTTGCGCCTGTCAACGGTACCATCCACTGGTGTACTTGGTCGAGCAGATTCCCTCGGAAACGTTCAAACATTTTTACGCTGATTTCTGGCGGCGGTTGATTCTTTACATCGAGCCGGAAAAATCAATGTCGTTCCTATCCTTCTGGAGATGCCATCCATATACCTGAAAATTTCTGGAAACAGGTCTTTTGTGGGCTGATGAATTGATTTCACACTTAACCGAGCTAGTATAGTACAAAACCTAATTCTTCAACAACAATTACAATGAGCAACGGAATTCTCGGTCCGGCACGAGAAACACCTTTAACCCCCATTGGCTATCAATCGACACTTGATGCCCAGATTCGCATGGCCGCGTTTAAACATGTGCAAAAAATTTGTCAAACTCAACACTACTTGGAATGGGCCGATATTGACAAAGGTTTTATTTTTAACGGTGAACGCATACTACTTTCTAGCAGAGCATTGGGAATTTTCAAGCCGAAACAAATGGAACATGTACTATCAATCAAAAC
Source organism: Arenicellales bacterium (assembly GCA_965200765.1). Taxonomy (GTDB): domain Bacteria; phylum Pseudomonadota; class Gammaproteobacteria; order Arenicellales; family JAJDZL01. Next base: position 3,045,699 of record OZ241380.1, read on the forward strand.
AGTTTTGCCAAGAGGAAATCGTAAAGTTTGGTATCAAGATCAAGAACTAGTGCATAGGGAAATACTTCATAGCGAAGAATCCGTTGACTACTCTTTCATGGGGAAAAATCCAAATAAAATAAATAACCAATGGTTGAAAGAGGTCTATCACAAACAAATTCCCATAATTTACTTTATCGGCGTAGCACCAGCAAAATATCAAGCAGTTTTGCCGACTTATGTGATTAATTGGAACAGTGAAACATTATCAGCCAGAATTTGTTTTGGCCTTTACAATGAAACTCACCTATTCGAACCGCAAATTAATAGCCAGCCGTTACAAAAATATGCCATGCGACAAACAAAACAACGACTCCACCAGGCAAAATTCAGAGCTGCTGTAATGGAAGCATACGATTACCGATGTACATTCTCTGGCCTTCCAGCTGGTGAATTGCTTGATGCAGCACACATCGTACCTTATGGCGAATTCGTTTCCAAGCCAATTGTCACGAATGGTCTTGCTTTATCTAAACTTCATCATGAAGCATTTGACCGGCATTTGATTGGACTTGATCGAAATTACAAGATTCACGTGTCTAAACACTTGCTGAATAAACAAGACGGGCCACAACTTGAAGTGCTCAAGAATCTGCATGAAAGACGTATCATTCTTCCCAAACACAAGTTAGATCGGCCTGATCAAGAACTTTTAGATTCGCGGTTTGAAAAATTTCAGGAAAAACAAAGTCAAATGGATGAGTTGACAATCTTTCGGTAACAGTTCAGAAATAAGTAGAGTGAAATCCTGAATTATTAACTGTCGATGAATGGCTAAATCAATGTCTTGATGCAAATTTGCCGGGATTGGCTACCGTGGTTTCAAATGTTCAAGCAACCGCGGCATCAACTCTACCAGATTGCATGGACGACTTCGATAATCCAGCTGATGCTCAATCAGCATGTCCCAGGCATCTGCACAGGCACCCGCAGAACCCGGCAGGCAAAAGATGTAGGTCGCATTTGCAACTCCTGCAAAAGCTCTGGATTGCAACGTTGAAGTGGCGATCTTTTCATACGACAGTACTCGAAACATCTCTCCAAATCCGCTAATCTCCTTGTCCAGCAAGGGTCGTATCGCCTCGGGTGTTCCGTCACGACCGGTGACTCCGGTACCACCCGTTGTCAATATGACTTGAATGTTCGAATCCAAGATCCACTGGCTCACAATTGATCGAATTTCGTAAATGTTGTCCCGAACAATCTGCTTGGCTACACTTTGGTGTCCGGCACTCTGAACCCGATCTACCAGAAGATTTCCAGACTTGTCATTGTCCTCGGTGCGTGAATCCGAAATCGTGAGTACGGCAATTGATACCGGGACAAACTCTCTTGTATGGTCTTTCTTGGTCATGGTTCTGATTCAGGACATTTCATTGAGATTCAACATCACTCAATCCCCCGCAGTTGAAGTGTACAATTCAGTTGTCTTCCTGCAATGGAGAATTAAAGATAGAATATAGCAAACATCATACAAGTCGAATGCTGAATTTTCAGCATTTGAACATTTCATGGCAAACACACGGAGAGTACGACATGGCAGAACCTCATATAGCACAGAAGGAACCTTACGGAATTGATTTGGCCCCCGGTGATTACTATTGGTGCAGATGTGGCCTGTCATCAAAACAGCCATTTTGTGACGGATCGCACAAGACAACTGATTTCGAGCCAATGAAGGTGACCATCACCAAACAAAGCAAGTATTGGCTTTGCGGGTGTAAACGTACGAATAAGCAACCATTCTGTGATGGGACGCACAATTCGCTTTCCTAGTCGGAAAAGCGAGTTCAGGCAAGTCTTCGTTGCCGGCTTTCGGATCCTTCAATCGCAACAACGTAACATTGCACCTGTTGCGCCAAATGTTTAGCAATTTCCAGTGCCAGTGAACCGCAATATTTCATTGGCACTCACGCCAGGAGATCCAGCTGGAATTGGTCCTGATCTGGCTATCGAACTTGCCAGGAAGGAGCAAGATTACAAAGTTGTCGCAATTTGCGACCGAAATTTGCTTGATGATCGGGCCAGGCAGTTGAACATGAATGTCCAGTTTGACGACTACACTACTCTTGGTCGCAACGAAACGCAATTCCAAGTATTGCATGTTGACTGTGCGGTCAAACCAGTAGCCGGGCAACCGGACACACACAATGCCGATTATGTTCTGAAGACTCTCGACCGTGCGATTGACGGTTGCGTGAATCACGAGTTTGATGCGATGGTAACCGGCCCTGTCAGCAAAGAAGTCATATCGAAACACAGCTTTCCTTTCAGCGGTCACACGGAGTATATTGCGGCTAAAACAGAAACACCCCTACCAGTCATGCTATTGGCTACCGATCAATTGCGGGTCGCGCTTGCCACGACGCATATTCCATTGTCGGAAGTGTCTTCAGCAATATCCTGCTCGCAACTCACTTCAGTCATTCAAATCCTGCATCGTGACTTGGTCCAAAAATTCGGAATATCCTCTCCAAGAATTTCTGTTTGCGGACTGAATCCTCATGCCGGCGAAGGTGGCACCATGGGCACGGAAGAATTGGAGACCATCATCCCCGCAATTGAATCATGCCAACGAGAAGGGTTGAACATTGAAGGACCGATTCCGGCAGATACGGCCTTTACACAACAAAATTTATCCGGTTGTGATGCAGTTCTTGCCATGTACCACGATCAGGGCTTGCCAGTGATCAAGCACAATGCGTTTGGCAATGTTGTGAATATCACATTGGGCCTGCCAATCATTCGCACAAGTGTGGATCACGGTACTGCTTTCGATTTGGCGGGCACGGGCAAAGCAAATCCCGGAAGTCTCCTTGCAGCCGTTCAAGCTGCAGTACATCTTGTTACTCAAAGCCACGTTGCGAATCATGGCTAGAAAGTATGATCGACCGCCGCTGGGGCAACATTTTCTGACTGATGAACAGGTCATTGACGAAATGATTGCTTTCATCAATCCGAAACCGGAGATTCCAATGGTAGAAATCGGGCCGGGTCGAGGTGCATTGACTCAAAGACTTTGCAACCGGGTGGTAAACTTTCATGTCATTGAAATTGACAAAAATCTGGTTCAGGCACTTGTTCGCGAATTCGATTCAACAGTGTTCACAGTGCATCATGCGGATGCATTGAAATTCGACTACTCGGCAATACACCGGGAAAAAGAATCGATCCGAGTTGTGGGCAATCTGCCTTATTCCATTTCTGCACCACTGATTCTCAGGTTTGTTGGTATCAGGAAGTGGATTCAGGACTTGTGTTTCATGGTTCAAAAAGAAGTTGCAGACCGATTGACTGCAGCTTGCGGAACAAAAAAATACGGTCGCCTGACCGTATCCGTAAAACAGGCCATGACGGTAGACAAGATTCTTGATATAGCACCCGAGTCTTTTACGCCGCCGCCGAAAGTGCAGTCTTCGATCGTCTACATGAAGCCAAAATCGGGTGAAAGCATGGACGAAAGTGTGCACACAGCGTTTGCACATCTTGTACGCATGGCCTTTGGTTCCCGCCGAAAAGTCGTGCGAAATTCTCTTGCAACCCTTGTTGGAGAAGATATTTTTGAACAAGCAGGGATTGACTCCGGCAAGCGGGCAGAAGATCTCACAGTTGAGCAATATGAACAACTTGCTAAACTGATATCTGCAAATTGATTTGGAATTCTTGTCTTGCTGACGAAACTGAAATTATTGTTTTCAAGTGTTGCTGTTGCAACTTTGCTTGCCAGTGTTTCCCCGGCTTGGGCGACCTACTTTGACTGCAGCGTCGTGTACGACGAGTTTGATCAATTGATGATGGGACAGTTTCTGGTTGACCCGGAACGCTACGTATCTACATTGAGTTCCCTGATTTCCAGACCGGAGCATCTGGAATTTCAAACCAGAGAATTCAAGCTTCGCTCCGAAAGAGAAAATGCAGGGATTGCCGTATTTCGCACAAATCGGAATGCAAGCGGCAAGATGATTTTTTACTGGCAGGAAAGAGTTTGGGATGAGCGAATTCCACTTGTTCTTGACGAAATCATTACATTCGGACGAGTTGAAGATGGTTACGCGCCGGTTCTAAGTGGACCGACCTATGTGACAGCCGGTTTCGCAGTTGATCTGGACAAAGCCGAGGTGGTTGAGCTGGATAATCCGGATGCGGACATTACTTACGTGTTTGAAGACGGAAACTATGTGATTGAAGCAATCAATCCGGCCCAGGTGTACTTTCCAATTCAATCCTTGTGCCACAAAGTTCAGTAGTTTGGCGACCGGCTGAGGACAGAATGCTCAAGACAATTACTGTAATGATCTGAAAGGAGTGAACGCTATACGATATGAAGGAAGTACTCGTATCCCCAGCCGACAAAAAGCGAACCAACTACCGCAACCGCTACGTACAGCACAAAAGTCTTGGCCCTGAGCACCGGAAAAATCGCCAAAGCTCCCCAGACACTCACGATGCTTCCCGAAACCATAAAAGCCATTGCGGCCCCTTGCGACATGCCGAATTCGATTAATCCTCTGGTTAGCGGTAGTCCGACATAGCCGTCTACGTAGGCCGGCGAACCAACAAAAACCGCGACTGGCACCGCCCACCACTCTTGCCCGACATAGTCGGCCAGCGCATCAGGTTGCAATAATTCCTGTAGCATGTGTTCAACGATAAAGGCCAACAGCATGCAACTGACGACCAGTTGTGTCATCTTGATGCATTCTTGCCAAAATCGCACCCTTCGTCTGCGGTCGCGCCAAATTCGCGCCGAATAATCTGGCGGAGTTGAACTGGCGGACTTGACCCGCATGGTATTGACCGCTCCCATCCGCACCGGTGATTTTACCCAGGTCGAATTACTCAGACATGCGACTACGATACCGCCCAACAAGCCGATCGAGAATGCTGAAATGGCTTTGCCAATTGCAAATTCAAAACCAAGAAGCGCAGCCGTCGCTGCAATCATGATCGGGTCAGTAACCGGTGATGCAAGCCAGAAAGCAATTACAGGTGCTGGCGGTACCCTGGCCATCAGCAGTCCCACCATGAGCGGAATCAGGCAAAAACCGCATATCGGGGACAATGAACCCACTGCCGAAGCAATCAAGATTGCAGTTGGCAAATGGCCTTCAAAGGCCTGTTTGATCAGTCCGCTTGCACCGCTAGCATTGACCCACGCGCCGAACAGCACACCTGCTGACACTAGCGGTGCCATTTGAATCATGCTGACAGTTACAAATTTTACGGCCTCGTAAAACCAGCTTGGCCAAAAAAGCCAGGCCAGTACGCAGGTAGCAATCGCCAGAAAAGTCCAGCTATGCGTATTGCCAAGCCATCTGCCGGCACTTCTTGCAACAGCGATCATATTGTCTGTTTTTCAAATTCTTTATTGCGTACCTTGCAATTGCTACTGCGAAAGTACGAAGCACAAAACAACAATTATTGTTTCATTTCCACTAAAGACTTTTTAATATTTTGTAAGAATACGCATTTGCTGTTCAGGAAACCGCCAGTTCATAGCCCCAGCCGACCAGCAAAGAACCTGCTACCGCCAAGAGCAAGTAGAGCAGGAAAGGCTTGGCCCGCAGGACCGGAAAAATTGCCATGGCACCCCAAATACTGACGATGCCGCCGGATACAAGAAACGCCATGGCCGCGCCCCATGACATGCCGTGGTCAATCAAACCCCGAGTCAACGGCAATGCCGCATAACCGTCCAGATAGGCCGGCGCACCTACAAATACCGAAATCGGAACTGACCACCAGTTTTCGCTGCCCAGGTACGCCGTAAGTGCTTCAGGTTGCAACCATTGATGCAACAATCTTTCTGCAATAAATGCCAACCCGAGGCACAATGCAACCAGCTTTGTCATGGACCAAACTTCTTTCTTGAACTGTTGCCATCGAGCATCATTCTTCCAGATCTTTGCCATGAACTCTATTTTGCTGCAGGACGATGCTGAACAATTCATTGTCGCCGCATAGCGAGGTCGAAGCGGCGATTCAGTCCAGGACGATTTACGCAGCATTACGCAAAACAGGCCGCCAAGCATTCCGATTGCAAAGGCAGCAACAGTCTTGCCGAGTGCGAACGGCAACCCGAGCACTCCGGCCGTTGCTGCAAACAAGGCGGGGTCAGTGATGGGAGAGGAAAGCCAAAAAGCGATTACAGGAGCGGTTGGCACTCCGCTCGCAAGCAAACCAACCATAAGCGGCAGAACACACAGGCCGCATACGGGTGTTATCGCACCAATAAACGAAGCCAGAAAAATAGAAGCGGCAAGTCGCCCTTCAAAAACCTTTCGTATTGTTTCGCCGGCTCCACTCGCATTTACCCAGGCGGAAAGCAGTATTCCCGGAATTACCAGTGGTGCAATTTTTTTCAGATTGGCCAAGGTGAACTGCGCGGTTTCGTAGGTCCATTCAGGCCAAAATTGCCAGACTGACGCGCAAACCAACAGTGCAAGCAATGCCCAATAGTATTTTCGATTTTGCCAAAATTTTGCTTGGCTTACCAACTCATTCATAGTCGGATTATAGTTTGCATCAATCGTCGTCGGATTTTCTCGGCCAAGCTGCTGCAAAAAATCCGGTCGTCACAATCAATGCAATGAAGAACAAAAGATTTCCAGGATAGAATACCCAAGTCATCGCTGTAATCACAGCTGAACCGACACCCAGCAATGCAAAAACTACGCGGCGGTATACAGTTTCAATCTTGCTGGCAGAACCAACGCTTTTACCGCTTTGGGTTTGGTTTTCTCGAATGTTTGTCAGAACCTCATGGGCAAGTTGCGGCAGTTCTGGCATTGATGCGAGCCAGTATGGCGCTTCGGACCTGATTTTGTTCATCGTGCTTTGCACACTGTACTTTTCACGAACCCATTTCTCTATGTGTGGCTTGCCGGTCGTCCACAGGTCGAGTTCCGGATGGAGCATGCGCGCCAGGCCTTCCAGATTCAGAAATGTTTTTTGAAACAGCAATAGCTGAGGTTGCATCGGAATACCGAATTCACGAGCTGTGCGAAACAACCGGCCCAGCAGATTTGCAAATGAAATCTCGCCAACCGACTTGTCGAATATTGGTTCCATTACTGTGCGAATTCCAATTTCGAATTGCTCGATGTCAACATTTCGCGGTGCCCATCCTGCTCGCAAATGTGCTTCCGCGACCGTGCGATAATCGCGTCGGAGTATCGCCATCAGATTTTCTGCAAGGTAATGCCGGTCCGTGGCCGTCAGTGTACCCATGATTCCGAAGTCAACAATGACGAATTGACCCTGAGGCGAAACAAATATATTTCCCGGGTGAAGGTCGCCGTGAAAGAAGCCATCGTGAAACGCCTGCTCAAAGAAAAGTCCTACTCCATTTTCCGCCAGCAACTGAAGGTCAATTCCCGCCTGGCGTAACTGTTGAACATCGCGAATTGGAATGCCACCGACCTTCTCCATCACCATAACTGCGGAAGAGGTGAATTCCCAATACACCCTTGGTACCTGAATTCTTTCTTCGTTCTCAAAACTTGCCCGAAATCGACTGGCATTCGCGGATTCAATCATCAAATCCAGTCCATTGCGCAAAGTATGTTCGTATGCGTGCACCAGTTCTACTGCGCGATACATGCCCGAATTTGGCCAAACTCGCATAAACAGTCTGGCCAGCATGTACAGCAATTTGATATCGCGGTCGATTTCTGCCTCTATGCCCGGACGTAAAACTTTGACTACCACATCTTCACCGCTCAACAGCCTGGCGGCATGCACTTGTGCAACAGAAGCGGACGCAATTGATTCCTCCTTGAATTCAGTGAATACATCACCAATGGGGGACCCCAAAGATTTTTCTACAATCTCGCGAGCTTCGGCACCTTTGAACGGTGGTACCTGATCCTGCAGCAGATTCAGTTCCTGGATCACATCATCCGGAAATATGTCGGGTCTGGTGGACATGATCTGTCCAAATTTGATAAAAATTGGTCCCAGTTCCTGCAGGGCATCCCGTAAACAGACTCCTCTGCTAGCAGCCGCGATATCGCGTCGGGTTCTGAACAGCAATTTGAGCAAGAAACGAAAAACACGCAATTTCGTGTAGTTTTGAGATACTCGTCCAAACCGTGTCGCCGACATACCCGGGCAATTTGGAACAGTCGCTTGAGATGACTTGCAAAATTCATTTCTTGTCCTTGCGCACCAATCGGTCAATTCGTTTTTCAATTCGGTCGACATCAGCTTTGAGTGAATCGACACCATCCATGAATTTCCCGACGCGTTCGCGCGACGGAATCAATTGAGTTTTGTCTTCAAGCACTGTCCGTATTTGTGTTTGCAAAGGAGAATCCTTGTGCATCAGGTTTTCTTGGCCCCAACGCAATGCGTTGCCGAACGTTCGGGCAGGTACGTCACCAATTTTCTGTGCAAGTGCTTCTTCCCAGTCGAAGTCTGCTCGTCTGAACAGTCGATAAATGTTTTGCGCCAGAGACATATCTCCGGTTACTTTCAAGTGTTCCAAATCCATGGAACTGCCCATGGAAGTTCGCACTGATTTCATAAAGTCGGCAAGTCGTCCGCTGATTTGCAAATCGCCTTTACGTTCGTGGCCCGGAGTCACAAAAACTTCACCAGTCTGAATTTCAAGCTCCATCTCGACTCGTAGATCTGTTATTTCAATTTGAACAATCTTTCCTACCATGCCGGCAACTTCGGATTTGATTGATGCGTCTTGTGCCAGTACAAGATTCAGTGATTTCTCCAAAGACTGACAAAGAGAAAAAGCAAGCATGCGGGAAAATGAGCTCGTTGATGTCACTCCACTCGCCTTCAGGTTTTTCTTCCAATATGAATCGCAACAATGCCACCGGCCAGGTTGTGGTACTCCACGCGTTCAAATCCGGCATCCGCCATCATGTCCGCCAGTGTTTCCTGGTCCGGGTGTCTGCGAATCGATTCAACCAGATACTGATAGCTCTCCCGATCGTTCAACACCCATTGTCCCAGGCGCGGAATCACATTGAAGGAGTATGCATCATACAGTTTTTCCAGTACCGGAATGACCGGTTTGGAAAATTCCAGGATCAACACGCGACCGCCGATTTGCACCACATCGAACATTGACTCCAGTGCCTTGTCAATGCGCGTTACATTGCGCAGTCCAAAAGAAATCACAACAACATCAAAACTGTTCGATGCAAATGACAAATTCTGTGCGTCTGATTGCACGCAACTGATGTTGCCAACATAGCCGTGATCAATCAAACGGTCTTGTCCGATTTTCAGCATTGAACTGTTCACATCTGTCAAGACGAGTCGACCCTTGTCGCCCAATCTTGCCGCGAGTGCCAAAGAAAGATCCCCGGTGCCACCGGCTACATCGAGTACGCAACTGTTTCTGCGAATGCCGCTATACGCCACTGCAATTTTTTTCCAAATTCGATGAATACCGAACGACATCAGGTCGTTCATCAAATCGTATCGATTGGAAACCGAGTGAAATACTTGATCAACAAGTCTGGTTTTTTCGGTTTCGCTGACCTTGCGAAAACCGAATGATGTAGTTGAGCTGTTTTCCTTGTTCACGAGTTGCGTGCTTTCAATGGATTACTTCCTTGCGCTGGTAGCCGACTTCTTGCAAACGGTCCAGATACGACTGCCAATACTGTTGCTGATTGGTGCCAAGTTCATACAGCAAATCCCAAGAGTAGATGCCGGTATCGTGGCCGTCGCTGAATCTCAGTACAACCGCATAATTTCCTACCGGTTCAATGCCGATGATATTGACAGCTTCCTTGCCGTACTGCAAAACCTGCTGACCGGGTCCATGTCCCTGAACTTCGGCGGATGGAGAATATACGCGCAAGTATTCACAACTCAGTTGAAACGTCTCACCATTGTCGAAACTGACTTCCAGCAGTCGCGACTTTTGATGCAACTTGATTCCAGTCGGCCGGGTTCGGTGCATTGCCATCTTTCTGTCAGGTGAGCCATTTGACGACTCGTTCCGAGAAATAACTCAGAACTCCGTCGGCACCGGCGCGCTTGAATGCAATCATTGCTTCAAGAATTGTGCCTTTTTCGTCCAGATAACCTTGTTGAATCGCGGCCATCAGCATGGAGTACTCGCCACTTACCTGATACGCGAATGTAGGTACCTGCAACTCGCTTTTCACCCGTCGAATAATATCCAAATACGGCATTCCCGGTTTTACCATGACCATGTCTGCGCCTTCTTCAATGTCCAGTGCCGCTTCGCGTACGGCTTCATCCGAATTGGCCGTATCCATTTGATAGGTTCGCTTGTCTTTCCCGCCCAAGTTGGAAGAAGATCCGACTGCACCGCGAAACGGACTATAGAATACAGAGGCATATTTTGCCGAATAGGCCATAATTCGTACATCGGGATAGCCGTTTTCTTCCAATGCTTTACGAATCACTCCGATTCGGCCATCCATCATGTCAGACGGCGCAACAATAGATACTCCGGCTGCCGCTTGCGCCAAGGCTTGCAGGACAAGAACTTCAAGTGTCGTGTCGTTTTCAACATATCCTTCGTTGTTGGTCAAACCATCATGGCCGTCCAGTGTGTACGGATCCAGTGCCACATCGGCCATGACACCGATTTCAGGGACCTGGGTGCGTATTTCCGATATCGCGCGTTGAACCAGTCCGCCCGGGTTGTAGGCTTCTTCAGCATATTTGCTTTTTTTCTCATCCGGTACCAGCGGAAACAGGGCCACTGCGGGAATATTCAAGTCCCGCAAATGCTTTGCTTTTTCCACTAGCAGGTCAATGCTCAGTCGCTCTGTACCGGGCATGGCTTCCACTTCGCTACGCTGACTCGCACCTTCGATGACGAACAGCGGCTGAATGAAATCGGCCGGTGTCAAAACCGATTCACGCATCATCGCACGGCTGAATTCATCATGCCGCATGCGTCGCATTCGAGTAGTCGGAAATTTTCCGGTTGCCATCTGCTACAGTTCCGGCTGATTGATTTGCAAGTGACTCAATTCAACTGATATCCGATTGAATCACTGTGTCAATGCTGGTTGCAATTTCAGAAACAGAACCGGAAGCATCAACCTGACGCAACAATCCGCGTTGCTCGTAGTACGAAAGCAACGGTGCGGTTTGCTCAGTGAAAACGTCCAATCTCTTTCTGATCGACTCCTCATTGTCGTCTGCTCGTTGCTCCAGTGTTTCGGTGCCGCATTTGTCGCAAATCCCTTCCTGTTTCGGGGGACCAAAGTAGACGTTGTAAATTTCACCGCAACTGGAGCAAGTCCGACGTCCTGAAAGGCGTTTGACAACGGCTTCCAAATCCACATCCAAATTCAGTACAAAAGACAAGGGTGTATTGCGTTTTGACAACAGTTCGTTCAGTCCTTCTGCTTGTCCTACACTTCTCGGGAAACCGTCCAGCAAGAACCCGTGCGGACATTCGTTGTTGTCAAGAAAGTCTTCAATCAGCTCCAGTACAACTTCGTCCGAAACCAATTTTCCTTCCCGCATGATGCCGGCAACCTTGAGGCCCAATTCCGTGCCTGCGCTTACCGCGGCACGCAACAATTCACCTGTGGAGATATGAGCAACTTCGTACTTGTCAACAACAAACTTCGCCTGGCTTCCTTTTCCGGAACCGGGCGGTCCAAGGAATACCACTCTCAACATTTTTTCTACTCCTGACTAACCGTAATTTGATGATCAACCATCCCTGATTCTACATTATGGTTGAATTTGACGCGTAATGTGAGCTTCTGCGTGCTAGTGAAGCAAGTCAGAAACTGGCATTTGCCCAGTTTCTGTAGAGCAGGCGCGCGGTTTTTGACAGTTCCGCGTCGTATTGCTCAGCTTTTTCACGCAATTCAACTGCTCCATTCTCACCGAAAGTATTGAGCAAGGCTTTGTTGTATTCCGGTACTGCATTCCACTCGTCAATGGTGTGTGGCCCGGTTTCAACATGAAACTGGATGCCCAGCGCAGTTGGTCCAACAGCAAACGACTGCACCTGGCAAGCGGGTGAGGCCATCAGGACCGTTGAATGTTCAGGCAGTTTCTTTACTTCTGCGCCATGCCATTGAAGTGTGACAAACTCTTTCGGCAGATCTATCATGAGCGGGTGAGAACGGCCTTCTTCAGTGAGGCCGACATTCAGCATGCCGACTTCACCGACGTCAGCAAGCCCAACTTCTCCGCCAAGTGCATCAGCAAGCAGTTGATGACCCAGGCATACGCCCAGAAACGGCATTTTACGAACCTGTACGGCATCTTGAATCGCCTCTTTTTCAGCGACTAGCCAAGGAAATTCGTCTTCCTGCCAAACATCCATTGGCCCGCCCATGCACATCATCCCGTCATAACCGGCGAGCGAGGGAATTTTTTCGCCTTCGTCAAGTTCGACAGCATCCCAGACAAAATTTTCTTCCGCCATGAAGTCCCGAAATATCCCGGGATGTTCGCATGCGATATGCTGCAGAACAAGGATTCGTTTTTGATTTGCCATTGAGCTTCTCCCTTGTCAAGTAGCGAATTCAGTATTCAAAGGAACTCTGATTGTAATTGTTATTTCCCGAATCAACACCCAAAACCACTCTGATAGCAATTCAAGCAGTTTAATTCAGGAACTTCTGCATGGTTTCCAGCAGCCGCTGGTTGCCGGGTGTGCGCTTGTTTGCTTCACTCCAGACTCTTTTGGCTTTCTGGCTTTCTCCCTTCATCCAGTAAATTTCACCCAAATGAGCGGCGATGACCGGATTTTCCAATTGATCGTACGCTCTCTTTGTCCAATCAATAGCCGCGTCCAGATTTCCGCGTTTGTATTGAACCCAACCCATGCTGTCACGAATATAAGGGTCACGTGGCCGATTCTCCAAAGCAGATTCAATCAACTCCAACGCTTCGTCATGGCGGTCAGTCTTGTCTGCCAGCGTATAGCCCAGTGAATTCAATGCTTGCGGGTTGTTTGGCAGTCGGTCCAATATCATTCGTACGTCCTGTTCTACGACATCCACCATTGCCAAGTCGGAGGCGACAAAGCTGCGTGCGAGCAGCAACGTAAAATTACCGGGAAATTCCAACAGAGCGTCGTCCAGTGTTTTCAGTGCATCTTCCAATTGGTTTGCTTCCCGGTACAACTCGTGCAATGTCAGAAGTATCCGCAGTTGTTGCCCCTCAGACTGCATTGGAAGAGTATTCAGAAAATTTATTCCATCTTGCAATGAGCTGGATTTTGCTTCCAGCCTGGCCTGGAGCAGGAGCTTTCGAAAATCCAATCGACCATCGTTCACTTTTTCCAGCGCCAAGGCAGATTCATCGTACTTTTGAATTTCCATCGCGGCACGGGCGATACGCAGATACGCGAGTTGATTGCCAGGAACCTGGTCAGTGTATGTTTTGAATTTCTCGTATGCTTTTGCATATTGGTCCGTACGAAAGTACAAGTTTGCCGCGCTGTACAAGGCATCAGTGCCCGGAATATTCTCATACTGGTCAATAGCACCGCGAAACAGCCCGGCCCGGGACAAATGCTGTGCATAAATTCTTCTCAAGCGATAAGCATCCGGGAAATCAGACAGATATTCATCGGCATACGCTTCACCCTCCAGTGCCTTGCCCTGGCGAATCAGAAAGGTGAATTTTGCTGTAGCTACATTTTCGGCTTTTGGGTCGATTGCAAGTGCGTCATCAATGTGTTTTTGCTGTATATCCGCCTCGAATCCCGCGGCGATTGCAAATCTGAACAGTTCCAGATGGCCAGTCACATAGTCCGGATTTGCTTCTACGATCACCGAGTACATCTCGTGTGCGCTGATCATGTCCATGGCATTGAACAGGATTTGCGAAATGTCTTGCAAGGTCTTTTCCGGGTCAGTTGCAGATGCCGCCACAGCATTTTTGAAGCTTTGTGTTGCTTGTTCATCGGCCATTGAATCAAGCTGGGTAAATGCCCTTGTTATCCATGCTTCTACCGAATTCGGGGCCAGTTTTACCCAGAGACTAGTTGCGTCTTCGGCGATATCGTAGCGTTCCGCTGAAATGGCGCGTCGAGCAAGAATTTCAACAATTCGAGGATCCTCGGTCTCCTTTGCTGCTTCACTGAGCAAGTCAATTGACAATTCTTCATCATTGAGCAAATTGGCGAGTTCAGATGCAGTCAAATTCTGCAAAGCTTCGGAAGTCAAGTTGGCATTGGAAAGTGCCGTGCCAGAGGATGATTCAACTTCTGCTTGAACCGGAGGACTTTCTGTCGCGGCGGAGGAATTCGGCCCAATCCATGAAGTTGCCGTAGCAAAGATTGCCGAAAGCAAGGTTAGACGTAATATCAGAATCATCAGGAGTCGGTCGAAATCAAGATTTGAAACAATGTTATTTCAAAACTGTATTGTTTTCATCTGAAAAATCAATTTCTGTCATTCGGTTTGTGTATTGCAGAGAGCCGGGCCGCCATTTCGTCACAAACCTCAATTACTGATTCGACCAGACATTCATCGTATTCCGAGCTACCTTCGTACTCTGACAGATTCCGAATATAGTGCGCGTTGTCCAATACACGCCATTGTTCACTCGACAAATTCAGAGTATGTGGCAAACATTGAAACACAATATATCGTTTGTCTGCACTGTATCCGTTTATCCACAATGCTGACAGGGACAGTGCATGTGCCGCGTTGTATGCCAAGTCAAACCGGGATTCAATGCCTAGTTCGTTATTCTTGGCATCTTCGAGACGGGACAACCCCGAATGAATCAGAGTTGAAATGTTCAACTTGGTCATACTTGCCTGCTTTAACAGGCCAATTTGTACAAGATTGTTGAGATCCTTACGAGTCAATGAGAGTGCCCAGAAGAATGATGTGCGGGCGATTCATGACACGATCAACAAATTCGCCCTTTCTTGACATTCGTTCTTGAAAGTCGGCAGGCCTGTAAAGGGTCGGGTTGATTCGCCGATCCAGTTTTTTCTCAACTGGCCTCATCGCCGCGTAGATTGATAGTAGTGATAACTCGTTGGAAACCAGCATAAGATCAATATCACTTGTCGCTCTATCGGTCCGACTCGCGACTGAACCGAATAGTAACGCCAAATCAATCTTGTCTCTTAGCGGTTCCAAGGCCGATCGAATCGGGTCTTCAAGGCCTACCGTTTTTTCAACTATGCTACAAAGCTCGTGATACACAGGTGATTCTTTGTTCGCCTGGTATCGCTTTTGGTTGCCAAGCCAAGAAACGTTGGCAAGCCTGCTCGTTTCCAAACGAGCAAGTTCTCGCTGAATCGCACCACGCCCGGCACCGGTAAGTGCAATTATTTGGTTTACATAGAAACTACGGTGCGGCTGTCCAAAAATTAATGCATACACGCGCTGTTGAGTAGTCGTGAACAGGACATTGCCCAACCCGGTGCCACGAAGTCTCGGGCTTTCCTGATGGTGTGCCTGCGGAGTTGTCATTGGTTCTTTTATACCCATATTGTGTATTATAATACTCAAATAAGGGATTTCAACTGCAAAATTAAGATAAAATAGTTTCCTTGAAGCGTAGCGTCATCAACGCTCACCACGCAGGTATGCTGAATTTCTTCATTGTACATCGGGTCAACTAATGACAACCCTTTCAGGTGAGCAACTGGTCAATGCAATCGAAAGCTACACTTGTGTTCAGGAAGTGCTGTCAGATTTAGTCTCATCGTCTTGCTCTGTTTGGGAAGTTTCTGAAATTTGTAAGGTTCGTGGAATGTCTTCTACAAGTGGTGGGGTCGAAATCGAGTCTTCTTTCGATACACTAACCAAACTTTTCAGCTTTTCCGTTTCCGGCATTAGATTTCGTCCAAGAGAACCGATTGACTTATTGTAAAACTCTACAGTTTTGCCTAGCGATGTGCCGAATTGGTTGACATAGTTGAAGTAAATCGTGAGTTTATTACACAGGTCATTGCTGATTCTAACAATCTCTTCCTGATTCTCAGTCATCATGTGTTGTTGCCACCCAAGCTTGACAGCTTTCAGCAGGACGACTAGCGTCATTGGTGTTGCCAAAACAATATTCCTTTTTAGTGCAAACTCGTACAAATCCTCAGAGGTGTGTTCGATAGCTACTATATAGGATGCTTCGTTAGGTAAATACATCACAACAAAGTCAGTAGTTTTATGTGTTGGTAGTTGCTTCCAGTAGGCTTTTTTCGAGAGTTCGATAACATGGTTTCGTAACTTTTTTGCATGTTCCTCGAATAGTTTAGTTCTAGTAGACGAGTCCTCTTCTTTTGTCGCTTTCAAATAAGAGTCAAGAGATGTTTTTACATCAATGACTATGTGACGCTTCCCGGGTAGGTTCACTATTGCATCTGGTCGAGAGCCAGTCTCAAGTGTTTCTTGCATTTTATAATCAGCGTCTTTAGTCATACCAACAAGTTCGAAGATATTTTGAAGTTGAATTTCTCCCCATTTGCCTCCGATTGCTGGGTGTAGTAAATCCTGTTTCAGTTGCCAAGTTTCTTTTGTGACACGCTTGAGTTCTTCTTTGATGTCTGTATCGATACGAAGTAGTACAGTTTGTTCAAGTTGTCGGATTTGTTCGTTCAATGGCTGAATCAGATCGTTGATGGCTTGCTGGTTTTTATTTGCACGGTTTGCTCGCTTGGTAAAAATAAACACCAAAAATCCGCTCAAGATTACACCAAGCGCTAGACCTGAAAGTAAAAATGTCATTTCGTTGCTCATAATGTTGCTCCATTGCTTATAATGTTACTTGCTTATAATACTAAAAAAAACCATAAGGATGAATGTTTCCCAATGGAAAAATTTTGAAGGCGAAATTGCTGAGTTGTCATTCATGCCGTTCTGTTCCTGCTTAATAAATCATCGTTGTTCACTTTGACTCACAGACGAGAGCGGTTTTTTCAGGAGTTACAATGTACCAAAGGTAGGGACATCCATTGTGAATCTGTTTCTTCAGGCAGGCTGGACGGTAAAAATGTATCACCTGAATCAGATTACGGAAATCAAAATTGAATTCAGCAATTACTTCTCACATTATTGGAAATGCAGAGGTTTGTACCCTCAGGTCATTCAAAGCAATATGAATTCAGATACTCAAACTTTGCCCGAAAAGCTTGGAGAGACGCGTATTTCCATAAGCAACTCGCTGGCGGTTTTCTCACAAACCTCTCGACTTGACGCTGACCTTCTTCTTGCGTCTGCCCTTGACATTGATGGACATAATCTGGCTATCCAGAGTGAAAGGATTCTGAATGAAGATGAATTAGCAGTGGTTCGTGAATTTGTTTCAAGACGACTGAACGGCGAGCCGATGTCCTACATCACAGGCTTCAAGGAATTTTGGTCATTACAGATACGCGTATCACCTGTTGTGCTGGTACCGCGTCCTGAAACAGAATTGCTGGTTGAACGCGTGTTGCAAGCGGCAGGTGACTTCGTTAACCCACGAATTGCAGATTTGGGCACTGGTTCGGGAGCAGTCTCGCTTGCATTAGCTTCAGAACTGCCAAAGTCCTCAATTCTGGCTACGGACATTTCCGAAGATGCTCTGCGAATTGCACAAGCAAATCAGAATACCCTTGGATTCGGAAACATTGGCCTGATTGCCAGCAATTGGTTTGGTGCATTGCGGAACCACTGTTTTCATATAGTTTGCTCCAATCCGCCCTATGTAGAGGAAAATGACCCTTGCTTGAGTGACCCTGCTATACGCCATGAACCGAGACAAGCACTTGTTGGCGGTGCAGATGGACTTGACTCAATTCGTAAAATTGTCGAATCAGCGAGTCATCACTTGGTCAATCATGGATGGTTGCTCCTGGAGCATGGGTGGAATCAGGGAAGTGCGGTTCGGGAATTAATGAAAGTAGCTGGATTTGAGCGAGTCACCACGTTCAGAGACATTGGTGGAAATGAGCGTATAACAGAAGGGCAATGCAACCGATAAGACTGTCTTCTCTGTTCTGAATGTCAAATGCTACTAGAAGCGGCAAGAGTTGGCGCGTTCGAAACTCAAAATTGCTGAAAGTCGCTACACGCCTTACTGAACATTGAATTCAATCTGATTTTCGAAGGGGCACCTAGCCTTTTGAGGAGAAAATTTTAGTTATGGTGGTGGCAGTAACTTGACCCTGCTTTGTCGTTCTGACGATAAACTCTTTTCTTTATGTGGAGTGTTCATACCTATCTGCCATAACTTCGTAAGTTTCGATTGCACATTTTTCATTCAGTTTATGGTCAACTCTAATTTCTAAACTACCAGGTCTGTTGGTTACGTCAATCATCTTCTTTTCTATTTGGTTGACTCTCTCTCGAACTTCTCCGTCACTCAATTCACCATTTTCTACTGCCAGCCACAAATCTCTATATTCGTTCTCCAAACTACCACATTCCTGACTAACCAACTTCAGCACACTTGCTCTTTTTGCGAAATCAAAAAACAAATCTGCAGTAACGAGCAACGCAATCGCCAAGCCCACAAACAAGACTAGAATCTCTGGAAGCAAGTCAAAGAGTAATGCCACACCGGTCAGGAGCGGAAGGATTAAAATTGCCCTGGAGAGCATGTAAATGGATTTATGCCGGTCTGCAAGCACACTGTAGTAGCGTGCGAGACGAGATGCATCCAAATAGTTTTGCCATACTTCGTTTCTGATGATTTGGGTTGTCATGTTGGTAAAGTTCCTCCTTGGATAGATGGTCTTATTTTACATAGTCTGAACGATGTAGTCCAATTTACTATTCCATTATAAGTAAAATTTTCAAATTTGTTGTACAAACTTCCTGCATCTTGAAATCTTGTAGCCTTGGTTGCCATGAAACACATGAATTTCTTTTTTGGAAATTTCATTTCAGATTCTTCTATACTATACTCAATACGATTGTGCTTGCATTGCTTACTTTGATTCACCTTTATATTGTTTCTGTTTTGTTCAATCATCAGAGAAAATCACCCGAACAACAAGGTGCCAATAAAGTACCGGGCAATGCCCTGTCTCAATTACTTGAAAATGGAATCGTTTTGAGAAGGACAGTGTAGTGATGCGTTTGAGTTGGCATGGCTATCAGTACTATCCCTATGAACGGGAGCTGGCTACAAGAGAAATGATGGCATTATTGAACAATCCGGTGGTGCGTGAAATTCAAGGTGGGTTTGAACTGGATAGCAAGACGGATTGTGGTTTGGCTGATCGCTTAACCTACTTTGCTAGATATTCGAATGGCAATGGTATAGTTGAT
Organism: Arenicellales bacterium; assembly: GCA_965200765.1. Lineage (GTDB taxonomy): Bacteria > Pseudomonadota > Gammaproteobacteria > Arenicellales > JAJDZL01. The sequence continues at coordinate 3,064,940 of OZ241380.1, forward strand.
ACTGTACAGAGTTTGCTCGAAAGGACAACTAGCCAAGGCAGTCGTCGACAATCAACTCGTTACTCGGTCCATGGTCTTCACGAATATAAAGGAAAATTCAACCCACAGGTGGTTCGCGCACTACTGAATATATTTGAAGTTATGCCGGGTCATCGAGTGCTTGACCCGTTTTGCGGAAGCGGAACTACCTTGGTTGAATGCTCTCATATTGGTGTTGAAAGTTTGGGAGTCGACATCAATCCATTTGCAGTGTATGTAGCAAATGCAAAACTTAAGGCATTAATTACTCCAGCAAACGCTTTACGTAGCATATTTGAAGATCTGTCCAGGGCATTGAGCGATTCCAACACTTGGAGAACAGAGATTACTGATGACCCACGCAGTAAATATCTCCAATCTTGGTTTGATAATGAAACTCTGCAAAGAATTGAAACCGTACGAGAGGTAGTTGAGGAAATTGCGGGTGAAATTGCTCCGGTGTTTCTAGCGACTGCAAGCAATCTGCTAAGAGATTATTCGCTTCAAGATCCGAAAGATTTAAGAACTCGGCGTCGTAAATCTTCAATGCCAACAGTTCCGTACTTCCACGCACTTCAAGAATCTTGGTTGCAGGCTATTGAAAGAATAGAATCCGCACAATCCATATTGGACACACAAATTGAATCATGTAAAGCAGAGCATCGCGATATTTCAGTCGCGAACCCCATTGGTTTGACACAAAATTTCGATGTCGCGATTACGAGTCCACCTTATGCAATGGCTTTGCCTTACATCGATATGCATCGACTTTCTTTAGTTTGGTTAAATCTTGTTCAACCCGAAAGTCTCGATCAGTTGGAAGCAAGTTTGATTGGTAGTCGTGAGCTTTGTGGGAGTGACAGTAAAGAAGTAAGAAGGGTATTGGAGTTAAATGAAGATAACTTGCCAGAAACACAGTATCAGTACTGCTGTCTATTGATGACGGCACTGAATGACAGAGATGGTTTTCGCCGTCAAGCGGTACCTGTATTGCTATATCGATATTTCGCACTAATGCAAAATAGTTTCCAAACAATTCGTAATTGTCTGCGCCCACAAGCACCTTTTGCACTGGTTGTGGGTGACAATCACTCAGTACTAGGAGGGGTACGGTTTGATTTCAATACTCCCGAACACTTGGTAAACATCGCTACTAGTGTGGGATGGACAGTTGAGGAAAAAGTGCCTTTACAAACTTATCGTCGTTATGGCCATCATGTCAAGAACGCAATAGCCAAAGAAACGCTAATCATTTTAAGAAATTCAACCTGAATTGAAGAAATTCGTTGATGTTGGTCTTGCATCAAAAAACTTGGATAGCATTTGGATCTAAACTGACTATTTTTGTCAATCTCACCACGTATCATGGGCAAAGTGCTATTGCACTGCACTTTCAACAACGCCCAAGTCGGTATCATCCCAAACATCTGTACTGAGGTAACGTTCGCCAGTGTCTGGCAAAACAGCCAGAATCGTTTTCCCCGCAGATTCTTTTCGGTTCGCTATCTTGATCATGCCCGAGGTGGCAGCACCGGAAGAAATGCCAGCAAAAATTCCTTCTTCCCGTGCAAGGTACCGGGTCGTTTTGTACGCTTCTTCTGTAGTGATGGGCAAAATTTCATCATAAGCTTCGGTATTTAAAATTTCCGGGATAAATCCAGGAGCAGTACCCATGATTTTGTGCTTGCAAGCCAACCCTTTGGAAAGTATGGGCGAGTCCGCTGGCTCGGTCGCAACAACTTGTACATCCGGATGAAGCTCTTTGAGATATTGACCCAAGCCTGAAATCGTGCCGCCGGTACCAGTAGTGCAGACAACAGTGTTCAAATCGGTTCCAAAATCATCCCAGATTTCTTCACTGGTGACTCGATGTGCTTCTGTGTTGGCCGGGTTGTAATGTTGCCCCACAAAAAAGTATCCCTGTTTTTCTGCCAGTTCTTTCGCACGTTCAATGGCGCCAATGGTTCCCTCTACCGCGGGTGTCAAAATAATCTCCGCACCAAACGACAACAGAATTTTCTTGCGCTCTTCACTCATGTCCTCCGCCATTGTGAAAACTGCACGATATCCCTTGTAAGCCGCTACCATCGCCAGGCCAATGCCGGTGTTGCCAGAGGTCGGTTCAATGATGGTATCGCCGGGTTGGATTCGTCCACTGCGTTCAGCATCTTCTATCATGTTCAGCGCCGGTCGGTCCTTGACTGAACCGGCCGGGTTGAAGCTTTCAACCTTTACCCAAAGCTCGACCCCGTCAGGAACCGGTGCCTTGTTCAGTCTGACCACAGGCGTATTCCCCACAGTTTCTAGAATATTTTTATACTTCATCCAGTAATTTCCCCATTGAATTGAAAAATATTTCCCCAATTCTATAAATATGGGGTTAAAAATTGCGTAATCAAGCAATTGGCTTGATTATTATAGTCAAGAGTGAAGGGTTCGGTAACGATTTTGATGATAGGCCGGGTCGCCAAACAGGAGATTCAGCGATGCGACGCGTTTCAGGTAGTGTCCCACGGGCATTTCATTCGTCATGCCCATGGCACCATGCAGATGAACTGCCTCTTCGGCAACTTGCATGGCCGCGTTGCCAATGCTCCACTTTGCGGCAGATACCACTTTGTTCTGTTCAAGTTCCTCATCTTCGTAAACGGAGCGCAATGCATTCTCAGCCATGCTTTGAGCCAGTTCGCACTTCATGTACATATCCGTAACGCGATGCTGGATCGCTTGAAATTTCCCGATTTGCGAATCAAACTGGCTTCTTGTTTTGATGAACTCTAGCGAAATTTCAAATACTGCCCACATGATGCCGTTCATTTCGGCACAACTCGCCGCAGCCGCATGATTGAATGCCTGTTCAACAGGGCCCAAGGCCTGATTTTCAACTCCCAGCAAGGAATCTGAAGGAATTTTTGCATCACTGAAATGAAGACTGGATACGCTTCTGCCATCGTGGGTTCTGTAATTTTCAAACTTCAAACCTGCGGTATCGCGGTCTATCAAAAATAAGGACAGTCCTTTCCGGTCGTTGGCATTGCCTTTGGTACGTGCCAAGACTAAAAAACGATTTGCAATATTTCCGTAGGGAACTGCAATTTTTGTACCATTCAACAAGTATTGTCCGGCAGATTTTTTAGCAACAGTCTGGATATTGTGAAGGTCGTAGCGCGACTGTGCTTCAGGGATTGCCGGTGAGACAATCAGGTTGCCTTCGACGATTTCTCCCAGAAGTGCTGTGCATTGGTCTTTGCTGGCAGTCGATTCAAGCAGTTCGGTGCACAAGACAATGGTGGTCAGGTAGGGGCTTGGCACATTGGCGCGCCCCAGTTGTTGCATAACGGTATACAACTCCGAAGCACCGCATCCCAAGCCGCCGAATTGTTCTGAAACCGGCAGACTGAGCCAGCCAAGATCTGCATACAATTGCCAATGCTCTGGCGAGAAGCCAGTTTCGGACGCGACAATTTCACTTCGTTTCTCAAAAGTGCAATGGTCGCGAATGTATTTTGAAAGCGACTCTTCGAGCATGGACTGAATGCCGTTCGATTGGTCATTCACAGCTAAAGCCCCAGCACTGCTTTGGAAATGATGTTTCTTTGAATTTCGTTGGTGCCGGAATAGATCGGCGTTTTCCGGTAATTGAAGTAGTTTCTCATCCAGTCGGAGGGTTGATACGGAAGGGCAAAATCCGGTATATCAACTTCCCGGGAAATATCAATCTGGGAAAAATATGCACCCGCCTCGGCGGCCAGGCGAAATACATCGCATTGAATTTCTGTGCCGCGAATTTTCAGCATTGAAGCCTCGGGACCGGGGTCACTGGTATCCGGTCTGGAAAACAAAATTCGCCGCTCGGTCAGCTCAAGTGCATACAGTTCAATTTCAAGACAGTGGATGCGGTCGGCAAAGGCCGCATCGTCCATGAGTCGATTCCCGCCCGGTATTGGGTGCTCGGCCATGCACTTCAAGCGTCTCAGTGTCGCCTTGGTTCGGGAAACTTCTGCAGTCCCAAACCTTTCCAGTCCCAGCAAATACTTGCCGATCGTCCAGCCTTCGTTTTCGTTCCCCACTCGTTGTGTGACCGGTACTCGCACATCATCGAAAAACACCTGGTTCACTTCATGCGTGCCTTCAAACATGAGCAATGGTTCAATCGTAATTCCCGGCGAATTCAGGTCAGCCATGAGAAAGGTAATTCCCTGTTGCTTTCGGCCTTCTGTGCTGGTGCGAAACAAACCAAAAATCCAGTCGGCAATATGTGCTTCGCTGGTCCAGATTTTCGAGCCATTGAGGATATATTCGTCGCCGTCGCGTGTTGCCCGACATTTCAACGATGCCAAGTCAGATCCGGCATTGGGTTCAGAATAGCCTTGGCACCAAAGCGTATCTCCACTTAGTATGCCCGGCAGAAACTGTTGTTTCTGTTCTTCGGTGCCATACTCGAACAGGGTCGGACCCAACATGCCGACTCCGTAGATCATGGTTCGTGGTGCATCGTTAAGTGAAATTTCCTGTTCGAAGATGTACTGTTGCTTGTCATTCCAACCCGGACCGCCGTACTGTTCGGGCCAGCCTGGACAGCACCAACCGCCGTTGTTTCCCAATATTTTATGCCAACGTACCTGGGCTTCCCGCGGCAAGTCCATTTGCTCGCGCGCCACCATTCGACGAATATCCTCGGGCAAATTTTGCTGAATGAAAATTCGCAGTTCCAATCGAAATTCTTCCAATTCCGGTTCAAATGACGGCATTGGCAGTGTCATTGTTCGTACTCAGGTGATTATGAAAATAAAAATTTGATGTACGACAAGCATTCTAAGGCGTATCAGCGACGAAGTTGCAAAAAATCTGCCGCGCAACGCCGGATCATTTCGTAAGCTCTTGCAAGTTGGTCTTCAGTTTCTCCAATGCAAAGTCGAAGCAGGTAATTTCCGCAACTTTCCCCGAAACCGTCGCAGGGCAGAATCGCGATGCTGTATTCGCGCAACAGGCGTTGCGAAAATTCGATTGACGTTGTTCCCAAATCTTCAATGTCAATGACAACAAACATTCCAACCTGGCTTCCGCGGACCTGGATACCTTCTATGTCACTTAATTCACGAATTGCCGTGTTTCTCTTTTGGTCGAGTTCACCGCGTACCAACGCTGAGGTTTGTTCGGATTGCCGGACGGCAACCGTTGCGGCATGTTGAATAAATCCGGGCAGTCCATAGCTCATGCAGAGCGACAGTTTGAACAGTCGCTCGGTCATTGCTTCGTTGGCGATGCTCCAGCCCAGTCTCCACCCGGACATTCTGTGAGATTTCGAGACACTTGAAATGGTGATGCAAAAATCCAGTGCCCCGGGAAGCGATACAGGGCTTCTGTAAGTACCGGGTGTAACCAATGTTGAATACACTTCATCGCTAATCAGCCACAAACCATGGTTGGCACAAATGTCAACAACCTCTTTCAGGTGGTCCCATTCGTACATGATGCCGCCCGGGTTGTTCGGAGAGTTGACGATAATGGCGCGTGTTTTTGAACTGACTGCATCACGAACGCGTTGGGGGTCGAATTGAAAATTTTCTTTCGGGTTGCTAGGTACCTGAACCAATGTCGCGCCACCGGCAGTGAAAGTGGCAGGATAGGTTGCATAATAGGGTTCAATGATAATGACTTCGTCACCGGCTTCCAGTGCGCACAAGGATGTCGAAAACAGCGCATTTTGTGCACCTGAAAATACAAAACAGTTTTCCAACCCAACTTGAAGACCGGTGCTGTGGTTAAAATTGTCAACAATTGCCTGCCGCAATTCCGGCTCGCCTCTCAGTTCGCTGTAGCCATGTGTACCGGTTCTCAGGTTTTCGACCGCGGCCTCGACAATAAATGAAGGTGTCGATTGATCGGACTCCTGACCAATTGTGAGTTTTAGAATTTCGCGGCCCTGCAACTCCAGATCAGTTGCTTCCATGTGAATGGCCCAGGCATCCGAACCCTTGCCAGCGATTCTGTTGGTGAGCGACGAAAAATGTTCCATAGTCAGTTCAGCGAAGTAAAAGTTCGTAATTTTACTGTGCTGACAATTGTTCACGGATTAAATTTTGTTAAGCAATTTGCAGGCAAAAGGGATTTAATTTTGCTGTTATGAAAACGCTTGAACGTCAATCCGCTGCAGGCGCAGGGCTCAGAGACATCATCCGGGATTTGAGGAGTGTCAACGTCATCAATGCAGTTGTTGCAATTCTGTTTTCCACAACCGGACCGGTCGCGATTATTGTTGCAGTTGGATTTGCCGGGGGATTGACCGAAGCCGATATAGCTTCGTGGATTTTTGGCGGATTTGTGATTGGCGGGCTAGTCACAATTGTTTATTCGGTCTATTATCGGCAACCGTTGAGTTTTGCGTGGACCATCCCGGGCAGTGTATTGCTCGGTACCTCGCTGGACCATCTCAGTTTTGCCGAAGTAATCGGTGCTTATTGGGCAACCGGAATCCTGATGCTTTTAATCGGGTTGTCCGGCGGTGTGCGAAAAGCCCTGAAATACACTCCCATGCCAATTGTAATGGGCATGGTTGCCGGTGTTTTTCTGCAATTCGGGCTGGATGTCGTTTTGGCCTTTACAGAAGAATTCTGGTTGGCATGCATGATGGTTGCGGCGTTTGTGGCGATTTCTGCAGTGCCTTCCATTCGCAAAGTTATGCCGCCGGTTGTTGCGGCCCTCGCGGCCGGTGTCATCGTTGTGTGGTGGACCGGGAACATTCAATCGGTTGAAGCAGAAATTCAGTGGTTCGGGATTCCGAATTTGTACTGGCCGCAATTCTCGCAGCAAGCAATGGTCGAGTTGGTGGTTCCACTGGCCATTACAGTTTTGGTAGTCCAAAACGGACAAGGCTTTGCGGTGCTGACGGCCGCCGGACATAATCCGCCGGCCAATTCAATGACGTTTGCGTGCGGGGTTGGTTCGATGCTTTATGCGCTGTTCGGGTCAGTCTGTACGTGTGTCACCGGACCCGCAAATGCAATATTGTCCAGTAGCGGAGAAGTGGGCAAACAATATACGGCCGGAGTAGTCTATGGCATTTTGTCAACTCTGTTTGGTTTGTTTGCATTCGGCGCGACGTGGTTGATTTTGTCTTTGCCGCCGGCATTTATCGCGATTCTCGGCGGACTGGCGCTGATGCCGGTGTTGCTACGGTCGTTCGTTGATGCGTTCAGCTCGAAATTTCAGTTGGGTGCGCTGGTTACGATGCTGGTGACCTTGTCGGACATTTCGATTTGGAATATTGGCGCACCGTTTTGGGGCCTGGTATTCGGATTTGCAATCTCCGGCTTGCTGGAGCGCGATGATTTTCGCTCGCTCTCGGGTCGCAGTCTCGGTTCCGGGTAACAGTAAATTGAATTTTTAACAGATCAGACCTGTCCGCAATCTGAGCACGTTCCAACGAGTTCAATCACCATTTTTCGGGTTTGAAATCCGGATTGTTGACTCATATGCTTCAATTCTGGTGGAATATCCACCGGGGCCAGCTCTTCAACGTTGCCGCAATCGTCGCAAATGGAAAACACGATTCGATTGTTTTTATGCTTGAGATCGCAAGCAATAAAGGCATTCAGGCTTTCGACGCGATGCACGAGTCCCCGGTCAGTCAGTGCCTTTAGTGCGCGGTAGATTTGTGGCGGTGCGCGCAGACCTTGCTCGCGTACGCCGTCGAGTATGTCATAAGCGCTTTGCGGACGAGCTGCGGTGCGCAAATGGCGGTAGACCGCATTCTGGTTTTGCGTCAAATCTTTCATTCAATCATTTAGTCGGCTTCAATTTTCTGGCTGCAATGATACTGGTGATTGTCAAACTGGAAACAAAGATCACCGAGGCAACTAAAACAATACTCGGACCTGATGGTAAATCGACGTTAAGAGAAAGTACTAGTCCGATGATTACTGCAATGATACCTGCCAGTACAGAATATACTGCCATCTGCTCGGGAGATTTGGAAAAATAACGCGCTGAAGCGGCCGGAATAATCAACATTGACATGGTCAAAATGATTCCTACAATTTTCATGGCGAATGCGACGACTGCCGCAAGAAGCACCATGAGCAGATAGCGGGTATATACCGGTTGCAGGTTCTCCGCGGCAGCGATCTCCTCGTTGACCGTGGTACAAACCAATTGTCGCCAGCGCCATACGACCAGTGTGATCACTACCACGCCTGCCAGGTAGATGCTTGCAATATCAATCCAGTTCACAGAAAGGATGTTGCCGAACAGGTATTGCAGAAGGTCGACGCGCACCCAGTACATGAGCGAAACCAGAATCAGGCCGAGTGCCAGTGTGGAATGCGAGAGAATGCCCAATAATGAATCGGCCGGCAATTGGGAACGGTCCGTCACACGTCCAAGCAAAAACGCGGCAACTATGCAGATCCCGAAGACTCCCGCAAATATATGAACTTCCAGAATGATGGCGATGGCGATTCCCAGCAGGGAGGTATGTGCCATGGTGTCACCAAAATATGCCAGACGTTGCCACATGATGAAGCAACCAAGCGGTCCGGCGACAATCGCAACACCGATTCCTGCGATCAGAGCGCGCACAAAGAAGTCATCAAGCATGGTACAAACTTGTCAGCTAGTCTTTCACAGAGGTTGCAATGCTTCCGTCGGGCAGATGCTCATGGTCGTGTTCATGCTGATACAAGGCCAACGACTTTTGTGCAGTTTCGCCGAACAATCGGGTGTATTCCCGATTGTTGGCAACCAGATCCGGCGTGCCGGTGCAGCATACATGGGTATTCAGGCAGATGACGAGGTCGGCCTTGGCCATGACGATATGCAAGTCATGTGTGATGAGCAGAATTCCACAATCAAAGCGGTTTCGGGTTTCTTCAACCAGGTGGTAGAGACTGGCTTCGCCGGCATAGTCCATTCCCTGTGCAGGTTCGTCAAGGATGAGCAGATCCGGCTTGCTGACAATGGCACGGGCAAACAGCGCGCGCTGAAATTCGCCGCCCGACAAGTTCTGTACTGCGGTTTGGGCCAAATGTGAAATTTGCAAAGAATCCAGTGCTTCCGCCACAGCGCGGTTGCTATGCTTGCGGGTCAGGTTCATCAGGCGGTTGACGGTGATCGGGAAAGTAGAGTTCAAATTGAATTTTTGAGGAACATAGCCGATTCTCAGATCTTGCTGACGATTCACAGAACCATGGTCGGGTTTGATGACATCGGTCAAAATTTTTGCGACCGTGGTCTTGCCGCTTCCGTTTGGTCCGATCAGCGAGACGATGCTGGTGCGATGAACTGCAATATCCACATCGCGGAGCAACCAGCGGTTGTTTCTGATTACTCCGACCCCGTTCGCTTCAACGAGAGGTATGTCTTTGGAAATATTATTTGCCATCATTCTGGTGATATGTTATACAATAACAATTTGATTATACATGTTGAAATTCTAAATCGTTGAGGAAATCCGGTAATGAAATCTATTGTAGCAAGGCTTTTTGTTGTTCTCGCGTTCTTGACATCCGCGTATGCAGTGGCGGATAGCTCGCCACGTGTGGTCGTTTCCATCAAGCCCTTCCACAGTCTCGCTTCGTCAATCATGGAGGGAGCAGGAACTCCGCATCTGGTGGTGAGAGGTTTTCAGTCCCCTCATACCTACCAGTTGCTTCCATCGGATGCACAGGCATTTATTGAAGCGGACTTGGTGTATTGGGTTGGACCGGCCCTGGAATCGAATCTGGGCAACTTTCTTTCAAATTTGTCCGAGGAGACGACTGTTGTTGAAATTCCAGAGCTTGATGGATTGACCTTGATATCCAACTTGGGTGATGGTCACGATGAGTCTGTTACAGATGAAGACCATGGTGATGATGAAGAACACGCGCACGCTCACGAAGACGAGGCACATGATGACCATGGCCATGAAGAGGATGAACATCATGATGACGATGACAAACATGCAAAAATGGAAACGGAAGAGCAACACGATGATCACCACGACGAAGACGGTCACCACGGTCATGACCACAGTGCAGGCGGTATTGACGTGCACTTGTGGCTTGATGTTGGCAATGCAAAAGTGGTTGCTTCAGAAATGGCACACATGCTGGCCAGTGCTGACCCGCAAAATCAGGAAGTGTATCTCAACAACGAAAAACGATTGATTGAGCGGCTGAATGCATTGGAAAAAGAATTGGCCGTCATGGCGGAATCCGTGCATGACAAGCCGTACATTGTGTTTCACGATGCTTACAGGTACATTCAGGCACGCTATGGATTGCATTATGTTGAAGCGGTAACCATCAGTCCCGAGCAGTCGCCGAGTGCCAAACGATTTCGGGAACTAGTGAATTATGCGAAGAGGGAGGACATTCACTGCGTCTTCAAGGAACCACAATTTTCTTCCAAGACAGTTGAGGTGCTTGCCACCGAGAAAAACTTACGTGTGGTAAATTTGGATCCGCTCGGTGCCGACTTGGACCCCGGTCCGGACGCATACTTTGATTTGATGCGCAACATTATGGTTTCCTTGCAAGATTGCTTGCTGGAGACGGCCAGCTAGTTCGCTGGAAGATTGAATTGGTGGCTATGGGTGGACTCGAACCACCGACCCCGGCGTTATGAGTGCCGTGCTCTAACCAGCTGAGCTACATAGCCACTAGTATGAAATCAGCAGGACTTGGAATTATACACAGGAATCCAGCAATACGCAAATGCGAGTGTTTCCCGTTGGAAGTTGTTTGAAGGTCAAGTTGTTGATTTGTCGAAGTTGACTGCAGTATGAAAACGTCTTGGCCTGTGATGTGGAGGTTTCGTGCGAGGATACCCGTGTTCTTAGTGGGTGAATTCGTAAAGACTTCCCAGCCAAACAGATTACGATGGAGTGTTGTATCGGCTTGTGCCTTAACTGCTCCATCCGAGGTGAAGGTTCAAGCACCTCATTCTGAGGTTGAATAATATAAAGATTGTTGTACCTATAGGGAGCTTGCATGGTAAGATTTATTTAATAAAAACAACAGCTTGCACTAGAGTTTAGAATGCCGCTGAGCAGCGCATGAGGCATGGGGTAGAAAATCGGAGCCTCTTGGGGTGAGAAAATTTCAGGCGGTCAAAACAGTTAAGGAAATCAACAATTTGGTAATTTCGAAACGAACTCGAGGAATCGGTACATTTTGATTTTGACGCTTCCCTTTATAAACAAAGACTTACATACTGTGATTAGAAAAATCACAAATTTTTTGTTCCTGTGACTTGAAAGGCTGGTTTTTGCCCACATATTGAATGTTTAGACATTTTTCGTGCGAATGCTCGTATACATGGAAACTAAGAACAACAAATTCTTCAATATTCTTTCACTTGATGGAGGTGGGGTACGAGGAATATTTTCCGCCCACCTTCTTGACTTGGTCCATTCTCAGTTGGAGGTTGACATATACAACAAGTTTGACCTCGTCGTAGGAACAAGCGTAGGTAGCATTGTGGCGGCATACGTTGCAACTGGCAAATGCCTAACAGACCTTGTGAAAGAATTTGAACTGAGTTGTTCCAGGATATTCAGGTCCAAATTTTGTTGCGGTGGAATACTGAGAAGTAAATACAACAACAAGGAGCTACAACAGTTTCTTCGTGCCAATTTTGGCGAATTGCGTTTAGGTGAAATCGAAGTACCACTAATCATCAATGCTGCGAATGCCAGTACAGGAAGAGTCCACGTGTTCAAATCTCCCTATCAGAAACATCTACGTGATGGAGACTACGTTCGAGATGGAGATGTTTTTCTCTACAAGGCAGTTTTGGCATCGTGTTCTGCACCAACTTATTTTGACCCTGTAAATCTAACGGATGGCATTATATGCGACGGTGGGATTTGGGCAAACAATCCGACAATGGTTGGTTATGCCGATGCCATCAATAATTTCAAGGTAGAATCAGATAACATAAGAGTTTTTTCAATTGGAACTGGGAGAGCTAGTAATTTTTTCCTGCCTTCAAAATATTGGGGACTGTTAACAGGATGGAAGAAAACGAAACTAGTTGATTTTGTTATGAGCGTACAAACCCAATTCGCTGAAAACTGTGGTACTCTGATTTTAGGCGACAATTATTATCGCATCAATCCACAGATTGATGATTGGAGTTTTGATAGATGCGCAAATGTTCCTACATTAAAGAGCTTAGCGAAAAGTGAATTTACAAATCATAGTAAACAAATTAATAACTTTTTAAACAGTGAGGTACAATGTGATGAAACATGTTGATTACACAATTGATTTCTTGAAAAATCAAGTTAACTTGAACCAGTCTCGGTTGAATACCTTAGACGATAAAACTGAATCTATAACTAATTTACTGAAGCATAAGCTAGAAGGCTATCGAAAATATAGTAGACAAGGCTCATATGCTCATGGAACAATAATTAAACCTGTAAAAGGCAATGATGAATTCGATGCTGATATATTGATATTCATTGAAGATGACAACTTCGATCCTAATAATTATCAGGAAGACTATGTGAAGAAAGTCTATGATGTTTTTCAGGAAAACGAAAATTATAAGGATCTCGCAATAAAAAAATCCCGTTGTTGTACATTAAACTATTCAGGTGATTTTCATATTGATTTAGTTCCTTGCGTTGAGTACGCGGAGAAAAAATATATTTGCAATAGCACAGACAAAATTTACGAAGAGACTGATGGTGACGGTTACAAGAAATGGTTGAGTGATAAAAATCGAATAGTAAGAGGAAACAACTTCAAAAAGACAACTCGACTGCTAAAATATTTGCGTGACCATAAAGACAATTTTACTATAAAGTCGATTATTCTTACTACGGTTCTTGGTTATCAAGTTAATGATTTTGAAAATTATTCGGACAAGTTTGAAGATTTGGTGGAAACGCTTGTAACTCTTTCAAACAGATTAAATGACCAGTTGCGGAATAATCCAGAAGTCATGATAGTGAAAAACCCAGTGCTAAGCGATGAAGAATTCAGTAGAAATTGGACACAAAGCCAGTACAAAAATTTTCGTACTAAATTTTACGACTACACAAAAATAATGAATGATGCTTACGAAGAAAAAAATCACAATGAAAGTGTTAGAAAATGGAGAAAATTGTTTGGTGATAAATTCGGTAAATTGCTGGATTCGAAGTCCCTGAGAGCGGCAACTATAGCGGGAGTTTCTTTTACCACACCTTCACCGACTGCATTTGCTGAAAAACCTTACTTGAGTTCAAATCCTCATATCACTATTCCAGCTTCCCACAGTTACGAGTACAGTTCATCTGAAATGCAAAAAATAAATCAGTACTTTCCGTATTTGTACTACGAAAACAATATGATCAAGGGAAAAATTAGTTTTAGTGCAAAATTCCGTCCTACAACACGTAAAAGGAAGTATGAATATGAAATTGTGCATTGTGTTACTGGTAAAAAATGTGTTCAAGATGCATATGAAATTGAAATACGCCTTGACGATTCACAGTCTGCTTTGCCAAAAGTTTTTGAAGTTGGCGGGCGCCTAGAAAATTTGGCTATTGAGCTAGGTAAACCAATTGCAGATATGCACCTTTATCCTCAGGATAAAAGTTGCTGTTTGGGCAAATTTTCAGTACGGACAAACGAAACGCTAAGTTCATTCGTAATCAAAAAAGTTTATCCGTATTTCGTTTGGCAGGCATACTACGAAAAATTTGGCGTAAAGCCTCCAGTTGGCGATCATCCCCACTAATTGCAAGGCTTTTGCTAGCTTAGTTGAAGCATTTCAGATTATTCAGGAGACATACACAGATTCGGAATAGTTGCGTGATAGACGAACTAGACGCACTTGCCTTGTTGAGACAAGCCACAGATGACAAGACAGCAAGCTTTAGAGAAGGCCAATGGGAGGCGATTGACAAGATTGTCAATCATCGTCAAAGACTGTTGGTTGTCGAGCGGACAGGCTGGGGAAAAAGTACGGTGTATTTCATTGCTACTCGATTTCTGCGTAACCAGGGAGGAGGACCGACACTGATAATTTCGCCATTGCTCGCATTAATTCGAAATCAAATTGAAGCAGCACAGCGGCTTGCCATTCGTGCTGCTTCAATCAACTCTGCAAATATTGACGAATGGGAAGCGATTGGAAACAGAATTGAACATGATGAGGTGGATGTAATTCTCATATCGCCTGAAAGACTTGCCAACGATGAATTCATTGAAAATTATTTGACGCCTGTGGCCGAACATGTGTCTTTGCTGGTAGTTGATGAGGCACACTGCATATCAGATTGGGGGCATGATTTTCGTCCGGACTATCGTCGCCTTGTGCATGTCTTGCAAAGGATGCCGGCTACAATGCGAATTTTGTGTACCACCGCTACAGCCAATGACAGGGTGATAGATGACGTAAACGAGCAGTTAGGCGAATTGAGCATTCAACGTGGAAGTCTTATGCGGGAGACAATATATCTGCACGCTATGCGTCTGAGAACGCAAGCAGAACGATTGGCTTGGTTGGCAGAAAATATAGAATCATTGCCCGGAACAGGGATCATATATACACTGACTGTTCGCGATGCAATTCAGGTTTCCAATTGGTTGCAAAGTCGAGGTATCAATGCACTTGCGTACTATAGCGATATTACCAGCGAGGATTGTGATGATAGCAATCTGTACAGGCAAAAGCTGGAAAAACTGTTGGAAGCAAATCGTGTCAAAGCACTGGTAGCAACAGTAGCACTCGGGATGGGGTACGACAAGCCCGACTTGGGATTCGTGATTCATTACCAGGCACCTAGCTCAATCGTAGCGTATTATCAGCAGGTGGGTCGGGCTGGGCGAGCAATAGACCAAGCGTTTGGAGTATTGATGTCAGGGGTGGAAGATGAAGAAATTCATGAACATTTTCGCATCAGCGCGTTTCCTTCCAACGAATTGGTGAAGAGAGTTCTTGAATTGACTGAGGACCACGATGGAATGTCGATACCTGAGGTTGAAAGAATACTGAACTGGAAGAGAACACAGATAGAACAGGTGTTCAAGTTTTTGTCAGTTGAGAATCCGGCACCTGTAATCAAGAAATCATCCAAGTGGTACCGTACAGTCAATCCGTATCAACTTGACCACGGTCGAATTTTGCGAATCATCACCAAGAGAAAGCTGGAATGGTCTGAAGTTCAGGACTATATTGATGAACAAGGTTGCTTGATGGCATTTCTTGCCAACTCTCTGAATCAGAGGAATATTCAGCCTTGTGGCAAGTGTACAAACTGCTCTGGCAAGCCTGTTGTAAATACTGCTATTTCGGAGAATGCCATAAATATTGCGAATCGGTTTCTTTTTCACTCGGGGATACATTTTGAGTGCCGCAAGCAAATACCCGCTAACGCCTTCAAGGAATACGATTTCAGGGGAAATTTGCCTTTGAGCTTGCGCGCGGAAACCGGTCGTGTACTGGCGCGATGGGATAACGTTGGTTGGGGTCGTATGGTTATGGAAGACAAGCAACGCGGCAGATTTCGAAGCGAGCTAGTTGATGCTGCCGTGGAGATGTATCACAACTGGTCTCCGTCTCCAGAACCTGAATGGATGACTTCAGTGCCGTCTGCAAGACGACCTGAATTAGTATTGAATTTTGTAAAACAGTTATCATATTCCCTGAATTTGCCATACAAGCCGGTAGTTATCAATGTCAAAAGCCATGAGCCGCAAAAATTACAAGAAAACAGTTTTCATCAATGTAGTAATCTTGACGGAGTATTTTCAATTGAAGGAGATGTGCCGGATACCCCGGTCTTGCTTGTAGATGACATTGTTGATTCCAGATGGACACTTACTATTGTTGCAGCCTTGCTCAGAGAAGCTGGGAGCGGACCGGTTTTTCCTTTGACACTTGCTACTACCAATCCAAGGATGTGAAATGAAAAGAAGTCCAGAAGCAGATGCGATATTGCTTTTGACGGCGAGGCTTGGAAAGTCGTTGCAAGAAAGTGAAGAGCCCCTTACTCCGAAAGAGTGGTCAAAACTCGCGAGTTGGATGAAAGAAAATGAGTTTGCGGCAGAGTGTATTTTGGATAGAGACTTTCCGAATTTAGTCAAGGAATGGAAGGACAAGAGAGTAACAAGTTATCGAATTGAACACTTGCTCAAGCGAAAAGTAAAACTCGGATTGAAAATCGAAAATTGGGAACGTGCGGGAATTTGGGTCAGTACCATCTCCGACTCGGACTATCCTGGGAAACTGAAGCAACGACTAGGGGACAACGCACCGCCAGTGCTTTTCGGTTGTGGGGACAAATCACTGTTGAACCGGAAAAGCATCGCAGTTGTTGGTTCGCGCAATACAGATGCAAACAAGGAAAAGTATTCCCGCAAGATCGTAAATACTCTGGTTGAGCAAGATTATTGTGTTGTTTCAGGAGGTGCCAAGGGTATTGACCAATGCGCAATGATGGCGGCTATAAAAAATGACGGCAATGCAGTTGGAGTTCTGGCAAATAATTTACTGCGTTCCACCACGTTATCTGATTTTCGGAAATCTATTGCATCCGGCAATCTTGCACTGATATCCCATGTAAACCCGGAATCAGGATTTTCAGTAGGCAATGCAATGGCTCGCAACAAGTACATCTACTGTCTTTCGGAAGCTGCCATTGTTGTTGAGAGCGGGGATGGTGACCATGGTGGCACATGGAATGGTGCAATCGAAAATTTACACGCATCTTGGAAGATTCCAGTGCTGGCAAAAAAGGACGGCAACGCGAAGCTTGTGGAAAAGGCAGGTGCGTATTGGTTGACTGGTGAGATCGTTGAGAATTTGGAGAATTTTATCGAAAGTTTGCCCAGTGAAGTTGAGAAGCAAGAGGCAATGCAGATTGCTACGACTTTGGATTCAAGTGAGGGCATGTACGAAGTCTTTTTGAAGAAATTGGCTGAGCTTACGACAAATACTTCGTTAAATGCAGATGATATTGCAGAACAACTGGATTTGAGCAAAACACAAGTTTATGCTTGGTTAAAGCGTGGTAAACTTGAAAGCAGAGTAATCAGGAAGACTAACCCGGTACGGTATTCTGTTCCTGAAAACGACCAGAAGCAGAAGACACTTAAGGGTATTTGATATGCAAACTCAATTTCAGAGCGTTGCATTCGAAAATGCTGATTTACTCAGTCTGTCCCACTGATAAATTTTCGTTATTGGCAGTAGCCCCAAAAACGGAATGTCGGCTCATTAAATCTTGTCTCCCTTTCAACAGAGACTCATGCGTATTCATCAATAATGCGTAAGCAGAGCAGTTGCCACAATCAAGTTCTGTTGCATGTTTTCTCTTTCCGTACAGCGTTCCAACCGTCAGTGATTCCTGATGACAGCAAATGCGATACGGTGTGGTGTCTTGGCCTACTAATTAACTGGACAAAGATTAATCCAATTTATTTTAGTTTCCATGGATAATTCCGGAAAAATATCCTGGTTGTCGTTCCTGTCCGAAATGGGCAGCTCTCCGGTCATCTCCAGCAGATTGTTTCTGGCGGCTTGGCCCATCCCTGCCAATTCGGAATTGTCACCGCCAGTCCGTCCAGGTAGACATCAGACGGTACCAGAGGGTCCCCGTTGCAGGCCGGAAAGTGGCTTCTTTCAGTACATGTGGTGATCAGCAACTTCAAATACTTTCTCATAGGAACACTCCACGGTGTGTCAAAAATGTATAATCAGGAGTATGTAAATGAGTTTGTATACTGATTCAACTGCCGGTACTGGGATAGACAATTGGTCGACCGGCTTTTGATAATCAATGTGGGGCATGCTCCCGTTCCATTTAGGCTGATGTAATGCATAGCAAAAAAGGAATTGGGTAACGGCCTGAAATATAAAGCAGTTAATTTTGGAGTTGCTTAACTATGAGTAGGTTGGTCATCACTATTTTTGTTGGTTTAATTGTTTCGTATTATGGTATTGGGTCAAGAGTAGCTAATTCCGATGAAAATATAGAAAGCTATGAAGCTTTAACTCGAATATTTGAAATTGCTGAACAGGGAGATGCTGAAGCACAATACATTCTCGGATTGATATATTACGACGGAGAGGGAGTTGCTCAATACCAGCGAGAAGCGGCAAAATGGTTCAGACATGCGGCGGAGCAGGGACTCGCTAAGGCACAATACATTCTGGGATTGATGTACGACAACGGAGAAGGGGTCGACCAGGACCATCGAGAGGCGGCGAAGTGGTACAGGCTTGCCGCGGAGCAGGGAGATTCTTCTGCACAAAACAATCTGGGATTGATGTACGACAACGGAGAAGGGGTCGACCAGGACCATCGAGAGGCGGCGAAGTGGTACAGGCTTGCCGCGGAGCAGGGAGATGCTTCTGCACAAAACAATCTGGGATTGATGTACGACAACGGAGAAGGGGTCGACCAGGACCATCAAGAAGCGGCGAAATGGTTCAGGCTTGCCGCGGAGCAGGGAGATGCTTCTGCACAAAACAGTCTGGGATTGATGTACGACAACGGAGAAGGCGTTGACCGGAACCAGCGAGAAGCGGCGAAATGGTTCAGGCTTGCCGCGGAGCAGGGAAATGCTTTGGCACAAAACAATCTGGGATTGATGTACGACAACGGAGAAGGTGTTGACCAGAACCAGCGAGAAGCGGAGAGGTGGTTCAGGCTCGCGGCAAGGCAAAGAAATGCTTCTGCCCAATACAATCTGGGATTGAAGTACAACAATGGAGAAGGCGTTGACCAGAACCAGCGAGAAGCGGCGATTTGGTTCAAGCTTGCTGCGGAGCAGGGACATGCTTCGGCACAATTCAATCTGGGATTGATGTACGACAACGGAGAAGGCGTTGACCAGAACCAGCGAGAGGCGGCGACATGGTTCAGGCTTGCTGCGGAGCAGGGACATGCTTCGGCACAATTCAATCTGGGATTGAAGTACAACAACGGAGAAGGCGTTGACCAGAACCAGCGAGAGGCGGCGACATGGTTCAGGCTTGCTGCGGAGCAGGAACATGCCTCGGCACAATTCAATCTGGGATTGATGTACAACAATGGAGAAAGCGTTGCCCAAGACCAGCGAGAAGCGGCGAAGTGGTTCAGGCTTGCGGCGGAGCAGGGACTTGCTGATGCACAATACAATCTGGGCTGGATGTACGTCAACGGAAAAGGAGTTGACCGGAACCAGCGAGAAGCGGCGAGGTGGTTCAGGCTCGCGGCGAAGCAGGGACATGCTTCTGCCCAATACAATCTGGGACTAATGTACAACAATGGAGAAGGCGTTGCCCAAGATCAGCGAGAAGCCGCGAGGTGGTACAGGCTCGCGGCAAAGCAGGGAAATGCTTCTGCACAATACAATTTGGGCTGGATGCACAACAATGGAGAAGGCGTTGCCCAAGACCAGCGAGAAGCGGCAAAGTGGTATAGGCTTGCGGCGAAGCAGGGAAACGCTGATGCGCAACACAATCTAGGCTTGCTTTATTTTGCAAATTATGAGTCATTTGAATTACTTCACCGAGCATATCTTTGGTCATCAATTGCAGCGCATTTCGGGCGAATATCGAAATCATTTGAATTGCTTCATAAAATTGAAAGTAAACTAACCAAAAAACAACTAAAAATAGCCAGGCAGACCGTCCTTGAATGTACGAAATTGAATTGGAGGGGATGCGAGGTTCCTCTATTACCACCGTAAACGTCCAACGGTGGAACGAATGAGGATTTGCGCTCTGCAAATATTTCTCTTGATATTTTTTTAATTGAAGATCAATTTGAGAAAAACTTGGTTTATCTTCTCAAAATTGGCTAGAAGTTTGTTGTTCAATCCGATAAATTTTGCTTTGCGATTTTTTGTTTTGCAACCGCTGGAATCTGAAGAAGTGTAGTAGCTGGGCTGTGTGGAAAGATGATCTTGATGAAATGCGCAAAACTTGAAAATTTTGATTCTAGTTGCTACATCCGCATGGATAGAATTTTTGCTAACACAGGTTACCCCGCCTGTGTTAGTGTAGAAGAACTACTTGTAGATAGTCAGTTCTGAAAACCCCATTTCGTGTTGTACAACGATTTGATTGAAGAATCAATTCAAGAAAGTGCGAAAAGGCAGGCATAAAATTGCCAGGAATTGTATAATCATTACTTGATTTCTTGCAATTACCCCAGAAATGCCAATTTAAAAGTCCCCACTTTCAGGGTTTGACACGCACCCCCGCTCGCGGGGGTGCGTGTCTGGAAATTGACAAATTCAGTATGCTCAGGGGCTTGCAGTATTCGATTGGGAATCGAAGGAGGCCCCCGAGCATATGAAAATCCTATACGAGGTATGCATGATACATTCAATAAAGTCTATAGGACTGAGCATTAGCAAGATTGCCCGCTTGGCGGGTTGCGACCGCAAGATAGTGCGCAAGTTTCTGGCGCAAAACCTGCGGCGCCAGATTTTCCCGAACAGCGTTCAAACCACCTGCGATACCTGATGACAGCTAATACGACACAGTTGTGGTACCTAATCGAATTCAACTGATATTGCAAGAATGGCAATCAAACTTAGTAGTAATCTGTAGAATTCAGTTGGGTGATGCAAGTACCGAGCACTTGCAAGAATCTCCTTTCGAATTGCATCGCATGTCCCAATGTTATAGGTCGTACTACCATCTTCAAGCAGTTCTTCTGCACTAACACCAGCAGGTGTATCTGTATAGCGTAAAAATTCTATTCGTGCGGAAGTATCAACCAGAATCAAAATTTTCAAGTGTTGTGTATTTCGTCAAGATCATCTTCCCATCCAACACTGCGAAGTTGCTGGACTTCTTCCGGTTCCAATATTTCCAAAACAAAAAATCGCAAAGCAAGATTGATTGGATTAAACAAATACTTCCGTCCGATTTTGAGAAGATAAACCAAGTTGTTCTCAAAATAATCTTCAATTTAGACAATATCGAGGGAAATACTTGCAGAGCGCAAATCCTTATTCGTACAACTATCTGACGTTTTATGGTGATAATTTATGAACCTCGCATCCGCTCCAATTCAATTTCTCACATTCGCGGACGGATTGCTTGACTATTTCTAGTTGATTGTTGGTCAGTTTACCTTCAATTTTATGAAGCAATTCAAATGATTCCAATATTCCCCCGGAATGCGTTGCAATTGATAACCAAAGATATGCTTGGTGAAGTAATTCAAATGACTCAGAATTTGTGAAATAAAGCAATCCAAGACTGTATTGCGCATCAGCGTTTCCCTGCTCCGCCGCAAGCCTGAACCACTTCGCCGCCTCTCGATAGTCCTGTACAAATCCTTCTCCATTGTTGTACATCAATCCTAGACTGTATTGCGCATCAGCGTTTCCCTGCTCCGCCGCAAGTCCAAACCACTTCGCCGCTTCTCGGTAGCCCTGCGCAACTCCTTCTCCGTTTTTGTACATTACCCCCCGACTGTACTGCGCATCAGCATTTCCCTGCTCCGCCGCAAGTCCAAACCACTTCGCCGCTTCACGCTGGTCATGGGCAACTCCTTCTCCATTGCTGTACATCCATCCCAAATTGAATTGTGCCTCAGCAAATCCCTGCACTGCCGCAAGCCTGAACCACTTCGCCGCCTCTAGATAGTCCTGGTCAACTCCCTCTCCATTGTTGTACATCAATCCTAGATTGTACTGTGCTTCAGCAAGTCCCTGCACTGCCGCAAGCCTGAACCACTTTGCCGCTTTTCGCTGGTCCCGGGAAAATCCATCTCCGTCGTAGTACATCAATCCGAGATTATATTGCGCATCAGCATTTCCCTGCTCTGCTGATAGCTTGTACCACTTTGCCGCTTCTCGATAGTCTTGGCCAACTCCTTTTCCCTTGTAGTACATCCATCCCAGACTGTATTGCGAATCAGCATCTCTCTGCTCCGCTGCAAGCTCAAACCACTCCACCGCCGCTTGATAGTTTTGCGCAACTCCTTCTCCGTTTTTGTACATCAATCCCAGACTATATTGCGCATCAGCAACTCCCTGCTCCGCTGCAAGCTCAAACCACTCCACCGTCACTCGATAGTTCTGCGCAACTCCTTCTCCGTTTTTGTACATCAATCCCAGACTGAATTGTGCCTCAGCAAATCCCTGCTTCGCCGCAAGCCTAAACCACTTCGCTGCCTCTTGATGTTCTTGGTCAACTCCTTCTCCGTTTTTGTACATCATTCCCAGACTGTATTGTGCCTCATCAAGTCCCTGCTCCGCCGCAAGCCCAAACCACTTTACCGCCTCTAGATAGTCCTGCGTAACTCCTTCTCCGTTTTTGTACATCATTCCCAGACTGTATTGTGCCTCATCAAGTCCCTGCTCCGCCGCAAGCCCAAACCACTTTACCGCCTCTAGATAGTCCTGCGTAACTCCTTCTCCGTTTTTGTACATTACCCCCAAAATGTTTTGCGCCTCAGCAGCTCCCTGCTCCGCCGCAAGCGTAAGCCACTTCGCCGCCTCTAGATAGTCCTGGTCAACTCCTTGTCCGTAGTAGTACATCAATCCCAGATTGAATTGCGCACCAAAAAATCCTTGTTCCGCTGCAAGCCCAAACCACTTCGCTGCCTCTAGATCATCTTGGCTAACTCCTTTTCCTTTGTCGTACATCACTCCCAGATTATATTGTGCATCAACAAATCCCTGCTCCGCCGCAAGCCTGAACCACTTCGCTGCCTCTCGATGGTCCCCGCCAACTCCTTTTCCGTAGTAGTGCATCAATCCCAATCTGAACTGGGCCTTAGCAAATCCCTGCTTCGCAGCAATATCAAACCACTGCACCGCCGTTAGAAAGTCCTCACCAAATCCTTGTCCGTCGTAATACATCGATCCCAGACTGTATTGTGCCTCAGCAAATCCCTGTTCCGCTGCGAGCCTGTACCACTTCGCCGCCTCTAGATAGTCCCGGTCAACTCCTTCTCCGTTTTTGTACATCAATCCCAGATTGTATTGTGCATCAGCAAGTCCCTGCTTCGCCGCAAGCCTGTACCACTTCACCGCCTCTAGATAGTCCTGTGCAACTCCTTCTCCGTTTTTGTACATCAATCCCAGACTGTATTGCGCATTAGCATCTCCCTGCTCAGCGCTTTCAAATAATCGAGTTAATGTTTCACTGTATTCTATATTTTCATCGGAATTGGCTACTCTTGACCCAATGCCGTAATACGAAACAATCAAACCCACAAAAATAGCGATGACTAATCTACTCATAGTCAAGTAACTCCAAAATGAACTGCATTGTATTTCACGCCTATTATCTAATTTCTTTTGTGCTTATGCACTTTCATCAGCCTAGCTGGAATGGGAGCATGATTCACAGTGGTTTTCAAAAGGCCGGTTGGGCAATTGGCTATTCCAGTGCCGGCGGTTGAACCGTATAGAAACTCGTTGACATACTCCTGATTATACATTTTTGACACATCGTGGAGCTTTCCTATGAGAAAGCGCTTGAAGTTGCTGTCACTATTAACGGTAAGTCCCCAGTTCGAGGGTTTGACAACCCCCTCGCGAGCGGGAGTGCGTGTCAGGAAATTGATAAATTCAGTATGCTCAGGGGCTTGCATTATTCAATTGGGAATCGAAGGAGGCCCCCGAGCATATGAAAAACCTATACGAGGTATGTATTATACATTCAATAAAGTCTATAGGACTGAGCATTAGCAAGATTGCCCGCTTGGCGGGTTGCGACCGCAAGATAGTGCGCAAGTATCTGGCCAAAGTTCTGCGGCACCAGATTTTCCCGAACAGCGTTCAAACCACCGGCGATACCTGATGACAGCAAATACGACACAGTTGTAGTGCCTAATCGAATTCAACTGATATTGCAAAAATGGCAATCAAGCTTAGTAGTAATCTGTAGAATTCAGTTGGGTGATACAAATACCGAGCACCTGCAAGAATCTCTATTCGAACTGCATCGCATGTCTCAATGTTATAGGTCGTACTGCCATCTTCAAGCAGTTCTCCTGCACGAACACAGTTGGGTGTTCTTGTATAGCGTAAAAATTCTATCCATGCGGATGTATCAATCAGAATCAAAATTTTCAAGTGCTGTGTATTTTGTCAAGATCATCTTCCCATCCAGCTCTGCAAAGTTGTTGCACTTCTTCAAACTCCAGTGGTTCCAAAACAAAACATCGCAAAGCAGGATTGATTGGATTAAACAACAACTTCCGGCCGATTTTGAGAAGATAAACCAAGTTGTTCTCAAAATAAATCTTCAATTTAGACAATGTCGAGGGAAATACTTGCAGAGCGCAAATCCTTATTCGTACCGCTATTTGACGTTTTATGGCGATAGTTTAGGAACCTTGCATCCTCTCCAATTCAATTTCTCACATTCACGGACGGTTTGCTTGGCTATTTCTAGTTGACTCTTGGTAAGTTTACTTTCAATTTTATGAAGCAATTCAAATGATTCCAATATTCCTCCGGAATGCGCTGCAATTGATAACCAAAGATAAGCTCGGCGAAGTAATTCAAATGACTCATAATTTGTGAAATAAAGCAATCCCAGATTGTTTTGTGCATAAGCATTTCCCTGGTCCGCGGCAAGCCTGTACCACTTCGCCGCTTCTCGCTGGTCTTGGTCAACTCCTTCTCCATTATCGTACATCAATCCCAGAGCAAATTGTGCATCAGCATTTCCCTGGTCCGCGGCAAGCCTGTACCACTTTGCCGCTTCTAGCTGGTTCTGGTCGACTCCTTCTCCGTTGTAGTACATCACTCCCAGATTGTTTTGTGCAGAAGCATCTCCCTGCTCCGCCGCAAGCCTGTACCACTTCGTTGCCTCTAGATTGTCTTGGCCAACTCCTTGTCCGAAGTGGTACATCAATCCCAGATTGAATTGTGCAGAAGTATTTCCCTGCTCCGCCGCAAGCCTGTACCACTTTGCTGCTTCTCGTTGGTTCTGGTCAACTCCTTCTCCTCTGTAATACATCAGTCCCAGATTGTATTGTGCTTCAGCAAGTCCCTGCTCCGCCGCAGGCCTGAACCACTTCACTGCTTCTTGATGGTTCTGGTCAAATCCTTGTCCGAAGAGGTACATCCATCCTAGGCGGAATTGTGCTTCAGCATGTCCCTGCTTCGCTGCAAGCATGTACCACTTCGCCGCCTCTTGATGGTCCTGGCCAACTCCTTCTCCAGTGTCATACATCACTCCCAGATTGTTTTGTGCTTCAGCATGTCCCTGTTCCGCCGCAAGCCTGTACCACTTCGCCGCTTCCCGCTGGTTCTGGTCAACTCCTTCTCCTCTGTAATACATCAGTCCCAGATTGAATTGTGCTTCAGCAAGTCCCTGCTCCGCAGCAAGCCTGCACCATTTCGCCGCTTCTCGCTGGTTCTGGTCAACTCCTTCTCCTCTGTAATACATCAGTCCCAGATTGTATTGTGCTTCAGCAAGTCCCTGCTCCGCTGCAAGCCTGTACCACTTCGCCGCTTCTCGCTGGTTCTGGTCAACTCCTTCTCCTTTGTGATACATCAGTCCCAGATCGAATTGCGCCTCAGCATCTCCCTGCTTAGCATTTTCAAATAGTTGAATCAATACTTCACTGTTTTCTATATTTTCATCGAATTTAGCTACTCTTGGCTCAATTACGCAAGACGAGACAATTAAACCTATAAAAATAGCGATGACCAATCTACTCATAGTTAAGCAACTCCAAAATTAACTGCATTGTATTTCAGGCTCATTATTCAATTTCTTTCGTGCCTATACACTTACATCAGCCTAGCTGAAATGGGGGCATGATTCACAGTGATTCTCAAAAGCCGGTAGCAATTGGCTATTCCAATTCCGGCGGTTGAACCAGTATAGAAACTTGTTGACATACTCTTGATTATACATTTTTGACACACCGTGGAGCATTCCTATGAGAAAGCGCTTGAAGTTGCTGGTCACCGTATGTTATGATGGTATCACTGCCCCCTTTGCGGTACCGGAACGACCTTGGGGTGATGCTCGTGATGTATTACAAAAATCCGTAACACTGCCATGGACTCGGTTCACACCTCGGGTCCCGGCACCGAATGCTGGCTGAAATTCTCCATCTGTTCAAAATCGGTCCGCGCTAGTTGTGAGTTGCTATGCAACCTACGTCTTTCCATGTTGCTCCACAGTGAACAACACACTGTGTTTGTCTTCGGCACTGCGCCCGCCGAGCAAACGACAGCTAACCAGTACATCGTTCATCTTGAGTTAGTTTCGTAGTTGCCAAGTTGTTGATTTTATGCGCTGTTTTGATCTTCTGAATTTGTCTTGACCGGAGTTAATGGGACACAGAATAGTATTAGAATATTATTTCCAATGTCAACCAATGGAGGAAAGGTCATAGGAAGAAGGAAAGGCATCAGCGACGAACAACGCCGGCGCTGGGCATTGAGTGTGGTTCGCCGCGAAGATTCGATGGTTTCGCTGTCTCGGGAGGCGGGTGTATCGAAGCAGACGATTGCGACCCGGGTGCTAAAAAAATTGGGAGATTGAATTTGACGGTCGGATTGAAAGCGGATGTCTTGGGTGAGCTGTCGCTGGCGAAAGGCAAGGCTAGGTTGAGTAGCGTGTTGCGCTGTCTTGGCATTGCTTTGTCTTCGCGGTATTGACCGCCGAGCCACGGTAAGCGTGGTCCGAAGCCGCGTCCGGTACCGCCGGAGTGTTAATACCAACTTAAAATGACATTTGTGGTTCGCTCAACTTGAACAAGCTGGATTGCCAAAGTATGACCATCAAACGGATTGCACAGAAATGCCAGTCAGCTTACTACGAAGTTGCTCTGATTGGTCACCGCAACCTCTCCTTTTACACCGTATTCGTAGCACATTTGTGCCTTGCCTAGTTGTTGTAATTCCCCTCCGTAGCATGCGAAAAGCGATTCATCTTCAATAATCAACTCTCATTCGAATTTAAAGACTGGAATGTTCGTCGTTCGAACAGTACAACTCCCCAAAAAAATCCTCAAACCATTCCCAAGAATTTTGTTTGGCCAGCTTTACCAGCGGATGTTCCGGCCGATAAGCATATAGTATGGAAATGCAAAACAATTCACTTTGATGTAACGACGGAACTTAAGCTAAGCATCTTTCTTCTCTAGGATATTGCAAGAAATCACGCAATGACTATACAGTATCTTGCAAGTCCATGCCTGTTTTATCAAACTGATTATTCGATCAATTCGTTGTACAATCTGTAAAGGACTGTTAGGACCGATTAAATATAAATGAATGTACAAGTAAATACACATTTAATTTCCACGAATAGAGAATCTACTGCTTTCGATATTTTGGTTTATATTTACTTTTCAATTCGAGAATATGATGAATTCGTTGCTCAATACTTTGAGATATTTCGTGGGTGTTCATATAACGTTGGGTTCTACGTGATATTACTTCTCTTACAAAACTATCTGTGTATTTTTTTCGCAATTTTTCCAACTTATTGGCTACTGAATCATTAATATTTTTCGCACTGTCCAACATGCTGAAGTATTCAATTATGTCGTACGCCGGAGTAGATTTATTTTGTACTACTTCTACTAATACTTCTCGTATTTTTGGAGAATTTATAGTATTTACGATACTTTCTATATTGAGTATGACCCACGAAAAAGAAACTACTTGTAACAAGTAATTAATTTCTTCAACACTATCATCGGGAAATATTTCTTTAAGAAAAAGCGCCAAATTTGTCATTTCTTTTTCATCTCTTAAAACCAAACTTACAAGCCGTAAGCCGCCATCTGAAACAGTTTCAATAATATTAGCAATTTTTTTCTTTTCTAGTTTTCCATGCTTGTTTCTTAACACTTGACCAAGAATTTTATTGTTTTTCAAAATTCTATATATGTCATTAACCTGAGGAATGTCTCCTTCATCATCATCATCACTACTTTGCTCAGCTTCAATGATATCCCGACGTTCCCGTTCTCTTCGTCTTTCAACATCGACACTTTCACTGGATGAAATGTCACTGGGCAGTTTATCTATTAATTTTTTGAATACTGCGGTTTCGTCTTGATCGAGGCAGGCCGGAATGATTGAATTAAAAGTTTGTTCTATTTCGTTCAAAATTAAATCAATTACCCAATCTCCCGAATGATGAATAACAAACTGTAAGGTTATGTGATTTGCTGTTATATGACTATGTTTGCACATCAATTTAATAACTTTTCTTTGTTTTTTAGCAAAATCCGACAAATATTTTGCTAAAAAATAATAGTACATATAAGGTGTAAGAAAAGTCCCGTTGGCCGACAAAATTCCATATTCACTGTGCTGTAGTCTATTGATTATCGCGTCTTCTATTATGTATTTTGAACGATACATATATAAGAAATCATCAAAATTTGTTTTTGTAAATTCAATATTATAGTTTTCCCTATGCTCGTAAATGGAAAAAGCTAAATTTTCACAAAAGTTCATGCACGTGTCAATTTCTTCATCTCTTCTGTCAATGCCTGCTTTATCCAATTGTGATAATATCCAAACATAGAAACAATGTCCATATGATGTGACTGAAAACCCAGTCGGTAAATAAGCATCTACAGTTTGAACAATCGTCAATATATAGAAAGGATATCTAGGAATAATTTTGTTGTCTATTAAAGAATTAACTTGATATTCTATTTGATCTATAAAATAATGTATATTTGAAATATTTTTGTTTGTTAATTTGACCTGTTTCTTAATTAGTTCTTGTTGCTGTACATGAGATAGTGATTCAATTTTTAATTGTTTATAATCTGCAATATTTTTATCATCTCGGTAGAATGAGTGGTAAACATCGCTAGCAATCATTACATATATTTTCTCAAAATATATGCTTATGAAATCTAGTAACTTTCTTGACTTTTTTGAAGCAGAAAAATTATCTATAATGATATATTTTTGCTTTTGCTTAAACCACAATGAAAAATCACCACTATATTGGTCACGATATATTCTTTGCAATGTTTTTAGGTTCGGAGCTCCATGAATTTTCTCCATATCAATGTGAATTACGGACTTCTCTTCCTCTATTAATGATAAGTACAAATAATGAGCAAGTGTTGATTTTCCACACATCTCTTCACCATAGATTACGCACTTGTTTTCATTAAATAGTTGTTCTTTTTTGGTGATTAATTTATCTAACGAATAATTTGAAGTCTTATTCTTAGTTGTCGGACTATTGTCAAGTAGTTTAGGGAATACGAAAACCTCTTTGAGTTTCGTAGAGTCTTGGGATATCAGTAAGGTTTTCTCCGTATCATTCAAATATTTTGGTTTTGGTATAAAAGTATTTCTGACATCATCTATAACATATTTAATTCCATCGTAAATTTCGTTCCATGCTTTATCGGGATTTGAATAATCGTCAACTGGAGTGCCATTAAATGGAAGTGCCTTTAGATTATCTTCACCAAGCATATCTTTCCATTTACAGTGTCTTAAAATAATAGGTACACGAATTATAGGCTTAGACAACGATTTTGCATAATTCCACTCATCCATGCAAGCATCAGAATCGAAAAAATCATTACTCAAAAGAAAAACAAGGATATCAGCTTTATTCAAATTTGATTTAATTTCTTCGTCAATATTCTTACCGGGTAAGATTTTGTTATCTGACCAAGTTATTAACTCACCTTTTCTTTTTAGTAGTGTTAGTGCTTTTTCCATAGATTCCCGGTATTGTTTGTCTTCGTGACAGTAGCTGTAAAACAATCGCACAGGATAAATTTTGATTTCATTCATAATAGTAGATAAAAATTTGTAATTTACAAAAAAAGTAAAAAAACCATAACACCTAATTCAAAAAACTAGGCGAAAGGCGTGAAAGGTAGAAACTGCTTGAGGGTGATGCGAAAGTATTGTCCTGAACATCCACTCACCCGGCAATGTACACCATGACAGACAAAAGTATATACCCGATACCACAGAAAATCAAATTTGTTGTGACCAAATCCCTTCATACAGAGTGTGTGGGACAACCATTTCTGTGTACAAGAAAATCGGAGCAGGGCATCAAAAGTAGGCTCCCTATGGAGATTCGGGGTAATCAGCGTCAGTTCGGAAAATCAGGTACCGATATTCTGTTGAGATTGAGAGTATCGCTAGCTTCGGATAACAGTGCTTTGGGAGTCGTGAACAATCTGCGAAGTGATGCGGCAGTCCATTCAATTTTGGCGTTTGAAGTGGCACCGGCATCGCTGTGCATGAGCGACTATTTGTTGTGGTTCAGAATATCCGAGGTAAAGGGTTTACAACAAATGGTTCGGAAGTTTTGTGCGAAGACATGCTACCTTCTCAGTGCTATGGCTTTCATGATAGTGAATGCGCGGACGCTCCTTCTCAATCCCCGATAGTTCCTTCTCCGTCGTCAGACAAATATTTACCGCCGTCCTTATCCTCCTTTCCTGTTACGCGGCTGACTTGATTCAACAGTGAGCGTATTGTATTCGCTGTCCTTGCCAAGCACGAGTATGGTTTTCATACCGTAGCTTTCAAAATTGCTTACTACTCTGTTCCTTTGACCAAGGATGCAGTCTCCCCGTACCATTCCAACAGCGCATAGAAACCGCCACTTTCGACAACAATGCTGTTGTCTCCCGAATAAGCTACAACGCCTTCCGTAGCCATAGCTTTCTCTATCAGTCCTGTCGGTTTACTAACATGCTAGTCGCCAGTGCGGCTTGCTCGCACAGGCATGGTTGCGCGAGGTTCAGTACTGGTTGTTGCCGTTGGTAGCTGAAGTTAAGCAAGAATTAGCGTGGAATGCATTTGAAACAGGTGAACGATGCCATGGGCAACACCTCCGGCCTGAAAAAGATTCTTCTCGAACAAGCTTACTTGATGGTGCTTCGCCGCTCCTCCCGTCTTGAATCGGTCAATTGAGTAGACGCTTTTGCCTGTTACCGGTGAAAACCTGTCTTCACGGCCGCTTCATGCGGTTGACTCGGACTCCGAACCTTACTGAAAGCGCCCGATTACAATTTTTAGAGCTATTTCGATTTTGTACGTCACATTTAGTCGAGATAACCTTAGACAGGCAGGGTATCATACATGCGGACTGAGTAATTGTTCATGGGTGAATTGTAAAGAATTTCAATGAAGATTTGTACTTGGAATGTGAATTCCCTGAATGTTCGCCAAGATCACGTGTGCGACTGGATCTCCAGTACCGCACCCGATGTGGTGTGTCTTCAGGAAACCAAGATGGTGGACGAGAAGTTTCCGGCCAGTCGATTTGACGAGCTTGGATACTCGTCTCATCATTCAGGACAGAAGACGTACAACGGAGTCGCAGTCATTTCAAAAGCGGTTCCGGAGGATGTTGTCACCGATTTTCCGGAATATGAAGACCCGCAACGAAGATTACTTGCTGCCACGATCAACGGTGTTCGGGTCATCAATGTCTACATTCCGAACGGTAGTGAAGTTGGTTCGGAGAAGTATCGGTACAAGTTGGAGTGGCTGGAGCATCTGGTGAAATTTTTGAAGAGTGAGTTGAAGAGTCATCGGTATGTAGTTTTGACGGGAGACTACAACATTGCCCCGGCAGATGAGGATGTTCATGACCCGAAGGAGTGGGAAGGCAAGATATTGTGTAGCGACCGGGAACGAGAGATGTTTCAAAGGATGATTGAATGTGGTATGTCAGATACATTCAGACAGTTTGATCAACCTTCCAAGAGTTTTTCCTGGTGGGATTATCGACAAGCGGCTTTTCGACGTGACTTGGGGTTGCGAATTGACCACATTCTCGCGAGCGAAGCACTGGCGGGAAAATGTGTCAGTTGCGAGATTGACAAGGAACCAAGGTCATGGGAGCGGCCATCCGACCACACGCCAGTGATTGCTACGTTTGAATTGTAGAGTGTCGGTCAACGACAATGCTGATTGGTTGTACCTTTGTCGGTATAAGGCGAGCAAACAGTGGTGATGAAATTTGCGAAATTTTTGTCACCGAGTCAGGCCGCATCCGTCACTCGACAACATGATGCCAGGCAAATACCCTATAATCATTTCCAAAGGCTAACTCATGTCAAATGTGCTAGCCTATCACAACATGGATTGCTGGCAATTCGCGACAATATAACATCTGAATACATTGACCGGAGGTCATATGGCACTAAAAGATATTCGCAGGGATTCTGTGATTAAAGCTATTGAGGAGTTCGAGAAAAAAGGGCTGGAAAAAATGTTGGACAAGTACGGTGGTGGGCCATCAACGAGATGGTACATTGTTAACAAGGGAAAACGCTATGATCAAAAATTAATTTGTCGTGCCGCACATCACTTACAAGGACTTGGATGGCTTCCTTCGGGTAGAGGTACATTCAAAGCTGGTGAAGCTCGACGCATACTTGCAAAACTTGGTTTCGATGTCGTGGGGTAAGAACGGTGGGGTAAGAACGCTTGACCTCAAAAATTTCTTTTCGCAATAATTAACGAATTGAGATCATTCAAGTAAATCGGCTGAAAGGTAAAGCTAGATGGTTTAACACGCAACCCCGCTCGCGGGGTTGCGCCATTGCAACAATGAGTCCCCTCGGCAAGTCAGTTCGGTTTTCTACGACTGCATCTTGAGTCGCACAAAATTGACCTTTGACTGAATATTTTGCAAAAAATGGTTGAAACAGTACTCCTGAATTGCCCCCCTTTGCTGTGCAAAAAACAAATTTTCCATGAGTTCCCGTAACACAATTTGAAATTTTATGTCTACCGGGCAGTAGATTTATATCGTCTGACTTTTTTCAGAATTCCGTGTACGACAATCACTGGATAGTACGACCACACACAAATTCTTTATAATACGAAGAAAGGTTGCTTTAATCTCTCAACTACATATTGACACAGTCAGCAAGACTGGAATTCATTCTCATGGCTCAGGCTGATTTACTCGTAAACATTTTGAAAACCGCCACCTCTGGTGACCAAGTGGCTATGCGCAAGTATGCCGAAGAGTTGATTCAAAATGAACGTAACAAAGGACACCGCATATTGGCAGAGCGTATGACCAAGGCATTACGTCCAGATTCTGTGCAACAAAAAAGATTTCTGCATATGCAACCGAACAACAACCATAGTCAGAGCAAAGACCTGATTTACCAAATTGACCCAACACGAAAGTTGGATGACTTGGTACTGGCCAGTGACACAAGAAATCAAGTCATGGAAGTAGTAAGAGAGCAGCATCGTGCAGACGTGTTGCATGCTCACAATCTGCGTGCTCGCAACCGTCTTTTGTTTACCGGCCCGCCGGGCAACGGAAAAACTGCACTTGCAGAAGCTTTGGCATACGAATTGATGTATCCATTGATTGTCATTCGGTACGAAGCACTGATTGGTAGTTATCTGGGTGAAACAGCTTCAAGACTGAAAAATGTCATTGACTACGCAAAAACTGTAAGGTGCGTACTCTTTCTTGATGAGTTTGAAACTCTCGGCAAAGACCGTGGCGACACGCACGAGACAGGAGAAATCAAGCGCGTTGTCAGTTCATTGTTGCTTCAACTGGACGATTTGCCGGATTATGTCGTGGTAACTGCTGCAAGCAATCATCCCGAGTTGCTTGACAAAGCGGTCTGGCGGCGTTTTCAAGTACGGCTGGCACTGCCAATGCCCACTGCCAAGCAGTTGGCTGGATTTGTTACGTCAATTGAAAAACGTTGTGCCATCAAATTCGGAATCGCACCGGCTACCTTGGCAAAGCATTTACAGGGTGTAAATTTTTCTGAAGCAGAAGAATTTTGTTTGAGCGTTGTTCGTCAGGCAGTACTTGAGATGACTACTGATAATGCAAAGCACATTGTGAATCTTAAATTGAAGCAGTGGACCAACAGAACCAAACCCGAATCCACTCATCAATAACTTACGCACTAGAGTTCTGTGATGATAGAGAAACAACGGAAAAGCCTTACGGCAATAGCATCCCAAGGAAAGTATAATCGACTTCACACACATCTACGTCATCAAGGCGGTCGAGAATGGAGTACAACATTCAACGAAGTCGAAGAGATACTTGGATTTCAGCTACCGAATTCTGCGCGAATGCATAGATCTTGGTGGTCGAATCAAGACAACGGTGGGCACAGTCAAGCATTGGCGTGGCAATCAGCAGGTTGGCGCGTGTCGGCTGTTGACCTTGAACAAGAGTCCTTGACGTTCAAGCGAATAGACTCCAAAGAACACATTGTAGAGCGATATTCGCCACGTCGCAGATTTGACATTGATGAAGTGTTGCCTCCCTATGATGCGGGTCCTTGGCCGGAGGGTTTGAGAATAACCAGAGAGTGGATGTATGGCGGTGATGGTTGAGCGCGATGTTCAATTTGTTCTTGTAGTTATTTGATCTCAGGATTTAAAAATTTTGCAATAGCATCAAGTTTTTCAATTACTTCGGGATGAATTTCATCTGGTGTCATTTTTGCAGCCAATTGATATAACTCTCCTTTCGTTGTATTGAGCCCGATTTCTTCAAATAATGGTGCAAGAAACTCCCTACTTGCTTTGATGCGAGTCAGTGTAGCAATGTCGCCGAACAGGTCAGTATCTGGAGGTATCTGTTTCCCAAATTTTTCGTCTACCTTTTGTACATATAATATGTGGTTTTTCAAGAATCTCTTGATTGCCGATGGAATTAGCAAGTAGTTTTCTATTTCATACCGTTTCCACCGAAGTATCCGTAATCCTGCCTTTGTCGTTTCTTTATCGGGTTGTTCCTTGTTATCTCCATCAAGCAAGCACAGGGCACGAATATCTGGAAACGCAGCTCGTATTGCAAAAAAGTGATCTTTTGCATCCTTTAGACGGTTGCCTCTAAGTTGATAAATGAATGGTCTGTTGAAAAATCTTTGGGCTGGGTGATCCAATACTCTTGCCCATTCTGTCAGAATTTTCTCATCTGTGGCCCCTTCAACATAGAGAATAGTTCTAACTTCCTTGCCCAATAACATGTCAGTGGTTGTAATACGCTTTAAAGCTTCACGTAACCGGTCGCGATCAGATTTATGATGAAGAGGACGAGGCCGGTCCCCAATAAAACCGATTACTCGGGAAGGTTCAGTCGAATCCAGAATTACTTCGGAATGAGTGGCAATGATTAACTGCCCGTCTTGTTCGTGAGCAATCTTTCGGATTAAATCGTACACCTGTTTCTGGAGAATTACATGTTGGTGCACGTCAGGTTCATCCAGCAAGATTACAGATGCTTCTCGAGTATAAAGAAATGCAAGCAACAGAAGAACTTGGAGAGTACCGCTTCCGGCACTCGATAGATCTAATGTCCGATTTTTACTCCCTTCCAGATATTCGCACAGAATAAAAGCTTGGCTTCCGGAGGAGTAGGTAGGCTGGAGTAGTTCAATTCCAAACAATGTACTAATATGTCTGGTTAGTGATTCCCAGTGTTGTGGACGATTTTCAGAAATTTCTAGTAGCAGATTTCTTAGTATGTTCCCAGGCCTGCCTTCACCTACTAGTCTGTTTTGCAGCCCTTGGTCACGCCGTGGTTCTTCTCGTTCAATGCTTGAAAAAGTTGGTACGTGGATTACGTTCAAATTTTCTGCACCGAGTGGCGGAAAATTTCGAAGTTCTTCAAGCTTGAATTGTTTCGACCCTAATGGTCGTACGTAGATCAATTCAGTGTTCGCATACTGAAACTCTAGCCCACATTCCCAATTTTCATCGTTGATTTCCGCTTCTACAATAATTTCAATATTTCTTGCTATTTGTGGATTTCCTTCTCGTATACGTCTCTGTTGCCATAGCAAGTTCATCTCTCGCAAAGGTACAGGAGCAAATTCAGTTCGAGTGATAGGAACTCCGGATCTTTTCAACCTTTTATCTCTGTCCAATTTACGTTGGGACACCCAACGGTCGAGTCCATACTTCCAGGTCGCGATTCCTTGAAGCATGGTTGACTTGCCGGAATTGTTAGGTCCCGCAAGTACTATCGAATTGTTCAGTTCAAACTCTAAGTCAACAAAACTCTTAAAGTTTCTTATGGTCAAACGACGAATCATGATTGAGCCTCTCTGTAACATGTAAATGAGGTAGCATGTACTTTCTGTACAGAACTCCGAAATAACAAAATCAGCATCATTTTGCTTTCTTCTCATGGTCAAGTGGCATCGATCAGTCTCCTGGCTACTGCGAATTCCATTCTTCTTCGATAATAGCCATCCTTTCTGACTCCCTTGAAAGGTGTCAAAAATATGTCATTCGTCTCTTTTCTAAATTCTTCGATTCGCTTGTTGAGTATTTTTACTAATGCAGGAATATTCCCGAATTCACCACTAATTCTGGTTATGAACCTTGAAGATTCTTTAATTTGGTATTCTTCTACTTCACTTGCTTCACAGAATCGTATGGACGGTTCACGAATATTGTCAAAAGAAATAAACCCCAGTTCTCCTTCAAGGTCGTTGAAACGAACCTGTCTGTTACGAACTGGTTTGGGAATCTTGCCTTCCAAATCTTGCAAATATCCTGAAAAATTGTCGTCATAATAAATACTAATTTGAGAACTCGATTGCTTATTGAACAAAGCCAGGCAAACCGGATTCTCTGTGTCATTGAATATACTGTCATCATGAAGCAAAATGTAAACTGACAACCTTTCACGAAACAACCCGCTTTGCAAATAACTTGCAGGCACCAAAGCCGCAACATAGTCACAATCTTTAAGACATAGATCAAGACAGTGCTTGTACAAGTCATCGAATTTCGTATTGACATAAGGCAATCCTCTCCTCGTTGCGGAATTTCGAGCTAGCCAAGGTGGATTCGTTACACATACTTCAAATCCTTGCGGAAACGATTTGATTGTGTTTCGCTGTTCGACCTCCTTATCAGCAGGAGCTATGTCATAAGAACTAAACTGCTTGCATAAATTGGATTCTTGTAGTGCTTTGACAATATTGTTTGAACCAGCAAAAGGTTCCAATATATGCTTGGAGTGCAATTCTATCTCTCCAGACCAATCCAAGAATGGTTGAAGTGTGAATGGGTTCCCACGTGTGTAAAACTGTCCTCTAGACCTTTTGTCTTCTATTTGCTTACCCAATTTTTCGTTCTCGATGCCGTTGCTCTGGTTTTCTGGGACACGTAGCCATTTCAAGAAATTTTAACAGAAAGAGAGAAGGCTATGGGAAAAAACCGGAATCAGTGGTGTGGACCGGAAGCGTTGGATACTGAAAGCGGTTCGCCGCGAGGGAACAGCGGTGTTTCTGTTTCGCGAGGCAGGGTTGTCGGAGCTGATGTTGCATTGCTGGTGCGACTTGGTTATCAAGGGTAGTAGAGAGCGATTGAAAGGAGGGGTTTCTTAGGAGAGGGTGGCGATGGAGTACTTGAAGATGGAGATTGCAGGTCGCGAATGCGTTATTGGCGAGCAGGTGATAGCGCGTGGGTTGTAAAAAACATGAGAGGCATGAGTTGCCAGAGTTGTTCCACGATAACCTGTGTCGTCGGAACTCTACATCAGAGTGGACCTGAAGAGCAGAGGGTGCTATGCATTGCCTTTATGCGACACTTCGGAGCAGAAAGCCACCTACCGGGCGTTTGCCTGCCGTTCGCTCGCAAGCGACCACACACGAATCGGAATAGCATCAGGGCCACTAACTCGGCATACGGATTTTGGTCGACAGCTGAAGTGTCGCGCTTCACTTCAAAGGTTGGTTTATTTCAAATCAAATGCTTATGGGACGTGTCAAAGTCAATTTTTAAGGTTTGCAAAGGGTAGCACACTATATTTGGATTTGAATTCTCTGAGTATTTTTTCCCTCATCACAACAGGATTTTCATGAACTAGCCAACAAATTAGTAGATCATTATGATTTTCGAGTTGCCAGATCAACCGCCCTCCCCAGTGTGCAGATGGTTCACCACTACCAAATTCAATTAGCTCGGGTATTCTTTCATATAATGTTCTCTCAGGAGTATGTCCAACATACAGAATCTTTGCACCATTCACCCAATTCTTCTCGAGATATATTGAAGTTACAGTGGGATCTTTACCATTAAAATGGCCACCAACACTCTCAGGTAACGATTCTGGTTTTTCTGGTGTTGGATTTAGTACAAGATATACACCGGATTGGCGTGGAACAGTATCCAAGTGATTTGTTGACTCTAGTGTTGCCCTTAGTGTCGATACAGGTAAAAATCCTTCAAATCCCCAAGACTTAATTTCTTCAAAACACTGTTGATTAAGTGCCATTGTGATTTCCTACTAAATGATGAACAAATTTGTAATGCCTTTGACAATTTTGGAATACAATGTCAAAAAATGCTCAAGGCGATGTACAAAAGTGTACCTTCAGTGACCGAAGATGTCAAGGACTTCACGCGGATTTTTGTGTTGCAATCTGGTAAATTTTCAGTTTCAAAGGTGTTGCTACCAGAGTGACGTCTTGGAAGCCACGCTGAAACACTTCAAGATTTCGTCGTGTCATTGACAGAATGTTCTCACAGTGGACCTAGTGCATCGCGACTTCATCTGATGCGAAATAACCCGTGAAAAGGGTCAGGACTCACAGGAATGGGCAAAATCCGTCCGACTTTTACAGGTGATATGGATTGAACCCGACAAATAGGTCGCAGCATCTCCTCGATGAAGCAAAGTCTTGCGACAGACAACTATGTGGACAACACAGCGGTTCATTGACGAGAATCGCTGTAGGATGCCGGCCTCTTGAAGAACCACAGTATCAGAGGAGCACAGGCCAGTGTAATGAAGCACTGAATGCAAGACTCGAAAGGTGAGCCAGCGACAACCGGGAAGCCTGTGAATCAAATTAACGATTCGCACAATCCGCGGTTATCTGTGTTAAACTTGTAATCTCAACAGGTAATTCCGTAACATGTATACTGAAGTTCGACAAAGCGTGCATTCGCTCAAATGAAACTCGGTTGATGACAGTTGTTTGTGTGAAATCAATAAGTTGATTAAAAATGAGATGCAACGTAGATGCCGAGATCCTAATATCGTTGCCGAACTTCTAGGACAGGGCTAACCACTTTTGAACTGTTGAACTTGGGTTGGTTAGTACGACATGATATTTTTGTACGAACACTTTGATGTATTCAAATGCTGAACTTTCTAGCCAAATGTATTCTGACGGGAACATCTTTTGCTCCTTTTTTTGCTGCATTTTCGATAAAGGAATTCGAAAATGGGAACTCATTGGTTGCTGGATTAGTGTTTTTGTCGATTGCAATCGTTTTGGTTTGTAGTTGTTGGGCGATGTTGAACTACACTACTAGAAAAGCTGAAATATTTTCAGTTTCATATTCTGAATATACTGTTGAGCGAAAGGACTACGAAAGCTTGATTTTTCTTTTGGTTTGTCTGTTGCCAATCATTCTATCAGACAGTAATCCGTTTACTAGCCAACCCATTACTACAATCTTTTGCTTAATTGCCGTTACAGTCGCAATTTCTTATTCACACGCATTTCACTATAATCCAGTAGTGCGCTTGTTCGGGTATCGGTTTTATACTTTGAAAAACAATGCAGATCCGCCAATTCTTTTAATTAGCAAATTTGAGTTGCCATCGTCAAATAAAAATCTACAAATGGTTTGTATTGCTAAAGATGTGATTGTTGAGTGCGGTGAACGATAATGGTTAAGTCTTTCAATATAGGGACAATAGTCGAACAAGGCAGTGATTCTAAATTACTCAACAATCATCTTGAACCGGAATTGCAGGGTGAAACTCAAAATGAGTCAGATAATGGAGGATTGCTTGGCTCGAACCCACTTAGCTGTCTGAAACAAAGGGAATTATACGGAATACTACACAAATTGAGTAAATGACAATTTTTGTCATTAATTTGAGGGTTATTTATTATCCTTTAGTTTTTCCTTCAATTCCTTTTCAGTCACTGGCGGAAGTTTCATGAAAGCCTTGGCGAACATTCCTGCTTTCAAGTGAACCTCGTCGGGAATGTTGTTTTCAGGCACATCAGGCAATTTGATTTTCTTTTTGTTCCGCATTGTCGCGTTCCGCTATTATTGACATGATTCAGTTTGGCTCGACTTGAATTCACGAAGTAGGTCAAGATCACGCCAAATAAAGCAGTACGATTGGCAATATCGCAGTCCAACATGTCAATTCAATCTGCCGTCTTCGCCGGACACCAGGTCTTTGTACATGATTCTTCTGCCAGCCATGCCTGCAATGATAGCTTCCATCTGATTGATGGTATCCATCTCCCGAATATTGTGCCGCAACACGAACTCGTTCACATAGCGGTTCAAATGCTTCTTGCTCATTTTATGATAAGTGCCTTTGTGAGATCTCTTCAGCATTGACCAGAAAGATTCCATGCCGTTTATGTGGATCTGTTCATCTACATACTCGCCGACACTGTGCTTGACGAACCCGTGGTTGTAGTACGCCAGATTCCGATAACTCTTGAAGTCATCGGTATTGACAGTTGAACCTTCCTCTACATTGTCTTCTATGAACCCGTGCAAAGTTTTTTGCCTGGTATTCTCAACAACCTTCGCTTACTTGGTTTGTCTCTCGGTTCGTGATGCCCGCAACAATGGATTTTCCAGCCCCGCCGCGACCGGCATTCAGCTTCTTGTCTTTGCGCTTGTTTCCTTCCAAACCGCCCATGTAAGTTTCATCTACTTCCACCGTGCCTGAAAATACATCGGCGCAACCGGAAAAACCTCTCTAAGCCGATGTAGCATGAACCATGCCGCCGACTGTCCAATGTCCAGGTCCCGGTGCGACTTCATGCTGGACACCCCTTTTCAAACTGGTGGTGTAAAGGAATATTCCAATCGCCCATTTCTGCAAAGATATATTTGATGCTTCCATTGAAGTACCGGTTCGAACACTGAAATACCTTCGGCAACTCTTGCAATGATACGGCATTGGCTTGCGGTTTTTCCGAATTGAAACTTGTTCGGAACTGTATCTTGGACAAACAGGTTCATAGAACCGCCGACATTTTTCCGCGGCCATATAATTTGAAAACATTTGAAACAATTCAGTCAGTGAAATTCCCTTGCAATACCCTTTTCCGGGCGAGTTCTTGCTACGTTTTTTCCTATGAATACTACCTTTGAAATCATACAGGTTTTATATCAAAAAATAACCAGAAAGTCAAGTTTATTTTTCATCAAAAGTGGTTTTCTGCCGAATAAAATTCGAAGACGCAGCTGTCGTTTTTCCGCGCTTGACTTTGGAATGAAGACAGCAGGCTAAAATAGTGGCTTTGCAAGTACCAAAAATTGACATTTACGCAATTTGTATAGTATTCCGTATAATTCCCAAATAGTTAGATCTTCAAACTCGAGATCAAAAACCAGTCACTTTGCCGCTCGGTAGAATATCCGCGGCAGTGGAATGAGCAAAAACCTGCCGCAAATTCCTACTGTGTCTCTTGGCGCTTGGCCCCAAAGGCGCCGATTACATTCCCTCGTTCGAAGTGCCCACCTACTTCCTGGTGATCGGTTCCATAGAAAGAACCTTCGATCCGGGTGCCGACGAAGCGTCCGTCCCTCAACCGAAGACCACTCCAGTTCATAGTATTATACTGTGTGTTAGTATTATCCAGATTCCGCACGTTCGAGAATCTTACATCGACCGTAGGAGTTGCACTGATTTCCACGTCAATATTGGCATCTCCGTGGATCATGCCCGCGGTCGAAGGGGAGTAGTCAATGCCTACCATGGAACCTCGCCAAGTTGCGCTGGATATTGGATTCACCACTGCCGGGTCGCGTCCATATGAATACGAGGCAGCCCCCACTCCATCCAATCGAGATCCTTGATAGAATCCGTACGCCTCGACTCCAAATAGACTATCTTTCAGAATGCCCCCGAGCGTCAATGCCCTGACACCAACGGATGTCGAAGAACCTGGAAGGCGATAACCCGGAAGTTGAGAACGTGCCTGCCAAACGGCGACTCCATTCTTGGTGAATAACCGCGTGTATACTGCGCGCCTATCAAGTTCGATTGCGGCCGGGTCTATAATATCCAATGACACTACATTGCCACCTGAACTGCATGCACGTCGATTGCAAGTCGTGGCATTGCGTCTGAATCCGGTGGTGGCGTCATTCGTCAATACAGCACTCATGATGAAACGATCCGCACCGTTCCTTATACCCCTGGCCAGCGCCTTTGTCTGTTCCAAGGTGAGTTCCGGTACGGCGCCCTGTGCGACTGATCGAGCCTGCGAGACGCTCCTGACTTGCCACTTATCGTAATTGGTTACACTGAGTGCAACATTACCACGTGGTTGTTGCGAGCCGCCTACAGACGGCTGTTGCCCCCCCCCCCCACCGCATGCGGCCAGCACTGCAAGCAACATCGCTGCGATGGCGAATTTAACGATTATTCTCATTGCATTTTCCTCCATCAGTTGATAATCAGATAAAACATTATGGCACTACCATACGTACTAATTCGCCGAAGTCAAGAGAAAGACGCCTCGCGGACTTCTGCCTTCAAAATCGATACCGCTACCCGCGATGCGCGCGGTATCGGTCAATCGTTCCTGAGCCCTCGCCGCGGGCCTTGTCGATCAGCGTGATTGTATCGTACTGCGCCTTGGCGAGGGTATTGGCGACGCTCTGCACGTTCTTGTATCCTTCGGCGTTGATGGTGTCATGCACCGCCTAGATGGCCCGCCGTATGCGGCCGGCGGTATCCTTCTGTCGGGTGGAATAATCGATCCATTCTTCGGCTGCCAGCAGCATGCCGCGGGCCAGGTCGTGGTCCAGCGAGGTGTGGTTGCCCCGCAGGAATTCGTCCAGGTCGGCGATCTCCGCGCGGTATTCCTGGCACTGCCGGGCCGGCGGATTGGCGTTGGACAAATTGGGGTTGATCTTGTCGATGAATGCGATTAGCATCTTAATCTCCTATGAAAGATACCCCCGACGCCTGCGCATACTGCGCACTCGGAACCAGATCCGGCAATATGATTGGGCATACCTGCCGGCATTCAGATTAGACTCCTATGACGGACTTGAAGGAAACTATTTTCTATTTGTATTCATATTAGAAAAAATGGGATAAAAAAGCAACTTCAGCTAGTACCTATATTGGTTAATTTGTTGAACAGTAGTGAATATTACTTGAATAATAATGTAACAGATTTGATATTAGGCAAATTAGTTGATGCTAAAGAGTTGAATGAAGAAATTGAATTCACACAGCAACAATTTAGCACAGCTGAAAATGAAATTAACAATTGGGCAAAGAAACGCAAGGTAAGTGTCGGATACTGACGAATTGTGGGTTGCTTAATTAAATTTGGTTGACGTCATACTCTATACACTTCAATTTTCATTAAAAATAGTTTACTGATATCGCCTAGAAATCCGTTTGTGAGGAGGCAATCTGTATTTTGGCAAAAAGCACAGAGAATTTAACACTATCCAACCATCTTACTGGTAGTGGACGATGGCCGTACTTGTTTGTTACTCGTCCAAATTCTGTTTTGTCGAAATGAGAATGGTGAACCCAAATTGAGCCTTAACCTCGCTCGCATAACTCACCGTATACTTCGGTGCATTTCTAGTGTCGGTATCTTGAATACCATGGACATTCAAATTGATAGTATTGAAATTGGATTCAGGATTCATCAGTGTTTCAAACTGACAACGAATCTCTCCATTTTTCACTGAGCAAATTCCAATCTGACAGATGCTCCCTGGACTTTGGATGGCTGTTTATTTCTCAATTGCGTTGAATGTCACCATAACGGAATTCCAAAACGTAGTCGTTTAGTGATACTACTCATTGGCGGAAAGTGACTAACTTTAACAATTCACGTTCCAAGCACGCGATACTGGACGGGTTATATTGCAGGTTAGCGGACCGAGTTGAGTGATTGAGCCAATTTCTCATTGCTTCGACTTACATGCAATAGTTTCTCTTCGGCAGGTAGCCGCAAACTCACCGCGTGCTAATAGTCAACCCGCCGGACATCAACACGCGCATAATAAAACTCTCCATGATATTTTCCTCTCTCAGGGACCTCCAAGCCGAGTTTTAGCAAGAATCCTCTGAGCATGCTGAAAATATCGAATTTTGACACGCAACCC
Organism: Arenicellales bacterium; assembly: GCA_965200765.1. GTDB lineage: Bacteria > Pseudomonadota > Gammaproteobacteria > Arenicellales > JAJDZL01. Next base: position 3,108,976 of record OZ241380.1, read on the forward strand.
TATGCGGGTGGTTGCGTGTCGCCCCCTGAAGCCGGATTGACACGAAGGAAACGACTCGTGCAAAGGACTAGTATGATTGGGGACGGCTAAGGCAAGTGGAAATAGACAGCTGACAACCGTCATCATCGTTGTTCATCATCATCTGCAACCAATACTATGTATTCTGGTTGCGGTGCGGGTTTTTCAATTGCTCAAGACACTGGAGTGTCTTGGCAATCAAAGGGTCCAAGGTTAGATTCATGCCAAAAACTCGGATTTCAGATGAACGAATGAATCAAATCATATATCATATTGTTTTTATTCAATTATTTTTCAATATACGAATTGCTGAGCACAAGAAATTGAAATTCTTTGGCTAAACCATTCTAACTACATTGAACTGTTCTGAAAAGTTGTAGTACAATACAGGTTAATGGTCTGTTTGAGCATACTGGCGAGGATAATTCAAATGCAACAGAAATCTTCTAAAAATTTTGAACGGACACAGAAGAATTCGGCTTATGAGGCTTGTCTGAAACAGTTGCAGAATATTAATCAAGAAGCGATTGAAGAAAATTATCCTGAAATTTCCGATGAATCGATCGCATTAGCTAAGAGCATACTTTATAAGTTATGCGACTTTTCAATAGATCCCGTAGTGTATCCTTCGATGTATGGTGATGTATCAATATATTTTAAGTCGGAATCCAAGCCAGCAGCTGTCTTGGTACGTGTAGTTAGCGATCAATGTGTGGTGTGTCATTCGTCAATAAATGGTGAAAATAAAGAAAAAATTTATAATGAGCCTTCGGAGATACCAGATGAATTTATGAAAAATCAACTTCAAGCGTTATTGTAACGATTTGCACTGCTACCAACAATCAACAAGTTCCAGTTAATTGTATGGGTGTTTTTTCAAGCAGACAAGCAAGAAGAGCCAGAAAAGAAAGTGTGCCTCCAGAGGTGTTTTGGGAGTGAATTGGGGTCGATAGAATTTCTGCTAATCGCCTAGGTTGTACTTCTTTGTCTGCCTCGGTTCCAATTGTTCAGCATCGGACCTTGAACAATTCCCATTAACACCCCTCAAGTACAATACGCTTCATCAACTGAGTTCCTTTAGCGTGGCCATTAATTCTTCAATTGTCTCGTCTCCTGGCCATGTTCCAAAGATGTCTCTGATGTTGAATGATTGAGCGCGAATTTCCTCCGTTTTACTGAACAGTGGATGAATTTCCGGTAATTCTTCAAATAGCTCGTCTCCCTCCGAGCGAGCACAAATTTTTCTGGCTTCAATAATTCTTGGCTTGCCATCAACTTTGAAATGAACCATTCCCTCAATGGTTGCCGGTTTCCCCCAAAAATGGCGTAGATCTTCTATATCCAATGATTCTGGTTGCAATCTTCCAAAAATTTTTGAATTTGGGTCTATTGAGAGGTAAAAATATCGACCCTTGTAGTTGGTCTGGTCAAGTCGACCGCTCACAATGAAGGTTTGCGGTCTAGGTATTGATTGTTTTAGATTACTCAATTTCTGATATACCGTTTTGTTCCAAGTGAATTTACCACGCGCCAACCCCTGAGGTATTAGTTCAAGCCGGACTTCCCCTTTATGTGTGAGTCGCCCTAGCTTTCTCATCGCCTCAAGAACATAACCATCGTAATATTCACCAGTTGAATTGTCATTCCCAGCATCTTCAATAGAATAAGCAACCAAATCTAGTGCTGTGTCTTCCAAGCCTGGAGGATTTAGCCAAAAATCTTCCGGTGCAAAAATATTTTTTGTAGTATCTCGCAACAATGGAGCTTTGAATTGAATGACCGTAGAGCCTTGGGTCAGCCCTGTCACAGTAAAATTTGTTGATTCAGCTAACCAACTTGGATTTCCACCTACACGACTACCGCTTCCGAATGAAAGCAATCGTGTAACACTCTCCGCAGTTTTGCACAGTGTGAGTAAAATACTTGCCAATTCTTTCGAACTGATTTCTCCTCGCTCAGCCCGGAGTCCTTTAACTTTCAGTTGGTAACTTCTTGTTTCTAGTTCAGAATCCTCCTAGGTCAAAATCTCATTTGTTGATCACAGATTGATTAACAAATTGAAACAACGTTCTCCAGTGAATATAGCTACGTCACTCACACCAACCATGAGTCTGTTGAGTTATTTCATGACACGACTGTCCAATTGTGTTGCTCACTCACTGTCCTCCAAAATCTTTGGGAATGATATACTTGGACACGGGCATATCGTTCTGAGCAGACAGCAAACACTACTTGTGAACTTCCTTACTCCCGTCCCCGCATCGTAGGGCCGCCATCCCGACACGCCGAGAACATGGAATATACAATAACTGGAATATGGCGTAATGTCAACAAAATTTGTCCAATGAGTACTTCATTGTGGAAAATTTTTGAAGGCGAAGTAGCCGATTTGCTAGGCTTGACTAAGGTGTGAAGTCGGATTGAACGGCAATTCTGGGGCTTTGTCCCAAATTTTCCATACTACCGGCCGCTGAGGCTAGTCACCCAAAAACTTTCGAGACACAGGAGCTAAGGGCTACGACAAGCTTTTGCTTATACCAAGTAGGTAGTTTATATAATGAAACCGATTTAATCACTTTCAATGATGGAACTGTACCCATGGCAAGGAGTGACCTTATCGTAGAATTGGTAAGGGCAGGCGTAAAAGGCGATGAAGATGCTGTTCGTACTGTAGCCGAAAAACTGGCCGCTGACGAAAGAGCAAAACGCCACGGCGTTGTGGCAGAGAGAATTACCAAGGCACTGAATTCTGCTTCGCGACCAGCTGGAAGTGGAAATGGCAGAAACGGAGCATTGCGTGTACGTGACGATAGCGGTGGGATTTCCAGGCGAGAGCCGAACCGGCAATTGGATGATCTTTATCTTGCCAAGAAAGTTCGCACAGCGCTCGACGAGTTCATTGAAGAGCAAAGGCGAGCTGATATCTTGCGCACACACGGTATTGAACCGCGGCATCATCTATTGCTAGTAGGTCCGCCGGGCAACGGAAAAACTTCACTTGCGGAATGCATTGCGTACGAACTGGTTTTGCCGCTTTTTACGATACGCTATGAAACTGTGGTCACCAGTTATTTGGGAGAAACAGCTCAACGTCTCCGCAGAGTATTCGATTATGTTCGAACTGAACCTTGCGTACTATTTTTCGACGAGTTTGATGCAATTGGGAAGGAGCGGGGCGATCTGCATGAGACTGGCGAAATTAAACGAGTCGTGACAACCCTGTTGCTCCAGTTGGATGATTTACCGTCTTACTGCATACTGGTTGGTGCAACCAACCATCCCGAATTGCTCGATCGGGCCTCTTGGAGGCGATTTGAATTGTCATTGGAAATTTCCGCTCCGTCCAGTGATCAAATGACAACATACTTCGCGGATTGGTTGCGTACGCTTGGCCATGTTGGCCATAGTAGCAGGGCAACAGTGAATTCGCTTCGAAAACAAGTAAATCCAAGCAGTTTTTCCGAGGCGGAAGAATTTTTCAAGGGTATTCAACGTACGTTGATATTGAGCCAAGGCACCTGCTCAATTCAATCGATATTGAAAAACAAGGTACAAACTTGGGAAACTGGGAATTACAAATTTGATGGCTTGAATTCTGATGACAGAAAGGCCGATACGGCAAGTGACCGTCCTGGAATCTGTGATTGAATCGAGTTGCGAGCTCATCCACGTATTGCTGAAGAGATCTTCCGGAAACACTTTGACAGGTGCTGATGATGTTGTGTTTGAAGTTGTAGATGACCGTGTGTAGCGAAGGCCGCCGCTCATTCACCTCTTCAGGCGGCATGGCCTTCGCCGCATGCTGATAATCAGCCCGTCGGCTTTCAACATGTGTATATCAGTAGTCTCCACGAAATTCTTCATCTCTCAGGGACCTCCCTGTGTCAGCAAAAAAATCCCTGAGCATACTGATAATGTCGATTTTTGGCACGCAACCTCGATGGCATGGTTGCGTGCCAAACTCTGAAACTGGGAACTTTTACCGCGGAATACTCAGTACTTATTCAGGCAATCTGGTGCTAAAGCTGTACGAACACTTCTATCGCTAGGTCAGACCGATTCAGTCGCTACTCAACAGAATGCTGAACAAACATGTCTGATGTCAAGAGTGGTTGCATGAGTTTTTTGTATGTGAAAAGAAATGTTTCTTGGACACGCAGAATTCTTGCTCCACAAAGTCGCAAAAAATTACTGGTGGTCCACGAGGCAAGCTCGGATCTACCCTTCGCTATCCCATATTCAACCTTTAGTCGACTTGAATCGTCATAGCGAAGTGCCGGCATGGAATCAATTGCACAACAAATTGGACAGAGTATAAGTCAGCAAGAGTTTTCATGCCTTGTGGGTGAGAAAATCGCGTATCATGTCTGTTTTCAACAATTAAAATTCGGAGGAGCCATGAAACCAAACAAGCCATCTCCCGAAGAGGTATCGAAGTACCTTAAGAAGTGGGCTGTGTTGCAAAAAAATGATTATGTGCCGAAGGAGAGCTATCTGATGGGACTGTTTTCTAAGTTTCCCAATAATGTTCGTTTAAGTGTTGTTTTGTTTAAAGCCAAGTCGCTGAACGAACGATACAAAACGAGAATTTCTTCATCACACATTGAACTCGTAGCCAAGCACATAGTTGATCTGAGTATCGATCAGCGCCTCGCAAACCGGGATCTGACTCTTGTGAACGATATTGCCGACAACAAGAAGACCAAAAGAAATTACTCGTTTGCCGCTAAGTACTGCAGCTTTCATTATCCGGAGGGCTATCCAATCTATGATAGCATTGTAGATGAGGTGCTTCGGCACTTCAATCAGGAGGACGATTTCTCCTATTTCACAAAGGACAATCTCAAAGATTATCCGACTTTCCATGAAGTTCTAATGACGTTCATAAAGGTCTATGGACTGGAAAAATTCAAACTCAAAGAGATTGACCACTACCTATGGCTGGTGGGCAAGGACCTGAAAGAGTGCAAGACTCAAGGTAAATGAAACTGGTGAATTTACCATACCGTTTTCAACTGTAAGAGCCTATATGGATTGACCTGTTCTGTGACTTGGAAGCATGATGTGCCTTCAGGTTCGGTAAACAACCAAAACGGCTAGCGCCACAGGAGACAGGTCATGAGTACAGCAAGGATTTTGCATGACTGGATGTGCATTAGCATACGAAATCGATGCTGGCTAGGGTTGGAAGAAAGATCATTCAAGCCGGAAAGTTACCAAAGCAATTGGAAGATGTAGTCAGCTAGTCTATAAATCTGGAGTGGAGCCCCCGACAATTGTGAAACCTTGTGAATTCAACGACAATCAGCGTAAGGCAATAGAATGGGGCGATGGACCTCTAATGGTAGTGGCAGGTCGAGGTTCTGGAAAAACTCTTGTACTTACGCATCGTATTGTGCGCTTGCTAGAGCAAAGCCATGGAGACAACTACAAAATTCTAGTGTTGACGTTCACGAACAAAACGGCCGCTGAAATTCGTAGTCGGATTACTGAATTACTGCCAAATTCTGAACAAAGAATAAAGGTGACTACATATCACTCTTTTGCGGCGGACTTACTAAGACAGCACGGTCATCATATAAATATAAAGCCAGATTTTACAATTCTGCCGTATTATGCAGATCGAATTGCTGTAATGGACGATGCAATATTGGCGGTAAGCAACGGAAAAATAAACCGTTCTAGCAGTGATATTCTTCCCCTAATGACCCAACTTGTTGATTACAACATCTCGCCCGAGCAGTCAATTCACTTTCTTGAAGGTAAATTCAGTGATGCTGAGTTGCTTGCGAGCATTTACGCGACCTATCGTTCGTTAATGAACAAATCCAATATGCTGGACTATCCCACAATAATTGCAGAAACGCTTGAACTATTCAAGAAACTACCTGTAATAACAAAATTGATCTATTCTATCTACCCGCATGTATGCGTAGACGAATGTCAAAAATTTAATTATGGACAATTCGAAGTTCTTCGCAATGTAGTAAATCCAGAGACGAAGAATCTTTTTATAGCGGCAGATAGCAGTCAAATAATTTATCAGTGGAATGGTGTAAATTCAAATCTGCCTCGAGATTTGAATAGTGAATTCGGTATGAATGTGATACTGCTGCCAGATAACTATCGATGTCCACCAGAGATTGTTGAATGTGCAAATAAACTTATATCCAATAGCACTGTCAATTATGGGAATATAGGTCTTTCGATTGCTCGTAGGTCAACAAAAATAACACAAATAGTTCGAGTTCAAAATTTCTCTAATTTTAATGAAGAGGTGAAGTGGGTTGCTGAAGACATCATGAAGCAACAATCAAAATCCCATGGCAGTTTTGTTGTTCTTGCACGTACGAATAGACTTCTTACTACCGCTGTCGAGGCATTGAATCGTTCTGGTGTTGGAGGATTTACGGGAGTTCAAAAATTGGAGTTTGATAGTGAACCGATGAAGTGGCTACACAATATATTACACCTTGCAAATTCTAGAAACAACAAGGAGTATTTACGAATTGTTTGCGAGTCATTTAGTGCAATAGAAGAAGTCGATATTGATGTAGAAAGCATCGTTTCTCAAGCAAATGCAGAGAAACTTGATTTTCTTCGAGCTTGGAGGACGGAAATTCTAAATACCAATAATTTGTCTGACGCTGCTAGAAGTGTCGTAGGTATTTCACTAGTGAATTTGATCGATCATTTGAATTACGAGACGTTTAGTGAAACCGCACTCGAGTGGCTTGACACAATATATTCTGTTTCCAAGTTTGAACAACAACTCAACGAATACGACGAAGAGAAGAAAACTTGGATTGAACTAGAAACTGATTTTATAGTGAGCAATCAGAATTTATCCTTGAACAGCTTCCTACAGCAATTGGACCATCGCCCAAAGTACTCAACGCCACCTGAAAGTGCTGTACCCTGTTATACGATTCATTCATCTAAAGGAATGGAATTTGATCATGTCTATTTGATTGGCATGGTAGAAAATCATTTTCCGTGTTGGCAAGCAATCAACAAGGGTGAAGATAGTCAGGAGATGGTGGAAGAACGCAGGAACTGTTATGCGGCAATCACTCGAGCTCAGCAAATAGTTACTCTCACTCATTCAGAAGAAACAAAGGGAAGTATCACCGAGGCCTCTCGATTTTTACAAGAAATGGAGCTGTTAGAGTGATTTGGCTGTTCTGGTTCGATGTATTGAAAAAGTAAAACTTTCATAAGGTGAAGGCAGGTACGATTCTATGCCGCGTACTGTCCTCGGTCGAATCTCTGCGTGTCAGTATCATCGCCTTCAATCGTGCAGACATCATCGCTTGCAATATGAGCCGGCATCTAGGCTTTCCAATGCACCGACACGCGTCAGACTGCTCGGAACCGCAATAGAATAGTTCTGGAACAGACAAATTTCATCGAAGATTGTTCTGAAGACGTGCTACAGAGAGTTCGTCATCTTGACTTACAAGAAAGCCATTGCTTTTGGTTCAAAGCTATTCATTCTATTGTTCTGAGTCAATTTGCCAACATTTATCTAATTTCAATATTGCTTTTGCCCGCTATTTCAATATCTTGTTGATCAAATTCATAAGAAATAATTTGTTTTCCATCATCGAAGAGTCGAACAGCATTGATGCTAGAATACTCAGAATTCTCCAGAATATTTGAAATAGCTGTGATGCAATCGAAGCTATGTGTTGTAGCGAAAACTTGAACATTGAATTCCTTTGCCGTGTCGAATATCAACTTCCAGTAATTTTCTTGAATGGAATAATGTAATCCGTTCTCTACCCCATCAATAAACAAGAATCCGTTTTGGCTATTAATCATTGACAATACAGTACCGAACAACCTTATTGCTCCATCTCCAAGACTTGCTAATGGAATCGGTGTTGATTGGCTACGGATTTTAACTAAAAATCGACGCCGATTTGATTTCTGAGGTTCGTTATTTCCAACTACTGCAAAACGCTCTGTTTGGACACCTAGTACTTTGGTGAAGGCATCAGCGATCAACTCTTCGTACTCTGTTAGAGCAATAGTATACCACAAATTCGCCAAGTTATCCATATCGGAAATATGAGGTCCTAAAGTTTGGTACTTTATAGTGCTCAATTCTTTCACGTTAATTTTATAAGTCTCATGTAGCAAATCTTGAATTCTACCAAGCCGACGAACTTTTCGACTTTCTAAGAACTCCCAAGGTATCTTGTAGACACTAGTACCAAATGATATTTCGAGCGCTTTATTGTAATCTAATGAACCATCGCTAGAAAAATAGTTTTCCCAAATTGCCGCTTCTTTTGGAGATAAGGAAGTTTGACTTATTGTTAACTTCGGTGAATGGTTATTTGGACCTATTACTACCTCTGGTGATTCATTAGAATCACTACGATAAAACAAGGTAGTGAAATCTGAAATGTGAACAGTATCAGCATTTTCGGTTTTTACAGATATAATTTCATCTCGTGCGCTCAAAATCCCCGAAAGTACATTAAACTGTCCGCGTTCTGCATACAACTGAATTGCTTCTATAACGGAAGTTTTACCAACACTGTTTTTACCGAAAAATATGGTTACTCGTTCTAATTCTGGAATAACTAATTCTCGAAACCCTCTAAAACCTTTAATAACAAGGCTAGGAAGAAGTAGTGTATTTGAATCATTACATTCCGGAACAGGATCAGGTTCAAACTTTGACAAGGGAGTAGCATCAAATTGATTATTGTTGTCATTACAATCGCATTGTGAATTCAATTTTTTCCTAGCGCATTGATAGTGCCAATTCTGTGTTCCTTTGACACCACATCTCACGAATTCAACATCTCTGGAAAAGTTCCGAGACCCTTGTGATTTGAAGTAGACCACCCTCTTCCCTCGATAGTTTCGAGTTAACCAGCGAAACGGCCGAATGTAACTCCTGATACCTATGAAGTTCAAAGTTTCGTCGCTGTTATTGTCCAAGTGATTAAAGTCTTTATCGTTGTAAGTATCGTCTTGACCCCTTCTCATGTATTCCTCAACATTTTGATTTGAAGAAAATGTCAAGTCATACATCGGGAGCAGAAAATCTGCGCGAACAATCCCCCAAGGAGCTGAGAATATGTAAACTCCATCCTTTCCATATTTTTCAGACTCCACAAGATCTCTGTATATTGGATTCTTGAACAGTTTGTAAGCTGGCAACAGATGCAAAGGATTGTAGCCATCGGATTCGAACCTGTCGTTGTAGGAACTCAGCTTGTCTCGAAATGTCATAGTGTCGTCATAATAGCAATTGGGAGACACATAGCGTAAGTGTCCCCCTTTGGGTGCCAGTTGTGGATTGTCCACAAACATTACAGGCTTGCCATCTTTGTCTCGCATAAACCCGCGAAAGTTTCCACCCTTAACAGGGAACTTTGTGTTTGCACATGGAATGACAATTTTCATAATTTGTAGATTACCTCTTTGATTTGTTTTCAGTGTTCTTGACTCTTGGCTTCTGTTAAAAAACCAAGCGAAAGGTGTGAAAGATATGACCTGCTGTGGTTTCTGCTAATACAGTGGTATGTAAAACCATCACTCAGCAGGTGACATCATGGATAACAACAATATACACTCGAAACAGCCTAAAATCAACTTTGATGTGACCAACACGCTTTTGACCGCGTATACAGGATGGGTGTTTCGGAGTATATAGGTGACAGCCCGAGCTGGTAGCAATAGCCGGTGACACTGGTGTGCCTAGTCCGGGCTTTGCCTACTGTACTGGTCTTGGGGAAGGGGCTAAATGCGGTCCTGCCTGATGCTGGCCGTTTCAGGACGATCCGGCGAATGCTTTCACACTGTCAATGTAGTAAAGCGAATCATGAAATATAAAATCCAAGGGTGAAGGAGATACTAATCTACTTGGTTTAGAATTTTATCAAGAAATTTGTGGGCAGTTCTGCGGTCCAAGTTAGGATGTGCGAACTGGTTGCGATAACTACGTAGACAACCATAGCAACTTTCATCACACCCACAGTTACCTGAAACTTGTTCTCTGGCATTTCTCAGCATCTCCAAGAATATCTTTTTTTCTTCAAAACGAGCGACTAAGCCGGCACCACCTGGCACGTTGTCATACAAAACAACTTCGGTTTCATTTAAATCGTTTTTTGAGGTAATGGTGACATCCATGTCATTGCTTGGAACTTCAAGGGTATTCGCGGCACCCAATAGAATTGCATATGCCAGTGAGTAAGCATTCCATTCTTCGTGTAAATGCTGAAATTGCAGACGAAGTACATCAGTAACAAGCTCATAGCCGAGAGAGTATCTGCCCAGTGTCCCGTTGCAGTTTTTATTATTTGAATTCTTGTGCGACCCTGTTTTCTCTGTATGATGGCTTCCGCATTGTTTGCAAATGTAGAATCCTCTTTTGTTTTTCCCTTCACATAGAATAATTAATTTGCCTGGAAGCGCCTTTCTCACTTTTACCCCAAGAAATTGTTTCGTGTCAAAATTAGGGTTATCGTCCATGAATCCATGAAAGAATGGTCTCGTCGTGTACAACCGTTGAGATCTGCGAACTGGTTCTTTGGGTTTATCAAAATAAGGAGTAACGAACCCGAATATTGGCGACATGTACTTGTTGGGATAGTTATTCGAAACGTTGGATTGTCTAAAATTTCTAGCATCATCATACGTGTAATAATTGACAGGCAGTTTCTTGCCACGGATCATTTTCACGCTGTGAGATTTCCACTCCAGTTTATTGGCAACCACCTTGCCGCCCGGAGCGTATTCAGAGATAGCAAGGGACAAATCTCGTTGCAACGATACTTGCGAAGAATTTCTGTCCTTCCTTGCATGTGTATCCAGTTCAACTACATCCACCGGAAATCCGTACTTTGGAATTATGGCTTTTCTGGATAGAAAGGTGAGTGTAGATTCGGATTCGATTGTATCCAGTCTCTCTTGAGTATTTCCAGCATGGTGGAACTTTTTATCTTTAATTTGTTCCTGCATAAGTTCGCTCAAACTACGGTGGTCTTCGCACACTTCATCTTCTGCTTGCGCAAAGCGGCTATCTGATCCAGCAATCTTGTCAACCCAGGAATCACTTTCAAGACTGTCTGCCAAGGCCGATATTTCTTGTGGAACAAGTTTGCAAAGCGATTTTCTCAATTCATCATTTCCTCTACAGAAATTCTTGAAGTCACTTAACGCACTAGGACTTTTCCAATCTTTAATGAAATTCCCAACACATTTAAATCTCTCACGATTGTTGTTTGCTCTAAAAAAAGAGGACAGTGCTACTGCTACCAAATGGCGAGAAACTATTTTTTCATTTTTCAACTGTAGTTGAGGAGGCTTTACCGAACCTTGTAGAATTCTATTTTTTGGGTCTTCGTAATGGTACAAGTCGTGCGGATTACGACGACAATATGTAAGTGCCAGTCCAGGGTTTTCTCTGCGACCTGCTCGACCAACTCGTTGAACATAGTTAAATGGTTCCGGTGGTACATTGCGAAGAAACACTACTTCCAGATCGCCCAAATCCACGCCAACCTCAAAGGTTGTTGAAGAACTAAGCAAGTGAATTCCCCCACTCTTGAACTTATTTTGTTTTTCCCGTGCTTCATCGCTCTGAATTTGCGCCGTATGTTCTTCTGCTTTAAAATCTGGAGGAAGATTTTTACTTTCGTACAATGATCGATAATGATTCTGTTGCAATGACTCTTTGTTTGCCTGCACCAGTTCACCCGGGCAATAATTTCGCGGGCATATATTGCGAATTGAAAAGCTAGTAACAATTGCGCATGTATTGCACTCAAACAATTCATCCCCGTTTGCCTTGGACAACCGCAACCAAGCAATATTAAGTTGGAATGTTCCATCATGTCTTGCTTTAACAAGCAATTGTTCTGCTTCAGGCAAGTTTCTGTCATGCGAATGAATTGCATCCCACAAAGTTTCCATAAGCTCAACTGATTTTTGTATTTTTACCGATTCTGGCAAGTTTGTGTTTGCTAGCAATCTTGCCAGAAAGTGTTTTACTGGCCCTGATAACTTGCTACCCCATTGACGAACATTTCGGCGTCTTCCCGGTATTCCAATACAATATGCTATTTGTGGATAGGGTGAAACATCGTCCCAATTCAATGGAGTATCGAGTTTTGACAGTGAAATTGCCAGGTTGCTACGCATTGTGTCAAGCAGGTAGCACATCAGCGTGTTCGCTTCGACCAAGTCAAGGTTCCAAGGAGGCTCCATCATTAAATTCGGAGGATGAAGTCCTTTGGGTAGCTTGACAAACCATTTCACGAGGCCAACTCCTGCTAGCGATAGTCGTTTCTCACTAGACACCGCTTCGCTGATAACCCGAACAAGTACTTCTAGATTCTTGGCTTCTTTGGATTGTGTTGATTGAAACAGGTTGAAATTGTCCCACTGTTGGTAAAGCCGTTGAGATAAATCAAGGATTGATAACCCTTCTGGATCTACAGCAAATGCTTTCACAGCGCGCAGAATTAAATTTCTATCCCGAAAATTCTGATAAGACTTTTCCGAATACCAAGCAAAAAAGGCAGCTTCTTGTCGGCCGTCAGCAAATGCCAGTATTTTTCGGGAATTTTCAGGAAGCAGTTCGTGCAAAGCGGTTGCAATCACTGCGTTTGGGCCGTCTGCCCCATATACGATTTCCTGCACCGGGTCCCCCAAGCTTCCGCGTTGGTACCCACAGACCTCGCACTTTTCCAATTGGTCGGGATGTTTGCTATGGTTTTTACACTTCTGTACATAGATGGAAGAATTGCAACCGCAATCAAGTGGGGATTTGGAAAGCATTCCGCAGAACTTGCAAAAATAGTGAGTGTGCTTTTCAGATTCACGAGATAATGGCAGGTAGTAATCAACACCAAAACCATCATGGCTCGGGTCTCGCATGGCTTCAGCCAAGTGTCCTGCTTTTTCTTTGCCGACATAGTAATGCTGACCGCATTCATTGCATAATGCAATTTCGTGCGGCATGGATTGATTTTCAGGAATGACACGATTCAGTGCTACCTTGTCTTTTCCATTTTCCTGGACTAGAAACACACCTTCCAGTGCCCGTGCGAAGACATGGTAGCGCCCCACTTTGGTTGCTTGATCGGCTATCCCTTTTTGATTGCCGGAATTTTCAAGTTCAGGAAATATTACCCTTTCCGAGGAAAAATCTTCTTCGAAAAGCCCCTCGGCAAAATTTGCAACTGCCTCTTTATCATCCTTGCCAGTTCCAGATGACATGGTTGCACTTGTAGCGATACACCTGAAGGGTTCCTGTCTTCCGCCGTCGCACACTCTTTGTTTCAATCGACGTATCAGCATACCCATTTCCATGCCTTTGGTTCCTCTGTACTGATGTGCTTCATCCAGTACGATGTACTGCCAATGCCGACCATTACCCCTGTCGAACAACGGACTGTCATCAGGGCGAATTAGCAGATATTCGAGCATAGAGTAGTTCGTCAGGAGAATGTGAGGTGGGTTTTCTCTCATTTCTTCCCGAAATACCAGTTCTCCCTGAAGACGCTCCATTTCACGAGATGAAGCATTGCGGTTATAGTCGCTTCTGTTTTCAGGAGTTTGTCCAATGTATTGGCCAAATGTGGGACAAAACTCTGAGCCGCCGTTCCGCAGTCTGTTGCAATACTCTCCAAGTCTTTGCCGCTGGTCGTTTGCAAGTGCATTCATCGGGTATAGAATGAGCGCTCTTACTCCAGGTTCATTTAATGTGCCTGAAAGAAATTGCTTGTAGAGGGAAAAAATTATGGAGTACAAAAAGATTTCAGTCTTACCGCTGGCAGTTCCAGTAGCAACAACTACATTACGTTGATTCTCATTACCTTGTTCTTCGCATATCAACTGTATTGATTTCTGCTGATGAGTCCATAGAGTTCGTCCTTTGAACAGTGGATACAAATCTTTTCCTTCGTCGGCGAAAAATTTATCCACCAACTCTAGTTCACTGATTCCTTTTTTGTATTTTTGAACCGGTTCTGCAAAAGGGCCTTTTACGAGCTTGTCGCTTTCTCCAAGTGCCTTTTCGAATGATTCGCGCAAATGTGGATCTTTAAAATGAAATGAAGTTTTCAGGTAATTGATATAGCGGTCTTGAATCGTTTTAACCCACGAATCAATTTGGTTTGCATTAGGCATCAGTCTTGACCTTTTTCAGCAGTTTGATGTTGATTATATGAGAACTTCTCCGATGCTTGTCGAAAGGTAAATTCAAGCGTCTCAGATCCTGTATTGATATACCCGCTCTTTCAACTTCGCTTTTGCTAAAACCCCTGCCTTGACGGAAACGAGAATCTCCACCAAATACCTTAGGATTATAGTTTTCATCAACTTCTTGGTCGGCTAAAATCACTATCAAGTCGATATCTGAATCATCGATTCGAATCTTGAGAATTGATTCCTCGCTTGGCGGTTCAGCTATTGGTTTATGGTACAGGAAATCGGATAGTGCAATTTCATCTCTAATGTTTCGCTTGATGTCCAACTTGTCGTCAAATCCAATTCTCATACTTTCATTTGAACGTTTGGGCAGGAATTTGAGAATTGTATTCTTCTCTGCTAGTTCGCGGAACTCTTCACGCGTTAATTCAATTGGCTTGTCGAGCCATTCGGTCGATTCTTCTTCGGGCAGTTTTTTTTGCCACCAGATTCGTTGCAATTCAATAACCGCTGAAACACAGTCTTGTCCTGACAGCAGTTTCCACTTGGTTGTATCGTTACCGGGAACAGGGTGCAAAAATACTGACCCATCATCCTTCACTGTTCCATCAAAATTTTTGTCGAGAGGAACAATATTCTTGTCATTGGTATCTACAAACCGAAGTGTTGTAGGTTTATGACCTCCCTTTGGAGGTGGAATAAGTTTATTGTCCTCCTCATACAATTCTCCGTTTACAAGGATACGGTCTAACGCCGGCGGACTTGTAAATTGGTCGGCTGTAATCACTATCAAGTCGATTTCCGATTCGTCGACTAGAATCTTGAGAATTGATCCCTCGCTTGACGGTTCAGCTACTGATTTATGGTACATGAACCCGGATAGTGCAATTTCATCTCTAATGCTTCGCTTGATGTCCAACTTGTCATCAAATCCAATTCTCAGACTTTTATTTGAACGCTTGGGCAGGAATTCGAGAATTGTTTTCTTCTTTGCTAGTTCGCGGAACTCATCGCGTGTCAATTCAATTGGCTTGTCGAACCATTCGCCAGTTTCGTCTTCTGGTAGTTTTTTCTGCCACCAGATTCGTTGCAATTCAATAACCACTGAATCACAGTCTTGGCCTAACGGCAGTTTCCACTCGGTTGTATCATTGCTGGGAACAGGCTGCAAGAATACCACCCCGTCATTCTTCACTGTTCCATCTATATTTTTGTCACTACGAGGAACAATATTTTTACCATTGGTATCTACAAACCGAAGTGTTGTAGGTTTATGACCTCCCTTTGGAGGTGGAATAAGTTTGTCATCCTCCTCGTACAATTTTCCGTTTACAAGGATACGGTCTAACGCTGGTGGAATTGTAAATTGGTCGGCTGTAATCAAAATCAAGTCGATTTTCGAATCGTCGATCAGAATCTTGAGAATTGATTCTTCGCTTGACGGTTCAGCTATTGGTTTATGGTACAAGAAATCGGATAGTGCAATTTCATCTCGAATGTTTCGCTTGATGTCCAACTTGTCATCGAATCCAATTCTCAGACTTCCATTTGAACGTTTGGGCAGGAATTTGAGGACAGTTTTCTTTTTTGCCAGTTCGCGAAACTCTTCACGCGTTAATTCAATTGGCTTGTCGAGCCATTCGGTCGATTCTTCTTCGGGCAGTTTTTTTTGCCACCAGATTCGTTGCAAATCAACAACCACTGAAACATAGTCTTGGCCTGACGGCAGTTTCCACTTGGTTGTATCGTTACCGGGAACAGGGTGTAAAAATACTGCCCCGTCATCCTTCACTGTTCCATCAAAATTTTTATCGAGAGGAACAATATTCTTATCATTGGTATCTACAAACCGAAGTGTTGTAGGTTTATGACCTCCCTTTGGAGGTGGAATAAGTTTGTCATCATCCTCGTACAATTTTCCGTCTACAAGGATACGGTTCAATGTTGATGAGAATCGAAATTGATCGCTATCCAGCAAATTTATTTCTTCATCGTACACTCGAATGAAAAAATGTCCGCATTCGCCTATTAGCACATCACTCACTTGCTGTTCATTTGGCTTGAAATTTTGACCCCAGGCATTTATTCCTTCGTATCCCACTCGTGCCCACTTCACATTTGAATCAGATGTAAGAATTGGCGGGTTTTGGATAAACAACTCTCCATCGTCGGATTTGTCGGGCAGGACCATTCCTTCAAGATTTAGACAATATTTACTGAGAGGAATGCAGTATCCCTTGAAACCAGTTTCCTCATGTGTTTCATCTACATAGAAAAAATGTGCTTGAAAGTTACGATCAGAGCAAGGAATGTCTTCAGCCGGAGCAGTGCCCAAACGTGCCAATCGCTTTGGGGCAATTACAACAAAGTATCCTTTTGTCAAATATTTTTGGCATTTTCCATCTCCTATCCAATTTTTTCTCAACTTGAAAATCAAAGGGATCTCTTTTGGAAGATCAATTTCAAATTTTTTTCCGTTAGTACGGTCAATAGTCAATTTTCCAGAATAAGAGCGTAGAATATATTCACCCTTTTGATTTCCTTTACTTAGTTCTTTGTTGTTTAGAAGAATACTATTAACAGGACAATTCTCAGGTACAACCAATATCACATCAAATATCGAGCTAGTTCTATTTTCTCGACAGATTAGTTTTGGTGTGCGCTCAAATTTACTAGGTTTGGATCCCCGGGGTCCATGAGAAATTCGTCTACCACCAATTTCCCATGGCTGTCTCTCGATTTTCTGTTTTGATTTTCGTTTATTCTTTTTTTGGATCGGTACAGGTACCCCTTTTTCAGGTGATGGTTGAGTTATTTTAGAATTTGGTTTCTTCGAAGTAGAATTTGTGTTTGAATTTAATTTGATTTTATCATTTCGAATAAAAATCGTTTTGAAGTCATTCCACACTTTCCATATAAATTCTTTAAAATTTTCAGTTAGTGGGAGCATGTCTTTAATTGCAATTCGATTTGATTAAAATTTTGATTAGTGAAAGTAATTTTGAAATTGTAGTGTTGGTAAATGTTTAGATACAATTGATCCGTTAAATGCAAGAGACTAGTTTTAGTGGACTATCCTTACTATATCATACTATAGATAATGTCTAGTGCGCTGGAATCGCCTTACTGCCATGCTCGATATTCTCTAAGATTTTGTCGGCGAATTGGGGCCACACGAATGACCACAGATTGTTGTTACTGTCCACGTACGTGGAGCGGGTTTCTGGGAGATCTGCCGAGGTGTATACGGCACGATTGAGGTGCTTGGTGGTAAGCTTTGCAAAGACCTTCCGCCAATGGTGTCAACGACGAGTTGGTGGGTATGAAGTGCAGAAAGATTCATTTGCGCCGGTTAATCCATTCCAGCACATCGTGCACTTTGTCAACAAAGTTCGGGTCTGGGTACAGTTTGAAGCTATGAAACAATTTAACTTCAGTCAACTCCTTCGCCGCAAGAAGAGAGTTTCTGGTGTGCTCCGCCAAATGCCACAAATTCTTGCGCCCCGAGGCCCAAATCATCAGCTTCTTCTGCTTCGCAGTCAGGCAGATACTTACTGCCATCCTCATTGCTTCCTCCCGGCCACTACGGCCAACTTGACCCTACTATGAGCGTAGGACAGATGTAACAACAGCAAGATTGTACATGAAGGAGGGAATGATGGGCAAAGAAAATCAATGTTCCGCGGGGTGATGTGGTGCCCCGTGCACATCAGGCCTGAACGATTGTTGCTGATGCAAGTGCTGTCTCGTACCAATTCAAATTCTCTGTACCATCCCGGATTCCTGTTAAGTGTCAGATGATATGATGTAGTTACCCTACAGACATGGGATTTCAAAAAGTGTTGCGGAAAGTCATGGAAAATGCGTATTTTGCACTACAAAAGAGCAATTCAGAAATGCCGCTTCAATCATTTAATCAAAGCATGCTGTCCTTGGTTGATTTTGCGCGAGTTCAAGTCTGGTCGCCAAGTTCGTCCATGACACATCAGCTGGTCGACACTTCGGATGAAGACGCGTTTCGACGATTGAAGTCCGTGTACCTGAGCCGTTTACGGAAATAGCCGGTATTCGACCACACGTAGCAGAACCTGAGCCAGTTGGGCACATGCATAGTACGCTTGATTGATAAACAATCGGTGACTCGGCGATTTATGAAGGCCCAAATCCTGCAACGGTCCCTTCAACACATTATTTAGTTTTTGCTTGCCGCGATGACGCAACAACAACTCTTCCGCCGACAAGTCGTCACGCGATACCAAAATCAACGAATCGTGCGGAAACATCAAAGGTTGCCCATTCTCCACCACTGTCCGAACCACAACATATGAATGCTTGCGTTGCCAGCCTGTTGGACGATGAGTTACGACCGCCGCCCGCTCTGTACGTTTCTTATCCAGATCTGTCCACGCCGATGCCGGCAACCCCTCGACCTGTTCCAGTAACGGATCTTTCCACGTTGCATGGGGCACGCTCACCGAATAGTCCCATCCTTTCTCATTGCAGTAATTGACAAAATTGCGATTGTAGTAGGGGTTGTCAGCGCGAACCCACACCGAATCCGACGCACTCAGTAACGGCGCAACATCTTTCTCCAGCTGTTTGCGCCAGCCCTTGTCCGCATGAACACCTCCTTTGTACAGACAACCACTTACCCACAAGTCACCAATGAAAGCACATTGCAGCCAATACTCTTTGCCGTCGTAGCTTTTACGAGCTTTCTCCAACACCTCCCCTTTCATTTCAATTCCGGTGCGGTCTACAAACACCGATACGTAGTTTTGACGCTCAATCTCACGTTTCATTGCAAACGGTGCCACCTTTGTACAAAGCTTCCGAGCCAATTGTTGAAAACCCTTCACCTCGGTTGTCCCTAAATGCTTCAGATAGTCGCTCATGCGCAGTGATGGTGCTGCTTCCCGCTCCAGAACTAAATAGCCCGCCACATTCATGTACAGACCGTCCGAGTCTATTAAAGTACCGTTGCCTGTAGCCAGAGATGCGATCAACCTCCACAGCAACAGGGTTTCCTCCTCACCGCGCCGCCGGCGTTGTTTGAACCAAATCTCCCAGGCCAAGCTGACCAGCATGTCCAGATCCGATGCAGGAATATCTGAAAAAAGGCTTTTCGCACGCTCGGTTAGAATCGTGTCAATCACATCAAATTCGATATTTGGCGGATTCGAGGAAAAATTCTTGTTGCTCATGGAGTCACTGGCGGGGCGAATGTTTGTTCATGCAGCCATTTTAGCAAAGATCCCGGTAGGTCGCAACTCACGTCTTCTATGTGGTTCTTTAACGGGAAGGGGCTCTAGGTAATCAAGTAAAGCAAATTTGTGCTACGAAAAATGTCAAGATCAAATTGAATGCTTTATGATTCGAAAGCGTCATTCAAGTTTTTGTCAATTTATTTCCAACATACACGATATATATTATTTTGTTTTTAACATTTGACCATTCAAAATGCATTCGCAGGGTAAGGTGTTGCTCTTTTCCATGCCATGGACAAAACAGTTTCTCGCCTGCTTTAACGGGATGTGGAAATGTTAATTCTTTCCTAAATTTATTCTTCTCCGTATTGGATGAATCTGAAAATAACGCCCTTTTCGTAAAATAATTTTGATAAATTTCATTACCTCTTGCAGTACGATTGCCGTTTGAATCAAAGCAAGTTGCAAATTCATTCAAAATTTCAAACATTTCCTGTATTCGTTCTGCTGAACTTGATTTGAATGGCACTCCGAACAAACCTTTGAAACAATTTTCACTGAAAATCAAATTTTTGAATTGTTCTTTTGAATACTGAGATAGTTCATGCCAATTTTTAGGTGGGGAGATCATCGTTCGAAGTTTTTCTTCCAATTCACTTTGTGTTCGCCAGTTATCCAAGCATACTTTTTTTTCAGTTGCATTAGTGCGAATCCAATTGACTACAACTGGTGAAAAATCCCAATTAGATGGTGTAATACTGACAAGACTAGAATCTTTACCGAGAAACCTTTGAAAAGCAGCTTCACCAATTCCTGAACCCGTGACCACCTTGTCGTTGAATTTAAATATTTCGTCTAAAGAATGATCCCAATCTTCGTTCCAGAATGGTTTATTGCGTGACAGTAATGAAAACGCCAATTTGCTTTCATTATTTGAACATCTATTTAGAACTTGAATAAAGTTAGAATTTCTTATCGGTTCAATTTCTAACATTTTTTGTTTTTTGAAATAAACTGTTCTATGATAGGTTTTTGCAGTAAAAACAATTTCTAATAAAATCTGTAGTGCCCTTCGAAACTCTTCATCTGAGTGAAACTGGCTGTGTATTGAAAGATCGTTGAAAAATATATCCACAATTAGCTCCACCCGGCGATGTAGGTCAGGTCTTTTTCAAGCTGATCGAAAAAATTGTTAGGCCATGCATCAAGATTTCCTTCTTTGTCCATTGCGATGATTTGAACTTGCGGAAAGTTTACTTCTTCCTCAATTGCTCGTTGTTGAAAAAAGACCAATGATACGTCGTTTGAGTCTATAATTTTGTTTCTAACACCTCTTCTGATTCCGTTCAATACATGGTCACTGTGTGTTTCTACAATAACTTGGACTCCAGCAGAAGCTACTTCCGTTAAAAATTCACCAACCATCGACTGACCGGCTGGATGCAGATGTATTTCAGGATTTTCAATTATCAATATGTCATCCTTTTCAGCTGATAATGATGCGACTACAATTGGCAGTAACTGAGTTATACCGAATCCTGTATTCACAGGACGATGAAAATCTAGTTTTGATGATGTTCGAATTCTCAGATTTAGCATGTTGGTATAGTCTATAGGCTTATTTACCAAGTCGAAACCTGGGAAAAAGCGGTTCATATGACCTATTACTTGGGTAGTAAGTGTATGTGAAATGTCTTTTTTGTGAATTAGCTTATCTTCAACAATCTTATATTGATTTGAATATAACACATTTGCAGTATTTTCGCCATTAGGCCCAATCACAAAATCATCCGACAGAATATCGTTATACGGATAAGTTTCGCGAGGCCCCAGTCTCTCAGCGGTTAAATATGTAAGTTTACTCAGTCGTTTTAAAAGTAGATAAATTGAATCTTTATGGTTATCATCTTTTAAAGTCGTAGTGGGCATTAATTGGAAAAGTTTACTAGGGTAAAATGGTGGGATATCATCAATGATTATATTGCCTCTGTATTCACAAATGATTCGCTCCATATCAATAGACATGAAATTTCGTTCTCCTTCGAATCTCCATGAAATATATAATTCCGAATCATCCAATATAGAAATAGAAAAAGAACTACGTCCACCAACCAAATCTATTACATCTCCGACTGTACCGAGTTGAACCAAGTTACCGTTCAATGCTAATTGATCTGACCATTCGTTTTCACGCATAGATTGACTTAAAAGAGCAATTGCTTGAAGTACGGAAGACTTGCCGGATGCGTTAGTTCCTGAAAGCAAATTTAGAGGACTTAGTGGAAGCTTCAATGAATCGAAGCATTTAAAATTTTCAAGTTCAATCTTGGACAGCATGTAGTATCTCCTTGTTCAACTTTCGAACACGTTCAAATCTGATTTGAACTTTCACAGTATTGTTTGTACCAAATGATATTGCTTCATGAAACTCGGATTCATCAATCATTTCATAAAATGCAGTACGGTATTCGTCTGCATTCAGTTTAATGTGCTCAGTCGTAAAATGAGACAAAGTTGTTGACATCACATCCCATAGCGAAGCGTTAATTACAACACGCCTATTTTGGTTGGGACTATGCTTTCTGAAAGCATGGTCCCCAAACAAAAATAGATTATTTTCCAAACCTAGCCGAAATTCAATTCTCAACTTTTCTAGTTGGTGGTCATCCATTTTATTCATTTTTTGCAAGCATATAGCAAGAAAATCGTCCATGTCTCCTCGGTAGTCTTTAATACCTAGAATTTGAAATGCACAGAATCTGTTCACAAATTCTCTGTCTCGCATTGTACTTTTGTTTAGGCTATGCCCCGTAGCTTCTAGAAATCCAGATTCGTTTGCTTCGTTTTTCAAAAATTTCGTTGCTTCCCCCATATACAGGCAATTTCTCATTTGCTGGCGTGTAAGCGGAATCCCTCCATTAACTCTCTCGAATATATCCATTCGTGCAGTTTCGGGAACGCCTTCAGTGATAATATAAAGAGTAAGATTAAAGTCTTCGATACGATTCTTCAATCTGTTGCTCAAATCAGAAAACTTCTTGCCGTTAAGTTCACTTCGGTCCTTTAGGCGCAAGTCGAACTGATCATTTAAAAATCGATAAAATGTAGTTAGTCTTTGCAAGCCATCAACTACTATCATTTTCCCTTCTTTGTTTTCAGCTAAATAAAATACCGGCAATGGTATTCGCATTAACACAGATTCAATTAACTTGCTTTGTTTATCGACATCCCAAATGAAATCACGCTGAAAGTCAGGATTCATAATATATTGATTATCAGAAATACGCCGATTGACCTCGTAAATTGTTCTTCTATCATCCCTGATCATTAAATCATCAATTGGGTAAGTACCCAAAACATTGGAAGGATTATCCAAGCCATCAGGTTTTTCCTCTTCTTGCATATTTACTGAGGCTGGCATTGAATTTCCCCCACGTTCAGGTAGTTCTTTTTCTACCGACACATTCGTGTATTCACTTGTTCCCATAGTCGCGTCATTTTGGGGTGTAGAAATTCCTTGATGTTCGGATAGCTTTCGTGATACCACTTGATTTCCCCTCTTAGCGATTTCAGATAGTTACTGATAGTTGTTTCTAGTACCGGTAATTGTATCAAATTTGTTTCTGTAAATTACGCTGTTCTCATTGACACCAGTACCAATTATAAAACCAGAGCACTACCATGAAACCTGAATGTTCACCATTTTGTTTCGTAGCCAACACTATGGTCCGTTTGTCTCTGGTACCACGTCCTTGCAAACCCGGTATAGAACCGACAAGGAGAGAATCGTCTATCTCAAATGGCACTTGTACTTTGTGATACTCATCACGCTTGTCAATCGCCAGTTGACAACGGCGTAGCAACAGAATTGCAATACACACGGTCAATTTACCCATATTCAGCAGATGTTGCATCAAGATGCTACCTTTATCACTGGTTGCCTGAAAAACTGCAGTCTTAGTATTATGAGAATTTTTCTCTGAAAGTCAAGTAAAATAGCAAATTTTCTTTGAAAATCGTCAAACGACACTGATTATTGTGGTGACTAGTATCGAATTTCAAGCAACTTTTTTCACCTGTTTTTGGTGCTAGCGTTGAGTTTTCCGAGTTGACCGAACATGCTCCGGCATCAGATCCGTGTGCGTTGCATGTACATCGACCTGAGTTGGTAGCGGTCGTAATCGACACTGGTACACCTACTATAGTATAGTTCGGGCCTTGCCGACTGGCCCACGGTAAAGGCTGGATGCGATGTTGATTGTGGATGACTGCAATGGGGATACTTGACCAGCGGATTCGCCGAGACTGCACGGTATTGGAGTAAATCATTGCGTCATCGAGCGAACCTTTGTTGTTGTATAAGTCGGTTGTCAAAGGCCTGCTCAAACGCTTCGGTTCTGCGGATGAGAAGGTGGCATGGAGCAGGTATGTTCAGAGAGCGAAGAGGCTGAGTTTTCAAACCGACACTGTACGAGACGAGAATAAGTATCGGAATCTGTACCAGTGGCCGCTGAACTATGCGGACAAATCTTGGGGATGCGCGCCGAATGTGCGTACCTTTGGGCGAGATGATTTCGAGCTAGAAAAGGAGGTGAGTTTTCCCGAACTACCTGCAGATGTGATTGTCAAGTTTCTTTGGGGGTTGTCAGCAATTCTCATTTTAAAAAATAAGTGAATAAATACAACAAGATACGAGACTTGATCTTTTGGATTGATGGTGATATAACTTGCCGCCATGAATCCGATGGTGGATATTTTGATTGCCGAGATGCGCCGATGCGTGGAACAGCTGGAGGATCCGCGCCGCGGCCGGAACACGCAGTATCGCTTCAGCGACATTGCCATGGCGGCCTTTTCGGTGTTCTTCATGCAGTCGCCGTCGTTTCTGTCGCACCAGCGGCGAATGGCTCAAAGCCGCGATGGCGACAGCTGTGCGGCCTCGTTGTTCGGGATGGCTCGGATTCCGTGCGACAACCACATTCGCCAAAGCCTGGACGGGATTTCGCCGGAGTCGTTCTACGGTGCGCTTGACGCGGCACTGGCGGTGCTGCGACAAAAGCCTGGAGGACTGAAATCGTTTCGCCGGCTGGGCGGGCGATGCCTGATCGCGTTGGACGGCACTGAGTTTCATCGCTCGGCCAAGGTGCATTGCGAGCTGTGCAGCACTCGAACCAGCAGCAGCACTGGCGAGATTCAGTATCTTCACGCAGTACTTTCGGCCACGCTGGTGGCCCCCGGCCACAACCGCGTGGTGCCGTTGCGGCCACAGTTCATTGAGCCACAAGACGATGCATCCAAGCAGGACTGCGAATTCAACGCGCTGAAACGATGGCTGGATGGCAATGCGGCCAGATACCAAGCCCTCCGGCCGATCTATCTCGGCGATGCCCTGCACGCCAGCCAGCCGATTTGCCAAGCCATTGTCGAGTAGCATGGTGCCGACTTCATCTTCACCGCCAAGAAAACCAAGCTTGCCACCTTGTACGAATACCATCAAGGCATCCAGCTGGAAAAGTTGCAAATCCAGGTGCGAAATGCGCGGCGACAGAAGGAAACCCGAATCTACCAGTGGTTCAACGACGTGCCAATCCGGGACGGCGACGAGGCGATGCGCGTCAACTGGATGGCTCTGCAAATCCATCGCAACGGACGCAAAACCTACGAATGCCACTTCATCACCTCCATCCCGGTCACGCGAAACAACGTCAGGCAACTGCTTGATTGCGCACGAAGCCGATGAAAAATCGAAAACGAATCCTTCAACGAACTCAAGAACAACGGATACCACCTCGAACACAACTTCGGACACGGCCAGAAAGGCTTGACCAACGTGCTGCTGGTGCTCAACTTCATCGCCTTCGCCATCCACACCGTCTGTGACGAGATGTGCCGGCTTTGGCAGAAAGCCCGGAAAAAACTCGCTGCCCGACGCGACTTCTTCACCGACTTGGCCGTGCTGCCCAAGTACTTGTACTTCGATAACTGGGAGTCACTGCTGAAGAAGCTGGTGCAAGGCCGACCGCCTTAGCTACCTTCGATTCTTCCAAATCCTTGTATATAATCGTTTTTTTCACTTCATTCAGGAGGTGACAATTTCACAAACCATTTAAAATGAGAATTGCTGTATAATTAGAACAAGAACTATTTCGGTATATCATGCTGATGTACCTCCACCACTATAACTTGATGGCTCTTATGAATTTCGATAGTTACGAATCAGCTGCAGATTACTTTGCACCTGAGAATACGAATCTGTTGTTTTTGGCAGAAGCACCCCCATCTTCTGTTGAACGCTACTTCTACTATCCCCGTGTTCAAGAACACGATTGGCTATGGATTGGCTTGATGAGAGCCATCTATGGTGAACAGTTTGGAGATGTTTATATAGAACGAAGTCATAAAATGGATTGGCTCAAAAAGTTTCAGTCTGATGGCTTCAAATTGATTGATGTAATGAAAAGGCCATTTTATTTTGATGAACAACCGAATATGCGAAAAGAGCTGATAAAAAATCGTCTTGACTACATTGTTGATGAAATCCGGGAAATCAATCCGAACCAGATTCTGATAATCAAAGTGACAGTATACGATGCCCTATACCAAGATCTGAAAAATCGTGGTTTGCCTGTAGTGAATGCTAGACTGCCTTTTCCAAGTTCCGGCCAACAGATAGAATTTCAGGACGAGTTCGAATTCCTCGTTGATTCTGGAAAAATTTTTCTCACATAAACCGTACCAATGACTGTGTTACAGCAGGTAGGAACGGCATTGGTTTTTCCGGTACGACGCAAGAATTTTCGCCAAAGCTATGTGTGAGTGGTGCCCCAAGTTACTTTGGAAGGTAAACACCTATGTATCTGCGCATCAAATGAATCAGATGAAGGGAGAAGTGAAGAAATAGCGTGTGTTTCTGGGCCATAGTGGTGCGAGAGTTCGAGCGCAAGTCCGATTGGATTGCGAATCTTTGTGTCCGTCAGCTGACTGAGATGGGATTGCCAAACGTGTGATGCCTTGCAAGGGCAAAGCGTACAACTACGAATTTGATGTGGAGGTTGATGTTGCTGTGACCAATCGAAGTAACATATTAGTGGGCGATCTAGCATTTTCGGGCAATTCGTACAATGGTCATGCTGTTGGCAATTCAGCTCAATCAAGTTGAGCGAACCATCAGAAAGAAGCAGGAAAAAAAAATTCATGGACCGTGGTTGCCACGGTCACGGAGTGTCTGGTTCGCAGGTTTTCATTTCCGGTCAGACGCGCGGGATGAATGCTAGGCTGAAACATTTTCAAGCGAAGAAGAGCGCTCGAACCGATAATCGGGCACATGAAGAATGATGGAATGCAGGGGCGCAACTGCCTGAAAGACGCAGCGACCAGATGAATGAGATACTGAGTTGTGCCAGGTACAACATGCGAATCATCCTGAAGAAGAACAGGATTGTTTGCATCAGGCAGGAAATCCAATGTCGTTTCTCACCTTATGAGGAACGTCGTCCGTATGCCTGAAAATAAACCTGAAACATTTCTTCAAAGCTGTCGAATTCATTGTTGCTGATTATGGTATCACTTGCTGGGTAATTTGTTTGACACATCGCAGTTTTAGCCAAAACCCCAGCAGGACGCACCTTCACACCTCGCTTGGTTTTTTTACAGAGAGTTAAGGGCTGGTTGACGTAAAACAAAAAATTTGGCTGAATATACTATAATTAGTTGTTGAAAGACGCAAGCATGTGATCCAATGAACGAATATATACAAAATTTTACTTTGTCGAATGTACGTTGCTTTGAGGGTACGCATGATATTCGTCTTCGCCCACTCACATTCTTTGTTGGGGAGAATAGTACTGGTAAAACTACTGCCTTGGCTTGTATTCAGGCACTAGGGGATTGTTTGAGCATTCACAATTGGCAAAACAACATCAATTTCAATCAGGTCCCATATCAGCTCGGTACATTTGAAAACATCGTTAGAAACGGCCAAGAAAAAATTTTTGAATTTCAGATTGGTTTCACATTACTGGTTGAAAATCAGATTGAAAGTAAATTGCTGTTGACCTTGCGGGAAATGGAGAATAGCACTGACGTAGATATCAAATCTGTGAAACTTACAATTCCGAAAGGGGAAGTTCTATTGAAATTTCCCACTACAAAGGAGCATGATGAAGAAAAACAGCATATATTTGGATATTGTTCTAGGACAGACGCAGGCAAAGATTACTTTGAAGTTAGTTTTCCATACATTCCGTGGTCGACAAGTCTTGCTACTCGAATAGGTACGTTGGTAATAAGTTTGATGCAAGGTAAGAATAGCCCTGAACAAATCAAGCTCAAAGAATTTATTCTGGAATTCTTTTCTGAAATCAAATCTACTCTAGGGTATACACCCTTGGAACTACAAAGTGATTTCGATAATCTATTGTTTTCAACAATACACAATTTATTACCAATTTACAGCTTTCCACCAATTCGCTCGAAACCAAAGAGAACGCTTGACCCAATTAGAGATAGCGAAAATAGTGAAGAAAATGAGATAGCTGTAACACTTGTCAACTTGTATCGATCTAAACACAAAAAATGGACACAATTAAAACATAATTTAGACAAATTTGGAGAAAATTCCGGTTTGTACGAAGAGATCGGTGTAAGAGAGTTGGGAAACTCAAAAAGTGACCCGTTCGAGCTTCAGATCAAAATCGGTAATGGGCCTTTTGTGAATTTAATTGACGTTGGTTACGGTATAAATCAGATTTTACCGATATTAGTTCGAATATTTTCAACAGATTCACATCGCACTACATTTCTTTTACAACAACCTGAGGTGCATCTTCATCCCAAGGGACAAGTAGCGTTAGCAACACTTTTAATAGCAGTATATCAAAATTTACGGCATTCGTTTATCATTGAAACGCACAGTGAGAATTTAATAAATCGAACCAGAATCGAAATCAGAAAAGGTAAAATAGATTCAAATGATGTTTCACTTGTTTATTTTGAATCGCAAGGGGACAATGTCAAGATTCACAATATAGAATTCAATCAAATGGGAGAAATGCTTGATGTTCCTGATAGTTATGGAGAATTCTTTTCTAAGGAATCTTTTCGACTGCTTGGATTTGCACAGGGATGAAGAACTAGTTAAAGAATCTAATTATGAGACAATTCAAGATATCCTTGAGATTTTTTCAAAGTCCTCACCAATGGATTCGCGTAGATAGAAAGAACAATGAAAGTGCATCAGCGCAAAACGCCGTCAATTCAATTTCCGGCTCAAGTGAAAAATATCACTCTGTCGAATGTACGTTGCTTTGAGGGAAAACATCTCTTCAAAATTCGTCCTTTGACAGTTATTATTGGCGAAAACAGTACTGGCAAATCTACTGTTCTCGGCTGTATTCAGTCACTTGGTGACTTACTGTACCTAGAGTCAGGCGAATTGAAATTCAACTGTGCACCTTATAGTATGGGATCGTACGAGAATATTGCGAGAAAACAGTCGAAAAGTGGAATTGTAGCAAATCACTTTGATATTGGATTGAAAATTACTGTTGAAAACAGTCAAGTGGTTGACCTAAGGGTTAAAGTGGCGAAATCTTGCAATGGTCCCGAATCTGTCGTCCGGCGGGTCACAATGAAGGTTCAAGAAGGTGGTATTGAAGTGATACTCAAGTGGGCGTTCGAAGAAGATGACAGCACCATTGAAGAATACAACTCAGAACCGAAGTTTTCGGTTGAAAAGAGCAAGAACCGTTTTACATTGAATTTGATTGTACAAACAAGCTTCAAGAATAGCTTCACGCTTGGCGAAATAATGCGACAAAGTTTTCGGCAAGTTTCGGAATATTTATCGGAATCAGACAAGCATGAGTTTAACACATGTCTGAAAAAGATTTTTCCAGTCTCGGTTGATTCTACTCAGATTGCATGTCAAAATGATTCACATTATTCGGCAGTTGAATCTCTCTTCACGCCGTTTCACAATTTCGAATTCACTAGCATTGCTCCGATCCGCGCCAAACCAAAACGCACGTACAATCCAGAGCGAGAGGATGAAGATCCAGAAGGGTACGAAGTGGCAACATTGCTCGTAAACCAATTTCGACTCAACACGAAACAGTGGAAAAAAGTCAAAGCCCAGTTGGAACAGTTTGGGCGAGCATCCGGTCTTTTCGAGGAAATCGATGTCAGGCCTCTGGGCGACTTTGACAACGACCCGTTTCAAATTATGGTAACAATTCGAAAGTGCATGAAGGTAAATTACCGGGACGCAGGGTATGGCGTAAGCCAAATATTGCCGATTTTGGTTCGTATTTTCAATTCAGGTGATAGAAACCTTACATTGCTGATGCAACAACCTGAATCGCATCTTCATCCTCGCGTTCAGGCAGAATTCGCTTCTTTACTGATAGCATTGTCGAAAGAACTGCCACATACATACATAGTAGAAACACACAGCCAGTTCATTGTCGATCGACTGCAAATCGAAATTCTGAATGGTGGCATTGACTCGAAAGACGTTTCATTGATATTCACTCGAAGAAAAGGAGACAAGGTTAAAACTCACAACATTTCATTTGACAGGCAATCCAATTTCATCGGTGCACCAGTAGGGTTTCAAAACTTCTATGTTGAGGAACATCATGCACTTCTTGGATTTCTGGATTAGCATCATGTGCATCATTCTTGATGTGAACGACAAGGATATGAATTCAATAAAGAATTGATTGAAACCGAAATGATGAACATTACAGGATTTGTAAAAACTGTTGACCATAATCACGCATGGGAGAAGCTGGAAAATGAACTCTAACAAAGAAGCAATTCATTATCCTCGAGTTGTATTCATTCTAGTGGGTCTCGTATTAGGGGCACTAATACTAGTTTTTGGCGCTGAAATCACTAAAGGGAATTCTGAAGCTTTGTGGATTCTAGTCACAGTATTCTCCATTTTAGCTGGAATTATGATTGCGGTTGTCACGGCAATTGGTAATCCAGAGGATTTGTACAAGGGTAGCTGGCGAATAGCTAGCTTGCATCGAAGACAAAAATTAAATCTGCTTACTCGCTATACATTGCTGTTTTATGTCTACCTGGTTGTAGTTAGCCTGGCTTTTGTTTCTGCACTGCTTGGTAAAATCGTTTCACATTCGGAATTGATACAATTTGTAGAGAGAGCGACGATAAGCCTTGGTGTTGCGGCTTTGTTTTGGTCGTTTGGGTTACCCATTGCGATATGGCGTACGCAGAAGGACAAGCTAGACGAAGAAGTTGAAAAGAGAAAAACCAGTTAGTATTTCTCATATTTGGTTACCAAAATAGTATAAATTTTGTCGCGCAGTACCCGCGCGGTGTGGTAGTTGCCGAGATGCTACTGAGCTTGACGAGTGCCGCTGGTTTCGAGCGCAGAGCCTTTGTGGACTTGAATTGTCTGTGAATGGACCCGGCCGCTGTTCGGCGACCGGTGGTAGCCATCTCATGGCTTGACTGCCTGTTGTACGATGAGTAACCATGGACACTCGTACTGAACAAATAAAATGAGAGCGGATTGTTTATGGTTACCTATCATCGTGTAAATGAACGAGCGGCAGTAAAGCTACGCAGAGAAATCAAGGGGTCTAGAGGGCCGCAGCCCTCTCACAGTTCATGACCGGTGGCACGGAAGTACATGGAATCTCCTGGATTGCTACGCAAAAGCAGAAATTTCCTACAAATTTACTCTGGATCTTATGACCTCTGACTCAGACCCCATACAGAACAAGTATAGTAGTAGGGGTTTCATTCTGTCAATACCTGTTCATCTGGGGAGTGTTTCTTGATGGAGAGAATTTAAAGGTGAAATTGTTGATTTGCCAAGGTCGGCTACGGCATGAAAACGGATTGAAAGGCATTGAAGTATTGGAAGCCGGAGAACTATCCGAGCAAAACGCTTTCGATTTGCTGAATTTTCCAAGATTGGTTCTTGTTTGTTCCCGACAAAGTTGAAACTCCCACGGTGATTGGTGTATCTCCAGTTGTTCTTTGGATGGAGGTTATATGGGAATTGGTGGCGTGTGCCTGAACCGAGGTAGTGGAGAGTTGTCCTCGGCTACTATTTGACGAACCAGCTGTTACCAGGTGACGACTACGTGTGGTGCAAAATTCGGAGAAGGTCAGACCAGTTCCTCACTGCCATGAATTTTTGAGAGACTAAGCTACCTTTTTCGACAAAATACTATTTAATCGATTCAAACCGTTGCAACATTTCTTGACGCACCATCAGGGCATCGGTGGCCAAGTTTTCTGGATTTCCAAGGATACAGTCTTTACAAGATACTTTCAACAAATAGTCAAGATCCTCTTCAATTTCCATTCTGGAATCACCGAACGTCAAAATTTTCAAATCCCCTTCTAGTGTGTAGAAATATTCTTCGTAGTCAAATTGAACTTCGTATTTCAACGGTGGATTGATTGAATAACAGTTATTTTCAACTACCAATTCGTTTACAGTGATTGGACTAACATCGACAGCAAGAAGCTGATCTACATTGGAAATTGCCAATAGTTCATCAAATTCATTGTAAGTCACTTGACCATGAACATGAATTACTTTGTCGAGGTTCTCGTTGAGAATGCTTTCTGCATTCCTGATATTACTGAAATTTACGTCAAGTGAACGGCCATTGATCAATTGGATCTGCAATATTTTATCTAGCATATTGATCTCAATGAGCTTTCCAGTCACAAATTCCGGATCGCACTTCACATCTACTTGTTCGATTTCAATCGAGCTCATATTTCAGTTGGATAAAGTATTAGAATTTCTAAAAAATCTGGCAATAGTAGGGAGCTGGTTCTCTGCAAAATCTGTGAATCAGACATTTTTCCATATTCTGGATACACTCAGTGTTTGCATAAAATCTACACTAGTCCTTGCATCAGCAAACACTTCAGTTGTGCGATTATACAAGATTTTTCATTTCCAGAATGATACGGCTGTAAACTTGTACGCTGATGTGGACGGTGAGTGATGTTTATACCTGATACATTTTTGAATCTTGCCACTCAGTGAAGTTCTCGATTCGATCCATCCGGTCTGTCAGCAGGTAGACACAGCATGGTTCTCCCGAATCCGCCAGAACCGCGCCCACTATGAAGGTTGCTTCGATTGGTCACCGCAACTCCTACTTTCATACTGAATTCGTAGCGCTTGTGCGCCTTGCTCCTGGTGACGCACTCTAATACCTCCGCTGCATGCACCCATCACGCGTTTAGCCAGCTCCGATACCTTGCCCCATCTCCGACAACTGTTGAACAAAAGGATTCGCAATCTCGCCAAATTTGCGTTAGACATCCCGCACCACATGACCCAATTTCGTACGCAATTTCTTCATCTCTCCCTTCATTCGCTTCATCTGACGGGCATGCGCATAAATTTTCAACTTCAAAAGTCGCCTTGGACTCGCTCCAACATAGCTTTGGCGTAGCTTCATACCAGCTGAATGAGCTTTCTTCACTAGATGCTCGCGAACTTGGTTCAGTAATTTCGCGACCGTATCTTGTACAAGGTGCTCAAAATACATACATGCAATAGAGTCTCGGTATCGCGTCTAGGTACCGGGGCGCACAGATAGACGATCGAAACGCAACAGTCAAGGGCCTCTTAGGCAATCGACAACAGCTGACCAAGTCACATAATGTATTGAACCTGCAAATCACTTTGACAGCATTCAACAAATGTGGCAGAATGAAACGCAAATCTTTTGAATAACACTATGGGGTGGCAAGCAATGGTAGCAACATTATTGGAGAATATTGAAGAATATGACCAAATGCGAAGAGTACTCGAGACACAGCATTTGGGTAAATGGGTCGTATTCTATGACAGAGAACTCGTTAAAATTGACGAATCATTTCAAAACGTGGCTGAATTCGCGGTAGTGAATTACGGCCGGGGTCCATATTTGATTCGACAAGTTGGAGAACCACCGATTACACTTCCATCGTCTGCAATCTACCATCCAATTTACCCAATCAGAAATTACAGAAGTTGATGTTGCCCATTTGCCACCATTTGAGATTAAAGAAACAGAGAGTAGTATGCTATCGGAACGATCAAGTAGTGCCTCATCGAGAGGTTGCTGTTGACCCGCTAGCTTGGCAAATATCAATTCCAGAGTCATTGGCGAACAACAAGGATGGTCTTACAATTCGAGAAACTCATGCACACTTGCTCCCGTTTGTGAGTCAACGTCAAACAAAAGAACCTTGATGCAACTTGAAAGTGAGGGATTGATTGCATCTTACAGCACGGGGCGCAAAACGGATTGGAAAATCAAGTCAATCAACCAGATAAATTTGTCAAAATTTGAGTTGGAGGACGAATAGGGGACGAATAGGGGACGAATAGGGGACGAATAGGGGACAAATAGGGGACGAATAGGGGGTTAAATGGAAATTGCAAAGCCTTTCAAGTGATTTCGCTGGCTAAGTCACATATGTATTGAACTCGCAAATAATTTTGTCAGTATTCAACAAAAGTGGTAGAATGAAACAAGTTTTTTGAATGGACATAGAAGTATTCGACTCAGGGGGCTTGTCTGGAAGAGTTGAACCGGCGTAGCTGGATAAAACGGATTCGTCTGCGTGAACTGCGATTACGACAAGTCCCGCTAGCTGAAACGCCATGCGCGAGTGCACCAAGTGCGGCTGGCACGGTGTTTGAAATTTCTGGCAGGAAAGTCTGTGGTCCGCTTCAATCACCGATTCTGGGAACTTCAATTGCCGGATCGATTGTTGCAAGCCGCCGTCAAGCATGTGCCGATTCGGAGTTCCCTAAATTCGGTTTAGATGCGCACGTTTATTTATTCGCAACTTAACAAAGTGATAATTGAACAAACAGGAGACAATTATGGTAGCAAAATCAAAGGCCAAGAAAGATCGAAGGCCAAAAACCAAGGAAGAAATTGAGGCGAAGCGAAAAGAGGTTATCTCGCAACCTGGTGTTCGCATGTATATGAAGGTTTTTGCGAATAGCAAGTACAAGGGTCAATCTGCCGAACTTAAGAGATGGACGTAACAATAGCAGAGCTTGTGTTACACTGCATTTCCCTGCTTCATTTACATCACAAAAGAGAGTAAGAGGTTACAAATTCAAATCGACCAATTCAGAACACTTGAATTTTGTGAGTCTTATTCGATTAATCGTTTTTCTATGATTTCCTGAATAAGTTCTTCAATTGTTTCAAATCTTTTCTTGACTCGATGTGCCAAGCCAGTCGAATAACTGATTGCTCTCAAAAATTCTTCATCGTCATCCAACAAATTTATGAACAATCGTTTTACTTCGTCTTTATTTTCAACAAGTATTTTAATGGATTCAGACGATTGACTTGCTAAACAAACACCCCAGACTTCAAACAAGGGTTTACTAATCGGAGATTTTGGAGAATTTTCTGATTTGATTTTTCGAAACGCGTGTTG
Organism: Arenicellales bacterium; assembly: GCA_965200765.1. GTDB lineage: Bacteria > Pseudomonadota > Gammaproteobacteria > Arenicellales > JAJDZL01. The sequence goes on from OZ241380.1 coordinate 3,143,838, forward strand.
TGCAAAGATTTTCTCCGCCGCATTCATTGCAAAAATAAAGCTACTCTTTAGGTTTTCACAGTCTTGATGACCCATCTTGTTTATATTCCTCATGGTATCTCCAAGAAATTTATCAAGATTGGTACCCGTGTAGTTGCTCCATCCATTGACAAAGAAAGCAAGAAATCTAAGCACGCACTCTCGGTCTGCCATTCGCTTGGTATCTATTGTACCACTCGTAGCTGACTTGAATTCTTGCGAATTGGCAAGTTCCATAAGCAAGGCTCTTGCCTTACCCGGATTTAAAGCATGTCGAATTTCCTGCCCATTCAGCGGTAATCCTCCTGTATTGATTCGTTTGAAAATATTGAACATGACTTCATAGGGTGTATATGAATCAACTACATTCACAGTTAATTGAGTTTCATCAATTCGTCTTTGCATGTGCCTTGGAATCTCATCAAAATTGAGTCCATCAAGCTGATTAAGGTATTCAAGTGATTTGAGCTTAAATCGATTGTTCACAAAAGCATGAATAGTTGAAATTCTTTGAACCCCATCAACAACAACCCAGTTCTCATTGTTATCAGCAGCAACGTAGAATACCGGAATTGGTATACGTAGCAACAGCGATTCAATTAACCTGCTCTTTTGAACAACTCCCCAGATACCCTCATTTCTTTGCCACTCAGGTGATAAATCAATTTCTTCTTGTTTAATTCTTCGAATTACTTGATAAACGGGGACAGTCGTGGTGTGAACGGTTAGCTCTTCAGGTTTAAGCGAGACTTCAATATTGTCAATGCTATCGTCGTCTTCTTCCATCTCTACACCATCGTCATCTCCATGATAATCATTATGAGTGGGATGATGAGGGATATCCCTTACGTGAGAATGTATAGTTTCCGTTTCTGTTGTAAAACACATCTCGTTATCCTCAGCGGAATCAATGTTATCTTGAGCAAATTGCTTCGTCTTTTGGTTCGCTTGCATCATACTTACCTGATATTTAAAATTCATTCTGTATCCCGTCAAATTTTAGCACAGTCTGTCATCATACTAAAACTGACAAATCTCCTTTCAGTAAATCATTACCTTGCTCTCCGCTTAAGGCGCTGAAAAATCAATGCTGAGGACGGCAAGGGACACCTCTCTTGAGATTTTCGATACTAGGCCGTTTTTAACGAAAATATACTTGGGAAGTGTCTTGGTGAAACAGATGAGCAGTATACAAAGCTGAGTTCGGAATGTCGAGTGTGATTTCACGAAGGCGAATTTGACGGGTTGCGGCGACGTGTTGTTTGCGGTGCATGTGGTAGAGAAAATCGGACTATGCGGCTTGCTGGAGACAGAGTTGAACTGCGCGTTGAAAAAGCGCAAGTGCGGTACGATGGAAGGTTGAGCAAGATAGATGAGGGTCCTACGACAACAAGCTGGCAACTTTCGTAGTGAAACTCCGGGAAATAGCGCGAACTCAATAGCGGCCATGTTGTTGAGCCAGTGCATTTTGGAATGGGTTCGAGAATTCTGGGTGGTTTGCATCAGCACGATGTCAAGGCCACCTTGCCTGAAAAAGTGAATGAATAGCTTCCGAAAGTTCACATCGTCATAACAACTTCAAGAGTTTTCTGGTGAGAATCTTTCACAAGGTATCGTATTGACACCTAGAGGAATATGTTGACGGGTTTGTTTTACGCTTCAATCGTCGACTCCGGAAGCATCAGTACCTGAACGATTGTGTCAAACCGGGGAACTCATCTCATTTCAGTGTTCATGGCACGGGAAATCTATGGTCGCTCACAGCAGCTTGTGTTAACAGTGACATGCGCTGAAGGTGGAGTGTATAGCAAGGCAAGGTGGGCGCTACGAATTCGGTACTACATGTTGGAAGCTTCCGACAAGAACACAGGGTTTGTAGGGGCGAAGCCTGAATATTGGAAAGCAAGGCACACTGCAAATGGCATCGTCGATAGATAGACCACTAGCATGGCTAGTGCAGCTTTTTTAAAGCGGGTATCACGGCTTGAGCAATGCTCTGTTTTATCTTTATCGCTACTGTGAAGTTCTACGGAAAGAATTTTGATTAGATTTTCCGCGTCGATTATAGCAAAGGAGTTTCTTAATCCCATTCGCCCGGGACAACCTAAAACAACCAACCGTATTTTTGTATTCTTCGCTTGCTAAACACGGATTATCAATCTGTTGTTGATAGACACTAGATTACCACTAATCGTAGTTGCTATCTCGCTTGTTCTCTTGCCCCCTCAATTTGTCCAACTTATCGCTCAGACGAATCGACACAACACTTTTTTGCGACAACAATGTCTCCAAAGAATTCCAGATGCCGTACTGGAAGCTACACGGTGCATACAAGCACTTCAGCATCATATCGAAGTGAAGATCGGAGAGCAACTACAACGCATCGTTTGACATCGTAGTAAATATCTTTGAGTTTGTAGCAAAACTATGTAGATGTTTGGTCAAGCAGTTGTTTTAACCATTCGACAAACGCATTGGAATTTGAGCTATCTACTTTGATTTTACCAGTATCGATAGATGCCCCGATTCGTCCTGGCTTTCTTGCATTTGCTAACCATGCGAACAATTCAGCTTTAGTTCGTTTTTTTCCAAATTCTTGCCACTTTTTAGGAATTTCTTCAATATATTTCTTCGCAAGGGGTATTACTTCATCTTCCTTGGGAATCATTTCCAACACAAAATCTTCCAGTTCGCCTTTAGATCCATTATCTGGCATTATCCAAATACCAATTTTAGGAAAACCGTTTTTGGGTGGAATTATTGTACCCGACCGGGCCGCCTTTTGGGGTGTACTAACACCTTTTTTACTCAATATGTCAACTATTTCTTTCCATCTACTATCGAAATTATCATCTGCGTCTACTATGATCCCTAGTATTTTTCTATTAGCTGGTTGGACCTCTGTTCGAAGTTGCTCTAAAAGGTTATAAACTCCAACTGTCGATTCAATTTCTACTGACAAATTCAATTGACGCTTTTTAATAAGATGATGTACAAAGTGTTGGTCGTCTTCACCTTCAACAAGTAACAAGACATCACTATGTATTGTTGGTACAACGCTATTCATTCTACAGTTCCAAATTACATTACCAATGTCTATCTGACTTCAATTCCGTGTATTGCTGCTGTTTTAATATCTCTTTGATCAAATTCAAACGATTTAATTTGGTTCCCATCATCGTAGAGTTTTATTACAATAGTGTCGTTTTGTTTTACACGCTCGTTTGCAGCTGCAATGCCTTTGATACAATCAAAATTATGTGTAGTTGCTACTACTTGGATATTGAACTCATGAGCGATCCGCAGGATCAATTCCCAATACTTGTCTTGCACAGAGTAATGTAATCCCTGTTCAGCTTCATCAATCAAAACTAAACCATCACTGTAGTTAACAAGCGACAGGATAACATGGAATAATCGATACGCACCTTCACCTAGACTATTCAGTGAGATTGGTTCATCTTGATCGAATAATTTGACTAACATTCCAGGATAAGCGAATGGGTCATATTGACCATAACCGACAACCGCTACACGTTCAATCTTTAGATCAAGCACGCTCCTGAGTGCTTCAATCACTAGATTTTCGATTTCCGTCAAAGCAATATCATTCCACAGTTTTGCTAAATCATCCAAATCTGGAGAATCTAATCCTATATATTTACATGGTATCATCGGTCTGTCTTCATCAACAAGTTTATGAGATATATCTTCTCGCATAATACGTTGAAACCTTCTATGGAACGTATAATTTTGATGAGCAGCAAATCCCCAAATTAATTTATGTGAAATTTCCCCTTTTTTGATTTTCAACACTTTTTTAGAGTCAAATGGTATTCCCCTAAAAAAACTGTCCTCCAGATTAAATATTTCTTCTAGCGTAAGATCAGATTTGCTAATCTCCAATTGTAAACCACTCATATCCGGGCCAATTGATATAGGACCACTTGAAAATTGGCGTTTATGAAATAATGCAAAGAAATTTGGAATATAAATTCTCTCTCCGTCTTCATCCTCGAATAAAATTAACTCTTTCCGGTTTGTCAATAATTCTGATAAACTAGTATATTCGGCATATTTTGCATAAACTTTTATTGCCTCAAGAACGGTAGACTTGCCTACACCATTTCTACCTGTAATTAAAGTTACGCGGTTCAGTTTAGGAATACTTAGGTTTCTTAAACCTCTGAATCCTTTTATAACAAAACTTGGTAGAAGCAGATGATTGTCTCTACCTTTCCGGGGCAAATTATTCTGGAGCATAATTCTGTGTCAAAAATACATTTTTGAGAAATTCAATGTTATAGCCGTGCTAACGATTACATCAGATTACGTTTCAGTTGGCTGCAAACCGCTCAGTGAACAATTACAAATTTGATGAATTTAATGTGGTACATTGCCGAATCAGCTTCGAATGCACTCGCTTCACAAGTCATGTTGCCATGTAGTCCGTTTTCCAGCCAAGATGCTTCACTACGAATATCACTGACTTTTTACCCTCGGCACCTAGCTCTAGGATACCCGTCCTGCGCCCGTCGACAAACGCGCCGTCGGCTTTGACCAACCTATTGCGCCCAGTAGGCGCTGTCCCAGTCCACCATCTCAGCGTTCGATAGGTGGTCTGCCAAACCACGCTGGCCGTCTTCGAAAGCCACTGAACCGAAATTCTGTCCTTGTCCGTACCTGTCAGATAGACCACCATAAACCACTCGGTCAAAGGCATTCGAGAATGTTCGAAAATCGTCCTAGCTGTCGGCGAAACTTGACGATTGAAATCAGCGGGCTTGTGTAAATGATAGTGTTTCAACTGGTGGGATTTGTCATGCTCGCATTTCGGGCAGACCAATCCATTTTCCCAGCGACACCGGTTCAACTCCTCCAGACGGGCATCCTGTTTCGAGTGCTTCCGTGTCCATTCAAGAAACTCAGAAGAGTTCGATTGCATTTATATAACCTCAATATGAATCATTGTGTCTTATGTTGTATTATACAGCAAACATAAATTTCAGGTTGAGTACTTTGTCTTGACTTTGTCACTTTTCATTGAGTTTTAGCGGATTTTCGAATGCGAACCTGGCTCCAGCAGGCAGGAAATCCCGCGGCCCGGCGGCTGGTAGTTCACTACTTGACCAAACAAAGGATGCCCGCGACCGAGAGCAGGGCATCAACAAGCTGACCTGCAAACTCAGCCGTGGCGATGCCTTTGAAGAAACTGACCGGCATCGTCTCGAGAATCGCCGAGTGCCCGGCGCTATCTCGCCTAGCCCTATCTCCTGCAAGCCACATAGTCTGTTTTCCTTCGTTGAACGCACCGCAAACGACAAGTCGTACCCGTCAACTTCGCACTCGTAAAATAAATACTTGACATTTCGCGCCCGACTTTGTAAACTGTTCATCTGTTTCGTAAGGATGCCTCGCACGTAGGATTTTTGATAAAACGGTATAGTACCGAAAATTCAAGGGGGGCATCCCTTTCCTCCATCAATATTGATATTTCAGCATCTTGAACGGAAAGGGGGAAGCAAGGACTAATTATGGTTAGAAGCATATTGAAATATAGCGACTATGTCCAAATCAATATGCGATCAAAATATTTTCAATATTACTGCACGGAGGTGCTAAGATGAATCAGTTTACAGATCAATCAAAAGTTGACAGAGTATGGGCAAGGGCAAAGCGTGCACCAAGAAAAGATCCAAATGTTTTTCGAAAAGATGATAACGGCAAACTAATTCGCAGAGCTTCATATGGTACTGAAGGAGAATATGGCTGGGAAATTGACCACATTAGACCAAAATCCAAAGGTGGTAGCAATGATATTAGAAATTTGCGACCGCTTCATTGGAAAGACAATAGAAAGAAGGGGAACAAATACCCCTGATCCCCGTTTAAGTATGGGAATACTGTATTTTGGTATTTCAAACAGAGGTATTCAACCGTCAGTGTCGAATTCTTCCGAGTTGCCCGCTACAATTCGAAACCGGCACTGACGCTTCACTTTTGGCTAAGTGCGAGGTCCGAAGCGGCGAGGTGGGCGCATTTACGTCGGTAGCAGATGTGCGCGTCTGCACAGTTTATTGATTCGAGACGGGAGGTGCGGTGAAGCAACGCCGAATGATGGTTCCCAAACAGCGCCGTCATTCGGTGAACGGCAGTGCCCGGTACTAAAGCTCGCGCAACAATCCTTACACTAGTAGTAAGCCGCACTGGTAGAAAGTCTGATTCGCCGCAGAACTGCTGTACGGTGGATGATGATAACCAAGTCAATCATCTTGCTACTCCTTGATCGCATTTTCCTGACTTTGCTTGCCGCGATGCTGGGCAATCGCCTCTGAAACTGTAACACGTCGTGCGACACCACAATCACTACGTACATCTGATGCAGCAATATCTGGCGACTATTCCCTCACTCGTTGAGTCATCACGCAAGTCGCCTCTTGCACCGAGGCAATCGGCCGGCAATACGAATAGATTGCATGCTTCTCATCGTTAAGTCACACCCACTGCGTATAATCCAAATCTGTCACCGGCAACTTCCAACGTTCATACGTCACACTCACCGAGCAGTCCTGTGGCAGCGGGGATGCGTGTCAAGCCCTGAAACTGGGGACTTTAATTGGCACTTTTTGGAATTAAAGCTAATAGCGACAATCGATTACTACTCCTGTTGTCTGCTGGCTTGCCACCTGCCACCGTTGCAGTCACCGCACGATGCGATCGCAGCTTTAGAGAAGGTCCGGTTGGAGGTAGCGCACAACAGCAGGTTTTCTAGACGCATGGCCGACCTGGTCACTGACAACGGCGCCTGCTTCGTGTCGAGGCGATTTCACGCCTGTGCGAGCGAGCATTTCAATAATGTCCGCATCAAAAATCAGACTCCCACCCAACTGGGTTTGCCGGAGCGGCTAAACCCGTGTCCCGCCAAATAGTAGCCCAAGACAATCTTCATCGCGTAATTGCCATGGCACAGATGAAGGCTCATATATAAATCCCAAATAATTCTACCTACTTGAGTAACAGACGGCACTTTTAGGCCTAGACAAGCCCTACTAGCCGGGTCAGATTCACAAAGAACTGTGTAACTGGATAATTTGCATCCATCGGCCTAGAAGACTGGACAGCACTACGCAACGCGTCCACTGAATTCTGGCTATCAACAGAAAGTACTGCCTGATTTCAAAATGTAAATGTTTTGTTATCAAATACTTACAGGCACTACATGATAAAGTCAAGGATAGCTTACAGTCAGTTCAAGGGTTCTCCATAACAATAGTTTCGTGCAAGGAAAATTGAATCAGGAATATCCCAATGTGCATCGGTAGATGAGTCTACCCCGCCACCAATAACACCACCAAGAAGAATATTTCCCCATGCCATGCCACCACGCGTTGGTACCACTTGTACTGTCACAACGCCATCCCCATCATTACACACTATAGTTAACGGGTCATCGCTTTTTTTGAATTTTACAGCTCCAGGAGCAGTAAACTGCCATTCTCCCTTTTTATTTGTAGCAGTACACTGAACTAGTTCAGTACAATTCGTAATTGAGACTTGAATATTATCCATTGTGCCCTTCGTAATTGATGCACAACCAACGAGTGAAGCATAAATTATAGTGATGGAAATCAGTAGTTTAGTCGTGATTTTCATGCTCTGGTCCTCCTTGCCAGTGAATTTGTATTTCGTTAGAATCAAGAAATTGTAACTCTGACCCCTGCTTAAGAGCAGGAAAACTATATTTTAGCAGTGACAACAAAGGTATTCAACCGTTCGCGTCAAATTCTTCCGAATGCTCGTTGCAATTCGGAGCTGGTATAGCGCGGACCGAATTTCGGCCAGGTTCAGTGCCGAAGCGGCGGCCTGAAGTCCACGGTGATGACCGGCTTGGCCACGGGTGCGTTGAAGAAAAGCGACTTGAAGCGGGTGACGGTGGATACCACGGTGCAGGAGAAGGCGGTGTCGTATCCGACGGATGCGAAATTGCTGAACTGGGTACGCGAGCGTCTGGTGAAGAAATTGCGTACGATTTTGGGCCGGGTAGCGCGGGATGTGGAACGCAAGGTCGCCCAGATTGCGAATCCTCGTGTTCAGCAGTTGGCGGAATCGCATCTAGAGTCGGAGCTGGAGCTGGCCAAACGTGTGATGGCCCAAGAGAGAACCAGCAAGAACAAGGTGTACAGTGCACATGCTCCGGAGGTGGAGTGCATCAGCAAGGGCAAGGTTCACAAGCGCTACGAATTCGGTGTGAAAGTGGGGATTGCGGTGACCAATCGAAGCAATTTCGTGTTGGGCGGTCTGGTGTTTCCAGGCAATCCGTATGATGGTCATACGCTGTCGACCCAGCTCGGTCAGATTGAGCTAACCACTGGAACCAAGCCGCAAGAAGTGTTCGTTGACCGTGGTAATCGCGGTCACGGCGTGACGAATACGCAGGTTTTCATTTCCAGTCAAAAGCGCGGTGTGAATGCACGGCTGAAGCGTCTGCTCAATGCCGACAATTGACCGAGCCGGTGATCGGGCACATCAAGAACGACGAACTGCTGGGGTGGAATTATCCTAAAGGCACCAACGGCAACCAGATGAATGCGATGCTGAGCTACGTTGGGCACAGCATGCGAATCACGCTGAATAAAATCAGGATTTTTTGTACCGAATTCTGGCGGCGACTATTTTCTTGTATCGAACCGGAAAAACATGTGTCTTTCCTTAATTTCCGGAGATGCTGTCCATCTGCCTGAAAACTGACTGAAACAGGTTTTTTCAGGGCCGACTAAATTAGAAGATGGGCATTTTTAAGGAAGTTGACAAATATCTCCTGTCAAAAAGGGTAGCCGGAAAATTTTCCGGCTACCCTTTCATAAGAAATATGCAACTAAACCTTATTTTTTTGGTGGGTTATTTCCACGACCTCCACCAGAAGGATTGCCCGACTTGCTAGGTGCGTTAGACGGACCAGATTTAGAACCACTACTAGATTTTGACATATAGTCCTCCAATAATAATAAATGATACCGAATGCTCATGCATCCGATATCCATAACTATACCACATCTATTGAAGCCTGTTGTAAATCAATCCCAGATTCCCACTTAAGGATAGGAAAACTGTATCATGGCAGTGAAGACAGGAGTACGCAACTGTCAGTGTCGAATTCTTACGGGGTGCCGGGGGCAATTCGGTGTCGGTACAGCGTGGGTCGGCTTTCGGCAAGGTTCGTGGTTCGAATCGGCGGCATGAAGCGAACATGTGGATGTGTTTTTCGCTCGCAACAGGCGAGAGCGTTTGCTGGAATATTTCTGAAAAACTAACACTCTTGAGCGGCGATTAGTCCACAATCAGTCCGTGCTTTGGTAGAAGATCTCTCAGTACATAATTTCTATGCAATGATGCGGCTTGGTAAAACCTCCATATCGGTGAGTCCATAGCCTTTTCGTACCCCAAGCTTTGCAAATTGTTCCACTCTTCATTCCAAGCGTTTCCATCATACTCTGGAATGCCTTCGTGCCCATGTTCAAAGATTTGTCCTGCCCTAACACTATCTTGCCATGCTTTGATGCGGTCTTCTTTTCGTGCCTGAACAAGCAAAATCTCTCGAACTTTAGATTCAAAAGAATCGAAATCACGACCATCATTGCTACCGTAGTCATCATGTCGAAGCTCAACAAAACGCCGAAACAAATCATGCAAAGCCCTACAACCTTCCAAAAAAGTGGCGGGATTATTCCGAATGCTAGTCTTTCCATGTACTGAATCATCCCGTTCCTGATATTCGAATCTCCAAGCAAGAAACGGGCGGTCAGGCAAAGTACCTACTGAACCGTGTCCCAACGCGCCCTTAAGCGCCAATTCTTTCGTTGCGATATTTTTTATGTTGTCAACTAGTCCGCCGTGTTCTCCGCGTTTTTCGAAGAAGCGACTAAGTTTATCAAAAACATAACTGTAGATCTCAGGCCCTATTTCTTCGATTTGTTCTTCATGTCCTTCATTATTTTTAATTGGCTTTATGCTATCTCGTTCAACCAAGTTCCCTCGAGAGCCAACTCCTGAGAACCCGTAATGAGAAAACGTGTCAGCATAAACATGAGCTGCAATTCCAATCAATTGTAAAGCAAATGCTCTGTCCGAATATCCAAGATGATGCTCGCACATTTCTCGAACAATCTCACTATCTTTTCGACATTTCAATCGCTCCGTGTAACTTGAACCTTCATTGCCTGGAATGAAGTGAAATGGCACCCACACACGACGTTGATCTCGGTCCTCAAGATTTTTTCCGCTGTAAGGATGATGTGCTGTAGCCTCGCAGTCAATTCGTGCACCTTCTTCAAACACAACAGAATCGACAGCTGTGTTGTCGTCTACAAATTGAGCAGAGGTAGCAATTGTCTTGGCATCCTTTGGGTTTATACCCGCCGCTCGTGCCAAGGCGTAGGTAGCATAGTAGTGCATATCAATTTGCATATTTGACCTCGAAATCAGTTATTTGACATATTTGGTCATATATGGGCAGTTGAAGAAATTTTCAAGTTTAAAGACTTGAAATATTTCTTAAGGTGGTTGCAAGATGTCATCGTTCGAGTCTGGGCTATCTGTCGGTGTTAATCAGTAGCATTGACGTCGAGTGGGGACGGGAAGTGTTTTGAAGGTGCGAAGCATCGCTATTTTGGCGTAAGCTGTTGTCAGATGCCCCTGGTGTTTGTGGAGCATTTGATGAAGAGTCTACGTTTGAACGACGGCGGTTGTTATTCGATGTATGGCCGGCGAGAGAAGTTGAAAGCGGATGCGAAGCCATTGCTGTCGGGTGAGTCTGAGGTGTGAGTAGGAGCGGACAACGCCCACTACAAGGGGGATTTGTGGAGTATTGCTGCGGTTTGTCTGGAGATTTCTCCGTGAGCGTGACGAATGCTCGTTGGCAGTCGCCGGTGGTGGAGGTGGTGAGGGATTTGGATATTGGTGGAGTGGGTACTGCAAGTTACCTGTGCTGAGTGAAGCCGGAGCCAATCTGGGGACCTCAGAGCTTTGCGGTATCTCTCACTATCCGCCTCAACAGCAGTCACCCGGTAACCAAGGTAGCGACTCTTGTGAATGAAATTGGAAAGCCTTTGCTACTGCGCGCATGTCGCTTGCAGAAAGACTCAGTATACAAGAAAATATACCGACAACTTCAAAAACACGAGCATAGACGAGCTAGAGTATCACGACACATTGTCGACTGCTTGCTGTCAGTCGCTTGCGCAATGCTGACCGCTCAAACCAAGTTTGGTCAATGCGCATGAACATGGCGGGTGTGCAGGCCTCGCAAAATTAATTTGCAAAATGGTAGTAAGTCCCCAAATGATCGTATATGAATCAGTAGCAGTAATTGAACGTAATATTAACTTCTACTCTGCAACAACGAACGATGTTCTCTATACCATTCTCTAGATTCCAATCTACGCCATGTTTCCAATGAAAATCTAAAATCACACTTCCCTAGTCTATTCCCACATCCACAAGGACATGGTAGTTTATTTGCAATTCGCTCTTTACGTCCCAGGATTTCAAGCACACTCAAAACAGCACACTCGCCCTCAACGTTGAACAATTCTTCGTAGTCTTGTATTAGTCCAGCGGCACCATGTTTCAATTCTCCGACTGGGAAACAACCATTCTGTTGCTTATAGCTAATCGAATATAAATATGGTTCAAGTATCCGCTTTGCGAAGTTCTCTAGGGACGGTGATTGACGCAGAATGGACTTTAAACGAATTTTAGAACCCATGCAAAGAGAACCATCTGAATTAATATGAAAATCTTCATTTTTTGGGATTTTACTCTCTAGTTCGTAAACGATTGGAATTTCACGGGGAAAGTTGCCAGTGAGGGTTATTCTGAGCTTGTAGGTATCTTTTATTGTTTCTAAGCCTTCGATCTTTGCATCAATGTCGAAATCTCCTTCAATTACTATTTTGTCATCTGTTAGTTTGGTTAGACTCAGTTTCGGGTGTAGTGCTAAAAATTCTATAAGGCCGTGCTGATTGTAAGTTAATTTCAATTTTCTAGCCAAGGCTTGGAACGGTCAGTAATAATATTTGTTATTGGTACGGAAGTTGTACCTAATCCTAGTGTACGGTCAATCGATGATTTGGTGGGTTGAACCCCAAAGCCATAATTGATTGATTCAAGAATAATTTTGCTGTTGCTTTGGCTACATATGGTATGAATATTCGCTCGCGCTTGTGTAACCCATCGCACGAAATTGTTGCGCAATTCTGGATTTGAGACCCATTTATCTGCAAAATTTTCTTCAGGATTTACTGGATTTGGAACGTAAGATTTTGAAATGCTATCAGAATTAGCCATTCCCACCAGTATGTTCGTTATGGCTGTTGCAACATCACTTTCGCCTTGATAGACGTTAGCGGCTAGAGTAGTAATAATTATTGAAATAGGTTTTGAATCTTGATTATCAAGAAACATAATATCTCGATGTCTTTTTAGCAGTTGTATAGATTTCTGTAATGGTGTTTTCCATTGATAATATGGTAGATTGACAAATTCGTCTATATGTAATCCAAGCTTTTCTGCATGTTCAACTAAATGTTTCTGATTGGAATTCATTCTCGATTCAAACCATAGTGCGAAACCCTCTGGGTTACTGACCAACCAATCATCGTTCACTTCAAAATAAAAAGGTGATTGGTTATCTGTAATTGAAACAAGATGGTCGCCAAATATTGACTCGGAATTTGTGCTTGTAACCTCTGGAATGCAAGGGAGAATGTCCATGTGGAACTTCAATTGGTCAGCATAAATCAATCTCCAGCATCGTCGCTTTTCTGTCAAATCTTCTTTGATACCTCTTTCGATTCTATAACGATTCAGTGAGGCTCCAACAAGTTCTTTTAATTCCTTTTGGGTATTCATGTCTTTATAAATTCCGGATTGGATGTTACAAACTAGATCTAAATCAAATTCTTCTCTTCCCACAGGCTTTATTGCGGTGCCCAATCGAAATGACCCCTGAGAGAAAATACTTGGACCAAAGCGTTGAATATCTGGAAAATTTTCTAACCAAGAACCAATATTCTTGTAGCGATTTTCTGCTTGTTCGTATACGGAATCGGGAAGTTGGATTTCTTCTAGAATCACTTCCAATAATTGATTACTTTGACTGTTATTCATATGAATCACCATTAATTTCGATTGAATTGATAAACTTTTGTTCTTTACAATTGTGGTCGTAAAGAACCCACGGCATGTCAGCTTTGGGCATTCTTGCTCTTCCAAACTCCACTGCACATGAAACCGGCATAACAGGAAAAACGTGAAGGGGTGTTCTTTGACCATGCTTTTGCTTTATACTGACCATTAATTGCCGAATATGCTTGCGAAACAGTGAGAGTTGTTCTTTGGATTTCATAAAATCATTGTGAGGACTTTTTATTGTCAACTCCCAAATACTGATTTTGTGTCCTAAAATATCTTGAATTCTCTGCCGGTCAACATGGTCACTCAGTGAAATCAGTAATGCCACCTTGTTGATGAATTCTCTTGGTTCCTTAACAATGTAGGAAGACTCTTCGGAAGCATCTTGCCAACGCCAACCTTTAGGTTCCCTGTGTAGTTGGTAAGTTTCCACAGAAATTTTGTCGGTCAACAGAGTTCCTAACTTGATCAATAACGGTTGCGGTGCAAGTGCAAATACGGAAAAGTGCTTACACGGGTCCTCTTGAATTAGCGGTACTACTTTCTTTTGAAATGATTGATAAAGATGAGTTGATTCTGCCTGCCAGTACTCAGGGGTGCTATCCTTAAGTTCGGAACCTTGAATCGATAGTTGAACAGGTCGAGAATTCGCAGGGTACCAATCTGGAAACATTGCTTGAACGCATGTGTTGAATTCAATGAGGGACGTTTCTTTTCCAATATTCGCTCCGTACAGAATGACATGCGATTTTTTATCAGAATCAATACCTGTAACAATTTCCACCCTATGTTCATGTTCACGTTTCCAACTTTGCAATAACTCTGCCGTATATGATCCACCTGTACTTTTCTGGTCAATATTGCAGTGACACTCATGGCACACAAGTATTAGGTTGGAGATATCATTCAATATTTTGCTACTTCCATTTGAATCTCCCCATCCTCTCGGTCCTTGTTCAGATATTGAATAAATATGTGCTTTCTCTGCGCTGTGGACCGTTTCTTGAGTTACAGAAGACCTATAGAGAATTTTATTGCAACCGCTGAATTGACACCTGCCAGCAGCGCGAGCCCAAAGTTCGCGCTCAACTGTGCGTTTGATATCACTTCTATTTACCTTTGAAAGCATGTGAATTATCCTAACAATATAGAGTTTCAACTCAGAAAGGTACCCAAATATCACTAATTTTTTTCGGGATTCCTTTCCTTCCTTACACCTTTATAGTGGGGTTCCATCGGAACCGCAACAGTAATGATACTATGCTATTCTGGCGGATGCAAATTTATTTTTGACCTTAAGTCCCAACTAAGTCGGAAAGGTCAGTCCGCCGTGAGTCGCCACCTAACTATTGCGTTTCCAATGCCTATTGGCACCCTTGGCGGTTAGCAGTGATGAGGAAACCCTTTAGTAAGCTTGTGCTTCGTTCACCTAGTACAGGAAACGGCTGAGACATTGCGGTGGCAACATCGTGCAGTATCACATTGTACACAAAAAAGCATGGTGAGCAAAGAAAATCGATGAACGGTGTCACACCACTCTCGAGCAAGTGCTGGCGTAGCTGTCATCGTCCAAGTCGTTGTCGACACCAAAGTCAAACGCAACACCCGCCTCCGCATCTGACAAGAATTCCTCTATCAACTCCCGGCACACCTTGGTTTCGAACGCACTGGCTACCGTCAAGCGAAAATGTATACTGCAACTCATGGCACGTGTCCGCAATCAGATGAGGCTTGTACCCGAACCACTCAACTGTCTTGCTCCAGTTCTTGCCGTCGAATCTCAAACTTCTGCCAAAATCCGGATATGCCTCTATCACTTAGTCGCGGTTGTGGTAGAACGGTGAACTGGTCGCACCATGTTCGCACTCTAACCGTTGTAGCAACCTCAAAAATCGCGAAAACGAAAACCCTCATCAACAGCGGATTGACCGCTGGATTGCGCCGCAGAGACTCTGCAGATCGATACTGTTGCACCAGACCGGCATGGGACGCATTGAGCATCGCCTCCACCAGCCAGTCCTTGTGACCGCCTTTCCGGCAACTCTTCAGAATTGCCGCCAGGTTCATCATTCTGCATGTACTCGACTACGGTCAGCAAACCACCCATTTGGGCGAATTCGTCAAGACCCTCCAAGCCGAACAGGCTATAATGAAAAATTGGGTCGGTTTTTGCCAGTGATTGCTCCTCCTGAGGTTTCATGTGACTCGGTTGAAGACAACTTGACAACTACGAAACTAACTCGTAATTCCCAAACGATTGTCCACGCTTATAAGCCAGTGACATTAGAAGGTTAGATATGCCAATCATTTATATACTCACCAATGAATGTATGCCCGATACAGTCAAGATTGGGATTACTACTGATAATCTTGAGCAGCGTATCAAACAGTTAGACACCACAAGCGTGGCACTTCCATTTGAATGTTATTACGCAGTGGAAGTGGAAGACGCATCTGCGATCGAAAAGAAGATGCATGAAGGACTGGATGATTGTCGTGTGCGTCAAAACAGAGAGTTCTTCAATACGACGCCTGAGCAGGCAAGGTCTTTTTTGAAAATTGCAGAAATCATGGGTGGCAAAGATGTCACGCCAACTGGTGATATTGTTGAATCCCCTCAAGACCAACAAGCATTGGACAATGCTAGGAAGAAACGTAAACGGTTCAACTTTCAAATGTTGGGTATTGAAGCAGGCACTGTGCTTCATTTCAAAAAAGACAACACGATTACCTGTGAAGTTGTTAATGACACGCAAGTTCGGTTTCGCGGCGGGGTTATGTCTCTTTCAGGGTCAGCAGATATTGTTCTTCGAGAGATGGGTTATGATTGGGGAAGTACCTCTAGAGGCCCAAGTTGGTGGTGTGTTGACGGCAATACACTGACAGAATTGAGGACTGAAGTGGGGATATAAAAACGGGGTTTATAGTAGTCTGCGGTTCAAGCGTAGTAGCAATATTACCAAGTTTGTTCGTCGTGGCAAGGTGGGTGAAGAATTAGTCAGCTCTGAAAAGCCTTGTTTCGGGCAGTTTTCAGGTAGATGGATGGCATTTCTGGAAAGCAGGGAACGACATTGGTTTCTCCAGCCCGATGCAAGAAAATAGCCGCCGCCAAAAATCGGCGCAAAATTTCCTGATCTTCTTCAGGGTGATTCTCCGGTGTCTTCAACTGACGCTGACAGTGCCCACGGATGGTGCCATAGGCTTGACTGCGGAGGTGGAGTCAACGTGGGTGTGCAGTTTGCGAGTGCATTGCTGGTTTCACAAGATACAGAATCTGCATCAGAAGGTTCCGCCGGGGTTGTAGTTGGAATTTCGTCATTAGGTGATTGATTTCCGGAATACGCCGAACGAGGCCGAAGCGCGTCATCGGTTGGAATCGGTGGTGAACTTTACACAGTGGCGGTTAGCCGGAAGTGTGCCGTTCAGACCCTCCTCTAAGCCAACTAGACCGCTGGTCTTCACCAAACACCGCAAACGTGATACCACTGTTGCTTGTCAATTTCGAATCCGTATCCGTAAATCCCAAGGGAAGTGGTCTTCTCCTGCTTCCTCAGATGTGATTTATCAACACCTTAAGCGGGAATCAAGGTTGATGTCAATTGCAAGCACCGCCACTCCGCCCATTTTTTGATTGAACTTGACTATTGCTATTCACCAAACTCGTCCCCAAATAACTCCTGCCACCTTTTCACACTTTTGTATCTGTCTGTCTCATAGTAAGCGTCGTTAATTTTTTTATTGTAAGTATTGAATTTATCACGAAAATTTCTATATTGGTTATTTTTCCAATTTCTATTGAAATTCTCGTCATTTAAGGCCGGATTTTTAATGACTGGCGTCATGTAGTTTAATTGCAACCAGTCATTTACTCTGTTTGACAGAGTTTTCAGTGTTTCCACCAAATCGAGAAACTCCTTTGAGTAGTACTTGTCTTGTTCTCTCACCTGATTTGCAAGAATCGTTGTCAGCAGAATCGATGGGATTGAAAAATTATCTTTGTGGTCACGCAGGAATTTAATTAAACGAATAACCTTTTTCAAATTGTTTCCGCGCACGATTTGACTCTTTTGATTCAGCCAACCGCTGTATCCGTCACCATCGGTTCTTTCATAACTACGGTCATCTCTGTTGCAAATAAACTTGGAATTTCCGTACTCAATACAAGGAACAATATCGATATGAACTTCGCCTGCATAATCAACTGTGCAACAACGAGTTTTCAACTTCACTTTGTTTCTGTAGTTACCGTTATTTTTAAACACATCATAGATTCTCTTGACATAGTCTTCTTGAAAATAGTGTGGGTTAAATTTGTCGTCTTTAATGAATACCAGTATGTCAGCGTCAAACTCATCATCATTCTTTACAGGTTTGATAATTGTTCCATGTGCATATGAACCTTGCTTACTAATTTTGCGGTAACCATCAATATTGAGCCACAAGAGGTTGGTGATAGATTCTACTCTTCTATCTAAGTCATTAATTCTTGATTGATTTAAATTGACATGATTTTTCAAAAAATCATCAAAGTTTTGATTGTGTTTCATAATGTTTCTCCTACAATTTTAGAAAATCGTTAATTGATGCACTACTGCGTGGAAAAATAGTTTCTGCAATTCTTTTTAATGTGGGGATCACTTTACAATCGTCAAGTTTCCAATCTCCAATGTGAGGATTGATTCGAAAATAATTGTTCCCTAAAATCAATTTTGCACAATTGTCGGCGTACTGTGTTTGAGTCAGCATAGCAAAGTCTACAAATTTTTCTTTTTCCCAACCTGTCAGTAATCCCCAATTTTTAGACGGTAAGTAAAAATTACCAGCTCTGCCTGTTCCAATCGAAAATATTCTTATATTTTCCGAAGTTACTTTGAAATTTCTAATTGCATCGACATACCCAACCATTGCTGGATTGTTTGCCCATACGCCGCCATCACATAAAATGGTTTCTGATACATTCACTGGATCAAAATAAGTTGGCGCAAAACAAGATGCCAAAATTGCTTCATAGAGAAAAACTTCACCATCTCGAACATAGTCTCCGTTGCGTAGACTTTTCTGGTAGGCAGATTTGAATACATGAACTTCTCCTGTACTCGCATTCGTTGCGTTAATGATTAGTGGTGTTTCAATTTCGCCTAGTTTCTGACCCCCAAAAATTTCCATTAAAAATGTCTCTAGAATTTTTCCATCGTATTTACTTCGGCAGTATCCTTTTGAAAAAAATCTAGACTTGAATATCTTTGGTGCGTTCTGTTCAAATTCTTTCACTAGTTCTGACAAGCATTTGCGAGTTGCGACAAAGGCAGCAACAATACTACCTGTACTTGTTCCTACCACAAGGTCGAACTTACTATAGATGTCAATATTCGGTTGAGAATTGATTAAATCCAATAGATGGGCTGAGAATATTCCTCTGACTCCGCCACCATCAAGCGACAGAATATTGAACTGTTTGTCATTAGATGTTCGCATATCAAAAATTGTTAGTGAACAAATTCTTCCTTAGGTCCCTGACGAGAAAACAAGTAGAGTACGTGAATGATGCAACCTGAGGGGGATTCTACAAAATACGGTATGTAGAGCCGTTACCGATCAAGTGTCACCGTGAACGTCAAGAAATATAAACCCGAAGGCACTAAAAGTCAAATTTTTGTGAGCAACACACTTCTTGCAGAGTACGCGAGACGAGTATTTCTGGGTACACGGGTGTGCTAAGCATATTGGGTCGGGAGATTCGGATCAGGCGGAATCGGTGCTGCGGCACATGGGCGACTATTAGAAGCAGTTCAGAAAAGCCGGGTGAAGTGTCAGAGAATTTTGTACAAATGGTGGCATCCGAGGGTGTGACGCACGACATGGAGCACCAAGGCTATGCAGTGATTGCAGACTACACTGGGATTGAAGTGGATGAAAAGCAGTTCGAGGGAGCTCACAAAGACAACTACGGCAAAGTTGGGTTGTCAATACCAACTAAAATTTCCAGAGTGCCCATCTTGCGTTGCAACTCTCTCCTTTGTTGCGAGAGCTCTTTCGCGTTTTTTCTTAGACACGGATAGTGAGATTTCGGGATTGAGTCGAAAGTGCTCCCGCATGTCAGGTCGAATTGCACTGGCAGGCAAATCATCACGAATTATTAGTGGTCGAAGTTGATACTGGTGCACTACGCTAGGTCAGAGCCTTGCCGGTCAGAAGCTTGCCGTTGTTTGACGGACTACCTGGAAGCTTCGCTGAACCATTTGAATGTTCCGCCGCGGCATAAGTAGAATGTTCGCACGGTGAATTTGGCGGAACGTAGCTTTGTGGAAGCGCCCGACGAACTAAGGTGATTTTGCACCTGTGTGTGTGGGGGGGGGGACAACTAAGCTTTCCGTCAACCGAAATCAATCCAGATCTGCCTTCCCGAAGAGACTAAACAACTCGCCCAATCGCTGAAAACCTTGGCATCTCGTTCAAGCCCCGCCAGTAAGCGGGAAACCGTATCCTGTCGGGCATCGTCCAAAACCGACATGTGGCCCTTGCCTGTCGATAGCAAATACACATGCGACAGGGTGCCATAGGCCGCCGTCGCACCGCGACGGCGCACTTTCAACGTGCTGTTCAGACCCATTTCCAGCAAGCTGGATGGTCCGATTTTCTTCGCCAAACACGCAGTAACCGACACCTCACCGCAGCCTGTCTAATTTCACATCCGTGAAATCATGCCCAACATTCCCTGCCCGACTTTGTATACTGCTCGTCTGTTTCATCCAAGTGTTTCAATAAAACTGTATTGTACCGAAAATACCAAGTGCCACTTGAAAACAGGACACTGAATCAGTATCTTATAGTGTTAGAATGGTTAACTTGAATTTCAAATGTGGTGAGTGAGCACAGACTGTGGACTTGCTTCCTCTGATATGGTGTTTTTGCCCGGCCAATGACTTTATGCTTAATTCGTCTGCCTTGAACAACCCTATTTGAATTGCACAACGATATGATTTCATTGAAGAATCAATTCGAAAGTGTGCAAAAAGCCACGTCCGAGATTGCCAGAAACTGTATACTCTGTGCTTGATTTCTTGTAATATCCAAGAGAAAAAATGATCACGACCAAGCCCAAGTCGCTACATCAGAGTGAAATGCTTCACGTTCCCTTGTTTTACGCCTGTCGGCCGGACCATCCGCTGAGGCAGCTGGCCGAGCAGATTCCTTGGGAGTTGTTTGAGGATTGTTTCGGTGAGTTGAATTGCCTGGACAATGGTCGTCCCGACCTTCCGGTCCGAATGATGGTTGGTCTGCTACTGCTCGAGCATGCCCACGGCATGTCAGACGAAGAAGTAGTTGAATGGTGGCTTGACAGTCTGTATGTGCAGTATTTTTGTGAGAAGACACATTTTCAGCAGAAGTCAAGCAGTCTGTCTTGGTTTAACCTTCGAGTAGGGGAACAGGGATGTGCGTTGATTTTTCAGTGCTAACTAATTCAGAAGAAAGGCATTCTAATTTGTTACAATTGGAGGGAAAAATGAAAAAATTACTGGCAAAGGTCAAGCGAAAAGTGCAGGACCGAGAATCTGACGTTGAAAATAGTGAACTCATGCTCACGATTGACGAACTTTCCGGATTGTATGTTATTCCAGACGCAATGACACCTTATGAGCCGATTTGCGGACATGTGGGACAAATTGTAGACGGCTATAACATGCGTCAATATTTTGACACGGCGTTTTCTATTGAAAGGAAAGAAAATCAGATAACGTGATCCAAGTTGAATCAGGGTTTGTTTTATAATCACAACGCAACGATATGATTGAGCATGCTATCGAGAAAACTTCAAATGCAGCAGAATCTTGCCAAAATTTTTGAATGGACACAGCAGTGTTCCACTCAGAAGGCTAGTCTGGATGAGTTGAGCCGGTGTTGCCGGGAAAACGGATTCATCTGTGTGAAGTGCAGTCACGACAAGTTTTGGAAGCTGAAGCACCGTCATTTCACAGATACTGTATAATCTGCGATTGTTTTCTGAAAATTCTATCGAAATAATGATATGATCCAGTCGATGACCAAGGTACTGTATCAAGACCAATGGAGCCTCCTGTCATTGAGGAATGCCTATATGCCGGTTTTGAGACAAAAGCGGCAATTTAATGCGCGGCCTAAGCATTTGTTGAGACTGCAACGGACGAAAGAGCCAGTGAGGGTTCACACGGAGAGTTATGTTTTTGGGAGACTGTATTATCTGAATATCATAGAATGCGCCCAGATATATGTAAGGCCAAGCTACGTTACCCATAAACTGCAAGCTCTCCTCGGAAAGTTTGTGACTTTTTCTTTCGTATTATTCAGTCGACGGTTACTCGTTCGTCTCGAAGAGGGCAGATGCATTTCGGCATACGTCAATTTAAGAATTGGTGTAAGTTCCCAGAAATTCTATAAAAAGAGTTTTTCAGAATTGGTCTAGAATATTCTTTTGAAAATCAATATTATTGAATAGGCGAACAGATGAAGAAATGTTTCCCCATACAAATTAATAGTGAGACTCTCTCATTTTCTATTCCTCTAAATCCGTTTATCGTTGAATGGGGAAAAACGAAAGAAATATTTATTTCTTGTATTGCGAAAGATATTATGACTACGTACGGTGGTGCTAAGCTACAACATTTTGTTAGTTCATCGTCTGATAATCTTGCAGAATCGTGGTACAAATATAGAATCTTTGGAGGAATCGACAACTTAATTCTTCGACCTGATGAACTACAATTCAAGTTTGAAAACGTTTTGCCAACTGATTTTTTTGACGTTGCTAATTTCATTGCGAAATGTTTCACAATACTTCTACCAAAATTAGGATATGAAAATATAGATTCTTTCAGTATCAATATTAGTAGTTATGTATCTTTCAAGGAAGGTACTACAGATAAATACTTTCAACAATATGATACAAAAGTAATGGTGGAGGAGTTAAGCCAGGAAAGCGATATGCATTACCTACCGTCGGTAAATATAATATTCCAAAGCGAAAATAGAGATAGAGTAGTGAGACGCACAGTTGAACCATCGGAAATATCGAAGAGTGATCTTTTTATAGCAACGAATATTTACGTATTGACATCCCAAACTCTTGATTTTTACGAGGAATTTGATTGGTTATTTCAGGCTATAAACATTGCAAATCAAACAGTTGGTCTTGAGCTTGACCTAATGGAGGAAATTAATAATGCGCTGTTTAATGAATGAAACGAATTTTAGAATTCCTGATAATCCACAGTCAAAATCCGCCACATTGTGGGCCCAAGAATCAAATGGAAAAGATTTGTCTCGACAAAGCTCTCTGTACGAGAACGTTAAAATGTATTCATCATTAATTTCAGGTGTTAAATACAAGTGGAAAACTTCCTGGATCGATGATGCAATCAAACAACTGGGTGAAATAGACGAAGAAATCGCTGAAGAAGGCTTTCCACCAATCAATGATAATGCAAAAAAAACGGCCAAGAAGATATTGAATATATTGAATTTAGAGGGAATGGAATATGCTCCTTTTGTCTATCCTACTACGGAGGGAGAAATTGAAATTAATTTGAAATCTAGAAATTATTCATTGGTAATTTTGGTAATTAGTGAAAAGAATGTTGAAACTTATTCTTCTATTTTTAATAGTGCTACCGAATGCCACAGTTTTACTCCTCCGTTTAAAGAATTTAACGATTTTATAGTATCTCAACTGCGAGCATTGAGAATAACTTCACTCTCACAAAATATTCATGCTAGATAAAGAAAATTGTTCATTAGACGGGTTGGAAACTCTTGGACGGGACATAATATCCGAAACGAGAGCGAAAAGGGCTAGCAGAGGCAAAATTCCTCGGGATATTTTTGGTGGTAGCCGTTCAGAGACCAATAAAATATCAGTTAATCGACTAGATCTCGATGAACGAACCGTGATGGTGCAACTTTCAAGAGAAAGAGCCGCAAACATTGTGAATGGTAAGAAATTTTACGGATGGGCAGTTTTGAAAGTTGAAGAAGTTACTTCTGAAGGAACAAGGGAAGTAATTGCTTCCCCACTACCATTGAATCCATACCATGCAGATATTCTTCTTCTGGATTTGCCCGACGATGAAGATGAGTGCAGAAAAGCACGTAATAGACACTACATTGAGTTAGCTAGTATGGCTCAGTGGGAAATCGCGCCTGGAATGTCGTTAGAGTAAATAGTCAGTCCTGAAAAATCCATTTCGGGTCGTACAACGATTTGATTGAAGTATCAAATCGAAAGAGTGCCCAAAAGCAAGTGTGAAATTGCTGGAAATTGTTTAGTCATTGCTCGATTTCTTGCAATCTCCAAGAAACAAATGACCTCGCCCAAACCCAAATCGTTGCGTCAAATTGAAATATTTGGTATTTCCCTGCTCTATGCCTATTGGCGAGCAGATTCCGTGGGAATGGTTCGAGGATTGTTTCAGCGAGTTGAATTATCCAGACAATGGTCTTCCAATTCAAATGATGGTCGGTCTGCTGTTCAAGCATGCGCGGCTTGTTAGGCGAACAAGACCATCTTCACCGGGGATAACTTGGCGATTATGAGGAGGATGAATAGTGCGTCGGTCGACTTGATCTACCTGGACCCGCCATTCAACTCGAATGCCAACTACGCAGCACCGATTGGAAGCAAAGCGCTGGTGCAGAGTTCAAGGATACTTGGACACTAACCGACATAGACATGGAGTGGCTGGACTTGACGGAAGCGAAGCACCGAGGATTAAATCGTGTCATTCACGCGACGATGTTGGATTCAGACATGTCATACATGATTTACATGGCAGTTAGAATCATTGAGATGCGTCGGATTCTGAAAGATACCGGAAACATCTACTTGCATTGCAACGAAGTGGTGAGCCACTACTTGAAATTGATGATGGATGCTTTGTTCGGCAGGATACAATTTCGCAACGAGATTGTGTGGTTCAAGGGATACAGAGGCACACCCCGTCGACGAAGGTGGCAACAAGAACATGATACTTTGTTGTTCTACTCCAAGAGTGATACATATTCTTGGAATACACCCATTGGAAATTACAAGGACAAAAGCATGGGTAGGTACAACAAGGTGGATGAAAGTGGAAATAGATATGCTTTGATCAAGCGTAAGAGGAGTGATGGAAGCATATACTACGGAAAGACTTATCCGAAAGGGAAGCCCGCTGGAGATGTCATTGATGTTCCAACTCTTGCAAGCACTGACAAAGAAAGGACTCGATACCCCACGCAAAAGCCATTGAAACTACTTGACTGGATTATTGAAGCATCCAGCAACGAAGGAGACGTGGTATTCGACCCGTTTTGTGGTTACAACGTGCGTGTCTGCCGAGGGACTTGGTAGGCAATGGGTCGGAATTGACATCAGTCCAAAAGCCGCGGACTTGGTGAAACTGAGGACAAAAGATGTGCTTGGCACTTTGCTTGGTGACATAGTTCATCGGACAGATATTCCGCAACGAACGGATATGGGCAAATTGCCAAAATACAACAATCCTGAAAACAAAGCAAAACTGTATGGTGACCAAGGCGGTTACTGCAATGGATGCAGTATGCATTTCAAAAAGGTAAATTTGACTATCGACCATATCATTGCCAAGAGTAAAGGCGGGACTGACCATATTGACAATCTGCAGTTGCTTTGCGGTCATTGCAACTCAGTCAAAGGGAACCGGGACATGAATGATCTGAGGCAAAAAATGTCACAAAAACCAATCGTGAGATTGATATGAAACAAAGCAAAAATCAAGTCATCAGACGATTACTGCTTGTCCAGAACGAAGAAGCCAAGTTTCAAAGAGGAGTGTGAATCGTTAGAAGACATGCCAGAGAGTGTGTCAAAAGCGATTCTTACTACATCTCTCAAGGAGAAAGAAGAAATATAGTATTCATTGGAGGCATAACCGGGCAGAATAGTATATGATGGTTATCATTGTGTATAATTCCCAAACGAAATCAACGGGAAACTCGAGGAATCAATCATGACAGACAATCAGGATTTTCAATTTGTAAAGCTTGTCGGATATCCCAAGGGCAAACCTGATAATGACTACGTTGAACTGATGGAGTATTTCAGCCCAGATGAACTGCGGGAGATCAACGAATGTTTCCAGCCGAAAAACTACGATCGCCAATTCCTGCAAGTTGACCAGCGGTAGCGTAGCGCTCACAGAGTGATATCGATCATTGGCAACAGAATTGAAAATAAACCGGATGATCCGGTCATCGGCATCAATAATTACAGGGAAATCGGTTTCAAGATGCGCGATTTTCTGATCAAGAAGAATATCGATAGACCCGAGAATATAGAGAGCGACAAATCTGGTGGGTGGAAAATTATTTTGGAACAAGAAGATCCATGCAATACTGCTGCAGATTTCGGTACCAATTATGGTCCGATTCATCTAGAGAGTAGCAATAGCGGATTGAAGCATAACTACCAGATGCGGCTTACATTGTATATTCTGACTACAGATATAGCCGACAGTGGAAGTTTTCCATACCCGGAATGTATAGAGATCGACCGAATCGATGATGCCACCGAACATCCATACGTGAGGTGCGGTCAATACTCGGGGACAATATGCACTTTTTGAAACAGCGTCAGTTCTGACTTCCGTTCACCGGTTGGAGGTTGCACATGGACATCACGTACCAACGTCGCCCAAGGTGTCAATTGCATTGTACACCAATTTCAGCCGTATAATGATGAGGTGTCCTTGATTTTCTGCAATGGATACTGTGTGATGTATGTATTTTTAATCAGTACAAATTCGACCTGTTCGATTCATTTTTTGATATGTACCTTTGTGAACTCGCTTCAGCATCGCCCAAACCGTTGGCCTGCGACATTTCGTTCATATACTCTCCTGCACCATGCTTGACAAACAGGTAACAGTAGCTGGCCAATTGACGATATGCCTTGAATTAATCATCAAGGTGCCAGTCTCTACATTCTCAGCAAGAAAACCATGCGAGGATTCTCGTTCACAGTCAGAAATGACCTGAGCCTTCACTTTCTTGCCGTTGTACTCCTTTGCACCGACAACAACAGTTTTGCCAGTCGCACTACGCCCCTGCTCTTGTTTCTTTGATTTGCGCTTGTTCTATTCAAGCCCTCGAGCAAAAGTCTCATTTATTTTACTCTCGCCGTAGAACAATCCGCCTTTATGTGCAAATGCCTCGCGTACATTGTGCAACATGTACCAAACTGATATCTGAGTGATATTCAATTCTCTGTGAAGCTTCATGCTGTATATGCTTGTATGATTTGTGGCAATCAGATAAATCGCAATTGCCCACTTTCTTTACTGCATGTGGAAACTTTCGAACATCGTACCATGCTGAACTGAAAAGTGCTTGCGACAATCTCTGCATTTGTGCGGCAAAGGCCTTCCCGACAAAAATTGTCAGGAGATCTACTTTTTCCATCTATAACTGAAGTAAATTTTCATTCAACTATAGGAATAGTACAACACATCCAAATGAGCTAGTCAAGAATATAAATTTCGAGAGAAGTGTCGGGGAATCCGACATGAGAACGAAAGTAAACAGGGGTCAGATCCGATGCCACTTCATTTTGTATTTTTCGATAAATACTTTCTAACTAGGAAAAGAATTGCTGACCCCGTATTATTCAAAATAAGTTCGGCCATATATTGATCATATTGTGTAGTAGGTTTCTCGCCCTCTCCATGTGCTGCATGATGTATAACTATGCAATCTTTAAAGAATTTTATTGACTCTTTTGGAATTAAAGCTAATTCGACAAGTTGATTTACTAAATCAGGCGTTCTGTTTTTTGGTTTACCTCCCACTCTTTCAATTATATGTTTCAATAAACTTTCGTAAATAATTCTACATTCAGCTACTACTTTCTTGTAGTCTCCTTTTCTGTGTAATTGCAGAACATCCGCATATTCTCTGTTGACTTTTGTAAATTCTGCTTCTTGCAGTAAATTCAAAACTGGCTTATAAATATTTTGAAATGAAACTTCTGAATCTAAACGAACAATTGAATCGCCAGCAAATCGATAACCTAAATTGTGCTCTTGAAATCTTTGGTTCAATTTATCAATCGCCTTGTCATATAATTGCGAGTAGTATTCTTTTCTTTCTCCACGTAGTAATATTGGGTATTTGAATATCAATTCTACAGCATCTAAACATTGTTCAGTTTTTGAAAAACTTTCAAAACGTATAAAATCTTTCAACTCTAGAAATGATTCATATCTCTTTGGCATATTACTTTCGGATGGAAATCTATAAGATAAATAATCCTTACCATATTCCTCTCGAAGAGTGCGAACAGTTTTATAAATCTGAATGTAAAATGGATTACTGCGTCGAGGAAAATGTATGCCTAACCCTTCAGCCAATTCTTCCAACAAATAAAGTATCTGCCGACGAAATTCAGGTGTGAAATTTTCGTACTCTAAAGGTTCGGGGGTTTCTGTCCTCTCCTTTTCTTTTAATCGTTTTGAGTAAAGTTCTTTGATAGATGAAATAGCCATTTTAATTTCTTGTTCAATTCTCAATCCTAATCACTGCTTCTCTTCTGTGCTCGCTGTGACTAGAAGTTCCGAAGCATCGGCGGTGCGGCTGATGTTTCATACTCAGTTTGACGAGGTGTCTTTCAACCCTCCTCACCGAGCGCTTCCAGAGTAGTATACAATATCGTGCTTGCAAAGTTGAGTACAGTTTTACGGATGCGAGGTTGACAGGTAACGGTGATGTTTCGTTTGCGGCGTATTTGACGAATGTTGGCGAATGTTGGCGAATGTCAGCGACCAGGGCGGTTTGCGGGAGGTTTGAACAACACGTTGAAGAAGCGCTAGCGTGGCGCGACGGAGGCACAGAGCATTTGGTTGCAAGCGTATTTGCTGTTGATGGGGAAAGGTCGCTTGTCGTACATGGGTGATGCCTGTCAGGATTCGGTATTTCTGGTGCTGACTGGCTTGGGCGAGACGATGGGTTCGTGTTGAATGGGTGATTTCTCGTGTTGTTTCGGGAGTCGAAACTAGATAGATTTTAAGAGTTGGTGGTGACTGGCCGGGTCCGTAGTCGGCGATGGTTGCAAGTTGTGGTTGTGATTTCTCGGTGAGCGTGACGAATGCTCGTTGGAAATCGCGGTGGTGGATGTGGTGAGAGATTTGAAAAATAGTGGTGGGGATACTGCAAGTCACCCGTGCCGACCGTAGCTAGAGACTCTCTCCGAAATCGGGACCTCAGCTCTTTTCAGAGCGTTGACCGTGGGTACCTGTTACTAACTGATTTGGCCGAAGTTGTCCGGTAGCCAAGTGTAACGCCTCTCACAAACGACTTTGGAAAGCCTTTACGACTGGGCGCAGGTCATGTGCAAAAAATCCTGACATGCAAGAAAAAATACCAAGAACTTCAAAAACGCGAGCATAGATGCCTAGGGCATTACAAACCATCGCCTGCCATCAGTCGTCAGCACAATTCTG
The DNA here is from genome assembly GCA_965200765.1 of Arenicellales bacterium. Taxonomy (GTDB): domain Bacteria; phylum Pseudomonadota; class Gammaproteobacteria; order Arenicellales; family JAJDZL01. Next base: position 3,172,532 of record OZ241380.1, read on the forward strand.
GTCATTCAAACCAAATTCTACCTACCGCATTCTACCAAGTCTGGCTAATACGCATAGGTTTCACTGTGCGTACGTTCGTTCTAAAACGTTTTGTCAGTTACTCGGAATCAATCACATACACCTTCTTCAATGGGAACATCTTCTTTCCTTCATCTGGAATATTATCTATGTGTTCGAGCCACAACTCTACAAAACGAACGTTATCAATTAGAGTTATAAAACTACTAGAATCAGTTCTGACATTATTTTCTGCAACTTTTGTAAAACCTTTTAAACTCACAACAACAGGAAATGAATCGTCACCACATAGCCCTCGAAGTCGTTGAATTTCTTCCATTCCGGTTCTATATTTTGTGTCTACATTTTTAGAATGCTTTACCTGAACTTTGACAATTTGTGTGTCAACTCCGATCGGGCCTTTATGTGCAATGATATCAACACCCCCATCCGGACCCGGCTTTGAAACATAGGGTACAGTGTAGCCCATGCCTTCAAATAAAAAACCGACAAGACGTTGAAATTCAAATGGATCCAACTTTTCCAAATATCTAAAAATTGAAGATCGTATGTCTTCCTCATTGAATGGTGACTCTTCAATTTCTTCCTCTTCTTCAATTTGCGTTGAAATATCGGTTTTCGTTGTATCAGAATCATCTGGATGAGACAATTTTTGACCTCTCGTATATGATTCTCTGTGAAAATCTCTGAAAGAACGTCCTAACTCTTCTTCCATTTCCTCTCGTTCGTCAGAATCATCTAGGAAATTCTTACCTTCATCTGTGATTTCCCAAATACCGCGAGGACCAGATTTGTAGTTTTTGAATTTTAGGGTTGAAACCGCTAAACTTAATACAAAAAACCACCGTTCTTTCCTCGAGGAGTTATTGGTCCCAAAAGCATATTCTTGATTTTGAAAAACGAATTTATTTTTCAGTCTCTTCTGCAACAACTGTTCTTTAATTTGTGACGAATTCACAGGCCCAGAGGCGGAATCCAGTTCTTCGAGAACGAGTAATGCTACTTGTCCGACGAGTGTTGCGAATTTTGATAATTTATCAGGCATAATAGAACCTCAAACTGAGTTGTTGTTTAGATTAACCATAATATAGGGAAATATATACAATGATAACCATCGTATACTGTTCTGTCTGACCAGAACACCAATGTTTACTATTCTTCTTCCTTCTCCCCGTGCATCGGGACTCTCACCCAACGCGTCACTCGTGCCGCAAAGAACAAATTGTTGATGTGCCGGGGTCGGTTGCGGCATGAAAATGTTCTGGTCGTCGAGTCCAGAGCTTCGTCCAAGGATTTTCGTGTTGCGAAAACGCGCAATGTTGGCGATTTTCGAGATTTGAACGTGAAGGTATCTGATGGTTCTAGCAACATGGTTAAGACCGGGATGACAAGCGTATTTCCAGTGGCGGCCGGTGTCACTAGGTAGCGCATCTTGTTGGGCTTGTTCTTCTACAGGCAACCCAAGGCTATCGGCAGAATGACTGCCGGGTTGCAAGTGAGGCACAAATGCACGGAGGTTTTGCCACGGAGGAAGTGGTTGCCAAGCAAATAGTTGCAACCCACACATGCGTGGATTCATTCCAAGTTGTTTCGCTGTGCAAAAGTCTGCTTCCAAATCATGAACCTCTCTTTTGGTTGGCTCATTTGAAATTTCATTCTACAAATTCTACCCCCCCCCCCTATGCTCTTTGTCAAGTACTTTTTTCAATTTTCTTTTGAAATATCTATAACTAATTGTTTTTGTGAGATAATTTGAGATCTGTAACACTCTTGAATTCCTGCATCGTTCAATTGTTTTAGGACTGTTTGTTAAATGTCCTGATTTTGCGGGATATTGGTCTGTCCTTTTGAGATGGTGTTTTCCTGGCAAAATCAAAAGGTTTGGCATTATGTGGACCAACGCGGTGCTATGTTGCCGGGTTCGGTGTACAACCATCGTATCGACTCAGGCTTGGCATAGCGCTCAAGTGGGTGACCAGATCTCGCCAGTCGGCTTGTCCTTACACATTCGCCAGGTCTTGATGAACGGCATCCGTACCGCTATCAGTGCCATTGACGCTGGTCCAACCGATCGAGATTGCATTCGAACAACGCGCACATCACACCATGCTCGTACTCTACCTGCACTAGCAGTTTTCAAAATCTTCACTAGTTCATCGTCTTGCATGTACACGGTCACCGTCCGCAAATCGCCCATTTGGGCGAATTCGTCAATACCCTCTAAGCCGAACAGGCTATAATAAATAGTTGGCTCGGGTTTTGCCAGTAATTGCTCCTTCTTAAAATTCATATACCTCGGTTGAAGACAACTTAACAACTACGAAACTAACTCATACTATCACTAATTTCAAATCTATCCATTAGGGAGAAATCGCATGAACAGAATTGTCCTGTTGGTCGCCGGCGTTCTGGCGGCATCGGCACCGATTTCATACGCCGATAAGTACGTATGGAAGGGTCATCAGACCGATGAATTCATCAATTCATACAGGAATTATATGGAATCATTAGTCGATCTTAGCAGTCATCGTCTCAATGGCCGGTTCGATATAAGGGATTTGGTCGAGGAGGCCTACGACGAACATATCTCCAATCCACCGGATTCACAGGAAGATGGCGTGACCGGCCTATTGAGATTGGCGGCATGCATGAGAGGCATGCTGTATACCGGCAATAATAGCAAGGAGTTTGTACTGGATTACTGTCCATCGAACACCGCCAAGAAATGGGCTGCATGGTACGAGAATCATTCCAAAGAGGAATTGAGATTAAGGCATCGACTGGATATCATGCAGGAGATCCTGGATGATCGCTTCCTCCAGAAGAACTGACTTATGACCAATAGCAAGAAAGTACGTTATCGCATCTACCGGCGGTCTCTGTTGCCCAGATCTACACTATGTAGGTGCGACGTCCGGCCAGAAAACTCTTAAAATTGCTGATGAAAATATGAACCTTCGGAAGTCATTCATCCACTTTCTCCGGCGGGGCTGGCATTGGGTTATGTTGATACGATTCGCCCAGAACCTGCAAGTTGTTGAATACGTCCTTGCGAACTTTCGAATATGGCAAGATGTGATTCGTGAATTACCGAACCTGTTCCTAATTCACTCGCTCCACAGGATGAGGCGCCATGAAACAATGCCATTTTCTAGTTACACCATCGCGAAAATCATCAGCTAATTTGTCGGACCCGAAAAAACCCTGTTTCATGTAGTTTTCATGCAAATGACGGCAACTCTGGAAGGCGAGCAACGACATTGGTTTTTCCAGCGTCATGCGAGAAAATAGTCGCCACCAGAAGTTGGCACAAAAATCCTGGTTTACTTCAGGATGATTCGCATGTTGTGCCCAGCGTAGCTCAGCATCGCATTCACCCCATGAATCTGACCAGAAATGAAAACCTGTGAATCGAACACAACGTGCACGCGGAAGCGGCAGTCCACAAACACTTCTTCCGGCTTCTTTCCGGTAATCCGGTCTGTCTGACTGAGCAGGGTTGTTGCCGAATGACCATCGTGCAGATTGCCCGGAAACTCCTGACTGCCCCTCACTTTCACCTTGAACGCGTAACGCTTGTGCGCCTTGCCCTTGATGATGCATTCCATCTTCGGGGAATGTGTACTGTACGCCTTGGTCTGGTTAGTTCGCTCCCGGCCATCACTTGCCCAGAATCGTACGCAATTTCTTCACCCCATTCTTTATTCGCTGCATCCGATGCGCATGCGTATAGAGGTTGACCATCAAACTGAAACCCAGTACCCATTCGCACATAACATTGGCAAAGTTTCATACTTGCCGCCCGAGCCTTCTTCAACAAACGCTCGCGAATCCGGTTCAGCAACTTCGCATCGGTCTAATACTGTCACTGCTTTCTTCTGCACCGTGGTAGCCATCGTCACTCAGTTCAAGTCGCTTTTCTTCGAAGCAACTGTAGCCAATCTGGCAATCGTTGTAGACTTCGAGATCAACTTGCGTTTTCGCCGACGCAAATGCGAAACCGCGATGGACAGCTCGCATCCAGCTACGGTTCTAGCTGAAAATGCGTCTCATCGCAAAAATACTGCACATACGGATTGTCAAGCCACCATTCCACCTCCTCGTCCGACAAGCCGCGGGCATGCTTGAGTAACAACAGATCGACTATCATTCGAATCGGAAGACCGGAACGGCCATTGTCCGGGCAATACAACTAGTCGAAACAGTCCTCCAACTATTCACAAAGATTCTGTGCGGCCAGTTGCATCAGCGGATGGTCCGGCTGACAGGCGTAGAGCAGTGAAATGCGAAACAGCTCACTTTGATGAAGAGATTTGGGTTTGGGCGGGGTTATATCTTTCTCTTGGAGATTGCAAGAAGTCAAGCAATGATTATGCAATTTCAGGCCTGATTTTTTGCGCTTTTCGAATTGAATCTTCAATCAAACCGTTGTACAATTCTGAATTTTTTCAGTGCTGACTAAGTAAATTTAATCCATTGAGGTCTTGATCTTCAACTATTTGTGGACTTTTTGTTTTTCTATCGCAGACTGTAATTCTTATTCAATTGTCGATTTGCAAAAGGCAAGAGCTTACAGTTGTTGATATTCTGCGCCTCTGATGTTTGTGCAACTTGAAAAGCAAAGTACGAAAGCATCTTATATTCAATTTCTTTAGGTTCGGAACACTTGTCAAAGTAAACGAATGTATCGTCGAGAATCGAAAGGGCATGTATCCATTTACCACCACGATGATTGCCTTTCATTCCCAATTTATGCCTATAGTATGAACTAACCCTTTTCCGTAAGTTCTGACTTGTTTGTCCAATGTAAAGTATATTTTCATTTGGCAACCAAAATTCTTCAAAATACTTTGCGACTAATTCAACAGTAGGAGTTTCACCGTTAATTTTAAATTTTTTACCGCTTTTAAGCCATGTATCAATTGCATCTTTGCATATTGGAATATCTGGCCTTGGAATTCCCTTTTGTTTGGGGTCATCACACAAGGAAACAACATAAACTCCACCATGGTTATCGGGTAAATCTTTACATCCCCAAGGAACTGGGCCTTGCGGAGATAGATCAACAGTTGAGAAAAGCTCTGAAACAGTTACTGGCATTACAAATTTCCAAATATTAATGTTGTAGGAAAGGGACACATTCCTTAGTATTTTCGGTACAGTACAGTTTTATTGACATATTACTCCCCCGGGGAAATGTCGTCATGAAACAGACAAACAGTATACAAAATCAGGCGAAAAATGTCGAGTATGATTTCACGGATGTGAAGTTGAAGGAGGCGGTGGTGCGTTTGATGAGGGAAAGCGGGCTATGGGCTTGCTGGAGAAGGTTTGAACAGCAAGTTGAAAAAGCGCTGTCGCGGTGCGGCGGAGGTGTAGAGCATATTGTCGCAGGTGTATGCTGTTGATGGGCGAGGCAACTAGGCGGATTTGGACGATCCCCGTCAGATTTGGTATTCCGTGTGTTGACGGGATTGGGCGAGATGCCGTGTTTGCGTCGAATGGGTGATTTGTTAAGTTGCTTTGGGGAGGCGGATCTGGATTGATTTCGGGAGCTGGCGGTTCGCTGGTTGAATACATTGTCAGCGATGGTTACAAGACGTCATCATTTGAGTTTTGGTTGTGCGTCGGTGTTCATAGACAGCATCGACATTGAGATGGACGGGAAGTGTATTGAAAGTGCGAATCGTTGTTATTGCGACCTTACGCCATGATCAGATGCACTCGGTGTTTGTGGAGAATCTGATGATGAGTTTGCGTTTGAACGAGGGTGGTTGCCATTCTTGAAGTAGCTGAGAAACAATTTGTCTTAGGGAAGCCATTCGTCCATTTTATCCGGTGGAGTTGTTTTGGGCACATGCCGATGCGATTCTCACGGGACCCGCAAGGCAGTAGATGCAGTCGTGTGAATTTCCGAATTCAGTGTGATTTGCTATGTGAGCAACCGAATCAGCGTCAAATTCTTCGGAGTTGTCCGGTGCAATACTGTGCCGTTACTACGCGGCTCTGCTTTCGGCAACGTTTGGGGTCCAAGTTGAAGCATGAAATGGCTGTATGGACGGGTCTTCACTGGCAACAGGCGAGTGGTTCTGGTCAATAGAGTGATGCAAGATGGGCGGGGCGATTCGGTCCAGATTGTGGGGAAACACGACCAGATGCACGTACGCGTTGAATTGCCCTCCACCTCTCCCTAGTGCGAAGCGTTGCACATGCCTTCTAGCATCGGCAAGTGGTGTCCATGCTGGTTTTAGATAGTCTGGGTCTGCTCATCAAAATGACCTCGGTATCGTGCATTAAGGTGGTCAACCTGGATTAGATCGTCTTCGCCAATTTTTTCCGCAGATATCCGTGTCGTTTGTTCGGTTCCGGAGGCGATGTTTCAGAGTATATGCGAACTTCCTCAGGCAACAGGTCGGCACTAGCGTACAGTCTATAGCTGACCCTTTGATCTGGACCAACGCGGCATGATGCAACAAGTCGGTACTTTTGGGGTACCGGTTCAGTAGTTTTCTACGCGGCAATGCAATGCTACTCGATTTCTGGTGCAACATGCAGGACAGTCAAATAGAGATCAGTCATTCTGTTTTCAAAAATGTATTGCACAGCCATACAAATTTGCTATACTGTTCGAGTTACATCACCACCCAATGGAGAATTCTGATGACGAATCAAGATGAATATTTGTCCCTTGGACAACGAGCAAGATTAATCCCTGTGATTGCAGAATCTAGTAAAGAGCAACGCGCGACTTCAGTTTTTTTAGCAGTGTTCGCGAAAATTCAACCTTTGGCGGGGCAACTACTTCTTCCGATGAACTTGGGATGGAAGTTAGGAAAACAGTCAAAGATCGAAACGCTTACCGAAGTAGAACTCAAGAACACACTTGACAAAAAAGACAGACCTGATGGATTAATAATTATTGAAAGAGGCAAACAAGTATGGCGTGCATTAGTAGAAGTGAAGACTAGAAATTCAAAACTTGAAGCGGGACAGATTGAACGTTATTTGCAAATTGCAAATGATTACAAATTTGATGCAGTTATAACGATTTCGAATCAATTTGTAGCTAGTCCTGAACATAGTCCAGTAGGTGTCCAAAGGATAAAAGGTGTAGAACTATACCACTGGTCTTGGAAGTTTATTCAAACAGAGGCCAAATTATTGAATATTCGACAAGTTCTTGAAAATTCGTGTGAAACCTATATTTTGGATGAATTTATCAGGTTTCTAGATGATGATTCGGACTGCATTTCTGGAATTCAGCAAATGCCAACCTCATGGAATACGCTAGTTAGTATGGCTACTAAAGGAGAACAAATACAAAAGGGATCTCCAGATACGGAGGAAGTTGTGGCAACTTGGCACAGTGAAGTTAGAGAATTACAGTTGCAGTTAAGTCAAGAGTTAAAAACTAATGTATTAGTCAAAATGTCCAAGGAGCATGCAAATAACCCTCTTAAACGTTTGGAAGATGGTCGTGAACATTTAGCCAAATCCAACGAATTATTAGCAGAATTTGAAATACCTGGTGTAGTTTCCTCTCTTGATGTAGTCGTAGACATTAGAGCTAAAGCAATTCGTACAAGTATGACCATTGCGGCAACTAAGAATAGAACAACTTCGACTGGAAAAATAGATTGGCTATTGAATCAATTACAAGTAGAACCAACTCAACAAGAAAGAGTCTCTATTCGAATCAATTTTGATGCCAGAAAACATCATCCATTACACTATAATTTGAAAGAATTGAAAGAAAACCAGGCTTTACGAAAGTTACCTGTAATACCAAAATTCTTTGTAGTTTACTCTGTATATGAGAACTTTTCTGGCACGAAAAAATTTATTGAAACATTGGAAAAAGTTGTTCCGGAATTTTACAAAAACGTAGGGAAGTTATTTAAGAAAAAATAGGTTCCACTGTACTTGAACTATTGCGTCAAGAGTCTTTGTCAATTCACCTTGTCTGGAGAAGTTGAGCCGGTACAACTAGAAAAGCGGATACATCTACCCGAAATGCGGTCATGGCAAGTCGTTCGACTGAAAAACCATCATTTGCATGAATACGCAACGTGTAGCTATCAATTTTCGTTGAAAGCCGAAATTGTTTTCTGAGCTACGTGATTGCTGTTGCTCAAATGGTTGGCTTAGCAGACAGACCGTTTTTCGAGTGCTTTGGAAAGTGCGACAGTCACAGTTGCACCCTAGAAGTCGTTTTTCTTCAATTTACCCGTACCCAATCCAGCAATCACCATTGACTGCAAAGTCAACTCGCATTTGGATTTCACTACACGAATGCGAAACCGGACAGGGTGTTCGAAGTTAGTTGCAACTCCTGCTGAAAATGTGTCTTACAGCAAAAATACTGCGTATGTGGACTATCAAAGCACTATTCAACCACCTCCTTCGTCTGAGTGGCTGTGAGCATATTCGCTTGAGTCGCAACAGACCGACCATTGAATACAACTCGCCGAAACGATTCTTGACCTATTCATAAGACTTTGCTCGACCAGCTGAACCAGCGAATAACCCAGCCAACAGAAGTAGGGCAGGGAAATGCAAGACATTGCACTTTGATGCAATGATTTGGGGTTGGGCAGGGTCACTTCTTTCTCGTGGAGATTTCAAGAAGTCAAACAATGATTATACATCTTTTGGCAATCCCAGATTTGCTTTTTGTATATTTTCAGATTGATTCTTTAATCAAATTGTTGTATAATCCGAAAAGAGTTTTTCAGCAACATAACTTACTTAACTCGAAGCTTATAAAAATCGAGTACCATTACTTAGGATAACTTATCTTGCTTTTGTTCAATTTTCTCAATCAACGATTCCAATGTCGAACAAAAATTTGAATCGTGATCTCCTTTGACGAGTCGGCAATTCCAGAGGTGTGACTGCTTAACTTTCTTATCGTAGTGGAATTTACCAAGCCAGTCATCCGAACAAGGGTCAATTATTTTTTGTTTATTGAAATTACTCAATAACCGTATTGCGTTTTTTTTTATATATTTGAGATCATCACTATTTTCGACTTCAAGGATTAATACTTTTAATTTTTTAATATGCTTGTTTATCTTTGGCTCAATTTCTGGGCAATTCTCTTTAACCCACTCGGCTCTTTTTCTAATGGTGCCAAGCTCAGGTATCTCTAAATTAAAATCTCTATGCGCAAGAGTAACACTCAAGTGATTACGAAATACCGAAAATCTAGAATTATTCGTTTTGTTGTGACTCGTTAATCGTTTCGGAGTGCTCTCCGAATATCCAACGCGTACCACTCTATTGCAATTGTTCGATTGAAATCGGTATTCGCCATCTTCAAAATAGAATTCTACTCCAGATTGCGGTAGATTATTTCGATTACGCACATCAACTAGTCGAAAGGGTTTAGAAACAGGCCACTTGATTCTGCCGAGTAGTTGATAGAATAATTCTATATCAGTTGATCGAGTATTTTCAAAACTTTGCATTTTGCTTTGATTCCCGCCTAAGGCGTTGAAAAATCAATACTAAGGATACAGGGAAGGAACACATCCCTTGGGATTTGCGGTACAACACAGTTTTGGCAAAAATCACTCGGGACGTGTCCTTATAAAACAGACGGGTAGTATACACAGTCGTGCTTGGAATGTCGAGTACGAATTTACGGGAAATTGACCGGTAGCGCGGTGTTTCGTTTGTGGCGTATTTGGCTAAACTAGGCGGACAAGTTGTATTGCTGGAGGCGAGTTTGAGGGGGCGCGCTGTAGAAGCACTTGCGCGGGGCGACGGAGACACAGAGCCTGTTGTCGCAGGTGGTCACTAGTCAGATTTGGACGATGCTCGTCAGGATTTGGCATTCTGGTTGTTGACAACAGGCTTGGGTGAGAAGCTGGGTTCGCGTTGGAAGGCAGATTTCTTGTGTCGAATCTGGATTAATTTCGAATGTTGGTAGCGGTGGTCGTCATCGTGGCAAGCAGGGTCAGGAGAACGCGTTCAAGGGGCCGTTGACTGACTTGGACCTTCAATATCCACCGTGTAGCAGATTTGTCGCGAGTAAGGCGTTTTATCTGTGTGCCATGCTAAAACAACGGTTGTTTCGTGTGGTTCAATGAGTGGTAGCATATGAATAGGAACCATCATTCGGCGGTTAATACACCACCACCTTGCGATGCTGACTTGTAGTTTTCGCAATCGCCGGCTGAGTTCAGCAAGAATCTAAGTAGTATGCATATGAAATGGCTACTCGAGTACATGGATAATACCGCCGCTTCTGCCCTGAACTTGGCCGAAAGCCGGCCCGCGCTGTACATGTATCGAATTGCACGGGCAATTCGGAAGAATTCGACGCTGAGGGTTGAATACCACTGTTGTCACTGCAAAGTACAGTATTTCCACTCTTAAACGAGGGTCTGGGGGCGAGTAGATATTTCTTTTCGTTCTGGCAGTGCATCAGTAATGTCGATTTTAAACCCTCTAACTTGAAATCCATGACCACTCAAGAAGTTCTTACTAAATTCATATGGTTTATAATTTGACTTCATTGTACGCAAATCTCCAGAAGTAGTGTCATCGTCGGCGAGCATGACTTCATTCGAGTGATTCAATATAAATTGTGTTAGACGATATTCATCAGTGTTATTCATTTCGACGGAAATAGTCGATTTTGCTGAGTATTTCATATATGAATTTTCGTCGAACAGGCAAATTGCAATTCTAGGCCTGATTGGATATATCAGTATAGTACCGAGCAATCTGGACGAAGTGATTGAATTGTAGTCTACATCGATTCCATATAGAAGTGCATACAAATTAGTATGGATTATACCTTTTTCAGGCATCAATATTTTTTCGTTGGGTGAAACTAGATACATCAATTTCAACCCAGCAAAATACTTGTTGTCATAATATTTCAATATCCGTGGTATTACATAACTATTCTTCTTACTTGAATCAACTTGTTTAATTTTTTTTATCTTATCTATGATGTTGAATATTTCCGAACTACTGCTATTGTCCTGTCGTGCGAATTCAAAAAATAACGATTCACGTGTTATACAAATCTGTTTTTCTGTTTTTACATAATTTTCGATATCGCTTATACAAACCTCATTTTCAGACGTTTTATAAAAATAATCTTGACAAAAACTGTTAGTGATTTTCCTCTCATCTATCGTCATTGGTGCTATCGGTTCAATTAATTCGCCACGACATCTTCGATCCGTTCGGTCGATGTCAAATTCAATGCCAGTATTGAATATACGCACAGGATCATTTTTATTTTTACCGGTGAATTTACGTAACCTGTATTGAGGAACCGAATGCTGACATCGATGTTTATTCATGATCAATCGTCAACAATTTTGAATCGAAACACTGTCTCGATTTTGTCACGATAGTATTCGTTCAATTCCGTTTCTGAATGCGACAGTTTTCTGAATGCGTCGAACACTTCGAGCGGCACATCGATGAATTCTCGGATTTCGGTTGCGTATTCAGCTTCCGTCATTTCTTCCAACCAGTTTTGAAATTCATCATCATCAATTAAATCATGATTTTCATTGAAAAATCTACTAGGAGGCGGCACTGAAATGCCATCCTTGTCAAGGCCGTATGATACTTTACCCTTGTTGACAAGCTCTATCTGCAAGATGAGATGTTTTGGGTCAGTCTTGGTGTATCCGAATGACTTGGTAATCCATCGGCCGTTATTGGATGGTTCGTAATCAACATCATTTCGTTCAATTTCAAGATCGGATTTCAATGGAAATTTATTTGAAATTAGTAGATTCGTTGTCGACCAGTTTGAACCTCTCAACCAATCTGGTTGTAGCCAGTGTCGAACCCATGGCTGGACACCATATGTGCTTGAGCAGTGTGATACCTCTGACAAATCAATCGACGCTATCTTGTTTCCAAATCGTATTAGGATTTCTTCAATATCATCATCGGAATTGTATCGGTATTTGCAGTATTTGTCGCCCGCTTTCTCCAATTTCCACGTATGACCTTTCTTCAATACATCATTGGCAACCATGAAATAAGGAAATTTGATCCTTCCATTGTCATCGCGGTATTCATCGAAAATCTTGATTGCCTTGCTCCAAGCATCCTGTGTTCTTTTGTTTCGTTGTTCAGATGAAATACCATGATTATTCAAGATATCAGTAGTGTAGTCATTGACGGAATCGTTGTACATTTGATGGAGGGTTTTGTCGAATTTCGCAATCGGGCTGCGCTTGTCCAGAAGACCGCGCTTCCACCGCGGATTAACCTTCGCAAATTCCTTCTCGATCAGATTATGTGTTGTACAAGCAATGCTGAACATGCTATCGATATTATTTAACATACGCGATACCATCTCAGTGGTTTTATTTGAGTTGTATGATTCCAAGATAGACGAGTATCTTATTCTTGTGTAACCTCCCACTTCATTGATATTTTTCAGGAAGTCACATACGTTCTCATACAGTTGCTCATATCCGTCATGGTAGAATTCTACGAGTTCGTTCCAATCGTTCTGTATCGCAGTTCTATGCTTCTTAGATAACCCTTTTTTGTACATTTTATCGAGATCATGTCTCCAGTTCAATGCAGTCTTCGATATATAGTCTTCCCATGAGTCGACATCGATGTACTCTTCATCTGACGAGTACTTGTCCGAGTTCAGAAATATCAAAAACTTAAACCCTTGTTCAATGAGTTCACACAAACCACAGAAAGTTAATCTGGCGCCGAAGGTTGAGGTTCCCTCATCGACGTTGATAGAAACTCTGGCGCGCTTAATTTTGTTGGACCATGATATCGATAAATCATCCAATTCAACTTCGAATCGGCGCATGTGATTAAAAAGAAATTTATATGTTGTTAAACTTTGCATTATCTATATCCTGCGATTATCAATCTACGCAGATGCCGTAATCAGACAGACTACGAGTAGAATTATAGATATGAATTCGATAATCGATTTCATCGATGCTCTCCCTCGTTAATTGACAATTAGTTTATTGCACCTTCCCGCCATAATCCGGCAATATGCGAGATTCTGGTTTTGGAACATCGCCAGAACCATCGAAGTTTATTTGACCATGTTTCGGAATTCACCGTGGCACAAATACATTGCCGGTCGTATGCGTATCATTGGTTTCTTTATTGGAACCGAATGAGCTGATGTATTCCTTGAATACTGAAAATTGAACTTGTTCCACTATGCTGACCAGTACATGATAACGTATTATTTATGCAATGCCAAGGTGGTGTCGATGTCCCAGAGTTTCCCGTTGGAAAGAATTTGAGGTCGAAATTTTTGTATTTCCCGGGGTTGGCTGTGGCGTGAAAATGTTCTGGTTGGCGAATTCGAAGCTTTGTCCGAGGATTTTCGTGTTGCGAAATAGCGAATTTTCAGCGATTTTCGAGCTTCAGTTGCCGATGCCTGCCGCTTCTGGCAGTATGGTCAAGACCGGGACCACAAGCAAGTTTCATGCGGGCAGCGGTTTCACCAAGTAGCGCATCTTGTAGGGATTGTTCATTTCCAGGCAGCCCTAGGTGACCGCCAGCATGACTGACATGCTACCGGCAATGCCCAGAATCATGGCGAATATGCCGCGAAGGAAGTGGTCGTGGTGCAGAAAGTCATGCCCGACGCGTACGTTGACCAGAGCTTGGTGCTGTAGAAGCTATTGGCAGCTTTCACGGCCGGCAAGTCGCCAGCATCAGCCAAGTGGCAATTATTGGTACCCGGTGGCCGAGAAACAGAACATCTTCTTTGCGATTCAAGAACTCAGGCGTGTCGACGCGTTCTAAATCTGGAGACGGCTAAGGACGAGAAGTCGTAGTTATCCATAATCTTTGGCGACATCAGATGTGCCGTTCGTTACGACATGTCAATGCGATGGCCTTCGAGTAACGCTAACTTCTCTCCCGGAATGCTGAGACTTGCTTCCAAGGCGTTGTTTTCGCTACATTCCATGCGAGCGAGACACCGCCAAGTGCTCTAGCACTTCCAGTGCACACGGCATCTTCAGCCGCGCCTAGCATTCCTGGATACTCGCCAGCAATGATTCGCTCACAACTAGCTCTTCTTCGCCATGACGTCCGCCCGACCCAGAAGTCCAGCGGACAAAGCGGTGGTGACTTGGACGTCTCGAAACTAACGAGTCAATTGATGCGATGTAAAAATTCCTCGATATCCCACCCGGTATCTCTGCATGCCCGTAAAGCTATCATTGCAGTTGCCCTTGCATCCTCAACCGCATTATGGTGTTGAAATTGAATATCAAAATATTTGGTTAATGGCTCCAATCCATACCCGTAGCTGTTCGCAAATTGTGGCCATGCTCTTTTGGCGATTTCAATACTATCCAACAATATTACTGGTAGTGGTTCAAGGTTGTACTTAGAAGTGGCTTGTTCAAATGCTGTTTTGTCAAATGGAGAATGGTGAATCACAACTGAATCTTGCACTCGCTCGCATAACTCAGTGTATATTTCCGGTAGAGTAGGTGCACTCTTAACGTCAGCATCTCCAATGCCATGGATTGCCACATTGTAAGGATTGAAGTCGGTTTCCGGGTCTACCAGTGTTTCCCACTGATCGAGAATTTCTCCGTTTCTCACCGAGCATATTCCAATCTGACATATGCTCCCTCGATTTTGGTTGGCTGTTTCTACATCAATTGCGTTGAATGTCATCATAACAGTATTCCTCGTTGTTGAAGTTTCAATGAATGTACCTGTAGGGTAGTTTAGTTCAGTTCTTGCCCGAAGAGTGTGTCTTTTTGTACGGTCTCTATTGTAGAACGTGTTTGGTCGGAACATAAGGGTCGATTCAAGGGTGGACTTGCGAATGGCAGGTTCGCTTCAATCGGGTTCTGCATTCATTGCGGTTCACTATTCGGCCGACTCGGGATACACTCAATGCGGTGAGTGCTGAAACGTTCAGCAGGCAATAGCCAGTGGCAGGGGAATGAAAGCAAGTATGTAGGTACATTCAACTTTGACACATTGTGTCCAAGCATGTTTGATTGGGAGGGGTTCACGTTTTGAAGTTCAACACTTCGTGGGAATTTGTTGCAGTGGAATTTGGAACGTAACGAGGTCTGAATTCTTAGATTGAAGGTCGGTTGAAATCAAGGGGAACACCGCGAGTGTTGAGACGCGCACTTTAAGATACTACACATGACTGTCAATCACAAACAGGAGGGAAGGTACGAAACATGTTGACAATCAGCGGTAGTTTTGCGATAATGGCAACCTAGTCAAAGGGAACCGAGGCTTCGAGTACCGGAGAAGAATGGTCGTACAATGAACCAAGCGATTGCTATGAGCGAATCAAGAAATACATCCAACGGAAAGGGTCGTTTTGCAAAGAAGGTTGTGCCAGACCGTATAGATGACCTGTTGGAGCGAATGACCGAAGTTCGTGTTTCCGCCAAGCATAAGAAGAAGTGGAATTACATAAACAATAATCGGCTAATTTTAAGTTTAGTTTATTTAAGTATATAATTTTTTAAATTAAATTTGTTGATTTCATTTTCAAAATATTAGATAGCCAATATAAACCAAGACAGGAGTAATACCATTATGGCTAGTAAAGAATTCTCATTTGATCACGAATTATATGGACGTTTAGATGCTCACTCAACTACAAAGGGATTTGTTGACATCTACTACATTCCTCCAGATAATTTTGCTATTCAGGATAATCAAAACGATATAGATAAATTTCACAACAAAGTGAAATTACTTCAATTAGAACCAATTAAACAAAGTCTAACAATGTTTCCTTTTAATAGGACAACGGTTAACAAGTTTGTTCCAAAGTATTCTTTTATTAGAAGTATTACACTAGAAGGAATACTGAAAGTTTCGTATCTTGATAATGATATCGAAACAGATGTTGTCGCAAATTATTTGTTCAAGTTGCCGGATTGTTTTGTTACTCATTATTATTATGGTCTTGGTTTGAGGAGATCTCATCGTTTCATAGTTCAGGCAGTTGAAGAATTGTCTAGTTGTAAAAAAATTATAATTTCAAATTTTACAGAAACAGGAATTGATGAGAAAAATAGTTCATTCTACATCTCTTATGATGACTTTGAGATTCTTCGAAAAAATATTAATAATGCAATTCAAATGAGTAATGTGGCAGCACAAACGGTAAACGATGTCAAGACTTACAACTTATTGGCAGAAAAAATTGGGAAACAGAAAAAACAGGTTACAATTGGCAGAAGCCCTCTGAGGAAAATTTTTACAGCTATTGCTGATGGGGGTGAAGTACCACTTTCACATGATGATCAAGAGAAATTACTTCACTCGGTCAGCTATCATGCAAAGTCTATTGCAAGTGCAAAGCCGGATTGGCTATTGAAATTGCGCAATGACATTGAACTTGTCACTTTGGATGTGTTGATTTCGCGATTTGATGAAATGCTAACCAAGAGAATTAGTGAAAATAAGTGGCAAGAATTCTTGAGCAACAATCCAATTATTTTGAGTATGGCTTTTGGAGTACCGATCATCAAAGTCTTAGAGCAAGCATCTGTCGGAGGTAGGAAATTGTCTGGAAAAGGGGAAAATATCACAGATTTTCTTGTAAAAAACAGTTTAACACATAATTCAGCCCTTGTAGAAATTAAGACACCTCGGACAAAACTACTAAACAAAACTCCTTACCGAAGTGAAGTTTTTGTTGCGTCAGCGGAACTTTCAGGATCAATTGGACAGTTACTAAATCAAAAATACCATTATGAGCAGGAAATAGTACAAAAATTACGAAATAGCAACACGCAAAAAGTTGAATCTTATTCGGTTCGTTGTTGTCTTGTTATTGGAGTTTTACCATCTGATGAAGAACAACAAAAGTCATTTGAATTTATTCGCGGCAATTCAAAAAATGTAGATATAGTTACCTACGATGAGTTGCTTGAAAAGCTAAAACAAATACGAGAAATGCTAAGTTGATTGAAAACTGTATCATGAAATATCTGTGGTTTCGTATAAAATTGTCCCTAGTTAATTTCTTGATTCCTGCTTAAGGTGTTGGAAAATGCAATTCTTAGGGTGCAGGAAAGTGACATTTCCTTAGGGATTTTCGGCACAATACTGTTTCAAAAAACACACAGGAAATTTCCTCATGAAACAGATGAGTAGTATACAAAGTCGTGCGTGAATTTCAAGTACGATTTTACAGATGCGAAGTTGACGGGGTTGTGGTGGGTGCACAGAGCATTTGGTCGCAGGCGCATTTACTGTCGAGGGGGGAAGGGCACTTGTCGGAATTGGATGATGCCAGTCAGGATTCGGTATTCCGGGTGATGACAGGCTTGGGCGAGATACAGTGTTTGCGTAAGATGGGAATGTTTTTGTGTTGTTTCAGGGAGTTGGGTCTGGATTGATTTCGAGAGTTATGTGCTGGTTGAGTTCGTTGTTGGTAGCTGTTACACGTTATTATTGTTCGAGTCTGGTCTATGTTCCAGTGTTTATTGACGGCATAGACATCGAGATGGATGGGAAGTGCTTTGAGGGTGCGGTGGCGTTGCTGTTGTGCGAGCGGACAACGTCTACTAAAAAAGGAAGGTTGCAGAGTATTGCCGCAGACATGGCTGAGGTTGCTCGATGTGTCACTATTAACGGTAAACTCCTGAAGTTATCGATGGGATACCCCGGGGAAGGTGCCGGCCAGAAAACTCTTGAAATTGCTGATGACAGTATGAACCCTCGGAAGCCAGTCATCCACTTTCGCCAGCGGGGTGACCTTAGATTCGTGCTGATGTGACTCACCCAAAACTCGCAAGGCCTTGTATGCATGCGTCCATGCGAATTCCCGAACTTGTTCTTTGAATTCACCCGCTCCACTAGACGAGCCGCTATGAAACCCATGCCGTTTTCTTGTTGCTTCACCGCAAAATCCTCAATATTCGATAGGCGGTCGGCCAAGAAACACCGATTGTCTTGGAAAAACGCTACGCCGAAATCCCACACTTGGCACACTCGTGCAAACGACAATATTTGAGCTGGTAGGACTTGTCGTGACCGCACTTAGGGCAGATGAATCCGTCTTTTCAGCAACACCGGCTCAACTCTTCCAGACAAGCCTCCTGAGTCGAGTAATTCTGTGTCAATTGAAAAAGATTGATACGTTTCTGCTGCATTTGAAATTTCTTCTCTAGCATGCTCAAGTAGCAAACCCTTAGGCAGTCCTTCACACTTTCACAAGCCAAAAGTCTTTCGCAAGATTCGAGAAGTGATATTTATTGGGCATTGTACGCTTGCCAGAGATAGTGGTCAATCTGTTTCAGGTCGAATTGTTCCAGTTGATAGTGCTCTATGAACTTCATCAGCACTTCATGGAATTTTGGATAGCATTTGAGTTTGTTCCTTTGAAAATCGCAGAATTCGTCCTTGAAGTGCCATAGCATACAATTGACATGGCTGTCATACATCGGATAGTAATCCGGGGAATGAAAGCTACAGTACTTTGCGGCAAACGAATAATATTCTTTGGTCTCTTCGTTGTCAGCAATGTCATTCACAAGATACAAGTCCCGGTTTGCAAGGCGCTGATCAATATTCAGTTTAAATATACGGTTGGCTACGAGTACAATGTGCGGTGAAGAAATCATAGTGTTGTACATGTTGTCCAGCGAGGAGACTTTAATCAAAACATCATCCATATTAGCATTTGTGGGATACGTCTTGCCAAACAGTTTTTTCAGACTTCTCTCTTTCAGCACAAAATTGTTTTCTTGCTCTCTATTCCAACGCTCAAGATACTCGTTTACTAGATTGACAGATGGTCTGCGTCTATCCATGGTATTCTCCAAATTTTAATTGTTGAAAATGGTTCTTTTACATTTTAGCATCGAACAGTATATTGGAATCTGGTATGGTCATGCAAATTGAAGCAGAAGCTGCTTAGTGAAAAATGCCATGAAAAAGAATAAACTTAGGGAGTTGCCGGTACCGAACTGTCTGAAAGACGCGTAAGCCGGAGCGGGTTACGGAGTTACCGGGTGGAAAGTGTTCTGTGCTTCATTAGACAGAATTTCCCGGGATACTGTCGCACCCACTATGAACAGGACAAGACCAGGGTGGGGATGAACTGTCCCATAAACTACCGGCGCACATGCACAAATTGAAATTGAGGACTTCTTATATAGTGTTCAGTTACGGGTTGCTCGCCCTTTACGAACGAAAACAGTCCTTCAACTATCGCTAGTTGGTCATCGATAAGCAACTTAGAACAGCTCCATCTCTTCTTACTCCACTTCTGTGAGCAATTACAGTTGAATCATGATGTGGGGCGTGTTACTACGGCCGGTGACTTTGGGGACCTAGTTTCATCGAAAGTAGGTGGCTACGAGATGTCCGGCACCTTCAAGTCGACAGTCTTTGAACAGTGTTCGTTGCGTATCAGGTTGTATGTCATCAGAATCCCCCAGCGTTTGTGGTTATTCAAAGAAAACGGTTCGTCATCGTAGTTGTATGGTATGATTGAACCCGCGGGAAATTGCTCTGCATCTTTCATATTTCCAATCGTAGTCAAACGAATGGTTCGACAATAGGTTGCTTGGAATGCTGGCGCAAAGGCTTCAGCTGTCCGAAATTCGATCATAAGCGAGTCTGCAAGCTGAGGTGACGAGGGTTGTGGTAGTTTGTGAATTGTTGTTGGCCTGAATTGCCTATGGCTGGATTGCTGACCGAAAATAATCTGGCACCACTGAACAAGTGTTTTGTTGTGATTGCCGAAGATGATGTAAGTGACTTGGTGTATGGCTCATCGAATGCAATGGTTGCTTTGACAGACGATGGGTGGTCGCTAGTTGGGCGAGCACGGTAGCAACGGCAAACAAAATTTGAGGTTCGCTGTGAAGCAACATGGCAAGTACATAGACTTCATAGCACAACTGGAGTGATTAGATTTCGAACAGGTTGAAAGTTTACTAGCACCATGCACCGAAGTTAGAACCGATGCTTCAGTGTAACGGATTGTTGCAAAGCATCACGAACATCGTCCTTAGGGCATTTCGCCTTAGCGAACTAGAGAGTGATTTCCTGCTGTAAATTGGCATATTAATAATAACTGTGATTTTTTCAACAGTTAAACAATGAAAAGGAGTTAAAATTGAATCAACAGACTGAACTGCGGTTTGAACGAATTGCTAGGTTTTACCACTATCTCGATCAATTTAAGAACAAAAATGGAGGTTTATATAGTTTTCGTGACGACTTGAGTGATCTACCTGACAGCGGAGTAGAGTTTTATTTTGAAAACAAAGAATTTCGCACAAAGTCGAACAAACTTCGAGTTGTTCGTATAGGGGCGTCTAAGAAGATAATTAATCGACTCAACAATCGTCATATGGGGAACAATGCCGAAAAGTCCATATTTCGCAGACATATAGGGAGGGCGCTCTTGAATGAGCAAGAGGGATTACAAGATCTTAATTATGAAAATATTTCTAATTTTAATATTGATAGTCTTATTGACGAAAATGAGGTTAGCAAATACCTGCGGTTCAATATTCAATTTTTAATTTTACCAGTGAATGATAAGTCTACAAGAAAATTTATTAAAAATACGGCAATTTCTTTATTAAGCAACTTTTCAACTCCTAGTGAAGTTAATCTACCAACTGATGAATGGCTTGGCAACGACAGCATAAAATCTAACGGCCGTCCAAACTGGAAAATCAGAGATTCAGGGCTATGGAATGAAAAGCACGTAAAATCTACTAATTCCAATCGTCAAGAAGAATTTTTGCGTAAGTTAGAAAATATTGTGAAGAAGTATTAAACATGGTAATTAAATTTTCACAGAAGCGCAACTGATTACTGTGCAAACATTAATCATCTGAATGGTAGTTCTTGGCGGATCGACCTTTGCAACTGGCGTACCAGCTATCTGGTGCGCCAGTTGGTTTATAAATTGTACAGGTGTTTACAGTCAATAGTACCAGCTGTCATTGCTGGAATTGCTCGGTGAGCTTGACGAATGACAACTGCAGTCGTCGGTGGTGAATGTGGTCAGGGATTTGGATGATGCACAGTGGATGTGGCTCAACGAAGAGTAGTGGTCGAATTATTCGTACCACCGTTCTAACGACTGAAAACCGGCGGTCGCGTAATGATAATTCGGTAAGTGGAAGAGGACTGCTTGGCTCATCATACACCGTGCAACCCGCAATTGCGACAAACAGGGTCAAGACAGTGCGTTCAATTGACCGCACTAATGGTTGCAGTGCCCGGCGTAAATGGTGATTCTTGTGTCGACCGAACAGTTACCGATTCGGTGGAAGTATTGTGGCGAGTCAGGCATTCTGCCCGTGTACATTACTACGTGTGGTTTATAGTACTGGTTGCTATTGTTCAGTGAATGTTAGCACAGATTAGGAACCATCATTCGGCGCGTGGTGCACCGCCCGGTGGTGCTTCGCGCCTCCTCCAGTCTTGAATTGA
Organism: Arenicellales bacterium; assembly: GCA_965200765.1. Classification (GTDB taxonomy): domain Bacteria; phylum Pseudomonadota; class Gammaproteobacteria; order Arenicellales; family JAJDZL01. The sequence goes on from OZ241380.1 coordinate 3,193,991, forward strand.
TAAAGTGCGCAGACGCGCGCGCCTTCTGTCGGGGAAAATGTGCTAGCCCGGTAGGTTCAGACTGCCGCTTTGGCTTCGAACTTGGCCAAAAGCCTAGTCCGCACCGTGCCGGCACCGGATTGAACGAATGCCCTGAGGTATAACGCATGTTGTGTTACCAGTTGAGGTAGGTGAATGATTCGGGCAGGTAGTGGGCAGTCCGAAGGCGCTTTGCAAATCGCTCAAGTGCCGGCTGGTTGAGGAAAATTGAACATGGGTAGTTTCGGGTCGGAAGTGCTCGCGCACTCGGACAAGGCAGGTACCCGAATCAGCTGGTGAACGGCTTAGCGGATTTTGGTGTCAGGAAAAGAAGAGCAGGTCTCTAAATCTGACTTGATAGGAAAAAGCGGGATTGTTTTGCAAGAAGTTTCCGGCGGGTGTCAAGACATGTTGCGAATATGCAACATGTTCAGTTTCGACTTTCCGAAATTTCATCTACCCCTTGCTTCAGTTACTGCTCATCGGGATCCGCAAGATCTGGTGTATCCTGTTGTTTTCATTAAAATAATTTTACCATGGAAGTCTTCCGACAAGGCTGATCAAGCTTTTTTCATGCTATACTCAATCCCGACAGGTCAGCAATTTCGCCTTCAAGTATTTTCTAATGGGAAACACTCCAGAGTAATTTTGAATGACAGATCTACTTGAAAGTGGTATATTACCACTGAGCTGTGCATTCTGAATAGACTAGTTTTGTTAAATGATATTATCAGACTTTTGCCATTCAGCCGCTCACAAATCAATTTACAGTGGACAAAATTTGAGGTATGAATATCATGGCTTTGAGAGATGAGTTAAAGAGAATAAGAGAGTCTTCAAAACAAGAGAAATCTGAATCGGATACTCGTAATTCCTTGGTCGATCCAATTTTGAAAGGGCTTGGATGGGATGTAAAGGATACAACTCAAGTTAAAACAGAGCAAAACGTCGGAAAGAATACAGGTCGTGTAGATTACTCACTTAGTCATCCAAAATCGAAAAAGTGTGTCTATATTGAAGTCAAGCCTCAAAGTAGAAAACTTGATAGATATGTGAAACAAATTTTAGACTACGGAATGCATGATGGCATTAAATTATGCATACTTACGAACGGAATTGAATGGTGGTTTTACTTACCACTTTACGATAAAAAAGGAAAACAAATAAAATTAAACGAGAAAAGATTTCTTGAGTTGAATATAAAAAACGATTCAATTTCAATTAATAAATTACTCAATGAATTCAAAACTTATTTGTCATTTGAACAGTTGGCCGATAGTTATAAAGTAGAGCAAAATGCTTCGAAAGTTTTAGAAGCAAAGATAAACACTAATGAACTTACAAAAAAATTCCCTGAGATTTGGCAAAAAATGTTGAAAAAACCCTCTCCGGAATTAATTGAGTTAATTGAAAAAAGTGTCAAAAATAATACAAGAATCACCCCAACAAAAAAGCAAATTTTGCATTTTTTATCTATGCAAACTTCTACAAGAACGGATTTAAATCCAATTCCAACAGGAAAAGACTCCGTACCAATGAAGAATAAGCCAGTTGCATTTACACTTTTTGGGGTAAAACACCCTGTAAAATATCTGAAGGATGTTTGGGAGGGAGTAGCTAGCGAACTTTACAAAAGGCACACTCGTAATTTTATCCAAGTAGTAGGTAAGCCAAACGGTAAACGAAGGAGCTATGTAGAACTTAGCAAAAAGTCAATGCACCTACCTAAACAAATAGAGAATTCAAAGTATTGGATTGAGACTCGTGTGACTGAAAAAGAACTAGAATCTCGTTGTCATTATCTTTTGGAACAATTTGGATATCCGAAAACTGAACTGAAAATTCATTTTTAAGGAAATTAATTTTTCTTGAATCTACAATTCTATACCTCACATATTTCCGTGCGTTTACATGGTTATATCGTGATAAAAAATTAGTTTGGGAGTAGATTGATATATTGAGCGTAACCTAAACAGAACTATCAGGCAACACGAATCGAGATCAAACAGTAGCATTTATCAATTTACTTTGTAGCAGAAAGTGAAATTTATTTTGGACTTGTGACTTCCACTAACTGCTTGGACCAAAATCCCTGAGGAAGAATGGTACCACGATTGGCTAGTTCTCCTTAGTATTGCTCGAAATCGCCTTTGGTTTCCAGCTTCCAGTAACGTTTGCTAGAGTGCAAGATTGCAGTATCTTTGTGGAAAATACCTTTGCGTGAATCACTTGTTCTCACTGTTGCCAGGCTTTGGGTGGAATGTTGATCAACCATACGCCAGCTCCTTTTGAAAGGACAGGAAGAGAGTTGCAGTTCCATGTCTTTGACGAGTTGTATTGACAAAGGTGAAACACTTTTGCTACCCTGAGTGTTGCTTTCCTTTCTTGTTTTTCGATTAGATATCCTTCATCGGAACACTAAAACCCTTACCTTGACGCAACGAAACAATGTAGTTCGCGGTTGCCAACGGATGAGACTGACGAATTTGACTCCCGTTTCTGGGATTGAGCAAACTTGTAATCGGGTCGCCTACCGATCTCGCGGATGGCAACTTGTGGGTTTGCAAAGAATAGGAGTGCTCGACAGAATCCATACCATTTTGAAAGAATGATGGAAACGGGCACCGAAGTAATCAGATCTGTTTCGATGAACGCCTTGGCCGCGTCTTGTTCCAGTAAACTTGGTCGCCGAACGTTGCCATATTTTTTCGCCGCTGATTCGATCTCTTCCCGAATCAATTTGTCAATATCAATGAAATCAATCAACAATCCATCCAGAATGTGAAGTTGCTCGCTTACGGCTTCCAATCGGTGATTCAGTCGATTGATGACTGTATTCTTCCTGAATTCCAGCCATTCTCCAAGCAACTCTTTAAGGTTGTACACTTTTGGCTTGCCGTTCGCCGGTTGAGGCGTTGCTCACTCGTTCTATGCCGGTCTGGTGTTGCAGTAACGCTCGGTGGAATCTCTGCGGTGCAATCTGACGGTCAACTCGACGCTGATTAGGGTTTACGGTTTCTCGGTGGAGGCGGACTAAAAAGAGGTGGACCCGGATGTTGTCGAAGAGAGCGTATTCTCGATTTTGGAATTTGCTGAACGGGTGGAATGCAAGCATGGTGCGATGTGCGCATCGTTCAATCGCAATCGCACCCAGTTGATGCAGGCATGTCAAGATTTCATACAAACAGTCCTGAAACAATTGAACGTATTAGGATTTCGAGAGTGTTATAGATTTCAAATTATTTCGCAAAAACAATTAGTTAGCGATATTTCTGTCAAAAAACCAAAAAAAGTACTTGACAAGATGCGTAGGGGGGGGGGGTAGAATTTGTAGTATGAACTTCAAATGAGTCAACCAAGAGAGAGGTTCATGGTATGGAAACAGATATTTGCCCGGCGAAACACCTTGGAATGAATCAACCCACGCGTGGGACGCGACTTTCTGCGCGACGATTACTTCCTTCGCGGCAAGGTTTCCAAGCATCTGTGCTTCGCAGACAATTTGGCCATCAAGCTGGCGATTGCCCCAGGTTGGCTGAAGAAGAACAAGCCCGACAAGATGCACAACTTGGTGACACTGCTCGCCGCATAATACACGCTCCCGCGGTCCTTACCATGCCGCCAGAAGCGGCATACGCGTCTGAATCTCGAAAATCCCCGAAAATTCGCCATTTCGCATTCAAATGCTTTACGACTGGAAAGATTTTCACAGTAGCGAGATTGAATCGTCTCGGTACATACTGGAATAGTCTCATTACGAAATCAACATTTAAATTTGGAGGTGCACAATGCCCGGAATCGTATATCTGCTGACAAATCAAGCAATGCCTGGCTTGGTCAAAGTCGGACACATAAAAGACAGTGCAGAAAAGAATGCAAGAGCCCGAATGAGAGAACTATCCTACCCATCCGGCGTTCCACTTCCCTTTGAATGCCACTATGCATGCGAGGTCGAAGATGCGGTCGAAGTGGAACAAATCCTTCTTAATACTTTTTCTGATGAACGAATCAACAAGAAAAGAGAATTCCTGGCAATCAACCCGGAAAAGCTGAAGGAAATTTTGCAACTTACCCCTCATAAAGATGTTACACCTCCCAAAGACGATTTTGTTGCAGATCAGGAAGGTCGAAGCGCACTAGAAAAAACGAAATCAATTAGGCCTAATTTTCAATTTTCTTGGGTTGGTATCGGTATTGGTGCTGAACTGTCGTTCAAAAGCAATAAAGACAAAGTTGCAAAAGTTGTTAGCGACAACAAAATCGAATTTGAAGGTGAGGTGTATTCCTTATCGTCTGCAGCCAAGAAAATTTTAAATGATGAAGGGTCGGATACTCAAGGGGTGAGTGGCCCTATTTATTGGATGTATGAAGGTGAAACACTGAACGACAGACGTACAAGGATGGAAGCAGATGATGAATAAATCTGGTAGCATCATTTGAATTCATCAGTCCTGAAAAAGCAACGCCGTCCGTCTGCCTGAAACACGGTTTTTCAGGGCTAACGAATTTGTTATTGGTCACATCAAAGTTGAATTTCGAAGGTTTCGGACGCGCTGGTACCCGTTGCCTTTGTTGAACGGTTCAAGACGGGTGCTGGTCTGCGGCGAGTTGTGTGGGTGCTCGTGGAGCCACGGTCAAACGGCAATCTTGCGCTATGCTGGCATAGAACGGATAGAACATCGCTTCCACAGGCCAGTCCATGCAGTCGCCATCCTGGCGGTTCTTCAGAATCTTCATCAAATCATTGTCTTGCATGTATTCAATTGCCGTCTTTAGATGACTTGTCGAATGAATTCGCCAAGACTTTCCTAGCCGAACGGGTTGCAATGCAGAGTTGGACCGGTTCTTGCCATGACTGCTCCTTCTGAGTTTTGGGGGCCCTGCATTGATGTTGGACAAAAGATGGGCCTTGATGGCAGGATTTGTTTCTAATGAAAACAACGGGTTGTATCAGATCGCGAGATTGCCCATGAACAGTGCTTGAGGTACAGGTTACAAAATCTGCGAAAGCAGGCGAAGCAGACGTTTCAAAACTTGGGAAACGTAGCTTCTTGGAGTCGAGAAATATTCAGGGAATCAAATTCGCAGTGGCCTCGAAATTTTCTTGATGAATGGCTTCGTCTACAAAAAATCAGACGTGCAATCCTATTGAAGATAGAAGGCCCGATGGTGGAGATTTCAATTCGATCAGGCTTGGGGTTGTTTCTTGGAATTTGCCTGATGGCTCAGGAGAAACAAGTTAGGCAGTCAAAATGAGAGAAGGTATTGAAGGAGGACCCAAATGAAACTTGAAATCATTCGTGAAGACAATCGGTCAGATGCCGGGATGCTTCATGTGTTCTGGATTTACGATTGCGGGTCAGCTGAAGAGATGAAAAATTTGCCCTGTTTGAGGTTTACTTTCAGAAATGCTTCAAGATGGCTTGTTGTTTCTGGAAGTACAAAGCAAGTTCGTGGAGCGTCAATAGTGAATCGCAGGATTAGCCTGTCATATTTCGTGCTGAACAAAGCCTGGTGTTTCAGTCAGCATGGATTTTGAGTTTGGGTGTGAAGCCCGGTTCAGTTGTACTTTCCGGATCTGTATTGAAGAAAGTGTGGTGGTGAGGTTGGTCTGACGAATGTTGAAGCAGGGCGTGCTTTTTGGCGCAGTCGGTTATCTATGGAGCCGGATTAAACGAAAGCCCTGAGGCACAACGCAGGTTGTGTAGCCAGTTGAAGCAAGTGAATGGTTCGAGGCAGGTTGAGTGGGTGGTTGAAGGCACTTTGCAAGTCACTCAAGTGCCGGTTGGTTGAAGAAGATTCAACATGGGATGTTTCAGGTTGAGAGTATTCTGTGCCAATAAAGCTGAAGTTTCGTTTGGGAATGGAGCCTTGGTGCATGGATGTTTAGACGCGAGTGTGCTTTTTTCAGGCGAGGATTGGGTAACTGTTGCGGTACGGACGGTTTCAGTGGAGACGCACTCGGTCAAGGCAGGTACCCGAATCAGCCGGTGAACGGCTTGGTGGATTTTTGGTGTCAGGACAAGAGCGTGTCTCGAAATTTGCCTTGACAGGAAAAAACAGGATTGATTTGCAAGCAGTTTCAGGCGGGTGTCAAGGACATGTTGCGAATATGCAACATGTTCAGTTTCGATCTTCCGAAATTTCTTCTACCCCATGCCTCAGTTGCCGCTCATCGGCATCCTCAAGATCTAGTGCAACTTGTTGATTTTATTAAAATATTTTTGCTATCAACGTCCTTTAGAGGTTCAATATAACTCGCTAGTCCAATCTCAAATTCAAGTGAATGATGCCTCAAGGGTAGCAGAATTCACTGAAGAGGCGCCAATTGATTGGAGACCACACAGTGTTAAAGATTCGCGCCCAGAGAGACTTTTTGCTACATTTACAAAGGGCAGTTGTTGGGAATTTATTCTGGAAAAACTTGAGAATGGTCATGAAATTGAAGAAGTTAAACTTAAAAACCCCCGGGGTTCAAAGGGCTACGTTATGAAAATTGATATGGGCACCAAGGAACCCCAGCTTTATATCAAACTCCAAATTGGAACAGATAAAGCAATCGGACGCAGTTTTCATTATAGTAAACATGAGAAGATCAAGGCATGAATGCTGAAGAAAAAACGAACAATGTCGTTCAACACCCCTTACAAGCACCTCATGAAGATTGTGCTGTGTGTGGCTCGGAAAAAGTGAAAGTCCAGTGGAAAAAAATTTCATTTGAGCATGGTACAGGAAAGCTAGCAGCAACTATTCATGCCAATATTCCAGTTCACAGGTGCTTGGACTGTGACTTTAAGTTTACAGGCCCGCTTGCAGACAGAATTTGTCATGAGGAAGTTTGTCGTCATCTGAACGTGCCTCCACCAATGAGACCTGACAAGTTACGTCAGCTTCGAAAAGATCTCGGTTTGACACAAGAGCAACTGGCGGAAGTTACAGGAATCGGTGTTGCATCAATCAACAGTTGGGAAAAAGGCAGTTTTCCTCAAAGTCCTGCAATGGATGGCTATCTTTTTCTTGTTGGGTTGGAAGGTAATTTACAAGCTTTGTCGTCAAGGCAATTAAAAAATTGATGCTTGAATGACAATTTAATCGGACAGAGGAAGTTTGATGAGGCGGTGCAATTAGCTGAAAATATTTTAGCAAAGGTTTGGCATGATGCAGTTGCTTTTCACCTTGCTATGGCCAAGTGGGGTTTGTCTCAGGAGATTTCAATTGATGACTTTGAAGTTTTTTGAGGCTGCTGTTGCGAGCAAGCCTAGTGAATTGCTACAAGAACCCCATTTTTTTCAAATTATGAGTTTAGTATATTGGGTGTTAGGGGATAAAAAATGTTCTCTTGACTGGTTGCAGAGAGCAGAAGAACGAGTTGGAAATGTACCGCTGAGCAATTTTTCATCTTGGACGTACATTTATTCGAAACCACAAAAATTTCAGCTTGATCTTAAGGAACAAAAGTTGATGATAGATGGAAAGAATAATCACCCTCGTATTTTTCTTTTCCAGTGAACAATGACTTTTTCTTTCGAGGAGTTTCCTATTTCGATTCAGTAGATAGCACTGCGCTGAAACAACCATGATTTGTTATAGCACACCGACAACATGAAATGCAGTTCAGGCTACTTTGTGTTCGAGTTTTGGCCTTGCAAGCGTCACAATGGGCTTAGCCGATGCGAAGTGGTCGATAACTCTTAATGGCGGCGATAGAAGCTCTTCCTCGACCTGAAATTGACTGGATCTATTTGGCCCGCACATCGAAATGTCTCCGGTCAATGGCTGTGAACGCACGGCAAATTGAGACGCAGGCAATCTTGCTAATGGTCAATCCTAGTGCCTTCATTGAATGTATCATGCATACCTCGTTTAGGTTTTTCATATGCTCGGGGCCTCCTTCGATTCCCAATCGAATAATGCAAGCCCCTGAGCATATCGAATTTGTCAAACCCTCGGACTGTGGAGACTGTTAGTTTGGTATTGACAAAAGGTTCATTTCGAATGGGCTTGCCGGACGGTGCTTCGCCGCCTCTCATGTCTTGAATCAATCGCGCAGACGCGCACGTCTGCTGCCCGGGAAAATGCGCCAGCCCGGCAACTTCAGGCCGCCGCATCGGCCCCGAAGTTGACCAAAATGCTGATCCGCAACTTGCCGGCACCGAATTGCAGGAGGCAATTCGGAAAAATTCGATACTGACAGTAGAATACCTCTGTCTTCACTGCCCAAATACAGTTTTCTCTCTTTCAAGCGGGGTTCTGGGTGTCACATCGATGGGTTTGTTTGTCTCATTCAATTCGAGCTTCAGCTGTTGCAGTAATTCCAATCGACCAAAACTGAGCTCAATCAATTGTCTATTTTCTACGACTTCAGCGCGAATTTCGACAAATTGCTCATTGACTTTGTCAAATTGCTGCCTGATATCAGCAGATTGCCGCTGATTATCATTGTGAATAAAATAAAGTAAACCGAAGAATAACGTGATGATAGTGAGAATTCCAGTAAAAAACCAACTTTGCAAGGACTTGGTGTTGCGGTCGACAGAATCGATTTTGTTGCTATTGTAACCAATGTCTGCTTCGGTCCGAGTAACTCTACGGTCCAATTCCAAATCTTCTTGTGATACCTGTTTCATACCTATTGTTTTCTCTATATCAAGAGTGTTTAACTTTACGAGTTTCGTCCTTAAACAGCCAGCCAGTCCAATGTGGACTACTGGGCTTTACAATGCTATCAGAACATGATGTCATTGTACACACCTGAATCCCAATGTCAAATTGTTGCCAGAGTTTCCCGTTGGAAAGAAATTGAGGGCGAAATTGTTGATTTCCCGGGGTCGGCGGTGGCATGAAAATGCTCTGATTGGCGAATTCGGAGCTTTACCCGAGGATTTTCGAGTTTTGAACGTGCCGGTGCCTGCCGCTTCTGGCAGCAAGGTCAAGACTGGGGACGGCAGGGGGTTTCAGGCAGCCTGCGAAGTCACCAGGCTGCGCATCTTGTCGGGCTTGTTCTTTTCCAGGCAGCCCAAGGCAATTGCCCGCATGACCGCCATGCTGCCAGCGATGCGCAGATGCATGGCCGATTTGCCGCGCAAGAAGTGGTCGTCGAGCTGAAAGTCGCGGCCTACGCGTGCGTTGATTCGCTCCAGGGAATTTCGCTGGTCAAAGGTCTGCTTCCATTTCTGGATGATGCGCGGACATGGACCGAAGGTGCGCATGGCATGCTTTCCATCGTTGATCTTGATGCGCACGATGCGCTGCCTGGCGTTCGACAAGATGCCGCCCAGGCGGTGGCAGTCGTCGCGGTCGGCACAATGCAGTCCGTATTCCACCGCCGGGCATCGATACTTCAGCGTCTGGCGCTTTTTCTCGAAACCGGCGTAGGCCATGGGGCGCACTTCACCGCTTTGCGGACAAACGCAGTACACCTTGCCGCATTCCGTATACACCATCGTATCCACGCGATCCTCGCAAAGTGCCCGAGTGGGCTTCCGGATGTCGCCGAGCGGCTCGTCCTTCCACATTCGCCGGGTCTCGATGAACGGTGTCACACCGCGCTCATGCAGCTGTCGCCGCAACTGGTCATCGTCCAGGCCGCGATCGGCGACAAAGTCGACGCAGCGTGTACCGGCCTCCGTATCCGACAAGATCTCCGACATCATCTCCCGGCACACCGGGGTTTCGGACACGCTGGCCGCTTCCACGCGGAAATCAAACGGCAACTCGTAGCGCGTGTCGGCCACCAGATGAAGCCGGTAGCCGAACCATTTCACCTCATGGCTCCAAGGCTTGCCGTTGGAACCTACCCCGCGGTACACCTAGCGACCGCCTTCCCGGCAACGCCTCAAAAGATGCCGCAACTCCTCGTCCTGCATGTGCTCAATCACCTCGCGCAGAGAACCCTAGTGTGCGAATTCATCAAAACTTTCCCGCCGAACAGGTTACAATGTCAAAACGGCCAGAAATCCAAAAGCAAACCAAGTGATTTGGTTACAACTCAAAAAATTTGACAATAATGAAAAGACTACATTATACTGGCTTATTGTTGAAACATTTCCGCCGCTGTTGGCCGGGAGGGATTAGGATTGCGGTAGATATTTGCTTGATAACGGAGTAGCGGATGGTTTGTTCAGCTCTGCATGTGGAGGCGTCGAAGAGTTTTATACACTCGGTGTGGCAGAAGTTAGGACTGAGGTTGCCTCTGGTTCGTACTTGCAACTGAGCTAGGCCTCGAACTTTGTCAATAAGTTGCGCAATAAGTATGAATGGCTTAACCGGCACAAGCGAATCTCCCTTCTCCACTTCATCTCGAACAATTTTCCGTGCCTCAAGAAATTCAATGGACAACCAAAACAACATCTATTTCGCAAAGCGACATTGATGTAGAACCCTAACTTGACTTAATTACATGTACAAAGCTCTAAATACACTGCTTCAAAGCGGTGAACTATTGGTGGTTGAACGGTTTGAAGTGCCCGGACGATCTGCAAGGTATTCCGATATACCCAGATTCTTGTTCGATTCTCAAATTGGAATCCATCTTCGAAAGCAAAAAAATGCTATTGGTGAAGAGAGACAACTGTGGGCACATCAAACCACTGCTCTCGAAGCACTTGGAAAAGGGAACAATGTCATTGTATCAACAGGTACCGCTTCAGGTAAGAGTTTGATATTTAGATCACTGGCTTTTCACAGGGTACTATTGAATCCGAATGAGCGTGTGTTGGTTTTCTATCCACTTAAAGCACTTGCTACAGATCAAGTCCGTGGATGGCAAGAAATGGCTTGTTCACTACAACTTGATGAAAGCATCGTTGGAAGAATTGATGGATCTGTTCCTGTCAGAGAACGAGAAGATATTCTTAAGAAGTCTAAAATAGTCGTAATCACTCCTGACGTATGCCATGCTTGGCTAATGTCGCGCTTGGCATTGCCAGTCATTCAGCAGTTTTTAAGTTCTCTTTCAGTAATTGTGATGGATGAAGCTCATTATCTTGAAGGTGTTTTTGGTAGCAACTTTGCTTTTCTTATACGTCGATTGATTTCTGCTCGAAATCATCTTCTTTCAAGTGACAATAGCGAACGACAACTACAATTTGTTGCTGCTTCAGCGACTATACATGATCCGGGCAACTATATGGAAAACCTTACTGGTTTAAATTTCGAGGTGGTTGATCATCATTCGGATGGTGCTGGAACATGCGATCGAATCGTAGCGCATATCGCGTGTCCTGAATATGAAGAAAGCAAGGTTGCATATGAAATTCAAAAGCATTTGCTGGAAATTGGTGTTGAGGGAGGATTTATTACATTTGTTGATTCAAGAAAAACAGTTGAAGGTCTAGCATTAGAGATGCAAAGGGACGACGTTCTTCCATATCGAGCTGGTTATGAAGAAACTGCTCGCCAATCAATTGAGCAGAAACTAAAAACAGGAAATCTTCGCGGCGTCATTTCTACTTCTGCACTTGAATTGGGGATTGATATTCCTCACCTGAGAGTCGGATTGAATTTAGGTGTTCCCGATACCCGCAAAGCATATCTGCAAAGGCTAGGGCGAGTCGGTAGAAGCAAGCCGGGAATATTTCTTGTAATTGCCCCGCATTCTGCGTTCAGAGCGTATGGAACTTCATTTCAAGAATATCATAAAATGTCTGTCGAACCCTCCTATCTTTACCTTGAAAATCGTTTCATGCAGTTTGCTCATGGTCGTTGCTTAACGTTTGAGCTTGAATCGCTTGGGGCTTCTTCAAAAATGCCCGCACGAATAGTTTGGCCAGAAGGTTTCAAGAAATCTCATTCTGCTGCTCAACCAGGAGGAAATAGGCCAGAGGAATTTGATGCCATTGCAAATATGGGCGGGGACTCACCCCATCATGGTTATCCGTTACGTAATATTGGAGAAGTCAACTATAAGATTAAACTGCACAAGGATGCAGATAGTATGGGAGACATTACACAATTGCAAGCACTTCGAGAATGCTATCCAGGGGCAACTTACTTGCACATGGGCGAAGCATATAAAGTTAGTACTTGGTACACAGGATTGGAACCAACGATTATAGTAAAACCTTGCAAACCAAATTTAACACAACCAAGAATTACTACTTGGGTGGAGGCAAGTATTACTTCGACTGGTATTCAAAAGGGTCATCTCAAAAAGGGGGATAAAGGTTTTCTTGCTGAATGCCAAATGATGGTTACTGAAAGAGTAGTCGGGTACAAGTTCAAAAACTCAGGGCAATATTATCCATATACAGAACTTCAGAAAAAGAATTCGAATATGATCTCGCGTTCTCGCATTTTTCGAACAACAGGCGTATTGCTTTGCTTGGATGTAGAAGGGTTCAAAGAGAATATAAAAAGTTCATTCGCAGAAAGGCTACTGGATGTGTTCGCACGGGAGTACAGTGTTTCTTTGAAAGATATTAATTCTCATTCTACAAACATATCAGTGCGAAGTGCAGATTTTAACGGACGGCAACAAGGGTGCGTAGTTGTATACGACGAAATATACGGCAGTCTGCGCCTAACTGAAAGATTATTTCTGGAGTTTGAGCACATTTTGACCCGAATCATAGAATCGTTAAAGTCAGAGAATGAAGACGACAGACTCTACCTTAAAGAACAGGATGTATTACGATTTCAGGAAGAAGTATCGAAATTTACTGACAGTACGATTTTCAATGACGAAGATGAGCCAAGCGTTCCTACTGACAAGATTCAAGCATTTACACCAGGGTCGCATGTTTTTATGAGAGATCAAATTGGGACTTGTGGGGTTGAAGTAGTGGTTGTGCAACCTACTATTATGAATGGTGAAATTATGTATCAAGTCGAAGAAGCTTCAACTCGACAGGGAAAACCACCAGCGAAACGTTGGGCACCAGCATCCAGAATTCAACCCCTGAACGGATCAGAGAATTGGGGTATAGCATGGTGGGATCCCTTAACAGAGGAATACGATGATGAGGAGCCTAGTGAGTAGCAAATAATGTTTTTCATTTCCATTCTTTGTACCTGTCTGCCGGTGTAGCTGGAGCAGATTTCCTAGGAATTGTTCGAGGATCATTTCGGGGAACTGTATTGTCCGGATAATGGTCGTCCCAGTCTTCCAATTCAAATGATGGTGGGTCTGTTGTTGCTCAAGTATGCCCGCGGCTTTTCAGACGAGGAGGTTGTGGAGTGGTGGCTGGACAGTCCATATGTGCAGTATTTTTGTGGGGAGACGCATATTCAGCCGGACGCGTAGTTGAATTCGAGCAGTCTCTCCCGATTTCGCATGCGCATCGACGAATCGGGATGCGAGTTGATCGAAGTCCACGGTGAAGTCGGGATTGGCCACGGGTGCGTTAAAGAGAGGCGACTTGAAGCATGTGACGGTGGATACCACGGTGCAGGAGAAGCTGGTGAAGTATCCGACAGATGTGAAATTGCTGAGGTACGCGAGCGTTTGGTGAAGAAGGCTCGTGCGGCCGGATTGAAACTTCGCCAAAGCTATGTGCGAGTGGGTCCGTGTAGCTTTTCAAGGTGAAACGCTATGCGCATGCGCGTCAAATGAAGCAGGAGGTGAAGAAATTGCGCACAATCTTCGGCCGGGTAGTGCAGGATGTGGAGCGAAAGGTCGGCCAAATTACGAATCCTCGTGTTCAGCAGTTGGAGGTGTCGCATCTGGAGTCGGAGCTGGAGCCCAAGCGTGTGATGGCTCAAGAGAAAACCAGCAAGAACAAGGTGTACAGTGCGCATGCTCTGGAGGTAGAGTGTATCAGCAAGGGCAAGGCACACTATCACTACGAATTCGGTGTGAAAATGGGGGTTGCGGTGACCAATCGAGACAATTTCATGGTGGGCGGTCCGGTATTTCCCGGCTATCTGTACGATAGACATGCGCAATCAATCCAGCTCGGTCAGGTTGAGCGGATTATTGGAACCAAGCCGGAAGAAGTGTTCGTGGACCATGGCTATCGCGGTCACAGCGTGACGGATTCACAGATTTTAATTTCCGGTCAAAAGCGAGACGTGAATGCACGGTTGAAGCTTCTGCTCAAGTGACGACAGGCGAACGAACCGGTGGTCGGGCACATCAAGAACGACGGACGTAAATACCTGAAAGGCACTGAAGGCGACAAGATGAATGCAATGTTGAGTTGTGCGGGGCACAACATGCGCATAATACTGAAGAAAATCAAGATTTTTTGCGGCGACTATTTTCTTGCTTCGGACCGGAAAAAGCCAATATCGTTTCTTGTCTTCCGGAGATGCTGTCAATCTGCCAGAAAACTCCCTGAAACAGGGTTTTTCAGGACCGACTAGCTAATGAAGCGTGTTGGGGACTAGGCGCAATAATTTCAAAATTCAGTAAGCAGTGGAGTAAACCAAGCCAATCGTCATGGAAATCCGTTCACCTGACATCCTACTCTTGACAGCTACTATCAGATAGTTCGCCGCAAATCGATTGGGCGACGGCAAACGAGTATGTTCAAAAATCTTCCCGGACGGCGGCGTAACTTAACAGTCTTAATTTACGAGCTCTTGCAATTACTGTGTTTCAACCGACGGGGCTTGTCGTGCAGGCATTTTGGGCAAATGAATCCATTTTCCCGCGGCGCTAGTTCAACTCTTCCGACAAGCGTTTTGATGTCGAAGACTACTGTGTCTATCTTGTTTTAGCGAATCTTCTGGGTGAGTGTTGATTTTGCCTTTATCGTACAAATACGCAAGCAAGGTTTTTCGACTACCGGTTCTTCAATCGATTAATTTGAAAAATACAATTTTGATCAAATCAATAGAAACTACCAATATTATTTTTGAATATCTGTCGAAAAAGTTCATGAACACATGAGCAAGAAAAGTAGAACACTACGACTGTCGTTTCGAACTGGGAATATTTTTGTATTTATATTTTTTACCAAGATATGAAGACACTTTTTGTTCAATTTTTCTTGGGCTAGAATGTGTATTCATATAACTTTGAGTACCCAATGACAAAACACCTCTTATAAATGGATCGCGATGATGCTTGTCAAGCAAGTTTTTTAACTGTTTTGACAAAGATTCTGAAAGTTCTTCTGAACCAATTAATTTGCTAAAGTATCCTATTAGTTCATATGCTGGAGTGTTATTTTTAAGAACAACATCCTCAACAATTTCTCTGATTTCTTTATGACTCACCGCATGAACAATCTTTGCCAAATTGATAATTGTCCACCTAAATGACAAAAATTGAAGCATTTTTTCAATTGATTCAATATCATATTCTGGGTTCGACGCTACTATATATTGTGCTAGCTTTTTCGTTTCTTTTTTGCTTTTCAGTCTAATATTGATTAGACGTAATCCTCCATCAGCTATAGTTTCTATAATGTCTACAATACGTTCCTTTTTTAGTGACCCATAATTATTTCTTAGCACTTGCCCTAGTATTTCACTGTTTTTAATTACTCGATACAAGTCGTTCAGTGCTTCAATTTCATTTTCTGAAGATTCATCATTTTGATCATCAGATTGATTTTCACTTTCATCACGAAGTTGCCGTATCTTTTGACGATTCTCGGAGACACTTTTATTTGATGATTTATTTTTGGGTATTGATTTAATAATTTGACTGAAAAACTCAGTTTCTTCTCGTGTTAAAGTAGCAGGTTCAATGTCGAGGGCGCAAATCGTTCTGACCATAATGTCTTCAATTACTTGATCATCATTCGCATGATGAATAACGAAAAGCAATATAAGGTGGTTTTCGGAAACATAACTACGTTGACAAATTTCTTCAACTATTTCTTTTTGCAACGTATCTTGTTTACACAAAAACATACCGAGAAAAAAATAATACATGTATGGAATTCTGAAAGTACCATCTACTGTTAGTATTCCATACTCCTCATTTTTCATTCTACTTAGAATGCTGTCTGAAATTATGTAATCTTCTCTATACTCACTGACAAATTGATCGAAACTAGTTTTTGTAAATTTTTCACTACAGATATCTTTCTTTTTGTATATTGCAAATGCAAGTTGTTTTGCAAAATTTATACATGTATTTATACTTTCATCACTCTTGTCTATACCGGATTTAACAAGACTTGTTATTATAAACACCTGGTAGCAATGCCCGTATGCAGAGATTGAAAGATTACTTGGAGTAAAACTTTCGAATAATTGTATTACAGATAGTACATAAAATGGAAACCTTGGTACAATCCTCTTCAAAATTATTGAATTCACTTTTTTTTCAACTTCGTCCACAAAACCATCTTTCAAGGATTGATTGTCACTCATCACATTGATTCTTTTTCTAATCAACGATTCTTGTTGTGAATGTGTTAATTGATCGATTTCCAAAATCTTAAAACTTGCTAATCTTTTATCATCTCTGTAATATATTCTGTAAACATCTGATGATGTAGTTACTATAATTCTTTCGAAATATATTTTTGCAAAATCAACAAAATCAATAGATTCTCGATCTGATGTTAAGTTGTCGAAAATAACGGTTTTATTCTCTAATTTTAACCAGGAAGAAAAATCCCCATGAAATTCGTCCTGATACGACCTTTGAAGTGCCTTCAAATTTGCTGAACCTCTAAAATCCTTTAAATCAACTAATAGAACCGGTTCGGATTTTTTAGCAAGAGTAAGAAAGAGAAATCTAGCAAGTGTTGTTTTTCCACTCATATGGGTTCCATGTATCAAACAGCGATCATACTCAAATAATTGTTCCTTATTAGAAATTTTTTCAATGGTCTGTTTTGACATTTTTTTTGAGGGCAAGTAACAAGACAAATTCAAAAATTCATATATGTCCAATAATTTTATATTATGTTGGGAATAAATATTGGTATTTTCAACACTGTTTATATAATCTCTATTTGGAGAAAAATTATTTCTAATGTCGTTTACAACCAACTTTATTCCTTCACAGATGTCGTCCCAGGCACTATCTTGTGGTTTGTATTTATTAACAGGTTTACCGTCTTTAGGTAAAACCTTTAAATCTTCATTATCAAGTAAATTTATCCATTGGCAGTCCGTTAAGATTATGGGGATACGAACGCGATATTTATTTGAATCATGGACTAGTTTCTTAACGCGCTTCCACTCATCTATACAAGAAGGTGATGCTATAAAATATTGACTAACAAGAAAAACAATGATGTCTGCTTCTTCAAGTTTTCTTATGATATTATCTGAAATAGATTGACCTGGCGGTATATTAAGATCAGACCAAGTTTCGATAATTCCCTGATTTTTGAGAATCGCCAAAGATGTTTCCATGCATTCACGATATTTTTGATCTTTATGGCAATAACTATAAAACAGACGAACAGGTAGATTTATGGATTCACTCTTTGCATACATGACATGACTCCTTTATTCGCGAGACGCAGAAAAAAACATTTGGTGAAATAAGTAAGGAAAACTTCGACTCGGCACATGAACAACAGCGGCTAGTTGCAGTCTGTAAGGCAATGGACTTTCCCGGAATCGGCAATTGAAGCAGAAAAAAATGCCAATATATTTCTTAAAGGATTGAAGTGATACTACATGGAAGAATCCCGCTAGAAAGCTCTTAAAGTTGCTGATGACAATGTGAACTTTCGGAAGTAATTCACCCACTTTTTCAGACTGGGTGACCTTGGCATTGGCCTGAGGCGATTCGACCAGAACCAAAAATAAATAAAAAGCGTCCGTGCGAACTACTGAATCAGGCGAGATTTTTCTCGCGAATTCCGAAATCTGTTTAGAATTCGACTGCTCATGAATAGCTACATTGAAACTAATGTGGTTCTCCCAGTGGTACATTGCGAAGATTACCGGTTTTTTGCACTCGGCACTACTGCCTCTCCTGCCCGGCTTACGAAAGCCAAAGAAAGCATCATGCATCTTGACAAGCCCATCGAATATGCCCACGGTCGCGCAACAAGACTGGTGAAATATACTCAACGATTGATAGGCTGGCGGCCAAGCAGCATCAATCATCTTAGAAAGCAGTTCAGCCGAAATCCCGCTATTGTCAACTACTATCACATTAATCGCTACAAACCATTTGGGCAACGGCAAACAAGCATACTCGAAAACCGTCCTGTCCATCGGTGAAATTTGATGACTGTACTTGTCGCACATGTACAAATGACGGTGCTTCAACTGGCAGGACTTGGCGTGTCCGAACTTCTGGCAGATGAAGCCGTTTTTCCAATGGCTCCGGTTCAACTCATTCAGACAAGCGTCATGAGTCGAGTACTTCTGTGTCCGTTTTAAAAAATTGGTAGAGTTCTGTTGCATTTGAAATTTCCTTGGTAGCATGCTCAACCAAGTGCATTACGGTAATACTATACTCGGATTTCGGCCTCCCCTCCAGAAAAAGTGGATGAATGGCTTCCGAAGGTTCGTATTGTCATCAGCAATTTGCCATGAAAATCCTGACATGATTAGACACCCAAATCCCTTGCAACCTGATAGTCACAAAACAATTTGCTGTTCAACAACGACCCAAGCACGGACTTACTGTTCAGCATCCCGTATAAGCCTTCGACAGTTACCGCAAAACCAGTGCGTAAGCCGTCTTATTGTACAGCATTGGACGTAAAATGTGGTCGGCAAAAAGTTTTCATGCAGTTGGCGAGATAAAAGTATCATGGATGTTTCAAGTGTTTTATGGTAGGCACCTTTCACGAGGTATCGCATCGAAACCTTCAGGGACTCTACTGTTAATAGTGACAGCGGTTTCTTGGAGGAACGCCGACGAATCAAGGTGATTCCGCAACTATGGGGGAGAGAGATCTGACCAAGCTGGTATATTCGGTGTTGATCAGCTTGACCGACCGTCGGAACAAAAGGAATGGTAGCTCTACGAGTTGCACAAGCGACTTTATCTGGATGAGGAGGTGAAAAATCTTGTGTCAAAATCCAGAACTCGCAGGAGTGTGGCGAAAGCCGCCTAGACATAGCCGTGACAATCCAAGTATGTTTGGACACGTAAAACCCTTGCAACCTGATGTCGCAAAAAAATTTGCTGTTCAACAACGACTCAAGCACGGACTTACTGTTCGGTGTACCGTATTTGTCCTTTTGCCGACTTGAACCGTCACCGTAAAAAACGGCACGTAAGCCTTATTGTACAGCATTGGATGTAAAAAATCTCGTCGGCAAAAGTTTTCATGCAGTCGGTGTGATAAAATGGTGGTAAGTCCCCAAATGTGTTTACCTTAGGGTGTTACCTCTATATTTATAAATCATCCCAAGAGTTGAGCAAAATTTCTGTTCAATAGATACTTTACTTCTATGCGTTTTCATGTAGATTCGTATTTTTAATGACAAAACTTCCTTAATGAATGGATTGCCCTTGTGTTTTGTGAGTAAAGATTTCAAGTGTTTCAGTTCTGATTCAGAAAGTTGATGACAACTATCTAATCTACTGAAATAACCGACCAAGTCATAAGCTGGGGTGTCATGTTTTTCAACCACTTTATTGACAGCACTCGCAATATTTTTATTACTTACTGCGCTAACGACTTTATCGATATTTGCCATCGTCCACAAAAAAGATAAGAATTGAAGTTCTCTTTTTAGTTTTCCAATATCAAAATTAGGGTTTACTTTCTTGAAGAATATAGCAAACTTGGTAATTTCGTAGTCATCTTTGAGAATTAAATTAACCAATCTCAATCCTCCTTCAGTCACAACATTTATGATTTCTTCAATTCGATGTTTCTCCATTGTTACATACTTGTTTTTCAATACTTGGCCTAAGATTTCATTGTTTTTTAATATTCGATACAAATCATCCAATATAGTGTTCTTCCTCCTTTTTAAATCTTTTTCATACTGCTGTGTATTGTTTTCAATTTTTTCTCGAGCTATTCTACTCTTTGCGCGTTCTTCGGATACACTTTTATCAGATAATACATTTTCAGAAATATCGCGTAAAATATCTTGAAACTTACGAGTCTCTTGAAGACGAAGAGTTGCCGGGGGAACTACATCAAATGCACACATAGTCTGAATTAGAATGTCATCAATCACTTCGTTATTATCAGAATGATGAATAACAAACAACAATGTGAGGTGATTTCCATAAAATTGACTATTTTGACACATGTTATCGATTACATGCCTTTGTTTTTCACCGGATTTAGACAAAAACTTTCCGAGAAAATAGTAATACATAAAGGGAATCCTGAATCCCACTTCATTTGAAATGATCCCGTATTCACCGTGTTTCATTCTATTAATGAGGTGTTCCGCAATGTGGTAACTTTCAAGGTAATTTTCAACAAACAATTCGAAATCGTCGTGTGTGAAATTCTTGAATTTCGATTCTTTGTGTTCATAAATTGCAAACGCTAGTTGTTGAGCAAAATTAAAACAAGCGTTGATATCAGTTTTTTCAATACCTGATTTGATTAAACTCGAAATTATCAATACATAATAACAATGGCCATATGCTGTAATTTTAATTTCTTCTTGTATAAATCCTTCATATGTTTGTACGATGCTCAATACAAAAAATGGATATCTTGGTACGATTTTGTCAGCAATTATGGCATTTACCGTAGAATCTACTTGGTCTACAAAACCATCAGGTACAGGCTTTTCTCTATTCATCAGATCTAATCGTTTTCTAATTAGAGACTCTTGTTGTCGATACGACAATGGCTTGATCTTCATTACTTTAAATCTAATAAAATTTTCATCACTTTGGTAGTACATACGATATATGTCGGTTGACATGATAACAATAACTCTATCAAAGTTATCCAAAACAAAATTTATAAATTTAACTGAACTTGGATCAAATGACAGATTGTCAATTATTATAGTTTTGTTTATTTTTTTCATCCAAAGAGAAAAGTCTCCATTCAGCTGGGTTTCAAAACACTTTTTTAGTGCTGGAATATTTACTGGAGGTTTCGATTCCTTCAAATTAATGAGTAAAACTGATTGTAAATCATCGACCAAAGAAAGATAAAGATATCTGGCTAATGCGGTTTTACCACTTGTAGATTCGCCATGAATTAAACAATGTTTTTGTAGAAAAAGTTGTTGCTTATTTTCAATATCGTCTTCACTTATTTGACTAGATGACTTTTTAGAAGATCTATAACGAGACAACGTCAAAAATTCAAATATATCTTGAAGTTTTATGTTACTTTCAGAAATTAATTCTGTATGCTCCATAGAACTCAAAAATGTTGGTTTATGCGTAAAATGTTCTCTAACATTTAGAGCAACCTCCTTTATTCCTTCATAAACTTCTAGCCATGCTGCATCTTCATTTTTATATTCGACAACAGGTTTCGCATCGTTGGGCAATACTTTTATTTTATCGTTCTCAAGCAAGTCTCTCCATGCACAATGACTTAACACTATTGGGATTCGATGTCTTATTCGACCATCTGTTGGACTAATCTTGGCATTTTCCCACTCTTTCATACATTCGTCAGAAGCAATAAAATTAGCGCTGATCAAGAATAGAACTATATCCGCTTCTTCCAATTTTTTCCTGATAGAATCTGAAATTGAATCCCCCGGCAATATATTCCCATCATACCATTCCTTGATTAAATTTTGTTTTTCAAGTAAATTCAAGTGCTTCATCAAATTGGAACGAAATTTCTCGTCTTTATGACAATAACTAAAGAACACACGTACAGGATTTGATTTTTGTTTTGATTGACTCATTTTATATTACCTAGTTAGTTCGTATCTCAATAATTATAATTTATTTATTCAGTAAGAAAATTTGTAAAGATTTTTGAAATTTAACGTTTAAGAATATTTCAAAGAACCTTTCGAAAGTGTGTAATTGTCAACGGATGTAATTGTGGCAAGGTGCTCTCCGCAAACCATAAGTAGTTAGGCAAAAATATGGTGGACACTTTTTCAAGCGGCTTGGGCCAATCTTTCAGCCGAACTTGGTAGGTGTCGGTATTCTGGACATGGTATGCATTTCGCAATAGAGACCCGGAGCTGATATTGTCGTAGCTAGTTCCAAAGTCCGTTGTAGATAAATGGCGGTAGCATGCAAGAAACATACAAACCTGTTCACTAGAAAGTCCTCGCCACTTCGTTACACCGAATTGCAGTAGAATTTGCAGAACTAGTCGTCCCTCAGCGGTAGTCATCCCCTCGGTCGTGTTAAGCAACTCCAAAAGTTTCTTCTTGGTCATAGCAGTACTCTGTTGAGCATTTACTACCGTGACTATATATACTGTCCGAGTTTTCACAAAGACACTGTTGCGAGCCACACAGGAAGTAGCACCTTGAATAAATTCATGAAGCATTTGACTTATCAATCTTGTTGTTCATACAGAGTATATTAACAAATTAACAACGGACCGATAGACATTTTTTCCTCTGGAAAGATTATTGAAGGCAAGATTGCCGATTTGCCGGGTTGACTGCTGCAAGAAAACGGCTTGCCGACGATGTAGATGCTTTGTCCAAGTTAGCGAGTTGTATCACTAAGCTACGCCTAAGAGCCTCGACCAAACGGTAATCTTGCACCATGTTGGCATAGAACACATAGAACATCGATTCCTCAGGCCAGTCCATGCAGTTGCCGTCCTGGCGATTCTTCAGAATCTTCACCAACTCATTGTCTTGCATTTGTTCAATTGTCGTCTTTAGATGATTTGTCGAGTGAATTCGCCAAGACTTTCCTAGCCGAACGGGTTGCAATATAGAGTTGGATCGGTTCTTGCCATGATTGGTCCTCCTGAGCCTCGGGGGTCCCCTTATTTTGATGTTTGACAAAAGGTTGTGCCTTGATGGCAAGGCACGATTCTAGTGAGAACAACGGGTTGTATTGAATCGCGAGATTGCCCATGAACAGTACTTGAGGCACAGGTTACAAAATCGGCGAAAGCAGGCGAAGCAAGCGTTTCAAAAGTTGGAAGATCGTAGCTTCTTGGGGATGGGGAAATTTCAGAAAGTCAATACAGCGCGGTAATTCAACAGCTTGGCAACTTCGGAATCGACTTGACAAGAACGATGTGGGAAATCGTTGTATCTGGTTGTACGGGTTCCCAGATTTAGGTGTGGTTGTAAATTGCCGGTGGGTTGGTTGGTAGTTGAGGACAAGCTTTTTGATTTGCGGAGAGTTGGCTGTTGACGAAAGCAAGAGGGGTCTTTGCATGTTTGTTTATGGACAGTCTGGCCGTTTGAGAAGCTTGTGGGTTTCGGTTCTGTCCAGTGGTCAGAGGCCTTTGCGGGTTCTAGCAAATTGCTGCCGCTCTTCTAGGCAAGCCCTGCTTCAAGCAGGGCTTGCCTAAGGGGAAGGGGGTTCGATTGATTGTCAATTTGCCGCGGTCTTGGAATTTTCTTGATAGGCGGCTTAGCCTTCAATGAATCATGTCGTGCAATCTATCGAAGGCTTGATGGTGGATATTTCAATCAGGTCAAATCGTGAGATGTTTCCCGGAATTCGCTAAATGTCTCTGCAGATGCGAATTAAGCAATCGAAAGGAGCTGCGGTGTTGGAGGATTCAATTGAAATTTGACATGATTCGTGAAGAAAATCAGTCTGATGCCAAGGTGCTGTAGGTATTTTAGACATACGGTCGCTGGTCAGCTGAAAAGATGAAAATTTTGCCCTGTTTGGGGTTGTTGATGTAGGTGCGGGGGATTGGCATTCAGAAATGCTTCAGAATGGCTTGTAGTTTCTGGAATCGCAAGCCGAGTTCGTGGAGCGTCAATGGTGAACATCAGGATTGCCATGAGTGCCGAATCGGTGTTTGGAAGACAGTGGCCAGTGGCCTGCGTGAATGGAGAACTTGCTGATGTTGCCGATGAGCAGTACATGAGGCCGCTGGATAGGAAATCGTCAAAATCGGTCGAAGCAGACATTTCAAAGCTTGGAAAACACAACTTCCTGGGGTTGGGGAAATTTCAGCACATCAAAATTGCGCGGAAAATCAATAGTTTGACAAGAACGATGTATGGAATCGTATATCTGGTTGTACGGGTTCCAGATTTAGGTGTGGTTGTAAATTGCCGGTGGGTTGGTCATCAAGAATGAGCTTTTTGTTTTGGGGAGAGTTGGCTGTTGACGAAAGCAAGAGGGTCTTTGCATGTTTGTTTGTCGACAGTCAGGACGTTTGAGGAGTTTGTGGATTTGGTTTTGTCCAGCGTTTTTTGCAGGTTGTATCAATTTGTTGTGACTCTTCCAGGCAAGTCCTGCTGTGAGCAGGACTTGCCTGGGGGATTCGATTGGTTGTCGATTTGCCGTGGTCTCGGAATTTTCTTGATGGATGGCATCATCTTCAAAAAATCATGGTGTGCAAGCAATTGAAGACTTGATGGTGGAAATTTCTGTTTATCAGTCCTTGGTTTATTTACGGGAATTTGTCTGACGGCTCTGCAGATGCGAATCAAGCAATCGAAAGGAGCGGCGGTGTTGGAGGATTCAATTGAAATTTGACATGATTCGTGGAGACAATCAATCAAATGCCAAGGTCCTTCAGATGTTCCAGATTTACGATTGCTGGGTCAGCGGAGGAGATGAAAAATTTTGCCTGTTTGGAATTGTCGATGGAGGTGCGGGGGATTGGCATTCAGAAATGATTCGGGACGACTTGTTGTTTCCGGAGGCATAAAGCAAGTTCGTGGAGCGTTAACAGTGAATCCCAGGATTGTCGCTATGAGTGCCGAATTGGTGTTTCAATCAGCATGGATTCGGGTCAGTTGGAACATGGATTTGAGTTCGAATTCAAAGGGCGCCGGTTCGGTTGGGCTTTCTGGATCTGTATTGAAGAATGTGTTGTGCTGAAGCCGGGCTAGAGCTTTTCAGGGCAGGATGTACGTTTTGGTGTATCAGACTCAATTGCACAGAATTGAACGGATGCACGGCTACACAACAGTGTGATGTAGCCAGTTGAGACAAGTGAATGGTTCGGGGCAATTGAAGCGAATTCCAGAGTAGTGGTCCGGGGCGGAAGTGCTTTGCAAGTCGCTTGGGTGCCAGCTTGTTGTGGAGTTGGCTGAAGATAGATCGAACATCTGTTGTCTCAGGCTAGGACGTATCCTGCGCGATTTGCTGAAGTACTCTTTGGTGATGGGACAATGATGTATGGATGTTCAGACACGAGTATTTTTTCAGGTGGAGATTGGCCAGTAGTGGCGGTGCGAACAGTTTTAGTGCTGGAGTACTCAGTCAAGGCAGACACTCCAGATCAGCTGGTGAGTTCGCTTGTCGGATATTTGCTGTCAGTACAAGAAAAACTAGTCTTGAAATCTGCTTTGACAGGGCAAGATTGGATTGTATTTGAAGTAAATTCTGGCAGGTATCAAAGACATGTTGCATATTTGCAACATATTCGATTTCGACAGTTGATTCGAGAATTTCCCTTTTGCTATGCGGATTGAATTGCCGTTGGCATGCAGAAGCCAGGTGAATTCAGGGAGATTGTTGTTTTGTGGAAGTGGTGCTGAGTGCAGAGGTAAGGAAGGGTCTTTAGGTCAGTTCCAGATTTATGCAAGTTGCTGTGTATCGTTGCAAAGTTGAAGGGGAGTGTGAAAATTGCTACGAAAGCTGGAGTTGTACGAGATTGCCGGTTGAGTCAGCAAGAAAGCCTGTAATTCACTTGTGACAAGTGTCGGATGGTTGTAGCTGGCGGCTAATTGGGCATGAAGACTCTCAGGGCAGGTATGAGAATTTGAAACAAGTGAGTTCTGTTGTTCAGGATGAGAAATTTGGCGAATTGACAAGTGTCCAGAGGTAGCCTTGGTTGAGATTTTGGTAACAGAGCAATTACAAAAATCTTTGTTATGTCTTTGATTTTCAATAACTTATTGTGAAGCGAGGCGAAGTGAGGGGTCAATATGTTGCAGAAGTTCGAGTAGCTTGGAAGGAGTAATTGGAGATTCAAGAGGGAGTTCAAGGATGTACAGCATCACAAAGAAGCAAAATAGCATTCATTCTGTAAGTCGTACAGTGTTTATCGAGATGAGAGGGTGCAGGACAATGCCAAGGTTCTGGTGCGGTTCGGGGTATATGTGACAGTAAAAGGAGGGGTAGGGGAGTGGAGTGAGCAACCATGCTGATTTTCGGTATTTGCAGGGGCGAGCTCAAAAATCTTTTCAAATTCTTTTCAAATATTTTAAATTTCGGTTAAACTACAGTGCAATCCGTATTGGAACGGCCATGTCGAATTGATTTCTGAAATGCGATGGAAAATAGTGTGTATGACTCCAAAGCGATGTTAATTCAGAGAGATTGCGTGCGGTTCAAACTGTGGACGGTTATGCAGAAAGATTTGACAAATCCGAATGATTACGGATACAATTCAAGTTTTGAGATTTAAATCCAAACGATTGAGGGAATAGCTCAATGATTAAAATTAGTAATTTGACCCCTTGGAGAAGGGAGTGGTCGGTATCTGCTGCGAGCAGACTTTCCGGCTTGGCGTTTGCATTGGCGGTCGGCTTTGTGTCGATGTCAGTGCTGTCGCAGAGTGATGATGCATTGGCAGTGGATGATTGCAGTGCTTTTCAGAAACACAGTACTTCAAGAGCCGCAAGCAACAGAGATTTAGCCTGTGGTTATACAAACCTTTATCAGCCCGGGGACGAACGCGACGACAGTGATTTTCCATTGACAGCGAAAGCGGACGGCACTGCCCCGGACAACCCTTCGGAAGGAAACATCGTATACGACATGAGTGATTTCGTCGTGGTTCAGAAATATACTCCTGCTGGCGCAACTGAAGCAGTCAATCGACCGTGGTGGCAGGCGGCTTGTACAGCTGATAGCGGGCAGATGTGCTGGACTACAGTAGCTGGGAGTGTGACGGCTCCGCCATCAGGTGCCAAGATCTATTATAGATTGGTTGATGATGATGGCACCCCTGACCGTACTTCTGGCACTGGTGATTACGCCGCCGGTCCGGCGACTGGTACTTATGGTAGTGTCACGGTCACGAGTGTAATTCCCATCCCCAGTAGTGACACCGCCCAAGTAGCCACCAAAAAGGTTGATGGAAGCAATCTCGCGGATGCGGACCACAACCAACTTTTCTTGGAGCCAAACTCTGCTGATTTAATGTTTCCCAATCGAGTTCAAATCAACTTAGGTTGGGACTCCGGCCCTACGATTCGAGGCATAAAGGAGAGAATTTATCGAAGCGGTGGAGTCCCCGCACGTGTTCCTCGCACTCTTGTAAACGGAGTAGACGAAGATGGATTTGGAAGGTATGCGGTGAAATGGGATGCATCCAACAGCATTGGCATGCGTTATCGGTACGCGTATATTGTTAGTCACGGAAGAGGTACTGTAGCCAATAGAATTGATAATACAATTATCGAGGGTGGTGCGGACAAGGTATCGAAGATTGAGAATGATCAGATCAATGCAGAAGGCGGTTCTCAGGATGGCGGCGGCATTGATTTCCGCGGCGATGCGCAGGAGATGTTGTTGCGTTTAGGCGAGCGTCGCGGTAGTGGCGCTACTGCTCGATGGGTGCGTACTACTGTTATAGCTAGGTCGGCTGGGGAGAACAGCGATTTTCATGCGATCCATTTTCGTCCGGAAACACAGCGAGGGGGCATTGGCGAAATCATATTGCTGGATGCAACCATTACTATGCTGAATGGCGGTTCGTCGCCGGAAGAAGGTCGCGGAATGATTGTCACTACTGGCGATGACAGCAGCGGCGTAACGATCAGCGTTACCAATCCTTTGGGTGATGATAATGACGACGGCGATTCTACCGGAGGGATTGATGTTCAAGTCAATACCCCGGTGACCATCAAGACAAGCGGAGCGCGCAGTCATGGTATTGCGCTGAACTTGGGATATGGAGAAGGACAGACGGAAAATACCGCTCTCTACCAAAGGGCGGCGATTCTGCTGGAAGGCAGTCACAGGGATACCTCTTTGCGGGTTGGCTTACCCGAGGGGACGGTGCAAAAGGCATCGAACAACCTCTTGGAGTCAGCGGGTTATGTCCAAAGTATGAGAATTGCGACGAATGGAGACAAGTCTGGTGGCATTGTCATCCGTAATTCGGGTGCGGCTGGAGAAGGCGGCGCGCCTGTGTGGCTGGGTGCAGTAGCTGGTAATAGAAGAGTCCATGATAATCCCGATTTTGCCTTAGTCGGTGACGACGACAACCCCTTGCCTGATTACTCGCTTGTAGTGGACAAGCCGATTGTAACGACCGGCGCTGGCAGTCACGGCGTGGTTGCTGCAATTGCTGAATCCGGCATCACGATGGTGGTCGATATCGAAGACCTTGACGATGGCGATGCCGACAATGGAGTCGAGCAGACCATTAGTGCAAGCGGCACCGGTTCGATGGCGCTTTCGGGAGCAGGTTCCATGGGCAAATTCGACGTCAATGTGAAAGGCCATGTTACTGGCGGCATTGCAACCGGTGATGGCGCCGACACGATTGATGTAGGTGTTGATGCAACCGACGATGATGATGACAAGAGCCCCAAGATTACCGGCGGCATTGATGCCGGCGGCGGCGATGATACGGTGAATGTCGTGCTTGGTTCCGTAATGGGCACGATAAACTCCGGTAGCGGATGCGACACAGTGGATTTGAAGGCTGGCGTAAGCGTGGGCGGCGTGAGCCTGGGTCTGTGCGAAGGCGCGAACAAGAAGAATGTGCTCAATACAGCAGTCAACATTGCAGGCAATGTTGCGGCTGGCGGCACAACAGAACTCAATCTGGCGAGTCGCACGGTTGGCAGCGTGACTCTGACCGGTTCGGGCACCACCACGGTGAACGGCGGCACGATTGGCAGCATCGGGTTCAGTGCAGCGGCGGGAACCGCTAGCAAAGTAGTGGTTGGCACCAGTACCAACACGGTAACCCTGAATGGCAATATCACAGGCGGCGCCGGAAACGATGAAGTTGAATTGTCGTCCGGTACGATGTTTGCCGTTGATGATGCTGACACTGCCGATGAGAACGAAGCGTCGATGATTTCCCTGGGAGCCGGCGACGATACTTTGACTTATACTGCGGTTCGCCTGTCTGGCGGCACTGCTACAACGAATGCCCGCCGCAATCTGCCAGCTGTTGATGCAGGTGCCGGATGCGATTCGATCACGCTGAGTGCCAGCGGTTCGACAGGCACCGGTACAGACAGTAAAGCCGGCAACATTGACCTTGGTGCTTGCGAAGGCAGTGGAATGGATCGTCTGACGAGCAATATCGTCATAGAGGGCAACATTGAAAGCAGCGGGAACTCGCAGATCAGGCTGAACGGCGGTTCGCTGAATGGCAATCTTGCACTGGGTGCCGGCAATGACGATGTGCAACTGGGCGACGGAGTTACGATTTCGGGCACCATCAATCTTGGTGATGGCGACAACAATTGGCAAGGCGGCGGTTCGATATCGGGTGCTTTTGCCAGCGGCTCCGGAGACGACACAGTGGTCCTGGACAGCGGCTACATGGTAACCACCGTTGATTTGGGTGCAGGCGACAATAGCCTGACGAGCAGTCAGATTACCGCGCTGACCAGCATTACCTCCGCTTCTGCCGCTGCTTCCGGTGAAACGGCAGCAGAGGGCACCACGGTACAGCTGAACAGCGGCGGAGTCACCGGCGGCATGACCTTCGGCGCTGGAGGCGACACTGCAAGATGGGTTAATGCGGTAACTGTTGGCGGCGCTGTGAATCTTGGCGGCGGCGACGATACAGTCGACGGCGGAATATTGAACGGCAGCATCGTCGGCGGCGACGGCGACGACACAGTCACCCTTCGCGGCGGCACGGTCACCAGCATGACCGGAGTGGAAACCTTCAACAAGATGGGTGCCGGCATGATGACAGTCGGGTCCATGAGCAATCCGGCGGCTTCTGCTTCGACCTTGTCCGGTTCAACCGCGGATGCCGGCGATGACATCAGAGTGAATGTCAATGAAGGCAGACTGATTGTCTCGGGACATTTGAATCTGGGTTCGACCGGTAGGCTCACGGTGAATCAATACGCATCCCTGTCCTTTGATGTAGAAGGCTTGGCAACGCAGTACGGCGAAGATGGCCCGACGGGCACGCCGTCGCACGGCAGAATTACTGCCGGGCAAGTAATAATGCTTGCAGCACAGCCGGAGATTGAACTGCTTTCAGGTTCGGACGCGGACAATGCGGCGGCTACAGTAGCTCGATTGATTACTGGCAAGCTGGTGCGGCAGGCCGATGCGGAAGATGAGATTACTCCGACGATTGTAAGCGGTGGAGACACTCCCCGTGTAATCACGCCGGGCACTGGCACGCCAGGAACCCCTGGCACCCCGGGCACCCCGACTGCAGCAGCTGACGATGACGACAATACTGCGATCTACGCAGTAGGCGCATTGGCAGTATTGTGGTGGGTGATGAGAAGGGACGACGACATGGGCAGCGGAAGCGGCCTGGTCGACTACGAATCCGGCACAGCTGAACGTTCATTCGCCACCGTTTCAGGTTCTCGGACGCATTCGAGCGATGCGATGAAGACCTGGGCGAATTACTACAGCGACAGTGCATCACCGGTTCAGGGACTGGCCGTCGGTATGGAAACACCGATTTCATCCAATAGCAGCTTCAGCTTCACGGCAATGCCGGAAGCGAAAGGCTCGCTGGGCTTGAATACGCTTTCTCTGAATCAGAAATCCAGCTTCCAGGGCGGACACTACTCGGTGAAGGGAAAATGGCAGAGTGAAGATTATTTTGCAACTGCGGAACTTTCCTATGCCGATGCAGTATCCAGCACTTCCTTCGACAATTCCACTGCTGGCGGTAAGCTAAGCGGCAAGTTCGACATGACCAACAGTCATTTGGAAATCGGCGCAGGTGCCAAGGTTCAGTTGACTGACACTCTGTCGGTTGCACCGACGATTGGCGTCTATGGCGGATCCATCAGTCAGAGCGAATCGGTTCTGACCGGTCGAAGCGTAGTAGCCCGGATGTCGAAGCAGGAACAGAGCTATACCGGATGGAATCTTGGTATTCGGGTACAGCCTGATGCCTGGACAACAGACGGTGCCGAGTTTCAGCCGAATTTCAGCTTGAACACCTTCAGGACCAGTTCTGACAGTCGTTCGCTTGATTTGAGGCAGTCCGACAAGGCCGGAGTGCTGGACTTCAGCAGCCAGCTGCCGGTTCAGGGAATGCCTGCGGTAGTCAACGCGTTCCGTGCCGGAATGACGATGAAGAGCGAAACCGGCTTGAAGCTGGACTTGGATTATGTCGGCATGGAGATTGACGGCGAGCTTCAGCATGGAGCCATTGCCAGAATGCAAACCAGATTTTAATCATCGGCTTGCATTTGAGCTTGGCCTCAATCTAAAGATTTGAGTTTCAACCTGCTTGCCTGTATTGGCAAGCAGGTTTTTTTTATCAAAATCTGGCATCACAGACAAGTACCGAGTCTTGCAGAACACCAAAACTGCCGATTAATAATATCTCTTCCAAATTCAATCGTCGTCCAACACAACGTGTGAGCCGAATCAGTTGGATCTGATGAAGTGAAACTTGACCAACTCTTTACAGTGCGATCGAGTCCTGCCCTGTGTGCTCGACCAGGTAAGTGTCAATCCATAAGAACGTTCATAAAACTTGCTCGAATACTACGTAAAGCGACAAAACTAAGAATAGAAAGCTTATACCCTGGGTACGCTGTTTTATAAATTGTTTGTTTAACCGATCAAACAAAAGATATGGGCTTGGATAGAGAGATTGGCGTTATCTCCTCCTTGGTACAACCATGGGGCAACTACACCCAGACCGCCAAATACAGCACCAGACGCTTCTCGTCGATACATGTTCATGTCATGTTGTTCGCAAAGAGTTCCATACGTACAAACCACTGTAGCGAGATCTGCCATGAGTTCCAAAAAATTTCAATTCACTCTTGGAATCCAACTTCCATATGCCTCAAAGCAAGTTGAAAATCGTTCTCTAACGTCGATTGCACCAATTTGACCACTCTTCCCAAGTTCTGGAATTGTAGTGAGTTGACGCATGTATATGATTGAGTTTCATAGTTGTCAAGTTGTTGACTTTACGTGCGAACTTGACCCACTCGAAATTTTTTCTACCCCGGTAATCTACATTTTTCACAGCTTGGAATGTCGATTTGGCCTGTTTTCACCAATACTCTACCCCACGCTTCATGCGTCGCTCATCGCCATCCTCTGGATGTGTTGCAATTTCTTGTTTTTGTCTAAAAAAGTATCGCTATATGTACCGCGGAGTGGATGTCGACGGCAATGGAATAATACCGTGAGATAGTTCGGCTACAATCTTTGCTGGCCGACATGGGCCATGAACTGTCATTTGATTTATACGTGAAGGCGGCCAGCGTGTCCGAAATCAATATGAGTCGGGAGATGATAGCGGACCTCCTGTCGGATGCAGAGTCTGGCACACGTTGCGTCGACTTTTTCGCCGGTCGCGGCCTTGATGATGACCAGTTGTGCCGGCAATTGCGTGAGAACGATGTTAACCACAATCATCGAAACCCGGCGAATGTGGACGGCCCGTTCCGCAAGAGCTAGCAACCCATTCGGGTGCTTTACGAAGACTGCGTCGATACGATGGTACTGAATCCGGCAGACGTGTACAGCGGTTGTCCGCAACGCGGCGGAGTGTGCCCTATGGACTATGCTGTTTCGATAAAACGCGTCAAACGCAGAAGTATTGATGCACGAGAGTTGAACACGGATTATTGCGCTGGTAGTAGCCTGTACCACCGCATGGGCAACCTCTCGCTGAAAGCTAGGAGAGAGTGGCTCGCATCAAGATCAACGATGGAAAGCATCCTGTGCGCGTCCTCGCAATATACCTGAAAATGAAAGCAGGATTTGCCCCGCGAAACGCCTTGAAGCGATTCAACACACGCGGGGAACGCGATTCCTTCCGCGATAAGGCCTCCATTCATCTACGCCTCGCCGCTTACAACATACTTGTCATCCCGGTCTTGAACATGTTGTTAGAAGCAACAGACACAGGCACCTTCGAAACTCGAAAATCACCAAAAATTCGCCTTCAATTTCTCTCCGATGGGAAACACTCTGGATGAACAGGTATTGACAAAATGAAATTCTACTACTATACTTGCTTTGTGTGGGGTCTGAGTCAGAGGTCATAAGATCCAAAGTAAATTTGTGGGAAATTTTTGAGATTGTTTCAAATTGATATAGCAATCCAAGAGATTCCAAGTACTTCCGTGCCACCGGTCATGAGCCGTGAGGGGGTTGCGGCCCTCCAGACCCCTTGTTTTCTCTGTGTAGCTTTGCTATCACTCGTTCTTGTATACGGTGATAGGTAACCATAAACAATTCGCCTTTATTTGATTTTTTCAGTACGAGTGCCCACGGTCTCTCATTCAAATACCCCCAAATCATCCGATGATGAGGTTTGCTCACTTTCCAATCACCTACATCAACAAGTTCTTGTATACCGGACCAATTTTCAAAATTGTAGTCCTGAAATCTGGGATGCCTCAATATCGTATCAATTGACAACAACACAATGCTGCTGGTATTGATTTCATATCCGAAATTCAGCAACCGTTCTAAATTAACATGTGCTACCGGAAAATAGTAATTTGCTGGCACAGTCGTTGCACCGTTTGTACAGATTTTTTGAATGAAACATGTAAGTTCACCGTTTTGCAAAATTTCATTCACTCGCTTTCTCGCTCTATCAGGCGGCATTTGATTTAATGATTTCAATTGATCCATTGTATTCTTCACAATTCTTTTCCAAATTAGTAAAATCACTCGATATCAGTAATTGCAGATGAAGCAAACAAAATAGGCTAATCAAGGTGATTTTGGCAACATTACGGTTGTGTAATGAAAAACGCTATTAGCGTTCATTCATTTGGATTATTCTACAACAAATTGATTGCAGTTGCAAGTTTTATTTTCAAAATATTTTTGCTTGAAGTTAAGCGTAAAATGTATTCTACAAATTTTGATTAGTTAATTTTAAATCTAACAGAAAAGAGTCATTTATACAACAGAAAATTCTGATTTTCTAGCTGGAAATGGCGATTTTCAACTCAAGAGAGTGTCTCAAGGAGTTGGGGCGTATACGTAGGTGTGACGGATTTGTTTGCTTGATTTGCAACAACGACTGTGCCTACAGGCTGAAATATCGGCACTTGCGTGAGAACATGAGGTGTCGTCTCGTTGTCGAACACCGATGGTAGCATCTTTGGCTATGGTCGAAAATCCGCATTCCAAGTTCCTTTCGGCGACCTACATTGTGACTATTAACAGAGGTGATATTTCAGCACTACAACTGTCCAAGATGCTTGCTGTAATGCGTTGTTAGTATTTTTTCGCTAAGCGTTGGGTGATTGCGATGTGGCATAGATTAAATGGGGAATTATCTGGGGTTAACAACCAAAATTTAATAAATTTATTGAAATTTTATTTTTGAGCACTTTAATTCTTCTTATTAAATCCTCCATGTCCCGAACCCCTTTACCGAGTTGCAATTACTACAGAGCAGTTGTAAACATCAACATGATCAGCCCCGCTTTAACTTTTGGCAATGATATGGTCGACAGCTAAATTCTTGATTTTAGGGAAATGCACTTCGCAAACGTCGCAATTTCCTTCTTGTTTTCTGGTCCGTTGTATTTTGGTATTTTCATACAGGCATGTTTCTATCCGTACCAACGCTTGTCTGTGCCTCTTGTTTGATAGTGCTAGACAACTTTATTCCTAAAATACTTTTTCTGGAAAACAGCGTCTATTGTCGATTTCAAATAGTGACTTATTGTTGGGTCAAAGTGCAGATAGACGATTCCTGTATCTTTCAGAATACGATTCATCTC
Organism: Arenicellales bacterium; assembly: GCA_965200765.1. Taxonomy (GTDB): domain Bacteria; phylum Pseudomonadota; class Gammaproteobacteria; order Arenicellales; family JAJDZL01. The sequence continues at coordinate 3,228,791 of OZ241380.1, forward strand.
CAGAAGGCGAACTGCAATATAGATTAGGTACGACTTGTCTAAATCTGACATTACCGCGTGAAGGCAGCCATCGTGTCCAATATCAATATGTGTCGGGAGATGATGGCGGGTTTCTTGTCGGATACGGCATCCGGCACGCGTTGCATCGACTTTGTTGCCGCTCGCAGTCTGAACGATGACCGGCTACGCTGGCAACTGCATGAGATCACTGTGACACCGTTCATCGAAACCCAGTGAACGTAGAAGGATGAGCCGCTCGGCGAGGCACCCCACTAGGGCGCTTTGCGAAGATTGCATCGGATACGATATCTTACACTGAATCCGGTAGCGTGTATTGTGTTTGTCGGCAAAGCAACGAAATGTATTCCTTGGTGGCCTATGCTGTTTCGAGAAAACGTATTAGAGTCAGACGCAGAAGTACCGATGCCCGGCGTTGAATACAGATGGCACTGGCCGCGACTAGCTGTCAATACCAAAATAAAAATCCCCAGTTCTGCCAACTAAAATTCCCCAGTTTTGCGCATTCAGGCAATCAGCCTTTGTAGATTTTCTGGTCCTCCTGTACGGTTGTTTTCCGGCGTTTTCTTGTTGATGCCGGCGGTGAGATTTCGGAGTTGATTCGAACATGCTCCGGCATCAGGTCGGCGTGTGCTCTCAAGCGGTAGCTGGCGCCTTCGATGCGGATCACGGTGGCATGGTGCAGCAGTCGATCGAGCAGTGCGGTGGCCACCACCGGGTCGCCGAACAACTCGCCCCATTCGGCAAAGCCGCGGTTGGAGGTGAGCACCATGGCGCCTTTTTCGTATCGTGCGCTGACCAGCTGAAAGAACAGGCTGGCACCGCCGGCGGATACGGGCAAATAGCCGATTTCGTCCACGATCAGCAGAGCGGTGCGAGTGTAGAAACTCATCTTGGCGGACAGCCGTCCGCTGCGTTCGGCGGCGGCCAGAGACTCGACCAGTTCAGCCAGCGTGGTGCGGTAGACGCTTTTGCCGGCTTTCACGGCGGCCACGCCCACGGCGCAGGCCAGATGGCTTTTGCCGGTGCCGGGCGGGCCGAGAAAGTGAACCGCTTCCTTGCGATTCATGAACTCCAGCGCGGCCAGCGCTTCGACGCGTTCTCGATCCAGCGATGGCTGGAACGAGAAGTCGTAGCTGTCCATGGTCTTCGGCGGCGTCAGACGCGCGGTCCTCAGGCACAGTTCAATGCGCCGACCTTCGCGCAACGCCAGCTCTTCGCCCAGAATGCTGTGAAGCGTTTCCAGGGCGGTGCTTTCGCCGCGTTCCATGCGTGCCATCGCCGGGGTCAGCTCTTCGAGCGCACGCGGCATCTTCAGCCGCACCAGGCAGTCCCGGATGCTGGCCATCAACGCCGCGCTCACAACTCGCTCTCCTTCGCCAGACGCTCGCCCACCGCACCGTAGAAGTCCAGCGGACGAAGCGGGGGTGCATCGACGGTCTCGAAATCGTCGCACGAGTCGCAAGCCGACCGCGGCCAAGCCTTGCGATGAGAAGGATCCAGCACTCGCCCGCCCTTGCCGGTCAACCGTTCATGACGGGCCACTTCGCACCCCTCGGCAACAATGCTCAAATCGTAGGCACGCGCATGGACTTCAACCGGAACACGACCGGTGCCGTCCGGCACCGAGTAGAAGTTGTCTTCATACGACACCATGCCATCGCGCGAAACCCGACGAATGCAAATCTCCGCCGCACCGTGACGCATCGCCGGCAGCGGCCTGAGAAATTCACGCTCCTCCACCAGCACCTCGGCCGGAACCCGACGCGTGGTGCCGTGAATGCGCACATTGGCTATGTGTTCCAGCCATTCGCCGAAACGCGCATTCAAATCAGTCAGATCCTGAAACTCCCGACCGATATAGAAATCCTGCCGGATATAGCGATACGGACGCTCCACCTTGCCCTTGGTCTTGGCACGGTACGGACGGCAGGCACGCGGCAAAGCATCATAGTGGCGCAGCAGCGAACCCAATGACAGATTGTAGATCACTTCACCGTCGTGCTCGCCCACCACCGCGGTCTTCATGCGATCGTAAAGCACCTCGTGCGGCACGCCGCCGATCGCCTCGAACGCCTCGATGTGCATCCGCAGAACCGTCGGCAGATTCTGCCGAGAGCAGAACCGACCCCACAGCCAGCGACTGTGACCCAGCACCATGGTGAACAGGTGAATCTTCCTTGCTCGCCCCGGCTCGCTGGCGAACTCCACCTTGAACTCGGCGAAATCCACCTGCGCCTGCACCCCCGGCCCGGTCTCGAAGCGACGCTCGAACGGCGGCGGCGACGCGGCGCGAATCTTGCGCAGGTAGTTGGTCACCGTCGTGTAGCCGCCCGCATAGCCCATCTCCGCGATGTCCCGGTACAGACGACGACCCGACAAGCCCGGATGCGACTTGATGCGCGACGACAAATACTCCTCGTACGGCGACAACACCCCCGCACCACGCCTTCGTCGACGCTGGCCATGCGGTTCCTCCGCACCTCGCGCCAGATACTTGCGTACCGTCTTGCGGTCGCAACCCGCCAAGCGGGCAATCCTGCTAATGCTCAATCCTAGAGCCTTCATTGAATGTATCATGCATACCTCGTTTAGGTTTTTCATATGCTCGGGGGCCTCCTTCGATCCCAGTCGAATACATCAAAGCCCCTGAGCATATCGGATTTGTCAATTTCTTGACACGCACCCCCGCTCGCGGGGGTGCGTGTCAAACCCTCGGACTGGGGAATTTTAAATTGGCACTTTTGGGGAGTTTACCGTTAATAGTGACACTAGCGCCACCACCTGAGCGACCTCTCGCCGAACTCCTAACTGAGAGTGGTTTATATCAAGATCAAAGATGGAAAGCATCCTCTGCACATCTTCGATCCGTAACTGTACACAACACGCGGAAGTGGAAACACACCTTTGATAGGCGAAATGCCCTAAAGCAATTCAGCACACGCATGGGACGAAACTCCCTCCACAACAAGACCTCCATGTATTTGCGCTTCGCCGCCTGCAACACACCTGTCATTCAGGTCTTGACCATGTTGCCAGAAGCGGCAGAACCAACACGTCCGAAACTGGAAGATCACCAAAAATTCGCCATTTCACAACATGAAAAACCTCTGACAACACCATTCAATCCGTTTTCATGCCCGAATCGACCCCGGCAAATCAATAACTTCACCTTCAAATCATTTTCAACGGGAAGTACTCTGTATTTTTAGGTATTGATGAGGAAGAACAACCAATAAACGTTTGACTGTTCAACTTGGAAGCGTAGCCATGTACAAATCTTTGATCCACCAAGTTCCAGCAAAGGCATTCAAACTGCAGTTACTGTTTGGTTAGTCTCCTTTGTACAACAATGCAATCTACATCTTCAATACTGAACAAGTGTGCTCCCTTGGTATTCCGGAACGAATACAGCAACATCTGTTCCACTTCACTTTGTCACCCTCCCAAACCAAACACCTCAACTGAATTCCCTGTTGCATGCATCTGGCACTGACATCTCGTGAATGTTCTACACTGCATGTCAATTGAGTAACAGAAGTGAAGCGGCCGAATTAGATCAATTATGCAATCGCGAGGCCACCCGACAAGTCGCTAAACTTGCAAGCTGAGATTCACTCAGTTTGAATAAACTTCCATGAGTCGCAAAAAAGAGCTGAACAAAGAAGTATTGAAATCATCTCAGGGACTTCTGGCCACCTTGATGAAATATCTACTGTTACTGGTATAGAGACTTGGGAGAGAGTTGACTTGTTTGCACCACTGAACAAAAGCGGTTCCAATTGAAGTTAACCATTTGTTTGCAGAAATTGATTATTATTCGAATATTTCAACTGATTAAGCAACAAGTCAACTCGAACTGTCATGCGTCAATTTGCCAGACGAATTTAAGCTTGCTGAATGCATCTGCTATCAATGACCTGAGTACCGAAAAAGGCCAGCAACATTCTGCTAGCGCATCAGTTACTCGGAGATTTTGAATATTGTGATGTCGACGTACCACCGGATTCAGTGCACACAACTGTTACGGATACCACAATTCCATAGACTGTCCCTACTTGGGGTATTTAGACTGTACAGGGGATGTCGAATCAGACAGGATTGATTCGGGTGTATCAAACGCAACTGACCAGCGCGCGAAATCGTGAACTGCCAGAGATTGATTCTGATTCCTTCTAGAGTGTTGAAAGTTCCCGCAACTTGATTGAAAACATGGTATTGACCAATTCAACCCCGGAGTTCAATATGATTCTTGGGCATTGATGTAGCTTGTCGCTAGATCATTTATATTCGCGCCTCCAAACCATACTTTGGCAACAGGCCTTCCGGATTCTTCTTTCGACACTGGCTCCACTGATACCGTATTCCCCTCAAGCAGGCTTGCAAGATAGGCTATGGTAGCTCGTTCTGCTGGCGAATCCGGTTCAGGCGCGTTCACGTCCGCGAGTTTGAGCGAAAGAGGATGCTTTTGAGTTTCAATGGTATTTCCATCTACGACTCGATAGACATAGTCTCTATACATCTGCTTCTTGGGTTCCTTGCCCAAAATTCGAGTCAGATAATCTTTAATCATAACAGACTCCTGATCTGAAAAAATTCCTTGTCAGTGTTTCAAGACTGCAAATTTCAGTTCTGGTGCTTTACCAAGCAAGACCTGTTGCAGTCAAGCACAGACAGTACATGGTTGAGAAGTATAAACGAAGTTGGGTCACTGTGTCCAACTTTTTCATTTCTAGGCAAGAAGTTCAATGATGTGAATTCCTGAAATGCCGGGCAGTGCTTGGTTTTGAGCGATGAGCCTCCATCATGGCGTTGTTTGTAAATGGGTCATGTTGCATGTTCGATTCGAACAGGTGTCCCTTCTCAATTTAAAGAAGATATACTTGGGTTGATGGATAAAAATTCAATTTGAATTTTCTATCTTCAGAATATTTTTTTCGACAAGCTTTTGGGGTAATGCTAAAAAACTGCCCGTGCAACTTCCATGTAAAGCCAAGCAAGCCAGTTGGGGGTACCGAAGTGTTGCAATTCAGCTAGTGATGAAGGTCGGACAATTCTTGCCAATGTTCAATTACAGAACCTTCCTTTTTCGCTTTCACCAAAAGCTACATCTTCAGAACCTAGGTGCAATGGGTGCCGGTCGTGGCTTAGGAATCGGCAAAGGTACCTTATCAATAGGATTTTTCTGAGCAACCATGGTCAAGGTGTGTTCTTTTCTGTCAATACGTTCAATGGTAGACTTCTGGAAATTTTCTTGTTGGTTGAACTCCTCCAATTCGTGTTTGACCGTTGTTTCCAAGGTTAGCAAACTAGGTCCCAAATTCAAAGCACCTGCAGATTGAGAACATGCAAGTTTACTTGAATCTACTAAAATGGTAATATTGAGAACGTGATGCATAATGTAACTTCCTAAACTACTTTACATGCTTTGCATTATAACAAATTCTACCATGAGATGAATTCGAAACACAAATAGAGTGTTTCCTGTTTGAAAAAATTTAATGGCGAAGTTGCCGATTTGCCGAGTTTGACTGCAGTATGAAAACAGCCTGATTGGCGATTCCATGGCTGGTTCAGAATTTTTCGTATTGCTACCGGACGAATTTTCGGCAATTCCCGAGTTTCAGACGGGTCGATGTCAACCAAGTTGTGCATCTTGTAGGGTTTGTTCTTCTCTTGGCTATCCAAGGCAATCGCTAGTATGACGGCTATTCTGCAGGTGATGCGAAGGGACGCATGGGAGGCTTGCCATCATTGGTCTTGATGTGAACCACTCTTTACTTGGCATTCGGTGAGAGTTTGTCCAAGCGATGGTACTCGTTACACTTGGCACAGTGCCTTTCGTATTCCACGGCCGAGCATCCATCATTCAGCGTCTGTAGCTTCTTCTCGAGACAGGTGTACACCACGGGTCGTAATTAGTCGCTTTACTGAAGTGCACATTGCCGGGTTCTGTATTTCGACGCAAGTGCTGTTGGTGACGCAAGTCAAGCAACTGCGCAGACAAAATATCGACGTACCGGACCGTGTGCGATTTACCCGGGTGTGCTAGTACGGACTGGGAAGCACAAGCCTCATTCCGCCGAAAGAGATTCGCCAATTGCGGCGAAATGACCCGTGCCAAGGTTTTGCCGGTGCGGGCGCGAACACCCGAGAAAATTCGGATTCACAAGCTGGTTCGCATGGCATGACATTCGACCCTGTCTACCTGACCGGAATGGTAGAATATCATTTTCTGGGCTAGCTAGCAGTACAAGATGGCGATAATAGTGAAGAAGTGGAAAATGAGCGAATCAAATGTTTTGTATCGATCTAGGAACACAAGAAAGACTTACTATCATTTATTCTCAGGCAAAAGTTTGGTAGGAAATCCGATTCTTCGTATTTCTTGCATTAAGTGAAGTTATTGAATTGATTCGACAGTTTTGATTCTGTTCACTGAAAACAACAAGGTAGCCATGCACCACACAACAGAGCGTTATTTGCGCCATTTTGAATTACAGCAAACACTTCAAGCGAATCCTCGGGCCGATTTTGTGAGAATCTTCACTCCACATCGGAAATCGGTACGGGAGTTCCGTTATTCTTGCTCGGTGACGCAATCAAGCTTCATAGCATTTCTAGAAAAACCCGTCCTGAATACGCTGTAAGAAGCGTGTCAGTCACATCGAAGTTTATTTTTAGCGTTTCCGGGTATTTATTCCTGCTACTCATGGTGTCACCTACAAGAGGATGAATCTTCACATCACAATATTGCGCAGTAACTTTCGACAGGTCAATATCTATCACGCCTCTCGTCTAGTCTCTTAACAGGGACTTAAAATGAAATGTGAGAAATGGTGCCAAGAATCAGTTTCACAGTGATTTGAACTGAAGGCACAGTATCTAAGTTCAAATACCGTGCCACATTTCAAACAGTTAACTGGAACACTCTTTTCGTGGAAATGCTGAAAGACTATGCAGTTTAGGTGGAAACAAGGGTTATTGATCGTATTGCGACATTCTGAAACGATTGATTATGAAAAGTTCCAAAATTATTAGTTAAAAAACTAAGCGAGAGACTTACAAGAAAGAAACAATTAGTTATTTGGATATACTGGAAAAAGTCAAAGGGTAATATTAACAATATATCGAAGTTAGCGGTGTATATGATTTGATTAGGCTACGTGAGCCATAAGATGAGGATTATTTCCCTCCTACATCAGAGAGCTCATTGGCGACTAATAGGAATGAGTTAAAATAATTTGTACTTTAACTTCACGCACCATTAAAGAAAAATTAAATCACGAGCGACTATTCTGCTAACTGTGGTTTCAATTGATATGCAATTTTCGAGTCTTTTTCATAATTTTTGCTACGACCGAGTTTTTTATTTGCATAAGCTCTGCCCAAAAACGCCTCAGCATAATGAGAATTCAGTTCAATGGCGTGTGTGAAGTCTTGAACTGCATGTTCGTACGTTTCAAGCATGTAATAAGTGCAAGCACGACAATAGTAAGCTGCCAAATATTCGGGGTCAAACAGAAGAACTTTTGAGTAATCTTTTATCGCATCATCGTATCGTTCAAGCATATAATTTGCATATGCGCGATTGTAATAAGGCTCAAGAAAGTATGGTTCTAGACGAATTGCTTCATTATTGTCCGAAATCGTTTTTTCGTACTGACCAAGTAAAGCCATTGAAGCACCTCTATTGAAATGTGCCATTACATTATTTGGTTGAATGTCAATTGCATTATTACAGTCTTCGATTGCCGAATCAAAATATCCAAGTTTATATTTTGCAACGCTTCGGAAATTATAGGCTAAATGGTTGTTATCTACAAGCGAAATATACTTGTCAAAGTCTTGGACTGCTTGTATGTAGTTATTCAAATAAACATTTGCAATTCCCCTGTATATATAATATTCAGCTTTGTCACTATCTGACTTAATTAACGAATCAAAAATAAAAACGACACTGCGAAATTCACGTTGTTGAAAAAATGTTAATCCTTGATTGAATTTGCTGTTGTTCGTATAATCATTCTTGATTGAGTGTTCTGTAATTATTGGTACGACACTTCTAGTCTGTGCGAATCCAAAAATGTCTCTAGACAAACTTTGTTCATTTATATAAAGACAGTGTAATTCACTACGCAATTTTTCTTTGTCTTTTTTTTCAATTGTTATTTCACTAACGATTTCATCGTACTCGGTAAATGTTGGTGGACCTATGACAAAAACACTACTCTGAACAAGAATTCTGTTTCTTGCTGTGCTTCTAAAAGCGGGTTCCCAAATTGACATAGGTGGTCGTTCAGTCCTGATTTGATGAGAAAATATTTTTGAAATGTCTTGATTCGCTTCGTCCCCGAAAAGTCGATAAACATTCCCTGGATTGTTCGTATTAATCGAAAACAATTTTCCGTCTTCTAAATCGTCAAAACTAGCAAACCACATTGCGACAAGCGGATTCCATGTAAAATCAAGCAAGCCAGTCGGGGTACCGAAATGTTGCAGTTCAGCTAGTAGTTGAAGGTCGGACTCTTCTCTCCCATGCTCAATACTAAAGCCTCCTGCTCTCGTTTTCATCAGAATATCTTTATGGTAACTTACTAAAACATTAAGAGGTAGTAGATCCTGAGGGTGTGACAGGTGTCTCGTTGCAGATGAACTAAGTGGCCATCTAGAATCTGATTGGCCACGATAGACGTTGAACTGGGGTTGCAGTCCTGTCACTCTTAAACTCGATAAATATTTGTCAATTGTTTTCAACATGAAAGTAAAATTATTTTGTAGATAAATACTTATTGATTAAAGGTTAACCCAATTTGAGTATCTAAAAATTATCCCTGCAAAAATTCTTGATTATCGGGCTTGGCTGGAACTGTTTGTTCTCCGACCATCTCAAGCATTTTTTTCTGGCGACCTATCCAGTCACTAGCAACACATTTTGGTGAACATCTTCCAGCACAAGAGTAACCACCCCTCCTATTGTCTGTTGAAGTACCCAGTGCTGACGAATCAGTTTATAGTACTCCCAATGCGCGGTCAAGGGGAGCAGTGTGCTTCTCCCAAGCTGTCATGTACAGATACCAATTCAATTCACCCTCATCGTCTTTCAAGATTCCGTGAATCTTCTCCTGCAACCCCAAGTGGGAGAGAGTCCGACTGGATGCAGAACATGATTGAATTGACTGCTCGCATGGTTCTAGAATTGCTTCGACACGTAACAGGACTATTGTCGGTGTACAACGTCGGGACAATTACGAATAGCTAACTTCTCCGCGCTTGTTTCAAATTCGTAATTGCATCTTGCTCCGACTACCACAGGTCATCCGGCCCGAAAGCTACAGCTTGAACAACCTGACGCACAGGTGAATCGTCGCTAATTGCATCTGCTTCCGCTTCGGCAAGCCCTAGAACTTCATTACTAGTTGGCATTGAAATATTAAAGTCCCATGTCCAATTAACTCGGACCAATACAATCAAACAGTTTCACTACCTGCAGAAATCAGTAACGGACATGATTCGAATTTAATACAGTTTTCGCCAAAATTATGTTTTCACAACCTAGGTGCAGCAGGTGCCGGTCGCGGCTCAGGAACCGGCAAAGTAACCTTTTCAATAGGATCTTTCTGTGCACTCATGGTCAAGGTGTGAACATTTCTGTCAATACGTTCAGTAGTAGACTTCTGGAAATTTGCTTGTTGGTTGAACTCCTCCAATTCGTATTCAACCGTAATTTCTACGGCTGGCACACCATGTTCCAAATACAATGCACCTGCGGATTGAGAACATGCAAGACTAATTGAGCCGACCAAAAGGGCGACATTGAAAATGCGATGCATAATGTAACCTCCTAAATACTCTACATGCTTTGCATTATAACAAATTCTACCATGAAATGGATTCGAGACACTATTGAGTGTTTCCCGTTGGAAGGAATTTGAAGGCGAAATTGTTGATTTGCTAGGATTGACTGTAGCATGAAAAAAGCGTGATAGGCATTGTTCGAGGAATTCTATGCTACTACGTAGACAATTTTGTCAAAATTTTTCCAACTGAACAGGCTACAATGGAATATTATACCACTTCTTGCCATAGCTACTCCTGAGGCATCATACATTTGGATTTGAGGTTGAACAAATAAGGTTCATCGTATCTCTGGAGGACTATCATGGTAAAAGTTTGTAATGAAAACAACAAGTTACAACAGAACATGAGAATGCCAATGAGCAACAACTGAAGCATGGGATAGAGGAATATTCAGAAGATCGAAACCGATTGGAAAATCAACAACTTGGTAACTACGAAACTAACTCGACTAAAGTCGCCGGGCAAGCGCGTTTTTGCCGGCAACAGGCATGTGTGTCTGCGCCATCTGTCAATTCAAGATGGGAGGAGCGGCGAAGTGCCGCCGAGCAAGCTTATTCGAGATTAACCATGTTCAAGTCGCCGGTACTATCCATGATCTCGAGTAGCCATTTCATATGCACGCCGCGCAGATTCTTGCTGTACGACGCTGGCAACAACGAGAACAGCAGATCAGCAACGCTTGGGGGCACCACGATGGTTTCCAAGTTGTGTTGCTATTTGCCGAACAGTTGTAGCAGGCAACCCTCATTCACTCGCCGGGTAACCACGAACATGGCCACCTGCTTCTCATCGTTGAGCCACTTCCACCGCGTACCCTCTAGATTTCCGCACCATATTTACCATCGACGATTTGCAGATGTCATTCGTCACGCTCATCGAAAATTCCTAACCGTGACCGCTGCAATAAGCCGCAAACGAGAACATGCCGTTGCCCGTTGTCACTATTAACGATAAACTCCTCAAAAGTGCCAATTTAAAATTCCCCGGTTTCAGGGTTTGAGACGCACCCCCGCTCGTGGAGATGCATGTCAAGATATTGACCATTTCGGGAATGGACTTCCAGTATTCGACCAAGTGTCGAAGGATATCCCCGAGCAAACGAAAGACTTATACGAGGTATGCATGATACATTCATTATTAACAGGTTTGTTCATCCTGATAGCGTAAAATACAGAAGACTTCTTATTGAAATTCCTGATTGATTACGATTCGTTGAATGCATTAGACAATGCTGACCAAACTCCTGTTTACACTCCTGGTAATTTTTGTTATCGTTCTGATTTATTCGGCCGGTTTCAGAAACACCGTCAAAAAGCGAACGCTTTCATTGCAGGCAGGCAACGAAAAACAGAAGAAGAGTCATTGGGCCATTTATCTGGTTGCAGCCATTCTGGCACTCGGCTCAGTAGGATTTTTCTTTTACAAATGGAATGTGGACCACACAGTCGTAACCATCAGAATCGTTGCTGGAAACGAAGATTTGGTCGATACTTACAAAGCCTACCGAAAGGACATCAAGGGTCGAACCTTCACTACACTGGACGGTCGCATAGTGACTTTGGGCGATTCGGACCGAATCGAATTGCTGGAGGACTAGGCCGGTGCGCGTTGTCAATCAGCTCCGTAGCACTGGAATACCGCTGGTTTATGTGTTGATTGCCGTATCGATTGTAGTTTCCTTTGTTTCCAATTTCGGTGACAACCACCAAATTCTCTTCCCGCTTCTGATTTCCGAATACAAGACCGGACTGACGGAAGTGTTCAGTGGTCAAATTTGGCGACTGGTCACACCGATTTTTCTTCACCTGAGCATTTATCACCTTGCATTCAATATGCTTTGGCTATGGGATCTGGGTGGTGCTGTGGAAAGATTGCAGGGTGGGAGGACGTTCTTGATACTCGTACTGGTTTCAGGGGTATTGTCGAATTTGGGGCAGCATGCAGTTACGGGCCCCTTGTTTGGCGGGATGTCGGGAGTGGTTTACACTCTGCTTGGCTATGTATGGATGCAGGGACTGTACAATCCCCGCTTCTATGCATCGCTTCGGAAACCGATTGTGATTATGATGCTGGTTTGGTTTGCGCTGTGCTGGACTGGCTTGCTTGGCCCGATTGCAAACATTGCGCATACCGTAGGCTTGGTATTTGGCATTGTTTGGGGGTATCTCTACGCAAAATTTGTTGCGAGTTCCGGCCGAAGTTCATTTCTGTGAATATTCTTTCATACTTGCGGATTGCGTTAGTTGCCACAATTCTGTTGATTGTGCCGGCGGTAGCATCTGCATTTCAATTTGAACCGATTCCCGGTGTCGAAGGTTTTGACAATCCGTTGCAACAGTCACTTGAAGCTGCCTATCTGGCACGCGACCCTGCCGAAGAATTTCGTACCAAGTATCTGCAATCAAATGGTCAACCAACCTACATCAATCGATTAATTCTGGAACAATCTCCCTACTTGCGTCAGCACGCGCACAATCCGGTCAATTGGTATCCTTGGGGTACTGAAGCATTTGAAGTCGCCAGAGCAAAAAAACTTCCTCTGCTATTGTCCATTGGCTACTCGACTTGCCATTGGTGTCACGTAATGGAACATGAGACCTTTGACAACGTCGAAATGGCCGAATGGATCAATAAAATCGTCATACCAGTCAAAATTGACCGGGAAATTCGCCCCGACCTGGATGAAATCTACATCACCGCTGTACAGATCATGGTGAACTACGGGGGTTGGCCATTGAATGTGTTTGTTACGCCGGACGGCGACCCCTTCTACGGCGGGGTTTACTTTCCGCCGGATCAATTCAGGGCTTTGTTATCCAGAGTGGAAACCGCCTGGAATACAAGACGCGAAGAGTTGTTTCAGATTTCGAAGCAAATCTCTGCCATTGTCAAGGATTACTCCCTTGCCCCAAGCGAAGAAGTTGAATTGGGAAATGAAGTGATCCAACAATTCGTTGCCGCAATTGCCGAATACCAGAAGTCAATTGAAAACCATGAAACCACTGGCAACCGATTTCCCAGAGAATCCGAATTGTTTTTGTTACTTGACGAAGCTGTCCGCAACAACAAACAGGCACTGGAAGTAGCTGAAAAACGCTTGATCGGCATGGCCTTGGGTGGCATACGCGATCATATCGGCGGTGGGTTTCATCGTTATTCAGTGGATACAGAATGGCTGGTACCTCATTTTGAGAAGATGCTCTATAACCAGGCACACATCGGGAGGGCGTATCTCCATGCCTACTGGGTCACCGGCAAGCCATTCTATCGTCGAGTCGCAACTCAAACGCTGGAGTATGTTCTGCGCGAGTTGACCGACACCACCGGAATTTTCTATTCAGCAACCGATGCTGACAGCGAAGGACAGGAAGGCGAGTTTTTTCTTTGGACGAAAGATGAAATTGATGATTTGTTCAATGAAGAAGATTCAGCATTGATCACCGAAATTTACGGGATCACCGACCGGGGGAATTTCGAAGGCAAGAATATTTTGTACTTGGAAGCCTTGCCTGAGAACTATGCCGATGCCCGTGGAATGGACCATCAAGTCTTGCTCAACCATCTCGAGCGAATTCGTCTCAGAATGCTTGATGAACGTAGCCGGCGCGAAAAACCGTTTCTTGACAAGAAAGCAATCGTATCGTGGAACAGCATGATGATATCCACTTTGGCTGAAGCCTATCAAGTGTTGGGCGACACCCAATACCTCCAGGCTGCTGAAAAAGCATCTGAATTTCTGTGGAATCACAATCGAAAGAATCATGGCGGCCTTTTGCGGATCAATTTGAATGGCAAGCCATCCGTACCTGGCAAGCTGGAAGACTACGCGTACTTTCTGGAAGCCAACTTGAAACTCTACGATGCAACCCGGCAGAGCAAATGGCTTGAAAGAAGCAAGTTACTTGCGACGGATATGCTGGATAAATTTTGGGACACTCAAAACGGCGGATTATTTACTGTTGCTAAGGAAGACTCTGAAGGCTTGATCGTTCGCCAGAAAGACCATTACGACGATGCGATACCATCAGGAAATTCAGTTGCCGCAAAAGCTCTCGCCATGCTATACCGACGGACAGGAAATCCTCTGTATGAAGCTCGCGCAAAGCAAATTATTGCAACTTTCAGCGCTGAATACGCCATGTTTCCGACAAATTTTGCTTATGCCTTGAGTGCATTGCAAGACCTTCGCTTTGGGCAACTTGGCAGTTTTGAATTTGCTGCTGCCGGACATGCACTGGTATCTGTAAGTGATATCAAATTCAACGAAGATCGCCTGCAGGCTGTCATAGTTGCTGAACTGGATGATGGCTGGCATATCAATTCCAGCAAGCCGCTTGTTGAAAATCTTGTTGCCACGACTGTGTCTGTTGGTCCAGATTCAGGATGGAATTTAGCTGATGCCACATTTCCCGAAGGCGAGTTGATTGAAACATCGTTTCAATCAACTCCTTTGTCCACATATTCGGGCATAGTGTCGATTCCGATTGAACTGAAGGAAACTGGAAATTCATCGGACTTTCCTGTAGTAGTTATCACTCTGCAGGCTTGCAATGACGAGTTGTGTTTATTGCCTGAGACACTTAGACTCGAGATATTGAATCATTTTGAAGCCAAAGATTCTGCTGACTTGAGTAGCTGATTGATACTTGGATGTAAATTCATGAGGGAAGTTGCAAGAGGATCAACATTGAGATACTACAACCACAATCGTACTGCAAATTGATCTTCGCCTTCGATAAGCTCAACTTCAGTTTGATTATGTCGGTACATTCCATTGATTATTTTGCGCGGAACCCCTAATCCTGTAGCTTCCATGTAGTGATAATCGCGTAATACTTCTTTGACCAGTTCGTTTCGTGACGCACGACAACCCGCTTTCATCTTCTCTGGTGTAACCGTATTGGGCAGTGAACCTGGAGAGACTATTTCAAGACGATCACGATACAATGACAATTCAATATCAGTTACTTCAATGGAATAATCTCGATGCGCTACAGCATTTACAATTGCTTCCCTTACGGCTTCTAACGGATAGTCCCAAACTTCTTGCCGTCTGCCACCACCATCAATAAAAGCTTTTACACCAATTGCTTTTCGTACGAAATTGATTGCCTGATCAATGACACCAGCTTCCACAGCAATTCCGTTATCAGAAAAAGTTTGTTCGATTACCGGATAGAAACGATATTGCATTACCTCTTGTGCGGGATACATTGAAACCAGTGGTCCCCTGAGCAGTTGTCTTGCCTTGGCATCGTAATCTTTTTCCGTACCACTGTATGCTGTCGCAATGATGCCGGATTGTGGCAGGTATCTTTTTGGGTTTTTTCCGAACAGCAACAATCCACCTCCAGTAGGAGAAAAATGACCGCTTGAATCAAACATGAATTCTGTATTCACAAGTAGCTTGATCCAAGCATTTGTATCTTGTTCATCTGGACAAGCTTGCAGTCGAACATCGCGAAAGTAATTGATCAATCTCCGCATGTCCAAGTCGGCGAATGTTGCTCCTGGAACTGGAATTCTGTCATACTGAATTTTTCCAGTTCTCATGTATAGACGCGCTTCTTCATCATCAGTTGAATCGCGAGTGGTGGTACCGATTCGACTCTGAGTCACCCAGGATGAACCCTTTTTCACTTTGTACGGTTTGTCAGGTGCGTTATTTGGTAGTGTGATGACACCGACTGTTTTCTCGCTGTCCCAACTTACCGCATTCCAGTGTAGAGTTGCACCGGGACGAACGTGATTGTGCGTGATATCCATTATCCATTGTTCCGCTTTTTCCGGAGTTCGGGAAAGCCCGGATATATCACCATTGTCTTCCACACCCAGCAAGATGTATCCTCCGGCATGATTCAACAACCCTGCAATTTCTTTGCCAAGTTGACTAGGGCGAATATCGTCTCTCTCGAACACAATAACGGCATTTTCACCCTGAAGGATGATCTCGGCAAGTCTGTTTTTGTCCATTTGTGTACTACAAACCCCTGTCTATCTGGTTCGTTGCATTGTACAAAGATTCAATTGGTTGAAGAATTGCCTTTGATAGAACTGCTAAAGTTCATACCCTTCAATTCGCCAGTCTCGATAGTTTTCATATTTCAATATCAGATCTTCAAGAAAATTGATGATTTGCCAGATACTTGAACAAAAAGCATTCAAATTTGATACAGGCTACTCTTTCGTGACTATTGAAGCAAATGCGTTGTATATTATGTTTCAATGTCTGAATTTTCTGAATCTGTTGCAAAATGCTCTGATTGTGGACAGATTCAGATTTTTTCTTTTGTACTAGTCCAATATTCAGGTACTCATGTCATTCAAGCGATTGTTTTGCAGGGAAGTTCAATTACTGAAACCGTTGCCAAATTTGGTAGAAGAAATTATTTCGATTAATGAGTCAGTGGAACCCGACCACCATCAATCAGAATATTCTGGCCGGTGATGTAGCTGGCAGACAGGCTGCACAAGAATGCACACAGCGCACCAAATTCATCCGGGTTTCCAAATCGTTTCGCAGGTATGGGTTCTTTGCCTTTTTCAATCAACTCTTCCAACGTCCCATGTCCTTGCTCGGCGGCATACTGGAAGCCACCCATTAACCGATCCGTATCAAACGCACCCGGCAGAATATTGTTGACTGTAACGTTGTGATGAGCAATCTGCCGCGAAACGCCGGCCATAAACCCCGTCAAGCCGCCCCGGGCTCCGTTGGAAAGACCCAGCGACAAGATCGGGGATTTCACCGACGAAGAAGTGATATTGATAATCCGACCAAAGCCGCGTTCAATCATACCGTCAACTACCTTGTTGAACAGTACAATCGGTGTAATCATGTTGTTGTTGACCGCCGATGTCCATTCAGGAATCCCCCATTCCCGAAACTGACCCGGCGGAGGCCCTCCAGCATTGTTGACTAATATGTCTGGTGCACCAATTGCTTCCAGGGCCAGACTGCGACCTTCTTCAGTCGTGATATCACAGCAAATGCCTTGTACACGACCGCTCGCAACTTGCTTGACTTCTTCCACAGCTTTGTCAAGTGTGTCTTGGGTTCTTCCGTTCATCCAGACGTTCACACCTTCTCTGGCCAGCGCCTTTGCGCATCCCTTGCCGAGTCCCTTGCTGGATGCGCAAACTAAAGCATTTCGGCCTTGTATTCCTAAGTCCATTGTGTCTCTCCTCTATGAAAAGATTGGGTTGTTGAATTTGATGGGTTTCACTGTCACCACAGCAGACCACTTGGCTTACTAAGTGGCGACCGCAATCAATAATATACGCGGAGCGGGCTGGATTGTCTTGTCCGCGATTGCCGCAACACTGATGAGCATGGGAGTTCACGATTTGGCCGGTGCCATTCCATCCGCGCAGACAGTTTTTGTTCGTGGCGTGCTCGGTGTAGTCATCGCTGCAATTTTCATCTTTCCGCGCTCCGATTATTCGATCAAAACAACACGCTGGAAACTTCACTTGCTACGCGGCATCTTTGGCGTGCTTGCGATTAATTTCGGATTCTATTCAATCATGATTTTACCGCTGGCAACGGTTACTGCGTTGTTCTTTACGACTCCTTTGTTTGTAACCGCGTTAAGCGGACCCATGCTGGGCGAGAAAGTCGGACCGCGTCGTGTTGCCGCTTCAGTTTTGGGATTTTTGGGTGCCATGCTGGTCATTGGCTACTTGCCGGAACCATTTCATATCAAGTGGCTTGCTCCGATATTTGCCTCTTTGGTATTTGCAATCACACTGATTTTGGGCAAAAAACTGTCGTCAACCGAAAAACCCGGCACCATTCTGTTCTATTTCACTGTGGTACTGTCCTTGGGCAGTTTGCCACCGGCACTGATTGTCTGGGAAACACCAAGCACGAACGAATGGCTGATCATGGTCGGGATTTCAATGGCATCGTCTATGAGAAACTACCTGGACATACGCGGCTATGCCATAGGCGATGCACATTTTGTCGCGCCTTTCCTTTATACCCGCATGATCTTTATGGCGCTGGTTGGATACTTTGTATTTCAGGAAGTACCGACCTACTCGGCTATCGGCGGTGCCTTGCTGATTGTAGCTTGTACTTTATACATTCTCCATCGCGAAATGAAAAATCGCAAAATCGAAGGCAAGCAGTGGATTACACCGTCATGATTTTTGCGGCTGATCCACTTTCTCCTTGTCCAACTACGCTTCGTCCAGCAACTTTGGATCCGGTTGTTCAACCAGATGCAATGTGGATGTTGGAAACGCAATCTCTGCACCGTGTTGCTCAATGATATTCATCACTTTGACCAGCACGTCCTGCTTGACCTGGTGATATTCTGCCCAGACAACTGTTTTTGTGAAGCAGTAAACGAAAATATCCAGCGATGAAGCGGCAAAGCGGTCGAAATTCACCATCATGCTGTTATCTTGGTCAATATCCGGGTGCGATTGCAACATTGATTTGACATCGTCAACAATCCCTACTAGGCACGTCGCATCATCGTAGCGAATTCCGACATATTCGAAGATGCGCCGATTGGTTTGTCGTGTCATGTTGAGGACGGCCATGGTAGTGAAATTGGAATTCGGAACATACAAAGTGCGCGAATCAAACCGGCGGATTTCAGTTTGCCGCCATCCGATTCGTTCAACTGTACCTTCAATGTCCTTGTCCGATGATGTAATGGTATCTCCCACGACAAACGGACGGTCCAGATAGAGCATCAACCCCCCGAAGAAGTTCGCGATCATTTCGCGGGCCGCAAATCCAACTGCAATACCGCCGACTCCGCCAAAAGCCAAAATCCCTGTAATACTGATTCCGAGTGTCTGCATGACTACCAAGGCCGCGGTGATCATGACCACAAGCCGTAACAACTTGGTGGCCATGTCTATAGTGGTGCGGTCGTAAATTTCCTTGGCCTCTTCCTTTCTCTTTACGTAGCCAATTTCAATATTTCGAATCAATCGCAACAAAAACCAGCAAAGCGTGCCTATGATTGCTACTGAACGTAGTGGGTCAACAGCGGCAAAAATTTCCGCTTCTGATTCAAGTTCGACATAAATAACATCAATAGCAAATGAAATGCCGATAATCCAAAGCAGGGCACCGGCCGGCTTGTTGATCGCTTTGATCAGTGCGTCATCCCATAAAGTCTTGCTTGCCTCTGCTTTTTTTTCGGCATGTTTCAGCAAAAAGCGGCGAATTCCGCTCGCGACCGCAGTCAGGAACAAAATGAGAAATATCTCAAAAACCCATGGGTTGACTTTGAAAATCTCAATGAGTCGCTGAAGAATGTCAGGCATATCGGTTCAAATATGTTCAGTTCGAGACAATACGAATCAATGCATCCAGCAAATCATCAGGCTTTTCAGACATGATGGTATGACCCGTTGCCGGAAGTATGACTGTTTCAGAATTTTTGATTACACCTGCCAATTCACGCGCAACACGTGCCGGCGTAAGCATGTCGTTCGCACCCAGAATCAGCATCGTCGGACATTGAATCTGCTTGCCCGCTTCCATACCATGTTTGTAGTTGTTGCAGGCTACCAGATCATTGTGTAAAACACCCGGTCCGCCTCTTTCAAACAGTCGCATGAGTCCACCAATCATCCACAGGCCGGGGGTTTCATTTCCACCAAAGTGAGCGTTCGGGCTGTGCCCCCAAGCTGTCAGCATATCAATTGCTTCATGGTTGTTTGCTTTTGAAAAATTCAGCAGATCATCAGTTACCGGCATGGGTACTGCAGTACCGACCAGTGCGAGCGAACGCGCCTTCTTCGGATATCGCGCGGCACAATCAAGGACAACCAGAGAGCCCATGCTATGTCCCACGAGTGTCGCTTCAGCGACTTCAAGAACATCCAATACCCGGACCACCCAAGCTGCATATTCTTCAATGCTGGGTAAAGGATTGCCTTCGGAACGACCATGTCCGGGCAAATCGACCGCCAGTACATTCAATCCGTGTCGCGCAAAATATCGGGCCGGCAATGTCCAGACCGTATGGTCCAGCGAAGCGCCATGTACAAAAACTACAGATGGCTTGTCTGCATCATATGCACAACCTCCATCGTACACATACGCATCGAAACCTTCAACCTGAATATCCACTTGATTTTGATTTCCAGTGTTCAGCGTCTGCGTTGCGAGGCTTTGAGACCGATATCCAAATCTTCAATCAAATCATCCGGATCTTCCAATCCAACCGAAAGTCGAACCAAACCTTCCGAAATGCCGGCCGCTTCCAAGGCTTCAGCATCCAGTCTGTGATGGGTCGTCGAAGCGGGATGTATCACTAGCGACTTCGCATCGCCGACGTTGGCCAGATGCGAAAACAGATTCAGTTTTTCGATCAACTGATGGCCTGCCTGTCTTCCGCCTTTGACTCCAAATGAAAATACAGCACCGCAACCTTTGGGAAGTTGCTTCTTGGCGAGTTCATGGCCGGGATGGTCGGGATTTTCCGGATACTTTACCCAATCCACTGCCGAGTGATCATTCAGGAACTCAACAATTTTTCGTGTATTCGATACATGGCGTTCCATGCGCAAGGGCAGGGTTTCCAATCCCTGCAAAACCAGAAATGCTGTCATTGGGCTCATGCATGCACCAAAATCCCGGGCTCCTTCTTTTCGGGCCCTGGTGATGTAAGCGGCCGGACCAAATTCCTCCGCAAAATTCATGCCATGAAATCCTTCATACGGTTCTGTCAATAATGGAAATTTCCCGGATGACTCCCAGTCAAACTTGCCGCTGTCAACCAGCAGTCCACCGATTACAACTCCGTGCCCACTGAGAAACTTGGTGGCCGAATGAAATGCGAGATCGGCACCGAAGTCGAAGGGCTTGCACAAGTAAGGCGTTGTAAATGTAGAGTCAATGAGCAAAGGCAAACCATGCGAATGAGCAATTTCAGAGACCGCTTCCAAATCCATGATTTCACATCCTGGATTCCCGACGATCTCGCCGAAGATCAATCGCGTATTTGGCTTGATTGCACTTTCTATTTCATCCAGGTTTTCAGGATGCACGAATGTTGTTTCAATACCGAATCTGGGCAATGTGTAGGACAACAGGTTATGTGACCCACCGTAGATGGATTGGGATGAAACGATGTGTTCGCCGGCACTGACGAGCGTTGCGACAGCAAGATGCATGGCCGCTTGTCCGCTTGCTGTTGCAATTGCGCCGATACCGCCTTCCAGTGCCGAAATTCTTTCTTCCAGCACAGCATTGGTTGGATTGGTGATTCTGGAATAGACATGTCCCGGTCGTTCGACGTTGAACACTGAGGCGGCGTGTTCTGCGTCTCGAAACACATAGGATGCTGTTTGATAGATGGGCGTGGCCCTGGCGCGTGTAGCTGCATCCGGCCGTTGTCCGGCGTGTAGTGACAAGGTGTCAAATCGCATGTATTTGGATTTGGCCAATTTTCTTTCTTACCTGAATCTTTCGTTGGTAATTCATGCACCAGTAGCATTTTGACTGCCAAGTGCCATTCAATTCTACTTTGAAAGTATATTATGAATTGAGAGCGGAGTTGTTTCTAACCCGTATCGGTCCGTTGGATCTAAAGCTCATGATGTCCTTGACGTAAAGAAGCCTGTGGTCAATTGTAGCCAGCATTGTGCCAGCCTGACACGCATACTTGGTTATGAAAATCTACCGCGGAAATCTCGCGGCTGTACCCGGCCAACTTTGTATTGAAGTAGCTCCTGGAACATTGATTGAGGAAGCTTTGGTCTCCTCAATCGCTTCACGACTTGGGGGTGAGAAAATCGCATATCATGGTTGCTTTACAAGCAATCTGGATTGACTTGTCTCCCGGCTTGTAGCGCTTCTGGGACGGACATTCTTTCGCCGAATGAAAATGGTTTATAGTGGTTGCACTGGGTCTGTAATTCTTTCTCATCAACAACCTTCGATAAAGGGTAGCGACTTTGGAGTTGGTATAATGAATCCGGTTGAATTTTGTTAATCTAATTGTGAGGTGATAAAATGAAAGATAAAGCTAATGTCAAATCTACCGATGATGAAATAAAAACTGAGAAATCAGGAAAATTTGATCGGCACCGCTACAAAGACTATGTTGTTCCGAAAGAGATATTGGAGCGGCCTGGGGAGCGCGAGTATATAGAGTTGATGAGAAGAACAAGAACATTTGTCAACAAGTTAGGCACTAGTGCCAAATGAAAGCTCAAAATATATTTCACGCCTCTAGCAATTATAAAGGTTTGTTGAATAATGCAACACAACAATCTGGATGAGCATGCTGGTGAGGAATGTTCAAGAGTAGCAGAGTTCTTTCAATTAATTTGAGTACTCTTGATCAATCGATTTCTTAGTTCGGACTGAAGCCTAAGCGCATCATTGGACAACAGTTCAGCTTGTTCTTCACCAATATCATTCCACAAGAACTGATTTGGAATTGTCGACTTCAGTGTAGCAAGCAGTCAAGTAGTGAACGATTTTCAGCGCGACCTGAACTTCGCTCTTTTTCGTGTAATTCAGAAAATTTTTGTGCGTCGTTGTAGATTCGCATTGAATCTGTCGTATGCGGGCATTCACTTGGAACGTAGTATTTGAAGAGATTTGAAAATTGGTGAATTCCACTTGGAACACCAGTTTCAGAGGATCCATGACTAATCCTTGGAACAATGGCAATAAGCCAGTGAATGCCTGAATTTCCAAATTATTACCGTCAAATTTAGAACAGTCACTTCTAATTTTCACGGTAAGATATGTACCATGATTGAAAGAACTAGGCATTTGAATAATCTTCGGAAGTTGATTTCCTACAATCCAGTCGTAGCAGTACTAGGGGCAAGACAAGTGGGAAAGACAACCCTTGCGCGAATGATTGTAGCTGACTGGGAGGGGGAAAGTCATTTTTTCGACTTGGAGTCAGTTAACGACGTACGTCGGCTTGATGATCCCCAATTCGCACTGTCTTCATTGAAAGGCCTGATTGTGCTGGACGAAATTCACAATCGGCCAGAACTGTTTCCAACACTGAGAGTTCTGGCGGACCGGCCAAATCTGCCGGCCCGATTTTTGATTCTCGGTAGTGCGTCACCCGATTTGCTACAGCAAGGTTCGGAAACATTGGCTGGCCGGATTGCGTTTCACGCACTGCCAGGATTTTCACTGGACGAAGTTCCGCTATCCGAATTCAATAAACTGTGGCTGAGGGGTGGATTCCCTCGTGCTTTCACCGCCGACAATGACTGGCGTAGTTACAAGTGGCGCAGTAATTTTGTTCGAACATTTCTTGACATGGATCTGCCTCGATTTGGAAATGCAGCTCCCAATCGGTTGCTTCACCGATTTTGGCCAATGCTTGCTCATTACCACGGACAAATATTGAACAGTTCTGAACTAGGAAGGGTATTTGGAATTTCCTATCACACGGTACAAAAGTATTTGACTCTGCTTGAATCAACATTTATGGTTCGGCGGTTAAAACCTTGGTATGCAAATATTGGAAAACGATTGGTTAAAGCACCCAAAATCTACATTCGAGATTCTGGCTTGGTGCATTCCCTGCTCCGTATTTTTAACCGTGAAGAACTGGAAGTTCATCCAAAGGTTGGCGCATCTTGGGAGGGATTTATGCTTGAAAATCTGATTCAGGTTTTGGGGCTCGAAGACGAGCAGTGTTTCTTCTGGGCTACGCACAAAGGTGCCGAGATTGATCTGGTATTGGAAGAAGTGGACGGACTACGAGGCTTCGAGTTCAAGCGGACTTCTGCTCCAAGAATGACGCGTTCGATGCACAACGCACTTGAAGACCTGAAATTGAAGAATATCGATGTAATTCATGCAGGGGACGATTCTTACCCTATGCACGAGAAGGTTCGTGCAGTATCAGCAAGTCAAATACTAAAAATCTATTGATAGGATAGACAGAATGGAGTTTCCATTGACTCGGGCTCATAGCTAGTCCAACTGTAATCTGACACGGCGGGTTGGAATCTGTAAATATTTGTTTTACTTGTTATATTCATGGTATTCGACCAAATCAAGGAAGTACTGAAACTTCTAACGCGTAGCAACTCAACGCCACCTCGGTCAACTTTGCACTGAACAAGTTCACAATTCATTCAGAAAAATTGTTATCCTGTAGCACATGGAAGTTCTGAATGTAGTGTAGCCAAAACATGTCGATTCTGTTGTAAAGACTTGGAGTTGCTCGGCGGAGGGCGAGTACAGGACGATAACTGCTTTGGAACAAAATGGTAAGCAAATGAGTTACATGGCGATTCTTCATTCAGAGTGAATTGATTCCACGCATACAGAAACAAGCTATCCGCAATCGGTGACGAAAGTTGAGCGTTCCAAGTGCTGTTGACCATGTTCCAACAACTATAGAATACTCATTTGAGTGCAGAATCATTGAAACTGATATACAGAAGCTTGATTCAAGGTTTAACAGTTGCAAACGCGTATTGAAAAATTCTTTGCCCAATACCTAAAGTAAATTTTCCAGTTGTAGCATGACAACCTCAATTCAAAAATTTCAAACATTACTTTTGGAGTTGTTCCAATTTGATTCGGCCGAATTGGATTTCGGAATCTATCGAATTATGAACTACAAACGCGATGTTGTTGAAAAATTCATCAATGAACAACTCCCTCAAATCATTGAAAGGGAGTTGCATCGCGGCGAGTTGTTGGACCAAAACGAGTTGGCCGGTCGATTGCAAGTTCTGGCTGACCACATCAAGGAAGTACTTGGTCCGGATGCAATTGACGGTGACGGAAAACTAGTGGACATTTACCAAAAATCTGTGATTGGCCAGAGATATCAGAATTTGTTTCAGATTATGGCGGGAGTCCGAAGTAGGCAGGCAATTGAGATCAACGTATTCAATCATCTCTACGATTTCTTTAACCGTTATTGCAAAGATGGCGATTTTGTACCGAAACGTCGTTTTTCAAGCAATCAAAAATATGCGATTCCATATAACGGCGAGGAAGTATATCTTCATTGGGCAAATCGTGATCAGTACTTTGTAAAAACCGCTGAACACTTCAACGACTACAAGTTCGTATCGTATGACTTGAGTGTCCAGTTTAAGTTGAAACATGCCAATGTCGAGCACAATAACGTCAATGGAGCAAAACGATATTTTCTGCCGCTTTACAATGAAATAGATTGGAACAAAGAAACTGGGCTTTTGACTATTCCATTTGAATTCAGGCCGTTAACCAAACACGAGGAAACATCCTATAGCAAAAAGCAGGAGAAAATCATTGACGAAGCGTTGCTGGAAATCCCCAAGGCTTTGAATATAGACAGTAGTGCACAGGCTTTTCTTGCGATAGAACATCACGAAAGCAAAAGTGGAGATTCAATCTCCGTTCTTGAACATCATTTACGAACGTTCACCCGACGCAAAACCTCGGATTTCTTTATTCACAAAGATCTGAAAAATTATCTCACTGGTGAACTCGATTTTTACTTGAAGAATGAAATGCTTCATCTTGATGAATTGAGCGTTGCCGGTGAACAAAGGTCTGAAGGTTGGTTTCAGGAGCTTCGGCTCATCAAGACTATCGGCAATCAAATCATCGATTTGCTCTGCCAAACAGAAGACTTTCAAAAAATGTTGTGGGAAAAGCAGAAATTTGTAACCGAAACCCACTACTGCATATCGCTTACTACGGTTGACCCGAGTTACTACCCTGCAATTGCGGAGAATGAGCAACAGTGGAAAGAGTGGCATCATTTGGGTTTCATTAGTCAAGACTCAACTGATTTGTTTGATCTCGATGCTGCCACAGTGAAGTCTCGTATTTCCTTTTTGGAATCGCATCCGGCACTTCTTCTTGACACCAAGAATTTCGAACCTGAATTTGTAGACCATTTACTTTCTGATCTCGATGACTTGGACGGAATTACAGACGGGTTGCTGATTCATAGTGAAAATTGGCAAGCGCTTCGCCTCCTGAAAGAAAAGTATCAGGAAAAGATTGACTGCATGTACATTGATCCACCCTATAACACTGGGCAGGAAAACGAATTCCTTTACAAAGACAATTTTCAGCACAGTTCCTGGATGTCGATGATGCACGGTTGCTTGTCTGAATCCAGAGCACTCGCAGCCCCTCTTTCAGGAATATTCGTGAGTACAGACGATGGTGAGTATGCCAACCTCAAGTATGTGCTTGATAGTGCATGGGGAGCGGACAACTTTGTGGCGGATGTCATTTGGAACAGTCGGAAGTCGGTTTCAAGCGATACATTGATTTCAACTTCGACCAATCACACAACTTTCTTCGCCGCCAACCGGAAAAAACTGGAAGCGAACAAGTCAAAATTCAGACTGCCCCAGGCAGGAGAAAAATTCTCTAACCCGGATAATGACCCATTGGGTCCGTGGGTACTGGACCCGATGGATGCACCGAATATTCGTGAGAATTTGACTTACGAGATAGTAAATCCTGAAACAAAAGAAGTGTTTCTGCCACCAACCGGACGGCATTGGAGGTTCGAACAATGGAAAACAGAGGAATTGATTGATCGGGGCAAAATTGTATTTGGTCAAAATGGAAAATCCCGTCCAATGTACAAGCGCTATCTGAGTGAGGCTAAGGAAAAAGGAGTTGCACCTACAACTCTTTGGGACGATGTGAAAACGACAACAGAAGCGACCAGGCTACTCATCAATTTGTTTGGAGACTCTCTTTCAAGAACGACCATTGGAATGGTTAAGCCAAAACCAAGTCAGTTTATTGAGCGTTGCGTCAAATTGTTAACCGATTGGGATGGAACAGTGATTGATTTTTTCGCCGGGTCTGGTACAACCGGACATGCAGTCATCAATGTGAATCGGGAAGATGGTGGCGAACGAAAATTTGTACTTGTTGAAATGGGGGAGTATTTTGACACCGTACTGATTCCAAGACTCAAAAAAATTGCTTTCGCTACGAAGTGGAAAGAAGGCAGGCCGGTTGCCTCGCTAACTCCTGAAGAAAGACGGCGTAGTCCTCGGGTGATCAAGTACATCCGTCTCGAAATTTATGAAGACTCGCTGAACAACATCATTTTCGATCAATCGTCAAGGCAAGCAGCTCTTCAGTTCGAAGACTATACTTTGAAGTACTTGCTCAGCTGGGAATCGCGATTTAGTGAAACGTTGCTGAATATTGACAAGCTGGTTACACCGTTCCACTACAAGTTGCAAATACAGTCGAATGGCCAGTCTGCCGAGCAGACTGCAGACATCCAAGAAACATTCAATTTCTTGCTAGGACTCCACGTATCAACGAGAAAGGTTTACCATGACGAAGGACGGTTTTATTTGGTGTATCGCGGTCTGGTTGGCAAGCGTAATGTAGTAGTAATATGGAGAGAAACAAAAGGATGGACTGAAGAAGACATGATTCGGGACAAGGAATTCGTACTCCATCAGCAACTGAACGACAAAGCTGATGAAGTCTATGTCAACGGTGAGTCCTTTATTCCGGGAGCGATAGTACTGGAACCTCTGTTCAAAGCCAGAATGCATGCACTGAAATCGGGCGGGTAGATGGCAATTCGGAAAAGTTCAAGATCGGGCAGAAAAAAGAGTGGGTCGGGCGACAAGGATTATCTTCGGCTTGAACAGCGATTACTGTTGCTAGGCTGGATGCTGGACCTGTTTGGATACAAGCAGAACCGAGAGTTGTTGTCCGATGCCAAGAATATTCAAGAAGGGTTCAATTCGCACGATGGGTCGCATAGCCATCTGTACCATCTATTGATGTCGCGCGGAGAAAAATTGAATATCTCCACCTATGATTTATCACGCTATGACAACAACATACGCAATCATTTACGCTCTATAAACGCTAATCGAAGAGTACCGATTACACTACGATACTTTCAGCACCTCGCGCTACTGTTTGCTGAAGTGTACTTGGACAAATTCTTCCATCAACCGGGAGAACTACAAAAATCGTTGAACAGGTATGTCAAAAAGGTCAATGCGAATCGACCACTATCAGAGCATTTAAACACTGTATTCAGAGATGATGATTTGAAAAAGTTGGCTTTCTGGATGGCTACAGGTAGCGGCAAGACGCTCATAATGCATATTAACTACAAGCAGTTTCTGCATTACAACAATAATGCACTTGACAACATTATTCTTGTTACTCCGAATGAAGGATTAAGTGACCAGCACTTGATGGAATTGACAACCTCTGGCATTCCTTGTCGTCGCTTTGATTTGAACAATAATGGTTTGTTTGTGGCTGGAAGAAACGAAATTCAGGTAATTGAGATCACCAAGCTGGTAGAAAAAAAGCAGGGTGGCGGTGCCAGTGTGCCGGTAGAGGCTTTTGAAGGAAACAATTTGATCTTCGTTGATGAAGGCCACAAAGGCTCTGGCGGTGAAGCATGGCGCAATTATCGAGATGCACTGGGAGATTCAGGTTTTACTTTTGAATATAGTGCGACATTCGGGCAAGCCCTGGTGGCTGCAAAAAATGAACAGTTGACAGAAGAGTATGGCAAGGCAATTTTGTTTGACTACTCTTACCGATATTTTCATAACGATGGATTTGGTAAAGATTTCTATATTCTGAATATGAAAGAAGAGATATCGATACAAGCCACAGTGATGCTTTTACTTGGTAATTTACTTTCATTCTATGAACAAATCAAGGTATATGAAGACAATTGCGAGCAGTTTCGTCCTTACAATCTGGACAAACCATTGTGGGTATTTGTTGGGAGTACTGTGAATGCTGTATATGTTGAGAAGAAAGAGAGACGAAGCGATGTATTGACAGTGACAAAGTTTCTTCATGACATACTCCAGAACAGAAATGGTTGGGTAACGGAATGGATTGAAGCTTTGGTTCAGGGCGATTCAGGATTGATGACACCAGATGGTAAGGATGTGTTTGATGGCAAATTCGGTTATCTTCGAAATAAAAACCTGTCTCCAGAAAAAATATACAGTGAAATTCTTGACAAAGTATTCCATTGTCCAGAAAGCGGTATTCTTCACCTGTGCAGTATTCGGGGTTCCACCGGTGAAATCGGTCTCAAGGCAAGCAGTGCTGATGACTACTTTGGTTTGATTTATATCGGAGATACAGGCAGGTTCAAAAACCTTGTTGCGGAAGACAATTCTGGAATTGTCCTGGAAGAAGAAGTTATTGCGGGTTCGTTGTTTGACAACATCAACAGTCTTGACACGACGATTGATGTACTCATTGGAGCAAAGAAGTTTATGGAAGGTTGGAATTCATGGCGGGTTTCCAACATGGGTTTGCTAAACATAGGACTGAATGCAGGTTCGGCAATCATCCAGCTGTTCGGAAGGGGAGTTCGACTTAGAGGGTTGAACAACAGTTTGAAACGAAGTGCGGCACTTGATGGAAGTCACTCTGAACACCTCGGTTATTTGGAAGTGCTGAACATTTTCTCTCTAAGGGCGAATTACATGGCAAAGTTTCGGGATTATCTGGAAAACGAGGGCATAGACACAGAACACAGATTCGAAATGAAGCTCAGAATCAAACGCAATAGAGAACTTCTAAAGGACGGGCTGGTACTACCTCGCTTGCCTGATGATAGAAATTTTTTCGATGAAAGTAATTTTATACTGGAACCAGAGAAAAACAGTTTCATTCATGTTGACCTGTCTTACAAGGTCCAAACCTTGGCGAGTGACCGCAAGGGCCTGAGTGCATCGCAGGCATCTAGAGGAGAAAAAAGACACATATCATTGGAATTGCTGGATTTGATTGATTGGCAAAAGGTTTATCTTGAATTGCTTGAATACCGGGAGAATAAAGGATACAAAAACTTCGCAATTTTGCCAAACACACCAAGAAAAATTATGGAGTGCCCCGAGAGTGACAATCTGTACCATTTGCTGGCGGATGAATCTGTATGTGTACCCAAGTCTTTTACCGAGACAATTATTCTCCATGAAACTGTAATCACGATATTAAAAAAATACATAGACAAATTCTATCGTGTACGCCACAAGCAGTGGGATTCAAACCATATGATTTATCAGCAACTCAGTGAAGATGATTCAATTTTTCAAGATTATACTGTGAGAGTAAACTCAGAAGAAGCCGTACTGATTTCTGATATTCAAAGTTTCATTGAGGACAGTGGCCCGATAAATCCCTGGAAAGAAAGGCATCTTGGGCTCATTTGTTTCGAACGTCATCTCTATCAGCCGTTACTTGTCGCTCTGGGCGAAGGAATTGAAAGTACTCCGCCTTCTTTGAATGAAGGCGAGCGCAGATTGGTAGAAGATTTACGTAAGTACTGGTTTTCTGAAAAAGAAAAATCACTGGCAGGCAGAAGAATTTATCTTTTGCGAAATCTGGGTCGAAGTAATGGAATAGGATTCTTTGACAAGAGCGGTTTTTTTCCTGATTTCATTTTGTGGATTGTGAATTCGAACAGCCAACGAATAATATTTGTTGAACCACATGGAATGATGCATGATGAACCCTATGAAAGCAATGACAAAGCAAAACTGTATGAATTATTGCCTGAATTGTCCCGGAAAATAAATGATCGTACCAAGCCCGACAATATTTATCTGGATTCGTTTATCATATCAGTCACACCCTATTCGATATTGCAACAAAACGCCGGGTACCATAATTGGGATTTGCAGACGTTTTCAGAAAAACATATTCTGTTTTTTGACTCTATTGAAGGATACGACTACATCGCTGAACTGCTTGCACCGGTAAACGCTTTTTGACTAGTTGGTACGTCATGCTTGCAAACTTGGCGACATTGCCGGAATATAACCTGATTCGTTACAGCAAGGTTCAGAAACATTGGCCGGCCGCATTGCTTTTCATACACTGCTAAGGGGTTTCACTGGCTAAAGTCCTGCCGTCCGAATTCAACAAACTATGGCTGAACGGCGAAATTTCTCGTGCATTCACCTCAGACAATGAAGGATGTCGCCTCCGGAACTGAAGGTGTTGCAAATCCTCTGCCTACCGGGTGCTGGCGTGTACCTTGGGCCATCGTCGCTTTGAAGGTTGCCGAGTGTGTCCACCAAACCACTTTTGCCAAGTTCGTGGATTCGCCATCTAGACTGAGCGAAGCGGATGCTTGTCTGTGAATAGGTGTTTCTGCACTCGCAGTTCGCGGATGAATGTCACTAGTATTTATGGCTTAGGGTTACAATGAATGGCAGGATTTTGACTGAATGTTCAGGTCTGTCGAGCCAGAATTCACGCATTCCCCCAAAGGAATCGCTGGTTGATTTTGCCGAGGATTCTGTGAATCAGACAGAGACAAGTAAGGATTTGATACACTGGACCCGATTTAGCGATATACTTTCACTTTCTTGAACATCGTCAACTCAAACTAGAATTTTTCTCTGAAATCCAGGACATGCTCACCGATACTGGTTGGGCAGGGCATCACATTCACAGTGGCAATCGGACGAAGTAGCACGGCATGAACAAATCAGGCAGTACTGTCAATTGGCGACATCCGCTGATCATCGTATCTTGCGGTTGCATGGTGATATTGGTTGGCTTCGGTATTCGATCGACCATGGGAGTTTTCCTTGTACCAGTCACCGAACAGTACGAATGGGGCCGAAGCATCTTCGCTTTTGCCGCGGCTGTGCAAAACATCTGCTGGGGGTTGTCGCAACCATTGTTCGGTGCTATTGCTGACAAATTCGGATATGGACGTGTAATTCTGTTTGGCATACTCTGCTATATCGCCGGGCTGGTGTTGATGGTTGTAGCAACATCACCATTCGGGTTTTACATGTCAAATGGTGTATTGATTGGCTTTGGCTTGTCAGGAACTACGTTTGCACTAGTCCTGGCAGTAATCGCAAGATCAGTTCCAGAAGAGAAGCGCTCTTTGGCATTGGGTATTGGTGCCGCGGCCGGATCATTTGGTCAGTTCATTTTGGTTCCAATTGGTAACACACTGATCTCGACATACGGTTGGATTCCGGCAATTTTGATTCTTACCGGACTGGTAGTAGCGATTATTCCATGTTCCAAAGCACTTTCCGGCAAACCGGAAGAAACTGGACCGAAGCAGTCGCTCAGAGAGGCATTGTCCGAAGCGGCAAGGCATCGCGGCTATGTATTGCTGACAACAGGATTCTTTGTGTGCGGATTCCAGGTGACGTTCATTGGTATTCACATGCCAGCGTATTTGGTTGACGTTGGATTATCCAGCAATGTTGGTGCATGGGCCCTTTCCATGGTTGGAATTTTCAACTTGGTTGGCACCCTGCTGGCCGGTTACCTGGGCAACAAATATCAAAAGAAAAGCGTGCTGAGCGTCATCTATATGGGCCGCGCAATTGCTATCAGCATTTTCCTGCTGATTCCGGTATCAGTGGTGTCCGCATTGGTGTTTGCGTCGGCGATGGGAATTCTTTGGCTGGCGACCATACCCTTGACATCAGGCATCGTCGGTCAAGTGTTCGGACCACGCTATCTTGGAACACTATTCGGTTTTGTATTCTTCTCGCATCAGATTGGAAGTTTTTTCGGAGTGTGGTTAGGCGGATTGCTGTTCGATGCAACACAGTCGTATGAACTGGTGTGGTGGATTTGTGTAGCACTTGGAGTGATGGCCGCAGTTATTCATTGGCCGATAGACGAACGCCCCATTATTGGTCGTGCCCAACCAGTTGCAGGGTCAGCGTAGTCATCATTTTGTAACTTTTTTTCACAATACGGAGTTTCAGTAATTGAACAATCGCGAAATTAATTCAGTAGTTGTTTTGGGAGCAGGGACAATGGGTAGCGGGATCGCCGCGGCCTGTGCCGAAGCAGGTTGCAAGGTACTTCTTCTGGATGTATCCCCTGAAATGGCAAGTCAAGGTAAGGAGAGAATGTCAGCTGGTCGAATGCCAATGGTTGAGAACCCGGATACACTGGATTTGATCTCAACGGGAGGGTTTGATGACTCACTGAAACTAACAAAAGACTATGACTGGATTTGCGAGGCTATTGTTGAAGATCTTCAGGCAAAAAAAGACATATTCGGTCGACTGGAAAAATTTCGTGCAAATGGATCAATCGTTTCAACCAATACTTCCGGGATTCCATTGCGCTCGATTTGCGAGGGAATGCCTGAACGATTCCGCAAAGATGTTGCAGTGACGCATTTCTTCAATCCTGTAAAGGTGATGAAACTGTTGGAAGTCGTACCCAGTGAGGACACTAATTCTGATGTAATCGAGACTTTGGCAACATTCAGTCGAAATCGTCTGAAAAAGGGTGTTGTATACGCGAAGGACACCGTAAACTTCATCGGCAATCGTATTGGTTGCTTTTGGATGTTGGCAGGCTTGCACAAGGGCAAGGAGGCGCGTGGCGAAGGAGTATCGCTGGAAGAAATTGATGCGCTGATGACAGCAGTTTTAGGAATTCCATCAACCGGATTGTATGGGCTGATTGATTTGATTGGGCTTGATGTCATAGACTTGGTAGCGAAAAATCTGCAGGACAATTTGCCCGAAGTCGATGCGTGCAGAGACTATGTTCAGTTGCCATTGGAGGAGCAAGCCATGTTGGCGGACGGGCAATTGGGGCGCAAGACCAAGGGCGGATTCTTCCAGGTGATTGTTGGTGAAGATGGTAGCAAGGCCAAGGAAGTGTACGACCTGTCAAATTCTGTCTGGAAACCTTCTGTTACAGCGAATGTTTCTGGTGTTCCTCGGGCACTTATGTTTGCTGATGACAACCAGGGCCGATTTGTGTGGAAGCTGGTTTCTGAAACCCTGTGCTATGCCGCGGATTTGGTGCCAGAAATCTCGAACGATATTGTCAATGTTGACCGGGCCATGCGCTGGGGGTTCAATTGGAAGAAAGGTCCATTCGAATTGCTGGATGAATTGGGGAACAAGGACGTAATTTCCCGACTGGAGTTGGAAGGGCGCAGAGTACCGAAAATGTTGGAGGTACTACAGTCGAGTGATTATGACAATTTCTATTCTGAAGATTCAAATGAGTTTTTAGGCACCGACGGAAAGTGTCATCCTGTAGTTGACGAGTAGTGATTGGTCGCTGTTTTTTGTAAATATGGCGAAACTACTCGTTTTTGTTCTTTGTTCGCGAAACGAATAATCTTAAAGGCGAACCCTCCCAGTAGCCACATCAAGTCTAGGGATTAGCTTGCTTCATTGGCCGTCTCAAGTCGTAGTTGCATTTCAATCAGTCTTGAAATGTTGCATCAATCAAAAATTTTAGATTTATCGCGTTAGTCACCACTTTGTACCATAGTACGACTGTATCCATGACATCGGGGCAAATTAGGTTATCAATGGTCCGCGCCGGCATACACGGAAAAAGCCTTACTATTTCTGATTTTGAATTAATACTAGACAAAATCTTGAGTCAACTTCCAGATATTGCTGATTTCTATTGAGAATACTAAGTTCTTAGTTGGCGCAAACCGTGTAAAACCAAAGCCACTGCTTGATCAACGAACGGCGTTTGTGCAAGTACCTGATTTTCTTCTAAATCAAGGCCGTTGTTTAAATCATCAATTGTAAAATTTTCAAAATTTACGCGACCTGCCCAATTTGAAGCTTTATCTTCTACTGATGATTCAACTAACCCCAAAGTTTTCGAAATGTCTCTTGCACATCCACCAAAGCCACCGAGAAGAAACAATGCCTGACCTGCCCGAAGCGACATCAGGGCTTCTTCTGCTATGCCAGGCATGCAACCCTTGTAGCCCTCAACTCTTCCTCCGAGTACGATATGAGCATCCGTTTCATTGCACATCATCTTTCTCATCGCCGTCAGTCCTTTGGTCCAGTCATCATCACTCAATTCTGGTGGTACAAGTTTCGGGCGATCCTGCAAATTCAATCTACCGCCATTTTGATCTAGCAAAACAAACTCAACAGGTCCACCATACTCTGAGTGCAGTTTGTTTAATTCATCGAAATGCATGTGAATGTGAACAGGCCATGCAAAATAGTTCATTGCCCTTGGCAATCCGTTTGGCACTTCAAAATTGTGATAACGAGCAATTAACTCCATCAACAGTTCAACAAAGCCTTCTTTACGTAAATCACCGCCGTACGCCAAATTCATGCCAGAAGACAAAATGTAAAGAGCAAACTCTCCCATTGCCTCTTTCAAATGATATTCAATAAGTCCGTAGTCTTCCAAATCAGGGCTTTCAGAGATTGAAACTGCGACTACAATTTCTTTTAAACCATCTATTCTCATTTTTTGCACCTGTAGCTAGTCTGCAAAGCTGATTAGTTGTACATTTAGCCTTACTTTTAAGATAAATTGTACTTCATCTGCACCAAGTGGTGGTTCAGGATAAACAACTGTAAGTTTCGATTCTATGGATTGGGTTGGAAGTATTGTGAGTGTAATAAGTTCTGGCGAACGAGAAATAAACAAAACCTCCGGGTTCAATTTTTGCAGTTCATAAATTCGACAATTCCGTCGCGACCAACGTAAGCTGGCAGGAAAAACAACGTCAACAGGCAACCCACTGCGGTCTGAATTCCAACTCGACGATTTCCCTGTGGGACGGACTCTATTTTCAAATAACCAAGCTACCGTTTCAGTAGCCTGCGTCAAATCCAGTAGCTGGTTCCCGTCATAATCTTTGACATTCCTTTCATCAGCTCGCGCACCGGGTCGGGAAGACCGCCGCTACTTGACTTTTCAGCGGCCTTTGCATGCTTGAGTTCATCTTCTTTCATTTGATTCAAAATGGCACTGCTTCTCTTGTCTGCGACCGGAAGTCGAGTGATGTGCCGTTCCAAATGCTTCGCAACCTGATGTTCGGTTTCGGCTAGAAACGCCGCACTGGTACGGTCTCCAATCAACCCGGCGAGTGCACCCATTGCGAATGACCCGGTATAAAACAAAGGATTCAGCAGACTAGTTCGACCGCCGAGTTCACCAATCCTTTCATCGCACCAGGCAAGATGATCATTCTCTTCGTCGGATGCTTCAAGAAATGTAGATCGAAGATGTGGATCCCGTGCAGTGAGCGCTTGACCTTGATAAAGTGCCTGTGCACAAACCTCCCCTGTATGGTTGACTCGCATCAAACGACTGGATTCATCTTTGTCCTGTTCAGACAGACTCTTGTCAACGATGTGTTTCGCTGGAGTCGGGCGTGAAGCGACCGGTGGTGCAAACAAGGTCCGCAACATATTGTCGGCATTCGATATGAGTATGTCTGCAAGACTAAAATTTCGTTCCATGCCTACGTCTCGGTAAAAAAGTTCGATGAATGAACGAGCTATCCTGCTCAGGATATCCGTATCACCCATGAAGGATATTGTAATTCCAATACATGAATTTTTTCAACTGAATGGGACCGCCAGCTCACTGAATCCCGTAACCCGACAAATTCTGTGTCATTCATTCTTTGACCGATTGCTTCATGCCAAGTTGTCCAATTGAGCAGTATAATCATCTGTATAATTTCCTTGGGAACAGCATGACATAAGTGGATTCAATCATCAATTGCAACACACGCCATGCGACTGAAACAAGAACAAAGAACAACAGCGGAAACAGTCGTTCAACACGCGTTTCAACATCAACACATTGCAGTTGTCAATCATGAAGTTAGCCCGGCAAAGTGATCTGCCGAGTGTCGGTGATGAATCGGATTTGCACGAAACTGCAGTTGGTCGCGCTTGCTTGAACAAGACTATAATGAAATTGCGAGGTGTTCACAATATGAAGTTATTACCTGTAGCAATGTACAACTCGACTGGAGACGATCATTCTTCGGTATCAGTCAAACACAGGTTGCAAGCCATCACCGAAGATCTCCGGATGTCGCTTGACAACTGGTGGATTCCCGAGGCATTGCAGAACAGCGGAATTCGGATTGCAAGACGAACCATTGCGATCGTCAGAACACGAACATTCAGCCACGGCTGAACCGAACAGATTCAAAAAGTAAATTGATACCGCAGGAGGTGTAATGTGGAAATTGTAGTAGTTGGACGTCATTTCGAAGTGACTCCCGGGATGCGATCCCACTTGAACAAGCGGCTTGAGAAAGTGGACAAGCATTTCAATCAACCGACAACCACTGATGTGGTGCTTCACAAGGAAAAGACCACCTTCCTTGCCGAAGCGACAATTCATGGAAAACATGTATCCATTCATGCCCGGGCCGAAGCGAATGATATGTTCGCGGCGATTGACTCCCTGTCGCACAAACTGGACCGCCAGGTCCTGAAGCACAAGGAACGATTGACCGATCACAGTCGTCACAACCATCACAACAAGACCATTCGTCATCCGTCATGATCGAGATGTCAGAACCGTCTACGAAAAGTGCGCCGTCTGCTTCGACGGCGCACTTCAAGGGTGTGTTCAGTGTAAACCGAATCGATATCGATGTTGACCTGTCAAGCATGAAGCGCTTGCTGGAACATCTGTCAAGTTTGTTTTCCAGGGACAACGAGCTGGATCTGGACCAAGATACTGTTTTCCATACTTTGCTTGAACGCGAACGGCTTGGCAGTACCGATTTGGGGAACGGAGTAATGATTCCTCATGGACGACTATACGGATTGAAGTCCCCCATCGGTGCAATTGTTCGGGTCAAGGATCCGATCAAATTGAACGGTGAAACTGCTCGGCGAATCTGGATTGCCTGCGGCTTGCTGGTGCCGGCAGAAGCCGCGGATATACATGTCAAGTTGCTGGGGCATCTGGCCAGTGCGTTTGAAACCGGTGATCTTTACAGGCAACTGATGTCCGCGACGACCAAAAGCCAATTGCACAGTAATTTGATTGCTCACGACAATCCACCCGGAAATGTCGAATAGCACTTTCTGTGCTGGCAGTTTGATTGAATCAGACAAATCCTGGCTTTGAACAAGCATATCAAAATCATCAGCGGCACCTCGGGCTCCGGCAAGACCATCGCGTTGCGTGCACTGGAAGACTTGGGATACTACTGTGTTGACAACTTGCCGGTTGTCATGCTGTCTCAATTCGCCGAAGAAGTGCTGGCAAAAGCGGACTCGGACATTGAACATGCAGCCGTCAGTATTGATGCTCGAAATCTGACTGTTCTTGATTCGTTGCCCAAACACCTGAAGCGCATTCGCAGTGAAGGAGTGAGTTGCGAAGTAATCTTTTTGGATACAGAGGAGTCGGCCTTGGTCAGACGCTATACCGAAACTCGGCGCAAGCACCCGTTGATGGACGACGAAATTCCGCTGGTCGAAAGCATTCATCTCGAAAAGCAGTTGTTGTCGCCGATATCGGAACTTGCCACCAAACACTTTGATTCGACCAATATGACCCCGCACGAACTTCGACTGCTGATTCAGGAAGATGCCGGCAGTACTGAGCCGGGTTACCCGTCGTTGCTGTTCAAGTCATTTGCTTACAAGCGGGGGGCACCGCCGGATGCAGATTTTGTGTTTGATGTGCGATGCCTTCCCAATCCCTACTGGATTGCAGAACTGAAAGGCTACTCCGGAATGGATGAACCAATTATTGAATTCTTTGCTGACAAGCCGCTGGTGGATACGATGATTAAACAGATTGACTCATTTGTGGACGAGTGGATGCCGCGTTTTCATTCGGTCGGCAGAATTTACATGACCATCGCGATTGGTTGCACCGGCGGTCGTCATCGTTCCGTCTATGTGGTTGAAAGACTGGCAAAAATCTATCAGGGTCGTAGTATTGGCGTGCAGAAGCGTCATGGCGAGCTCAGGTGAGCATGATGATTGAAAGCGAGGTGAAAGTCGTGAACAAACTGGGTTTGCATGCGCGCGCCTGTTCAAAGGTCGTCAAGGCCGCGGCCAGTTTTGAGAGTGACATTACATTGACCCACTGCAACCATTCTGTCAGTGCCAAGGGAATCATGGGATTGATGATGCTGGCGGCAACGCAGGGCACAACTTTGAAACTTGAAGTTGATGGCGATGACGAAGTGGTTGCGCATGAGACCATTCACGAATTGTTTCGTTCCGGATTCGGAGAAGACTACTGATGATTGTATTGAACGGTGCCGGTGTCGGATCGGCCATTGCAATCGGAAGTGCAGTGGTTGTCTACGAACCCGGGTTTCAATCTGCTTCCGGACAACCGCAGTCCGCGCAGGATGTAAAACAGGAAATACAAAAACTGGACATTGCGTTGCAAAATACTGTCAAACAGTTGCATTTGGCGATGGAAAAGGTTTCCGAGGATACTCCGGGAGAGATTGCCACTTTTTTTGAAGCCCATGTACTGATGGTGGAAGACCGCACCTTGCGAGAATCTACAGTTGAAATTATTCGCAAGAACCGGTGCAGTGCCGAAACCGCATTATTGCAGTACAGAAATCATCTGATTGATGTATTCGAGAATATTGAAGACCCGTACTTGAGAAGCAAGCAGGATGACGTAAATCAGGTATTCAAGCAAATTTACCGTCAGATGATGATACCTGAGCAATCACTCCGGGTACCGAACAAGAAAGAGCTGTCCGGCAAGATTTTGGTCGCCCATGACCTTACTCCATCTGAAATGGTGTACTACAAGGATTCGGCGATCAGTGCATTCGTAACAGATTTGGGCAGTCCGATTTCGCACGTTGCCATATTGGCCAGAAGCATGGGAATTCCTGCCGTAGTGGGTTTGCATGGTGCCATTCGATACATTGCTCATGGCGATATTCTTGCGGTGGATAGTCACAGCAGTATTGTTGTAGTTGATCCGTCCGAAAACGTATTGCTTGACTTTCAGCGGCGCAAGCGCATCGACGAGCAACGCCGCCAGCGATTGCTGACGATTCAGAACCTGGAAGCCAGAACAATGGATGGGCACGAAATTCAGTTGATGGCCAACGTAGAACTTCCGGCCGATATTGAAATGGCGGTTAACAGCGGTGCAACAGGAGTGGGCTTGTATCGAACCGAGTATTTGTTTATGAACCGCGATGATCCGCCGGATGAAGAAGAACAGGTAGAAGCCTACCGCCGTGCAGTCCAACGATTGAAAACCGTGACGATTCGAACCTTGGATTTGGGAGCAGACAAGCAAGTTGATGGTGGACGGCAACGAAGCGAGCAAGGTAATGTAGTTACCAATCCGGCCTTGGGCGTACGCGCGGTGCGGCTTTGCTTGCGTCATCAGGAATTGTTCAGGCCTCAGCTTCGCGCCATCTTTCGTGCCTCCGCCTACGGCTCAGTGCAGTGCATGATTCCCATGTTGTCGTCCATCAATGAAGTCTATCAGGTGATGGCAATCATTGAAGACGTCAAGATGGAGCTTGCTGACGAGAATATTCCACATGATCCGAATGTACCAATTGGCGGAATGGTTGAAGTGCCAGCAGTTGCGATCATGGCAGAAATGTTTGCAGAGAAACTTGATTTTCTGTCAATCGGGACGAATGATTTAATTCAATACACTTTGGCGATTGATCGTGTGGATGACGAGGTGAACTACCTGTATGACCCCCTGCATCCTTCAGTGCTTCAGTTAATCAAAAACACCATCACGGCAGGAGCTAAGGTCGGCAAACCGGTTTCCCTGTGCGGCGAAATGGCAGGGGAGGTAATTTACACGAAGTTGCTGCTTGGTTTGGGCTTGCGGATTTTCAGCTTGGACCCGGCTACTTTGCTTGAAGTCAAGCAAATTGTCAGAAGTAGTCATCTGAGCGAGCTTGAAAATCAAGTGCAAGAGCTGGTCTGCGAAGCCGATTCAGATCATCGGCAAGAGTTGTTGCACCGCTTGAATACAGCTAGCGAAACTCCACGGCCAACTGCAATCGGTGAATAAGATTATTGGATTTCGATTACTGCTTGTTATCAGCCATTTCCAGAATCTGATTCCATTGAGCGAGTGTAACCGGCGTAACGGAAAGCCGATTGCCGCGTTGCAAAACGCGCATTTCGACAAGGGATTTTTCGGCCCTGAGGTCAGCCAGTGAAACCATATTCTCGAGTTTGCGGCGAAATTGCACATCAACCATAAGCCATCGGGGATTCTCCGGGTCGCTTTTGGGATCGTAGTACTTTGCAGACGGGTCAAAAGCTGTTTGGTCCGGATAGGCCTCGCTGATAATTTCCATCGTGCCGACAATCCCGGGTACCGCACAGTTGGAGTGATAGAAAAACGCCATATCGCCCGGATTCATTTCGTCGCGCATGAAATTTCGCACTTGATAGTTACGAACACCATCCCAGGTGGTGGTTTGATCAGGTGCGGCCATCAAATCGTCAATTGAAAAATCTTCCGGTTCGTTTTTCATTAGCCAGTACTTGATGATATTCATCGCTAAATTCCAATGTTGTACGTTGCTGAATTTGTAATTGCACCATGCAGGGCATTGTGTTCCGAAATCAAACCTGGTTCAATTCCTCGAAATGCTAGCGCCAAAGCGGCATAAACGGTCGTAGTACTCGCCCGTTGCTCTTCAGGTATCGCTGAAAGTCGTTGTAGCAGTTCCCGAAGAGTCAATTGACGACCAGGAATACAGATTGCCTTTCGGATGACAGTTTGTGAATTTTTCATCTTGCACAGAAAAAACCGCCCGCACGTGCCGTGCCAACTTCTGAACCTTGAACCGCGAGATTCAAGGGGGGAACTGGTGCAACCCCTTCAGGTGCTTCGCAACAGGAGCGTTACGCGTACTGACGATGCTCACAACAGAAGCCGCAGTTGGTTCCCAGAGAGTAATTTAGGTTCTAAGGTGTGCGAAGTAACTCGAACACTACAGGCGGCAATTCTACTATCAATAACATGGTTCAAATTATAGACATTCATTCAGCGTTGAATCAATTTTCTCTACAAGTTTCAAGATGTGTTCACCTTGCTGTTTCGACTCGTCGGTTGTTTTGTTTTGTGTGAGCAACACGGCCGACATATTCAGTGCTGCCATAACGACGCATTTTTCGAAGTTCAATGAGCGATTGCTGGATTGAATGGAACTCAGTTCCTTGTCCAGAAATTGCGCGGCATTGCGCAGGTTGTCCTGTTCGGATTCGATGCAGGAAACAAAGAAAGTGCGACCGGCAATGGTGATATTGATACCGCTTGAGCCCGTCATTACGATTTTGTCATTGGTTTCAATTTGCGAACGATTGTACGAACCTGGTCAGCAGCGTCCTTGTTTTTTTTGTAAAGGCGAGCTTGTTCACGCCTGGATGCTGCCAAATTGTCGCGCAATGAGGCATTTTCCGACTTTAGCTGGTGGCATAGCTGAATGAGCTGCTCCAGTCTTGATTCCAGTTTGTCCAGGTTCTTGTCCATCATTTGTCATTGGGTTTGGGTAGATTCAATTACCATAGAATAGTTTTTGATGGCTATCATGTCAATCACGTGCTTTTTTCCAGTGATTCATGCGGCTTGACTGGTGTCAGCCATGAGTTCCGCTTGATGTTCTGTAATCAATGGTTCAATAATGAGTCCCGTCGCACCTTCCATGAATTCATCAAGACGATACAATGTAAGATTGATACGGTGATCGGACACTCGCCCTTGCGGAAAATTATAAGTTCGAATTCGTTCCGACCGGTCGCCACTGCCAACCATCAGTTTCCTTGTTGCACTTCTTTGTTCCTGCTGTTTTCTGATTTCCATGTCCAGCAGGCGGGCGCGCAATATTGCCATGGCGCGGGCCTTGTTCTGGTGTTGCGAGCGTTCATCTTGGCATTCCACCACAATACCGGATGGAAAATGAGTGAGACGTATCGCTGAATCCGTACGGTTGACATGCTGACCGCCAGCCCCGGATGCCCTGAAAGTATCAACACGAATATCCTGAGGGTTGAGATCCACTTCGTCGATTTTGTCCGCTTCCGGCAGAACTGCCACGGTACACGCGGATGTATGGATCCGTCCTTGGGCTTCGGTTTTGGGAACGCGCTGAACACGATGGGTGCCTGATTCAAATTTGAGTTTGGAAAAAGCCCCCCGGCCTTCAATTCTCAGTACCACTTCCTTGTATCCACCATGCTCCCCCTCGCTTTTGCTCATAAACTTGCTGTCCCACCCTTGAGACTGAACATAGTTTTGGTACATGCGACACAAATCGCCTGCGAATATTGCAGCTTCGTCCCCGCCTGTACCGGCGCGAATTTCCAAGTAGACATTTTTTGCATCATTGGGGTCCTTGGGTAGCAGAAGCTTATGCAATTCAGCGCGGGTTTGATCCAGCTGTGTTTCAATTTCAATTGCTTCGGACTGTGCCATTTCCTTGATTTGAGTATCCTGATCATTCAAAATCAACATTACATCTTCCAGTTCTTTCTCCAGAGACGAGTACAACTGGTATTTCTCCACGACTTCGGATATTTCAGACAACTCAATTGACAAGTTGCGAAATTTTTCCTGTTCCTGAATGATGTTGGCATCGGACAATTGCGCGTTGATTTCTTCCTGTCGATTGACCAGAACATCCAGCTTGCTTCTTAGCGAATCTTTCATGACAAAATTCTGATTGAATTGGGCTTGATCAGACTTGACCGCATTAAATGATTTGTGTTTTGCCACTTGAAGTGGCATATTTGCTATTATTGATTCCATTATAGTGAACTTTTGGGTGCGTCGCCGTGTGCATCTGGACCTGGTTAGTGGTGAAATTCTGTTTGTCAGCATAACCACGGTCAAGTCATCAATGATTGAGTGAATATGGAAATTTCAAAGATTTGTCGTCCTTCGAGTGCGATAAAACAAATGATCATCGTGTCGATGTTGATCATTGCCAGTCTCGTGCTGGCATCCTGTTCGGCCGCGCCCATGTCGTCCACTGCATCCAGTCAGGCTACTCCACCTGTAGCAGAAAAAGCGGTTTCGCCGACGCTTCCGAAGGTGGACATGACAGCCGAGTTGCTGCAGAAATTGCTCACTGCCGAACTCGCATATATGCGAAACCTT
The DNA here is from genome assembly GCA_965200765.1 of Arenicellales bacterium. Classification (GTDB taxonomy): domain Bacteria; phylum Pseudomonadota; class Gammaproteobacteria; order Arenicellales; family JAJDZL01. The sequence continues at coordinate 3,272,514 of OZ241380.1, forward strand.
AAAGACGACTCGATTGAATTATTGATAAATGCTGCTGATGAAACCCGGGATCCCCGGCTTGCCGAGTTGACCTCGAAACGGGCCATCACAGAAGAGCGTTACGATATTGCTGATTCGGCCACTGCACTTTGGGTGGAATTGGACCCATGGTCCTCCGAAGCATGGAGATCGCGCGGCATCACTCAGCTTGCCAAGAACGAAAAACAGGGAGCAATAGAAAGTTTCAGGCAAACTTTGGATGTGTCCGGTGCTGAACGGGACGACAATCTCGAGAGAATCTCCCAGATTGTTTCCAGTTCGCTGGATCCAAAAGGCGCATACGAACTTTACGGCAAGGTTGTCGAGTTTTATCCCGGTCATGTTGTCGGTTATCTGGAGCTGTTCAATATGGGTGTTTCGGCAGGACTTACTGAGGAAAATCTTCAGATGCACATCGATGCGGCGCTGTTGATTGACCCGGCTTCGGATTCTGCCGCAGCTACGAAGTTCGCGTTTTTCCTGGAACAGAAAAAGAGTGAGGAAGCGAAGTTGTATGCAATGCAACAGCTGGAGAAATATCCCGACTCCCATAGACTGCGTTCAATCTATGCTGATTTCCTTTCAGATTCAGGATTGATTCGTAGCGCGATTGAGCAATTCATGCAAATTCCGGAGCCTGACGCATTGTTCAGTTCTGCGCAGTTGTTTCTTTATACCAATCGGTATCAGGAAGCATACGAAAAACTGTTGCAGTATGTTGAAGTCAACCCGCATGACCAGTTGGCTTATCTCGGTGTTGCCCGGGCCTCACTGCGACTCGGAAAACTCGATGAAACACAAATGTGGCTCCGTCGCGTTGTGTCCAGTCGATACATTTTTCAAAGAAGTCTGGTGTTCGCCCGATTGGAGGCACAGACGAATTCCTTGGAACGCGGTGTTGAAATCCTGCAAAAAATTCCAACGCGCTCCAACCCCCAGCGAGTTCAGGTTTATTTGGCCATAGATGAGTTGTATCGCGAAGCCGATCGAATGGAAGACGCGTTGAAAGCATTGGATCGAGGGCTATCCGAGTTTCCAAACAATACGAATCTGTTGTTGGCGCACAGTTATGTTGCCGCGGAATTGGGTTTGGTCGATGTGGTGGAAAGGGATATTCAGACGTTGTTGAATATTCAACCCAACAATGCGCAGGCATTGAATTCGCTGGGCTATACGCTGGCCGACCAAACAGACCGCCTTGAAGAGGCACGCGTGTTGATTGAAGATGCACTGAAGATTCGTCCGTACGACCCGTACATTCTGGACAGTATGGGATGGGTGCACTACAGATTGGGCAACTACGATGAAGCCATCGACTTCATCAAGCGGGCTTATGAAGAACTGGATGACCCGGTAATGGCAGCTCATTTGGGGGAAATTTACTGGGTGAATGGCCAGCGTCGTCAAGCGCGCAAAGTGTGGAGAGAAGCTCGGAAACGAACTCCGGAAAACAAGATTTTGCTTGAAACGATTCGGAAGTTTACCAATTGACAATGCGGGTATTGTTTGCGGTACTGCTGGTCGTCCTTGCCGGCTGTACAAGTTTGCCGCGAACCCCTTCAGATTCCGCGTTGAAAATTTACGAGCAGCATGTACAAATTGCAACTGCAATTGACAGCTGGAATATCAAAGGCCGGATCGGGTATCGGGCAGGCGATGAAGGTGGAACCGGCACGCTGATTTGGAACCGGGACGGCGGCAATCATGAAATTCAATTGTTTGACAGTTTGGGTCAAAACCGGATAATTGTTCGGCAGACACCGGAAACTGCCTATCTGCAGGATTACAGGGGCAATGAAGTAACCGGACAGTCCGCCAGTCAGTTGTTGTCGGAGCAAACCGGCTGGTATATTCCGTTCAATGAAATGGTTGATTGGGTTATTGCGGTAGCCGGGGAAGATGCGGTGGATCAAATCGGCATAAATGGAGGCGGGGAACTGGAAATGCTAAGGCAATCGGGCTGGACTCTGGGTTATTCACGCTACAGGATAGTGGGAGACTACCATTTGCCTACTCGTTATCGCATTACATCCGACTTCAAGATTCGGAATCCGCGAGCAAAAAATGAAGACTTGGCAGAAAATTATGTATCCATCCGGCTTTCAGTTCGGGAGTGGGGAATTCAGTAATCCGCCGTTTTCGGAGTTTGTCATTCCAATTCGGAATATTTGATGAGTCTCTGGCTAGCCCCTGCCAAGCTGAATTTGTTTCTGCACATTGTCGGTCGTCGGGTTGATGGCTATCACGAACTTCAGACCGTTTTTCAACTGATCGACTGGTATGACGAAATTGAATTTCAATCCGACCCCGCTGGAGAAATTGTGCGACTACCGGCAATTCCGGAGATTGACGAGGCAGTTGATCTTGCCGTACAGGCGGCAAAACGGTTGCAAGCAGCATATGGAGTATCCGAAGGAGTACGCATTACATTGAAGAAATTGATTCCGGTCGGAAGCGGACTTGGTGGCGGCAGCTCGAATGCCGCCACCACATTGCTTGCACTCAATCAAATTTGGAACCTGAACTTAAGTGTCAATGAACTGTCTGCAATCGGCCGGGATTTGGGTGCAGACGTAGCCTTTTTTCTTCATGGAACGACAGCTTGGGGAGAAGGAATCGGAGATTGTTTGACTAAGGTTGATCTACCGCCAACTTGGTATGTCGTTGTGGCTCCGCAAGTCGTTGTGTCAACACGCATCGTCTATGAAAATGCACACTTTTCCCGTTTTCGAAAACCGGTTCCATGCGAAACTGTTGACTTTGTAGCACTTCACAATGATCTTGAAGAAAGTGCTTGCTCTTTGTATCCGGCCGTGCAACACACATTGCAACAACTTCGTCGGTTTGGACCTGCCCGCATGTCCGGTACCGGAGGCGCCGTATTTTTGCCGGTCGAAAGCATCGCCGAAGGCAACAAAATACTGGCGCAACTGCCTGACCAAATGACCAAGAAAATCTGCAAGGGTATTTCCGTGTCTCCGAGTTTGATCAAAGCAAATTCGTAGTTTTCTCCAGTCAAGTCTCTTGTTCGTGCGCAGGGACAATGCCCATCAAAGAGTAGAACGGAATCAACATAAAGAATGTAACACCGAGCTTGACTCCATAGTCGCCGATACCCAAAGTGATCCACGGGAGTCCGGTGCCAGCAAAAGCAATGCTGAAGAAAATTGCAGTATCGATTGCGGATGCAATAGAGGATGAAACAAGCGGTGCTTGCCACCAGGCAGAATTTCTGAGTCGATGAAAAATTGAAATGTCAATGAATTGACCCACTATAAATGCGATGCCTGAAGCCAGCGCAATACGCGGAGTCGCAAGCCAGAAAGACATGACGACCGCAACAATAAATCCGGCACCGGCAACAGTGCGTGCATGTTTTGGACCTGAGGTTCGGTTGATTAGATCTGTCACCAGAAAAGCAACTGGAAAACTGAATGCTCCCCAAGTCAGCCAATCATTAATCGGATAACCAACCAGAATGTTGGAAACGGTAACCACAATTGCCATCGCCGCGACACCTGTCACGATTTTCCAGGTGCGTCTTGTCTTTTCAGAACTCATTGGGGAATTCTGGCTAATTTGAAGGTGTCGGTATGTCGCCGGCGATCAATACCGGATCCAGGCGAGCTTTGAACAAATTGATTCTCCAATCAAGATGAGGTCCGGTGCTTCGCCCTGTCGAACCTACCGTAGCAAAAACTTCACCTTTTTCAACAGATTGCCCCTCGGACACCAGAATTTCTTGCAAGTGCAGGAAAGTTGATGACAATCCGTGTCCATGGTCAATAATCAGGGTGCCACCGGAAAAATACATGTCAGGATGCGCCATTGTCACAATACCGCCGGCCGGGGCCACTACGGGAGTCCCTTCCGGCGCAGCAATGTCAATGCCATAGTGCGGTCGGCGCGGTTCTCCGTTGATGACTCTTTGGCTACCATAAACCCCCGTTATGACTCCAACCAACGGCCAGTCGAATCCCTCAAGAAAGTTTGTTCGCGCATCGTCAGTCCGTCTTGCATTCACAACCAGTTTCGTATCTGCCCGAATTCGCTTCAGATCCTCAGCGGATGGATTCACCATGCGATTCGGAAGACCGTCAATGTATTGAATGTCATAATTGCGGGTGGAAACTTTCAGTGGATTGTTGAATTTTCTACCATCCGGATGGATGATTGACAATTGCCACTCTGACTTGGCATCCCGACCAAATCCCAACAGAAAAATTCCATCCCGGGAGACACGGACGTTTTGGTTGTCCAGCATGACTGTCGCTCCAGGGCGGGTTGTGCCAACAACCAGACCACCTTGCGAAAACGCTCCTTCAAAAGCGGCGCCGTATCTGGATTGTTCAGATTGGCTATCCGCCAAAACCGCGTTGCCGATAGATGACAACAGAATCAACAGGAGCCAACCAAAACCAGGCTTCAATAATGAAATATTCATAATTCAATCAGTATGAAAATCATTTGCACTCGTTTTACTACATCTGAAAAATTTCGGACCATTGCGAGTGTTGTTAATTATTTCCATTCAGAATCAATTCCTTGAGTTCTTCGGGTTGATTGGATATGCATTGGTAGCACTCAGGCTTTTTCAATAATTCTGCAAGTTGTTCAGGAATTGCCACTTCTTGTCCGGTTGCGCGGTTGATTGCTTCTGAAAACTTTGCCGGATGCGCCGTGGAGACAACGATCATTGGAGCGGAGGATTTGTCACTGAAGTTTTTTGCCGATGCCAGTGCAACTGCGGTATGCGGATCTACGATATGGCCCTTGGATCGGTATTGTTCAGCGATCGCTTCACTCGTTTCTGAATCATTGACACGATGGGCATGAAAAAAACTTTTTGCTTTTCCTAGTGTGTCCGATTCCACACAATACCGCCCGGTGGTGATGAAATCGTCCATAAGTTTGCGTAGTTTTTCGCTGTCCCGGTCCAAGAGGTCGAACAAAAATCTTTCAAAGTTGCTTGATACCTGGATGTCCATGCTTGGTGACAGTGTTGATTTGACACTTTGCTTTTGCATGGAGCCGGATTCGAAGAATCGGGTTAGTATGTCGTTCTCATTGGTGCAAACTATTAATTTTTCTATAGGCAAGCCCATGCGCAAGGCACCATAGGCGGCAAGTACATTCCCGAAGTTTCCGGTTGGAACCGCAAAAGATACCGGCTGGTCCGGCGCCCCCAGTTGAATTGCGGCGTAGAAATAGTAGATTACCTGTGCAGCTACTCGTCCCCAATTGATTGAGTTTACTGCACCCAAGGATTTGCGCGTCCTAACATCAGGATCGTTCATAATCGCTTTGACCATTGACTGGCAGTCATCAAAAGTCCCCTGAACCGCAAAATTGTGGACATTGACATGAGTGCTAGTCGTCATTTGCTTTCGTTGCATCTCAGTCACCCGACCATGTGGATGAAGCATGAACAATTCGATTGCCGGTATTCCCCCGACTGCATGGATGGCGGCTGAACCAGTATCGCCGGAGGTTGCCCCGACAATGGTTAGTTGTTGATTTCGATTCTGAAGCGACCAGTCCATAAAGCGGCCCAGAAACTGCAGAGCATAATCCTTGAACGAAAATGTCGGACCATGAAACAGTTCCAGAATAAACATGTTGTCGTCAATCTTTTCAAGAGGTGCTATGTCCGGGTGATAGAAATTCGCGTAGGCTTCAGAAATGTTGGATTGAAGACTGCCGCTGGCAACACTGTCGCCGGTAAATTTTGCCAAGATTGCGGTTGCAACTTCACAGTAGGGCAGGTTTTTCAGCGCACGTATTTCATCCGCTTGGATCGGCGGCCAATATTCAGGCATATAAAGACCGCCATCGCTGGCCAACCCGCAGGTCGCGGCTTCCTCGAAGTTAAGAACCGGGGCTTGCCCCCGAGTGCTAATGTATTTCAATTTTGCACCAAGTGGGAACGGGATGTAATCGTCGCAGTATTTTCTGATTGAACTCGGAGATGATCCAGTGGAGATAAATTGTAGCCGAGAAAGGTGTAATTAGGAGAAAAGAAATGCGAAAATCAACCGCAATTCCATTTATAGCTTGATTTTAAACCGGTGCAAGCGGTTGCCAGAAAACGTGTTTGCAGATTGCCAGTTTCTATGAAGATGGCGCGGTTCTGTTACGGGCTAGCTGTCCTGCAAGACGTTCAATTCTTTGCGGGTCAGCAACAAGATCGTCGCAATTCTACGGGCAACCTCATACAGGTGCTGAACTTCATCTGCTGAGATCGCCCGCCCGAGTACTGCTTGGTCCCGATAGGAAAGCCATTTCTTCAGTACCTGATAACCGCCCAATTTGAAATCCCAGACAGCTTGCGGAATGTTCCGAAAGTATGCGTGAGTATTCAGGTAGATATCGAATGTAGTCTCGCCGAGCACATCAACCGACTGGCCCAGTGCATCGCATTCATCCACTGTGTATTGGCGAGAGACAACCTTGCCCTTGCCTGGAACAATGGTTTGATTCGCTCCGAATCTTCCCCATCCGGCCGATACCAGAAAATCGTCGCCATGCATGCTTGCACCATCTGTTGTAGAAGGCAATGCTAAGCAGGCAAGCTGGGCATTGGGTTCTTCGGTTACATCCGGCACGGATGTGTCAGATTTGAGCAGGTCCGCCAATTCTCGGCCTCGTTCTGCAATCCTGGTGAATTTCTTTGCCAGGTTCTTGCTTTTCCCGTCCGGCCAGTCTGGTAGTGGAATTCGGGGCCAATCCATCCGGAGCGCATCAGAATTTTCCTGTTGATAGACAGGGTCATGCATCACCGCCAGAACATAGAAAAACAATTCCCCTGCATCCACGCCGAGATTGTCCAAATAGCGTTCTGCCTGTTGCGACAAGTTGTGCTCGGGTGCTTTAGGGTCTCCGTTGTTCCCGATATCACCATTGAGAACCATTTGCAGAAAACAGGTTGCACTACGATCCATCAAATCAATGCAACCCATATGGGAAATCACTTGAGGGGGCGACCATTCACGACGGGGCTGTTGCTGAGCAACTAATGACAAATTGCCTTCAAATACTTGTGATTTATACTTAGTTACGGGTCGATCCAACAGGTTTTTGTTTCCTTCCCAGTACAGCCACCTGCAATCGAACGGTCGAAACTCATATCGAATGAATCCGTCCGGATCTGGACCTCCACGCCGAATCAGCATTTCACGAACACATTGACCGCTGAGTTTGCCGAGCTTCTTTGCCGCAGCAGGATAGCGCCTGCTGACTTCTTCGTAACTGACCGCCGGATCAAAGTATTCTTCAATCCGCGCTTTCAGTCGGTCCAAATCAATGTCAACAAGGAAACTGTCGCGGCTTGTTTTTGCACCTGAATAGGACTGCGGAAACAGGTCGTGCAATTCTGGCCATTGAAACCAGTTCTTGTTGAATTTCAAATCCAGAAAAGGCAAGCCAAATTTTGGATCTGGCCTTACCTTCCTGTATATCGTGCGAGGTTTCAATTCCGCCGTCTTCTGCAGTTCGCGGCGTTTTGTGTTTCCCCAGAGATGTCGAAAATCAATTGATTTGACCGGAGAGTGCTCCATTGTTCGAATCAGCGTAGAGACAGCTGTTCCCGTTTGAATTCCTGCCGAAAATTCTGTCAAAAATATGCTTGGGTCAGGCTCTCCTTCCGGTGTTTTGCCGCCTTTGCGCATATCGCCGTTGAGGCAGTCGATTCGAATTGAATCGAATTCCTCGAGAAAGTGTTCCCGCATGCCTGTGAACGACATGCCATCCAGCCATGAGTAGTTTGAGATGAAGCAGACTATCCCGTGTCCCGTGCTTTCAGTGATGCGGCGCTCGGCCATGCGAAAAAAACGGACATAAAGATCATTCAGTCCTTTTCCTTGCGGTCGTTTTACGCGTTTGACAGTGCGATACGCATTCGTCAATTCTCTTTCCTCTTCTACCGCCAATTCTGCATAAGCGTTGTACGGCGGGTTTCCGAGCACGACTATGATCGGTACATCCCGCTTGACTTTCTTCGCCCGGTTTCGCTCGGCCGCCAATTCGGGAAACCAGATTTTCTCGCCGTTTTCCGCTCCCCATCCGGTGAGTGCATTGGTAAGGTAAATCTGTGCCCCTTCTGAATCGCCGTCATTGAAACTGGCGCCCAGTTCCTGAAGAGTCAGTTCCATTTGCATATGGGCGACGACGAACGGTGCCGGAATGATTTCAAATCCGAACAGACGACTAACGGCGGCTTGCTTGATTCTCTCTCCCGCAATAGCGCCTTGTGCCTTTTTGGTCAAATTTGCTTCGATGCGACGCAAGACCTCGGCCAGGAATGCCCCGGTGCCGCAGCAAGGATCCAGCACATACACATTGTTCGCCGCCAGCCCCAGAGGGATTTTCAAATCGTCTTTCAATGCATTGTCGACGCGAGCCACCATGTACTGCACCACCTCTTTCGGTGTGTACCAAACCCCCATTTGCTTGCGTAGCTTGGGATCGAAGGCTTCCAGAAACGGCTCGTAAAAGTAAGGCACTGCATCGCCTTCCTTGAATTTCGAGAAGAACAACGATTTTTCAACCCGGTCAAGTGCGGCCGCAGTCCAGTCCAGCACTTCGACAAGACCGAGATTCTGCAGGCGGTCGGGATCCGAGATCTGATGGAACAGTGCCCGAAGTACCGGCGTTCGCAGATGCCATTCGGATTCTCGCCAGCGGAATGGTCCGGAATTGAATTGACTGGACTGCGTCAGCAGATCTTTCGATTTTCGGGACTTGTGCGCCCACAGCATCCAGGCCGAGCAGATGCCGTAGAACAGTGTCTGAATCAATGTCGAATGAAAGAAGTGCGTTCCCTGTGCGCCATCGAAACGCACTCCCAATGCAATTTCCAATGCTGAACGCAACTCCAGAAGCGGCGCTGATTCACCGGCGGATTCCACCCGGGACAAGCCATCGCGCGCGTATGATGCAAGCAGCCGGGCAACATCTTTGGGGTCTGCCAATGCAGATGTTTGAGAAAACACGCGATTGATGTACTCGGTCAGAGAAATGCCGACCTCGCGGGCCAATGCTCTGGGGGTTTCCAGCAGAAGGTCAAAATCTTGCGCACTTTCAGCTATGGTGAATTTCTCGAGCAATACCTTGTTGCCGCTTGAATCCGAACCCACCAGAATGAACTGTCGAATGTTGGTCACCAGAACAAGTCGGTAGTGTTGCCAGTACAAGTTGACTTGTTCGCTGTCTGCAATTCGATTGATATCTTCAGTGGCGGCCTTGACTTCCACTACGCCCAATTCAGGCTTTTGACCATCAATCGGCTTTTCCTTCTGCACTTGCCTTGACGTATAAAGCCCAAAATCGGGGCGCCCGGCACCTTGGCCGGCGGGTTCTGTAACGCAGAACACCTTGGGGTCGAAGCCGGCCCCTACCGAGTTCAGAAGGTTTGACAGCGGGGAATAGTACGACAATTCTTCAGTGGATGCACCGGTCGACCGAATCCTTTGCAGCTCCACAAAGAAATTTTCTACTGCCTTTGTATTTGCCATGCTTGCCATAACTGCTACCTGTACCGACTCAATGGAAAAACTTCTTGTTGTTCTTGATGCAGGTTTGTATTCAAAGACCTGAAAGTTGTTGATCTGTCTTGATGAATCGTAGAATTGCGATAACTGCGATGCGACCTGTTTTCGACAAGCGCTCAATTTCAAATCGTTGCCGGCAACTGGCCAAGTTCGAAAATTCGAACGGCTTGCGTCAGATAATACAGTATAGCATTCTGTCCGGGCTGCCGTGGTGAAAATGCCGTTGCGATTGAACTCTGGAACATGAAAATGAAAGGGCAGGCAACTGCGCTTTTGAGGAAATCGGTTGCAGAAACGCAAATCTCGCAAGTTTTGCGCAACAAAATTTCAGTGCCAGTGTTCTTTCCTCTCCTGTCATTTTATCACTCTCAGAATTTGGTTGATATCGTAGATGGGAGGGGGTTACAAACGAATGCCATCAAGCCGAATCCATGTTTACGGGAATGAATCCCCGATGGCAATTCAAGCATTGCCTGTCAAAAAATGTTGTATGTAAATTACAATAGAGAGAATGACCAGCAGAAAAATCTATTGAATTCAATGACTGAACGAAAACTTTATATTCAAACATTCGGGTGCCAGATGAACGAGTACGACTCGTCGCGATTGGCCGAATCGTTGGAGGCATCGCACGGGTATCGACTCGCAAGCGGCCCAGACGAGGCCGATCTGTTGCTATTGAATACATGCTCGGTCCGGGAAAAAGCCCAGGAAAAAGTATTTTCATTGCTCGGAAGATGGCGCCCTTGGAAGGTGTCAAATCCCAACTTGGTTATTGGTGTCGGGGGATGTGTCGCGAGTCAGGAAGGTGATGCGATATTGAAACGCGCCCCCTATGTGGATTTCGTTTTTGGTCCGCAAACCTATCACCGGGTCAGCGACATGCTGGACGAAGTGGTGCTCGCGCGCAAGCCGAGTGTGGATGTATCTTTTCCCGAAATCGAAAAGTTCGACTGCCTGCCGCCGCGCCGCGTGGAAGGTCCAAAAGCATTTGTGTCAATTATGGAAGGGTGTAGCAAGTACTGCAGCTTTTGCGTGGTACCCTATACGCGGGGAGAAGAGTACAGCCGTCCATTTGAAGATGTGATTACTGAAATCTTTGAGCTTGCCGAGCAAGGTGTGCGCGAGGTAACGCTTCTTGGACAAAATGTCAATGCCTTTCGAAGCACGGCACACACCGGACAGGAGATTGATTTTGCAACTCTGCTTCGCTATGTCTCCGATATTGATGGAATTGGTCGTATTCGCTACACCACTTCTCATCCGCTGGAATTTACCGATGAACTGGCGCAGGCGCACGGGCAACTGCCGAAACTTGCACGACAGGTACATTTGCCGGTTCAAAGCGGTTCCGACCGGGTGTTGGCGCGCATGAAGCGAAGATACACACGGGAAGATTACCTGGGCATCATTGAAAATTTGCGCGACAAGTGTCCTGAAGTCAGCATATCATCCGACTTTATTGTTGGATTTCCCGGGGAGACCGACCAGGATTTTCAGCAAACGATGGACTTGATTGATACAGTTCGTTTCGACAACTCATTCAGTTTTCTGTATAGTAGTAGACCCGGTACCCCGGCAGCTGAATTGGCGGACAATTTGCCGGACAGTGTAAAAAAAGAACGATTGAATATTCTGCAGAAAAAAATTGGTGAGCTGACACGGAAATACAGTGAAGCCATGGTTGGTTTGCAACAAAATGTCCTGGTGGAAGGCATCTCCAAGCGTCGCGCCAGCCAGATGACCGGACGAACCGAGAACAACCGTGTTGTCAACTTTGATAGCAGTCAAGCTGAAATCGGACAGTTTTTGCCAGTACGCATTACAAAGACTATGCCAAATTCGCTCCAGGGAGTCGTAACCCAACACTCGCAACTGTCGAAAATCCCTTCGATTGTCTGAATTGGAAGCCCGGCAAACCGCAAACATATTTGCTCTGACACCCGCTGACAGCAAGCGCTTGGCCAGCTTGTGCGGACAATACAACTCCAATATCAAGTCCATTGAAGGACATTTCGGTGTATCTGTATCAAACCGCGGCAATTTGTTTCAGATTGACGGTGACGCACAAATTGCCCGGGAAGTCGAAATGCTGATCAAAGATTTGTATGTAGAAACGGAAAATTCACGGGTGATTGAACCGGACACAGTTCAATCCGCAATTGCGCGATTGGGGGACGGTGAGGATTTTGAAGATTCCATCGTGTTCAAGATTCGCAAGACGACGATTCGGGCGCGTAACCGCCGCCAGACCGAATACCTTCGTTGCATTGGTGAAAACGATATTAGTATCGGCGTCGGCCCGGCTGGTACCGGCAAGACTTATCTTGCTGTTGCAAGTGCTGCGCATGCGTTGGCAAACGATGAAATCAGTCGTATTGTTCTGGTTCGACCAGTCGTTGAAGCCGGGGAGCGACTGGGTTTTCTGCCCGGTGATATCGGTCAAAAAGTCAATCCGTACCTGCGGCCGCTGTATGATGCGCTGTACGAATTGTTCGGATTCGAGCGAGTCGGCCGGTTGCTTGACAGAGGTGTGATTGAACTGGCCCCGCTGGCATTCATGCGCGGACGCACCTTGAATGATTCATTCGTCATTCTTGATGAAGCACAAAACACTACAATTGAACAAATGAAAATGTTTCTGACCCGAATTGGACATAGTTCACAGGCAGTCATAACGGGTGACGTTACCCAGATTGATTTGCCGAAAGGCACGCGTTCGGGACTCAAGCATGCCGTACAAATTCTGCAGGGAATCCAAAATATAGGTATTATCCACTTCAGGACGCACGATGTTGTGAGACATCCGCTGATTCAGTCCATAATTGAAGCCTATGAAAAGGATGCCGAGGTGAAAACGTAAAGACAATGAGTGTAACCACTGACATACAGATTGCCTGCCGCTCGGGAGATATACCCAATTCCGACGATATCGATGATTGGATACGCGCGGCAGTTCGGCACGTTCGGACTGACCCGGTAGAGTTGTCGGTTCGCATTGTCGACGAAGTCGAGATTAATTCTCTGAATCAGCAGTATCGGGGTAAAAACGAACCAACAGATGTTTTGGCGTTTCCCGCAACACTTCCGCATATCCGCAACCCCGTAATTCTGGGCGACATTGTGGTTTGCGCCGAGGTTGTCAAGCAACGCGCCGGAGAGCTGGGTAAAGCCCTTGATGAGCATTGGGCTTTGATCATTGCACACGGCGTGCTTCATCTTTGCGGTTACGACCACCAACAGAAGGCTGATGCACAGCTGATGCAATCAACCGAACTGTCAATATTGCAGGCACTTGGCTTCAACCGTCTCGCAAGTTCACACCCCGGCTAAGTCGGCCCCGAATCAGTGGAAAAGAAGATGAACCCCGGTAATATTCTGGCACAACTGAAAGGGCTTGCCAATCGAGTGCGGTCGCGTCCTCCCGAATCGACCGAAGAACTGATGGATGTATTCCAAAGTGTCAACGACTCGGGTTTGGTGAGCAATGATGTCAAGGACATACTGGAACGCGCTGTGGCTTCATCAAAATTGCGAGTTCGGGATGTAATGGTTCCGCGCCGCAAAATGGTAACGGTCCCGCATGACACGGATTTGAAAACGGTACTGAATGTAGTGGTACCGTCTGGACATTCCAGATTTCCCGTCGTTGATGAACGCAAGGACAAGATAACCGGAATTCTGCTTGCCAAGGATATTCTGCAATTTTGCGGCAACCATGTTGATGAAGAATTTGATCTGCACGAACTCATCAGAAGCCCGGTGTTTGTACCGGAAAGCAAGCGTCTGAATACATTGCTCAACGAGTTCAGAAAAGAACGGAACCACATTGCGATCGTGGTGGACGAATTCGCCGGCATAGCCGGGCTGATCACGATTGAAGATGTGCTGGAAGAAATTGTCGGAGAAATCGAAGATGAGTCTGACCCCGAAGCAGATGAAATGATCAGATCCGACCCCAATATCCCCAACGGATATATTGTTGATGCGCTTACTGAACTGCACGAATTCAACCGGGCATTGGGAGTGAACTTTGAAGAAGATGTAGACACCGTAGGTGGCCTGCTAGTGAAAACGGCTGGACACGTGCCTGAAAAAAACAATACAGTAGCCTTGGGTGGCTTGAATTTCACAGTATTGAAATCTAATCCGAGACGCATTGAACTGATCGGCGTGGTGCCACTCGAGTAGAGCCAATATTGTTCCTTTGTGTGATGATTCGCTACCGAATTGGGTCGCGGTATTGTCTTCGGTAGTGGTTTGTTGCCGTAGTTTCTTGTTCTTCAAAGTCGAATCCTGAAAATCAGCGCTTGCAGATTGCCGTAGTAGCACAAGCTAACCTGTTGAATGATGACCAGTAACGGCAAATTTACCCGATTGTACGATCGTCTGTCTGTTCGGCTTGCGCTGGCGTTGATTGCAGGGATGGTCGCAAATGCGGCCTTTGCTCCGGTTGGTGTATTTCCGTTAGTATTTTTCTCGTTGGCGATATTGTTCCGCCAGTGGGCGTGCTCATCGCCGCGAGAGAGTGCACTTCTCGGCTTTGTGTTCGGATTCGGGTTGTTCGGTATCGGACTGAGCTGGGTTTATACCAGTGTCCACGATTTTGGCAATGCCTCAATTTTGTTTTCGACCCTTGCCGTCGTGGCACTGGCAATAACCATGGCAACGTTTGTTGCGTTGTGCGGATATGTTCAAGCGCGGTTCAAGTGTTCGAAAACGTTGCACTATCTTGCCTGGATTCCGGCTTTGTGGGTACTGACAGAATGGTTGCGAGGTTGGCTGTTTGGCGGATTTCCATGGTTGTATGTCGGCTATAGCCAAACTGATACCTGGCTCGCGAACTGGTCAACTTATGTCGGTGTACTGGGAGTAAGTCTCTCAACAAGCATAACGGCAGGGGGTTTGGCCTTGCTCTCCCACGGGTTCGTACGAAATCGGGTTGTGGGGACTGGCGTTGTTGTTTTGGTAATATGGGGGGCAGGTGTACTGGTTGGCAACATGAATTGGGTGAAGCCAGTTTTGCCACCGGTCAAGGCAGGGCTGGTTCAGGGCAATGTATCGATCCATGACAAATGGGACCCGAAGCAGGCATCGCTTCATCTGAAGAAATATATTTCACTTAGTCAGGGTTTGGCGGACAGGGATTTAATCGTATGGCCAGAAAATGCACTTGCCTACACCGACTTGGAGTTAGCCGACACCACAATCTGGGAGTTTTTCGCAGAACATCCTTCAGACTTTCTGGTTGGGCTTATTGAACATCAGCAGTCTTCCGGTGAAGATACATATTTCAACAGCGTGTTTGGTATTTCCGACCGAATCCAGGTTTATCGCAAGCGGCAACTTGTGCCATTCGGAGAGTACACCCCGTTTCGGCCAGTTTTGCAGTTTCTGTCGAACTTTGTTGATATTCCAATGTCAGACATGAAGTCGTACAAGCAAGAACAGGCACCAATGCAACTTGCCGGCCAGCGAATCGGATTGTCAATCTGTTATGAAGATGCTTTTTCCAGAGTGGTTCGCACTATGTTGCCGGATGCAACACTACTGGTTAATGTGAGCGAAGATGCATGGTTTGGAACCGGCATCGCTCCTGGACAGCGCATCCAGATGAGTCGAATGCGAGCCATGGAAACCGGGCGCCCGGTATTGCGGGTGGCAAATCAAGGCATATCCGCAGCAATTGATCACAACGGGAAGGTGAATCAACTGCTTCGGCAATCGGAGGGTAATGTATTGAATGCTACAATTCAGCCGATGAGTGGTACTACGCCATACGTCATGACGGGTGACATTTCCGTGCTGGTTTTGTGCGTAGTCCTGATTGCCATAGCGTCAGGATTCAGTCGTCAGAAACGGACTGGAACGCAACTTTCAGACTGAAAAATAACTGAAATTCTTTGGACACACTGGATTCAGCCTGTTGCTTTGTGTTGCACCAGTGGTTTGGCAGTGCGAATGAAGTCGTGTTTAAAGCAAAATCAAGGAGGCCAGCCCCAGGATTGCAAGAAAACCGACAACATCAGTAACGGTTGTCAAAGCAACGCCGCCTGCAAGCGCCGGGTCGATTCCCATGCGCTTGAGCATCACCGGGAGCAGAACACCGGACAACGTGGAAACTGCAATATTGATCACCATTGCAATTGCAACAATCGCGGCCAATCCAAAATTTCCGTACCAGACGATCGCAACTCCGGCTACAACAATTCCCCAAATCAAGCCATTCAGTCCGCCGGCCAAGGCTTCCTTCCCAAGAACATCTTTTACGTTGCCTGAAGAAATTCTGCCAGTGCCAAGTTCGCGAATTACGCTGGTTAGAGTTTGCGTACCTGCATTTCCCCCCATACTTGCGATAATTGGCATCAGCACCGCCAGGGCCACGAGTTGATTAATCGCATCTTCAAACTGTGCAATTACCCACGATGCAATGACCGCGGTGATCAAGTTGACACCCAGCCAGATTGCTCTCTTTCGTGCTTTTGTCAGTGTCGGTTCAAAAATATCCTCTTCTTCGTCAAGACCTGCCTGCACCAGAAATTGTCGGTCTGCAGTACTGCTGATGACATCCATGATGTCGTCAACAGTGATCCTGCCAAGTAGCACCTGATTTTCATTGACAATTGGAATGGACAGCAAATTGTAGCGAGTGAAGGCGCTTGCAACATCTTCTACTGGTGTATCAGGCGGAAATGTAACTGGTGCTTCCATATGGTCA